>NZ_CAJHBG010000001.1:0-3345358 GCF_904846575.1 Psychrobacter sp. H8-1
GGCTCAATTCGGTATACCTTCGCTTTCGATCATAAAGCGTTTTAGATCCTCTCTAGTTAACCCCTGGTTTAATAAAGCTTTGATCATTATATTTTTCTTATGTTTAGTTAATCCATCTTCATATTTAGCTAAAGAATTTTCAATCTGCTGCCGCGCTGTCTGAAAGTCTACAACCTCGCCTGTGTCTCTGAGTAGGTCTAAAAAGTCTGCCCAGACCTGCATGATCTTACGGCGCTCCTCTAAATGCTGCGCGTGGTTATAAACCGCACGTATGCTACTTTTTTTATCATGCGCCATTTGCTTCTCAATGGCGTCACCCATATAGCCAAGCTCATTGAGGTTGGTAGATGCGATATGACGGAAGCCATGTCCAGTTTGTTTACCAGCATATCCTAGTATATCTAGTGCATTATTAATGAATTCCTCACTATAGGGCTGATGCATACCTGTATGGTAGAACACGTACTCATATTGCCCCGTGATAGCTTTCATTTCTTCTAGCACCGCAAGCATTTGGTCTGACAATGGTACGACATGCTTACGGGCAATTTTAAGGTTATCGATATCAACACGCCATAAACGGTTAGCAAAATCAATATGTGCCCATTTCATCATACGTAGCTCAATGGTGCGGCAAAATGAATAAGCTAAAAACTTCATACCTAAGCGGGTTTGATCATGACCATAATAGCCCTCGATAGCTTGGAGTAGGGCAGGCAGCTCATGTATATCTACATGCTTCATGTGCTGGCTTTTGGCTTTAGGGTAGAGTGCTTTTAGATCATCGATTGGGTTTTGGTCAATGATGCGCTCGCGTTTGGCACGTCTTAAAACATTAGCCACCAGATCGATAGTGCGTCTGGTCACCTCACGTGGCGGCTCACCGTCTTTGTTCACACGCTTTTCGATCTCATCTGCCATTGATCGGCAATCTTCAAAGCTCACATCTTTTAGTACGATGCCTTCAAAGTGTGGCAACACGTCTTTATGCATACGGTTATAGTCTTGCTGATAAGTACGAGGCTTGACGTTACGCTGGCGCTCAGCGAGCCATTCTAACGCATAATCATTGAATTTTTGTGCGTGGATATTCGCAAGCTTATCTTGACGCTTTTTGTTCTTTGGATCGATACCGTCAGCTAGCAGAGCCTTTATCTCAGTGTTGGCCTGTCTTGCTTCAGACAATGACATAATGGGGTAGGTGCCAAGCGTCATACGCGTCTGCTTGTTATCAAAGCGATAAGCGCTTATCCATGTTTTTGTGCCCGTACTGCGTACTGATCGCTGTATTTGTCAGGACGCGAAGGCGTGCATTTTTCACTTGGTTTAAGCTTGCGGATCTTACTATCGCTTAGCATGTTGGTCTATTCCTGTGGCTACAAGCCATATGATTCAAGCGTTACAACTAAAAAGTTGGTCTAAAGCTGAATTATAAAGCCTAAATGTTGGTCTTTTTGAGGTCTAATGAAATCATAGACCAACAGATAGACCAACACAAGTCACGGGATAGATGGGTTATGTTCGGATAGACTGGGAAAACGATAGACATAAAAAAAACGCTAGACGCGTTATATTTAAAGGGTTTAAGATGTATATAGGATAGTTTAGGACAAGCTAGGAAAAATAAGATTTTATAAGATTGGCGGTGAAGGAGGGATTCGAACCCTCGATACGCTATGAACGTATACACACTTTCCAGGCGTGCGGTTTCAGCCACTCACCCACTTCACCGATTTTTGAATGGCTAAGTATAGCGGATAAGATTTGAAATGTCACGGTTTGCGCCTTATCTTTCTTTATTGGTAAACGCCTGCTAGGATAGCGTCTTCGTATTGGCAAGCATAAATGGTAAGAAACCGCATGGTAAGTTTGAATGGGCTCATAGATAGCCTGAAAAGTCGCATAATAATGACAATAGTAATGGTCATGTTGGGTATATTAAGCATGTCATCGGTGTATGCTGATGACTTTACTCAGTGCAACCAGTCTTTTTATGCTGGGATATATCCTGAATTCGTCAATGATAAGCTCAATACCAATACCCATCCGCTGTGTTTTGATGGTTTTTCTGTCATGTACTCTGGTGTTTCACGTACACCGCTCTGGTCAGCAGAGCACTTGACCCGCAAGCGTTTACAGCAAGCTAAGACCATCGACCGTGAGGACAGCTTTCATGAAGAGAGCCGCCTACCAACCTCAGCACGCGCCAAACTATCAGATTACTCGGGCTCTGGCTATGATCGCGGGCACTTAGCGCCGAATGGTGACATGGCCAATCGTAGCCAGCAGTATGACAGTTTTAGTTTGGCCAATATTGCGCCGCAGTCTCCGCGCAATAACCGCTATATTTGGCGTAATATTGAGTCTGCAACGCGCTACCTTACTCAGCAATATGGTGAAGTGTATACGGTAACAGGGGTTGCCTTTACCAATAAAAAAACTAAGCAGCTGGCAGGACGTGTACTGGTACCCAGTCATTTTTTTAAGGCAGTTTATATACCAGCGATTAATCAAGCAGGTGTGTATTACGCGCCAAATGATGAGTCTGAGCGCATAGAAGTTATTAGCATCGACGCGTTAGCCGCCGAGACTGGTATTGACGTTTTGCCTGTGCTGGATCAGCAAACCAAGGCAGAAGCTTTAGATCTACCCTTAAAAGCAGGTGAGGATATAGACCAGTCAGACTCTTCAGGTGAGGAGCCTATATGGCTATTGTTTGTCTGGGCCATACTTGAATGGCTAATGGAGCAACTGCAAGCTAGAAACGCCTAGTTTCGTCAATATAGAGGAGAGTACCATGATTGATCCATTTGCGAACAACCATCAAAGTATGCAGATTGGTGAGCTGGTCATAGAGAACCAAGAAGATAAAATTATTATTTATGGTGACATAGATTTATATCTTGATGCGTCAGGGTATGAGCAAGCCAAACAGCTGCATGAGCTCACCAGTAAAATACTACAAGCTTTTGAAAAATCAGATGAAAATATGAAAAAATCGCTTTCGTCAAAAGAAAAAAATGACCAATCAGATGAAAGTATTGACAATCCCTTCTTGTAACTATTTGATATAGTGATAAATTATAGAAGTGTTAAGCTATAAAGAAATTACTAGGCAAAGTAAAAATTTTGTCTATAATGGATAAATCAATGATATCGCCTGTGTGATTCAAATGACTAATAACTATTAGTAATCGGCAAGCGATAGCATAGGAAAAGCGCAAAACTATCATGTTTTGAATAATCATTGTAAGAAAGGAGTCGATCTATGAAACTATTTACAAAATCTATGTTAGCAGTTGCTGGTATCAGCATGGCCACTATGGCATTCGCTGCTGATCCGTTAGCCAACACTACTTGGCAGACCTTTGATGACGGCAAGCCTAAGGGTGTGGTCAAAATCACTGAATCGAATGGTGTATTGACCGGTAAGCTCATCAGCACTGTCTCAGAAAAAGGCAAAAAGCACGTTGGCATGACAGTTATTTCTGGTCTAAAAGCTGACGGTGGCGGTAAGTATAGCGGTGGTAATATCACTGATCCTGAGAAAAACAAAACCTATCGTATGACCGCAAGTTTGGAAGGTAATACCCTCAATCTAAAAGGTTACCTAGGCCCATTCTCACGTAGCCAAACGTGGAAAAAGAAGTAAGCCTTTTATGTCTACTCTGCTTGATTGATATATTGTATTAAAAAATACCATAAAAAACTCAGTCAGATAAAAGCAGTCAGTTAAGAATAGTAAAACCCGCATGACCAATCGGTTATGCGGGTTTTTTTATCGCTTTATATAGCATATTACTTTATTTACTTATGTGCTCAATGAGTGAATTCAGGATAAGCTTCCATTCCGCACTCTGCTATATCAGCACCTTCGTATTCATGCTCTTTAGATATACGCAAACCAATCACTGCTTTAATAATCGCCCACACTATGGCGCTGGTAATAAATACCCAAGCAAAGATAGTGGCTGCACCTACGACTTGACCGAGGAAGCTGGCTGAGGAATTAGTAATAGGTACAATTAATAGGCCAAAGAGACCAGCAACTCCATGTACCGAAATAGCACCAACTGGATCGTCGATTTTGATTCTATCTAAAGCCAGAATGGATATCACGACAATGACACCAGCACAGATACCAAACATAGTGGCCTGTAGTACTGACGGGGTTGAAGGCTCTGCGGTAATCGCGACCAGACCTGCCAGCGCACCATTTAAGAGCATGGTTAAGTCTGCTTTGCCAAAGATAGCACGCGCTAGCAGCAAAGCACCAATAGCGCCGCCTGCTGCCGCCGCGTTGGTATTCACAAATACCATAGCGACCGAGTTGGCACTGGCGACATCACCTAGCTTGAGAACCGAGCCGCCATTAAAACCAAACCAGCCCATCCATAAAATAAGCGTACCAAGTGCGGCTAGAGGTAGATTCGCTCCTGGAATAGCACGAATCTCACCGTTAAGACCATACTTGCCTTTACGTGCGCCTAAAAGCAATACACCTGATAGTGCAGCAGCAGCCCCTGCCATATGGACGATACCAGATCCAGCAAAGTCAGAAAACCCCATTTCGCTTAAGCTAAACAAGCCCAAGACGTCCTTTTCACCCCAAGTCCAGCTGCCTTCTAAAGGATAGATAAAGCCGGTCATCACAACGGCAAATAGCAAAAAAGCCCAGAGTTTCATGCGCTCAGCAACAGCCCCTGAGACAATTGACATACAGGTAGCGACGAAGACCACTTGGAAGAAGAAGTCAGACGCTGCAGAGTAGACCGAATCCCCATCAAAGCCGTTACTAGCTGACGCTATCAAGGCATCATTTACCAAGGTCTCACCACCTGCGATACCGCTTAGAAAGAGGTTGCCATCATACATAATGGCATAACCGCATATCATGTACATGGTACAAGCGGTGGCGAATAGTGAGATATTCTTAGTGAGAATCTCAACTGTATTTTTTGATCGAACCAAGCCAGCTTCTAACATTGTAAAGCCAGCGGCCATCCACATGACCAGTGCTCCACATACCAAAAAATAAAACGTGTCGAGTGCGTATTGTAGCTCAAAAATCTGACTTTGCATCTTAATTCCCCCTTGAATTGACAATGCGATAGTTAGGCTTGCTTTTAAATGTATTTCATTGAGCAGTTGCGATCTTTAAATCATACTTGCACCAATAGTGGGCAAGGCTGTTTATCTGTCTAATAGCGTTGATAGCTATCAGATAGCATCAGGACCTGTTTCACCCGTACGTATACGAATGACTTGCTCAAGTGGCGTGACAAAAATCTTGCCATCGCCGATTTTACCGGTGCTGGCGATGCGAGTGATGGCTTCAATCGCAGGCTCAACCATCTCATCAATGACGGCGACTTCGACTTTGACCTTTGGCAAAAAGTCCACCACGTATTCAGCACCGCGATACAGCTCGGTATGTCCTTTTTGACGACCAAACCCTTTAACTTCAGTGACGGTAACGCCTTTAACGCCAATGTCAGATAACGCTTCACGTACGTCATCGAGCTTAAATGGTTTTAGAATCGCAGTGATTAGCTTCATAAGAAACTTCCTTATTTAAATGATGTCGCAGGTTATTGCAGACTTTTAGAGCATCATGCCTTTACCATGCTTACAGTAAGTTATTCAAGAAATGTGCCAAAGATCCTCAAGGGGGAGAATCGCTTGGGCTTAATTGCTTCTTAAATGACTACTGTTATGGATACATAATGCAAGAATGACGGATGAAAACCCCAATAAAAATACAGCCAATATAGAACAAGTGCAGTGGAGTCGCCTGCGACGTTAGATTCAACGAGGGCTTTATTATAACCAACTTTTTCGTGTTGCGGGGAGGCTATCCTGTGATGAATTGCTAAAAAATAGCAAGTACAGGGCCGCTTGTAGAGAGGTTTGTGGTGATAGTACAAGATACGCGAAAAGTGTACGCTGCTCTAATGGCAAAAACCTAGAGCAGAATGTACAAGAATATTAAAAATGGGATTGCCGCAGTTATGATAACAAAGCCTGAAGGCTAGAGGTTATAAGGGATGAGAAACCAAAGTATTAAGTTTTAGGAAACAGTAGATAAGAGGTTTTGGTGCTACCCAATAGCTTTTCAGTATCGCTGCCTCGCAGCAGCTCACGTAGCCGTGATTGACCAAAGGCACCTGACATCAGAAGGTCGATGTCGTGCTCGCTTTGATAGTAGTTTAAGGCAGCGCTAACATCGCGGCAGTCTAGTAAGGATTTTTTGCAATTGATACCTGCTTGCTTGAGGCGGGCATAAGCTTCACGCAGCGCGTCGCAGTTTTCAGAGTTTTCTTTACCAACCATGACGATATGAATGGTTAACGCGCGTACAAGTGGCGTTTTACATAACCAATTCAACATT
Source organism: Psychrobacter sp. H8-1 (assembly GCF_904846575.1). Classification (NCBI taxonomy): domain Bacteria; kingdom Pseudomonadati; phylum Pseudomonadota; class Gammaproteobacteria; order Moraxellales; family Moraxellaceae; genus Psychrobacter; species Psychrobacter sp. H8-1. Next base: position 6,392 of record NZ_CAJHBG010000001.1, read on the forward strand.
TTGTGGGAGGTAGCACGGTTATCAAAAGCAAATAGTGCACTCTTTGGGGGCACAAATGTTGTGTGAGTCACCAAAATAGGGCACAGACTTGGGCGTATGAGTTGACCCAACGTAGATCTGCAGGTGACATGATGGCCAATGACAATGAGCTGTGACATTTCATCGACATAATCAATGCTTTCGCTCAGGGTTTCATGTCGATGCAGGCTGTAGACCTTGCGCTTGTGCAAATGTTGCTCACAATAGGCTGCTGCTTGATGTAAGAGCAGTCGACCTTGCGCCTTGAGCTCAGAGTTGCCTTGATGCTCATGACTGGTAAAGTTATCCAGCAGCGCACTTTCATCATCGATATTCAGACAACCTGAATAATTGATAGCGGCCTTTTGTTGCAAGCTTGGCACGGCATGAAGTAGCCCAATGGGTGCTTGTAGGCGCGTAGACGCCCACATGCTAGCAACCAATACCGCTTGCACATGATCAGGACAATCTAAACAAGCAATCACACTGTCTGGTTTTAAGTTACTCATAAGGCAACCACATTATCTCAATAATAAAAACACGGTCAAATTCCGCAGATTACGCTCTAGTCTAATAGGCCGATATCACGGCGATCATGGACAGAGAAGCGATCAATGAGGGTGCGACTGGCACTATTCAAGCCAACCACCTTGACATCTATTCCCTCGCGTTGCAAGCGCATGACCAGCTTGTCCAAAGTATCCACGGCAGTCACATCCCAAAAGTGTGCTTTACTCACATCAATTTGAACGTTATCGAGCGCCTCTTTGGTATCAAAGCTATCAAGAAACTGGGTGGTGGAGGCAAAGAATACTTGACCTTGTACATAGTAGTATCGAGTATTATTGCTGTCATCATACTCACTAAATATGGTCAAGAACTGCCCAATCTTATTGGCAAATGATAAGGCAGACAGTAACACGCCGACGCCGACACCGTAAGCAAGGTTATGAGTAAATACGGTGGTCAAAACGGTTGCTAACATCACGATATTAAATGACATCGGATGCGTTTTGAATTCACGGATAGACTGCCAGTTGAAGGTACCAATAGAGACCATGATCATGACTGCGACTAACGCGGCCATTGGTATTTGACTGACCCAGTCGCTCAAGAATACCACCATGATCAGTAACACCACACCTGCTATCAAGGTCGACAGACGGGTACGCCCGCCAGACTTTACGTTGATCATCGATTGGCCAATCATCGCACAACCAGCCATACCGCCAAAGAAGCCTGAGACGACGTTGGCAATACCTTGACCACGGCACTCACGGTTTTTATCACTTGGCGTGTCCGTTAGCTCATCGACGATAGTAGCGGTCATCATAGACTCAAGCAAACCGATAACAGCCAGTGCAATAGAGTAGGGTGCAATGATTAATAGTGTATTGAGGTTTAGCGGAATATCTGGAAACAAAAACACAGGCAGGGTATCTGGTAAGTCGCCCATATCGCCGACATTACGAATATCTAGTCCCATGTATAGAGCCACTGCGGTTAGACCCACGATACAGATGAGCGGCGAGGGAACGACGCGTCCAATTTTGGGAATCAGTGGAAACAGATAGATAATAGCCAAGCCTGCTGCCGTCATCATATATACTGTCATGCCAACCCGTTCAGTCGCTGGGTTCAGCTCTGGTAGCTGCGCGGCAAATATCAAAATCGCTAAGGCGTTGACGAAGCCAATCACCACTGAACGAGAGACAAAGCGCATCAGGTTACCAAGTTTTAAGATACCCATTACAATTTGAATACCACCGCACAATAAGGTGGCGGCAAGCAAGTATTGTAGACCATGGTCAGCAACCAAATCTACCATGACCAGTGCCATAGCCCCTGTCGCTGCTGAAATCATCCCAGGACGACCACCGACGAAGCTAATCACCACCGCGATACAAAACGAGGCATACAGCCCAACTTTTGGATCGACACCAGCGATAATAGAAAAAGCAATGGCTTCTGGAATCAATGCCAGTGCGACCACTATTCCCGACAGAGTATCGCCGCGTATATTGGAGAACCATTCGTCATGCAAATTATCAAAAAGAGACGTCATAATTAAACTACATATAGTTAAGGGCAAAAAAGTAATCGTTATCTGGTAGGCGTATCACTCATAGACAATAATAGTCTATGGACAATACCGACCACTCAGACTTTCATTACCACGTCGCTTAACAAATCAATACTGTTAAGCGGTCTTGCACTTGCATTATCCTCAGAGGTTATATAAAGCTTATCAAAGCTTCGTAACTAAAATGGCTACTGAAGCATTTACCGTATTGCCGATAGTAAAATTTGATAAAAAACTTAAGGTAGTGCATAAATGACCACGATGAATGATCGTGGTAGATAGAGTGTCAGATAAGGTAGGCAAAACAAACATAAACATGCGTTTGCCGCAATGTCATGACGTAGTGAGCAGTTGCTGAATATGGCGAGACCATCACATGATAAAGGTCACATCATGCTAAACTGGCACACAAAATGAAATGTCCAGTTCAAACTTCAGTAACTTAATATAAAATTATGCGCATAATAGCACAAAGTGGCAAAAAAGCAGTACCGAAAAATGAACGATACCGTTATGATGCTCACTGTCAATTTAATAATCCTGTGTTTACCACACCTGTTTTATAATGGTTGCATACAGATTTAGACAATCGCTGATTTTCGATAGCGGATGACATGGCGTTATAAGGCACTATAGCTAAAAAGCACTATAAAAGGAAAGTATATGACAACCCTCGCAACACCAGAAACACTCATCTATAAAGGCGATGGTCTACAAGTGGTGGTCGGATTAGGGCAGTCAGGGTTGTCGGCTGCGCGTTATCTGAGCGAAAAAGGCTACCGAGTAGCGGTCACCGATAAGCAATCCGCACCTGCATTGGCGAAAGAGCTACCTGCAGCGGTTGAGATTCGGCTGTTCGGTGCGATTGATGCAGAGCTGCTGCAACAAGCGGCACGTATTATTATCAGCCCTGGTATCTCTTTAGAAACGGACGCTGTTGCTGCCGCACGGCAAGCTAATATTCCTGTAGTAAGCGATATTCAGCTTTTTTGTGAAGCCTGTGAGGTGCCCATAGTAGCTATTACAGGCTCCAATGCCAAAAGCACCGTGACGACTTTGGTAGGAGAGATGGCTGCTGATGCCGGCATCAATGTTGGTGTTGGCGGAAATATTGGCGTGCCAGCATTGAACCTGCTGTCTAACAGTGATATGACTTTGGCTGTGCTTGAGCTATCCAGTTTTCAATTAGAGACTGTGACCAATTTGGGTGCACAGGTGGCGACTGTTCTCAATATGTCGCCTGATCATCTGGATCGCCATGGTGATATGCTGGGTTATCATCAAGCCAAACATCGCATCTTTCAAGGTGCCAAGTCGGTAGTGATTAACCGTGAAGACGCCTTGACGCGGCCTTTGGTCGCTGACAATTTGCCGCGAATAAGTACAGGTATCCATGCTCCTGACAAAAGTCAATATGGCTTGATTACGGATCCTGACGGGCAGATTTATTTGGCGCGTGGCACAGAGCGTTTATTATCCGCTGACAAGCTGCTAGTCAAAGGCCGCCATAATCTGTTAAATGCGCAAGCGGCTCTTGCATTGGGCGAGCTTGCTGGACTGCCTCTTGATAGTATGCTTGGTACTTTACAGCGCTTTACAGGTCTTGAACATCGTTGTCAGTACGTGGCGAGCGCTGCAGGTATTGATTACTTCAATGACTCAAAGGGCACCAATATTGGTTCGACCATGGCCGCCATCGAAGGGCTAGGGGCAGTCTATGCTCCCAAAGATGGTAAGCTGCTATTGATATTAGGTGGTCAAGGCAAAGGACAGCAGTTTGGTGAGTTGACGCCTCTGATTAACCAATATGTCAGCCAAGTATTATGCATCGGTGAAGACGGCAAGCAAATTGAGCAGCATCTACACGCTGCAGAGTTAAGCGATGAGGTGGTGCTACATCAGTGTCAAACGCTAGAGAGTGCGTTTGCAACCATTGAACAGCTTACGGCTAGTAGCTTGTCGCAAGTAAAAGCAGTGCTGCTATCACCAGCCTGTGCGAGCTTTGATCAGTATGCCAGCTACGCTGCACGTGGCGAACACTTTATTCAACTGGTCGAGCGAGTGGTTGCTAATAACAATCCTGCTGATACTGCTATTGAATATTAATAATGGCAGTATAAATGATTGTTTTGGTTATGAATTACTGCTACTGTCAACAACGGAATAGCTGACTTTTAAAGTCTCAACGGTGGCGTTTTATAAACGCCGTGTTTTTTGTTTGTTAGTGTACTTAAAATATTATGGCGCTCTCTTTTCTTTCTCGTTTTTCGCAAAATTCTCGCTCAACTTCTGACTCAGATGGTGTTCTGTCTTGGCCTTCAGCCCGCGCTATATTATTGTCTAGTGTCGGCTGTATGATGGTACTCAGCTTGTTAATGGTCGCCTCTGCTTCCATTCCTTTCGCGCTCAGTCGCGGAATGACAGAGTTGCATTTTTTTGAGAACCAACTGCTATATATGGGTATCGGCTTACTTGCTGCAGCGATACCTTATTATTTTGTGCCATTAAAAACACTGTATCAAACCGAGACACAGTTTATATTATTGGCAGTGACAGGTGCGCTGCTAGTGGCAACACTCTTTGGTACACCGATTAATGGCTCAAAACGTTGGTTAGACTTAGGAGTGATTAACTTTCAGGTTGCAGAGTTAGCGAAGCTAGTCGTCGTAGTTTTTGTGGCTGACTTTGTGGTGCGGCGCTCTTTTGAGGTGCGTAACGGTTGGGATGGCTTTTTGCGAATCTCTTTAGTTATTGGCTTACTCACTTTTTTATTATTATTACAGCCTGATTTTGGTTCTTTAGTGGTGATTGTGGGCACAGTATTCGCGATATTTTATATTGCTGGTGCTCCGTATAAGCAGTTTGTCGCGCTTGCAGCCGTCGTTGGTGTATTGGGTGTGCTAGCAGTCACGATGGTGCAGTATCGACTGACACGGGCATTATCTTTTTTAGATCCCTTTGATGATATTCAAGACACTGACTATCAGCTGGCACGCAGTTTGATTGCCTTTGGACGCGGTGAGTTTACGGGGGTCGGCTATGGCGAAAGTGTACAGAAGCTCGCGCATTTACCTGAGGCACATACCGACTTTTTATTAGCCATCACGGGTGAAGAGTTAGGATTCGTCGGTGTGTCGATGGTTCTCATATTAGAAGCACTCATCATCGGTAGCGCCATGCGCATCAGTTATAATGCGCTAAAACGCCGGCAAATGCGTATGAGCTATACTGCTTTTGGTATTGGTATTATTTTTATTGCACAAACGATTATCAACGCGGCAATGAACATGGGTGCGATGCCAACCAAAGGCCTGACCATGCCATTCTTTAGTTATGGTGGCTCCTCGATGCTCATCAGTCTGGTGATGGTGGCATTGCTGCTCAAGATCAATAAAGAAAGCCCGCAAATAGAAAAGAGCCAGTGTCGCTACTTTTAAAAAGATTGTTTTAAAAAAAACTGTTTTTTAAAGAGAATAGTTTGAATAGGCAGATTTTAAAAAATTTGGTTATAAAAAAGCGTCGCTATCAGCGGCGTTTTTCTATTTAGGAGCTGGCTATAGTTAAAGACAGCTTATTTTGTAAAGGGGTATTATCCCACTGTTCAATAGCTTGCTCTAGCATACGTGCTGGCGTATCCATCTCAACGGTGGGTTGCTGCAGTAATTGCAAAGCGGTGGCAATAAGCTCGCTGGGCCTACTTGTATCGATGGGCTGAGCTAGGTTTTGTTTAGAGAGCTTTTGCCCATCAGGGTTGCGTATCAGTGGCAAGTGGTACCAGTAGTCTATTGCAGGTAGGTTGGCCGCATGCATGATGCTGATTTGAGCAGTGGTCATCGGTAAGATGTCTAACCCACGCATGATATGGCTGACCTGTTGTAGCCCATCATCGATACTTGCTGCCAAAATATAGTTGATCATCCCATCTTGGCGGCGTACCACCATGTCACCCAAGCTCTGCTGTGGATTATGCCATTGCATGCCTTGGATACCATCCATAAAACCTATGGCGTAATCAGGCAGTTGGATACGCTGCTTATGCTTATTTTTATCAAGGTTGGCATCTATACAGCAGCGAGGATAACGCTGCGTATCAGCAGGATTTTTGCTGCTACTATGCGAGTTAGCATTTTCTAATATAGCATGCCGTTCCCAGTATTGTGCCAAGCTTTTACGCGAGCACTGGCAGCCGTAGGTTAATGGTGCAAGCTGTGATGATAGATAGTCATTATAGATATCGATACGCTCAGACTGGTAAATGACATCATCATCCCAGTGTAAACTGAGCGCTTTTAAATCCATTAGAATTTGTTCACTGAACTGTCGGTCACAGCGTTCAGTATCGGTATCTTCGATACGCAATAGCCACTTACCACCCAAGGATTTGATATGACAATAACTTGCCAGCGCTGTGGTCAGTGAGCCAAGGTGCAGCTCGCCCGTCGGCGAAGGGGCGAAGCGGCCTACAGGACGTATAGACTGGAGTGAGTGATTTGTATTGATATTTAATGAATTCAAAGTGAGTAGCTATCAAAAAAAAGTATGACAACAGGATAAATAAAACAGTTATGAAAAGCTATTTATTAAACTTATCTGTTTTGTTAGTCGATTCTATAAATAACCGCATATATATGAATGCAAAAAAGCGACCATGATGGTCGCTTTCGTCATATTTATATGAAGCATTTACAAATACAGCGTACTTCTAGGTATGACCTTGGTTTTGACGCTCTTTCATTTCAGACAGAGTTTTGCAGTCAATACATTGAGTCGCTGTTGGACGCGCTTCCAAACGGCGTAAGCCAATCTCTACGCCGCAGGTCTCACAAAAACCATAGTCGTCACCTTCGATTTCAGCGATAGACTTATCGATTTTACGAATCAATTTACGCTCACGGTCACGTGTGCGTAACGCGAGAGCGAACTCTTCTTCTTGAGTGGCGCGATCATTGATATCTGGCATCGCACTGGATTCGTCTTGAATATAAGTTTTAGTGCGGTCAGCCTCGCCAATAAGCTGGCTTTTCCAATCCAATAAAATAGTTCTAAAGTGCTCTAACTGCGCATCAGACATATATTCTTCGTCTTTGGCAGGCACATAAGGGGTGAATTTAACATCACTTGGATTGGTAGTTACAGTGCTCATATGGGTATCCTAGTTTTTCAAATTAATTCAACAAAACGACATTTACAAAAGACAAGAACTCAGCATTTTCAATGAATACTATAGTCTGTCTCTTACAGAACGTTTCACCACGTGGTAACGCAAGTAACATAGAGGATCTCATGATACGTTTATATCGGTGTATCACTTATCGTGATTGCCGATTGCGAAATCTTGGCTGGTGGTTGTCGTAGCTATCCTAGCCATTATTTTGTTGCCTAACATTTGACGTTAGACCTTCCTGTTTTCTTAGTTGTTTGTATAACGTGAGTATATTTGCAGTATCGGTTATTTTACTCTGCTTGCCTAGTACTATTTTGAACGGGTCATTCTATGTTAATTTTCAAAAGCTTACTAGCATTTTAGCACAGTAGTAAATTGACCCCATCCCATAAGAATGGGCATCAAGTATCTAATCTCTTAATCCAACTTGCAACCCGTCCAGTGTTGGCTAATTGCAACCAACGGTAGCCAGGCTGGGCATCCTTATCATAAGCAAAGTCATCTTCATAAGGCTGGAACTGGTAGCAGGTTGACGGCGTAGTATAGGCAGTCACGCCATTATGGTCGCGCGTTTGCTCTTGATGCGTATGACCACTCACAATGACCTTTAACTGTTTAAATGCGGACATCCTTCGCCAAAACTCGGCGGTGTTTTCTGCGATATGGGCATCTATCCATTCTGACTGCATCGGCAACACATGATGATGCAGTACTATCAGAGCTGGCTTATCACAGGTGTTCAATTGCGTACACAGCCAATCAATATCAAGGTCAGTAATCTCACCTGCTATCTTGCCAGCGACTGCGGAATTAATTAATAGCAATTGCCAGTATTCAGTATCAATGACATGCTGGCTTAAAAGACGTTTATCTGCTGTTTTTGCGACGAGCTTACGCTGAGAAAATGGAAGATGACTATCAATTTCATCAGTCACGTCATGATTACCCGCAATGCAAGCAAAGGGGATGTTTGTGGCGCTGAGTACCTCGAAAATATAATCGTAAATAGAGGTCTTAACTTCATTTACTAAGTCACCAGTGACTAAAATCAAATCACAACGAATATCTTCACTTAACGCTTGTTCAATAACAGCTTCAAAGCTCTGCCGACAGTGATGTTTAGATGCTACGTTTTCATCTGTTATATCGTCAATGCTCGCCAAATGCATGTCCGTGATCTGCAGTACATTCACTTGCTCGTCAGGTGATAAGATAGTGCGAGCAGGGTACTGTGGCATAGACTTTATCCTTTATGAGCTAGAAAATATCACAGGCTCAAACAGCTAAGACGCCCTCAAAAATGGAGATAAACCGTAAAACTATCATCGTGAGTTTTATCAGTAATAGCTGTATGAGCGGCTACTGCTGATATACGGCGCTATATAAGCGAGTTTATAGCATATATTTTATAAAATCTCTAGTGATAATTATCAAATAAAGTTTACTTTTCCTAAACTACTTTTCTAAGGACAAAGCCCTAAAGACAGAGATAGCGGCTCTAATTTTGCTGCGTCCCGAGCTTAGAGAGGATAAGCGCGGCAAAAAACAAGATAGCCAGCACCAATACAATGGCAAGTCCAGTCTGTATATCTAGCCAAATGCTACCCCAAACGCCTAAGGTTACGCCTACTTGTGCGATGATGAGTGCAAAGATGACCATCTGTCTGGGGGCGGTTGACCATAAACGGGCAGTGAGTGCGGGTAGTACCAGTAAGCCACTGATCAGTAAGCTACCAACTGCTTGCAAGGCAATCGCGCAAAACCCTGCTAGTACGCCCATAAAGAATAGTCGTTGTTTGGTGGGGTTGATACCTTGGATTCGGGCTAGGGCTTCATGAGTTGCCAGTTTTAACTGTGCAGGCCAGATATAAATTAAGAACCCTAAGCCTAGCAGTACGCTAGCAGCAAGGAGTGGCAAGTCAGCCCAATCAAGCTCAAGTAAATTACCAAATAAGAAACCTAATACATTTGCTTGCTGGTCAGTCAACTGGGTTAAGGTGAGGAGACCCAAGCATAATAATGAAACGGCCAGCACTGCCAGTACGGCATCAATGGGCAGGCGCTCATCGTCTATCAAAACTAGCCCTGCGACTACCATGACACTGACAAGTACAATACCCATGCCCATTGGTAGCTGCCACCAGACGGCAAGCCCGACTCCAAGTAGAGTGCCATGTGCTAAAGCATCAGCAAAAAACGCCATGCGTCGCCATAATACCAAGCAGCCAAGCGGCGCTGATAATAGACCTAAAATACTGCCGGCAATCCAGGCAGGGGCAATGATGGCTAACCAAGCAGTCATAACAGGTGTTGTCCGTTAAATTATTATTTTATAGATTATTGTTTTACAGCAAGTCACTTGGGGCTTGATGCTCACAGGCATGGTGCTGATGCACATAGGGCTGCTCATAATGATGACCAAACAGCTTTTGAAACTCTGCTGTGATCGCAAGCTCGCTGGGTTGTCCCTCGCAGCAAATATGCTTATTCAAACAAATCACTCGGCGGCTGCCCTTCATCACCCAATGTAAATCATGCGACACGACCAACATTGCACAGCGTAAAAAATCTGGCAATTCATCGATGAATTGATAGAGCCAGACTTCAGTATCAGGATCAAGCCCTTGCATAGGCTCGTCCAATATCAGCAGATTGGGCTTATCCAATAGCGCTCGTGCCAGCAGCACGCGCTGGGTCTCACCACCTGATAAGTGCCCCATTTGCCGTGGCAGTAGATGATTGAGGGATAAGTTATCAAAAATAAACTGCCGTTGCTCAGCGCTCAACCGCCGTTTGTCCGCTTGCTCTAATAGGTCTTTGACCCTTAACGGCAAGATTGGCGGCACAGTGAAGCGCTGCGGTACATAGCCAAGCTGTAGCGGCTGATGCGCAGTGATATGACCTTGCGTGGGCTGGATTAAATCTAAAATGAGTTTAACCAGTGTCGATTTTCCTGCACCATTTGGTCCTATTAGACTGACAGTCTCATTGACGGCAATATCAATATTGATATTGGCGACCAAGCGCTGCTTACCAATATAATAACTCACGTCATTTAAGCTGAGCAGAGGTGTACTGCTGCTTACGCTTAATGCTGGTGGTTGTTCTAGGGCTGATAATAAAAGGCTCATGCGCTCACAATCACTAGGTTAAAGGTTATAAAAATGATAAGTCATAAATGCTACTGACAGTTTTGGCAGCGTCCACTCAGTTCAATGACACTGTGATCGACGACAAATCCTATATCCTGTTCTGCAAAGCTCATCATTTCCTGTACTGGCAAACTACTACATTCCTGTACACGTTGACAGTGCTGACAGATCAAAAATGCAGCTGTATGCTGTGCGCGGGGATGGCAACAGGGAACATAAGCATTGAGTGAAGTGAGCTGATGAATCAAGCCCTCGCTCAATAAAAACTCCAAACTGCGATAGACCGTTGGTGGTGCGACGTTTTTTTGCGTTTGCTTGTTTGCGCTCTCATCTGTTGATTCTAAGCGTATTTGCTGAAGCTGTGTGATTAAGTCATACGCACCCACTGGTTTATTGGCTTGCAGCACCAGTGTATATATCTGCTGACGTAGCGGAGTAAAGCGCACCTCACGCAATCGAGACTGCTCTTTTGCTGCCTCTAAACGCTTAGCCACATCCTGCGGCGTAAAGTGCTGAACATCATGTAAGTGTTCACAAGTAGATGAGATCATTGACACAACACCAACTCCCAAAATTAATAGTGCGTTTTTAATTGTTATAGTATAACATACTACTATTCATAACTTGCTAGGCTTTTCTAAAAAAACAGGTCTAAAATAAAACGGATAGGACACTTATCGCATGTATGTAAATTATCGTCGCTGTATCAGTGCACTTAGCAAAACACACAATAAAAAAAGTCATAAGACATCGTCTGGTTCTGTATCAAGGGTATTTAGATGGTCTAAACGTTGGATGGCCGCGACCCTGATACTGTTTAGCTCAATAATGATGAGTGCGCATGCAGCCACTGTCAGTGTGAGTAATTATCCGTTGTTTTTATTGAGTCAAGCAGTGACGGAAGGCGCACCTTCTGCCAATCAATTGTTACAAGCAGGGGAGGTGGGACATCATGGTAGTATCAGTCCTGGTGACATTAAAGCCATTCAAGAGAGCACCTTTGTCGTATGGTTTGGTGAGTCGCTAGAGAATAATCTTGCATCGAGTTTGAATACTGCGCCCAATGCCATCTCCTTATTTGCATTTGATGCTTTCACTCGCCATCCGTTGCGTGATGTCAAAGGCAAGCTTATTGCAAATACGCTAGACCCACATATTTGGTTAGATCCTGAAAACGCCAAAGCCATTACCCGTGCACTGGCGGTTATTCATAGTCATGCCAATCCACAATATAAAAGCCTATATCAGGCCAATGCAAAAAAATTCGCTCAGCGCATGGATAGGACGGTACAGACCATGCAACAAGGCAGTCAAAAACCATACCCTTACTGGGCCTATCATGACGCTTATCAATATATTGAAGCAAGTTTAGGGCTGCAGATGATTGGAAGCTTAAGTGCTGATCACCATCTTTCTCCCAAAGCCAGTCAGCTGCGCTGGTTAAACGAGCAACGCCCTGCTAAACAAATGTGTTTGGTGGCTCAAAGTGATCCTGCGAAGGGGTTACTTGCCAAACTGCAACCTGTCAACACCACAGTGCAAGCTGAAGATATGAGTGGTAGTAAAACCTTCGTTGATGGATGGTATAATATGGCACAGCAGATACGCAGTTGTATATCTTGAACTGTAATATACGTTGCAACTTTCCCTAGTTTTTTATCGAAACAGTGAGGTTTGCAGCGTTTACTATCTTGTCCTCATTGTATAGGAAGCAAGAAGCGCTCAAAATAACAAACAAAGGTCACATTTTGCTTGCTTAGTGATGACTTGCTCCTTATAATAAGTGGCGTTTTATTTTGGTTAAAAGGTTAGACTTGTATAGTGAGCCGTTCACGGATAAGCAGGCTTGTGATGCACTGCTTTTATTCCACCGCTATATCATAGGATAGCTGATGACCAAGCCTGCCAAACGCACGCAAAAAGATAAAATAGGCCTCTACATCAAACGCCAAGCGTGGATACTGTTTATCCTGATTGTTAGCGTTTCGATGCTAGATATTGTTTGGCTGCATAGTGAGCTGATTGTAGCAAAAAGCACCGCTCTTGGTGCTTTGTTAAGCTTTACTTCTCAAGCAATATTTGCAGCATTTGTCTTTTGGTATACTGGCTATCGCGCGCGCCGACATATTGTCAGCCAGCTATATCGTGGTCAGATGGTCAAATGGCTACTGACGGTGTTTGGCTTTGCACTAATTTTTATTACCATACGACCTCTGTCTGCGCCTGCGCTGTTCATCGGTTTTATAGTAATGCAGATTAGCCACAGTTGGATGTTGATGTACGTACGTTAGCCACAACATTACTGTTTGATTGTTAATCCCCATTTAAAACCTCTTTAGTTCATTCAAAATAATAAAAGCACCGTTATACGAAGGTGCTAAGTATATTAAAAGTGTTATCCATAGCTAAAATGAGCTCATTAAAAAGTCACGCTGTTAGTACGAGAGACAGAAAACGGATATAAGTTGATTGTTAGAGAAACAATTTTTTACAATTAAATTACTGGTGTAAAACCATACTGACAAACGATGAACGTGACTAACTTACTCATAAAGCTAATAAAAAACACACAATAGACTTTACATAAATGCAACGCTGCTTTAAGATACTCAGCTAATAATTTCGCTTATAGCCGCTGTATTGAGCGCCGATTTGACAAAATCATAAGCAAATACTCAGATATCACGTTATATGCAGGTACCAAGGGCTAGTAATGAATACTCATAAGCCCTTTTTTGATAGCTAGAATTTATTAAAATGAGTGAAGCTAGTACCGCAAAAGAACAATGGGCTGGATGTTGTTGCTTACATGAGTGCCTTAGCATCATAATTCGCACACAGTAGGTCAAGCTAGTAATGCGCTTGCTGCGTTTTTTAAAAGTTTGATTGACCTTGTGTCATTGATATCGCTAATTCACCCATCAGATGACAACCATATTTTTGGTAATTGATTAAATATTTGATTAATAAGAAGCTTACATTATGGCAGCCGAACAATCATCAACAGATTATATCTCTCACCATTTAACCAATTGGACCTATGGCTATCTGCCTGGCGAAGGCTGGAAGGTTGCCTATACCGCAGAAGAAGCGGGACAGATGGGCTTTAATGCTATCCATCTTGACTCTATGCTATGGTCAATCGGTCTAGGTATCTTATTCTGCTGGTTCTTCTGGAAGGTGGCGAAAAAAGTGACCTCAGATGTGCCAAGCAAGACTCAAGCAGCGGTTGAGATGATTGTCGAGTTCGTCGATAATAGCGTGCGCGAGTCTTATAGCGGTACTTCAAAGCTAATAGCACCTCTAGCGTTAACCATCTTCGTCTGGATTTGGTTAATGAACTTGATGGATTTAATGCCTATCGACTTCATTCCAGGTTTGGCTGGCCAGATCGGTGCTGCGATGGGAGCGGGTGGAGGTGATCCACATCACGTCTTTTTCAAAATTGTACCGACAACTGATCCTAACATTACCCTAGGTATGGCTTTTTCAGTTTTCGCACTGATTATCGGTTATAGCATTAAAGAAAAAGGTATCGGTGGATTTCTCGCTGAACTGACGCTACATCCATTTAGCTCGAATAATATTATATTGAAAATTATCTTAATCCCTGTCAACTTCATCCTAGAAGTCGTGACTTTGATTGCAAAACCAATTTCACTTGGCTTACGTCTGTTCGGTAACATGTATGCTGGTGAGTTGGTATTTATTTTGATTGCCTTGATGCCATTCTGGATTCAGTGGGCACTATCAGTACCATGGGCTATCTTCCATATTTTAATTATTACCCTTCAAGCGTTCATTTTTATGATGCTGACGATAATTTACTTATCATTAGCTTCGTCAACTGAACATTAATTAGACACTTCATCAATAAATAGGTAAAGAGGATACATCAATGGATCCAGTATTAGGTAGTTCTACAGTTATCGCAGTTGCAATGCTTATCGGCGCAGGCGCTATTGCAACAGGTATTGGCTTTGCTCTTTTAGGTGGCAAGTTCCTAGAAAGTGTTGCACGTCAGCCAGAGCTTGGTTCACAGTTGCAAACACGTATGTTTATCGTAGCAGGTCTATTGGATGCTATTCCAATGATTGGTGTTGGTATCGCGATGTTACTATTATTCGCTAACCCTCTAGCAGGTTAATCAGAAAGCTCAGTTGTAAGTGTTTGGTTGTCATATTTCTGAGAGCCAAACATGATCAATGAAACTGATTTTTCATTAACAAAGAGGTGATCACGTGAATATCAATTTTACCATCATCGGTCAAGCCATTGCTTTTGCAATATTTGTGGTTTTTTGCATGAAATTCGTGTGGCCACCACTTATTGGCGCCATCAATGAACGTCAGCGTAAGATTGCTGACGGCTTAAATGCCGCTGAAAAAGCAAAAGCAGACTTGGCTACCGCTGAGCAAGATGCAGAGCAGGAGCTTAATGCTGCTAAGGCGAAAGCTGCTGCACTAATTGAGCAAGCGAACAAGAGTGCCAACCAGTTGGTTGAAGACGCTAAATCGCAAGCACAAATAGAAGGCGAGCGCATTCGTCAACAAGCACAAGCGTCTATCGACCAAGAAATCAATCAAGCACGCGAATCATTACGTGCTCAGGTCGCTGAACTGTCTGTGCTTGGTGCTGAAAAGATTTTGCAAGATAAAGTCGATGTGCAAAAACATGCCAGCATGTTAGACCAACTGGCGGCTAAGCTGTAACTGTGAGGATATAATGGCTGACTTATCAACCTTAGCACGACCCTACGCTAAAGCCGCGTTTGACTATGCCAATGAACACGGGGTGGTTAATGAATGGGAAAACTTCTTGTTTATTGCCAGTGCGATTGTCAATGACAAATCGTTCCACACATTGCTAGACAATCCAGCCGTTTCTGCTGAGCATAAGTCAGCCGCTTTGGTCGATCTTTATGATACACAAGTAGCAAGCGCTAGTGATTCTGCTTTTAAGCGGTTATTAAATGACGCTAAAGGGCATCAGAATACCGACGCCAGCTACCCAAAAGTATCAGCAGCGCTTAGCAACTTCGTTAATCAGCTATCAGAACAAGAGCGTCTGGCGCTGCTTCCTGAAGTTTATGAGCATTATCGTCGTCACAAAGCGCTAAGCTTAAAACAGCTTGACGCTTATGTGACCACTGCCTATCCATTGACTGACGCACAGCGTGAGATGCTTCAAACACGTCTCGCAGCCTCACTGAATGCTAGTGTGGTGATCCATGAGTCGGTTGATCCTAGTCTTTTGGCAGGCGCTACAATCAAAGTCGGTGACAAGGTCATTGATGATTCAATGCGCGGCAAGTTACAACAGTTAAAAACACAGCTAACTGCCTAATGCCATTCATTAACTCAGCCTTGCTAACTGAAGGCTGTGTGAAATAAGAGCATTTAAGTCAGTGGGCGGGTTATCATAAATTAAAGGAAACAAGGCAATGCAACAATTGAATCCAGCGGAAATCAGTAACCTGATTAAGCAGCGTATTCAAGACCTTGATGCGGGTGCAACTGCAAAGAATGAAGGCACGATTGTCAAAGTATCTGACGGTATCGTGCAGATTCATGGTCTTGAAGATGCCATGTACGGCGAAATGATTGAGTTTGAAGGCGAAATCTACGGCATGGCTCTAAACTTAGAGCGTGACTCCGTCGGTGCGGTGATACTAGGCGATTATCTAAAACTACAAGAAGGCCAAAAAGCCTATTGTACTGGTCGTATTCTTGAAGTGCCAGTGGGTCCTGAGTTGCTCGGCCGCGTTGTTGATGCTTTGGGTAATCCTATTGATGGCAAAGGTCCTATCAATGCCAAGATGACTGATAAAGTCGAAAAAATCGCTCCAGGCGTTATTGACCGTCAATCGGTTGATGAGCCAGTAATGACCGGTTATAAAGCGGTCGATACCATGATTCCAATCGGTCGTGGTCAGCGTGAGCTTATCATTGGTGACCGTCAGACCGGTAAAACGGCACTGGCTATCGATACCATCATCGCACAGAAAACTTCTGGTATTAAGTGTGTGTACGTAGCGGTTGGTCAAAAACGTTCTACAATTGCTAACGTCGTGCGTAAGCTTGAAGAGACAGGCGCTTTAGAATATACCACGGTTGTGGTTGCTTCTGCGTCAGAGCCAGCAGCACTACAGTACATTGCACCGTACTCAGGCTGTACGATGGGTGAGTACTTCCGTGACCGCGGTGAAGATGCACTAATCGTGTTTGATGACTTATCAAAACAAGCGGTAGCGTATCGTCAGATCTCACTACTACTACGTCGTCCGCCAGGCCGTGAAGCATATCCAGGTGACGTATTCTATTTACACTCACGTCTACTTGAGCGTGCCTCACGCGTCAACGCTGACTATGTAGAAAACTTTACTAATGGTGAAGTGAAAGGCAAGACGGGTTCTTTAACCGCACTACCTATCATTGAAACCCAAGCGGGTGACGTCTCTGCATTCGTACCAACCAACGTAATTTCTATTACCGATGGTCAGATTTTCTTAGAATCAAGCCTATTTAACTCAGGTATTCGTCCTGCAGTTAACGCTGGTATCTCGGTATCACGTGTTGGTGGTGCTGCTCAGACTAAGATTATCAAGAAGCTGTCAGGTGGTATTCGTACCGCACTTGCACAGTACCGAGAACTCGCAGCATTCGCGCAGTTTGCTTCAGATTTGGATGATGCCACTCGTGAACAGCTAGACCATGGTGAGCGTGTTACTGAGCTAATGAAGCAGAAACAGTACCAGCCAATGTCTGTCGCTGAACAAGCAGCGGTTATTTATGCATCAAACGAAGGTTTCTTAGCAGACGTACCAGTTGAAAAGATTGGTTCTTTTGAAGAGTCTTTCTTACGTTATATGCATGACGAACAAGCCGACTTGATGCGTGAGATTGATGACACTGCAAATTATAATGATGATATTGCAGGTCGTTTAAAGTCAGCAGTTGAGACTTTTAAACAAAACCACAGTTACTAAGTTAATAAAGACTAAGTTAACGGGTTAAGCCGGTTTGGTTGATTGTAGAGAGGCTACTTTGTAGCGAATACAGTGGCGCGATGTCTCATGACAGTCGCGCCGCTGCATCCACAATCAACGGCATGTGACCGCGTAGTGCCACAAGTTATTGTTGCATTCGCCAATGCTTTTTTAACCCTCTTATATTGGAATCATTATGGCAAGCTTAAAAGAAATACGTGCCAAAGTCACCAGTATTAAAAGCACCCAGAAAATTACTCGTGCCATGCAAATGGTAGCGGCGAGTAAGATGCGCCGTGCTCAAGAGCGCATGGACGTGGGTCGCCCGTATGCTGATAGTATGCGCCGGGTTATTTCACATTTGGTGCATGCTTCATCAGATTACAAACATCCGTATATGGTAACGCGTCCAATTAATACAGTGGGCTATATCGTTATCACCTCAGACCGTGGACTTGCGGGTGGTTTGAACATCAACTTATTCAAAGCGCTAACTAATAGTATTGATGACTATCAAAACCAGTCTGTAAAGGCTGAGTTTTCTGTTATCGGTGCTAAAGGCGTCAGCTTCTTCAAAAACTTTGGCGGTAAAGTCACCTCAGCAATCACTGACTATGGCGATAACCCCACGTTTGAACAGTTGAACTCATCTGTACAAGCGATGCTAGAGGACTACGATAACGGTAAAATTGACCGTATCTATGTGGTATATAACAAGTTTGTTAATGCCATGACCCAACAGCCGACAGTTAGTCAGTTAGTACCTTTGCCTGAGGGAACGCTTACTGGTGAAGACAGTGGTATGCGCACTGATCTTAGCTGGGATTATATCTATGAGCCTGACATCAAAACTTTGGTTGATGGCTTGCTAGGGCGCTACATTGAGTCGATTGTCTATCAAGCGGTAATGGAAAACATTGCCTCTGAACAGTCATCGCGTATGGTCGCTATGAAAGCAGCAACAGATAATGCTGGTGACCTAATTAACGATTTACAGTTGGTTTATAACAAGCTGCGTCAAGCGGCGATTACTCGAGAAATCTCGGAAATCGTTGGCGGTGCTGCTGCTGTTTCATAATTGACTACACCTATATATAGAAGTTCAAGGAGAACGCAATGAATAGCGGTCGTATTGTACAGATCATTGGCGCGGTTATTGACGTTGAATTCAACCGTGACGAAGTACCTCAGATTTATGATGCCCTGCAAGTAGATGGTACCGAAACCACCCTAGAAGTACAGCAACAGCTAGGTGACGGTATCGTACGTACTATCGCAATGGGCTCAACAGAAGGCCTGAAACGTAACCTTCCAGTTACCAATACTGGCGCTCCTATCTCAGTGCCTGTAGGCGTTGGTACGCTTGGTCGTATTATGGATGTTCTTGGTCGTCCTATCGATGAAGAAGGTCCAGTACCTACTGAAGAAAGATGGTCTATCCACCGTGAAGCGCCAAGCTATGCGGAGCAGTCAAACAGTACTGAACTGTTAGAGACTGGTATTAAAGTTATCGATCTACTTTGCCCGTTCGCTAAAGGTGGTAAAGTTGGTTTGTTTGGTGGTGCTGGTGTTGGTAAAACCGTCAACATGATGGAATTGATCAACAACATCGCTCTTAAGCATGAAGGTTTGTCAGTATTTGCTGGTGTTGGTGAGCGTACGCGTGAAGGTAATGACTTCTATCACGAAATGCAAGAAGCTGGCGTTGTAAATACCGAAGACTTTAGCAAATCTAAAGTTGCGATGGTATATGGTCAGATGAATGAGCCACCAGGTAACCGTTTACGTGTTGCACTGTCTGGTCTAACCATGGCTGAATACTTCCGTGATACCAAAGATCCTGAAACGGGTAAAGGTCGTGACGTGTTATTGTTCGTTGATAATATTTATCGTTACACGCTTGCCGGTACTGAAGTATCAGCATTGCTAGGACGTATGCCATCAGCGGTTGGTTATCAGCCAACACTAGCAGAAGAGATGGGTCTACTACAAGAGCGTATTACTTCAACTCAGTCAGGGTCAATCACTTCAGTACAAGCCGTATACGTACCTGCGGATGACTTGACGGATCCATCACCTGCAACGACGTTTGCTCACTTGGATGCGACTGTTGTACTGAGCCGTGATATTGCTTCACAGGGTATCTATCCTGCGGTTGATCCACTAGATTCAACCTCACGTCAGCTTGATCCATTAGTGATTGGCGAAGAGCATTACAACGTAGCTCGTGGCGTGCAAGAAGTATTGCAGCGCTATAAAGAGCTTAAAGATATTATTGCTATCTTAGGTATGGATGAGCTGTCAGAAGAAGATAAACTGGTTGTTTATCGTGCGCGTAAGATTCAGCGCTTCTTATCACAGCCATTCCACGTAGCCGAAGTCTTTACTGGTGCACCTGGTAAATATGTCTCTCTACGTGACACCATTGCTAGCTTTAAAGCCATCATCGCAGGTGAATATGATGACTTACCAGAGCAAGCATTCTATATGGCTGGTGGTATCGACGAAGTAGTGGCTAAAGCAGAAAAAATGAAAGCTGCTTCAGCGTAAGCGAGAAAAGTAATCGTTAATTAGCAAATGGTTGAGTATATAAGCCATTTGCTAGTTCGCATCGCAGTTTCGATTGTAAGGAGTTAGGGATGGCAACGTTTCAATGTCGCGTCGTAAGTGCCCGTGAAGAGCTGTATTCAGGGGAAATTAGCATGTTGATCGCTACGGGTACTGAAGGCGAAGTCGGTGTACTAGCAGGTCATACACCGCTCATTACTTTGCTCAAACCTGGCGCGATGCGTGTGCAAACACCAGATGGCGAAGAAGAAGTTATCTACGTATCAGGTGGTGTGCTTGAGATACAGCCAAAGATGGTGACCGTACTGGCAGATACTGCAGTACGTGCGAGCAATCTTGATGAAAGCAAAATCATTCAGGCACGCAAAAAAGCTGAGCAAATGCTCGTGAACCAGTCTGATACGGTTCATACCAATGCGGCATTAGCATCATTGGCCGAGTCAGTAGCACAGCTACAAACCATTCGTAAATATAAAAACCGTGCTTAATTTTAATCAGTAATATTTAACGTTAAGATTTGAGTATTGGTAGTCTATAGATCAAAAAAAACAGTCCATCTTGGACTGTTTTTTTTTGCTAAAAATTTATAAATTGGCAGCGCTTAAAGTTGGATAATAGATTTAGATGAAAACCATTAGCAGTAATTGATAGATTTGGTTATATTAAAGGCACTAATGGGAAAGTGCACATGATTATTGGGTATAAATTAAAGGATTATTTGAAGTTGTTTATAGGTTTTGTTAACGACAATAAGCTATAGTATAGGTAGCCGTATGTTTGATAGTATACTGTGTTACCAACTTTGCACCATCCATATGAACATCCATTGTTCCATTTTATTGTGCTATGAACTTCCCTGCTATTAATTTTTACATTAGAGGATATAACAATGACAGAAGAAGACAACACCCCGCGAATTTTAATTGTTGAAGATGATGAGCGTCTGGCCATGTTGACGCAAGATTATTTGGTCAAAAATGGTTTGGAAGTGGCGATTGAAACTGATGGTAATCGTGCTATTCGTCGTATCGTTAATGAACAGCCAGATTTAGTGGTGCTTGATGTCATGCTTCCTGGTAGTGATGGTCTCACTGTCTGCCGTGAGGTACGTCCACACTACCAAAACCCAATCTTGATGCTGACTGCACGTACAGAAGATATGGATCAGGTGCTAGGACTTGAGATGGGTGCTGATGATTATGTCGCCAAACCCGCTCAGCCGCGTGTATTGCTTGCACGTATTCGTGCTTTATTACGCCGTTCAGAAAACGCGCCATCAGAAGACGTCCCTCAGCGCTTAGAGTTTGGCGAGTTGGTTATTGACAATGGTGGTCGTTCAGTCACGCTTAGTGATGAGTTGGTTGACTTTACCAGTGCTGAATATGACTTGCTATGGCTGCTTGCTTCTAATGCGGGTCGTATCTTGTCACGTGAAGATATCTTTGAGCGTCTGCGCGGTATTGAGTATGACGGACAAGATCGCTCTATCGACGTGCGTATTTCACGTATCCGCCCGAAAATCGGTGATGATCCAGAGAATCCAAAACGTATTAAAACCGTCCGTAGTAAAGGCTATTTGTTCGTCAAAGAAGGCAATTAATTCTACTTGCTCCGATATGGTCGTGCTTTATTGTCAGTTTTATACTAAAAACCAGCGTGAAGCTGGTTTTTTTGTGGCTAGGTTTTAATTTTTAAACTTAATAGAGAGGTTATGTGGTTTAATTAAGCCATAGCTGTGGATGCTCTGTATGTAAGAGGTTTAACATATTTTCTAGTCAGTATTTATTTTATAGTAGCTCGACTAGAGCAGTTGTCAATTTTTTGTATTTAACCAAGTTTGACCCTATATAAAGCGCTGGATAGGGTCAGCAGTCATTATTTAACAGTTTGGTCACGACGCATATGTCATTAGTTTCTTCTTTAAAACACAGTATCTTTGTTCGAATTTACGCAGGGCTATTAATCGTCTGTTTGTGTGTGGCGTTATTTGCCCAGTTATTGATGGATACCATCAACAAAGAGCGCGTGCAATCCTATCGTGAAAATATGGCAACGGGTGCTTTTTATCTGGTCAGTGAAGGTGTGAGCCGTCAAGAGGATGCAACGCAGCGCGAATATTGGTTAACGGACGCCAGTAGTTTGTTTGGTTCGACT
Organism: Psychrobacter sp. H8-1; assembly: GCF_904846575.1. Lineage (NCBI taxonomy): Bacteria > Pseudomonadati > Pseudomonadota > Gammaproteobacteria > Moraxellales > Moraxellaceae > Psychrobacter > Psychrobacter sp. H8-1. The sequence goes on from NZ_CAJHBG010000001.1 coordinate 28,519, forward strand.
TTTAGGATAATACCCATTGATGAGGTGGACTTCAGCGCCAGTGAGCTACGGCGTTTTGATAATGGTGAGACGGTGGTACGCTATATCGGACAAGATAACTATGCTGATATATATCATCGATTACCAGATGCTGATAAGGTATTAACGGTTCGGATATCGCAAGTTACTGAGCAACAAGTACGGGCAATGGCAGTGTTCTTGTTAGATGATTTGTCCTACTATACGACCTTATCGGCTAAACGTGAACGTTTGGCAGTATTAGAAGAAAGATTCTCCTATCCACTTGAGCTAAAAGCCTCAAACACCCTCAACCTCGATAATGATCAAATGATGCGGCTGCGCCGTGATGAAGTCGTTATCTTGCTGCAAGATAGTAGCAGCCAAAGTCAGTCTGCTATCAGCGTCGTCGTGCCCTCTGAAATCAATGATATGGCGATCCTAATGGGGCCTGTACCGCTATTTAACTGGTTTCCACTGAATCTAATCGTCAGTATGATTTTGATTAGTATGTTTTTGATCAGTTTAGGCGTTTACGCTCTTATCTTTCCATTGGAACGAAAATTGCAACTAATCCAAGTAGGGGTCAATGAAGTCAGTCAAGGCAACCTTGATATTCAAGTACAAGTCATCGGTCAAGATGAGATAGCTCGGCTGTCAGCGACCTTTAATGCGATGACCGAACATATCAAGCGATTGATTGAGTCACAGCGTGAGCTGACGCGTGCTGTTTCCCATGAGCTGCGCACCCCAGTGGCTCGTATTCGCTTTGCAGTAGACATGCTGGCTGACACTGATGATGAAGACTCACGATATATGCAACGTGACTTCATTGATGAAGATATTGAAGCGCTTAATGGATTGATTGATGAGATTTTGACTTACGCTAAGCTTGAAGAGGGGTCTCCAAAGCTTGACCTTGAGCCAGTCAACTTAAAAGAGTTGGTCGAGCAAGTCGTACGTGAGACCAAGGCTTTAGGTAAGTCTATTGAAGTCATTGGTCAGCCGCCCAACGCTAAAGTCACTGCAATAGCGGATAGACGTTATCTACATCGCGTGATTCAAAACCTTGCTGGTAACGCACTGCGTTATGCTGAAACCACCATCGTTATTAGTGCTGAGGTCAAAAAGGGCAATGCATTTGTGAGCGTGGAAGACGATGGACAGGGTATTGCAGAAGAAGATCGTGAAAAAGTATTTGTGCCATTTTCACGCTTAGATGATAGTCGCACCCGTGCATCGGGCGGTTATGGGCTGGGTTTATCCATTGTGTCGCGTATTGCTTTTTGGTTTAGCGGCAGTATGAAAGTTGATGAAAGCCCAGAGCTTGGTGGCGCAAGATTTGTCATGACTTGGCCTGTCAAACCACTCACGCAAACGATTGCAGCGGATCAGCTGACTCAAGAAAAAAGCGAGCGTAGTCTCAGTGATGAGTAGGTAACTTTAAGAGTCTGAAGTTGATCCAGTCTTCAGTTTTAGTCATCAACAGCGTCTACTTTTGAAAGCTTAACATGATGTATTTAAATTAATGGATTGGTTGAAAGCCATGCATTTAAAACTTAAGAGAGGTCGCGAATGCCTTATATATTTGGCGGACTGGTAGTACTAAACGCACTGTTACTTGGCTACTATCTGTTTTTACAGCAGCCAAGCACGACAGAGAGTGTGCAGTCAGCGCAAGCTGAGCTGACGCATGAGATAACCTTTATCAATAGTGCTGCCCATGCGCCACCACTTATTGGTACTAAAGATTAATAGATATTAATGATCATCGCCATTGATGACATTGCTGGGTATCGGCACATCGGCTGCAATAGCTTCTTCACCAGCGACTTTAGAGATGAGAGGAATACGGATACAAACTTGTAAGCCGCCATCTGGATGATTAACCGCTTCCACTGTACCATGATGTAGTCGCGCAATACGGCTAACAATAGCAAGTCCTAAACCGCTACCCTGAGTGGTACGAGCAGTCTCACCACGCTCAAAAGGTTGCATAATGCGCTCTAGCTGATCTTCTGCTACTCCTGAACCACAATCCCGCACACAGATGACCAGTTGCTCTTGCGCTTCTTTGTTGACCTCACTTTCGCTTATTACGTCAGTATCTTCCGTGGCTGCTGCTTCTGAAAAAATTGGCTCTACGGTTGCAGTCAAGTAAATCGGCGGCTTACCATAACGATTAGCATTATTGACAAGGTTGATCACCAGTCGCTTAATGGATAATGGTCTGACGGGTACGGCCTTGTTAAGCTCTGACTGATAAATAAATTTCATGGGCGCAAACTGCACCATGATTTCATTAAATATGACGTCTAAGTTTGTCAGATGCACAGGTTCATCTGAGCCATCTTTCATAAATGAAATAAACTGCTCCAAGATGGCATCCATGTCTTCTATATCATAAATAAGACCTTCACGAAAAAAGTCATCTGGCAGCATCTCAGCGGTCAGACGCATGCGCGTAAGCGGGGTTCGTAGATCGTGAGAGATGCCAGCAAGCATGATTGTGCGCTCTTTTTGCGCTTGATTAAGTGTGGTAAAAAGCTGGTTGAATGCCATGTTAACTTGGCGGATCTCGGTAGGGCCTGCTCGTGTGGGCAAGGTAGTGGCATGTCCTAAGCTGATATAGTTGGTTGCCGCACGTTGTAGATGGCGTAATGGACGATTGAGCTGTCGTACCAATAAAACAATCGTTAGTAGCGACAGAATGGGCAGCCCTAATAAAAATAATAGTAATAAAGTCGGGCTGTATTGCGAATAATAAACAACAGGCTCACGAATCCAAAAGCTGTCATCACGGCTGTCTTGTACCCATAGCTGCGGTGTTGGTTTGAATTTAAAATAAACTTCAACAGGACGCCCTAATTGCGCACCAATTTCATGCTGTAATACATCTGTAAAGACACCTACAAAGGCCTTATCTTCAACCTGTGGAAAGTCGCTTGGATTCTCTACCACCACGACATGTGAGTGCTGATAGATCCACTGCTTTACCTGTGGGTTATCTTTCCAGTCTTGTTTGGCGCTATTCATGAGCTGTAACTCAGTGGTTAAATAGCGTGCATGGTTCTTTAACTCTGGTAAATACAGACTGCGCCAAAAAAGCCAGATGGATAGACCAACACTAATGAACACGATGAAAGCGACCATTAAAGTCGTGAGCCAACTATTAGAGTATGAACGTGGTAGCCAGGAGGTAGAGCGCTTTGGTTTTGGCGTAGTCATGAGAATCCAATATTAAGGGTTAGATAAGAGGAGCTGAGTAAATAGCCAGACTGCTTAAGCCCAGATTGCTTAAGCATAGCATAAATGCCTAATATTCTTATCGCTACGATGTCTGGTGCCAAAAAAAGGCTTGTGTTCCAGGTGGTCTATAAGATAACAAGGAGGCTATTTTGAATAGTAGCTGATGTAAGCTGAGTCGTAATTATCAGCATTTTTATTTCAGTTCAGATGCTATTTAAGTTATTGTTATCAAATAATAAAATAAATACAGTTTATGTTTTCAATAAAACAAGACTATGGTATAATTATGCCCTTTTTGGTATACCTGCGAAAGAGAGAATTCACATGGTTGTTATTCGTTTAGCACGGGGCGGTGCCAAGAAACGCCCATTTTATCAAGTAGTTGTTGCTGATCAACGCCGCGCGCGTGATGGCCGCTACATCGAAAACATCGGCTTTTTTAATCCGCTAGCTAAAGAGTCAGAAGAAGCAGTACGCTTAGATATGGAAGCGTACAATGCGTGGGTCGCTAAAGGTGCACAGCCTTCAGATCGCGTTGCTTCATTGGCAAAAGCTTACAATAAGTCTGCAACTACAACTGAAGCAACTGCTTAAGTTTTGGTTATTGACTATAGATGGCGTGAAAGCTGCGCTGCCTTAGTGAGTAGACTTTAGAACACATAGCGTAGCTGGTATTACCAGTGTACGCCATTAACTGTTTTTGCTGCTTAGTTTTTGATTGTCAATTTAATTGTTAGTTTGATTGTTGTTTTGGCAATCGCTGTTCTAACTGTCATTGGTTTAATTACGTTTAGGTTAGCCGTTATGTCATCTGCACCAGACGCCAGCACCCTCATGAAAATTGGTCAGCTCAAAAAGCCTTATGGCATTAAGGGCTGGTTATGGGTGTTTAGTGACACAGATGATCGCTCGGCTATCTTTGATATGCAGCCGTGGTGGATTAAAACCGCTACTGGTATTAAGCCATTGACTGTCAGTAAGTGGCGTCAGCAAGGAACAGGACTTGTTGCTCAGTTTGAGCAAGTTCCTGATCGTAATATTGCTGAAACCATGAACGGTGTTGCTATCTGGGTCGCACAAGACGTATTGCCAGAACTCGCAGAAGACGAATTTTATTGGTCAGATCTGCTGGGCATGCGAGTTGTGAATGAGCAGGATGAGTATCTTGGTAATATCACTGAAATGTTTGATAATGGTGCCCACGATATTATGCGTGTGGCTGCCAACTCAGACAGTTTGGATAATGAAGAGCGCCTAATACCTTGGCATAAGCAAACTGTAGTGCAAGTTGATATGACTGGCAAAACAGTCCTTGTGGCGTGGCCAAGCGACTATTAATTAGACGTCAGTCTGGTTGAGTGATGGTCGTTATTCAGAGCCTTGTTAGCAAACAATCGTTATTTAGACAGAGGTCAGATGTATTTTGCCGTGATTAGTATTTTTCCTGAGATGTTTGCGACGATCCGTGAGTTTGGTATCACGGGACGAGCAGTAACTCAGGAGCAAGTCACGATTGAGTGCATTAATCCACGTGATTATACCACTGATAATTATCGCCGTATTGATGAACGTCCTTATGGCGGTGGCCCTGGTATGGTCATGATGGCTGAGCCACTCGCAAAAGCCATTGACGATGCGCGTTTGCGAGCAAGCCAGCATGGTTGCCGTATCGGCAGCGAGCATTGTCCGGTGGTTTATATGTCACCACAAGGGCAGACGCTCAGCGAAAGTAGTGTGGTCAGTATGACTGAGTATGACGGCATGATTCTGTTATGTGGTCGTTACGAAGGTATTGATGAGCGCCTATTATCGCAATATGTTGATATGGAAGTATCGATTGGGGACTATGTTCTGACTGGTGGCGAGCTGCCAGCGATGGTACTGATGGATAGTGTGATACGTCGTTTGCCTGATATTATGGGTGATGACAAGTCAGCAGAGCAAGACTCGTTCGTCGATGGCTTGCTTGATTGTCCACACTATACCAAGCCGCATGAGTTTGCTGGTATGACAGTACCTGAGGTGCTTTTATCTGGACATCATGCAAACATCGCTCAGTGGCGTTTTTGTCAACAGGTTTCGCGCACCAAGGCGCGGCGTCCTGAATTATGGCAAGCGTTTACCCCGACAGAGCAGCAAGCTAAATGGCTCAAGGCATCGGCAAAACAAAATAGCTCACTAATTAATGAGTCAAAAACAGTTAAGTAAAAAATCACTAGCATTTATACACAGTGAGTATTTTAGAATTTTGCGCAATAATGAAACGGGTCATACCATAATGGCCGTTTGCCAACCCCCTTTATGTCGTATCCATTAAGATACGATCAATTATTACAAACAGGTGATACGCGTTAAGCCTCTATCATCTAATGTGAGGAGATAACTCTCATGAGCAACAAGCATCCATTGGTTCAAAGTATTGAAAACTCGCAGCTGCTTGAACGTCCAGACTTTGCACCAGGCGATACCGTCGTGGTTCAAGTAAAAGTACGTGAAGGTGAGCGTGAGCGTCTACAGGCTTTTGAAGGCGTGGTTATCGCTAAGCGTAACCGTGGTCTAAATTCAGCATTCACTGTGCGTAAAATCTCAAGCGGTGTAGGCGTTGAGCGTGCATTCCAATTGCATTCACCAATCATTGATAGCATTGAAGTGAAACGCCGTGGTGCTGTTCGCCGTGCGAAACTGTACTACTTACGTGAGCGTTCTGGTAAATCAGCACGTATTCGCGAAAAGCTTGGCGGCCGTCCAGCTGCTCAGAAAAAAACTGACGCTGGTGTACCTGATGCGGTTGAAACTGCTCCTGGTATTTAAGTTTAAGCTATGCGCTTAAGCTTGCCGAAGTTGCTAAGCTGCTTATTAGGCAGCTTGGTAATGAAGCAAAAGTAGATACAAGCCCTTATTCATAGGTTTATTTATAAATAAGTAGGCATGCCAAAAAAGACAAAACCCCAATCTGTGCAGATGCCAGATTGGGGTTTTTGTATGTATGGCTTGCACAGATTATGTTATCTAAGTATCAAGAATATCAATACGGCTACTTTGGTCTTTAGATTTGCTGTGCTTGCGCAAGCGGATATAGATATTTTTAGTCACAGTCGCAATTACCTTTTGCTGACTGTCGACGATATCGGCTTTATATTCACGGAATACAGCCTCTCCATCTTTGGCTAACTCTTGGATAACTCCAATCTCTGTACTGGGTATCTTCATCCGCGTTGTTACTTTGCTAGTACCAGGTGCAATGAATTCAATATGTGAGCTTTTGTCCCATACCACATAAGTGCTGCCTAATTGGTGCATGAGCATGAGCATATAGAAAGGGTCGACCATAGAATACAAGCTACCACCAAATTGAGTACCGACAATGTTTTTATTCCAAGCATTGAGCCCCATACTGACCACACACAGACCTTGATCTAAATCTACATGCTCTACCTTGATACCAGCGCCGACGTAAGGCGCGTAGGTATTAATGCGTAGCTTAAGCAAATGTGGTGTCAGTAACGGCATCACGTTTTTTTTGGTTTTGCGTCTTAAGTTTTCTAAGTTTTTAGGTAGCAAGTTCATGTTTTATCCTTTTGTCTTTTGATGATCATGCCAGAAGTGCCCGTTATGCTGACAGTATAAGTAATGGTTCCATAATCCATAAATAGCGTCGTGTAATTATAGAGTATTTATAATTTTTGCCTGACAACTGGATACTGGCTGAGCAAAAGATAACCATCATAATTAAAAATAACCATGGTCACCAGTCTTAAAGCGTAACGACTGTTAAGCAAAGTCACTTCTTGACAGTCAAACTCACGGTGTTTTTATAGGTTTTAGCGTAAGAATCACTACGATATCAATATTGATAGTATTGAGTACGTATTCGCGTATAGCAAGATATAAAAGCACATTAACCATACTAAAAAATGGATAGTTGAGATAAAAATACCAGTTAAGCACTAATAAATGTTCGGTATTTAGCTAGTAAACCTCGCATTATACTATTTGATAGCATACAATGGCTGCCAATTTATGTTCGGTGACTTATTTATCAACAAGTCTTGGTAAGTAATACCAAACCCAAAAAGTGCGATAAGCTTTGTCAAACTTGCTAACCCTACTAGGAGTAGTACTTGCACAAGTTTTTCGCGCTACTCTAATTTTTGGAAATGATATAAATGGTCACTTATAGTCAAAATCTTAGTCGACATAAGGAGATGTGATGAGTAGTAATGAGATTCCCGCTTCAGGGTCTAATCCCCAGCAACCAAATCCATCTAATTACGATAGAGAATTACAAGGTAGCTATGCTGAGTTGCACAAGCCAAACTCAAGCTTTGAGAGCCGTGATGCTTATCTAAATCATGAACTGCAAATCATGCAGCCTAAACGTTGGCGTGCTAACCTGCCATTTCGTGACTATCGTTTTGAATACGAAGATACCATTCCAGCGATGGCGGCGACAATCGGTAAAGTAGTGATGGTGGGCGCCATTGCTGCAACCTTTGCAGGGCCATTGGGTTTAAGTGATGCCTTTGTATTAGAAAACGTGCGTTACGAGCTATTAATCGTTGCGTTCTTTGTTATTTTATTTTCAGGGTTTTTACTACCTACTGCCAACCTTGCAGGTACCCATGGTCCGCTAATTCCTTTAATCCCTATTGTCGTCGCTGCTGGCGGCCATCCAATGGCCTTTGGTCTGCTTATTGGTGCCTTTGGTCTGTTGCTGGCAATCAGTAAAGGGGGGAGTTTGCTGGCAAACTTGACCAGTAAAGGCGTGTGTGGTGGTTTACTGCTATACCTAGGCTTTATTGGTACCATCTCGCAAGTCAAAAATCTATTTGCGTGGGCAGAAGCCATCAATATGGGGCACATTGCTTTTACAGTGATTTTATTGACGATTGTGCTTTATGCCGTGTTAGAAAACTACAATAAGCGCTGGCTTGCAGTACCACTCAGTTGTTTATTAGGTGGCGGGGTCGCCTTTGCTATGGGTGCACCGTTTGCATTTGAAACAGCACCAGGCCTGCCAAACATGAACCCAATGTACTGGTGGGGTGACAATACCGGTTGGATGCTAGGTCTGCCAACCGTGGAGAGTTTTATTGTGGTACTGCCGTTTGCAGTATTGGCGGTAGCGATGTGGTCACCAGACTTCTTAGGTCATCAGGTATTCCAAAAAATCAGCTATCCTGAGCGTACTGAGCGTGTACAGATGGATATCGATGATACGATGACCAGTGCTTCCATTCGTCAGGTAGCAGGCTCGGTACTTGGTGGTACCAACTTTGCGTCGTCATGGGGTACTTATATTGTACCAGCGGCGATTGCTAAGCGTCCAATTCCAGCAGGTGCTGTCTTAACTGGTATCTTCTGTATCATCGCAGGTGTATGGGGCTATCCAATGGATCTCGCGATTTGGGAGCCAGTCATGTGTGTGGCGCTCATCGTGGGTGTCTTTATTCCGCTGCTTGAGGCGGGTATGGAGATGACACGCGAAGGTAAAACTACCCAGTCTGCTGCCATTGTGGTGTTTGCGTCAGCACTGGTGAATCCTGCGTTTGGTTGGTCGATTACGTTGGTGCTTGATAATTTGGGGCTGATTGGCTCAAAAGAGCGTAGTGCAAACTTGTCCAAGATGAGCCGCTGGATTATTCCAGTCGTCACTTTTATTGTATTGACAGGAGTGATGGCGATCGTTGGTATGTTGCCTGGTATTCCAGCATTACTACCGAGTTTCCGTCATTAATAAAACCTAGATCATTAATAAGCTTAGATAGTTGTCAGTAATTATAAAAAGTCAGCCATGGTGCTGGCTTTTTTTATGTATATAGATAAGCTTATAATGGTGCTTGCAAAGCACAATCTATCGCCCCATAAATAACCATATATCAATAGCTTAAGAGCAATAAACCCCTATGACAAACGTCTCAGAAACAACGCCTGTCGATGACAAGAAGGTTCGTCTTAATCATTTAATAAAACGCCTGCCAAACTTGCCAGGGGTATATAAAATGCTGGGTAAAAACGGTGATATTTTATACGTTGGTAAAGCGAAATCACTCAAAAGTCGTGTAAACAGCTATTTTGCTAAGACAATTGACCACCCAAAGACGCGGGCATTGGTAGCGCGGATTCATAATATCGAAACCATCATTACCCGTAGTGAGACTGAGGCGTTACTACTTGAGCAGAATCTGATTAAAGAATATCGTCCGCCTTATAATGTGCTGCTGCGTGATGATAAATCCTACCTTTATGTGTTTATATCTGCGGACAAGCCTTATCCAAGATTGGCTTATGGCCGCGGCAAAGGCAACCATCAAAAGGGTCGGTTTTTTGGGCCATTTCCGTCTGCTCATGCTGCAAAAGAAACGCTGGTCTTGATGCAAAAAATGTTTCAAATGCGTCAATGTACCAATACTTTTTTCAAGCAACGGAAGCGTCCATGTTTGGAGTATCAGATTAAGCGCTGCCGTGCGCCTTGTGTCGGCTTGGTATCACCAGAAGAGTATGCGGAAGATGTCAACAACACCATTCGCTTTTTAAAGGGCGATTCTAGTGATATTCACAATGCTTTGATTGAAAAGATGGAGAGTGCCGCTGAAGTACTAGACTTTGAAAAAGCGGTGTTTTATCGCGACCAGCTTTCTATGCTACGCGAAGTACAAGCAAGACAAGCTGTCTATACCGTACAGGGTGAGGCGGATGTAATTTCTATTGCCAGTCAGGCAGGCATGACGTGTGTGAACGTCTTAACGGTACGCGGTGGTCGGGTACTTGGCGGCAAAAACTACTTTCCTGATGTCGATAGTAGTGAATCGCTAGCGGATAATTTGTCTGCTTTTATCAGCTCATTTTATTTTCAGGTGACCGATGATTTGCCTGCAGAGATTATATTGAGTCATGAATTGCCAGATCAGGTTGCTGTCAGTGAAGCGCTGGCCACGCATTTTGACAGCAAAGTCGTTATAAAAACCAGTGTGCGTGAACATCGCTCAGAGTGGTTGGACCTGGCAAAACTCAATGCCAATAATGCGCTCAAAACCAAGCTGGGTGATTACTTAGAGCTGCATGCGCGTTTCGGCGCCCTCAAAGATGTATTGGCTGAAGTGACAGATCGTGCTATCGATCGTATTGAATGTTTTGATATCTCTCATACGATGGGTGAGGCGACCATTGGCAGCTGCGTGGTCTTTGATCAAGGAGGTGCACGCAGGCGTGACTACCGTCAGTATGCCATTCACGATATTCAAGGCGGAGATGACTATGCCGCGATGAAGCAAGTGCTGACACGCCGCTATAAAAAACAGCCTCTACCTGACTTACTGCTCATTGATGGCGGAAAAGGTCAGCTTGGAATCGCCAAAGAAGTATTGACAGAGCTGGGTATTCTTGGCGACACGTTATTGGTAGGGGTTGCAAAAGGCGAGGGGCGCAAAGCGGGACTCGAAGTATTGCACTTCATCGATCATGAGCCGCTTGATTTGCCAATGGACAGTAAGGCGCTACATTTACTGATGCATATCCGCGATGAGGCACATCGTTTTGCCATCACAGCGCACCGTAAGAAGCGCGATAAGCGCCGTTCGTCGTCAGTGTTAGAAGTCATACCTGGACTGGGTGAGAAGCGCCGTCGTGACCTACTGAATCACTTTGGCGGCATGCAACAGCTGCTCGGTGCTTCTCAACAAGAGTTGGGAGGTGTGCAGGGGATTGGTCCAGTGTTAGCAAAGACCATTTATAAAGTATTGCATGAATAAGCTGATTCATCATAAAAAATGCCAACAATCCTAAGATTATTGGCATTTTAAAATTAATAATATTTAGCCGTTAAAAGTTTAAAATATTAAAAATCGAAGCTTAGTTGTTGATTTGGGTAACTGCGACAATGTTCGCAAACACGCTCCCAACGATTAAATCTGTATCTCCAGTACCAACGTACGTGCACAGCTTTAGGATAACGACAATATACTGTTGTCATTTATTTCTCCATATTTGTTATGAAAGTTTCATAACTACGGAGCATAGACACTTATTAGCATTTGCTATTGTCAGCATTTACTATAAAATATACAAACCTGTGGAAGGTAAATAAACTTGATTAGTATGCTAACAATGGAGTCTTGCTCCATAGCTGTCTAATCTAAAAGTTTTTTAAGCTCAGCAATTGGCGTTGCTGGGCTTTTTTAATTTTCCATATTTGGTTCTCCTCTTCGATTCTAGCTTAGAAATAGTAAGCATGACATTAAATAGCGCTACAGCATTAGTTTGCTTTTCTTTTATAAGTCACAAATCTAAAATCTAATGCACTTTTTTCATCATGCATCTGCTCAGATTCTGTTGATACAGCAAATGCGCTTGGTAGCTCAGGATAAAAGGCATCGCCACCAGCGATTTCGATGTCTACATGAGTCAGCTCAATGCGATCCGTATACATTAAAGCATCACTAAATACGCGCTCGCCACCAATCACCCAAATCGTATCAAGGTGCGCTCCATGTGCAAGGCTGGCAGCTTGCGTCAAGGCATCATCTAAATTATGTACGACGTAGGCATTGTCTTTGCCTACCAGACCTTTTTGTTCAGCATAATCTAACTGACTGCTGATGATAAAGCTGACGCGCTTTGGCAAAGGCTTGCTGCCCATCGACTCAAACGTCTTGCGACCCATAATGACAATGCCTTGAATGGCGCTATCGCTATTACTATTACTATTACTATCATTTTTTTTGGTCGTCATCTTTTTAAAGTGCTGCAAATCTGCTGAGATATGCCACGGCAACTCATTATCCTTACCGATACAGCGATTGCTGCTGATAGCAGCGATTTGGGCGACTTCAGTATGGGCATAACTCATAACGTATCCTTTTTATTCTCATCCAACAATGAAGTAGAAACGGCTGCTTATACTGCGACTTTGGCTTTGATAGCAGGATGGGATTCATAACCATCGACGCTAATATCTTCAAATTTAAAAGCAAAAATATCATCGACATCAGGGTTGAGCGTCAATGTTGGCAAGTCATAAAGCTCGCGCGTCAGCTGTAGTTCAACTTGCTCACGATGGTTTTGATAAATATGGCAGTCGCCACCCGTCCAGATAAATTCGCCAACTTCTAGTCCGCAAACTTGCGCGACCATATGGGTCAACAATGCATAGCTGGCGATATTAAACGGCACACCTAGGAATAGATCTGCTGAACGCTGATACAGCTGGCAGGACAGTTTATTATCTGCGACAAAAAACTGAAATAGCGTGTGACAAGGTGGTAGGGCAACCTGCTCCGCTTCACCTGGATTCCAGCCAGAGACGATTAGACGTCGTGAATTGGGGTTGGTTTTTATTTGCTCAATCACTTGGGTGATTTGATCGAAGCCATCATTATTATAGCTACCGTCATCGCTTTTAGTAGCGCCATAATTACGCCACTGATGACCATAAATAGGCCCTAAATCACCCGCAGGACGATTGAAGCGTGCTGTCTGTTCAGCGGTTGCCCATTCGTTCCATATCCGCACATTATGCTCTTGTAAGTAGTCGACGTGCGTGCTGCCACTCAAAAACCATAATAGCTCGTAGGTAATAGACTTAAAGTGGACTTTTTTGGTGGTTAACAGCGGAAATCCTGACGCTAAGTCAAAACGCAGCTGCGCACCGAAGTGGCTTAGCGTACCCGTACCAGTGCGATCGCCTTTTTCAGTACCGTGCGCCAATACGTACTGGAGTAAATCGAGATAAGCTTGTTCGTTTTTGCTAGTAATCATGGTTTTCAACTTTGATGAATATATATAAATTTATTAGATTCTAAAGTTCCGATCTATTAGTTTTTTGAGCCAATTAATGAAGATTTATGAATTGGAATATCTAATTTATAGGTATCTTTGATAAGTTTGTGAACTGTATCTTCAAACCAAGTTGAAGAATTAGGATGTAAAATAATCTTTTTTATCATTTCTCTACTATGTTCAACGGAAAGGTGGATGCCAGCTTTATTATTATTACTCTCTAAGGTAGCATCGTTGTCTACTAGTACTAGTCTGGCTTCATTTTCAAAAGAGAAGGCTTTATGTTTATGATAAAGCCTGTATGTAAGATGGCTAATTTTACCGTTCACTGAAAAACCATTATTATCAGAAGACCAAGGGAAAATATTTTTTCTATCATATAAATTGTGAACATTATCAGGCTGTTGATAATAAACTTTGTCGAAATAAGAACACATAGGATCAAAAGTTGAAGCATTATAAGCTGACTTAAGATCACTATTAGTAGTCTGTATTGCTAAAGAATCATTAGATTGACCATAGCTGTTCCACATAGCGTGCGATTCAGGTTCATCTTGATACCAGCAGCTTACATATACCCAATCTTTAGCAGTTACTAACTCATTTTCAGTCTGGAATTGATCTTTTTCACCATTGAATAAATGAAGACTGCCTTCCCAGTTGTCAGTGAAAAGATTGGCTTTAGGAATAAAGAAACCTTGTTCTAACATAGATATTAATTTTACAAACGAAACATATCTTGTTAAAACGATATGTGGACTTAATTTTTCAAGCATTTTAATCCTTATATCAATAAGCCGCTTGCTTACCCCAGTCATAAATACCGCGTTTGTAAGCATAAACCAGCAAGATAAAGCCAACGATAATCATCGGAGCGCTGAGTATTTGTCCTTTAGTCATCCAACCTAATAACACAAACCCTTGGTCGGCATCTGGCTGACGGAAAAACTCAATGATAAAGCGGCTGATGCCATAGCCTAGTAGGAACACAGCGGTCGCTGCCATACGTGGGCGCGGCTTAGATGAGTACCACCAAAGGAAGATAAATAACAATAAGCCTTCGGCAAAGGCTTCGTATAACTGTGATGGGTGACGCGGTAATAAATACTGACCATTCACTTCAACCATCAGTTCTTGCAGTGCTGGGTTGTCTTGCAGCTGTTGCATATCAAAGGCGGCAGCTTGCGGAAAGTAATTCAACCAATTATAACCGCCGTCAGACACTCGACCCCACAGCTCACCGTTGATATAGTTACCGATACGGCCAAATAGCAAGCCAGTTGGGACACAAGGCACCACAAAGTCAAATACTTCAAAGGCGCTCTTTTTGTATTTGCGGGCAAAGAACCACATGCCGAGCATCACACCCAAAAAACCACCATGGAATGACATGCCACCTTCCCAAACCTTGAGAAGATAGGCTGGGTTTTGTAACAGCTCACCGAATTGATAAAATAATACATAACCAACACGGCCACCTAAAATGACGCCAAGCGCACCATAAAACACTAAGTCGGAGACCATGTCGGTTGACCAACTATCACGCTTGCTGCTGCGATACCATGCTAGACCGTAAGCGGCGGCGAAGGCCAATAAGTACATTAAGCCGTACCAGTGTATTTCTACTGGGCCCAAGGACAGCGCCACGGGATCATACTGAGGGTGAATCATCATAAGGGCATCATAAATATTGATAATAAAGTGCTGACTATGATAGCAAAAATAGCCACTTAGGCATACTAGATTACTTGAATGAGCACTCGTCATTACTTATCTAACAGCATTGCGATTATCTAGAATATTGGCAAAAAAACGGCTAAGATACAGAAGGCTTCAAGACATACTTAGCATAGTGACTATCGAACACGCCGTAATGGATTAATAATAATTTTAAGGAATAATTATGCAGTCTCAATGGTTAAAAGCAGCCGCTTTGACGGATCAGCAGCGTTCAGTGCAACTTCAGTCTAGTAAGCGAGTATCAAAAAAAATGCTTGCACCGCTGAGTTTATTTAGCCTAGCTGCTTTCAGCGTGACTCCGACTTATGCAGCAAATAGTAGTATCGAGCAAGTGACTATCTATCAAGGCTTAGCCAGTGTCACCCGCGCGCTGCCAATCAATGGCAGTGGTGAGCAGACGCTGGTGTTTTCTTGCTTGTCTCCTTATATTGATAAAGACAGCTTGAGCGTACAAGCGGCCAATGCTGTCAATGTGGGTGAAGTCAGTATCGAGACGCTAAGCGGTGAGCAAGCAGCCCAATGTCAATATCAAGGCGATGCCAACGTGCAGAAGCAGCAGGCGATCTTAGCTGATATCAGCGCTGAGCTAGAAGCCGCACGTCTGGCAAAAGCTTATCTGCAAAATCTGACCAAGGTTACGCAAATCAGCACAGACGGCACATTGGCCAATAATGCGCGCGATATAGAAGCTCAAGCGGCAAGCATTAATAAAAGAATTTTAGATATTCAGCAGCGCCAAGCGCGTGCTCAAGATGCCCTTAATCAGCTAATGGCGGGCAGTGCTACGTCGACTCGTAATAGCGTGACACAGGTGAGTGTACGTACCGCTAGCCGCACGCCAAGCTCAGTAAAACTACATTACCAAGTGCGCGGTGCTGGTTGGCAACCGACTTATCAGGCGCGTTTAAATACGACGACTGAGCAGTTGAACATTACCGCATCGGCCATCATTGCCCAACAAACAGGGGAGAATTGGCTAAATATACCCTTAACCCTCAGCTCGGTTAATCCCAATCAAAATACTACCGGCCGTCTGCCCAATGTAGAGCGTCTCTCATTATATGAAGAAGACCAACAAAGGCTTGCCAAGTTTGCACAGCCAATGATGGAACCTGCTCCAGTAGTTGTCTCTGCAATGGATAGTTATGGTGGCGCTGCATCTGCACCAAATATAGCACCGCTGCCAAGCTTTACGGTTAGTAGCCAAAATAAAAACGGCATCACTGAATACAAGCTACCGCAGCGGGTCAGTATTCCGAGCGATGGCAGGCATGTACGTACGGTTATTGATGAGCAGTCTGGCAGCAGCAAGCTTTGGATTCGTAGTACGCCCAGTGTGGAAACCGCTGGTTATTGGTACGCATCTGCGCCATTCTTGACTCCAGCTTGGGTCGATGGTTCGCTACAGCTATACCGTGATGACAATTATATTGGCCAATCAAGATACAGTTATCAGACCCTAAAAGAGCAGGGTATTGGCTTCGGCATTGACCCCAATACGATTGTAAAGCAAATCACTGATGAAGATAAGCAAGGTGATAAAGGCGCGTTTAATCGCACGCAAACGCTGACCAAAACCCAAGCTTATCAATTCACCAATCAACACAATCGTAATATACGCTTGCAAGTATTGGGTAGCGAGCCTGTCAGCCGTGATGACAACCTTAAAGTGACCATTACCCATACGCCGCCAGTGACTGAGCGCGACTGGAATGACAATAAAGGCATGGTGGCATGGGAGTTTGATTTGCCAAGCAAACAATCGAAAGTCATACAGTCCACCTCTCAGGTGAGCTATCCTGCTAGTAAAAAACTGGCAATTAATTAGACAAAAAGGAGTCTTATGTGTATCGTCGCCATCGCTTGGCAACTATTTGATGAGCTGCCACTGGTGTTGTTATCAAACCGTGATGAGTTTTTGCAGCGTCCAACCGAGCCTTTGCACCAGTGGGCGGACATGCCCATTTATGCTGGACGTGATAGCCAAAGTGGCGGCACCTGGCTGGGTATACATCAAGAGCTGCATTCGGATTTTCATCAGCAAAACGGACGCTGGGCGGCAGTATTGAACTTTCGCGATGGTGTGCTGGCAAGACCTGATGAGCGCTCACGCGGCGAGTTGGTCACGGGTTTTTTGACCAGTGAGTTAAGTCCGATGGCATTTGCACGGCAGATTGGCTTGCAAGACTATGCTGGGTTTAACTTGATTATTGGTGATAGCCAGCAAGCGGTCATGGTCAATAATCGCGGTCATGCACCCACGCCATTATATGCAGGGCTACATGTAGTCTCTAATGGTCAACCTGAGGACAGTTGGTTTAAGACTGAGAGACTACGCGGTCGGCTACGTCAAGAGGTACTGCCTCTGATTGCAGAAGATAGCTCTCTTGAATACTGGCAAGATGCAGCCTTTAATGTATTGTCAGATACGACTCCAGCACCAGCAGACAGGCTACCGGATACTGGTATGGCTACTGAGATTGAGCAAGCACTATCATCTATCTATATCGAGCCCATAGCTTTTGGAAATACGGAACAGAATGTACCCACTTATGGGACGCGTACTCAAAGCATTTTAACGTTGCGTCAGGGTGTTGATAATAGCTTAGACAGTGATAAAGGTTCGAAAGTTAATGTTAAACTTATGAGCCGTGAAATAAATCTGAGTTAAACACAATAAAAACGCCCACTCTGGCCTCTAGGATTTCTAGATATCAGAGTGGGCGTTTTTATTGTGTGAAGTATATCAAGTCAGCTGTTTATTCCATCAACAAATGATTGTCTTGCTCAGGAATAATAAGCTCTTGTCTAAGAGGTAACTCACGTGCGAGCTCTTGCAAAGCTCTGCGATATACCCCGCGTTTGAAGTGAATCACTTGTCCGAGTGGATACCAGTAGCTGACCCATTGCCAATGGTCAAATTCTGGTTTGCCCTCATCGAAGCGGATGTGTTGAGTATTCGGCTCATCTAAGCGTAGCAAAAACCATTTTTGTTTTTGCCCAATACACAAAGGATACTGTCCTTGACGCACGTAACGTTTTGGCAGACGATAACGCAGCCAATCTTGCGTCACTGCCAATAAGTCTACGTGACGCGGATGCAAACCGACCTCTTCCCAGAGCTCGCGATACATCGCATCCATCGGCGTCTCCCCACGGTCGATACCGCCTTGAGGAAACTGCCAAGCGTTGTGACCAATACGTTTCGCCCACAGAACTTGCCCTTGTGTATTTGCCAAGATAATGCCGACATTGGCGCGAAAGCCGTCTGCATCTATCATGACTAACCCTTTTAATTTATTTAAAAATAGCTTATCTCGAACTGATACAGTGACAACAATCATAATTATTATAAGTCGATTGTCATCAATACCATTTCAAAATAAGATTCATTACCGTTATTAAACCAAGAATTGGTCGAAATGTGTAACCCTATTTTGCTATAAAATGTTTCACAAATATAAACCTTATAAATCAAAGGTTTAGCATAAGGGTTTTACCGGCGTTTATAGGGGTTATGTGACTGGATTTTTGCTAGCATGTTATAACGAATGACAGTTACGCTATAAAATCCTGTTTTGGCTTATGTTACACTAGCCATGTGCGGTTGTATCACTCGATGAAGGTCATTCAATAAAGAAGATCCAATAAAGATCATTCAATACAAAAACATCTAGCCGACTTGGCACAATTAAAGAGCAATTAAGAAAAGGGACAGCGAAATGGCAGAGTTAAAAGCAAGCGTGACGTGGCAAGAGAATAAAGCATTTATGGGCGTGGCGCCATCTGGTCATAATGTACAGATTGATGCGGATAAAGAAAAAGGTGCGAGCCCGATGGAGCTAATCCTGCTTGGGCTTGGTGGTTGTGCCAGTTATGATGTGGTGGCGATTTTGCAAAAGTCGCGTCAAGAGGTACAGGATGTGCGTTGTGAGCTGACGGCTCAGCGTGCAGAGACTGTCCCAGCGGTGTATACCGATATTCATATGCATTTTGTGGTAACAGGTCAGGATATTTCAGACAAGCAAGTTGAGCGTGCCATCAGGCTGTCAAGCGATAAGTACTGCTCAGCCAGTCGCATGCTAGTACAAGGTGGGGTGAATGTTACCCATGATTTTGAAGTCATTGCAGGGTAGGGGTTAATACACTAATGAGTACACTCTTTGGGTTTATTCCTGATACTGCTGCCGCCGCAATTTGGGCCATGGTAATCGCCAGTATATTACCGTTTGTGTTTGCGATGCTGGCAAAAATGTTTGGAAATTTTCAACTGGCAGACAATGCACACCCTAGAGAAGCATTAGCAAAGCTTACAGGGAAGGCGGCCAGAGCGAACGCCGCCCAACAAAACAGCTTTGAGACTTTGCCCGTGTTTTTAGTAGCGGTATTGGTAGCGATGCTGTTTTTTGTGCCACAGTCAATAATTAACAACTTGGCCTGGTTGTATGTATTTATTCGGATTGGTTATGGCGTAGCCTATATTATTAATTTATCGATATTTCGTTCGATATTATGGGCGCTGTCAATGGCTTGCTGCTTTATGTTGTTTTATCTAGCGATTCGTATGAGTACCTAGTTGTCTAGGTTTTCATTTATAGCTCATTACCGTAGAAGCCCATTAAGGCAGCGTTACTGCACGCTGCTTTGCAGGGCACTAATGATCGTTGCTTTGTTTTTTTCGCGTTTAATGCTCTCCCATAATATTTGCGCCTCACGATAGCCTTTAGTGAGCATGCCTAGCCATTGCTTATAACGTCCTACCAACACGATATCATTTTTGGCCTGTCCTTCTAAAAACTTAATCTGATGCGCTATCAAATCTTGCCATGAGAGTTCTGTATAGGCCTCTAAACTTTCTAGGTTCTTTTTGAAGCCATCAACCTGCGCAATCAAATCTGGACGGGTGACTGCACCGCGGCCAAGCATAAGATGCTGCGAGCCTGACTGTGCCATACAGTTTTGTGCTTGCTCTGCATCCCATATCTCACCGTTGGCAATGACTGGAATATCTAGCGAGTTAAAGCTCTGGATTTTATCCCAATAAGCGGGC
This sequence comes from Psychrobacter sp. H8-1, assembly GCF_904846575.1. Lineage (NCBI taxonomy): Bacteria > Pseudomonadati > Pseudomonadota > Gammaproteobacteria > Moraxellales > Moraxellaceae > Psychrobacter > Psychrobacter sp. H8-1. The sequence goes on from NZ_CAJHBG010000001.1 coordinate 48,332, forward strand.
GGCTTATAACCTTGGGTTTTGGTACGTGCATGAATGGTCAGCCAATCAGCACCACTGTCAGCAATTGCCCCGCGAATATCATCCATTCTACTGGTGTCTGTATAACCCAAACGAATCTTTGCCGATACTGGAATATGGGCAGGCACCGCGCGCCGTACCGCGCTGATGATCTCATACATGATAGTAGGCTCATCAAGCAGAACTGAGCCACCACGATGATTATTGACGGTCTTGGCAGGACAACCAAAATTGATATCAATAGCGGGTGCACCAAGCTCACACGCGTAAGCAGCGTTTTCTGCCATTAGCTGTGCTTCACTGCCTAATAGTTGCAAATGAATGGGCGTGCCAGAAGCGGTCTTGGCATCATGATGCAGCTCGGGCACATATTTATAAAATACGTGCGCTGGCAGGACATTCTGGGTGATACGAATGAATTCACTGACGGACCAATCATAAGGTCGACCTAGATCCGCTGCTATTTGCGTTAAAATTTGCCGCATCAAAGGATCGGTCAAGCCTTCCATTGGTGCGAGGAGGCGTACAGGATGCGCAAATAGCTGCTGTATATGAGAGTGTTGCCCTAAAAGCTGAGCTTGCTGAGTATCATTATTCATTAGCGGCTAGTCATCATTATAAAGTGGCGTGGCTTAAAGGATTTGACAGTAGATGGGTAGATGGAAGGGCTGTTAAGTTCCATAAATAACCTTTTTGCCCGTCTGTAATCCCGATATCAAATCCTTAATATTATGAATGTCTAAATTGGTCTTGGCACGGGTACAGGCGACATACAGCAAGCGTAATTCTTCAGGATTAATTTTAATGCCATTAGTCGTGACATCATAATAAAAATCATCATCTAGCTGTACGCGAGACCACTCAAGCCCTTTGGCTTTATGTGCCGTTGAGATGACATAGTCAGCGTTGGCGATACTGGTCAGGCTATTGACTGCTTGACTCAAAACCTTGGTGCCGTGATCATCGACGAGCTTGACCAGAGTTTTAAGGTCGCTCCCCTCATTGGTCTCTGAATACTCTTGTACATCACTCCAATTATAAAAATACGCCAGCTCAGGGACACCATAAGCCGACTTACCGTTTTTAAGGTTCTCTGCTGCCTGACAGAACTTCAGCATACGATCGGTATCGGCCTGTAAAGCCACCCGATGGCCAAGCTTAAGCCCTGTCAGTAACTGTGCCATTGCTGCGGCATTCGTACGGCAAAGGATGGCGTCTTTTTTGCTATGTACCATGCCTTTTTCCGTTGAGGACTGCTTATTGGGATTGCCTTTGAGCGGCACGTCTTCTTGTAATGCTTTTAGCAGTGTATTCGCAACTTCGGCAATTGGTTCGCCAAAGCGAAAAGATTGGGTAAGTAAGGTTTGCGGCAATGGCAGTTTTTTCATCGCATTCACCGCACCGCGCCATTCATAAATCTGCTGATGGGCATCACCAACATAGATCACTTGCCGTGGCTGCTGAGTCAAAATCCCCATCATTAAGGGATCAGCATCCTGTGCTTCATCAAATAAGATAAAGTCAGCAGGAATGCTTGGCTTAGATAGCGCCCACAATTTAAGATAAATATCGTGACCGATACCAGCGGGATGACGGGCATCAATAGATTGTAACCAGCGCTGCTCAACGGCAGGGTAGAGCATTTCACGTAGCTGTTCGCTATCTGACTCAGCAAGCCAGCTGGGAAATAACAAATGCCTTGGTGCAGGATAGCTGGCATGGGTGCTACAAAAATTACTGACCGCATCACTGACAAAACGCGAGAGCCTTGCGGGTGTCAAAGTAATATATTTGTTGACGCCATCCATTTGCCGACGCACTTGTACTGGTTGTAATCCCAAATCATCGCCCAGACGCTTCGGAGAGAAGCGCGGCAAAGATAACTTAGCGGTAATATCACGGGCGACATGTCGGTAAGCCAGTGAATGGAAGGTGCGACAATCGACGTGACCAGGGAATTTTGCGCGTGCATCATTAGCAATCCCTTTGTTAAACGCCAAATACAATCCGCGCCCACGCAAGCGCTCACCAATGAGCTTTAGGGTAGTAGTTTTACCAGCACCCGCATAGGCCACAACTTTGAACGATTTGTGATCCATCGCCATATTGAGCGCATTTAACTGCTCATCGGTTGGGTCGCTCATATAAGCGGGCATAGATGCAGACATAAAAAAGCTACCTAAAACTAAAAATGGCGGGGGTAAAAAAGCCATTGCTGACACAATGGCTAGTTTTTGCGAAAGTTATAATAACAACTGAGTGGTATTAATAAACGCTATGGTGAAGGGTAAGCGGGCTGTCAAAATATAAGTATAGAGTCACACTTGCGTTTTAGTACTTATAAGATGCAGCATTAATCATTATCTGCTAATAACTCAGGTTCTTTCTCTTCTTTGATCAGAATTTTAGCCAAAAACAACCCCAACTCAAATAATAACCACATCGGGAACGCTAACATCAGCATAGAGACGCCATCAGGTGGCGTGGCTACCGCAGCAATAGCAAAACAGCCCACAATAATATAGCGCCGCTTATCTTCTAAGCTTTCAATGGAGACAATTCGCGCCAATATCAATAGCAAGGTGACGACAGGTATCTCAAAGGTCAGCCCAAACACCATAAATAGCTTTAAGGAAAAGCTCAAATAACTATCAATATCAGTCATCGGCAGCACGTTTTGGGGCGCAAACATGATGAAGAACTTCAACACCCCTTTGAGTACCACGAAGTAGGCAAAAGCGACACCTGTATAAAACAGCACAATCGATGAAAGTAAGACAGGAATCGCGACCTTTTTTTCTTTTTTATATAAGCCTGGAGCGACAAACGACCATATTTGATACAAAATATAAGGCATTGCTAAAAATGCAGCGACAAATATCGTCAAGCGTATCGGCGCCATGAAGTTCGAGGTAATGTCTGTGGCAATCATGGTTGAATTGGCGGGCAGCTGTGCAACCAAAGGGTCTGATAAAAAGTCGTACAGGTCACGTGAAAACCCTGCCAATAGCAAGAATATCAGCAGCACTGCCACACAAATTTTGATGAGATGTGAGCGCAGTTCGATTAAGTGCTCCGTGATGGGCATATCAGCAAGAGAGTGGGATCCGTCGTCAGAGTCACCGTCTTTTGCGCTGTCTATTTTTTCTTGTCGGCTTTTTCGCCCTTTAAATAAATTCATTCATCCACCTCCTTTTTAGCTAAGGGTGCAGACTCTGTCGATGAAGGAGTAGATGCTGTGTTACCTAGAGTATCTGGCTGTGTATATAATAAGATATCGGCTTGATAGTTAGGCAGGCGTGGCGCTGGAGGTAGACGGCGGGCTTTGTCGTAGCTACCCAGTCGAAACCACATATTTTCCCATGGTTTGGTGATGATCGGCTGAGCTGCTACAGTCGGTGAGCCATTATTTAAGTCTTCATTGAGACTCTCGTCTTCGCTAAGGCTAGCAGGCGTTTTAGGCTTTTCATTTTCTGAATAGCCTTCATGGTCTTGATAATCATAAGCAAACTCTGCTGGTGCTTGTTTTGTCAGATCAGCTTTTGCCTCTGATGATTTTTGCGCGGTATTGCTTTCAAGAGCATCGGCATCGAGCTGATGCATGGTATTGAGGCTTTTGTTTTGTGACTGCTCAAACTCTTGCATGCTGCCGCGCATCTCAGCCATTTCACGCTTCATTTCCGCTTCAGTTTTACGAATTTTGGCAATCTCATCTTGCATCAGCTTACGAGTTTCAGCCAAATCAAGCTCAGCTTCTATTTCAGATTGCAGAGTGGAAACCATGCGGCGCATTTTACCATACCATTGTCCAGCCGTGCGTGCAGCCTGAGGCATTTTTTCTGGACCCAGTACAATCAAAGCGATGACGCCAAACAAGAGTAGCTCGGAAAAGCCGATATCAAACATAATTGTCAAATATATTTATTGGTATTCTAGGGGCTCTCATCACGCGGCACGATTTATACCTGATGCTTATCATCAACCTCTTTGCTAGTACGCGTGTCTGCTTGTGGGTCAGGAGTAGGGGTATCTGCTTCGTGATCAAGAACGCGGTGCTTGCGTGCATGCTCAGTCTCTTCGTCTTTGACGGCTTCTTTAAAGCCTTTAACTGCACCGCCTAAGTCCTTGCCAGCATTCTTGAGCTTGGAAGTACCAAATACGATAACCACCACAACCAATAAAATTAGCCAGTGAGTAATGGAAAAACTGCCCATAACGGTATCCTTATGTCTTAGTTTTAATACATCTACATGAATGCTTTTATTTTATAGGGTATTGATCTATTAAACAAAAAATAAAAAATATAGACGTAAGATGCAAAGTTAAAAAAGACCTACATTATAACCTGCCCTTGTGACAAAAAGGTGAAAGCAATCATAATCAAACAGAGTAAATGCTTACTTTAAGATTTCGCACGTTGTTTTTACAATGTCATCTGTTATCGAGCTGCTTTTTCGTCGATACCTGATAAGCCAAAGCGCCGACCTAGCTCGTTTAAGACGGCACCTGACTCTATGTCGAACCAAGCAAGGCCAATCAAGGTATGAAACCAGACATCGGCCACCTCATAGATCAGCTCATGACGCGCTTCATCATAGTGTATTTTATCGGTATTTTCATCGCAACTGGCAAAGTCTTTGGCAGCGATGATGCTTTCTGTGCTTTCTTCGCCGACTTTTTCTAATATCTTATTTAAACCCTTGGCGTATAAGCTTGCCACATAAGAGCTATCGGCATCGGCTTGTTTGCGCTCTGCTAGCACACGATCAAGCTGGGATAGGATAGTTGTATTGTGAGAGTTACTCTTATGGTTATATAGTTTATCTTTGGGAGTGGAAGAGGTATCAGAGTCAGAGTTGCCAGTGCTGTTATTAGAATTATAAATATCAGCAGGGTCTTTTAGTACGGCATCGACTGTTTGCCAAACTGGCTCTGCGCCTGTCAAGTCTAGACGTTGATAGAAACAAGATTCGCGGCCAGTATGACAGGCAATACCACCCACTTGAGTCACGCTAAGTACGATGACATCAGTATCGCAATCTATGCGGATGTCATGCACCTGTTGCGTATGGCCTGAAGACTCGCCTTTGTGCCATAATTTATTACGTGAGCGTGAAAAATAAACCGCAGTCTGCGTTTGTGCTGTTAACTGTAATGCCTCGGCGTTCATCCATGCCATCATCAGGATTCGCCCAGATTGATGGTCTTGTGCAATCGCAGGTATCAGACCATCAGTATTGAAATTCACAGTAGCTAGCCAAGCGGGTACAGTCATAGTCAGTCATCTTGTATAAGTTAGAATAAAGAGATAGGGTGGTTGAGATTTTAGCAATAAATGCTTTGCTAATATACAATAAAGAGCTGGCAGCGGCGTGCAATTTCGTAGAGTCGTTAGAATTAAATCATGAGTATTATGTAAATATTAAGAGGCTTCTTAGAGCTTGAGCAGCTATTGGTTTAAAGCGTCCTTGATATTTTTATTAAGCGCTATGGTTTTGTTTAGGCGATAATCATACAGACTCAGGTGCATACGAGCTTTTGCTACCAATGTGCCATCATACATACGCGTGACTTTAATTGCTATATCAGCATCATTATCAGTGATTTGCTCTAAGCCAACCTCAAATAAAATATCTTCGCGGGCACGTGCACGGCTGATGATAGCCAACTGTAAGTTGGTAACAGTCAAACCCTGACGGTCGGCAGTGATTTCTTTAATACCTTTAGAATACAAAAATCTCATTTGCGCTTCTGTCAGCAGCTCTGTAAGAGACTCTAACCTCAAATGCTGACCGATATCAATCTCTGTATTGCGTATACGCATAACTGTTTCAAAGGTAAATAACCCGTCGTCGAATTCCAGCTCTTGATCTTTCAATGCTTTCTCCCCCACCAATGATTTGGTCGTCTTTATTCTCGTTAATATCAATAAAACATAGCTGAGAAGGACATTCAATCTATTTGGGTATGAGCGGTCGTATAAGCTAACCAGCTGTTTTATAAGGTCATAATTATCCATTATTAACTCGATAGTGGCCATGAATGAGCTTTTTTACAGCTAGAAAGTAAAAGGTACAGAGCAGGGTGTTTGAGCAAGAAAATAAATACATAAATCAGAACGACTGGACTCAAAATATAGGCTTTGCTAGCGGTGTCAAAACTTTGCTTGGCAATATCGTCGCAGTTCTGCTAAAATAGCGCCTCCCACCTCGAGGCAAGTAGTTCATTAGTTTGAATTTTATACTTGACGACCAGGTTCTATCAAAGACAAAGAGGCAAATCATCATGAAAGTTAAGATGAAAACCAGAAGCGGTGCAGCTAAACGCTTCAAAAAGACAGCGAACGGTTTTAAGCGTAAGCAAGCGTTCAAAAGCCATATCTTGACCAAGAAATCACCTAAGCGTATTCGCCAGTTGCGCGGTCTTAAGATGGTAGACAAGTCTGACGAAGCAGCAGTTCGTCGTATGTGTCCTTACCTCTAGTAGCCGACATATCGTCATTTATGTTTGATTTGGTATTACTGGATTAGAAATATTTGACTTTGCAATCTGATAATGATGTCTACTATTGAATGACATCGTGATTCGTTTAACAGTGATTAAAAATATCTTGGAGTAATTTATGGCCCGTGTAAAACGTGGTGTACAGGCAAATCGCCGTCACAAAAAAATCTTAAAGCGCGCAAAAGGCTACTACGGTGCCCGTTCACGTGTTTACCGCGTAGCGGTACAGGCAGTAACCAAAGCTGGTCAATATGCATATCGTGACCGTCGCAACAAAAAACGTACTTTCCGTCGTCTTTGGATCGCACGTATCAATGCTGGTGCACGTTTAAACGGCTTAAGCTATAGCCGCTTTATCAATGGCATGAAAAAAGCAAACATCGCAATCGATCGTCGCGTACTAGCAGACATCGCTATGCATGATGCAGCTGCTTTCACCGCATTGGTCGAAAAAGCAAAAGCGGAATTGGCCTAAATATTAACTGTCCTTTAGGTATTCAGCTTTTTAAGTGATTGTTTAAATGGATAGGAACAATATTGATTAATAGTGTGATATTAATAAAAGCTACCGCTGGTCGGTGGCTTTTTTTATATTAAAGTATTCTACTATTAGCACCATTTCCAAAAATTAGAGTAGCGCGGAAAACTTGTGCAAGTACTACTCCTAGTAAGCTTAGCAAGTTTGACAAAGTTAATCGCACTTTTTGGAAATGGTATTATTATCATGATGTGTTGTTACAGCTCTAACTGTCTAAATATTCAAGCCATTCATACAACCAGTCTGTATATTAAAATGATTGGGCAAATGGTTTGCAATATTTGGTCAAATCCCTACAATTACTAGTCACTATTATTAATAGCCCGTTTAAATCAGGAATAATGCGTCTTATGACTACCCCTGCTACCACCAACGACTTGTCGGCGCTACCGACCTTGTCCTCAGAGCTTAATGAGCTCAATGAAGCTCTGCTCAATGAGTTTGCCAGCGCTGCTGAAGCTCTAATCCTACAAGTAACCGATGCACGCACCTTACAAGACTTACGTGTCCAGTTGACGGGTAAAAAGAGCCCGTTAACGGGTTGGTCCAAGCAGATGGGCAAGCTCGATGCTGACGATAAAAAAGTCTATGGTGGCTGGTTGCATGGGGTACGTAGCCGCATCCAAGAGGCATTGACCGATCAGCAGCAGCAGTTAGAAGTTATCGCATTGAATGCCAAGCTTGAAAGCGAGCGTATTGATATCACCTTGCCTGCACGCGGTGGTCAAAAAGGCCATCTGCATCCAGTGACCATGATTACCCAGCGCATGCAGCAATACTTCATACAAGCAGGCTTTAACGTTGCCACTGGCCCTGAAGTTGAGAGCGACTATTATAACTTTGAAGCCCTAAATATTCCGTCGCATCATCCAGCACGCGCGATGCACGACACCTTTTATTTTGATGCGCACTACTTACTGCGTACGCATACCAGTCCAGTGCAGATTCGTACAATGGAAAAAAACGAACCACCGATTCGTATCATCTGTCCGGGCCGCGTTTATCGCAATGATTCGGATCAAACTCATTCACCGATGTTTCATCAGTTAGAAGGTCTAATGGTGACTGAGTCGAGCACTTTTGCTGAGCTAAAAGGCTTGATTAGCGAGTTCTTAGAAGCGTTCTTTGCCAAAGAGTTGACCGTGCGTTTCCGCCCGTCATTTTTCCCATTTACTGAGCCTTCTGCTGAAGTAGATATCCTCGATGATAATGGTAAATGGCTTGAGGTTATGGGCTGCGGCATGGTGCATCCACAAGTACTGACCAACTGCGGTATTGATAGCGATAAATATACTGGCTTTGCTTTTGGCATGGGTATTGAGCGCTTTGCGATGCTGTATTACGGTATCGATGATTTGCGTTTGTTTTTCCAAAACGACGTACGTTTCTTAAAGCAGTTTGGCTAGAGTGCTCTCTGTTTATATAAACAGTGCTCCTTGTTAATACAACAAGTTGATTCGCCAACCTTTAATCCAAAATCTTTATTATAAAATTCTGACCCGAGATATTTATGAAAATTAGCGAACAGTGGCTACGTCAATGGGTGAATCCCAACAATAGCAGCGAGCAATTGGCCGAACAATTAACCATGGCAGGGCTTGAGATTGATGATCGCTTTGCGGTTGCCCGTGCCTTTAGTGGTGTGGTTGTTGGTGAAGTGGTCAGCGTCGAGCAGCATCCAGATGCCGATAAATTGCGCGTCACGCAGGTTAATATTGGTGCCGCTGAGCCACTACAAATCGTTTGCGGTGCGCCTAACGTCTATGTCGGTATGAAAGCGCCCGTTGCGACTGTTGGGGCAGTGTTGCCTTCCAATGATGATGCAGGCTTTAAGATTAAGAAAAGCAAGCTACGCGGTGTGGCCTCAAACGGAATGCTTTGCGGTGCTTCAGAGATTGATTTGGTTGACGATATTGACGGTCTGCTTGAGTTGCCAGAAGATGCACCCGTCGGTACAGATATCCGTGAGTATTTGGGCTTAGACAATCAAATATTCGATATCTCTATCACGCCAAACCGTGGTGACTGCTTTAGTGTCCGCGGTATTGCGCGTGAGATATCGGTCATCAACGATTTGCCGATGCAAATGCCTGAGATTCCTGCCAACTTAGAAGTTGCTGAAAATGATGCTACACCAGCGGTTACCGTAAGCGCGATTACCGCTTGCCCTCGTTATTTATTACAATCGATTAGCAATATAGATCGTAGCATTGAGACACCAAAATGGATGCAAGACGCCTTGGTGCAGTCAGGACTACGCTCGCATAATTTCTTGGTTGATGTGACCAACTATATATTGATGGAGCTAGGTCAACCGCTACATGCGTTTGATGCTGATACCATTGTGGGTGATATCGTTGTGCGTCTGGCGCAGCCGCAAGAGACCATTACTTTACTCAATGAGCAAACCATTACTTTAACTGGCGATGAGTTAGTGATTGCTGATGATAAAGGCGCACTGGCACTTGCCGGTATCATGGGTGGTCAGCGTAGTAGTGTGACCGATAGCACGACTAATATTGTATTAGAGAGCGCCTTTTTTAGTCCGATGGCTATCGCTGCGCGTGCCCGCCGTTTCGGTCTACATACAGATGCCTCACAACGCTTTGAGCGTGGGGTAGACTTTGAGTTACCAGAGCTTGCGCTGGCACGTGCTTGCGATTTGATAACTAGCGTTACAGGCGGTCAAGCAGGTCAAAAAGTCAAAGCGGAAAGTACTGAGCACTTACCAGCACGTGCACCAATTACTTTGCCAGTCGCTAAGGTTCGCGATGTCATCGGCATTGAGATTGAACCAGCAGTGATGGTACGTATTTTAGAGCAGTTAGGGTTTACAGTCGCGCAGCAGGCAGATAGCCTTATTTGTACGCCGCCATCTTATCGCTTTGATATGAGCATCAAGGAAGACTTAATCGAAGAGATTGCCCGTATTTATGGCTATGACAATATTCCAAGCGTCTTGCCGCACTTGCAAGTCAGCATGAACTATGACGATACATCGGATTTGACTCACGAGATGAAGCTGGCACTGGTCAACAATGGCTATATGGAAGCCATTAGCTTTAGCTTCAGTGATGCAAAATTAGAAGCATTGCTCGACGATGAAGCATTGGGAGAAGTGTTGGCACTGGCCAACCCTATCTCTAGTGACTTAGCCGTAATGCGCCGTACTTTGCTGTCAAGCTTATTACCCTGTGTGCAATATAACCTAAACCGTCAGCAGCCACGTGTCCGCTTCTTTGAGACGGGTCTTAGCTTCGTCGGTCATAGCATTAGTGATTTGGTACAAACGCCAAGTATTGCTTTGGTGGCAGTTGGTGATGTCTGGGACGAGCAAGCCTATCAAAACCGTGCTTTAGACTTTTATGATCTTAAGCATGACATTGAGCAGTTATTACCTACGCAAATAGATGGCGCCCGTATTCGCTATGAGCGCAGTGATCTTAATTTCTTGCATCCTGGTCAGAGTGCCAAAATATATATCGATGATGAGTATGTCGGTTTGTTGGGTCAATTGCATCCTAATACTGCCAAACAGTTAGATTTGCCAGCTACTTGGGTCGCTCAGTTGTCACTTGCGCCACTGTTGACTCTAGTACGTGAACAACACGAGATCATTACACCAAGTAAATTCCCACAAGTACGCCGTGATATTGCCATCTTAGTGGATAGTGAAATAAGCTTACAGACATTAGAGTCGACGATACGCGCTGCGGCAGGTGAGATGCTGACTGATCTATGGTTATTTGATGTTTATCAAGGCGACAAGGTGCCCACCGGCCAGCGTTCATTGGCCTTTGCGCTAATATGGCAAGACAGTACGCAAACCTTATCAGACGACGCGGTGAAGGCTGCAACGGACAAAGTTGTATTGGCATTGGCAGATCAGCATTCAGCGCAGCTGCGTGACAGCTAGCTGGTAACATACCAGTCAATATAAAGAAAAATCAGGTAAAAAACAGCTAAGCACTTATTAATAAAGGATTTTATCTTCAGTTCTCTTAAAAGTAGGATAAAAATCCTTTATAATAGCTAAGCTTATTTCACTTGGCAGCAATGCCATCATTAATATTAGCACCAACGTAATACCATCCTACTATCTACAGGCTAATACTTGCAGAGTGGGGCGGCACTGGTGTTATTACAGCAGTTTAGTTGCTATACCACTAAGCTATATACATACCTAACATCACGACATAGCATAGGAGTCGTACTGTGAGCACCTTAACCAAGTCTGACATGATTGAGCATTTGATGAGTCGGCTTAACTTAACGCGTCAAGATAGCCGCTGTTTGGTTGAGAATTTTTTTGATGAGTTATCAGAGAGCTTAATTGAAGGTAAAGAGGTCAAGCTTTCAGGGTTTGGTAATTTTGAACTTAAAGATAAAAACAGCCGTCCAGGCCGTAACCCTAAGACAGGGGAGCCTGTTGCTGTTTCTGCCCGTCGCGTCGTTACCTTTAAAACAGGCCAAAAGTTTCGTCAAAAAGTTGATGAGCGCTTATTTAATGATTAATCCAGTCAGCCTGTAGATTAGCTGATATTCATTGATTTCTTTGAGCCCGCATGACCAGATTTGAACATAAACTGGTCATGCGGGCTTTTTACTTTAGTATAGCTACGGCGTCACTTTCACTTAGCATGCTCCAGTATAACTTGCACTCGGTTTCCTAGTATTAATACTATCGATAGTATTGGTGTGTTAATTGTCCCTACTATCTCAGCTCTATTCTGCTTATTCTTCTAGTCTCTTCTGAACCAAAATTACTTTCACTTGTACACATAAGTCATTATTTTATCAAGTGACTATCAGACAGCATATTAGTTCTGGCATGCCTCTTGCATCAAACAATATATAAGTAACCAGTCGTATTGAATCAATATGATTGGTTATATTGCACACCGAACCTATAGTTATCATTTTATCTACTGCAAGAGCTATGAAGATACGCTCTTAGAAGGTATGCCTAAAAAGACAATACATAGTGAAGGTGGCGTCTATCTAATTGTCCACTAGGGGCTATATTATGAATAGTACAGATATATTTCAAAAAAGTGATCTGGGTCGGCACGAAAGCAAAAATAAAAGCTTGGGCGTATTGTCGCAAGAAGCGAGAACGCTACTTATCATGATCAATGGTAAAACTCCTTATCAAAAATATATCGACTCACTTGATAAGTGCAATATATTTTCTGATTTTGGTGGTATAAAACCGTTGTTCGAGATGTTTTTAGAGCTTGGATACATCGAGCTTGTAGAGCAAGAAACAAGCACCTTTGAAAAGATACGTGCTTGTTTGCCAGTGAAGCGTTTGTCCTTGATAGAGTCTATATAAAATCAGTGCGGTACAGTCAAATTCGCATACGCACACCAATATTTATCTTATATCAAACTATGTCAAGTTTGGAGATATAAACTGACTAAGCATAAAACTGTATTCCCTACTAAAGGTGGAGTTCAAATTATTGTTTTCACTATCCTGACTTTTAGGAAAGTGTAATCTACTCGATGCAAAACTCTTACAGAGCATCAAAGTATCCTTTTAAAAATTAACTGACTGTATATCAATTAAGTTGCTATGAACTTCTGACGTTATCATAGGCATTTTTTAATAGCGCTTATAACGTTAGGAGGAGGCTGTATGACGGCTTATAGCATAAAAACTTACTTAGACAGCACGCATTGTAGTGACTGCTTAGGTATCGGTGATGGGCGTATAAAATGAACAACAATGATGTATTTCGAAAAAGTGATTTAGGCCGAGAAGAGATCAAAAATCAAACTCTGGGCGTGTTACCGCGTGAGGCAAGAACCTTACTCATCATGATTGATGGAAAAAAGACTTACCAGCACTATCTTGAGACACTGAATCAGAGCAAAATGTTTATAGAATTTGGTGGGGTAGAACCACTTTTTGAGTTGCTCGTAGAGTTTCAATGTATTGAGTTAGTCGGTCAGGACAACGCTTCTTCTCAAGTTATACCAACACCTAAGCCAGTATCTCAGTCTCAAGCGACGCAGCTTTCTTCAAAAAATATTGAGGCTGAGTTTGATAAGGCATTTAGTGTTCAGCAGTCAGATAAAAACTCTACGCCGAACAACGCTTTCACCTCTGGAAAGCCTGATAACACTTACGAAGTGCTAAAGTCGGAATTAGCGACTTATATCGAAAAAAATGCAGCAGCTCAAGAAGCTTGGAGTTATTTGCTGAGCTTAGAGCAGTGCGATGATAGCTCACAGTTATTGGCTCTGGCTGAAGAAATTCAAAGCGCTAACAGTGGCAGCCTCTCACGTGGTATGAGTGGCTTCTTAAAAACTATTAAGCGTCAACTGTGATGCTTTCTTGGCAGTTATTTATTTGACTGTCGCATTCAATAAAAATCTAGCTAACTAATCGGAGTACCTTAATGGGACTAGCTGAGCTCTCAGAAGCAAATAATGCCAACATGTTGCATGGCGAGCATATTATTTTGCGGTTGACTTATATTAGCCGTTATAACAACCACAATGAGAATGGCGAGGTTACGCGCATTCTTACTCAAGCACAACAGAACAATGCCCGCAAAGGTATTACAGGAGCGCTGGTATTCAATCATAATTATTTTCTTCAAAGTATCGAAGGAGCTAGGCCGATGATTAATGAGCTGCTACGAAAACTGATCAAAGATGATAGGCATTTTTCGTTGCAAGTTATTGAATGCTGTGAGGTTGAGCAGCGACGTTGGAATAAATGGTCAATGAAATACTTGATTCCAAGTGAGGATAATAAAGAGCTTGCGCTTAAGTACTCAACGGGGTCCCAATTCAACCCTTACCTGATGAGTACCAAGCAAATTATGATGTTAATTGACACATTATCAACCATTCAAGAGCAAGAAGAAACAGAAGCAAATATCGCTTCTAAAAAGAAAAAGTCCTGGTTTTCAATCAGCTAGTTATACTCAATAGAACTTATATAAGAGATAAGATATGGCCCAATCGAACTCAGATGCACACATTCTAGTAAGCATGACATATGCAAGCCGCGCAAATCCAGATGTATCTGCTAAAGATTTCAATGAAATCTTACAGCAAGCACAAAAGAACAATGCTGCTAATGGTATTACTGGTATGCTGGTTTTTAATAAAAATTATTTTTTACAAACTATTGAAGGCCCTAGAGCGCAGATAAATCGTCTATTATACGGTTTGATTGCAGATCAGCGACATCACGATTTACAACTTATTGAAACTCACGAGTTAAAACACAGAGAGTGGGCCAAGTGGTCGATGAACTATGCCTCACCCACAGAAGCGAATGCAGCTATCTATCTTAAGTACTCTACGACTATTGATTTCAATCCGTACTTATTGAGTGCCGAAGCGGCAAGTAACCTGATGCGCGAGCTTAGTGCTCAAAAAGCATAGCTAAAAAATGAGTGATTATATATCCAAGATAACACTACTTTTGATGCAGTCAAAAAACTAGGTACTTGAGTAAAGTGACATCGTTTTAAGAGAATAAAACAACAATAAAAAAGAGAGCCGTTAGGCTCTCTTTTTTTGACTCAGTATGTCTTTATTGCATAAGCAACAAAAATTACTGTGCTGGCTCTTCAACAACTGTATCAGCTTCAGCTACAGCTACGTCAGTTTCGCTAGCTACGTCCATGCTAGTAGTAGCTTCGCCGTCGACAGGAACTTCAGCATCCATTTCGTCAGTAGCAGTAGCAGCTTGTGCATCAGCAATATCAGCTTCAGCAGCTTCTACGGCTTCTACAGCGTCAGCAGTAACAACTTCGCCGTCAGCAGCAGCTTCGTTTAGCTCTTCTTGTGCGTCTTGCACTTCTTCTTGTGCGTCAGATAAGTCTTCAGCAGCGTTTTCGGTGCTGCTGTCACAAGCAACTAAGCCCATAGAAGCAGTCATGATACCAGCAAGAGCAAGTAATTTAAGTTTCATATATATTCTCCAGGAAATGAAATGAGCAGTAGCAGCTCCTGAGGGTTGAGTATTCGAGATATTTCGAAAATCAACTGGTCTCAGTTACAGCTACTCAGCTTGCAGGCATTCTATACGTTTTCTTTTCAAAAGAAAAGGGGTTGTACAATTAAGTAACAATAAAATAGTAAATAAACTTTACTAATACTACTTTGGTATAGGATTTTATACATCTTATGAAGATGTTTTGCGTATAATCAACTAAAACGCTGAGAAGTAGTATCGTATCAAGTAACTCTTTATTCGTCAGCCAATAAAAGTTAGAGATATAATCTCTATTGTCGCTGTCATTTGTGAGACTTTATATCATCATGATAATAAAGGCAAATATAAAAGGCTGCTTAGCTATATAGGTAGTCAATAAATGAAGAAAGTCTAACAACCACTGACAAAAGACATACATGAACGATTAAAGTACAAAGCTTTATCTAGAATGTTAAAAATTAATGAGAATTAATATCATTTTAGTATTTTTGAAGATTGAGCCTGATATATTGTGACTATGATGAGCTGTTAAACCAACAACGATAATTAAAAATACAAACCATATATTTAAGGAATACATTATGAAATGGCGCGGTAGAAGAGGGAGTTCCAACGTACGTACCAGTAGCGGCGGTGGCAAAATGATCGGCGGCGGTATTGGCGGTATTATCATTGCTGGTATTTTATGGTTGGTATTTGGCGTGAACCCAATGACCGCCTTACAAACGGGTCAAGTAGTGGCCGGTGGGGGTAGTAGTACTTCAACTGAGCCTGCGACAGGCGATGACCGTGATACTCAGTTTGTGAAGGTTGTACTCGCTGATACTGAAGAAGTGTGGCATCAAATATTTAATGAGGGTGGACAAACTTATCAAGAGCCATCATTAATCCTCTTTAATGGTCAAGTGACTTCAGCTTGTGGCAGCGCGACGTCTGCAACCGGTCCTTTTTATTGCCCAGGTGACCAGACCGTTTATCTTGATACTTCTTTTTTTGCAGAGATGCGTCAAAATCTTGGTATCGCAGGTGATCAACAAGGATCAGGCGATCAAGAGAACCAAGGCAGAGCTGGAGACTTCGCTCAAGCATATGTCATCTCTCATGAGGTTGGTCATCATGTGCAGACGTTGCTAGGAATTACTCAGCAAGTCAATCAGGCCAGTCGTCAAGTCACTAAAGTACAGGCAAATAAGCTGTCAGTACTTCAGGAGCTACAAGCAGATTGCTTTGCAGGCGTTTGGGCGAATCGTAATCAGCAACGTGTACAGTTTTTGGAGCCTGGTGATATCGATGAAGCAATAAATGCTGCCAGTCAAATCGGTGATGATCGTCTTGCTCAGGCCAGTGGTCGGATGGTGACACCAGATAGTTTTACTCATGGTAGCAGTCAGCAGCGTGTCAGCTGGTTCACTAGAGGCCTTGAGAGTGGCAGTGTTCAATCTTGTGATACCTTTAGTGGAGCACTATAAAGAAGTCTTTTGGTCTTATAATAAACGCTAATCATAAAAAAAGCCTACAATTGAATTGTAGGCCTTTTTTGTGCTCGAATTTAAGCATTATAAGTTCCTAAATTTGAGCACGTTCGATAACAGCCGCTTAATTATTTGTTGCTGTTGTCAAGAATATAAGCACCTGCACCACCAACAGCAGCACCAGCGAGCGCGCCACGTGCGATGTCTTTACTGTCGCCACCACTTCTGATAAGTGCACCAGCAGCAGCGCCTGCAGCAGTACCTTTAGCCGTATTGCTCAAGCCAGTATTATACCCGTATCCACCAGTTGAGTTACAACCAGTCATGATTAGAGCCGAGCTTGCAATAGCAGTCATTGCGATAGTTTTAGCGAATTTCATATTATCACCTATTAAGTCATAAAATTTTATAATAAGATATTTCATTGCCACTGATTTTAAGAAAAGCATTAAATGCTAAACTAAAGGCATTGGCCATGAGTTCAACATAGCATAGATAGACTCTCTCATTCAATTATGAGTAAGTAAATTAAGCCAAGCCACAATGCTGATATCCTATAAATGATGTTAGTTACTAAAGTATGTTTGTACTAAGCTCAAGTTACTAAGCTCAAGTTACTAAGCTCAAGAATAACCTATTAAACCTTGCAAGTCGTAGTAAAAACGCTAATCTTTGCAATACCGTGTAATCGATGTTTCTCTACTATATCATTACCAATCAATTCGTTTATTAATCATTAGTATTCTTGTATTTCTATCAATAGTAAGCTAACACTATTGAGGATTTATTTAAGCAATAAAAAAGACCGCAATCATGCAGTCTTTTTAAAATTTAATAGAACCTTCATAAACGTTTAAATAGCACAGTCTTCATACTCAGATAAAGTTACACGTTTATTCAAAAAGCAGCTGACAGTCTAAGAAAGAGTTCTGCTACTTCAGGCTTATTAATTCTGTGACTTACGTTTCATTTGCTCAAAGAACTCATCATTGGTCTTTGCTTCTTTGAGACGATCGAGTAAGAATTCAGTGGCTTGCGAGCCGTCCATAGGCTGAAGTAGCTTGCGCAGAATCCAGACCTTGCGTAGCTTATCTTCATCTAGCAGGCGTTCTTCACGGCGTGTGCCAGATTTTTTGATGTTAATCGCAGGGAAAACACGTTTTTCAGCCAAATCACGCTCAAGGGTAATCTCTTGGTTACCCGTACCTTTGAACTCTTCAAAGATAACGCTGTCCATTTTACTACCAGTATCAATCAGAGCACTGGCAATAATGGTCAAGCTACCGCCTTCTTCAACGTTACGTGCAGCACCGAAGAAACGTTTTGGGCGCTCAAGGGCGTTGGCATCGAGACCACCCGTCAGCACTTTACCCGATGATGGGATAACAGTGTTGTAAGCGCGAGCTAGACGAGTGATAGAGTCAAGTAAGATAACCACATCTTGCTTGTGCTCGACCAAACGTTTGGCTTTTTCAATGACCATTTCAGCGACTTGTACATGGCGCTGTGGTGGCTCATCAAAGGTAGAGGCGACCACTTCACCGCGTACGGTACGCACCATCTCGGTGACTTCTTCTGGACGCTCGTCAATGAGTAACACGATTAGGTAGCATTCAGGATTGTTACGAGTAATCGACTGCGCGATACTTTGCAACAGGACGGTTTTACCAGCTTTTGGCGGTGCAACAATAATAGAACGCTGGCCTTTACCAATAGGGGCGATCAGATCGATAATACGACCTGTCAAATCCTCAGTGGTACCGTTACCTATCTCAAGCTTAAGCTGCTCAGTTGGGAAGAGTGGCGTTAAGTTCTCAAAAATAAGCTTGTGACGCGAACGATCTGGAGTATCAAAGTTGATTTCGCCTACTTTTAGTAGCGCAAAATAACGCTCGGAATCTTTTGGTGGCCGAATGGTACCAGCGATACTGTCGCCTGTTTTGAGACTAAAGCGTCGAATCTGACTGGGACTGACGTAGATATCGTCAGGACCTGCCAAATATGAGCCTTCAGATGAGCGTAAAAAACCAAAACCGTCCGGTAGCACTTCAAGGACACCGTCGCCATAGATGGCTTCGCCGTTACGGGCATGGGTTTTTAGGATAGCAAAGATGATGTCTTGTTTACGGCTACGCGCCATATTATCAAGACCCATTTCTTTGGCGATAGCCAATAGCTCGGCGATGGATTTTTTCTTTAATTCAGTTAAATTCATAGATAGGTCATTAGCAATTTATCAGGCGAGAGATGCCGTTAGCAGCACAACCCACGACATGGATGAAACAACGATAGTATATCGATAGGATGTGTGCACAGAATTGAGTTATATCTAGCATAGATTTTTATGCATCAGGTTATCATTGGCTGCCCAATATGTTGGCAGGATGACAAAAAGTGAAGATGATAAAGAAGGCTACATAAGAGTCTACGATAAGAACTCAGTATCAGTAATAGTGTTTAGTAGTTTTTTCAAAAATAACAATTGTGTTTTGTGTTGATAAACACTAGGAGAATAGCGACAAGACGCTCAGGAAAACTGTTATGTTTCTCTTGTCAGCAGACTATACGGTTTTCACGCCAGACTTGTCAATAATTATTACGAAAAAAGTGGTATTATTCATTTTTTTATTGATATAACCACAAAAAAGCCATCATCTTGTACAGATAATGGCCAATTTGGTTTTCATAAGCGTTTTTGAGTACTTTTTATTTAGCACTCATAGCCAATGACTTATAGGTGCTTATCAAGCACTTTAGCCAGCTCAGCTTTTGGCTGTAAGCCCATGACTGAATCCACTTTTTCACCGCCTTTGAAAACAAACAGGGTTGGAATGTTGCGAATGCCAAAACGGCTAGCAGCTTGTGGGTTATTATCTACGTCCACTTTGACAATTTTAACTTTGCCTTGGTAGTCGGTGGCCAAATCTTCTAAAATAGGCGCAATGGCTTTACAAGGACCACACCAAGCAGCCCAAAAGTCTACCAAGACAGGTACGTCTGACTGCAACACGTCTTGGTCAAAATTGGCATCGGTAGTATTAACAATAAGGTCTGACATAGTTTTTCTCTCTTGTTGTATTATCTCAGCTACCAGTCGATGATAAACGCATTAATGGAATAAGTTCAAACACTTATTCTGCTAATTGCGTACACATTGGCAGCTAAAGAAAGGTTAAGTATGAATGAAAATATGCCATTATATTAACATGTTTGCCAGACGTTGGTAGCTGCTAGCAGGTTAAATTGCTCAACAATTGATATAAGTACAATAAATCACAACACTCAGTGACAATATCAGTCAATAAGCGTTGCATGGTCTATATTCACGCCTAACGAAAATAAGTACCAATATTAGAATTAGACCCGTAGCGCTTAACTGTTTTTATAGTGAAGCGACTGTGTAGGTTTTTGGATAGAACCTATTGTTTATTCATCATATATAAATCAACATTTAATCCATTACTATAAGTAGCCAATTTTTATGCCTATTACCGATGATGTCGTAATTGAACTAAACCAACAAGAAACCCAGTATCCGATAGAGTTTTTTCAAGCGTTTGCACGAGAGATTACGGTATATGAGGATGATGATATTTGGGTGGTCGATAAGCCTGCAGGACTATTGAGCGTCGATGGCAAAACGCTGAAGGTGAGTCTGCTATCACGACTTGAGCGCGCCAATCCAAGTGTAAAATTGATTCATCGGTTGGATATGGATACCTCTGGGCTGCTGATATTTGCAAAAAACGCTGCCGCGCAAAGCAATATCAGTAAGCAGTTCATTGATCGCTTACCACAAAAGACCTATCAAGCGCGGGTTTTTGGTAAATGGGAAACCATAGGTGCAACGGGCAGGATATCAGTACCAGTGCGTTACGAGCCAACAACCAAGCCGCGCCACATCGTCGACCATGACTGGAAAAAAAACGCCCTCACGCTATATGAGGTGCTTGGCTATGAGGAGTGCAACGGGCAAGCGGTGACACGCATCGCACTCAAGCCGGTCACAGGGCGCAGCCATCAGCTGCGGGTACATATGGTGCATTGCGAGCACGTCATCATTGGAGACCCTATCTATGCTGAGGGCGCTGCATTAGAAATTGCGCCGCGACTGAATTTGCATGCGCAGCAACTGCGACTCAAGCACCCAGTATTAGGTGCTTGGATGGATTGGGAAAGCCCAGTACCTTTTTAATAGATCCTATTAATTGAGTTTGGCCTCTAGTGCTGACTAATGAACTCAGCTACTTGTTTGCTTAAGATTTGCCATAAAGTTTCCTGTGCGCTTTTGCTGCCCCAAGCGTTGTGCGGGCTAAATATCACGCGAGGATGGTGAGCAATACTTAGTAAAGGGTCATTATCAACGATGGGTTCTTGTTCGAATACGTCACTGGCATAGCCAATAATCTGTTCGTTTTTCACAGCATCAGTGAGCGCCTGACTGTCGACGACACCGCCACGGGCAACGTTGACAATCAGCGGTTTTTTAGCCATTTTTGCCAAGGTGTCTTTGTTTATTAGATGCTTGGTATGTTCATTTAACGGGCAATGTAAGCTGAGCACATCTGAGCGGGCGAGTACGTCATCAAATGCCGTATAGTCATCGCTACGCGGCGTGCGCCCTTGATGCTCTGCCCAGAGGACGGTCATGCCAAAGGCACGGGCAATTTCAGTGACGCGTTTGCCAATGGTACCGACACCAATGATGCCTAGGGTTTTATCTTCCAAATCTATCAACGGGATATCAAGTAGACAGAAGTTGCCATCATCCTGCCAGGTGCCGTCGATGGCTTTATTATGATAGTGCAGTCCTGCACGCATGGCGCTGAGCATAAGCATAAAGGTATGTTCGGGCACGCTTTTCACCGCATAGCCGGCGACATTATAGAGAGTAACGCCATGCTTATCACAAGCGTCTTGATCGACGTTATCCATACCAGTCGCTGTTAATTGAATCAACTTGAGGTTAGGCAGGCGACTGATGACATCAGCAGAGATCTTCACCTTATTGGCAATGATGATCTCAGCATCTTTACTACGCTCTATAATGAGTTCTGGATCTGAGGCGGTGTCATCATAGGTAATGTAATCACTTATTCCTGTTGGTGCTGGCAAATCTATGCCATCAGAAAACGTCCCTTTATCTAAAAAAACTGCTTGCATGTCCGCTCCTTGTTTATACATCACTATTGGCCAGATATTTCATCATTTATACAAAGTGTTTCTTATACTGATGTTTTTAATACTGGTTGTATGGCTGTTTATGTGGCTTGTTTTTTGTATGGTCTGTACAAGCATTCAATGTAGCATGCTTTGCTCAAAAACAAAAAAGCAGGCTGAGCATTGGGATATGCTCTTGAAAATGCAACTTACTGCACGCATCTAGCAGGTTACGTTATATAATGCTGCACCTGACTGGCTGAGTCAGATAAAAGCTTAGCCAGAACTACTTATAAGTACCTATTAAATAAGCATCTGCTAAAACATGGTGCCCGCTTTATATGGTAATGGTTGATGCTGATCTTTTTGGATCAATGCAGTCGCTGTTACCAACTATTTTCTTATCATCTGAGTACAAAAGACATCGCCCTATGACTATCTCTGCCGCTTCATTGCACAGTACCGAATTCGCCGTTGGCCAACGTTATTTATCTGATACTGAATCCGAGCTTGGATTGGGTGTGGTCATCGATGTCGATGACCGCTGTGTGCACATCTTGTTCCCGCAAAGCGAAGAGACACGCGTATATGCAAAAAACTCTGCACCGCTATCACGGGTAGTATTTAAGGTTGGCGATAGTATCAGTGACCAACAAGGCAATGATTATATTGTCACTGCTGTCGATGAGGTGATGGGCGTACTCAAATACAGTGTCGATGAGCACGAAAAAGGCATCATGGAAACCCGGCTTGCAGCAAATATCACCTTGGCAAAACCGCTTGAGCGTCTATTAGCAGGACGTATAGAGCGCGGCGATTGGTATGAGCTGCGTCAAGATATTTTGCGTATGCAATCAGCGCTGGCGGGTCACCCACTCAAAGGCTTGATGGGCGCGCGCGTTGATATCATTGAGCATCAGCTTTATATTGCGCACGAAGTCGGCAAGCGTATTGCACCGCGTGTGTTGCTCGCCGATGAGGTGGGTCTGGGTAAGACCATTGAAGCTGGCCTGATTATCCACCAGCAGCTACTCACTGGTAAGGCTGAGCGTGTCCTCATATTGGTGCCTGACAGCTTGCAATATCAGTGGATGATTGAGCTGCGTCGCCGTTTTAATCTTAACTTTGCGTTATTTGATTTGGTACGTACCGCTGCTATTAAAGAACATGATCCTGAGCAAAATGTGTTTTTGACTGAGCAGTGCATCATTGCGGGAATGGACTTGCTGCTTGATCACCATGACCTTTATGAGCAGGCAATAGATGCTGGCTTTGATTTGCTCGTCGTCGATGAAGCGCATCACTTGCACTGGGATCAAGAGATGGGCGGCAATGAGAAATATGATTTGGTCGCCGATTTTGCAGAAGAGACGCCTGGCGTTATGCTACTGACGGCAACTCCAGAGCAGTTGGGTGCGCAAAGCCACTTTGCTCGTCTGCGCCTGCTTGATGCCGATCGTTTTGATGACTTAGATGAGTTTATCGTAGGTCAAGATGCGTTCGCTAAAACCGCCGCCGTGGCAGGGGTATTGATAGAAGACAAGCCCTTAAGTGCTGGCCAGATTACGGCTTTGACTCATCTGTTGGACGTAGATGCTGATGAGCTGGCTACCATTAATGAAGATGACAAGCTGCGTACTTATGCGCTCAATGAGCTACTAGATCGTCATGGTACTGGACGGATACTGTTTCGTAATACCCGCGAGAGTGTCAAAGGGTTTTATGGCCGTAGCAGTAGGCCACATCCTTTGCCGCTACCTGAGGCGTGGCAAGACAGCTATCAAACCAACGGCAAACTGCGTGAGCAGCTGTGGGGTGAAGAAAATCAGCCCGACGGTGGCTGGCTAGAAGATGACCCACGTGTGCCATGGTTGATTGATATCTTAAAAGGTGAGCTAAAACACGAAAAAGTACTGCTCATTGCCCGTAGTGGCGCGACCGTAGAAAGTTTGGAAGCAGTATTGCGCTTACATGCTGGTATCAAAACCGCTATCTTTACTGAGCAAATGGCGTTACTGGAACGTGACCAAGCGGCGGCATTCTTTGCCGATAGCGAAGGAGCGCAGATACTACTGTGCTCTGAGATTGGCTCTGAAGGGCGCAACTTCCAGTTTGCAAACCAGCTTATCTTATGGGATTTACCTGCCAATCCAGATATCTTAGAGCAGCGCATTGGTCGCCTTGATCGTATCGGGCAGACCAAGCAAATCACCTTGCATGTGCCTTATGTTCAAGGCACGGCGCAAGAGCGCATGTATCATTGGTATGACAGCGCACTCAATATGTTTAACCAAATATCGCCAACCGCTCAAAGTGTGCAAGAGCAATATATCCAAACGCTCAAACCCTTACTTGAAGGCGCAGATACCGCTGACAATCATGTGCTTTTACAAGATTTAATCGTAGAAGCCAAGCAATTAAGACTGGCATTGGAAGCACAGCTACAAGCGGGACGAGATCGCCTGCTAGAATATAACTCTTGTCGTCCTCGTGTCGCTGGTCGTATTGCCAACGCGATGCACGAGTTTGACAGTCATAATCTACTGCCGCAGTTCATTGAGCGTTTCTTTGCCTCGGCCAATATAGATCACAGTATCCAACGTGATGGCTCATGGGTGATTGCCCCAGTCGATAGCACAGAGATTAGTGAGTATATCGAAGGGTTGCCACTTGGTGAAGAAGACGGCATGACACTGACGTTTGAGCGTGAACAAGCGCTACAGCGTGAAGACATTGATTTTATCACTCATGAACACCCATTGATGCGTGCGATTTATGAGCTGGCGACCAATACTACCTTTGGTAATACCACGGTTGCGATGCTTAAGAGTGCTGCTATGCCGCAAGGGATGGTGATGCTAGAAGTCAATTTCCGCGTGGAAGTCATTGCTCCGAAAGTATTGAATTTGCCAGCGACTTTACCTGCCCAAACGATTCGGGTTTTTATTAGTGAGCAAGGCAGCGATCTGTCCGCACGCATTAGCAGTGAGATGATCCTGCCTCATATCGAGCGCTTAGATAAAAACCGTGCGCGGCAAGTCGTGAAAGTGCGCGGTGATGTGATAGAGCAGCGTTACTATGAAGCCGAAGAGATTGCACGCGCGCAGCTTGCTGACATTGGTGCGCAAGCAAACGAGCGCTTCAGTCAGCAGTGGTCTCGTGAAATCAAGCGTCTCAAACACCTGCAGACCATTAACCCTAATGTACGCCCTGCAGAAATTGAGCGTTTAGAGCAGCTGCAAGAGCAAGGTGAACAGGCGTTAGCCAACTTATCATTAGTACCAGACTCCATCCGTGTGTTGGTATCGGTTAAACCGTAGCCGTAATAAATGAGAGTAAAGGAAAGGTGCTAAACAGCGCCTCTCTTTTTGATGGACAGCGCTGGAATTACTTAAAAGTAAAGTCATTGCTCAAAAAAGTGCTGCCTAAGCGGTCAGGCTAAAGTGTGTGCGTATGCTGTCAGCAACTGGTCAAAGCCATAAATATTGGGTAAGATGTTTGCCGTTTTATGTGATTATGAATCTGAGTAAAGCTGACTGCTACTGAGCGTACTGAGTCATACATCTTTGTTGAGTGCTGCATACGCCTTATATTTAGCTGAATGTAAGACTGTTATGGATTTAAACGCGCTACTGGTATAAATTTTACTTGCGTGCTGCGTACCCAGAGGCTGCGCAAAATTCATCCCAGTAGCGCTATGACATTTTTAGAGTGTATCGATTATATTAATAATAAACACCAGATATTGGCTCATAAGTATGTCGTATCACCAAAATAACGCTCATCTATAACCATAAAAAAACATAGTCATTGAAAAAATAGGAGACTTACCGTCATGTCTAATTATTTACAACTTATTGATGAGCTCCTTGCTACCGTATCATTGATAGAAGTAAGTCCCGATGTGTTTGAAGGCAAAAGCCATGACTATGTCGGTGCTCGTATTTTTGGTGGACAAGTGCTTGCGCAAGCAATCATGGCAGCTGCTCGTACACTGGATGAAGACAAGCCCTGCCATTCGTTGCACGGGTATTTTTTGCGCGGTGGTGATATCGATCAGCCAGTCATCTATCAAGTGCGGCGCCTGCGGGATGGTCGCAGCTTGTCAGCGCGTGAAGTGACGGCCATTCAATATAAGCAAGTAAAAGGTAAGCCGCCCGTTGAGCAAGTGATATTTTCAATGATCTCTTCATTTTCAGCGATGGAGGAGGGCTTGGAATATCAAGAAGACATGCCTGTGTATCCACCGCCAGAAGATCTGCCGACCGAGCAAGACTTAAAAGAAGAATACGTAGGCAAGATACCTGATGCGCTTAAGGCACGTTTTATGCGTCGTCGTCACGTAGAGATTAAGCCTGTTAAGCCGCGCGACCCCATCAATCCAGAGCCGATGAAACCCAAGCAAGCCAACTGGCTGCGTATTCGCGAGCTTGGCGCACAGCCTGTCGCTATTCAGCAAGCACTATTGGCATTCTCATCTGATTTTTATTTGGTCGGTACAGGGCTGATGTCACACGGAGTTAGCTTTATGACTAAGGGTCTACAAGCGGCAAGTATTGATCATTCGATGCATTTTCATCGCCCGTTTGATCTAAATGATTGGCTATTGTATGACATGTGGAGCGATACGACCTCCAATGCGATGGGACTTAATCATGGTCAGTTTTGGCAGGATGGCAAGCTAGTGGCAACTGTACAGCAAGAAGGTTTGATGCGTTTGCGGGTGCCTAAGTCTTAACCCTATTATTAATTAGCCTTTAACCCTCTATAATTTTGCCCATCGCGCGTGGTAAGCCTAAACTGTCCTCAGCTTGCTGCGTGGTGAGCCATCTAAACTCTATTTCAGCAGCACCTAGCTTATCGTTTAATTCAGTTATCTGTGTCGTACTAATAGATAGCTTGTATGGCGTCAAATACCAATGAAAATGCGTCAACGTATGCTTAATTGGTGCATCGTCAAGCAAAGTATTGTTCATTGATTCTGCGATTATCTTATTTTCTTCTAGCCATTCATTGATAATCTGCTCAGCGGTGGTAAATTCTGTCTCATATACTTTTTCGTTGCTGCGCACATTTAACGACTTATCTTTTGTGCTGTTTTGTCCCTTACCCGTTTTGCCATCAACTCTCTCTACAAACTGCAATGGCAGACTCCATAGCCCACCCCAAATACCGTTATCAGGGCGTTGAAGCCATAGAAGTTCATCCTCAGTATTTTGAATCAATAATGCATGGCTAAACTTACTGGGTTTGGGCGGCTTTTTTGCTTTGACTGGATACTCAGTTTCGCGCCCCTCAGCATGTGCCAAGCAGTCGTCTTGTAGCGGGCATAACAGGCAGGCAGGCTTGCTACGTGTGCATAAAGTTGCGCCCATATCCATCATGGCTTGCGCAAATAATCCTGAACTCTCTCTAGGGGTCAGACGCTTCGCTAATGCCCACAGCTCTTTAGTCGTGGCAGATTTGGTAATATCACCGTCAATCGCCGCCCAACGCGTCAGCACCCTTTTGACATTACCATCACAGATGACGCCATAACGATGCAGCCCCATCGCCATAATTGCGCCAGCGGTAGACGGGCCAACGCCAGATATCGACTCCCAACCTGCTAGGGTTTGCGGAAAGTCGCCAGTCTTATCAATTATCTCGACCAATTGCTTCGCGCCTTTATGCAAATTCCGCGCGCGCGCATAATAGCCCAAACCCGCCCAATGCTCCGCCACTGTATCCCACTCTGCTGCGGCTAAATCTTGCACCGTTGGAAAGGTGTCCATAAAACGCGCAAAGTAGGGCAGTACAGTCGTTACTTGCGTTTGCTGGAGCATGACTTCTGATAACCAAACGACATAAGGATTGGGTGTGTCGGTCTGATGCTGTTGCCAAGGTAAGTCATGGCGACCGTTAATTTCGAACCAGTCGAGTAGGCGGGGGGCGAAGGTGTTTAAAGATGATTCAGGTTGAGAGAATAAAGTAGACAAGCGTATTCCTTGTAAATCAAAATAGCATTTTTAAAAATATATGATTAAGGTGGTTTATGGGGTGTAATGAGAGTTGATGCAAGGATGTAATGAGTCCTTATCGGTGCGCTGGGCGCACCCTACATAAGCTCAAAAAAAGATACAGATTGATATTATAAGTATGAATTGTAGTTATCTCCGCCAAACGTAGTCTGCGCGGATTGCCTTTAGGGAGATAGATTTGAATGGTCTTAGCAGATGGAGTCATAGTAGCCTTTATGAGTAATAAAGTTGGTCTAAACTTTGAATATTAAAAATTTTTAATTACGCAAGCTATGTAGTAACTCTACTTCCGATTCTTCCTTGCACGCTTTTTACGTAAACGCTTTTCTTCTAGTTTAGCTTCTTTTTTCGCTTCCGCTTGTGCGCGTATTTCCTCTACCAATAACAGCTCCTCTTCACGCATTTTTGGTGTCTCTAAAGTAATGCGACCCAGTGTGCCACTGCGCAGCTCATTGACCAAAATCTCAGACATACGGTAAGTGTCAACGACGCCGCCTTTTTTTAACAATCCTCGATTGCGTCCCGCAACGTCAAAAAACTCCCAATCAGTTTTTGGTAAATCTTCGACCTTATAACGCTCTTTGAGCAGCTCAGGATATGCCTGAATCAAATATTCAGCGGTGTAGCCGGCCACATCATCAAAGTCAAAAGCCGTATCTTTGATACCGCCCGTGGCTGCTAAGCGGTAGCCTGAATTGGGGTTTTCAATTTTTGGCCAGAGCATGCCAGGTGTATCATAGAGCATGATGTCATCATCGATTTTGATGAGCTGCTGCGACTTGGTAACGGCAGGTTCATCGCCCGTTTTGGCGATGCTGCGTCCAGCCAGACTGTTGATCAGCGTCGATTTACCAACGTTTGGTATGCCCATGATCAGCACTTTAATTTGCCTGCCCGTGCCTACTTTATTAGGCATTAATTGTTTACATATCTGCACGATACGTTTGACTTCGCTGGATTTATTGTCGTCGCAGGCAATGGCTTTGACTTGATCCTGACTTTCTAAATACTCAATCCACGCTTGCGTTTGATGGGGGTCGGCAAGGTCTGCTTTATTTAATATTTTAATGACAGGTTTTTGTCCACGTAGCGCTGCCACCATCGGGTTTTCGCTACTGTATGGAATGCGCGCATCGATGACCTCGATGACCACATCCATCTCTGGCATGATCTCTTTGATCTCGTTGCGGGCTTTGTTCATGTGTCCAGGGAACCATTGGATACTAACATTACTCATTGATCTAACAACCTTTTTTAATAATATGTCAAAAGCAAGATGGTGATTTCATACTTTTGTGATGGCGTTAAGTTTACTACAGAAACAAAGTCATCAGGCTAGAATTTCCATTCATTCTATTCTTTAACAAAAGCTAAAATTGACAAAAACTAAAAAAGCCGCTTAATATCATTAAGCGGCTCTCATGGTTTATCGTAAGGCTATTTAGCTTGTTTTATACATGGCCTTATAAAACGCAGTTATAAAAACTACGCTAAATGAGTCTTCATAAAGTCCATCATTTTATCCCAGCTTTGCTTGGCAGCGGCTTCGTTGTAGCCCAAATCCACATCGTTTTTGGCAGCGCGCTCATCCGCATTAGGGTTGGTAAAGCCGTGCTTGGCATTGTCATACACATCAACAGTGTAATCGACGCCAGCGTTTTCCATCTCTTTTTTGAAGTCCTCTACTGCATCCATAGATACCATTGAATCATCACGTCCGTGGGCAAACAAGACTTTTGCGGTAAAGTTTTTGTCCGCAGGCTGTTTGGGTGTCGGGTTACCGTGGAAGCTGGTAACTGCTTTTAATGGCATGCCAACGCGGGCCATATCAAGCACGATTTTGCCACCGAAGCAAAAGCCAATTGCGCCCAGATTGTCTTTATCAACCGCTAATTGATCACTAAAGTCGTTAAGAATCAAACGGCAGCGTTCCATCAGCATGTCTTGATCTTCAAGTACTTG
Source organism: Psychrobacter sp. H8-1 (assembly GCF_904846575.1). NCBI lineage: Bacteria > Pseudomonadati > Pseudomonadota > Gammaproteobacteria > Moraxellales > Moraxellaceae > Psychrobacter > Psychrobacter sp. H8-1. The sequence continues at coordinate 77,969 of NZ_CAJHBG010000001.1, forward strand.
CGTCATCCACATATTAGCCATGGCAGCATCTGCTGTTAGCTTACCTTCGCCGTAGACATCCATTGCTATCGCAGCATAGCCTGCCTTTGCTAAACGCTCAGTCACTGATTTTGGGTAATCTACTACTCCCCACCACTCTGGTGCAACCATGATACCAGCGACTGGGTTGTCTGCCGAAGCATCTTCGGGTAGCGCAATATAACTGATTAGCTCAACGCCGTTTTCTGTCGTACTAATAAGCTCGTAAGTCTTAATTGACATATTATTTCCCTTTTATAGTTTGAGTTTTATTTATTTATATTTTTGTGTCTTCAATGTGCAGACTCGTATTACCATAACGCCCATCAGCAATAAAAACAGCTATAATACTGTAACTCTCTCTATCAAAATGTCTCTATATTAAAGAGCTACTGCAATTTTATGACTATAAATTTGTTAAATAACAATGAAGCTAACTCAAATTCTGATTCAGACTCTCAATCAAAGTTTGATGCAAATGTTAACACGGATCCATCTGTGACTTTGTTTCCTGAGTCTGATAAGAGTGCTGATACCAGTACTAAAATGGCTGATTCACTGCGGCCACAGTTTTGGGAGCGCTTTGCGTTGGCAGAACTCAATCATAGCGAATGGGAAGCGTTATGCGATGGCTGTGGCAGCTGCTGCCTCATTAAGTATATCGACGAAGATGAGCAGGGCAATGTGGACGAGGAGTTGGTCGAATATACGGATGTCACTTGCAAGCTGATGGACTGTGCTACAGGCTACTGTAGACATTACGAATCACGCCAAGAGTATGTACCAGACTGTATCCAGCTGACGATGGAAAATTTACCTGACATGATGTGGCTGCCCGCGCACTGTGCTTACAAGCGCTTGTATAAAGGCCAGTCATTGCCTGCATGGCATCTATTATTGACCAAAGATGCAGTAGCCACGCAGCAGCAAATGCGCGCGGCCAACGTTGGGGTAGCAGGGCGCTGCGTCTCAGAGACAGGTATGTCTGATGAAGAAATGGAGATGCGCGTGGTGACTTGGGTGACGCCTTAGTCGCCCTAGTCAGCGATTTTGTTAGCATCAGTAAGCATCGGAATGGGAAGGTCTTGACGAATTTGAGTAGAAAACTCACTGCTATTAGCACTTGCGTCTACATTGGACTGGTTATCAAAACCCCTAACTTTTGGATTAATATGCGCACGCTCATACCAAGTGTCCATTGACCAAGGTTGCGCCTCTTCTTTTGGCGCTTTTGGCAACATACCTATCTCGTATAGATAGTTGGGCAACCAGCCCGACGCCCAAATCCGATAGTCCCATGGCAACCTCTCACCACTGATGATACGTGCCATATAAAAGATAATATTGGTACAGTTACTGGTCAAGGTGTTGTACCAAGCAGGCTCGGCATTTAGCTCATCAGCTACCGTCAGATAAGACTCAAATAACGATTTTACTTCAGACTGCTTTAAGTTGCTGACAGGGAATAGGTATACCTGCTCACCGCGTGCATTGCTGCGAGTGTAGATAATGTCACGCTCTTCAGCAGCGATCAGGCTCAGCTCATAACGCTTAAACAGTCCGCCCAGCGATGAAAATGATTCTCCATTTTCTTTACGAATCTCAAGTGAAAAAGACAGCGGACGCTCATCTTCAAAGCGAAAGCTCACTAAAGTATGAGCAATCAGTGGTCCCATCCAGTATGAGTTGATGATATCGACGCCAGAGAGCTTGGACATATCCACCGTACGCGTCTCCCAACGTTCGGTGGCATCCTCGCTAGTGTGCCAATCAAAGTTACGTATATTGGTAAAGGTGATTAAGTCAGGGTTATTTGCATCCCGCTCATAAGAGAGTCTTTGACTGACTTCAGGTTGCCAATCACGGTCTTGCTGCGGAGAGAGGGAGACGAACCAGCCAGCACCGATGAGCCAGATAGCAGCATAAAGTCCTGCTAGCCATTTGCTACTCATATGGTGATTGATAACGGTCTTCGCGACTGACTTTGGAAGTACTTTGTGAATCAGCTTTGGCCAATAACGATTACTGAGTAACGCTGTGAGCGAGCCGATGATGAAAATCGTTGCCAGCCATGTCATAGGTGACGTCGCGCCAAGCTGGTACCAGACTGCCATCAACAGCCACAGTGCTGACAATATCAAGGCAATGATTAATAAAAACTGCACAATATGATGCCGCCAACTTCTTGGTCGACGTGCGTCGTTACTCGTACTGGCTGACCCGCTATGATCGGCTTTACGAGACGACAAGAACTTGGAGAAAAAATTGCGTAGCGACATAGAGGTAATTTGAATAAATAAAGGCTTTGACCATAGCAAAGTTTATAACACACTGACAATACAATATTGGATAATTTTGTCGTTGAATGTCTTGTAGGCTTACGATAAAGTGGAGCTAATCTACGCTGGTCTATTATTATCTAATAATTGATTGGTTGGTTTTTTTATCATTTTTTATCCCCATCTATCGTTTTCATTGCTATTAACTAAAGAGGTTAAATCACATCAACATGTCTGACGACACTCCCAGCCCGAGTAGTTGGTCGATGCGCGGCTTAAAACGCTGGCTATCGACCGCCCCCGAAACCCGTGACGAATTGATTCGCTTGGTACAAGACTCGCGTCAGTTCTTAGAGCCTGACACCGTGGATATGTTAGAGGGTGTGCTCGATTTGCCCGCCACCCAAGTGCGTGAGATTATGACGCCGCGCCCGCAAGTTATTGGCCTACATGAAAGCACCAGTCTCAAAGAGGTGATGGATATCATCCTTGATACGACGCATTCGCGCTATCCAGTATTTGATAGCCAAGATGATGATGCGGTGATTGGTATCTTATTGGCAAAGGATTTGATTCCTATCTTGGTGCATATGGTGCGCGATCAAGAAGATAGGATAGATAGCAAACGTCTAAAAGACTTGGTGCGTCAGCCGCTATATATTAGTGAGACTGCACGCTCTGATACATTACTGCGCTCCTTGCAGCGCACGCAAGTTCATATGGCAATTGTGATTGATGAGTTTGGTAACTTTGCTGGCGTGGTCACTATGGAAGATCTGCTAGAAGAAATCGTCGGTGATATCGTCGATGAGCATGATGACTTTGATGAAGACAGTGATATCAATAATATCGTTGCCCATCCAGAAAAGCCTAATACTTGGCGAGTCCAAGCGTCTACGGTCATTGAAGACTGTAATGACGAGCTAGGCAGCCAGTTTGATGATACTGATGTCGATACGATGGGTGGACTTGTCATGCAGGCGCTTGGTTATGTCGGTGACTTAGAAGGAGAAAGCGTACAAATTGATGACTGGCAGATTAAGGTCATTGATGTAGAAGGGCGCTTTATTCAAAACCTAGAACTGACCAAGACCACTGGCGAGCAACAACTACTGATAGGTAGTCATTGATTTATTGATTACATTGAACATGCAAACACGGCTTCGGTCGTGTTTTTGCTTTTTAGATTTGACGTTAGTATTACCCTTGGAATGAATGCCATCAGCTACGCAAATTTACCCATTCATGAGTACAGACTGGTATCATGGGCGGGTTTAATTTTTAGAGGCTGAAATCGTTGTTTGTTAGGCGGCCTCGGATTGAATTTTGCTTGGGGACTGTTCCGCACACCCCAAAGAATTAATGTTTTGGACAATGATATTTTGGATACCTTGCTATGCGCCTGACTACTGTTGATTTACAAAAGCGTCTAAACCCTGATAGCTCTAAGCGCATGCCGCTTGGACTGACTATCGTGATCGCTTTATTTGCAGGTGCGATGTTTTTATTTGCCCTTGCGCCTTATGGTATCTGGCCAATAGCGCTACTATCGCCCGCTATTTTGTATGCTTTGCTATTGCCAGAGATGACTGGTAAGCGTGCGTTTTTTATCGGTCATGCTTATGGCACAGGGCTGTTCTGCGTGGGCGCATTTTGGCTGTATACCTCTATTCATGTCTATGGTAATACTCCAGTATGGCTAGCGCTGATTATGATTGCGCTGATGGGTCTGGGAATGGGATTGTTTCATGGTTTTTTAGCCTTGATATTCAATCGTATGCTCGGTCGTCAGCCATTGTCATTTGCAGCGTTATGGATACTACAAGAATGGATGAAAACCTGGCTATTTACAGGCTTTCCTTGGTTATTCGTCGGTTATGCGTTTACTGAACAGTATTGGTTGTCATCGCTTGCACCGATAGCTGGCGTGTTTGCTGTTTCTTTCGTCGCGGTATTGCTAGCGGCAAGTATCGTAGAGCTACTGCGTCGCCGCGGTGGCTATATGATTGTTTCGATAGCCCTATTGGTGATTAGCACGTCGTTGTGGCTATTGAATCCACAATGGACCAAGCCCAAAGGCACACCCAACTTATCGGTATCCTTGATACAAGGTAATATCCCGCAAGATCTCAAGTGGCTGACAGAGTTTCAAGTAGAAACGCTCAATATTTACGCCACGTTGACCAGTACAGAGTGGGGGCGTGACATCGTGCTGTGGCCTGAGTCATCGATTCCAATGTTTCAGACTGAAGCGTGGGGATTTATCAATGAAATGGTAAAAATAGCGAATGAAACGAATACTACTTGGGTGACTGGTATTCCTTATAAAGATGAAGCGGCTTTTGATCCCAGTACCGATAAGTACCCCCCGTTTTATAACAGTGTCATTGCCCTAGGAGCAGAGGCAGAAGGTCTGTATAAAAAACAACGTCTAGTGCCTTTTGGCGAGTATATTCCGTTCGAAGGTTTGTTGGATATCTTACCTGATTTGGCAGGTAGTCAAGACATCATGAGCTATAGCCGCGGGAGTGAGCAGCAGTCACCACTACAGGTGCGCGGGCATAGCTTGGGGTCAGCAGTTTGTTATGAGGTAGCATATCCTGATACCACTCGGAAAAACGCGATTGGTACGGACTTTTTATTAACCATCTCAAACGATGCTTGGTTTGGCACCTCAGCAGGTCCGTTGCAACACTTGCAAATGGTGCAGATGCGTGCATTAGAGAATGGGCGCTGGTTTATGCGTGCCACGAATACTGGTGTAACCGCTATCATTGATCACAAAGGCCGCATTGTAGAGCGCGCCCCGCAGTTTGAGCGTACCGTATTACGTGGTGAGGTTCAGGCTCGGGTCGGTAACACGCCCTTTATGCGCTTTGGGCATTACCCAGTTTTATTTGTCATAACGCTATTGTTGTTATTGAGCTACCTAGGCAAGCGTGCAACCAATCGTGCTAATCTGGGCAAGTGAGAGGGTAATCATCATTGCCTTACTAATGGTACTTAATAATAATTCCTTTAAATAGTTAAGGGTTTTAACAAATCGGTATAAATTGCGATATAATAGGCTAAAATTTTAAATATTTTGCGCAAGGTGGATAAGGTATGTCAGCAGATATCAGAAGTAATAGTCCAAAAAAAGAGTTTTTGTATGCTTTAGGCGGTGTTGCCCTGTTTTTGACGATCGTCTTAATCGTCGGTATCTCAGCCTTTTTGCGTCCAGCTGGTCAGCATATAACAGTTGAAAATACTGAAGTAACAACGGTAGTCGATGAAGCGGAAGTTGTGGCGACAGAAGACGCTCCGGTAGCTGCAGAAGAAACCGAAGATGCTACAGCCTCTGTTACTGACGCAGCAGAAACTCCAGCTGCCGACGCAGCAGCTGCAGCGCCAGTGGCTACGGATGGAGCTAATGACACCGTCGATCAAGCAGCGGTTGCCGACGCTGATCTGACTGCAGAGCAAGCGGATGGAGATTTGGAAGCAGGTGATGTTGAAATGGAAAACACCGAGCAGTAGTCTATTGCTGTAGTACGATCATACAGCCGGTCATACAGACAGCTACATAGCTACCGTTTTTATAAGCTTGATAAGCTTTTACCATCAGCAGTATTAACCTTAGATTTAAACGCAAATTTTAATTTAAAATCATCGTCATACCCATGAATATAAGTAGGTGACCTATGGCCGACTCAAGCCAAAATAACCCAAAAAAAGAATTGCTCTATGCCTTGGCAGGTGTGGGCATTTTTTTAGCCATCGTACTGCTAATTGGTATTTCGGCTTTCTTGCGTCCAGCGGGTGAGCATATGGAAGTGGCGGTGGATGAGGACGCTGCTGAAGTGGTAGAGACTGAAGTCACTGCTGCAGCCAGTGCTGAAAAAACTGTGGCAGAGCCTATTGTTAGTGTCCGTGATGAGCCTATTGAGCCTATCCCGGTAGTCGCTATCACTGAACCTAAAAAAGTTGAGCTGGGTAATATGCTGTGGTTCGATACGCGCTTATCCAAATCTGGTGGCCTATCTTGCAACAGTTGTCATGATCTTGCCAAAGGTGGTACAGATAACATACCTACTTCAATTGGGCATGGATGGGCAGAAGGGCCTATCAACTCACCAACCGTTCTCAACAGCCGCTTTTTCTTGGCGCAATTTTGGGATGGCCGTGCTAAAGACCTAATGGAGCAAGCAGGCGGCCCAATCGAGAACCCGATTGAAATGGCATCAAGCCATGAGCATGTGGTCAAGGTACTTAATTCTATTCCAGAGTACAAAGCACGATTTAATGAAGCATTCGGTACCGATGGTGATATTACTATCGATCAAATCACCAGTGCTATTGCTATATTTGAAGATACTTTAGTAACGCCCAACTCACGCTTTGATCAGTGGCTTGGTGGCGATGATGACGCCATCACGGCGCAAGAGCTAAATGGCTATAAAGTCTTTAAAGAAAGTGGCTGTGTTGTTTGTCACAGTGGTATAGCACTCGGTGGTAGCTCGTTCCAGAAGTTTGGGGTGTTTGAAAAATATACCACGCAAAATTTATCTGAAGGACGCTATGCGGTCACTGGTAAAGAAGCAGATAAGTATGTGTTTAAAGTACCAACCCTGCGTAATATCGAGCTGACCTATCCGTACTTCCATGACGGTCAAGTAAACTCACTGGCTGAAGCGGTCAATATCATGGGTAAAATACAGCTTAACCGTGAATATACCGAAGAGGAAACGACAGATATAGTGGCTTTCTTAAAGACGCTTACCGGTGATCAGCCAGTCATTAACTATCCTACATTACCACCATCGAATGAGAACACGCCATTACCTGAGCCGTTTGAAAAGACCACGTCTTAATTGACTGGTTGCTGAAACAGGGCAGTTGATCGCCATACTATATTTATCTAAAAGCACCTATTTATAAATAGGTGCTTTTTTTTGTCAGTTTTTTATCAATGTATTTACAGTTGTTAGGTCAGTCATATCTCTGTTATTAATATATAGCTACTCACCAAACATTCAGTAGAAAAAGCCGTCTAAGCGTTATCCTCGCTAAATGACAATTAGCATGGTCTGTTCAATTAATGAACATATCTATTCTTTACTTGTGAATAATCTAATGAAACAATAACGCAAATATATGACCGTCCGTCATAATAATAAAGGGTTTGGTCATTATTGTTATCGTATACCTCAAGGAATAATGTTATGAGCAGAGAATCAGGTTCTGAGGTCAGTACTGCTGAATTAGAGTCGCTAGACAATGGCTTTATGGGGCACCCAAAACCGCTGCGCCCGCTATTTTTTACTGAGATGTGGGAGCGGTTTTCTTATTATAGTATTCGCCCGCTATTAGTACTATTCATGGTGGCGACAGTAGGCAGCGGTGGTTTTGGTTTTGATGAAGTCACCGCATCTGCTATCTATGGTATCTTTGCTGGTTCGTTATATTTAGCAGCGGTACCAGGGGGCTGGCTAGCTGATAACTGGCTTGGTCAAGAGCGTGCTCTGTGGTGGGGTAGTATTATTATCGCCCTTGGGCATTTGTGTATTGCGCTCTCCGCTATGTTTGGCATGACGCTATTTTTTGTCGGTCTCATGTGCATTGTTTTGGGCTCAGGGCTGTTTAAAACCTGTATCTCCGTAATGGTTGGTGCGTTGTATGAAGAGGGTGATGTGCGCCGTGATAGCGGCTTTACCTTGTTTTATATGGGCATCAATATCGGCGCGTTATTAGCCGCGCTTATCGTTGGAGTGTTCAAAGAACAAGGCATGTGGCACGTCGGCTTTGGTGTTGGTGGTCTGGGTATGTTGGTCTCATTGCTCATCTATCGTTTTTCTGCTCAAAAGACACTGACCCATTACGCGCAAGCAAAGGGCATCACTCCTGAGTGGGAGCGCTCAAATGACCGTTACAGAAACGTAGGCCGCTGGGTCGCAGGATTCCTAGCCTTGTTAGTGGCAGTCGTCGTTTTAGTCTCTGCAGGGATCATGCCGTTTCAGCCTGAAATGGTAGCAGAGTATATGACCTACATCATCGCAGCCGTGGTGATACTCTACTTTGTTATTATGTTTATTTCACCCAGACTTGATAAGACTGATAAGCTGCGTTTGTTGATTTGCTTTATTTTAATTATCGGCTCGACGCTGTTTTGGTCAAGCTTTGAGCAGCAGCCGACTTCTTTTAACTTGTTTGCTGATCGTTATACAGATTTGAACGTTTTAGGGTTTGAGATACCAAGTATTTGGTTTCAATCACTCAACCCTCTATTCATCTTATTGCTAGCGCCAATCATTAGTATTATCTGGGTTAAGCTTGGCAACAGAGGCATTGAGCCTAGCAGTATGGCAAAATTTGCTCTCGGTATGCTGCTTGCCGCCGCAGGCTTTGGCTTGATGATTGTGGCGTCCAAGAGTATCTTGACCAATGATACTGGTCTCGCGTCACCGTTGTGGTTGGTGGGTAGTTTGCTGCTACTGACACTTGGTGAGTTGGCACTTAGTCCTGTAGGTCTATCATCGATGACTAAGCTTGCCCCAAAAGGCATGCAAGGACAGATGATGGGGCTGTTCTTTGCTTCTTTAGCCATGGGTAACCTTGTTGCCGCATTCTTCGGTGGTAATGTCTCAGCAGATAAAATCGAAGGATTGCCAACACTCTTTACGACGATGGCAGTCTTTTTGGTGGTGACAGCCGTTGTATTGTTGTTATTGGCGAAACCTATCAATAAAATGCTTGAAAAAAGCGAGCACGCTGATAAAGCGAGCTAATGAATAGAGGCTTAACGACGCTTTTAAAAATATAGTACGAGTAAAAGGCAAATGATGAGACGTGTTACCATGACTGGTAGCACGTTTTATGATTGTAATTAGTGAGATGTTTCTTCTAGGCCATTGAAAGCGTACTTTCTGCCCAAACATCTAATGATGTTCTGTTTTCAATTTAATTGATTTACATTCAAATAATCATCGTTCAGTGAACGCTTAACAATTTACCCGCTCGCATAAGACGGCTATCCATAGTCGCCTCACAGCAGTAACTTTCTAAATTTAATTTTTCCAAAACTCATAAGGACACTTTTAATGAATAAACAAATCATTCATGACCGTATCGATAGTTTACGTAAGAGCATAGCTGCCCAAGACCTCACGGCAATTATCGTACCGTCTGCTGATCCGCATTTGTCTGAGTATTTACCAGAATACTGGCAATCGCGTTTATGGTTATCAGGATTTACAGGCTCAGTCGGTACGCTCGTCGTTACCGCTGATTTTGCTGGACTATGGACCGATAGTCGCTATTGGGTGCATGCAGCGGATCAACTAGAGGGCACGGGTATTACTTTGGAGAAACTTGCTCCAGGTCAGCCAAATCATATTGACTGGCTCGCCGAGCAGTTGGCAGAGGGTGATAGCGTAGCAGTCGATGGTAATGTGCTGTCTATCGCTGAGCAAGATAAGCTACTAGATGCTTTTGATGCCAACGACATTACTTTAATCACTGAGCGTGATGTATTGAGCGAGATATGGACAGATCGTCCAGCGCTACCTTCAGCAAAGCTATATCAACATGAAGCGCAGTTTGTCGCGCAGTCTGCTACCTCAAAGCTTGCCACCGTGCGTGCAGGTATGGCTGACGCAGGCACCACGCATCACTTGCTTTCAAGCTTAGATGATATCGCTTGGTTGACCAATCTGCGCGGCGCTGATGTCGATTACAACCCAGTGTTTTTGGCGCATATGCTCATCAGTGCAGACAAAGCGACGTTATTTGTTGATAAAAACAAAGTCAGTAGCGATATCGAAAAATCTCTAAAAGAGAGTGGTATCACGCTTGCTGATTATGAGGCAGTACAGGATGCCTTGAGCGAGCTGACGCCAGAAGACTTGCTATTGTTAGATCCAAGTAAAGTTGCGGTGGGCACGCTATCAAAAATGGCGGACGATGTGGGCTTTATCGAGCAAATGGCACCCAGTACTTTGCTGAAATCTGTCAAATCTGATGCTGATATCGATCATGTGCGCGAAGCCATGCGTCAAGATGGCGCGGCACTGTGTGAGTTTTTTGCCACGTTCGAGCAGCGTTTAGCAGACGGTGAGCGTTTAAGTGAGCTGGACGTGGATAGTATGCTCATCGACGTACGTAGTCAGCAGCCACATTATGTATCGCCAAGCTTTCCAACGATTGCAGGGTTCAATGAAAACGGTGCATTGCCACATTATCGTGCAACGGCAGAAAAATTCAGCTACCTCGATGTGAGTGAAGGCGAGGGCGGTTTATTACTGATTGACTCAGGTGCCCAGTATCAAAACGGTACCACCGATATCACTCGCGTGGTGGGTATTGGACAAGTAAGTAACGAGCATAAACGCGACTTTACCACAGTACTAAAAGCGCATATTGCTTTGGCACGTGCCAGCTTCCCTGATGGTATTGCCTCGCCACTCATCGATGCGATCTGCCGTGCGCCACTATGGCAAGCGCAGATGGATTATGGTCATGGGACGGGTCATGGTGTTGGTTACTTCTTAAACGTGCATGAAGGTCCGCAAGTCATCGCCTATAGTGCCAGTACACCAAAAGAGCGTGCGATGAAAGCAGGTATGATATCTAGTAATGAGCCAGGTCTATACCGAGAGGGCAAGTGGGGTATTCGTATCGAAAACTTGGTCGTCAATACAACAGTGGCGAGTCCAACTGAGACTGAGTTTGGTGACTTTTTAAACTTTGAAACCATCACTTACTGCCCAATTGATACCCGTTTGATTGAGCCTTCATTGTTGACTCAGGTAGAGATAGATTGGCTAAATGACTATCATAGCCAAGTCTACGCTGAGCTAAAAGATCGCGTTGATGGCGCGGCACTTGAGTGGCTGACCGAGCGTACGCAAGCCATTTAAAAAAAAGCCTTTTAATTCTATAACGAAAAACCCCAGTAACTATAGTTACTGGGGTTTTCTTATTTGCAGTCTTCTATATACGAATACGACGTTTAGACCCTAATCAAAAACCCCTTAGTTTTGCTTTGCATCGTTTTTCTGTACAGTATTTTCGACAGCTTGGGGTTTTTCTACCATACCAGCCAATTGACGGCTCACTTCAGCACGTAACCATGACTTTAAATCCTCAGACATTTGCATCATCTGTTCGCTTAGGTAGTCATCAACGTGTACGCCTAACTCATGGATGAGGCCTTCGTGGTCATCACTTAAGACAGTATTTGTCGGCGCTATATCGAGTGCTACTTCTTTTTTGGCATGAGTAGCAGGGTTAACGGCATCGTTTGGCTTGTCCGCCACAGCAGTAATATCTTGATTATTGTCGTTGTTATTGTTGCTATCTTTATTATCACTTGGCCCTTTAGTATTTTTATTCGCTTCGCCGCTAGGGCTACTGGCGTCTTCTGTTTCTTGTTGTGCGATCGCTTCAGCTTTTTCTTTTTCTAAATTTTCTTTCTGTTCTTTTTCTGCTTGACGCTGAACCTCTACACGCTCAGCTTCTGCCAAGGCGCGCGCTTCTTCTTGTGCCATCTTCTGTTCTTCTGCTAATCGCTGCTGCTCTGCGGCTGCTCGCTCTTGCGCTTGTTTGTCGGCGATGGCTTTGGCAATCGCTTGTTCAGCTTCGTGGTTTTGATAGAGCTCATCGATATGAGCATCTAAATCATGGATACTAAAAACAAAGCTTTCAAAAGGCGTCTCTGTTTGCAGTAACGTGGTGATGTCTTTTAGCTCTTGGGTGATAGCAGTACGTACTGGCTCTGGCGCAAGTGTCCAACGCTGATAGAATTGATGGGAAAATGAGTAGCTTGACATGGTATCTTCCATAAATATCGCAAAAATTACCCCTTATCATACGCAAGTACGATAAGGGGCTGCAAGAGGACAATCGTAGTAAATATGACAATAAAGTTACAACGAACAAGATTGTAACCTTTTAAGCTTTACTCACCACTAGGCCAGCGGGCAAATATCAATGAGCCATTAGTGCCGCCAAAGCCAAAGCTATTAGAGACAGCATAATTCAAGTCATCAACTTTACGTGACTGGTGTGCCACATAATCTAGGTTACAGTTATCTTCGATGTTGTCTAGATTTATCGTCGGCGGGACATGCTGATGCTGCAGGGCAAGTATGGAAAATATGGCTTCGATACCACCAGCGGCACCAAGCAGATGGCCAGTCATAGACTTGGTTGAGCTGACTAAGATACTGTCTTTGACAGGCGCAAATACCGTTTCAATGGCAATCGACTCAGCGACATCGCCAGCAGGTGTGCTGGTACCATGAGCATTGACATAGCCCACTACTGAAGGATCAATACCAGCATCATTAAGCGCATTTTGCATGGCTCGTGCAGCGCCGCTACCATCTTCAGGCGGCGCGGTAATGTGGCTGGCGTCATCACTCATGCCAAAGCCAACCACTTCTGCCAGTATCTTCGCCCCGCGTGCTTTTGCATGAGCAAGACTTTCGAGTACCAACACACCTGCCCCGTCACCAAGCACGAATCCATCACGGTCTTTGTCAAACGGGCGCGACGCTTTGACTGGCTCATCATTGCGAGTAGAGAGAGCGTGCATCGCACCAAATCCTGACATTCCTAATGGGCTAGAGCCTTTTTCGCTACCACCAGCCAACATCACGTCTGCATCACCATAAGCGATGAGTCGCGCTGCTAAACCAATAGCGTGAGTCGCTGTCGTACATGCGGTGGCAGTGGCAAGATTGGGGCCTTTTAGGCTGTGCTTGATTGCTACCAGTCCTGCTGCCATATTGACAATAGAGCCAGGAATGATAAACGGAGAGACTTTTTTGGCGCCTTTATCACGCAGCATATCACGGCTATTTTCGATGGTTTGGATACCACCAATGCCTGAGCCTAAAATGACACCAAAACGCTCCTGATCGACATGTTTGACAGGGGCATCATCCGCGCTTACCTCATCAATATAACCTGCATTATGCAATGCCATTGAGGTGGCGGCCACTCCATAATGCATAAACTCATCATAGCGGCGTGCGTCTTTGGCATTCATATATTGCTTGGCATCGAAGTCTTTGACGACGCCTGCAATTTGCGCACGGTAATCAGTGGCGTCAAAGTGCGAGATAGTATCAATCCCACTCTCACCTGCCAGCAGACGACTCCAAGTACTCTCAACATCTAACCCCAGAGGTGTGACAGCGCCCATACCAGTAACGACCACACGCGTCTCATCTGAGCGCTCATAGTGTGGTGGTTTACGAGGTTTTGCTGCTGTGGCTTGAGTGTTATTATTGGCGTTGGGCGTGGGTGAATTACTATTTTGGCTCATGCGTTATATCCTATAATTGCGCTTTATAGAGGGCTTGCCGTCTTAATACGGCTCATTTTAGGTTGTGATATTGATAGCGTTATATCCGTATTTTATCACCCATTATAAAACATATTAGTTTACGCCTGTAAACTTAATTATATAGAATGATATTTACACAGAAAACTTAAGCAAAACAGACCTGCCCCAGTACCACGCCTTTGTTTGCTCCAGTGACGGCTGGCAGATTGCCATTCTCGCCGATTAGCGTTTGCCGTGCTAGCCATGCAAAAGCAACGGCTTCTACCCATGTCGGGTCAAGCCCCAAGCTGGCAGTAGTCTCTATAGTACAATGCGGTAAATGCGCTTGAAGTCGCGTCATCAAATACTCGTTCAGGGCACCGCCACCGCAGACATAAACCGAGCTGTTTTCGTGGTTTTTGACAAACTGATTGATTTGCATACTGGCACTCATTGCCGTCAATTCAGTAAGCGTTGCCTGCACATCCGCTGACGAATAGCGAATATGAGCAGACGCTTGATCGAATCTTTGCAGTTCAGCTTGCAGCCATTCTAAGTTAAATTCCTCACGGCCAGTACTTTTGGGATAATGACGTGCAAAAAACGGATGCTCTATCAGCTGATTGAGTAGTGGTTCCACGACCTGTCCAGACTGTGCCCACGCACCGCCTTCATCATAGTCTTTGTCAGTATGCAGCGTTGTCCACGCATCTAATAATAAATTGGCAGGGCCAGTATCATAGCCAACGACATTGTCATTTGCTTGAGTGTCACTAGCAGCAGAAACCGCTGGCAAGACCGTTATATTGGCGATACCGCCCAAGTTCAATAACACCCGTGTGCTATCTGGCGTGGCAAATAATGCTTGATGAAAAGCAGGTACCAAAGGCGCTCCTTGCCCACCGACTGCCATATCACGGCGACGAAAATCGCTGACGACACTGATGCCAGTACGCTCAGCGATGATGTTGGCATCGAGCAGTTGCAAGCTAAAGCCCATCTGTGGACGATGGCGCACGGTTTGTCCATGGCAACCGATCGCCAATACTGACTCGCTATCGGTATTGGTTTTTTGCAATAAAGTATTCACTACTTCGCTGGCAAACTCAGCATACGCTTTGCTTGCCCAACCGAACCAGTCTAATTCGCTGTTGGGTTCATCCGCTGTTGCTACTAACTCTTGGACGCCATTTGGTTGACATAGTGCCAATAACACTTCACGTAAACGTGGCGGAAAGCTTTTACTATAAGTAGCTAACAGGCGCATGGGTGTCTGGATGTCGTCTTCATGATCGACACCAGTACTAAATTGACAAAGAACTGCATCCATACCATCTAAGCTGGTGCCTGACATCATGCCGATATATAAACCATCGTCGAAGTTTTCAAATACTGTTTGTTCAAGTGCTTCAGTCAGTGATGCATAATTTGTATCATCGTCATTATTTATTGAGTTGAGCGGGTCACCTGAAAAGCTGGTGTTTTCATGCTCATTAGTAGCAAGGACAGGGTTGGTCATGGCAATTTACCTTAAAAAACGCTAATATATCTGCCAAATTCTAACATTTTTTGTTGGCCTACGAGGTTCTAAACTTTGTCAGGCGTTAATAGTCCGTAGAAGTCATAAGAAGTTACCAGTAGAAGTTATAAATAAAACCCCAAATAAAGACCATAAATAGAGAGCATCATGACCAATCAAACCCACACCCTAGAAGAGCAACTTGCCCTTATCCAGCGCGGTACACAAGAAATTTTATCTGAAAAGGATTTAATCGCTAAGCTCAAGCTAAACCGTCCGCTGCGTATTAAGGCAGGCTTCGATCCTACCGCGCCTGATCTGCATTTAGGTCATACGGTATTGATTAATAAGCTTAAGCATTTTCAAGATTTGGGCCATGAGATTTATTTTCTAATCGGTGATTATACGGCCAAGATTGGTGACCCCTCGGGTAAGAGTTCTACGCGTCCACCATTGACCGATGAGCAGATCAAAATCAATGCTCAAACTTATGCTGAGCAAGTTTTTAAGATTTTAGATAAAGAAAAAACCCGCATCGTCTTTAATTCTGAATGGTTCAAAGACATGTCAGCCGCTGATATGATTCAGCTTGGTAGCCAGTTGACCGTCTCACGTATGCTTGAGCGTGATGATTTTGCCAAACGTTATGCGGCGCAGACGCCCATTGCCATCCATGAGTTTTTATACCCATTGGTACAAGGCTACGATTCTATTGCGCTCAAAGCCGACGTCGAGCTTGGTGGTACCGATCAAACCTTTAACATCTTGATGGGACGTACCTTGCAAGGTCGTTATGGTCAGGAGCCGCAAGTTTGTATTACGGTGCCGATCTTAGAAGGGTTAGACGGCGTCAATAAAATGTCTAAGTCACTCGGCAACTACGTCGGCATTTATGACGCGCCAGGTACCATGTACCAAAAGCTGCTGTCGATGCCAGACACCTTAATTCGTCGTTACTTTGAGTTTTTAAGCTTTAAGCCGATGGAAGAAGTCGAAGCGTTAATGACAGAGATGGAAGGTGGTCGCAATCCACAAGAAATCAAACGTATTCTTGCCGAAGAGTTAATCGAGCGTTTCCACGATGCCGATGCTGCGGTTAATGCGCACAAATCAGCGGGTAACGTGCTTGCTGATGGTGAGTTGCCAGTCGATTTACCAGAAGTCATGTTAGATCTAGAAGGTCAAGAGGCGCTATTTATCACTCAAATCCTCAACCAAGCAGAGCTGGCCAAAAACAACTCAGCCGCCAAAGATATGGTAAAACGTGGCGCGGTAAAAGTGGATGGCGAAACAGTCGATGCTGGCTTTAGCCTAACCTCAGGTCAGACAGCGGTCATCCAAGCAGGCAAGAAGGGGTATGCTAGAGTGACGGTGGCTTAACAGATTGTGGGAAGTAGGAAGCAATAGTAAGGTCGACATCGATGGTCGGCCTTATTTTTTGTTAAGATAATTTGATCTATATACTAGGACGTTAAGATGACAGAAAACAATATCCCGCAAGGCATCTACCGCCATTACAAAGGCAACCTTTACCAAGTTTTGCACACGGCTCAGCATTCAGAAACCGAAGAGTCACTAGTGGTTTATCGCTGTCTCTACGGTGAGTATGGCGTGTGGGTACGACCGCTTGAGATGTTTACTGAGACGGTCATAGTAGAGGGTAAAGAAGTACCTAGATTTGAGCTGATTAAAGCGCTCACGGACTGATGACGGGAAATCTTTAAAACTTATTACCCCAATAAACAGCGACTTTTAAGGTCGCTTTTTTGCAGCTATTAAAACTACCCCTGAAAGAATCTTTTCAAAACTTTATAAAACCCAATTGGCTCATCCATCGGTACCGCATGACCTGAACGTGGTAACACGATTTCGGTAGCATTGGGTAACATGTGGGTGATTTTTTTCTGCCATTTTACATCGTAAAGTTTGGAGCGACCACCGATGAGATTGACCACAGGAATAGTGACTTTCTCTATCGTTGCTCGAAAGTCATAGGGCAATGCTAAATACGCCTGTAAGCAGCGCATCTTATGCTGCCAAATACTGTGGTCATAAAATACCAGCTTATGATCATTTTGATGCGTTAAAACCTGAACGATTGCCTTTGAGCGTGGACGGCTGACAGACATCAAGGAAAACTGACGTTCGACATCCGTTACGTGACGTTTAAGAGCAAACGGCAGGTGCGTAAAGCTATCGACCTTGGCATAGGGTAGCGTCATATCGACCACATTGTGAAACACCTCAAATACCTCTTGCTGTCTCTCGCCAAATAAGCCACCTTGCCAATCAGATTGATTATGAATGGCAGGGTTTTGGTCGATATTTAAATAGCGACTGACTTTCACTGTACCGTAACGTTCAAAATATGCCCACATGACTTGCGCGCCCATCGAGATAGCCGCAACAGGGATGGATGGAACAGTGTGTAATAGGCAAACCTTCTCAATAACGACGCTTATATCATCAGCATATTGGCGCACAAAATCAAACTGAGTGAGGTCAATAGATTTTGCTTCCCCGAAACCTCGCAAATGCGGCAGATAAAACGTATATTCGCCAGTTAATGATAGGATAAATGGCAAAAATTCACGCGCGTCCATACCATAGGCATGCAGCATCAGCACAGGTTTACCACGACCGATAACGGACACAGGCAGCGTCACCCCGTCAGTAACAGCGATATTCATCGTCTGTAACTGGTACTTTGTCGGTAAGGTGAGTAAGTTTTTTTTCATGCAACAATGCCGTTTTGAGGTTATTAATCTATCTTGATATTGAGTAGCGTAGCAACAAATGTAGCAATAAATACTGTTATGACGCTCATAAAAGACTGCTATATTGAAGTATATTCACGAAATCAAATTAACCATAGCATAATAGCTTTATAAATGTGAAGGACTATAGATATGGAAGACTAAGGCTGCTATAAATAGGGATAATAAAAAATGATAAGGATATTGATTGATGAGCACACAAACGCTACCAGCACTTGATAACAGTCTTTATCCGCAGACTTGGCAGCAGCAGACGTTTGGTAGTCCGCAGTCATTATTAATGGCACTGTTGACGGGGAGTGTTACCCCAGATGCCAATGCTTTTACCAAGCAGTTATTGGCAAATGACGTTTATCAAGAATGGATTAATTTTTCGGTGTTTGGTCGCTATCTGCAGCGAAACTTTGCCGCCTTCTATCGGCAAACGGAAGACAGTTTTAATGTCGATATGCCAGCGTTGTTCCGCCGCGAATTGATGCGTCATGCGCAGTTTTTGCCATTAGAGCAGATATTGTTTGTCGCAGGTAATATCCCCAAAAATGCTCGGCAAGAAAAGCTGTTAACGACCACGCTCAATCCTGCCACCGCCGTCATCAATGCGCAGAACCTCAGTCAAAGAATGACAGTAAACAATCAGCAGATAGTGCTCAATCAGATAAAGGTCGCCAGTAGGCAAGTAGTGGGATTTGCGTTGCGTCATAACAAGCGCACCAGTGAGCGCACTCGTAATGAAGTGTTGATTTTGGATTTTAAGGGTTTGCGTTTGGTTGATGAAAAAACAGTAGAAAAAGAGATGTTAGAAACAAGCAGGGTATGCGCATCGATAGATATAAACACAGATACAGCTGCCCTGCTTAGATATTATGAACTACGTTAGTAGATTAATTGCTTACTGATTCTGCTTAGCAATCGTTAGGCCATTATAGGTTTGTGCGACTGGCATGACTTCTAAGCGGTTAACGTTAATATGAGCAGGCGACTCAATTAACCACAGTAAGATATCGCCAATATCTTCTCCAGTCATGGTTTTAAAGCCATCATAAACCTTAGCTGCTTTATCTTCATCACCATGATAGCGGACGTTTGAAAACTCAGTGCCTGCAACGTTACCTGGCTCAAGATTGGTGACTCGCACTTGTGTACCAAGTAAGTCAGCTCGTAGATTCAAACTAAATTGTTTTACAAAGGCTTTGGTGGCACCGTACACATTACCGCCATAGTATGGCCAGCTACCTGCAATCGAACCAACATTAATGATATAGCCACTGTCGCGTGTTACCATCGCCGGCAAGACCGCATGGGTCAGCGCCATGAGGCCTTTAACATTGGTATCAATCATACGCATCCAATCATCGAGATTGGCCTCATGAGCTGGCTCTGTACCCAGTGCCAGCCCTGCATTGTTTACCAACACGTCGATTTTATCAAAGCCATCAGGTAAGTCAGCAATGATTTGCGGGATAGAGGCCGTATCACTGACATCCATTACCACAGGTAAAAACGACTCACCTAATGTATCTGCTAATGCATTGAGCTTATCGAGACGTCTGGCACAGCCAATCACCCGATGACCGCCTGCGACCAAACGCTCTGCCAACGCTTTACCGAAACCAGCACTTGCCCCTGTAATCAATACGTTCATTTTATATCCTTATCATTGATGCTGCGTACTTGTTCATGATGGTTATGGCGACTGTTTATCTCAGCTTATTTATTGAACAATTGCTTACCGAAGATTTTATCACCCGCATCGCCAAGACCTGGGATGATATAACCGTGCTCATCCAAGTGGCTGTCTAGCGCAGCAGTATAAATGGTCACGTCAGGATGCGCTTCATTGACCAAACGTACGCCTTCGGGAGCGGCAACCAATACGAGTGCCTTGATACTCTTACAACCATTTCTTTTCAACATATCAATAGTGGCAACCATCGAACCACCAGTCGCCAGCATTGGATCGACGATAAGCGCAGGGCGTTTATCCATGTGGCTGACAAACTTTTCAAAGAAGGGAACGGGCTGTAAGGTTTCTTCATCACGCTGCAAGCCCACTACAGAGATTTTTGCAGTAGGAATCAAATCGAGTACACCATCTAGCATGCCAATTCCAGCGCGTAAGATAGGTACAATCGTTGCCGTCTTACCGATGATTTGCTCACCTGTTATCTCACCGCACCAGCCTTCCATTGGAAAGGTTTCAATTTCAAAATCACGGCTTGCTTCATAGGCCATCAAGCGCGCAAGCTCTTTGGTTAGTGTACGAAATTTATACGTACTACAGTCTTTTTCGCGCATGAGGCTGAGCTTATGACGGACTAACGGATGGTCGATTACAGTGATTTTTAAGTCGCTCATAAATATTCTCTTGGTTTTTGGTCTATGGCTTACGCATTCGCTGCGTTTGCTATTGGGATATGGAGTGTCATAACGTAGTCGGGCTAATAAGTTGAGCTTAACGCTTTCATAACTGTCTTAATAAAAAAGGTTACGATGATATATGTTATAACGGTAATTAAAGTTTATTCATATATTGTGCGGCTGTTTAAGCCAGTTAGATGCTGTTATTGAATGCTAAGCAGTGTTTAGGCCTGCTATGATAGCAAAAAAACCACTTTTCTGATGGAGAATCTTATGACCACACGACCATCACATGCTCAAAATGGCACAAATAAGACTGTTAACGATTTAGTATCGTCAAATATAGCAGCCACAGAAGTAGAAACGCATCCATTCGAGCCTGTCTTACCGTCAGATGCTACCGTTATGATGATGGGAACGTTTCCACCGACCGCTGATAAATGGGCGATGCGCTTTCACTATCCGAACTTTTATAATGATATGTGGCGTATTTATGGCAAGGTATTTTTTGATGATGCCGATTACTTCAGAGTAGGCGATGAGAAGCGCTTTGATCCTGAACAGATTCGTAATTTTTTATTTGAGCGTGGCATAGCCTCATGTCCAACGGTCAGGCAAGCCATTCGTGAGACGGGTAACGCTTCTGATAAAAACTTAACTGTGGTAACGCCAGTAGACTTAGATGATATCTTTGCACAAGTGCCCAAGGTCAATACCTTGTTTACCACGGGCGGTAAAGCAACAGAAGTATTGCTTAACTTGCTTCCAACCCCAACCCCCAAATCACGTTACCCCAAGACCAACCAGAGATCGACTACCTCTACCAATGGAAGAATGACAATAATCAAACAGCTGAAGTTAATAATTTAACCTTATATAGGTTGCCTTCTACCTCACGTGCTTATCCATTAGCCTTAGATAAGAAGGTAGCTGCCTACAAAGCTTTCTTTGAGAAAATAGGTAAGCTATAAAGTAGTCATATATGTCATATATAGGGTATATAAGAAGAATGCTATACAGAAAAAAGAAGCGATATTGATTAATAGAATAACATTCGTACTAAGGCAAAATTATTTTCAATGCTAACTGATTGATAACTATGTAGTATTAAACGACTTATTAGAGAATAGTAAAAACATCTCCCAAACCCCCTTGACCCCCTATTAAAACCGAGTATAATGCGTTCCAGTCGAAAGGGAAGGCAGATTGGAGTGGATTACCACTTATTAATAAATAATAGCGTAGCTATTAACCAATCAGCTGATAGTTTGCAGTTTTATCTGAACTACCTAGGTAGCTGGATAAAAACCTTCAAACTAAATAAAATTATCCCTTGACTTAAGAATTAAAGCGTCTATAATACGCAGCTCATCAGGACAAGGCAGTGCTAGAAGCGAGAGCTTATAACCGTCTAACCTGTTGAAGTTAAATAAAATAACAGCTTGACAACCCAATCCATTGTGATATGATAGTCGGCTCGCCAATCAAGAAAAGACGTATTGTCTAAGTAACAATTGGTCAGATATTTTATACAGAACACTTATCTACTGGACGACAGAGATAAGCACTATTTAAAAGCATAACTAAAGAACAACTTGTGTGGATTTTTGCTGACACAGAATGCTAAAAAATAAAGTTGTGAGGCCTCGTTTATCTGGGGACTTATAACTATAAAAATTATCATTCTTTAAAGCAAGAAAACTCAAAGTTAATTCATTACGAACATAATTTAGAGCGACGAGCCAGAAAAGAATGAGCCAAGATTAGGAGTCATCTTACTATTTATAGTGAAGACTTCAAGCAAGATTAAACTGAAGAGTTTGATCATGGCTCAGATTGAACGCTGGCGGCAGGCTTAACACATGCAAGTCGAGCGGTAACAGGAGAAACTTCTTCTCGCTGACGAGCGGCGGACGGGTGAGTAATACTTAGGAATCTACCTAGTAGTGGGGGATAGCTCGGGAAACTCGAATTAATACCGCATACGACCTACGGGAGAAAGGGGGCAGTTTACTGCTCTCGCTATTAGATGAGCCTAAGTCGGATTAGCTAGATGGTGGGGTAAAGGCCTACCATGGCGACGATCTGTAGCTGGTCTGAGAGGATGATCAGCCACACCGGGACTGAGACACGGCCCGGACTCCTACGGGAGGCAGCAGTGGGGAATATTGGACAATGGGGGCAACCCTGATCCAGCCATGCCGCGTGTGTGAAGAAGGCCTTTTGGTTGTAAAGCACTTTAAGCAGTGAAGAAGACTCTAGGGTTAATACCCCTAGACGATGACATTAGCTGCAGAATAAGCACCGGCTAACTCTGTGCCAGCAGCCGCGGTAATACAGAGGGTGCAAGCGTTAATCGGAATTACTGGGCGTAAAGCGAGCGTAGGTGGCTTGATAAGTCAGATGTGAAATCCCCGGGCTTAACCTGGGAACTGCATCTGATACTGTTGAGCTAGAGTAGGTGAGAGGGTAGAATTCCAGGTGTAGCGGTGAAATGCGTAGAGATCTGGAGGAATACCGATGGCGAAGGCAGCTTCCTGGCATCATACTGACACTGAGGCTCGAAAGCGTGGGTAGCAAACAGGATTAGATACCCTGGTAGTCCACGCCGTAAACGATGTCTACTAGTCGTTGGGTCCCTTGAGGACTTAGTGACGCAGCTAACGCAATAAGTAGACCGCCTGGGGAGTACGGCCGCAAGGTTAAAACTCAAATGAATTGACGGGGGCCCGCACAAGCGGTGGAGCATGTGGTTTAATTCGATGCAACGCGAAGAACCTTACCTGGTCTTGACATATCTAGAATCCTGCAGAGATGCGGGAGTGCCTTCGGGAATTAGAATACAGGTGCTGCATGGCTGTCGTCAGCTCGTGTCGTGAGATGTTGGGTTAAGTCCCGCAACGAGCGCAACCCCTTTCCTTAGTTACCAGCGGGTTAAGCCGGGAACTCTAGGGATACTGCCAGTGACAAACTGGAGGAAGGCGGGGACGACGTCAAGTCATCATGGCCCTTACGACCAGGGCTACACACGTGCTACAATGGTAGGTACAGAGGGCAGCTACACAGCGATGTGATGCGAATCTTTTAAAGCCTATCGTAGTCCGGATTGGAGTCTGCAACCGACTCCATGAAGTAGGAATCGCTAGTAATCGCGGATCAGAATGCCGCGGTGAATACGTTCCCGGGCCTTGTACACACCGCCCGTCACACCATGGGAGTTGATTGCACCAGAAGTGGTTAGCCTAACCTTTTAGGAAGGCGATCACCACGGTGTGGTTGATGACTGGGGTGAAGTCGTAACAAGGTAGCCGTAGGGGAACCTGCGGCTGGATCACCTCCTTATAGACGCATTCGGTCAGCAAGAATTCACAACAAGTTGTTCTTTAGTTTAGTTTATTAAGAAGATACAGGGCTTTTAGCAATTTGCCTTTAAGCAAATTACTCTTGCGCTCGGATCAAAGCAGTGCTTTGATGGTATCCTCGCTCAGGGTCTGTAGCTCAGCTGGTTAGAGCACCGTGTTGATAACGCGGGGGTCAGTGGTTCAAGTCCACTTAGACCCACCATATATATGGGGCCATAGCTCAGTTGGTAGAGCGCCTGCCTTGCACGCAGGAGGTCAACGGTTCGACTCCGTTTGGCTCCACCACTATAAACGACATGCTTTAGATAGAATATTTAAATACGTATAAATAGAAACAAGTGATTCAGCCAAGATGGCATTGATTACTTCTTTCTGTTTTATACAGAATCTGTGACTCGACGAGAGCACAGAGACTATTTAAAAACATAGATATGAGTCTGGGTTAGTGATGACATGTTCACGTGTCGTCATTAACCTTAATAACTCACTACTTAACGACATCAGTTGTTATCCCAGTAGTGAGTTATTAAAAAAGTAAAGAGAACTGAATCAAGCGTAAACATAGGTGATATCGTTATAATTACGACAGACAACACTTAGTAATCAAACTCTTTAAGAGTAAGACTACTTGGGGTTGTATGGTCAAGTAATTAAGCGCACATGGTGGATGCCTTGGCAGTCAGAGGCGATGAAAGACGTGACAGCCTGCGATAAGCTTCGGGGAGGCGGCAATATCCTGTGATCCGGAGATTTCTGAATGGGGAAACCCACACCATAAGGTAGGTATCTTGTACTTGTACAAGAAGCGAACGAGGGGAAGTGAAACATCTCAGTACCCTTAGGAAGAGACATCAATTGAGATTCCCCTAGTAGCGGCGAGCGAACGGGGAGAAGCCGATTAATGCTAATGTAGAAGAACAGCGTGGGAAAGCTGACCATAGTAGGTGATAGTCCTGTATTCGAAACATTAGCGTTAACATATTAAGTAGAGCGGGGCACGAGAAATCCTGTTTGAAGATGGGGGACCATCCTCCAAGGCTAAATACTCCTGACTGACCGATAGTGAACCAGTACCGTGAGGGAAAGGCGAAAAGAACCCCTGTGAGGGGAGTGAAATAGAACCTGAAACCGTGTGCGTACAAGCAGTGGGAGCCACCTTGCGTGGTGACCGCGTACCTTTTGTATAATGGGTCAGCGACTTATATTCTGTAGCAAGGTTAACCATTTAGGGAGCCGTAGGGAAACCGAGTCTTAATAGGGCGTCTAGTTGCAGGGTATAGACCCGAAACCGAGTGATCTATCCATGAGCAGGTTGAAAGTGCCGTAACAGGCACCGGAGGACCGAACCCACTGTCGTTGAAAAGCCAGGGGATGACTTGTGGATAGGGGTGAAAGGCTAATCAAACTCGGTGATAGCTGGTTCTCCCCGAAAGCTATTTAGGTAGCGCCTCGGACGAACACCATTGGGGGTAGAGCACTGTTTCGGCTAGGGGGTCATACCGACTTACCAAACCGATGCAAACTCCGAATACCGATGAGTGATATCCGGGAGACACACAGTGGGTGCTAACGTCCATTGTGGAGAGGGAAACAACCCAGACCGCCAGCTAAGGCCCCAAATTCCTAGTTAAGTGGGAAACGAGGTGGGAAGGCATAGACAGCTAGGAGGTTGGCTTAGAAGAGCCATCCTTTAAAGAAAGCGTAATAGCTCACTAGTCGAGTCGGCCCGCGCGGAAGATGTAACGGGGCTCAAACTAGGAGCCGAAGCTGCGGATTTGAATTTGTTTTCAAGTGGTAGGGGAGCGTTGTGTAAGCCTGTGAAGGTGTGTCGTAAGGCATGCTGGAGGTATCACAAGAGCGAATGCTGACGTGAGTAACGATAATGCGAGTGAAAAGCTCGCACGCCGGAAGATCAAGGGTTCCAGTCCAACGTTAATCGGGGCTGGGTGAGTCGACCCCTAAGGCGAGGCCGAAAGGCGTAGTCGATGGGAAATCGGTTAATATTCCGATACTTGTTTATGATGCGATGGAGGGACGGAGAAGGTTATGCCAGCCTGGCGATGGTTGTCCAGGTGGAAGGATGTAGGTTTATAGCTTAGGTAAATCCGGGCTATTTCATACCGAGATCTGATAGCAAGCTGTACTTGTACAGCGAAGTGGCAAATACCATGCTTCCAGGAAAAGCTTCTAAGCGATAGTCATAAACGAATCGTACCCTAAACCGACACAGGTGATCAGGTAGAGAATACCAAGGCGCTTGAGAGAACTCTGCTGAAGGAACTAGGCAAAATGGTACCGTAACTTCGGGAGAAGGTACGCTGCTGATGGTGAAGGACTTGCTCCGTAAGCTATTGGCAGTCGCAGATACCAGGCTGCTGCAACTGTTTATTAAAAACACAGCACTCTGCAAACACGAAAGTGGACGTATAGGGTGTGATGTCTGCCCGGTGCTGGAAGGTTAATTGATGGGGTTAGCGTAAGCGAAGCTCTTGATCGAGCCCCCAGTAAACGGCGGCCGTAACTATAACGGTCCTAAGGTAGCGAAATTCCTTGTCGGGTAAGTTCCGACCTGCACGAATGACATAATGATGGCAGCGCTGTCTCCAGCAGAGACTCAGTGAAATCGAAATCGCAGTGAAGATGCTGTGTACCCGCGGCTAGACGGAAAGACCCCGTGAACCTTTACTACAGCTTTACATTGAACTTTGACCTGACTTGTGCAGGATAGGTGGGAGGCTTTGAAGAGACACGCTAGTGTTTGTGGAGCCAATCTTGAAATACCACCCTGGTCATGTCGGGGTTCTAACTCAGGTATAACAGTACCGAGGACAATGTATGGTGGGTAGTTTGACTGGGGCGGTCTCCTCCTAAAGAGTAACGGAGGAGTACGAAGGTGCGCTCAGAACGGTCGGAAATCGTTCATAGAGTATAAAGGCAAAAGCGCGCTTAACTGCGAGACCCACAAGTCGAGCAGGTACGAAAGTAGGTCTTAGTGATCCGGTGGTTCTGTATGGAAGGGCCATCGCTCAACGGATAAAAGGTACTCTGGGGATAACAGGCTGATACCGCCCAAGAGTTCATATCGACGGCGGTGTTTGGCACCTCGATGTCGGCTCATCTCATCCTAGGGCTGAAAGAGGTCCTAAGGGTATGGCTGTTCGCCATTTAAAGAGGTACGCGAGCTGGGTTTAGAACGTCGTGAGACAGTTCGGTCCCTATCTACCGTGGGCGTTGGAAATTTGAGAGGAGCTGCTCCTAGTACGAGAGGACCAGAGTGGACGAACCACTGGTGTTCGTTGTCATGCCAATGGCATTGCCCGGTAGCTACGTTCGGATGGGATAACCGCTGAAAGCATCTAAGCGGGAAGCCTACCTCAAGATAAGATTTCCCTAAAGAGCCGTTCAAGACTAGGACGTTGATAGGCAGGGTGTGGAAGCGCAGCGATGCGTGTAGCTAACCTGTACTAATTGCTCGTTTGGCTTGACCATACAACACCCAAGTGGTTTGTATACAAGTCTAATTATTTCGATATCACCTATTGCTTGATTCAGTCAAGTAGTGTGATAAGTCACATAAAACAACAGACTCATATCTAACCCCTTTGCTGACGACAATAGCACGATGGCACCACCTGATCCCTTCCCGAACTCAGAAGTGAAACATCGTTGCGCCGATGGTAGTGTGGCTCCGGCCATGTGAGAGTAGGTCATCGTCAGCTCTCTATTTTAGATGAAGCCCCCTGTACTTGTGTACAGGGGGCTTTTTTTATGCGCGGGATTATAATTTAATATGATTATTTTGATAAATTTAACATGATAGTCGATAGATTACTAAAGTCATGTATAATTCATTTATAAAATGATTTGACTTCTATCGTTATAGTTGATATTTTTACTTGATGATTTTTTAGTTTACAACTGATACCTATTTCTGTCATAGTTAAGTAAATTGTTGTAAATAATTAACAAAGTGAATGACCACTTTTATTATTACTTATCAAAAGGAATTGATAATGAGATTTGCCCCTCTCTTTTCTATTGGCGCTCTAGCCGCAGTTAGCTTACTGGGATGTTCTAATCAGTCTGATACCAGTAGCGATGATACCGCCACCACTACCTCAGCTGCCTCACAAGAAACGACTACTCTACGCTTTTCACACTTTTGGCCTGCAACGTCTAACATCAGCAAAGAAATTTTTGAGCCTTGGGCGAAAAAGATAGAGGATGAATCTGGTGGTCGTCTAAAAGTTGAGCTATATCCATCAGCTGGTCTTGCTAAAGCTGATGTCACGTATGAAGCTACTGCTAAAGGTACTATCGATATCGGATCTCAAGTTCAGGGCTATACAGCTGGTCGTTTTCCTTTGACTCAAATTACAGAGCTTCCAGGCTTATCCAATTCAGCTGTTCAAATGGGTTGTATATTACAAACTTTATACGAAGACGGTACTATTGCTAGCG
The DNA here is from genome assembly GCF_904846575.1 of Psychrobacter sp. H8-1. Classification (NCBI taxonomy): domain Bacteria; kingdom Pseudomonadati; phylum Pseudomonadota; class Gammaproteobacteria; order Moraxellales; family Moraxellaceae; genus Psychrobacter; species Psychrobacter sp. H8-1. Next base: position 106,054 of record NZ_CAJHBG010000001.1, read on the forward strand.
AATATGAGGACACACATCTACTATTTATGTATGGTGTTGGGCCCGGCGCATTGCATACTACTGACAAGCTAATACGCACTCCTGCTGATATGAAAGGTATGCGTATCCGTCGTCCGTCAGCAGTAGCAGGTGATATTATTGAAAAAATGGGTGCATCTCCTGTTGGTCTACCTGCCAACGATATGTATACCTCGTTACAGCGTGGCGTCGTTGATGGTTTGAGTTTCCCATGGGAAGCAGTAACTACATTTAAAATCAACGAGCTCACTAAGTACCATACAAATCTGCCGCTCTATACGTCTGCTGTTATGGTTACTATGAATAAGAACACTTATGATGGACTATCAGATGACCTAAAAAAAGTCATTGATGATAATTCAGGTATGGCAATGGCCAATCAGACTGGAGAAATGTTTGATAAGCATGATGATATAGCTATACAAGCTGCTAGAGATAATGGCGATGAGATGATTGACATCCCAGATCCATTAAACGATCCTGATTGGAAAGGCCCGTTATTGGAAGGGACACAAAAGTATCTTGATGATGTCAATGCTCTAGGTTTAGATGCTGATGGTGTCTACGAAAAAGCCAAGGCTGCTAGTGCTGCTTGTGCAATCTAATTAATCAGAGGCAATGTCAACATGGCATACTTGGTCAAACTCAGCACCCTCATCTCCAGGCTGTGCCAACTTATCGGCGGCATCAGCCTAGTGATCATCGTCCTCGTCACCATCCTTGACGTCGGCGCCCGCTACATCTTCAAACTCACCGGCGGAGAAATGGGCTTCACCGTCAAAGGCAGCGTCGAGATCGTCTCCTACTTCATGCTCTTCGCCCTACTGGCCGCCTTTGCCGCTTTTGTTGAACGCTCACAAATCATCGTCGACGTCTTCACCCAAAAAATGTCCAAAGCCCTCAAAGGCTACCATGATGGGCGTCTTCATGATGGGCTTCTTCCTTATCGGACTCGTCTTCACCTGGGGACTATATGAAAGCGCCCTAGACGCCATAGAATTTGGCAAAGTCACCCAAGACCTTAGAATCTCCATGATGCCCATCTACGTGCTCAGCGCAGTACTCAGCCTACTACTAGCCATCCGCTCATTGATCGAATCCATCAACATCTTTAAAACAGGCGAATTCTTTGACGCCGAGGAGGCAGGCGCATGAGCCCAGAAATTATCGGAGCCATCGGCTTAATCGTCATGATCATACTGGTCGTCGTCAGAGTACCCGTCGCCCTTGCCATGCTCGGCGTTGGCCTCGTCGGCTTTGGCGCCGTCACCTCCCCAGACGGGGCCCTACAAATGCTCAAAGACCTCCCAGTCGACGTCTTAGCAAAGTATGACTTCAGTGCCATCCCACTATTCATCTTAATGGGCGTCTTTGCCACCCACTCAGGCATGGCAGGCAAACTCTTTGAATCCACCCGCACCATCTTTGGTGGCGTCAGAGGCAGCCTAGGTATTGCAGGCATTGGCTCCTCAGGCATCTTTGCCTCCATCTCAGGCTCCTCCCTTGCCACCGCCTCAACCATGACCCGTGTCGCCTTACCGCAAATGGAGAAATACGGCTACCAACCCGGCTTTGCCTGTGGCATCTTAGCCGCTGGTGGCACCCTTGGCATCATGATTCCGCCCAGCATCGCCTTACTGGTCTACGCCATCCTAACCGAACAGTCAGTCGGTGACATGTTCATCGCCGGCTTCCTACCAGGCATCCTTGGCATGGTCATGTACTCATTGACCGTCATGATCATGGTACGCTGGAAACCGCATCTCGCCCCGCGCGGCGAGAAGACACCCTGGAAAGACAAACTGCTGTCCCTAACCGGACTCATCCCCTTTGGCTTTATCTTCGTCGTCATCATTGCCGGTATCTTCTTTGGTTTGTTTACCCCAACCGAAGGCGCAGCAGTCGGCGCCTTTGCCTCATGGGCTTATGCCGCCGCCAAAGGCATGCGCCTAAAAGGATTGAAACAGTCACTGATTGAAACCTTAGCACTGTCTGCCGTGGTGTTCTTTATGCTACTGGGTGCAGAAGCCTTAGGATATTTCATCTCAGTCTCGCGTCTGTCTTATTCGTTAGCCACCTGGATTGGAGGACTGGCCGTCAGTCCGATGATCGTTCTGCTTGCTATCTTGCTGATGTACTTCTTGCTCGGTCTGTTTATGGACGCCTTGGCGATGCTGGTGATCACCATTCCGGTGGTGTTCCCCATCATCCTAGCATTGGGCTTTGATCCGATCTGGTTTGGTATCATTGCGGTACTTACGGTAGAGCTTGGACTGATTACGCCGCCGATGGGGATGAATATCTTTGTGATTAAGGCGGTGGCACCGCATATCAAGCTGTCAGATATGTTTAAGGGGGTGGCGCCCTTTATTGTCTCTGACTTTGTTAGGCTTGCTATCCTATTGGCTTTCCCGGTGATTTCATTAGGACTGCTTGGGGCGTAGGGTTGATTGCTGGTGTTGTTTAATGAGAGCCATGTTGTGATGACATGGCTTTTTTTGTGCAAGCTTAAAAAGTTAATTAAGCGATTGATTACTTAGTCAGCGATCTAAAATAAGAATTATCCAATCTCATAAGGCATTCTTTTGACAAGAGCTTATCTTGCTACTTTCTCTCATTACGTTATTATAATTACACTCCTTATTATAAAGGATAGTGAATGTAGTAAAATAACTGGTGGTGTGTCAAAAAGTATGCTGATTAAAACTTGAACAATTTTTGAAGCCTTTAAAGCCCTATAGAATCAGAGAACTTAGCATAGATTTCTTATTGACTTCTATCGCTAGCATACTTTTTAGAACACCACCAAATAACTCACAAAAAACTCCATATATAGTGAATTTTAAATAAAAAGGTACAACCATTATGGAGTGCTACGGGTATAAGTTATCCTTACTTACTGGGCGACTTCGCCATTGTTCGGTGCTGCACAAAATTCATCCCAGTAGCACTGTATTTTTTTAAGATAGATTGATTATATACAAATCTATAAGTAGAGATAGTCATGGCAGTCGATTTTAGCAATACCTTAATAGTCGCAATTTCTGCAACCGCGCTATTTGATTTATCAGAATCTGAGAATCATTTATTACAGCTGTTGCAGCAGCGCCCTGATAGCGCTATCAAAGAGTTTCGTGATTATATGGCAGAGCGCGAGGATGATCCCTTAGCCATCGGTGCCGGCTACCCTTTGATTCAGGCACTGCTAAACCTCAATAAATATTGTAATGAATGCCCAGATAAAGAGCTAGACATAGAAGCGCCATTGGTTGAAGTGGTTATTGTTTCCAAAAGTAGTCCTGATACTGGTATTCAGGTGTTAAATGCTATTCGTGAGTATAAGCTGAATATTTCCCGTTCCGCTTTTATCTCGGGTAGTCTTGTAGCGCCTTATATGGCTGATTTTGAAGTTGATTTGTTTTTAACGACCAATCGCGAAGATGCACAGCAAGTCGCAGATGCCAATATTTGTGCCTGTGCAATACTTGATGCTACCCCTGTCAATACCTATGAGCTTGACACTGAACAGCTGCGTATTGCTTTTGATGGTGATGCAGTATTGTTCGATGATTCAGGAGAGCTTTTATATAAGCAAGAGGGCTTAGATGCTTTCCATGCGCGTGAAGCACAGATGCATGATCTGCCAATTGAGAAAGGACCTTATGCTGAGTTGCTCATTAAACTATCGAACTTACAGGAGCGTTTGCCAGCAAGATTGCAGCACAGTCCGATACAGATTGCTTTGGTTACTGCGCGTAATGCACCTGCTGATCTGCGTGCGATTAAAACCCTAAGAGAGTGGGGTGTGGATGTGGATATGGCGTTTTTCTTGGGAGGTCTGGAAAAAACAGCAGTACTCAAAACATTTGCCCCACATATCTTTTTTGATGACTCGATCAAACATATCGATGCCGCGCGTAGTTTTGTACCCACTGCGTTAGTGCCTTATCACTCTAACTCTTTATTGCATGACAATCGTTATCTGACCGTTGACGAAGAAGTTTCTACTCTCTCTTTTACACCCATACAACAGCCTGTTTTTTCTATAAACCATTAATATAAGACTGAATAGAATGAGCATGAGAATAATCAGAGGAAAAAACAAGGTATGAAATGGCGACAGTTATTAGCACTGATGATGGTTAGGATCAAGCAAGTTATTGGCTTATATGCTTTTGTGCTAATACCGATGTGGGCAATGTATTTCATTAATAAAGTAGCACTGTTTGGTCTCTGGAATATATTTGGTATTGTGCCACGTGCTTTTGATGTGGGCAGTCTGATCGGAGTGTTTGCTTCATGGACGATGCATGGTAATTTTGCGCATCTGCTGGGTAATACATTGACGTTATTGCAAATTCTCTTTTTATTTGGACTTTTCGAAAGTAATGCCTATCGTACAGTTTTGAAACTTATAGTTGCATCAGGTGCAGTAACTTGGCTACTTGGATCGCCATTATCTATTCATATAGGCGCGTCAGGGCTTTGTTTTGCTATGCTTGGTTATATGATAGGTGGGGCAGTATTCGCTCGACGCTGGGGTTATCTGCTTGCGTGTATTGTGATGGGTGCAGGATATTGGCTCACCATTAAACAGGGTCTAACGCCGCAGCCAGGAATCTCATTTGCGGCGCACTTTGGTGGTCTATGCGCCGGTTTACTATTAGGGGCAAACTCCAAACACCAATATACGGACCGTGTTCAGCGTTATTAATCGACGGTAAAGTTAGGTTTTATTACAGATATTGATAAATAATGGATCATCTGTTTCTAATGGTCGCCACATAGTCGTTTGTTTTACATGTTCGTCGATTGTCAGCTTATTGTCTTTCGCTGGTATCACATAATCTGCGCGTGCAGGGGCAGCGCAATCTATGACTTGTGGAATCTGTTGCACACTTCTACGTCTTTCAAATAAGTATAAATTCACAAGATATATATTTGGGTCATTTATTTGTGCAGTTGCGTTGCCAGTATCTGCAGCTATAAAACGTAATATTTGCGGTTTAACATACGACCAAGGACGGAACCATTCCGTGCTTTCGGCTGTTTTTACAACGGTCACTCCATCAGGTAGCTGATTGACCTGCTGATCATACCAGTTATATTCTTGATGTATCTGAAAGCCGAAAATACCGATAGCAGCGAACAACGGTATCAGCCATTTTGGTGCACGTTTTCCTGCCAGTTTACTGAGATGAGTTATGACAAGTGCTAACCCAGCCATGCCAAATGCAGCAGCTATGGTCGCGATAAACTCATAAAGCATAAAATTTTCCTTAATACGAAAAGCGCATTTAATATAACAAACACCAGTAGTAAAAATCTTTTTTAATGATGTTTTTTAACGATAATAGGATAAAAAAATCACTCACAAGCAGCTGCTGCCTGTGAGTGATAGTTAGTCTAGTAAATATAAGTCACTTGCAAATCACTTAGTGTCTAGTGGTCGACTGCCCCGCCAGCACCGCGTGGAGAACGTACGCTTTCAACCAACTCTTGGATATGTGCCGGTGGTGGTGCAGTCGCATAAGAAACTGCGAATGCTACGATAAAGTTGATTAAGGCACCGACCGCGCCAAATGATAGTGGCGAGATACCAAATAACCAGTACTCTTCTGTATCAGGGAAGTTAGCGGTACCACTGATGAAGAACCAACCTTTGAACACAAAGATATAGACTAAGATAGTAATCAAGCCCGTTAACATACCAGCGATAGCGCCAAGGTTGTTAATACGCTTAGAGAAAATCCCCATCATTAGCGCTGGGAACAATGACGCACCAGCAATACCAAAGGCTAAGGCTACCACCTGTGCAGCAAACCCTGGAGGATTAATACCCAGCCATGTGGCCACCACAATCGCAACACTCATGGTGATACGTGCTACTAGTAGCTCGCCTTTATCCGTGATGTTAGGGTTAAGGTTACGTTTGATCAAGTCATGACTAATGGCAGATGAGATAGCAAGCAATAGTCCTGCTGCTGTCGATAATGCTGCTGCCAAACCACCAGCGGCGATAAGACCGATAACCCAAGGTGGAAGTTGGGCGATTTCTGGGTTGGCCAGTACTAAGATATCAGCGTTCACATCAAGCTCATTACCTGCCCAACCAGCCTCTGCAAAGCGGCCATCAAGCTCTAGATCATGTGCTGCCTGTGCTTTTGCAACTGCAGCTTGTGCTGCTGTAACATCGCCGCCTTCAGCTTCGGCTGTTGCCAAAGCTATCGTAGCTGCACCAAGCCCGCTATCAAAGTATCTTTGAATACGACCATCATTATTTAAGTCGTTATACTTAATAAGACCCGTATCTTCCCATGTTTTCATCCAATCAGGACGCTGCTCATATGAAAGAGCTGGTTGATCAATGCCTTGTGGGAAAATAGTATCATTCAAGTTTAGACGCGCCATAGCACCAACTGCAGGAGCAGTGAAGTATAGCAATGAGATAAAGACTAATGTCCAACCTGCTGTCCAACGGGCATCAGCGACTTTAGGTACGGTGAAGAAGCGAATGATGACGTGTGGGAGACCTGCTGTACCAATCATAAGTGATAAAGTAAACAGTACCATGTTTAGCTTGTTGGGTACGTCAGCCGTATAAGCGGTAAAGCCTAAATCAGTTACTATCTGATCAAGCTTGGTTAATAAAGGAATACCTGATTCAGTATGGGTTGAGAACAAGCCCAAACCTGGAATCGGATTACCAGTTAGCTCAAGTGAGATAAAGACCGCTGGGATAGTATAAGCAATCATAAGAACCACATACTGCGCAACCTGCGTGTAGGTAATCCCTTTCATACCACCAAGTACCGCGTAGAAGAATACGACGACAGCAGCAATAATCAGACCAGTAGTGTTTTCAACTTCTAAGAAACGTGAGAAAGCAACACCAGCACCTGTCATCTGACCGATAACGTAAGTGGTAGAAGCGATAATCAAACAAACTACTGCGATCATAGCAGCGGTCTTAGAATAAAAGCGATCACCGATAAAATCAGGTACTGTAAACTTACCGAACTTACGTAGATAAGGCGCTAGAAGCATGGCTAATAGAACATAACCGCCCGTCCAACCCATCAAGTAAGTGGATGCGCCATAACCACCAGCGGCAATGATACCTGCCATTGAAATGAATGACGCAGCACTCATCCAATCTGCTGCTGTTGCCATACCGTTGACTACTGGGTGGACACCGCCACCTGCAACATAGAACTCACTGGTCGTTCCAGCACGAGCCCAAATCGCAATACCGAAGTAAAGAGCGAAGGATAGACCCACAAAAATAATGTTAATCGTAAATTGACTCATGGGGCTATTCCTCGTCTACGCCATATTGTTTATCTAATTTATTCATACGCCATGCGTAGAAGAAAATTAAAACGATAAATACCCCAATGGATCCTTGCTGAGCGAACCAAAAGCCTAAGTCGGTACCACCAATTTTGATACCTGCTAATAAAGGGCGTAATAAGATTCCAAAGCCATAAGAACATAGTGCCCAAATAACTAAGCTACCTAAGATAAGACGCACGTTGGCGCGCCAATAACCGGATGGATCGTTGTGGTTCTCCATAGGACAACTCCTTTTGCCTGACAAAAAATACAAGATCATTGACTGTATCCTAACAAGTCATTGTGGTTTAGCGCATACCGCATAAGGCAGTATCGTGTATATCGTAATCGTAAAGCCATACGGTATAGACAACTAAAGCAGAATGATCGACTAGCATCAATGATCAAAGTTACTAAAATGAGTGCAGGTTACATGACTCTTTAGATATGATAGACGCTTGGGTCTCATATCTATAAGAGGTAGCAATAAGACACTCAGTACTGCTAACAAATAAAATATAGAATAGAGTGTAAAATAATATGGATAAATATATAATCCACGACCATTAATAACTTATACTCGATTTGTATATACCAAATTAGCGTTTTATTTTTATATTATTTAATCGCCAAAACGGTGGGCTAGGTGTTATATCTCATATTACATATTAACTATAGTGTCACTAATGTGATGATAATTCTAGGGGAAGGTTGGTAGGGTATAACATTCCGCTGTTCTTTATCTCTCTTGTCTTCCTGACTAGATATTTTATTCAAAATTCAATGGTATTAATTAAAGGTTAAGAATATGAAAGTTGGTTATTATTGTATAAAATGCTGCCTGTAAATGATTATGATTTCCGTTTTTATACTTTGTTAGGAGACTCAACACTTATAAACTAATTAGGAATATATACAATTTTTATAAAATTAACAATAAATAATTTTAAATTACTTTGTGTAACAAAAAATTATTTAGTAGAAGTCTTACAAGGTTTAGAGCACTTGAAACGATAATACTGACTCTAATGCTATCATTATACGATAAATATATCGTTAATCTCTATGGTTATTTTAAAGTTTATACTTCGCATAAGCTATTTTTATTTCTAATAAAGATTTGATAGAGACAGTAAGGGTTGATGGCTATCGTTATCTCAGTTGTATAACTGACAAATGTTAGCGTACGATACAAGAATGCTAAGCGTAAATGCTAAGAATATCTGGCATAAAAAACGGCTACTGTATAAAACTGAAATAGAATAAGTAGGCAGTGCTAAAACAATGTGTAATCGAAGCTTATGATTTGAGTGCAAATCTCAGTAAGATATAAATCAGCAATCGAAGGTGATGATATGGGATGAGGGCATAGCAGGTTGGTTTAACAACATCGTAAATTATGGTGTTAGTATCATTTGGGGTAATAATGACTGGTTGATTGCGAGTAATCCATGGTACGGACTATTGATGTTCTTACTGATTGGTGCTGGTATTTATTTTACCGTGGTTACGCGTTTCATTCAGTTTCGCCACTTTGGTCACATGTGGAAATTATTACGTGTTTCTAATCAAGGCCGTAAAGATGGTGGGATTAGCTCATTTGAAGCGTTAATGACATCGCTTGCCGCGCGTGTGGGTACGGGTAACTTGGCTGGGGTCGCGATTGCGATTTACCTCGGTGGGCCAGGTGCTGTGTTTTGGATGTGGATGACAGCGATTGTCGGTATGTCGACCAGCTTTATTGAGTCAACGTTGGCTCAGGCATATAAAGTGCCACACAAAGATAACGTCTACCGTGGTGGTCCCGCTTATTATATAGAAAAAGGTTTAGGTAAACGCTGGCTGGCGATATTTTTCTCATTGTGTCTGTTGGTGGCATTCGGTTTGGCGTTTAATGGCGTGCAGTCAAATACGATTGCACAGGCAACCAATGAAGCTTTTGGTATACCAACATGGATGACAGGTATCATACTGGTTGCATTGGTGGCACCAGTAGTATTCGGCGGTTTGCGTTCGGTTGCACGTATCGCGGGTAAAATCGTACCAGTCATGGCTACCTTATATATTTTATTAGCCCTATTTATCATCATCACTAACTTTACTGAGTTTCCTGCAGCGATTGCCTTGATTGTGAAGTCAGCATTTGGCTTTGAGCAAGCGGCAGGTGGTGTCATTGGTTATGGTATTGCTCAGGCAATGATTAATGGTATCAAGCGTGGTTTATTTTCGAACGAAGCGGGTATGGGTTCTGCGCCTAATGCGGCAGCAACGGCAAAAAGTCATCCCGACCATCCAGCGGTGCAAGGGTTTATGCAGATGCTGGGCGTGTTTATGGATACGTTGGTTATCTGTACAGCGACCGCTGCCATCATTATTTTATCTGGCGTCGTCGATCCCAATGTCGAGCAAGAGGGTATTCAGCTAACTCAGCTAGCATTGTCACAATATGTCGGTGATTTGGGCGTGGTCTTCGTGGCGATTGCGATTTTCTTTTTCTCATTCACATCTATTATTGCCAACTATAGCTATGGTGAGTCGAATCTCGAATTTATCTCTGGTGCCAAAAACGCCAAAGTGATGATTATGATATTCCGCTTTATGGTGCTAGGTATGGTATTTATCGGAGCAATCGCTAGTCTGCCTGCCATATGGAACTTCGCAGATTTATCTATGGGTCTCATGGCATTGGTTAACTTGGTGGCTATTTTACTATTGTCTCCAGTTGCACTTAGAATATTACGTGACTATGAACGCCAAGTAAAAGAAGGCAAAACAGGTGAGCAGATTAAGTTTGATCCTAATGACTTTGTGAAGCTAAAAGATGAAGCCAACCGTGATGCTTGGACAGACTAGGGTTGTTAGTTTTATATATTATTTGACTGGTCAACAGACCCTAATAGAATGAACAGTCGTTGGTATCATTAAAAAATAAAAAACCCCGTTCGAATATCGAACGGGGTTTTTTATTAGACTTAGTTCAATGCTTACATATTTTAGCACCTACATGTTTGGATAGTTAGGACCACCGCCACCTTCTGGCGAGACCCAAGTAATGTTTTGCGATGGGTCTTTGATGTCGCAAGTTTTACAATGTACGCAGTTTTGCGCATTGATGACAAACTTGGCCCCTTCAGCATCTTTGACTATTTCGTAAACGCCAGCTGGGCAGTATAAACGCGCAGGCTCAGCATATAACGGTAAGTTGATTGAAACAGGGACTGTCGCGTCTGTCAGCTTTAGATGCGAGGGTTGATCTTCGGCATGGTTGGTATTGGAGATAAATACCGAGGACAGCTTATCAAATACCAGCTTACCATCAGGCTTAGGATAGACAGGCTGATAAGCATGGGCTGCACGCTCTAGCTGATCATAATCGTGTTGATTATCACGAATGGTCAGTGGCATTTTGCCTTTGAGCAGGTTTTGCTCTAGGAAGGTAAAGGCGCCACCCATCCATTGTCCCATACGATGCATTGCTGGAGAGAAGTTACGTGCTTCGTAGTTATCCTGATAGAGCCATGACTCTTTAAACATAGTGCTATATGCAATAACGTCATCATGCTGACGATCTGCTTGCAGCGCTTCAAAGATAGCTTCGGCTGCGAGCATGCCTGACTTCATTGAGGTATGTGTGCCTTTGATTTTTGCAGGGTTCAAAAAGCCAGCGTCGTCACCGACTAAGACGCCACCTGGAAAGGTGAACTTAGGCAGTGAATTAAGCCCGCCTTTGGTCAACGCACGTGCTCCGTAAGAGATACGCTTGCCGCCTTCTAGGACATTGCGAATGACTGGGTGCAGTTTTAGACGCTGCATTTCATCAAACGGTGACATGTAAGGGTTTGAGTAGGATAGGTCGATGACCATACCAAAGCTGACTTGGTTGTTTTCATCAAAATACAACCACCAGCCACCAGAAGAACCCGTATCAGTCAGTGGCCAACCTGAGCCATGCATGACCACGCCTTCTTCATGCTTGGCTGGATCAACTTCCCATAGCTCTTTTAGGCCAATGCCATAATGCTGTGGATCACTGTCTTTATCGAGATTGAAACGGCTGATTAAGCGCTTACCGAGATGACCACGGCAGCCTTCAGCAAAGACGGTATACTTTGCCAGTAATTCATAACCTGGCTCAAAACTAGGTTTGGCCTCGCCATCTGCAGCAACGCCCATATCACCCGTTAAAATACCTTTCACTGAACCGTCATCATTATAGAGGATGTCAGAAGCAGGGAAGCCTGGGAACATCATGACCTCTAGCTCTTCGGCTTGCTCAGCGAGCCAACGTACGACATTTCCAAGTGAGACGATATAGTTGCCTTTATTATGCATACTGGCTGGAACGATGGAGTCGGGGAGCTTGGTTGACTTGGTCGCAGAGCCAAGCATATAGACACGGTCCTCAGTCGCTGGCACGTTGAGAGGTGCGCCTTTGGCTTTCCAGTCTGGTATCAGCTCATCTAACGCACGTGGCTCGATGACAGCGCCAGAAAGCGTGTGTGCACCAAATTCAGAGCCTTTTTCGACCACACAGACCATAAACTCATCATTGCCAGCTTCAATAGCTAACTGACGTAAACGGATAGCAGTAGATAGCCCCGCAGGTCCACCACCGACGATGATGACGTCAAACTCCATCGACTCACGCTCGATTTCAGGCTCTACTGGAGCAGGCTCAGGTGCTTGCTCAACAGCGACTTCCTCAACAGGCGCTTCTTCGATGGCAACCTCTTGCGTCGGCTCTGTGGGCTCTGGCTTAGATGTATCTACAGCTACTGGTGCATCAGTGTTGACGCTATCAGCATCAACAACTGGCGTTTGCTTATCTTGCTCTTGCATACCTACTCCTGAACTTTAGTGGCTTATCTATGGGTGCAGTACAGCTCGCAATTAAATAATCAAGCTTGCGACACTAAAGCACCTCAGACATATATGGCTGCCCGATAAAAACTGTCTTTGCGGCATCAATTGACAACATTATCATTGAGATCACATCAATGACTCACATCAAAAGAACAATATAAATGACGGTTATAAAGTCATTCTAATAAAAAATCGTTACTCATTATAAAAGAAAAGCCCTACAAACACGATACGCATTTCTAGATATCAGTGTTAAGGTAAGGGTAATATGATGAGTATGCAAAGTCTATATTGCTTTATCATACCCGAAACTTAAATTAATAGTAATGCTGTCATCACCAAACTTTGAATAATATTAGGAAATAAGGTAATGAAAAACAGTACTAATAATGATGTTAACGATATCAATGACGCTCGTAAGAGCAATGAGCAAGCATTAGAAGGTAGCGCTAAGGCCATGCCAGACTTGAGTAGCCTAGATACTCTAAGCCAGTACTTAAAGCATAGTGCTAGTGAGCGTCAGGGGCGCGCTATACCGCCTTTAGATAAATGGCATCCAGAGCAAATTGATGATATGGATCTGGTCATCAAAGCAAATGGTGAATGGTGGCATGAAGGTGGACACATGACTAGGCAGTCATTGGTCAGCCTGTTTGCAACTATTTTATGGAAAGAAGAAAATGAGGGTGTGATTGAGTACTTCTTAAAAACACCTGTCCAAAAGCTCCGTATCCAAGTTGAAGACGTGCCGCTGCTCATTAATGATGTCGGTATCGTCACTGAGGATAGAGTAAGCTGGCTAGAATTTACAACAACAACGGGTGATGTCGTACGCTTAGACGAGCTGCATCCGATTGAGCTGCGTCCTTATCAGACTAATGACTCTACTCAAGTCGGAGAAGATAATATACAAATCCGTCCCTATATGTTGGTGCGTAATGATTTAGAAGCGCTTATTGGGCGCAATACCTTTTATCATTTGACTGAAATTGGTGAATTAACAGAGCAAAACGGCGATACTATCTTAACGCTGCAGAGTGGTGGACAGTCTTATCAGCTTTCTATGCCTAAATAAGCATGAATAACGAGATTTAATTAATCAGACTTAAGCAGTCAGCGTCGCTCGAATTAAAAAGCCTGATTTCAGACAAAACACTTACCAATGTTAATATTGGCATAGTCAATTAAAAATAAAACTGTTATAGATTTAGACGCGCTACTGGTATAAGTTTTACTTGCGTGCTGCGTTCCCAGAGGCTGCGCAACTGTATTTTAAAAGAAAGCATCCCAGTAGCGCTATATCATTTTAACTATACCCTAACGAGAAATTTTTACCTTACATCGTCTAATGAATAGCCTTTGTCAGTATCATGGTTGAATGACAAAACAGGCCACTATATGATATTGATATAAATTCATTGATGCTATTTTTTGTTTCTCCCTTAATTTTACTTCTTAACGGGCATGGCAATATATTGTGAATATAAATAACCAATACCTGATGCAATGTTTGGCGAATAAAACAAACATTGATGGTAGTCATAGTTTATGAGCATCACTATTAAGACAGCCACTTGCCAATTAAGTGCTGATGATAAAATGACTGGTGCTCCGCTGAGAGTCGGTAGTAAGGATAGCCGTGCGCCGATTGGGCTGTTTGACTCTGGTGTGGGTGGGTTGTCGGTTTATATACACTTGGCAGAACAGTTGCCTGCCGAGCGTTATATTTATTATGCTGACACCTTGCATGTGCCGTATGGCAACCGTGACAGTAAAGATATTGAAGCGTTGACGCTAACAGCAGTAGAGTGGCTCTATCAGCAAGGTTGTAAGCTCATCGTTATCGCTTGTAATAGCGCCTCTGCGCACGCATTACAGACAGCGCGCCGTTGTTATCCGCAGCTGCCGATCGTCGGTTTAGTGCCGGCACTGAAGCCTGCGGTACTGGCTAGCACAAGCGGGCATGTCGCTGTATTGGCAACCAAAGCGACTTTGGATGGCGCCCTATTAAACCAAGTCATCAGTGAGGTGGCTGCACCTAAAGGCACAAGAGTGATTAAGTATTTTGATCCGAAGCTGGTGCCGTGGGTAGAAGCTGGTATGCCAGAGACTTCTGAAACGGCGCAGCGTTTGCGTCAGCAGCTGCAAGCGTTTGCATCCGCTGATGTGGACTACTTAATATTGGGCTGTACGCATTATCCGTTTTTTAAAGGCTTTTTGTTCGATGAAATAGAGGCACAGCAGCTAGCCCTACAGGTCGTTGACTCTGGGCAAGCAATTGCAACGCGTGTAAAGTCGTTATTGGCAGAGCAACGGCTGTTAGCGACAACTGAGTCAGTCAGCCATACTGAGCATAAGGGTCATCCTTTGGTGTTCTATGCTAGTGAAAACAACGATCGATTAAAAAATGTGGTACAACGATTGGTAGGTCCGCAAACTCAAGTTAAATATATTATTTGATCAAGATACTCTAATCAACCAGCCTTCATATAGCTATAGAGGTTATTGTGCCAAATCATCGCTATCACATTCACGTCATATGCGTCGCTCATGATCAGCCAATGGTCTTAGATGGTTTGGCGGTTTTTTTCCAAAATATTGCTTTTTTAACTTATGATATCGCCACCAGCTCGACCCAAGCTTCTGTGTATAGCCGACAATGTATTGATGACTGTGACTGCACCATAGTCGTCATCGGAGACAGCTACGGCTCGGCGGAAAAAAACAGCGTCAGCCAACTACACTTAAGTTACTTGAGTGCTAGAACCAAAATTAAGCCTATGTTGGTATTGATTAAAAGCTTAGGAAAAAGTAAAAAGGCAAGTCGGCAGTTGCGAGATTTTACGCGCTTGGTTGAGCAGCAAGTATACGACGTCTATTATTATGATGATAAAACTGATATTCCAAAGCTTCTCATTGATGTGCATACAAAGATGGTTAAAAAGCATAATTTAGTCGCAAGTTGGACGCGTATGCAAAAAAGTAGCAATGCTGATAAAGCTCAGAAACTGTCAGGTTTGTCCTCTGAAAAAAACACGGCTGCCAATAATATTGATCAACCATTTAAATTATCAGAGCTTGTTGAAATAAGGTACAGTGCACAAGCTTATGAAGATGGTAACCTCAGTGATATAAAAATGACCATAAAACTGAGCTGGCAGCAAATCCTGCAAGCCATCGCATTGATTTCCGCGACTTTTTCTAGCTATAGTCTACAAGTTTGTATCAATCGTTTGATCGCCAGTCATGCTGAAAAGGATATCAAACAGCAAATGCCCAATGTGCATGCCGTGTCTCGTTACCAGGTTTTTCATAGTGATTTGAATCATCTACAACAGTTCTTGGTCACTGCGAACTGTATTCAGTTAACCGCCTCGAGTTTAAAAACATCACAAGAGCTATGGAGGCTGACTTTTTATGCCAAAAAGCTGCTTGAGAGTAGTCAGATAGAGAACGTTCCCGTATTGAGTAAATAGTACAGTCTGCCCACAATAAAACCGCTACGGCGTCAACCTCGCTTAGCATACACATGTATAGCTTGTGCTTGGTTTCCTTGTATCACTATTATTGTGGATTGACTATAGTAAAGTCACTCCTAAACAAACTTGACACGTTTGTTGTCGCGTACTGCTATTATAAATTTTACTTGCTTGCTGTTACTATGCCGACAGAGGCTGCGCAAAATTAACCCCAATAGCACTACACAGTATCGTTTTAAAGTGTCTTAACCATATCTTAGGTGTGCTCTCAAAATTTAATATTCAATGCTAGAGCGGTATCAAGTATTGCGCTACGTTTTGTAATACAAAGCATACGTGTCTGTAGTTGTTAATCTGTTGTAGACTAGAGATAATTGGTAGTAAGCAATATAAAGTCATACAGATAAGACATACTATAAATAACTTATTTTTAAGATATGTGCTTAAAAGCAAACTATAAATTTAGACATGAAAGACTTTGCATAATTAAGGAGCGCGCAATGACTACCCCTAATAAGTTTGACGAATTAAATAAAGAGATTGATACTTTGACAGAACAGATGCGTGAGGCTGATCAATTTCATACGCTAGAAGAGCAAATAGCAGATATGAAGCGCCGTGGTATCGATCCTAGTAAGGCCTATCAAGATTGGGACAAAAGAGAAGAAGAGGAAGATTGGGGCGATGAAACATGGAAAAAACATGGTAAGTGGGAACCAAAAACGCCAGAAGATCTCGACGACAAAGCCCGTGAAAACTGGGATGGTGACAGTGGCAAACCCAAACCACCACCTATCGTTTAATTCCTATAGTCTAACTAATGTATTTTTTGGGTGAAATCTCACTCACTCTGTTATCAAAATAAAAAGCCACACTCATATGAGCGTGGCTTTTTCGATTTATCATTACTTGGACTATCTGATCAATTCAATCAACGTCATGTTATGAACCATCATCAACTCGTACGAGACGAGTGACCCCGTCATTACCCACGACACGGCGATAGCGAACATTGCCTGACTGCGGCGCGGAGGTTGGCGCTGAGTAAGTGGGAGTGCTAGGCGTGGTTGATTGTTGTTGAATCAGCTGTCCCATGCTATCCCCAGAGGCGGGCGTTAATGGTTGACGGTTTGTTGGTTGGCCGTATTGATTGCCATATTGGCTGCTATTGGGAGCAGTAGTACCAATAATGGCACGGTAAAAATTCTGTCCTGCACGGCCATCAGCTGGGAATATGCCGCGGCTAGTCTGATATTGCTGAATAGCGGTACGGGTATTGTCACCAATGATGCCATCGACACCGCCAATATCATAACCCGCGTCTAATAGCGCTTGCTGAATGTCTTTGGCTTGTTGGCGGCTGATACCTGGATCGCTGGTTGGCCATGCGGTAACAAAGTCCGTTTTGCTGCTGTCCTCGCGTGTGATTAAGTCTGATAGGTGAGCGATTGCCAATGCATAGTTTTCTGAAGCATTGTAAGAATAGAAGGTATCGAAGTTTTTACCGACTAAAAAGGCAGGACCGTCAATACCTGCAGGTAATAGCAATCCTGCGCTACCAAGGTCATAAGGTAACGAGCTGCCATTGGCCAGCGTTAACCCTTGATTACGCCAGTGGCTCATCGACTTTTTGTTTTTGCGGCTAGAGGCTGCCCAATAGCCGTCAGGAAGCTTGACTTCATAACCCCACGGCTCACCTGAGCGATAGCCGCGCTTGGCTAAGAAATTGGCGGTAGAGGCCAGCGCATCTGGTACACTATTGACCAAGTCGCGACGACCATCACCATCGAAGTCTACTGCTAGCTCTAAAAAGGTGCTCGGCATAAACTGCGTCTGCCCAAACGCCCCTGCCCAAGAGCCAGTCATGTCACTTGGTGCAATATCACCACGTTGGACGATTTTGAGCGCATTGGCAAACTCACCTTGGAAGTAGCTTTGGCGACGATCGAAACATGATAATGTCGCTAAGGATTCAAACAACGGCTTCTTGCCCAATGTCTGACCAAAGTTTGACTCTACGCCCCACACGCCGAGTACATGCTCAGGTTTCACGCCATAGCGAGATTCGATTTGGCGTAATGTGTCACCCCATTGACGCTTGGCACGGATTCCGTCTTCGACGCGTTCTTTATCTACCAGTACCGATAAATAATCCCAGACGTCTTTTTGAAACTCAGGCTGATAGTTTAACGACTGAATGACGCTAGGGTCAGGCTGGGCTGGACGATAGTTGTTAAAGGTGAAACTATCTACACCGCGAAACTTGCTAGAGTTTTTTAGTCTATCAAGACATTGCTGAAACTCAGCATTGGATAAGTTTGGCGCAGGTGGACGAGCAGCTTGCGCCGTGCTGGCAAGACTAAAGCCGATAGCAGCTGTGAGTAAAGAGAGAGTGGAGAGCTGAGTCAAACGCATGAAAATATCCTATAAACGTCAAAATGGCCATTAATGAAGTGGAGCAAAGCGTGTATACCAATGATAATGACTAAGAGTAACTAATCTACATAGTAAAGAAAAGGTATTGAAGTACGCTGTTACTATAAATTGACGGTGGCGTGAGGTTAGGAGAGGGCTTTGGATAGAGAGCCTGGGAGTTTCCTAAAAACTGTGTAACTGCTTATAATCCCCTAACAGGAGAATAAGCAATGACTACCCAATCTGACATTAAAAAACTGGCCGAGCAAATGGCTGGTAGCATGAACAGCTTTGATGACATCAAAGACTTTCAAAAGCAGCTCATGCAATCCTTTATCGATACTGCCTTAGAGGCTGAGATGGAAGACCATCTCGGCTACCCCAAGCATGAGAAAGCAGATAAACCAAACAAGCGCAACGGACACACTAAAAAGACCGTCCGCAGTGATACAGGCGATCTTGAAATCTCTACCCCAAGAGACCGTGATAGCAGCTTTGAGCCTGTACTCGTTAGTAAGCATCAAACCCGTATCTCAGGTCTCGATGATAAAATCATATTCCTTTACGCCAAGGGTCAAACCACCACTGAGATCGTAGAGAGCATTAAAGAGCTCTACGATGTCGACATCTCAAGCTCTCTTGTCTCAAGAGTCACCGATAACATATTAGAGGACATCACTGCTTGGCAGAACCGGCCGCTGAGCAGTGTTTATCCTATCGTCTATCTAGACTGCATCGTCGTGAAGATACGTCAAGACAAGCAGATCATCAACAAAGCCATTTACTTAGCCCTAGGCGTTAACCTTAACGGTAAAAAAGAGCTGCTTGGTATGTGGCTCTCAGAGAATGAAGGCGCTAAGTTCTGGCTAGGTGTTCTTACCGAGCTTCAAAACCGTGGCGTACAAGACATCTTAATCGCTTGTGTTGACGGTCTAAAGGGCTTCCCTGATGCCATTAACACCGTCTATCCAAAGGCACAGGTTCAGCTGTGTATCGTACACATGGTGCGTTACTCAATGAAGTTCGTACCGTGGACGGATAAAAAGGCCGTAGCGGCTGATTTAAAAGCCATCTACGGCGCTGATACCCTTGAGATGGCAGAGGCCAATCTTGAGCACTTTGATGAGGTGTGGGGCGAAAGTTATCCGCATGTGGTCAAGTCTTGGCGCAATAACTGGGAGGGCTTAACGGTGTTCTTTGAGTATCCGAAAGACATCAGAAAAGTCATATATACCACCAATGCTATAGAATCATTAAACAGTGTGATTCGGACGGCGGTGAATAAGCGTAAAGTATTCCCCTCTGATCAAGCTGCATTCAAAGTGGTGTACTTAGCAACTCAGCAGGCATCCAAAAAGTGGTCGATGCCGATTCGTAACTGGACGTCTGCTTTGAATCGCTTTATGATTATGTTTGATGACCGTATTAGTAAGCATTTAATCTAAATGGCAGTTACACAGAATCTGGGATGGGCTCGAGAGCCTAGTTAAAACCAAAACCTTAAGCACCATTTGAGATTAATAGCTTTATACTTACTTTCTAAAATAGTTATTCAACTAGTACATCATCCAACTCTTTAATAAAGGCATGAATGCGCTCGGCATTTTTACCCAAGTCGCTCTTTCCAATACGTGATTTACTACGAATATCGACCAGACGTTCAATGCCACCATCATTGATACGCATGACGATATCATCTTTAAAGCCAAACCAGACGGTGGTATCGGTTGCCTCAATGATACCAGCGCTCGCATCACTATTAACCAACTCCCAGCCTAAATTATTGACGGCTTGCTCACTAGCTTCTACCAGTTCAGACTTTGATTGCGAATAGGTCAATGTTTGCAGCTCAGGGTAGGCCTCTCGCTGTTGTTCTGCGGTGTCCTCGCCAGCGTAGGTAGCAGGGTTGGGAGCATCAGCGCGTAGTGGGATAATAGCGACAAACTCAGGCGGATTTTTCAGGTCGGTTGAGATGTCGTGAATAGGCGGCACGCTTTTGGCTTTGCTCAACATGCTGAGCGGCATAATGATAGCGATAGCGGAGAACATAACGGTGATGATAGCACTGCCAAGTGTGAGCGTTTGACGTTTGAATAACGCTTGTAATAACAGCATGATCAACGCAGCACCGCCAGCCATCATTCCTAAGGTAAACCCTGCAAACGCAGTACCCAAATCAATGATGCCGTATTTGTATAATGGGCCAGGCAATACCACCAGTAAAAAGCCAATGAAACTTACTAAGCTGATTAAAATTTTCATGAGAGTTCACTACTATCATTAGCTGCGTTCAATAACCAAACATGCTCGGTCACGCTCAGCGCTGCATTGGTATTCAATGTCGAGGCTTCATTTTCAAGCTCAGTGATTTGGTAATGATTGCCATAATACTGTTGTACTTGATCACTATTCACTGAGAATGGCGGCCCGTCTTTTTTACTCTGGTCGTAATTGAGCGTGATTAATAGTTGCGGAGCATGGCCGCTCATTTTACGTATCTGCTCGCTATATCGTAGACGCATATCTTCTAGCAAAGCAATCAAGGCTGCGCGGTCGTAAACTGCATCAACGTTACCGATATCCTCAGCTGTCAGCGCAAAAATATCAGAGACCCATAGTGTGATGGTTTGTTCTGCAAGCTGACCCTGATAATATTTAACAGCTGGATTATCCGCATGCTGATGTATAGTTGGCGAGATATTTTGCTCAGCGAAGAATGCTTGCACCGCGGATTCGACCAGCTCAATACCGACGACCTCATAACCTTGCTGAGCCAGCCACGCCATATCTATGGATTTACCACTTAAAGGTACTAATACTCGGCTACCTTTTTTTAGCTGTAAGGCTGTAAAGTATTTGAGTAACAGCGGATTGACCTCAGACTTATGAAAGCCTATGCGACCCTCACCCCAACGCGATTGCCAAAACTCTGGATTCATAAGATTGTTCCCAACTCTAAAATTTGTTATTACTGACTATCATACCGCCAAACGCAATAAAAAAGCCAAGCGTCTTAACCCTTGGCTTTTCTAGCATATAAGAATACCTTTAAATGTCTAGCTCACCATGTATTGACTAAATTCTTTACGCATTTTGGCAACCTTTGGCGGTATCGCAAAGTTGCAATAAGCTTGTCCTGGGTTTCTGTTAAAGAAGTCTTGATGCTCATCCTCAGCAGCATAGAACTCTACAGCAGGATGGACTTCTGTGACCACATTGACGCCCATATCACGCAATTTGTTAATGGTACGATCGACGGTTGGTTTTTGCGCTTCGTCAGTATAGAACACCACGCTGCGGTACTGGCTACCGACGTCATTGCCTTGACGATCTTTGGTGGTAGGGTCATGAGTAGCAAAGAACACATCGAGTACCACTTCTAACGGGACAATAGATTCATCGAACTCAACTTTAATGACTTCAATATGACCGCTGTTACCGCCACATACTGCGCGATAATTGGCTTTAGCCGCATCGCCGCCCATGTAGCCTGAGACGACGGATTGTACACCTTTTACTGATAAAAAGACTGATTCGGTGCACCAAAAGCAGCCACCGCCTAATATAATGGTTTGCATAATTTTTTCCTATTATTATATCTGTTGTTATAAAGGTGAGCTAAGGTCTTTATTTGGTTGTAATGCTTTCATTTTTCAATGACAGATTACTTTTGATAACTTATTGCTTACAATAATTTTTTAGCCTCAGCGCTTGCTAATCAGCTTAGCAGGTGAGCCAAACGCGATAAGTAACAAACAGTAATGTTATAATGGGCTTTTGCTACGTTAGTCTGCTCTGGGCTAATGGCATCAATCGAATTTTCTGAACACTTCCCAATCAAAGTTCCATTATGGAAACCAAAAATCAAAAATGAGTCGCACCATGAGCCAATCTAAGCCTGCTATCAAACACGATACTCTATTCACCACGCCACTTGATAAAGCGGCGCGCTTTTCTTTCGATGAGCAAGTGGTGGCGTGCTTCCCCGATATGATTCGCCGCAGTGTTCCTGGTTATGGTCAAGTGTTGGCGATGCTGCCTATATTTGCCCGTCGTCATTGTAAGTATCGCCAGCAGAGCGATAGTGGTCAGCGTGTCAGCCGAATTTATGATTTGGGCTGCTCACTTGGCGCAGCAAGCATGACACTGGCGGGCGAGTTTGAGCCGCAAGATTTGCAGATTAAAGCGATAGATATCTCACCGGCGATGACAACTGAAGCGACTACTTTACTTAAGGATAATTATCCTGAACATGATATTGAAGTCATCACTGCTGATATCCGCGACGTCAAGCTTGAGCCATGTGACATGGTCATCTTAAACTTAACCTTACAGTTTTTACCAGCTGCAGATAGGGTGGCGGTATTAGAAACTATCTATAACGCGCTGAGTGAAGGCGGCATACTGGTGCTGACCGAAAAGACCCATGCTTTTGATGAGCAGTACGATGCGTGGTTGGTTGAACGTTATTATGATTTTAAACGTGCCAACGGTTATACCGAGATGGAAATCAGTGGCAAACGTAATGCGCTAGAAAACGTCCTCATTACCGATACCTTAGACGAGCATCATGCGCGTCTGGATAAGGTAGGTTTCGCGCGTCATCTGACGTGGTTTCAGTTTTTGAACTTTGTGTCGATTGTGGCGTTTAAATAAAAACCATTCTTGGCAATACCGTCTTTTACAGTATCCTTTGATTAACATGGTAATCCGCTTTTATGCTTAACGACACTATTCTCCACGCCGAACGTGAACTGTATTTAACCTTGCTAGCACTGGCGCAGCAGCAGCCAAGTGCTTATGAGTGGCTCAAGCAATTACCAACGTGGCTGGGTGATATCAAAGACAAAGCCAACTATGCGCACGCGCCTGCTTACCAAGCGTCGGTGGCGCGTTTGCCAGAACTAACCGTCAATAATGTCAATCTCAACAGCGATACGTTAACGATTGAGGCAAGTCTTAATGAGTCTCAGCGCAAACAAACGACAGCACTGCTCAAGCAGCTGATGCCGTGGCGTAAAGGGCCGTTTCAAATTGGTGGTAAGATTGGCGATGATGAGTCAGGTATTAAGATCGATACCGAATGGCATAGTGATTGGAAATGGCAGCGAGTCGCACCGCATTTGGGCACATTAAAAGGTCGGCGTGTACTCGATGTGGGTGGCGGCTCTGGTTATCATGGTTGGCGTATGGCAGGGGCAGGCGCGGATACGGTGATCATCATTGATCCATCTTGCTTGTTTTACCATCAGTTTATGGCGATTCGTCATTTTGTTGGTACGGCAGACGCTCATGAGACAGGCCGCTACCGTACCCATTATATTCCCGTACCGCTTGAAGCCTTGCCTGAGCACAGTCAGCTATTTGATACGGTATTTAGCATGGGTGTGCTGTATCACCGTCAGTCACCGTTTGAGCATTTGCAACAGCTCAAAGGGCAACTGGTAAAAGGCGGAGAGCTAGTACTTGAGACCTTAGTCATTGAAGGCGATGCCAATACCGTACTGGTACCGCATGACCGCTATGCGCAGATGAATAACGTATATTTCTTACCATCGGTGGCGGCATTAATCGGTTGGTTAGAAAAAGCAGGGTTCACTGACGTGCGTTGCGTGGATGTGGCGGTAACCTCGACTGAGGAGCAGCGCAAAACCGAATGGATGACTTATCATTCGTTAGCAGATTTCTTAGATCCCAATGACTCTACAAAGACCGTGGAAGGCTATCCTGCACCGATGCGTGCGACCATCATTGCCAAGAAATAACATTGATTTTGAAGCCTAGTGCGCTAAAAAGACTGATCAAATCAGCCACTTTTTAAAGGCGACTTCTAGTAAAAGCTTGAGTAAGAAACCCACAAAGCCTGTACCCAAGGCTAAAAATATCCAAAAAGTTCCAGCGCGCCCAGCGTCAGATTGTTTGGAGATATCCCACATAATAAAAAACAAGAATGCAATGAATATCGGTAGTAATACGTACAGTCCCCAACTGGTGACGGTACTGGCAGCAATAGCAAACATGGCATTGTCCTATAAAGTATAGTCGGAGCACTTTTAAACCGCTACGGTGTTACCCGCCCTAGATGTACTTAGTGTACTATCTGCGGTCGGTCGCCTTGTAGCGATTTAAAATTCCTTGACTATAGTAACGCGGCATCTATTGGTTTTGGTTCGATTGTTTTATGGGTTTTCTAATAACGATGACTCAAAAAATTACCACTACTCACAAAATAAGTGGCAATCAAGCAAACGAATGTAAAATAAATAGAAAGGCAGCAATACAAACCGTCATTATAACGTGGAATGCGTTGGGTATAAACTACTGCTAAGTTCTAGACAACAGTAACCCTACAATCAATCTGTCTTATAAAGGTACTCATCATTTTATAAGTGGGCAAAGTGTTGTCTTTTGGCGCTAATTTCACCGTAAATGGTGCAATACAGCGCAAACATTGTTATATTTATAGGTTGCTTATCTTTTTGTGTTAATTATTCCCCTACGAAGTCATTCGCTATTATAATAAGCAGTTATCGACTGCATACATTCACACCATTTTCACACCGTTTTTGTTATTTATTTAACTGAGTTTATAACCCTATGTCACAAGCCCAAATTGATACCTTAGCCACGCTATTTGCACAAGCTATCCAAACCTTACAAACTGAAGGTGCTCTACCTGCTGATTGGCAGAATAATAGCCAGATCACGCGCACAAAGGATGCTAGCCACGGTGATTTTGCCAGTAATATCGCTCTCACTGCTGCAAAAGCTGCTAAGACCAATCCACGTCAGCTTGCTGAAAAAATCGTCAATGCGCTGCCTGAAAATCAAGATATTCGCCAAATAGAGATTGCAGGTCCTGGCTTTATCAATGTGTTTTTAAATAGCGACGCTAAGTTTGCGGTATTAGAAGACATATTTAGCTTGCAAGACCGCTTTGGTTTAAGCGATCAGTTTGATGGGCAAAAAATCCAAGTTGAGTTTGTCTCAGCCAATCCAACGTCGAGCCTGCATGTCGGTCATGGTCGCGGTGCAGCATTTGGTATGAGCTTGTCAAACTTGCTCGAGGCTGTCGGTTACGAGGTTACTCGTGAGTATTACGTCAATGACGCTGGCCGGCAGATGGATATTTTGGCCACGAGCACGTATTTGCGTTACCTTGAAGTCAATGGTGAGCAGGTAACGTTCCCGTCTAATGCATATAAGGGAAACTATGTCCGTGATATTGCAGAGACGCTTAAGACGCAGCATGGCGCCAGCTATGTGCATAGCTTTGAACAAGTCGCTAAAGGCGTGCCACAAGATGCGCAGTTTGATATCAAAGCTGATGGTGAAAAGGAGCTGGTATCGGGTGACAAGGAAGCACATATCGATGGGCTGATTGCCAATAGCAAATCCTTGCTGGGCAATGGCTATGAGCTGTTTTTAAATGCAGCGCTTAGCAGTATTTTGGCTGATATCAAAGACGACTTAAATGAGTTTGGTGTACGCTATGAGTGTTGGTTCAGTGAAAGATCGATTGATAATGAGATTGAGCCAGTACTGCAAATTTTAGATGAAAAAGGTTATTTGTACGAAAAAGATGGCAATATTTGGTTTAGATCGACCGATTTTGGCGATGAAAAAGACCGTGTGGTACGCCGCGCCAATGGTCAAACGACGTATTTTGCCTCTGATATTGCCTATCATAAGAATAAGTTTGATCGCGGCTTTGACAAGGTTATCAACGTCTGGGGGGCAGACCATCATGGTTACGTGCCGCGCGTCAAGGCTGCTCTATCAGCGTTAGGTATAGATGATAACCGTCTCGATGTAGTACTGGTGCAATTTGTCGCACTTTGGCGCGGGGATGAAAAAGTACCGATGTCTTCACGTTCAGGTCAGTTTGTGACCTTGCGTGATTTACGTCATGAAGTAGGTAATGATCCTGCGCGTTTTTATTATGTGGCGCGTAAGCCTGAAGTGCATGTTGACTTTGACTTAGAGCTTGCCAAATCACAAAGTAAAGACAATCAGGTCTATTACATTCAGTATGCCCATGCGCGTGTCTGCCAAGTGCTAGAGAAACTGCAAGCCAGCGGTCTGGCTGTAGACGATGCTGTAGGGGCACAGCAGCAAAACTTGCTCAGTGAACCTAATGAGGATGAGCTGATCAAATTATTGGCTGGCTATCCAGCGACGTTGCTCCGCGCAGCGACAGGTTACGAGCCGCATGTACTGACTAACTATCTAAAAGATCTGGCAGCACTGTATCACGGCTGGTATGTCACCAATCGCATCTTGCCAGTGAGCTTGACCTCAGGTGAAACACCCAGTCAGGCAGAGCTTGATATGATGCAAGCGCGCTTGCGTTTGTCAAAAGCAGTAAAGCAGGTATTGGCTAATGGGCTGAGTTTATTAGGCTTGTCGGCACCGACTAGTATGTAGTAGATTAAAAAAGTAACTGTCAATCATAGATTCAGTAGGGAGAAAGAGATCCATGTTAGCCAAAAAACCCAAAGGCGCCACTGAAAAACGTAAATCAAGTAGTGTATCAGGCTTACTGTGGATGTTTGTCGGGGCGGTTTTGACCCTGATGATAGGGGTGTTTTTGTATCTGTCACCACTCTTTGACTTCAGTCCTGCTGGTAGTGATACTGGGGCTGACGCTGATCGGCAAGTGCAACCGCGCGTTGAGACAGATACGGATAATAGCGATTATGAGTTTTATGAAATCTTGCCAAATCAAGAGATGGCCACCATTCCTGATGAAGACATCGGTGAGACGGGTAATGATCGCATAGGTGATATCAGTGCTTTTGAGCCAGACGTGGTCGTTACCCAACCTGAAGATGCTTCGGGCAGTCGTAATGAAGACACGGACAACCTTGGTGTCTCTGAAAATACGACTATAGAGCCTAGCCGTGGTAATAATGCTGCTAGCGATGGCGGTGATGAAATCGTTATTGTTGAAGAAAACGCGACTTATGACGGTACGCCAACCACCAGCAATAGCAACACTGCAAATAACGCCGGTGCGGGGACTGCCAGTGTCCAACAAGCTGCCCCTGCTACGACTTATATTTTACAGATCAATAGCTTTGGCAATGCTGATGAAGCGGATCGTCGCCGTGCGCAAGTACTGATGGCGGGCGTCGATGCCAAAGTGGTCAAAAACACCACGGCCAATGGCTTACCTATTTATCAGGTGATTTCGCGCTCTATGAGCAACCGTCAAGCGGTTACCAGTGCTCAGCAGCGTCTACAAAATAACGGCATTGATTCTATCATCGTTGAACAGCGCCGCTAGAGTGAGTTTTGATGGTTTATTAATAAAAAAAGCGTCGCCATGACGCTTTTTTTATCTCTTATTTTTAGTAATTCTATTCTGTTGGTCTCTTATATCTCATCACAAATTTTACAAAGAGTATGGCTATGACTGTATCTAACTCAGCAGCACCCCACGGCATTGTTAAAGCATTTTTTCAAAAATACTTTATCGATGCCTTTACTGGTATGGCGTTAGGGTTGTTTGTTACTCTCATTGCAGGATTGATTATCTCGCAAATCGGGGGGTGGATGCAGCTGCCTGCATTAATCGCGGTCGGTAAACTGGCATCGATCATGATGGGTGCAGGTATTGGCGTGGGTATCGCTTATTATCTCAAAGCACCGACGCTAGTGATGCTCAGCTGCTTGGTGGCGGGTATGCTGGGAGCGCATTCTGAAGCGCTGATGGCAGGGACACTGTTTATTCCGCAAGAAGCTGGACCTGCAACTTTCCTTGCATTACCCGGTAACCCGATAGGCGCTTATTTGACATCAGTATTTGCTTATCGAGCAGGGACTTGGGTCGCGGGCAAGACGAAGCTTGATATCTTGCTGATTCCATTATTGGTCTGTGCGGTGGCTTTATTGGTATGTGCCGTACTTAATCCACCAGTGGTCGCTGCTGTGAATGCGATTGGGCAAGGTATTCAAGCTGCCACAGAGCTACAGCCGTTATTGATGGGTATAGTGATTGCAGTGGTGGTTGGTATCTTACTGACGCTGCCAACCTCGAGCGCGGCAATTTGTATTGCTATTGGGCTTGGCGGTTTGGCTGGCGGCGCGGCTGTCGTTGGCTGTGCGGCGCATATGATTGGTTTTGCCGTTGCAAGTTTCAAAGACAATGGCATGAGCGGCGTGGTTTCTCAGGGTTTGGGTACCAGTATGCTACAAATACCCAATGTGCTCAAAAAACCACTTATATTGCTGCCAGCAGTGATTGCCAGTGCCATCGTTGGCCCTATCGCGACGGTAGGGTTTGGGCTTGCTTGTACGGCGACAGGAGCGGGCATGGGAACGGCTGGATTGGTCGGTGTGTTTGGGGTGATTGAGGCGTCGCAGGGACTAATGAGTAGTACTCAGATGTGGACGGCAATCATTCTTTTGATGTTTGTCTTACCAGCGATAATCGCTTGGGGTGTTGCTTATATGATGCGGCGTATGGGCTGGCTTGTAGCGGGCGATATGAAGCTACCTTAAGTTTTGCTGTTTTTTAATGATGTTAATGATTAAAAAAGCCCAGTTCGAACTTTGAACTGGGCTTTTTGTATGAAAAGTATTCGTTATTGCTGATTGGTTTTATTCTAACGACGCACGTCTACCGGTGCACCGCCTTTTGGCCAATCCTTGTCTTTATTGGCTTTGACAGGGCGTGGCAACTGAGTAAAGTAGCTTGAAACATCAATCGCTTCTTGGTCCGTTAGGGTATTACCTTGACCAAATGGCATTTTACCTTTTACAAAGGCAGCGGCTTTGTAAGTACGTGCCATACCAGCGCCATCGTTGAAAGAGTTGCTTCCTGCAATCGCTGGATATATATAAGTGTCGTCGTCATTGTATTGGCCTTCACCGTCTTCACCATGACAGGAGACACAAGTCTCGGCAAATAGCTTTTTACCATTTTTAGGATCTGGTGTTAGCGTATTGTCAATTTCTACAAAACCGCGACCTTCTGGAGAGATACCAATCGGCATATCTTGTGACAACCACGTCATATAAGACATAAAGGCGTTCATCTCGTCTGAGTCCATATCTAATGGCGTACCATTCATTGAACGCTGAAAACACCCATTAATGCGCTCTTGCAGCGAGTTAACACGTGCATCACGTCCGCGATAGATAGGAAAGATACCTGGCAAGCCATTCCATGGTGCAGCATAAGCTTCTGAACCATTGCTCAGATGACAGCTGGTACAGTTAAGTTGATTGCCAACATTGTTGGGAAGCTCGCGATAGGTATGGTTGGCAAGCTCCAACCCTCGGCGCACGGCAGCGCCATACTCGTCGTCAGGGATAGTTGACTCAGCTGGCATACTGATATTCAGCTTGGCACCTGGGTTGGCAGCCATCTCGTCTTTGATTGCTGCGGCGCGTGATTCGAGTGACTTTACTCGTGCTAAAGCCTCAGCTTCTTCGACACGATCAACGGCTTTGGTGCCTGAATCGCTACAAGCTGTCATGCTGGTAGCACCGATAGCGAGGATAGCAGCCATAAGAAGAGAAGAAGAAGGCTTGGCCCGTAAAATTTTTTTCATTGGAATAACCTTATTATAAAAAGTAATATGTAACTCTATAGTTTTATGATAAATTATTTGTCACAGTGACAGTTATAAACTCAATTTTTGCGTAAAAGGTTGAATGGGTAATCAACCAGTAAGATTCAAGCGACATGATTGTATCAAATACAAATACGTATAGTGTTTTTAACTGCGAGTGCAATGCGAATTAACGTTACTAAATATAAAAAATAAGTCCTAATAGCTTATCTATAGTCGGAGCACTTTTAAACCGCTACAGTGTTACCCGCCCTAGATGTACTTAGTGTACTATCTGCGGTCGGTCGCCTTGTAGCGATTTTAAAATTCCTTGACTATACAAAAAAAGCGCTCAAACACGGATGGTGTTTGAGCGCTTTTTCATTGCGTAATGTTGCTAAAACAGATTATATCGTGGCGCTGGGTTTTTTATTGCGGCGTGGTTTTAGCTTACGCGAGAGCTTATTGACGTCGTTCAGTACCTTGCTATAACGCGCTGGAAAGACACGCTGCACCGCATCGATCATCTTGGCGTCGTTGCCAATCAAACAGCGCGGCTGATTTGCCGCTGCCGCTTGCAAGATAATCCAAGCAGCCTCGTTGGCGTCGAACTTTAAAAGCTTATTAAAGCTCTTGATGGCTTTGGGGCCAGCGCGCATACCGATATCATTTATACTATTATTGCCGCGGGCACTATTGGCGATATTGGTCTTGATACCCCCTGGATGGATACAGGTCGCTGACACGCCGCAGCACTGGATATCAAGCTCTTGACGCAGGCTTTCGGTAAAGCCGCGCACGGCAAATTTGCTGGCATTATAGGCAGACTGTGAAGGCTGCGCAGTCAAGCCAAACAAACTTGAGATATTGATGATATGACCATGCTCAGTGAACTGACGTGATTTATTGTTCTGATTGCCATCGTTATCGGTTTCACTGAGTTTTACGCTATTTTTAATCAATGGCAAGAAGGCTTTGGTACCGTAAACCACGCCCCAAAAATTGATATCCATCACCCATTCAAGCTCGCTAATGCTGCTACCTTCGACAGTAGAATACAGCGCAACTCCAGCATTGTTAAAGATAAAGTTCACTTTGCCGTGTTCGCTCATCACGCTGTCCGCCCATGCTTCAACGGCTTTATTGTCTGAGACGTCGAGTACGGTAGTGGTGACCTTGATATCGTAACCGACGAGCAGCTCTTGGGTTTCTGCGAGCTGTTCGGCGTTGATATCTGATAGCGCCACGTGACAGCCCATCTTGGCCAAATGCATAGCAAGGGCACGGCCCATCCCAGAGCCTGCACCAGTGATAGCAGCGACATGGTTGTGATAGTAGTCTTTTATATCGGTATCGTTAGCAGTGGTTGGCAAAAGGTTTGCAAGCAGGGGAGTGCGCTTCTGCAATATTGCAGTAATGGTATTGGCCATGATAAACAGTCCTTTGTATCATTGATATTGATGGATTTAAAGTAAAGATTTTAAGGTTTACCTTAGCATGATTTGTATCCAGTACTCAGAACGATTGATAAACGCATATGTCACTTTATTTAAAAGTTTTACAAATCACAGATATAAAAACGGCGTCTTAGCAATGATGCCAGACGCCGTTTTTATAGACTAGATTGGTATAAAGTCAGACTAAGAAAAAGCAGACTACGCAACTTTCGGTGTTTTGCCTTCGTTGATGACGGCTTCATCGACAGTGACCAGCTTTGCGTTTTCCATCGATGGTAGCTCGTACATGGTCTCAAGCAGAGCGTTCTCTAAGATAGAGCGCAGGCCACGAGCCCCTGTTTTGCGCGCCATTGCTTTTTTGGCGATTGCATCCAGTGCTTCTTGAGTGAAGGTAATCTCAGCGCCTTCCATATCGAACAGGTATTTGTACTGCTTCACAAGCGCGTTTTTTGGCTCTGTGAGAATCTGTACCAAGGCCTCTTCATCAAGCTCTTGTAACGCAGCGAGGACTGGCAGACGACCAATCAGCTCAGGAATGAGACCAAACTTAATCAAATCCTCAGGCTCTACTTGTTGCAATAAATCTGAGCTGCGACGGCTGTCATCTTTTGAGCTAACATCGGCATTGAAGCCAATGCCTGTCTTTTCAGTACGCTGCTGAATGACTTTATCAAGACCAGCAAATGCACCACCAACGATAATAAGGATGTTGCTGGTATCAACTTGAATCAGCTCCTGCTGCGGATGCTTACGTCCACCATGAGGAGGAATAGCGGCAACCGTCCCTTCGATAAGCTTTAGCAAGGCTTGCTGTACACCTTCGCCTGACACATCACGCGTGATAGACGGGTTGTCGCCTTTTTTGCTAATTTTGTCAATCTCATCGATATAAATGATGCCTTGCTCAGCTTTGCTGACATCATAGTCAGAAGCTTGCAGCAGCTTTTGTACGATGTTCTCCACATCTTCACCGACATAGCCTGCTTCGGTTAAGGTCGTGGCATCCGCCATCGCAAACGGCACATCAAGCAGACGTGCTAAAGTTTGCGCCAGTAAGGTCTTACCCGAGCCCGTTGGACCGATGAGCAAGATGTTACTTTTAGCAAGCTCTACCATCGCATCATCAGCGCCAATCTTGGCTTTTTTACTGTCTTTTGCGAGTGTTTGACTGACTTTGAGGCGTTTGTAATGGTTATAAACCGCAACAGCCAAGGCTTTTTTGGCTGCGTCCTGTCCGATGACATATTCATCAAGCTTGGCACGCAGCTCCTTCGGGGTTGGTAGCTTTTTATTGACCCAAGAAGTATCAATTTCGCTATCGTCATCACCCTCTTCGGCGCTGTCAGCGATTAAGTCAGTACATAGTTCAATACACTCATTACAGATATTGGCATCGTCAGCGGCGATCAGTTGTTTGACTTCGCTTTTGGCTTTACCGCAAAACGAGCACTGCGGATTATTATCTTCTGCCATATAAAGGCACTCCTAAAATTTAAAGCTTATACCAATCCAAAAAACGCCTTACTCTTTAGTTTTCTGAATTGGTATTATTATTTGTCTCATGTTGCTGAGCGATAGAGCGACTGTCTTTATAAAGAAGCAGGGCGGCGCTCTAGTACTTCATCAACTAAGCCGTAGTCTTTGGCGGCTTCAGCGCTCATAAAGTTATCGCGGTCGGTGTCTTTATCCAAACGCTCAACAGGCTGACCAGTATGCTCTGCGAGTAGACGATTCAGCTTGGCTTTTAGCTCAATGATCTCGCGGGCATGAATTTCGATGTCCGAAGCTTGACCACGGAAACCGCCCAGTGGTTGGTGAATCATGACGCGTGAGTTTGCAAGGGCATAGCGTTTGCCTTTTGCACCAGCAGACAACAAGAACGACCCCATTGAGGCAGCTTGACCTAGACAAATGGTAGACACGTCAGGCTTGATGAAGTTCATGGTGTCATAAATTGCCATACCTGCGGTCACCACACCACCTGGTGAGTTGATATACAAGTGGATGTCTTTATCAGGGTTTTCAGCTTCCAAAAATAGCAGCTGCGCCACGATTAAGTTGGCCATGTTGTCTTCGACTTGACCCGTCAAAAAGATAACGCGCTCACGTAATAGACGTGAGAAGATATCAAACGAACGCTCACCGCGTGAGGATTGTTCGACAACCATCGGTACTAAGGCGTTTTGAGCATTTTGGGCACCTTGAGCATTGTGTGCACTCATTAAAGTATCAAAGTGAGGGTTAGACGTAATGCGATCATAATCTGTCATAAAATGTCCTATAAATAAGGAAGTGTATAAAATAAAGGGCTATATTATATAAGGTAAATACCTAGATACTAATCAATAAAAGAATCAGTCAGTATGTATGTAGCTGATATGGTTATAGTATGGTTATGATTATAGTAGTAAACGTGGCTATGTGAACAATTATCCCTTATTAATAAGGGGTCTGTATACCTTTATCAAGGGGTTAGCACATAATCCACGAATAAAAATGCCCTAACAAGTTGTTAGGGCATTCATCATAAATTCTAAATCAGTAGCGCGAATACGCTGGATTACATACCTTGCTGCTGCTGTTGCTGAGCAGCCAGTAGGTCTTGGTAGCTGACTTCTTTATCAGTGACGTTACCTTGATCAATCAGATAATCAACCACTTGGTCTTCTAGAACCACAGACTCAATGTTAGCACGTTGCTGCTTGTCATTGGTGTAGTACTCAATTACCTCTGCTGGATCTTCGTAGTTTTCTGCCGCTTCTTTGATGAATGCTTCAACGCGGTCTTGATCCACTTCTAGATTTTGCGTATCGATGACACGGGCTACGATGATACCAAGACGGGCAGCACGTAATGCTTGCTCTTCAAATAGCTCATTAGGCAGCATGTCTTTATCAAAGCTGTCAGCACTGGCACCGAACTGCTGAGAGAAACGCTGCATCATCATGTTGCGTTGACGGTCGATTTCTTGCTCTAGCATAGCGTTAGGCACATCGAATTCATTCTTTTCTAATAGTGCATCAAAAGTCGCTTGCTTAACCTGGCTACGCGCAGCATTTTTGATCTCGCGTTCCATGTTTTTGCGTACGTCTTCTTTAAGCTTCTCAACACCGCCTTCTTTTACGCCGAACAGCTCAAGGAACTCTTCATCGATTTCAGGCATTTTCGATCTTTCAACTAATTTTACGTTGATTTTGAACTGAGCTTCTTTACCTGCTAGGTTTTCAGCTTGGTAGTCTTCTGGGAAAGTCACGTCGATGACTTTTTCTTCGCCTGCTTTCATGCCTTTGATGCCATCTTCAAAGCCTGGAATCATCTGACCGCTACCCATGATGAGTTTGAAGTCTTCAGCTGAGCCGCCTTCGAACTTCTCACCATCGATAGAGCCTTCAAAGTCAAAAGTGACTTGGTTGTCTTTGGCCGCCATGCCCTTTTTCTCAACGAACTCAGCACGCTGCTTTTGTAGGTTTTCAATCATAGTGTCAACGTCTTCGTCTTGCACAGACGCAGTATGACGCTCAACTTCGATCTCATTGATACCTTGCACGTCGATTTCAGGGAAGATCTCAACCGTCGCCTGATAAACCAAGAAGTCGTCTTCAAGTTTTACGTCGTCGATATTTGGCATACCTACAGCGCGGATGTCTTCAGCTTTGATGGCTTCAAATACGGTATCACGGATCACATCGTTGATCACTTCTTGCTGAATGCCAGCACCGTACTGAGAGCGGATATGTGACATCGGCACATTACCCTTGCGGAAACCGTCAATCTTGGCAGTTTTCGCAACTTGGCGAATGCGGCCTTCGACTTTGTTTTGAATTTTTTCAACGGGAACTTTAACAGTCAGCTGAGTTTCTTTTTCAGACAGCTTGTTGGTTGTGATCTGTAAATCTGTAGCCATGTTGATTACACCTTTAATGGTTAAAATAACAAACAATCAGTCCTCAAAGCGTGCAGGGTGGCTGATTGCCATTGGAATGAATAGGGGACATTAATAACCAGATAATGCGAATGGCACTATCTGGCATCGAATATCAATAATAAGTCGCCAGCTATTTTACCTACTGCGCTTGAATAATCACGCTCTTTCATAGGCGGTAAAGACAATTGGCTTCTTACAATAAAATTTTAAAAGTAGAACAGTATAATCTATCTGTTAATTAAAGTAAAAGTTATCTGTTTACGGTCGATTCACTTTGTAGCAGTTAAGTCGCCAGTTTTTTAATTCAGTCAGCTAAAACAGCATTATATTAAAGTAAGCCGTCCTTATAATACTGTTCATTCTATATAGGGTACATTCTATAAAGGCAACTGTGCTAAAAGTTTGTGAATAGCTTGTCCACGATGGCTGATGCTGTTTTTTTCAGCAGCGCTTAAGCTTGCAGCCGTTGCTTGCAGCTCAGGCAACCAAAACAGTGGGTCATAACCAAAGCCGCCATCGCCCTGTAGCGACGCTAAAATCTCACCCTGCCATAAACCTTGCGCGATAATGGGCAGTGGATCATCAGCGTGGCGTACCAGTGCCAGTACACAAACGAACATCCCTTTAATAGGAGCGTCAGGCTGCTGCTCCCGAATAGGTTGTAAGTCTGCGATGAGTTTGGCGTTGTTCATCGTATCATTGCCGTGTTCGCCAGCATAACGGGCAGAGTAGATGCCTGGCGCATTGCCGAGTACTGGCACGCACAGACCTGAATCATCAGCAATCGCAGGCAATCCGCTGATGCGACTGGCGTGACGCGCTTTGATAATGGCGTTTTCGACAAAGCTTAAACCATCTTCAACCGCATCTTCGATGTCCAGCTGCCCTTGAGGTACGATGCTAATACCAAGATTAGCTTCAGCGAAAAGCCTCTGCAACTCTGATAGTTTGCCTTTGTTATTACTGGCGAGTACCCATTGGTTGTGGCTAGATGCGGAAGACGATACAGCAGCGCTCATAAAATATGTCCGTAAATATAAGAATGAATGAGACTAAAACGAATATAGATAGCTTGATACTGCGGTTGTATTTTGACCATTATCTAGTATAGGATTGTCACTGTTAATAGTCAGCAGGTGACTTGTTAGGATAGCACTTATTCTAGAGCAGCTTTTGCTTTAGGGCAGTTATTGTCAAATTTGGTCAGAAAGTACTTAATTTCTGCAAGTTTTCACTGGATTTTGACAAATTAGTACCAAGTAACCGCTGTCTATAACATTCGGTAACTGATATTGTCGGTTACTATTGCTATAATGGTTATCAAGCTACAGTGAATTATAGCTTATCGCTTGTGAATTTAAAGTTAACAATACAATAAGTACGAAGTTACTTATTGCTCTTTGTTACTTAGATTCATTTTGGTGCGCAATAGCACATCAAGCAATAATAAACATTCATTAACAATAAACTCAGCCAATTTAGCTCGATATTTTGTTGTATCTTTTTTTAAGATAGCCAAAATATGAGTGGCCAAATAAGCAAGGATAAAATAATTATGTCAAAGATTACTCTACCAGACCTACCGTATGCAAAAGACGCCCTTGAACCACATATCAGTGCCGAAACTCTAGAATACCATCATGATAAGCACCACGCAGCTTATGTAAACAAGCTAAACGAATTGCTACCTGGTTCTGGCTTAGAAGACAAAACACTGCCAGAAATCATCGAAGCAACAGCTAATGATGATAGCAAGCAAGGTATGTTTAACCAAGCAGCACAAGTATGGAACCACACGTTTTACTGGAACTGTATGACTCCAGACAATGGTGGTGGCGAGCCAACGGGCGATCTAAAAGCTAAAATCGAAGAAGATTTCGGTAGCTATGATAAGTTCCGTGAAGAGTTCAAAAACGCAGCATTGACTCAGTTTGGTTCAGGTTGGGCATGGCTAGTCGCTGACAAAGTAGGCGGCAAACTATCAATTGCTAAGACTGGCAATGCTGGTACACCACTAGCGAATGGTCAAGTAGCTGTATTGACGTGTGACGTATGGGAACATGCGTACTATGTCGATTATCGCAACCGTCGTCCTGACTATGTTGATACGTTCCTAGACAAGCTAGTGAACTGGGACTACGCAAATGCAAAATATAAAGGTCAAGATGCTGGTGTTGAAGAGTAATCTTTAATCACTTAGTATTTGATTAAAAAAAGAGGACGCTGCGAGGCGTCCTTTTTTTAGTGTTATGGTTCTTGAATGGTTCTATAAGAAACGACTAACAAGAGATTATCTTAATTATCGACAGGTTCAGAAGTTGTAAAATACCCAGTCCATACCTTTCCATATGTAGTTTTAAACAAAACTTTTTCCGTGGGATATATAACAATTTCTCTGTCTAACGGATGGCTACATTTATTAATTGTGCATAATTCAACAAAAATATATTTGTCGTTAAAGTACTCTACATTATAATCTTTGGTCTTAAATTCGTTGTATATTATTGCCTCTAGGTTTTTAGTATTATATAAGTTAGTAGGCAATATGAAGCTTTGACTAAATAGCTTTAAAAGCACAAAAAAAGTAGAGATGATAATCACTAGGCTAAAAACAAAAGACCAAAAGATTGGTTGCTTATGTCTATCAAGAAAATCTCTAACTCTTTGTTTAAAAACATCATGATTGGTGTCTTTATCTTTAACCCCCAATTTTACACCGATAAGTACAAAAAGCTGAGCTAGATATAACATTAGGCCGGAAATATTCACATATACGAGAAGTATTGTGGCGATAGGTGCGTTAGGAAACATATCTGCATAAAGAGTTGGTATAAAGTATGCTGTTGAGCATATTAATATTATACAGACGACACTGACTATAGTCGGTCTTTTATAAATAAGATACAATACTATTAAAACTAAGAGAAAGATATTAATAACGATGACTTATTCTGCAGACTTCCGGGCGCAAGTGATCAAAAGCGTCAAAAACAAAGACATGACTATTCGTGAAGCGTGTACTTTCTATGACGTTAGCAAGACGGCATTACAACGCTGGTTGAAAAACCCAACAATCAAACAATCTCGGGATAAAGCACCCAGTAAAATACCAAATGAAGCACTTCTTCAAGACGTTGCGCAATATCCAGACGATTACATGTATGAGCGAGCACAGCGTTTAAATTGTAGCAAATCAGGCATTGAGATTGCCTTAAAGCGTCTTGGTATCAGTCAAAAAAAAGACCTTGGAACATCCAAAAGCCTGTCCGATCAAAAGAGCGATATTCCAGAGTAGGCTTGATCACTTTAAACAGCAAGGCTATCCCATTGTCTATATGGATGAAAGCGGCTTTGAGCACGAGACTATCCGCTCTCATGGCTATGCACCGATAGGTACACCCTGTATAGATAGCTACAACTGGCAAGCAAAAAAGCGTACGAATGTCATCGGGGCATTGTATGAAAAAATGCTGTTTGCGCTTGATTACTTTGAGCAGAATATTAACAGCACCATATTCTACAACTGGTGCAAACGAACACTAATCCCAAGCCTTAAAACCAAATGCGTTATTGTCATGGATAATGCTCGGTTTCATAAAAATAAGCGT
This sequence comes from Psychrobacter sp. H8-1, assembly GCF_904846575.1. Lineage (NCBI taxonomy): Bacteria > Pseudomonadati > Pseudomonadota > Gammaproteobacteria > Moraxellales > Moraxellaceae > Psychrobacter > Psychrobacter sp. H8-1. Next base: position 144,715 of record NZ_CAJHBG010000001.1, read on the forward strand.
ATCCAAAAACTACTCAACAGACATGGTCATCGTATTTTGTGGCTACCACCGTACAGTCCTGATCTTAATCCCATTGAAAAGAAATGGGCTCAAGCTAAGTTTCTACGCCAAGGCTGGATGGAGAATAATCTGCCTAAGCTATTTCATGATATGGGTTGTATCTCTTTTATTGTGGATTGACTATATTATTATATCCTGATTTAATTTAAGTTTAGTTTTCTCAAGTAAGCTTTCATCTTCAAACATTTCAATTTTTTTCTCGAAACTATGCTTTACAAGTGCCATCGTAATCTTACTCATGCCAAATAGAAATATAAGCAAAAACAGTATGAGAGTACCGTCAATAGGTATCTGACTAATAGAAAAGAATCTAATATAAGCAACATTAATGCTCGATAATTCTAAAATCTGCCAAACTGCTCCTAGAAAAGAGGGAATAAGTACTACAATAGAAATATGGCTAAATATCCATTCTATATAATCATTTATAGTCTTTTTTGTATCTTCAATATCACCTGTCATGAAATACTTTAATCCGTAAAATTGTAATTTTTGAAAACTCTAAGGCAAGTTTTTTAGTTAAAGAATAGTGAGGACGCACCCGTCGCACCATCTTATACATAGTCAACAACATGAATTTTATATAGTTGAAGATATTTCCGTTATTTATATAGGTTTATAGTTCAAAGCTTAAAGATGCGCAAGGCGACACCCTACAATACTTCAAAGTTATGCGCCGCTAACGCTTCCCTGAGCATCGCAATATTATAATACGCATGCGCATTGACGGTATTTTGAAAGAAGATATACAGCGTATCAAAATGCTGACGCTGATTGGCAATGGCTTGTGCCCAGTCGTTCATTTCTTCGTGACTATAACGATAATCATGACGGTCGGCTGCGCTCATCGCATCCCACCAGTTTAGATTGTTACCATGCATACGCAGATAGCCAGTACGCTCAGTAAATATCAGTCGTGACGGCGGTAGACCACTGACTTTGGGATAATCAACGCTACACCAAATCAACCCTTGCTCGATAAAGCTATCGACCACTTGCGGGGTATGCCAGCCGTTATGACGAAACTCAACGGCTAACGGATAGTCCTTAAACCAACTGACCAGATTTGCCAGATATAGACGATGCTCACGGGTACGATCAAAGCCATGCGGGAATTGCAGCAGTAGTGGCGCTAGAGCGTTGGCTTCGATAAGTGGCGTGAGAGCATTAAGAAACGCTTGCGCATGTTCGGCAGTGCCTCTGCGTGCATGAGTAAAGTCTTGATGTAGCTTGACGGCAAACTTTAACTCACTGTCCGCCTGCACATAGGCTTTATTGACCATACCGGCAAAGGCTTTTTGTCCAATAGGTGCATAAAAGGTGCTATTAATCTCAACCGCGCCGTATTGCTTGGCGTACTCCCGTAAAAAGTCCGTCTTCTTGGTGCCAGTTGGATATAGCGTACCGAGCAGGTCGGTGTCGCTATAACCGCCAGTGCCAAGGTAAATACGGGGAAGATGGTTTGCCATTATTTATATAGCCCTTTTTTATACTTATAGCGAGCGCTTACTTTTTACGTGCCCAGAGCCATTCTATTAGAGCAATAAGCGCTTGATTATCTGCACTGTCATTAAGTTCACGACTGCTCAACTCACGAACGATGGCTGCGCGTCCGTCATCAAACAGTGACTGCGCGTAGCTTTTGGCAGCGTCTACGCCCATCAATTTCACATAAGTAGACTTGTCTAACTTTTCATCGCTGCCAGCAGGTTTGCCCAAAGCATCGGTACTGGTGGTGACGTCTAAGATGTCATCTTGTACTTGAAAGGCGAGACCAATATGTTGCGCGCATTCTTGTAATGCCATACGCTGCGGAGCAGTCGCACCAGCACAAATCCCACCCATGAGCATAGCAGCTTCGATGAGTGCTCCTGTTTTATCACGGTGGATGGCTTCTAGATCCTCTTGTGAAATATCAGTGCTGGCCTCTGCGTTTAGATCGAGCATCTGACCTGAGACCATACGTCGCGCACGCGGTGCAAAAACCGCTAACAGCTGACTGGCGATATGAACATCAAAAGGCGCAAAGGTTGGTAGGTCGGCAGTCAATACTTCAAAGGCTAATGTTTGCAGTACATCGCCTGCTAGCAGTGCTGTCGATTCCTCAAAGACGATATGGGCGGTCGGCTGTCCACGACGTAGGTCGTCATCGTCCATACAAGGCAAGTCATCATGTACCAGTGAATAGGTGTGTAGTAGCTCTACTGCCAAAGCGGCACGCCGACACATATCGTAGCGTGAGTCATCGTCCAAAAGCGTCTCTAGACTATCCGTTGTCGCTGTGGTTGCAAGCGTTGCATCGTCAGCTAACAGATCAGTCGGATGAACACTTGTAGCAATACTGGCAAAGCTACTCGCAACCAATAACGGACGTACGCCTTTACCTTGACCCGTCATCACATAACGGCAAGCATCAACTAACGGACTTGGCAGATTCGCGTAAGTAAACAATAAATCAATATCTTGCGCCAGTTGCGTACGCAAAGCGCTGTGAAACTGCTCAAAATCGGTGAAAGGAACAAAGCGAGGCGCAGAAGAAATAGACATAACTCAACCAACCACAAGGTGAATAAAAGTAGAAATGGTGCTAGTGTAACATGATAGCTTATTCGGCTTACACGCATACTTGAATGAAGGTCTCCATTGATTAGGTATTGAAGATTTCACTTGTTGGTTGCATATGTTTTGATGAGAGAGTAAGTTATTGAGCTAGCCCGAAATAATTTGTATATTTTAAATCCTGTTTTAGACGTTGATAGAAGTATAAAAAAGGCTTCTTCTAAAGTAGAGGATAGTCATGGATATACTTGGCATAGATTTAATAGTGACTTACGAGTCTGGCATTAAGCTGTGACAGTCAGGGGCATAATCCCCTACACTAATTGACGTCAAAAATGGTCTAATGGCCTATGAGCTTACAGTTTAAGTCATTAGATTTAAACTTAAGTAAAAACACTCAGGATAATAACGACGCGCCATGCAATTGAGCGCTGGATAATAAAGACATCGCCACTGCTGTGATTGGCAGTGATTTTACTCGTTTTACTAACAATAAACGGCTATTTTTTAAGTTTAAAACGTAGCTTTTATAATTTTTTAATACATAGCTTTTATTACATAGCAAGGAGTTTCAAATGGTATACCAAGGAAATCGCATCACGGTGACAATGCTAGAGGATGGCATCGCCAACATGCAGTACAACGCCGAAAATGAGAGCGTGAACAAGTTCGATGCTGAAACCAATAAGCAGTTTACCGAAGCAGTTAATGCACTTGAGCAGTCTGATGAGGTAAAAGGTTTAATCGTCACCTCAAGCAAAGGCGTATTCATCGCTGGTGCTGATATCACTGAATTCGTTGGCTCGTTTAAGAAGCCAGAAAGTGACATTAAAGATTGGGTTATTGGTATCAATGACACCTTTAACCGCTTTGAAGACCTGCCATTCCCAAAAGTAGCGGCAATCAATGGTGCTGCCCTTGGAGGCGGTTGTGAGATGACCTTGGTTTGTGAATATCGCGTTATGAGTGATAAGGCAATCATCGGTTTACCTGAAACTCAACTGGGTATTTTCCCAGGCTTTGGTGGTACGGTTCGTAGTACACGTGTGATTGGTATCGATAATGCGCTTGAGCTCATCGCGACTGGTAAGCCCCAAAAAGCGTTGGATGCTTTAAAGCTAGGCTTGGTTGATGCCACCGTCGCTGCTGATGATTTACAAGATGCGGCAGTAGATCTGGTCAAAAGATGTATCTCAGGTGAGCTTGATTGGCAAGCCAAGCGTGAAGAGAAACTAAATCCAGTTAAGCTCAATCAGCTTGAGCAAGCGATGGCATTCAATAGCGCCAAAGGCATGATCTTTGCCAAAGCCAATCCTAAGCAATATCCTGCGCCTGCGCTCGCTATTGAAGCGATTGAAAAGCATGTGAATCTGCCACGTGACAAAGCGATTGAAGTGGAAGCGACTTACTTCGCCAAAGCGGCGAAAACACCACAAGCAGAAAGCTTGGTGGGACTGTTCTTAAACGATCAGCTGGTCAAAAAACTAGCGAAAAAACACAGCAAGCAAGCACATGACATCAACGAAGCTGCCGTACTAGGCGCTGGTATCATGGGCGGCGGTATTGCTTATCAGGCAGCCAGTAAAGGCTTGCCAATCATCATGAAAGACATCAAATCTGAGCAAGTGGATTTGGGTATGGGTGAGGCCAGCAAAATCTTGGCCAAAATGGTTGATCGCGGTAAGATGACGCCAGCCAAAATGGGTGAGACCTTAAGCCGTATTCGTCCAACGCTCAATTATGGTGACTTTGGCGATACTGACATCGTTATCGAAGCGGTCGTAGAGAATCCAAAAGTTAAGCATGCGGTACTAAAAGAAGTAGAAGGCTTAGTGAAAAAAGATGCGATTTTGGCATCTAACACTTCAACGATTTCTATCACGCATCTGGCGACGGTACTTGAGCGTCCAGAAAACTTCGTCGGCATGCACTTCTTTAACCCAGTACATCGTATGCCACTGGTAGAAGTTATCCGCGGTGAGAAGTCTTCTGAAGAAGCCATTGCGACGACCGTTGCGCTGGCCTCCAAAATGGGCAAAGTACCTGTCGTGGTCAATGATTGCCCAGGTTTCTTAGTCAACCGTGTCCTGTTCCCGTACTTTGGTGCCTTTGATTTGCTCCTTAAAGAAGGCGCTGACTTCGTTCATGTCGATAAAGTCATGGAAAAATTCGGCTGGCCAATGGGCCCTGCGTATCTAATCGACGTCGTCGGTCTTGATACGGGTGTACATGGCGCAGAAGTCATGGCAGAAGGTTTCCCAGATCGCATGAAGCCTGACTATAAAGGTGCCATCAAGCATCTATACGAGAACGAGCGTTTGGGTCAGAAAAACGGCGTTGGTTTCTATAAGTATGAAACTGACAAGCGTGGTAAGCCAAAGAAAGTCGCTGATGATGCCACTTATGCCTTGCTGCAAGAAACCACTGACAGCAACAAGCAAGAGTTTGATGATCAAACCATCGTCGACCGTACCATGCTGGCTTTCTGTAATGAAACCGTACGTTGCCTAGAGGACAACATCGTAGCGACACCAAGCGAAGCTGATATGGCGATGATCATGGGCGTTGGCTTCCCGCCGTTCCGTGGTGGTCCTTGCCGTTATATCGACCAGATGGGTCTAGAGAATTACTTGGCACTGTGCGAGAAGTATGCGCACCTTGGCAAAGCCTATGAAGCGCCGCAAAAGATTCGCGACATGGCAGCCGCAGGCGAGACTTTTTACCCAACCGCTTAATGAGCATACCGAAATAGGATAAGTGCCGTACGTTTGCTCTTGAGAGCGACAACTATTGAATGATCGATAGGCTTCAATGACAGACGTACGGTTATAGTTGGTTCGATTAGATTCTAATATCAGCAAATCAAGCATAAAGGTACACATCGTATGTTAAGCGAGATGAATGATTTAATAGAATTAAAGTGAATTGACTACACTGACAATAAAAATTGAAAAGGAAGATAGTATGACAACTTTAAGTCCAAAAGATGTGGTCATCGTAGACGGTGTACGTTCAGCGATGGGCAAAACCAAAAACGGTATGTTCCGTCATGTACGTGCAGACAATCTATCAGCTGAGCTAGTACGTGCGTTGATTGAGCGTAATGACTTTGATACCAATGATATCGAAGATATTATCTGGGGCTGTGTCAACCAGACACTAGAGCAGGGCATGAACATCGGCCGTAACATCGGTCTACTGGCTGGTATTCCAAAGACAGCTGGCGGTCAAACGGTTAACCGTCTGTGCGGCTCGTCTATGCAAGCGCTACATACTGCCGCTGCGCAAATCATGACCAATCAAGGCGATACTTTCATCATCGGTGGTGTTGAGCATATGGGTCACGTTGGGATGATGCATGGCATCGATCTAAACCCAGCGGCTTCTAAGCACTATGCCAAAGCCTCAAACATGATGGGCTTGACGGCTGAGATGCTTGGTCGTATGAATAACATCAGCCGCGAAGAGCAAGACGCCTTTGGTCTTGAATCACATCGCCGCGCATGGGCTGCGACTACCGAAGGCCGTTTTGACAATGAGATCGTCGGTATCGAAGGGCATGATGAAGCTGGACGCTTGCAGTTATGTACCGTCGATGAAGTGATTCGTCCAGATGCCACCTTGGAGCAAATGCAAAAGCTACGTCCAGCCTTTGATCCAAAAGGCGGTACGGTGACAGCGGCGACGTCCTCTGCACTCTCTGATGGTGCGGCGGCAATGTTGGTCATGAGCGCTCAAAAAGCCAAAGATCTTGGTCTCAAGCCACGTGCTCGTATCCGTAGCATGGCAGTCGCTGGTTGTGATGCCGCTATCATGGGTTACGGTCCTGTCCCTGCCACGCAAAAAGCACTGAAACGTGCTGGCATGAGCATCGATGATATGCAGACTATCGAGCTCAACGAAGCGTTTGCAGCACAAGGCTTATCAGTACTAAAAGCGCTGAACTTGACGGATAAGCAAGACATCATCAATATCAATGGTGGCGCGATTGCTCTTGGTCATCCACTCGGCTGTTCAGGTGCGCGTATCACGGTTACTTTGCTAAACGCAATGGAGCAGATGGATACTGAAATTGGCCTTGCGACTATGTGTATTGGTCTTGGTCAAGGTATCTCTACTATCATTGAGCGTGTGTAAGTTTTTAGAGTTACAATGCAATTTGCAGTGATTTGGTAAAAGATAAATAGTTGTATTAGTAAAAGCTCTCAGTTATTGGCTGGGGGCTTTTTTATTGTGCACAGCAGAGTGTGTTATTGATGACACAGTGTTCATAAGTTGTTACTGCAGAGGATGTTCATTGACGGACTGAACAAAATATGACTAAATAAGAGCGTATCTTATAACTATAAATAACCCCGTTATTTGGTCTGCAGCCAGTTGCTGCAAGCGTACAAGGAGTGTATGTACTATGTCATCTACTATAATTACCGACCGCACCTATCGTATTGCCCGTGAAAACACGCAAGCCATGCTGATCGATGTCCAAGAGCGTTTGGCGCCACACATCTATGACAATGAGAACATCGTCAAAAAGATCATTACTTTGGTTAAGGGACTGCAAGCGCTTGATATTCCAATCATGCTCAATGAGCAATATAAAAAAGGTCTAGGCGATACTTTACCCGAAATTCTTGAAGTCTTAGAAGGTGATAATGCCAAAAGCTTTGAAAAAGTAACTTTTAGCGCCTGTGATAATGATGATTCATGGAATTATCTTGCGCAGCAAAACCGTAGTATTGTCTTATTGTTCGGAACCGAAGCTCATGTTTGTGTGATGCAAACAGCGCTTGATCTACTCGATAACGGTATGCAGCCAGTCATCATTGCTGATGCGGTTGGCTCAAGGTTCCCTTATGATAAAAAGCAAGCCATTCGCCGTATCCGCCGTGCGGGCGCGGTTATAACGACGGTTGAATCAATCTTGTTTGAATTATGCCGTAGCAGTAAAGACCCTGCATTTAAGACCATTAGTAATTTGATTAAATAGATAGAAAATTAACGGTTTTACATGCTTTTAGGAAAATAGAGCTCAATGCTCACCTTTAGTACCATGACATAACTTAAATACCCATCAGAGCAAGGCAGAATGAATGAATAGGACCAAGCGCTACGGTTCAAAGAGTCTTCTAGCTGTTGTATTGTCAGTCATGCTCATACAACCTACCGTTGCTGCGAGTCCTATTAGTAGTGGTAACAAGCTGGCGCTGGATGCCAAAAAACAAATCGGTGTCACTGTCAGCTACGATCCTGCGTATCGTAAGTTGGCGTTTCCTCGCGGAGATGTGCCAATAGAGACTGGCGTCTGCACTGACGTGATAGTGCGTGCGTATCGCTTGCAAAACATCGATTTGCAGCAGCTGGTCAACCATGATATGAAGACGAACTGGTCAGCGTATCCAAAGCATTGGGGACTAAAATCAACCGATAGAAACATCGATCATCGCCGTGTACCCAACCTTGAAGTCTACTTTGAGCGTCACGGCCAGTCGTTATCTATTACCGATAAAGACAGTTTTAAAGCTGGTGATATTGTAACTTGGCGGCTGCCAAATGGTAACTTACCCCATATCGGTATCGTCTCTGATAATAAGGCCGCGGATGGCACGCCGCTCATTATTCATAATATTGGCCGTGGTACGCAAGAAGAAAATATTCTGTTTGCTTATCCTATCACCAAGCATCTTCGCTATTAGTTTTTCATTTTCGCTATCAGTTCTCACAGTCTGGTCACAAAAATGCCAATAGTATGGCTCATATTATTGGCATTTTTTACTGCTTAGGTTTTTATCTTTTTAAGCTTATACCAAATCCAAAAATTAGAGTAATGCGGAAAACTTGCGCAAGTACTACACTTAGTAGGCTTAGCAATTTTGACAAAGTTAATCGTATTTTTTGGATCTGGTATTACTCAGTTTCTTCGATACTGATATTATTAGCTAAGCCAAGCAATTGCCCCATTTGTACAGCAGTATTAGCCATTATATTATCTTGCCAGTCAGCTTTGGCGGCTTTCGGTAATACGACAATCGCAGTTGAGCCCAGATAAAAGCGGCCAAGCTCATCGCCTTTTTCAAGCTTCATGTCGTGATCCGCTTCTTGAATATCGTTGGTGCGCGCAATTTTGCCTGTGGCTACGGTTTCGATACCGGCGACAATCATCGCCCCGACCAATACAACAGCAGCTTTACCGTATTCGGTATCAAACAGACAAACCAAACGCTCGTTGCGCGCAAACAAATCAGGAACATTGGCGGCAGTGGTGGTATTGACTGAAAACAGGGTGCCTGGTACATAACGGGTCTTGATCAAAGTTCCCGCGAACGGCATGTGTACACGGTGATAGTTGCTAGGGGCGAGATAGACGGTGGCAAAGCTGCCATCAGCGAAATAGTTGCCATCTTCGTTATTAGCAAGTAGCTGCCCAATGTCGTAATGTCTGCCCTTAGCTTGTAGTAGCTTGTGGTCTTGTATCTGCCCTAACTGAGAGATCAACCCATCAGCAGGGCTGACGATGCCCTGTGCGGTGGTATCGATAGCACGGGCATCGTCTTTGAGCTCACGAGTAAAAAAATCATTAAAGCTTTCATAAGCATTCAGGCTCTGACGCTCATAATCTTCTAAGCTGATATCATAGGCCTTGGCAAAGCTGCGGATAAAAGCACGCTTCACCATTGGATGACGGCTAGCGGCTAGACGTCCAGCAGCTTTACTGATTTTTTGTTGTGGCACAAACTGTTGAATGGTAGTAAATAAATTCATGATAGGTGACCAAAATAGTTATTAAAATAAGAAAGTAGCACTAGAGAATCATTAATCTTGATATTTTATCATGGTCAGCAGCTGACTGTATGACCATAATCGTTAAAGGAGCTAATCAATGAAAGCACTTATCCAGCGGGTCAATCGTGCTAGCGTCTCTGTTGATGGAAGCTGTATTGGCTCAATTGAGCAGGGTATACTGGCATATATTGGCTTGGGACATGATGATACCTTCCAAAATGCGCAGCGGATGATCGATAAAATCCTCACCTATCGTATTTTTGAGAATGAAAGCGACCCAGCTAAGTATGGCAAGCTAGATCTAAACGTGCAGCAAGTTGCTGGCAGGTTATTGTTGGTGCCGCAGTTTACCTTGATGGCAAAGACAGACAAAGGCCGTCGCCCTGACTTTGGCCCAGCAATGGCACCTGATGCTGCCCAAGCTTTGTTTGAGCAGCTAGTTGCTTATGCCAAGACTCAGTATCCAAAGATCGCAGCTGGTCAGTTTGGTGCCAATATGCAGGTCGAAAGCATCAATGATGGTCCGCTAAACTTTTTATTAGAGGTGGTGTGAATCGCTATGGTTTAAATCGCTAAAAGTGGTTTAAAACTTAATTGTCATCAAACTGTCATAATTAATGCGTTTAATAGACGCACATTGACGAGTATTTATCGTCTTTTTTTGCACCTTAAATTCTCGCACCCTATAATCCTTACCAACGCTTTATAATAAGGTTGTCGTATGTATAATGAGCAGATTTTGATTGTCGAAGATGAGCCTGCGATTCGTGAGATGGTTGTAATGACATTAGAGATGGCTGGATTCGATAGCTTGCAGGCAGCTGACGTATCAGAGGCGCACCAGCAAGTGGTTGATCACCGTCCTGCGCTCATCTTATTAGATTGGATGCTACCAGGAGACAAAAGCGGTATTGATTTTTGTCGAATGCTCAAAAATGATGAATTGCTCGCTGAGATACCTGTCATTATGCTGACGGCCAAAAGTGAAGAAGATAGTAAGGTTCATGGTCTTGATGCTGGTGCTGATGATTATATGACCAAGCCCTTCTCAACGCGTGAGCTGATTTCGAGAATCAAGGCAGTATTGCGTCGCAGTAGTGCGCTCAGCGCTGACAAGTCCATCGAAGTAGGTAAGCTGAGCCTAGATCCCAAAAGCCAACGCGTCACCGCTGCTGGGAAAACCATTGAGATTGGCCCGACAGAGTATCGTCTATTGGCATTTTTTATGAGTCATCCAGAGCGTGCCTATACGCGAACGCAGCTATTAGATCAGGTTTGGGGCGGTAACGTCTATATCGAAGATCGGACCATTGATGTACACATCAGGCGCTTACGTAAATTATTAAAGCCCCACGACTGCGACACTTTGATCCAAACCGTTCGCGGTACGGGCTATCGCTTTTCTAGTCTGGTTGAAAACATATAGTCGGAGCACTTTTAAACCGCTACGGTGTTACCCGGCCTAGATGTACTTAGTGTACTATCTGCGGTCGGTCACCTTGTAGCGATTTTAAAACTCCTTGACTATATAAAGCAGTTTCCAAAAGTAGTAGGTCAATTGCAGTGGCTAGTAGTGAGGATGATAGATGACTATGGAAAATGAACAAAAGGTTATGCAGCAAGATCAAGTCGCTCAGCAAGACGTGATGGGTCAGCTTAAAAAGATCAGAAGTTCACTACGGGCATTGCAAGATGCGGTGATATTACTAAATGACGATGATAGTTTGGAATGGTGGAATCAGGCTGCTGAGGACTTATTGTTGTTACAGTCAAACGATAAGGGCAAGAGTATTTTTGACTTTATTACTGTTCCTGAATTTCGTCAGTACTATCAGAGCATGACGACACCCAACGATGGTGTCCATATGACATCATGGCGAGATCCTAAGCGTTATCTTAAATGTGAGCTCACACCTTTTGGTGACGAAAAGCTATTGATTATCTATGATGTGACGCGCTTGCATCATTTAGAGGAAATGCGTCGTGACTTTGTGGCAAACGTCTCGCATGAACTGCGCACACCATTGACAGTAATGATGGGCTATCTTGAGAACTTCTCTGATCAGCCAGATATGCCGCCGCATTGGCAGCGCGGTTTTGATCTGATGACCCAGCAGACAGCGCGTATGAATAGGATTGTCAACGACTTATTGCTGCTGTCTCGAATCGAAATCGAAGAGACCCATGAGCTGCACTATATTGATATGACCAAAATGCTCACTCATATTTATGATGATGCGCAGGCTTATAATAGCGAGTATGGGCATAGTATTCACTTGCAGATAGATACTTATGATGGGTTGTACGGCTCGGAGATGTACCTAAATAGCGCCTTATCCAACTTGGTCATCAATGCAATTAAATACACGCCAAAAGGTGGCAACATAACCATCAGTTGGGCAAAAACCTCAGAAGGCTGCCAGTTTGCTGTTGAAGATGATGGCATCGGTATCGAGCCGCAGCATATCGCTCGTTTGACCGAGCGCTTTTATCGTATCGATAAAGGTCGCAGTCGCGCCACGGGCGGTACAGGATTGGGTCTAGCCATTGTGAAGCACGTCTTATATCAATATGATGCAAACTTGCAAATTGAGTCGACAGAAGGCAAAGGCTCGACTTTTAGTGCCGTATTTCCAGCCAATCATGTGCGTTCCGCTCCCACGGTCTAATCCTTTTGCAAAAGCGGATACGGGTTGACGGCGCTGCCATTAATATAAATACCGTAATGCACATGTGGCGGTGTGCCTTTGGCGTTGCCGCTGTCACCGACATAGCCTATGACATCGCCAGCATCCACCCAATCGTTTGGACTAATATCCGCATAATCTTCTAGATGTGCATAATAATGTCCCGCACCGCCAGGCCCAACGACCACCACCACGCGCCCACCCAAAGTATTCTCCCCAACTTTGCTGACGATGCCTTGTGTCGTTGACTGTATCGGTGTGCCTCGCGGGGCAAATATATCGATGCCTTCATGAGAGCGCCCTTGGCTACGCGCTGCGCCCCAAGTGTCAGTTAGGTGCTGTTCTGGTAGCGGGCTGGGCAGGCTGTTTTCTGTTGGCAACTCTTGTTGTAATAAACTGAGTTGTTGCCACTTAGCAACGACAAACGACTGGGTTTGCTGGCTGATGCTTGGTAGCAATTTGTCGAATACAAATAGTAGCGCTAGTAACACAGCAGCCTTCATTAGCACGCTTAATACACGGCGTAAAAAAGTTGGCTTTGGTTGCTGTTCTTTTTGAGTCACTGGCATCGACATCTCTTATATTTATTTTATTGTTTACACTGATATTATAGAAGTCTTGGGCGCTAGGTTTGTATAGCATTGTTATATGTGGTTGTTATATTTGGCTTTTAGCCCCATAAATGAACAGGCAGTAGAGATAACTTCATCGAATACAACACTCGTTTTAAATGGTGAAAACTGGCTGTCATTTGTATCCAACTTGCTATGGTTAACTCTATGACTGACGCTTTCAAAACTGTTAACGCTGTTGATACGGCGCTTATTATCGATACCGAAACCGATCAAGGCCGCGATCCGAGACCTATCCAAGTTGCTACCATTAATGTGGCGACTGGTTTTGAGTGGATGAAGTACTTTAATAGTGGCCGATCTATTTCACCAGTCGTGATTAGGGTTCATGGCATTACCGATGATGATGTCGCTGGACTTGAGCGCTTTGATTTGGAAGCGTTTGAATTGCCAACGTACTTGATTGGTCATAACGTCCGCTTTGACTGGCGAGTGATTGGTAGTCCGTCTGCTAAGCTTATCTGTACCGTGCGGCTGGCACGAGTGGCCTTTCCAGAATGGAGTGCCTATGGTCAGTCCAAATGTATCGAGCAGTTATTAGGTAAGGGCGAAGCAAGCAGGATGACGGTTGCGGCTCATGACGCGCTGGGCGATGCACGTATGTGCTACTTGCTCTATCAGGCTTGCTGTGAGCGCTTAGAGATTGCGCCAACAGACTTTTCTGCTGCTCATGCTATCTCTAATAAAGCCAATCCTATGAGCAAGATGCCGTTTGGAAAGCATAAAGGCAAGCTCATTAAAGACGTGCCAATCAGCTATGTAAAGTGGATGCTGGGTAACATCCATAACCTGACGCCTGCATTACATTCTGCTTTGAACAAGCGTATCAAAGCAGAAGCAGCAGCTAGCAACGCAAAAGAATAAATGCTAAATACTATGTAAAGTTACTTGGCATTATATACCTGACTTTCAACTTATTATGGACTATCGTAGGCTGTGGCTTTAGCCCAGCATTTTGCTTTTGCAAAGATTTAAGCTGGGCTAAAGCCGCAGCCTACGCCAATATATTTAGTTAGTTGAGAATGGGGTAATAGATATGTTAAATAAATCAAAGAGAGCCTTGAGACTATTGCTGCTTATTTAGCCAATCCACCGCCATTTGCCAAAGCTGTGGTGCTTTTGCATTGGTTCTACTACTAAAATAACGCATGTGTCCGATGCTATTCAGCCCAAAGTCTTTTGGCTCAAAAAAGCGTTTTTCGACAGGCATTTTGGTAAACACGCGAATCATGTCATCCATATTTTTACTATTGGCGATATCATCATCGCTAAAGCCGAGCCATAAAGCGGGCATGCTAGTCTCATCGTAGAAATGCGTGTGTACGCTTTTGCCAAAGGCAGTCTTGATATAGCCTGCGCCATTGCACCACTCTCGCCACTGCCTAGCCACGCCGCGCGGTAAAGGCTCTCCCATGCCGATTTTATCTGAAGCGGTATACCCGAGGGTTAGGTTGCTCATAGGGATAAAGACATCCATAAAACCCATTGCTTTTGCTTTATATGGCATGTTCATGTTTTTGATACGGCCTGATGAGCAGGCAACGTTGAATACAGAAGCGATCGCATCGTAATTTGGCATGAGACCAATCAGCTGACCGCCAGCGCTGTGACCAATTAAGTGATAACTGGCGTCAGCAAACTCATCTTGTAAGGCATCAACGACGGCTGGCATATCATGACGTCCCCAACTTATCAGGGTAGCGTCACATTTAGCCAAATCAGTGCTGAGTGATTCACCGATACCTTCATTATCAAAGGTAATGACCCCAAAGCCTTGCTGGGCTAAAAAGTTAGCAAAATTGTGATAAAACTGACGTTTGATACCGGTGGCTGGAGCGATCATGACTGCTGTTTTTACCTCCTCTTTAGGGCGATAAACAGTCGCCGCTAGCGGATGGTTTCTATCGGTCATGATGGTCAAAGAATAACGCTCAATTGAAGGGGTTTCTGTTGAATGACTCTCGATATCGGTGTTGAGAGTGGCCGCAACTGTATTACTCATGGCATTGTCTTTTTGGTTTGAAGAGGACGGTATTTGATGGTTATGCATTGATATATCCTAACAGTCTTGGTGGTTTGTTCATTTTTAAGAGGGTTGATGAGCAGCCGTTTATGGGCGTTAACTTACTTTCGGGAGTTTACAAAAAACGTATTAAATGCGTAGTGATAAACCGTTGTTAGCGTGTGATAGCATGGCTTATGTTAGTATAGGTGCTGGCAAGAAAAGTATTTTATTTATGAGCGACTTTCAGACTCTTTACGGTCTGTTTTGATTCAGCTTGTCTCGTTAATCTGGTGCGTCATTAGTATAACGTTGATAACGTCGTTAAAAAACGGATAAAAAGATATGACGAGTATAAAAACAGTTGGTTAAAACACTATAGATATTTATTAAAATAAATAACGAATAACAATCTCGCAAAAATGACACTTTACAAAATTTAAGGAAACCATATGCAAATGAATATTAACAATACAAATTATGAAGTATTAACCAGTCAGGATATTACGCATATTGAAAGAGCAGTGGATAAGGCAACCCTCACTATGCCACTGGTCGCTGTTTATTGTGGCTCACGTTCAGGCAATGATGAAGTATATGAAAAAGCCGCCCGTGACTTGGGTCAAGCATTGGCTGAAAACGGCTTGGGCTTAGTATATGGTGGCGCAAGTATCGGCCTTATGGGGGCAGTGGCAGATGAAGTAGTCAATGCTGGCGCCGAAGCAGTGGGCGTGATTCCAACCTTTATGCTTAAGCACGAAATCGCTCACGAAAAGCTGACACGTTTGCATTTGACTGACACCATGCATACGCGCAAGACGGTAATGGCAGAATATGCTGACGCTTTTGTCACCTTACCGGGTGGCCTTGGCACGCTAGAAGAGATTATGGAAATCGCCACTTGGCGTCAGCTGTATCAACACGAAAAACCCATGATTATTCTAAATATTAACGGCTTTTACGATAAGCTGATTGAGCATTTAGAATATACGACTGAGCAAGGCTTTATGAAGCAGCAGGATCTTGATCGTTTGGTGGTCTGCAACACCATCGATGAAGCCATTGATTTACTACACATGATAGTCAAGATTGATGATGAAGTAGACACAGAAAAAATGGTAGGAAAGTAATACCAAACCCAAAAAGTACCAAATCCAAAAAGTGCGATTAACTTTGTCAAACTTGCTAAGCTTACTAGGTATAGTACCTGCGCAAGTCTTCCGCGTTACTCTAATTTTTGGAAATAGTATAATAGTCGTTTATGAACGACACTTTCAAAACATTAAAAACGGGAGTGAATGACCAGTGTTAGGTCATTGCTCCCGTTTTTTTGTGCTCATGATTTGTGTTAATTATGAAAGCTAAAGACACATGCTATGGTCGATCCACTATAAGAAATAAATTTATACCAGCAGCAGGCTATTATAGTTGTAACTCTTACAAACTAAGATAGCGCTTGAACTGATGCTGAGCTATTTATCGTCACTTGCTCAACGCTATTATTAACCTTGGCCATCGCAACTGGGAATCCACGTGCTGCAGCTAAGGTATGCGCCAGCTTATCGACAGTCACGCTACTATTATGAGCAAGATACTGCCATCGATGAGAATAACGATCATGATTGGCTGGCAAGTCGTGGTCTAGTAGACCAATCTCCATGAGTTGATCGACGATTTCATCAGCCGCTATCAAGGTTGATGACGCTTTGACGTTTTCAGCGCGTGCATAGCGTATATTAGGGTATAGGCTCACATCTGCTACTCGCAGCGTATCATCCGTACCAGGAATTTGCTGACCGCCGTACAGGGCATTGCCAACGCTGCGTGCGCTATTGAAGGTCGGGACAAACTCAGCGATGTAATCAATGGATTGCTGGCTGCGAGCCTGTAGCGGAGTTTTGTCCCAGCCATCTTCGATATAGCGCACGTACTGATTGGGTAGTTTGGGTTGGGCGCTGTATTTGTTAGAAGCCACCAAACCATCAGCGAACAAGGTAATGGCTTTACTCATACCATGAATCTGAAAATAACCACCTGGATAAGGGGTCAACTGTGCCATACCATTTGGCGTCCCACGTTGACCATAGACAATAATCTCAGGTATCTGTCCGCCAGCATCACCCCAATGGGTAATATAGGAAGATTTAAACTCTACCATGCGTTTGACGTCGACACCGACCATATCGTCGATCACGCCAGTACGGAAACCGCAAGCATTGATCAGATAATCAACTTCAATAGATTCAGCATCTTCTTTTGCATGGCTGTTATCACTGTTATTTAGTTGATAGTCGATACGCCATCTAGTCACATGATGGTCAGCATTTGAGCAGTTGTCACAGTCAACAGCTACCACTTGCTGCACTTGGGTATCGGTAAAGATATGTGCATTATCATATTCTTCTAGCGCCAACTGCGCGGAAGCGGCTAGGCGAAAGATGTTCCAGCCATATTCTTGTACCACAATTAGTGGAAACTTCACTTTGTTGAGATCCAAGTATTTGGCAACCGGTATCATCCATTCATCGACACTGCTAGGAGTAGCGACTTGCTCACGTTCAGAGAGCTCAAGTAATTGTTTATGACTATAGAGCTGATAATAACTCTCAGGCTTACCCAAGACTTCATTGCTTGGATCTTTTGCGATCAATTCGCGATAGGCGTCTGTTAAGATATCAAGGCGCGGTAGCAAGTCTTCTGGCAACCCCTCATCGCGAGTCGGCACGGCAAATACAGTCGGACGTACGTCAACGGTATAGGGGTACAGACGCAATATATCGATGCATTGCTTGAGTAATGCGACGCAGTCTTCATCAGAAATCTCACGGTAAAGGTTGCCGCCCGCATGCAGATGACACATCGGAGGGCCATCAATCAGAGAGCTTTTCTTTTCGAACACGTAGGTTTCAAGACCCAGTGCTGCAAGACGAATGGCTATTGTTGCGCCTGCTGTACCACCGCCCAAAATACCAACACGTTTTGCTGATTGATTATTGTTTGAGATATCAGCTACTGTACTAACCGCTGTCTCATCTTTGCTTAATTGAGATTTTTTATTAACCGATTGGATCATTGTCGTTGTTATATCCTTGATAGCCTCAGCGTAGAGTCATGCCTTGCCTATTGATTGAATGTCTTATTATAAATTGCTTATTAATCGTATTGTGGCTACTGATATGCGTGCAGATAGCGTCAAGTTCAATGCCTATATTCCGTCGTCATAGTCATACTCACAAACGCTTATTTATATTGACTGAATACTGGATTTATTCTACGAGATTTGATCAGTAGTAGGAGGGTAAATACGTAAGTGCTTACATGAGTTTTGTCAGTAAATCGCTAAGGGAAGAGCATATCAATATAAATTTTTGGAGGGGGCAGTCAATCTTGGTGAGAGAGTGAATATAATACTTATTGATGAAGACAGAATCAGCGACTTTGACTTGCGGCCAGTTGATGAGCGTTACTTGAGTAAACTTGAAGCTTACGGTCGGATGACGAGTGATACTGACGTTTAAACGATAACTTACGCTACATTTACTTGCACCAACCGCTAAAAACCGTTAAAATCGCTCTTTAATTTTCCCGCTGGGGAAGGCTAAGCGAGCAGATGTATGGTGTTGGATGCTGGAATAAGCCAGTGATGCAATTGCCAGACTTGTAGATGTCCTTAGTGCCTCAGTTACGTATGCAGTAGTTGATCATATAGACCGTGCATACATCGGACATAGAGAGCATATTATGCGTAAAGATATTCACCCTGATTACCAAGAAGTTTTATTCCACGACACCAACGCTGACGTGTTTTTCTTAACGCGTTCAACGGCTAAGACAAAAGCAACTCGTGAGTATGAAGGTAAAGAATACCCATACTACCCACTTGATATTTCAAGTGCTTCGCATCCATTCTACACAGGCGAGCAGCGTAAAACGTCTACTGAAGGCCGTGTTGCTAGCTTTAACAAGCGCTTTGGTGCCTTTGGTGGCCGTGCGAAAAAGTCTGCTGAATAATATTTACTTAACGCCCGAGCTTATTTTGCTCAAGCGTTGGTATACAAGCAGTTGCAGTACTATAAAAAAACCGCTGATGATTCAGCGGTTTTTTTGCTTTAATTTTTAGCAGATTCTTTAGAACCTCTGTCCTCAACGTTTGGTTGGCTTACAACCATCCATGCTCAGTGAGAATTGTCTTTTTAGCATCTAGCCTTTAGTAATTGTGAAATCAGCTCTGATAATTGCTGCGCCCAAAAACGATAGGTTAAACTGCTAGGATGGAAGCCATCGCTAGCAAACATGGCTTTTGCCTCAATCGGTACACCATCAGAGTGCTCTTGCGCCAGTCGTTCAAAATCGGCTGGCATATAGTGTACGTCATTATGGGCCGCGCATACTTGCTGTAGTATTTGATCAAGTCTGTCTGATTTGGCACCGACAAAACCATTTAATGGTTTAGGCAATGCGGGCATCTGCGCCATTGGCGGAAGACTGGAAAAAATCAGCTCGCGCACACCAAATTTGCGCTTGGCAATGGCAATGATCTGTTCGAGCTGCTGTTGCCATTTGGCTTCTGAGACATTTGCTGTAGTGTCATTAGCGCCAACGCTCAGTACCATCACATCGACTGGCTGGCTAGGAGTGGTGAGGATATAAAGCCTGCGTAGGATATCAAAGCTAGTGTGTCCAGTCGTCGCCTGCAGTGTCCATACCAGCTCATCAAAGTGAGCAGTGATAAAAGGCTGCTGCTGCAAAGCAGGTATCAGCCTGCCAGCCAACGCTTCTTGTTGCGTCAAAGTGCCGACGCCTGCCGCAGCAGAGTCGCCAACGATCATTAGGCTGAGCGTTTGCTTTGTCGCATCTGAATGTACAGCGACTGATTTTGCAGAGCTGTCGCCCTTATCCTGATCAGATGTTAGCTTAATATGCCCTGAGCGCTCGCCATCTGGCTCTGGAAGGCGGACAGTGTCGCGTTTCACTTTGTGACCTTGATACAGATAGAGCGGTGCTAGCAACACATCCTTCGCAGCGGCTTTTATTTTGGAATTGTTTACCATCCTGTGCGCTTCCGTATAGTGGTGAGGGTGTCTTCTATCAATAGGGTGCCGTCGACATAAACGTCATGTAATAGGTTGTCTTGTTTGCCTGACAGCTCATCTTCTTTGATAGTTTGTAGCTGACCATTGCTGTCTTTAATAAGCGCCAAGCGGCCTTTTTTTGAGCGCTTCGACTGACTGGTGATGGGGTCTTTATAAATATCTTTCCAAGTGCCAGCGATACAGATAGCACTGGCTTTCATCGCCCAGCTCATGGTATCTCGGTTGACTTGTTGTAGTAGACCACCGCCCATACCAAAGGTGACGTTGTCGGCGCTAAAGCCAGCCGCCATAACTGCATCGAGTATCTTGCCAAGGCTTTGCGGGTTGATCCCATCGCCTTGAATCAAGCGCACATAATCAGGCAATACCTTGTAGCCTTTGCTGTTGGTGGTTGAGCCAAACTTCACTGCCAGTCTTGTAAGTGCTTCGCATACGACCTTGGCAGGATCACCACTGTCAGGGCGTATCACTAATGTACCGCCCATATTTTCGACGTTGTCTTTGAGCGTGTCGCCCCAGATATTATCAATGGCATTCCATAAGTCATAGCTGTCCGACACCACAGCGACTAGATTGCCTTCACCGCCGAACTGCTCAAGCATGTTGGCATAAGCCTGTGTTTCGCGCTCACGGCCCCATGCGGTCATGGTGCTGTGCTCCGCTGCAGGGATAGAGAATGCTGGCATGTCTTTGTCCATGCCATACCAGCGGCTGGCAGCGACCAACGCTGTCATGCTATCAGTGCCGGAGAAGTTGACTAAATTCGCCAAGCTGCCTAGCGCAATGGTTTCCATGCTTGAGCCACCACGGGCGCCAAAATCATGGAGCTTAAATGGTAATCCATCGGTATTATCGGCAGATTTTTCTAACGCTGATTTGATCACGTTTTTGCAAAAATAAGACAAGCTTGCGACGGTAGAGGGATACCAAATAGCACGCAGGAGAGCGGTTTCGAGGTAACTCGGCAGCCAATAAAACTCAGGGTCGGTATTAACAATCTGGCAGACAACGTTGGACACTGGCACGATACTGCCCTCAGGCACGGCCTGAATACGAATCGGTAGTCGGCCGTCGTGCTTTTCGACCAAACGCTCCCAGCCGCTACGATTAAACGGCAGGCCATGGGCAGTAATGACCATTTCGGCTTCATCGATATCAGCCGTGGTAATCGGTGCTTGCAGATACTCCTTGATAAAAGCCTGCAAGCCAAAGAACACCACGTCGTGATCACCTTTACGGGCTTCGACGTAGCTAGACATATACTGGCTATCAGGTGGATATTGTAGCCAGTGTGAGGTTTTATAGCTGTCTGAATTTAAAATAAGGTTGTTAAAGTTACTGCTATACATCGCATAAACCCTCTTCTTTGAATGATAATAACCTACAACCCAACCATTTTGATAATAATCGCATAATGATCTTCAAACATCATCTTGGCGTCAAGCTCGGCCAGCGGCAACCAAAATGCCTTCAATGCATCATCACCACCATGTACCTCTGGTAAGCCTTTTGGGTCATTTTTTAAATGAAAAAAATACGTTTGGGTAATGGTACGACCACGAGCCGAGCGGTATGGATCATCAAAGGTATGTTGACTATGGCGAGAACGACGTAACGCCAATTCGGAAACTTGCAAATGAGTCTCTTCACGAAGCTCTCGAATACAGGCATCAAACAAGTTTTCTTTTTGGTCAACGAACCCACCAGGTAATGCCCAAAGCCCACGCCCTGGTAGATTACGCCGCTCTACGAGCAGTATATGTCCCGACTGTACAACCACTGCATCGGTGGTCATAAATATCGGTGGATAAGGTGCAGACTCCCACTGTTTTTTGTAGTCATGAATAAAGCATGCTTCTTCATGCAGTCGCTGATATTCAGGTGTTTTTTTGAAGTCGCTCAATACTTGATGAGTGGATTCAGGGGTATATAGCCAAGGTGACACACCCATGAGGTAGCCCTCACGAATAGGCGTTGACGATAGGTTTTTATAATTGGGTACCGACAGGGATTTCCAGTTTGGAAATAGTGACAGGTAGTACGATGAGTTGTCTTTGGAGTGTCCGATTAAGCCAATATCAGCATTTAGATCACCGGTGACTGATTTCACACCTGCTTGGACGTATTGTAGCCAACGCGTGTCGTTGTATAGGGCATCGTCCAGCCCAACGCAATGAATACGTGCAGCTTCATCAGCTGAAAAAGCGCCTTTAATCATCTCACTTCGTTCTGCCACGCTAAATGGATTGCGCAAGCTGCGTGGCAAGTTGGCTGAACCAATGAGCATAATGACTTCATCAGCACACTCTAGAGCTTGCTCAATCACGGCCTTATGTCCAAAGTGAAACGGCTGAAAACGGCCGATAAACACCAAATAGCGATATTGCTTAGTACTCTGTTGGTTTTTTTTGTTTGTAATTTGTGCAGTTAACTCACTCATAAACGCAAACTCCTTGCGACATCATTACCAATTTTTATTCTTAAAGATTCAATGATGCCAATACTGACACAGCTGTTTGGTCACTGACAAGTCTAAATATCACTAGTGATACATAATGGTACGAATACCATGGCACTGCTGATTTTTGCATGTACCACACGCCCTGGTAAGCATCATCTATAGCTGTGCACGAACGGCAGCAACCGTTGTAGGATTGAGCATTTTTTCAAGGTTTATCCAAATGGGATGATAGCCAAACCCACCAGCAGTCATTTCGCGCTTAGCCTCTTCAATCGACCAGTCATGTTCAATGATTCGATACATAGCGACGATTAGCCCCGTTCGATCAGCGCCATGATAACAATGTACCAACACCCGTTTATTCTGCGCTTGTAATGCTTTTATTTGAGTGAGTATCTGCGCCACCTCTTGTGGGGTCACATACCATGACTTGAGAGGCTGATTGTATAAGTCTACAGATGCATGACTTACGATATCATTTAATAGCTCATCGTTATCATTTCGACCGAAAAAACGCAGGTTAATAATAGCATCGATGTCATTGTCGATAAGTAATGGGGTGTCAGTGGTGCTCAACTGCTCACTTCGAAATAATGAGCCATCAACCTGATATAAGTTAGAGGCGTCATCGATTAAGGTTGCCCGACTGGGTAAAGGCGCACTATTGTTGTCATATGAGGTACAAGATGTCGCTTGGCAGCCTACTAGCAGACTTATCAAGCCTATAGCGAAAGCTGATCTATAGTGCGGCTGCCAATGCCGGCTAAAAAGGTTGGCAGTAAGTGATTTGCTAGGTAGCTGATCCATGGCAGACCTTAATAATTTAAAACTTACAAAATAATCTTTTTTATAAGTTTGACGGTATTTATATAATGACCGCTGCCTGATCCTCATTTTGTATGTTTTTCGATCCAAGCGGCGACGGTTGGCCAGACCTCTTTTGCAGCATTGCGGCTGATCATGATGCGGCTGTGGCTATAGTCCTCCAAATCACCGTTGCTGATTGAGTATTCACGAAACACGCTAGCAGGGTTATCAAAGTCGTCAAAAAACAGCTGACAACCAGGGGTTGGAGAGATAAGGTTATCACCTTTGGCACTGATGGCGTAGATAGGCGTGGTAATCAAGGGCATATGCTGTCGATAGTCAAAGCTTTCGTCATGATTGAACTCTTCATCAATACTAATGATGTTACTTTTGAAATTATCACTTTGTTTGATAAAACTGCTTTGAAAGTTCTTTTGGAGGTTCCAGTCATACCACTGGTTCATTGTATAGTAGCTTTCATTGACGGGGCCAAGTTTAAGCCTTTTTGCAGGGATGTACCCAAATACTCGCGTAAATACTTTGGCTGCGAGAATCTTTACGTAATTTTGGCGACTCACTACCGCGCCATAGGCTTGGCAGGCAAACATAGTGCTACTATTAACCTTGTCGATATAGCGTGGGTTTTGAACTAAGAACATGGTCAAGCCAACGCCGCCACCGCTATGGGTAACACAGTGCAAGTTATCCAGTTTCAACTCATCAAATAAATAACAGAATGTGGCTGCAAAGTCATAAGTAGCGATGGTTTCGAAGTTAAACTCATTTTTTGGTAATGGGCTATGGCCATGACCACGCCACTCCATGATATAGCAGGCATGCCCAAGCTTGGCCAAATATTCTGCGATTCTAAGACAGGTATGTTTGTCAGAAAACGTTCCGTGCGTCAGTAGTATATTCTGCCCGTTAGCAGTAGGGTGGCCAGCGGTATCACGGCTATTATGATTACTATTATCATTATTAAAAACGCTACTATCAAAAACCTTCCAGACAGCTACTTGCTCGCCATCTTTAGTGGTTACTAGCTTTAGACTTTCTGTAATCATAAAGATGGTCTCATTCAAACTATGAGCAGCATACTGACACTGCTTGACGATGTTAGTGTTAATTGTAGAGCAAAAGTATAGACTACACTGGCGCTAAACTCACGCCATATCCAGTT
Organism: Psychrobacter sp. H8-1; assembly: GCF_904846575.1. Taxonomy (NCBI): domain Bacteria; kingdom Pseudomonadati; phylum Pseudomonadota; class Gammaproteobacteria; order Moraxellales; family Moraxellaceae; genus Psychrobacter; species Psychrobacter sp. H8-1. The sequence goes on from NZ_CAJHBG010000001.1 coordinate 168,976, forward strand.
GGTATAATTCACGAGTCTAGCAGTAGCTTTGAGCAAAATTACCAGCACAAAAAAACTGCCAGTAATGATGCAATCACTGGCAGTTATGTTTTCTTTTAAGTAGAGGCTTTGCTAAAACTTAACCCTCTTTACTAAACTCTTCAAATGATGCCACTGCTTCTGCTGCATACATCATTGAAGGGCCACCGCCCATCACCACACAGACACCTAAGGTCTCAGCCACTTCTTGCTCAGTAGCACCAAGTTTGACCAATGCCTTGGTATGAAAGCCGATACAAGCATCACAGCGTGCGCCAACAGCAAGTGCTAGGGCGATTAGCTCTTTGGTTTTTTCGTCCAATACACCCTCTGCCGTTCCCGCTTTACTGAGCTGTGAGAATGCTTTGGTGGTATCAGGGATATTCTTGTGCAGCTTCATCATATTGCTTGAGACGTGTTTGGTGATGTCATTAAAAGATTTACTCATAAAAAACTCCTCAGGGAAACAAAGTTAAAAGTGATTTAATAATGCAGATTATAATATATAAAAATGTATATTAAGTCAAGTTAATTGAGCGAGATAGCCCCTTTGAGTGCTCAAATCTCAGTGTCATTGGGTATGTTTTTTTGCTAAGATTTATTCCTTAAGTAAATAGAAATGATAAAAATGAGTATTATAAAAGAGCAATGAAAATACAGCTATCCAGACAAGGTTAAGAAAAATAAATAACAACCATGAGTAGCAGTCACAGTTAAATCACAGTAGCGCAGTCGGAATTAACGTACAATTACGTTATAATGGGTGTCATCACTTGATAGCCAACACCATCAGACCTATATAACTATAATCTTGCATGAATAATAACTTTCATACATCTCTCATTGACGACACGGTAGCTATGCCAGACATAGTATTCAGTGTCATAACGCATAGGAAATATTATGAGTGAACTTAACCAAGCTGACACCCAATTAGATCAGTCCGCTGATTATGAATCAGCGTTAGATACTGAGCAGACTGAAGTAAAAAGTAATATTACCATTACTGAGTCAGCTCAATCTTACCTAGCCGACTTGTTGTCCAAGCAAGGCACTGATGGTATTGGTGTCCGTATTTTCGTCGAACATCCTGGTACGCCGCGTGCTGAATGCTGCATGGCTTACAATCAGCCAGGTGAAGAGGACAGTGCTGACTTAAAATTCAGCTATGATGACTTTGATGCTTTTATTGAAGCATCCTCAGTTCCTTATCTAGAAGATGCAGTCATCGACTACAACAAAGATCGTTTTGGTGGGCAGCTGACCTTTCGTGCGCCGAACTCCAAAGTACCAAAAGTAGGGGAGGACGCCAGTCTCGAAGAGCGTATCAACTACGTATTGCAGTCTGAGATTAACCCAAGCCTAGCTGCTCATGGCGGTATGGTCGATTTACTTGAGCTGATTGAAGAAGAAGGTGTGGGCATAACCGCAGTATTGAAGTTTGGTGGTGGTTGCCAAGGCTGTTCAGCAGTAGAGATGACCTTGCGTCAAGGCGTGGAAGTACAGCTTAAGCAGCAGATACCAGAGCTGACGCAAGTGATTGATGATACTGACCATACTTACGCTGAAAATGCGTATTATAAGTAAGGTTTAAATACCAACAACAGCCGCTAAAAATCTGGTTACTTTTATTGCTTATGAATAATAGTCATTAGCTGATGAAAAAATTGATGTTTTATTCATATATAAGCTGGGTTATGATTAACCCAGCTTTTTTATGGCCAATGCTTTATTGGCGAATCAACGTATCGATAATACCAAACTTATATTAAGGAGCACTTCATGAGTAATGAGCAAGCAGAGCGCACACCGCATTTAGAGACCCTAGCCATTCACGCTGGCTACACCGTAGAGCCTACTACCAAAGCTGTGGCAGTGCCTATTTACCATACCAGTTCATATGCATTTGATGATACTCAGCATGGTGCAGACTTATTTGATCTAAAAGTCGCAGGCAACATTTATACCCGTATTATGAACCCAACCAATGCGGTACTTGAAGAACGAGTAGCGGCGCTCGAAGGCGGTATCGGCGGTCTAGCAGTCGCTTCTGGTATGGCGGCCATTACTTATGCGGTGCAGACTATCTGTGAAGCAGGCGATAACATCGTGGCAGTATCGACGCTGTATGGTGGTACTTATAACTTATTTGCTCATACCTTGCCGCGTCAAGGTCTTGAAGTGCGCTTCTTCGATCATAACAACCCTGAATCTATTCGCGACTTAATCGATGATAAGACCAAAATGGTCTTTGCTGAAAGCATCGGTAACCCTCTAGGCAATATCGTTGACATCCAAGCCCTTAGTGACATCGCTCATGAGTATGGGGTCCCTGTTGTCATTGATAATACGGTGGCGACGCCTGCACTTTGCCGTCCGTTCGAGTTTGGGGCAGATATCGTGGTGCATTCATTGACCAAATACATGAGCGGTACGGGTACGTCTATCGGCGGGGCAATTATCGATAGCGGTAAGTTTGCTTGGGGCGATTATCCTGAACGTTTTCCACTCTTGAATGAGCCAGATGTGAGCTATCATGGCGTAAACTTCGTCAAAGACGTCGGTGCTGCGGCCTTTATCGCCCGTGCTCGTGTTGCGCCATTACGTAATACGGGAGCTGCTTTAAGCCCGCTGAATGCCTTTAGTATCCTCCAAGGAATAGAGACACTAAGCTTACGTATGGAGCGCCATGTGCAAAACGCGCAAGCGGTAGCTGAATATCTGAAGAGTCACGATAAAGTCGCTTGGATTAAGTATGCAGGCTTAGAAGATCATCCAGACCATGCGTTGGCGCAGAAATACATGAAAGGTACGCCATCTGCTATTTTGACCTTCGGTGTCAAAGGCGGCCGTGAAGCGGGTGCACGTTTTATCGATGCGCTACAGCTCATCACCCGTTTGGTCAATATTGGCGATGCAAAGTCTCTAGCCAGCCATCCTGCGACCACTACTCACCGTCAGTTAAATGAAGAAGAGCTTGCGCAAGCCGGCGTCAGTGAAGATATGGTGCGCTTGTCGATTGGTATCGAGCATATTGACGATATCAAAGCAGATTTGGCGCAGGCGTTGGCTTCAGCTTAAGCTTAAAAAGCTGTTGGTTTAACGAAACGATTGACTCAATCATTAGCAAACGAAAAGCCCATATCATTTGATATGGGCTTTTTTATGTTCAATTTAGCTGTCTAGTCCATCTTTAAAAGACATCAATCTATGGCTAGCAGGCATTCAATTATGTCTATGCAGTTAACACGCGGCGGGCGATATCTCTGTAGTCCTTTGACGCTAGGCGTGGGCCAAACTGCTGCACCACTTGCGAAGCAATCTCCCCAGCGAGGCGTCCACATTCTGGTAAAGTATATTGCTGTGATAGGGCGTACAAAAACGCGCCCGCATAGTTGTCACCAGCACCATTAGTATCAATAACATTCGCTACGGCGGGTGTTGGCACTTGGTAAATAGCAATTTCTGCAGCATCATCTGGCTTATGAGCGATAACCGTATCATTGGCACTGTCGGTAACGACCGCAATTCGGCAGTGGTCAAGCAAGGCACGAGCAGCAGCCTTAATTTGTTTTTTATCCGTAAATAGACGAGCCTCTTCGACATTACAGAATATCACTTCGACTTTATTGCCTAACATATTGAGTAAACCGTCTTTTGCAAACCTGACGACCGCTGGATCTGCAAAACCAACCACGATTTTGGCGCCATGAATACCCGCCTGTTGTCGCAGCTGAGTCATGGCTGGTTGAATACCTTCAGACATTGCTAGGTAGCCTTCTAAGTACAGCCAGTCTGCATGCATCAGCGCGTCAAAGTCGACATTTTCAGCCGTGATGTCACTTGAGGTGCCAAGGTAGGTCTGCATAGTGCGTTCGCCATCTTCAGTCACGGCCACCACGCATGAGCCAGTTACGCCGCCTTTATGGATAGACTTCTCAGAGGTTGCAACGCCTGCTTCATTGAGGTCTTTTAGATAAAAGGCTCCCTGCTGATCATCACCGACGCGGCAGGCATAAAATGGCTTGCCACCTAAGCTTGCAAAGGTATACATGGTATTAGCAGCTGAGCCGCCACCCGCTTGTTTTGATGGTGGGATTTCGGCGAGTTGGAAGTACGCCAGTAGTTGTTGCTGCTCTTCAAATGCGGCTAGATTCATATTGCCTTTGGTCAGCTCGGTTTCTTCCAAGGCGGCATCGCTCAGCACATATTCGTGGTCGACCAACGCATTACCTATTGCCATCACATCGTACATAGTTTATCTCTCCAGTTTTAATTATTAAAATAAATAGCGGTCAAATTTTATACAGCCTTTAGGCTTGCAGCTCAAGTAAGCGTTGATATAACGCGTTTTTTTTCACGCCAGTAATATCCGCTGCTAAAGAGGCCGCTTTTTTGACAGACATATCTTCTAATAGGCGCTGCAATAGCTTATCGTGAAGCCTGATATCATCATCGTCTTGCGCGGCGCTCACACCTGCAACTACCACTACCATCTCACCACGCTGCTGGTTATCGTCAGCTTTGACGAATTCTATAAGCTCTCCAAGAGTGGTTTTGTGTACCGTTTCAAAGGTTTTGGTCAGCTCACGACAATAAGCCACACTGCGATCAGCACCAAAGACTTCAGCCATGTCAGTCAAGCTGGCTAGGATGCGATGCGGTGCCTCATAAAATATCAAGGTCTCGGTGCGTGACTTTAATGCCGCCAACTGTTTTTGACGACCATGAGTCTTTGCAGGCAAAAAACCAATGAAGCTAAAACGATCCGAGGGCAGTCCAGCGACAGACAGCGCCGCGATGGCAGCTGAGGCACCGACGATAGGTGATACGCTCACACCCGCTGCATGCGCTGCTTGCACCAACTGATAGCCAGGATCACTGACCAGAGGCGTGCCCGCATCACTGATGAGCGCAACTGAATGCCCTTGCTGAATCATCTCAATGATTTTGGGTGTCTGAATGGCGCTGTTGTGTTCATGATATGCCCACAGTTTATTGTGGCCACGGGATTTATTGTCTGTTGTAGCGTCGATGTTTTTAATTTGGTTGGTGGTTTGATCGACCGCTTTATTGACAGGGTTTTCGTCGTCTTTGTTGCTACTACCTTTAGTGTCAATACCAAAATGCGCCAATAATTTACCTGAGGTACGTGTGTCCTCACAAGCAATGATAGCAACCTGTTTGAGGATATCAATCGCACGCGGGGTCATGTCGTTCAAATTACCAATCGGAGTAGCAACGATATACAGACAAGCCGGCATCGTGGTGGGGGTAGACATGAAAACCTCTTAGCGTTATTAATTAGGCGTTATTAAATCATCAAAGTGTTTAGAGATTAAAATGCTAAACACTTAAAAAGTTAGGGCGTATTTGCGAATGTTCAATACGCTCTAGTTTAGCATGTTGTGCTATGATAATTCTGAAATGTTAACTAGGTAAAGCCCACTGCCATGACCAATCATAGTCATAAACATCATCCTTTGGTTATGTCGTCTCCTAAGCAGCGCCAAGGCAGTTATTTTGAGCAACAAGCCAGTCAGTTTTTGCAAGGCCATGGTTTGATATTTATTGCCAAAAACTGGCAGCAGCCAAAAGTGGGAGAGATCGACTTAGTGATGTTAGAGGTGGGGCAGGCGTGGTCAACTTTGGTGTTTATCGAAGTGCGTCAACGCCGGCGCTCGAGCTTTGGTAATGCCGCGCTGAGTGTCACCAAAGCTAAGCAGCGTAAGATTATCAATACTGCCAAGTATTTTTTGCAGCAGTATCCTGAGTATGCAGATTATGAATGCCGGTTTGATGTCATTGCTTATGATCTTGCTCGTGACAGCTCCTATGCTACTGATAAAGGTAAAAATACTGATAATGAGGACGCGGAGAATAGCAGAAATGATATGGTTGACTCTCATCAACCCGAATGGCTGTCAGGTGCGTTTATAGCAAACGCCTGGTAGCGATGAGATTACAATCATGGCATCCAACAAGTTACCGTTACCAAAAACCTAACCGCTGATGATAAAAATTCAGTAAAGTAGCTGTTTATGACGTTTTTCATCATAATTATTTCAATTTAATCCAATATCCAACGAACGACTGTGCTTGATGAGGTAAAGAATGACAAGGTTGCATGCGCTTACAACAGTTTTGAAAACACCGCGTCGTATCGCGATCGGTGCTATGTTGGTAGCAGGTATGGTGAGTACAGGCTGCACCACCAACTATCTGACCAACAGTACAGAGGGAACGTATGGTGTGCCATTGACGGAACGGACCATTCCGCAGCGTCTGCTGGATCGAAGTATCGAACATACTGCAAAGATTAATATCTACGGTTTACAAGAGAACCTACAAGCCAATAGTCGCCTGGGCATCCATAGTTTTTATAGTGAAGTGTTGCTGACGGGTGAAATCCCAACGCAGGCGCTAAAAGAACAAGCAGAAAAAGTCGTCAGCTCCATGCCAGATGTGCGCCGCGTCTATAATGAGCTGAATGTTGGAGTGGCCAAAGGCTATAGCTCGACCGTGCAGGACGGTTATATTACCTCCAAGCTTTTAGCTAAGTCGATGGCAAATAGTGGTGTCAAAACCTCACAACTAAAAGCAGTGACTGACAATGGCGTGGTATACATCATGGGGCGGATGACACCCACTCAGCAAAGTCATCTGATTGATATAGCCAATAGTACAGCAGGGGTGACGGAGCTGGTATTGCTGACGACCTTGGTGAATCAAATGGGCTTGCCTATCAGCAATGAGGATATCATGTTTGAGAGTAATGTCACTGAGCCTGCTAGCACACAAGCGCCTTTGGCTACGCCAGTTGTGAGAAGTGTCGCGCCAACTAACTTAGCAAATAGTAATTTAACAAACAATGACGCGCCAGCAAGCACTAACCAAAGTCCAGAAGCTGTCAGCCCACTGCCTAATTCAGGACCCAATCAAGGAGTAAACCAAGAATCTCCAAGCCCTTATATTGACTTGTATGAGGATCAATAAAGTCACTTGGTTTGTCTAAGGATGGTTTTGCATACTCTTCTTACGCCATTCACAAGAATCCTAAATAGTCATAACACGAACAGCACTGGATGCTACAAGCGCTTTAGTATGATAATAATAGCTATAGAAGACATAGAATAATAAAACAGTCCAAAAGTAGTTAGCATACTGGCAGCTTTAGGCTATACATGAATAAGGACAATGGCTATGAAGGATTCATATTCAAATAACGCATTAGAGCAAACCAATCTCAATGCTATATCAGATGATCAGCCTACAGGCAGCGAACTCACGATACCGCGCACCTTAAAGATTGCAGGAGCTGGAGTCATGGCTCTGGCGGTTGTCGCTTTTGGTGCACAGCAAGCACAGGCATTATCAGCACTTACGGTGGTAAATGGCATTACCTCTAGTGGCGGCGTAGGCGTTAGCAAAGACATTTTATACGGTGATGAGCCACTACAGGACTTAGATGTTTACTACCCAAAACCTTTAGTGCAAGCGATGCAAGCACAAACGGTGATTGACGAAACTTATCCCATAATAGTGTTCGTACACGGAGGCTCATGGGAGAATGGCAATAAAGAGGACTACGCTTTTGTCGGACAAAGTTTCGCTCAAGCAGGTTATGTTACGGTGGTGATTAATCATCGTAAAGCGCCTGATTATGTCTATCCTGCCTATGTTGAAGATACTGCAAAAGCGATTGCTTGGACTTATGACAATGCCGCCAGTCTTCATGCTGATAGGCAGCGTATAGCGGTCATCGGGCATTCCTCTGGTGCGTTTAATACCATTGCTGCTGTATCAAATGAAAGTTTTTTGGCACCCTATGGTATTAGCCCCAAAGATATTGCTGCTGTCGTCGGTATCGCCGGCCCTTATAGCTATGACTTTCGTAAGTTTAGCAATGCCATTGCCTTCCCTGCTGATGCCACCCCTGACGAGGTGATGCCCGATCGGAAAATTCAAGGCGCTCAGCCGCCATATCTATTGTTAACCGCCGAAAACGATAAGATTGTATATGACACCAATACCATCAAAATGACCCAAGCTCTGAAAGACTATGGCGCTACGGTTGAGACTGGTGAAATCAAAGGTGCCAGTCATGCGACCAGTATCGGTGCGATGGCACCGCCACTACGCTGGGTCAATGATGTGCGCGCGCAAGTGTTGGATTATTTGGACAAAACCCTTAACTAAACTGTGATACGGGCTTGATAAGTGCTTAATAGAGTAAATTGACTATCTAAAGATGACTACTTACGCTTATCGGTAGACAGTACTGTAAGATGTTCAAACTCTTGTTATAATGACGCCCTAATATAATGTATGGACGTTGTTTTTAACAATCTATACAGAGACTATTTTCAATATAATAATAGGACATTCTATGAGCATGAACGCTGACGATTTGATTGAGTTTTTGAAGCAACACTATCCCGACGCCTTTATCCAAGCGGCCAATCAAGGCAACAAGTTTGATGTACGCGTCGTAGATGCCAGTTTTGAAGGCAAACGTACCGTCCAACGCCAGCAGGCGGTCTACGCATTGGTGAATGATAAGATTGCCAGTGGTGACATACATGCGCTTAATATTCAAGCACTAACCCCTGCAGAGTGGGAAACCCAGTCACAGGGTTAGAGGCTTTTGGTTTTTGCATGGCCAGCCATTCAATTTAGAGCGTCTAGATTTAGACCTTTTAACTTCATGGCTCATTGCAATTCTTTTTACACATACAGATAGGTTATCACCTTTATGGATCAGTTTTTAATCACCGGTAGCAGTCGTATCGCAGGGGAAGTTACTATCTCTGGCGCCAAAAATGCCGCCTTGCCATTACTTGCGGCTATGATATTGGCCGAAACCCCAACGACACTGCATAATGTGCCCTCACTACAAGACGTGCGGACATTGATTGAGCTGATCTCAGGTATGGGCATCAAAATCCAAAAACAAGATGACACCGTCACTTGTGATACCAAAGACATCGACAACTATTATGCACCGTATGACTTGGTTAAGACCATGCGCGCGTCTATTCTAGTATTAGGGCCGTTGCTAGCCCGTTTTGGTGAAGCGGAAGTGTCATTGCCAGGCGGCTGTGCAATCGGCTCACGCCCAGTTGATCAACATCTCAAAGCCTTTACAGCGATGGGTGCGGAGATCACCGTAGAAAACGGTTATGTAAAAGCCCGTGCGCCCAAAGGTGGCCGCTTGATCGGTTGTAACTACTCATTTGATATGGTTACAGTAGGTGGTACTGAAAACGTCATCATGGCAGCCGCACTTGCCAACGGCACGACAGTGCTGGGTAATTGTGCGCTTGAGCCTGAAGTGGTCGACTTGGCGAATATGCTGGTCGCTATGGGTGCAAAAATCAGTGGTATTGGTACATCAACCATGACCATTGAAGGTGTTGAGCGTTTACATGGTTGTGAGTACTCAGTGGTCGCTGATCGTATCGAGACGGGTTCATATTTAGCAGGCGCGCTGATGACTCGCGGCGATGTGTTGACCAAAAAGACCGATGCTTCTTTACTCAGCCCAGTGCTTGAGAAGTTTGAGGCGATGGGCGCAACGATTACAACTGGTGATGATTGGATTCGTGCGCAGATGACAGGCCGTCCAAAACCTGTTGATATTCGTACGCAGCCACATCCCGGCTTCCCTACGGATATGCAAGCGCAGTTAATGGCGGTCTGCTGTCTGGCTGACGGTACCAGTACCATTATCGAAAATATCTTTGAGAACCGCTATATGCACGTGCCTGAGCTCAAGCGTCTAGGCGCGTCAATTAGAGTGGATGGTCATATGGCCATCGTAAAAGGGGTTGAGCGCTTTACCGCAGCGCCTGTAATGGCAACTGACCTGCGCGCTTCAATGTCATTAGTCATGGCGGCTGCCGCTGCTGAAGGCGAGAGTCTCATCGACCGTATTTACCATATCGATCGTGGCTATGAAGATGTTGAAAATAAACTGCGTGCGTTAGGGGTAAATATTGAACGTATCAATACCAACGATTAGTTTATAACGATTAGCTCAAAAGCCATTTTAAACAATATTGCTTTTTTAACTATAGTGTTTTAAAAGTGCCTTTTGAGCTTTATGCACGCTATGCCAATATACTCACGTGAAAATATTAATACTTCCCTCTAATCGGGGACACCAACCGTACACGGACACCATGCCATCATGACTGAGCAAACTGAACGCTTACAGAACAGCAGCTTATTAAATGAAGTAGACAACGAGTTTTCAGGTTTAACATTAGCCTTATCTAAAGGACGTATTTTAGAAGAGACGATGCCGTTATTGCAGGCAGCAGGCGTTGAGCTACTCGAAGATCCTGAAGCATCGCGCAAGCTGATTTTTCCTACCTCAAACCCAAATGTGCGCGTGCTTATCTTGCGAGCAAGTGACGTGCCGACCTATGTAGAGCATGGTGCTGCTGACTTTGGTGTTGCTGGCAAAGACGTACTCCTTGAGCATGGTGCCAATCATGTTTACGAGCTGCTAGATTTGCAAATCGCTCAGTGCAAGCTAATGACGGCGGGCGTCAAGGATGCCCCTTTACCTAATCGCCGTCTACGTATTGCTACCAAATATGTCAATGTCGCCCGCGCTTATTTTGCCAGTCAAGGTCAGCAAGTTGATGTTATCAAGCTTTATGGCTCAATGGAGCTTGCACCCTTAGTGGGATTGGGCGATTTGATCGTCGATGTGGTCGATACTGGCAACACCCTAAGAGCTAATGGTCTGGAGCCACGAGACCATATTTGTGATGTCTCTTCACGCCTGATTGTCAATCAAGTCAGCTACAAGCGTAAGTTTGCTTTGCTTGAGCCTATTCTTGAGAGCTTTAAAGACAGTATTGCTGCCGCTTCTTAGTTAACTTAGATGATTTTTATCATTGATAATACCAAGTATGGTCATGCATATTTTTAAACCAGTTTAGCGCCTAGAAATAGATATAGCGTGCTAAACTGGTTTTATTGTCTCTGCTTGCCAGAAAGTAAAAGCCCAGTATAATTTGGGTAAGATAATAACTTATGTTCAACTTAGGGCCTGTTAAGTATAGGGTTAAAACAATCATGTATAAGCCAACACTAGCAGCCTTGTGTTCTTTTTAGATTGAATCGACTATAGTAGTGTTTTATGCTCAAACATAGGATTAGGTCATGCGCCAGTTAAATACTCAAGATACTGATTTTGAACAACAACTAACCACGCTACTTGCGTTTGAAACAGTTAATGATACTGATTTATTAAAGACTGTGGATGATATTATCGCGCAAGTGCGCCGTGATGGTGATAGCGTAGTGCTGGGCTTGACTCAGAAGTTTGATCAGCATCCAGCGACAAATATGCAGGAGTTAGAGCTGTCAAAAGAAGCGCTTGTTGCAGCTTTTGAAGACTTAGATGAAGAAGTAAAAACAGCCTTGATGACAGCTGCAACGCGGGTACAGACATTTCATGAGCGGCAAGTGCAAGAGAGTTGGCAATATGAGGATGAGCTGGGCAATCGCTTAGGTCAGAAAGTGACGCCGCTTGATCGCGTTGGTATTTATGTACCGGGTGGACTGGCCTCTTATCCGTCTTCTGTACTTATGAACGCCATTCCTGCCAAAGTTGCGGGCGTTAAAGAAGTGATCATGGTCGTACCAGCGCCCAAAGGTATCCTTAATCCATTAGTATTGGCAGCAGCGCACTTAGCACAGGTCGATCGCGTGTTTACTATTGGCGGCGCGCAAGCGGTAGCAGCATTAGCCTATGGTACCCAAACCATTCCGCAAGTCGATAAAATTACTGGCCCTGGTAATAAATACGTCGCGGCGGCCAAACGAGCTGTATTTGGCCAAGTAGGTATTGATATGATTGCTGGTCCATCTGAGGTGTTGGTATATGCAGAAGGTTCGGCAAATGATCGCGCTGACTGGCTTGCTATGGATTTGTTATCACAAGCTGAGCATGACCGAGTTGCCCAAGCCATCTTTGTGACGACAAGTAGCGAGCAACTTGATGCAGTAGCAGTAGAGATTGACAAAGCATTGGCAGAACTGCCAAAAGCAGATATTGCCCGCGACTCCCTACAAAACCGCGGCGCTCTTATCTTAGTCAGAGATAGAGCAGAGGGTATGGCAGTCATCAACCGTGTGGCACCAGAACATTTAGAGCTGTCTGTTGATGATCCAGATAGCCTGCTGGGCGATATTCGCCATGCTGGTGCTATCTTTATGGGACGGCATACGCCTGAGGCGATCGGTGACTACTGTGCAGGGCCCAACCATGTATTGCCAACTTCAGGTACCGCACGCTTTTCTTCACCACTGGGTGTGTATGACTTCCAAAAGAAGTCATCGATTATCTATTGTACTGAAAGCGGCAGTAAACCGTTGGCTAAGACGGCAGACATATTAGCGCAGCGGGAAGACTTAGAGGCGCATGCCCGTTCAGCTCGCTACCGTTATCAGTAGTATTATTCACTATGGCTAGTGCTGGTTCGGTATTAGCCATATGTAGACTTATTTTATAATCATTTATGCGGCCAATATTAGGATAACTTATGAGTGAGCAAAAAATAGACAACAGACTTTGGTCAAATACAGCCCGTAACTTGTCGCCATACGTACCTGGTGAGCAGCCTCAACATGATAATTTATGCAAACTGAATACCAATGAAAACCCATTTCCGCCATCACCTAAGGTGGTAGAGGCCATCTCGAACGTCTTAGCTCAGCAAGCCGATGCCCTGCGTTTATATCCAGCGCCTGAGTCTGATGAGCTGCGTACAGCGTTAGCAGATTTATACAATCTGAATCTCAACCAAGTGTTTGTAGGCAATGGTTCAGATGAGGTTTTAGCATTGGTATTTGCCAGCTTCTTCCTCAAAGAGCGTCCTGTTTTATCACCAGATATCGGCTATAGTTTTTATCCTGTTTATGCGCAGACCTTTGGCATAGAGCTGGTACAGATCGCGCTTGCAGAAGACTTTAGTATTGATCCTGATACTTACCGCCAACCTTGTAGCGGCATCATCATTGCCAATCCTAATGCTCCAACAGGCTTACTGTTACCCTTGGCAGATATTCGTAAGCTTGCCAGTGAGCACTCAAACTCAGTGGTTGTCATTGATGAGGCTTATATAGACTTTGCGCAAGCTGACGCAGACAGTGATGAGACAGAGGTATCAGCAGTAAGCTTGATCAATGACTTTGAAAACATATTGGTCACCCAAACCTTTTCAAAGTCGCGTTCGCTGGCAGGACTGCGCGTAGGGATGGCCTTCGGTAATGCGTCATTGATTGAAGCACTGACCCGCATGAAAAACAGCTTCAATAGCTATCCATTAGATAAGTTAGCACAAGCTGGCGCCACAGCCAGTGTGCTAGACAAGCCTTATTTTGAACAGACTTGCCAGCAAGTCATTGACTTGCGTGAGTCGCTGACGGAGCAGCTTACTGGTTTGGGCTACCAAGTGTTGCCATCACATGCGAACTTCGTATTTGCCCGCCCTCAGGATGGCAATGCGAGTGAGGTCGCTGAGGTGCTACGTGAGCAAGGCATCATTGTGCGTCATTTTGACAAACCCCGTACCAAAGAGTACCTGCGCATTACTGTTGGCACGCAAGAGCAGAACGAACGCTTGATTAGTGCACTTACTGCCATGCAGACTGAATAAGGCTAATGCATGCTTATCAGTGGCAAAGAAACTGCCGGCTCTAAAGAAACGGTTTGTTCTAAAGAAAATAGTAGACAGGCGCTGTTAATCAGCGCCTGCTTGTTAGGCCAACCTGTACGTTATGATGGTGATCATGCACAGATAAGTGCCGCATTAATGACTCAGCTAAACACCAATTTTACCTTAGTGCCGATTTGTCCTGAATTGCTAGGTGGGTTATCCACACCGCGTCTGCCTGCAGAAATAGTGTGTCAGGACGAACGAATTGAGGTTATTAATATCTTGGGAGAAAATCTGACAGATGCGTTTCATGGTGGTGCAAATAAAGCAGGTGATATTGCACTGCAACATGGAATCAAGCGCGCATTACTGAAGTCAAAAAGCCCTTCTTGTGGCAGTGGCTTAATCTATGACGGTAGCTTTACTGGTCGCTTGCGTGCAGGCAATGGCATAACGACGCAGCACTTACAGAGCATAGGCGTGCAGGTTTTTCATGAAGATGAAATTGAATTACTTCTCACTGATATCTAGCAGGCAGCCAGTTAATTATTAAAATAGCTATTCTTGCAGCAATACCTTTAACAAGTTGCCAACCTTATCGAGACATTCTTGGTATTCTTCGTCACGATCAGAGGCGACAGTGATACCGCCGCCTGCCCACAAGCTGACCTCTGTCTCGGCAGTTGCTAAGCTATTGGCCTGCAATGTACGAATCAGCACATTCCATTGTCCGCTACCATCAAAGTTCATATAACCCATGCTGCCGCAATAAGCGCCACGCGCTGATGCCTCTAGCTCAGAGATGATTTCAACGGCGCGTTTTTTGGGCGTGCCAGTGATTGAGCCAGCTGGCAGACTACCAAATAATACCGCTAACGGATGCGCCTCTGGCTTTAGCTCAGCAGTAATGGTACTGACCATATGATGAACGTTGCTAAAGCTTTCAATCGCGAATAGATGCGGCACCTTCACACTGCCAGTCTTGGCATACTTGCCCAAATCATTGCGCAATAAATCAACAATCATCACATTCTCAGCGCGATCTTTATCGCTGTCTACCAGTTGCTGCTTTAAGGCCAAATCTTGCTCAGTATCGCTCCCTCTTGGACGCGTGCCTTTAATGGGTTTGGTGCGAATATAATGAGCAGTCGTATCACGCTCTTTTATAAAGGTAAAAAACAGCTCAGGTGAGCAGCTTAATAGCTCAAAGCATAAAGCTGATTTATCAGTGCTGTTGACCCCTAAGTATCCCGCGAACGGTGCTTGTGTATTGTGGTGCAGGGCAGGTAAGTAGTCAATCAGCGTGGCTACTGCTTTATCATTGCGGCTTTTTTGATCGGCAGTCGAGCTTTTATGCTTATTAAGCAAGCGCCCCTGCCACGCTTGGGTCAGGTTTATTTGATAGCAGTCGCCCTGTTGTAGATAGTCTTGAGTTTGCGCAAATGCCTGTTGATAGTCAGCTTTATGCCATCGCGCTTTCAATACTAAGGCTGCGGGTTGGCAATCAGCTTTGTTTTCTGTGTTGGATAAGTCATTGTCTAGAGTATCTAAGTACGATACAAGGGCTGCGAGTGTTGCCTCACTATCAGGATTTAGATCAATCGTATTTAACGTCCATCCCGTTTTTTTATCCGAAGGGGTGAGGTATGTATCGTAATGCCCCAGTACAGCGCAAGGCTGTGCTGCCAACTCAATCTTAGCAGCAGGGCTCAGCTCATGAGCAGCAATATCATAACCGATAAAACCAATAAGACCGTGATGATAGCTGGGCTGGTTGTCATTTTCGTTGCTTATCGTCAGAGTGCTGTTATGGATGTGGTCACTGTCATAACTTTGACTATAAGCAATCAACTCCTCTTGCCAGTTGGCATAGCTCATAGATGTTGTCGTCATTTTGATAGTGTCATCACGACTGGTTCTTATGACTTTATACAAGGACGGTTGCTTACTCGCTGTTTGCAAATCAGCAGCTGAGTGAATAGGGACATTGCTACGGGGTTGGCTGTGACCATTATCGTCATCGACATACACACGCCACGCCATTTTAGGCAGCAAGCCAATCACTGATCGTCCATCATTATTTAGCCAGACTAGCTGCCAATTTACCTGAGAGTTTTTTTTCATCAAATGCTGTTGTAGCTTGGGCAACAGCTCTGCAGCAGGCAAGTCGCCAAAACGCCAGCTGGATTTTTCAGCTGGCGTTTCGGTAGAGTTGGTTGGCTTTACTACATTTTTAGAAGGTATTGGTGTAACCATAACTTAGGCGTCAAACTTTTTTATAATTAAGGTAGCGTTGGTACCACCAAAGCCAAAGCTATTGCTCATCAGCGTATTTAGCTTGGTTTCACGTAGCTCAGCGACGATGTCAAATGGCTCTGCTGCCGCATCGAGCTGGTCGATATTGATGCTTGGTGCAATGAAACCTTCTTGTAGCATCAGTAGGCAGTAGATCAGCTCTTGTGCACCAACGGCTCCTAGGCTATGACCAGTCATTGATTTGGTTGAGCTGATCGGTGGTACAGAGTTTTTAGTGTCAGTATCATCGTCAGAAGCAAATACTTTAGCAATGGCTTTTAGCTCAGTGATATCACCGAGTGGTGTGCTGGTACCGTGGCTATTGATGTAGTCAACACGCTCCAGACCTGCTTGCGCCAGTGCCAGCTGCATACAGCGCACCGCACCTTCACCGCTTGGTGCGACCATCTCTGCACCATCTGAGCTGGCACCATAACCGACGATTTCTGCCAAAATATTTGCGCCACGCGCCTCAGCATGTTCAAGACTTTCAACCACCACCATAGCGCCACCAGCAGCAATCACAAATCCATCACGGTCTTTGTCATAGGCTCTTGATGCTTGTTCTGGTGTGTCATTATACTGAGTGCTCACCGCGCCCATCGCATCAAACATACAAGACTGGGTCCAGTGCTCAGCTTCGCTACCTCCCGCCAGTACCACATCAGCTTTGCCTAACTGAATTAGCTCAGCGGC
Source organism: Psychrobacter sp. H8-1 (assembly GCF_904846575.1). NCBI lineage: Bacteria > Pseudomonadati > Pseudomonadota > Gammaproteobacteria > Moraxellales > Moraxellaceae > Psychrobacter > Psychrobacter sp. H8-1. The sequence goes on from NZ_CAJHBG010000001.1 coordinate 185,664, forward strand.
ATGTCCGATGCAATGGGTTGAGGTTGCGCAAGCAGAAGACAAAGAGTAAGAAACCCCTTGGATTTTAAGACCCGTCGCCAGCGCTGCCGATACTGAGCTGCCCATGGTTTTTGGGACCGCCATCGCGCCGACACCGCGTAGGCCTTTTTCACGCATGGCATCTATCGCATTAACGATGTTTTCAGTGGACGCACCGCCAGAGCTTGCGACCAAGGCGATACGTGGATTATGGTTGATGGTCTCAAGTGATAGACCAGAGTGCTCGATAGCATTTAAGGCGCTCACGTAAGCATAGAGACTAGCATCACTAAAAAACCGTTTCAGCTTACGATCAATAGCAGTCGTATCAAGCTCAGCTTTATCGATACTGCCGCTCACGTGCGATTTAAATCCATGTTCAGCATAGCTTTCATTAAAAGTAATGCCAGACCTTCCTTGTTTCAGCGCTGACGTGACAGTGTCTAAATCATGTCCGATACAAGAGACAATCCCTGCTCCAGTGATAACAACTCGGCGCATACTCTATTCCTTCTTTAAGTGCTTTATAATGATGAATCTTCTGGTATCAACGTAAAATCAATTAATTCAAATGTGAGCTTAGCCAGTAGCTAGTTTATCAGACAAGCTGTGCTCACTAGCGAAGTTGTTAATATAGATAATTGACATACGGTTGGTTATATTGGCATTTGTTGAGCCATTAGACTAATGATACCTCAATTCAGGATGCGATAATGTATAAAGGCTGCAAATTTATCATTCAAACATCAGATAAAGCGTACTTAGACGACGTCTTTGACTAAAAATAAATCATACTTCTGGATACAAAATTTGCGTTTACGATAACATTGTTAGCACTGACACAGGCGGGCGTTTTTGGCTATTATAATGTCTTAAGCAGCAATTCAAATATAAAGTGCCAATTAGTATCATGAGTATAGACCTCATGGTGTTTGTTTTAAGTTTACAATTGCATTGGTACTCTTTACTATTTACTATAAAAATTAATAATCAACCAAAAACTTCATCATTTTAAGGATATAACGATGGCAAAGCGCAGCACTTTATCAGCCGGTCTTAGTACAGTAGGTCATTTTACTCGCAACAATCTTGAGCGTATGGGCTCACTCATTGATAGTGCAAACGCAAAGACTAGTAAGCCTCGTCAATATAAAGCGGTTGATTTAGGCGACAATGATTATCAGCAAGACTTGTTTCGTGAGCAGACCTTAAAGGCGACCCAGCAACTCTTAGGAAACCGTTTTGCAACTTACGGTAAGTATGCCAAAAAAGTCGTACCGAACAGCTTATTTCAGTCCACTCTTGATGGTGCTTTTGCACAAGTGGCTATGTTGGCTGCGAGATGGAGTCAGTTAGATCTGCCAAGTGAGCATCGTTTTGCTGACGTTAGTAACTTAGATGATGAAGAGCGTTATGCGCTAGCAACTGACATTGCCAATCAAAACCGAGCATTGGCCACATTAGGCGGTATTACTGGACTAGCGGGTTTACCAGGCTTGTTGGCTGATACCTTATGGTTGTTATTGGTATCCTTACGTACTGTTTATCAGCTGGCCGCTGTATATGACCGTCCACTAACGGGTAAGCAAGGTGTAAAGATGGCCTATGAGCTGCTTGCCAGTGCAGACCTGAGTAAGATGCAAGAAAAGCAAGCGTTGCTCGCAGGGATTGGCGTTGGCAAAGGACTACTCGATAATGCACAAAGCCGTGGTCTACATAGTGAGCTGAAAAACCTAGGTCTCAAAAACCAAAATGTGAGTTTTTATGCTGAACAAGTGGATAAGGTTGCTGGGCAAGTCGGTGTCGATCTGGATCAAATCAATCTGGCTTGGATACGCAAACTGCTACCGATCACTGCTGTAGGCGTTGGTATGCATTATAATAGTCATTTGATTGATGAAGTGATTGGTGTCGCCCAAGCAACTTTTGCGCCAGAGCCAAAGCTTGCAAAAATCACTGATGATAGTGGCAGTGAAGCAAAAGTCAGTGAAACTAAAGCTGACGAAAGCAAAAAATCTGACGAAACTAATGCCAGCGAAGCGAAGAGTGATGAGCAAAATAACAATACAGTGAGCGAAGCAGCAGCCCACACGGATAAGTCATCGGATGATGAGGCAGAAAATCAGTCAGATGCAGAGCTAGAAAAAACAAAAGCAGATGAGACCGAAAACGCTACCAATAAAAAGTAGAAAGTAAAAAGTAGAGAATTTTTGGTTAAAACGAATGTGTAAAGATATCGTCCGAGAGTAGCACTGACAAAGTGCTACTAAAAAAGTAAAGATAAGTGAAGTGGTTTTGTTATATCACTTGAAATTTCAGACGATATCACCATTTACTATTCACAAAGATATAGAGTCTGTTGAACATTCAAATGCTCAACTAGATACCAAGCAAGTAGTAGCGTATACTTAATGCATATCTTTTAAGTATTGTAAAGTACAACTCGCTATAAGTAGTTGAAATAGCAGCAACATATCTTTATAATACACTGTCCTAAAAATGGGTTCCCCAAAAATCCACGCATGACGTGAGATGGATGGTGGATTGGCCCATTTTTTTGTTTTATACCAAACGGGAGAAGGATGCCTTATGGCAACAACTAACCAATTGATTCGTAAAGGTCGCAAATCCATCAAGGAAAAGTCAAAAGTTCCTGCGTTGGAAGCGTGCCCACAGCGTCGCGGCGTATGTACTCGCGTATATACTACCACGCCAAAAAAGCCAAACTCAGCCATGCGTAAAGTTTGTCGTGTACGTTTGACTTCAGGTTATGAAGTATCAAGCTACATCGGCGGCGAAGGTCATAACCTACAAGAACACAGTGTTGTACTTATCCGTGGTGGTCGTGTAAAAGACCTACCAGGTGTACGTTATCACACCGTTCGTGGTGCTCTTGACTGCGCAGGCGTAAAAGACCGTAAACAAGGTCGTTCTAAATACGGTGCAAAAAAACCTAAAGCTTAATATTAGCCTAGCGTTTTATTGTACACCCCATTAACTGTGCATGGGTTCGGTGCATGCAGGATAAGCTCATTATATAAATAGCTTGCCGCCATGACATACCACCATGCAGTAAGGCTGACTGACAAATCGCCGCTACGCCACGCATACTATTGCTAGTGCGAATTGTGAATGTCAGACACTCCTGAAGACAAGGAAAATTATTATGCCAAGACGTCGCGTCGTTGCTACCCGTGAGATCCTTCCAGATCCTAAGTTTGGTAGCCAAACCATCGCTAAATTCATCAACCACGTGATGAGTGATGGTAAAAAATCTACTGCTGAGCGTATCGTTTACGGTGCACTTGAAACAGTAAGCCAAAAGCGTAACATCGAAGATCCAGTATCTTTTTTTGAAGATGTGCTTGAAAACGTCCGCCCAATGGTTGAAGTGAAAGCTCGCCGTGTTGGTGGTGCTACTTATCAAGTACCAATGGAAGTACGCCCCTCCCGTCGTACTGCCTTGGCTATGCGTTGGTTAGCTGAAGCTGCTGCTAAGCGTTCTGAAAAATCAATGGCTCTGCGTCTTGCAGGCGAATTGAGTGATGCATCAGAAGGTAAAGGTAATGCTATGAAAAAGCGTGACGAAGTTCACCGCATGGCAGATGCGAACAAAGCATTCTCACATTACCGCTTCTAAAAAGCAGCTTAATGCTGACACTCATGGTCAGTCAGACGCCGTTGTAGGTTTAGCTGATTGGTCATGAGACACAGTTATTATGACTGCTACATTATTGTTTATTCGTTCTATTGATGCCGTCATCATTCACTCAGTTGTTAGATAGCTTAGTCTATTAGTTAACTGAGATGGCGGACATCTATCATGATGCTGTTCTAACAAGAAAGTGTCCCAAACTCGATGCCACTATATTCTTATTATTTGCTTTTATTTTGACCGTATTAGGTTCATCAATCAGCAAGTAAATAAAGCTGACTGCTTTTGTACAAGAGTATGCGGTTGAGAAGATCAAGGCATTAATAAATACACGAATTTCCCTAGGAAAAAACTATGGCTCGTAAAACTCCCCTAAAGCGCTATCGCAATATTGGTATTTCAGCGCACATTGATGCTGGTAAAACAACGACGACAGAGCGTATTTTGTTTTATACCGGTAAAAATCACCAGCTTGGCGAAACTCATGACGGTGGAGCAACAATGGACTGGATGGAGCAAGAGCAGGAGCGTGGTATTACCATTACTTCGGCTGCAACTACTTGTTTCTGGTCTGGTATGGATCAACAATTTCCAGAGCATCGTATTAACATCATTGATACCCCAGGTCACGTTGACTTTACGATCGAAGTAGAGCGTTCAATGCGTGTACTTGATGGTGCCTGCATGGTTTATTGTGCAGTAGGCGGCGTTCAGCCACAGTCTGAAACTGTATGGCGTCAAGCGAACAAATACAAAGTTCCACGTCTTGCTTTTGTCAACAAAATGGACCGCGTTGGTGCAGACTTCTATCGAGTGATAGAACAAGTCAAAACCCGTCTTGGCGGTAATCCAGTACCAGTTGTCATTCCAATTGGTAAAGAAGATGACTTTGAAGGTGTTATTGATCTAGTCACTATGAAAGCCATCTATTGGGATACAGACTCTCAAGGCATGAAGTTTGAAGAGCGTGAAGTGCCCGTTGAGCTTTTAGAAAAAGCAACAGAATGGCGCAACAACTTAGTTGAAAGTGCTGCTGAAGCTAGCGAAGAGCTGATGGACAAGTATCTTGAAGGTGAAGAGCTGACTGTAGAAGAGATTCATGCAGCCATTCGTCAGCGTACTATCGCTAACGAAATCATTCCAATGCTTTGTGGTACTGCCTTTAAAAACAAAGGTGTACAAAAAATGTTGGATTCAGTTATCCAATATATGCCTGCACCAATGGATGTACCTGAGATTACAGGTATCCTAAATGATAAAGATGAAACTGAAGGGACTCGTCCAGCTTCTGATGAGGCACCATTTGCTGCACTAGCGTTTAAGGTAATGAACGACAAGTTCGTAGGTAACCTTACTTTCGTACGTGTATATTCAGGTGTTATTAAGCAGGGTGATAGTATTTATAACCCAGTTAAGATGAAGCGTGAGCGTATTGGCCGTATCGTTGAGATGCATGCTGAGTCTCAAGAAACTCTAGAAGAGATTCGTGCTGGTGATATCGCTGCTTTAGTTGGTATGAAAGATGTCGGTACTGGTGATACGCTATGTGATGAAAGCAATGTCATCACCCTTGAGCGTATGGAATTCCCTGAGCCAGTGATCAGTCTTGCCGTTGAGCCTAAGACTAAAGCCGACCAAGAAAAAATGTCAATGGCGTTGGGTCGTCTTGCTAAAGAAGATCCATCATTCCGTGTTCATACGGATGAAGAGTCAGGTCAGACCATCATCAGTGGTATGGGTGAGCTACACTTAGAAATTCTTGTTGATCGTATGAAGCGTGAATTTAAAGTTGAAGCAAACATCGGTGCACCGCAAGTTGCATACCGTGAAACGATCCGTAACGGTGTTGAGCAAGAAGGTAAGTTCGTACGTCAGACAGGTGGTCGTGGTAAATTCGGTCACGTTTGGTTACGTCTTGAGCCACTTGATCCAGCAGGCGAAGTTGAGTACGAATTCACTGAAGAAGTTGTCGGTGGTGTGGTACCAAAAGAATTCCATAACGCTGTTGACAAAGGTATTCAAGAGCGCATGAAGAATGGTATTTTGGCCGGTTACCCAATCGTTGGCGTAAAAGCGACATTGTATGATGGTTCTTACCATGATGTTGACTCGGATGAGCTATCATTTAAGATGGCTGGTTCTATTGCTTTCAGAAAAGGCTTCTTAGCAGCAAACCCAGCACTTCTTGAGCCTATCATGAAGGTTGAAGTAGAGACTCCAGAAGAGTACATGGGTGATATCATGGGTGACCTAAACCGTCGTCGTGGTATGGTTCAAGGCATGGACGATCTACCTGGTGGCACTAAGCAAATTCGTGCTGAAGTACCATTAGCAGAAATGTTTGGTTATGCAACCAACCTTCGTTCACAGTCTCAAGGCCGTGCAACATACTCTATGGAATTCCAAAAGTATGCTGAAACGCCTAAGTCTGTCGCTGATGAGATCATGAAGAAGTTCACTAGTAAAGACGAAGAAGAGTAAGTAAAAATCAATTAATGGTGACTATATAAAGTTTGCCTTTGTATAGTCATCACTTAATAGCCAATAACTTGTGAAAAGACTTGTTATTGGCCATGATTTTCTTATAATATCTGCACACTGCATGTGCAACCTTTTAACAATTATCTTAATGTGGTTAGAATTGCTTTAGCGACAGTATAAATATGAGCTAAGCACCGACCCCAAATAAAGAGGAAATACTCATGGCAAAGGCCAAGTTTGAACGCAACAAGCCACACGTCAACGTCGGCACCATCGGACACGTTGACCATGGTAAAACAACCCTAACAGCCGCTATCGCAACCGTAGCAGCCATCACCTCTGGCGGCGAAGCCAAAGACTACGCAGCCATCGACAGCGCCCCAGAAGAAAAAGCGCGTGGCATCACCATCAACACCTCACACGTAGAATATGACACCGAAACCCGTCACTACGCCCACGTTGATTGCCCAGGTCACGCCGACTATGTTAAAAACATGATCACTGGTGCAGCCCAAATGGACGGCGCGATCCTAGTCGTATCAGCGACTGACGGCCCAATGCCACAAACCCGTGAGCACATCCTGCTATCACGTCAGGTTGGCGTACCGTACATCATCGTATTCATGAACAAATGCGACCTAGTTGACGACGAAGAGCTACTAGAGCTCGTAGAAATGGAAGTTCGCGAACTTCTTAACGACTACGACTTCCCAGGCGACGACACCCCAATCGTAAAAGGCAGTGCCACCCAAGCCCTAAAAGGCGACGAAGGCAAATACGGCCAACCAGCTGTTGTAGAACTACTAGGCATCCTAGACACCTACATCCCAGAGCCAGAGCGTGACGTCGACAAAGCATTCCTAATGCCAATCGAAGACGTATTCTCAATCTCAGGTCGTGGTACCGTTGTTACAGGCCGTGTTGAATCAGGTATCGTCCGCGTTGGCGACGAAATCGAAATCGTCGGTATCCGTGACACCCAAAAAACCACCTGTACTGGTGTAGAGATGTTCCGTAAACTGCTTGACGAAGGTCGTGCAGGCGAAAACTGTGGCGTACTACTACGTGGTACCAAGCGTGAAGACGTTCAACGTGGCCAAGTACTTGCTAAGCCAGGTTCAATCACCCCGCACACCAAATTTGACGCAGAAGTATACGTACTGTCAAAAGAAGAAGGTGGTCGTCATACTCCGTTCCTAAACGGCTATCGTCCACAGTTCTACTTCCGTACCACTGACGTAACTGGCGCAATCCAATTACAAGACGGTACAGAAATGGTTATGCCTGGTGACAACGTTGAGATGGGCGTAGAGCTTATCCATCCAATCGCTATGGACAAAGGCCTACGCTTCGCTATTCGTGAAGGCGGCCGTACTGTAGGTGCTGGTGTTGTTGCTAACGTACTTAGCTAAGTTTAACCAAGTCAGAGTAATCTGACAGAGGTTATGTAGCGAAACAAAAGCCATCCTTGATTAAGGGTGGCTTTTTTTATGCAGGTGGGTAGGGGTAAATAGTTGAAGGTTTAAGGCTATTTGCTTACTGAAATAGACATGGGGTTCGCCAGTAAAGGGAGTAAGCGATAAAATCTCACTGGTTGCTATTGTAATTTTGAGTGTAGATTGTTATATTAGCGCTGCAGATTAGATACTGCATAGCGTTGATTTTTTATTTATTTTAGTGATACGACCTTGTGATACTTCTAATAAATAAAAAGCTGATGACTAAATAAGAAGTTTTTATCCTAAAAGCTTGCTTTCTATGCTAATTATTGTATAATGCTGTCCTTTAACACCCATAGGCGATTGGCTCAATTGGTAGAGCATCGGTCTCCAAAACCGAGGGTTGTAGGTTCGAGTCCTACATCGCCTGCCATCTTTTTATATCATATCTTTGTTGTACTCCACCATCTCCGAAGCGAGTTCTCTATGAGCAATAATCAAGATAACCTCGAATCTAAGTTATCTGATGCCAAGGCGACGGCTAGTGGAATGCTGACTAAAAATAAGCGCAAAGACAACGGCCCAAATACAGCGGTCGAAGTTGCGAAGACTGGATCAGCAAAAGATATGATGTTGTGGCTACTGGCCATTGCAGCCTTAATAGGGGCGACTTTAGTTAATCAGTATTTACCTGGCTATTGGCAGCTTGCCAATGATGTTTGGGTACGTATTGGTATTATTGTCGCCCTTGCTGTATTTGCGCTGGTTTGCCTAGCGCTGACCAATCAAGGTCGTGCCTTTAAAATATTATTAAGAGATGCGGCAGTTGAACTACGCCGTGTCACTTGGCCAGGTAAAGATGAGACCTTTCAATATACATGGCAAGTGATTGTCGTGATTGGTATTGTTGGGTTCTTTATTTGGTTGTTGGACAACTTTTTTAACTGGTTTGTGGGTTTGTTTATTGGTTAGTAGGTGCGTATTAGCGTCCTTTAACCCAAAGCCTTAGTTATGACTTACTTATAATGATCAGGAGCGTCAGATGCGTTGGTATATTGTCCAAGCGTTTTCAGGATATGAAAAACAAGTACAACGTTCACTAACTGATCGTATTAATCGTAGTGATTTTGCTGATTCATTTGGTGATGTATTAGTACCTACTGAAGAAGTCGTCGAAATGAAAGACGGCAAGAAGCGTAAGAGTGAGCGTAAGTTCTTTCCAGGATATGTATTGATCCAGATGGAAATGAACGACAATACTTGGCACATCGTCAAAGACTGTCCGCGCATAATGGGCTTTATTGGCGGTACACCTGAAGTACCTGCGCCCATCACGCAGGTAGAAGCTGATCGTATCTTAAATCGCCTAAATCAGACTGAAGCGACGCCGCGTCCGAAGACACTGTTCGAGCCAGGTGAAGAGCTATTGGTCATCGACGGTCCATTTACTGACTTTAAAGGGTTGGTAGAAAAAGTGGATTATGAAAAATCTAAATTACAGCTTACTGTAAACGTATTTAACAGGCCAACTCAGGTTGAGCTTGAGTTTAGCAAGGTTGAAAAACTAGACTAAACCGCTAAAAATTTCATCAACAGGGGAGCCGTTAATCAACACTGTATGAATATACAATCTTGATTTGGCGCTATCACCCATTTAGGAGAGTATCATGGCTAAGAAGATTGATGGTTACATCAAACTACAAGTGCCTGCAGGCAAAGCAAACCCTTCACCACCGATTGGTCCAGCATTGGGTCAAAAAGGCGTGAACATCATGGCGTTCTGTAAAGAATTTAACGCTGCAACTGCAAATCAAGAGCCAGGTTTGCCGATCCCTACTGAGATCACTGTCTATAGCGATAAGTCATTTACCTTCATCATGAAGTCACCACCAGCTGCGTTTTTGCTACGCAAAGCTGCTGGTATTGCTAAAGGTTCAGGCGAACCAAATACTGCTAAAGTCGGTAAAGTAGATCGCGCTCAACTTGAAGAGATCGTTAAGACTAAAGATGCAGACTTAACTGCAGCTGATCTTGATGCTGCTGTCCGTACCATTGCTGGTACCGCTCGTTCAATGGGTATTACCGTGGAGGGTGTATAATGTCTAAGCTAACCAAACGTCAAAAAGAAATTCAAAGCCGTATTGAGCACGAAAAACAGTACACGCTTGAAGAAGCAGTGCAAATCCTAAATGATTTGCCACCTCTAAAGTTCAAAGAGTCTATTGATATCGCGATAAACTTGGGCGTTGACCCACGTAAATCTGATCAAGTGGTTCGTGGCGCTACCAATCTACCTGCTGGTACTGGTAAAACCAAACGCGTTGCTGTATTTGCTCAAGGCGCTGCTGCTGAAGCTGCAAAAGAAGCTGGTGCAGACATCGTTGGTTTTGAAGATCTAGCAGAAGAGATCAAAGCTGGTAACATGGATTTTGACGTTGTCATCGCTGCACCAGACGCTATGCGTGTTGTTGGTCAGTTAGGTACTATTCTAGGCCCACGTGGTCTAATGCCTAACCCAAAAGTTGGTACAGTAACGCCTAACGTTGCTGAAGCCGTTACTAACGCAAAAGCTGGTCAAGCACAGTATCGTGTTGACAAAGCAGGTATTATCCATGCCACTATCGGTCAAGTTGGCTTTACTGCTGAGCAAGTAGCACAAAACGCTCAAGCACTAGTCGCAGATCTAAAGCGTGCGAAGCCTGCTACTTCTAAAGGTATTTATATCAAGAAGATGACATTATCTAGCACGATGGGCCCAGGTCTAACACTTGATCCTGTTCCATATCGCCTTGCTAAATAAAAAATCAGCTATTGATGGCTAATAAGTGCAACTTGTTTAAATATTTTAAATAAAAGCACAAACGAATTTTAAAGAATTAGGTCAGCGTAGCAACCGCTATGCTGTCTAAGACCGTAGGTAGAAAGCAGTTTAATAAGATTGTTTACAACTTCTCGGAGTTGTTTTTAATAGTATTAAGCTGGTTTTGTTAATCGATGACAGATGAAAATCTTAATTGTCCTACGCAGACGGTGACCCACCCATTTTGATATGAGTTGATAGAGCGGTATTCATACCAACCTATTTCTCAACGTCATTCTGATAACGGTGCCGTAATCAGTCGTTATTGATAGGTTCTATGTTTGTAGGATTTATAGATAACGTGTCGTATCAAGTCAATCTTAGCTTTATCGAGATTGATTAGATTAAAGGAGTCAACTTATGGCATTAACGCTAGAACAAAAACAACAAGTTGTGGCTGAAGTGTCTGAAGTTGCTGCTAATGCTTACTCAGCAGTAGCTGCCGATTATCACGGTATTGGTGTTGCAAAGCTTACTCAGCTGCGCGAACAAGCCCGTGAAAAAGGCGTCGTTTTGAAAGTGGTAAAAAACACCCTAGCAAAACGCGCTTTTGAAGGCACTAGTTTTGAGTGCATGTCAGACAGTATGACTGGTCCATTACTTTTGGCTTTCTCTATGGAAGATTTGGGATCTGCTGCTCGAGTCATTTTTGACTTTAGTAAAGATAACAAAGCCCTTGAGACCAAATTGGTATCAGTCGGTGGTGAATTATTTGGCCCTGAAGAATTAGAGCGTGTAGCGAAGCTTCCAACTCGCGACGAAGCAATCTCTATCTTGATGGCTACTATGAATGCACCAGTGACCAAGCTTGTCCAGACTATGAACGCAGTTCCTGGCAAGTTCGTTCGCACTGTAGCAGCAGTCAAAGACGCAAAAGAAGCTGCTTAATTGCTTGTTTTAACGTAACTTTAACATCGCAGTCTGTATTTTATTGTCAACACTATTTGAAAATTTGGCAAGCAGTCAAAGCGATATTAAAATCAATTAAATATTATCAGATAACGGAGAGTTCTCATGGCACTATCTAAAGAAGATGTGTTAAACGCAATCGCTGAAATGTCAGTAATGGATATCGTTGAGCTAATCAGCGACATGGAAGAAAAATTCGGCGTAACAGCTGCTGTTGCTGCTGCTGCACCTGCTGCCGCTGCTGCTGGTCCTGCTGCTGAAGAAAAAGATGAGTTTGACGTTGTTCTTGCCAGCTTTGGCGAGAAGAAAGTTGCAGTCATTAAAGCAGTACGTGAAGCGACTGGCCTTGGTCTAAAAGAAGCGAAAGACTTGGTTGAAAGCGCTCCAGCTCCAATCAAAGAAGCCGCTCCTAAAGCAGAAGCTGAAGAGTTGAAGAAGAAGCTTGAAGAAGCTGGTGCAACTGTTGAACTAAAATAAGTTTAACGCTGTGCTAAAAAAGCTGGTAATGCCTTGCATTACCAGCTTTTTTTTATTATAATTGTCAGCTTGACCTTTTGTGTCTGCCAACATACGTATGCATCAACGGTGGATACCCATCAAAAGGACACACTATATACATGCACGCAAACACGCCAGTTTTTGAAATCAGTTAATTTAGGCTAAACGTCCTGAGATGTTTGGCATTTTTTTGTGTCTGTATACTTCCTATTAGCAATAACGTTTTATTTAACCTGATTTGTTTGGATCTTAATTATTTTAGCATAGCTCTACTGTCAGTTCGTAAGCTTATCGACGGTAGATATCAGTGACGACATTACTTATATAAAATTGCAAAAACTTAATATTACGGTTATTAAATCCGTATGTTATTGAAATATAGAGTAATAGCTGTCATATAGTGGTATTTAGATATTAGTGTAAAGTCAATGTTGTGTGTTACGTATGCACAGTTTATTAAATTATTAAGCAGTCATTAACTGAGCATCACCGTTTCTTTTATTATCGTTTTCGTCGCCAAGTTTGCACAATGTTTATACAGATGGTATTGATTTGATGCACGCTGGTTACGCTTTCAATTTGTTTTCACGTCTACTGTAAGGACTCTCGATGGCATATTCTTATACTGAAAAAAAGCGTATTCGCAAAAGTTTTGCTGAATTGCCCACTGTGATGGACATTCCCTATTTACTGTCTATCCAAGTAGATTCTTACGAGCAATTTTTGCAAGAGCACAAAAAGCCAAAAGCTCGTGAGAATACTGGTTTGCAAGCTGCGTATTCCTCTATTTTCCCAATTGAGAGTCACTCTGGTAATGCTGAGTTGCAATTCGTTGAATATTACTTAGGTACGCCTGAGTTTGATGAGCGTGAATGTATTTTACGTGGATCAACCTTTGCTGCACCGATGCGTGTCAAAATTCGCTTAATTATCAAAGATAAAGACAGCAAAGATAAAGACAGTAAAGCGGCGATCAAAGACATTCGTGAGCAAAGCGTCTATATGGGCGAGATGCCACTGATGACCGATAACGGTACCTTTATTATTAACGGTACTGAGCGCGTAATCGTATCACAGCTACATCGCTCACCTGGTGTGTTCTTTGACCATGATAAAGGCAAGTCACATTCAAGCGGTAAAGTACTTTATAACGCTCGTATTATCCCATACCGTGGTTCATGGCTTGATTTTGAATTCGATGCCAAAGACTTGGTTTTTGCGCGTATTGACCGTCGTCGTAAGCTATTGGCGTCTATCATCCTACGTGCGTTGGGTTTGACCACTGCCGAAATCTTAGAGACTTTCTTTGATAAAGTTGCGGTTTACAAGGGTGAAGAGCAGTTCGAGATTGATTTGGTACCCGATCGTTTGCGCGGTGAAATGGCACAGTTCGATATCGTATCACCTGAAGGTGATGTACTGGTTGAGCAGGGCAAACGTATTAATGCCCGCCGTATCCGTCAGATCGAAGAAGCGGGTATGACGCGTATCGCTGTACCTGATGAATACTTATATGAGCGTATCTTAGCAGAAGATATCATCGTTAATGACGAAGTTATCGCTCATGCTAATACGCCTATTGATCATGAGCTATTGGTCAAGTTGAGCGCGTTTGAGGCCAGCGAGTCTATCAAAGAGTTCAGCATACTGTTTACCAACGATATCGACCAAGGTAGTTATATCGCTGATACGCTACGTGCTGATAGCACTTCAAGTCGTGAAGAAGCCTTGATCGAAATCTATAAAGTGATGCGCCCAGGTGAGCCACCAACGGTTGAGACCGCTGAGAAGCTGTTTGAAAGCATGTTCTTTAACGCTGATCGTTATGATTTATCTAATGTCGGTCGTATGAAGTTCAACCGCCGTCTTGGTCTTGATTTTGTAGATACCGACGATCCTGATATCCAGCGTGAGCGCAGTGTCTTAAACAACGACGATATCGTCAATGTATTAAAAGAGCTGATCGAGATCCGTAACGGTCGCGGCGAAGTTGATGATATTGACCATTTAGGTAACCGCCGTATTCGTTCAGTGGGCGAGATGGCAGAGAACCAGTTCCGCGTCGGTTTAGTACGTGTTGAGCGTGCGGTGAAAGAGCGTCTAAGCTCAGCTGAGTCTGATAACTTGTCACCGCAGGATTTGATTAACTCAAAACCTGTCGCTGCGGCGGTCAAAGAATTCTTTGGTTCAAGCCAGTTGTCACAGTTTATGGATCAGAACAACCCATTATCTGAAGTGACGCATAAGCGCCGTGTATCAGCATTGGGGCCAGGTGGTTTGACCCGTGAGCGTGCAGGCTTTGAAGTACGTGACGTCCATGACACCCATTATGGTCGCGTTTGTCCAATTGAGACCCCTGAAGGTCCAAACATTGGCTTGATCAACTCATTAGCCACCTTTGCTAAAACCAACAGCTTTGGTTTCTTAGAAACCCCTTATCGCCGTGTGGTTGATGGTAAAGTGACTGACCATATTGAATATCTCTCAGCGATTGAAGAGGTCGGTACTGTGATTGCACAGGCTGACTCGCCAATGACTGAAGATGGAGCGCTCAGTGACGAGATGGTCAGTGTGCGTAGCTATGGTGAGTTTGTACGTATGCCGCCAGAAAAAGTGACGCATATGGATGTGTCGCCAAGTCAGGTTGTATCGGTAGCTGCAGGTCTTATTCCGTTTCTAGAGCATGATGATGCTAACCGTGCCTTGATGGGCTCGAACATGCAGCGTCAGGCCGTTCCAACACTGCGTGCTGATAAGCCGTTAGTGGGTACAGGTATGGAGCGTCACGTTGCACGTGATTCTGGTGTTTGTGTGATTGCTAAACGTGGCGGTGTGATTGAAGACGTTGATGCGTCGCGTATCGTAGTACGTGTCAATGAAGATGAGATGACTGCTGGTGAAGCAGGTATTGATATCTATAACTTGATCAAATACACACGCTCAAACCAAAACACTTGTATCAACCAGCGTATTATCGTCAACCAAGGCGATGAGATAGCCCCAGGTGATATCTTGGCTGACGGTCCTTCAACGGATCTAGGTGAGCTAGCACTAGGTCAGAACATCCGTATCGCCTTTATGCCGTGGAATGGTTACAACTTCGAAGACTCAATCTTGCTTTCTGAAAAAGTCGTGAAAGAAGATCGTTTCACCACGATTCATATTCAAGAACTGACTTGTGTTGCACGTGATACCAAGTTAGGTACGGAAGAGATTACAGCTGATATTCCTAACGTTGGTGAAGCAGCATTATCAAGCCTTGATGAGGCTGGTATCGTCTATATCGGTGCAGAAGTTGACGCGGGCGATATCTTAGTGGGTAAGGTCACGCCAAAAGGTGAGACCCAGCTTACGCCAGAAGAAAAACTGCTACGTGCCATCTTTGGTGAAAAAGCGGCTGATGTGAAAGACACGTCATTGCGTGTGCCAACATCAAGTAAGGGTACGGTCATTGACGTACAGGTCTTTACTCGTGATGGTGTCGAAAAAGACGCCCGTGCTCGCGCCATTGAAAAGTCGCAGCTTGATAGCTATCGCAAAGATTTAAAAGAAGAGCTACGTATCTTTGAAGAAGCGGCACGTGGTCGTATCAGCACTTTGCTTGACGGCCAAAAAATCAGTGGTGGTTCAGGTCTAAAAGCTGGTACTGTCATGAAAGCTGCTGATATGAAAGACATGAGTCTTGAGACTTTACTTGATATTCAGCCAGTTGAGGAAGAAATCTCTGAGCGTTTGACGCAAATCGCAGAGTACTTGGTCGATAAGCAAAAAGACATCGATACCAAGTTCGCTGAGAAAAAACGTAAATTGACGGCGGGCGATGATTTGCAGCATGGCGTACAAAAAATCGTTAAGGTTTACTTAGCGGTTAAGCGCCGTATTCAGCCTGGTGATAAGATGGCTGGTCGTCATGGTAACAAAGGGGTGGTATCACGTATCATGCCAGTTGAAGACATGCCTTACGATGAGCATGGCAATACCGTTGACATCGTCCTAAACCCGCTTGGTGTCCCGTCGCGTATGAACATCGGTCAGGTACTCGAGACGCATTTAGGGATGGCAGCAAAAGGCTTAGGTGAGAAGATTGACGGTATGCTCAAAGCGCAAGCGGCAATCAAAGATTTGCGTGATTTCTTAGACCAAATCTATAACAAAGTTGGTGGTGAACAAGTTGATCTTGATAGCCTGTCTGACGACGATATCATGGCGCTTGCGGGTAACCTACGTGAAGGCGTTCCGATGGGTACGGCAGTATTCGACGGTGCACATGAGCATCAAGTGAAAGATTTGCTTGAGCTAGCTGGCTTAGACAGAGATGGTCAGCAGACATTGTATGATGGTCGTACGGGTCAAAAGTTTGATCGTAAAGTGACTGTTGGTTATATGTACATGCTCAAGCTTAACCACTTGGTTGATGACAAGATGCATGCACGCTCAACAGGTTCTTACTCACTGGTTACTCAGCAGCCACTAGGTGGTAAAGCTCAGTTCGGTGGTCAGCGCTTCGGTGAGATGGAAGTGTGGGCATTAGAGGCCTACGGTGCCGCTTATACCTTGCAAGAGATGTTAACCGTGAAGTCGGATGATGTTGAAGGCCGTACGCGTATGTATAAGAACATCGTTGATGGTGAGCAGTACATGGATCCAGGTATGCCTGAATCGTTTAACGTACTGACCAAAGAAATCAAATCACTAGGTCTTAATATTGAGTTAAAAGAGACCCACTAAGCTTAAAAATTAATGTTTTAAACTTAGGCGTCACGCTAAAAGCAGCATGTTCATTGCTGCTGCTTTTAGTCATTTATCTCAACCCTATTCATTGCCTTCATTCATCTTGCTATATGACGTTACCTAACGTGGTATAACGCGGCCAGATGATTATAAAGATAACGGAGAAGCAACTTGAAAGATTTACTCGATATCATGCAAAGCCCTACCGCTAGCGGTAACCGTGAATTTGATAGTATCCAAATTACACTGGCTTCACCAGACGTGATTAAATCATGGTCACATGGTGAAGTTAAAAAGCCTGAAACCATTAACTATCGCACGTTTAAGCCTGAGCGTGACGGTCTGTTTTGTGCCAAAATCTTTGGCCCAGTAAAAGACTTCGAATGTCTGTGTGGTAAGTATAAGCGCCGTAAGTTCCAAGGCGTCATCTGTGAAAAATGTGGTGTTGAAGTCACCACTGCCAAGGTGCGTCGTGATCGCATGGGTCATATTGACCTAGCCAGCCCTGTTGCCCATATTTGGTTCTTAAAATCATTACCAAGCCGTATTGGTTTATTGCTAGATATGACGCTACGTGACATTGAGCGTGTGTTATATTTTGAAAGTTACATCGTCACTGAGCCTGGTTTAACTAGCTTAGAGCGCTATCAGTTGCTTGATGATGAAGATTACTTTCGTGCGCTTGAAGAATTTGGTGATGAGTTCGTTGCCAAGATGGGCGCTGAAGCCGTTCAAGATCTACTAAAAGACATCGATCTAGATCTTGAGATTGATGAATTACGTGAAGCGATTCCGCAAACCGGTTCTGAGACTAAGCTTAAAAAGATGTCTAAGCGTCTTAAGCTATTAGAAGCGTTCCGTGACTCGCATAACAAGCCTGAATGGATGGTGATGAACATCTTACCAGTCCTACCACCAGACTTGCGCCCATTAGTACCACTAGAAGGTGGACGTTTTGCGACTTCAGATCTAAACGATCTCTATCGCCGCGTCATCAACCGTAACAACCGTCTCAAGCGTTTGCTTGAGCTTAGCGCCCCTGACATCATCGTACGTAACGAAAAGCGTATGCTACAAGAGTCAGTAGATGCTTTGCTAGACAACGGTCGTCGCGGTCGTGCTATCACTGGTAGTAATAAACGTCCACTTAAATCTTTGGCAGATATGATCAAAGGTAAGCAAGGTCGTTTCCGTCAAAACTTACTTGGTAAGCGTGTTGACTACTCTGGTCGTTCGGTCATCGTAGTGGGTCCAACGCTACGCTTGCATCAGTGTGGTCTGCCAAAGAAAATGGCGCTAGAGCTATTCAAGCCATTTACTTATAACAAACTATTATCACATGGTTTGGCAACGACGATCAAAGCCGCCAAAAAGATGGTTGAGCGTGAAGAGCCACAAGTGTGGGATATGCTAGCCATGGTTATTCGTGAGCATCCAGTGCTCCTTAACCGTGCACCAACACTGCACAGATTGGGTCTACAAGCGTTTGAGCCAGTATTAATTGAAGGTAAAGCGATTCAGTTGCATCCATTGGTCTGTACCGCGTTTAACGCTGACTTTGATGGCGACCAAATGGCGGTACACGTGCCATTAACCTTGGAAGCTCAGCTTGAATCACGTGCGCTAATGATGTCTACCAACAACATCTTGTCACCTGCGAACGGTGATCCAATCATCGTACCATCACAAGACGTTGTATTGGGCTTGTACTACATCAGCCGCTCATCGGTGAATGCAAAAGGTGAGGGCATGGTGTTTGCTTCAGTCAATGAAGCATTGCGTGCTATTGGTTCGAATGACTTGCATGTAAACGCCAGAATTAAAGTACGTGTGACCGAGACTCATATCGATGAAGAAGGCAATCGCACCAAAGAAACCAACCTAAAAGATACGGTTGCTGGGCGTTTGCTGATCTGGAATATTATGCCAAAAGGTATGGTGTTTGATGAGTGTAATCAGGAGATGACGAAGAAAAACATCTCAAAGCTGATTAACTCGTGCTACCGTAAAATGGGTGTCAAAGACAGTGTTATGTTTGCTGACCAATTGATGTATCTTGGTTTTGCCCAAGCAACATTATCTGGTGTGTCTATTGGTATTGATGACATGGTCATTCCGCCAAGCAAAGTACAGATCATCGAAACTGCAGAAGGCGAAGTACGCGAAATTGAAGATCAATTTGAGCAAGGTTTTGTGACTGCTGGTGAGCGTTATAACAAAGTTGTCGATATTTGGTCACGTACCAATGACAAAGTCGCTAAAGCGATGATGGATAACTTGGCCACTGACAAAATCATGAATGCTGAAGGTGTCGAGGAAGAGCAGAAGTCCTTTAACTCTATCTTCATCATGTCAGACTCTGGTGCTCGTGGTAGTGCGGCACAGATTCGTCAGCTTGCTGGTATGCGTGGTTTGATGGCAAAGCCGGATGGCTCGATCATTGAGACGCCGATTAAAGCCAACTTCCGTGAAGGTCTGACGGTACTACAGTACTTTATCTCTACTCACGGTGCGCGTAAAGGTCTAGCAGATACGGCATTGAAAACCGCTAACTCTGGTTACCTGACTCGTCGCTTGGTTGACGTGGCACAAGATTTGGTTATTACTACCGAAGACTGTGGTACTGAGCAAGGCTTGCTCATGACACCGCATATTCAAGGTGGCGAGATCATCGAAAGGCTTGGTGAGCTAGTGCTTGGCCGTGTCACTGCTCGTGATGTGACCTATAATGATGATGATTCAAAAGTATTGGTGCCAGCAGGTACCTTGATCGATGAGCATTGGGTCGAGATTCTTGATGACAATGCAATCGATGATATTTGGGTACGCTCAGTCATTACTTGTGATGTTGCACATGGTGTTTGTTCACAGTGCTATGGCCGTGACCTTGCTCGTGGTCATAAAGTCAATATCGGTGAATCAGTCGGTGTTATGGCTGCTCAGTCTATCGGTGAGCCAGGCACACAGCTTACGATGCGTACTTTCCACGTGGGCGGGGCGGCAAGCTCAGCGTCTGTGGACAACAGCATCTCTGTACGTAATGCCGGTCAAGCGCATTTTGAGAACATGAAGACTGTTGAGCACATCGATGGCCATTTAGTTATTGTATCGCGCTCAGCTGAAATTGCGTTAACGGATGAGCTAGGCCGTGAGCGTGAGCGCTATAAAGTTCCTTATGGTTCAAGCGTATTGGTTAAGAACGAAGAGCAGGTCGAAGGTGGTCAAACCATCGCAAAATGGGATCCGCACACGCATCCAATTATCACAGAATTTGCGGGTACAGCACGCTTCAGTGATATCATTGATGGCTCGACAGCGACAGTTAAAGTGGACGACGCCACTGGTATGAGCTCGTTTGAAATTCTAGCGACACGTGATCGTTCAAGCTCAGCTAAAGATTTACGTCCAGCGATTATCTTGAATACTGACGAAGGCAAAGAAGTGGTTTACTTCTTACCAGCCGAAACCATCATTCGTGTTAGCGATGGCGAAAAAGTAGCGGCAGGTTCGATCCTAGGTCGTGTACCACAAGCAACGTCAGGTACCAAAGATATTACCGGTGGTCTACCACGTGTTGCTGACTTGTTTGAAGCCCGTCGTCCGAAAGATCATGCCATCATGGCAGAGATGACAGGTGTCGTTAGTTTCGGTAAAGAGACTAAAGGCAAAAACCGCTTTATCATTACCAATGAAGATGGCGAAGTGCATGAAGAGCTGATCCCGAAATGGCGTCAGATCAACGTCTTTGAAAACGAGACAGTAGCACGCGGTGAGATTATCGCTGACGGTCCACAAAACCCGCACGATATCTTACGCTTAAAAGGTGAGACTGCGCTTGCTGACTATATCGTAAACGAAGTACAGGACGTTTACCGCTTGCAAGGGGTAAAAATCAACGATAAGCACATCGAAGTTATCATTCGTCAGATGCTGCGTAAAGTTGAAGTCACTGATGCTGGCGACTCTAGTCACTTTAAAGGTGATCAGATCGAATATGCTGATTTGAAAACCGAAAACGACAAGCTAGTTGCAGAAGATAAGTTCCCAGTACAGTATGAGCGTCAATTACTAGGTATCACTAAAGCCAGTCTGGCCACTGAAAGCTTCATCTCAGCGGCTTCCTTCCAGGAAACGACGCGTGTACTAACGGCGGCGGCTGTTACTGGTAAGCGTGATGAGCTACGTGGTCTTAAAGAAAACGTGGTTGTTGGTCGCTTGATCCCTGCTGGTACGGGTCTTGCTTATCATAAAGCTCGTAAAGATATGTCTGAGCAAAAACTGCAAGACAAAGACATCAATGCTGCTTTTGATATGACTGCTAGTACCGATAGCAAAGACTTCGCCAGTTTTGATGAAGCCTTTGCGCAAGAGCTTAGTCAAGACAGCTAGTCTTCAGCACGTTCTATAACGTTTTAGTATTGATATAAAAAGCCAGCCTTGTTGCTGGCTTTTTTGTGCGCGTAAAAAATAAAAACTCACCCTTATACTGTAAAAAAAATAGTAAACTGAGCAAGCCGATTTACAATCGTCTTTAATTTAATATGAGGATAAGCACATGGCTGGTAAAAGTCGCGTTGCCAAATACCAAGCAGATAGAACCAATCAAAAGCTATATTTTTGCCGTCTCGCCTGTCAAGCAGCTGGGAGTAGCAATGATAAGCAGTTGTATCAAGCACATTGTGAAACGGCTATCTTTCATTTATACGGATCTTTTTTGGCCTTTATGCAAGAGCTTGCGCAGTTCTATAGCTTGGATATGACTGTGCCAACGTTAGAGAGTATCGAGCAAGAACTCAGCGCACGCACCCAAGTATCGCCAGAAATACAGCGTTTGCAACAGTTGCAGCAACAAGGGTTTTTGGCCAATATTGAGCGTGCTTATCAGCGCTGCTTATACGCAGTTATAAAAGATCAGCCGATTAGTGAAGACGTTGGTATGAACGATACTGGCAAAGAGCCAAGAGACTTGATCGTTAATGTGGTCACGCTGTCAAATCAATGGCTGCCTGATGAGGCAACCATACGTGAATGGCGTCAGCAGCTGTTAGAGCTGATTGAGCAACTGCGTGCTGGCATGGTAGAGTTTTAAAAACCAATGAGGGAATAATGAAAATCTATGCAATGAGTATGTGGTTGATAGGCAGTGATTAGTAAATATAGTCGGAGCACTTTTAAACCGCTACGGTGTTACCCGCCCTAGATGTACTTAGTGTACTACCTGCGGTCGGTCGCCTTGTAGCGATTTTAAAATTCCTTTTTAAAATTCCTTGACTATACTGATTAAATCGTTATATACATCAAAAAAAGCTTACTCAGATCAATGAGTAAGCTTTTTAATTTGGACAGCATTAGACAGTATTTGATGGCAGAAAAACCTGCCTTACTCTGGCATCACGGGCATACGCTCTACTGGCGTCACTGTCAGCGGGTTTTGAGGAACGCTATCATTAGCAGTGTTACGGTTATTACTACGTTGGTTATTACCACCTTCTTCAACAGTTGGTTCAGGCTCAGGTTGCTTGCGCTGCTGGGTTTTTGGCTTGGCTGGTTTGGCAGTGCCTGTGTCTATAATTTCTTCATCAGACGATATAACACCGTCATCAGTCATTCCTAATATACGCTGCTTTTGTTTCTTTGACTTTGAGCGATTATTGAGCGACACCCACTGATAAGGTGTGCCTTTTAGATCCGCTCTCATGAAGTCAATCCATACTGGCAAAGCTGCGACCCCGCCATACTCGCGGCGCCCTAGTGTCGATGGCTGATCAAAGCCCATCCAAACGACCGTCGCGTTGGTTGGGTGAAACCCTGCAAACCATGCGTCTTTTGCTTCGTTGGTTGTACCTGTTTTACCGCCGATATCGCTACGGCCTAGAGCTTTGGCTCTTGTTGCTGTACCGCGCTGTACCACATCGCGCAAGATATCGGCCATCTCATATGCTACTCGTGGTGTCAAAATACGCGGCGCTTGGGTGGCTGTTGAGTATTGTACTAAAGGTGCTTTTAAACGATCTGATTCTGGACTGGCGTCGTAAACCGTTAAATTGATTGCTGTGTCATCTTGTACCTCGCCATCTTCTGAGCCTTGCTCTTCAGTGGTGAGTTCTGATAGTTCGTTAGCAGCCTCTTCTGCCGCTTTTTGATCTTCAATGAGCTGTTGATTAAGATCTTCTATTTGTTCATTAAAGCAAAGCGCACACGCCTGTTGTGGATTGGCTTGGAATAATAGCTCGTTTTCGTGATTATATATTTGTTGTATAAAGTAAGGCTGTACGCGGTGGCCGCCATTGGCAAAAGTTGCATACGCAGTCGCCATTTGTAGAGGCGTTGCTTGCCCAGTACCAAGCGCTAGCGACAGGGTAGTTGGTAGCTTTTCTTTATCAAGTCCAAACTGATCTAGCAAATCGCGAGCGTCAGAGATGCCAATAGCTTGTAATAAGCGAATAGAGACTAGGTTACGTGAGAGGTATAGCCCGCGGCGGAGAGTAATATCTCCCAAAAAGCGTCCATCCGAGTTTTTTGGTTTCCAGTCACCCACCTGAATAGGTTGATCTGAAATGATACTGTCTGGGCGATAGCCTTTTTCTAGAGCAGCGGTATAAACCAGTGGTTTAATAATTGAGCCTGGTTGGCGCCAGCCTTGCAATGCACGGTTAAACTTACTGTGATTAAAGTCAAAGCCGCCGACAAGTGCTTTTACAGCCCCTGTATCAGGATTTAAGGAGACTAGGCTGCCTTGAACCTCAGGTATTTGTGCCAGCTTCCAACCACCGCTGCTGGTTGGTATTAAGCGAATGATATCGTTTTTGCTGACCACTTGGCTTGCGTTACTCGGATAGTAACCGATACGATCGGCGGAGATATACTTGCGTGCCCAACTCATCCCTGACCAATTAACGGTAACGTCCTCACCGGATGGCATGGTGGCTTCAAAGCTGCGCGAATTAACTTTGGTGACCTTGGCTGGATACATCCCACCATAGCGTCGAAAGTTCTCTAGCGGCTCATCATTTGCTTCTGCTCCGCGCCAGCCATGACGATGATCATATGCAACCAATCCTTTTAGTACGGCCGATTCAGCGGCTTGTTGTGCTTCGCTATCAACAGTAAGGCGCACCCGCCAACCACCATTAACGACTTGTTCACCATAGCGGTTAACCAGTGCATAACGAGTCATTTCTGCCAAATAAGGCATGTTTACATCAAGCTTTTCTTGATAGAGCTTGAGTCCGATAGGAGCGTCAATCGCTTCATCGTATTGCGCTTGGCTGATATAGCCAAGCTCATGCATACGGCCAATTATCCAATTACGGCGCGTGAGTGCGCGCTCTGGGTTGGCAACGGGATTATACTTCGAAGGTGCCTTGGGTAGGCCTGCAAGCATGGCTACCTCAGCAATGGTGAGGTTTTCTAAAGATTTGCTATAGTATTTTTTGGCAGCGGCACGAATACCGTATGCGCCTTCACCCAGATATATTTTGTTGACATATAATGTCAAGATTTCGTTTTTACTGAGTTCGTCTTCCATTTTGCGGGCGACGAAAAGCTCAGTCAGCTTACGGTTTAACGTACGCTCAGAGCTCAAAAAGTAGTTTTTGGCGACCTGCATGGTAATAGTAGAGCCGCCTGTTTGCGTATCATCATCAGTGACTGCTTCCGTGACAGCGCGCCCAAGACCTTTGAGACTAATGCCCGTATGCTGAAAAAATGAGGAGTCTTCTGCTGCTAAGAAGGCATTGGTTAAATCTGTAGGGATTTCATCAAAGGTAACCGGTAGAGACAACCGATTACCATACTGACCTATCAGCTTGTCATCACTGCTATAGATCTGCAAAGGCATCTCGAGACTGGCAGTTTTTATTTCTTGAATACTGGGCAAAGTCGGTGCTAAATACATAGCCATACCGTAAAAGCCGATTGGCACAGTTAATGCAAGGATAACTGCAAGTGCTAGGCAAGCAATAACCAGTCCCACCAAGAAGTGTAAGAGACGAGCAGTAGCATTTTTTTGGGTCATAGTCAGACTTATCGATTAAAATTCGCAGCAAATAATATATTATACATCGAACAAAACAGGCAGGTCATACTAAAAGTGTAATTTACCGCATAAGTCTCTATAAACACTTGAATCTGTCATTTAAGTAACGTATTGTATTCAATTATTACAAAAACATATCAGAATGTACAATTTATATAAGGTAAAGCGCTTGTGAGGCTACTTTCTTCTAAAGGGCGACATTTGGTTGGGGTGGATATATCTGCTACCTCAGTAAAACTGGTCGACATACAACGTCAACAGGGCAGATTCCATCTGAAATGTTATGGCATTGAAGGATTGTCGCCAGGTGCGGTTGTCGATAAGCTGATTGTCGATACTGAAGAAGTCGGTGCTGCTATCGCACGCTTAGCAACACGCTGTCAGGTGGCAGGTGGTGATGCAGCGACGGGAGTCTCAGGATCCTCGGTTATTACCAAAATCATTGATATGGATATGAAACTAAGCGATGTGGAAAGAGAAGCTCAAATTCGCTTGGATGCAGATCAATATATTCCTTATCCCTTAGATGAGGTCAATCTAGATTTTGAAGTCCTCGGTCCTTCTTTACTCGATGATAATCTGGTACAGGTTTTGCTGGCAGCATCGCGCTCAGAAAACGTCGATCAGCGTGTTGATGCACTAATTTTTGGCGGTTTAAAAGCGAAGATAGTAGATATCGAATCACACGCTATTGAGCGTGCGTTTGAACTCATGGTAGACAGTTTGCCCAATATGCCTGAGTTGGTTGCTATCGTTGATATTGGTCATCATCAGACGACTTTATATATCGCGAAAGATGGTGAGTTTGTCTATAGCCGTGAGCAATTATTTGGTGGATTACAGCTGACACAAGCCATTCAAGACCGCTATGGTTTATCGTTTGAAGAGGCGACAATCAATAAGCGTGAGCGCGTGCTACCAGATGACTATTATACAGAAATCTTAACGCCCTTTATGGAAAGCACCATTCAGCAAATTACTCGCTCGTTGCAGTTTTATTTTTCTTCGAGTCAGTACAATAGTATCGATCAAGTGGTGCTGGCAGGCGGCAGTAGCTCTATTCCAGGTCTACCTGGAATGGTGCAGCAGAAGCTGGGCGTACCAGTGACTGTCGCAAATCCGTTTATCAACATGACCATAGATCCCAGCATAGACAATGAGCAACTGGCAATTGATGCCGCAAGTTTAATGGCCGCTTGTGGCCTTGCGTTAAGGAGCTTTGACTAATGGCTCGTATTAACCTACTGCCTTGGCGGCAAGAAGAGCGCGAACGCCGTAATAAAGAGTTTATTACCTTGGTGGCTGCCGTGACCTTGCTGGCACTATTGACAGCGTTCGCAACATGGAGCTATTTCAATAATGAGCTTGATGAGCAGCGTGATGCAAATGCGCTTATCACTCAAGAAAACACTCGCCTAGATACTGCGCTTGTTGAGATTGATAGCTTAGAGCAACGCCGTGATGATATTGTTTCACGCATGCAAGTCATTCAAGATCTACAAGGTCGACGTCCAGTTCCAGTACATTTATGGGATGATCTGGCAAAAGCCATGCCCGCTGCGCTTTATTTAAATAATCTAAAGCGTGAAGATAATACGCTTATCTTAACGGGCCTGGCAGATAATCCCAATGTGGTTTCAAGCTTGATACGAAACTTAGATGCCAGCAAGTGGATGGGTAATTCTGCAGTACGCAATATTCAACAAAATATCAGTGCCTACCAACCCGCGCCTGCACTCAATACTGGTAAACAGTCACGTCCAACATACCCTGAAGACAGCTACGTGCAGTTTGTTATCACCACACAGGTTCAGTCACAGACTGCTAATACTGATGATGGCGCTGAGACTGGAGGTGAACTGTGAAGCTTACTCGCAAAAAAAGCCTAATCAAGGCCAAAAAAACCGCCAAACAAAGCAATAAAAAGCAATTTGATTTTAATGATTTTCGACGTAGCTTTGAATCTTTAGATACTGAAAACTACGGCAGCTGGCCAATACCAGTCAAAGTGACGATATTTGGTTTCATTATTGCTTTTATTGCAGCGTTATCTTGGGCGCTACCTATCAGTAGCAAGATAGATGAGATCAAAGCTGCAGAAAACGAACAGCAGGTTTTACTTGAAAGCTACCGTAAAAAAGAGTCGCGCGCCCGTCATTTAGAAGCCTATAAAATACAGGTCGCTCAGATGGATGTTGAGTTCAATACCTTGCTTGATCAATTGCCAAAAGATACTCGGGTATCAGAACTGGTAGAAGGCATCAACATGACAGGTGTTGGCAGTAATATTCGTTTTCAAGACATATCAGTTGAAGCTGAGATTGAAAATGAATTTTTCATTGAGCAGCCAATTCGTATTGCCGCTATAGGTGAGTATCATCAGTTCGGTAGCTTTATTAGTGGGCTTGCAGCCTTACCACGTATTATTACCATGCACGATTTTGAGGTCAGTAATCCGAAACCGACTCTAGATACGTTACCAGAGTTGAACTTAGTACTACAGACCAAAACTTATCGTTCAAAAGAAATAGCTGAAACTGATGCGGCTACAGAAGGAGGTAATTGATATGAGTGCTAAAGTACCAGCCCTTCTGACACTCGCCATCGCAGCTTTAACGCTGACTGGATGCTCTGATCGCATTGGCATGGCAGAACAGGCGATGAATGAAATTCGTAACTCACCCTCGCAGCCGATTGAGCCACCACCAAAAGCTGAGCTAGTAGATGACTTTGTCTATAGCGCAAGTATGCTACGCAGTCCGTTTTTACCACCAAGCCTTGTGAGTGTGCAAGGCTCAGACACTCCTTTGGATGGTGTGCGCCCTGATATTACTCGTACCAAAGAGCCGCTTGAGCAATATGAGCTATCACAGCTAACGTTTCGCGGTATGTTGATATCTCCTGAAGGGCAGCAGTACGCTCTCATCCAGCGCCCAGATGGCTCAGTGGCAAGTGTCAAAGTAGGTGACTATATGGGATTAAACGACGGCCGTATTGTTGAGATTACGCCGACCCAAATTAATTTGATTGAAATTGTGCCAGACAGCCGCGCAGGGTTTACTGAAAGACCTCAGTCGTTGGTCTCTCCTATAAACTAAATTGGCAGATTTTTTGAGGAATAAGTAATGACAGTACGCAATAACAAGGTAATGACGATGAGTAACCGTGTTTCCTCTACTTTCGCCATATCTGCCTCGCGCTTTGCTATACCTGCATTGGCAGTCAGTATGGTCGCCATCAGTAGTACAGCCTATGCTGACCAGCGTATCGATAATATCTCTGTGGTACAAACCGCGCCTGCCGTCACTCAGATGCGCTTAGGTTTTAATGGTGCTCCAGTATTGCCGGCTGCTTATCAGCTTGATAACCCAAGCCGTTTGGTTCTAGATTTCGAGCAAGTGCAAAATGGTCTGGCTAGCCGATTTAACGACTACAATATTGGTATGGTTAACGAAGTGACGACTTTGAGTAATGACAGTACCACACGTCTGATTGTTGGGCTAAAACAAAGCGGTAACTATACCACCGCTGTTGATGGCAATGATCTGCTACTCACCATCACGGATCCTAACCGGCCAGTGGTGATGACCAGTCCAGCTGTCACGCAAGTACCAGTTGCTGCAAGAGCAAACATGAATGCAGCTGATAATACAGCGTTGACCACGACTGCCATCGTCACGCCTATCGTTGAGACCAGTAGTGCAGGTGTCACGCCTATCGTTACGAATTCGGGTACCGTACAGGTAAAAGCGCCTACTGATACCATGGTTGTACGTGTTAATCCTTTATTAGATCCTAGGCTTGCCGCTTCGCAAGTGAGTAAGCAGTACAGCTATGATGGTTTGAGCGCATTAAACTTCTCAGCAGGTGGCAATGGCGGCGGCAATATTAGTATCGCATTAGTCAATGAAGCCATTCCTATTGATGTACAACGCCAAGGCAATAAGCTGGTTGTGCGTATGACGGGTAGTACCATACCTCGCAACCTATTGCGCCGCCTTAATGTCAATAGTGGTCTGGTCGAGAGCATCGATACCAAAAACCAAGGTCAAAATGGGGTTATCACCATCAATATGACGGGTGATTATGAGTATCAAGCCTACCAGTCTGGCAATCAGCTTAACGTGAGTATCGACAAACCTGAGCTATTACGTGAGCCGACCCTTGAAGAGAAAGTCTATAGTGGTGAAGCGCTGTCTATGGAGTTTCAAGATGTTGAAATTCGTAGCGTTCTGGATATCTTAGCGCAGTTTACTGAAATGAATATTGTGGCTAGTGATTCGGTGGCTGGTAATATTACCTTGCGTCTTATCAATGTGCCTTGGGATCAAGCGCTCGATATCATCTTAAAGAGTAAAAACCTAGGTAAACGTGAAAATGGCAATGTCATTTTGATTGCGCCTTCGGTTGAACTTGCCCAACAAGAAGCGCAGGAGCTAGAAGCTCAGCAGGCCGTCGAAGCCTTTGCGCCACTAC
The DNA here is from genome assembly GCF_904846575.1 of Psychrobacter sp. H8-1. NCBI lineage: Bacteria > Pseudomonadati > Pseudomonadota > Gammaproteobacteria > Moraxellales > Moraxellaceae > Psychrobacter > Psychrobacter sp. H8-1. The sequence goes on from NZ_CAJHBG010000001.1 coordinate 214,769, forward strand.
GTACGGAATACATTCGTCTTAGCTATGCCAAAGCCTCAGATGTGTTTAACCTTATCTCTCAAGGTAGTGGCTCATCAGGTGGCAATCGCGGCGTAGATGATAATAGTAGCTTATTGTCCAACCGTGGTACGGTCACGATTGATGAGCGTACCAATACGCTTATTATTAAAGATGTGGCTGATAGTATTGAAAACATTCATAGACTGATCAGCAAAATCGATATTCCTGTGCGCCAAGTCATGATTGAAGCGCGGATTGTTAGCGCGACGGACAGCTTTAGTAAAGAGATTGGGGTGCGCTGGGGTATCTTATCAAACGGTGCGGCCAACAACCGTAACCTGTTAGTGGGTGGTAGTAATCAGACGCTATGGGATCTAAAAGACTTCGATGTAGAAACAACGACAGTCAATGGCCAGACGGTATCCTATCCATCATACGATATAAGCCGTCCTGATAATCTAAACGTCGACTTAGGAGTGTCTAATCCAGCGGGCAGTATTGCTTTTGGTTTGCTCAGCATGTCAGATGTGATGCTTGATCTTGAGTTATCAGCACTGCAAGCAGATAACCGTGGTGAGGTCATCTCCACTCCCAAAGTGTTGACAGCGGATAAACAAACGGCCAAAGTTTCTTCTGGTACGCAGATTCCTTATCAGGAAGCGGCAGCCAGTGGTGCGACGTCTACCAGCTTTAAAGAAGCGGCATTGAGTTTGGAAGCTACGCCAAACATTACTCCAGATGGCAAAATTGGTCTGCAGCTATTGATTACCAACGGTACACCTACCATCATTAATAATCAGGTAGCTATTGCGGAAGACTCTATCTCTACTAACGTCATTGTAGAAGATGGTCAAACAATCGTACTTGGCGGTGTGTTTAAAAACCGTACATCTAATGGGGTAGATAAGGTACCTTTCTTAGGAGACTTACCTTATATCGGTCGTGCGTTCCGTAGAGATGTACGTAGTAATGCCAAAGAAGAGCTACTCATTTTTGTCACACCAAAGCTGATTAACGATGGTGTCAGTCGCTTAGATTAATAAGCCGTCTAATGACATTGATAGCAAAAAAGCAAGCCTATATCTTTAGGCTTGCTTTTTTTATAGGTGAATTTTGTCCATTACAACAGATTGACTGGATTTTATCCATAATAATCGGCGCTCATTACTAGCCAGAATATCGATGACGTTGTATGATAGTTGATTTATCTGAGTGAGTACTATGTTGGAGGAATTGCCATCGGTATTTTTAGTCGGGCCGATGGGAGCGGGAAAAACGACCATTGGCCGATTGCTTGCTAAGCAGTTAGGGCGTGAGTTTGTGGACAGCGACTGGTATGTCGAGTCGCAAACGGGTGCTGACATTGCTTGGATATTTGCCAAAGAAGGTGAGGCGGGGTTTCGTGCGCGTGAGACACGAGCAATCGATGAGCTGACTCAGCGTAAGCAAATCGTCCTTGCAACTGGCGGCGGTGCCGTCATGAGCGCTGACAATCGGAGGTTTTTGCACCAGCGCGGTATTGTGGTGTATCTGAATGCGCCTGTTGATGTACAAATGGCGCGTACGGCAAAAGATAAGTCACGTCCACTATTGCAGCAGCCAAACCCTAGGCAAATCTTGCAGAATCTATACAGTACTCGCGATCCTTTATATCGAGAAGTTGCGCATATTATAATGCCGACTGGGCACACTTATCCACGTCATATGGTGAGTCAGCTACTGCGTCATCTTGAGTCATTTTGGGCACTTAAAAGCACCAAGCCTAGCAGTGCGACAAGTGAGTGTATAGAGTCAGATACCAAGCCAAGTTAAAGGGTGCGTATAGTGAGTCCTAAATAAAAAGAGTACAGTTTTTACGGCGTGCTACTGGGATGAATTTTCTTTGCTTGCTGTGCGACTTCGTCACTCCAGAGGCTGCATAAAATTCATCCCAGTAACACTGTATTTATTTTATAGTGGATCGACTATGTAGCACAGCAGTCACTAAAAAACTTTTAAGTTTAGATAAGATTTTCTGATGAACGGCTTTCTTTTTTTAGAAAAAGTCTCTTTTGAGTGATACAGCAGAGATTACAACATAGGAATGCTTTATGGCAACGTCACTGTTTAATGAGGGCTTAACGGTTCATACTCAAAGTCATGATTACCCAATAGTTATTACCGACCAGTGTGATATGGCAGAGCAGGTTGCGCCTTATATTAGTGGTCAGCAAGTATTGATTGTCACCAATGAGACGGTTGCGCCCCTATATTTGCAGCAGCTGCAAGAGCAATTAGCAAAGTCCTATACTGTTGCAGTCTGCAGTTTGCCAGATGGGGAGCAATACAAAAACCAAGCCAGCATCAATCAGATCTATGATGCTCTAATGGCACAACACTTTAATCGCGACGTGACTTTGATTGCGCTTGGTGGTGGGGTGGTTGGTGATATGGCTGGTTTTGCGGCTGCAAGCTTTATGCGTGGGGTGAATTTTATCCAAATCCCAACGACGCTACTGTCACAGGTTGATTCAAGCGTTGGTGGCAAAACAGGTATCAATCACAGCCAAGGAAAAAATATGATTGGCGCTTTTTGGCAGCCACAAATGGTACTGGCTGACATGAGTACGCTGCAAACCTTACCTGCACGCGAACTATCGGCAGGACTGGCTGAGGTGATTAAATATGCTCTAATCATGGATATCGAGTTTTTAGAGTGGCTTGAAGTAAATCTACCTGCCATGTTGGCGCTGGATTTGGCAATACTTGGTGAGGCAGTGAAGCGCTGCTGTGAATATAAAGCTGATCTCGTCGCTCAGGATGAGAGAGAAGCGGGAGTACGCGCGTTATTAAACTTCGGTCATACCTTTGGGCATGTGATTGAAACGCATGAAGGGTATGGTAACTGGTTGCATGGTGAGGCCGTTGCTGCTGGCATGGTACAAGCCGCTGAGCTGTCGCAAAAAATGGGCTGGCTTAGTCTTGATGATGTGGCTCGTATTAAGCGCGTATTGACACTGGCCAACTTGCCCGTTAATCCACCAGCGATCGCCACCGATGTTGCTCTAAATCTTATGGGTCATGACAAAAAAGTGAAAAGCGGACAGATTCGTCTGATTTTGTTAAAATCATTAGGACAAGCTGTATTAACAGATGATTTTGATACGCAATTACTGACAGAGGTATTGTCACAACAGGCAGGCTAAAGTATCGCTTGGTTAAACTGAGAGTGACTGAGTAGCGAGTCATTAAGTATAGCCGGAGCACTTTTAAACCGCTACGGTGTTACCCGCCCTAGATGTACTTAGTGTACTATCTGCGGTCGGTCGCCTTGTAGCGATTTTAAAATTCCTTGACTATAGCGAATGCTTCGGTCTTCATAAGTAGGATATATGTGTTTTTCATTAGCCATATGTAGTCTAAATTAACGCTGACAACCTATCAGGTGTTATGATAGCGCTAGCCCTCTAATGAATACTTTAATGGTTATTAGCATTGTTATTAGCGCGCTTTATTCTATTTTTGGTGGTGTTCTAAAAAGTATGCTGGCATCAGACGTAGCCATAATTGATATAAAAGAACACCAGATCGAATACTTTAAAGTGATTATCAAGCTTTTTTGAGAAGCAACAAGTCTTTCTAACCGGCCGACGCAATCGGTGTCTAAGACGACAGTTATTGCCTTCAATCCCTATCGTATGCTGTTTACCAATTCGTTTGTTATCACTTTTAAAGGCGGTTATAAAACTGTCCCAGTTGTCCATACTGATAGAGCCATAGCTGACTGTAAGCTGCTTTAAACGTGCTCTTAACTTCTTAGCCGTTTTTAGGTCACGTTTGCCCCAGACATAAGCGACAATCTCATTAGTAGCACGGTCATAAGCGTAGATGAGCCACACTTTACGTTTCTTGCGATATACGTAAGTCCAGAACTCATCAACCTCTAAGCGTTCATAGTAGCGCTTCTTAGGTACAATCTTGTAAATGGATGAGCCTATGGTGCTAAGCACTTTTCCAATACTAACCTTGGCTATAACTGCTATGTCTCTAACACCACAACCTCGGACAGTCATCAGTCGTATGATGTCTTCTATTCTAGAGTGACAGCCGTTATAGGTTATCGCATGATCGCCAATAAATTGGCGTTTACAGTCCTTACATTGATAGTTCTGCTTACCATAGCTTTTTATACCATTTTTCTTTAGACTAAGACTGTGACAGTCGAGGCAATTGATCTGTATTTGTGTCTTCATAACCTCAAATATATCATCTTGCTTCGGCTGTCACCCTCCTTTATTCCCTCAGCATACTTTTTAGAACACCACCCTATTTTTTAAAGGAAACATCTATGGCCGCACCGAGCTCATCGACTCGTTCTGCAAATAAGTCCTATCGTCGCCAAGCTCTCATTTGGTTGATGATGACGTTGCTGCTTGGCGTAATCACCGCGCTGATTTGGATGTTCAGTCAGACGCCAGCCATCGGTGCCAAGATTGAAAATGCACCCATATCTGCACCAGAAGAGTTAAGTACTGAGCTTAAACAGCCTTTATCTATAGAAGCTCTGCATGAGCTTGATACCGACGTGCAGCCCATCAACTTTGAAGACACCATTCGTGATTTACGCAATTATCCTGACGAGTTTAAGGATAAGAGCTTTCTGGTCGCTAACAAAGGTAAGTGGACGGTGCAGGTGATGAACGTCGCTGAACATGAAGTGATTGTTAGCTACTTAGAGGGGCGTGATGATCGCAAGAAGTTCTCGTATTTCCGTTATCGTGATGATAACAATCAGATACGCTATATGCTGACTTATGGGCTCATGAGTAGCCCGCAAGAGGCAGCAGGAGCCGCCAAATTAGTAGATTTTGGCTTACCTGCAAACGTGCGTGTATTGCCAGAAGAAATCAACCGCTATGTCGGTATTATCGATAACTATGAGCGTCCTAAGCCGATTAAGGATCTCAGTACCAGACGTTCGCGTTCGGTTAGGTTGCAGCCTACCAAGAATGAAGTTCCTGTGCGTCAAGAAGCTGAGCCAGTTGAGAATACGACAGCCAATAACCAGACAAACAAGAGTGTTGAGAGCATTCGCGAATCAGAAGATACTTCCGACACTTTAGTCGTCAATGAAGAACGGACAGTGGTTACGGAAGGTGAAACAGTAGAGCCCGCTGCGCCTAAAAAAGAAGACGCATCTGGTAAAACTGAGCAAGAGACAAAAAATCTACCAGTCGTACCTACACCACCTGCACCCAAACCATCAAAGAGTACGGGTAATAACGCTGATAAAAACAGCAACAGCTCAAGCGATAACAGTAGTAATAATAAAACCAGTGCCGCTCCGACTACGAAAAGCTCAAATAGTGATGCTGCTAAAAACAACAGCGCTAAAAGCAACAACGACAGTATTAAAGAGTTGATTGAACAAAAAACTGATTAACTTTTTATGAGCCTGTATAGATTTATAGCGAACCCGCAAGACAGTATCTTGCGGGTTTTTTTATGATGTAAAATCGCCCTTATTTGGGGTTTCTAAGAGTGACCGAATAAAGTAAAAGGACATACACTTGCTAAGCAGGTCAGAAAAAAGACTAGATTTTTTGTCAAGTATTCACTAAGATAACTGTGGGCGACGTTCTGTATAATTATCGTAAATGGCCGTATTTGTAATATCTATTTAAAAGGTCTTACAAGTTATACAAGGCGTCTATATTATGATGCCGTTGCTCAAGCGCTCCTACTTGCTTTTTAAATTGAACGTATGACAAGTGGTACAACTCCTCTTATTACTCTCTTTCTTAAGGTCGTTAAAGCGCTTGAACATAGAGCGTCCTATATTCAAATTCAACCAAAACTAGGCCATTAGCCATTCAATCATCGCTGAACGCTAAGCGACCTAGTGACCCTTCGCTATAAAATAAATGAGAAAGTGACCATTATTTAATTACTTTCTAAGCGCTAGCGCTTATGGTTAAACGCGCCATTTATTTATTCGGTTGTGTGAATATTTAGTTAGCCCGCTTTGCCTACGGGTATCAGCTTATGTGCCGCATTGGATATATAAGTTACCCGTTCACTTAAAAGGACTAGCCATGTCAATGATTTCCTCCCATACGCATTTGGCCACGCCAGATGACTTCTCTGATAACTGTGGTTTTGGTTTGATCGCTCACATTGAGGGTGAAGCCAGCCATGACTTGGTAAAAACCGCCATCCACAGCCTAAGCTGTATGACGCATCGCGGCGGCGTTGCTGCTGACGGCAAAACTGGTGATGGCTGCGGTCTATTACTTGCCAAGCCTACTGAGTTTTTTAGAAATATTGCTACTGAACAGCAATTAACCATTACGGATAACTTTGCAGTAGGCATGGTGTTCGTCAATTTAGATGATGCTAAAGCCAAGCATAGCCAGCAAGTACTAAGCGATGAGATTACTGCGCAAGGCTTAGAAGTTGCTGGTTGGCGCGATGTACCGCTTGATTTAAGTATCGTTGGTGAGATTGGCCGTGAGACGCTGCCTGATTTCAAGCAAGTTTTTGTCAATGCTCCCGATGATCTAGCTGCAGACGATTTCAACCGTAAGTTGTTTGTCGCTCGTAAAAAAGCTGAGCAGCGCTTGGCGGCTGATGAGCTGTTTTATGTGTGCTCCTTGAATTGCCAGACTATCATTTATAAAGGTCTGGTAATGCCATCAGATCTGCCAGCGTTCTTTTTAGATTTACAAGATGAGCGTTTGGCCTCACATATTGTCGTTTTCCATCAGCGTTTTTCAACCAATACCCTGCCTCGTTGGCCGCTCGCGCAGCCATTTCGCTATCTGGCACACAATGGTGAGCTGAATACCATCACAGGTAACCGTAACTGGTCTGAAGCACGTACGCCAAAATTAAAATCAGACAAATTGCCCAATTTAAACGAATTAACCCCACTCGTGAATAGTACTGGCTCTGACTCATCAAGCTTAGACAATATGCTTGAAGTGCTGATGTCAGGTGGTATGAATCTGTTCCATGCGATGTCGATTTTGGTACCGCCCGCTTGGCAAAATGTCGATAGCATGGATATGGATTTGCGCGCGTTTTATGAGTTTTATTCGCAGCATATGGAAGCGTGGGATGGGCCGGCAGGTTTGGTGATTCAAGATGGACGCTATGCGGTCTGTATGCTCGATCGTAATGGCCTACGCCCGTCACGTTGGGTGACGACTAAGAATGGCTATATCACTGTTGCCTCTGAGGTTGGCGTTTGGGATTATGCGCCAAAGGATGTACTGGAAAAAGGTCGCGTTGGCCCGGGTCAGATGCTGGTCATTGATACACTAACGGGTCAAATTTTAGATACCAAAGCCATTGCTACCTTACTTAAGAAGGCTCATCCCTATCGTAAATGGCTACGCGAAGAAGCGAAACGTATCCGCGATGATGAGCGTCTAGAAGAAGAGCTAGCAGCGCAGGCATGCCGCGGTGAGCCGCTCAAAGCACTGCAAAAAATGTATCACATCACCAATGAAGAGCGTACCGAAATCATTCGCCCCAATGCCGAAAATGGTCAAGAGCCAGTTGGTTCGATGGGTGATGATACGCCAATGGCGGTGCTATCACAGCAAATTCGCCATGTCGGTGACTTCTTCCGTCAGCAGTTCGCACAGGTGACCAACCCACCGATTGACCCGCTGCGTGAATCTATCGTGATGTCGCTACAGACTTGTCTTGGTGCTCAAACCAATGTCTTTGCGCCATCTGCGCGAGATGCGCACCGTATTATCTTGTCGTCGCCAGTGCTATCAGCCAGCAAAATGCAGCAGCTTGAAGCCTTGGATGATCCAGCGTTTCAAATGGCGCGTATTGACTTAAATTATGATCGCAACCTAGAGCTATCTGATGCAATCACTGCTATCTGTGAGCAAGTGGCGAGCAGCATTCGTGCGGGTCATACACTGATTGTATTGTCTGATAAAAATATCGCTGCAGATAAAGTGCCTGCCAACGCCATTATGGTGACGGGTGCGGTGCATCATTATCTCATTGCCCAAGGTATTCGTACTGATGCCAACTTAATCATTGAAACAGGTTTGGCGCGAGACTCGCATCAAGTGGCGGTACTGATTGGCTTTGGTGCGACCTGTATCTATCCATACTTAGCTTATGATGTGATCGAGGACTTGGTTTCCACTGGTGAGCTACTTGGCGATCCGATTCAAGCACGGGTTAATTTCCGTAAAGGTTTGGATAAAGGCCTACTAAAAATCTTATCAAAAATGGGTATCTCTACCATTGTCTCTTATCGCGGCGCACAGTTATTTGAAGCCGTTGGGCTCTCTGAAGAAGTCGTGAGCTTATGCTTTAAAGGCGTACAAAGTCGCATTAAGGGCGCTACTTTTGCAGACTTGGCTGCTGACCAAGCACAGCTAGCGGCTAATGCCTTTAAACGCCGCGTGCCACTGGATCAAGGGGGTTTGCTGAAGTTTGTGTTTAATAAAGAATATCATGCCTTTAACCCCGATGTGATTAACAGCCTGCATACCGCCGTACGCACGGGTGATTATGATAATTATCGTCAGTATGCCGACTTGGTTAATAGCCGTCCGGTGGCGACGCTGCGAGATTTACTGCAGCTCAAAACTGACAATGCTATTGCGGTCGATGAGGTTGAGGATGTCTCGCAGATTGTATCGCGCTTTGACTCGGCAGGTATGTCGCTTGGGGCACTATCACCTGAAGCTCATGAAGCGATCGCCATGGCGATGAATACCATCGGCGGGCGTTCAAACTCAGGGGAGGGCGGTGAAGATCCGGTACGCTATAGCACGCTACGCAACTCAAAAATCAAACAAATTGCCTCTGGTCGTTTTGGTGTGACGCCTGCGTATCTACGCTCTGCTGAAGTGATGCAAATTAAAGTAGCGCAGGGTGCAAAACCAGGTGAGGGTGGTCAGCTGCCTGGTGGTAAGGTTAATGCTTTGATTGCACGCTTGCGTTATTCAGTACCTGGGGTGACGCTCATATCACCGCCGCCGCATCATGATATTTATTCTATTGAAGACTTGGCGCAGCTGATTTTTGATTTGAAACAAGTCAATCCAGATGCCTTGGTATCAGTTAAATTAGTCTCTCGTCCAGGCGTTGGTACTATCGCAACCGGTGTGGCAAAAGCATACGCTGATTTGATTACCATCTCAGGTTATGATGGCGGTACCGCAGCTTCACCGCTGTCATCTATCCATCATGCTGGCTCGCCTTGGGAGCTAGGTCTGGCTGAGACCCATCAGTCGTTAAGAGTCAATGGTCTACGTGATAAAGTGCGTGTGCAAACTGATGGCGGTCTCAAGACAGGCCTTGATGTGGTAAAAGCCGCCATCCTCGGCGCAGAAAGCTTTGGTTTCGGCACCACGCCGATGATTGCCGTTGGTTGTAAGTACTTACGCATTTGCCACCTTAATAACTGCCCGACGGGTGTCGCCACTCAAAAAGCAGAACTACGTGACAAGCATTTCATCGGTGAAGCTGAGATGCTCATTAACTTCTTTAAGTTTGTAGCGACCGAAACGCGTGAATGGCTAGCAGCACTTGGCGTACGTAGTATGGAGGAGCTGGTCGGACGTACTGATCTGCTAGAAGTGCTAGAAGGTAATACCGATAAGCAGCGTCATCTTGATTTAACGCCGTTATTGTTTAGCCATCCAGCCAGTAGCGGTAAAGCGCAGACTTGTCAGGTTGAGCGTAATGAGCCATTTGATAAAGGCTTGCTTGCGGAGCAGATGATCAATGATATGCTGCTCAATATTCGTCAGGGTAATGGCGGCGACTATAGCTATTATGTCGGTAACTGTGATCGCTCTATCGGCGCCCGTATCTCAGGTGAGATTGCGCAGGTCTGGGGCAACCTTGGTATGAGTGATATGCCGATTAAGCTGCATCTGACTGGTACTGCTGGGCAGAGTTTAGGCGTCTGGAATGCCGGCGGCCTAAATATTGAGCTTGAAGGCGATGCCAATGACTATGTCGGTAAAGGCATGGCGGGTGGCGAGATTGTTATTTATCCACCCAAAGACTCAAGCTTTAGCGCGCAAGAGACCGCCATCATTGGTAACACCTGTCTCTACGGCGCAACTGGCGGTAAGCTATACGCGGCAGGCACGGCAGGCGAGCGTTTTGGCGTGCGTAACTCTGGCGCGCATGCGGTCATCGAAGGCACAGGCGATCACTGCTGTGAGTATATGACAGGCGGTATTATTACTGTCCTTGGGCGTACTGGTCTTAACTTCGGTGCGGGGATGACGGGCGGCTTTGCTTATGTGCTTGACATGGAAGGCGACTTCTTTGATCGCTGCAACCATGAGCTGATTGATTTGAACCGTATCTCAAGTGAGCAAACTGAGGAACATCGGATTCATTTGCAACAAGTGATCGAAACTCATGTAGATAAAACAGGCAGTGCTTGGGGTCAGACCATACTGGCTGACTTTGAGCATTATGCTCGCAAGTTTTATTTGGTCAAGCCAAAAGCGGCGAATATTGCGAGCCTTCTAAAAACCACCATGGCTGATCCACAGTAGCCAATAATAGGTTTTTACAGACGTTTTAATACATAGGTTTTCAGCAGGTAAGTGACAGTAATGATAGATCCATTAATGATAGGTTCATCAATAATAGACACATTTTGCGCACGATTGATGAAGCATCGTCAACTGTCACTGCCCACTATAGAGAGATAGCATCATGGCAAAACGCTTAGATAATAGTTTTCAGTTTTTAGATGTACCACGGCTTGAGCCGACCAAAAAAGACATCGCCACGCGCTCAACGGAGTTTGTGGAGATCTATAAACCATTTGAGAGTGAGGCGGTCGCGCAGCAGTCGCATCGCTGTTTGGAGTGCGGTAACCCCTACTGTGAGTGGAAGTGTCCCGTACATAACTACATTCCCAATTGGCTCAAAATGGCCGCCGAAGGGCAAATCTTTCAAGCGGCAGAATTGTGTCACCGTACCAATACTTTGCCTGAGGTTTGCGGGCGCGTCTGCCCCCAAGATCGCTTGTGCGAAGGTGCCTGTACCTTGAATGACGGCTTTGGTGCAGTGACGATTGGTAATGTTGAGAAGTACATTAACGATACCGCCTTTGCACTTGGCTGGCGACCTGATATGTCCGATGTGGTTTGGACGGACAAAAAAGTCGCTATCATTGGTGCAGGGCCGGCAGGTCTTGGCTGCGCTGACATCTTAGTGAGAAATGGCGTCAAGCCTGTCGTCTTTGATAAACGACCTGAAATTGGTGGCTTGCTAACCTTTGGCATTCCAGAGTTCAAAATGGAAAAAGATGTCATGCGCAATCGCCGTGTCATCTTTGAAGACATGGGCATTGAGTTTCGCCTCGAGACAGAAATCGGTACCGACGTTAGTATTGATGAGCTGGTAAGTGAGTACGATGCCGTATTTATGGGTATGGGTACTTATACTTATATGCGTGGCGGCTTTGCAGGCGAGGAGTTAGAAGGCGTTTATGATGCGCTGGATTACCTGATTGCCAACGTCAACCGCTGCAACGACTGGGAAAAAAATGTTCGAGAATATATCGATCTCAAAGGAAAAAGGGTGGTGGTGTTAGGCGGCGGCGATACTGCGATGGACTGTAACCGCACCAGTATTCGCCAAGGCGCCGAAAAAGTGGTTTGTGCTTATCGCCGCGATGAAGAAAATATGCCTGGCTCGCGTCGTGAAGTCGTCAATGCGCGCGAAGAGGGCGTTGAGTTCTTATTTAATCGTCAGCCGACAGAAATCATAGGTCTAAACGGTAAGGTCAATGCGGTAAAGGTCGTTACGACGCATTTGGGCGCACCAGATAACCGTGGTCGCCGTCGTCCTGAGCCTATTCCCAACTCTGAAGAGATTATCCCTTGCGATGCGGTCATCATGGCCTTTGGTTTCCGCCCTAGTCCTGCTGACTGGTTTGAGGCGCAACAGGTGACTATGGACAGCTCTGGTCGGGTATTAGCAGAGGAAGAACAGACTTTTAAGTTCCAAACCAATAACCCCAAAATATTTGCCGGCGGCGATATGGTTCGCGGTTCTGATTTGGTCGTGACGGCTATTTGGGAAGGTCGCGAAGCGGCAGAGGGTATCTTAGATTATTTAGAAGTATAATAGTCAGCTTTATCGATAGCCATGTGCTAGCTTATAAGTGCTTTTTTCTTAATATGTGCTAGCATGCCTTGCTGAGTAACTTCTCTTATCTTTTGAGCGTCTTTTATCTTTATGAATAGATAAAAGGCGTTATTTTTTTGATAAAACCCAGTGAAGTGTTTAAGCTAATGAACATTAAGCTGATCATTATTTGACTGCATTTTTATCTAACCATTAAAAGAGATACCCTGTGTGAAACCGAAACTTTGGCAACGATTTACCGCACCGCTTATTGAGCCTTATGCGCGCTATCAGCATGCAGATATACTACATGCGATACGTCTGGGCATTGCTGTTTTAGCAGCGTTACTGATAAACAGTCTTTTTCATATACCCTATGGTGAGTGGGCAACCATTACCGTGTTCGTTATTTTAGGGCTGCTGCAATATCAAGGCGCGATTTATACCAAAGCTAAGGAGCGCATATTAGGGACGCTGCTTGGGGTGATAGTGGGCTTAGGATTCTTATGGCTGAGTCAAGACATAGGAAATTGGCTGTGGTTGTACTATTTATTGATTGGTATTATTAGCGGTATTATCGGTTATATCGCCATTAGGCAGCTTGGTTATATCGGGCTGCTGACAGGCATTACCATGCTGATGATTGTGTCTAGCCCTGATCAAAGTAATGTCGTCACAGATGGTTTATATCGGGCATTTAATATTCTGATAGGAGCAGGGGTGGCGGTGGCTGTCACTTTAGTACTGCCGTTGAAATCCACTCTGATGTGGCGTTTCTTGTTAGCCAGTAACCTTGAGGCATGTAGTAAACTATATGCAGGGGTGAGTGAGCATATTGAGGCTGATACTCCCGAGTATGAGCCCTCCAAAAATGACAAAGGCACCAGTTTTCCAGATATTACTTATCCTGCCAGTAGTAACATGCCTGACGTGCCGGTTAATAAAGACTTAATTCGAGAATTAAAGGAAATCAACAAGCGCCTGCTGGCAGTGCGCCCGCATATGGCGGCGACAACGAGTGAGTCTGGTATCGATAAAGAGACGATTGAGAGTATTCAACGTACCCATCGAAACATTATTGGTACGATTGACTTACTGTTAAGTGCGGCACCGCGCTTAGCCAGTATTGAAATCGATGACAACAATCATGTGCTGCTGACTCACTATCAAAAAGAGCTCACCGAAGCCATGCAACATATGGCTGCAGTACTGCGTAGCCCAAGCGATCAGTCGTTTTGCCCCATCACTCATATTGTCGTGACGGACTATCCTTGTATAAAAAACTTGGCTTTTGAGTGGCAAGGGTATTTTTGGTTGACTCAGACGTTACAAGCGCAATTGCAGCGCTTGAGTGATTTATTACAGTCTACTAATGAACAATGGTTTTCTGCTTCTGGTCTGCGTTATCAGCGCCGTGAGCGTCGTAGGATCAAAGAGCACGGTGGAGATACAGATTTGGGTTTGTAGCCAAGTGTACTTTTCTGAGCCATCTCTTCTAACCCATAAAAAAACGCTGACCATGAGATCAGCGTTTTTTATTACATAAGTTGGTGGTGTGTCAGAAAGTATGCTGAGGGAATAAAGGAGGGTGACAGCCGAAGCAAGATGATATATTTGAGGTTATGAAGACACAAATACAGATCAATTGCCCCGACTGTCACAGTCTTAGTCTAAAGAAAAATGGTATAAAAAGCTATGGTAAGCAGAACTATCAATGTAAGGACTGTAAACGCCAATTTATTGGCGATCATGCGATAACCTATAACGGCTGTCACTCTAGAATAGAAGACATCATACGACTGATGACTGTCCGAGGTTGTGGTGTTAGAGACATAGCAGTTATAGCCAAGGTTAGTATTGGAAAAGTGCTTAGCACCATAGGCTCATCCATTTACAAGATTGTACCTAAGAAGCGCTACTATGAACGCTTAGAGGTTGATGAGTTCTGGACTTACGTATATCGCAAGAAACGTAAAGTGTGGCTCATCTACGCTTATGACCGTGCTACTAATGAGATTGTCGCTTATGTCTGGGGCAAACGTGACCTAAAAACGGCTAAGAAGTTAAGAGCACGTTTAAAGCAGCTTACAGTCAGCTATGGCTCTATCAGTATGGACAACTGGGACAGTTTTATAACCGCCTTTAAAAGTGATAACAAACGAATTGGTAAACAGCATACGATAGGGATTGAAGGCAATAACTGTCGTCTTAGACACCGATTGCGTCGGGCGGTTAGAAAGACTTGTTGCTTCTCAAAAAAGCTTGATAATCACTTTAAAGTATTCGATCTGGTGTTCTTTTATATCAATTATGGCTACGTCTGATGCCAGCATACTTTTTAGAACACCACCCATAAGTTTTTATTACAAGGTTTGGTGGTGTGTCAAAAAGTATGCTGATTAAAACTTGAACAATTTTTGAAGCCTTTAAAGCCCTATAGAATCAGAGAACTTAGCATAGATTTCTTATTGACTTCTATCGCTAGCATACTTTTTAGAACACCACCCAAGGTTTTAATAACAGAACTGAAAGCCGTATGCTTAAAAATTGGCTGTAAGCTTTTCCCAATATTGCTCGTAAAGCTTCAGCGCTTCATCACCAACGTCTGCAAGGAACTCGCCTTGCGCAATCACTTCTTTAGAAGGATAGATAGTAGGATGGTTTTTTACCTCGTTTGACATCAACGCACGTGCTCCAGTATTTGGCGCAGCATAACCCACCTCTTCACTGATAATCTTAGCGTTTTCAGGTAGCAGCAAGTAATCAATAAACTGATGCGCTGCGTCCACATTTTTAGCATTTTTTGGAATGACAAGGTTGTCCATCCATAAAACTGCACCCTCAGTTGGATACTTATAAATTAAGGTACTCATGCCTTCATCATTGGCCATGACTGCTTCACCATTCCAAGCCATACCGATATTGACATCACCTTCAAAGTAAGACACCAGTTCGTCATCAGAATTCACCCCTTTCACATTGGGCATCAAAGTGGTGAGCTTGTTGTAGGCGGCTTCGATTTCATCAGGGTTGCGGCTATTAACTGAGTAGCCAAGTGATAAGAGAGTCATACCAAAGACATCACGCATATCGTCCATCAGCATGATTTGACCTTTGTATTCAGGGTTCCACAGATCATTCCAGCTATTGGCTGCACTATAATCGATGAAAGCACCATCGATCACCAGACCTGTGCTGCTCCAGACGTAAGGAATCGAGTATTTATTACCAGGATCAACTGTGGTATCAGTAAATGAGATATCGAGGTTTTTGAAGTTACTGATTTTTGACTGATCCAACTCTTGTAAAAGACCTTCTTTTGACATTTTATCGACATAATAGCTTGAAGGGATAGCAAGGTCGTATTGGTTGGCATCGTCAGATGCTTTTAGGGTGTCATACATCTCTTCATTAGAGTCAAAGGTCACATAATTGACGGTAATGCCCGTCTCTCTTTCAAAGTCATCAAGAACCTCTTGTGGCATGTACTCATCCCAGTTGTACAGGTTAAGCGTTTTGTCGTTGCTTGTATTATTGCTACAACTGGCAAGAGCAAACCCGATAGCGGCACATAAGAGTGCCTTTGGTACGATGCGCATGGCTGTACTGGTGGTGGTTTTTGAAGCGAGGGGTGACGATGATATGCGAGACAAGAGATCTCTCCTAAATAAGATAAAAAGTAAAAACTGGTGAGTAGTACACGCATAGTACTGATGACAATTTGGCAATCACTGTCTGTTCAACCAATCTTATGCAATGACCCCATAAGCAATAACTATGCCATTACTAAAAACCTCACAGTTTTTGGGAGAGTATATTGAGTGAGCTGAAATAATCTCTGAATAGCTTTTGATGTATGAGGACACGCCTTAGTCGCTTATATGGGCTGCATTAGCTGGCTCTAGCAGTAATGATTAAAGGAATGCACAATAAAAAACGCTGATGAATATCCATCAGCGTTTTTAGATGTATCTTAGTATTTAGGGTCAATACATAGTTGTTATATATTAACGCCCTGTTTTTAGCTTATCCCAATACTGCTGATAGACTTGTAAGGCATCATCACCGACATCTTCTTGAAACTCAGCCTTGGCCAATACGTCCTGAGGAGGATAAATCGTAGGGTTGTTTTTTACCTTGTCTGGCATCATCTCGCGTGCCGCCACGTTTGGTGAGGCATAACCAATCTCTTCACTGACGATTTTGGAGTTTTCAGGACGCAGTAGATAGTCGATAAACTTATGTGCTGCGTCTACCTGCTTGGCGTTCTTTGGAATGACAAAGTTGTCCATCCACAAGATGGCGCCTTCAGAAGGATACTTATAGACTAAGCTGGTCAGACCTTCATCATTGGCGATGATAGCTTCACCATTCCAAGTCATACCAACCGAAGTTTCACCTTCCATATAGGGCATACGTGAAGCATCTGAGTTAAAGGTTTTGACATTGGGCATCAAAGTGGTGAGCTTGTTGTAAGCGGCTTCGATCTCGTCAGGGTTGGTACTATTACCTGAATAGCCAAGGGTGAGTAGTGCCATGGCAAACACTTCGCGCATGTCATTCATCAGCATGACTTGACCTTTAAACTCTGGACGCCATAGATCATTCCAGCTATTCACGGTCGCAGGGTCGACAGTATCTCCATTGATCGCCAGACCCGTGCTGCCCCACATATAGGGGATTGAGTATTTATTTTCAGGATCGACTTTGGTATTGGTAAATGAGGTATCCAAATTCTCAAAGTTACTAAGCTTGGATTTATCCAGCTCTTGTAATAGGCCTTCATTAGCCATCTTTTCGACATAGTAAGTTGAGGGAACCGCTAAGTCATATTGACTAGAGTCATCAAGCAGCTTGAGCTTGGCATACATCGCTTCGTTAGAGTCAAAGGTGGTGTAATTGACCTGAATGCCTGTCTCTTCTGTAAAGCCGTCAAGAATCTCTTGGGGCATATATTCAGACCAGTTATACAGGTTGAGCGTTTCATTGCTGCTAGCCGTGCTGTCATTAGCGGCATTATCTGAGTTGCTACAGCTGGCAAGCGCCAAGCCGACAGCCATGGCTAATAATGCTTTTGGTAGCAGACTGCCGACACGAGTAATGGTCGTTTGCGAGACTGAGTGAGATGATGATAAATGGGGCAAAATACCTCTCCTAACTAAGTAAGATGAAAAAAACTGGCGTATGAGTCACGCCCTATATGAGTAATTATACAGTTTTGCTAATGATAGTTGGGGGTTTAATGGGTAAAACCTTGTATGACACGCCTACTTGTGAATGTTCAACAGACCCTAATATAAAAACGCGATAGTATTGACCTCGCTAATTCTATTTTTGCTGATCATGCTAAGGTATGTCCCAAAAATCACAATCGATAAGTAATTTTATAAGAGAGACGAGATGAATAACCGTAAACGTGCTGGCTTTATTACCGCTTTGCTTGGAATAGTGGGCTTTATGGCACTGTTCAATTCTGGCTCACCGACGCCTATCTTGAACTGGCCAGTTGAGACTTATATGGGACTGGCATTTACCATTGGTTGGCTTAGCAATATGCCAAACTGGTTGGCTTATGTGCTGGCGGCTGTGGTACTTATGCTCATGATCGTAGGGTTTTATAAAATCGGTGGGTGGACTTACGGCCTGATAACAAATAAGCGCTAGATCCCAAAATACTCAGGTGCCGCTCTATGTTTTATGACAGATAATGTCTATTTATTACTGATTTAATTCTCAGATGCTGTTGATTGGCGATGGTTTGGAGTTATTCCAACCCATCGCTTTTTTTCTTACTTTAGTCTGAGGCTCTTTAATCTTTAGTTTATACATTAATGACTATTGCAAAAAATTTGTTTGATAAGCCAAAAAAGTTTGTTTCTGTTTCTGAACTATGTTTCAATCGCAATCTTTTATCAACGTTTTCATATGTTTGAAACATACTCACTTTACTTAAATCTTGAATGGAGCAATGGCTATGCAGGGAAGTAATTCGCCAAATGGCAGTCCGCCACCGGATAGTTTTGATACAGCAGCGCAAAGCTCTCGTATGCAGCGGTTTTTAAAAGGGGTGGAGTGGCTTGGTAATTTACTGCCACATCCTGTCATTTTGTTTGTATGGATGTCTGTGCTGCTGTTGGTACTCTCAGCAGTGATGTCTTACTTTGGTGTGTCGGTGATTGATCCGAGACCAGAGGGCACCAGTGGTCGTAGTGCCGATGGTATGATTGAAGTCGTCAACCTATTGAACGGCGAGGGCTTAGCACGGATTGTTGAAAACTTAGTCACCAACTTTACGGGCTTTGTGCCGCTTGGTACGGTACTGGTGGCCTTGCTCGGTGTCGGTATCGCTGAGCATTCTGGCATGATATCAGCTGCCCTGCGTGGTTTGGTCATGAATGCGCCCAAAAAAATGGTTACCTTTACCATTGTATTCGCTGGCATCATGTCAAACACAGCGGCCGAGCTTGGCTACGTGGTATTGATACCACTGGCAGCGGTTATCTTCCACTCGCTTGGTAGGCATCCGCTAGCAGGTTTGGCAGCGGCATTTGCTGGGGTATCAGGGGGATATAGTGCTAACTTATTGCTCGGTACGGTAGATCCTTTATTATCAGGAATTACCCAAGAAGCGGCGCGTATTATCGATCCAGCTTACACCGTTGGCGCAGAGGCCAACTGGTACTTTATGATCGCCAGTACCTTTTTGATCAGTGGTCTGGGTTATTTTGTCACCGAAAAAATCGTTGAGCCAAGCTTGGGCAAATATAATCCTAACGATGCAGACGATGCTTCTGTATTAGAGACGCAAATCGAAAAAGTATCGTCAGTTGAGAAAAAGGGCCTACTGTGGGCAGGGTTAAGCATGCTCATATTTTGCTTATTGCTGGCGTGGACAGTGGTACCTGCAGATGGCATCTTGCGTAATGCAGAGACTGGTCTGGTATCGGGCTCGCCATTCTTAAAAGGTATTGTGGTCTTTATTTTTGTGTTCTTTGCGGTACCAGGTTATATCTACGGTAAAATTACGGGTAGCATCAAGAGTAACCAAGATGTGGTCGATGCCATGAGTAACGCCATGAGCTCATTAAGTATTTATATTGTGCTGGTATTCTTTGCGGCACAGTTTACCGCGTTCTTTAAATGGTCGAATCTTGGCTCGGTAATGGCAGTATCTGGTGCGACTTTCTTAAGTGATATTGGTCTCACTGGACCTTTACTACTGGTTGGTTTTATCATCATTTGTGGTCTGGTCAACTTGATGCTTGGTTCGGCGTCTGCACAGTGGGCAGTAACCGCTCCGATCTTTGTACCGATGCTCATGCTTACGGGTTATGCGCCAGAGATGATTCAAGCGGCATACCGTATTGGTGATTCGACCACCAATATTATTACTCCTATGATGAGCTATTTCGGTCTTATTTTGGCAGTAGCAATGCGCTATAAAAAAGACACAGGGGTCGGCACACTGATGGCGATGATGTTGCCATACTCTATGGCCTTCTTGATTGGTTGGACCATCTTGTTCTCTATTTGGGTGTTCGTACTGGGTCTGCCTGTAGGACCTGGTGCAGAAACCTTCTATCCTGCTCGGTAATTGCTATATAAATAATCGCTAATAAGATTCAGGCGTTATTTAAAAACTAAAACCCCTTGTCAGTTCATAGCTGACAAGGGGTTTTTTAAATGGGATGATCAATAATAGCCAAGGGATAGGTTGTGATTCAATCAAATAGCCTTATATATAAGCTACATAATTGATTGTTTGTATTTAGTTTTATTAACAATATATTTGAGCTGCTTTAGTTTTTAGCCATCTTGATTCATAAGCGGTCATCAATAAGCTTAAGATAAGGCTCAACGACAGAAATAGAAAAAACAGAAGAGGCAAGGATACTGCATAAGGACGATACGATGGATGCTTGTACTGAAAATAACAGGGTTCAAAACAGCACTATTCAAAATACAGCCACTCAATGCAATTTGGATGAGAGCTTGGTAAAAGTGTTGCCGCGTCATCCTGATAGTCGGCTCAAATCAGACTGGCTATTTCTATACGAAAAACTACTCGCCAGTCAATGGTACGATACTGACTATGCGCACAAAACCGCTAGCTGGCTTGGAATACATCGCAGTATACGCAAACGTCAACGAGTCTTAGAGCAGCTAAGTGCAGAGTATCAAATGGGTGCACTGAACTGGTCGAACTATCGCTTGCAGATACTACCACGTATTGAGGAACACGTTTTTAAAGTGCATCAGCACCACAGTATTGAGGACAGAAGATATTTTCCGTATTTTTTGAGCCTGTACCCGCAGTTAAAAGCAGGGTTTGAGATATTAGAGCGCGACCATCTGCGTTTGGACGCGCTACTGGATGAGCTGCAAACGCTCAATAATGCTTTGGCAAACAGTGAAGATGAGGACAAGGCACTTGCAGAGCGCTTGCATCATACTTTGGTTGCCAGTAGCACTTTACTCTCGCATCATTTGAGCGATGAGGAAGACTTGGTCATTCCTATCTTAGGCTTGCGCCAAGAGTAAGGGCTGTTAGCGCCTGTCATACTTTATAAGCTGTTTAAGACTGTACAGCTATCGATAAGCGCTCAAGCATCGCTTGTATGCCATGCTCCTCAATAGTACCAGTGACATAATCCGCGCGCTCTATGAGTGCTGGCTGAGAGTCGCCCATTGCGACGGCATAACCGACCAAGTCAAACATCTCTAAGTCATTCATACCGTCACCAAACGCCATACACTCTTTTACATCGACTGCGTAATACTGGCAGAGGTCTTTGATACCTCGCGCTTTAGACGCCTCTATCGGCAAGATGTCTGCACCTGTATTGTGCCAATGCACCAGCTTTAAATCATACTTAGCAAAGTTGACGTCTTGCATTTTATCTTCTTGATTATTAAAAAATACCGAGCATTGATAAACAGGGTTTGAGCGGTAATACTCAGGGTCAAGGATAGAGGTTGGAGTCTTGGCGTTATACTCGCGTATGCGCTCGTTTTCACTTGACCAAGCGATGTGAGTCGCAGAGTCAAACTTATAAATGAGACCGCTTTGTTTGCAAAGATTAACGACTTTATCGGTTTGCTCATCTGATAAAGGGTAGTGACTGATGACGCCGTCTTTATTAAAGCTGTATTGTCCATTCATACAAATGATGGCATCCAATACATCATTTTCTAGTAAAGCCAAAATATCAGCTGGGATAATGGCTTTGGAGCGTCCTGTCGCAATGACCAGTTTAATGTCAGTCTCAGCAAGCTGCTCAAGTGTCGCTTTGTTATGTTCGGCAATGACTCCGTTACGGCTTAAAGTGTCATCTATGTCAAAAAACATGATTTTAGGTGTCGGTATTCTATGGTTCATATAGGTATTGCTGGCTTTGTCTATGATAAACATAATTGTCCTTTATATTTAAATACTATTATTAATCTGTGCCAAAAATGATTGGCCTATCTCAAGTGATATGGTTTGGGTAGTAGAGTCTAAGCAGTATTGTTGTTTATTATGAGTCACTTCATTCTACATGACGACTGGCATAGCATGGGTTGGTTGTGACTAAATTGTGTAACAGACTTGCTCATGATTGTACCATCAGGGCATAACAGTCAAGAAAGCCAATAGCACCCGTAAAAGTAAGCAATAAGGATTATCTGATGAATAACTCATCTCAAAACATAGCTCGTAAAGACATGGTAAATAAAGACGCTGCAGATGACGATCTGTTTAGCATTACCCCGCGTCATCCTGACAGTCGGCTTGAGGTAGGCTGGTTGTTTTTGTACCACAAGCTGCCACCAGATCAATGGTTTGGCGCAGACTATGCCTATAAGACATCAGGATGGATAAAGGTACATACTAACATACGCAAGCGCCAGCGTATCTTGCTACAGATTAGTACGGCCTATCAGTCAGGGGAGTTTGACTGGAGCGAGTATCGCTCGCAGATGCTTAAGCGCGTCAGTATGCATATTCTCAAATTGCATCAGCATCACGGGGTAGAGGACGCAGGGTTTTTTCCAGAGTTTATCGCTATGTACCCTAAGCTTGCGCCTGCCTTTGAGATATTAGGGTGTGATCATGAGCGTTTGGATGCGCTACTTGATGAATTGCAAGAGCAAAATGACTTGCTGGCAAGAAGTGAGATCGAAGATAAAGCGTTGGCAGAGCAATTGCATCAGACTTTGGTGGATGCAACCGATTTACTCTCGCAACACTTGACCGATGAGGAAGATCTGGTTATTCCTATTTTGGGGTTACGGCAGGGTTAGGGGATGAATATTGAGCACAAGTATTATCAGTAGCCATTCCCGCCTTCCGCTTGTATCTGCTATCTGCGCGAGGTGAGGGCTACGGTTTGTGGTGTCTCCTACTCTGCGAGCTACGCCAAAACCTAGCACTCACAACTCGCCCAACCAAGCAGGATACCGCTACAGTCGGGGCTAGCGGTGAGCTTATGATTTTTTCATTATTGGTCGTAGTTTGGGTTTTCTTTGCTATTAAGAAATGAAGCTTTGGGGTAGGGTGGGTTAGCGATAGCGTAACCCGCCGAGTGCTTGCTAAAAGCCTAGCTTACGATTGCTTAGTCCATATCCAGGGTTCTATATTTACCTGTGTCGTAATCATAAACTTCAAGTTCTGTGTTAGAACCATAGTTAATAATTGACTCGACTTCATAGTTTTTATATTCACCATTATTATAGTCATATAATTCAATTTTTTCTCCAGGGCGAACTAGATTTCCTTTATCTACTTCAACATAAGAACCTGTTTAATAATCATAACCATCCCACGCATGTGAAGTAAAAGAAATAGCAAGTAAAAAAATTGGAATAATATATTTCATAAATGATCCTGTTAGTAGTAGGGTGCGCCCAGCGAACCATTTTCGAGTTAATCGGTGCGCGGGGCGTACCCTACGCAAGCTTTTAACAAGTGGTTGTGGTTGGGTTTTTATATTTTTTAAAATGGAAAAAGGTAGGGTGGGTCAGTGATAGCGTAACCCACCAAGGTTTTTCAAACTTAAATGGTGGGTTAGTTTTATCCGCACTCTCTGCGAGAGTTTAATAAAACTAACCCACCCTACGCAAACTGCTGTGTTAATTCAATCTAACTTTTTCTGAAAGCTTCCAGTTACCATAATCAGAGTTTTTGAAATTATATCGGTATTTTAAGCTAGGGCAACAGTTACTATCTTTAGGTGCAAATTCAAAAGACACCACTTCTAGTGTATTTGTTCTATTGTTGTAGCTGATGTCTTGAATAAACCTTGTATTTATTTCACTGACTTCATATAAGTCCATTAATAAATCTGAATTCGACATAGTGAAGGGTCTACTATCAGATATTCTTTGAAACTCGGTTAATGAATATCCATAAGTGCCACTACCGCCAGCACAGCCTACATCACCGCCCCATAGCACTAAAAAATTACCTGCAACCTTGCTGTCATCGAACATTTTATAATAGTTAACAGGGTAAACATTATTTACTGAGGCGAGGTTTTCTTCTGAGTCATCATCAAATGTTGTCATGCAAGCTACTGACTGTGCGTATTGTTTCGCTTTCTCCAAAACTTCATATTTGGTTTCATCTAATTCATACTGACTTACTTGATATTCTGTGTTTTCATCATATGCTATCGCTAGATTGCACAGTAATATACTTGAAAGTACTATTATCTTTTTCAAAACAACTCCTTAGATACTCTGAAATTGAAAGTGTAATATGGGTATATCCTCCAGTTTTTTAGTGCAAAAACCATACCAATCACCCCACCTCAACCCCAGTCACATTCTGAAAACCTCTCGGCAGCTTGCCACCGCGGCTACCACGTTTGCCAGTATAGTTCGCCAAGTCCATTGGTTTTAAGGTCACATGACGCTTACCCGCAGTAATGACTAAGCTGTCTTGCTGACGTAATGGCGTAATGGTGAGCACTTCTTCATCACCTTTGAGATTAATCATCTTATTGCCCTTACCACGTGCCTGCTCAGGCAAATCGCTCAACTCAAATATCAGTAAGTATCCCGCATTGGTCACCACGGCGACATGGTCTGGTGTCAGGCTAGCGGCTTCTGTACCGTTGCCATCTTCTGATGTAGCTTCAGTAGCTGCTAGTGCGTCGATACGCGTGACAGGCAACAGCCGACTATCAGCGGCAAAGTTAATGATATTTTTTCCTGCTTTTTGCGTACTATCGAGATTGCCAAGTGTGTTGATAAAGCCATAACCTGCTGAGCTGGCAAGGATGATGCGTTGGTTGTCAGCACCGGTTAATAACTGCTCGAAGCTGGCACCCGCTGGCGGTTTGAGTACACTGGTGAGTGGATCGCCTTGACCACGGGCAGAGGCCAAATTGTGCGCCTCGATACTATAGCTGCGGCCTGTGCTATCGAGCACGTAGATTTTTTCATTGGATTTACCGCGCACGTGTGCCTGATACCCATCGCCTGAACGGTAGGTCATTCCAGTGGCATCGACGTCGTGACCTTTGGCGGCGCGTATCCAACCTGCTTTTGATAGTATCGCGGTAATTGGCTCGCTTGGCACCAGATCAGATTCTTTCAATGCTTGCGCTTCTTCGCGTTCTGCTAGTGGCGAGACGCGCTCGTTGCCATGTTCTTTCATGTCAGCAGTCAGCTCATCAATCATCAGATTGGTTAAGCTGTCTGGATTGTCCAAATACTCTTGAATAATGGCGCGTTCGGCAGCAAGCTCATCTTGCTCACGGCGCAGCTCAATCTCTTCTAGCTTTGCCAGCTGACGCAGACGAATATCCAAGATAGCATTGGCCTGTATCTCAGTCAGATCATAGCCTTGCATTAATGATAATTTTGGATCGTCTTCTTCACGGATGATGCGTATCACTTCATCGATATTTAGATAGGCAATCAATAAGCCTGCGAGGATATGCAAACGCTTATCAATTTTGTCGAGACGATATTGTAATCGGCGCGTGACCACTGAACGGCGGCTTACCAGCCATTCTTCTAATATTTCTTTTAGGTTTTTGACTTGCGGCTTACCGTTTAGGCCGATCATATTCATATTGACGCGGTAATTGCTTTCTAGGTCGGTACTGGCAAACAGATGGCTCATGACACGCTCGACATCGACGCGACTTGAGCGCAGCTCGAGTACGATACGGCAGGCGTTTTCATGATCTGACTCGTCATGAATATCAGTAATCCATGGCAGCTTTTTGTCGGTCATGAGCTTGGCGATTTGCTCTTGAATCTTATTACCTGAGACTTGGTAGGGGAGCGCATCGATGATGACAAGGTTTTTTTCTTTAGGATCTACATGAAAAGTCGCGCGCATTTTATAGCTGCCACGACCGCTCTCATACATGGCTTGCAAGTCTTTTTTACTGGTGATGATTTCAGCAGGGGTTGGCAAATCAGGCGCTGGTATCGATTGGGTGAGCTGCTTCACCGATAGCTCAGGGTTTTTCAGCAGACGAATTGCCGCACGTACCACTTCATTGAGGTTATGCGGCGGGATGTCTGTTGCCATACCGACAGCGATGCCTGTGGTGCCATTGAGTAAAATATTGGGCAAGCGTGCAGGCAAGGTCACAGGTTCTTGCATAGAGCCGTCAAAGTTGTCTTGCCAATCGACCGTGCCTTGTCCTAGTTCTGCCAATAATGTGTTGGCATAAGCGGACATTTTGGCTTCGGTATAACGCATGGCGGCAAAGGATTTGGGATCATCTGGGCTACCCCAGTTACCTTGTCCCGTAATCAGCGGATAGCGATAGCTGAATGGCTGCGCCATCAATACCATGGCTTCATAACAGGCACTGTCGCCATGTGGATGATATTTACCCAGCACGTCACCGACGGTACGCGCTGACTTTTTGGGCTTGGCAGTAGATTTGAGACCCAGCTCGCTCATGGCATAGACGATGCGGCGCTGTACGGGCTTGAGACCGTCAGCGATATTGGGCAACGCACGATCCATGATGACGTACATGGCATAGTTGAGATAAGCTTGCTCAGTGAACTCCGCCACAGAGCGGGTATCCATCGGGTCGCTTGAGAGAGTGGGAGCAATGGTATTATCAATAACATCGGACATAGGATAGGTTTCGCTTTTGGGTTTTTAATTGGTATGGTTGATAGAGTTGTTATTCAACAGACCCTAGTATGCGCCGTCATGTATTTAGTCGGCGAACATAAAATAAAAATTAGATAGCGCTATCGTAAAGGATATTGTGTCAATAAAAAAGGTATAAGCCAGAATAGACGACAGTGCATGACGTTTAATAAGAAATAACGATTTCTTGTAAGTAGTTTTTTGTTGGGTAAAATCTCTTATAGAGTGACAGTCAAAAGGTAAAAAATAATGGCAATTTATGTCATGTCTTAGACACAAACTTAACTAGCTGACCGTAATTATATAAGCCATAAAGTCATGATAAATAATGAATGAGAGCACTCTATATCAACGCGATTATAGAAACAATTGCGTAACAATAACGAGTGGTGAACAGCCGTACACTGCTAAAAAACACGCTAATAAATGAGGGTGTGTGCTGGTTATCTAGTTGATATTAATAGTAATAAAGCCCGTCAAGTGTTTTTGCGAACTCTAGTGCTTATTTTTTATATTGAGTAGTCTGTATAAAGTGTGTATGTTAAAGAATAACGGGGTATTTACCATTGATTGCGCACACCTATTAGGAGAAAAAAGATTATGGATAATCAAGTTAGTTTCACCCGTCGTGATAATAAAGTCTGGCTAGATAGTTACAAAGAGCTTGGACTGACTTACGAAATTGATATGCCTGCTGATGATACCTCACTGATCGATATCTTTGAACAAAGCTTTGCTGAACATAGTGGAAAAACCGCATTTGTATGTATGGGCGCGTCAATCAGCTTCCAAGAAGTAGATTTATATAGCCGTCAAGTCGCTGCGTATTTGCAGTCGCTTGGGCTAGTCAAAGGCGATAAAGTCGCGGTCATGATGCCCAACGTCTTACAGCTACCTGTCACTGTGCTTGGTGTATTGCGTGCGGGCCTAACCTTAGTCAACGTCAACCCACTATATACTGCCAAAGAGCTTGAGCATCAATTAACCGATTCTGAAGCCAAAGCGCTCATCTTAGTTGAAAACTTCGCGAGAACTTATCAAGACATTGGCCGTCAGTTGGTTGACCATGTGGTCATCACTGGTATGGGTGACTTGATGGGCACGCTCAAAGGCTTTATGGTTAATACGGTTGTCCGTCACGTCAAAAAGATGGTGCCAGATTATAGTATTGCTAATAGCGTTAGCTTTAAAAGCATGCTCAAGCAAAGCTCAGCAAGCAAATACAAGCGCCCCAAAAATATCGGTCTTGATGATATTGCTGTTTTACAGTATACCGGTGGCACGACTGGAGTTGCCAAAGGTGCCATGCTGACTCACAAAAACTTAGTTGGCAACCTTATTCAGTGCAATACATTCTTGGGCAGTGCTTTTGACGAGTTTGATCGCAGTAATGAGCAGCCAGTTATTATGACAGCTTTGCCACTGTATCATATTTTCTCATTCACGCTTTGCGGTATGTTCGGTCTGCATCGTGGTTGTATTGGGCTATTAGTACCTAATCCGCGTGACCTTGATAGCTTAATGAAAGCTTATAAAGGCCATCCACCTGCGCTGTTCCCCGCAGTCAATACCTTGTTTAATGCGCTTGCCAATAACGAAGAGTTTAAAACTTTGGATCACAGCAAGCTGCGCGTATCAATGGGCGGCGGCATGGCGGTATTGAGTTCCACAGCAGAAAAATGGATGCAAGTCACAGGCAATGTCGTGGTTCAAGGCTATGGTCTGTCAGAGACCTCACCCGTCGCAACTGCCAACCCTATCAATAGCTCGAGCTTTAGCGGCAATATTGGCTTGCCGATGCCAGGCACTTACATTGCAATGTTGGATGAAGATGGCAACGAAGTACCACTGGGCGAGCGCGGCGAGATTGCGGTGCGTGGGCCACAGGTAATGAAAGGCTATTGGAAGCGCGAAGAAGCTACTAAAGAAGTCATGACACCCGATGGGTTTTTCTTAACAGGCGATATCGGTATCATGGACGAAAAAGGTTACATGACCATTGTCGATCGCAAAAAGAATATGATTATCGTTTCAGGCTTTAACGTGTATCCAAACGAAGTGGAAGAAGTCATGGCAGGCCATCCAAAGATTTTAGAGTGCGGTGTCATTGGCGTTGAAGATGAAAAAAGTGGTGAGATTCCAAAGATATTTATCGTGCGTAAAGACAACAGTTTGACCGCCGAAGAAGTCCTTGATTATGCTAAAGAGCATTTGACCGGTTATAAGCGTCCACGTTATGTCGAGTTCCTTGATGAGCTACCAAAGTCGAACGTTGGTAAAATCTTGCATAAAGATCTGCGTAAACTTGAAGAGAAAAGCAAAGCGTAAGACTGAGGATTAATTTTGCGTTAAGGCTGTTTATTGACACTCATAACGATAAAGTTACCAATAATGATAAGGTTGTCGAGAGGCGGCCTTATCATTTTTTATGGTCAGTTTTTAGTAAAGCTCGCCTGCTTCTTGGATGTTACTGATGGTCAGCATCAGTATTTTAAGAGGCTCTGTCATGATAGACACAGGCAGATATAGAGAGTTTTTGGCAAAACTGCTATAGTAAAGGCTTATGTAGGAGAGCATTACTCAGTATTACTGGCTTATAAAAACATTAAATAGAGTGGTTTTTGAGTCCCATAATTAATGATAAAAATGACCAAGATACCGAGAACCTGACTCAATACGCCCTATTTATAACATCATTAGATTACTCTACGTCTTTAAATCTAGTATTTAGGAAAAGTTATGACTGATAACATCAATAGCGACAGCACCGATAATAAAGCGCCAGACCAAAGCTCTAACAGCAATGACAATAAGCACGTGCAAAAAGATCAGCCAAAAAAAGACGGACAGACAATGGCAAATATGACGGCATTTCCGACCATGCCGACGATTCCAAGTGACCGGCCTTGGCTAGATGCCTACGAGCGCTATGGCATCAACGCAACGATTGAGATGCCAGATGATGAGACGTCTTTATTAGAAGTGTTTGAGCGTAACTTTCGCCGCTATGGACAAAAGCCAGCGTATATTTGTATGGGTGCGTCGATAAGTTATAAGCAACTGGATTTATACAGTCGTCAGATTGCCAGTTATTTACAGTCGTTAGGGTTAGTCAAAGGCGATAAAGTAGCCGTGATGATGCCCAACTTGTTGCAGTATCCTATCGTCGCGCTTGGTATCATCCGTGCTGGCATGGTGTTGGTCAACGTCAATCCGCTATATACCAGTCGTGAGCTATCGCACCAACTACATGACAGTGGCACAAAAGCGTTATTTATCGTTGAAAATTTTGCTAAAACTTATCAAGAAGCCGAAGATAAAGGTCAAGTGGAGCATGTGATTGTCTGTAAGGTTGGCGACATGCTAGGAGCTATCAAAGGCCGCGTGGTCAATCTCGTTGCGCGTCATATCAAAAAGATGATTCCTGCTTACAGCTTGCCAGGTAGCACCAGCTTCAAACAGGCATTAAGTGCTGTGTCTGCGAGTAAATATAAGCGTCCAGATCTGACCTTAAGTGATGTGGCTTTGTTGCAGTATACGGGCGGTACCACTGGTGTGGCTAAAGGAGCGATGCTCAGTCACGGAAACCTAGTTGCTAATATGCTGCAGATCAGCGTGCTGATGAAAAGCGCTTTTGAAGATGATGCCAATGCTGATGATGTGATTTTGACCGCATTGCCGCTATACCATGTGTTCTCATTTATGGTTTGCGGGATGTATGGTATGTATCAAGGCTATGCAGGATTGCTGATTCCCAACCCACGTGATTTGGATGGTTTAATCAAAGAAATGGCCAAATATAAGCCATCTTTTATTCCCGCAGTCAATACTTTGTTTAATGGCTTAGTACACAAAGAAGGCTTTGCTGACTTGGACTTCTCTAACCTAAAAGCCTCTATTGGCGGCGGTATGTCAGTCATGCCTAGTGTGGCAAAAGAGTGGCACAAAATCACCGGTCTGCCTATCGTAGAAGGTTATGGTTTGTCTGAGACCTCACCTGTTGTTGCTTTTAACCCGATGACCATTGCTGAGTTCACTGGCAAGATCGGTATCCCAGCATCCAGCACTGATATTATCCTAATTGACGAAGAAGACAATGATGTAGCCATCGGTGAGCGTGGTGAAATTTGTGTCAAAGGCCCACAAGTCATGATTGGCTATCAGAACCGTGCAAAAGATACGGAAGAAACATTTACTGCATCTGGTTATCTGAAAACAGGTGACATAGGTATCATGGACGAAAAAGGCTTTATCAAAATCGTTGATCGCAAAAAAGATATGATTATCGTTTCTGGTTTTAACGTTTATCCTAATGAGATTGAAGCCGCCATGAGTGAGCATGCAGGTATCGTGGAGTGCGGCGCGATTGGCATACCAAATGATGAACGCGGTGAAGATCCGAAGCTGTTTGTGGTCAAAAAAGGCGACGTAACCGAAAAAGAGTTGCTCGACTTTGGCAAAAAACAGCTGACGGGTTATAAGCGTCCACGTCATATCCAATTCGTTGATGAGCTACCAAAATCAAACGTGGGTAAAATCCTGCGCAAAGAACTGCGTAAGATGGAAGGTTTAGAATAGTTGTTTTGATTAAACCTTATAAAAATCAGTGGCGTAATAGCGGGCGCGAATCTTGCTATTGCGCCGCTGTCACGTTAGGATATCTCGAGATTAGGGCGTGCTGAATAGTTAGGTTTGTAGGTATGAGTATGAGTACTTACTTATCACAACCTACTTATAAAAACCTATGAAAGCCGCAACTGGCAGACAACTGGTTTTACCAAACCCTTTTTTAGATTACTTTTTCACAAAACCTTTTTATGACACCGTACTAGGAAATTTTATGCGTATTGATAACCGTGAGCTAGACCAACTTCGTTCAATTACTTTTGAGCGCAACTATACCAAGCATGCCGAAGGCTCAGTGTTGGTCAGCTTTGGTGATACCAAAGTATTGTGTACAGCCAGTGTTGAGTCAGGCGTGCCACGTTGGTTGAAAGGCAAGGGTAAAGGTTGGATCACTTCTGAGTACGGCATGCTACCACGTGCCACCAATACCCGTAATCAACGTGAGGCCGCACGCGGCAAGCAATCTGGTCGCACCCAAGAGATTCAGCGTCTCATCGGCCGTAGCCTACGTGCGATGATTGATCTCAGCAAGCTTGGCGAAAATACCATCTATTTAGACTGTGATGTCTTGCAGGCGGATGGTGGTACACGTACCGCGAGTATCACTGGTGCAGCCATTGCGCTCATTGATGCTCTAGAAAGCATTCAAAAGACCAAAAAGCTAAAGGCTGATCCCTTGATTGGTTTGGTCGCCGCCGTCTCTGTCGGTATCAAAAACGGCGAAGCTTACTTGGACTTAAACTATGAAGAAGACGTCAGCTGTGATACCGATCTAAACGTGGTCATGACGCAAAAAGGCGAGTACATCGAGATTCAAGGAACGGCAGAAGAAAAGCCCTTTACTCGCGCTGAAGCCGATAAAATGCTGACATTGGCCGAAAAAGGCATTGCTGAGCTTATTAAAATGCAACAAACAGCACTTGGATGGTAGGTTTATAATAAGATAATACTCTTAATATTAAATAGCTGTTCAATGAGCAGCTATTTGATTTGTCTGCCAATTTTTCTGTCAAATAATGCAGAGCAACCAACAGGTATTGACGCATGTTAAAGCTAACAGATGAAGGTGCCAAGATTACCTTACAGGGCCAGCCACCAGCAGGCGACAATGGACTATTTTGGTTTGGCTCGGCATTACTGGTAGGCGCAGTCGCTGTCGCTATGGCAATGAGTATCCTACCAGAGCGCCTAGCGATTGGCGCGCTTGCCTTACTTATTGTTGGCAGCTTTATCTTTAATAATAAGCGGCAACAGCACAAAAAAGCCATGAGTGGCAAAATAAGCAGTGGCATCCTTTGGGTGCGCACAGGTGAGCTGGTACATGATAATCATGGCAAGCGCGAGAATATTAAGCTGACTGACGGTGATAAAGTCACACTGGTTGGTAGCAAGCTACAAATCATTGATGCCGATAACGTACGCAAATATGATATCAGTGGCTTTGAAACGTTGCAGGAAGCACAAGCGACCAAGGCAATACTAGAAGGTCAAACCCTAAATAAGCGCCATGCCAATATAAAAATGAACAGCAACTGAGTATTTTTTATATGGATTTAATCTACCTTTTAAACCCCTAACCCCTCCTTTTGTCGCTCACATATCGGTAATAATACTTGCAGTCTCCTACTCAAATGTACTATAACTAGAGTTTGATAGCTTAATAACAACAACGACAACGATTGCTGTATTGAGAAGGAGTTAGTCATGTCACCATTGCCGATTATTGCCTCACGTGACACCCGACCCATCCGTTTTACTACTAAAAAATATTCTATGGTAATAAAAACACCGGTTGTGTCATTAATCATAATGTTATTGGGCAGCACAAGTTACGTGCACGCCGACAGTATGAGCGCGCTTATCGCGCAAAAGTCAGCCCAGTTTGAGCCAGCAGTGCCCAGTGCTAAAGTTAGTACACGCTCCACTATTCAGCGGGTGCGTAGCAATCAAACTGGCCAAATCAATCAGGCAAACACTAACCCAACGAGCAATACCCAAGCCAATACCAATTGGTACGCTTACAAGCAGATGCCTGCAAACAATTCTACGCTACACAACCCTGCACCGAATACCGCCTATCGTTACCCTGAAGTGCAAAGACAAACGCCCGCCATATCGCCGGCATTTTTATCAGGCAGTTATGACAATGTTGATAGCGAGTATCTGCCCCTTCTTACTCAAGCAGAGTCACAGAGCCATACAGCCGCGCGTGAGGTGATCAGCACGGCACGTAAGATGGCGCTCAATGAGCGTACCATCATTCAGGGCGGCTGCTGGGATTATCTTGATGCGGTATTCAAGCGGGCAGGGGTGACGCGTGATACGGTACATAAGGGCGCATATAGACAAGGGCCTTATGCCAACAGCAGTGAGATTGAGGCGGGTGATTGGCTGTATTATATCAATCATGGCTACAATGGCGTTGAGCATAGTGGACTGTTTGTCGGTTGGGTCGATGAAGCAGCCAAGCAAGCGCTGATGCTCAGCTATGCTGGCGAGAATCGGCGCGAGCCTGCACGCTATCGAGTCTACGACTTGAGTAATGTGTATCAGATTATGCGTCCTGCATTTTAGGTAAGCTGTTCACTGTTTCAGGCTCTTTATTTTTAGTAGTCTTTATGTCTAATATATAGACACCCACAAAAAAGCGTCTGCCACTTATTAAGTTGCAGACGCTTTTGTTTTTTATGCAGTAGACACTTTTAGAACGGCTTGACCACCACTAAAATGACAATAATTACCAAGGCAAATACAGGTACTTCATTAAACCAGCGCCAAAACACATGGGTTTTGTAATGGGGGTCGTTAACGAGCTTCTTACGATAAAAGCCGCACGCGCCATGATAGGCTGACAGTAGTACCACCAATAGTAGTTTTACGTGTAACCAGCCTTGCGTCTTATACACTTCCCATCCCAGTCCCAGCATCCATAGACCAAAGATCCATGTCGCTATCATAGAGGGCGTCATAATGCCACGATAGAGCTTGCGCTCCATGACGATGAAACGCTCTTGACTGACCAGATCATCACTCATCGCATGATAAACAAACAGGCGGGGCAGATAAAAAATCGCCGCAAACCAACAGACCATTGAGATAATATGCGCTGCTTTAATCCAGTTAAAATAATCTGCCATAGTAGGTTCTCTTTACTGTTTTTAGTAATCAGCATCTATACTTTATAAGTGCTGATAGCTTTAAATTCAAGTTTCATTCATTTTAATGCTGGCAAGCTTAACGCAGATTATGCAGTAATGGTAGCTGACTTGATTAAACTACGTGGTCATGGCTTGCAAGAATGACTTGCGACTGATGACCGCTCATGGCATCGATAACAGGTAGCTGCTTTGGCGCTTTTGGCGTGGCGTATTGCGCACTTAATCCGAGCTCGCGCATTAGCCTGTCATCATTTGATTGGCTAGCATTACCCGTTGTTAGGAGTTTATCACCATAAAAGAACGAGTTTGCACCAGCCATAAAGGCCAATGCTTGCTCAGCATCTGATAAGCTTTCGCGGCCTGCAGATAAGCGCACATAACTGCTTGGGCAGCAAATACGTGTCACTGCAATCGTACGAATCCACTCTAAGACGGATAGCTGACCTTCTGCCAAGACTTTGTCACCAAGTGGCGTACCAGAGATAGGGACAAGTAGATTGACCGGAATAGATTCAGGGGCTTTTGGCATCTTTAGCAGCTCATGTACCCAGTCGATGCGGTCATCACGGCTCTCACCCATACCGACGATATTACCGCTACAGACATTGATGCCTGAGTTGCGTACATGTGCCAGTGTATCAAGGCGCTCGTCATAGCTGCGGGTACTGACCACTTGCTCATAGTAGTTTCGCGAGGTATCTAGATTATGATTGTAATAATCAAGCCCTGCGTCAGCCAATTGCGTCGCTTGCTGGGGATTGAGCATACCAAGGGTCATACAAGTCTCAAGACCTAGCTCTTTTACTTCTTTAATGAGCTCGACCACATAAGGCATGTCTTTGGCGCTAGGATGCTTCCAAGCTGCGCCCATACAAAACCGCGATGAGCCGCTCGCTTTAGCACGCTTAGCAGCAGCAATGACCTTATCTACCTCCAGCCGCTTTTCTGCCTGCAATTTGGTTTTATCACGATGATGCCCTGATTGTGAGCAGTAACCACAATCTTCAGGACAGTTACCTGTTTTGATAGACAGTAAGGTACTGATTTGCACTTCGTTGGCAGGGAAATTCTGCCGATGAATGGTTTGCGCTTGTAGTAATAAATCCATTAATGGCAAATCAAACAACTGTGCAATCTGTTCACGGCTATGTCTGCTCGATGGTGAGGTTGTTTCTGTGCTTGCAGAGTCTGCGTTTAGCAGATCTGTCGCAAAAGATTTATGATTGTTATTTTCGGTGTTTTTTATTAATGTATCTTCTGCCGCTTGGGCTGTGGGTTCGGAGATGGAAAACAATCCTGCCATGAGTTAAATCCTTTTAAAAAATATGAGACGATAATAAAATCAGATAAATTATAAACGTTTGTATTATAAAGTAGATAATAAAAAAGGTTACGGTAACCGTAGTATACCGTAACCCTTTTAGAAAACCAGAGTGCGATTAATTGGCGTTTAAATCCACATTTATGAATTTAATACCGTTAAATAATCGTTAGCTCCGCTAACTACTTACCAAGTTTATGCTTAGCAACGCCAATCCAATGCTCAGCAAACTGCTGTGCTTTGTAAGTATAAGGCTTCATTTTTTGGATATAAGGTTCACACTTTTCTGGAACCTCTGGCACGATGTGTTTGGCAAGTTTGTTGAACCACATCATAAGGCTGTAATCGCCATCTATGCTTAGTTTGCCTTCTTGAACGGCAGTCATAAATGCAGGCAGGCTACCTTTAGTGAGTAGCTTCACGCCAGTCATAGAGTCCTTGAACTTAATACTCAAGTCAGCCTTTTCAGCGCTGCCGCTGTCTTGGCTGAATTTGCCATTGTCAAAAGTAAAGTGACGGACAACGTCAGATTCTTCGCTGGTAAATTCGATGGTTACTTGACGATCGGCTAGTAGCTTTTGTACTTCTTCGTTGTCGCTATCAGCAAGCATAGACAAGCGATAACCAACCACAGCCAGTAGTACGTCTAATGGATCAGATTTGATATTTAACACAGGGATATTGAACATAGTAAAATTCCTAAAAACGAACATGAAATATAAATATAAAGGGATTGATAAAAAAGATTTGATGAGAATAGACGCTACTTTATAGTAATTTTCACGACAATTATATAAGTAAATTATAAACCATGAGTCACCTTCAACTCTTTAGTAGTTACGTAGGAGCTGTTAAGCATCGTGTAACAATATGAAGACTCATGTTTTGTGGCTAGCGAATATCAGAATCAAAAAATGCGCCAAGATTGGGCGCATTTTTTATAGAGTTGATATCTACTTTGCAAAGGACGATGGTGTCAGTCGGTTAAGGCTCTGTCAACAGAAAGGTTGTTTTGGTTCATAAAATAAGGCGCTATCAAAAACGCGGTTGATAGTTGTCATCATAGATAGGGGTGTGCTCGATATAGCGTGCTGCAGCCCGCTTGCGCTCTTGTTGCAAGGCTTGGCTCACGTCATCGTAACGTAGCGCGCGATATAATACCCAAACTGCTAGCGGTAGCCAGCTGATGGCAAGCGCTGCGACATAACTGTACCAATCTGAGAGGGCAAACCAGTTGAGTATCAGGTTATGGGTAACTTCCACTGACAGAAAATAAATAATGCCGCCAAGGACATACCACAGTAGCCAGCGCTGTGAAGACAGAGCGATGACAGCAATAACGGCTAATAAAATAACACAACCAAGGAGCGCGCTACTGCTCCATGCATCGGTACCGATAATAGAAAATATGGTTAAAAGCATCATTCATCTCGCTATTCATAAGGTGAATTTCAATGACTCCATTATGAAAGCAAAATGTGCAAAGCTGAAGGGGGTAGTAGCGACTTTGCGACAACAGTTGACGCCTAGTTTTGCTGCTTATACTTAGGTGCTATAGGCAGCAAGGCTTGCGTCATATTTACCTGATTTTGGTCAATGTTTTATAACGATAAAGAACGTATTTTTTTATAAGGCATTGACTTTAAACATATTATTTTAGGTATCAGTGCTTTTGGTACGCTTGCTTTGATGTCCCCACCACGACAGTGCAGATACCAAAACAGCACCGAGTAGCATCAGGCTCAAGGTCACCAACCACTGTGCACCAGTCGGGTACTGCCACGGTGCGACGTTATGAACGGCCTCGCTATTTAGAGTGCCTAAAGCGTCTACTTTCCACGGCCATACTTTGACTAGCGAACCTGCGATAAATCCAGTCAACAGCGCTAATGTACCTTGGTAATAATGTGACAATAGCCATTTTAACGCCCGTGTGAACAATAAGAGCCCAGTGGCCATACCTGCCATAACCGTAAAGATTACGCTTAGGTTCATCGTATTTACTGCCTCTAAGACAGCATTATATGCACCCAATAACAATAAGATAAAAGATCCTGAGACACCAGGCAATATCATCGCACAAATAGCAATGGCGCCAGCAAAGAATAAATAAGGCAAGCTTGGCGCGGTGGTCAGTATTGGCAGACTGCTAATCGTTACGGCTGTGACGATACCAGTAATAAACAATGCTACGCGCGCTGCGTTCCAGTGTTTGATCTCGCTCAATAAAAGCACAACAGTAGCGATAACCAATCCAAAGAAGAATGACCAAATCAGTAGCGGCTGATTGTCTAATAGGTGTTTGATAATACCTGCTAAGGTCGCAAAGCTGGTTGCAATGCCAAGCAGCAAGCACAATAAAAACGTTGCATCGACCTGCCGCCAAACAGCAAGCAAGCCTTTGACTCCACCCTCTTGGCGAAATACTCGCCACAGACTCGGCCCGATGCTACCCAAGGCATTGATTAAACGCTCATAAATACCGGCGATAAGGGCAATGGTACCGCCTGATACACCAGGAACGATGTCAGCCGCGCCCATTGCCATGCCTTTGATATAGACACCTATTAGCTGTTTTGGCTTGTCTGTTTCTATCTTTTTTTCCTCAGGTTTTTTATTCGAAGACGACGCATCCGGCCGCGGTGATTGTGATGCCGTCATGGACATTCCTTTCTAAAGGCTAAAATGAATGATACCAAACCCAAAAAGTACGATTAACCTTGTCAAACTTGCTAAGCCTAATGGATGTAGTGCTTGTGCAAGTTTTTCGCGTTACTCTGACTTTTGCAAATGGTACTCTTGAATAATAAAGCCACTAACGATAAAAGCCAGATTAACGCTATTTGTGTCAATCTAGCTTATCGCAATTTTATTGTCTGAAAGCCGCTTTTTTCGTTTGGATAGGATAAAAAGCGGATTGGTTATATTGTCTTACTGTACTGGGATAAGTGCTGGATAGCCAAGTGCATAGAGTACACCCTCAAGGCCTGTGACATTAACCGCCGCATCCGCACGCGCCTCTACGATAGGCTTGGCGTGATAAGCAACGCCCAAATCAGCAATAGCCATCATCGGCAAGTCGTTGGCGCCATCACCTACACAGACAACTTGTGACATCTCTATGCCCATACGCTCAGCAGTGTGAGCAACGATGGCGGCTTTTTTGGCACCATTCACGATTGGCAGCTGTATATGGCCAGTCACTTCACCTTCATCGATGTCTAAGTGATTGGCATGGACTTCATCGATACCGAGCTGCTCAGCGATATAGTTGGCAAAATAAGTAAAGCCACCAGAGACGAGCACGGTATGATAGCCCAAAGTCTTTAGGGCGCTGATAATCGTGCGCGCCCCTGTAGACAGTGTCAAACGCGCACAAATCTCATCCAATACTGAAGTTGGAATGCCCTCTAAAAGCGCTACACGCTGCGCAAAAGACTCATCAAAGTCGATCTCACCGCGCATCGCCGCCTCAGTGATGGTTTCGACTTGCTCGCCGATGCCAGCAGTTTTTGCCAGCTCAACGATGACTTCTTGCTCAATCAAGGTTGAATCCATATCAAAGCAGGCAAGTTTGTGTGTACGCAGCATATGACCGACAGAGAGGATGTGACAATCCACCAGTTTTGAGCTGTCTATAGTGGGGTTCTCATCTCCTTGAGCTCTATAGTTTTCAGCCAAATCATGACGCAGGCGAGTCGTTAGCTGATCATCAATGATGTGGGCTGCGGCTGTCTTTTTACCAGGGTGCATCAAGGTATCGGTCACAGGTACCAATAGATAGCGGAATACTTGTGCAGGAACAAATGGCTGATAAGGTACGTTGCCCGTGTTTGCAGTAGGGTCACTGTCATTGGCCACATCAGGGACAGCAATATCAACAAAGGTTGCTTCGGTGTCTTCTGCTACCGTGACCAAATGCCAGTTTGGCTGCTCATCGACCCAAGACTGCACATATTGATGAATGTCGAGCGCGGGTACATGCGCGGGCAATACGACAATCAGTGCAAATACTGGCAGTGATTGCAGTGCATCAAAGTCTTGCAGGTTGGTACCATCGGGCAGCAATGAAGCAACAGAATCAACGGCTTGTTGCCATGCTTTGCTGTCTTTTGGTAACGAATAAGGCGTATTTTTTGGCATGGCTCAATTGTCCCTTGTATGCTCAGATAAGATTAGGAATAATAACAGTTTTACCGTCTGTCGCCTATACATGACGCACAAAGTAAAACAGTTGGATAATAGCGAATATAATCACTAGGATAATAGGCGAGTTTGGCGGATAATTAAAAATATGCGCATAGCCAAACCTATGACGACCACTATGGTGATATAGTAAAGATGGTCGAATGTTCAACATGCCCTAACATAACAGTACACTTTTGTGAAAAATGAGCGACTGTCTCGTTTTTTTAATTTCCTTTATTCAAAAAAGTTTAACATATCATGACGTATTTAGCGCCGCGGCAAGGGTTGTTTGCCATTATCATTCTGATCAGTTTTTTTCTGCAGACCCTATTGCTGGTCATCAGTACTGATCAGCAACTGACCAAAATCCGTGAGCAAAAAGGCCAACAGATGGTGGCTCAGCTCATCGATGAGGCGCGCCTATCTTTGGAGAACAAGGATCGCGTAAGTCTCAGTGTCATTGCCAATCGTTATACCAGCGAGCAGGACGTTGCACGGATCTTAATCAAAGATAATAACGACGAGCTGCTCGTGCCAGTAGGCAATGCTCCTATGCAACAAGGCGACACCATTGAGCAAATGGCGACTAAAGGTGACGCCGTCATTGGTAGCGTGGCGCTGACGCTAAAGGATATTAGCAAGGGTGAGATTATCACCATGCAGTGGCCGTTTGTCATTGGCTCTCTGATTCTCCATCTATTCTTGTGGTTGCTATATGGCTATGTTGCGCGTCCGACCAAGGAGCAGATCAATGCATTGAGCCGTGATATTCAAGACTTGCATCGCGAACGCTATCTACAATCAGGCCAATTGGCTTATGGTCGCGGGGCCAATGAGAGTTATTCAACAGAAAACCATACAGCAGAGAGTCATACAGGAGACAGCGAGTCAGGGACGAGTGACGTTAATAATTTGGCGGCGAATAATAGTGACAAAGATGCGGCTGATATTGCAGCTCACAACCAGGTTAAAAAGCCCATCAGCACTGCAGGTATTCATGACGAGGTGAATGCTTACTTGAGAGGGCAACAGCAAGCCAGTAATGCTACGTCTGATACCGAGAGCGTTGATCCTGTCAGCAGTACACAGCATCCGAGTGATGGCTCTGATATTGATAAGAGTGTACCCAGTGGTAACCGCTCTAGCAGTACCGAAAATTTGGCAGCAAGTACTGATAGCGCCAGCATGAATAAATTCACCAGCTCTGCGTCCAAGCTATCTGCTACACGTACTTTTGACACCGTTCAGGTGCAGATCATGTTCCATGATGAGTTTAATATGTTAGAGCGCCTCGCCCCTGAGATGCGCATGCCATATTTGGCTTTATGTACACAATTATTGAACCAAGCGCTGACTGAGCTACTGCAGCAGCCTCTCCTACTTGGTGTTAGCGCTATGAATGAGCCTCGTTTTGATGAGAGCGGCGCCTATGCAGTCTTAAAGGCAGATAATAGCCATGCTAAGGTGGCGCTGGCAGGGGTGATGTTGGGCAAGCTTTATCTTATGCTCAATAAAATCATCCATGATAAGCATATTGAGCTGTCACGTTTTGCCTTACCTGCCAAGGCTGGCGTCAGTGACGATGCTCAAAGTGATGCTATGAAGCAGCTGCTAAAGAGCGTGGGTAAAAAAGAGCAGATGCTGATTCTATTACCGAATGCTGGACTGAAGCAAATTGGCAATTATGTACAAGTGCAGAGCCTAAAGCGGCCGACAACTGTGTATGAGCGTGAGTGCGCGATATTCGACGGTGCTAATGACTCGATGATACAGCGTTTGGCAGAAGTGCGTAATGCGGTACTCATGACTGGAAATGAAGAAGAGTAATCGCCTCGCTATTTGCCTGTTAATGTCCACAAAAATCAGACTAAACTGCTCATTTGAGTAAAAAGGATTGACAAGGCACGTTATAGACTTTATAAGGCATAGGTATATCAATATATTTTGAATTTGTTGCCCCATATATAGGAGTTTGTCATGAGTGATTCTGATATCGATGATGATTTTGATGATGATTTTGGTGATGATGATGACGCAAAAATGGTCGAAGAAGCAGAGAGTAGTGTCCGTACTCGCTTAAGCAGTCTTGAAAAGCGCCGTTTGATTGATAACCTGCTAGAAGAAAAGCGTCTGGCAAAAGCGTTAAAAGATGATTTGGATGACTTAGGCGAAGATGACGACGATGACTTTGATGATGACTGGGACGACAATGACGATATCTAAGTCTTAGCTTAGAGTGTGCGTAAATGAATCGCGAGCGAGTCAGAGCAGGCTTACAAGCCACACCAAAACATATTGCCGCCGTCTAACTGTGCTAAGCTGAAACCAGAGATTATGACGTCAGTCGTTATAAAATCAGTCATTACATCACCTATCGACCAAGGAAAAACACCTTATGAGTAACCCCTTAAGCTTCGACGAACTATTGGATTATTTAGACAGCCAAGAGAGCCAGTATGTGCTCGATAGTGTCGCGACCCATGGGTTCTTGACGGCCACCGTCATCGGACGCCCATTACCAAATTGGATAGACGCGCTGTTTGAAGGTCATGTGGCAGAAATTCCAGAAAACGTCATTGACGGTATTCGCCGTTGGCGCGACGCCATCATTGCTGAGCTAAAGAACGAGACGCCTATCGAGCTGCCGTTTGGTGAAGATGCTGGCGATGCAGAAGTTGCTGTCGACTTTTCAGATGAGTCAGATATTGTGGCGTGGTCGATTGGGTTTGTAGATGCTATGTATGGCGACGAAGCCAGCGATTGGTTCGAAGATGAAGACACCGCAGAAGATGTGGCTGTATTGACCTTACCAATGATCGTGCTAAGCGGTATCGATGACGAAGATCCAGAGCTTGCGCAGATGCGTAGCGACGAAGACAAGATGGCACAAATGGCCAATAGCATCGAAGGCAATTTGACCGAGCTGTTTTTATTGTTCCATACCAACGACTAACGCAATCCCTGTAGCATATTCGTAGACAGTGTTTATTACCCCATAGCAACGCTGGCTGTCTATGAGTATCCTATGAGCATCGTTTATCGACATTGCAGACCAATCTGAGCCTATCAAACCAGATTTTTTAAGCTGGCTTTTTTAAACTAGCCTATGCTAAAACCAGCTTCTTTGTAAGTCACCAAGTAAGGTAACATCATGACTGTGCAACTATCTAATCTTGAGCACTTGCCCAACTATCAAATCACTGAGCGCCTAGATGTGGTATATGGCAGTACCGTCCGCTCAAAACATGTCGGAAAAGACTTGTTTGCGGGGCTTAAAAACATCGTCGGTGGTGAGCTAACGGCTTATACCGAGCTGCTAGAAGAATCGCGCAAAGAGGCGATAGATCGCATGATCGTCAAGGCAGAAGCATTGGGCGCAGATGCGGTTGTGGGACTGAGGTTTTCAACCTCTAGTATTGCCCAAGGTGCCTCAGAGCTGTTTGTATATGGCACTGCTGTCAAAGCCATTCCTATACAACAACAGCCGACATACTACCAACCGCCGCATGACCAGTCTGGTCATCATCCATCGGATCAACCTCAACAGAGCGCAGCACCAACACCCGCTGATGACTTGCCACGTTTTAATCCTTTTGGTTGATTATATGAACGCTAGATATGAGCGTTCTTAATATTTAAATATTCAACAGACCCTAGTACAAAAAGCCTTTCTACGATAAGAGACGTGTCATGAACAACCAATCTGTTACGCAGATGCTCATCAACTACGCACCGCTCATTATACTGTTTGTCGTCGGTTGGTTTTTTGGGTCGCGTCATGAGCGTCAGCACTTGGCGCGCTTGGCAGTTTTAGAAAAATCATTGGCTCATATTGTCGTATCGAGTGAGCGTTTTTATAAGCCTGCTCTTGAGGCCCATAGTGAAGGTGAGCTAGTGCTCGGCAGTGTGGTCATCGCGCAAGATTATTTTAAGATGGTGGTGGCGCGTGTCTTTAACTTATTTGGCAAAAACCTAACCACTTATGAGACCTTGTTAGATCGTGCCCGCCGTGAGGCTGTGGTGCGTATGCGCACACAAGCGTATGAAAAAGGCTATAATCATATCTACGGCTTACGCTTAGAAGTCAGTAATATTAACCAGCTAGGCAGCATGGTAGAAGCCATTGCTTACGGCACTGCCGTCATCAGTACCGAGAGTCGCAAACCTCATTAAGGACGACGGGCGTTGATGCGCATGATGTTATTACTTTTCTCATCTGCCGCTTGTTCTTTTACTTTTTCGATTTCAAATAAGAAAGTTCGGTTCTTCAGTACAGCGACAAACACCACACCGCCCACAGTATTGCCCACCAAGACCACCAATAGAAATGTCAAATAACTCAATAAGCTGACGCTACTGCCATATATCAATGCGGCAAATACTTCGATATTGCCGACGATGCTGTGATGTAAGCCCAAAAACCCAATACTACCTGTGATCAAAGCGACCAAGACGATACGGCTGAGCGTGTCGCGTGCCGAAGTCACCAGCCACGCCGCCACACCCATCATCCAGCCCGCCAGTGTTGAGCTGCCAAAGATTATCCACCATTCATAATCTAAAACATGGTGCGCATAGGTGTCTACATCGGCGGCGCTAAATAACTGC
Source organism: Psychrobacter sp. H8-1 (assembly GCF_904846575.1). NCBI lineage: Bacteria > Pseudomonadati > Pseudomonadota > Gammaproteobacteria > Moraxellales > Moraxellaceae > Psychrobacter > Psychrobacter sp. H8-1. The sequence goes on from NZ_CAJHBG010000001.1 coordinate 258,906, forward strand.
ATCTTAATGCCAAGACCTATCATCAAGGCGGCAAATATACACCCGCCAATGATATTACCAGCAATGACGATACCCCATAGGCGCAGCAACTTACTTAACGGCTCAATTTTATTAAGGACGGGCAAGCTCAAAAGTGATGTCTGCTCTGTGAACAGTAACGACTGGCCAATCACGACGATGATAAAGCCTATGGGATACAGTAGCGAGGATAAAACGATTGCATATTCGCTGGGGAGTAGACCACTGAGCAGTGCAAAGGCGGCCAAAATCATAAAAAAGCTGATACCTATTTCAAGCCCAGCAGTGAAAGCACTGGTAAACAGCGACCCCAAGGAGCGGTCAAAGGTTTCTTTGGCATGGATGACTTGTTCGACCAAGATACTGGCGTAGCTTTTTGCTTGACTCAAGTTGTCATCGCTGGCGACTTTTTTGATGCTCTCTTTGTCTTCATCGCTAAACTCTTCAGGAAAGTCCTCGTCCTCTAGGTTTTCAGTTGCCTGTATATCACTGTCTTCTTGGTCATGACTGTCCTCACTCTCGTCGTTACTCTGCTTATCTTTATGCTCATTATCGTTATCAGCTAAGCACTCATTATCTGCAACGTTCGTTTGAGGGTCGTTTTTATGTTCGGTGTCTTTAGGTTCGATGCCTTGGGTCACGGTACGCTCACTGTTTATAAGGTTATGATTTTTATGGATAATTTCGATAGTTGGTTTTGATAGTTGGCTTTGATGTACAGACGCAATTTATAATAAGACTATAGCTTATTATATTTAGCATTCGGCTGATTGATGTTGTTAATTGTTTAATGGACTCGCTTCAAGCTTTATAAATTGCCTTAGCTCTAACAAAATCTGGCTATCTGCGTTAAAATCACTCTATTAACTATTTCACCTATTTTTCGACGTATTTGTCTGACCACATTCATTATTAACAAAAGATCCTTCTATTATGAGTATCTCTAAAACCAATACTAATACCAACCTGACCCAGTCTATCCAAGCTGCCCTTAACCAATTAGAGAATGCCTACAACCCAAGCGAGGTAGAAGCGGGCATGTATCAAGGGTGGGAAGACAGTGGTTATTTTCAGCCGACGTTTGATAAGGATGAGTCGTTCTCTATTGCACTGCCGCCACCAAACGTGACAGGTAGCTTGCATATGGGACACGGTTTCAATAACGCCATTATGGATGCGCTTACCCGTTATCACCGCATGGATGGCGACAATACGCTGTGGCAACCAGGTACTGACCACGCTGGTATTGCTACGCAAATGGTGGTTGAACGTCGCTTGGAAGCTGAGGGTATTCGCCGCCGTGACATGACTCGTGAAGACTTCATCGATAAAGTCTGGGAGTGGAAAGAAGAGTCGGGTGATAATATTACTCGTCAGATTCGTCGTTTGGGCAGCTCGGTCGATTGGTCGCGTGAGCGCTTCACGATGGACGATGGCTTATCCAATGCGGTCAAAGAAGTATTCGTGCGTCTGTTCGATGATGGTCTTATCTATCGTGGTAAGCGTTTGGTGAATTGGGATCCAAAGTTCCAAACTGCACTGTCTGATCTGGAAGTTGAGAACGTTGATGAAAAGGGCAGCCTATGGCACTTCCGCTATCATTTCACCGATAAAGACCTAACCACTCAAGACGGTAAAAACTATCTGGTGGTCGCGACCACGCGCCCTGAAACCTTACTTGGCGATACTGCTGTTGCGGTCAATCCTAGCGATGAGCGTTATACGCATTTGATTGGCAAGACCATTACCTTGCCAGTGACCGGTCGTATCGTGCCTATCGTCGCTGATGATTATGTGGAGAGCGACTTTGGGACTGGCTGTGTAAAAATCACTCCAGCGCATGACTTTAATGACTATGAGCTTGGTCGTCGTCATAGCTTGCCATTAATCAACATCCTTGATGAGCGCGCCAATATCTTGCCTGCAATGGAGGTCTATCCTGATCTGCAAACGCGTGAGCCTACGCTTGAGACCACGCCAAGCGACTATGCCGGACTTGAGCGTTTCGCTGCGCGTAAGTATCTGGTCGAGCAAGCAGGCGAGCAAGGTTGGTTAGAGGAAGTCGAAGATTACGCGCTGAAAGCCCCGCGTGCGGAGCGTGGCGGTACCGTCGTTGAGCCGTGGTTGACTGATCAGTGGTATGTCGCGGTTAATAAGCTCGCTGGCCCTGCGATTGAGGCGGTAGAAGATGGCAGCATCGAGTTTGTCCCTGCTCAATATAAAAACATGTATATGGCATGGATGACCAACTTGCAGGACTGGTGCATCAGCCGTCAGCTGTGGTGGGGACATCGTATCCCAGCGTGGTATGACGATGCGACAGGCGGCATCTATGTAGCCCGTGATGAAGCCGAAGTCCGTAGCAAATATAAGCTCAGCGACGATGTAAAGCTACGCCAAGATGATGACGTGCTCGATACATGGTTTAGCTCTGGTCTTTGGACCTTTAGTACGCTTGACTGGGCAGACCCAAACGCTGATCCGCGCGTACTAGAAACCTTCCACCCGACCAGCGTATTGGTCACTGGCTTTGACATCATTTTCTTCTGGGTCGCGCGCATGATTATGATGACCCTGCACTTCGTGAAAAACGAAGATGGCACGCCGCAAGTACCGTTCAAGACTGTCTATGTACATGGCCTGGTGCGTGACGGTAATGGTCAAAAGATGTCTAAATCCAAGGGCAATGTCTTAGATCCTATCGACCTCATCGATGGTATCGATCTAGAAGCGCTGGTCGAAAAACGTACTAGCAACATGATGAACCCAAAAGACGCTGCCAAAATCGAAAAGCAAACGCGTAAAGAGTTTCCAGAAGGTATCCCAGCATACGGTACCGATGCGCTGCGCTTTACCTTTACATCATTGGCCAGTACTGGTCGTGATATTAATTTTGATCTAAAACGTGTCGAAGGCTATCGCAACTTCTGTAATAAAATCTGGAACGCCAGCCGCTTTGTGCTGATGAATTGTATAGATAAAGACAGTAACGCGTTGCCTATCGACCAAGCGCCTAATCCTGAGGTATGGGAATTACCCGAAAAATGGATTATGAGTCGCCTAAACTCAAGCATTAAAAATATCCATCAGCATTTTGCTCAGTATCGCTTGGACATGGTCAGCCATGATATTTATGAGTTTATCTGGAACGAATACTGTGACTGGTATGTCGAGCTTGCCAAGGCCAGTCTCAATGATGACTCGGTATCAGATGAGCGCAAAGCACAAATCCGCTATGTATTGCTGCACGTCCTTGAGACGGCATTGCGCTTTAGCCACCCAATCATGCCATATCTGACCGAGCAAATCTGGCAGACCATCGCGCCATTACTAAATCGTAAAAACACCGACAGCATCGTCATTGCCGACTATCCACAAGTAGACGAGGCACAAATCAATGCGCAAGTCGAAGCCGATATGGACTGGCTGCAAGAGCTCATCGCTGGCGTGCGTAATATCCGTGGTGAGATGAAACTGGGTAATGCGATACGCTTGCCAGTGCTGCTAGAGAATATCACCAGCGAAAAAATCGAGCGTTTAAACCGTATTGAAAACCAGTTCAAAGCGCTTGCCAAAGTTGAGAGCTTAACCATCCTAAAAGAAGGCGACGAAGTGCCGCTATCGTCATCGAGTATGGTTGGTCGCTTGCGTGTACTCGTCCCGATGAAAGGTCTCATCGATCCGACTGCTGAGCTAAGCCGTCTGAGTAAAGCCCAAGAGAAGCTCCAAAAGCAAGCCGATGGCATTAGCCGTAAGCTGGGTAATGAAGGCTTTGTCAGTAAAGCGCCTGCGGAAGTAGTCGATGCTGAGAAGGTGAAGCTGGAAGAGCTGGAAGGGCAGTTGGCTACTATGGCGGGGCAGATGGAGCAGTTGAGGGCATTGTAAAAAAAGCAAAAGCTTAAAGAGCATGGCCTCAGCATTGGAGTCATTTAATAGGGAGCAAATATGCGGGTCATTGCTCGGTGTTTTTTAAAAGCTTCGCTCGGTGCTCGTCCCTCGCGTAAAAGCAGAAATTTGAAATATATGTAAATGAAAGTAGCCTTAATAGATTGGTTAAAGAGGTAATAATATTTTTTGAGGAGAAAGTATGAACTTATTAGAAGATGAATTTGGAAAGCTTGTTGATATAGGAGTTTGGCCTGAAAGAAAATACTTTGCTCCAGATGACTGGTTGGATAACTTTACAGGCGAAGAAATTCCGTATGCAAAGAGATTGCTTAAAAGTTTTATTTATTTTTCTGACGATATGGTTACTCAAATGTTCAAGAGTAACTTCATGGCTATCTCAAAATCAATTATACCAAACTCTAAGAAATCCAATTATGTTGATACGGATTTAGAATGGAGTAACTTCTTAGATAACTGCTATATAGTCAAAGTCACGGGAGAGGATCCTAGTGATGCAGACAGTGGTTATATTTTTACGAGAATGGCTAGAGATATTCTCAACATACCGGAAAATAGGCTAAAGACAGTAAGCGAAGCTTTCGAAATTATTCTATCAGGTATAAAAGCGCACTTTGTTTTTGTGGATGACTTGGTGGGATCTGGTAACCAATTTGTAGATTTTTGGCAAGGATATTTCAACACAGCTCATTGTTTTGAATCACTAGCTGAAGATACATTATGTACTTTTCATTATATTCCAATAATTTGTACTGAAAATGGTAAGGTAAGAATAGAAGAAGAATGTAAGAAGGTTGAACTAATTGCTTCACATTTCGTAGGCAAAGAATATTCTGCTTTAAATAATGACTCTTATATTTGGAAAGGTTTTAAAGCTGGTGGTCCTGAATTTGTAAGGAATGCCAGTATTCGAGCAGGCATACCGCAAACCAATGGAGGAGTTAAAGATAATGGAAATGGAACTAAAGAAGTAAGTTGGGAGGGGTTTCATAAATTAGGTTTAGTGATAGGATTTAAACATGGAACACCTGACGCTACCTTGCCAATTTTCTATTTTAATAAAAATGGATGGAAGCCTTTAATAAATAGGGATTCAATATGAACTATATAAAACAGTTGACTGAAGCTCAAGAGTTAATAGGTCTATACAAGGCAGAATGGCTAAGTACTAAACTGTTTGATTATTTTAATGAACCTGGCTACTTTTCTGAATTAAAAAAGAGTCGACCTTGCGTTTTGATTGGTGGCAGAGGTACTGGAAAGACTACTGTTTTAAAGGGTTTGTCATATGAAGGTCAGCATGCTCTTAAAGTGCAAAAGGGCATAAAGCTCGAGAGTTCTGCTTTAGAGTTTTATGGACTGTACTACAGAGTTAATACTAATAGAGTGTCAGCTTTCAAAGGAAATGAAATAAGTCAAGATAAATGGGTTAGTTATTTTGGTCACTATATTAACTTGAGCTTTTGCTTCGAATTGTTGAAGTTTGCTCTATGGTTCGAGAAGAATACCGAAGAAAAAATAGATATAACAAAGCAGAGCTGGAAAAAAATACTTACAGCCTTAAATATAGAAGAAGATCTTAATAGTTTAGAGGAATTAAGTGAAGAACTAGAGATAATTATAATTGAGTTTGAAGCATCAATAAATCAGGCAATTGATGAGCCTCCAAAAAATATAACAATGTGTGGTGCTCCAATTGATATTTTAAGTCAAGCACTAATATCTAATACTGTGCTAAGAAACAAACAGTTTTTCTTTCTAATAGATGAGTTTGAAAACTTTGAAGACTATCAGCAGAAAGTAGTGAACACTCTTATTAAGCATAATAATGAGTATTACACATTTAAGATTGGAGTAAGAGAGTTAGGTTTTAGGGAGAGATCCACTTTAAATAGTAACGAACAACTTACATCTCCTGCTGACTACGTAAGAATAAGCTTAGCTGAAGTTTTTGTAACAAAGGATTTTAAAGGTTTTGCAGAACTAGTTGTAAATGCTCGTTTGAACCACTCTGTTGATAGCGACCAAAACCTAAGTATTGTTGATATCCTAGAACAATTAACTCTTCTAGAAGAGGCAGAGCTGCTTTTAGGAAATAGTAACTCTATTGATATTACATTTAATACTGGTTTAAATGATAAAGAAATCCAATCTGCTGTAGATATACCTTTAGGTCATAAATACTTCATTGAATATTGGAGCAGAAAAAACGAGGAACCAATAAGTGAACTGTTAGCTGAATGGTTGAATGATAGAGGAAAATGGGATAATCGTCTAAATAACCATTTTTATGCTTCATTATTTGGAATAAGAGAAGGGAAAATTGGAATTAGGAAGTATTATTGTGGTTGGGATACTCTTTTAGCTCTTGCGAATGGAAATATAAGATATCTATTAGAGTTAGTTGATACAGTTTTGAAAGACTACTTAGAAGACTGTAAGAGTAGAGAAGAGGTAATTAAATATCCAGCAATATCACCCGCTATACAAACACATGCTGCTATGAAAGTAGGTAAAAAAAATCTTTCTGAGTTAGAGGGTTTAAGTGTTGAAGGAGGTAAATTGACAAAGCTTCTATTAAGCCTCGGTCGTATATTTAATATATTAGCTTCTAAGCCTTTGAATCAGACTCCTGAAGCCAATCAGTTTCAAATAAGGTTTAGAGCAGAGGATGAAGAAAGCGTTAACAAGATAATTCAACAAGCTATCATGCATTTAGCTTTAGTTAGACATTCAGGAAATAAACCAACTGATGAAAATAGTACTAAAGATTATGATTACATGATCCATCCTATATTCTCTGCTTATTTTGTGTTTTCTTATCGTAAGAAAAGAAAACTAACCCTTAACTCAAATGACTTACTTTCTCTAGTTTATCGACCACAAGAAGGTATAAAAAAAGTACTTGAGTCCAACAGAAGCCAAGAGGTTTTGACTAATCTACCAGATCAGATGCAACTATTTGAAGGTTATTATGAATAGTTTAAAAGTAAAGCCTATCCTAACGGATACGTACAATATACCAGCTGAATTTGAGCCTAAGAGTGACAGTATATATTTGTATGGTGAAAGCGACGAGTTTAGAAGTACTCATATTAAAAATTTCAATTCAAATCTGAATAGCTTACTAATAGAAATTATAGATAAAGATAGTTCTAGCGTTATAGCAGGGGAAATAGAATTACAGCTAAGAAGCTCAAAAAGTCTATCTAAACTGTGGTTGCATATAGATAGAAATAGAGACATTTATATAGATATAACAGGAATGTCCCATTCAGCTTGGTCAGCAATTCTGAAATCAGCAATTGACGAAGGGTTTACTGTTCTTGTAGTTTATGTTGAACCTAGTTCCTACATATTAAGTAATACATCAATTCAAGGTCAGTTCTATGATTTAAGTGAAAAAATCAAAGGTATTTATCCATTACCAGGATTTGCAAACTTTAATCAAGAAAGTAGTGAATTCTTACTGATACCAATATTAGGGTTTGAAGGTGCACGCTTCAAATACATTATGGAACAAGTACAACCTAATTATAGAAATGTATATCCTATAGTAGGTTTGCCAGGTTTCCGCCCATGGTATATCTTTGAAAGTATAGAAAACAATATCGATGTTTTAAAAAGTACTAGAGCATGGGAATCTATGAGTTACGTACCAAGTGACTGTCCATTTAGTTGTTATTACAAACTAGATAATATTCGTGAAAAAAACAAAGGTAAACAATTGAAAATTGCACCCATTGGGACTAAACCACATGCTTTAGCAGCTATAATGTATTATCTAAATCATCCTGAAGTAGAAATAATTTACGATCATCCTGTTAGAAAAACTGGTAGAACAGATGGCGCTTCTAAGCTACATGTCTATCATGTATCTGCTTTGGTCAAAGCAAAGCCAGATCGTATTACTTCAAGAACTAGAAGAAAAAATAGAGATGTTTGATAAGTACTATACTGATTCTAGGTTAGCTTCTATCTTAGTAAGCCTAGTACCTAAAGACTTTGAACCTGTTGTAGTTGCTGATTTCGCAAGTGGTCAAGGCAGTTTATTGAAAGCTGCAAAGGAAAAATGGAAAGATCTTGAGATTGTTGCTAACGATTATTGCTCAGAAACTGCATCTGAATTAAAAAATAATCATTGGTCTGTTTACAATTTAGACTTTCTAAAGACTGAGCAGGTAACAAACTCAGGGATATCGAAATATCATCAAAATGTAGACTTAATATTACTTAATCCTCCTTTCAACCAAGATGAAGTCAGACTGCTACACTGGAACAACTGTACTGAGAAAATTCAGTCTAGTATATCATTGAGTTTTGTGTACTATTCTATGGCCTTTTTAAAAGAAAACGGTTATTTAGTTGCTATTTTACCTAATGGTTGCTTGTCTAGTGACAGAGATAAGGAAGCCATCATTTTTTTGTCCAAAATATATCAGTTAGAGGTAGTAGAAGATTTCTGCGACTCAAAGTTTAAAGATGTCAGTCCTAGAATTTCTATTGTTCGGCTAAAAAAGGCTAGGCCAAGTTCTGTTCCATTGTATTCATCAAGTGAGCATATCCCTAGTAATAAAGTAAAAGTAATAAGAGGGAAAATGCATATGTTTAAAGCAAAACATAACGATGATAAGCTAAGTTATCCATTAGTACATACTACTGACTTGAAAAATGCTCTAGTGAACATCAATGAAAACTTTAGAGTTAAATCTGAGCACATCATAATAGGACCTGCTTTACTTATACCTAGAGTTGGTAATTTTTCGCAAGATAAAATCAGTTATTTATCTACAGGCACTGAGATCGTGATGTCTGACTGTTTATTCGCGGTACTATGTAGTAGTGAAATTCATGCTGAAGAATTAAGATCTTTCATAATTGAAGACTGGAGGAATTTTAAAAAAATTTATAATGGTACTGGTGCGGTATATACGACTTTGGTTAAAATAACTACGTATATTTCTAAAGTGGTAGAGCACCATTAGCTTAGATAAAAGTATATAATATATAAATATTGAATGTCGGAAATCACTAAATCTAATAAACCGAAAACCGCTCACAAAACTATGAGCGGCTTTTTTATGCCAAAAAATCAAGTCAGATGCTCTACGCCAGACCAATCACTAAACACAGCAGTCCGCCTGCTAGTCACTGATACCATCGCACTAAAGCTGTACCTTAGACATTTTATTACAAATCAAAGTGATAGGGCTGATAATATAAATATAAGCGTACCGACTCTGACAGCATTAACTCGCATAAGAGTTGGGTCTATCAACAGAAAGCATTATGTTTGGTTTTATTGCTATACCAGATATTTTTAAGTGATGTTTCCATGGATTTAGGAATAATTACTATGATAAATATACATGTCGTCTTTTGGGTCGCCTTAACGTTTTTTACTTTCCTTGTGACTAGAAGTAATATAAAAGGTCATAAATCCCTCACTGCTAGAGACGCTACTCCAAGAGCGCTCAGTAGCGATAAGCTCAATATTGAGAGCAGTTTTTATAGAGCGGATGCGACCTTGCACGATATTATATTCTTTCACGCGTCGGCATCTGGCGCTGCTATCGTCTTATTGGTATTAATCATCAAAGGTGAGGTTTTATTCCCTGGAACGGTTGTCCTGTTTGGTCCCCTGTCTTCCATCGCGATATTCACTATCAGCATTGTGCTGCTGTTATTTGCCTTTTACTTTTATAGTATCTCTATTTTGAAGCTTGGCGATACGCTGGCTAGAATGCAGATAAAGGGTAAAGCCATTGAGACCAAGCACGCAGTTTTGGCCGTCTTTGGTTATTTTTTGATATTCCCAATCATTGCATTGATATTGGCTTAGAATCCCTCTGTCGGAAAACCTAATACAGTAAAAACCGCTCACACTCTAGCTGTGAGCGGTTTTCTTTTTTTATCAAGCCAAATTAAGAGTGATTCGAGCAATAAGGGGTTCTAACATCCCATCCCAATCATTAAAAACAACCATCCATACAAAAAAATTACTAACATGAGTTAAATTGTTGTACAGTAAGGTTTAGTTGCATTATGATAACTCATAGTAACAGCATGGATGCATGGCGCTCACTTAACAAGCGCCATTAAAACTTAACGATGATATCTGACAGTTCTACTTAACTGTCTTATTTAACTGTCGTATTTAAGCTCTCTCCTAAATTTGTAATGATGTGATAAAAGGATATATCTCATGATTCACTCTATCTCCAAGCCCTTAACCTTAGTTGCCTTTATGGCGTTAGGACTCGCTGGCTGTAACAACAGTAGCCAGACTGCTACTGATGACATGCCAGCCGACGGCGCAGCGACAGATACTGCAGCCAGCCTCAGCGGTACCCTACAAAAAATAAAAGACTCAGGCACCATTGTCGTCGGCTACCGCGATTCTTCCATTCCGTTTTCTTATATTGCTGATGATCCCAATCAGCCGATGGGTTATGCCCATGATTTGGAAATGAAAGTGGTCGAAGCAGTGAAACAAAAGCTAAATATGCCAGACCTAAATATTCGCTATAACCTAATTACCTCACAAACTCGTATCCCATTAGTACAAAACGGCACCATCGACTTTGAGTGTGGCTCAACCACCAACAATGAAGAGCGTCAAAAGCAAGTGGCTTTCTCTAATGGTTTCTTTGAGATTGGTACGCGACTGCTTACGGGTACCGACTCTGGTATCAAAGACTTTGGAGACCTAGAAGACAAAACCTTAGTGACCACAGCTGGGACGACGTCAGAGCGCTATATTCGTCAATATATTGATGATAATCAGATGGATACCAATCTCATCTCTGCCAAAGATCATGGCGAAGGTTTCCTTATGTTAGAAAACGGCCGTGCTGACGCCTTTATGATGGATGATGTCCTGCTCGCGGGTGAACAAGCCAAAGCGAAAAATCCTGATGAGTGGGTAATCGTTGGTACGCCGCAATCATTTGAGATCTATGGCTGTATGATGCGTAAAGACGATCCTGAGTTTAAAGCCGTCGTCGATGAAGCCTTGGTTAATGTCTTTAGTTCAGGCGAGATCAATGCCATCTATGACAAGTGGTTCATGAATCCTATCCCACCGAAAAACGTCAATCTAAACTTTGAGATGTCAGATAACTTAAAAGCGTTAATCGCCAATCCACATGACAGTGCTCAACCAAAAGACGCGGTACAGTAACGATTGTTTGTCCCTCAACATAGATTGCTCATGCGCTCAGAACGGCAGTTAACGTTGATCTGAGCCGTGAGCTTAGCGCTCGCTGCTTGGAGAGACGACAATGAACTATAGCTGGAACTGGGGTGTGCTCTTTGAGCAGACCGGCGTTGGTAATGAGCTGTACATCCATTGGATGATCACTGGCCTTGGCTGGTTGTTATTGATTGGCAGTATTGCATGGGCAATCGCCATGGTCATTGGTACTGTCTTCGGTATCATGCGCACCTTACCAAACAAAACCGCACGCAGTATTGGTACTGCTTATGTGACGTTCTTTCGTAATATTCCACTGTTGGTACAGTTATTCTTTTGGTTCTATGTCGCCCCTGGTTGGCTGACTCCTGCCTTACAAGAATGGTGGTACAAGGACTTATCGCCAAACACTTCTGCTATGCTCTCCGCGAGTATTGGCCTTGGACTGTTCACTGCCGCACGTATCGTGGAACAAGTACGTACGGGTATTGAGTCCTTACCACAAGGTCAAATCAATGCCGCTTACGCACTGGGCTTTACGGTTCCGCAGGCTTATAAAGAAGTGCTGTTGCCGCAAGCCTTTCGTATCATACTGCCGCCCCTTAGCTCAGAGCTGACCAACTGCTTCAAAAACGCGTCAGTGGCGTCTTTAGTTGGAGTCATGGAGCTGATCAGCCAAACCAAAACCATCAGTGAGTATACTCAAAACAACCTTGAGATCTATACTTACGCCACGGTTATATACTTGGTATTCAATCTGTCCTTGATCGCTATTATGGGCTTGATTGAACGCAAACTGCGTGTGCCAGGGCTTATTGCAGGGAGTCAGAAATGAATATGATGACTGAACTTGCGACGGCTTATCCGGGTTTGATGGGTGGCATGATTACCACTCTAAAGGTGTTGTTTTTAGCGATTCTTGGGGGTATCAGTTTAGGGACGATACTGGCTCTGATGCGCTTGTCTGGGATCAAAGCTTTAGAAGTGCCAGCCAAGTTATACGTCAATTACTTTCGTTCCGTGCCGCTGCTATTAGTATTGCTGTGGTTTTACTTTGCTGTCCCTATGATTTACTTTTGGATAGCAGGTAAATACCTGCAACTTGATGCCGCTTTTGCTTCCTGTGTCGTTGCCTTTATGATGTTTGAGGCGGCCTATTTCTCAGAAGTCGTGCGTGCGGGTATTCAGTCTATCGGTAGCGGGCAGGTCAATGCTGCCAAAGCGCTCGGTATGACGTACGGGCAAACCATGCGCTTGGTGATTTTGCCGCAAGCCTTTCGCAAGATGCTGCCGCTTATTTTGCAGCAGTGTATTATTTTATTCCAAGATACGACATTGGTATTCGCTATCGGTTTGACGGACTTTTTCCGCGCCGCTTATGTCCGTGGCGAGCTGATGGGTTTACTTACGCCTTATATTTTGGGAGCAGGAGCGGTGTATTTTATCATCAGTTTGAGTGCCTCTATTGGCGTACAGCAAGTACAAAAACGCCTACGCTTTTAATGTGAATATTTGCTAAAAAACGATTACCTGATTCTCAACTTATTATGAACTATTGTAGGCTGTGGCTTTAGCCCAGCATTTTGCTTTCGCAAAGGTTTAAGCTGGGCTAAAGCCACAGCCTACTCGCATAAAAGTTAAATTATTGAGAGTGACTTTAACGATTATCTAATAACAATTTTTCGTAACAATTAACGAATGAAAACGGTTAGGAGCCAGTGATGAGTAATGCTGATACGTATATAAATAGCTTTGGCGGATTGGTCACAGATAATGGCCATGCTAGCGATGAGATAGTCATCAAAATGACGGATGTCAGCAAATGGTATGGCGACTTTCAAGTATTGACTGACTGTAGCGCGCACGTGCATAAAGGTGACGTGGTGGTGGTCTGTGGTCCCTCAGGCAGTGGTAAGTCCACGTTGATCAAAACGGTCAATGGACTGGAGCCTTTTCAAAAGGGCGAAATCATGGTCAATGGCATCTCAGTTGGGGCGCCAAAGACCAATCTGCCCAAGCTGCGTAGTAGTGTCGGCATGGTGTTTCAGCATTTTGAGCTGTTTCCGCATCTCACCATTATTGATAACCTGACGGTGGCGCAGATCAAAGTATTGGGCCGTAAAGAAGATGAAGCCAAGCGCAAAGCAATGGCGTATTTGGATCGGGTAGGATTAACGGTACAAGCGGCAAAGTATCCTGCTGAGCTATCTGGTGGGCAGCAGCAGCGGGTAGCGATTGCGCGGGCATTGGCGATGGATCCAGTGGCAATGCTATTTGATGAGCCAACCTCAGCGATTGATCCAGAGATGATTCAAGAGGTGCTTGATGTGATGGTAGAGCTGACCCACGATGGCATGACTATGATGTGTGTGACGCATGAAATGGGCTTTGCCAGTCAGGTGGCCAATCGCATTATCTTTATGGATGAAGGCTATATCGTCGAAAACTGTAGTAAAGATGAGTTTTTTGAAGGGGCAAAAAGCGATCGCGCGCAGATGTTCCTATCAAAGATTCTCAATCATTAGCATACAGCACTCGATTTCGAATCATTTTTTAAGCGTCTATCATTAGGCGCTTTTTTTATGGCAATGATTTTACTTGTTTATGTCGAAGTCGGGATTAATGTAAGGTGAGTGACCATCTGTTTACTGATACAATAAAGGTAAGCGTTTAAAAAATTAATTTTGGCAAAATCTAATAAACACAACTGTTAACTTAATTGGAGCTTGTATGAGTGCAGAACGTTCATCTACATCGAATGGGGTGGTCATTGTTGGCGCGGGTTTGGCAGGTTGGCATGTCATCGATGCCATTCGTGCTAAAGACAAAGACATTCCAATTACCTTAATCACGGCTGATAATGGCGACCGTTATCATAAGCCGATGCTGACGATGGCTATTAGCCAAAATAAAAGCGCCACAGATCTGGTACGCGCGACTGGGGCTGATGCGGCGGCGGCGGCGAATGTCAATTTACATGCCAATACGCAAGTCAGTGATGTCAATGCTGCCAGTCAGCAATTACATCTGATCTCTGCGCTGCGCTCGGATCCAGTGTATACCAACTATGCCACGATCAGCTATGACAAGCTGGTACTGGCAATGGGCGCACATCCAATCTTTCCAAAGAGCTTGCCAGAGGACTTGGTCTGGCACGTCAATCATATCGAGCGCTTTGGGCAGCTGCAAGAGCAATTGGCAACGGGCAGTCAGAGTGTCGCTATCGTCGGTGCTGGCATGGTTGGGACAGAAATCGCAGAGGACTTGCTCAAGGCTGGGCATGAAGTGACGCTGATTGATTTAAATGATGCACCACTTGCGCAAATGCTACCGCCAAAAGCGACGGCGCGTATTGCGCAAGCGGTCAAGTCCCAAGGCATTAACTTTTTGGGCGGTTGCCAAGTCTCTAGTATTACTCGCAATAATGAAGGTAAACTGCAGGTCAGCTATGAGCCAATAGCATCCGCTACAGAAAGCAGCGAAAAGCAACCTGAGCCACTGATCGTCGATCATGTGATTGCCAGTACGGGATTGCTCGTCGATGACAAATTACCCGCTGCCGCTGGTGTTGAGTTTGATCGTCGCACCGGTATCGTGGTCGATGCGACAACGCTACGTACCAATGCTTCCAATATTTATGCCATTGGTGATTGCATGTCTATTAATGGGGTCGCCTGTCGTTATGTCGCCCCGCTAAGGGCGCAGGCAGCAACCATTGCTGATGACATCTTGGGTCATGATCACGAAGGCTATGATCATAAGCCACCTATGATTCGCCTAAAAAACAAAGCCATCTCGGTCATGGTCACTGGTGTGCCGCAAGCTGCGGGTAATTGGCAGGTCAAGACCGAAAGTGAGGATGAGCTCATCATGGAGTTGCTTGATAATAATAATAAAGTCAGCGCGACGCTATCTATGAAAGCGCCAGTAACGCCTAAAGCCTAGTGATAAGAATTTTGTAAGGGCACTGCGAGATTAATAGAGTTTGGTTTGACTATAGACTTCTGATGTCTGTCGTTTGATGCCTAATGTCTAATGTTTGACTTCTAAGCCAGCCATACATGTTGAAATGTGTGGCTGGCTTTTTTATTTTTATTCTCACTCATACCAGTAGCAGACCAGTAGCAGGCTAGTAAAAAGGCTGTCTTCTTCGAGCTGGCTATAGAAATCCACAATCAAAAATTTAAACACTGGTAAAGTTGACTAGATACTATTATGGTATAGATAGGCTTTATATTTTGTCGTGCATCACATACCTATCGGCTTTTACCAAACAAATGAATGATCTTGTATTATTCTTTTTAAATGATACATATTGTATCATTGTTATTGACAGCCTTTCATTTGAAGCGGTATAGTAGTTTATATTTAAGGAAGAATAAAACGCTGATAGGCCATAAAAAGTAAAGAACGAAAGGACTCGTTATGACTCAATCCATTGATTTTGACATCATTTACAATGATATTTTAGATAAAGCACCAACCATCAATATGGGCGCAAAATCTGCCAATGCGCCACTCACCCAAAGCTATGACAAAGGTCCTGATGTGCCGCTGATTGAAGCGACCATCGGTGATTTCTTTGATGCTATTGTCCACAAATATCCAGATCGCATGGCGCTAGTTTCCCGCCATCAAGACATTCGCTGGACTTATAAACAGCTACAACAAAAAGTCAATCAGCTGGCAAGCGCCATCATAGAGATGGGGTTAGAGATTGGCGATCGTATCGGTATTTGGTCGCACAATAATACTGAGTGGCTACTGATGCAATTGGCAACCGCCAAAGTGGGCATTATTCTAGTCAATATCAATCCCGCTTATCGTACCTTTGAGTTGCAATATTCTCTCAATAAACTAGGCTGCTCGGCACTGGTGCTCATGCGCCACTTCAAAACCAGCGACTATACGCAAATGGTGCGTGAGCTCTGTCCAGAGATTTATCACAAAACTTACAATCAGCTGGATTTGGTCGAGATACCGACGATTGAGCGTATTATTTGGATTGATGAGCCGGGTAATGATGACACCTTTAGCTACATGCAAAGATTCTCCGACTGGATAAGTGAGGGTGATCCTAACGACCCACGCGTGGCTGAACGGCAAGCACAACTCAAAAATACTGACGCCATCAATGTGCAATTTACCAGTGGTACGACTGGCACGCCAAAAGGTGCGACCTTAACCCACCGTAATATCTTAAACAACGGCTACTTTATCGGTGAGGCGATGAATCTCACTGAAGAGGATATCTTGTGTATTCCTGTGCCGCTTTATCACTGCTTTGGTATGGTACTCGGCAATTTAGCTATTTTGACCCATGGTGGTTGTATCGTTTATCCCAACGATGGTTTTGAGCCATTGAGTGTCCTGCAAGCGGTCGAAGAAGAAAAATGTACGGGTCTGCATGGGGTGCCAACGATGTTTATCGCGATGCTTGATCATCCAGACTTTGACCAATACGATTTATCCACGTTGCGCACTGGTATTATGGCAGGCTCTAGCTGTCCTATTGAGCTGATGCGCCGTGTCATAGATAAAATGCACTTAAGTGAGATAACCATTGCTTATGGCATGACTGAGACCAGTCCAGTTTCTTGTCAGACCAACAAGCACACACCGCTTGAAAAGCAAGTTTCTACCGTAGGACTGGTGCAACCAGCGCTTGAAGTCAAAGTTGTCGATACAGAAACGGGCGAGATTGTGCCACTGGGAGAGACAGGTGAGCTACTTACGCGCGGCTATTCGGTGATGAAAGGCTATTGGGGCGACCGCTTCAAAACCCGCGAGTCTATTCAAGATAATTGGATGCATACCGGGGATTTGGCAACCATGGATGAAGATGGTTATGTCAAAGTGGTTGGTCGTAGCAAAGATATGATCATTCGCGGCGGCGAGAACGTCTATCCAGTAGAGATTGAAAACTATCTATATCGCCATCCCAAGATTCGCGATGTGCAAATCGTTGGCATACCTGATGAGAAGTATGGTGAAGTATTGGCAGCATGGATCATTCCCAAAGAGCCTGATTGCTTAACTGAAGAAGAGGTTAAGGAGTTCTGCCGTAATAACATTGCTCACTATAAAATACCGACTCACTATCGTTTCGTTGAAGAGTACCCAATGACCATTACGGGTAAAATTCAAAAGTATAAAATCGTTGAGATGATGAAAGAAGAGCTGGGCTTAGAGTGATGACTGCTCAAGGTTTAATGTCAGTATTAAGAGAGTTGTTGATTCAGAGAGTTATTAAAAAAAGCTGTTAACTATTAAATAAAAACTTCATTCTCAATTATTTAGCATTGGCGTTTTTATAGATTAGGTAAAAGACCTAGCCAACGCCAACCTATTTAGATGGTTGAGAGTTAGATATAAAAGTATAAAAAGGGATATCATGAGCGCTATCATAACCAGTAAACTGAGTCCAAATGCTGCTGAATTTCAGCAAAACAGTGCCGCTATGCAAGCGGTGGTCGATGATTTATATGTGCACTTGCGTAAGGTCGTCCAAGGCGGCTCAGAGCGTGCACGCGCCAAGCATTTAGCACGTGGCAAGCTGCTGCCTCGCGAGCGTGTCGAGCGTTTGCTTGATGTGGGTACGCCGTTTTTAGAAGTAGCTCCGATGGCGGCGCACGATATGTATGGCGAAGATATTCCCGCTGCTGGCGTGATTGCGGGTATCGGCCGCATTAACGGCACTGAGTGTATGATCGTCTGTAATGATGCCACGGTAAAAGGCGGCACCTATTATCCATTGACGGTCAAAAAACATCTACGTGCGCAAGAAATCGCCCAAGAAAACAACTTACCTTGTGTGTATTTGGTGGACTCAGGTGGTGCGAACTTGCCCAACCAAGATGACGTGTTCCCAGATAAAGAGCATTTTGGGCGTATCTTTTTTAATCAGGCCAATATGAGTGCTGCGGGTATTCCACAGATAGCAGTGGTCATGGGTAGCTGTACGGCAGGCGGTGCTTATGTACCAGCGATGAGTGATGAGTCTATCATCGTTAAAGACCAAGGCACCATCTTTTTGGGTGGTCCGCCACTCGTAAAAGCGGCAACTGGCGAAGAGGTCACTGCTGAAGACTTGGGCGGCGGTGATGTGCATACCCGTCTGTCAGGGGTAGTGGATCACTTGGCGCAAAACGACACTCATGCGTTATCGATTGCGCGTAATATCGTCAGTCATCTCAACCGTCCTGCTAAACAAATCCCAAATCAAATCAAACCACGTCCACCTCGCTATGATGCTAAAGAGCTATACGGCGTCATTCCAACGGATAAGCGTAAGCCCTTTGATATCAAAGAAATCATTGCTCGTATCGTCGATGACAGTGCCTTTGATGAGTTTAAAGCGCGCTTTGGTACCACGCTGGTTTGTGGTTTTGCTCATATCGAGGGTATGCCAGTCGGTATTATCGCCAACAACGGTATTTTATTCAGTGAGTCGGCGCAAAAAGGCACGCACTTTATTGAGCTGTGCTGTAAGCGTAAAATTCCACTAATATTCTTACAAAACATCACCGGCTTTATGGTCGGCCGTAAATACGAAAACGAAGGTATTGCCCGTCATGGTGCCAAGATGGTGATGGCGGTGGCTAACGCCAAAGTACCGAAATTTACTGTCATCGTTGGTGGCTCATTTGGTGCTGGTAACTACGGCATGTGTGGCCGTGCTTATAGCCCACGTTTCTTGTGGATGTGGCCAAATGCGCGTATCTCGGTGATGGGCGGTGAGCAAGCAGCCTCGGTACTTGCAACCGTCAAACGTGACAACTTCGACCGTAAAGGCGAGGAGTGGAGTGCAGAAGATGAGGCCGCATTTAAAGCGCCTATTCTTGATATGTATGAAGAGCAAGGTCATCCATATTATGCGACGGCACGTCTCTGGGATGATGGGGTGATTGATCCTGCCGATACGCGTAACGTACTGGCGTTAGGCCTAAGCGCTGCCTATAACGCCCCGATTGAAGAGACTACTTATGGTGTCTTTAGAATGTAAGGATTTTAAGGTCTGCCCATAATAATTTACTACTGCGTCAACCTCATTTGAAGTACGATTTGTACATCTGCATTCGGTTTCCTTGTATTAATATTATTATGGATTGACTGGAATTTTGATTAAGTTGTTTTTAATTAAGTGCCTATAAAAAGACACCGATATAAAAAATATAGAGAAAGTTATGAAAAAAGACAGTGATAAAAAGTCTGAGAATTATAAAAGCCTACTGGTTGATATCGAGCAGCATGTTGCTACGGTGACATTAAATCGTCCTGAGATACGTAATGCCTTTAATGATGAAACGATTGCCGAGCTGACGGAGGTTTTTACCAAGCTTGGCACTGATGATAATGTCCGAGTCATCGTCTTAGCGGCAGCGGGTAAAGCATTCTGTGCTGGTGCGGATCTGAACTGGATGCGCGCGATGGCAGATTATAGCTATGAAGAAAACCTAGCCGATGCGGATAAGCTCGCGCAAATGCTGAAGACCATTTATGAGTGTCCCAAGCCAACGGTTGCCGCTATTCAAGGTGACGTCTATGCCGGTGGCATGGGTCTAGTTGCGGTATGTGATGTGGCTATAGCTGTGAAAATTGCCAATTTCTGCCTCAGTGAAGTGCGTTTAGGGTTAGCCCCTGCAACGATTAGCCCTTATGTCATACGAGCGCTAGGGGCGAGAGCATCACAGCGTTATTTCTTAAGCGCTGAGGTTTTTGATGCCAAAAAAGCACGTCAGTTGGGCTTTATTCATGAGCGCGTCAGTGAAGAATCGCTTGATGATGCGGTTGCTGCATTTTGCTCAAAGATAGTCAAAAACAGCCCTGATGCGGTGAAGACCTGCAAACGCTTATTACATGAAGTAGCGGGCGCACCCATTAGCGATGAGTTGATTGCTGATACGGTTAAAGGCATCGCTGATATCCGCTCATCAGAGCAAGGCCGCGAGGGCGTACAAGCCTTTTTGCAAAAGCGCAAGCCTGATTGGCTGACAACAAGTTAAGACTAAAAAAGAGACTTTTGATAAACAAGTTTTCGATAAATGAACAATAATTGCGTTTAAATTAAAACAGTCACAGGTCAACATCAGCCTATATTTTTATTATTTATCAATGATAAAAATGATAAAAACGACAAGACACAGGGATAGTTATGTTTTCTAAAATTCTAATTGCCAACCGTGGTGAAATCGCCTGCCGTGTTGCAGCCACTGCCAAGCGTCTGGGTGTAAATACCGTCGCTGTTTATTCTGATGCTGACCGTGAGGCTAAGCATGTCGCTGTCTGTGATGAAGCGGTTTATTTGGGCGGATCATCTCCCAAAGACAGCTATCTGAAAGGCGACGCTATCATTGCGATTGCTCTTGAGGTTGGCGCCCAAGCGATCCATCCAGGTTATGGGTTTTTGAGTGAAAACGCGGACTTTGCCCAAGCCTGTCAGGATGCAGGGCTAGTGTTTATAGGTCCATCAGCTGATGCGATTCGTGCGATGGGCGGCAAGTCTGAGTCCAAGCGCTTGATGGAGGCGGCTGGCGTGCCACTGATACCTGGTTATCATGGTGACAATCAAGATGCAGAGTTCTTGCAGCAGCAAGCGGATAGTATTGGCTATCCTGTACTGATCAAAGCCAGTGCTGGCGGTGGCGGTAAAGGCATGCGTATCGTTGAGCAGAGCAGCGACTTTATGGGGCTATTAGACTCATGCCGCCGCGAAGCGATTACCAGTTTTGGTAACGATCAAGTATTGATTGAAAAGTACGCCCTAAAACCACGCCATATTGAAATCCAAGTATTCGGTGACACGCATGGTAACTATGTGCATCTGTTTGAGCGTGATTGCTCGGTACAGCGTCGCCATCAAAAGGTGTTAGAAGAATCCCCTGCGCCTGGTGTCGATGAGGCGATGCGTGAAGCGATGGGGACAGCCGCGATAGAAGCGGCACGAGCAGTCGGTTATGTCAATGCGGGCACGGTAGAGTTCATCGTTGAGCAGCGCGAAGGCAAAATGAATTTTTATTTCATGGAAATGAATACCCGTCTGCAAGTTGAGCACCCGGTCAGTGAAGCCATTACTGGTGTGGATTTGGTTGAGTGGCAGCTGCTGGTTGCAGCGGGTAAGTCATTACCAAAGTCTCAAGATGAGCTGGCTATCAATGGTCATGCGATTGAAGCACGTATTTGCGCTGAAAACCCTGACAATGGTTTTTTACCTGCGACAGGTTCTTTATTTACTTATCAAAAGCCTGAGCACAGCACATTTAATGTTGCAGGTGTGCGTATCGATGATGGCGTACGTGAGGGCGATGTGATTAGCCCTTTCTATGACTCTATGATTGCCAAGCTTATCGTTCATGCGCCCACTCGCGAGCAAGCATTGGCTAAGCTTGATCGAGCACTGGGACAAACACGCATTGTTGGCTTGCCGACTAACGTGGCGTTTTTGCGCTACGTTCTCAATACTGAGTCATTTAGTCAAGCCAATCTCGATACCGCACTGATAGAGCGTGAAGCGGACGAGCTGTTTAATCAGCATCCTCTGCAGTTATCGACGCTTGCTGTGACTGCCATTGCTCAGCAGCTTGCCAGTGAAGACACAGCACAAAACACAGATGTAGATCCGTTTAGTAAGTCTACTGGCTTCCGTGCTTATAGCGACTATACAAGATCGTTTAGCTTGATTTATGACGAGCAAGCTTACAGCGCCCGCATTAGTAATTGGCACAATGCGAATGGTGCTGATAGCAAAAAGGGTAGCGATACTCTCAGTAGCTTTACGTTGGTCATTGAAAAAGAGATCGCGAGTAGCGATACTCAAGAGAATGTCAATGTCGCCGCTCAGACAGAAACGGTTTATAAAGGTGAAGTTAGCTACGCTAGCAGTGATGCACACAATCATACTGTCTGGTTAGATGGCGCACGCATCAGCGCTCAGAGCTGGGTAAATAATGAGACCGTCTATGTGTTCACTGATAAAGGGCGTGATGAGATTACGTTGATTGATATCATGGCGCATGTGGGCGAAGAGTCCGCGGCTGTTGGTAGTTTAAAATCGCCAATGCCAGGACAAGTCGTTGCCTTTAAAGTGGCTGTCGGCGATAGCGTGAAAAAAGGCGAGCCACTTGCCGTTATCGAAGCGATGAAAATCGAACATACCATTACCGCACCGACTGATGGCGTGGTGGCAGAGCTGTTATTTGCGGCGGGCGACTTGGTAGCCGATGGTGATGAGCTGC
Source organism: Psychrobacter sp. H8-1 (assembly GCF_904846575.1). Taxonomy (NCBI): domain Bacteria; kingdom Pseudomonadati; phylum Pseudomonadota; class Gammaproteobacteria; order Moraxellales; family Moraxellaceae; genus Psychrobacter; species Psychrobacter sp. H8-1. The sequence continues at coordinate 281,259 of NZ_CAJHBG010000001.1, forward strand.
TGCGTATCGACACGGAAGCTAGCGAAGCATAAGAACCGAAGCATAAGAACAATGAAAGGATAATAACCATGAGCCATTCGTATCCAGAGCACGTCACCATCGTGGATGTCAGCCCACGTGATGGCTTACAAAACGAGTCCATGACGGTGCCAACTGCGGTTAAGCAAACGCTTATCAACGATTTGATCGCAGCAGGCGTCAAAAAGCTTGAGGCGACCAGCTTTGTGTCGCCAAAATGGGTGCCGCAAATGGGCGACAACAGTGAGCTGATGATCGCGCTTGCAGATCATAGGCGTGATGACGTTATTTATTCGGTACTCGTGCCCAATATGCGCGGTTTTGAAAACGCCATCGTGCACCGCCCTGATGAAATCGTTATCTTTGGCTCAGCCAGTGAGACCTTTAGCCAAAAAAACATCAATTGCAGTATCGATGAAAGTATTGAGCGTTTTGCCCCTGTTGCCGCTGCGGCAAAAGAGCAAGGCATCAAAGTACGCGGCGTCATCTCTTGTACGGTCGGTTGCCCTTACGAGGGCGAGATTGATCCTAGCCAAGTGGCTTATGTTACTAAGCGTTTGGTTGAGATTGGTTCAGAGCAGATTGGTATTGCTGATACCATTGGTGTTGGTACCCCGCTCAAAGTACAGCGCGCGCTACAAGCTGCTTTAGAGTATGCTGATATCGCCATGTTATCAGGACATTTCCATGACACTTATGGTCAAGCAGTCAGTAATACTTTAGCGGCTTTACAAATGGGCGTTAGTGAGTTTGATACTTCAGTGGCGGGGCTTGGCGGTTGTCCGTATGCCAAAGGCGCAACGGGTAATGTCGCCACCGAAGACGTTGTTTATATGCTGCACGGAATGGGTATCCACACTGGTATTGATTTGGATAAATTGGTCGTGGCAGGCGAGCGTATCAGTGAGTTTTTGGGTCGCCGCAATGGTTCAAGCGTGGCACGTGCCATTATCAATAAGCGTCAGTCTTAACTAACACTACTTTAAAAAAACAGATTAAAATTCAAGATTTAAAACATCAAAATACAAGGAATGGTTATGAGTTTACCTGGATTAAATTTTCAGCTTGGCGAAGATATCGACGCATTACGTGATGTGGTGCAGCAGTTTGCCGCAAAAGAAATCGCTCCACGTGCGGCTGAGATTGACAGCAGCGATGAGTTCCCAATGGATCTATGGCAAAAAATGGGCGACCTAGGTCTACATGGCATCACTGTTCCTGAAGAGTACGGCGGTGCTGATATGGGCTACGTTGCGCATATGGTCGCGATGGAAGAGATTAGCCGCGCTTCTGCGTCCGTGGCGCTGAGCTACGGTGCGCACTCTAATCTGTGTATCAACCAAATTAAACGCAATGGCTCAGAGGAACAAAAGCAAAAATATCTGCCCAAGCTTATTAGCGGTGAATTCATTGGTGCGCTGGCGATGAGTGAAACTGGCGCTGGCTCAGATGTGGTCAGTATGAAGCTAAAAGCCGAAGAAAAAGACGGTAAGTATATTCTAAACGGCAGCAAAATGTGGATTACCAATGGTCCTGATGCGGACGTGATGGTGGTTTATGCGAAGACCAATCCAGAGATGGGTGCCAAAGGCATGACGGCATTTATCGTTGAAAAAGGCATGGAAGGCTTTGGTACAGCGCAAAAGCTGGATAAACTCGGTATGCGCGGTAGCCATACAGGTGAGATGACCTTTAACAATGTTGAAGTCCCAAGCGAAAACATCTTAGGTAACTTAAACGAAGGTGTTAAAGTGCTTATGAGTGGACTGGATTATGAGCGTGCGGTATTGGCTGCAGGTCCTATTGGCATCATGCAAGCCGTGATGGACAATGTCGTCCCTTACATTCATGATCGCAAGCAGTTTGGTCAAGCCATTGGTGAGTTCCAGCTCATCCAAGGTAAAGTCGCGGACATGTATACCATCCTGCAAGCGGGGCGTAGCTTCTTATATACCGTCGGCAAGAATTTAGACATGTTAGATCAGCGCGGCGCAGGTCATAGTAGAGAAGTGCGCAAAGATTGCGCCAGTGTGATTTTATGGTGCGCCGAAAAAGCCACATGGATGGCAGGTGAAGGCATTCAAATCTTTGGTGGTAATGGCTATACCAATGAGTATCCACTTGGTCGCTATTGGCGTGATGCCAAGCTATATGAAATCGGCGCGGGCACCAGTGAAATTCGCCGTATGTTGGTTGGTCGTGAATTATTTAACGAGACCAAATAATACCAACTCCCAAAATTCGATTAACTTTGTCAAACTTGCTAAGCCTACATGATGTAGTGCTTGCACAAGTTTTCCGCGTTACTCTAACTTTTGGAAATGGTATAAACATACTTACGTTTAGATCAAACCAAAAAAGCAGTACGTTTTTAGCGTACTGCTTTTTTATTTCTATTGTATAAAGTCATTAAAATGACCCTGCTTATTTATTATAACTATTTTCTATGATCGAAATAGCGAGATAGACCATTTAATAATAAATCATCACGGATGCGGACAGAACGATTGACGTGCTGAGCAATGATATGAGCATCGCCACCCGTCATAATCAGTTCAAAATTTGGATGACGGCTGCTGATTTCATTCACTGCACCGACGATAGACAATAATATCCCACGATGAACGGCATCTTGGGTGGTTACGCCTTGGCCGACACTATCAAAGGTACCGTTAGAGATGGTGATTTGTTTGGTACCTGAAAACAGCGAGTCACGTTGGAGATAAATGCTAGGGAAGATATAGCCCCCTAAATGCTCAGCATGATCAATCAAGTCGATAGTCACTGCCGTACCACAGCCAATCACACATTGGCGCTTTTGTTTATCGACGGCGCCAAGCATTTGCAACCAGCGGTCGCAGCCTAGTTGGTTAGAGTCATAGACACTCTTCATCAAAGGATGCTCAGCATCAACATGCACAAACTCAAAGGGTATATCTAGCCGACTTAAAGTCTCTGATACTTTTACGTTTAGCTCATCACCTAGCACTGATGAGATGCCGATAAAGTCAGGCGCATAGCGCTCAAATCGATCGGTCAGACCCATTAATAGTTCCGCAGGTGCTTGCAGATGCTGCTTGGCATCGTGTGCGACTATCTGACCAATATCATCGGTCAGCCAGTATTTAAGACGGGTGTTGCCAAGATCTAACCAGAGCATAAAAATCCTTTTATATAGTGCCTGTTGGGTCTATAGTTTAAGCCTTATGAAGAACGTCAATTCGACCAGTAAAAAGCGTAGAAATCTTACCGTTATCTTGGCGTAATTGCAAACATCCATGTTCATTAATACCGCAGGCGTGTCCAGTTATGACATCGGTATCGCCACTATGGTCTTGAGTGACACGCAGTCGCAGCCCTGCCAGCGCATCCATCGAGTCAAATTGCTGTAAGAAGCTTTGCAAATAATAAGTGTGACCTGTTGGCTTCTCTATATGCAAGTGTTCGAAGCGGCTGATGGCAGCAACCAGTGTTTCACTCATTTGCTGATACAGCGTTTGCAGATTTGGCAGGCTAGTAGCCTGTTTATCAGGCGTCAGCATTCCATAAATATCTTGCAAGCTAATAGCTTGATAGCTCATGCCTTCACACGTTTGTGCGGTTAATTTTGGTGTGGCTTGTACATTAAGACCCACTCCCATCACCACGCCCACCAGCTTGCCAGCTTGGGTTACTGGCTCAATTAAGATACCAGCAAGCTTGCTAAATTGAATAACCTGCGTGCCTGATACGGACTCATTTTCTTCAGATGGAGGGTGATAAAATCCCAAATCATTGGCCCATTTTACACCGATAGGTACCAACGCTTGCGCACGTAGTTGCTCGTTAAGCGTTTGAATAACAGGCATCTTTGCCAACTCAACGCCGATGATTAGTGACAACAAGCCACTAATGGGCATGTGCACTGGGTGATAGAGCGACAGATAAACATTGCCGCGCGGTGATTGCCATGAGCGTCCTCGCTGTCCGCGTCCTGCACTCTGGGTTTCAGCCGTTAGTAGATGCAACTTAGTAGCATCCAGCGTGCCATCTTGCACAGCGTCTATCAGCTCACTATTGGTAGAGGCGCTGCTGAGCACATGACGATGCGTAAGCTCAGCTAAATGGACGGAAGGATTGGCTGGTGACGGCACAGATATAGATAACGGCATAAATTTAGTCGCTGTAGGTTCATATAATGTTTAATCGAGTCTTTGAGATAGCTTTTGATATACTAAGGCCATTGTTAAGAATGACAGCCATCGGCAGAATTGTCACGACTTAGATGCTAATGACGCGCAGGCGCTGGTTATTATCATATAAAAATAACCATAATAAAAGGTAGAGCTATGTTATATGTGTGGTTTGTCATTGCAGGGGCGTTTGCTGGGGTCAGCGCAGGTTTGTTTGGCGTCGGTGGCGGCATGATTATCGTGCCAGCATTGGTATGGATTTTTACTGCGTATCATTTTCCTCCTGAAGTGGTGACCCATTTGGCAGTTGGTACCTCACTTGCGACCATTGTAGTGACTTCTATTAGCTCACTCACGGCGCATAATAAGCGCGGCGGTGTACGCTGGGAAGTGTGGCGCAAAATGGCGTTGGGCTTGATCATCGGTAGCCTCGTTGGCGCGGGTGTTGCTGACATGATTGACGGTAAGGTATTGCAAGCCATTATCGGTGTCGGCGCGTTATTGGTTGCTTTAAAGATGTTGTTCTTTTCTAACAAAGAGCAGCTAGGTAAGCCGTTACCGTCAGCTGGTGTGCAGTTTGGCGCAGGCACGGGCATTGGTATGGCATCGTCTATTTTTGGAATTGGCGGTGGTAGTTTGACCGTACCGTTTTTGAACTGGGCTGGGCTATCGATGAAACAGTCAGTTGGTACTTCAGCGGCTTGTGGCTTACCGATTGCATTGGCAGGCGCGGCAGGGTTTGCATGGTTCGGGCAAGATGTTGTCAATTTGCCAGAAGGTACGATAGGATTTGTGCATATCACAGGATTTTTATGCATTTCAGTTGTCAGTTTCGCGATGGCAAAAGTTGGCGCCAAGCTTGCCCATGTATTGCCTGCGCTAACACTTAAGCGTGCCTTTGGGGTGTTGTTATTATTTGCAGGCGGGCAATTGTTGTTGAGTGGGATTGGGGTGATTTAAGTTACTTCTTATCAATCGCATCAAGCCCCAAACGCATCCACTTTCGTGCCAGCTCATCATGGTCGCTGAGCATACTCCATAGCGCATCTTCACTAAAGATAGAGTGCTCTTTACCTGAGTGCTCAATTGGCAGATCCGCTTCACGATCCGTCATCCATTGCGGATTTAGATAGTAGTCTTTTAATTCGTTTTGCAATGCTTCAGCTTTTAAGAACTGCTGTTGCGCTTCAAGCTGTTTACGATGTAGCTCACACCATTCTTCATATTTTTGTTGTAGTTCTTGCGGATTATAATCAGTCATCTGAATTTCCTTAATCTTTAGTGTTTAGATGAATTATATAGATTTTAAGCCATATTATAGCATTCCTCACAAACTCTAAAAACTCGTCACAATTTCAGGTAGAATAGCCGCCTGTTTTCGCTAAGTTTATTGATTATTCATGCGTCTAAAATCTCTAAAGCTGGCAGGCTTTAAATCCTTTGCCAATCCAACAACTTTTACCTTCCGTCATGGCATCACCGCCATTGTCGGGCCAAACGGCTGTGGCAAATCCAACGTCATCGATGCCATTCGTTGGGTGCTTGGTGAGACCTCTGCCAAGCAGTTACGTGGCGGAGCTATGAGTGATGTCATCTTTGCCGGCACGCAAGACAAATCCGCCAAAAGTTTTGCCAGTGTCGAGCTGACTTTTGAGCATACGCAAGACGAGCAGACAGGTATTCGCCATGAGTTTAACTTATATCATGAGCTGTCAGTCCGCCGACAGGTAAATCTGGAGGGACGCTCAGACTACTTTATCAATGGCACGCGCTGCCGTCGCCGTGATGTAGTCGATGTATTCTTGGGAACGGGGCTTGGCGCGCGCAGTTATGCAGTCATCGAGCAGGGTATGATTGGGCGAATTGTTGAATCTAGCCCGCTGCAGCTGCGTGAATTTATCGAAGAGGCGGCAGGGGTTTCTCGCTATCAAGCGCGTAGGATAGAGACGCAAAAGAAGCTCGAGAAAACGCAAGACAACTTAGCGCGTCTGCATGATATGCAAAGCGAGCTGGTCAGCCAACAAAAACGCTTATCTAAGCAAGCAGAAAGCGCTCAGCGTTACGAAGAGCTAGCGTTAACACTTGCTGATATCAAGCAGCAACTTGCCATTCAGCAACTGTATCAAGCCAAGCATAATCAGCAGCAGCAAAAAATAGCTCATGAGCGTAGCGCTAGTGAGGTCGCAACATTACAAGCCAGCTATGAGGCTCTAAAAGCCAAACAAGATAAGCTTGCTGCCCATATCAATCAAGAACAGTGGCTAAAAGACGATGCCCAAAGCAGCCATTATCAGCAGCAGCTAAGCTATCAACAAGCTGAGCACCAGCTAAGTGATGCAAAGTCGCAGCTAACCGTTATTGAACAGCAACTAGTCAGTTTAGAGCAGCAGCGTGAGCAAGCAGTCGATGAGATTGAGCGTTTAAAAGCTGAGCAAGCTGAGCAGCAAAACGTGCTAGAAGAATTGCGTCCGCAGCTAATTGAACTGACAAATAAACGTGAAGCGTATAAACGCAATGAGCAACCGTTGCAGCGCGCATGGCATGAAGCGCAAAACCAGCTGTCACGCCTGCAAGATAATGCGCGTACGCTTGAGCAGCAGCAAGCGATTAATAGCCAAGCGCAAAAACGTCATCAGCAAAACCATGAGAAATGGCAGCGTCGTCAGCAAAATTGGCAGAAACTATGGCAGCAACTACAACAGTCACTAGCACTAGCTGCCAATGCTGACAGGGCTGATGGTGATGGGCAAGAGCAGGCTGATGCGAACAATTTGCAGCGCACATTAGAGATGCAAGTGACTGAGCTAAATAAACAGTTGCAGCAGATTGAGCGTCAACAAGATAGCGTTGATGAGCGCCTGTCTGAGCTACAGCCGCAAGCGCATGATTTACAACAACGCTTGATAACTCAGCAACGCGAGTTGAGTGAGAATGAAAAACGTCACGCAGTCTTAGCAGGTGAGTACGATACTCTACATCAGATATTACATCCTAAACCCACACCAAAATCGCAACAGCAAGCATCTATTTCAGGAACTGACAATTTAAAAACTGATTTAGAAAATGAAATAGCCAACGACTATAACGACTTAGCTATCACCACCTTACGTGAGCAGATTGAGTTAAGCGCGAAAGGTCAGCAGCACGCAGAGTTACTTGATAGCGTATTGGCGTTATGGCTCGATAGTCATGTGCTGGTTTCTAAACAATCAAGTAATGAAAAAGTTAACGGCGATGTTGAAAAAGCGAATAGCTTATGGCAAGCGCTTGAGCATGACTTAACGGATTTGTTCACTTATCAGAATGCGCAAAACGAACAGATTAATAAACAGGACAATTCTTCAATAGAAAGTGGCCATAGCCTGTGGCTATCTGCTAAGCAAAGTGAGGTTAGAGATAATTTATTTGTTAGCCCATTGCCTGATAGCTTGGTTGATAAAGTACTGCCTTTATCACAGTTAATTACTGCACCTAACTTAGCGCTTTGGCAACAATGTTATTTATATATCGCAGAACCTGAAACGAATAATGAACATAATTTTGAAGCCTTGGCCAATATTTTAAAAGTATTGTCGTCGTCAGCAATTCTGCTAACCTCGGATGGCTGGATTATCAGTCGTCAGGGTACGATTAATCTCAATAAGTTTATTGGTGCGCAAGATGGTCAAAACGATAGCAATAACCAATTCTTAACGCAGCGCTTACAGCAGCGAAGCCGTTTGCAGGCGTTAGAAGATTTGCTTGATGAGTTTGAAACCAAAATACAAGCGCAGCAAAAGACCATTGCGAATAACCAGCGTAACTATGATGCACTGACGATCAGCTTAGAAGAAACTCGCGCGCAAGCTGAGCAATTAACCCGCGATAAGCATCAATATCAGCAGCAGCTTACCACGCAGCGCGCCAACGCTGAGCGTCTACAAGCAGACAGCCAGCGTCTAAATGCTGATAAAGTTGCCCTTGAGCAAGAGCAACAAGAGCTTGAGCAAGAATTGCAAGCCCTCAATCATGAGCAGCAACATATTCGAAGTGAGATAGCGGCGCTAACGCCACAAATAGTGGATGCTCGGACATTGAGTCAGCAGTTGCAGTCCGAACGTAGTGAGCTTGCCCGCACACGTCAGACGGATGAGGACGCTTGGCAAGCATTGCAGCTGCGTACGCAACAAAGCGAGATGCGTTTAGAGCATAGCGTTAATAGTCTTACCCGTGCGAGTGAGCAACATGATAAGTCACTACAAAACGAGCAAAGTCTAAAGGCGCGTCATGAGCAGCAGCAAAACAAGATGCCAGCACTGCAAGCAGCATTGCACACAGCGCAGACAGTACGCGATGAACAGCAGGCAGTATTAGCAGAGCGTGAGTCGGCATTAACGGCGCTTAAAGGGGAGTATAGTCAGCAGCAGGTCGAGCTAGACAGTTTGCAAAACGCATTGCAGACTCAACAAAGCGAGCTTGCACATCACGCTACCGAGCTGGCATTAAGCGCAGCACGTTTAGACGATGCCAGTACTCATACGCAAGAGGCTTTAGAAGCTTACTATAGCATTAGGCATAGATACAAAACTGATGAAGAGTTACCACAGCAACCGATTAGTGTCTCAAATTTATTAGCGGATTTTATCGCTCATGATCGCCGTGTACGTCCAGATAAAGTCGCTGAGCTTGAGAGCGAGCATGCTAAGCTTGACCAGCAGCTGAGTAAAATTGGCGCGGTTAATCTAGCGGCAGTTGCAGAGCTGGCTGAAGTCAATGAACGTTTAGAGCCGCTGGCGCAGCAGACAGAAGATATTGCTGCCAGTATGCAGACGTTGACCGAGGCGATTGCCTCTATTGATGAGACGACCAAGACGCTATTTATGCAGACACTTGACGCGGTCAATAATGAGCTTGCCAATTTATTTGCCAAAGTCTTTGGTGGTGGGCAAGCAAGCCTAACGCTAAATACTGACGATATGCCTGCTCATGCACCAAAATCAGAGCAGTGGCGGGCAGGGCTAACCTTGATGGCACAACCAAAAGGCAAGCGTAATAGTCGCCTGGCTGTACTCTCAGGTGGTGAAAAAACCCTGACAGCGCTGAGTTTAATTTTTGCGATATTTAAGCAGCATCCCGCACCCTTTTGTGTGCTTGATGAAGTCGATGCACCCCTTGATGATGCCAACGTCGCCCGCTTTACCAGTCTCATTCATGAACTAGCAGACGATTTGCAGTTTATCTTTATCAGTCATAATAAGCTGACGATGCAGATTGCTGATGAGCTAAAAGGCGTCACGATGCCAAGCGCTGGCATTTCTACCTTGGTCAGCGTCTCACTTGATGAAGCTGCAAGTTATGTTGAGGGTTAGGATTAGTAATTGAGGTTAGAGCATGTTTATAAGGATTAATGAACATGGCACTGACGTTAACGTTGATATAACAACATTTATTGTAATAAATGCCATAATAAATAGCGTACTATAAACGGCTGCTATATGGTGACGATGATAGTCAGCCATGCTAGACTATTGCCGTTTATAACCTCTTGTGTATTCCCTTTTATCATAGTTATTAGGATGTGTTTCTCATGACCGCTATTCAGTTTGTATTGATTGCCATTGCTGCCTTTATTGTGCTTGCAGGCCTGTTTATGGTCATTCGCAGCTTTAAGCGTCGCAATAGCCCTGAGCCTTTGGTGGTCAATTATGATAAAAACGGTATTCCAATCATACCGCGCCATGAGCGCAATATCGTCGATCAGCCAGATCTAGAAGATACAGTCGCTGGCGAGACGACCATTGCTCCCAACCGCGACTATCTGAATGCGGTCATCGAAGATGAGCCAGTCACCGAGGCTCATACCAATGTCGATGCACAATTGACGCAAGGTCGCGGCGATATGAATCACGCCAATGAGCACGTAGATGATGAGGATTATGTACGCTGGCAGGCTGAGCAACGTCGCGAAGACGATGCGGAGTTTGTAGAAGTGGCTAACCAACTACAGACTGATAGTGAGCAAGAGCCTGATGCGTTTTCTAGCCTTATGTCCGCCACTGACAGCTTGATGCCAGTCATTGATACGGCAGAGGAGCCAAGCTTCGACGATAATAGCCCGATACTTGACCAACATCTGCTAGAGCCAGTTGACCAAGCGCAAAACGGTCCACTCATCAATGCCAAAGACAACATCAATATCACCATCTTGCCGCATCAGTATCGTGACCGTCCGCCAATGGTTATTCGAGGTCGTGACTTGCTCACATTAATTGATAAATATGGTCTGCGCTTTGGGGCGATGAATATGTTCCATCGCTATGAACAAAAAGACGGCACGGGTATGCTGTGGTTTAGTATGATGGGCATCACAGATAGTGGTATCGCACCTTTTGATCCACATAACGTAGCGACCAACACTTATGACGGTGTGGTGGTGTTTTTATCACTGCCGCACCCACAAGCGCTGCGCAGTTTCGATAGTATGATGAGCATTGCTTACATGATGGCTGATGACCTAAATGCGATGATACTTGATGAAAGTAATGAGCCGATCACGCCTGAATATAAGCAGCAGCTGCGCAATCAAGTTCGCGATTATGGTATCTAACTGCGATAAATTTTAAAAACACTATCTCAAGGCTATCTGTTAAAAAAACTGTCACTCTCTATCATTTCATTATCATAGCCAAATACTGTCAAAGGCAAATAACGTCATTTGTTTACGTTATTTGCCTTTTTCAATTGTCCTAATTTGCTGCAAAATTATATCCGAGCAACCTGCAAACTTGTTATCATATCGGCATCTTGAATTGCAAAAAAAGACGCCAACTATGACTGACTCTCTCTCACCAAATAACTCTAAAAACCAAACTTCGCAATCAGAAATCCCTCAGCCACCTACTTTAAATATGCCAAATTCAGCTGATGGCAATACAGATATTGTCGCGCAAATGCGCGCACTTATTGATGCCATCAAAAAGCATAACTACGCCTATTATGTGCTCGACAATCCCATCCTAGAAGACAGTGAATATGATCAATTGCGTCGTTCACTGTTAGAGCTCGAAGAAGCGTATCCAGACTTGATACAGTCAGACAGCCCGATCAATCAAGTCGGCGATGTGCCGCTATCTGCCTTTACCCAAGTCACTCATGATGTACCGATGTTGTCGCTGGGTAATGTGTTCGACTATGATGGTATGCGCAGCTTTATGCGCCGCGTCAACGACCGTCTGAGTGAGGCGCAGCGCAATGCTGAGTATGAGATGGAGCTAAAGCTTGATGGTCTCGCCGTCTCGCTTAAATATGAGCAGGGTGCGTTTGTCCAAGCGGTGACGCGCGGTGACGGGCAAACGGGTGAGGACATCACCCAAAATGTCAAAACCATTCGTAACTTGCCACTTTGGCTAGCTGAGGCCGCTGATATCGAGCTATTAGAAGTACGCGGTGAAGTATTGATGCCCAAGGCAGGGTTTGAGCGTCTCAACCGTTTGGCAGTAGAAAAAGAGGAAAAGACCTTTGCCAATCCTCGTAATGCGGCAGCTGGCAGCTTGCGTCAGCTAGACCCAAGTGTGGCAGCCAGTCGTCCGTTAGCTTTCTACGCTTATTCAGTCAATCAAGGGTTGCCCAGCTCAATCGAGACCCAATCAGCTGCTTTGGAATGGCTAAAAGAGATTGGCTTTACGGTCAGTGACTTTGAGGTCGTGCAAAACCCGCGCGCTGCACAAGCTTACTATGAGTCAGCGATCGAGATGCGTGATGAACTACCGTTTGAAATTGACGGTATGGTGATAAAGGTCAATAACTTAGCATTGCAGCAGCAGCTTGGCTACTTATCTCGTGAGCCGCGCTGGGCAACCGCTTATAAATTCCCTGCCCAAACCGTCATGACCCGCTTGCACGCTATCGAGTGGCAAGTGGGACGTACCGGACAAATCACGCCAGTTGGCAAGCTTGAGCCTGTACAAGTCGGCGGCGTCACCGTCAGCAATGTCACCTTGCATAACTTTGGCGAGATTCAGCGCTTAGATGTGCGCGCAGGTGATATGGTCAGCGTGCACCGCGCAGGCGACGTCATCCCTAAAGTCACGCGTGTCTGGCACGATCAGCGTCCAGCCGATAGCGAGCCAGTGACTTTACCTAGCAACTGCCCAGTATGCGACTCTCCTGTGTTACTGCCCGAAGGTGAAGCCTTGGCGCGTTGTACTGGCGGTCTATTTTGTCCAGCGCAGCAGCAAGAAGCACTCATTCATTTTGTCTCGCGTCGGGCGATGGATATCGATGGCTTAGGCGAGCGTTGGCTTATCAGTTTCTTTGAGCATGGACTCATCAAAACGGTCGCTGATATTTATCAATTACATAACCATCAAGAAGAGCTTATCACCCTTGAAAAGCTGGGTGAAAAGTCTGTACAAAACATCATCAGCGCTATTGAAGCCAGTAAAAAGACCACCTTGCCACGTTTCATCTATGCGCTCGGTATTCGCGGTGTAGGTGAAGGTACGGCGCAAAACTTTGCTCAGCAGTTTGGCGATCTTGATAGCCTGATGGCAGCGGATATCGATGCGTTACTGCAAACCCCAGACGTCGGCACGATCACTGCTGAGCTTGCACATGAATTCTTCCGCGCACCGCATAATATCGAAGTCATCACCGCGTTACGAGAAGCTGGTGTGCATTGGGATAAGGTCGAGCAAACCGCATCGGCTGATCAACCACTCGATGGTCAAACGTGGGTAATTACAGGCGCACTCGATAGCATGGCACGTGACGAAGCCAAAGCCAAGCTACAAGCGCTCGGGGCAAAGGTGTCAGGCAGTGTCTCGGCGAAAACTACTGCGCTGCTCGCAGGAGATAAGGCTGGATCTAAACTGACGAAAGCGGAAAGCTTAGGCGTTAAGATAGTAGATGAGGAAGCGTTTTTGGCGTTGGTTGGGGAGTAGGGTATGAATATTGATGACCTGAAAGGCTTGGATGATAAGACTCGGAAAGAGGTTGAAGAGCTGCTAGAAGTAACTCGTAAAAATGATAGTGATGAAACATTCGCGCTAGCTCAGAGAAAGCTAGCTGAAATTTTCTATAAGTCTGGGTTGCTTGATGAATCTGTTAGAGTCAGTAAATTAATTGAGCCTCATGATAACAAAGAGCACTACGAAAAATCGCAATATAATATTGCTGCTGTTTATGAAGAACAAGGCAAAACTGAAGACGCTCTAAAAATATGGTCAGAAATTGAAGAAAACTCTTCAGAGATATATTCGAGAGCACAGTATAATATTGGCGCTATAAAAAATGACTTAGGTGAATTTGAGGAAGCGAAAAGAGCTTGGGGTAAGGTCAAGAAAAACGGTAGTGCAGAAGCATATGCTAGAGCACAATCCAATCTAGCTTCTCGGCTTATCAAAGAAGGAAAAGAAGATGATGCTTTTAGAGCGTGGGGTAATATAGAAAAAGAATACGATCCTGAGGTATATGCACTGTCACAGTTCAATATAGGCGTAGTTCTAAATAGAAAAAATAATACTCAGGAAGCTATAGAAGTATGGGAAAAAATAGAAGAAGAGGACTCTTTAGACGCATTTAATCTCGCACAATACAATATTGGCACAGTTTCGTTAGAAAATACGATATATCGAGACTTTGTTAGAGCTGAAAAAGCATTTAATAGAATTGTGAACGGTTATCAATATGAAAAGCGGTGTCTGATACAGATCCGTCGATTGCTCAATACATCATCTACTGATATTGGAGATGATTTATTGCTCCTATTCATTTGTGTTACTAATATTATTGAAATACTTAAAGTGGATTTTAGCTATAGAGTAACTGACAACAAGCCTGTAGAACGTAAGCTAGCTCATTATACGGGAACACAAACAACTAACTTACTACTTGCTAGTAATGAAAGTCAAAAACTACCAAGTCCGTTTAGATTAAACACTATAAATAATGTTAACGATCCAAGTGAAGGTCAGCTACTTTTAAACTATTTAAGCGATATAAAAGAAAACTCACTTTATGCGCCAGACTTCGATGATAAGCTACAAGCTTTTATTAGTTGTTTTACCTTTAATCATGATAGCCTAAACCAGTTCAGGCTATACGGTAAACAGGATAATAAAGAAGCTTCTGGAATCAGTTTAGTATTTAATCAACATTTTTTTCAAGAACGCAATTCTACTGAAGGATTATCTTATATAGAATTTGAAGATGATTTACAAAATATTAATGTACCTTATGTTCAAGTAACTATTACTGAAAAAGCTGGAAGAAAAATTAAAAAGCAGCCAGTAATGAGATGTGTTTACCTTGATCCTACTTCTAACTATATTCATTTAGCCCAACGCAATCGACTAACATTTTTTCGAGAATTTAAGAGTGAGATTGTGCAATTGGAAAGAGAGCAACGAATAGGTAAAGCTGAACTTGAGTGGGAAAGGTATCAAAGCTTTATTGACAAAAAAACTGAAGATTTCAGAAGAGCTTTTATAGACCTTAAAAGTGCTTATCAAGCTATTGCACAGAAATTAACTAAGATTGATGAAAGAAATCCGAGTTTATCAGGAAAAATAAAAATTTTATTAAATGAAATTATTTTACCTCTAAAATACCTTATCAAACATTCAGCATTTCAAGAAGAGCAAGAATGCCGTATGGTTTATATGACTTCACTTGAAGATGAAAAAGTAAAAATGGACTTTGGTAAATTTTTATATGTTGAATATGAGTCTGACGTAAAGTCTAATCTTGATAAAATTTATATTGCCCCTGCTGCGACTCAATATCAGCCTTACTTAGCTAAGCTACTTTGCGATACTAATGTCAAAATCGAACTTTCCAATAATCCTTATCGGCAGACTTAATCTTCTTTAATAGCGTATGCCGTATAAGCTAAAACATACGCTATTAATTCCTACTCCGCCACCTCTCCATGAGCCTTAACCTCACCTTTCTCACCATCTGGCTGAATGACGATAGGCAGCACCAGCCCTTTAGCAAAGTCATCGGACAGCACATAATCATAGCTGCTGGCAGCGACATCGGGCGTAGTATGAATGATAAGCTTCATATCTTTGCCATCGGTCAGCTCATGAGAAATATAGCTATCGCTGACCTGATCGAGCACCTTAGACAGTGCTTCGTTACTGGCCATGCTCACCGTTAGATTATGCTGAGCAATAGCATTATCCACTTTGAAATACTCAGCATAGTCGCGGACGTTTGGGCTATCAAGTGCAAACGGATAGTCGTAGTCAGCGAGGTCGGCAGGTGACTCACTGCTTTTTACTATTGACCAATCGATTGTTTTTGCTGTCGTCGATGACTGTGCTGACTCTGACACAGGTTCGGTAGTTGTAGCTTCTTCAGAGGTTTTGTCAGAGCCGTCCGCGCAGCCCATTAACGCCCACATGCTTGCTGTCGTTATTATTATCATACTTATCAGGCGCTTGCTCATTGATATGTCCTCTTTACTGTCGATCATAAATCGTGCGTTATATAAGATAAACGCTATTTTGACAGTTTTCCCTATGCTTCTCTAGGGCGTGGCGTCAATTAAAAGCGAAAACTTTGGCAATATCGAATATTCTGGAGTTGTCCTATAAAGCAGCGAGATACTTTCATAAAAAACAGGCATTACAATAAACAGCCACCAATGGGTGACTGTTTATTGTAATGCCAAGCTTCTCAGTGATAGGTTATCATTATTGATCAATGACTAAACCGATAGCATTATCTGCCTATCTGACAGTTTACTTGGTACTCTTTACCATTAGCCCATTTCATAGCTAGGATACCTTGATCTTCTTTCATGTGCCAAGCATAGATGATATCTGGGTTAGAGTCGTTTACATAGCTGGCAGTATCACCTTCTACGCCGCCATTTAAAATGACTGCTTGCTCTGTCCAACCTAACTGAGGCACAGTCGCAGTGATCGTGGCTTGGTTTTTATTGATGGATTGTTTTGCCAAGATTTGACTGTCATCAGTACAAGTATAAGGCGCTGGTGCCATACGGTCATAGGCTGAGTTTGGCATGGTGTCAGTAGGGGTGGTCGGAGCAGTAGGTGCAGTTGTGGCGCAAGCACTAAGCAGTGCAAGAGCAGGTAATGCAGTAGCCAATTTGGTTAAGGTGTTCATAGTAGTCTCCAAAAGTATAAAAATCATTATTTAATTGTTTTTGACGATGCGCTAAGCATCTGACGATATAATAACCAAAACGACGGCTGGTCAATGTTAGAAATTGTTTGTTACCTGTTAGCTTAGTTACTTAAAAACCGACCAATGTAATTTTTAATGTTGTCTATAACCTCTAATTTGGAAGTTAGGTCAGTTCAGCTAATAGATTGGCTAAGCAAAAAAAGCGCGCATCGACTGATGGCCGATGCGCGCTTTTTATAGGTTTATTTCTACTCTGATGAGTAAGTCTGGTTACTTGGTTTTGCGTGGTGGTAGACCGGTATGCTGAGTCTGGAAGTTACCTTTACTCACTCTCTTTTTGGTGTTTTTACCCGCAGAGTTATTCGCTTTAGTAGATGAAGTATTACTACGCTTCACTGAGTCATTACCAAGGCGGCTGTTCTTTTTACGTGCTGACTGATAGCTGTCCTGCGCGGCATCACGTCCTTCTAAATGCGCATTATATGGCGGGATTAAGCAGCCACGGTTTTTGCCAATCAAGTCACTACGTCCCATATCTTGCAATGCTTTACGCAATAATACCCAGTTCTTGGGATCATGAAAACGTAAGAAAGCTTTGTGCAGTTTGCGCTGCTTGCCAGATTTGACGATATCCATATCACCTTCACTGCGGCTGACCTTGTGTAGCGGGTCTTTATGAGTGTGGTACATGGTGGTTGCGGTCGCCATCGGGCTAGGATAAAACGCCTGTACTTGGTCAGCGCGGTAGCCATTACGTTTTAGCCAAAGCGCAAGGTTCATCATATCTTCATCTTTCGTGCCCGGATGCGCGGCGATAAAGTAAGGGATAAGGTACTGCTCTTTGCCGGCTTCTTGGCTGTATTGTTCAAACATGGCTTTAAAAGCGTCATAGTTGCCCATGCCAGGCTTCATCATCTTCGACAGCACGCCTTCTTCTGAATGTTCAGGAGCAATCTTTAAGTAACCGCCGACATGATGGCTGACCAGCTCTTTGACATATTCAGGGTCTTTAATCGCTAAGTCGTAACGCAGACCAGAAGCAATCAGGATTTTTTTTACCCCTTTAATATCACGTGCTTTACGGTAGAGCTGAGTCAGATTGCTGTGATCGGTAATCAGGTTTTCACAGACATCAGGATAGACGCATGATGGCTTACGGCAATTCTTTTCAATGGTCTCATCTTTACAGTTGAGACGGTACATATTGGCGGTTGGGCCACCAAGATCAGATATCACGCCAGTAAAGTTCGGTGCGGTATCGCGGATGGCTTCTACTTCGCGCAAGATAGACTCTTCAGAACGATTTTGAATGATACGCCCTTCGTGCTCGGTGATAGAGCAGAAGGTACAGCCGCCAAAGCAGCCGCGCATGATATTGACCGAAAACTTAATCATGTCATATGCAGGGATGCGTGCATCGCCGTAGCTTGGGTGTGGCAGACGTGCATAAGGCAAGTCAAACACATAGTCCATCTCTTCGGTTGAGAGCGGAATCGGTGGCGGGTTGAGCCACACATCGATAGCAGTATGCGAGTTACCCGCACCACTACCATGACGCTGTACGAGCGCACGAGCGTTACCGGGGTTGGTCTCAAGATGCAGGATACGGCTAGCGTGCGCATAAAGCACAGGGTCAGATTTGACCTGCTCGTAATCAGGTAGTCGAATGACAGTTTGTTCACGGGCTGGCAGCTTTAGTTTATATTTGCGCGCGGTCTTAGGTCTCTCTTTTACAGTGTCTTCGATATTTGGCGTATCAAAACCGCGCATTTTCACCACTTGTGTATCAGTATCAACTTGATCAGCATTGATAACTTTATTAGTGACGGGCTCGGCGACAAAACCCTGATACTGGGCTGACATTCCTGTCATCGCTTGACCAACGGGGGAATCGTTGGGCTTTTCTTGTTCAATCTTGCAGCTATCGACGTCTTCGGTCATCACATAAGGATTGATAATAGGATCGACACGGCCGACAGTATCAACATCATTACTGGCGACTTCGATCATGTCTGCTTGCCAATGGCGACGGCTAGGTGACAGCAAATATGCGGTACCACGTAGCTTACTCATTTGCTCAAAAGTGTAGCCTTTTGACAATCCATGTACCACATCGACGATGGCACGCTCGGCATTACCATATAATAAAACGTCAGCACGAGAGTCAAGAAGGATACTGCGGCGAACTTTGTCTGACCAGTAATCATAATGAGCGATACGGCGTAGACTGCCTTCGATACCGCCTAGAATAATTGGTACATCTGGATAGGCTTCGCGGCAGCGCTGACTATAGACGATAGCGGCGCGGTCAGGGCGTTTGTTGGCCACGTTGCCTGGAGAGTAAGCATCATCACTACGAATCTTGCGATCAGCAGTGTAGCGGTTGATCATGCTGTCCATGTTACCAGCGGTCACGCCATACGCGTAGACAGGTTTGCCAAGCTCCATAAAGGCGTCTTTACTCTTCCAATCTGGCTGCGCAATGATACCCACGCGAAAGCCTTGCGACTCTAATAGACGCCCGATAATCGCCATACCGAAGCTTGGGTGATCGACATAAGCATCGCCTGAAATGATAATGACATCACAAGCATCCCAGCCCAAATCGTCCATTTCTTTACGGCTCATGGGCAGATAAGGCGCTGGCTCGTAGCAGCTCGCCCAATGTTTATCATAGTCGTAAAGTGGTTTGGTACCTTGTTTAAAGGCGGTATGAGCGATGGTATCGGCAGACATGGGCGGACCTATTAGCTAAGAATGTGGCTGTAAATCGTTAGGGCTTTTTAAAGATAAATATAGGAGTTTTCCCATATCTTCAAAAACCGCTCATCTTAACATGAATTGCCCTCAGGTAGCGATAAGTTATTGATAGCGTAAGATAATCTGCTAGTGTTTATAACAGTCGCACGCGTTAGTAAGCGTGATTCTTTTATTTAGGATTAACTATAACTGGCTAGAAATATCTATATCTACACCAAACGCGGTCAGAAAAGCCTCTTAAGAAGTGTTTATAATAAAAAAAACGGACGACTCAACCTAGATTGAATCGTCCGTTTTAGTTGCAGGCTATTAGATTTAACGGCTTAGTTTTCATCTAATTGGTTTTAGTCTAAATGCTGCTTAAAGCCGCGCTGCTTATCACGTTCCCAATCACGATCTTTTAGGGTTTTGCGTTTATCGTGTTGTTTTTTACCGACAGCCAGCGCAATCTGACACTTCACCATCGAACGTTTCCAATAGCAAGACAGCGGTACGCAGGCATAACCTTTTTGGTTGACTGCGCCATACAGCTTATCGATTTCGCGGCGATTGAGTAGCAGCTTGCGGGTGCGAATACTATCAGGGCTGACATGGGTCGAGCTCGATAACAGCGGCTGAATATGCGCTCCAAATAAGAATGCTTCACCATTACGGAATATGATATACGCTTCAGTAATCGACATTTTACCTGCACGAATGGCTTTTACTTCCCAACCTTGCAGTGACAATCCTGCCTCAAAAGTCTCTTCAATAAAGTACTCGTGACGAGCCTTTTTGTTGGCACAGATTTGATTGTCAGGTTTTTTTGATCTCTTTGACATAATGTCTGTCCTCGTCTGACTGGTTCCTCATCTTAAGTACGAGATGAGTCGAACCGAGTATTGTAGCAAAGCATGCAGCGCAAATGTAAATTGGCTGTTATAACAAATGTAGCAGATAAGTGTTAAGTTCGAGCAAAATTTGCTAGCATATGCAGCAATACCACCGATTATATTAGCCTTGACATGAACCCAGCCAATACCTCCAAGTCTTCAAAGCTACATACCAAGATTTTATATCCTGGTACCTTTGATCCAATCACTAATGGCCATATCGATTTAGTCAAACGCGCGGTAAAGCTGTTTGATGAAGTAGTGATTGCGGTGGCCTCAGGTCACCATAAAAAGCCTTTATTTGATTTTGATGAGCGCGTCGGCTTAGTTAAATCAGTATTTGCTGATTTACCGCAAGTATCAGTGATCGGCTTTGAAGGTCTGTTAGTGGACTTTATGCGCGAAAAAAACGCCACTGCGGTATTACGCGGTCTGCGTGCGATGTCGGATTTTGAGTATGAGTTTCAACTGGCTAATATGAACCGTGAGCTCGATGAAAATTTTGAGGCGGTATTTTTGACCCCGTCACAGAATTACTCGTTTATCTCATCGACCATGATTCGTGAAATTGCCAAACTTGGCGGTGATATCAACAAATTCGTGCCGCCTTGTGTCGCTCATGCCTTTACAGAAAAATTGGGTTCGATAAAAAACTAAATGTTTAAAATTCGTTAGTGGTATTTTGGCTGACGGACTATTTTGATTAACAAACCATATTATTTTTTAAATAAAATAGTGTTATTAGATAAGACTACTTAATCACACGACTCAATAAACCAAATCATAAGGAGCAGATCATGGCACTGTTGATCACTGACGAATGCATCAATTGTGACGTATGCGAGCCTGTCTGCCCCAATGAGGCAATCTCAGAAGGGGAAGATATCTATGTCATTGACCCTGATCTGTGTACGGAGTGCGTTGGACATTTCGATGAACCGCAATGTGTGGTGATTTGTCCAATAGATTGTATCCCTCAAGATCCCAATCACGTCGAGACCGAAAGTGATTTATTGGCAAAGTACAAGCGCCTTACTGGTAAGTGAATCGCTTGTTGACAAGAATAATTCAAAAAGAACTGTAGGCTGGATTTTTAACCCAGCCTACGGAAGAAATTCTAGATAGTTAAAAATGGTATAGTATTGGGATACTAAATAATCTAAAAATACCCCACCAAGTAGGCGCAAGGTTTGCTATACTAGCCCGCTTGGTAGACTAGGCGATCGCCGCTGCACACTGGCAACAGTTGCAGGGGAGGAAAGTCCGGGCTACATAGGGCAGCGTGCCAGCTAACGGCTGGGCGGGGTAACCCGACGACCAGTGCAGCAGAGAGTAGACCGCCTTGCGCAAGCAGGGTAAGGGTGAAAGGGTGCGGTAAGAGCGCACCGCGTGGATGGCAACATTTCACGGCACGGTAAACTCCACGCGTAGCAAGACCAAATAGGCATCGGCATGGCGCGGCCCGCGTTCGATGCGGGTAGGTTGCTTGAGCGTATTAGCGATGATACGCCTAGAGGAATGATCGTCCACGACAGAACCCGGCTTATCGGTTTACCAAACCTTTTTTAATATTTGAATTTTAATGTATAAAAACAGCAGCAATAGCTATCAAAGCATTCGGTTTTTAATCTCTGATTAGAGACTGTGAATGTTAGCTAGACGTTATTTTGATAAAAATAATAAGTTTTTTTGAAATAATGCTGTTTAGGGGTTGACGATAGTCACCTGTATCGGTATTATACCGAGCCTTAAATGGCGATGTAGCTCAGCTGGTTAGAGCGCACGACTCATAATCGTGAGGTCGAGAGTTCAAGTCTCTCCATCGCCACCATTTATATCGTAGTAGCTCATACTACTTAAAAACCCAATCCTTTGCGATTGGTTTTTTTTTGCCTAAAGAAAACCGCTAAAGACGACGTGTATTAGTGATATGGTCTAAAAACTGACTCGCGCCTGTCCCTCTCAAACTTACTCATTTCTTGCTAAATCATAGGTTTATCTGTTTACTCACAGATTAATTGTTGTAACTTATGTCCCGCTTACTTATCATAGGGACTATTTTTAGTGAAGTCCTGTAACGCCATGTCTATACAGCTCCCTCCTTATCGTCCTGTTAAGCGCCGTAGTGGCCTCAAAGTCATGGGCGCAGCATTTCATGCTTTGCTGATGCGAGAGTTGCAGACGCGCTTTGGTGGCTATCGTTTGGGCTACCTATGGGCGCCGTTAGAGATCATGTTCCAAGTTGCCATATATTTAATTATATTTGGCACTATCATGACTCGAGTAATGCCAGGAATAGATTATATGCTATTCCTAGTTGCAGGCTTAGTACCGTTTCGGATGATGAGCACCATAGCCACACGTTCCTTGGGAGCCGTAGAGGCTAACCAAGGCTTATTAATGTACCGTTCTGTACGTCATATTGATGTCATCATTGCGCGTTCATTTTTAGAATTGATTATTTACTTTTTTACATTTGTATTGTTGTTAGCAATACTGGCTTTTATCGGTATTCCTATAAGTTTTGCACAGTTACATATAGTACTGTTTTGCTGGCTGACTTTGTTTTTGTTTGGCTTTGGTCTAGCGATGATTATGATGGTGGTTGGTTACTATGGTGGTGAAATTAGCAAAATTATTAGTTTAGTATTTACTATTTTATATTTTGCTTCAGGTATTATTTACTCAATACATATTATTCCAGAGCCTTATTTTAGTTACCTACTTTATAATCCTTTTATTCATAATATTGAGTTAATACGTAATGCCTTAGCACCTGGGTATCCTGCTTATCATATTGATATGGGATACTTTTTGAAATGGACTATCGCAGTAAACTTCTTAGGGCTGCTTATGTACAAAGCAGTAGAAAGAGATTTAATACGTTCGAAATAACTTTTCTACATTTTTATGAGTGTTTTTACTCGTGTTGGTTGGCTTTAATTTATGGTAGATAAATGATTGAAATTAAAAACGTCTCCAAATCATTTATGACCAAGCAAGGTCGGCATTATCTATTTAAAGATTTAAACCTGACCATTGGTGATAAACAAAGTGTTGGTTTGCTCGGCCGTAATGGCGCGGGTAAATCAACGTTGCTGCGTATTATTTGCGGGCTTGATGAGCCAGATCATGGTGAGATCATCACTGACTCAACGATATCATGGCCAGTAGGCGTGGCAGGGGGCTTCCAAGGCAGTTTGACTGGTCGCCAAAACGTGCGTTTTGTTTGTCGTCTTTACTCTAGCGGTCCTTACATTGACGAAAAGATTCGCTTTGTTGAAGAGTTTGCTGATATTGGCAATTACTTTGACATGCCGGTTAAAAGCTACTCATCAGGTATGAAGGCACGCTTAACCTTTGGTTTAAGTTTAGCGTTTGATTTTGATTATTATATGCTTGATGAAGCTGGCGCTGTGGGTGATGCTGCATTCCGAAAGCGCAGTGAAGCGATTCTTGCGGCTCGCCGTGAGCAAGCAGGGTTTTTGATAGTGTCGCATAATATTGGTGACATTAAGCGTAACTGCGATATTGGTATTGTGTTAATGGATCAAACAGCACATGTGTTTAACGATACAAAAGAAGCGATTGAAGTATATGAAGAGCATGTCCACAAAGCAAAAAAATAAGATCATTAACTTCTCGCTGTTTATCGGCTTGGTGATCCTCCCTTGGGTGCTGGTGATCTTTTATGTGATGACACTTGCACACCCACGCTTTATATCAACCGCTGAAGTGGTGGTGAAGCAGGTCAGTGACAGTAGCGTACCAGCTGGTGGTGGTCTATCGGCTCTATTGGGTGTAAATAGCACCAGTAAAGAAGATGCGACCTATCTGACAGAATATATCTTGTCTAATGATATGATCAAACGTCTTGATAATAAATTCAAGTTTCGTGAGGCTTATCATGTTGATGGCTCAGACCCTATTAACGAGATAGATCCAGAAGCTTCACAAGAAGAGCTGCTTGAGTACTTTAAAAAGCGGGTGCATATTAACCTTGATGAGCAAAGCTATATTTTATCGGTCTCAACAGAAGCCTTTGACTCCGCTTATGCTTTTGAGCTTAATAAAGCCATCTTAGGTGAGTCTGAGCAGTTTGTGAACCGTATCTCGCAAGAGGTTGCTCGGGATCAGTTGGTATTTGCTGAGACTCAGCTAGATGAATCGCAAGATCGCTTAAATGAGGCAAAAGAGCAGCTGCTTACTTATCAAAACACCAATGAGATTTATGATCCGCAAGCCAATGCGCAGATAGTGAACCAGCTGATTGGCAGCTTACAAGCACAATTAAGCTCACTGCGTACTGAAGAGCGCCAACTGCTCAGCTATTTGAATCCTGATGCGCCACAAGTGGTGTCGTTAAGAAGCCAGATAAAAGCGGTTGAAGAGCAAATTCGCCAAGAGCAAACCAAACTGACCTCACCGAACACCACCAAGCTTAACCGTCAAGCCGTGCAGTTTGAAACGATTAAAGCGGATGTCGATTTTGCTACCGAGTTATACAAACTATCACTATCATCGCTTGAAAAGGCACGCTTAGAAGCCTTTAAAAAGATGAAAAACCTGATTGTCATCTCAACGCCTTATGAGGCGGAAGAGGCATTGTATCCGCGTCGTGCTTATATTATATGGACATCTTTGGCGCTACTCTTGATGCTTTATGGTTTTGTACGTTTGGTCATGGCTGTCATACGTGACCATCGTAGCTAGTTCTAATACCCCAGATATCAGCAATGATCGACAGATCAGCAAAGGAATACCGCTCATGAACATGAAACCACGTCCGCTCGTGACGATGATCAAAGTGATCAGTTTGACGATGGCTGCGACTAGTATCCCAGCGTTAGCAGCAACCAGCTACGCTGATCAGATAGCAGGGTCGAGTTTTGGTACCACTGCCAATAGTAGTCAGAATCAGAACCGAAGTAATATCAATGTCTCGACGCAAGCATTTGCAGGTGGCGTGCCTGGACAGGCCACGACGCAAGAGGCTGTGAATGCGGCAAGTTTGCCAAGTCAGTCGGTGATTAATACCACGCGTCCTTATCAAGATATTAACACTCAAGACCTGATGTTCGGTGAGCAGCTATTTCGCGGTGCGTTTTCTACCACTTCTGGTTCTACCTTCAATGACAGCTACGTCATAAATCCTGGTGATAACGTGCAGGTACGTATGTGGGGTGCTTATCAGTTTGCCTCGACTATGACCGTCGACCCGCAGGGTAATATTTTCTTGCCTAACGTCGGTCCAGTTCGTGTCTCTGGTGTACAGAACGGCAATCTACAAAACGTGGTCAAAAGTGCTGTTAGCCGAATTTATCGCTCAAACGTTGGCGTGTACGCCTCATTAGAGCAGGCGCAGCCCGTTAAGGTGTTTGTCACTGGTTTTGTCAAGCAACCAGGTTATTATGGCGGTCTTGCCGCAGACTCTGTACTGTCGTATCTAGATCGGGCAGGCGGCGTTGATCCAACTCGCGGTAGTTATATCGACATTCAAATAAAACGTAATGGTCAACTGCTACAGCAAGTCAACTTATATGACTTTTTATTAGCAGGTAAATTGCAGCCTTTTTCTTTTCGTGATGGCGATGTGATCACTGTCGCTCCGCAGAAAAAAACCTTTGCAGTCGGCGGGCAAGTGCAGAACGAATATACTTTCGAGTTTGATGTGAGCGACTTGACGATTGGAGATGTATTACAGGTTGCCAATCCAGCCGCCAATGCAACCAACGTAAGTATCACTCGTAGTGCAGGGCGCGCGCAAACTGCAGAGTACTATTCGCTTGCCGAGGCACAAAACGTTCCTGTGTATAATGGCGACCAGATGGTTGTCACCTCAGACCGCTATGCCGGTACGATAGCGGTACAGGTCAAAGGTGCACATACTGGTAATGGCGCTATGGTCGTACCCTATGGTGCGCGTTTGAAAGACATTGTACCGCAATTACAACCAAGCCCATTAGCCAAGCTCACTCATTTGACTATTTACCGTGAGTCAGTGGCTGAGCAGCAAAAACGCATGATTAATGAGTCGCTTGATCGCTTAGAAGAGTTAACGCTTGCGACTCAATCAACGACGCGCGAAGAGGCAGCATTACGCCAAGATGACGCTAATTTGGTTAAACAGTTCGTGGCGAAGGCGCGTAATGTAAACCCTGATGGTCAAATAGTGGTCGTACCAAATTCTTGGCAGGACATCATTTTGCAGCAGGGCGACGTTATTGAAATACCGGCGCAAACCTCCGTGATTACCGTCAATGGTCAGGTGCGAGCACAAGGCGCATTGACGTATAATCCAGACTTTACGGTTGGCGATTATATTGCTAATTCAGGTGGCTTTGGTGATAATGCCGACACCAAAGAGATTCTGATTATTCATCAAAATGGGGCGAATGAAGTGGTCAATACCGCTTATCGCATTCAGCAAGGTGATGAGATCATGGTATTGCCAAAGGTCAAAACCAAACGTGTAGAAATCACACGCGGAATATCACAGATTGTTTATCAGTTGGCAGTCGCAGCTAAAGTTATTTTAGACTTGTAACTAAGCTATCTATGCTAGATACGTAAGTTAAGTCTTAAATAATCAAAAAGGATATTAAAGATGGCAAAAAGTACGGATAGTCAAAGTAGAGTGGCTGTTGCGTCTACTTCTGATGAGGTTCTTTTGTCATCTTTGCAGTCCAAGATACCAAACCATTTGGCAGTGGTTGGCAAGGGCATGCTCCATAATAATTTACTGCTATCAGATATCATGCAAGCAAATATTCAGCGCTGGTATCCGTGGTCAGGATTAACGCAGCGTTTTAGTTCAGATTTTGAGACACCTGAAGCTTTCATTGGCTGGGGTCATAAAAAAAGCTATCGACGAGCCAAAAAGACTGCTGATCATCAAAATCTTACGACGTTAAGTATCGAAGATGGCTTTTTACGCTCATTAGATTCAGGCACCAGCAGCCGTCATGGACTAAGTGTGATCGTCGATGATGTGGGTATTTATTTTGATCTGACCCATAGTTCACGCCTTGAACAAATAATTGTTGCGCGTGCCAAAGAATGCTCAAACTCTAATAGCAAGATTTTCGACAAAAAACATGCGCAGCAGTTAATGACACGTATTTGTGAAGAGAAACTGAGTAAATATAATGCTGTCATGTCTTGTCCGTCATTGAATAAGCTGGTTGCTGAAGAAAACGGTCATGTAGAAAAAAACTCGCTAACATCGCATGTGTTATTGATTGATCAAGTCGCTGGTGATGCCTCCATCAAAGGTGCTGGTGCGGATAAACGTCAATTTAAGCAGATGTTAAAGGCTGCTTGTCGCAACCATCCTAACGCACAAATTTGGATCAAGGCTCATCCAGCAGCAAAATCAGGCTATCTTACTAGTCTAAAATTACCAAAAAACGTTAGACTATTAACCGAAGCGCTCAATCCAATTGCATTACTTGAGCAAGTAAGCCATGTCTATACGGTCAGCTCACACATGGGTTTTGAAGCCTTAATGCTGGGTAAAACGGTGCATTGCTTTGGTGTCAATTGGTATAGTGGCTGGGGTCTTACCGATGATAGCGGTGCACCAAAACATTTGCTTAAAACCGTCAAACAGCGTCGTCTAGCATTTGCAGAAACCTTGTCGAGGGTTGAAGACTCATCAAACACAGAATTATTTTCTAAGCAATCTTCTAAACGAGTGACAATTGCCCAGCGACTGCGCAGCTTGCGTAAAAGACAATCTTCAATCGCCGCTAATACTACTCTCAATGCGACGTTAGATACGCTATTTTATAGTGCTTATATTGATTATAGTCGTTATGTAGATCCGGCGACAAAGCAGGCGTGTGAGATTGAAACGGCGATTGAATGGCTAGAGACCAATCGCTATTGGCAAGTACGGCTCGAAGGTCATTTAACAGTATATGAATTCAGCCGCTGGAAGCTGCCTTTCGTCAAAGCCTTTGTAGATCTGCCGCGTACGACAGTGTTTATCAAACCTAAACTGCGTCTAAAAAACTTATTACATCCAGATCATTTCCGAGTGAACTATCAGCAGCCTCTATTAGTGTGGGGTTTAGCTAAGCGCCAACAAGTGCAAAAACAACTACAACGTAAACTTGCAAAGCAGCAGATATCGGACATACCAGCTATTCACTGTATGGAAGATGGTTTTATCCGCTCAAACGGTTTGGGTGCAACGCTCCTCGCACCATTATCGGTGGTGATAGACAAACAAGGTATCTACTATGATGCCACTCAGCCGTCAGACTTAGAGACATTATTACGTAGCTGCGAGGATTTAACATCAAAGCAAAGTGCGCGAGTACAGGTGCTGCGAGACAAGCTACTGACTCAGCGAGTGAGTAAGTACAATGTCGGTACTGAAGTTAGTTCTGATAATAAGCAAGGCGCTATCAGTGCAAAAATGCAATGGATGCAGGATGCAAAGCGATCGGGCAAGCCGCGTTTACTTATCGTTGGGCAAGTAGAAGATGATTTATCGGTGCAGTATTGCGGTTCAGAGATTAAGACCAATCGAGGTTTGATTGAACGTGTACGACGAGATAATCCAGATGCTTATCTTATTTATAAACCCCATCCAGATGTTGAAGCTGGACTACGAGCTGGCAAAGTCGAAGCAGGGTGCTTACAGCAGGTACAAGCGGTCGCTTATGATACTGCGATGCCCGATTGTTTAGCATGCGTCGATGAGGTGCATACGATTAGCTCACTAACGGGTTTTGAGGCCTTATTGCGGGAGTTAAAAGTGACTTGTTATGGCTTGCCATTTTATGCAGGTTGGGGCTTAACGACTGATATTGATGCAAATCAATCACCAAAAGCTGAGTATCTACAAAGACGCACGCGAGACACAGCATTATCGCTTGAGCAACTGCTCCATTGTGCACTGATACGCTATCCATTATATCGCCTACCTGACGGTTATGGGTTGGCTCAAGTAGAGCAGGTGATTGATTATTTATACCCGTCCACACAATCTACGGGAACCACTCAAAATCCTAGTGAATCAACGGATACAATGATAACTTCGCAAAATCTGTCAAAGCTATCCAAGCAGTTGCAGCGCCGAGCTGCTACGCGTTTTATGCAGCTAAGGCATCAATGGCAGCAGCATCTGCGTAAGATAATACCTCGTTTGTAGATTCAAACCTTGTTCCTATCAATACTTCACGACATTTAGCCGCTTTTTAGGTATAATTTATGCAAATTTAAAGATTCGTTATGCATAAGTATCTCTTTTGATTGCTTATTTTGATAACCTATTCCGCTTGAAAAATGGTATGTAATATTATGGCAGCTTCGATGCATCAATTACTCACTCATCGACACGTCCTGCTGTTACAAGGGAAGATGGGAGGGTTTTTTAGCCGCTTTGCTACATTCTTAGAAACTCAAAACATTGAGGTTAGTAAAATCAATTTTAATGCAGGTGACGCATTTTTTTATCGGCATGCTGGTGCTCATGATTATACGGGAACGTTGGCGGACTTCTCATCGTGGCTGCAAGATTTTATTGTAGAATATAATATAGACGCGATTGTTTGTTTTGGCGACTGCCGACCACACCATGCCCAGGCTGCTCGTTTAAGTGAGAAGCTAGGCGTCTCTTTTTTTGTCTTTGAAGAAGGCTACCTACGTCCTGACTACATCACTTTACAAGAACATGGTATCAATGGTTATTCACGCTTAAATATAGCAGATATCAAGGCACTCAAAAAAGCCAACGATAAGCCTTTGTATACGCATAATCGTTTTTATCGATTGAGTATTGCTGCTATTGTTTATTATGTAACTACACGCTTGTACAAGTCGCGCTATCCGCACTATTATCATTACCGTGGAATGACAGCGTGGCAAGAAGCCATAGCATGGTTGAAAGCACCGTGGCGAAAGCTACGTGGTTACTTACCAGATAAAAAACTACAGAAACATCTCACTACTCAAGCAGATAACAATTACTTTTTGGTGAGCTTGCAAGTGCATAATGACTCACAAATTACCCATCATAGTGGTTACCGTGATGTTGTACAATTCATTGATGAGATTATAGCCAGCTTCTCCGAGCATGCAGATACTAGCCGTAAATTAGTCTTTAAGCATCATCCGTTAGATCGTGGTCATCGTGATTATCGTCAGCTGGTGGCAAGCTTAGCATCGCGCTATCACGTTGAGTCAAGAGTGTTTTATGGTTGTGATATGCACTTGCCAACCCTCATGAAGCATAGTATTGGGATGATAACGATTAACAGCACCACTGGGCTACAATCGGTGTACCACAAAAAACCAACCAAAGTAATGGGGCGTGCTATTTATAATACTCCCAAGTTAACAGACTCAAAGCCGCTCGAACAGTTTTGGCAGCAGCCTAAGTCTCCAGACAATGAGTTTTATCTACGGTTTCGTGAGTACTTGATTGAACAAACGCAATTAAATGGCGCCTTTTATGGTAAGTCGCCATGGATGTACAAGCACCTGCAACAGATAGATAATACGAGAGTAGACATTGATATTGCTAAGTAAAAAGGCTCGCAGCTTTAGCCGTCCAAACATATGACGGTATCACGCTTAAGCATTAGTTTGTTTGTTCAAAAGCGCATCTTTGCTAAAGCCAGTTACAATCAAGCTTTAACATCATCTGTAAATCAAGTACTTGCTAATAAATCGCCTTACTTTATAGCAGAAAACTGCTAGAATACGCACACATGCCTGCGTGTTGCAGTCACTGTTATCGATAGCAATGTTTATTATTGAACGCTATCAAATGAGCACAGTTTGCACACGTCCTATATGTAGCAATTGATATGGCTAATTTTAATAGCACAGTTGCATTACCAATATATTTATTAAGATTTTATTTATAGTTTTTATTGATAAATTTATCCAATAACCGTTATATAGCCCTTGTTCCTTGAACCAAATGGGCGACGAACGATTATCCAATCACCTTTTATTTAGTAGGCGCTTTGTGACTGCATTAGCCAATATTCGTAACTTTTCTATCATTGCCCACATTGATCATGGTAAGTCGACGCTTGCCGATCGTTTTATTCAAATGTGCGGTGCCCTGCAAGACCGTGAGATGCAGGCACAAGTACTGGATTCCATGGATATTGAACGTGAGCGTGGTATCACTATTAAAGCGCAATCGGTCACTCTCTATTATGATCATCCCAATGGTGAGCGTTATCAGCTTAACTTTATCGATACGCCAGGTCACGTCGATTTTTCTTATGAAGTGTCACGTTCCTTAGCGGCTTGTGAAGGTGCGCTATTGGTGGTTGATGCGGCACAAGGTGTTGAAGCACAGTCCGTAGCCAACTGTTATACCGCGGTCGATCAAGGCCTAGAAGTAATGGCCGTCTTAAATAAGATTGATTTGCCACAGGTTGAGCCTGAACGCGTCATTCAAGAGATTGAAGATATCATTGGAATTGATGCGGTAGATGCCCCGCGAGTATCAGCCAAATCCGGCTTGGGTGTCGATAAACTACTTGAGGCGTTGGTTGAGTTTATCCCTGCACCGACTGGTGATCGTGAAGCACCGCTGCAGGCGCTAATCATTGACTCATGGTTTGATAGTTATTTGGGTGTGGTCTCTTTAGTGCGTGTACGTGAAGGCACTGTGAAGAAAGGCGATAAAATTTATATCAAATCGACCAAAGAAGCGCATCCAGTTAGCTCGATTGGTGTCTTTACTCCCAAGCCTTTAGATACTGGTATCTTGCAGGCAGGCGAGGTTGGTTTTATTATTGCTGGTATCAAAGATATTGCTGGTGCGCCAGTCGGTGATACTATTACGCATGCTAAGACACCTGACGTTGAGCGTATTCCTGGGTTTAAGCAAATTACTCCACAGGTTTATTCAGGTCTGTTCCCTGTCGATGCCAATGATTTTGAAAAATTCCGTGAAGCCTTACAAAAGCTACAGATCAATGATGCCTCACTGTTTTTTGAACCAGATACTTCAGATGCATTAGGGTTTGGTTTTCGTTGTGGCTTCCTAGGAATGCTGCACATGGAAATCATCCAAGAGCGGCTTGAGCGCGAATATGGCTTGGATCTCATCACTACTGCGCCTTCTGTAATCTATGAGATTGAAAAAAAGAATGGCGATATTATTCATGTGGATAACCCATCAAAGCTGCCCGAGCCCAACAACATTGAAGAGTTTCGTGAGCCAATTGCTCGCTGTCAAATTTTAGTGCCGCAAGACTATCTAGGTAATGTCATGACGCTTTGTATTGAGCGCCGCGGTGTGCAGGTTGATATGCGCTTTATGGGTAAACAAGTACAACTGATATTTGATATTCCTATGGGCGAAGTGGTGATGGACTTCTTTGATCGCCTCAAATCAGTCTCTCGCGGTTTTGCGTCACTTGACTATAATTTTGAGCGCTATCAAGCGGATAAATTGGTCAAAGTCGATGTGCTTATTAACGGTGATAAGGTCGACGCATTAGCGATGATTGTGCACCAAGAACAAGCGCGCTATCGCGGCAATCAATTAGTGACTAAGATGAAAGAGCTGATTCCACGTCAGATGTTTGATGTTGCGATTCAAGCAGCGATTGGTAGTCAAATCATTGGTCGTAGTACGGTCAAAGCCATGCGCAAAGACGTACTGGCGAAGTGTTATGGCGGTGATATCTCTCGTAAGAAAAAACTGCTGTCTAAGCAAAAAGAAGGTAAAAAACGCATGAAG
Source organism: Psychrobacter sp. H8-1 (assembly GCF_904846575.1). Classification (NCBI taxonomy): domain Bacteria; kingdom Pseudomonadati; phylum Pseudomonadota; class Gammaproteobacteria; order Moraxellales; family Moraxellaceae; genus Psychrobacter; species Psychrobacter sp. H8-1. The sequence goes on from NZ_CAJHBG010000001.1 coordinate 313,943, forward strand.
CAGGTCGGCAACGTGGAGATTCCACAAGAAGCCTTCTTGGCAGTCTTGCAGGTCGATAATCAATAACTGATTCAATTTCTCATGACAGCGATTGTCACTATTTATGATTAGCTGGTAAGCGATGTTATGAGAGTCAGTGAATCCTTATGATCGGTGCAAGTTATAAGGTCATTAGATAGGCAGTGCGTTAATAGGCAGTTTAGTATGGATTTTGATTTTAATTTGATTTTGGTGCCATTAACTCTAGGCTTAGGGCTCGTTTGGCTGTTAGATAAACTGACATTAAAACAGCGTAAAACTCGTGGCCATGGCAAAGAAAGCTTGTTGGTGCGTTGGGCATATGATTTTTTCCCCGTCTTAGCTGTCGTATTAGTGGTACGTTCATTCTTGATTGAACCTTTCAATATTCCGTCATCTTCTATGGTGCCAACTTTATACACTGGCGATTTCATTGCCGTCAACAAATACGCCTATGGCGTGCGTCTGCCATTGACATATAATAAAGTTTTGGATACTGGCAGTCCTGAGCATGGCGATGTCGCCGTCTTTCGTTATCCTGATAACCCTAGTATTTATTACATAAAGCGGGTCATTGGCTTACCTGGTGATACCGTCAGCTATAGCGATGGTCAGCTTGCAATTAATGATGTACCAGTCGAGACCAAGCCAGTCAGTTTCGAGGCGAGTGCTGAGCTTACGTCACAGTTATATCCACCAGGGCAGATTGCGCCAGGTCAAGTATTGACGGAAGCTGAGGCTGCGCAAGTAGGACAAGAGGAAGAGGCGCAAGCGCAATACTTTGAAGAAACTCAAGGTGATAATACGCATTTAGTTCGCTATCTACCAAATATGAACAGCGCACAGTATGCTCCGTTTTTGCAGCAAGAATCACCAGAAGTCGTCAGCTCAGCAGGGACACAGTGGCATATTACTGTGCCTAAAGATAACTATTTCGTCATGGGCGACAACAGAGATCGGAGTGCTGATGGTCGCTTTTGGGGCTTTGTACCTGATGATAATTTAGCTGGCAAGGCTGTCTATACTTGGATGCATAAGCCACCAGGTCTCAACCTTCCAACTTTTGCACGTAATGGCTCTATTGATTAGTAGATGTTTTGTCAGGCGAATATTATGCTAATATCAATCATACTGCTCTGTTTATAAAATATTAAATACATAAAATATGCAGCAGAGTATAAAATAATTAATAACTGCTATTACAGTATTGAAGATATTAGGGTATGAACCCATTAGGAGGTGTTATGGTGCAGCAGATAACAGGCTTGCATTCGCAGCGTGGCGCTAGTGTGACTGGTATAGTGTTACTATTGATCTTTTTAGTCGTTGCAGGGAAGTTGGTCATCGCGATTGCGCCGGCACAAGTCGGTGATTATCAGCTCACCAAGTTACTCAGCTCTCAGCTAAAAGAATCCAATAATAATAACGAGACAGCGAAACAATTCGTTGAGCGTGTCAATCGACAGCTTTCGGTTAATGCGCATTATGATACCAATGCAGAAGATATCTTTACCTTTACAAATAAAAAAGCGGGCCAATTAGCTATCCACAAAGAATATAACGTCACCAATAATTTCTTTGCTAATGTCGATATTGTTAATCGTTTTGAAGGTGAGATTGAGATGGCAGAAAATGACTAATGGCTCTTTTGTCAAAACCTAGTTTTTATTAGCCTTAACTAAGGTCTATTGAACATTCAGATGAGCGCTTAATTTGTAACCTCAATTTATAACCTCAGTCAGCTGATATTATAAAAATTGTCTCAAATACATATTAAATATCTTCAAAAATACCGTAAAAAAGGATAGCCAGAAGCCACGCATGAAATCAACTCCAAAACAGTACCAAGCGCTGCCTGCGACCAAAAAAAATAGCGCAACTATGGAGACTTTGCCCATCAGCTCAGACTTTATTCAACGTCTGGAAGTATTGACACGCAAGCTAGGTTATAAGTTTGGCGATTTAAGCTTACCAAAGCTCGCCTTGACCCATCGCTCATTCGATAGCAAAAAAAACTATGAACGCTTGGAGTTTTTAGGGGACGCGCTGTTAGGTATGATTGTCGGTGAAGCGTTATATCACCGCTATCCTGCGCAAAATGAAGGCCGTTTGACTCGTATGCGTGCTACTTTGGTGCGCCAAGAGTCATTGGTGACGATTGCACAAAAGCTAGAGCTGTCAAACCATTTGATACTGGGTGTTGGTGAGCGCAAAGGTGGTGGACGTAATCGTGCCTCGATCTTAGCTGATGCAGTAGAGTCGCTTATTGGTGCTATTTATCTCGACAGTCAAGACATGGAAGTGACCCGCAACTGCGTACTTGCTTGGTACGGTGACTTAATAGATAACGTCAACGAACAGCGTGTTCTCAAAGATGCCAAAAGCCGTTTGCAAGAGTGGCTGCAATCCAAGCAGTTTGATTTGCCGCACTATGAACTGGTAGAGACGCGTGGTAATGCGCCGCATCAGATATTTGTTGTACGTTGTCAGGTCAATATTAACAATTGTCCTGATATTACTGAGTCTGGTGAGAGCCGCCGTATCGCTGAGCAAAAAGCAGCTGAATTGATGATAAATCAATTGCATAAGCTACCAGGAATATATAAAAAGCGTCCTTAAATTAGTGCTGGTCTTAAGGCATATCTTTTTAGATATTACTCATGACAAATAACGCATACGTTTCAAAATATTCAGCAATATACTGCCAACTACATAATAGTCTAGCCCATATGGTTTTCACTAATATAGTGATTTCATCATGTTGGCTGCTAGATTCAGCCGATAAACCCCACAGGATTACCCTATGAGCAATCACCCTGACTTGCCATCTAATACAGAAGATAACCTCAATAATATGACAGAAGATACGAACACAAACCAAATGAATAACGCAGAACAAGCGCAAGCAACCTCAGAAAGTAGAAAGATAGGAGAGTCATTGACCGCAACTCAGCAACAAGCTGATATTGAATCGGACAATGATACTGCGATTGAAAACAATGATGCCATCGATAGCTTTTTTGCGCCTAGTGGCAGTACGCCAATTGCAGATGGTTTTAAAGCGGGTTATGTAGCAATCGTTGGTCGCCCGAACGTTGGTAAGTCCACCCTAATGAATCATTTGTTGGGTCAGAAGCTATCGATTACTTCACGCAAACCACAAACTACCCGTCATCGTATCCATGGTATTTTAAGTACGAATGAGATGCAGGCGGTGTTTGTAGATACGCCTGGTATCCATCGTAATGAAGTGCGTGCCATCAATGAGCGCATGAATAAAGCTGCAGTATCTGCGTTAGTGGACGTAGACTTGGTGCTGTTTGTGGTGGATTCTGATCAATGGCGTGATGACGACTTATTGACATTACAAAAGCTTGGTGAGACCAATCTAACTGTGGTATTGGTTATCAATAAAGCGGATACTTTGAAAGATAAAGGCACACTTTTACCGCTCATTGAGACTTTTAGTGATAGCTTTGACTTTGCTGATATTGTCCCTGTTTCGGCACTCAAGAGCCAAAACCTTGATCGTTTAGAAGAGGTTATTGCATCACACCTGCCAAAAGCATCACCGATTTATGACACTGAACAAATCACTGATCGCTCTGAAAGGTTTTTGGCCAGCGAAATCATTCGTGAAAAAATCATGCGTAGTGCGGGTGATGAGGTACCTTATGATTTAACGGTACAGATTGATGAGTTTAAAGATGAGCCGGCGCATACTGATCCAAAGACAGGTCGTCCACGTAAAGCCTGTACGTTTATCGATGCGACTATTTATGTCGAGAGAAATGGTCAAAAAGCCATTGTTATTGGCGATAAAGGTCAACGTATCAAGCAAGTAGGGATGGATGCCCGCAAAGATATGGAACAGCTATTTGACAAAAAAATCATGTTAACGCTGTGGGTGAAAGTTAAGCGCGGTTGGTCAGATGATGAGCGTGCGCTGACCAGCCTGGGTTATTAGTTGATAATTAATAGTCAGATCATATTTGGGATTTGACTTAGGCATCAGATAAGGCTCTAATAAAGACTGTAGTTTTGGCGACTCAAAGTGAGAAATACGGTTAAAGGTGATAAATAGCAAGCGGATGCTGAGGTGATAATAGATGCGCAATGAAGCATTAGTGGGTTATTTATTACATCAGCGTCCTTATCAAGAAAAGCGCGCCCTTTACTATTTGTTCTCCCAGCAGCATGGGGTTGTACATGGCATTGGTAAAAAAGGCGCGCCGCTGTTTGAGCCGCTACAGTTGTTTGCAACAGGCAAGCGTGAGCTGAAGACATTTACTCAAATTAATATCACGCAAGCTCAGTTTATTCAATCAGCTGATACTCAGAGCAATCATTCCCAAGAAGCCCCACAACAAACACAACTAGCTCAAGAAACGACGCCAAATAATATCGCTAGTATAGAGCAAGCGCGTTATAAGCAGATCAAAGGGCAACAACAATATGCCGCGTTATATTTGAACGAGATACTGTGGAAGCTACTGCCTACTGAAGATGCAATGCCCGTATTATGGCAGCACTATCAAGACAGCTTGCTACAGCTGAAGCAGCCATTATCAGCCGATGAGCTGAGATTATGTTTACGTCAATTTGAACAACATCTATTTAATGAGCTTGGTTTTGCGCTAACATTGGCGCATGATAGTACACTCGCGCCTATTAACTTTGACAGTGAATATCGGTTTTTACCTGATGTTGGATTTACCCCTATTATTAAAGATGATAAAAGCATCATACCTACATCACAAGCCTTGTTTAGCGGCGCTGAGATTGTCGAGATGACAGAGATAGGTATCGCTAATACTACCCTGAACTCGTGGTCACGTTTACATCGTCATTTGATAGACCATTTACTTGACTATCAACCTCTGCAAAGCCGTCTACTATGGCAACAGCAACAGCGCTATCAATGATAGAGTTTATTTTTGGCAATGTTTTCTTATCTAAGTCTATGTTCGATTTACCAACATTCAAAATAATACCAAATCCAAAAAGTACGATTAACTTTGTCAAACTTGTTAAGCCTACTGGGTGTAGTGCTTGCACAAGTTTTCCGTGTTACTCTAATTTTTGCAAATGGTATAAGTTATAAAAAACTATAAAAAATTATTCAAAGGATTTCTTATGACGACCATGCAACAACATTCAACAAAAAATTCAGCAAATACACCTTTGTTAGGCGTTAATATTGATCACGTCGCAACGTTACGTCAAGCTCGCGGCGTCAGCTATCCTAGCCCTGTAGCAGCTGCATTATTATGTGAGCAAGCGGGCGCTGATGGCATCACGATTCATCTACGTGAAGATCGTCGCCATATCCAAGACGCTGATGTCTATGAGATAGCAGAAAAAATCACCACCAGACTTAACTTAGAGATAGCGGCAACGGCTGAAATGTTGGCGATTGCCTGTGAAGTAAAGCCGTACTGGGTATGTTTAGTGCCAGAAAAGCGCGCTGAGCTTACTACAGAAGGTGGTCTGGATATTGCAGAACAAATTGCTTATTTGACAGAGTATATCAATGAGCTACATGCAGCAGGTATCAAGGTTTCTTTATTCGTCGATCCTGATGAGACGCAGATAGCCGCCGCAGTGAAATGTCAGGCTGATGCTATTGAAATTCATACAGGTGCATACTCGGAGGCAGGTTTGGCTGGGGATGTCGAAGCCCAAAGTGCCGAATTAAAACGTATTCAGCAAGCCGCTGCGAGTGCTCAGCGTATGAATGATAAGTTATTGATTAATGCCGGCCATGGTCTGACTCGAGATAATGTCAATGCTATTGCGAAAATTGAGGGCATCTATGAGCTAAATATCGGTCATGCGCTCATTGCAGACGCCGTATTTATGGGCTTAGAGCAAGCTGTCAAGATGATGAAAGCGGCAATGCACAAGTAACTCAAACGCCCTAAGTTAAATCAAAGACATTAAATACAGCTATCCTGCGCATCCAGTATCGTGAATACTGTTGGGCTTATATTTTATAATACCACCTTGATTGAATGACACTTGATACATGGATTGGCTGTATGTCTTGCTTGGGCAGTATTTGATATGACCGAAGTGACCACGCGGCTTACCTGAGTCACCATAAAACCTTACATAGTGGCGTCTGCCAGCTCGCAAATGCAGCGTGCCATATTTAGGATCTAAATGCTGCTCACTAAGCAGATGATCTGTATCACTATCAAAATGCTTGTTGTCATTTTTATCAATGAATAATAATAGGTTTTTGCTGCTTTCTTTATTACAGCGTCCCCCTGAGTTAGATAAACAAACCAGCAGGTTTTGCCTTCGAATGTAGCTTTCGACTTTAGCAGACGTAAAGGTGTTCATTAATGTGTGCCTAACGCGTTTCGCTTCCATATTAGCGAGCTGCGTCAATATCGCTGGGACAGCGATAGTGGCTATAATGGCTAAAACTAGAGTGGTTACGATAACTTCTGTAAGAGTGAAGCCTTGTTCTGGACGAGCCAGAGAGTCTTTTTTACCTGTGTGAGAGTTGTTTTTTGTAATAGTGGCTTTTAATGTTGGCTTATTAATAGAAGTATTATTTACTAATGCCAAGTAGACACGTGTCATAATGATAACTATCTGCCGATTCCTTAATAAAGACTTACGTGACGTGGTCATATGCTGTTATTACCTATAGTCAGTATTTTAGTGGTATTAATATTTTTTATCTTCCGTGTGTATATAACCAGCTCTTAAGTCTTGGCGATGCTGTTTGATGGAATCTGAATCTTTCTTACAGTAGAGCAGCAGCACTTAGTCATTAACCACTTTTATCATTACTCAACCGCACACATAGTTAGTTAACTATAAAAGACTTGCATTGCTAATCTCACTCGAGAGATTACCTAGACATCTGAACTCGGCTGTCTTAGTTTTATTGCAAATTGAACTAACTATGGATCATGGATCGTTGAAATTATGTTCACTATTTTATATAAACAGAATATAAGCCAACTGTCAAAATATGTTTCAATTAGTGAATGATAAGTTTTTGTAATAGAGAAAAAAAATTAGTTGTACTAAAATGATAATAACCAATAGACAAAATCTGTTCTTAATCAGATTAGGAACGGGTTTTTAAAAGAACATAAGTGCAAACTATGTTTGTTCTTAGTAAAATGAGTTGATTATTGTGTTTTAGTTACAACACTATCGTGTAATAATGTGTAGCTGTATAACGAAAAAAGTTGTAAACTGAATTAATAATCGATAAGCTACTCCCTAATTGGTTTTGTTGTATAATTATACAGCCGTAAACGATGTCTGTTTTTTAGTTCATCTGGGAAGTGGTTATGCTTAACGCATCACTTAAATAATCCTTTGGAGGAAGTCCATGAAATTGAATAAAATTGCTTTAGCTATAGTTGCTGTAGCAGCTGCGCCACTAGCGGCAAACGCTGGTGTAACTATCAGCCCATTGTTACTTGGTTATCACTACACTGATGAAGCGCATGATGAGCAGCGTGATATCCTAAAAACTGGTAAAGACCTATACATCGATGCCAACGGTAACTCGATCGATGGTCGTGGTGGTAATGTACCTAATGGTGGCGTAGCCAAAGAAAGCGGTCTATACACTGGTGCTGCGCTAGGTATCGAATTGACACCTTCTACACAGTTTCAAGTAGAGTATGGTGTATCAAGTGCGAACGGTGAAGCTTCAGAAAAATCAGCTGATGCAGGCGTTAACCGTTTTGATATCGAACAAACCATGATCTCTGGTAACTTCTTGATCGGTACTGAAGAATTCACTGGTTACACTGATAGTGCGTTCAAGCCGTACGTACTAGTTGGTGCTGGTCAATCTAAAATTAAAGTAGAAAACCAAGAAACCTATACTGCAGCTCAGGGTTCTTCTGTAGGTACAGTTAATGCTGGCACTGAAGTGTCAGAGTCAAAAGACACCATCGGTAACCTAGGTCTAGGTGCTATGTATCGTATCAACGATGCACTAAGCCTACGTGGTGAAGCACGTGCTATCCACAACTTTGACAATAACTGGTGGGAAGGTATGGCTCTAGCTGGTCTAGAAGTTGTACTTGGTGGCCACTTAGCACCAACAGTAGCAGTACCACCACAAGTAGAGCCAGGCGTAACTGCTCCACCAGTAGTAGTGGTTGAGCAAGACATTGATTCTGACGGTGATGGTGTACCTGATAGCATCGATGAGTGTCCAGGCACCCCAATGAACGTTGTTGTAGATGAGCGCGGTTGCCCAGTAGCAGTAGATATTACTGACGAGCTGAAAATGGAACTACGTGTATTCTTTGATAACGACAAGTCAGCTATCAAAGCTCAATACCAGCCTGAAATCGCTAAAGTAGCAGAGAAGATGCGTGAGTATCCTAACTCTACCGCTCGCGTTGAAGGTCATGCTTCTAAGACTGGCCCATCAGCCGCTTACAACCAACGTCTATCAGAAGCTCGTGCGGTTGCTGTGAAATCTATGTTGACTAACGAATTTGGTATCGCTCCAAACCGTCTATCAACTGTTGGTTACGGTTATGACCGTCCAATCGCAGACAACAACACTGAAGAAGGTCGCGCTATGAACCGTCGTGTTTATGCCATCATCACTGGTGACAAAACAATGACTGTTGAACAAACTAAAGATATGGTTGTTCAGTAAGTAGTCGCTTATTGGTTAAGTTAAACTCTTTTGAGTTACAAAAAAAGCCGCCCAATGGGTGGCTTTTTTTTATTTATGTTCTTAGATAACAAGTTATTGCATAAAATTATCATGCAATAATGTTATACTAGCTGCCCAAACACTTTGTAAGTTGACAAAGTGTACATTAGCATGGCTATCTGTACGATGGATTTATCAGTATAGATAATTTGATTCACCATTAGTTATTATTTCACTGTGCCTATTGTGTAGTGATATGAGAGTATGGTGATAATATCTATCTGCATTATGATAAAAGTTTATCCAGCGGCGCTTACTGCTACTGCATTTTTTTAAGATAAAACGAGCATTTTATATGGCGAACGACATCAAACACCTGCGTAACATTGCAATCATTGCCCACGTTGATCACGGTAAAACGACCTTGGTTGATAAATTATTACATCAGTCTGGTACTTTTGGCGATCGTGCAAACATTGCAGAACGTGCAATGGATTCAGGTGATATTGAACAAGAACGTGGCATTACTATTTTGGCAAAAAACACAGCCATCCGCTGGACGGATAGCACTGATAATACTGAATACCGCATTAATATTGTAGACACCCCAGGTCACGCCGACTTTGGTGGAGAAGTAGAGCGTGTTATGTCGATGGTTGACTGCGTACTACTGGTCGTTGATGGTGTCGATGGCCCAATGCCGCAGACACGTTTTGTGACTCAAAAAGCCTTTGAACAAGGCCTAAAGCCGATTGTTGTTATTAACAAAATTGACCGCCCAGGTTCGCGCCCTGATTGGGTAATGGATCAGATTTTTGATTTGTTTGATAACTTAGGTGCCACGGATGAACAGCTTGATTTCCCAGTTGTTTATGCTTCAGCACTCAATGGCATTGCTGGTCTAGAAGCAGATAACCTAGCTGAAGACATGACGCCATTGTTCAAAACCATCGTTGATGTTGTACAACCACCTCAGGTTGATGCAGATGCGCCATTCCGCATGCAAATATCAAGCCTTGACTATAATAGCTTCGTTGGTGTTATTGGTATTGGTCGTATTCAGCGTGGTAGAGTAAAAACCAATACGCCAGTGACTGTGGTTGATAAAGACGGCAAAACACGTAATGGTCGTATTTTAAAAATTATGGGCTATCATGGTCTTGAGCGTATCGAAGTAGAAGATGCACAAGCGGGTGATATTATCTGTATCACAGGTATCGATGCACTTAATATCTCTGATACTATCTGTGATCCCAATCATGTTGAAGCATTGCCACCATTAACGGTCGATGAGCCAACTGTATCAATGAACTTTCAGGTTAATAACTCACCGTTTGCTGGTCGTGAAGGTAAGTTTGTGACGTCACGTAATATTCGTGAGCGTTTAGAGCGTGAGCTGATTCATAACGTCGCCTTGCGTGTAGAAGATACCGAGTCTCCTGATAAATTTAAAGTGTCAGGTCGCGGTGAGCTGCACTTATCAGTACTTATCGAAAACATGCGCCGTGAAGGTTTTGAGCTTGGCGTATCAGGTCCAGAAGTTATCGTCAAAGAAGTTGATGGTAAGCTCCAAGAACCGTATGAAAACGTCATTTTTGATATTGAAGAAGAGCATCAAGGCGCTATCATGGAGCAAGTGGGTCTGCGTAAAGGTGAGATGACTGACATGCAACTTGATGGTAAAGGTCGCATGCGTATTGAAGCAACGATGCCAGCTCGTGGTCTTATCGGCTTCCGTTCTGAGTTTTTGACTCTGACTTCAGGTACAGGTATCTTGACGTCAAGCTTCTCTCATTATGGACCACAAAAAATCGGTGATGTCGGCGGCCGTGCCAATGGTGTATTGGTATCTATGGCAAAAGGCGTATGTTTAGGTTTCGCTTTGTTTAACCTACAAAAGCGCGGCAAACTGTTTGCTGAGCCACAGCTTGAAGTCTATGAAGGGATGATAGTTGGTCTGAACTCACGCAGCGATGATATGGCTGTTAACCCAACAACGGCTAAGCAGCTGACTAACGTTCGTGCTAGTGGTACTGATGAAGCCTTGACTTTGACTCCTGCGATTAAGTTTACTCTTGAGCAGGCGCTTGAATTTATTCAAGATGATGAGCTAGTAGAAGTAACACCAAAGGCAATTCGTCTTCGTAAGCGCTACTTGACTGAGAGTGAGCGTAAACGTCACGGTCGTGGTAAAAAGGGTGCTTAATATCGATAAGTAAATTACATAGTAATTTATATGTCTGATATTCAATAGCATTATCTTATGCTAATAAAAACTATCAGCATTAAGATATAGAAAACCAGCAGTATAGAGTGAGCTAAATATGGTTCACTTTATGCTGCTTTTTTTGTTGTAATATTTATATAATACAAACAGAATAATTGATAATAGTAGTGTATCTTGCTATTGAAAATAAAATCCAATTTTGGGTCAATCATTTAAACACACTATCTGATAATAGATAACGGTTTTGAGGAATAAATAATGAGTATGGTATCTGAGTTTAAAGAGTTTGCTGTAAAAGGTAACGTGATGGACCTAGCGGTCGGTGTCATTATTGGTGGGGCTTTTGCCACTATCACAACCTCTTTGGTTGAAGATATTATTATGCCGATTGTTGCCTTTATAGCCGGTGGCGAAATCAACTTTGAGAATATGTTCTTAGTATTGGGCGATGTGCCAGAAGGTATCGCTATGACTTATGAAGCACTCAAAGAGGCGGGCGTTCCTGTATTGGCATACGGTAGCTTTATCACCGTGCTTATTAATTTCCTTATCTTAGCCTTTATCATCTTTATGATGGTTCGAATGGTCAACAAAATGCGTCGCGAAGAAGAAGTAGAGGAAATATTAGAAGAGCCTTCAGAAGAAGTGCAACTGCTTCGTGAAATTAGTGCTAAGCTCAGCAATACCAATATGACCAAATAAAAATATATCGCTCGATCATTCCAGCAATAAAAAAGGCTAACGCGATGTTAGCCTTTTTTATTGCTTATTGCTTAATATTTAGAACCTATGGCGTGACGACCACATAATCATTGGTATTGATTAGAATCTCTGACGGTTGGTCGACCACAATACGTACTACGTTATCATCGACGGCCTGTGTTTTGTAATAATTGTCTTCTGCAACGGTGCAACCTAGGCAACGTCCCATAGCATCCCAAGGCTCAACGAATAGCTTCTGCTGCGCTTGATCTGCGTTACCACCAATCAGTGAGAAGGGTAGACTAACGAGGTAGGCTGCAGTGCCTGCAACAGCATTTACGAGCTGTAGGGGCTTACCTACGACGGTGTCAACTACCATCGTTTCATAAGAAGGACCAAAGTCAGTCTCATCTATTTCTATTGCTGCCAAGGCAGGCTGCATGCTGGCAGCCATTAAACCTAAGCTTGTAACTAGCGTAAAAAACTTCCGCTTAGCGGTGCGCTGGGTCTTGGCTTTAACAGTCATAATGATATCCTAAAACTCATAATTAGTATGATGAATGGCTACTGCTATTTTCACACAGAGACAATTTCTCCATAGAACAATACAGCAACGATAATTAGATTGAATATTACAGATAAATAAATGCTGTGCACTATTTATGTAAGTGTTGGTACTATTAAAGCAAGATGCGCGCCAATTAGCAACATAAATGCATGACGCATTGTTGTGTCAGGTTTTTATGTGTTAACTGGCTGACAGCTTGGGCAGTACACGCTCGCACGACCATTTAGCTTGATATTATCAAGTGTCGTATCACAATTTGGACATGACTCACCTTGTCTACCATAAACATTTAGAGTTTGCTGAAAGTAGCCTGTTTGTCCACTGGCGACAGTAAAGTCACGTAAAGTTGAACCTCCAAGCTCAATGGCTTTGTGTAAGATGGTTTTAATATGATCGACCAAAATTACTATCTGCGCATGAGTGAGTTGATGCGCTGGGGTAGCTGGATGAATACCTGCTAAATATAAGCTCTCAGTAGCATAAATATTGCCTACACCTACCACAATTTGCTGTTCCATAATGACGGACTTAATGGGGCGTGCGATAGGGCGTCTTTTGGCTTTTTTATCTAACGAGTCTTTGTTGTCGGTCGTACGTTGAATGAGATGATATAAATACTCAGCAGTGAATTCGTGTGATAAAGGTTCGGGACCCAGATGATTGAGTAGTTTATCGCCATAGTCTGCACACCATAATACCGCACCGAAGCGTCTAGGGTCATGATAGTGTAGCTGTGTGTGCTTGCCATCGGTAGCGCTAAAAGTCATCACTAAATGGTCATGTTTTCGCTTATCCGTATCAACAGGGTATTGTTGTAGGCTTCCAGACATTCCTAGATGGACAAGCAACTGCCGCGTATCTTGTATGACGGAATTCTTACTCACTGTTTGCGCGCTGTTTAAACGCTCAGTGTTAGCAGAAAAATCTAATATCAGATACTTTGCACGGCGTTCTATGCTCTGCAAAGTATAGCCAACCAGAGTATCTAAATCATCAGGCATTGGCCAACGTAGCTTTGGTTGGAATACTTGTATAGCGTTAAGCTTTTGACCTGACAGCGGCTTAAGACTGGTTTTGGTAGTTTCAACTTCGGGTAGCTCAGGCATAATGGTCTTTTATAATATAGTGGGTTGACTATAACCTTATTGATAAGAGATTTGATATTAATAATAAATGTGAGGTCTGACCGGCATTAGGTAATAGCGCGACGTGCATGCAAAATTCCTGGCTGCTGCTCAAGTTTGGCGAGCAGTTTAGACAAATGTGCCAAACCCGAGACTTCAATATGAAACTTTAAAGAGGCGATATTATCATCGGTACTTAAGGTTTCAACTTGACGAATATTGACGCTTTCTTTATCAATAACTTGGGTTAGGTCTCGTAATAACCCACGCCGATCATAAGCTTCGATATGAATATCTACGGGCTGATAACGACCAGACTTTGACTTCCAAGCAGCGCTAATTTGGCGTTCAGGATCACGTTCAACCAGACGTACATATTCAGGGCAGCCACGGTTATGTACACTGACACCGCGAGATTGGGTGATATAACCAGAGATAGGTTCACCATGTACAGGGTGACAGCAGCCGGCCAGATTGACTTCAATGTTATCTAGACCATCGATGCTGATTTTATAAGCATCAAGCGAGCCTGTAGATTTTGGATCAATGCTGGGTGCATACTCTTCTTGTTCTTTTTCAGGCTCTAGACGCAGCTGACGGGAAATATGTCCAGTAAGCTGATGTAGTCCGATATCACCCGTTACCAAGCCAACGACGATATCATCAGTATTATTGACATGAAAAAACTGTGTATAGTCGTTCAAATCAATACTGTTTGGATGTACAGATAAGCGCTCAAGCTCTTTTTTGAGCATCTGCCGACCAATCTCAATATTCTTATCACGGTCTTGCTTATTGAACCACTGACGTAGTTTTGAGCGTGCGCGATTGGTATGAATATAACCCAGTGACGCCACCAACCAATCACGATTGGGCTCACGTGATGCTTTAGTGATGATTTCTACTTGCTCACCCTTTTTTAGCTGATAGGTTAGAGGCACATAGCGCTGATTAACCCGTGCGGCTTGGGCGCGATTACCGACTTGTGTATGCACGTAATAAGCAAAATCAAGGACGGTTGCACCTTTTGGTAGTTCGGTGATATCACCATCACGGCTAAAGACATAGATGCGCTCAAGCTCGTCAAAGTTAACGATTTGTTCTTCGTCTTCAAACTCGCTTATGTCTTGATTGTCGTTATCTTCATCGCCTGTTAAGTTTGAGTGTACTGGGTTGTTAATAGAGAGCAGGTGGCGCAATGAGCTGATTTTTTGGTTTAAGTAATTGTCTTTTTTGCCTTTACCGCCTTCTTTATAATTCACATGAGCACACATACCAAGCTCGGCTTCAAAGTGCATACTGTGCGTACGAATTTGCACCTCTAGCGATTTATTTTCGGCGATGACGGCAGTATGCAAAGAGCGATAGCCATTTGGTTTTGGATTGGTAATATAGTCGTCAAACTGTTCTGGAATATACCGCCATAAGCCATGCACCAGTCCTAATACGTGATAGCAGTCTGATGGGTTTTCGACTAGGACGCGCAATGCACGAATATCATAAAGCTGGTGAAACGACAAACCTTTGAGTTTCATTTTGCGATAAATAGAGTAAATATGCTTTACTCGTCCTGAGACATCCGCGCAAATTCCAGCGTCTGCTAAAGATTGGTTGAGCTTATCTTGCATACGCTGAATGTACTCTTCGCGCTCGCTGCGTTTTTCGGATAATAACTTGGCAATCTCTTTATAACGATCTGGAGCGAGGTAGCGAAAAGCTAGGTCTTCAAGCTCCCATTTTAGCTGTGCAATGCCCAAGCGGTGGGCGAGTGGCGCATAAATAGTCATTACTTCACGAGCAACGCGCTGTTGCCGTTCGGTGTTAGAAAAAGACAACTCACGCATAGCAAAAGTACGTTCAGCTAGCTTAATTAGCACGACACGTACGTCATTGGTGACAGAAATGAGCATGCTATAGATATTTGATAACTGATCGCGCTGGTTGTTGACAAAGTGATCTTCTAAACGTTTGTTGCTCTCGATAATGGCAGACAGCTTCCCCAGAGCCAAAGCGTCTTTTACTAAGACATGGACATCAGTACCAAAGTTTTTTTCAATATCAGCCAAACTTACCATGGATTTGCGTGCACTACGATAGAGCATGGCAGCGACTAAGGCGTTTTCGTCTTGATATAAATAGGTCAAAATATCAGTCATGCCAATGCCAGTGACATATGCGCCAGAGCGTTCAGATTCACTCGTATTCATGCGACTACGAATAAACTCACAGGCAATAGCCAGATTGGGTACAGAGTCCTGACCGATACGTTTTGCGACATTATCAAGCCAAACAGGCACATCAATATTGGCCTGATCTAAGTCGGTATTATTAGAAGCTTCTAATGAGATGTTTTCTTCGTCTGTGAAAGTGCTTTTTAGAGACTCGTTCTCTAATTTTGGATCATGACTGTGATAAGAGTACTGTGCGGAGCGATCAAAAGTGGTTTGTAGTTTATGAGTTGCTAGCTGCTGTTTTATATCTAGCGGTAATTGAGCATAGCTGTTGGCAGATTGATGAGAGCGCTGACTGGCAACCAGCTGCGCTGCTAATGATGCACTATCGGTTTCCGTGGTTTGTCCATCTATCAATGGTAATCCTTCGCGGATTTTTACCATAGCCTGCTCCTCTTAGCTATTTTCAAAAATGTTTTTGCCCCGTCTGCAATCAAAGATGCTTGTTATTTATTCTATTGATATAAAGTCATACTCTCGGCAGTTCGATCTAGGGAAAACACTCTATTTATATTTCTAGCACCTATTATGTTGAATTACGCACAACACCCAATCTATTAGGTGAGTTTTACAACTCGTTATAATAAACAAAAGTCCATTTATTTTATCGTTATTATATTTAATGCTTAAAGCTGTCAAAATGATAGCAGCAAGAGCAATATGGCTAACATATTGCTCTTTAAGTAGTTAGGTTATTCGTACTGTTAACTTGCAAAATCGTTTTTTATAAAAACGGCATGCTGATTTCTTTATCTAACTATGCTTAATAGCCACTCTAAATCAAAAATGAATCAAGTTAACTAGTTTAAAAAAGCATTATATTTATATCTATAGTTATATCATTTTTGAACCGTAATTCAAGCTAGGATCTGTAATTAGGGTAAGCATAGCGTAACTTAATAGCCGATTTTAGTCGGCATTTATCATTAGCTGTCGTTCATTCAAAGTCATCCCCTAGCTGTGTGACGATATAAATATTAGCTGAGTTCAAAGGTTTATCTTTACGCTGATACCTTTTCAAATCGAGCGATTGATTCAACATGACCCGTATGGCAGAACATATCCATCACCCCAGCATGAGTCAAACGATAGCCTTGCTCCAATAACGCCTTGGTATCGCGGGCGAGCGTGGCAGGATTACAAGAAACATAAACGATGCGCTCAGCGTTAAACTTTGGCAAGTACTGCATAATCTCCCACGCGCCAGAGCGTGGTGGATCAATCAATAGTGCATCAAAACCCTGATTGGCCCAAGGTTGGTCTGAACAATCATGCGTCAAGTCTTGAGTATAAAATTCAGTGTTATGGATACCGTTACGACGTGCGTTATCAGCGGCGCGTGCGGTCATTGCATCGCTACCTTCTACGCCTACCACGGAGCCTGTTTCACCAACCAGGCGCGCAAGTGGCAAGCTAAAGTTGCCAAGACCACTGAATAAATCCAATACTCGTTCGCCTGCTTTTAAATATAGCAAGTCACAAGCCAGCTTGGTCATCTGACGGTTCACCGACAGGTTGACTTGGGTAAAGTCAGTCGGGATAAATTCAAAAGTAAGATCAAATTCTGGCAATTGATAGTACAAGCGTCCAAACCGCTGGCTCATGTCATCATTGTCAGTCAAGGCAATACGCTGGATGCTGTCAGCGCCTTTAGATTGCAGATATAACTGCCAGTTGCGTGCGGCAAAAAATACTTTTAGTTTCTCTACATCAGCGTCTGATAATGGCTCCAAGTTGCGCACGATAAGGGCAACAGGTTGATTGCCATCTGGCAGCTCATCTATTTGCTCGCCCATGGCCAATTCAAGCTGAGCAATCTTGTCACGACTCTCTAAAGTGCTGATAAGCGCTTTTAGGTTTTCAATCTCAAAACCGATTCGTGGGTCTAAGATGTGACACTCGTTTAACTCCGCCAAAAAGTTACTAGAGCGCTCACGGAAACCGACCAAAGCCGTTTCCTTTTTGGCGACATAGCGAACGCCCAGTCGTGCTTTGGTACGATAGCCAAGGCGATCACCGACCACGGGTGCAAGCCAAGTATCAGGCTCAACATTGGCCTGATGTATCAGCATCTCAGCCAATACAGACTGTTTAAAATTGATTTGACCATCTGGCTGCCAATGTTGCAGGTTACAACCACCGCAGACACCAAAATGCGGGCAGGGTGGTACAGCACGCTCAGGGTTTGAGTTGGCCGTGATGCTAATCGCATCGCCTTCCTCAAAGCTGGCACGGCTGTTGGTCAATTTAACCAAAGCGCTTTCACCGGGCAAGGCAAAGCTGACAAAGACTTTTTTGCCATGTTTGTCCTCGATATGACCATCATCTACGCCAAAGCCATTGCCGTATATCGCAACGCCGCGACCATCATGTGACAAGCCATCAATAGTAAAAGGCAGCGGCTCTGCTTCTTTTAGACGACGACGGGTCTTAGAAGAAGGTTTGGACTTCTTCTTATTGGGCGGTATGGTAATCGTCTGGGTATCGCTCGTTTGTGGCATAGTATCAGCTGCTGTAGATGTCTTTGAATCGGTGGGTTGCATAAACCTGCCTTAATAATAAATGATAAATAACTAAAAATAAGGGTGAGTGCTATAAATTCACTCAAAAAAAAGCACAAGCGCTACTGGGATGAATTTTGCGCAGCCTCTGTGAACGCAGCACGCAAGTAAAATTTATACCAGTAGCGTACTTAAACCTATAACAAATTTACTTTCAACTGACCATCTTATTTATAGCACCGCTTTATAGCTTGGGCTTTTTAAGATTTGGGCGCAGATGACCAGTCAGCGATAAACTCATGATGGCGTGGACTGCCATCCGCTTGGGTATACTGTGCCAAATAATCATGGCTTTGCTGCTGCCAAGCGTTAAAGTCCTGTGAGGATAATTGACCCGTCAGACGCAACCAGCGCAAATAAATCAGCCAAGTATTCATGACATCAGACTCGCAGTAAATGGACAGCGTTTGCCAGTCGCCATTTTTGACGAGACCGCCAACCATGCTGCCATCGACGTCCGTTTTTCCAGGTAGACCATAAAGGCTTGCGACCACATCCATGGCCTCGCGGCGACTGGCACCGTATTGGCTAAATCTGTCCATTAAGTCCAGATGGCGAGTATGGAAGCGATTGACATAATTATCAAAACGCATGTTTTTGATGCGCTCGCCTTCTTCAAATAGCCAAGGTGCTGACAAGTCATACTGCATGGCACGGTAAATAAGCACGGGAATATCAAAGCCAGAGCCATTCCAACTAATTAGCTGAGGTAGTTTTTCAAGATCACTAAACGCCCGAAAAAACTTAGACAGAATGTCTTTTTCGCTAAATTTATCTGCGGTTAGAGAAAACAAAGAAAACGTGCCATCTTTGATATATAACGCTGAGATACAGACGATACGCTGCAGTGGCAAGCGCATAAAGTCATGTCCTGCTTCTTGTGTGCGTATCGCTGTCAGTGCGCTTAGGGCATCGGCATCGTTAAGCTCAGACAACTGCGGATAGATACGGCGCGCCGCATCAGTATCGGCAACAGTTTCGATATCAAAGACCAGTATCGGGTCGGACGGTAAGGCTTGTGACATAGGTAAACCTAATTAATTGTTAGCTTATTGTGCTGCGCTTTCTGTACCGTTAACAACATTGTCGTCATTAACATTGTATAAACCAGTCGATAAATAACGATCCCCGCGGTCGCAGACGATAAAGGCGATGACGGCATTAGGGTTTTCTTTGGCGACTTGTACTGCCGCCCATGCTGCGGCACCAGAAGATACGCCAGCAAAAATGCCTTCGGTTTTGGCCAGTTTGCGCATATAAACTTCAGCGTCATGCTGATCAACATCCATGACATCATCGACCAAGTCTGCATCAAAAATACCTGGCATATAAGCGGCAGGCCAGCGGCGGATACCCGCAATAGATGCCTCTTCATCAGGCTGTAAACCGATAACCTTGACGTCAGGGTTTTGCTCTTTTAAGTATTGCGACACACCTGTGATGGTGCCGGTAGTGCCCATTGAGCTGATAAAGTGGGTGATTTTCCCACCAGTTTGTGCCCATAATTCAGGGCCTGTGGTTAGATAATGCGCTTGGCTATTGTCAGGGTTGTTAAACTGATCCAGTACAATGCCTTTACCGTCTGCTTGCATTTGCAATGCCATATCGCGTGCCGCTTCCATGCCTTCGTCAACTTCGATTAACGTTGCACCGTAGGCTGTCATGGCGTCTTTGCGCTCTTGGGTTGAGTTGGTCGGCATCAGTAGCGTCATCGGATAGCCGCGCATCGCAGCGACCATGGCCAAGGCAATGCCAGTATTGCCGCTGGTGGCTTCAATCAGCATATCACCAGGCTTGATATCACCACGCTGCTCTGCTTGATAAATCATATTAAAAGCAGGGCGGTCTTTGACGGAGCCCGCTGGATTGTTACCCTCAAGCTTGGCCAATAAGGTGGCACCATTGGTAATTTGCTCTTGTTCAGGCAAGCGTTGTAATTTAACCAACGGCGTTTGACCGACGCAATCGGCAAGGACGGTGACTTGAGAGATAAAGTTGGGGTTGGTCGTAGCGGACATAGGAAATCCTTGTTATTTTCTTAAAGAGGGTATCTTCATGTTTGTATTCTAAAGCTTATACTGATTTTGATCATAAACTGATTTTGGTTATAAATAGACCAGCAAATAAAATAATGCGTCATTATATCATTTTGTTTTTGGCTGCGCTGATGGCATCAAGATATATTGGTAAAACAGATAAGCTCAAAAGCAGCCACTATATTCAAAAGAATCCCGTCTATTAATCTGGTCATTATTGAATGATGGGTTGCGTCATAGAATGCTGTTAAAATACCTGCAATGTTTAGAAGTTTTATTATTCACCAAGACAGTTTACAGTCGCTATTTATACATCGCAAAATTCAGTAGAGAGTAGAGCTAGCATGGCATATAGAAAACGCTTTGATACCAGTAGTGCTTATGGTCAGTTGATTATATTGGTTTTCCTACCGATATCTGTACTGGCGGCGGTCGGTGGGATTTTAGTGTTTTATGAAACCATGCGAGCGAGTGAGTCAGAGCAAGAGGCTCTAGCTGAAGCGGTGTTGATTCGTTATAAGCCGATGGTTACTGACCTGATTCCAGCCTTACTTGAGCAAGAGCGTCAGTTATTAAAAAACAATAAAAGGACAGCGCAGCAAATCACTGATGGGGTCAATTCTGCCGATCAGGCAGCACTTGAGACCCGCTTAGAAAAGTCTCAGCTTCCAGTATCACAGGTACATTCTGATAATTATGGCAGATTAGGCGCTAGAAGCCTTGACGGTGCAGTGCTTTCAGAAGAGACGCTCGGTGGGGTAACGGTGCCAGCACTGATTGGTATGTCAATCGCTGACGAAGATGGTGTCGACACAGGCGTTGATCCGCAAGGTGCTATGGCAACCCTGCTAACGATTCGCGATAGACTCAGCCGTATGCATTCTGAACAACATGTACAGCGTATAGCGATTATCAGTGAAGACAATCACGTACTTGCGACAGTAGGTTACGGCGTTAATGAAAGCTGGCCTCGTATCGATAAGTCACAAAACTTCCTGTCGCAGCAATCTACTACTATTGGTACTGCTTATGGCAGCTTGCTGGGTGATTTTGAAGGGCAAAAACTGTGGTTACTTGTCGATATGGACAATGAGCCACTGTATATTGCACGCTATCGTATCGCTATGGCACTGGCCATCACTGGGCTATTTACTATTTTGATCTTACTTTTGAGCCTAAATATTTATGCCAAGCGCTGGATTGCACCTATTTATGAGCTACGTCTGCAGCTACAGCGTACCCACGTAGATAATTTATACAAACCCATTCCTGTTGAGTCTGACGGTGAGCTAAATCTCTTGCAGCAGGACTTGGTAAAGACTTTGCGCCGTCTGCACAGCAGTTTTCAAGAGCTGAAAGATCATGCGGAGCAAACCGAAGATGACTTGCGTTTGGCGTTTGATGAGATGGAGATGCAAAATATCTCTATCAGAAATGCACGTGATGCGGCGATCTCAACCAGTCAAGCCAAGTCTGCATTCTTAGCCAATATCAGTCATGAGCTACGCACACCGCTTAACAGTATTGATGGTTTTATTAACTTGCTGGCACGTCATGGCGAGCTGAACCCTGAGCAAGATTTGTATGTGCATACGATTCGCAAGTCATCTGCGCATCTGTTGGCACTGGTGAACGATGTTTTAGATTTTTCTAAGATAGAAGCGGGCAAGCTGGTGCTAGATCGTCATGAGTTTGACCTGTATGACACCATCTATGATGTGGTTGATATGCTCTCACCCGTGTCAGCAGAAAAAGGTTTGCGCATGGCAGTGCTGTTTTATAACGATGTGCCGATGCGTATTGTGGGTGATGCCCTACGCCTCAAGCAAGTTTTGACCAATCTAGTCGGTAATGCTATTAAGTTCACTGACAGTGGTGATGTGGTGGTGCGAGTTAGTTTGGATGAACACCGCGATAACTACTTGATGATCAGCATTCAAGATAGTGGCAAAGGCATCTCTCTTGAAGATCAAAAAATGCTGTTTCAAAGCTTTAGCCAAGGTGATCCATCGATCACTCGTCAATATGGGGGTACTGGGCTTGGACTTGTGATATCCAAGCAGCTTACACGGCTTATGGGCGGTGATATTGGCTTTTATGACAATGCGCAAGAGAATATCGCCAATCAAGGAGCGACCTTTTGGTTCCGCATGCCAGCTCATGTCGATGTTCTAGAAGCTGCCACTGGCCAGACCATTGCACTACCGGTGTTGGCGCCACTTGCAAGCGAGAGTGATGAGTTCAATGTCTTGGTTTGGATCAATCATATGGCGTCAAGACAGGTGCTCAAAGCCAGTCTGCAAACGTTGCCGATCAAGCTGACCCATGCCAACTCTTTGCCTGGTGTACTTGAATCACTCAAAGAGCATGGTAACTACTGGGATTGGGTCATAGTCGATAACGATACTCAAGATGACATGATGGCATTGCTCAAACAAATTCGTCTACACTATCAAGGTAAGCTTGCCGTCTTTGGTTATCAGGTCGCTGCCGATCAAGCATTATTAAACCGTTATCACGCCAATATCCTGTATGAGCCGCTAGATAAGCGTCAGTTATATATCATGCTCGATACCCAAAAGAAAAGCGCGCCAGTTAAGTCTCAAGCGCTGCGCTGGCAGGGCGTGACGGTGCTGGCTGTAGATGATCATCTGCCAAACCTGTTGGTATTAGACGCGCTACTGAGTGAGCTTGGTATTCATGTGATTACTGCTAACAGTGGCTTTGACGCTATTGAATTGATGAGTAAGCAGCAAACCAAAAATATAAAAAGCGCTAAACCTGCTGCAAAAACTCTCACCAACAAGACGCAAATTTCAAAAGCGCAAGACCGTGCCCAGTTGAATAAAGCTGCTTCTAACACGGCCTTGACTATAAACACCACTGAGGAAGAAAAATCAACGGCAGCTAAATCAGAAAACCAACAAGATTATGACAGTATTGATTTAATCTTTATGGATATTCAAATGCCGCGTATGTCAGGACGAGAGGCGGCGCAGCAAATACGAAAAATCGAAGCGGCTGACAGTCATATCCCTATCATCGCCCTGACTGCGCATGGATTGTCTGATGAGCGTGACAAGCTACTCGCAAGCGGTATAGATGATTATGTTGGTAAGCCGATTAGTCAACCGCAACTATTACAAGTACTACAAAAGTGGCTTGGCCGACAAGCCACAGCGCAAAGCCCAATTACAGGCGCTGATATTCCTGTTGCTACTGACACTGATATTCGCGAAGATAGCTTCACTACCAATATCACCATCGATAATGTCAGCAATACTAAGCCTGTCCCAATGTCTGCTGCCAAAAGAGTCTCACGACCTTTATCGCTCAAAAAGATCCGCGATGATTACTTGCGAGATAGCCAACTACGCGACGATCACATGCGAGAGCCGCAACGCGCTACTCAGCCACGTTATCAAAACATGCAATATCAACGCTTGCAATATCAAGAGCAACAGCCAGACGCTGGCATGGAGCAACAGGAGCGTTCGCTAGCGCAGCAGTCAATAGACAGTAGCGCAAAGAGCGCTGCCATGGATGAAATGGAGATACTAGACTGGCAGGATGCGCTGACCCGCTCTGCTAATAAGCCGGACTTGGCAGCCAAGCTCATCATGATGATGATAGATACCATCGCTGATGAAAAGGAAGCCTTAGAGCAGGCATGGCAAGCGCGTGATCGCAATATACTTGCGCAAATCTCGCATCGTATATTAGGCGCCAGTCGTTATACGGGTGTCCCGCAAATACGCCAAGCCAGCCAAGACTTGGAAGATAAATGTTTGTTGAATGTACAGCATACAACGCCTGCACAATTTGCCATGCTCAAGCCGTATTATGAAGCTTTACTGCTTGCTTTGAGCAATTTGCAAACGTTGGATCTGTCGCCATACCCACAGTTAAATTATCATCGATTAAGCGAAAATGACATGACATGGAAGATGATTTAAGTGCAGTGCTTTGATGAGGCATGTCAAATCATAAACAGTGATTAGCTGTCTGTTCGACATACTGCAATATGACAGAGCAGTGTTTTTATAAAATAAATGCCACCGCGACAGTCAGTTTTTGATACGGTACAGTGGATATAAGACTGTTAAGATTGAAGCCACATTGACGTCATTAAAAGTCATGATGAATAGTATCTTATCGCTCTTATCTATTATTAAGGATTGTTATGCACGCTATCGCCGCTTATCAATATGAAACCTTGCAAGTCAGCGTTACTGACAATATCGCAAACGTTACCATCAATCGACCAGAGAAAAAGAATGCCATGAGTTTTAAGGTGGTAGAGGAGCTGATTGCAGTTGCAGAGCGTGTCAGCAAAGACAAAGCCTTACGAGCGGTCATTCTTAATGGCGCTGAAGGAACGTTTTGTGCGGGTATAGATTTGGGGGATTTAAACCATCCAAAAAACCAAGCGTTCGCATTTTGGGAGTTGGTGAAGCCATGGCAGAGCTTGTTCCAACGTGTTTGTCTGGTGTGGCGTGATGTGCAGTACCAGTCATTGCCGTGCTTGAAGGGTATTGTATTGGTGCAGGTCTACAATTGGCATTGGCTTGCGATGTGCGTATTAGCCGTCCTGATTGTAAACTATCCATTATGGAGGCGAAGTGGGGCTTGGTGCCAGATATGGGCTTGACTCAATCAGCGTTTGGGGTGGTGCGAGAAGATGTGTTAAAAGAGCTGGCCATGAGCGCGCGTATCGTCGACGCAGTAGAAGGCGAGAAGTTGGGCTTGGTCAGTCATTGTAGCGAGACGCCGTTAGAAGACGCTCAGGCACTTGCCGCTGAGTTTGCACAGCGCTCTCCTGACGCAGTGCTGGCCAGTAAACGCGTGATCAATGCCATGCATCAGCAGTCAGCTATCACCTTATATAAAGAAAAAATGTGGCAATTAAAGATGATGATGGGGCGTAACCGTAAGTTTGCGCTAAAAAAAGCAAAAGATGCCAGTGTGGAGTTTGCGAAACGCCAGTTTGGTTAAATTAAGCGGGTAAAGCGCATCTTTATTAAAGTTTGATCGAAAGCTTTTATCTAAAGTCTTAATACCATTGAGCTAACAATAGACAGTGCTGCGTTGTACTGTCTATTGTCGTATGTTGCTCGCTATAGATATTTTAATTTTCATATTAGAGACTGTTTTTAAGCTGCTCCCAATATTGCTCGTAAACTTTCAAGGCTTCATCACCCACGTTTGCTAGGAAATCTCCTTGTTCTACCGCTTCTTGAGAGGGATAAATGATGGGATTGTTTTTTAACTGATATTGCATCAATTCCAGTGCAGCCTTATTTGGTGCAGCATATCCAATCTCTTCACTAATAATTTTGGCATTCTCGGGCAGTAGTAAGTAATTGATAAATTGATGCGCAGCGTCTACATTCTTGGCGTCTTTAGGAATGACCAAATTGTCCATCCATAAGATAGCCCCCTCAGTTGGGTATTTATAGAGTAGAGTGCTGACACCTTCATTATTGGCTATTAATGTCTTACCGTTATATGTCATACCAAGAGTAGCATCGCTGGTAGCTAGATAAGAGGTGAGTGGCACATCATTTTCATTGAAGCTTTCGATATTAGGTATTAAAGTCGTGAGCTTAGCATAAGCGGCCTTGATTTCATCAGGGTTGCGGCTATTCACTGAGTAGCCCAGTGTCAATAACGACATACCGAACACATCGCGCATATCGTTCACTAACATCACTTGGTTTTTGTATTCAGGTCGCCAGAGATCTTCCCAGCTGTTTACAGTTTGCGGGTCGATAGCCGCACCATTGATGATGAGCCCCGTACTTCCCCAAACATAGGGGACGGAATATTTATTCTCAGGATCAAACTCGGTATTGGTAAATGAAGCTTCAAGGTTTTTAAAGTTACTTAGTTTTGACTTATCTAACTCTTGTAATAGACCTTCTTTTGCCATTTTATCAACGAAGTAGCTAGAAGGTACAGCAATGTCGTATGGGTTGGCGCTGTCAGCTGTTTTTAGATTATCATACATATCTTCATTAGATTCGAACTTGATATAATTAACGCTAATACCTGTTTCTTTTTCAAAACCATCAAGAATCTTTTGGGGCATATACTCTTCCCAATTATACAAGTCGAGCGTCTTCTCTTGTTTGGTGTTGCTACAGCTGACAAGAGTAAGTCCAATAGCGATACAGAGTAGTGATTTTGGAATGATTCTCATAGTGTGGTTAGTAGCAGCTTGTGATATTGGGCGGAGCGATGGTAAGTAAGCCAAGATATTTCTCCTACAAATAACATGAAAGTTACCCTATAGTATATGAACTGTATATATAGTTACAGTGAAGAAATACTGGGCTGTCAAGCAGTATTATTAATGTCAGTTTTACAGAAGTTGTTTGTATGCAACAAAACATTATCACTGCTATGTTTTATCTTATAGTCAACAGCCCCTAGCACCTGCTATTTGTCATTCTAAAAACATGCCACTATTGAAATACAAGTGGACAGTACGATATAACACTGTCTGCTTGCATAGTCGTACGCAAATGCTGCACTATTGTCTTTTGGTTTGTATAAAACAAAACATGCTGAGCATCTCAGTTATAAAATAATAATTCTTATATAAATAAAATGGTCTGAACTATGTCTGCCCCTAACTCTTCTTTGCCTAATAAATCTATTGCTTCTGAACGAGTACGCTCAGCGGATTTGCCTGTTGCATGGATTATGATGCTTGGGCTGATCGTAGCAGTGGGACCATTGTCTATTGATATGTATTTGCCTGCGTTGCCGTCAATGGCAGAGGATTTTGGCGTATCTACTGCATTTATGGCCAACTCCGTTCCTGCCTATTTTGTCGGCTTGGTATTTGGGCAGTTATTCTATGGCCCGTTTAGTGATCGTGTCGGACGAGTCAAACCCTTATATATCGGCATGAGCTTGTACGTGGTTGCTTCCATTGTCTGTGCGACTACGGATAACGAATATGTGTTGTTTTTGGGACGTATGCTGCAAGCACTTGGAGCCTGTGTGGGAGCGGTAGTAACTCGCGCCGCCATTCGTGATCGCCTTACAGCAAGGCAGACTGCCAAGGCTTTTTCTATCATGATTTTGGTCATGGGGCTAGCGCCGATACTAGCTCCATCCCTTGGCGCGCTGTTTTTGCGCTTCTTTGACTGGCGCTCTATCTTTTGGTTTTTGACCGCTTTTGGGGTGCTTAATCTATTGCTGACCAAGTTTTTCTTCTTTGAAACCCTCACTGAAGAAAACCGCAATGCACGCCCAGCTAAAGAGGTGCTCAGCCAATACTGGGATTTGTTAAAAGACCCAAGTTTTAACTATCCAGCCATTGGTGGTGGTCTGCTGATGGGGGCGATGTTTGTTTATATCAGCTCGGCCTCTGAGCTGATCATGGATACTTATAATATCTCTGCGACAGATTTTGGGTGGCTGTTTGGAATGAACGCCGCAGGATTTGTGGCGTTGACTCAGCTTAACCAATGGCTCACCAACCGTTTTCGTATTCTGAGTATATTGCGCTTTGGTGCGATGATGCAGGTAATCTCTTCTGCAGCGTTATTTATAACGGGCCTTGTTTTTGGTGTGGATGCTTGGCTGCCCTTAGTATTAGCCTGTATTTTCTTTTGTATCGCAGGTTTGGGTTTGACCCAGCCGAACGCCTCAGCCATCGCACTGGCCTTTCAAAAGCATCGTGCTGGTATGGCAAGTGCGTTGCAAGGTTCGCTGATGTTTTCCGTGGGGATATTTGGCGGTTTATTATTAAACCTGTTTCCTGTCAATCCTGTGCTCAAAATCGGTATCGCCATGTTTGCGCTGATGAGCCTTGGTAGCTTCTTGATATGGAAAATAGATCGTAACTTAGATCTTGATGATGTTGGATAATTGACCAAAAAGGTCAAAATATAAAGTATATGGTGACGCCAAAAAGCATTCGATACGTTTGATACGTATCGAATGCTTTTTTTTTACATAATAATTGCACCGTTTGAGGAGTAATTGCAACGTTCTATCAAATATTGGTATGTATATTGCATAATATTAATTATAAGTTTTGGTCTTTATCGGCCTACTGAGCGATAGGGTCGCACTTTATTCATGTTTCACATTTAAACTCAATTTGGTATATAGATAAAATCAAGGGTGGTGTGTCAAAAAGTATGCTGATTAAAACTTGAACAGTTTTTGAAGCCTTGAAAGCCCTATAGAATCAGAGAACTTAGCATAGATTTTTTATTGGCTTCTATCGCCAGCATACTTTTTAGAACACCACCAAATCAAGATTATCTATATATTCACAATTTAGAATACTAAGTTATCTAAAATCAAGGATGGATTATGAAACCGCTATTTCGGGTACTTCCAATAGTGTTAAGCGTTGGCCTGTTTGGGTGTGGCAACTCAAGCACTCAAGAAAATGCTAATACAAATAGCACTAAAAAAATAGAGAATAAAGACAGTTTCATTAGTAAGCTGCCTGATTCAGCGCCAGTACTGAAAGTTGCAATGACCGGTGACTTACCGCCTTTCTCGTTTCAAGACGATTATGGAAATATGCAAGGTACTGATGTTGACTCAATTCGAGCTATTGGTGAAGAACAGGGTTTTAAGGTCGAGTTTTATAAAGAGACTTGGCAGAATATGTTCGATAGTGTGGAGTCAGGTGATCGTGACTTAGCGATATCAGGTATTTCTTATAAAGATGATCGTGCTATAAAGTATGGTTTATCGACCCCTTATTTCTTTAACCCAGCTACCATAATGTATTTAAAGGGTCATGCAGAAATAAAAGGTTTGGAAGATATAAAAGGTTTAAAGACAGGTACTTTAGAAGGCTCAAAAGAAGAAGATACCTTGAAGGAAATGGGGTCTGATGTGGAATTAGTTTCAAGACCTACTGTATTTTTGGCATATGAAGACTTAGTTCAGGGGAAGACGGATGTTCTTTTGTATGACTTACCAGTTTTACAATATATCGTAAAAGGCTATCCAGAGTATGAAGTCAACATTGTCCCTTATGAAGCCGATGATGCTCCATCAGCGCAGCAAGTGGTACTAATGGCAAAAGAGAATACTCAGCTCATTAATACAATAAATGAGGGTATTACAAAGTTAAAAACCAAAGGTACCTTCAAAGAAATTGAGGAAAAATGGTTGGGTGCGACAGAGCCAGCCATTGACAGTAAATCTACTTCCACTCAAGCGAACTAAGGATTTCTGAAAATGGCAACTACAAATAATATAGATAACAAACGCTATCAAGGCTTAATCGTTTCGATTGCCCTATTTTTATCATTAATCGGTGCTTTGCTGGCTTTTACTTTTTATACCTCGAACTTATTAGAAAGAAACACTGCCCTTATTGATCAAACTAACCAAGTCGCTAACAGCGCGCAAGCAGTAATTAAAGACTTGTTTGATTTGGACAATAGCTATGGTGAGGATACTAACTCTCCACATATACAGCGGGTGCTAAGCCGTTTGGAGCAAAATACTGCGTTAATTACTAGGTCTATTTCTGCTATTGAGCAAGGTGGTAGTATCACTGACACTGCAGGTAATAGTTATAACTTGCCGAAGATTAATAGCGATGCAAAAGCAGATATTGGTGCAGCTAACGAACAATGGAAAGTTTTAGAACCTAAAATTCAAGCTTATCTGAAAGACGCTGATAACGTTATGGTATCTTCTGCAGATGATTTGACTCAAGCAGTTGAGCAAGCGAAGACTTCAAGTTTATTTATTAACGATTCATTAGAGAGTCTTACTAAGGACGTATTTAACAGTGCAGAGCGTCAAGCTAGTACCATTCGTTTGATTCAGGTTCTTGGTGTTGCCGCTATCTTCGCTTACTTCTTAATCTTTGTATTCTTCTTTGTTCGCAGGTTACGTGAGACGGATGCCGAAGCAGCAGCTGCTCGTCGTGAAACTCAAGAGATTATGCAAACGGTTAATACCGGTCTATTCTTGCTTGATAAAGACTTGAAAATTGGTCAGCAGCATTCCCGAGCACTCAATAAGATTGTCGGCGCAGAGCGTTTGGCAGGAGAAAACTTTACCAACGTCTTACGTGGTCGTATTTCTGACAAAGACTTGAAGACCACACAGCAGTTCATCGAACAGCTCTATAACCCGCGCGTCAAAGAAAAACTTGTCGATGCCCTCAATCCATTAACCAAAGTCTTACTGCATAACACTTCTGCCGATCAAGGTTCAGAAAGCCGCTTCTTGGACTTTAAGTTCTCACGAGTTTATGAAGATAAAGACATCGCACGTATTTTGGTCAACGTGAACGATGTATCAGAGGCCGTTCAGCTAGAGCAGCGCTTAGAGAAAGAACGCTCACAAAACGACATGCAGATTGAGATGTTGACCACCATCCTAAATGTAAAACCAAAAATTATTTATGAGTTTATTAGCAATACCAAAACTCATATCGAAAAAATGAATAACATTTTGAAAAACCCTGGCAGCTCGCAATATGAGCTTGAAGGCAAGTTGAAAGCTATTTATCGTGATATGCATAGCTTAAAAGGTGACGCTTCTGCGCTCAAACTGCATAGCTTTACCAAAATTGCTAGTGATGCTGAGGACAAGCTTAGCGCACTACAAAACCAAGGCAAGCTATCTGGTAATGACTTTTTGCAGTTGGCGGTACATTTGGATGACTTGTTAAGTTTGTCAAATACCATTGAGATGCTAGGTGAGCGTATCAATC
Source organism: Psychrobacter sp. H8-1 (assembly GCF_904846575.1). NCBI lineage: Bacteria > Pseudomonadati > Pseudomonadota > Gammaproteobacteria > Moraxellales > Moraxellaceae > Psychrobacter > Psychrobacter sp. H8-1. The sequence continues at coordinate 344,783 of NZ_CAJHBG010000001.1, forward strand.
AGACATCGCCAGCCAGTGCAAAAGCAACCTCAGAGCCGACTACTTCAGTAACCAGTGACACGGTACCAACTACGATGGCAGCAGACGCTAGTGCCGCAGAAATAGTGCAGAGTAGTGGCCAGACGGTTACTCCGATGCTGGATGGCTTGAACCTTGCAGGCGGTGAAGAGATTGATTTAGATGATGAGTCAGATGCTCATCTACTAGCCTACTATCAAGACTTCGCGAAAGACATCGCGGCCAGACAGGGTAAAGAAGTACAGTTAAACAGCTCTACTTTAGAACAAGTAAAGATACCTGAGCGACTAAAAAAAGCCGTTAAAGAAATCAGTGTTCAATTGGTACGGAATGCCGTTGTACATGGTATCGAGCCACCTACAGGTCGCCGCTCCGCAGGCAAGCCTAGCGTGGGTAAAATCAGTTTAGAGATGCAAAGCATTGGCCAAGATTTCATCGTCAGCTTACAAGATGATGGTCAAGGCATCAATTATGATGGTATCCGTGACAAGCTAGTCGCCTTGGGTCGTTTTAGTGCTGAAGAAGCTCAGCAGCTAGACCATAACCAGCTACTGAAGCAGCTGTTTTCTTCTGGATTTTCTACCAAAGATGAGGCCGATGAAGATGGTGGCCGCGGTGTTGGCTTAGATATTATCAAAACTCAGGTAAAAGAATCTAATGGTAAGCTCAACGTAAATAGTGAGCTTGGTGAAATGACGCGTTTTGTCATTACTTTACCTAAAGCATCATAAGGACATAAGTGAGCTATGTATAAATTAATGATTGTTGATGACTCGAACATCATTCGCAACCGAATTCAGCGGGCCTATGATTCAGGTAAGTTCATGTTGGTTGCTACGGCAACCAGCGGTGTCCATGCCCTTGAAAAGTTCAATATCCACCGTCCTGACGTTATTACGATGGATTTGACTATGCCACAAATGGATGGGCTTGAATGTATCGAAAAAATCGTTGCCATTGATCCTAATGTGCGCATTTTGGTGGTATCGGCATTGTCTGACAAATCTACAGGGATTGAAGCCTTATCGTTGGGTGCCAGTGGGTTTTTATGTAAGCCTTTTTCTGAAGAAGAACTTATAGAGTCTTTGTATGAGTTAATGCAAGACTAACCCTATCCAACGACTTAAGTAGTGTCATTATGAAAGAACAAAAGCTACAAATTTTTTTGAATATCATTAGTAATTATTTTGATCAGTTCGGTAGAGAAGAGATTGTCGCTGATACGCCTTACTTGCTAGAGAATAAACAGCCCAAAGTCCATGACTATACTGGTGTCATTGGTATATCAGGGGTGCAAAAAGGGGTGGTGTATTTTTCAGCAACACGGGGCTTGTTGTCTTCTATCCTAGACAGTATGGGCGAGACCGATAAGAGCGAAGAGATGTATGTGGATCTCGCCGGCGAAGTTGCCAATACCATTGCTGGTAATGCTCGTACCGAGTTTGGCGCAGAGTTTCATATCTCCGTACCGTTCGTATTTAAGGGGTCACCGCAAGGTATCGTGTTACCCAGCGACGAGCGGTCTTTCATCATTCCTATTACTTGGTTGTCGCAAGTGGGTGAGATTGTGGTCTGTTTGCAGGATTGATCAGTCAGTAGGTCTGTGAGCAACGTAATCAATATGGATGTTAATATATTATGGTTAAAGTAGAGAAGTTAGGTGTGTTTTTAAGCTCAATCAACGCATTTTTTGCTCAGATTGACGACACACAAGTGGCTCTTGATACGCCTTACTTGAATAACAACAGAAGCGCCATTGGTTATGACTATAGCGGTATTATCAAGATATCAGGCCCATTAAAAGGCTGTGTCTATGTCAGCGCTCCCACTGTCATGTTGCGAGAAGTCATCAAAGTGATAGGAGAACCCGATTCATCCATCACGATGATGAAAGACTTATTGGGTGAGATGGCCAATACCATATCAGGTAATGCTCGTACTGAGTTTGGTTCTGAGTTTATTATATCGCCCCCGCAGATTGTTGAAGGTGCGCCAAGTATTTCTTATTTACCAAAAGAGCGTCATAGTTACATTACCCCGTTTACGTGGCGTGGTTATGAAGCGGTGATAGGTATTTGTATTGCTTGAGCTAAGGGCTTGATGCTTATTTTTAGAATAAAATTGTTAGAATAAAAGCGGCGTGTCAACGTCGTTTTTTTATGCCTAAAATTTTAGGTGGTGTGTCAAAAAGTATGCTGATTAAAACTTGAACAATTTTTGAAGCCTTTAAAGCCCTATAGAATCAGAGAACTTAGCATAGATTTCTTATTGACTTCTATCGCTAGCATACTTTTTAGAACACCACCAAATTTTAAACATCTGCTATATATGGTCTGTTTAGGCAATCATTAATAATACTGGAGCATAGACTGCAGTCTATGGTAGAATACAGCGCAGCTATTTTTATAATTTGATTTCAATAATTGAGTTTCAATTATAGTTCAATTTCTTTAACCAACCAATGACACACACATCATGGCAAAAAATTGCTGGGTGTTTGGCGACTTGATTAATTTGTAAGCGTACGGTGCAGCAGTACTCAGCATCAACCGTCAGCAGATGCGTGTTGCTAAATAGGCAATTTTTGTGATGTGGAGGCATAACCCAACCAACAGGACATTTAACATGGCTAATTCAAACCCTACAAAAATGGAAATGCGCGACTTGCTACAAGCGGGCGCTCACTTTGGTCACCAAACACGTTTTTGGAACCCAAAAATGGGTCCATATATCTTTGGTGCGCGTAACAAGATACACATCATCAACCTAGAGCACACTGTCAAAGCGTTTAACGAAGCATTGACTTACGTAAACGGCTTAGCGGCTAAGAAAAACAAAGTACTATTCGTTGGTACTAAGCGCGCTGCTAGCGGTGTGATCCGTGAGCAAGCACAACGTGCTGGCATGCCGTATGTCGACCATCGCTGGTTAGGTGGTATGTTGACTAACTGGAAAACATTACGCCAGTCAATCAACCGTCTAAAAGAGCTTGAAAAACAAGCAGAAGACGGTACGTTTGCCAAGCTAACGAAACGTGAAGCGCTAGAGCGTACTCGTGATATGGAAAAGCTTGAGCGTTCACTAGGTGGTATCAAAGACATGGGCGGCCTACCTGACGCAATCTTCGTTGTTGACGTTGATCATGAAGCGATTGCTATCAAAGAAGCTAAAAACCTAGGTATTCCAGTAATCGGTATCGTTGATACCAACTCTAACCCAGATAACGTCGAATACATCATCCCAGCAAACGATGATGCTATCCGTGCTGTTACTCTATATGTGACTGCTATGGCTGACGCTATCATCGCTGGTAAAGAGTATGCACAGACCCAAGCTGGTGGTAAAGCTGAGCAAGAAGCGCCTGCTGCTGAAGAAGCACCAGCTGCTGCCCAGACAGAAGAAGCGCCTGCTGAGTAATATTATTAGCGCATATGGATGACTTGATATAGTGTCTATCAGTGTCCATATAGTGTAATAACAACAGATAAGCGTATAACAGGCATGATGTAGTGTTACTCGTCATGCCTTGTTTTTATTGGTTGTTATGAGCCAAGCTATTATTAGACAAGTGGTTATTGGATAACTATTATTATCCATGTTCCTAATAGTAAAGCGGTCAAAGCCTGCATTGTTATCAATCTCTACAATAGGCTGTTATTGATCTCTACAGTAGATTTTTAAGCACTCCCATACATTACAATATTGAGGTGATTTCCATGGTACAAGTAACTGCCAAAATGGTAAAAGAATTACGCGACCGTACTGGTCTTGGCATGATGGAATGTAAAAAAGCGTTAGAAGAGTCAAATGGTGATGTCGAAGTTGCCATTGATAACCTACGCAAATCTGGTCAAGCAAAAGCAGCTAAAAAAGCGGGTAACATCGCAGCTGACGGCGCTATCATCATTGCTCATGGCGCTGACAAAGCATTTTTGTTAGAAGTTAACTGTCAGACTGATTTCGTTGCAAAAGATGATAACTTCACTGCATTTGCAGAAAAAGTTGCTAACATTGCGCTAGAAAACAACACGACTGACGTTGCTGCTATCTCTGAATTGCCTTATGGCGATGGTCAAACCATCGAAGAAGCACGTGTCTCTTTGGTTCAAAAAATCGGCGAAAACATTCAAATCCGCCGCGTTGAAACCATCGAAGGTGCGAACCTAGCGTCATACCGTCATGGTCTACGTATTGGCGTAGTCGTATCCTATGAAGGCGGTACTGAAGAAACAGGTAAGAGCCTTGCTATGCACATTGCTGCATTCAACCCTGTTGCTGTCGATGATGAAAGTGTCGATGCGGACGTACTAGCACGCGAAAAAGACATCATCGAAGCCAAAGCTCGTGAATCTGGCAAGCCTGATAATATCGTTGAAAAAATGATCGAAGGTGGCCTACGTAAGTACCTAGACGAAGTAACCTTGCTACGCCAGCCATACGTCATGGACAATGACAAAAAAGTTGGTGACGTCCTAAAAAGTGAGGGCGTAAAAGTACTTAGCTTTAGACGTTTAGAAGTGGGCGAAGGTATCGAGAAAAAGCAAGAAGACTTTGCCGCTGAAGTTGCTGCTGCTCAGGCTGCTAACAAGTAAGTTTTTATATTAGGAATGGCTGTGAGTGTAGAGTAAGGTTTTATTCAATATTCATAGTCTGATTCTATCGCCTACATTATAAGAGGTTAGATAGAATCTCCAAGCACAAAAAAACCCCGTTATTAAATAACGGGGTTTTTTTTGTGCTTGGAGATTTATTGAAAGAATTATCGTAATGCGGCGTATGCTGAGTTAGCGTAGCTGGCGCTAGCACCGTTATTGCTAGTACCATAACTAACCGTTTGCATACCATTGCTACTAATAGAAGCATTGCTGGCATTCATCGTACCGTCAGACAGACCCGCATCATTTTTATATAGGCTATGATAGCGGCTCATCACTCTTTTGACGTAGTTGCGAGTCTCTTTAAACGGCGGGATACCATTGTATTTATCCACGTTCCCTTCACCGGCATTATAACCAGCCACCGCATATTCGACATTGTTGTTAAAACGACGCATCAGCCATGCGATATACTTGGCCGAGCCTTCGATGTTTTCGGCAGGGTTCCATGGATTACTGACTTTGAAACGACTGGCAGTTGCAGGCATCAATTGCATTAAGCCTTGCGCGCCTACTGGAGAGCGGGCATTTGGGTTAAATGCAGATTCGGTATGCATCATGGCTTTCATGAGCGCAGGGTCGACACCGTGGCGTGCCGCAGAGGCGCGAATATAGCTGTCGTAGGCATCACGAGTACCACTACTACTGGCAGAGCTACTGCCATAATTATTGCTTGCAGAGCTACCATCATACATTTTTGAGTCTTTGTAGTAAGTGACTTTTACTTTTTTGGTAAATTTGTCAAAGTTACCACTTGGGCTGACGTTGGTAAGCAGTACTTGTCCAGCTTTGTCTTTATAGATATACATGTTGCCAGCTTGGGCGCTGATAGATAAAGTGGATAATGCGGCAACAGCGGTCAACAGAATAGGGGATAGATAGCGATTGATGAAAGGAGAAGTATTTATCATAGAGGTATCACTTTTTATCGAATAATAGCAAATTGCGTTGCCTGTAGGCAGGTCGTCTTACCCGTTGAAGCAGTCTGTGTTACGGTCAGATTCTTCTATGGGATGTCAGTGGCTTATCAAAAACCTAAGACTCATAAAACCATTTGCAAAAGATACAAAAAATAATATTTTCTTACTATAGCATACAATTGCTTTTATACCCATTTGATTGATAAAAAGGGAGTGAGAAAGGTGGCGAGAATTGATGTTTTACTATAAATACGTTGCAATAAATAAAAATATGAACGATTTCTGTGACTTATCTGTCGATAATATATAATTGGTTTTGATTGCATGGCCTGTATTTTAACAGACCCTACTTAATTAAACACTTAACGATACTTCTATAAAGCTGTCTTATATTCCCATCGCGCTGATAAAAATAGGTACCCAAATGGCAGTGACCAAACCATTTACTGCCAGTCCAAATGCTGCGTAACGTCCAGCCGTCTGGCTAATCTGCCAAGCTTCTACGGTACCAAAGGCATGGGCAGCAAGTCCGAGCGCTAAGCCTTTGGCACGGTCGTCATCGATACCGCGAAATAAGAACCGCGCTACAGCACCACCGATAAGCCCTGAGACAATGATAATCAAGTTGGCCATCGCGAGTGGTGCTTGAATCAAATCTGCCACGCTCAGACCAATCGGAGTGGTGACAGAACGAGTGGCAAAAGCCAATATGGTGTCGTGACTCAATGAAAACAGATAGGCCAATGACATGGGTAGTAAAGCAACAACCACACTAGCGATAACCACAATCAGGGTGAGTTTTTTGACTGGTAGGCCTTTGAAGTTCATCGCTGCCAGTGGTACTGCTAGCAATACCGTCACGTAGCCCAATAGACGGTCGAACACTGGCTTAGCAACACTGTAATAATGTTCATAATCCCATTGCAGCATGAACAAAAACAGCAGCACCAAAACCAAGGCGGTGATAACCATAGGCAGCCACGATAGCTTGCGCGCCAACACACGTGCAATCACGTGCGCCGCCAAAGTTAATAATATCGCGGCAAGGGTAGCCATAAATACACTATCAAAAGTCATAACGTTTCCTTGTACAAACAGCTTAGAGCTGTCCCTTCTGCTTGTTAATAGTGTCGCTGTCGATATCAGCATCGTGATTTAGCCAACGATTGGCCAGTATGGCAAGTCCCCAGAGTGGTATGAGTGTACTGATGAGCATGGTCAGCATCACTCCCCAAAACTCATCTCCTAACGCAAATAGTAGTAAACCTGCACCCGCCGATACGGGTAAAAAAGCAAAGCCACTATCGACCAGTAGTGTGTTGCTGGCTTGGGTTAGCCAAATAGGTAAACCCTTCACAAGTCGCCAAACAATCAGAATCACAAACATGGCTAGTAGACCAACGATGTTGGCAGCCTTTTCGATACCTGCCCACTGACAAATAATAACCGCTGACTCACGGACAATGATGACCATTGCCAAAGTCAGAATTAACGCCAGCCATAGGGGCATATTAGGGGAGTGAGTAGACTTCATAAATAATTTTGGCCAAGTCAGAGTGAGATGAGGCGATTATATAGAGAGTAACGCAACTAATAAAGCCTATCGCATGAGAGAGTTGATTGCCATGCTTGTCAGTTTTTATACTAAGCCCAAAAAGTACGATTAAGGTTGTCAAACTTGCTAAGTCTACTAGGAGTAGTACTTGCACAAGTTTTTCGCGTTACTCTAATTTTTGGGAATGGTATTAGTTTGCAGCATACTATGAGGTGAAATCAAAAAAACGGACAATATCAAAGATATCGTCCGTTTTTAGTTTGTAGCAGTAGCTTAAAACATTATGTTATAACCAAGCCGTTTAGCTTTTTAAGTCATCAGAAGCCTGTGCTTCAGGCTCTAACTCTTCTGAGCTTACCTCTCCAGAATGTAATGCCTTAAACTCATCAAAGGCTTTTTCTTCCGCTTCAGTCATGGGTTGCTCGTCATTGTCATCAAGCTTTTCAAACTCTTCAAGTATTGGCATCAGCAAGGTCGCTTGAGCTAACGGTAATACTTCTAAAGGATCTAAATTGGCTTGCCCCAATAATTGTTTCAGCCGTTCACTTGGTAGACGAATGGTTAAGCATTCATGCCCAGTCTCATCATAGCTTTCTTCCAAAATAACGCCTAACTCATATAAAGTGTTTTTGAGCTGACCGGCTTCATAAGGTAAGGTCAGATCAAATGTAGTCAGCGTACCAGTCAATAGCTGCTGCACTGCCAATGACAGCTTTTCCATGCCTAGGTTGTCTTTAGAAGACACATAGACACGATTAGGTTCGCCATCGCTAGCGTAACCGATATGAGCAGATTCACCAGTCAGATCAATCTTATTATAGACATTGAGGACAGGCACATCGTTATTAATCTCAGCCAATACATCTTTGACTGCTTGGATTTGCTCATGCATATCCTCGCTAGATGAATCGATGACGTGTAATAGCAAGTCTGCTTCCAGTGTTTCCTCAAGTGTGGCGTGAAACGACTCAACCAACTCATGCGGTAAGTGACGCACAAAACCCACTGTATCGACCAGAACCACACGACCAACGCCTTGCCAATCTAAACGGCGTAGGGTGGGGTCCAAAGTGGCAAATAGCTGATCTGCAGCATAGATGTTTTCATCGACTAAGCGATTGAACAAGGTTGACTTGCCAGCGTTGGTATAGCCAACCAAGGAGATAGTCGGTACATCCGACTTTTGACGACGGGCTCGCCCTTGCGCGCGAGTTTGGCGTACTTTATCTAACTTGTTTTTAAGTTGGTTGACACGCGTCTGTAGTAAGCGGCGATCCGTCTCAAGCTGAGTTTCACCTGGACCACGCAGACCGATACCCCCTTTTTGACGCTCCAAATGCGTCCAACCGCGTACTAAACGAGTAGAAAGATGGTTTAATTGTGCCAGCTCGACTTGTAGTTTACCTTCGTAAGTACGCGCACGCTGAGCGAAAATGTCTAAAATCAATCCCGTACGGTCAAGCACTCGGCACTGTACCAGTCTCTCAATGTTACGCTCTTGTGAGGGCGACAAGCTGTGGTTAAAGAGAACGATGTCGGCATCATGCTCACGAACCAATTCGGCAATTTCTTCAGCTTTACCACTGCCAACGAAGTATTTGGCATCAGGCTTCGCGCGTGATCCTGTGACCAGTGCTAGGCGGTCTGCGCCTGCAGAGTCTGCTAGCAGCTCAAATTCACCAAGATCGTCAGGATCTTGGATTTGGCTGATGTCTAAATGTACGATAATGGCGCGCTCGCCACCTTCATGTCTTTCAAAATATTCCAAAGAGTATCACCTATGAATAAAATAAATAAGTCGCTACGGTTCTATTTTTAAAAGTTCAATCAAGCTTTAAGAGTTCAATCAAGCTTAAATTATAATGTGGTAGTAGCGTTCAGTTAGCTGTTTATATGCGGTCTTATAAGCTGATATTAAAGCGTATAATCATAATTAACGATGGTTTTATGTTACAGAATAGACCATTGGGCGGGCTGGTATCAAGTAACAAGTAAAAAGTAACAAGTGTACGCATCTGCAACGTTCGCTATGAAAAGTACTCCATTTAGATTCAGACAATTATCTGTGCTGCCGATGACTATTTAATGAAGCTTGACCCAAAAGCGTCACCCAAAAGGTAAAAAGCTGTGGTAGTAGCACCTTAGTAAACCAAAACTCAGTGAACAAATAGTCACTCAGCTGCCATAATTTTGTTATACTTGTCTCGTTTTTTGCTGCTAAAATAGCGGTTTTTAACGCTAAGCTGCAAGCAAGCTTTTTATAGTTACTTATATAATACCCCACTCTCAACTATTCTAAAATTATTGGTGTAGGCTGTGGCTTTAGCCCAGCATTTTGCTTCTTTAAAGTATCAAAGCTGGGCTAAAGCCACAGCCTACGATAGTTCATAATAAGTTGAGAGTCAGGTTATATTAAAGTTACTTATAAAGTTATCCAACAGTTATCTAATCGTGAGGGATACAGATGAGCCAATCTAAGTCAGGCTTTTCACTCAGAAAACAGTTAGGCCGTGGTAAGCAAATCGCTGGCATGGGTACCACCATTGCGGGCGGACTACGCACAGCTCAACGTATTGGCGCCTTCCGTGAGCCACCACGCGAGACACTGCCACGTTATATTCAGACCTTTTGTCGCAAGATGGCAGGCTCATTTGGCGTTAAAATCGTGCAAGTTGAACCTGTGCCGCAGCATCATGGTCTCTGGGTCTCCAATCACGTCTCATGGATGGATATACCTATCGTGGGTTCAGTAAGCCCAGCCTTTTTCTTATCGAAGGCAGAGATAGGTGATTGGCCAGTATTTGGTAAGCTTGCTCACGCAGCAGGGACTGTGTTTATCAAGCGTGGCTCTGGTGACGTAGGTTCAGTAGCGACACAAATTGCCAGTTTTTTGAATGAAGGATTTTCGGTAGTGTTTTTCCCTGAAGCGACTACCACTGATGGCAAAAAGGTCAAACGTATCCATGGTACGCTACTGCAAGCTGCTATTGATGCTGGCGTGCCTGTACAGCCAATGGTCTTGGCTTATGTCAATAAAGATGGCACGCTCAGTGAGGATCTGCCGTATTATGGCAAGCTGACGATGAAAGAGAGTATAAAAAAGGTACTCGATAGTAAAGATGTGACCGCTTATGTACTGCCACTTGAGCCGTTAGATCCTAACGGATTTAGTAAGAGTGAAATGACCAATATGCTGCAAAAGCGTATGCAAGAAGGTCTGGCAGAGCTACATAGCCGTGTATTAAGTACGCCGCCTGAAGCTTAAAGCTTTAGACGCATCGTAAAGATATAGTCGGAGCACTTTTAAACCGCTACGGTGTTACCAGCCCTAGATGTACTTAATGTACTATCTGCGGTTGGTCGCCTTGTAGCGATTTTAAAATTCCTTGACTATAGATGGTCACGACAACTGAGAAAAGGCGCAAATCGTTATGATTTGCGCCTTTTTTTATAAATATAAAAGCTTATTTAGTATCAATCTAAGGCGATGGGTTGGGCTGGCGTGTGTGCACCGCTTCGATGGCGTCTAACACATCAGTGCTCAAGGTCAGATGCACACTGTCGATATTAGACTTTAACTGCTCAAGCGTGGTCGCGCCAATGATATTACTGGTGACAAACGAGCGCGAGTTGACAAAGGCCAAGGCCATTTGCGCCATATCCAAACCAGCGTCATCGGCGATTTTTGCATATTGTTCAGTGGCTGATTTTGCTTGCTCATTGATATAACGCTGAAAGTAATCGTACTTGGTTAAGCGTGCACCAGCTGGGCGTTTGCCCCCAAGATACTTGCCAGACAACACCCCAAACCCTAGCGGCGAGTAGGCCAGTAGACCCACGTTTTCGCGATGGGCTATCTCTGCCATCCCCACTTCATATAAGCGGTTTAGTAGGCTATACGGATTTTGTACCGTAATCGGCGCTTTTAAACCATTTTTCTCCGCTTCCCAAAGGTAGCGCATTAGTCCCCAAGCGGTATCATTAGAGAGTCCATAAGCGCGAATACGGCCTTTTTTGATCTCATCGTTAAGTGCTTGAATGGTTTCCAAAAATGACGTTAAGTCCTCTAAAGGCTGCGCTGCCATGTCTTCGTTATAGCCACGCTGACTAAAAAAATTGGTTTGACGCTCAGGCCAATGCAGCTGATAAAGATCAATATAATCGGTTTGTAGCCGCTAAAGATTGTCATCAAGGGCAGCGCTGATATGCTTGGCGTTATAACGCGTTTGTCCGTCACGCAAAAAGCTTGCTGGTGATATTTTGCTGGCAAGGATGACTTTATCGCGCTGCTGCGTCTTTTTAAACCAACTGCCGATGTAACGCTCGGTGTCGCCTTGCTTGTCTTCATCTACAGGTGAAGGATACATCTCGGCCGTATCCCAAAAGTTAACGCCCTCACTGAGCGCCATATCCATTTGGGCGTGGGCTTGGTCTTCGGTGTTTTGCTGTGCCCAAGTCATGGTGCCCAAACAGATTTTGGAGACTTTTTCATTCAGTTGCGGCAGCGATTGATATTGCATATGAGTATCCTTTCTGATGTTGGTTTAGTACTTGCAGCGTTTTTAAAAACTACATGAGTTGCACGCCGGTGACACCTGGTGGTGTGACTTGAAAAATTTGTACTTTGAATAATACTGACTGTCCAGCCAGTGGATGATTAAAATCTACCTCGATTTCATCTTCAGTGATGGCACTAACTGTCCCTGGTAGAGTGTTTTTACCTTTGTCTTCAAACTCGATCAACATGCCGATTTCAGGCTTATCAGCGGCCAGGGCAAACTGAGCATGGCTGAAGTGTTGTACGTTTTCGGGGTTCCAGTCACCAAAGGCTTGTTCAGGATCTAGGTGAGCGGAGCGAGTGTCGCCAGCACGTAGGTTCATCAGCACCTGCTCAAAACCAGGCAATAAGCTCTCGTCGCCAATGGTTAAAGTAACGGGTGTATCACGGCTAAATGTTGAGTCAATGACGGTGCCGTTTTCTAGCGATACTTCAAAATGCAGCTTAACAAGGCTGCCATAAGCGATGCGTGTGTCTTCATTGGGATTGATAAATTGGGGTGAGTTTTTAGGTTGGGTCATAATTAATAGCCATTTTTAATAAGGTAGAGATGGGTTGTTAAATTGATAAACGTTAAGAAATGATAAGCTAAATGCGCAAGTATGTAAGCGTCAATAGTGTAACGCAAATAGGGTAAGATATCAGCCGTATCTAAAGAGGAACTGGAGGCGAAATGGCAAACAGACAACAAGGCCAAATTAAAAAATGGCAAGACGATAAAGGCTTTGGTTTTATTGAAACTGAAGCTGGCGAGTCAGTATTCTTTCATGTCAGCGAGTTTAAAGCGCAGCGCCGTCCTGAGGTGGGCGAGCAAGTGGTTTTTATTATCAGGCAAGACAGCCAAGGGCGTATGCAAGCCAAACAGGTACAAGAGCTGGCCTTTGTACAGCAAAAAATGACACAAAAAAACCAGCAAATCCGTCAGCGTAATCACAAACGCAGTGCGCAAGCGGACTTTGAAGCAGGACAGAGAAAACGTTTGTTTATGGGCGTGGGCTTTTATGGCGTCTTAATCTTATTAGCGGCGACAGATAAACTGAGCTGGCTAGTGATAGGTTGGTATATAGCATTAGGAGTCATCACCTATGCGATGTATGCCAAAGACAAAGCCGCTGCACAGAGCAATGACTGGCGTACGCCTGAATCAACGCTGCATTTGCTCAGTGCGCTTGGTGGCTGGGTTGGCGCAATGGTCGCGCAGACTTATCTGCGTCATAAGTCACAAAAGCCTGAATTTCGCATGGCGTATTATTTGACCGTGGTGATTAATATGGCGGGATTGTTGTTCGTTATGATGGGGGAGGATTTGAAATTTTTGGCAGGGTTATTGTAGATTGAAGGGGTCAAGGGTGTCCCAGAATCTGTGTAACTGCCGTTTAGCTTAAATGCTTATTGATACGTTCAGCGCTTTACATTTGCAGGTTTGTTTGAGTTTAAATATATGTTAACAATTATTGTGGGTCATCTGTTAGGGGTTATTATGCCTCTATTTATTTTTAAAAATATAAAGATAACACCATCTGGTTTTGGTGGAGAGGCAATAGTGTATTTAGCATTAATTGTGCTACTACTGTTTGTTGAATATCAGCTAGTCAGAAGCATTAAATATGGAAGGGTTTATTTTCGTGGTCATATTGATGAGTCTGAAGGTTTCAACTTCAAGAGCTGTCAGTTTGCCTACGCAGTGCAGGGTGGGTTTTTTATCGCCATTTTACTGCAAGGTTTATTTTCATAAAGATAAAAGTAATCTCCAAATTGACTGTCACTATTTAAGAGAGTGCGTGAGACGCTAGTATAATTTGCTCTGTATACAATATACGTTACAATATTATGTTTGTAAGTATGATATCTTTAGTGATGTGTTTATAAATATAAATAATGCTAACGATGCTTTTGTTGGTATCTAGAGCTGTTCGTAAAGTGACTGGAGATGAATATGGCCAAATTGATGAATGTGGATGTGGCGATTATCGGTGCTGGCACAGGCGGGATGTATGCGTTAAGAGAGATACGCCGTCGCAATAAAAGCTTTGTGTTGATTGATAGTGGCCCGCTTGGGACAACCTGTGCACGAGTGGGCTGTATGCCCTCGAAAGTGGCGCTACACATCGCTGAGTTTTGGCACTCGCAAAAAGAGTTTCCCCGCTACGGGATAAGCGGTGCAGAGCATTTACGTCTGGATGGTGCTGCGGCTTGGCAAGCGCTACGCGAGCAGCGTGACCAGTTTGCCAATAGTGCAGCTGGGAATGCTAAGAAAGGCGCTGGTGAGCATCTCATGATGGGACGGGCGCGTTTTTTAGAGCCAACCTTATTAGAAGCTGAGCAAACATCAGGCACGCAGCAAGTCAGAGCTAAGGCAGTAATTATTGCCAATGGCTCGCGTCCTGTGATGCCAGCGTTTCTAAAGCCATTTAGCGAACATTGTATCACTACCGATGAGTTTTTTGAGATGGAAAATTTGCCCAAATCCATTGGTATCTTAGGTTTGGGTGCGATTGGGTTAGAGATGGGTTTGGCGCTGGCTCGTTTAGGTGTCGAAGTGCATGGCGCGGATATGGCGCATACCGTCGCTGGCATCAGTGACCCTGAGGTAAGCGAGGTTGCTTTGGCTGAATTTGCCAAAGAGATACACTTGTATTTGGGCGCTCCAGCAGAACTGGCTAGTGCTGAGCAAGGTGTACTGCTCAAAGCAGGAGATAAGCAGGTTCAGGTAGACAAAGTTTTGGTGGCTTTAGGTCGTCGACCCAATACTGATCAGCTGAATTTAGCTGAAGCTGGGTTTGAGCTGGATGAGCGTGGACAGCCGCTGTTTGATGTCAATACCCTGCAAGTAGGCTCGCATCCTGTCTTTATCGTGGGAGACGTGAATGGCTATCGTCCACTCATGCACGAAGCTGCGGATGAAGGTGCTATGGCTGGTTATAACGCGGTACAGCCTGAGCCAGTGGCTTTTAAACGTAAAACCCCACTGGCGATTGCCTTTACCAATCCAGACGTGATTAGTGTTGGTAAGCGCTTTGACGAGTTGAATGAGAGTGAGGTTTTGATTGGCACAGCGTCGAGTCAAGCCAATGGTCGCAGCCGAGTGTTGACTGATCGAGAAGGCGTCTTGCGACTCTACGCTGATAAAAACAGCGGAAAACTATTGGGCGCCAGCATGATAGGCGTGCGCGGCGAGCATGTGGCGCAGCTATTAGCCTTGGCAATTGAGCGTGGGGAGACGGCGCACTCGTTACTGCAGCTGGCTTTTTATCATCCAGTCGTGGAGGAAATCATTCAAAGCGCGCTGCAAGATATCGCCAAGCACATCCCCGATGCGGCAGGATTGCCCTTTGGTTTGGCTTTGGCCGAATGATCAATGTTTAATCAATAGTTTTAACTAAATATAGCCCATTGCTAACTGAAAGTTGACAATGGGCTTTTTTAATATTGTTATGATGTTGGGGTGTTTGAAAAAATATTTGGAAAACTAAAAATCAAAACCTTAATAAATAAAGGAAATAAATGATGAGTAATGACACCGATGTTGACTTAAAAAAAGATATTTTTGATGCCTTAATTGAAAAGCACGAAGTACAACGTGCGCTATGCGATAAGCTCGAAAAAACAGAAGATGAAGCCCAGCGTAAAGCCGTGTATGAAGACCTTAAACTAGAGCTACAGGCGCATGCCGCTGCTGAAGAACGTCATCTCTATGTGCCGGTCATGCAGCATGATGAAGGTCTGGATTTGTCGCGTCACGCCATCACTGAGCATCATGAAATGGATGAGATGATGGAGACTTTAGATGATGGCCGTATTGGACAAGAAAAGTGGAATAAGACTTGTGCAGATTTGATTCATAAGGTACGTCATCATTTAGAAGAAGAGGAAAATGAGTTTTTTAAACAAGCCAAAAAGATCTTGGATACGGATTTGCAGCAGCGTCTTGGTGCTTTGTACCAAGTTGAGCATGCTGAGTTTGAGCAAACCCATGCAGATGATTAATTGCTAAATGTTTTGATAAATTGCAAAGTTAGCGCACAAAAATAGCCACTGTAGATAGTGGCTATTTTTTTATTTTGCACAATATCATAAAGTTTACGTTATTTTGACTCTAATATTTGTTTATAAATAGCGGCATCGGTCGCTGAAAAACAGCAAAAGATTATTTCACGGATTGAAAAATCAGCTGCCTTTTCTAAGCAGCTTTGTACATATGCCTCAACCGTATCAATCGCAATCTTAGTCGCTTGCTCTAGCGGATAGCCATAGACACCCGTACTAATCGCAGGAAAGGCAATGCTGGTCACATCATTTTCAACCGCTAAATCAAGTGAGTTTCGATAGCAACTCGCTAATAACACTGCCTCATTATGATTGCCACCATGCCAAACAGGGCCTACGGTATGAATCACATACTGAGAGGGCAACTTAAACGCCGGACTGATCTTGGCATCGCCTGTCGCGCAGCCGTTCAAGTTGCGACAATACTCAAGTAATTCAGGCCCCGCCGCTCGATGAATCGCACCATCGACACCGCCACCACCAAGCAAGCTTGAATTGGCGGCGTTCACAATTGCGTCAGCGTTTAACGTGGTGATATCCGCCTGTAATACTGACAAAGTAACAGTATCAGAATCAGCGCGCT
This sequence comes from Psychrobacter sp. H8-1, assembly GCF_904846575.1. Taxonomy (NCBI): domain Bacteria; kingdom Pseudomonadati; phylum Pseudomonadota; class Gammaproteobacteria; order Moraxellales; family Moraxellaceae; genus Psychrobacter; species Psychrobacter sp. H8-1. The sequence goes on from NZ_CAJHBG010000001.1 coordinate 361,119, forward strand.
CACTGCTAGGATTTTTAGAAGCAGAAATTTTCTTTTGAAAAATAGGTTTTGTTTGAGTGTTTGACATAGCGGTGTCCTTTTTTACTTGTTTGATGTACGCTTTTTTAATATCTTAAATTATTTTCCATCGTTTACTTGTATATAGTCTGCCTATAATAAGTTGCAGGTTATAAGCACAGTTTCACAGCTTTATAAGCAAAAAAATAGAAAAACAGATAGCGAAATAAACTTTTAACCATAACAAGGCAAACTCTAATGATTACACTATACAAATATACCCAGCCAAGTCGAGCAGAAACTGTCATTTGGGCATTAAGCGAGCTTGGCTTAGATTATGAAGTCAAAGAAATAGACGCCAAAAAAGGTGAGCAAAGAAGCCCTGAGTTTTTGGCAATTAATCCCTTTGGTAAAATCCCAGCATTGACTCACAATGGTAAAGTTTTTACAGAATCTTTGGCCATTATCGAATATCTAAACGACTTGCATCCTGATAAACCACTTACACCTAATAAAGACGATGAGAATTATGCGGAGAAAAATTATAAACTGCGACAAGTCATCTCCTTTGGCATGATTGAAATGGAAAGTTATCTATGGATACTAACCAAAATTAAAGTCCTACAAAACTTTGAGAACTGGCCCGAAGGTACGGCTGAGAATTGCATGAAGTGTATTCAAAACGCGCTACCGATTGCGTGCAATTGGTTAGAGAGCCAAGAATATATCGCAGGGGACAGCTTTACGCTGGCAGATATTTATTATCATCATTTGTTTAATTGGCTAAAAATGTTAGGAGTTGAATTGCCTGAGCAGGTTGAGAGTTATCTTAAAAGGTTGTCTACGCGAGAGAGGTTTCCTAGGAAATGAAGATGATTGCTTGGTTGCTTAGGTAAGATAATAGCGTATAGCAGGATCAGCTCCAATACCTTAATTTATCAAACATAACAGGCAAAAGAAAAGGCGGGTTACGTATTCGTAAACCCACCTTTTGAATCTAAAAACTATCTACGATTATAATCGCTAAGCTTCACGCTTCTTTTCAAAAAACAGCATATCAATGACAATCATCGCCACACCAACGCTAATAGCAATATCAGCGATATTAAAAATTGGATAATGCCAAGCATCAGCATAATGCACATGGATGAAATCCACTACTTTGCCCAGCATGAGACGATCGATTAAGTTACCAATCGCACCGCCAAGCACCATGGCGAGACCGACAGAGAGTAGTTTGGCTTGGCGTGGAGCTTTGACAAGATAACCAATCAAAAATAGCGACATCACCAAGGCTAGCCCTGAGAAAAACCACTTCTGCCAACCGCCTGCATCAGCCAAAAAGCTAAAGGCTGCGCCATAGTTATAGGCGAGTGTCCAGTTTAAGAACGGCTCAATCACAGGCACAGGCTCATGAAAAGCCAGCTTGGTTTGCGCCAGCCACTTCGTCCATTGATCAACAATAATAATGACTAGTGACAGCAAGTACCACATAAAAGCACGGCTGCCATTGGCGATCATTTTTGGCGTTTTAACCAAGCGACCTTTAGGCGTCAGTGAGCTGCCACTGGTCACATGTGCAGGTTTGGGGCTGCTATTCATACCATCTGCACCAGCAATTGGCTGCTCATGCTTAGATGAGTCAGGTGGGTTAGGCATAGTGGCGCACCTCGCCTGTGCCGCTGACGTTGGTCACGCAGCGCGCGCAAAGTTCAGGGTGTGCGGCATCAACTCCAATGTCATCACGGATATGCCAGCAGCGCACGCACTTAGTACCAGTAGCAGCGCTAATGGCTACTTTTAAGTCGGCTGATTGTTCTGAGTCGTCCGATGTTTGGTTATTGCTATCAGCAGGGGCGGCGCTCATGAGTGCAAGCGTGGCTTTACTGGTAATCAAGACAAAACGCAGCTCCGCGCCAAGCTTAGCTAAGCTATCATACATCGCACCATCAGCATAGATAGTCGCATCAGCGGATAGGTTCGCATTAATCAATTTTTCGCCACGTGCGGTTTCGATATGTTTGTTCACCACATCTTTGGCGCGCATGATGTGCTGCCAGTCATCATTACTGATGGTGCTAAGCGCAAACGCTGGGAACTCGTACCATTCTTCAGTAAAGACATAGCCACCTTTATGATCATCATTACCATGCAGCACTTCCCACGCTTCTTGTGCGGTAAACGATAAGATCGGTGCAATCCAGCGAATGAGCGCTTGGGCAATATGATAAATGGCCGTTTGTGCAGAGCGACGTGGTTTGCCATCGGTTTGGGTGGTGTATTGACGGTCTTTGATAATGTCTAAATAGAAGCTGCCCAAGTCCTGTGAGCAAAACGCGGTGATGTGCTGGGTGACTTGGTGAAAGTCCATCGCATCATAAGCCGTGATGATTTGCGCTTGTACCGTTTGTGCGCGCTCGATGATGAACTTATCAAGGCTGACCAATTCGTTGATATCGACGCTGTTGCTAGCAGGGTCAAAGTCATCAGTATTGGCGAGCAAAAAGCGCAAGGTATTACGGATACGGCGATACATATCGATCGCGCCTTTAAATGCTGATTTGCCGGCGTTCATCTCATAGCGATAATCGCTAGAGGCGATCCATAAGCGCAGCATGTCCGCGCCTGTTTTATTGATTTCATCTTGCGGCGTAATGATGTTGCCAAGTGATTTACTCATCTTGCGACCATTCTCATCAACCACAAAGCCATGCGTCAGTACTTGCTTAAATGGTGGGCGCTCGTACATCGCTTCCGAAGTTAATAGCGAGGTTTGGAACCAACCGCGATGTTGGTCTGAGCCTTCCAAATACATATCAGCTGGATTGGTCAATTCATCGCGCTGCTCAAGCACAGCAAAATGCGTCGTTCCTGAATCAAACCAGACATCTAGCGTATCAGTAGCTTTATCATAATCAGCAGCCTCGCTACCTAAATAGTCTTCACAGCTGGCATCGAACCAAGCTTCAACCCCGCCTGCATCAATTTTTTGTGCAGCAGTTTCCATTAGCTCAAGCGTATTTGGATGCAGCTCACCCGTCTCTTTATGAATAAAGAAAGGAATTGGCACGCCCCAAGTACGCTGGCGTGAGATACACCAGTCAGGACGACCATTCATCATCGCTTCAATACGGTTTTGACCCCATGATGGCGTCCATGTCACGGATGGAATGTCAGCCAACGCACGCGCGCGTAAGCCTTTGGCTTCCATGCTGATAAACCATTGCGGTGTCGCACGGAAGATAATCGGCGACTTATGACGCCAGCAATGCGGATAGCTGTGCTCAATCTTGGTGTGACTGATCAAATGACCATTCTCATGCAAGGTAGCGATGATTTTTGGATTGGCTTTATAGATATGCTCACCGGCAAATACCGCTGCGCTGTCTAGATAGACGCCAGTACCGCCAACAGGGTTTTCAACGGGTAAATCATACTTCAAGGCAACGATGTAATCGTCGAGACCATGACCAGGAGCGGTATGTACAAGACCAGTACCACTATCGGTGGTCACGTGCTCGCCTAAGATAAGTGGCACTTGGCGATCGCTAATGAGTGGATGCTGAGCTCGCAAACCTTCAAGCTCGCGCCCTGATACCGTGGCCAATACACCGTTATTGTCCAGTTTTAGTTCGGTTAAGGCGGTCTCAACGAGGTCAGTTGCGAATAGCAAGTTGCCTTTTGCAGTCGCGACCACGCTATAGTCATGCTCAGGATGCACTGAGATGGCTTGGTTGGCAGGCAGTGTCCACGGCGTTGTCGTCCAAATCACTGCCCCGATTTTGCCTTCGAGGTTGGCTAGTGCTGCGACTTTGTCGGTATCGAGCACATCAAAGCTAACGTAGATAGCATCTGAGACTTTGTCTTGATATTCCACTTCGGCTTCAGCCAGTGCCGAGGTACAGTCTAGGCACCAGTTGACAGGTTTCATGCCGCGAGTCACGTGACCATTGTCATAGATTTTCGCCAGTGCGCGGACGATATTGGCTTCCTGCGCAAAGTTCATGGTGAGATAAGGGTTGTCCCAATCACCGAAGATACCGAGGCGTTTAAAGTCGGCTTTTTGCAGCTCAATTTGAGTGCTGGCATATTCACGGCAGAGACCGCGGAACTCGGTCGCAGAGACTTTTTGTCCGACTTTTCCGACTTTGGCTTCTACCTTTTGCTCGATAGGCAGACCATGACAGTCCCAACCAGGTACATAAGGCGCATCAAAGCCCGACAAGGTTTTTGACTTGACGATAATGTCTTTAATGACTTTGTTTACGGCATGGCCTAAGTGAATCTGCCCATTGGCGTATGGAGGGCCATCGTGCAATATATATTTAGGGGCACCCTCGCGCGCTTGACGAATCTTGCCATAGATCTCATCCGCTTCCCATGCAGCGAGCCAATCCGGCTCACGTTTGGCCAAGTTAGCACGCATTGGAAATACGGTATCGGCAAGGTTCAAGGTGTCTTTATAGTCTTGGCTAGGAGTGTCTGTCGCTTTATCAGTCATAGAAGGTTTCTTATTTAATGATTAAGTTTAATGTTTAAGAAAATAGTAGGCGATGATAGCTGTGTTGGTCGTTTAATAACTGCTTAATGGTCACTTAAGAAGTATGTTTATAGTAAGTTGTCACAAGACGAATGCAATAATATAGAAAACGTCTATAAAAATGAGTAGCTGAAAGATGTGCTTAGAACGTCAGCCATTATATGACAAAACGAGTAGGGTAAAAAGGGCTAGACAGTTTGCTGTTAATTCTCGTAACTTTTTCTCGTAATATTAGGGTCTGTTGAACATTCGACCGTTGCACTGACAGAGACTATTTTTTAGGCGATTCTAGATTAAAAAATATTTAGTTTAGTCATTCTAAGCGGATATTTTTAATGACGAAGCGGCAAAAAATAGTCCTGTCCCTGTTTTTGTAGTGAGGGCTGATGCTAAAATCGGTCTATTCGTTGCGACTGTTTAAATAAAATCAGCTAACCAAGGCATCTGCATTACCTGCAATTTTCACTTAGACTAGACCGATTTTAGCTATCAGCAGTGCCTGCTTGTGAATGTTCAACAGACCCTATAATGACCTTGGTGCCTGTGCTACTGTAAAAGGATTAGGGCGTGTATAAAACTGGCTGTTAGTTTACTATAAATCATCGATGATAAAGCATTACTCTTATTTATCTTGTTAATAACCGATAGCAACCATTGATAATACTGACCATTAATGAACACCACCAAACACTAATGAACATCAATAATTAAAATTAAGGGGCAATTATGAAAATAGGTATTCCAAGAGAAACGAAAAACAATGAAGATCGAGTTGGCTTGACCCCAAGTGGGGTTAGTGTGCTGGTCGATGAAGGACACAAGGTGCTCGTCGAAACCAAGGCTGGTATAGGCTCACAGTTTACGGACGATGATTACAAAGAGGCAGGCGCAACCATCGTTAATAGCGCTGCTGAAGCATGGGATGCAGAGCTGGTGGTTAAAGTAAAAGAGCCGCAAGAGGATGAGTATCAATATCTAACTGAGGATTTAATTTTATTCACTTATTTGCATTTGGCCAATGAGCCTGAGCTTGCTAAAGTGCTCATCGACAATAAAGTCACGGCAATCGGTTATGAAACAGTGCAATTGAACGATAAGTCTCTGCCACTGCTGACGCCGATGAGTGAGATTGCAGGGCGCATGAGTACCCAAATTGGCGCGCAGTACTTACAATCCTTTTATGGCGGTAAAGGCATATTGCTCGGCGGTGTGCCAGGAGTCCAAAAAGGCAGAGTTACCATTATCGGTGGCGGTGTATCAGGTACCGAAGCGGCTAAGATTGCGATTGGTTTACGTGCTGACGTGACGATTTTAGATCTCGATCCTAAACGCTTAAAACAACTGTCTGAGATGTTTGGCAACAATGTGCAGACCTTGGTATCGAACAAAGTCAATATTGCTAAGAGTGTCAAAGCAAGTGATCTTGTGATCGGTGCGGTATTGATTCCAGGTGCTGCAACGCCGAAACTGGTCACCGAGGAGATGATTAAGTCCATGGATGACGGTGGCGTAGTCATTGATATTGCTATCGATCAGGGTGGTCTATTTGAGACCACAGATCGTATTACCACCCACGCTGATCCTATCTATATCAAGCATGGCGTCACTCATTATGCCGTTGCCAATATCCCAGGCGCAGTGCCGCGCACCTCAACGATGGCATTGTCTAACGTCACCTTGTCATATATACAAGCACTGGCTAAAAAAGGCTATAAGCAGGCTTGCCTTGATGACTCAGCACTGGCAAAAGGTGTCAACACCACTCAGGGCTATATGACTTATGAAGCAGTAGCCGAGGCGTTAGATTATGAGTATAAGGTACTGGATGAGTTGATTGCTTAAGACTGTCTCATTAAAAAGTATTTTTTAAAAACTAGATTGTTAATTCCAGATTGTTAATCTTAGGTGTTAAACTCAGTTACTGATTTCTTTATAGCTACAAAGATGAAAGCTCGTATCCTACTTGTTGTGACGAATCAACGAGTGGGATACGAGCTTTTTTAATCTCTTCAGAAATTAAATTACCAGATTGAACTGAGCCACAAACGTAACTTCAATGACCAAAGCGGCTGAATACCTGTCAGTCCTTGGGTCATCTCACCATCTTTTAATACCACATACGATGGCGTGACTTGTCCTTGCCAATCGGCGAATATTTCACCTTCTTGGTCATTGACAGTGGTAAAGCGGAAATTGTTTTCTTTGAGATAGCTATCTAGCTCTTGGTCAGAGCCTGATTTAATCGCAATAGTGACCACGGGATAGTTATTTGCTGTAGCAAGTTTGTCGATAGTCGGCGAGGTCACGCTACAAATCGGACACCAAGTACCCCAAAAATAAACCAGCGTCGGCTGCTCAGCACTCATGCTAGCCAAGTCAATGGTCTGGCCTTGATAATCAGTCAGTTGTAGCTGTGGGTTGGCTGGCATGACGGGTTGCCGCCACCAGTTAATCACGCTATATACCACCAAAAAAACCATGCCATACAATAATACGGTCTTTAATACAGATAGGGCTTTTTGTTTTGGGGTTTTCTTTACAGAACTTTTGGCTTTCCTGTCTGTTTTACTGGAATTAGCATCAATCGTCATAGTATTTACTTTGATTTTAAGAAAAATTTAGATATCAGGTGGATAAAAATAAACGGCTGAAATTATCAACCGTTTATTTAGGATCTGTTGTATAGACCTTAGTCAGCATAGCATTGGATTGATGATGAACTCTATCGCTAATGCAGTGATTAAGTATCTTGTCTTGGTGCAACAGATATGAAGGATAGCGTTAAGATTTTTCTGCGCGACCTTGTAGGGCATCCCCTGTTAATACGCTGCCCGTATTTTCACGACGCTCTTTATCACTAAGCTTGCTGGCTGAGATTTTGGATTTTTGCTTCCATTTGAGACTGAACAAATCGTCACGGCGATCCATCAGATTGTGTACAGAGCCTTCGTTGCGCACATGAATGAGCTTATCAAGGTTGACGTCAGAGAAGAATACCATCTCAGTGTTCGCTGTCGTCTCTGCCATAATCGCATCATGCGGAAAAGCAAAGTCAGAAGGCGAGAAGATAGACGACTGAGCGTACTGAATATCGAGGCTCTCAACTTGCGGTAGGTTACCAACCGAGCCGCAAATCATCACATAGCATTCGTTTTCGATGGCACGCGCTTGAGCACAGTGACGCACACGCAAATAACCGTTTTGAGTATCTGTCCAAAACGGCACAAACAAGATATCCATATCATCAAGTGCCATCAGGCGCGCAAGCTCTGGAAACTCAACGTCATAACAGATCAAAATGCCGATACGGCCAGAGTCGGTATCAAATACCTGTACTTTATCACCGCCCTCGATCACCCAAGCACTACGCTCATGCGGCGTGATATGGATTTTGCGCTGCTCTTCGACCGTACCATCACGGCGGCATAGGTAGCTGATGTTATACAAAGTATCGTCTTCATCCAAAATAGGCATAGAGCCAGTGATGACGTTGACGTTATAGCTGACCGCTAGGTGTGAGATCTCGTTTTTGAACCATTCGGTATACCCTGCCAAAAAGCGAATGGCGATGTTTTGATCAGTAGATTCACACAGCCCCATCAAAGGTGCGTTAAAAAACTCTGGCAAGCAGGCAAAGTCAGAGTTGTAGTCAGCCATGATATCAACGAAAAACTCTACTTGCTGTAGTAGCTCTTCAGGGGATTCGACCTCACGCATTTGCCATTGAATACCGCCAATGCGTACCTCAGACTTGCGCGTGTTGGGCTTATAGTCCTTTGGTTCATAGTAAATATTTGCCCACTCGAGTAGGGTGGCAAAACCTTTGGATTGGGTATCATCAGGCAGATAGCCAGTTAAGATACGCTTGACGATAAAGCCATTTGATAATTGAAAGGTCAAGGCTGGATCATGAATTTCGCGAGATTCAACGGCTTCGATATATTCACCAGGGGTCAAGTCTTGATGGTCTTGATACTTGGGAATACGACCACCAGCGAGAATGGCACGCAGGTTGAGCTGGCGGCACAGCTCTTTACGGGCATCATATAATCTACGGCCTAAGCGATAACCACGGTAGTCTGGATCAATCAATGCATCAAGACCATAGATGGCATCACCTTTAGGGTCGTCTTTGATGATTTCTCTTTGTCCAATCAGATCATCATAAGTGTGCGGGTTAGAAAACTTGGCATAGTCAACGCGCATGGAGAGCACGATACCGATCAATTGATCATGATCAAACAAGGCGATTTGCCCTTCAGGAAAGGCATCAATCAAGGTGTTAATAGTAGTTTTTGACCAAGACCCGCCCAAGTTGGCGTAAACACGATCCATTAATGCCTTTAATTGCGGATAGTCTTTTTTCTTAATTTCGGCAATCGTTAGGTGAAAATCGTCTAGTTTTTCTATCTTACTCATAATAGTCCTGTTGAAGTTATTTGCGGGTGTTGGTTTGCTGCATATTAAGTGGTATCAGGTTTGCTTAATATTCGTAAAACTGAATTTAATGTGACAAAATCTACAAAAGTCTAGCAATGGTGTTATATAACGGTTACAATTATTTATCTTTGTATTTACAATGAGTTATCGAATCTAAGTTAGTCAGTGATGCTTTATGGTTGGCACAGATATTATTAGGTAATAGCCCTTAAATGAATGAGCCATGCAAAGATTTGCATGACCTATATTACTACTTAACTACTTATTAAGATTGATGTTTATTAGGTTCGCTATTCTATCAAGCTAAATGGGTAATGACAGCCAAGCATGGTAAAAATATGCTACGTTTTTGTCACTTGTAGTCAATCTACTATAAAAGAGTGACAGCGTTAACTTTATTTGAAGTGTTCTACACATCTGCACTCAGCTGTCTTGTCTCTCTATTTAATTCACGACCATATACTTATAAATGTGCAGTGCGACCTATTTTAGAGTGTTTGTATTTTGACCTCATTAGCACGTTGATGACACACCCTAAGTGAGTTGTTTTTTATTTTTGCCGACGATCAATGCGGCTATTCAGGATTGTTTTTTTATGCCACTGCAGCACACGGATACCGTTAGAGTCTTAGATACAATAGCAGACACCGCACTCATGCAACTGGTGTATGTCAGTAGTTTGAGTCTAAAAGGACGCTTGAGCTCATCAATATTTATCGATTTGGAGAGACATGCACGTGTTTATAATACAGAGCGTGGTATCACAGGTATTCTATGTTATGGCAATGGTCATTTTTTGCAATGTATTGAAGGCGAAAAAGCAAAAGTATTGGCGCTACAGCAGCGTATATTTTCTGATGAGCGCCACAAAAATATAAAGGTGCTATTGCTTCAAGCGATAGATCAACGCAGATTTGTCGATTGGCGTATGCGCTCGTTGTTTTTGGAGCGCTGGTTATGGTCACCTGATACCAAGCAGCAGGCGTCGCAATTGGCCGTTTTTTTGCCATTTAAACCATACGACTGGGAGCCTGAGCGTACGCAGCAGTTTTTACAGGTCATCAAAAAATTCGATAACCCGCCCCATATCAAGGCCGCACGCCTTACCTATAGTGCACTAGCAAGCAAGTTTCGTCATATCATCGCTCCACACCAAGCTTTTTTGCTTATCCAGGGGTGTTTAGCGATACTTCTCGTCATTGCTATAATATTGGTGTATTTCCAGTTATAAACGCCATATAACAGGGCGGTTCATAATAAATAAAAGGCGCTAAGTTTATCTACTTAGCGCCTTTTATTTATTTCAGTCATGCAAGATCAGTCATTACATATCAAAAATCTTGCCACGATTCATAATATTATTCGGATCAAACACCTGCTTAATTTGCTTAAGATACTCAATCTCAGTCTCACTGCGGCTATAATTGAGATACGGCTTTTTAGTCATACCAACGCCATGCTCAGCAGACACGGAACCGCCGTACTTTTGTACCGTTTCAAACACCTGTTTATTCACTACCTGACAAGCGGCAAAAAAGTCATCCTTGCTTAAAGTTTCAGGCTTTAAGATATTCAGATGCAAGTTGCCATCGCCAATATGACCGAACCAGCACACCTCAAAGTCAGGATAGTTGCTACTGACAATGTGGTCAATCTCATCGATAAAGTCAGGTACATGGCTTATCAGTACTGATACATCGTTTTTGTACGGGGTAAAGACTGAGATGGTCTCAGAGATATACTCACGTAGCTTCCACAGCTCTTCAGCTTGCGTCAGACTCTGACTCATTACCCCATCGACCACCCAGCCTTGCTCCATACAATGTTCAAAGATGGCCATGGCTTTATCCATGATGGGCTCATACGGTGCTTCAAACTCTAGTAAGGTATAAAACTTGGTGCGTGATTCAAACGGCTCTTGAACTTGACCATGCGCCATCAGCTTATCCACTGCCACGTCATCAAAGAATTCAAAAGCGGTCAAATCAATCTGCGCTTGAAAGGCTGATAGCACATTCATGACATCACTAAAGTTATCCATACCCAGCACCATGACGTTTAAGTCTTGGGGCTGACGCTCAAGCTTTATTTGCGCGTGAGTGACGAGTCCAAGCGTGCCCTCAGAACCGATAAACAATTGACGTAAGTCGTAACCAGTGGCGTTCTTAATCATACCGCGATTCAGATGCAAGATATCGCCTTTACCAGTGACCACAGTCAAACCCATAATCCATTGACGGGTCATGCCATAACGTATGACTTTGATGCCGCCGGCATTGGTACCGATATTACCGCCGATTTGGCTAGAGCCAGCAGAAGCAAAGTCGACAGGGTAATAGAGGTCTTTTGACTCAGCGAACTCTTGCAGCTGCTGGGTGATAACGCCGGCTTCAATCTCAACCATGCGATCAGCAGGATAAAACTGTCCGATACGGTTCATCTTATCCATGCTGACGACAATCTCACCGTTAGAGGCGACTGCGCCTGCAGACAGGCCCGTACGGCCGCCACTTGGTGTCAGGACGATATTGTGCTCATTGGCAAGGAGTACAATTGCTTGTACTTGCTCGGTTGTCTTTGGAAAGACAATGGCAGACGCAGCAGGAGCGAAGTGTTTGGTCCAGTCTTTGCCCCAGTGCTCTAGACTCTCAGCATCAGTTTTGATTTGACTGGGGTCGAAATGATGAATGTCTATAAGGCTGCTTAGAATCGTAGTCACAGCGTCAGTGCCAGTAGCAGGAGTGGTAGGTTGTGATGGATATGGGGTCATGGTCTGATCTCTATAAAAACGTTAATACGGTGCTTATTTATTTTGGTGCTTTAATAACTGCGAGCTGAGTAATATAGTTGATACACTTTAAAACCGATACCGTGCTACTGGTATAAATTTTGTGCAGCCTCTGGAGTGCGAAGCGCACAGCAAGCAAGGAAAATTTGTACCAGTAGCATGACAATATAAACATATCGATTTTATTTCGAACTGATTATATAAGGCAAAGTTTAACATATAAGTATGGTGTAAGAATCAGCAGTATATGATGTTAGCAAGACAAGAGCGCCTATTGTGAGTCTTTAGGTACTATAAACACCATAAAAAAGGGTGCATCAAAGATTCAGACATCATCGTTCACAATATCATAAATAAATTTCAGGCTTGATAAGCAATAATTCACCTAATGCCCCTAACATCGTTGTGAAATTTTGTGTAAGATAACCGCACTGTTTTCGTTTCACCTATCGTAGATTTTTTAAAAGACAATTATAGGACAGTTCTCACATGGCGCTATCACTGCAAAAAGACAAGATTCGGTTTTTATTACTCGAAGGCGTGCACGAAAATGCACTCAAAGTACTAGAAAAAGCGGGCTACCAAAACATCGAATATCTCAGCCACGCGCTGGATCAAGATGAGCTGATCGAAAAGATCAAAGACGCCCATTTCGTCGGTATTCGTTCGCGTACTCAGCTGACGCGTGAAGTGCTTGAGCACGCCAAAAAACTGACTGGCATCGGCTGTTTTTGTATCGGTACCAACCAAGTAGATTTGGACGCGGCTCGTGAGCTGGGTATTCCAGTCTTTAACGCGCCATACTCTAACACCCGTTCAGTGGCCGAGTTGGTATTGGCTGAAGCGATCATGCTGTACCGCGGAATCCCTGAAAAAAATGCCGTGGTGCATCGTGGGGGCTGGGGTAAGTCTGCCAAAAACTCGCATGAAGTACGTGGCAAGACCATCGGTATCGTAGGTTACGGCTCTATCGGCTCACAGCTGTCTGTATTGGCAGAGAGCTTCGGTATGAAAGTCATCTATCATGATGTCGTGACCAAACTACCGCTCGGTAACGCTCATCAAGTAGGGAGCTTAGAGGAGCTGCTATCAACTGCTGACATCGTGACCTTGCATGTGCCTGACGTACCAAGCACTCGCTATATGATGAAAGCGGAGCAGTTCGCGCAGATGAAAGAAGGCAGCTACTTTATCAATGCGGCACGTGGTACTTGTGTTGAGATTGACGATCTAGCAGCAGCATTAGAATCAGGTAAAGTCTTGGGCGCAGCAATCGATGTGTTCCCCAAAGAGCCAAAGTCTGCTGATGAAGAGTTTGAGTCACCGCTACGTAAGTTTGATAATGTCATCTTAACGCCGCACATTGGTGGTTCTACTCAAGAAGCGCAGGCCAATATTGGTCTAGAGGTCGCAGAGAAGTTCGTTAAATACTCTGATCAAGGCGATACTGTTACTGCGGTGAACTTCCCAGAAGTTTCGATTCCGTTCAAGGAAGGCACGCATCGCTTGCTACATATCCACAAAAACGTGCCAGGTGTCTTGTCACAGATAAACCGTCTGTTTGCAGAAGCGCATATCAACATCTTGGCGCAGAGCCTCATGACTGAAGGCGATGTGGGTTATCTAGTGATGGACGTGGATTATCACGATTCCACAGCTGCTCTAGATCAGCTAAAAGACGTAGAAGAAACCATCCGCGTGCGTATCTTGTTCTAGAGTAAAGCTTTATCGTTTAACTTTATGACAGATATAATTCGTCCAAAATAAAAAAGAGACATTCAAAAAGTCGTTCTGCTGGTATAAACTTTCCTTGCTTGCTGTGCGCTATGCACTCCAGAGGCTTCGAAAAGTTCATCCCAGCAGCACTATATTCTTTTTGAATTAGCTCGACTATATCAATAAAAAGAGATGCTCTATTAATAGGGCATCTCTTTTTTATGGTTAATCATTTAAAAGTTTAACAACTCAAATAGTAGGCTCTTAATTTAACCTGCTTTTTCTTTATTGGCTGCATCTGCCTGACGACGCGCTTCAAGCTTAGCCGCTTTGCGTTTTTCAATCACCTCAATGACTTCGCTGCCGATATGCGTTTCACCGCGTTGTTTCGCCAGTTGCATTTGATGCTCGCGCTCACGGAAACGCGCTTTTTGCTCTTCAGTAGCCTTGCCGATACAGTGCGGGCAAGACTCGCCTTTGATATAAGCAGGCGTTTGCTTATCTTCTTCAGTGATGGGCATACGGCAGGCAAAGCACTGATCATAATCCCCTTTTTCTAAATCGTGATTGACTGAGACGCGATTATCAAAAACAAAGCATTCACCTTGCCACATAGAGTCGCTAGCAGGTACTTCTTCTAGGTATTTTAGGATACCGCCCTCTAAATGATAGACCTCTTCAAAGCCTTGCTGACGCATAAAGGCGGTTGATTTTTCGCAGCGAATACCGCCAGTACAGAACATCGCTACTTTTTTATGCTTGCTAGGATCCAGCTCTTTGGCGACGTAATCTGGGAACTCACGAAAGGTCTCAGTGTTTGGATTGACGGCATTTTCAAAGGTGCCGATTTGTACTTCATAGTCGTTACGGGTATCGATCAAGATAACGTCAGGGTCTGAAATTAGCGCATTCCACTCGCTTGGTTTCACATAACGACCGACTGACTGTAGCGGATCGATATCCTCCACACCCATGGTGACGATTTCTTTTTTGAGCTTTACTTTGGTACGGTAAAAAGGCTGAGCATCCGTATAGGATTCTTTAAACTCAAAATTACCAATCGCTTCAATGCTCCGTAGGTACTCAAGGACGTTGTCGATACCTTGGCGGCTACCTGAGATAGTCCCGTTAATACCTTCTGAAGCCAATAGTAAAGTGCCTTTTACTTCATTATCGAGCATGGCGTTTAAGATAGGCTGACGATACTGCTCGAAGTCGGCAAAACGGGTAAATTTATAGAGCGCGGCAACGACGATATTGTTGGTCACGCTATCATATTCGGTGGCTTTTTTGGGTGTGGCTGATGGTGGTGCAGTGTTGATGGTGCTCATGGGTGTCTCCTGCTGGCTAGGTCGCAAACCTAGTGCAATGGGTTAAAAGTGTTGTCTATAACATTGGCACAGTTGTGGATTTGGCTAAATGTTGGCGCAGTGTAGCAAATTTAGCGCGGTTTTTGAATGTTTTATCAAAGCGTGTCACCAATCCATCTAAATGACGATACGCCCTAAGCTGACCCATATCAATTGAGATGTTTTTTGACTGTTTATTACTGATTTATAAAGTGAGACTATATAACAATAAAACCCTGTCAATGGAGATGACATATGAGTAACGCTTCTACAAGCACGCCCATCAGCAGCTATCCTGTTCCTGATTTAGATAGCCTGCCTGCTGATATCCTTGAACGTATCTTAGCAGTACAAGAAAAAGCCAAATTCATTCCAAACGTGTTTTTAGCGCTGGCGTATCGCCCAGCAGAGTTCAGAGCGTTCTTTGCTTATTATGATGCCGTGATGGAGCGAGAGGACAGCACGCTAAGCCCAGCCGAAAAGGAGATGATCATTGTTGCTACCAGTGCCGCTAATGGTTGCCAATACTGCGTTATCGCTCATGGTGCGCTACTGCGAGTGTTTGCAAAAGAGCCGCTGCTAGCAGATCAAATAGCAATCAATTACTTGCATGCGCCGATCAGCCCTAAACAAAAAGCCATGCTGGCGTTTTCAGTCAAGCTCTGTCGCACCCCGGAACTTGTTCAAGAGACAGACTATGCTGCACTTCGAGAGCACGGTTATGATGAGGAAGATATCTTGGACATTGCTGGTATCACCGCGTTTTTTGGCTTGTCTAATAGAATGGCAATTGTGATGAGTATGCAGTCGAATGAAGAGTTTTATACCATGGCTCGCGCGCCGAGGGAATAAAAGAGTAGGGAACTATGGTAGCCAGTTAACGTAAGCATTCATCATATAAATTGTTCATCATGTAAACACAAAAAATCCAGCCAATCAGCTGGATTTTTCACTCTTATACTAAAACTGTCTTTATCTTACCTGCTCTAGCTTATCTACTCTGGAACCAGCTATCCGCTTGGCTACGAGCACTCGCGATGTCTGAGCTCGATAAGTTCAATGCCAATTGACCAATCTTACCGCGAGCTTTATTGCGTACTTTGTCGTCGAGCATGCCATCACGCGCTGCTAAGTCATACCATTTATAGGCGTCGACTAGGTTTTTTTGTTTCTCGTCGAGCAGTGCAAGCGTATAGCTGGCACGGTTATCACCACGCATGGCGGCTTTTTCTAACCAGTGACGTGCTTGTTGCAAGTTGGGTTGTACACCTTCGCCACGTAAGTACATGATTGCAAGGTTCAGCTGAGCAGGGGCTACGCCTTGTTCTGCTGCGCGTGTGTACCATTGCACCGCTTGCTGAGTGTTTTTGGTGATATCTTGGCCTTTTTGTAGGCGCTTAGCAAGATAGAACTGAGCATGGTCATTGCCTTGGTTGGCACGGGCGGTCAGCTCACTGACACTCATGATCTCAAAACGTGAGACATCTAATGGTACGTTTGAAATCAATTCAGCATTGGCAAGACCAGCGCAAGAGAATGCAGCGGTAAATAATGCAGCTTTTAACAGTTTCATAGCAGCTCCAAAGATAGGCAGTTGATAAGTAGCTAAACGATAAAACAATGCCTGCAGAACAGTAAGTCTATACGGCAATGATGAGTCGATAGTAACTACTAAAAAATAATAGTTAAAGAGTCATGGTCAAATGCTAGTGATCAAACCATATGTTGTTATCAGCATTTATCTGTTTTGTTTAATAGTCGTTATCCAATATCAACAGATAAATAGGTTGCAAGAAGGATGCCATTGACAATATTTCGTAAGCTTAACACCCGAAGTTACGAAACTCAAATACTAATTACCCAGTTTAACGCGATTTTGACGATAATAGTATGTAACAAAATCATGCAGTTACTGGCTAGTAAGTAAATCTATACGATAGGTGGACGTTGATTAAGCTGTCAATTAACTCAGCAAAAAGCCAGTAAGGCGAATGAGCTGCTAGACTTATGTTTTATGTTCGCCTTACTTTTGCCTTTGTTTCCTGCATTATATTCTATTTGTGCTTGGTCACCCGATAGATAGCAACGTCAGCGAGTAAGTTAGGTGCCTGTCGTATCAGCGTGGTCATGAGCGGTGAATGACCTTTATCAGAGTCGCTGACGGCGAAGCGGCTGATGATGTGAATATCATGCTGCGCGCATAGCTTTTCAAAGTCCTTAAAGGTACACAGATGAATATTGGGAGTGTTATACCATTCATAAGGTAGTGCTTCTGACACTGGCATCAAGCCCTTTAGGCCTAAATGCAGACGGTTTTGCCAATGCGCAAAGTTCGGGAAGGTTATGACGGCCTCGCGGGCAACTCGTAGCATATCGAGCAGGAGCACGTCAGGTGCTTTGACTGCCTGCAGCGCTCGTGCCATGACCACGGTATCAAAGCTGTCATCGGCAAATCGGCCAAGTCCATCATTGAGGTCTTGCTCGACGATGGATAAGCCTTTAGCGATGGCTTCATTGATTTTGTCTTCGTCAATCTCAAGTCCATAGCCCGTCACGCCTAGGTTTTGCTGCAAATGTGCGAGCAAATCACCATTGCCACAACCCAAATCTAGAATATGTGACTTGGGAGCAATCCAGCGTTCGGCCAGCTGATGATCCATTCTCATGAGCGTTCTCCTTTGGCTGTCAGGCTACTTGTGATAAATGGCGCGGTCAAAAAGCCTTCGACGGCACCCATATAGCGGGGAATATCGAATAAAAAGGAATCGTGGCCGTGCGGCGCATCGACATTGATATAGCTGACAGGTTTGCCAGTCGCCATCAAGGCATCGACGATTTCTTGTGAGCGTTCAGGGGCAAAGCGCCAGTCAGTGGTAAATGACACGACTAGATACTGACACTTGGTATGTGCAAATGCGGCTTTTAGAGCGCTCAGCTCACGTTGGCTTTCATCGGTGTCTTGTTTATCAATGTCTTGTTTATCAGTGTCATTATGTTGATAAATACCATTATGATTTTGACTGTTGTCATCGACATCGCGGTCAGCAACCTGCTCAGCATAGTCACGGGTCGGATCGAAATAATCTAAGGCTTTGGTCATCAGCAGGTAAGTGTTGGCGTCGAAGTTTTTGCTAAAGCGTTCGCCTTGATAGCGCAGGTAGCTTTCGACTTGGAATTCGACGTCATAGCCATACATGAACTTGCCAGACTTTAGATCACGGCCAAACTTGGCTTTCATCGCATCATCGGTCAAATAAGTAATATGACCAACCATGCGTGCAAGGATAAGACCGCGACGAGGATAAGTACCCGCTTGTAGGTAACGCCCGTCTTTAAAGTCAGGGTCAGATAAGATGGACTGCCGCGCGACCTCATTAAAGCCAATATTCTGTGCTGATAATTTGGGCGTACAGGCAATGACCACGCAGCGCTTTAGCCGATCGGGATAGTCGACCGACCATTGCAGCGCTTGCATGCCGCCCATCGAGCCGCCCACAATCGCATGCCAGACGTCAATGCCAAGACGATCTGAGAGCATGGCTTGGGTTCTTACCCAGTCTTTTATCGTCACTAAGGGAAAGTCAGGACCATAAACTTGTGGTTCACCGCCATCGTTGCTGCTATCAGGGTTGATGGTCGTCGGACCCGTAGAGCCAAAGCAGCTGCCGATATTATTGACACAAACCACAAAAAAGCGATTGGTGTCGATGGCTTTATTGGGGCCAATCATATTGTCCCACCAGCCTGGTTTTTTATCGTCGCTGCTATGGAAGCCTGCCGCATGATGACTGCCAGATAAGGCGTGGCAGATCAGAATGGCATTGGAGTTGTCTTCATTGAGCGACCCGTAAGTTTCGATGACCAAGTCAAACGAGGGTAAAGTGCGATTGCACTCCAACGTCAATGGCTCTGCAAAGTGCAATGTTTGGGGGGTGACAATGCCAACTGAACCAACTAAGTCAACTGTATTGGCGGAGTCATCCAAGTTAGGGTGGTCTTTGGGTGAATTGTCATTGGTACTATCAGTACGTGCTCTCAAGGCTACCTCGCAAGACAACAGTTATCAATAAAATAAATAGACGGCAATGTGCGTATCTGCACTCTGCCTACACACTATGTGCGTCTATTGTAGGGCGATGCGCGTATGAGTACAACCGTCATGCTCAGACTTTATTTTTATAGAGGTATCAAATTGTATAAGCGCTGCTTTTACGGTGCGTTATCAAGGGATAAAATGCTACACTAATAAGCGTTTAAATTAACAATGCCTTAATAGTCTTTTATCTCATAATTTTTGATATTTTTTAGTCATTTTCTCTAATAACTTATTAATAAAATAGTGCTCTTATGAAACCTGAACTGCCCCCACGTATTGCCGTCCTATTAGTGAACCTCGGCACGCCAGATGAGCCAACAGTGCCTGCCGTCCGCCGCTATCTAAAACAGTTTTTATCAGACCCACGCGTGATTGAAATCCCGCAATTCTTATGGGCGATCATCCTTAACCTGTTTGTATTGCCAAGCCGCCCCAAGCGAGTGGCAGAAGCTTATGCCAGTATTTGGGAAGGTGACTCGCCGATTCGTAACATCCTAAAAAAACAAGTAGAGCTATTGCAGCCGCGCTTGGCGGATAGTGCCGCGCCATTTCGGGTGTCCGTGCATCCTGCAATGAGCTATGGTAATCCAGGCCTACCTGATGTGATGGATACTTTGCGTGCTGAGGGCGTTGATCATTTCGTCATCTTGCCGTTATTCCCACAATACTCAGCGACGTCAGGCGGCGCAGTATATGATGCGCTGACGAAATGGACACTGAAGCAGCGTAATTTGCCAAACTATACAATAGTGAAAGATTATTTTGCCCATCCGCTTTATATTCAGGCATTAGCCAACTCGATTCGTCGTTTCCAAGCTGAGCATGGCAAGCCTGAAAAGTTGATGTTTAGCTTTCACGGTATTCCGCAGCCCTATGCCGATAAAGGTGATCCTTATCCGAAACGCTGTAAATGTACCGCCGCGCAAGTCGCTCATGCGCTAGGATTGCAAGACGATGAATGGATCATCAGCTTTCAGTCGCGCTTTGGTAAGCAAGAGTGGGTCAAGCCTTATACCGATGTGGTGCTAGAGGATTGGGGTAAGGCTGATGTGAATTCGGTACAAGTCATCAGCCCTGCATTCTCCGCTGACTGTCTGGAGACGCTAGAAGAGCTGGCGATTGAAAACCGTGATAACTTCATTAATGCTGGCGGGAAGGAGTATCATTATATTCCTGCACTCAATGCCGATGACGCACATATTGATTTATTGGAAGCGTTAAGTAAGCCCTTGGTACAAGGCTGGGCGGGCACGCTGGATGGTTGGGCTTAATTAAATGATTTATCTAAATGATAAAAAATACCGAACATCACGTTCGGTATTTTTTTGTCTAAATTCTTTTCTACTTTATTATCATTGAACGACTGATTTATAAATCATCATTATTGGTATGTTCTGCCGCATTTTTATCTGCGATATCGATGATATCAGGATAGTCGCTGTCATCCAGATTGCCTTCAACCAACAATTCATCCACTTGCGCCTCATCAACGTTTTGACGATGCATGGGGGTGAGGCCTTGGGTTGCGTCACTGCCAACTTCTGAATTATCGAATCCTGCGCTATTGTCAATCACATCTTGATTATCAATCGTGTGTAGCATTGGATTGTCCAGATCGACTCGTTGATTGTCATTGCTATCGATACGGTCTTGCTCATCTGGAAGTGGGGTTTTTGAGTTATCCATAAATCATTCCTTTTATATTATTAGCGTTGATTGTTATTTATATCTTGGCTAACAGTGTGCCGCGTTATGATAGGTTCTAATAGTGGTAAGGTGTCACAGGATGTTCAAAAAATGTAAGACAGCCAATATCGAGGGCAAGTAAATGTTAGCAATCTATAAATTATGTCTCAAAGCGTCTTTGATGAGTGGGATGGCAGGCTTGGTTTTAGGGCTGATAGCTTGCGAGCGTCTGCCTTTTGCCAATAGTGATAGCAACTTCGATGAAGTAACACTCAATTAGCCAATCACCATTGATGCCAAGCTACCGGCAGCCACCACAACGATAGATTGTACACAATTGACTCCCAAGCAGACGGTAACAGTAAAAGGTCATAGCGCACTGAGCAAAGGCTGTGATTTAACAGGCCAGTCGATACGCTTTGAGCTTAATGAGTCACACAGCTCACTCGACTGTCAGGGGGTAGTGCTCAGTACCATGGCTGATGATCCATCAAAGGCTAGTGCGATTACCATTAAGCCCAAGATGGATATGGCTATCAAAGACATTGCGGTTGCCAACTGTCATGTGGATGGCTACGGACACGCGCTGCATATTCGTCAATATAGCAACCCCAATCAGCGTTACGCGCGCGGCTTTATAGACCCTGCTGCCAATCGCGCGCTTGCCCCAAGAGACATTCAGGTGATGAATGTCAGTAGTCGTAATAGTATCAATAGTGGTATGTTTGTCGGTGATCATGTGCATGGCGTTACTTTTGATAAAGTATATATTCAAAACGCAGGGACTGTCGGGCTATATTTAGAGCTTGGTAGCCGTGATAATGTGATCAAAAACTCGGTGTTCGTCGGAAATGGCTTTCGCAGCTTTAAGCCCAATCGCGAGGCCATTGCGGTTGATTCTTCGAGTAATAACCGTATTGAGAATAATCGCTTTATTCATAATGGCGCAGGTAGTGTTTTGTTGTATCGCAACTGCTTTGAGCATGCCGCTGATCCGACGCGCAGCAATCATTTTAAGCGTACCGAATCGAGCCGTGACAATGTGATTCGTGGCAATATTTTTGACGATGAGACAGTCGGGATTTGGGTGGCGTCAAGGCAGTCGCGCAACCTAAAGGGATTTAATTGCGGTGCTTATTTGGTTAAGAAAACGCTCTTTGCCAGCTATCATTTAGACAGCGCCAAGGACAATCAGATTATCGATAATCGTTTTGAGCAAGTAGAGCAGGGCATTATCGTCGAGGATGACGGTACGCTTATTAGCGGCAATCAGTTTGCCGCGACAGTAGGGACACCTATCGTTGTCGGCTCCAAAATTCGTGAAGACAGCTCGGCAGGGGCGATAACAGGCACGGTTATTATAGATAATATTTTCACCGATAAAACGACTAAGCAAGCCATCAAGATTCGAGCCGCAAGCAAAACGGCCACCGAAATTCGGTAGCCGTTTTATTTATCATACTTTGTCAAAAAGCAATTTTTCTTAACAGGTTACTATAGTTAATCCTAAATAAAACTGCCACGCTCTATGTCGCGTGCTACTGTATTTATCTTAAAGTGGATCGACTATATTAAGATGCTACCCACCAATTTTACGGTTTACAAAGCGTATGATAGGATCAGGCGTGACTTGTGCCAAGGTCTGAAAGACTTTTGCTGGCAGGCCAACAGAGTAGTGGATGCCTTTGATTTTACGGTTGGAGCTGGTGCTTAACTTGTACAAGGTTTTCGCCACATCATTGACCGTCAAATGAATACCCAAACGCCCAATACTGGCAACCTCAATGCCTTTGGTCATATCAGACTTGACCCATAAAGGCATCACGTCGATGACTTTAATGCCGAGTTTGGCATATTCAATATTGAGCCCTTCAGTCAAGCCGCGCACAAAAAACTTACTGGCAGAATAAGCGGCGACTTCCGGTTGTCCGTAAATAGCAGAAGCAGAAGAGACGTTGATAATTTTACCCTCTTTACTATCAGCCAGATAGGGTGCTAGCTTATGACAGCCGATTAGAACACCTTTACAGTTGACGTCAATTAAAGACAACTGTTCCTCTAAATCTGTAGTTGGCAGTGCACCACTGACGAGTACGCCAGCGTTATTGATTAAGATATCAATACCACCAAAGTTATCTATCATTTTTTCAATAGCATCATCCCACGAGTCAGGCTGGGTCACATCAAGCTGACCAGTGACAATGCGCTTTTTTTTCAATGCTTTTTTAAAGGCTTTATCCTTGATAGCGTCTTCAAGCGTAGCGGTGTTAGTCGCGAATAGCCCTACATTGTGCCCCTTTGCTGCCATTTTTTTAGCAGTCGCTAGACCGATACCGCGTGATGCGCCAGTAATTAATATATTCATAGTGACTCACTTGATGGTTATTAACTTGATGATGACGAATAGATATTTAATTGTCATGATTGATACTTACTTTGAGTATAGCAAATTAACAGTAAAGGATTGTTGTGGAGATAAATACGGTTGTTAACGCTACTATCCGCTTTTATTTATATGGCTAAGCTAGTTTAGCTAGCCACTCATCGAGTTTGCCCCTATAAAGTATCTACTGTTACTGCGTCACTGTCTCAAAATTTAGCTTATTTGATAAGCAAGCCTCAAAGTCTATTAATTTGAAATTCCACAAATAAACCAAAGCAATACTATAAATAGTTGCTTCAGTCAGCTCTTCGATTATCGCACCAAAGGCATGAGGGAACACGATGGCGTTCTCTCCCATATATTGAACTGTGGCTAATACTGCCACCACGAGATATAACGTGATAGGAGTGTTTTTTAGCACTGTCCAACAATAACGCCATGAATAAACGAATAAGCCCACCATAAGAATATAGACAATTGTGAGTACGATATCTTCCCACCAGTCATAGGAATGGTTTAGTAATAAGAAGTCACTAGAAATAAACAAGTCTGGCAGATGGTTTAACTCTCTACGAATAACAGCGAAGAAAACCAAGACTGAGGCCAGCCAAAAGTAACGACCCAATTTGATACGGCTCTGCACTATATACTGTGTACAGCGTAATAAACAGACTATTAAGATAATAGTGCTAGCGATTTCGATAATGCCATTTTCAGTAAAAATGCTGAACTCCTAATACACAAATAATAAAAAAGTGAGCGCAAAGGCTCACTAAATCATTTAAAAAAATAAATTTAATAGGTCGCTATTATACCGTGAATTTCAGGGTAGTATCGTTATGGAATATAACTATCTAGTCAGAAAACACTATCAATGTAGTCAATCTATTCTGAATCATTCTAAAGTTGCATACTATTGTCTTTAACCTGACAGCGCCATAGAATCCTAAAACAAAGCTTCCATGCGCAGCAGGGCGGAGGGAAAATGGTCTTTGTCCTCAGTTTTATCATTGTAATAATTTAGCTCTGTTTGCACATAAAGCCATTCGCGCCAAACTGGCTGGCGGTAGCTGATAGCCGGGCCGTAACTGTTGAGCGACTTTTTATCTGTATCAAAGTAACCACTGGTAGAGATACCGTAGGCCAGCTGCTTTTCATTACCCATATAATGTACTTGTCTGAGATCGTTGCCCCAATCTGTGCTTTCCTCATCGTCTCGATTGCGATAGCGAATGGTCGTGCGATTATTGATAAAGCGGTTGGCATCCGAGCCGTATTTTAGAGTGAGACCACCTCTGACATAGTGCTTACTATCGAGACCATAGCGATAGAAGTTGTCGTTGCTGACAGTGAGCCTATCGCCCTCATACCAGTTTTTATCCACGCTAATCTTGACATAAATATCGTCAACAGAGCGAACGCCAAGGTCTACATCTGTTTTTACACCCAGCTGCCTTTCGATCTCGTCATTAAAACGTGACCAACGTAGGGCGAGAGAAGCATTATCGTCTCGAGTCTGTCTGGTATTAACGAGTCTATCTTGGCGGTTGGTGGCTGCTTGGTCGGTGTCTCCTGCTGCACTTTGTTTTAAGAAGGTATCATCATCTAGGTCTTCATCACCAATGATTAGGCTGAGGCGTTCTTCTAGTACTGGTAGTCGTAAGCGACCACGAACTCTAGGTTCTATTGTAGTGTCACTGCCCGTTTTGGGGTCATTGGCCCAGCGTGTATCTAGCACCAGTCGTAAGCTGGCTCTGGCTGGTTTCTCTGGCTCTGGCTCGCCGAACCAACCATCCATATTGTTTGCCCATTCATTCAATTTGTCTTTGACGTCTTTTCGTTTGTCGTCCGTCCATCCCCATTTTTCACTATTTGGCTCAGGAGACAAATCTGCAGTCTTATCGTCGAAATGAGCAGACGTTAAAAGGGTGTCTATTTCTACTGTCGTTTCTTCAGATAAAGTGTCAGAGGCTGCTTGTACTGATGATTCGTTTGTGGCGTCAGCTTCTGCTGCTGCGTTAGTATTGACAGAAGTTTCAGCAATTGCAGGAGTCAGTAAACCAATGCTGAAACAGCACAGAATACTGATAGAAAATAATTTGGTCATAGCGAGGTTCGTTTGCTTCTCTGATATCGGTTTCTTTCAGACTGATATGAATAAATAATACCAAACCCAAAAAGTGCGATTAACTTTGTCAAACTTGCTAAGTCTACTAGGTGTAGTACTTGCACAAGTTTTCCGCGTTACTCTAATTTTTGGAAATGGTATAAGGAAGCGATTATGGCATACATTGACGGGGAATTGAGGATGGGATGGTGTGGAAGAATGAGATATAACGAGTTTTTAAATGATTACAAACTAAGACCCTTCAAGTTGATCACACGATGACAAAGCCTAGCGACCAGAGCGGCATCATGACTCACGACCAGTATACCGACGTCACTATGCTCAAACCTCTCAAGCACCGCTTGCCAAATCTGCGCTTGCGTAATCGCATCAAGCATAGTTGTCATCTCATCAGCAATAAGAAACTTCGTCTTTGGCCCAAGCGCCCTTGCCACACAGAACCGCTGCAGCTCGCCTCCTGATAGCTCCCTCGGAAAACGCGTAAACCACTCCTCTTCAATCCCTAATAAATCTAACAATTCTTTATTAGGTTCCCAACCTTCATTAAGCACTTTCCACATTTTCCAGCGTGGGTTCACCGCTTTTTCAGTATGCTGAAAAACCAATTGCACAGGATGATAGGCTTTTTTAGAGATAGCTGACCCATTCAGCGTGACGCTTCCTTCTAAGGGCGCTTCATAACCCGATAAAATGCGACAAAGAGTTGTTTTACCTGAGCTACTTGGTCCAACAAGCCCAACGATTTCGCCCGATTCTATCGTTATATTCACTCCTCGAAATAACCAAGGTCCATCCTCGTAGCGAAATCCAATATTTTTAGCTTCAAGTCGCATGCAGACACCTTACTTTTCCTTCACGAAGATCTCGCATGTCTGGCTGTACTTCGCTGCAGTCAGGTATCATAAGCGCACAGCGCGGCGCAAATAAGCAACCGGGCGGAAGGCCAGTTGCTTTAGGCTGCGAACCTGCAATGGGAATAAAATCGTTTTGTGGCAATGCACGCCATAATGCTCTGCTGTAAGGGTGACGCAGTCTGCTACCGTCTCCCGTAAAATCTTCTACTGATGCGACTTCAAGCGTCGTCCCTGCATAAAAAACAGCAATCCGATCGGCGATTTGCAAAGCCGATTCAATGTCGTGGGTAATGAATACAATGGTACGCCCAGCATCAGCCAAATCTCGGAAACTCTGCAGCGCTTCTTTAATGACAACGGGATCAAGTCCAGGTGTTGGTTCATCGGCAATAATAAGCTTGGCATCTCTGACAATGGCAGTCGATAACAGGGTTCTGCGTGCCATTCCTCCAGAAAGCTCGAAAGGATACATATCTTCGACCTCTTGGCCTAGATGGAGTCGCTTAAATACTTCTCTTTGAGCCGCAATCGTCGCCTTATCATTCATAGGCGATCTGACTTGCTTGCCTACACGCATAAGGGGGTTAAGAAAATTAACGGATTGCGGAATCAAGGCAATTTCACTGGCGCGTAATGATTCTTGCCGTTTAGCCGTCAATGTCTCCCCTTTATATTCGATGGTGCCACTCACATTCGCATTCGCTGGCAAAATACCTAAAATTGAATGCGCGAGTAAACTCTTTCCCGAACCACTCGCTCCCACAATGGCTAGTATTTCACCTTTTTTTACACTCACGTCTAAACCTGAGATAACAGTGAGCTCTCTTTGTTTTAACCCGCCTGTATATTGGTTAAACGATATCGATAAATCTTTTACTTCTAAAATCGACATCTATTTCTCCCTTTTTTTACTGATTTGCTTGCGCTGGATCGATCAGCTTTCTTAAGTTTTCACCAATAGTCTCAAATGTGCGCACCACGATAAGCAAAGACACCCCGGGGAAAAAGGCCAACCACCAAAGACCAGAGGATAAGTATTTCATCGACTCTGATAAAATAATACCGATCGCTGGTTCATGAGGCGATAAGCCTAATCCTAAAAACGTCACGGACGCTTCGTGTAAAATAACGTGCGGGAACATGAGCATAAACCCCACTAAAAGCTGAGGAATAAGATGCGGGAATATATGCTTGGTTGCAATCCACCACCGCGATTTTCCCATTTGCTGCGAGACTTGAACATAGTCAGCAGAGCGTATTTGCATGACTTCGGCTCTAATCACCCGTGCCAGACTTGGCCAGTGCGTCAGCATCAAACCAACCACGATGCCTTTAAAACCGCCGCCTAGCATAAATGAGATAAGGATGAGCGTCACCAAATGAGGCACACTCAAAAACAGGTCAATAACCCACGTAATCACGCGATCGGTCATACGGCCCATTGTTGCGGCTGCCATACCTAGCACGAGTGCTATAAAAGCGCTGCCTACCGCACCCAACAATCCCACTCCGATACTTAGCTTCAGACCCTTAATCGTGCGTGCAAACATATCTCGGCCCAGCCAATCTGTGCCAAAGAGATGCTCGAGTGAAGGGGACAGGTTACGCTGCGTTAAATTTGTCGCAATTCTGCCTTCATCTATAAAAATGCCACCGAGTATGACACTGGTAAGAAATAAACTGGCGAGTATAATAATCAGCAGCGTTCGTTGTCTGAGGTTGAGTCCAAACCGTTTAACCGTTTTATCTTTTTTATTGACCATGCTACTTTGTGTATTGGGGCTACTTGGCATCATATCATTCTACTTTCCCTCGTCCTCGGATCGACGAAGTAGTAAATCAGATCGGCAATTAAATTGCCCGCAAAGACAAAGATGGTACTAAATAAAACGATGCCTAATAACAGTGGCACGTCTCCCCGTAAACCTGCGTCTATCGTTGCTTTCCCAAGTCCTGGATAAGAAAACACTTGCTCGGCAAGAATAGCGCCGCCAAATAACTCACTAAACGCAGCGAACTGTAGGGTAACTGCGGGTAAAGCAATATTGCGTAGGCCATGCCTCCAAAATAAAGAAAAACCTTTCTCACCGCGAGCCTTTGCAAATAAGACGTAGTCGCTTGATAGCACTTCAATGAGCTTTTGACGGGTATGCAGTGCCACGTTCGCAACCCCGAGGATACTGAGTGTCAATGCCGGCAGCACAAGGTGTTTTACTCGATCTAAAAACACCACATCCTCCGCTAAAACTCCTGCTGGCACTCCTAAACCGATCGGAAACCAGCCAAGCCATACCGCAAAAATAATAAGCACGAGCAGCCCCATCCAAAAAGTAGGGGTGGAGGCTAGGGTATAGCAGTACCACTGAATAGCGCGATCAATCCATGTGCCTTGTTTCATGGCGGCAACCACACCAAGCACAAAGCCCATCACCCCAGATAACGTCCACGCAACAATCATGAGTGCCAGTGAACTCATAAAGCGTTCACCTATAATCTCACTAACGGGGCGACGGTGAATCATGGAGGTGCCCAAATCCCCTTGCAGTACAGCAGAAGCCCAATTCGCATACTGCACTAAAACAGGTTCATTCAGCCCCCAATACTCCGCTATCCGTTCACGCTGCTCAGGTCCTACATTTAACATATCCGCGCCAATATAAGCTTGCACCGGATCTATGGGAGAGTTTTTCATTAAAATAAAGGAAATAAAGCTAATGGCAATCAGCAATGACGCCATTCTTAGGCCTTTAAACATAAAAAAGCGTGCCGTTTCTCCCTTATTTTTATGCACCATTTTTATGTACCTTAGTTAGCCCATTTCCAATCTACGATATTGTCGGTCGCAGGCCAACCGTGTCCATGGACATGGATTCTTTGCTTACCAATATCGAGATTGTCTTTCATCAAATACAAGTGATCAACGTTCACAAGCCAAGCTCAAGCCGCGTCACCTTTGCCGCTCAAACCAGTCGTTCCATCCCATTGCGCTTTTTTCCAATACTCAAGCGCTTCCTTTTCACTCTTTGCTTGCAGCGCTTGTTCAAAATATTTATCTACGGTTTTATTGCTGTAATAGCCCGTATTGTTGTAATCAATGCCCGCGTTTTCACTGCCATAAATATTGACCATCTCATGTGGATTATGGCTGCCCCAGCCCATCAACACGGCGTCAGAATGCATTTTTTTGCCAATGATATCCCAGCTGCCGCCTTTGATATTGATCTGAATGCCCAAGGGCTTCATCATATCGGCAACGGCAATGGCAAGTGACTGTCTGATGACGTCATTTGCTAAGTAATGCAGGGTAAATTCGGCTTTTAGTCCATTCTTTTCAAGCACGCCGTCGCCATTGGTATCTTCCCAGCCTGCATCGGCTAGTATCGTACGAGCGCCATCCATGTCGGCATCATCAATCACGGTTTCTGGATTCCACCATGGCAGACCATCGACCGAGGTATAAGCGGGTGAACCATAGCCTTCTAACACCCCTTCAATTAACGCTTCACGGTCTACTGCAATATCGATAGCGTGACGAATCGCTGGGTCAGCGGTGACGTCGTTGCCAATAGCCAAACCCTCTTTGGTCACTGCACCAGACTTAACATAAGGAAAAGCAATGCCGCGGTTATCCACTGTTTTCACGGCTTCAAGTTTCATGCCAGCAACTTCTTTATTACTAAAAGCGGCGGGAAGATAAGTGATATCAACAGTTCCTGCTTGTGCTGCTGCAAAGGCGGCGTCTTCGCTTAAAAACACAAACGTTAACTTTTTGAAATGAGGCTGATCTTCATAGTACTCAGGATTGGCTTCTACAATAAGTTGTTGCCCTTTATCCCACTGCACTAATTGAAAAGGCCCTGACCCTAAAGGGTTAGCAGCATAATTGTCATCATAAGCATGCTCTGGCACAATCCCTGTCGCAACCAAACTGTTAACAAATGTTGATTGTACGTTCTTTAAGGTGAACTGAACCGTTGTCTCGTCAAGCGCTTCCACTTTTTCTAGGATGTTTAAATCCACCACTGAGGCACTTTGCAAAGCTTTTTCAAAGGTAAACTTAACGTCTTCAGCCGTTAACCGCTCACCATCGGCAAACTTGACGTCATCACGTAAATGTACCGTCCAGACTTTACCGTCCGCGCTTACTGCATAATCTGTCGCCAGATCACCCGCAATATTGAGGTCATCATCTCTTTTAAGTAAGGTACTCTGAAATAATGGTGATCCATAGCGTCCCCATCCTGTAATCGGATCAAACCCTGCTTCTGGCTCTGATGCAAACGCTAAGACCAGCTCGTTTTTTGTCTCTTTAGCTGCTGCATTATCTCCAGCATTGTTTTCAGCTGTATTGTTCGTCGGTGATGAACATCCTGTTATTAACACTATGAACAACGCTAATAACCCAACCACTCCAATAGACTTTCTATCCATGGGTGTATGCCCCTTCTTAAAATAAAATGGTATTTAAAAAATGCTCATTATCCAACTGACTTATTCGACTACCTTATTCGAAAAGCAACTTCAAATTATTCAGCAGGTGCGAGTGAAAAATTGCCATGACTCACACCCTTTAGCGTGGTTAACGCATGGCTAAGCTTTTGCACCGCTTTGACTTTACCTTTTACCACGATGATCTCAAGACAGTTTGCTTCACTGATATGAAAATGAGTGGTCGCTAGGATCAAATCATGATGTTCATGTTGAATTCTAGTCATCTCCTCAACCAGTTTTCGCTGATCGTGATTGTAGAACAACAAAATACTGCCAGCGATTATTTGTTCACTGTCTTCATAGATGTGTTGCATAATGGATTCGCGTACTAAATCGCGGAATGCTTCAGAGCGGTTACTATAGCCCTTTTGAGCAACTAACCTATCAAACTTCTTGAGTAAGCCTTCCTCCATAGAGACGCCGAATCTTTTTAAATTTGAATCCTGCATAAACACGCTTCCTATCTGGCTATTACTTAGATAGTAACACGTTAGTTAAAAAACGTGTCACGCGGTAGCCTAAAAAAAGCGTCACATACAAATATGACGCGATGACGCTTTAAATTTATTATGAAAATGAATTCCCTACAATAGGTAGGTGTTTTTTATTATACAGTCTTCCTACCTATTTCCCAACTTTTTTCTAGAATGAGGAGTTCTCGTAGTGGGATGAGTACTTATAATATCTTCGGCTATAAGCAAGTAGGGTGCGCCCAGCGCACCGATAAGATAAATATCTCTCAAAACGGGTGCGCTGGGCGCACCCTACGCTAAAATCCAAAAACCAATCTCAATCAGCGTTTAATGCGCCTCATCCCAATTTTTCCCAAAACCAATCTCAATCAGTAGCGGCACAGCAAAGTCAACTTCCCAGCCTTTATCAGCAGCAGTTACTGTCAGGACGTCTTGCATCGCGTTAGTAATCAGCTTGGCAATGTCATCAGCCTTATCTGTATCTACCTCAAACACCAGCTCATCATGGACTTGTAGCAGCATTTTTGCGTCAGCTTTCGGTAGTACTTTATCGACGGCAATCATGGCAAGTTTGATTAGATCGGCGGCCGAACCTTGTAGTGGTGCGTTGATCGCAGCACGCTCAGCGCCTTGTTGAACCATACGATTGCTGTGGCTAATATCAGGTGTGTAGAGCTTGCGACCTAATATGGTTTCGACATAGCCTTTTTCATGAGCGCTGGCGCGAGTATTGATCATATAGTCTTTGACCCCAGGATAACGATCAAAGTACATATCGATATAGTCTTGCGCTTCACCGCGACTCATCTGCAACTGCTTGGCAAGACCAAAGGCGCTCATACCGTAGAGTAGGCCAAAGTTAATGGCTTTGGCATTGCGGCGCTCAGTTGGAGTGACATCAGCGACATCTTTACCAAGTACCTCAGCAGCGGTGGCGGCATGAATATCTAGCCCGTCGTTAAAGGCTCGCGTTAAGTTTTTATCGCCTGAGAAGTGCGCCATCAGTCGCAATTCAATTTGTGAATAATCCGCTGCCAAGATGACGCGGCCCTCTGGTGCGATAAAGGCTTGGCGGATCAGACGCCCAGTGGCGGTACGGATAGGGATGTTTTGCAAGTTAGGATCTGTCGATGACAGTCTGCCGGTACTGGTCAGCGCTTGATGATAGCTGGTGTGCACACGGTCAGTTTCGCTATCTGCCACATTATCAAGTGCATCGGTATAGGTGCTTTTTAGCTTGGAAAGCCCGCGATACTCCAATGTAATATCGACCAAAGGGTGGTCGACTTTTGAGAGTACGGCTTCACCAGTTGAGTATTGACCAGACTTGGTTTTTTTACCACCAGGGACGCCAAGCTTCTCAAACAGCATCTCGCCAAGCTGCTTCGGTGAGCCTAAGTTAAACTCCTCTCCAGCCACTTCATAAGCGCGTTTTTCAAGCGCAATGATTTCTTCATCAAAGCGTTTTGACAGCTCATTTAAGAATGAGCGCTTAATCAAAATACCATGCGCTTCCATCTGGCAGAGGATTTCGGCAGTTGGAATCTCTAGCTCGTGTAGCAGTCTAAAATTAGTGTCGTCATCAGCAAGCTTGTCACGGAAGATGTCAAATAACTGATAAGTGATGTCGGCATCCTCACAAGCGTAGTCGCTAGCGATATCGATGGCTACTTTGTCAAAGCTAACTTGTTTGGCGCCTTTGCCAGCGACATCCTCGAAACTGATGGTCTGGGTTTGCAAGTAATACCGTGCTAGTTCATCCATGCTATGACGAGTCACTGCGGCATTAATCACGTAGCTTGCGAGCATGGTATCCATCGCCCAATTGTTAGGACGCTCATGTATCGCACCGACTAGGTCGATATCATACAGACTGAGGATATGGGCATCGTATTTGAGATGTTGACCTATTTTGCCAACTTTTGGATTTTCTAGGATGGGTTTGAGCTTGGCAAGTACTGTGTCGCGGTCAAGCTGCTTTGCGCTCAGCTCATCGTCCTCTAGGCTATGAGCTAACGGCACATAATAAGCTTCATGCGCTTGCACGGCAAAAGACAAGCCAACAAGCTCGGCCTGACGCCAATAAATGCTGGTCGTTTCGGTATCAATGACAAAATGCGGCGCGGCTTCCAATTGGGCAATCAAGCTATCAAAAGCGGGCATGTCGAGGATGGTATGCCACGCTTTATCATGACTTTTACTGTCTTTGATATTATCAATTTTGGTCGATTGCAAAGATTTAGCGACTTGCGCTTGTGATTCAGCATCTGCTTGACTATCTGCGACACTTTGTGAGCCGTTCGCTGGATGGTTAGGATGATCCAGAGAGGCCAGTTCGTTCTTAAATTCAAGCTCAGTGTACAGCGCGCGGAGCTTATCTATATGAGCGCAAGGGTCGGTATTGATTTTTAAGTCGTCCCAATCTTGTCCAATCTCTAAGTCTGTGACGATGGTTGCTAGTTGAGCATTGAACGGAATGGTATCCGCATGCTCGATTAAGCCTTTTGCACCGCGGCCTTTTATATAGCCAATGTTCTTTAGCATATTATCGATACTGCCGTACTCATTAAGCAGATCTTTGGCGGTCTTTTTGCCGATACCAGGTACGCCTTTGATGCCGTCAGATGAATCGCCCATTAGTGTCAAAAAGTCAATCATTTGGCTCGGGTTGATACCATACTTATCAACCACCGCTTGGCTATCAACGATTTTACCCGTGAAGCTGTCTTCCAATATCACACAATCATTGACCAGCTGCATCATGTCTTTGTCACCAGTCGAGATGACCACATGATGGCCTTGCTCGACCGCGCGATAGGCAAGCGTACCGATGATATCATCGGCTTCCGCGCCTTCTATACGCAATAAAGGAATACCTAGCGCCGCTACCAAATGGTGAATATAAGGAATTTGCTCTATCAGCTCAACATCCATGGGCGGACGCGCTGCTTTGTAATCAGAGGACATGGCATGACGGAAAGTCGGCGACTTGGTATCAAAACAAACGGCCATATGGGTTGGATGGTAACGGCGCATCACTTTGAGCAGCGCATTGAGCGTGCCACGGATGGCGTTGGTGGTCAGCCCTTGAGTGTTTGTCATGGTCTTGGGTAGCGCATGATAGGTACGAAACAGGTAATAAGATCCGTCCACTAAAATGAAAGGCGGCTGATCCTTGTCCACGTGGCTGGTATCCATCGTTGCCACATTAGGCATGGTATTAAAATTTGGCAGCGCATTGGGATTAATAGGCGAGTGCGAGTTGTGGTCATTATCAGTCATAGAGGTCACTTATCTGGTAGCAAATATTAGTAAAGTAATAATAGTATTGTTATGAAGTATATAAAAATAATATGCGCGATTATTCAATGTTTATGCCATATATGGCTTAAAATCACACAGTTGAGCTGAATATCAGAAAGCTTAAATTAAGAGAAGAAGTGCCCTTATTATAACGATAAAATCCATCCTTGCCGAACTGATGACCAATTGATAAACAGCGATGATGGGCACGACCAAAATACGAGTAATAAAAAGGAGAATCCAGCGCTTGCTAGATTCTCCTTTATGACACTAGGTACGATTGGTTATTCTAATCGCCAATTAATGACCAGCTACTTTTCATTATTTTACTTCAGAGGTTACTTCGACGTCGATGTTGCCACGCGTCGCTTTCGAGTACGGGCAAACCTGATGTGCCTTATCGACAAGCTTTTGAAACTCATCAGCAGATAGATCCGTATTCTTACCAATCACATGAATTTTTGCCGCCAGCTTGTAATCATGTCCTTCGCCCTGCATGAGGTCCACTTCTACTTCAGTCGTTGAGTCGAATTTGGCTTTTTCCATTTGTTTGACCGCGCCCAGTGCACCATCAAAACAGGCGCTATAACCCATCGCAAATAGTTGTTCTGGATTGTTGCCTTCTTTGCCAGAACCTGGTGGCACCATATTGATGCTAAGGTCGCTATCAGCTAAGCTCGCTGAACCTGCACGGCCACCAGTAGTAGTACCTTTAGTAGAATATAAAGTTTTCATAACACATCCTTTGTTGTTGGTTTTATAAGTAAATTCTATTTTGTTAACAATACAGCTTATCTATCATAGCAAACATTTAGTGCCGCTCTATATAGCAGTGGTAAGTCTATGCTATGGATTTGTAAGTAAGTCTCATAGGTTGGTACAGAAAGTACAAGCCTAATATACAAGCTATACCAGCATTGGTGTAAGCTATTGGTAAAATTAAATAATAAAGATATGCTGCGATTATAAATAATATATTTAGCATAATGCCTTTAACTATAAGGATACTCTATGATGAAGAAAGCAAATAAACAGATACTTACTTCGCTGACCATTTCATTATTGGCCATTACTTTCGTTGGCTGCAACGATGAAGATAACGGTATTTTTGGCTCAGGCAGTGGCAATGAGTTTACAGTAAGCAGCTTTGATAAGGGCATTGACCGTCAAACCAATAGAGAAAGCGATTGCTCGTTTAGATACCAGATACAGTAATGGCGCGCGTGACATTAAAAAGACCAACATCATTGGGAGTTATAGCCAAATCATTGATGATTTAGAGTCATCGACAGTGTTAGCAAATAACTTTGAAGGCACACTGGAAGACAGATACATTGAGGTCAGTAGGCGTACCGTTAAACGGCCTGTATACCGAATCAACAGTAATAAAAAGCTTAATTATGAAACGACTTATCGTACATTGGACCTATCAGGCGTTGATGCACGCGATTACAACGCGGGTAATAAATTCAGCGGTCGTCGCGGTATATTTACTGATTTAAACAATTATAAAGAAATACCAAACGATATTGCATTTCCAACTGGCTCAGTTTGCTATATACCTGTAACGACAAGTGAGCGTTCATTTTTTGTATTCAATGCTCAAAACAAAACGGGCTATAAAGACCTTGATAAATGGATCGATGCTACCGAAAATCAGTTCAGCGACAATCGTCAATTCAGTACTACCATAGTAAAAGTTGGGACAAACAATAAGCAGGAGGCTGCTCAAGTGAAGTTTTTTGCTACCAATGATGAGCCAGAATACATATATAACGGCGTTGACCATCAAGATGCTATTTATCAAGCCAGCTATGTGGCTAGTGGTACTACTAAGCCTAATGAAAATAGTTTTAACGGGGTGGTGGACTGCACGCTGGTAAATGAGGTGGCAGCGGACTTTTAGAAAGAGAAATCAAACGCTACTATTAAAAGGCAGTATTATTTAATAACCTCCGTTTTTAGCAATGCCAACACTCTCTAGTTATGGTTTAGAGAGTGTTTTTTATGCCTGAAATAAGCATCTCTGTGTTAAATCCGCTACAATAAGCGCACTATTTATTCTATTTATTTAGATTAATTTCTAAATCACACAACCGTCGAAGTCCAAAATTATGAGCGTAGATCCCAAAAAATTAAGCAAAGAAGTTGCCAAACGTCGCACCTTCGCCATCATCTCGCATCCTGATGCTGGTAAAACCACCATGACCGAAAAGCTACTGCTATGGGGTCAAGCCATTCAGGTGGTAGGCGAGGTCAAAGGTCGCAAAACCGATCGCCATGCGACTTCCGATTGGATGAGCATGGAGCAAGAGCGTGGGATTTCAATCACTACTTCGGTCATGCAGTTTCCATATCAAGATCATATCGTCAATTTACTAGACACCCCAGGTCATGCCGACTTCAGTGAAGACACCTATCGCACATTGACAGCAGTAGACAGTGCGCTGATGATGGTCGACGGGGCAAAAGGCGTTGAAGAACGTACCATCAAGTTGATGGAAGTGTGCCGGATGCGTGATACGCCGATTATATCTTTTGTAAACAAGCTGGATCGCCAAATTCGAGAGCCACTTGAGCTGCTCAGTGAAATCGAAGACGTACTGAAGATTAAGTGTATTCCAGTCACTTGGCCGATCGGTATGGGACAGGATTTCGTTGGGGTCTATCACCTTGCAGAAGACAGAACCTACCTGTATGAAAAAGGCCACGGTGGCGAGATTACTGTCGCCGAGACTCGTGAAGGCTATGACTATCCTGATATACGTGAGCGCTTAGGTAAGCTGATGTTTGATGCTTTTGAAGAGTCGCTTGAGCTGGTGCAAATGGCGTTAGAGGACTTCACGGTCGAAGAGTTTTTAGCGGGCGAGATGACGCCAGTATTATTTGGTACAGCACTGGGTAACTTCGGTGTCAACATGGTGCTGGATACTTTAGTTAAATATTCACCGCCACCAAAAGCGCATCCTACCCATGAGCGTGAAGTTGCAGCGACTGAAACCAGCTTTAGTGGTTTTGTTTTCAAAATTCAGGCCAACATGGATCCTCGCCACCGTGACCGTATTGCATTTTTACGCGTCTGCTCAGGTAAGTACGAAAAGGGCATGAAAATGAAGCATGTGCGTCTGGGGAAAGACGTGCGTATTGCCGATGCGTTGACCTTTTTGGCAGGTGACCGTGAAGCGCTAGAAGAAGCTTATCCAGGGGATATCATTGGTTTGCACAATCACGGCACTATCTCTATTGGGGATAGCTTCACTGAAGGCGAAGATCTGAACTTTACAGGTATTCCGCACTTCGCGCCTGAGCTGTTCCGCCGTGTGGTATTACGAGATCCCCTGAAGTCAAAAGCCTTGCAAAAAGGCCTGCAGCAATTGAGTGAAGAGGGTGCTACCCAAGTATTTATGCCGCAGATTAATAATGACCTTATCCTAGGTGCAGTAGGGGTCCTACAGTTTGAAGTGGTTGCCCATCGACTCAAAGAAGAATACAAAGTACAGTGTACCTTTGAGCCTGTCTCTATCGCCACGGTACGCTGGATTCATTGCGATGACGAGGCAGTGCTAGCGAAGTTTAAGAAGAAAGCCCATGATCAGTTATCAATCGATGGCGGCGGCTATCTGACTTATCTGGCACCTAGCCGTGTGAACTTGCAACTGATGCAAGAGCGCTATCCAGAAGTGACCTTTAGTAACACCCGTGAGAGTAATACTCGCGAGCAGTAAACGACTTATCGTCAACCCACTCTATTAGATACGGTCATCAAATCATCTTTATAAATTCAAAAAGACACGCTCGACGTGTCTTTTTTATTGTCTAAAACTTTATAAAAAACAGTTGATAAGAAAAACAGTGTTTCAACAATATAACGCAACAGTTACGGTAGAATACATAGGAGAACTTATCCGTTTAATAATAAGGACGTACGGCCATGACTCAGTCACCAAACTTAGATATATTAGGTTTTCACTTAGCAGACCTGCAGCAGCGCCTGCATATACCGACTGTGTTTATTGGTACGGCAATGCTTGGGGTAGCTTTGTTTGGTGCAACCACCCTCACGGCTCATGCCAGTACTCTCATTAATGCCACAGACTATCTGCAGTATGAGCTTCCGCAAGAGATACAGGAGCGCTGTGACGCGCGCCAAAACTGTCCAGATATCGAAGTGCAGTATCTTAATAGCAATCACGATTGGATGAATACACTCACCAATGCTCGTATCGATGAGATAGTGGTGAACAGCAAGCCAACTGAGTCGGCTCCCGTTAGCGTTGACCACAAAAACAGTGTCAAAACAGCGCTAGATGAGTTTGCAGCCTCTCAGTTCAACGATCTGGCAGATGACAGCGTGTTCGTTTATAGTTTGATGGTAAAGCCTAGCTATTTAGGTCATGTCGATGACTATGAACTGTTTGAGATAGACTCTTATGTCTTTACCGGTGGCGCTCATGGCATGCCTTACAGCGAATACTTGATATTCGATCAAAACACGAAAAGAAAAATACAGCTAGAGCACATCCTGCGCTATGGTGTGAAAGCTCGTTTTAAAGCAGTTGCTTATGATGCCTATACAGAGTGGGTAAAAACAGTTGCCGAAGATCCTAGCAGCTATGAGAAAAGCTGGCCGTTTACTCTCAGTGATGATGTTACATTGACTGACAAAGGGATTAATCTGCGCTATCAGCATTATGCCATTAGCCCTTACGCTTACGGCATGCCAGTGTTAAGCATTCCCTATGATAAATTACATGGCATTATTAAACCGCAGTTTTTCCCTATATCAAAGTAATAGCCTGAAGCAGACAAAGTAACAGTATAGGTAAGTGTTTTGGTTTGGCAGCGATTCGCTGTTTATACGAATGATACGATAAAACAGCAGTAATAATCTTAACTTTTAAGGTAAAGCTGCTAAGATAAAAAGCATTAAATAGTGTGGGCGATATGATAGACAGCCTGAAAAAAAGCCGCCAATAACAATACTATAAGTTGAAGTAGGCCAGCACTGTTTTACAAAGTTATAGTAATCGTAGCTTAAAATATTTATGGATAATAAGGAGCAGTAGCATGACAAATAACTCAGAAGATGTCGCAGCAAAATCAACGACTTGGCAGCTCAACGCCTTAACAGAAGCGCTTGGCGATCTAACTTTGACCGTCAGTGACAGCCTCACAGTCGGACGAGGTAGTGATAACAATGTGGTACTAGGTAGTAAGCAGGTATCGCGTAATCATGCTCTGCTAAGCGTATTAAATGGCAATTTATACCTCAAAGACTTAGGGTCATCTAATGGTACTTTTATTAATGATGAGCGTCTCGAAGGCAATAAGTCCAAGCAGCTAAAAACTGATGATAAGGTTGGATTTGCAAGCTTTAGCTTTGTGGTCAGTAAGCCTGTAGCTGCTACTGAGACTCAGCAGCCAGCGCCTATCGTATCAGATGAGACAATGCCTGAGGTAGAGCCTGCTACTGAGATAGCACCTGCTGCGGAATCTGATACCGCTGCTCAACCAACAGAAGTAACTGATGTTGTGGTTGACGAGTCGCAAGTAGCGCTCAAGCCTACTGCTCCTATAGATGCTGAGCCAGTGGTACAAGAGCCTGTTTCTCCAGAGCCTGTGGTTAAGAAAACAGTAGTAGAAGAAATCCTACCAACTGATGATAGTTTAGAGACCACGCCTATTGTAGATGAGGTCAAAGCAGAGCCAGTCGGCAATGCTCATGCGGATAAGCCAATGGTTGAAGAACCAGTTTCTCCAGATCCTGTTGTTGAAAAATCAGCTGTTGAAGAACCAGTAGTTAAAGAAACTGGGATTGAAGAAGTGTTGGCTGATAAGCGCGATACGACTCCTGTCGAAACAGAGCCAGCTGCTGCCGCAAGTACCACGACCGAGCAAGCAGTTGTGACGCCTGAAGCCAGCATTGAGAAGAGTGTAGACGAAGAGTTGGTGACTGAGAAAGCCAGTACTGAGCAGCCTACAATCAGCCCAGAGCAAGATAAAACCACCACAACGACCCTACAAGAAGAAGCGGATCCTGATGTGTTGCGTGCCAAGCAAGCAGCGACAGCACAGTTTTCGGGCACGGCAAATCTAGGACAGCCTCGGGATATTGGTACCGAAGGTAATAATGCGCTAGATCAAGCCCTCAATAACCCTGCTAATGCTGGGCAGCCACAGAAAAAATCAAGTGGCAGCTGGTTTGTTTGGGTGTTTGCGATTATCATCATTATTGCTCTGGCATTATGGTTATTTAACACAGGCTCTGTCTAAAGCAGTCTCGTCTAACGTTGAAGTGACTTTTTGATAAGTGATCTTTTGATAAGTGGCTTTACTGTACATGACTGAGTCATCCTAATTATTTATAATGCTTGCTGGCTTTGATATACTGGCAAGCATTTTTATTCCACTCTTAACTATTTGACTTTGTTGTCGTAGACTATAGTCGGAGTACTTTTAAACCGCTACGGTGTTACCCGCCCTAGATGTACTCAGTGTACTATCTGCGGTCGGTCGCCTTGTAGCGATTTTAAAAATCCTTGACTATAGGTTTTGAACCAGCACTTTGAAAAGGCTCAAAGCATAGCCTGTAGCCTACGATGATTTAATACGCTACTCATAAGTTATTATTAATATCAAAGCAATGACCTAAACACAGTTGATTCAGCGACTGAGTACTTTCAATATTTGAGATATTGACGGTCGTTATTGCCTTGTCCTTTCTGTTTTTTCACAGTTTTTGTGCCCATATTGTTCTAAGAGACGCCTTAATTATGATGACTTTTGAAGAATACAAAGCCTTTAAAGCCCAAGGCTTTAGCCACGCACCTCTTATCAAAAAGCGCCTGATGGATGCTCAGACCCCAGTGTCTGTATTTTCAAAGGTACGTGATTTGAGTGGTTCGGCCTATTTATTTGAGTCAGTGGTAGGCGGTGAGCGCTGGGCTCGATACTCAATGATTGGTCTCGGTAGTGATCTTATTTTGCAGTATGCAGATGGCAATATGACCACCAAAAAAGACAATCATATTGATACCAATCCCGTTGAGGATCCTTTTGACTACATTCGTCAACTGATGGCTGAATACAAGATGCCAACAGCTGCAGACATCAAGTCTTTGCCCAGCTTTAGCGGCGGCTTGGTTGGCTACTTTGGTTATGACATGGTGCGGGTGATTGAGCCCAGTGTCGGACTATCTGATGCGCCAAATACCATGTCACTACCCGATATGTGGCTGATGCTGTCGATGAGCGTCATTGTCTTTGATAGACTAGAAAACACCTTATCTATCATCGTGTATGCCGATTGTCATACTGAAGACGGCTATGGAGCTGCTATCCGCGAGCTGGAAAAAATAGAAGACAAGCTCGCTGAGATGCCAGATTTAAGCGCACCGATCATGCCGACGCCAAAGTTTAAATCGCAAACAGGTGAAGAGAAGTACTGTAGCGACGTCAATAAAATTAAAGACTACATCTTAGCAGGGGATGTGATGCAGGTAGTTCCTGCCCAGCGCTTGACTGCTGACTATACAGGCGATTCACTGGCTGTCTATCGCGCATTGCGGTTTTTAAATCCATCGCCGTATCTGTTTTTGGTTCATGGCTATACCTTAGATGACCACAAGCGTTTTGATATCATAGGTGCGTCGCCTGAAATCTTATCGCGTATCGAAAATGGAAAAGTAACCGTGCGCCCACTCGCTGGCACGCGTAAGCGTGGACGTGATGAAGCAGAAGACTTAGCGCTTGAGAAAGAACTACTCGCAGATAAAAAAGAAATCGCTGAGCATCTTATGCTGATTGATTTAGGGCGTAATGACATTGGCCGTGTCTGTGAATATGGCAGCGTAAAAGTCACCGAAAAGATGTTTATTGAGCGCTATTCTCAGGTGATGCATATCGCCTCTAACGTCGAAGGTACTGTCTTAGCGGATAAAGATGCGCTTGATGTTTTTTGTGCCACTTTTCCAGCGGGTACCTTATCTGGTGCGCCCAAAATCCGAGCCATGCAAATCATCGATGAGGTTGAGCCAGTGCGCCGTACCGTGTTTGGTGGCTCAGTAGGGTATCTAGGCTGGCATGGTAATATGGATACCGCCATCGCCATTCGTACGGCTGTGATGCGCCGCGGTAAGATACATATCCAAGCAGGTGCTGGGGTAGTTGCTGATTCGGTGCCAGAAGCTGAGTGGGAAGAAACCAACAAAAAAGCATTAGCATTGGTCAAAGCCGTAAAAATGGCCTGTGATGGCTTGCGTATTCGCTAAGCACTCGATCAAAAAAATCCAAAACATGACAACAATGAGATAAAGTGTTGTTTATCAGATAAAAAAATGGCAATATAATCAAGTGTTTAGGTTTTTTTATTAAAATAGACTCGAAAAAACCAAAAAAGGGCTTGCGTCTGTCAAAATATTTGATAGAATAGCCACCACTTTGAAGAGATAAGCCGACTTAGCTCAGTTGGTAGAGCAACTGACTTGTAATCAGTAGGTCGCCAGTTCGATCCCGGCAGTCGGCACCATTTCTTACGAAGTCGCTTTTTATGAATTTGCTTTATATTAAAGTCAACTTTGTTCAAAGCACCCTTAGGTGGGATTGGGGAGCGGTCAAACCCAACAGACTGTAAATCTGTCGCGAAAGCTTCGAAGGTTCGAATCCTTCTCCCACCACCATATATTTTAAGTTTGTTATAGCGCCAAGCATACTCTGACTACAGAGCTACTCTTTATAAAAGATATTTTTTATAAGAGACACCCTGCGCAAGAGTTATTGCGGGTGTGGTATAATGGTAACACCTTAGCCTTCCAAGCTAATGACGCGGGTTCGATTCCCGCCACCCGCTCCATATATGTGGCATCGACTGCAAAGCATTATTGAATGATTAAATAACTCATCACGACAACCAATTATTATATGTTGTTTCGTGATATTTTTTTTAGTAAAACCTACGGG
The DNA here is from genome assembly GCF_904846575.1 of Psychrobacter sp. H8-1. NCBI lineage: Bacteria > Pseudomonadati > Pseudomonadota > Gammaproteobacteria > Moraxellales > Moraxellaceae > Psychrobacter > Psychrobacter sp. H8-1. The sequence continues at coordinate 404,321 of NZ_CAJHBG010000001.1, forward strand.
TTTGTTTAAAATACGCTCATATAGCTCAGCGGTAGAGCACTCCCTTGGTAAGGGAGAGGTCTTGAGTTCAATTCTCAATATGAGCTCCATTTATTGTTCAAGTTTGTGTTGTTCAGGTGTGATATAAACGCTGTGCTAAAAAGTTAGCGGCACCAGATTGATAACAGCCCTCTTGGATAACGATATAGAGTTTTGGCCGATATTGAATAACATAACGCTAACTCGGCAAGTAATGACTCAAAGGTAACACCGAGGTGTTGCCTTTTAGTGCTGTCAGTTTGTTAATTGGTTATTATATGCTTATCAAACATATAAAATATTTTAACAGATGAGTTGATTGAAAAAAGACAGTAACGCACCATATAGATTAGTCTAACAGACGATATTTAGTAGTTTCACCCTAGCGTCAACGGTTTGATGGTTTTAATTCTGTCATAAGCCGTCAAACAGCTATTTACCAATCTTTGATAATTGAAGATTAACCAATAAAGAGGAAAACCCCATGGCAAAGGCCAAGTTTGAACGCAACAAGCCACACGTCAACGTCGGCACCATCGGACACGTTGACCATGGTAAAACAACCCTAACAGCCGCTATCGCAACCGTAGCAGCCATCACCTCTGGCGGCGAAGCCAAAGACTACGCAGCCATCGACAGCGCCCCAGAAGAAAAAGCGCGTGGCATCACCATCAACACCTCACACGTAGAATATGACACCGAAACCCGTCACTACGCCCACGTTGATTGCCCAGGTCACGCCGACTATGTTAAAAACATGATCACTGGTGCTGCCCAAATGGACGGCGCAATCTTAGTCGTATCAGCGACTGACGGCCCAATGCCACAAACCCGTGAGCACATCCTGCTATCACGTCAGGTTGGCGTACCGTACATCATCGTATTCATGAACAAATGCGACCTAGTTGACGACGAAGAGCTACTAGAGCTCGTAGAAATGGAAGTTCGCGAACTTCTTAACGACTACGACTTCCCAGGCGACGACACCCCAATCGTAAAAGGCTCAGCCACCCAAGCCCTAAAAGGCGACGAAGGCAAATACGGCCAACCAGCTGTTGTAGAGTTATTAGGTATCCTAGACACCTACATCCCAGAGCCAGAGCGTGACGTCGACAAAGCATTCCTAATGCCAATCGAAGACGTATTCTCAATCTCAGGTCGTGGTACCGTTGTTACAGGCCGTGTTGAATCAGGTATCGTCCGCGTTGGCGACGAAATCGAAATCGTCGGTATCCGTGACACCCAAAAAACCACCTGTACTGGTGTAGAGATGTTCCGTAAACTGCTTGACGAAGGTCGTGCAGGCGAAAACTGTGGCGTACTACTACGTGGTACCAAGCGTGAAGACGTTCAACGTGGCCAAGTACTTGCTAAGCCAGGTTCAATCACCCCGCACACCAAATTTGACGCAGAAGTATACGTACTGTCAAAAGAAGAAGGTGGTCGTCATACTCCGTTCCTAAACGGCTATCGTCCACAGTTCTACTTCCGTACCACTGACGTAACTGGCGCAATCCAATTACAAGACGGTACAGAAATGGTTATGCCTGGTGACAACGTTGAGATGGGCGTAGAGCTTATCCATCCAATCGCTATGGACAAAGGCCTACGCTTCGCTATTCGTGAAGGCGGCCGTACTGTAGGTGCTGGTGTTGTTGCTAACGTACTTAGCTAAGTTTAACCAAGTCAGAGTAATCTGACAGAGGTTATGTAGCGAAACAAAAGCCATCCTTGATTAAGGGTGGCTTTTTTTATGCAGGTGGGTAGGGGTAAATGCTATAAGTGAATAACGATTAACATTTACGATAAAATAAGGCGCTATTGAACCTAATTGTGCTTGAATAAGAATAATAAAAGGAAAAGCTGTGTTCACTATCGAAAAGCTACCAACCAAACCATCAGAGCTAGAACAAACGATTCAAGCAGTAGCGACTATCGAAGATATTGTTCAGCCGCAAGATGCGTGGACTTGTCAGACGTTGGTTGAATTGCTTGAGCAAGATAGTATTAATATGCTTGTTGTTTATGCTCAACAGCATGAAGAAAAGGCTTTCAACAATAAGGTGATTGGCTACTGTTTGTATCAAGTGGTCTTTGAGCAAGCAGAAATCTTACGCATTGGTACTCACCCTGACTATCAACGCCAAGGTGTTGCCTCACAGCTTTTTACTGTATTGAATAAGCAGTTGCAAGCTTGCAAGGTTGAGACTTTATTATTAGAGGTGCGGGCAGATAATGACCCTGCAATCGCGTTATATGAGCAGCAAGGGTTTACCGTTATTCATCGGCGCTCAGGATATTATCAGCAGCCGCGGCAACCAGCGATTGATGCGTTAATAATGCAGATTTTATATGGCAGCAATTTATAGAAAGAATATATAGAAAAAAAGAAGAATATATAGAAAATGACATAGCGCTACTGGGATGCTAGTTTTTAAAACATAGGTTGCGCAGCCTCTGGGAACGCAGCACGCAAGTAAAATTTATACCAGTAGCGCATCTCAATCTATAACCGTTTTATTTTCAATTGACTATGTAAGTAGGGATGTTTGTCAGAGGCATATCAAACAGCCTTTCTATGAGTAAATCACTGTTGAGACTGGATATAGCTTTCCTTGTTATTAGGCGAATTGGCGCTAAGACTGTCGGTGTTGTCTGCTTTTAAGGCTTCTAGCATGTGTATGCGGTCAGTCAGCATCTGTACCATGAGATTGATATTGGCTTGCTGTTTTTTGACTTGCTCTAGCTTTTGCTGCGTGAAGCATAACTGCTCATCAAGACCGATTTTGCCTGTGTAATAGTCATTGAAACCGTCTTTGATTTCATTGAGAGTGAAACCCACAATTTGCGCGCTTTTAATCAGTTTGATACGCTCAATACATTCAGGATGATACTCGGTATAAAAACGAGACCCTGCTTGGCGTTTGCGTGAGCGCAGTAGCCCTAATTGGTCATAATGACGAACGGTATCCTTGGTAGTATTGGCCTGCTTTGCTAGCGCGCCAATCAACAAAAACGAGGTGTCAGCGGTCATAATATAATCTCATGTCTAAGTCTGCGACTGCCAAGGCTCTGAGGTACTAAGCATAGCAACCGCCAATGGTTTATGAGAATGTGGCTGCCATCTGCTAGAACGACCACTTATCAAGCTATTTAGCTGCGTTAAAAACTGAGCACGTGGCATCGTTGTGGCGCCCAAGCTCATCAAATGCTCATTAGGCAATTGGCAATCTACCAGTGCCACATTGCTTTGCTCACACAAGCGCATCAAGCCCCAAAATGCCAGTTTGGAAGCGTTGGAAGCACGGTGAAACATCGACTCACCAAAGTATATATTGCCTATTTTTAGTCCATATAAGCCGCCAATAAGCTGACCAGCACCATCCCAAACTTCAATACTATGAGCAAAGCCATGAGCATGCAGCTCGGTGTAAGCTTCGATCATTTCATCATGAATCCAAGTATGTTCGCCCTCAGGCAGTCCATTACTACGTGGTAAGCTACAAGCGTGTATAACTTCGTCAAACGCCTCATTGAGGGTTAATTGCCAACGTTCATTTTTGGCTTGGCGACGTAATGATTTACTCGGTTGATAGTCGCTTGGCACCATCACGCAACGCGGCTCAGGGCACCACCATGCGATCGGCTCATCTTCATTAAACCAAGGAAAGAGCCCTTGAGCATAGGCTGAAATCAGAGTTTCAGGTGCTAGATCACCGCCCATGGCGACAATCCCAATCCCGTCAGGGTCGATAGATTCAGGGTTTGGAAAGTCATAACGCCCAAGACTTTTTAAGGTCTCAGGCGTGATATGGGTGCTATTGATGTTCGAAAAATCGCCCATTTAGACTTGCTTATCAGCGGTTAACGTGGAGGTGTAGGTATGATCGGTGGCAGTCGCTTCACCGATAGCATCTAGGTATTTCTCAGCATCAAGCGCGGCCATACAGCCAGTACCTGCTGAGGTGATTGCTTGACGGTAGACGTGATCTGCAACGTCACCTGCTGCAAATACCCCTTCAATGCTAGTCTGAGTCGCATTACCATTCAGGCCACTATTGACAATGATGTAGCCATCTTTCATATCTAGCTGATCTTGGAACAAATCGGTATTGGGCTTGTGACCGATCGCAACGAACATGCCAAACACGTCTAACTGCTTTGTGCTGCCATCTTCAGTAGACTCAATCACTACGCCATTGACACCCATGTCATCACCGACCACTTCTTTTACTTGGTGGTTCCATTCGATTTTGACGTTGCCATTTTTGGCTTTTTCAAACAGCTTGTCTTGCAGTATTTTCTCTGAGCGTAAGCTGTCACGGCGATGTACTAAGGTGACTTCAGAAGCAATGTTTGATAGGTATAAAGCTTCTTCAACGGCAGTATTACCGCCACCGATGACCGCAACTTTTTGGTCTTTATAGAAAAAACCATCACAAGTGGCACACGCCGAGACGCCTAAACCTCTGAACTTTTCTTCTGACTCAAGTCCCAAGTACTGAGCAGAAGCACCAGTTGAGATAATCAATGCATCACAAGTATAGCTGCCATTATTACCCGTTAGTTGAAAAGGGCGCTCATTTAGGTTCACTTCATTGATATGATCATAGACCAGTTCGGTACCGAAGCGTTCTGCATGGTTTTTCATACGCTCCATCAAGGCAGGACCTGTCAAATCATAAGCGTCGCCTGGCCAGTTATCGACATCAGTAGTTGTGGTTAGCTGACCACCCACTTCCATACCAGTCACCATGACAGGCTTTAGATTGGCGCGTGCCGCATAGACGGCAGCGGCGTAGCCTGCAGGGCCTGAGCCTAAAATAATGAGTTTTTCGTGGCGCGCTTCTTGAGGGGCGCTAAGGTTGTCAGTTGCCATAAATTTTCCTTATTAAAAGTAGGGGTTGGTGTATTGTTCTAATAATTAGTGATACCAGGGGCTGTATAAAATTCATCTATTAAGACTGCTGATAGCTAAAACTATTCCAGACTAGGCGTAAATTGAAGGTAATGTCTAGACCTTAGCTAGATTTACAACAACGTCTGGGGCAATTTTAGCATCAGCTCACAGAGACAGGACTATTTTTTGCCACTTCATAGCCAAAAATATCGTGCTTAGAACGACTAAACTCAATACTTTTGGCGTCAAATTGTCTAAAAAATAGTCTCTGTCAGTACCATAGGTGAATTCTATACAGCCCCTAACATAAGGCTAGCCACCACAAAGCGCAAGTTAGCTAAAACGAATATGGGTATTATTAGAATCAAAGCATACTTGGTATCACTCTATTGATGGTGGCTATAGTACTGTTTTTAAACAGCGAGTTTTAAACAGCGGATGTCAAACAACATATCAGGTGATAATGCTACTTTATGGATTTAACCTTGCCGCTCATTCATAAATTCGTTATTGATGTGTTTTATTGCACAGTTTCTTTATATCACTGTCGCCACTTGACCTATGTATTTGTTATTATAAGAAGTTATGCTAACACTTACTATGTCGGCGCTTTCTATTCAGCTTTTTTAGCCAGCACTTTCTATATTGACACTTTATGTCAGCATGAAGTGGCAAAAATTTAGTATTTATAACAAGGTAGATCTTACGTGATATCAGCAGCGCTTATTGAATATTTGAAAAAAGGAATATTTACCTTTCTTGGGGTAATTGTAGCAGTATACCTATTTGTTATTTTACTAACCTATACTGGTAACGATCCTAGTTGGTCACATATTAGTAGCGATATGACCACCATTAACAATATGGGAGGCTCTACTGGCGCATGGCTGTCTGATTTGCTATATAGCTTTTTTGGCTTTGGCGCTTGGTGGTTGTTGGTTTTTTTGGTATACGAATCTATCTTGATTTGGTGGGACAATAAACCGACGTTTTGGCTACTGCGACTGGTCTCTTACGTGTTTTTATTATTGAGTAGTAGCGCTCTATTTGCACAGCTGGTTGCTATCATTCAACAAGTAGCCAATCCGATGGTTACAGGCTTGCAAGGCATGGCGGGAGGTATCATCGGGCTTGAGTTGCAGGCGCGGCTTGCCCAGCTGTTATCCCAGTGGGGCAGTGTGGTGTTTTTGACAGTGTTTGTCATTATTACTGCAACCTTTGCTTTTAATATCCATTGGACTGCACTATATCGTAAGTTCACGGCGCTATCTTGGCTTGGCTCTGGGGTCAGAGACGAAAGATCTCAGAGTCAGTATGACAATTCGCAAGCGAGCCAAAGCTTATCAGAGGCAGAGACGGCTGATGCTGATGCTCAGGCGCATGCAAACGAGTTTGAGCAATTACCACTTGAGCTGCCAGTTGCCAGTCATAACCAAACAGCAGACATGAGTGGACGCTTTAGTGGTGTCTTGACGGATTTTTTGGCAAAGTCGGGACTCGGAGCAAGCGTGAAAGCTTCTCTTGCTGCCGATGCTGCGGCTGAGGCTGCCGCCGCTCAAAAGACTCTTAATAAATCCATGAATGATACGCCGCACACATCATCGGCTAGTACAACTGAGACAGCCCCTAATACGAATACCAGTAACACAGCGCGAGTAGCTGCCATGTCTGAGCCAACTGCCACGACAGCTGCATTCAAAGTAGAGCCCAGCTTTGCCTGGAATGATGACAATATGGTTGATGATTTGTTGTCAAATGAGTTGATGGCTGCTCAAGCATCTAGTCATAGTGCGTCTGATCCAATACCTGCTGACGCTGCCCAGTCTGATACTCTTGACATGCAAATAACGCCAGTGATTGAGACAAATGCTGTGCCGAATGTTGCGCTTAATGATGGTCAGCAAGTAGCCAGCGCTCAAACCATACAAAATCCTGTAATTAACGAAGTGGCTAAACCTAGTGCGGCAACCAATGTCGCAGATAGCAGTTCTGTCTATATGACATCTAAAATTGACGAGTTAGCGAGTACTTGGTTGGCAGAGCATGAGGTTTCATCAGCAGCTACTGACAACACTCTAAGTGCCACTCAAGCTGAAAGTAACACTCAAGCTGAGAGCAAGCCTGTCGCTGAGGTAGATGAAGCCGTACGCAACACCGCTTTTTCAGATGCGAGCCAAGCCGATGATCAGCAGCAAGTGCTGGCGAAGCAACCAACAGGTAATAACGAAGCACAAGCTCAGGACGTTCAATCTGCCGTAACGCCGACATCCGCTGTTGCTGAATCTGTCGATATGACACCTAGCAATACCCCACCTGCTGACCCAAAAGCAGCGCCAACGGTAGAAACTGCCAGTCCTACTAACAGTGCTGAGTCGGCAACCTCGTCCAAACCAACGATTAGCTTTGCTGTGCCAGAAGACGGTAGTGGCAATCTCATCACTGACATGATGCCAGACGATGACAGTAAGTATGATGATACAAACACACCTGTCATGCCAGACATTCACGATGATGCAGCTTTTGCTCAGCGCTCACGCGCCATGCAAACAGCGGAGTATCGTGGCAGTCTATCAGCGATTCCAGAGTTGTCCATTCTCGACAAGCCAGATCCCAATCGTGAGCCAAGCTATACTGTTTCTGAGCTTGAGCAGCTGTCAGAGCTGTTAGAGATTAAGCTACAAGAATTCAATGTCAAAGCTGAAGTGGTCAATGCCATTCCAGGGCCTGTGGTAACCCGTTTTGAGGTCGAGCTTGCCGCAGGGGTCAAAGCCAGTAAGGTCACTGGCATCTCACGTGACTTGGCGCGCTCGCTATCGATGGCGTCTTTGCGTGTGGTGGAGGTCATACCTGGTAAGCCATATATCGGTATTGAGGTGCCTAACAAGCAGCGTGAAATGGTACGCCTCATTGAGCTGCTGAATACCGAGAAGTATAAAGACCCCAAAGCCCAAATCAGCATGGCAATGGGTAAAGATATCGGTGGTAATCCGATCATTACTGATCTTGCCCGTGCGCCGCATATGCTCGTTGCAGGTACCACAGGCTCTGGTAAGTCGGTATTGGTCAACTCCATGCTGCTATCGATGCTGCTCAAATATACACCCAATGAGCTGCGCCTTATTTTGATTGATCCAAAGCAGCTAGAGCTTGCCAACTACAATGATATACCGCATTTGCTGACGCCAGTGGTGACAGATATGACCGAGGCGGCGAGTAGTCTGTCATGGTGTGTGGCAGAGATGGAGCGCCGTTATCAGTTGATGAGTCTGCTCAAAGTGCGAAAGCTAGACGAGTTTAATAAGAAAGTGCGCGCGGCTGAAAAAGCTGGCAAGCCAATGCTCGATCCATTGTGGCGCCCGAATGACAATGTCAGCATTGACCAAGCACCCAAGCTTAAAACTTTACCTATGATTGTCATTGTCGCTGATGAGTTTGCCGATATGATCATGCAAGTCGGCAAGCAGGCTGAAGAGCTGATCACCCGCCTTGCACAAAAATCGCGGGCAGCAGGTATCCACTTGATGCTGGCCACGCAGCGACCATCGGTAGATGTCATTACTGGTTTGATTAAAGCCAATATACCCGTACGAGCGGCGTTACGAGTCAACTCAAAAGTAGACTCGCGCACCATCTTGGATAGTGGCGGTGCAGAGGATATGCTGGGTAATGGTGATATGCTGTTCTTAGGGCCAGGGCAGATTGAGCCTGACCGTGTGCACGGTGCTTATGTCAGTGACGAAGAGGTCAACCGTGTTTGTGATGCTTGGCGTGAGCGCGGCGCGCCTGACTATATCGATAATATGGCAGGCAATTTTGAATTGTCTAGTCCTGGCGCTGGTAGCACTGGTAGTGCATCTGGTGAAGATGATGATCCTTATAATGATGCGGTGGCTTTTATTATGGAGACTCGCAAAGTGTCGGCTTCCAGTATTCAGCGTAAATTTAGCATCGGCTATAACCGCGCCGCGCGTATTGTCGACTCAATGGAGGAGGCGGGACTGGTCAGCTCCATGGGCAAAAGCGGCAAGCGTGAGCTGCTGATGTAGAGATTAGGTTTGATTGAATGAAGAAAAAGCGAGTTGCGAGAGCGGCTCGTTTTTTTATTACACGTCCTAAAAGGGTGTTTGTCTATCCTTTCAGTAAAGCGATATACTGAGTCATAAATAATTCTAAGTAAGGATGCAAAAATGTTCAAAGAATACACCCAATATGATGCGCTAGGGCTGGCGGCGCTTGTCAATGCTGGCGAGGTCAGTGCTAAAGAGATGCTAGAGGCGGCAGTCGCCCGTGCCAATAAATTAGACCCTAAATTAAACGCTATTATTCATCGTTTTGATGAGCGCGCTTATCAAGCGGCGCAGGCAGGATTACCAGCAGGCGTATTCAATGGTGTGCCGTATCTGCTAAAAGATCTGTCATTCTATTTTGCAGGTGAGCCTATCACCATGGGCAGCCGTAGCGTTAATGTGGTCAATACTTATGATAGTGAAATCGTCAAACGCATGAAAGCGACGGGGGTTAATACCTTTGGTAAAACCAACACTGCTGAGTTCGGTTTAATCATCACGACTGAGCCAAAAGCACATGGCCCGACTCACAATCCGTTCAAAAAAGGCTATAGCTCAGGCGGCTCCTCTGGAGGCAGTGCGGCTGTCGTTGCCAGTGGTATTGTACCGATGGCAGGCGCAGGCGATGGTGGCGGCTCGATACGCTTTCCCGCTGCATGGTGCGGTACCTTCGGGCTCAAACCAAGTCGTGGTCGCAACCCATTAGGGCCAGCATTGGCAGAGGGGTGGGATGGTGCGGTTGCCGATCATGTCATTACCCGTAGCGTCCGAGATAGCGCGGCGATGCTCGATGCAACCAGTGGTAGCGAGATCGGTTCACCCTACGTTATCGCACCACCTGACGGGACCTTCTTGGAGGCGGCAATGCGAGCGCCGCGGCCGCTAAACATCGCGCTGCATCAGCAGCCACTGGTTGCCAATACTGTGGTGGATAAAGAAGTACTGGCGGTACTAGAGCAAACGGCTAAGCAGCTAGAAGCCATGGGTCATCGAGTCACCCTTGCTGAGCCTAACATTAATATTGAGAAGTTTTGGCATGACTTTATGGTGGTGGTTTGTGCACACACGGCTTTTACCATTGATAATGTTGAGCGCTGCTTTGGTGCTGAGCATGTACAGAATCTTGAGCCGCAAACTTATAATATGGCGCTACTTGGACGCTCATTGTCAGCGGTTGATTTGGTGCATGCTAAGCAAGGCTGGCATGAAAGCCAGTATCAAACGGGCTTGCTGCTTGAGACTTACGATATGATCCTGTGCCCGACGGTACCTACGCCTGCGGTCAAACATGGCGTGCTACCACCAAGCCGTATGGATGAGATGCTAATGCGTAGTGCCGAGGTGCTCAACAAAGGCATTAATATGGGTAAATATGCTTTTAGCTCAGGGATGATCGAGAAGCTAAGTAACCCGGTGCTGGGCAAAATGGCCTTTACTTTATTGGGCAATATTACCGGTCTGCCGGCAATGTCAGTGCCAGTCGGTATGAGTAAAAAAGGCTTACCGATCGGGATGCAGCTGATTGGACGGATGAATGATGAGACGACGCTATTGAGCTTGGCGGGCGAAATGGAGCGGGCGGGTTTATTTACCAAGCATGCTTTTGAAAAATAGTTTTAATCAATTCATTCTATTTTTAGATAAACATCCAGATAAAAATAATTGTTTGTAGGCTGAGGCTTTTAGCCCAGCATTATAATTTTGCAAAGATACAGCAATAGCCCACATTATTGACATTATAGTTTTAGGGTTTATTTAATCAAAGCGATAAATGTCCATGCCTAAGCTATGATGCGCCATGCTTTCATGGACGACAGAGACGCGCTGTCCTGCACCTAACGCAAAGAATAAAGGCAGCAGATGCTCATCACTTGGATGAATGTTTTGATAATTGGGATATTGTTGCCAATCGAGCGCTGATGGAATATCTGATTTCAGCTGTTGTAGTAGCCAGAGTTTAAAGTCTTTGGCGTCGTCATCGATACTGTCAGCCTGCCAACGTAGCGCTTGCAAGTTGTGGGTAATATTACCTGAGCCGATGATCAGTATTTGCTCATTACGCAGGCGAGCAAGCTGCGCTCCTAACTGATAGCAGGCGACACTATCGTAATGCTGCGGCAGGGATATCTGTACGATAGGCACATCCGCTGCTGGATACAGATGTCGCAGGGGTGACCAGACGCCGTGATCGCAGACCCGCATTGGATTGACACTACAGGCAATATCACGTGCGCTTAGCTGCTGCGCTAATGACTCAGCAAGCGCTGGATGGCCTGACACTGGATATTGCAGCTCATGAAGCTTGGGGTCAAACCCCGAAAAGTCATGCCAAGTCTTGGGTCTCGGGTTACTGCTAATCTCAAGCTTAGCTGATATCCAATGCGCAGACATGATCACGATGGCGCGCGGTTTCGGCAGGTTTTGACCGATGCGCGCAAGGGCGCTGGTGGTTGCGGATTGCTCAATGGCAAAGGTTGGTGCGCCATGAGAGATGAACAGCGCTGGTAACGAGGCGGCATTGGTCAGTCCAGCAGGCGCATCTTCCCATGCTACTGCAGCAGTAATTGGCGAGGTAGCATTGGCATCATCAGGGTGCTGATAGGACGGAATCGATTCGATAGGTTTTGGATAGCTCATTCACCCTGTATTAGGGCGTTTGGTGTTATTTCAATCTCTTGTGCTTATATAGAATATTTTTCACTGTCAGCATAATTATGCAACATAATCTAATTACCGCGATGATAAGGGTGATTGTGGTTGATGCTCATGGCTCTATAAAGCTGCTCCATCAATACCACACGTACCAAAGGATGCGGTAGAGTCAGTGCTGACAATGACCATTTCATATCTGCCTGCGCCAGCACCTCTTGTGAGACGCCATCCGCGCCGCCGATGACCAAGGCAATGTCATCCCCTTGTTGCATGGCGTCGGCCAATTTATCTGCTAGCCCTTCCGTCGACAGCATCTTCCCTTTGACATCTAGCACCCACAGACGTTCACGTCCAGCCGCCGCGTGGGCTGCCAATATCGTCTGACCTTCTTGTTCCCGATACTGAGCCAAATTGGCATCAGAAGGGTTTTTTGCACGTTTGGCTGCGGCAAGCTCAATGATTTCGGTACTGAGCATGGGCTGAATACGTTTGTAGTACTCATTAAATCCTGTTTGTACCCAGTTAGGCATCTTGTTACCAACGGTTAGGAGTCGTACTTTCATCGGCGCTTATTCCTCAATTTCTATATGCAGTTTATCTTGTCATAAATAACACTTTAAATATTTTTAAATTCATCAATCCGTGAGCGGTGCGAGGGTTTCAGACACTGTATCTGTCGCTTGCTCGCTGTCAGACTTGATAATGATGGTGAGCTTGGCATCAGATTCAAAAACAATGGCTTCAATCTCACTTAAGCTGTGCACGCCCTCAGAGCGCATGGCACATTCAAGCTCTTGGCGAGTCAGGCGCTCAGCACGCATGGCATCTGGCAAAAACTGCCCTTGATAAAACACGATACGTGGCTCTGATAAAATAACGCTGCTAAAGGCTGGCGAGATAGAAGCGTACTTGGTGACCAAAAACTGCAACACATAGAGCACTATGATAGAAGCAGCACCTTCGATGAAGGGGATGTTTTCGAGCAAGACAGTACTGGCACCCAATGAGCCAATCATTACCGTCACGATCCAATCAAAGTTGTTCAACTGCGAGGTTGAGCGCTTGCCTGATACCTTGGTCGCCAGAACAATCAGCACATATACCATCACTGCTGTTAGGACAATACGCCCAAGTTTGTCTATATTGTCAAAAAAAATCATATCCATGATAAAGGCTCCTTAAGAGTACAAAATAACTCACTATTTAAAACACGCTCTAAAGTTAGCCTAACGGATTTTATTTATAAATAGTGCAAAAGTTTTGTAGCACCTTGTAGGAGTTATGGATTCAAGACATCTTGCGTTGTGGATCAAGTAAGCGATTCAGTGCCCAAATACTGATTCGGGCACTGACTAAGGTCAGCACCAATATCATCACCAGTGCCGACACTAATGGCAGGGGCTGTTGCAAGGTCATCTCAATCAATACTTCACGATTGGCGTCATCAAAGAGCCATACCCACAGAGCCGAAAAATAAATAGCCGTTAGTAACCAAACGACAAGGATACCGCCGAACATCAAGCGATTGATCTCTTCTCTATTTAGCGCCCGCTGTTGGTGCTTAATGAATTTATTGACTGCTATATAAGCGCCCAAAAAGATGGAAAGCGCTGTAACCAGTTGCGAGTTGAGGGCAACTTTGGTCTGAATCATCATAAATAAGGTGCTAGCAAGCACATAACCGATCGCAAAATATCCCACATATCGCGCCAACTTGATGGTTAGGTTTGACTGAGAATGTGCTGGTCGGGCATTATGCTTGCTGAGATTGGGCGTCGTGCGTGACATAAGCTGGCCTTTATAAAAGGTAGAAAGGGTCATAAATAACAAGAGAAAAGCCACTGGACTGGCTATTCATTATCATTGCTGAGCAGTCCAGTCGAGCATCGCATCTAGTACGGGTCTGGCAGTATAAGCGTTCAATGCTTGTTCGCTATTGATGAGTCCAACCACCACATAGTCTTGCCCAGACAGTCCTTTGACGTAGCCTGCCATCGAGGTGACGTTGTTTAGCGTGCCAGTCTTTATCCATGCACGCCCAGTCGCTGCCGACTCGGGTAAGCGTTCGCTATGAGCGGCAATGGTTCCACTGACACCAGCGATGCCTAGTGAGTTGACGTAAGCGCCGAAGCTTGGATGACTATAGGCGTAAGTCAGTAGCTCGTTCAGGTTTTCTGCCGTTACCGTACAGTCTCGACAAAGCCCTGAGCCATTGGTCAGATGTGGCGGCGGCGTGCTCAAGTTATTCTGCCACCACTGAGTCATGGTCTGTAGGGCAGCAGGGTAGTTCGTTGATGCAGGCTGTCCAAATTGGTATAAGCTGGTTGTTTTCTTTGCAGAGGTTTTACTATCGGCCATTTCAGCCGCTGTTTTATTTGTTTTATTATTGCCAGTTATTTTAGGGTTGCTGACATTTGCTTTGCCATGACCATAAGCATCTAATGACAGAGCAACTTGTTCGGTCATGACGTTATTAGAAAAATGGTTAATGTCATAAATCTGCTTAGTCAAACTCAAAGAAGGATAGCTGACGAGGGGTAGAGGAGAGACAGGTAGTGCCGCTAAGCCTCGGGCTACTTCAGCTTTTTTACTAGACTGATAAGGCGTTTCTTGGGCGATGACTTTACCGCTCAGCGTATTGCCAAGCTCTTGCCATTTGCCAGCGAGCACACGGGTAGCAAAGTCTTTTGCATCTGGGTAGGCGACATAAAACATATGCTCACCGCAGCTATTTGGCAAGTCGTTATTAAGGGTTAGTTTTGTGCTTTGCCACTGCGGCGCTAGGCTGTAGAGCGCTTGACCGCAAGCAGCAGAGCGTATATTGACAGTGTTTGGCAATTGGTAATTGGCCAGTTTTGGGGTGTAGGTTAGCTTTGCTTGTCCCTCATTTAGGGGCTGGCTTTGGATACCTATGGTACTAAAGTTGACCAAAAACCCATCAGGACTGGCGTTATAAGGACGCAGTGGTGAGTTGTCAAATGCCGCAGGATCTTTACTAACCTTGTCAAAGATAGCGCTATCGATAATGATGTCACCGTTGATATGACGGATACCTGCTTTTTGCACCTGATAAAGCAGCTGCTGTAAGCGCTCATGCGTCATCTTGGGATCACCGCTACCTTGGACGATCAAGTCGCCATGTAAGCGCTCGCCAATGATAATTCCTGTATGATAAACCCGTGTATGCCAGACAAAGTCGCCACCCAAGGTATCTAGCGCGATAAAGCTAGGGACGAGCTTCATAGTGCTGGCAGGCGTGCGCGGGAGTGTCGCTTGATGCTGCAGTATGGGTGAAAATGAGATTTTGATAGAGGAGGTCTTAGCGTTATCCTTACTGCTTACATTGCTGTTGCTTGCAGTTGCTGATTTGGCTTCATCTGGTAGCAGTGATGGTACGCTCTCTAAGCTTAGATAAGTATAAACATCATCGGTATATGCCTGTAGGCTTTGCTCATGTTTTTTGATGGTGCGCTTTTCTATAGTGACTAATGTACTGGGGGCGATAAGATGGCTTGATGTTTTTTTACTATCCATACCATCGTTTTGAGTCACTTTTTGATCGCCAGTGTTCGATACAGTAGTCGCCTTGATACTATCAACAACTTCGATAGGCGGCGGCAATCGACTGGCGCTTTTATCGCCCACTGGTGTGATGATGATACTGATATCATCGGGTGTCAATTCTGCACGTAATAACGCCGCTTCGATGGCGGCTGGTAAGGCTGCTTGCGTCTGTAGCGATGCTAAAGTGGTTGCTGCAAATAATGCTAATGTTGATAATGGCTTGTAATGCTGCTTAAGTGCTCGTAAGTGCGTGCAAAGAGGTGTGGGTTTGGTAGTCATTGTAGGGTCATTATTAGGTTTGGAGATGAGTTGCATGAGCAACCTATCATCAGGTGGCAAAAACAGCCTATGGTATCATGAGTTGCTGTTTTTGTAGCACTTTGATGAAGCCTCTGTCACCATTAATGACAGGTTTTAGCGTACATGCAAAAATGCCATGGCGGTCATGACGGCATCGTTATAAGCATCGTGGGTGCCGAGTTCAGGAATATTATAATGCGCAAGGATGTTGTTTAGATGCTGAGATTGATTGGGGAGACCTTGAGTTTGGCCGCTCATACGCCGACTGTATAAGTGGCGCACATCAATGACATCGTTGGGTAAAGTGGCGCCCATATAACGTTTGACCAGAGGATTTAAAAAGCCGATGTCTATCTGCGGACAGAACCCTACTATTGGCCGATTATCAATGAAAGGTAACAGCAGCGCCAGCATCTCATCATAGCTCATACCGTTCTCAACATCAGCGGTGCGCAGGCCGTGAATCACAATGGTATCGCGATCAGGCATCACAGGTGGCCGGCAAACCAAATGCATGCCATTACCAGTATCGATAGTATCACCATTAATATGAATGGCTGCAACCGATAATAGATGGTGCTTTTTTGGGTTGAGCCCTGTCATCTCACAGTCAATCGCTACCCATTGATTGGCAGCTGGTTTTGTAAACATCGACTCCAGCTCTGGGCGCTGTAGTTGCGACTTTTGCCAAGAAGAAGATAACTGCTTAAGCCAACTCATATCAGTCTATAATTCCTTTATGATATTTCTAAATGATAATGCTGTTGTAGCTGCATTTTAAAGCTTTTGACCACTGCCAGACATTCTTTAAATAAGTCACGCTCAAGCGCGGACAAAGTAGTGGGGTCGATTTGCTTAGCATGTTTATCGTTGGTAGATAGTGCAACGGATAGCCGCTGCGCCATAAAGAACTCTAAGGCTTCTTCTAAAGTATTCGCACGATCTTTGCTCAAGGCGCGCACTTGCACCAAGGCTTTGAGTCGATCTTTGGTACTGGGTACTTGTAAAATATCGTGTTCCAAAGCCATGGCACGGATACCGTGTACCAGTGGAAAAATGCCCGCTTTTTTTAGATCAACATCATGAGAGCTGGGCTTGCCACCCAATAAGGGTACCAGTTTTTGCCACCATTGATTGATATCACCGAACTGCAGCGCTGCACGTGCGAACTGACGGACAAACATAGGGTCTGATTGCCTATGGGCAGTTTTTAGATGCTCGCGCACTTCAGTTAATAGCGACTCATCACCGCAGACGTATTCGCCATCGAGGATGGCGGAGATATAAATACTGTGCATGGGGTCGGTGTTTTTGAACCATAAGCTGATTTGTGACTTGAACTCTTTAAGCGGTAGCCGCCACATTGGGTTGGTCATCATGATATTGCCATCACACAGTGGATAACCCAAAGTGGCTAGCTGATTATTGAAGGTCTCAGCAAACTCGGCCAGATCAGGATGAGAGTAGCCATCACGAATGATGAGCGCATTATCTTGGTCGGTACGCATGATTTGCTCACCGCGGCCCTCTGATCCCATCACAATCACGCAGGTATTTTTTAGTACTTCATCAGGGACGATCAGTTGCCAAAGCTTGGTAAAAACTTGCGCGTTTAGCGTCTGAACCATGCGACTGACGATACCTATCTTGACGCCGTTTTGGTGCTGCGCACGAATATAGCGGCCAATTAGCTCGACTGCCGTATCTAGACTGTTTAAGTCTTTTGCTTGTTCGATTTGGATACTGATCAGCTGTGAGTGCTGACCAAGATACGCCAGCAAATCACGTAGTGCCAGTACGCCAACGACTTTCCCGCTATCATCGATGACTGGTAAGCGATGAATGCGGTAGCGGGTCATTATCATTAACGCTTCGCCAATCTCCTTATCGGTATTGACAGTACGCAGATTAAAGTTTGCAAAGTGCTGGCAAGGAGTCGTGGCTGGATCTTGCTTTTCACTAACAGCGCGGCAAATATCAGCGTCACTCAACATACCTAAGTCATGATCTGAATACTGTGCTTCACTATTTTTGGCACCGCCTTCTGAATCATTGGTATCTGAAGATGAGACTGATGGATTGCTTGCTGGACGTATCAAGACGTGTTTCAGTCCTGCTTCGATCATGGTATGCGCAGCATGATATAGGCTGCTATCAGCATCGATAACACGGACAGGTAACAAAGTGACGTCAGTCACAGGTTGCAGCATGATTTGCTGTACTTCTTGCTGCTCATTATAGTCTTCTTTGCGCAATCCTAATGCTGGGCTTTGATTGCTACGCCGCTGTTGTAGCGCTTTTAAGCGCTCAGGTAGACTGTCGGATAGTAACTGGCGCACCAGATGGTTTTGTGCGCTGATTTTGTCGATGGCCTCTCCTGCTACTTGCAGCAATAAGCTATCTTCTAGCGCGCGATATTGATATGACTTAGTATCAGTGTTGCCAATATCCTGTGAGTCAGGTGTGCGGCGACTATCAAACCAGTCATTATTATTGAGCTGCTCAGATGAGTGTTTGCTGCCTAGATAAGAACCAACAAACTCCCCATCCAGTGTTTGCTCAACTTGTCCTTTTAACACCACAAAAAAATGATTTAAATCTTCGGCAGGCAGGGTTTCATCGGCAGCAAGATAGCGAACTTGGGTGTGTTTTTTGAGGCTTTGGCGTTCAGCCTGTCGTAACACATCAAATGGAGGTTGGGTAAAGTCAAGATGGGGCATGGCATCATCCTTGATAAACTTATGCAATAAAAGTGCATTTTTAATATAGCATTAATTAAGGTTCATATCCCCAATAAATTTATGGTTTTGGTGCCATTACCCTAAATTAGCGTAATATGGTAAACATACCTTACTTTCCAAGCATTTTTTTAATACGCGCAATCGCCTCGCGACTCTCTTCGACACTGGCGACCAAAGCGATACGAACATAACCTTTGCCAGGGTTTTTGCCATTTATTTCACGCGATAGGTAGCGTCCTGCAAGCGCATGAATGTTGGCTTGCTCGTACAATGCTTTCACAAAAACCTCGTCATCACCGTTGAATTTCTCAGGCGCTTTTATCCAAAAGTAAAACCCAGCTTCTGGCATGCGTAAGTCTAATAGCTCGCCCAGCTCAGCCATCCATAATGCAAACTTTTCTTGATACAGGGCGCGATTATGTGCCACATGCTTTTCATCTTGCCAAGCGGCGATAGAAGCTATTTGATGCGGTATCGGCATCGCACAGCCTTGGTAGGTGCGATATTGCAGATATGGCTTTAAGAGGGATGCATCACCTGCGATGAAGCCTGAGCGTAGTCCAGGTAAGTTTGAACGTTTGGATAAAGAGTGAAATACCACGCAGTTCTTAAAGTCATGACGACCGAGCGCTGCACATGCTTGTAGTAAGCCAACGGGCGCTTTGTCAAAATACAGCTCGCTATAGCACTCATCGCTGGCAATGATAAAGCCATATTGATCCGATAGGCGAATGAGCGCCTCCCAGTCATCCATCGTCATCACTGAGCCAGTAGGATTGTTTGGACTACAGACAAACAGTAACTGTGTTTGTTGCCAGACATCTTTGAGAACAGTACGATAATCGCCTTTATAGCCATTTTCTGAGGTGCAAGGGACAAAGTACGGCGTCGCTTGCGCAAGTATTGCCGCCCCCTCATAGATTTGATAAAACGGATTGGGCATGACCACAGTCGGAGCGCGCGGAGCCTTGTCGGTACTGTTTTGAAGCTCTGTCTCTTTGCTTTCGCCATGATTGATCACCGCTTGTACGAAGCTAAAAATAGCCTCGCGCGTACCCATCACAGGTAATACTTCAGAGTTGGCGTCGACATGAGTTAAGAAAAACCTTTTTTCAAGCCAATGGGCAATGGTTTGACGCAGCTCAAAGGTGCCATTGGTGGTTGGATAGCGAGACAGCTTGTCTAGGTTTTTTTGCAAGATATCCAGTACAAATGCTGGCGGCTCATGTTTTGGCTCACCGATACCAAGCTTGATCTCACAGTAGGCGGCTGCAGGCGTACTGTCGGCAAGTAAGGTAGCCATCTTTGCAAATGGGTAGGGGTGCAGGTGTGCTAAGTTGTGATTCATAAGTATAGTAACTATAATAGGCAGTTGATAATAAATGTATAAAGAAAAATTACATTCAAGCAGTGTAGCACTTCTCTTATTTTTTGTCCTTTTCTTCTCCTACTTACCACTATTTTTACCTATTTTCCTTTTTGATGATGTAGTCTATCACCGCCATGATTGATGGCTGGTGCTGGTCAGGATAATGAATATGCTCAATGCGCCCAAAGTTAATAACCTTAACACCAAAGACTTCCATAAAAGTGACAGCAATGTACTGAGCGCTGAGTCTCATGAGTCGTTAAAACAGCGTGAGCAGCAGTGGTGGCAAGCACGTCAGCAGCTCATTACTCTTAAAGAGCGCAAGATATTTTGGTATGGAGAGAGTAGGGACATCATGTGGTTTTTATGGCAAATGGCCAGCTACGTGGTAGTAGCTATTGCACTGCTGCTCTTGGTCAGAGTGCTAAATATAGAGTTAAGTGTATGGCAGTATAGTGCTGTATTCGGGGTGCAAACGCTGATTTTTGTAATGATGTTTGCCTCGCGAGGAAAGCTAGCTGCTCATCTGCAAACTAAGATTGATCAGGCAGATTTGGCACGTGAGCAAGCCTTGAATGAAATGATTATCTTAGCGTCAGATAGTATTATTCCTGAGATACATGCCAACGCACCTATTTCTTTGCAACAAGTTTATGAGCGCTACGATGCGCAATTTCGCATGGCCAGCTTGCAAAAATTATTGCAAGAAGAGATCGATGCTGGACGCTTGATACTCGCGCAGCATCAAATCGAGTCCGAAGTATTACCGCCTGAGCTTGTCGAAGATGGTTTGTTACCCCATACTGGGGAGATGGTATATAGAAGCTTGATTCATCCTGCTTAACCTCTCTCCATACCCTCTAAATATATTGGCCTAGGCTGATCTAAGCATGGCTGCCGTCGCTGCGTACACTTAAAGTGGTGGTTATAGCTTCCTGCAAGATATCCAGTTTGGCTTGCGATAATGGCGCATCATTTTGATCGCTGATATAAAACATGTCTTCTGCGCGCTCGCCTAAGGTGGTAATACGGGCGGCATGCACCTCAATCTTGTGCTGCAAAAACACTTGTCCGACACGTGCCAGTAGTCCTGGCTGATCCAGCGTTTGCAAGCTCATGATATGCTGACCTGAGGCCTCATTAAACTCAAAGCTTATCACGGTTGGTACGTTGAAATGTCTGAGCTGGCGTGGAATGCGCTTCTGTGCAAGCTTTGGCACCGTGGGGTTTTTAAAGGCATCAATCAGGCGTTGTTTGAGCTCTTGTTGACTGTCCTCATCTCTCAATAATGTGCCGCTACGATCAAGCAATACATAAGAATCCAAAGCAAAGTCACGAGTCGCAGTAATGATGCGAGCGTCGAGCACATCTAGATTCATCTGATCAAACACCGCCATGGTCACAGCAAATAAATTGGTCTGATTGTGGGTATAGACAAAGACTTGTACCGCATCAAGCGCCAGCTCTCTATGCTCGCGTAGCACCACCAAAGGCGCACTGTCAGCGTCAGAGGCCAGACCGATAGGTGGATGGTTCAAGATGGCTTCGGTATGCCATAAGATATCCTCGGCAATCTCTCGTAAGAAATATTCATCTCCCAAGTCATCCCAGAGTTTGAGCACCGCATCGCGATCCATATGTTGGTTGTCGACATTATCTAGCATCTGTAGAGCTTGCTTACGGGTGGTATGGATCATGTCTTGGCGATTGGTAGGTGCATCAATATCAGCGCGCAAGATGCGCCGTGTTTGTGAGTAGAGCTGTTTCATCAAGGTCGCCCGCCAGCTGTTCCATAGCTGTGGATTGGTCGCGTTCATGTCGGCAACTGTCAATACATACAGATGATTGAGGTGGGTGACATTACCGACCAAGTCAGCAAACACAGTCACGACTTCAGGATCTGAAATGTCTTTTTTCTGCGCGGTCATCGACATCAACAGATGGTGGCGCGTCAACCAACCAACCAAATGAGCATCAGCTTTACTCATACCATGCGCCAAACAAAAGGCAATAGATTCAGTCTCTCCAAGCTCACTGTGATTGCCGCCGCGACCTTTGGCGATATCATGGAACATCGCCGCCAATACCAAAATCTCTTTGCGCTCAATTCTTTGATAGATAGCGCTGACCAGCGGAAAATCGTCATAGTAGCGGGCATCGGTAAAGCGATGTAAGATGCGAATCAAAAACAGCGTATGCGCATCCACAGTATAACGATGAAATAAGTCGTATTGCATGAGCCCAGTGACTTGTGCAAAGGCAGGAACATAGTTACTTAAGACACCATAGCGATTCATGGCACGCAGACGATGGAAGAGATAGTTTTGTTCTTTGAGGTTGGCTAAAAACAGCGCTTGGTGCTCTGGGTTGTCACGATAAGTCTGATCAATACCGCGTGCAGCGATTTTTAGCGCCCGCAGGGTACGGGTACGCACTTTTTTGATGCCGTATTGCCCCATCAGCAAAAACATCTCCAAAATAGCTTCGGGATGCTGAGCAAATACACGATGATGGGCAATAGCAATCTGATCGCCGATTCTATTGAAATGCGAGTTCAGTGGGCGTTTGCTAGGCTGCTCGTTCTCTGGCAACTCTGGCTCGATGATAGTTTCATAGTAATGGTTAATCAGCATCTCAGAGAGCGTCGATATCTGCATCGCACAGCGGTAGTAGTCGCGCATAAAACGCTCAACAGCCGCATTGGGTTGATCATCTGGCTGCGACTCATAGCCCATGCGCTGAGCAATATCACGTTGATAATCAAACAGCAGCTTGTTTTCATTGCGGCCAGTCAGCTCATGCAGGTAATGACGTATCTGCCATAAGAAACTCTCAGCAAAGCTTAATTCATCAAATTCTTTTTCGGTCAAAAAGTCTTGTTGTACCAAGTCATACAGCTTGCCAACCCGAAAGTAGCGTTTGGTCACCCAACCGATGATATGAATATCACGTAGGCCACCGGGTGCTGTTTTGATATTTGGCTCTAGATTGTACTCAGTGGCGTTGTGGCGTAGGTAACGGGCTTTGGCTTCTTTAATCTTTACTTCATAAAAATCCCGTTGTGACCACAGCTGATTGACGATATCGATGGGTACTTCTTGCAATGCTTCATTACCGGTCAATAGCCGTGCTTCTAGCAAGGTGCTGGCAACGGTGTGATCACGAGCAGCCTCTAGGCTGTCATCGATAGTCCGTACAGACAGCGCAGGCTCAAGTCCAATATCCCACAGCATCGCCACCAAGCCATCAATCTTAGCGCTAGCGTCAGATTGTATCTCTTCAGGCGACATCAATAAAATATCGACATCTGAATATAACGACAGCTCACCACGACCATAACCGCCACTGGCAAACAACGCCAAATCCGTCTGATCAAGCTCAAACCACTCAAACAAAGCGATAAGCAAAACATCAATCGCACAGGCACGTGCCGCCACTAACTGACGAATGTTGGCTCCGCGCTCAAGCGCCCGATTGATATCCTCATTGATCTGCGCCAACCACTCTGGAATACCGAGCAAAGACTTATCTGAGCCTTCCGATACTGTCGCCTCTGATGTCAATAATGGCGGCAGCGGAGTGATATAAATGGAGGCGACATCGCAAGTAAACATGAGAGTTATCCAATTGAGAATTTAAAAATAGGGGTATTAAAAATGATAGATTATTAGTTACTAAGAGTATAGAAGCAATACATAAACGAATACCAAGCATAAGCTATAATATCTGAATACGAGTGGTAAAAGCTATTAGAGGATGTGCAACACGGCCTAATAAAATGACCAAAAAAAAAGACCGCCTAAGCGGTCTTTCATTATATTACTGAGTCAAAAAGCTTAAATCTTCTTCGGGGCGAGTGGTAAATACTTCGCAGCCGTTATCCGTCACCACCATGGTATGCTCCCACTGTGCCGAGAGCTTGCGATCTTTGGTGATGGCTGTCCATTCATCTGGCAGGATTTTAGTCTTCCATGTGCCTTGGTTAATCATGGGCTCGATGGTAAAGGTCATGCCAGTCTTAAGCTCCATGCCTGTGCCTTTTTTGCCATAATGCATCACTTGCGGCTCATGGTGAAAGGTGTCACTGATACCGTGACCACAGAACTCACGCACGATACTGAAACGCTCAGGCTCGACCACTTCTTGGATAGCGGCACCGATGTCACCTAAGCGGGCGCCATCTTTTACCACGCTCATGCCAGCATAGAGAGCGTCTTGTGCCACTTTGCAGATACGCTGTGCCATGATAGAGCCATCACCAACGATCCACATCTTTGAAGTATCGCCATAATAGCCGTCTTTAATGACAGTCACATCGATATTGATGATGTCGCCATCTTTGAGCAGTTTGTTCTCAGTTGGGATGCCATGACAGACGACATGGTTGACCGAGGTGCAGATTGATTTGGGGAAGCCATTGTAGTTAAGCGGTGCTGGAATGGCATCTTGCACATTGACGATATAGTCATGGGCAATTTGATTCAGAGCTTCAGTACTGATACCGACTTGCACATGCTCATCGAGCATCACCAATACATCGCTAGCAAGTTTACCAGCCACACGCATTTTTTCTATGGCTTCAGGGGATTGGATAAGGGATTTGTTAGTCATCATCTCTGTACTTATAGTTATGTGGTTAATTTAGGCGAATTATATCATAAATGCAGGATTGACGGTTTTGCTATAAGTCATTGTGATAATTGGTTTATCTGAACAGTAGGGTGGTTTGATTTAATAAGTACGTAAATAGCTTTAGAAAAATAAACGTATAGGACAGATCGCAGCACAAAGTATGGCTGAAGCATATACCTAATCTGTCATGACAAGCGCCTGTTTGTCATGCATAATAATAGTGTTGTTTATATAAATGATTAAAAACCTTAAATAAACGATTAAAACAATAAATCAAGCATCATAAAAACCAGAATCTTAAACCTTATCTTTATATTAAGGTCTAATTTAACCCTTGTAGGAGCTTATATGAAAAACATGACCAAACTAATGATGGCGACAACGCTAGCTGTCGGTACCTTTGCTGCCGGTTGCCAGACGACTCCAAGCGTCACTGCTCCAGTGAGCCAACCGATTACTACCGAAGCATTACAAGCCCATAATTGGCAGCTTGTCGATGCTAAGCGCAGCAATGGCGAAAAAGTGACTCAGCTATTCTTTGATCCCGCCAAGCCTTTGACGCTAAACTTTATGAATGATAACGGCACTGATCGCGTGGCTTTTGTGAATACTTGCAATAATCTTGCTGCAGAATACAGTGTGGTAAATGGCAACGTACAGCTTAATAACGTCATGGCCACGATGATGGCTTGCCCTGAGCCACAAGCCAGCTTTGATACCGCGACTTTGGCAACGGTGCAAGGCAAATATAGCATGAGCAAAAATGCGGACAACCTACCTATCTTGACGATCAAAAATGACAATCAAGTGGCGCACTTCAAAGCGGTCGATAAATAAGCTGTCATTATTTCAATTATTAATCGTAATTTTTAAAAATGACCATGATTAAAAACAAATAGCCAGCAATGTAAAAACC
Organism: Psychrobacter sp. H8-1; assembly: GCF_904846575.1. Taxonomy (NCBI): domain Bacteria; kingdom Pseudomonadati; phylum Pseudomonadota; class Gammaproteobacteria; order Moraxellales; family Moraxellaceae; genus Psychrobacter; species Psychrobacter sp. H8-1. Next base: position 429,480 of record NZ_CAJHBG010000001.1, read on the forward strand.
TCACTATTAGGTAGTGAGGTTTTTTTTGGCTTATTTTATCTAAAACTCCAATACAGATTCAGCTACACTAGAGCGTGTTCTTAGTTTTAAAAATGAGGACACGCCCTAGAGCTTTCCAGATTTATCCATACATCTTAATAACTGTCTTTAGCCAATATTTAATTGAGTTCATTGTTATGTTTAACTTTACCATCAGTCAGCGTTTGCTGAGCAAACGCAACGCTATCACTGGTCTTACTGCTGCGCTCAGTATCTTTTTGAGTGCTTGTAATACCCTGCCCACGACTGGCGTTCAGAGTTCCGCTAGTAGCATGGTTAGCAATCCACTGACTGCAAAGATGCCAATAGTAGATCGCCAAGGGCTGATTGCCTATGTAGAGGAGCAAGGGGCGGGATCTGCCAAAGTCTCTAGCCTGTACAGTGTTCGTCCTGATGGCAGTGACAGGCAGCTCATAGATCAGCTAAATGGCTACATCTATGCGCCGGCATGGTCAGCCGATGGACAACTACTGGCTTATAGTAAGCAATCCCCACGCGAGCAACCCAAGATCTATATCTATGACCGCAAAAGTAAAAAGCATAGTCTGATCGTCGATACAAATGGCAGTAATCTGTCTCCGTCCTTCTCACCCGATGGGCAAAAGCTGCTCTATAGCTCAACAGTCGGTGGCAATGCCGATATCTATGAGCTGCACTTGGATGAGGGTAGTACTACACAGCTCACCACGCTGCCGAGTACCGAAGTGCAGCCAAGCTATGCCAGTGATGGGCAAAGCTTCGTCTATACTAGTGATAAAAAACGCGCTGGGCGTCCTCGCATATATCGCTATGACTTTGCCACTGCTAGAGCGACTCAAATAAGCACAGAAGACTATGCAGCCAGTCCTCAGCTCAGCTTTGACAACCAGCGTTTGGCGTATCTGAACGGTCGCCAAGCCGCGATTATGACCCTCACCACTAGGCAGATAATGAACTTGGCAGAGACAGGTCTGGATGAGCCAGCACGTCTATCGCCATCTGGTCACTATGCGCTTTATCCCACACGCACTGCGCAAGGTGTTGGAAGTTTGGTTGTCCATTCACTATCAGGTAATACAAGCTATACCATTAGCAGTCAGGCGGGCGGGGTGGTGCGCTCACCGATATGGGGTCGTTAATGGATGGGGTCATTAATGGGGATATTTATATGATATGTAATGAAATGTATATATAATCAATAATCCAGAAACATAAGTTGATTCTGGGTTATTTGACCTTTTGCAATATTTTATGAGGGCGTGTTGAGCTTTTATACTATAAAAACCAAATGATATAGCGCCAAGCCATGTATGTGGCAGTTATAAAAGCTACTGAATTCAGTGGTTAAAAGGAGAGAGCGATCGATGCAAGAATCTTTTGCAATATTCATCACTAAAATCAGCTTATATCCCACTATTGTCTTTACGGGTCTGGTGATGTTTGTCACTTTATATTGGGTAGTGTCTTTACTCGGGATGGCAGATATGGACACTGTAGACCTTAGCGACTCAGGCGCTGATGTGGATGTCTCTAACTTATCGTCGACAGGCTTTTTTACGGGTCTTATGCTTAAGTTTGGTCTTTATGGCGTGCCTTTAATCATCATACTAACCTTGGTCAGCCTGATCGGTTGGATACTCAGCTATCTCTATACCAGTTTGCTACACCAATACTTGGATGCTGGCATTTTCTATTATGTGTTTGGCACAGGGGCGCTACTTTTGGTATTGGTGGTGTCGATGTGGTTGACGGGTGTCATTATTTCACCCATCCGCAAAAACATCGCCAAAATCCCTAAGCGCAATGCCTCAAGTAACCTAGGTAAGACGGCGATAGTAAGGACGCTGAGTGTGACAGACAAACATGGCGAAGCTGAGCTGAATGATGGCGGTGCAGGTTTGATACTCAGAATACGACCAGATAGCGACACTGTCGAACAACCCCTAAAACAAGGCGACAAAGTGGTATTGGTTGAGTATCTAGAAGAAGCCAATGCATACCGTGTTGCTTCTGTTAAAGACAAATAAATTTTGGCAAAACTTAACTCAAGAATAGTAGCGACATAACGATTGGGCAATGTATAAACGATAAGTCATCTATTGGCAGGCATTGTAGCAACTGTTTTAATTAGAGGAATAAATATGGACATACTCATCATCGTCGGCGTGGTTGTAGTGCTGGCGTTTGTTTTCATCATGGCAGCGCTTTTGATGCTCAAAGCCTTTTATTTTAAGGTGGATCAAGGCACCGCACTCATCATTAACGGGGTTAATAAAATAGCCGTACGTTTTGATGGTGGTTTTGTTTGGCCGATTATCAACAAAAAAGAATTGATGCGCATCTCGCTCATCACCTTAGAGGTGGATAGACGTGGTAAAGAAGGATTGATTTGCGCCGATAACATGCGTGCCGATATTACGGTGGCGTTTTATTTGCGTGTCAATGAGACCGACGAAGACGTACTAAAAGTTGCTAAATCAGTTGGAGTTGATAGAGCCTCGGACAAGGTTGCAGTGAATGAGCTGTTTAATGCCAAGTTCTCAGAAGCCCTAAAGACGGTCGGTAAGCAAATTGATTTTGTTAAATTGTTTGAAAACCGCAGTGAGTTTCGTGACAGTATCGTCAAGGAAATCGGCAACGATCTAAATGGCTATGTGCTAGAAGACGTGGCAATTGATTACTTGGAGCAAACCCCAAAAGCGTCCTTAGATTCAAGCAATATCTTGGATGCCGAGGGTATCAAAAAGATTACTCAGCTAACGGCCTTCCAAAACGTCATCACCAATGAGCTTGAGCGCGACGAAGAGCTTGCAGTTAAGAAGAAAAACGTCGAAACCGTCGAAGCCATGCTCGAGCTTGAGCGTCAACAAGCAGATGCTGAAGCCAAGCAAAACCGTGAAATCTCTTCTGTCATTGCACGTGAGACCGCGGAGACCCGCAAGATCGAAGAAGAAGAGCGTAAAAAGTCTGAAACCGCGATTATCATGGTCGAGCAAGATTTGGCGATTCAGCGTGAAAATCAACAGCGTGAAATCGAAGTCGCCGAACAAAACCGTCTGCGTGCGGTCGTCATCGAAGAAGAGAAAGTGACTCGTGCTCGTGATCTTGAAATCGTCTCGCGTGAGCGTGAAGTGGATCTGCAACGTATCGAAGCAGAACGCGCGATTGAACTTGAGAAAAAAGAAATCGCTAACGTCATTCGCGAACGTATCGCAGTGGACAAAACGGTCGCGCAAGAAGAAGAGCGCATCAAAGAAGTCCGTGAAGTCAGCGAAGCAGATCGCTCTAAGCAGACACGCGTATTGGCAGCTGAAGCCGACGCTGAAGAAATCAAAGTGCGCCAGGTCAAAAAGGCGGAAGCAGAAGAGCTGTCAGCCAAGCATAAAGCGGTGGAAATCACTACGCTTGCAACGGCTAATCTTGAAGCATCTGCCAAAGAGTCAGAAGCCAAAATCAAGCTTGCCGAAGGTATCAAAGCCGAAGAGTCGGCACATGGATTCGCTGAAGCAGCCATTCAAGAAGCCAAGTCAGTATCGCTTGAAAAAGAAGGCATTGCTAAAGCCAATATCATCAAAGCTACTGGACAAGCTGAAGCGCAATCTGAGCGCGAAAAAGGCATGGCTGATGCTGAGGTCATCGCTGCTCGCGGTGAATCTAAAGCAAGAGCTGAGCGTGACATCGGTATGGCAGAAGCAGAGATTATTGCCGCTCGTGGTGAGTCAAATGCCAAGGCAGAGCGTGAAGTTGGCTTGGCAAAAGCCGAAGTTACCCGCGCGCACTTCCAAGCCGAGGCCGATGGTCTGGTCGAAAAGTTCAATGCCATGGGCAGCATGAGCAAAGAGGCACGCGAGCACGAAGAGTTCCGTATGGGTCTTGAGACTGCATTGCAAGAAGCGATGGCGTCGATCGAAGCAGGTAAAGAGATTGCCAAAGAAAACGCGGAAGTATTGGCAGTGGCGCTACAAAAAGCCAAAATCGATATTGTCGGCGGTGAAGCGCACTTCTTTGATAACTTTGCCAAGTCGCTTTCTATCGGTAAAGCCATTGATGGCCTTGCGGGCAAGTCAGATACCTTGAGCGGTATTATCAATACTATGATGGCCAGTCAGGTGATGAATAAGACCAATAAGTCTAGTGGTCAGTCTGTTAAACATAATGACTAATTATTAATAAATTCAATATAGTGTTGGTTTCTTTGATTTAGCGTAGGGTGGGTTAGTTTTACCAAACTCTCGTAGAGAGTGAGGATAAAACGTAACCCGCCTTTGGCTGTTGGGATTATACATTAGGCGGGTTACGCTGCGCTAACCACACTCTACGTCTACTCAAATTTCAAGCAACACCGAGTTGGCTATTCTAAAAAAATGTTTTAGATATCTTATCTGCGTTTCTTTAGACTAGCCACATTTAACCTTCTCACCTTTTCTTATTGCGCAAAACTCTCTTACTATATAAAAACAGAAGTGGACGAACAACGATGGCGGATACGCAAAATTCAAATAATCCAAATAGCCTAGATAATAATGGCCAAGCGCATCAAGCTGAACAAACCGATCAGGCGGTGGCTTCTGGTAATGCCTATGAGCTCATCAAGAGACGTCTTAGCGAACAAGGCAGCCGTCTACAAGCGCAGACCGCTACTCTTAATAATGCGCGTCTAGAAGAGTTTGGCAGCACTCAGATGCAGGTCATTGCGCGTACCCGTATTCGTACCGAACACAACTGTGTGGCGCAGGATATGGTGCAGGTCGGCGACTATCTATTGTTTGGCTACAACGTGTTTATGGGTCTTAAGCGTGCGAGCAGTATCAAAGATGTGCTGTCGTTATATCGTTTGATAGAGTCTGCTGACCCTGATGATAAGAGCGGCGAGGGCAACGCTGAGCAAGACTATCAGTTAGAAGAAATAGATCTGGCAGGTACCTTTTTAGATCAACAGGGTTTTGTACAAGACTTTGATGAGCTGTATAGATATTACAAGCAAACACGGCTGATTCAGCTGACCGTTAAAGACAGCAAACTGCTGTTGGCGTTTCAGATTGGTGAGCGTATCACTGATATTCGGGTGTTTCGTTTCGCCTTAGATTTTAGCGAAGGCACCCCAGAGTCTGCCCAAGTCGTCTATGTAGACAATCGCGGTGAGCGCGATATCGAGCTACCACCAGCCTACGATTTTGAGTGGACTGAGACCACACGTGAGCAGATGATCAACGGCAAATATCCGCATATGAACATCTTAGATACGGTGTTTGTGGAGACGGTAGGCGGTAGTTTGACCATTAAGATAGAAGATAATACTGAGTCAGGGCTAGGAATCTATAGCGAGCCTGTCAGTGACAGCACGCAGTCTCTGACCGATGCTGATATTGCTTATGCCAAAGTTGGTAGCTTAATCTTGCTAAAGGTATTGCCGTATCGTGAAGACAGCCATCGTTACTTTGTTTACAACACCTTGACGGAAGAAGTGCTGCGACTGGATGCTATCGGGCAGTCGTGCGTGCAGCTGCCTGAAGATCACGGCATTATTTTCCCAGGAGGTTATTACTTACAAACGGGCGAGTATAAGCTGTTCGATGCTAACAATGGCGATGCCAATACTAGTACAAGCAACGGCAATAAAAAGAACTTAAAGTTTAAACGCCGGATCGTCTCGCCAAATGGTGAAGATGTGCTGTTTTTGTTTTATGACAGAGACTTAGGCGTCACCGGCCTCTTTGCCTATAACCTTATCAAAAAGCAGTTGGCAAATCCCATTTACTGTAATGGTATGGCGTTGGCTGAGAACGGCCGCTTAGTACTGTTCAGCGCTCAAAGTGAGCCGTCACGCATTCACCCGATGCAGATATGGCATACCCCTTATGCCTCTCCAGAATATGTGAATGAATTGCCTGAAAGTACGAGCTTCTATGGCAAAATTGGCAATAAGGAATTGGTGCGCGGCATCTCAGACCTCTATAGCATCACTCGCTTGATTGATAATCAAAGCGTGTCGCAAAAGCTCTATGAAGAATTAGCCGACAATACCAGCCGCCTGTTTGATAGCTATTATTGGCTGTCTGAGCCTGAACTGACTGAGATTGCTGGTAGCATTAAAGAAGTGACGGCTACTGCTGAGTTGGTCATTGATGAGTTTGCCAAAGTACAAAGTATTCAAAAGCAAACCCAAACGGCTATAGCCGATGCCGAAGCCCAGCAAAATGAAATCTTACGGCAGATACGAGTCACCACTTTTGAGTCTGCCAGTGACTATGTGGATCAGCTATCGGCGTTAAGACGACAAAAAGGTCATTTGGTGAGCTTGGAGGATTTGCGTTATTTAGATAGCGAAAAATTAGAGGCGCTACAAACCCAGTTAGAAGAAGCCGAGAGCGAGCTTGCCGAGCAAACGGTGGTGTATCTGAGCGCCGACGAAGCGCTAGCAAGTTACGATGGCATTTTGGCCGATGTCAGCGAACGACTAGAAACCGCCGAAACCAATAGCGAGCTAAAACCGGTACTTGAGCAAATCGATGAGACCGCACAAGGGCTGGACTTATTAACTGAGCTGCTAGGCACATTGGATGTCGCCGATGCCACGGTACGCACGCAAATTATCGATGATATCTCCACCATTTATTCAAATCTGAACCAAAGCAAAGCCAAGCTCAATCATAAACGCAAAAACTTAGGGTCAGCCGAAGCGGTCGCACAGTTTGGTGCGCAGTTTAGACTGTTTGGTCAATCCATTGCCAATGCCTTATCTATTGCCAATACGCCTGAGAAGTCAGATGAGCAAATGGCAAAGCTACTGGTACAGTTAGAAGAGCTTGAAAGCCAGTTTGCTGACCCTGAAACTAGTGGCGGCGATCAGTTTTTATCGGACATTATCAGCAAACGCGAAGAGATTTATGAGGTTTTTGAAAATCATAAACAGCAATTGCTCGATGCGCGTAACCGCAAGGCGCAAAACTTAGGTGATGGCGCACTACGGATGCTAGAGAGCATCAAAAGGCGTACCCAAAGCACAGGTGTCACGGGTTTTAGCGAGCAAGAGGCTTTAAATACTTACTTTGCCTCAGATGGCCTGGTACAAAAAGTGCGTAGCATCGCCAAAGAGCTGCAAGCACTAGGCTTTAGTGTCAAAGCAGATGATATCGATGCGCGTCTAAAAGCCATTCAAATTGAGAGTTACAAGAGCCTAAAAGACAAGTCGGACTTGTTTGAAGAGGGCGGTCAGATTATTAAGTTAGGCCGCCATCGATTTTCGGTCAATACTCAGCCGTTGGATTTGACCTTACTAAGTCGCGGGCAGACAGACGGCAAACGCGTCCTTAATCTACATCTAACGGGCACAGATTATTATGAAGTATTGGATAATGCCGAATTAAACGCCCTGCGCCCGTACTGGGATATGAACATCGCCTCAGAGTCCGACAACGTTTACCGCGCCGAATACTTGGCTTATAGCATTATCGAGAGCGCCAAAAACAGCCAAGATGGCCTAACCGAAGCGCGCCTATATCAAGCTTATGATGAGACTGTTAGCACCATAAGCAGCACTATTGATAGCAATAGCGACATCGATGACAACAGTGCCCTTGCCAAACTGGTCAAAACTTACGCTACCCCGCGCTATCAGCTTGGGTTTGAAAAAGGTATTCATGACCATGATGCGACACTTTTGCTAATGAAGATATTGCCGACACTGCGCGAAGCTGGCTTGCTCATTTATACTCCGCAAGTTCGCGCCTTGGCACAAATTTTCTATTGGCAATTAAGCCTAGTAAAAGCGCTTGGTTTAAATGGGTTACGTCAATTTGGTTACGATAACTGGTTAAATGAGTCCGTACTAACGCGAGTGAGTAACTGGTCGGATAGAGCCGTTACCGCCGAGCAATTGCGTCGTAGCTTAGGTAGTGATACCGCCAAAGCCTTGCTGGTTGAAGATATGACGGAGGTTATGCATAACTTTGTCTTTGCTTATAATGATGATAGTTTTAGCAATGACAATATTAGCCTCGAGCACAATTCTAATAAGAAGTCAGATTTAGTTTCAGAATCAAACTCCAACTCAGATCTGAATTTAGACACTAGCGACATTCACAACGCCAATATCTTTAAACAAAGCTACGTTCAGCTTGCCAGTGAATACTTGGTCAGCGTGATGGGGCAGGCGAGTAGCCCAAATGCAAGCGTAAGTACTGGCATAAGTACCGATATAGAATGGCAAACCAGTCAGCAAGCGCAGCAGTTGTGCGAGCAGCTGATGCAAGCGCTAACTAGTTCGTCAGGCACTACGCAGAACGCTGCCAGTTTTGAGCAATTACAATCTTCAATCGGCAAGCTGACCTTGCAGCCCAAATCAGCCTATGAGCTATTGGCAACGTGGTTTCATGCGCTATTGGATAAGACCTATGGCGATAGCGAAACAATCAATAAGCCATTAGATAGTACTGATAGTGAAGGCAAACCACTCAGTGAAGAACAGCTTGCTGAAATTCAGGAAAAGTCCGCCTTACGTAAACAGCAATTGCAGATTGGCCGCCACTACGTGCCCGAGGCCATTGCAGTCTTACTCACCCAATTAGATGATGGGCAACGTGAAGCCTTGGTGCAACGTCTTATTGACTCAGGTGTCAGCTTCGATAAGAGCGCCACTGGCACGCCGTCTACTTTGTCATTCTCAGCCACTACCTCGCTGACCAGTCTCAATAATCCACTCAATCAAGTGGCAGACTTTGAACGTAGCACGGGTAAAGTCTCGCTTGAGATACAAGTGAGTCGTTTACTAGGCGAGCATCCCCGCATTCATCAGCAAGCCTTAACCTTTGCCGTTGATGACTTTTTGAGCCGTTTGCACCATCACGACACTCAAGTCATACCCGCTTATAGACGCTATCTGGCTATGCGCTCCGAGATTTTGCATGACGCCCGCGAGGCGCTGCGACTCGACGAATTTATGCCGCGTCCACTGTCTTCCTTTGTGCGTAACCGTCTGATTAATGAGAGCTATCTGCCGCTCATCGGTGACAACCTTGCTAAGCAAATGGGCACGGTCGGCGAAGATAAACGTACCGATCTGATGGGTATCCTGATGATGATATCGCCACCAGGTTACGGTAAAACCACCTTGATGGAGTATGTGGCAAACCGTCTCGGCCTCATCTTTATGAAGATTAATTGTCCTTCCCTCGGTCATGACGTCACCTCTTTAGACCCCGAAAAAGCGCCCAACGCTACCGCACGAGAAGAGCTGAATAAAATTAACCTAGCCTTTGAGATGGGCAATAACGTCATGCTCTATCTGGATGATATCCAGCATACTCATGCCGAATTTTTACAGAAGTTTATCTCACTTGGTGATGGTACGCGCCGTGTCGATGGCGTCTGGCAAGGCAAAACCAAAACCTATGACATGCGCGGCAAGAAGTTCTGCGTGGTCATGGCGGGTAACCCGTACACCGAAAGCGGCGAAGCCTTCAAAGTCCCTGACATGCTCGCCAACCGTGCCGACATCTACAATTTGGGCGATATCATGAGTGGGATGGAAGACGTCTTTGCGCTCAGCTATATCGAAAACTCGTTAACCTCCAATGCTGTGCTAGCACCGCTTGCCAACCGTGATTTGAGTGACGTCCATCGTCTGATTAGAATAGCAAAAGCCGTCGGTTCCAATAGCGAAAATCTCGCGCAAGCAAGCGATTTGACTTATCCTTATAGCACTTCAGAGATTAACGAGATTATCGCCATCTTGCGCCATATGTTCACCGTGCAAGAAGTCATCCTTGACGTCAACCAAGCCTACATTGCTTCCGCCTCGCAAGATGATAAATATCGCGTCGAGCCAATATTTAAGCTGCAGGGTAGTTACCGTAATATGAATAAGATGACCGAAAAGCTCTCAGCGGTCATGAATAAAGAGGAGCTTAACCAGCTGATAGACGATCACTATCTCGGCGAGTCGCAGCTACTGACCTCAGGTGCAGAGAGTAACTTACTTAAGCTTGGCGAGATGCGCGGCGTACTAACAGAAGATGAAAAAGCACGCTGGGAGGAAATCAAAGCTGATTTTTTGCGTAACAAAGCCATGGGCGGGGAAGATGGCGACACTGGCGCACGTATCGTCGCGCAGCTTGTTGACCTAGCCAGCGGCTTCAATGCCATCAGCAGTCAGTTTGATAAATACCTTAACCAAAACGATCCTGAGCAACTGGCACGTTTAAATGAATCAGCAGAGCAAGCCAAACGAGACGCGCAGATTGAATCCCAAAAACTGCTCGCCGACAGCTTTATCACGGGTTTTGTAGATAATGCCAAAGTCGTCAGCGACAGTATCGATAATGGCTTTGAGAAGAGCATCAATCAACTCACGCAAATCTATAAGCACGATCACAAGACGGAAAGCGAGTACCTCAAGCAAAACCAAGACATACAAAAGTCTCTCATGGTGCAATTGGTCAGCGCGGTTGAACAGTTGGCACAGCAAATGGCGGAAAGCTTGTCCAACAGCGCTGAAGATCATACATCTGACAGCGAGCTCACTGAGCAAACCGCGCTCATGGCAAATGCTCTCAAGCAAGCGCTAGAGCCGCTGACCATACGCATGGATGAAAAGCTCGCCCTTGATACCAGTACCGACCAATCGGGCAAGCTCATCGTCAATAGCTTAAACAGGCTCAATAAAATCTTCGATGATCATGAGTAGCGTCATAGTGACAAGCAGGCACAGGGCGCGTTCCACACCCCAATTGGTAAATATATAGTACGATAAGGAAAACAATGGCGCACAAAAAGAAAAATGTACGCAAAAAAGAATGCCCCGTCTGTGCGCGCGAGTTTAGCTGGAGCAAAAAGCTGGATAAAAACTGGGATAGCATGGTGTATTGCTCAGATCAGTGTCGACGAGTCAAAAAGTATGAGGGTTTAGAACATCAGAAGTGAGATGAAATAACCATGGCACACAAAAAACCAAACTTACCTGAGAAGATTTGCCCCGTATGCCAGCGACCCTTCACATGGCGTAAGAAATGGGAAAAAGATTGGGAGCAAGTGATTTATTGTTCAGAGCGCTGTCGGCGGGTGAAAGCAAAAATCGAATAGTTAGAGAATAAAAAATTCAGCCCATCAATGAATAAGCTGAATTTTATGTTGTAGTATTTTTTAATTATTATTGACGATCAAAAATGACATCTTCGCCGTCATTGTTCTGTACTTCATCCTGATCTTCGTAGCCGATGAAAGTGAGCTTATCACCTTCAACCTTGATATTCATCTGATAATAAAATGATAAATCGTCACCGCCAGTACTACTATACAATGACTGACCGAGGGTAAATAGACCATTATTACTTAGCGTATAAGTATTCCAGTCCATACCGGCAAGTGGAACAGTACCGTACTCATAAGGCAACTCTTGATCTACCTCGATATGAAAAAAGGTTTGATCCCCTAAGAAACCAAAGATAACCAGCTCATCATCAAGTTCACCAACTCGTGCTTTCCAGATGCCTAATTCGTTTTCAGACTTGGCTTTTGAGAACATATACAATTCGTCGCTCTCTATGACGTCATTGTCGTTTTCATCGACACCTAGCGTTAATGTATTACCAGAAATTTGCAGCGTTCTGAATACATCATCTGATAAGCCAGATGTGCCATTGTCATCATAAACTACTTCATCAATTTTGAGTTCGTTATTGGCTTTTAGGGAGTATTTACCCCACTCAATACCATTATTCTCGCCTCTTGAGGAGGTAGGACCAGTCACTTGTGTTTGTACATAAGTACCATCATCTAAGAAAGACAAGGTCACCAGCTCTTCATTTCCTTGAGCCATCCGCCACAGTCCTGATAGCATCTGAGGATCTATTTCGCTGCGAACCGCACTTCTTAAAAAAGTAAATGAATCGTCATCGACATCAAGAATGAGTTGCTCATCATTAGTCACGCTTGCATAACGGGTGGCCGGCTCTGACAGCCCTTTGCCACTATTACTATCAAAGATTTGATCGGTTGTGAGTTGATTGGTGGATGGGTTGATGGCATAAGTGCCCCATTCAAGTCCGTTTTCAGGGTTAGTTGTTGAAAGGTCTGCATCGACTTGCACATGAACATAGGTACTATCATCTAGGAATGCTACGCCAATCAACTCGTCATCATCGGTATCATCCAAACTCCAAGACCCTATAATGCCATTAGATTTTATTTCTGAAAACGCAAATTGTTCATTGCTATCAATAGTGCCGTTTTCGTTTTCATCGACTTCGAGTATAAGCTTGCCATTCACGACGTGAGCAACGTAATTAAGACCTCCTGACAGACCCATATCACCATTTTTATCAAACAGTTGCGTTGTGGTTAATTTGCCTGTCTTCTTATCAATACTATACGTTCCCCATTCGAGGCCGCCATCTGGATCCTCTACTAGTGATTCATTGTTAACTTGAACCTGTACATAGGTTCCATCACTCATAAAAGATATGGCTGATAGGTTGTCATTGATGCCATCTTCACTCCAAAAGCCAACGATATTGGTGTCGATATCTGACTGATCAGGTTGTGATGTGGGTGATGAGCCATCGTTATCATCGCCACATCCTTGTAAAAACAGCGCGGTAGTAATGGTCAGTAATGCTAATTTGAATGATTTCATTTTCTTTCTCTCCTTGAATGAAAAATGGAAAATCTCAATTTCTACCAGTATTTGCCGATAAACCTCCCTAGATTCAAAATAAGATATTATAAAGTTAATACTGTGAAGTATTAGCTTTGCTTAATATATTCTTATACATAAATATATCAAAAATTTTTAAGGTGGGCTAATAAAAATAAGAGTTTTTTTAATAAATAATAAGGCAAAATATATTAACGGATCAGGCTATGATGTAGGATAGACTCTATAGAGTACAAAATTGTCATAGTAACTCTGAGCGCTTCTACTCATTGATTTGCAGAGTTTAATTAAGGCTAAGAAGTATCAGAGGCATATAGCGTACTAATGTGAACAGTGAAGTCTCAAACATAAAAAGCAACCAACCTTACCGAGACCGCCATGAAATCAAAGCCGACCTCAAAGCCGTCTTTCAAATTGCCCAGTCTCAAAAGCATCTACAATAATAAAGTCCTGCCTGTCTTAATCGACAAAGCCTGTGCATTAGACGTTGTGAGCGAGCAAAGAGCGCTTGTCGTCCCAAAAGCTCGCGGCATAGTGTTAGAAGTCGGTGTTGGCAGCGGGCTTAATGCTGGATTTTATAACTCACAAACCGTCAAAAAAGTGATAGGCGTCGACCCGCACCTGCATTCATTGGCAGCCAAGCGTTTTGCTAGCGCAGGCATCAACTTTATCTCGCAGCCGCTATCCGCCGAGACTCTACCCCTTGAGGACAATAGCGTTGACAGTGTCGTCATGACCTTTACCCTATGCTCTATCCCTAATCCTATCCAAGCATTGACGGAGATGAGACGCGTGCTAAAACCGACTGGCACCCTATATTATGCCGAGCATGGCTTAGCGCCGCAGCCCAAATGGGCGCGCAAAATCCAACAGCTCATCACCCCAGCATGGAAGCCGATAGCGGGCGGCTGTCATCTGGATAGGAATATCGAAAAGCTGATAGCACAGGCGGGTTTTGAGGTAGCGGGTCAGCAAGGATTCACTCACAGCGTCAATATCGTGGGTTATCACTATTGGGGCGAGGCGACGCCTGCTATCTTGGATTAACAACTTGAGGTAGGGTGGCGTTAGACTTGTCAAATTCTCTTAGAGAATGTGGACAAGGTGCCACAGTTTTATATTATGCTAAATTTAAATGGTGAGTGACCAACTCTACGCGACCTAAGCAAAATCAAGACAAAAGAAGACCGCCACATTTCTTATTGAGGCAGGCTCAAAAAGTAGAGGAGGCGGTGCTGTTAGAATGATTATAGCTTATCCAAAACCTAAAGAATAATAAGCAGCCAATCCTGCTTTTCGCTCATATCTGCTGGTCTAGGCGAGGCATTGGCTAAGGTTTGGTGCGTCGCCTGCTCCGCGCGCCACCCCAAACCAAGCCATTGCAACTCGCCCAGCCAAGCAGGATAACCGCTGCAATCAGGGCTAAACCGCACCCCAAGGCAACCATTAAATAATAAGGTGGTGTTCTAAAAAGTATGCTGAGGGAATAAAGGAGGGTGACAGCCGAAGCAAGATGATATATTTGAGGTTATGAAGACACAAATACAGATCAATTGCCCCGACTGTCACAGTCTTAGTCTAAAGAAAAATGGTATAAAAAGCTATGGTAAGCAGAACTATCAATGTAAGGACTGTAAACGCCAATTTATTGGCGATCATGCGATAACCTATAACGGCTGTCACTCTAGAATAGAAGACATCATACGACTGATGACTGTCCGAGGTTGTGGTGTTAGAGACATAGCAGTTATAGCCAAGGTTAGTATTGGAAAAGTGCTTAGCACCATAGGCTCATCCATTTACAAGATTGTACCTAGAAGCGCTACTATGAACGCTTAGAGGTTGATGAGTTCTGGACTTACGTATATCGCAAGAAACGTAAAGTGTGGCTCATCTACGCTTATGACCGTGCTACTAATGAGATTGTCGCTTATGTCTGGGGCAAACGTGACCTAAAAACGGCTAAGAAGTTAAGAGCACGTTTAAAGCAGCTTACAGTCAGCTATGGCTCTATCAGTATGGACAACTGGGACAGTTTTATAACCGCCTTTAAAAGTGATAACAAACGAATTGGTAAACAGCATACGATAGGGATTGAAGGCAATAACTGTCGTCTTAGACACCGATTGCGTCGGGCGGTTAGAAAGACTTGTTGCTTCTCAAAAAAGCTTGATAATCACTTTAAAGTATTCGATCTGGTGTTCTTTTATGTCAATTATGGCTACGTCTGATGCCAGCATACTTTTTAGAACACCACCAATAATAAATGAATTTTTCTATAAAAAAGGTTCGGGTAGGTTGGGCGGAGCTTGCGACCCCCAACATTTTTGGTTCATAAATTGTTGGGTCTCGTGCCTCGACACCAACCTACAAAAAACCAAACCTTCAAATAGCATATGCACTGCAAAATTTGGCGTAGGGTACGTTCCACGCACCAATTTATAAATTGTCACTGTCAAAGGTGCATGAAGCACACCTTACAACATTTATGCTTTAGCTCAGCTATATATTATACAAGGACAGCCATAGCACGTAGATTTCTAACTTAATACTATATGTACTTAAATAGTAAAATTCGCTATTTGCTAATATTTATTTCGCTATAAGCGAAATAAATATTGATTAACCTTTCTCTTAATTGTATAATCTTGAATGTTAGTTGATGTACAGACGAATAACTCATCATGAATATTAGGTAAAATTTTACCTGCGGAGAATTAGTTTTCTCTACCTCCTACTGGGCTCATGCGTTCTCGACTCGACGTATTACAATGGTTCGGTATGGTGCTTGCTTGCAATGAGAGCAAGCAAGCACCTGTAAGGATTGACCGCTGATTAAGTCTATTTTTCTAGTTGCGATGAGGATACTAGTAATTCCACTAGTATCGACTAGGAGAAAACGTTATGAAAGAATCAACTGATAATCAGCACCCGCCTAAGAAAAGTAAAAAATGGTCTAAAAGATTTCCTTTTTGGTTATTAGAAGCTTTTAAGGTTATATCAAGTATCCTCAATATTTTTAAATTTATTGAAAAATTCTTTGATGAGTAGCCCTTAGGCGTTGTCCTTAACAGTTTTGTTATGGAGTCTAATCATGCTTAATAATGCATTAAAAAAAATCCGTTTGTTTCACAATATGAAGCAAAATGAGCTTTCTCAACAACTTAACATTTCTAACTCTTATCTTTCTGAAATCGAAAGTGGCAAAAAGTCTCCAAGCATTGAGCTTTTACAGAATTATGCAGTTATCTTTGATATACCTGTCTCTTCTCTCTTGTATTTCTCAGAGCAACTAGAAAGTGAAGGTAAAATATCTAAGAGCTTTAGAATAAAATCAGCAGGCTTTATTTTAAAGTTGTTGGACTGGAGTATTAAAAATGAGCAAAAAGAAGGTAAAGGCTAATAAAATTTACTCTTTGAACCAATGTAGGCTATATAAAGTTACAAGCTTGAAAAAACTCTGCTCAATTCTTAAAATAACTGAAGAAGAGCTAAGTTTATTGGTTGAGAGTTATGAAAATAGCGATTTTTATAATTGTTATATCAACAAAGATGGACGTCCAATCCAAGAACCTAAAAAACTGATGTATCGTGTACACAATCGAATAGCTAACTTATTATCAAGAATTGAAACACCTGAGTATGTCCACTATTCAAAAAAAGGACACTCCCATATTAGTAATGCCGAAGTTCATTTACACTCAAAGCAACTGATGACCTTTGATATTAAGTCTTATTATTCAAATATAAGTAGTGAATCAATAAGAGTATTCTTTAGACATAAATTACAGTGCGAGCAAGATATAGCGTACCTCTTGTCAAAATTATGTACTCTTAATGGCTCACTACCTACAGGCAGTCAGATTAGTGTCTATCTATGTAATTTGGTAAATTTAGATATGTTCGATGAAATGAAGCTACAATGTGAAATGTTTGAGCAGAAATTTACGGTTTATGCTGATGATATAACGATATCAGGAAAGTCTGTAAATAAAAGTCACTACAACGTAATGAGTAAGATTTTAGAGCGTCATGGTTATGAAATTAAAGAAAGCAAAACTAAACGATTTACTTCAAACGAAATTCCAGTTGTCACAGGTATAGCTCTTAAAAAAACTTCAGACGTTAAGAATAGCTTTTATATGGAGCTAAGGCAGTTATGTGAAGGTATCGATATTCATATAGATGATGCATCTTATGCTCAACTCAAGGATGAGTATTACTCTCTTAAAGGCAAAGCTCAATATGTAAAACAATTAAATCAAAAGATACCAAAGTTCGTATTTCAAACTCAAGCTAAGTTAGAAAAGAAACTTGAGGGTCAGCTCTAACTTATTATCAACAATGACATTGTTTCCCATACGTACTAGGACTAATAAAAAATAGAACTTCCTACTAGAAGTAAACTTTTGTATAAACAGCATTAAATCTATATATTCAGATTCAATCAATTCTTATCTATTTTGATATTCAAATCCTTACAGGCAGCATAATCCTCCAACTGGTCGCGGTCGATTTTACCGACGTTGAAGTATTCGCTATCCGGATGCGAGTAATAAAACTAAAACCAGTCAACAATTTGTAAACCCTCTACACGTTCAAACTCTTTTGTATTATGCGTTACTAAAGTGGCATTGTTAGCAAGCGCACAACCTGCAACTTGAATGTCATAAGGACCGATAGGTTTGCCCTGACGCTCAAGTGTTGCTCGAATCTGTGCTGCCACTTCTGCCTCTCTGCGACCAAACGATAAGATTTGAACTTGCTCTAATAGGGTAGATAATTGAGCCAGACGTTTAGCAGGATGAGTAGATTTTTGGATTCCGACGTTTAGCTCGTAGAGAACAATAGTAGGAATAATAATCTCATACGGGTCACAGGCATAAAGATGCGAGGCAACTTGCCCCGCACCTTTGAAAAAGTAAATCAGCGTATTGGTATCTAAAACATAGCTCATAAAGGCTCACGCTCGGCATCATCCCCTTGAGCACCCCGAATCTCATCCAAACTCGGAAAGTCCGTCCAGCTGCCAGCCAGTGCTTTGACTTCTGGCGACCAGTCTTGATGCTGTTTAACCTGACGCTCAACGAATTGGCTTAACCAAAGACTGGGTGGTAAGTTTTCAGCCTGCGCCATCTCATAAATAATGGCTTGAACCTCTTCATCGAGCGTTAACGTAATTTTTTGCATCTGCTTACCCCTTATCTCTATTTAAGGATATAGGATCATATTAGCAGACTTCATTGTCTAATGCTGTGCAATACCTGCGACAAATAAAGTCTGCCAATAGAGATTTTGTAGCGGTCTACAAATTCGGATTTAACCACTTCTCAGCAGTCTTCATGTCCCAGCCTTTACGCTCAGCATAGCTCTCTAACTGATCAGTACTGATTTTACCAACGTTAAAGTATTCACTATCAGGATGCGAGTAATAAAAGCCACTGACCGAGGACGCAGGCCACATTGCATAGCTTTCCGTCAATCTCGTACCGATAGCCTCAACCGTACCGAGCCAGTCAAACAGTTTGCCTTTTTCCGTATGCTCAGGACAGGCAGGGTAGCCCGGTGCAGGACGAATACCGACATATTTTTCTTTGATGAGGTCTTCATTGGTGAGGGTCTCATCAGCCTGATAGCCCCAATAGTCTTTACGAATCAGCTCATGCAGATGCTCGGCAAAGGCTTCGGCTAAGCGGTCAGACAAAGCCTGTACCATAATGGCGTTATAATCATCGCCTGCCTCTTTGTACTTTTCAGCGAGCGCTTCTGTACCCGCTATAGAGACGGTAAAGCCGCCAAGATAGTCAGTATGGCTATCTGATGGCGAGATAAAATCCGCCAAGCTAAAGTTCGGCTTGCCACTGGCTTTATCCGACTGTTGACGCAAATGCTCAAACTGATAAGTCGGTTTGCCATCATTAGCGGGATCATTATCATAGACAGTGACCGTATCTGCGCTAGTGCGCTTGGCTGGCATCAGTTTAAACACACCCTTGGCAACGATTAACTTTTCATCAATCATCTTTTGCAGCATGTCTTCTGCATTATCAAACAAATCACGTGCGGCTTCGCCAACCACATCGTCTTGCAAGATTTTCGGATATTTACCTGCCAGACCCCAAGAGATAAAGAAGGGTGTCCAGTCGATATAAGGCAGTAGGTTGGTAATTGGATAATCGTCAAATATCACTTGGCCTAGGGTGTTAGGTACAGGCGGTACATAATTTTCCCAGTCATCCTTAAAGCCGAGCTTGATAGATTCGGCATAAGACAGCTTTGCCGCTTTTGGTTGGCGTTTGGCGAGACGCTCACGGACTGTTATGTACTCTTCGCGGGTTTCATCAATCAAGCCTTGACGGTGCTCTTTCGAGAGCAGCTTAGTCACTACGCCCACCGAACGTGAGGCATCCGCTACATAGATAACGCCACTGTTTTGATATTGTGGTTCTACTTTGACAGCCGTATGGGCTTTAGAGGTCGTTGCTCCGCCGATCATCAATGGCAGGTTCATGCCGCGCTCTTGCATTTGCTTGGCGACATAGACCATCTCATCAAGGCTTGGGGTAATCAAACCAGATAAACCAATGATATCGACCTTTTCAGCAATAGCAGTATCGAGGATTTTTTCACAGGGAACCATTACGCCCAAGTCGACGATGTCATAGCCATTACAGCCGAGTACCACACCGACGATATTTTTACCGATGTCATGGACGTCGCCTTTGACAGTCGCCATGAGGATTTTACCTTTGACCTCACCCTCGACTTTTTCCGCTTCGATGTATGGGTTTAGCCAGGCCACCGATTGCTTCATCACACGTGCAGACTTCACTACTTGCGGTAAGAACATTTTACCCGCGCCAAATAAATCACCGACGATGTTCATGCCGTCCATCAGTGGCCCTTCGATGACCTCTAGTGGTTTCGGGTATTTCTCCCATGCTTCTTTGGTATCCGCTTCGATAAAGGTGGTGATACCTTTTACCAGTGCATGAGCGATGCGCTCTTCGACCGTGCCTTCGCGCCAGCTCATATCGACAGTGCTGTCTTTTTTCTTCCCATCTCCTTGGAAACTCTCAGCGACGGTCATCAAGCGTTCGGTCGCGTCTTGCCCCGTCTCGCCTTGGTTGCGATTGAGCATCACATCTTCGATTGCATCGCGTGCTTCTTTCGGGATGTCGTCATATATCTCCAGCATGGCAGGGTTGACGATACCCATCGTCAGGCCATTTTGAATCGCATGATAGAGGAATACCGAGTTGATGGCTTCACGAATCGGATTACCACGGAAGCTAAACGAGACGTTAGATACGCCGCCCGATACCATCGCATTGGGTAGGTTTTCAGTGATCCAGCGCGTGGCATTGATAAAGTCAGCGCCGTAGTTATTGTGCTCAGTGATACCTGTAGCGACCGCAAAAACGTTGGGGTCAAAGATGATATCCTCAGACGGGAAGCCAACTTCGTTGACCAGTACGTCATAGCTGCGCTGACAGATCTGGATTTTGCGCTCAAAGGTGTCTGCTTGTCCGTCTTCATCAAAGGCCATAACGATGACTGCGGCACCGTAGCGCATACAGAGCTTGGCATGTTCGACGAACTCATCGTAGCCTTCTTTTAAGGAGATAGAGTTGACGACACATTTACCTTGCGTACGCTTCAGGCCTTCTTCGATGATGTCCCATTTAGATGAGTCTAGCATCAAGGGTACACGGCTAATATCAGGCTCACCAGAGACCAAGTTGACGAAATGAATCATCGCTTGCTTGGAGTCGAGCATGCCCTCATCCATGTTGATATCGACGATTTGTGCGCCGCCCTCAACCTGATCACGGGCGACATCGAGTGCTTCGGTATAGGCTTCGGTTTTAATCAACCGTAAGAATTTCTTCGAGCCAGTGACGTTGGTACGCTCACCGACGTTGACGAATAAGCTATCAGAAGTGATGTTAAATGGCTCAAGCCCAGACAGACGACAAGCAGGTGCTATTTCAGGAATCTCGCGCGGTGGGTAGTTTGCCACCATGTTGGCGATTTGGCGGATATGCTCAGGCGTTGTACCGCAGCAGCCGCCGACGATGTTTAAGATACCTGCTTTGGCAAAGCCTTCTAGCAGGGCAGTGGTTTCTTCGGCAGTTTCATCGTATTCACCAAACTCATTCGGCAGACCCGCATTTGGATGCGCAGAAACATAAGTATTGGCGATATTAGACAGCGTTTGGATATGCGGGCGCAGCGCATCAGCACCGAGCGCACAGTTGAAGCCAACAGATAACGGCTTGGCATGGCGAATCGAGTTATAAAACGCTTCAGCTGTTTGACCAGATAGCGTACGGCCTGAGGCATCGGTAATTGTACCCGAAATCATAATCGGTAATTCGAAGCCGATATCATCGAATACGCCAGTGATGGCAAATATCGCTGCTTTAGCATTAAGCGTATCAAATATGGTCTCAATCAAGATGATATCGACACCGCCTTCTATCAGCGCCAGCGTCGCTTCACGATAGTTCAGCACCAGCTCATCAAAAGTAATGTTACGAAAGGCAGGGTCATTGACATCAGGGGATAGCGAGCAAGTACGAGACGTTGGGCCAACGACTCCAGCGACGAAGCGTGGCTTGTCAGGGGTCTTAGCAGTAAATTCATCAGCAGCTTCGCGGGCAATCTTGGCCGCAGTCTTGTTCAGCTCTGGCACCAGATATTCCATATCGTAGTCAGACATCGATAGGCGCGTGCCATTAAAGGTATTGGTCTCGATGATATCTGCACCAGCCGTTAGGTGGTCACTGTGAATCTCTTTAATCATGTGCGGCTGTGTTAGCACAAGCAAATCGTTATTGCCACGCACGTCTTGGCTAATATCGGCAAAGCGCTCGCCGCGATAGTCCGCTTCTTCTAGCTTATAGTTCTGAATATGCGTACCCATCGCGCCATCAAGCATAAGGATGCGCTTTTGCATTTGCTCAACGATTCGGGCGCGTGCGCTTAGTTGCTGTTCTTTAAAAGGGAACACAGCAGGTGGTGTTAGGACAAAGCCATCGACAGCTTGAGGAGAGGTTGGAGAAGTCGTCTTTTGCGTCATGGGAACACTGCTTATATTATCAATATTGAATGAAAGGAAAAACGTTAAAAGCCATACTAAAAGTTATAAAAATGATAAAAACATAGAGGCACAAATCTGCAATATTCTAGCATGAAAACTGCGTCTCTCTGAGTGATGTCGCTATCCATGCTTGGCAATAACCAAACAAGACATCAATCTACTGTTTGCGTGACGTATTCTGTCACTACTCTATTATCACAATACTCGACCTTGCGTTAGATATGCTTATGCTAGGCTTGGGTTTTATCGTTAACTCGCTGATTATAAATGAAATTATATTAAGTTTCTAAAAAACGATACTGTACTTATAAAACTGACAAAACTTACAAGTTGGTGACAAAAAGCGCGTAAAAGCAAATAGTTAAAGTTTTTTTATATGCTAACTTGATTTTACTAGATTTGTTCTTTTATAAGCATTGTTTACAAATGGCTAGCTATTGGTAGTCAATCAATTATCACAGGCAGTGGTTGAGAGTCATTTTTTAATTGCTGCTTTTTTAATAGTCTTATAAAAAAACCTGATTAAAGAAACCTGATTAAAGAAGCCTAGTTTTTCAAAAGTGCATAGGGGTTCTGACGAAAAACTTATTAGCCCATTTATCTGCTTACTTAAAAGCAATATACCTTTCATTATCAAGGATATGAATATGAAGTTTACCAAACTTGCAACCATTGGCACATTGGCAGTTTCAATCGCTGGCCTAAGCGCTTGTAATAACATGATGCCAAACAAAGATGCATCGACTAAAGCGACGACTCCCACTCAATCAGCACCAGCTCAAGTAGCATCAACTACGAGTAAACCTGTCGCTGAGATGAACGTGGTACAGATTGCTCAGAGTAATGCAGACTTTTCGCTATTGGTCGAAGCTGTGCAAGCAGCAGGTATCGCTGGTGCGCTCTCTGACCCTAATGCAAATTTCACTATTTTTGCACCAACCAACGCCGCCTTTGCACAAGTATTACAAGAGACTAACTTGAGTAAAGAGCAGCTGTTTGCCAACAAGCCGCTATTAACCAAAATATTAGGCTACCACGTGATCAGCGCCGAGATGCCAGTATATGCTAAAAATGTGCAGGCGGGCAATGTCATGATGCTAAGCGAAGATACATTGACTGTCACTCCGCAAGGTACATTGATGGATGAAAATGGCCGTATTGCTAACATTGTCAAAACCGATCTTGCCGCGACAAATGGCGTGGTACACGTGATTGATAAAGTGCTATTACCAAAATAAAGCTTAACAGCCAACAGATTGAAAACCCACATCTGGCTGTGATCTTAAATACTTTTTAGTCACAGCTAGTTCAAGTCAATATAAGGAAATACCTATGTTAAAGAAGAATTTATTATCTATCGCCGTTGTTACAGCAGCAGTCTCATTAGCAGCTTGTAATGACACCGAGACAGTGACTGAGCCAGTCGAGCCTGAAGCCACGACCGAAGTGATGACAGAGCCGATGGTCGATGCAGAACCTATGGTTGACGCTGAGCCTATGGCGGATACTGATATGGCAAATGCTGAAGTGATCGCTAACCAAAATATCACTGAACTTGCGGCTGGCAATGAAGACTTATCTACCTTAGTAGCAGCTTTGCAGGCCGCTGATCTTGACCAGACGCTAGCCTCTGATGGTCAATTCACGGTCTTTGCTCCGACCAATGACGCTTTTGCTAAGTTATTGGAAACTCTAGGTATCACGCAAGACGAGCTCTTAGCAGATAAAGAATTACTCACCAGCGTACTGACGTATCATGTTGTTCCTGATGCAGTGGTAAAAGCAGCAGATATTCCTTATGGTACTGACATCACGACCGTTAACGGTAAAGCCTTTATGATCAGTGATGCCAATGTCATTACTGCTGCCAACGGTGGCACTGCGAACATCGCAGCCACAGATATTATGGCGACAAATGGTGTGGTTCATGTTATCGATGCTGTCCTATTACCAGAGTAAATAAGCGCTACTAATTTAACTTAACGTATATAATTCATAAGCCCAGCCCTAAGCGCTGGGCTTATTTGTGTGTGGGAGCTTTTAACAATTAGCTATTAACAGATGATTAGCTTTTAACAGACAACTAACAGACGACTAAACAACTATATGGTGATAGGGTTTATGCATAAGTTATGGGAGTTAGACATACACTAGAAGCTAAGCAAAAATAGCAAACCACAAAAAAGCCCGTGATAGCTGTCACGGGCTTTTCTTGATTTTATTTCAGTACTATTGTCTGAAGGCTAGTAATACAGAGCTTTTAACAAAGTGCTATTACACTCTAGGCTCTTTATCTAGCGCTTCGCGCTTTAGCATTTCTTGCTCTTGTAGATGACGCTCTTCCCAATAAGTGGCATTTTTGATGCCGAACTTCTTAGGATCAAACGTGAATCTATTATAACTCGTACCACCACCAGCTTTGAGCTGTGCTTCATAGTCACGTAAAATATCAATGGCTGGGCGTGCTACAAAGAAGATAATGATAATACCAACAATGTTGAGCCATGCCATCAAGCCAACGCCAACATCGCCAAGTCCCCAGATGTAGCCTGAGCTATTAAGCGCACCATAAGCAACCATAAACATGATGACTAATTTTACGACAAACAGACCAACTTTAGACGCGCCCTTACCCATAGAGCGGGTGAGGTAGGAGATATTCACTTCAGCAATATAGTAGTACGCTAAGATGGTCGTAAAGGCAAAGAAGAATACGGCTACAGCAATAAAGGTATCACCAAAATTACCGTATACAGATTCCATCGCCATTTGGGTGAATGATGGTGAGTTAATCTCGATATCAGCGGCTACATTTTGGACGATGAATTGACCATCAGCCAGAGTGCCCTGAATGTTGTACATACCTGTAGATAAGATCATAAAGGCAGTAGCAGAACAAACTAAAAGCGTATCGACATAGACAGAGAACGCCTGAACCAAGCCTTGCTGTGCTGGATGATCAACAGCAGCTGCCGCAGCAGCGTGAGGGCCTGTACCTTGACCAGCTTCGTTGGAGTAAATACCACGTTTGACACCCCAACCGATTGCAGCACCGAAGCCTGCTTGTGCAGTAAAGGCATCACCGATGATCATACCGAATACTTGTGGGATCATGCTGAAGTTGGTAAACATGATAAGTAGCGCAAGTAAAATGTAACCCAACGCCATAAACGGTACGGCATATTCAGTAAAGGTCGCAATACGCTTAATACCACCAAAAATGATAAAGCCTAAAACAGCTAAGATAATGACCAATGCGAAAAGACGAGTTGAACCAACGTCCATGCCTGCTAAGTTGATGACTGAACCTTCACCAGCGACCTGAGCGACCGCGTTTATCACACCGTTTGCTTGTACGCCTGGTAAGAACACACCACACGCAATAATAGAAGCAATAGCAAATAAAATGCCATACCACTTTTGACCAAGTGCCCGCTCAAAATAATAAGCAGGGCCACCGCGATATTCGCCAGTGATGACATCGCGCTCTTTATAAATCTGACCGAGTGTGGACTCGACGTAAGCGGTAGAGGCACCTAAGAATGCCACAACCCACATCCAAAATACCGCACCTGGGCCACCGAAACCGATGGCAGCTGCGACCCCTGCGATGTTACCCATTCCCACGCGTCCTGCTAGTGAAACGGCAAGTGCCTGAAATGATGAGATACCATCGTTATCAGGCTTACCTCTAAATAGCAGTCTAAGCATCTCTTTGAACAGGCGCACTTGTACAAAGCGCGTCATAATAGAATAAAACAGACCTGCACCCAAGCACAGATAGATCAGTGCCGGACTCCAGATAATTGAGTTTGCTAAATTGACTAAACCTTCCATATTGTTATTCCTCAAACTATCTCAAAGTGCTGATATTCAGTATTGACAGGTTTCTAAACCGATATAGTCAATCCACTCTAACAACATCATTTTAAGCACTTAGGATAGATTGTAGTTGTCTATGTTTATCCGCTTGGCTGATCATCAACGCTACCAGCGTTCATGTAGATCTAGCTGCGGTCGCAATTCCTTTTGCCTTTCTGGTCATTACGGTATGATGACATGTCGCAATCAGAATAGGTAAATAATAAATAGCCCAGCGGATAAAACAGGTGGTTATTATAATTAAATACCAATCAATATACTGATAGCATTCAAACTAAAATTAGCCGCTTTGGTTGTGCTGATTGAGCGAAAATCCTTGAAGCTTATAGCATCCTACACGCTAGAGAGTTATAAACTAAGAAGGAAGTTTGCCAATCTATAAGGGGACTATACTAACTAAAAGATAAGTCCACTACTAATTGTATGCAAATCATACGGCTACGTAACTGCAATTTGCCATAATTTCATAGCAATTACTAGAGATTTTTATGATTATAGAGTGTTTAGTTTATTTATTTTTAAGTTAGTAAACAGATGTGTGGTTATAGGCTATTTTTCGACTAAAGCTAATCATAGTCAGCTCTTCGATGAGATGGTGTAAAATGGCGACCGAGGGTTACGATGCAAGAAAGTCTCACTAACGATGATAAGATGTGGAAGTATTAGCAAGTTAAGTTAAATGAGTCCTTTTGAGCCTCATAATTGGCTCAGTGGTTGTGTTTTGGTAACGGTGAATTGTAAAGCCACTACGATAACGCCATTATTAGCAGCATGGTTAGAGGTAAATGCTATTGCAAATATAAAACCTTGTATAGTCGATCCACTATAAAATTTATACCAGTAGCACGCTGTAAAAG
The DNA here is from genome assembly GCF_904846575.1 of Psychrobacter sp. H8-1. Lineage (NCBI taxonomy): Bacteria > Pseudomonadati > Pseudomonadota > Gammaproteobacteria > Moraxellales > Moraxellaceae > Psychrobacter > Psychrobacter sp. H8-1. Next base: position 455,995 of record NZ_CAJHBG010000001.1, read on the forward strand.
CTGTACTCTTTTTATTTAGGACTCACTATATGGATAAGTAGTTCATTATTTTTTACTACCTAGAGATATTTATTTTTATTAGGAGAAACACATATGACGCGTAAATCTATTTTAAAACCCATGCTACTATCAGCAGTATTAGCAACATCAACAGTCGGCTTGACAGGTTGTGGCTATAACAATTTACAGGCGCAAGACGAGCAAGTAACCGCAGCTTGGTCAGAAGTAGTCAACCAATATCAGCGTCGTTCGGACTTGGTACCAAACTTGGTAAAAGTTGTGCAGCAGTATGCGGATCAAGAACAAGAAGTATTCACTCAAGTGGCCGAAGCGCGCTCGCGTGCAGGTAGCATTAACATAACGCCAGAAGTGCTCAATGACCCACAAGCGATGGAGCGTTATGCAGAAGCACAAGCGCAGATGGGCGGCGCGTTATCACGCTTGATGGCAGTCTCTGAACGCTATCCTGAGCTAAAGTCTGATGCTTTGTTCCAAGATTTGCAGGCGCAGCTAGAAGGCACTGAAAACCGCATTACCGTTGCACGTAATCGTTATATCCAAGAAGTACAGGGTTACAACACCACCGTACGTCAATTCCCAACCAATATCACGGCAAAAGTATTCGGTATGGATACCAAGCCAAACTTCAATGTAGATAATGAAGAAGCGATATCAACTGCCCCAACGGTTGATTTTGGTGAGTAGGTCTTAATGAAGTCATACAATAGGTATTGAACCCAAGATCAGCATCATGTAGCAAGTGTAGGTAGATAAAACTGCGTTATAAATGCGCTTTTCTTAGCTAATCTTATCAGCAGCTTTACTACCTGCATTATGGTTTTGTAAAAGCTTATCTAATACTGACTTATAATAGATGACGTTGGCTGTACAGTCCTAATGTGCATAAGAAAATGACTCTACACGTGATTAACCCGTGTGCATCAATGTCAGTAATACAGTGTGTAATAATTCGGTACGAGTGTCCCTCGAGGTGGTATAGGTCAGATGAATAACTCTAAAGCAATCATAACAGCATTACTCCTCACCCTGAGCGCTAGCAGTACGACAGCGTTGTATGCTGCTGCGGATGATATTGCTGTCGCGACTGACAGTAGCGCATCGAGCATGCAAAACCGTAGTGTTGAAGAATTAGTCGCTATCGCTAAAGCGGGTGAGGCTAATGAAGCCATTAATGATGCGGTACTTGGTAACGAGGCTATTAATGAGGCGATATTAGGGAATGAGGCGCTTAATCCTAATGCGGCAAATGCTGATTCTGCTAATAATAGTGCTGTGGATAATAACGCTGCTACTCAAGCGCCAGTCCAATCAACTGCCGCTGGGGTCACTGCCGATAAGCTGATTTTAAATAATCCTGTAGTTGATCAGGCTAATATTTTAAACCCGCAACAAAAATTGCGCCTTGAAACACAGCTTAGAAGTATTTATCAGCAAGGTTTGGCGCAAGCAGCGGTGGTTATCGTACCGACAACTGGCAACCTGCCTATCTTTGATTACTCTCTACAGGTGGCTGAAGAGTGGGGCTTAGGCGAAGCCGATACGGATGATGGTTTGCTTATACTGGCCGCCATCAATGATCGTAAGATATATATATTAACAGGCTATGGATTAGAAGGGGTTCTACCTGATGCGGCACTAAATCGCATTATCCGTGAAGACATTACGCCTTATTTTAAACAAAACGATTACGCATCAGGGCTGTTGGCTGGTATCAGCCGCATTGAGGAGCGTTTGCTAGCAGACCCTGAGGTGTTAGCTCAGTCCGACGCCTTAGCAGCCGAACGTAGTGCTCAACAAGGATCTGATGAGCTGCCAACCCCTGTTTTCTTGTTTATTATGGCGATGATATTTGGTAGCTTTATCACCAATATCTTTGGACGGGTCTTTGGCTCTATCATAACGGCAGGCGGGTTTTTTGCAGGTTCCTTAGCCTTGGGGGGCGGCTTCTTTATGACACTCATTATGGCCATATTTATCTGGATGTTCTTGATCTCTCGCGCCTCAGGTGGCGGCGGTCGTGGTGGACGCGGCGGTGGAGGTGGAATGGTATTCCTGCCGGGTATGGGCGGGGGTAGTAGTGGTGGCGGTTTTGGTAGTGGCGGCTTTGGCGGCGGCGGTGGCGGTTTTGGTGGTGGTGGTGCAGGCGGTTCGTGGTAACCTATCCACTGATGACAGCCAAATCAATGATGGTTGATGGTTCAGAACTAAAGAGTGCTCAGCACTAAAAATATAACCAATAAAAATGGTTCAATACCTATCAGATGACAGTCAGCAATAGCGCACTTGAGGATATAATATCATGGCACAAAACAACGCACCCACATCACAGGCAAGCCTTGCTCGTTGGTGGCGTCAAGTCTTGTTTGTTCCTATGCTGCACAGCAAATGGCTAACATCAGAGGCTAAGGCACGCCTCACGGCAAAAGTAACAGAGGCAGAGCGCGGCCATCGCGGCGAGGTGTTTTTGATTATAGAAAACCAGCTGCCCATTCAAGCTGCTTATCACATCGACTGCCGTGAGCGCGCCGTTGACTTGTTTAGCGAGTACCGCGTATGGGATACCGAAGAAAATACTGGCGTCTTAGTCTACGTCAACATCTGTGAGCATAAGTTAGAGATTGTCGCTGATCGTGGCATCAGCGCTCATGTGAGTCCCACAGTCTGGCAAGCGATGTGCGAAAAAGCAGTGGCAGGTATCGCCAATCAAAAAATGGAAGAAAGCTTAAGTGAATTGCTCGATGAAGTAGGGCAGTTGCTACGTCAGTATTATCACCTAGAGCATGATCCAGCAGGCAATGAGCTGTCGGATACGGTGGTGTTTTTAAAGTAGTTCTTTACTTTAGCTTCTTCTACTTTAGCTTTTAAAGTAACCTTTAAAACAGCTTCTAAAACGATTTTTAGAAGCTGTTTTAGATGACACATATATTAACGGGAATATGATGATTGATTTGATAAAAAAACTACCAAAAGCTGAGCTGCACTTACATATCGAAGGCTCATTAGACCCTGAGCTTATGTTCAGGTTGGCTAAGAAAAACAATATAGAGATTCCCTACAAAGACATCGAAGACGTGCGTAACGCCTATAACTTTACCAATCTACAGACCTTTTTAGACATCTATTATGCTGGTGCCAATGTGCTCATCACCAAAGATGATTTTTATGATTTGACGTGGGAGTACGTTCTGAAGTGCGTGGAAGACAACGTCATTCATACAGAAATATTCTTTGATCCACAGACACATACTGCAAGAGGTATTGCTTTTGAAACAGTGATAACAGGAATAAAAGAGGCTTTGGTTGATGCCAAAGAACAATACGGCATCACCTCTTGTATCATCATGTGCTTTTTGAGACATTTATCACAACAGGATGCTTTTGAGACGTTAGAACAAACTTTGGCATTTAAGGAAGACATCATAGGCGTCGGCCTTGATTCTTCAGAGCTGGGCAACCCGCCATCAAAATTCACAGAAGTATTCAAAAAAGCAAAAGATGAAGGCTTTAAATTGGTGGCTCATGCAGGTGAAGAGGCGGACTTTTCGTATATTTATGAAGCGTTAGATTTATTGGATATTAATAGAATAGATCATGGAGTGCAATCTATCCATAGCGCAGCGCTTATGCAAAGGCTAAAAGAAGAGCAAATACCGCTCACCGTCTGTCCCAACTCAAATATTGAATTAAAGGTTTTTGATACCTATAGTGAGCACAATATAAAAGAGCTTTTGGACTTCGGCTTAAATATCAGTGTCCATTCAGATGACCCTGCTTATTTCAAAGGCTATATCAATCAGAACTTTATTAATTTATATGAAAACCTACCCTTGTCAGAAGACGACATCATCACTTTGGTTAAAAACTCTTTTAGATCATCATTTATAGACGATGACCTAAAAGAAACGTACCTAGCTAAAGTTGATCTTGCGCTTGAGACGATAGCGCAGTGATTTGCTGCATTAATAAAGGCATGACCACTCCAGCGTTTGCAGCTAATGTAATATCAACGATGGTGTTAGGTGTTGGATCAGGGTTTATCTCGATAAGTTTTGCACCATTTTGTTTTGCCAAATGTGCTAGACCTGCAGCAGGATAGACCAAGCTTGATGTCCCTATACTGATAAACACCTCACAGTTGGCGGCGGCATCTTCTGCTGTCTGCCATGCTTGCTCGGGCAAAGACTCACCAAACCAAACAATATCAGGTCTGATATAACCACTGCAATGTTGACAATTTATTAATTCATCATCGAAGTTGAGAGCGGCTTTGCTACTGTCTGCAGCTTTTGTTTCATTCTCGAAAGCTGTACCACAGTCATGACAGCGGTTGCGCCATAGGTGACCATGCAGGTGCGTAACGCGACTACCAGCCTGTTCATGTAAGTCATCGACGTTTTGCGTGACTAAAGTGACGTTCTGCTTGTTTTTATCCGCGGCTTGTTGCCACTCGGCAAGAGCAAGGTGGGCTGGGTTGGGTTTTTTCTCATGCACTAGCTGTCTGCGCCACTGATACCATGACCAGACCAGCTTTGGGTCACGCTCGAAAGCAGTCGGTGTGGCCAAATCCTCAGCGCGATACTGCTGCCAGAGACCAGTCTGTTTGTCGCGAAAAGTAGGAATACCGCTTTCAGCCGATATACCAGCGCCAGTCAAGATACAAATACGTGATTGAGTATCCAGTAATTCAGCCGCACATTGCACTTCGGCTATTAACTTTAGTGACAATTCTGCTAACATGACATAACCCTTGCTAATAATGGAAATCTCTTCCTATGATAGACGGAATTTGGTGGCTTGTCATATTGTTGGCAGTAGTCGCGATACTGTGGATCGTGGCACATCTTCGCGGCAAAAAAGAAAGTAGCGCACATAATAATCAGACATTAATAAGTGCAAAATCGCTACCTAATGATGCTTTGCAAAAGACAGCAGCCCTACTCAAACGGCACTTTCCTAGTTACAGTGTCACTCGTAGGGCAAATCATTTACTCATTGCAAAACTGGATAAGAAGATTGCGATGATTACCATTGATAAAAGTGTTGCAGTAGGGCAGCGACGTTTGGGGGAAGTGCCTATTATCAACTATCATCGGGTACCTAATCGTGCGCAGCTGGCCGCAAGCCTGCAGTTTGCGGAATAAAGGGAGTAATATCAGAAAGGGTTTGAGTAAAGCGTAGAGTGGGCCGAGGGCTATTCTATGATGTTGAGAAGTATCTCAGTTTAAGGTCTTTTAGCGTCTTATTATGAGCCAAATAATGACGACAGTCCAAAACATAGATGCAACTGCCAATGCAGCCATATAAAAGATACTCATTACCTCTCCTGATCTTGGACTTGTCACATGACTGTTTAGGACTGGGAAGGTTAATAAACGTATGGCTTTGGCCTCATTGGCAGCATATGAGCTATTATGAAATTATCTTTTAAAAAGAACTTTTTAAATAATTTTTCATAAACTGCGAATGAGTATTAAGCGCAAAAATTAACGAGTTTAATTTAACGAAGCTTAGACGCTTTGTGTTATTAAAAGTGCTCAAAATGGTTTATCTTTTTACCTTGAACAGCCAAACGGTCATGAAAGCCCAAAAAGTGAATGCAATTGTCAATGCGGTGATATAGAAGACGTTCATGGTTCTTCCCTGTTATATATGATGTATAGTAAAAGTTTTACAGACTGTCAGACTTAAGTTCCCTATAAGTACATGACATGGCTAAAATAAATTTGTTGCCGCTTTGTGTCTTTATTTACTTAAGTAGTAGCAATTACTATGCCAACATCATAGATAAAAGGGGTGATACATAAATAAAGGGATAAATAATGCAAGTATTATCGCATGTTTTTAGATAAACGGTCTTTATATCAGACTAAAGGTTGCTACAGCGTATAGTATTTACTTCTGTATTGTTAAGCAACTGTTTTCATAAAATAATTGACGATGGTTCTGTTACTTAAGCACGACAATAGGTGAGATAGTCAGAAACTGAACATCCACGAAGATGAAAAAAGATAATTGACAGTATCAAAAAGACGATATTTGGCAGTAGGACAATATTTGGCAGTATAGAAAAAGCAGAGAGACGAAAAAAGAGCGCTAAAGAGATAAATCATAGCACTTGAATAAAAGGTATGAGAGCAGGAAGGTTGGCGCGGGAAAGATTTAGACAGAAAGTAGAGTATTAAACAGAGAGATACATAAGCAGAGAAGTACAATGATTGGTGCGCTCGGCGGGGATCGAACCCACGACCCTCGGTTTCGGAAACCGATACTCTATCCAACTGAGCTACGAGCGCATAAATTGAGTTGGCTGCTATTTTAGGTAGACACCTTTAGGTAGGAGCTATATTGAAGCAAGTGTTAGCAGCAGTACAACGTGTCAAAATTGAGACCGCTTAGTCTAACAAATAAACATCAAAAAGCCAATGTCCAAAGCGAACTCATCGTATTTTTTAAGAAAAAACAAGATAGTCAGCAAACAGGCATGGCAATCTACCTGTCTTTTCCCTTATAATGTCAGGGAGAATATACATTTATAATCACCGATTACAGATGTGCTCACAAGTTAAGTGACGTTTACTATTGATAACCATAGGTTTTCAAAGGAGGATAGACGGCATGGCTAATTTGTGTCAGCCATTTGTATATGTAATAAGAGAACGTGACGAATGAGAAAAGTAGTTATGTTAACGGCAGCTGCCATTCTAGGAATCGCTAGTATCGCGGTGAGCCAAGCTGAAGATGCCGCAGACACACCTGTAGCCACCACTGAAGTCGTTGAGGCGCAAGAAGTCGTTGAAGACGCACCTGCTGAAGCGCTCGCTGACGAGACAGAAGCTGCTGCTGAGACCACAGATGATGCTGATGCTACTGAAGAAGCGTCTGCTGATGCAGAAGAAACTGAGACTGTGCAAGCCGCTGCTACTGAAGAAGTGCCTGTGCCACAAGATACCCCGCAAGTACAAAAGCTAATCGCATTATATCCAAATCTAATCGCCCGCATTCAGCCTGTTGGCCGTGTATGTATTGAAGGCGAGACTTGTGACGTAGCCACACGCGCCGCGAGTGTCTCAGCTGATGGTGGTCCGCGCGATGGCGCTACTGTCTACAATGCTGTCTGTCAGACTTGCCACGGTGCCGGCCTACTTGGCGCTCCAGTATTCGGAGATGCTGGTGCATGGGGACCGCGTATCGCTAAGGGTACTGATACTCTTTATGATCACTCAATCAATGGTTTCAATGCGATGCCTGCGAAGGGTGGTGCTGACATCCCTGACGAAGAAGTCCAAAACGCTGTGGATTATATGATCAGCGAAGCAAGCTAACTGACATAGTGAGAGAAATCTATATTTGAGTTTCTCACTTTATAGCGCCATCAGTTAGCCTATCGTTTATTATGTAGCATGATAAGACGCCTATTTCATTTATTGAGGTAGGCGTTTTTTTTGATGATGAGTATTATCAATATGATACTTCTAATAGGATGCAGTTGAAATTCATCATTAGCAGCCTCATTTTATGAAATTACATCATCTTTTGTATTTACTCTAAACATTGCTGTTCACATAAATCTACAACAAATAAAGAGGTCTTCATGTCAGAGGTACCAGCGCTGGTTGTCAAAAACTTATCCAAAACTTATGACAATGGTTTTACCGCACTCAAGGGAGTTGACTTAATCGTCCCTCAAGGTGGGTTCTTTGCCTTGTTGGGGCCAAATGGTGCTGGTAAATCGACAATGATTGGTATTATTAGCTCACTATTTAAGCCGACGACTGGCAGTGTGCATATATTTGGTACTGACCTATTAGACAATCCTTCGATTGCTAAGCAGTATCTTGGCGTTGTGCCACAAGAGTTCAACTTTAACCAGTTTGAAAAAGTTGAGGATATCTTGATTACTCAAGCAGGCTATTTTGGGATTTCTGCGAAAGAGTCTAAACCGCGTGCTGAGCGCTTATTAAAAGCGTTGGGGCTGTGGGATAAGCGTAATAACATGTCGCGAGAGTTGTCAGGTGGTATGAAGCGGCGTTTGATGATTGCGCGTGCACTGATTCATAAGCCGAAGCTATTGATTCTAGATGAGCCGACCGCTGGCGTCGACATTGAGCTGCGCCGTTCTATGTGGGATTTCATGCAGCAAATTAATATTGAAGAAAACACCACGATCATTCTGACGACGCACTATTTAGAAGAGGCGGAGCAGCTTTGTAAGCGCATTGCTATTTTAGATCATGGTGAGATACGTATTAATACTGAAATGAAAGACTTGCTTGCACAGTTGTCTGTCGAGACTTTTGTGCTTGATGTCAGTAAGCCACTTGAGCGTCCAGTACAGCTAGTCGGAGTGACAGAGGTTGCACAGCCAGATGATATGACGCTGGAGGTGACACTAACAGAAGGTGAGTCACTGAACACTGTTTTCACACAGTTATCAGATCAAGGTATCACGATTGCTAGTATGCGCAATAAGTCCAATCGTTTAGAAGAGCTGTTTATGCGTCTGGTAGACCAAAATATTCAAAATGAAGACAGTATGAAGGAGTCAGGGTTATGAGTCAGAAAATACAAGCAGACCCAAACGAAACCATGTCATGGTCTAAAAGATGGATTGCTTTTCAAACGATTTTGCTAAAAGAGATCCGCCGTATTCTGCGAATTTGGCCGCAGACATTATTGCCGCCAGTTATTACGATGACGCTCTATTTTGTCATCTTTGGCCGAATGATAGGTGATAGAGTGGGCGAGATGGGCGGAGTGCCTTATATGCAGTTTATCGTGCCTGGTCTCATCATGATGGCGGTGATTACCAACAGTTACTCTAACGTGGTATCGAGCTTCTTTAGTGCCAAGTTTACCTCTAGTATTGAGGAGCTGCTGGTATCCCCTGTCTCCAAACATGCCATATTAGCGGGTTATGTCAGTGGCGGTATCTTTCGCGGTCTGGTCATTGCACTAATCGTTTCGATAGTAGCGCTGTTTTTTACCGATCTTGGTATTGAGCATTTGTTTGTGACAGTTTTTACGGTACTTGGCACGTCGATTCTGTTTTCGCTTGGCGGCTTTATCAATGCGGTTTTTGCGCGCTCATTCGATGACATCTCAATCATTCCAAGTTTTGTGTTGACGCCTTTGACCTTTCTCGGTGGTGTGTTTTACTCGATGGAAGACTTGTCAACATTTTGGCAAAACGTATCGCTACTGAACCCCATTGTCTATATGGTGAATTCGTTCCGTTATGGCATTTTAGGCTACTCTGATGTCAATGTGTTTTATTCAATGGCGGCTATCTTTGCCTTTTGTGTGGTGTTTTATATCATTGCTTATCGATTGCTCGATGATGGGTCACGAATTCGTTTGTAATACTTGTTATTTAAGAAGATGAGCTGATCTGGTTAGACTGCCAGATTGGCTCATTTATGTTAAGCATGATCAATTTCAATTGTTTAGTATTAGGAAGGGCCAATGAGTATTCACGGTATCTTAGGTCAGCAAACCAATGACTATCCCACAGAGTATAGTCCAGAAACACTATATCCTATTGCCCGCAGTATGGGACGCGCGGCGATTGGCTGGCAGGATGACAAGTTGGCCGTTGGCATAGACTGGTGGCAGGCTTTTGAGGTGTCATGGCTCAACTCTCAAGGCATATCGCAAGTAGCGATGGCACGCTTAAGTATTCCAGCCAGCTCACCGTCTATCATTGAGTCGAAGTCACTAAAACTGTATTTAAATAGCCTTAACTTTACAGAGTTTGCAAGCTGGCAAGAAGTAGAAACGCTGATTGCTAAAGACCTATCTGAGTGCTTGCAAGCACAAGTACAAGTTGAATTATTTGCGTTAGAAGATAAGAATTCAAGACTACTGATTACCCAGCCAGACGGGGTTTGTATTGACAACGCACTCGCGGATAGTAGCGATAAAATATTGTTAAGTGCGCATCCTGATGCGTCGCTGCTCAAAGGCTCTACAATAGCAGCAACCTATAGCGCTGATAGTAATTCAGATCAGCCATATAGCTTTTATTGTAACTTACTGCGCAGTAACTGTCCGGTGACCAATCAACCTGATTGGGGCACTCTAGGCGTCTCTATCAGCAGCTCGCAAGTCATTGATAATGCCAGTATACTGCGTTATATATTAAGCTTTCGTCAGCATAATGGCTTTCATGAGCAATGTGTAGAGCAGATATTTGCTGATCTATCTCAGTATTATCAGCCAAGTGCGCTAATGGTGCGTGCCTGGTATACGCGCCGTGGTGGTATCGATATCAACCCTTGTCGCGTTAGTGACTTAAGCTTGTTGCCGCAGCCGAGTCGACTGATTCGGCAGTAGGCCATAGGACTGATTTAACTCAGTTCGCTATCGTTTAGCTTATACAGCAAAAAGCGCCCACCTCATTCAATGAGATGGGCGCTTTTTATGGCACAATCTTTACCAATAAGACTATTTTCTACTGACTTTTGCAACGACCTCTTCACGGCTTAGCATCTGCTTTTCTGCTTCACGGCGATTGACGTATTCGTACTTGTCTTCAGCCAGGTTGCGATCAGAAACCACAATGCGATGCGGAATACCAACCAGCTCAAGATCAGCAAACTTAACGCCTGGACGTTCGTTACGGTCATCAAGTAGCACATTGACACCCTGAGACTTTAACTCTTCATACAGCGCGGTAGCTGTCTGCATGACAGTATCTTCTTTCGACTTCATCGGTATGATGGCCACTTCAAAAGGTGCAATCGAATCATCAACGCTCGGTGTTTTTGGCCACATAATGCCGTTTTCATCGTTGTTTTGCTCGATGGCGGCCGCGATAATACGGCTAACGCCGATACCGTAGCAGCCCATCATCAAGGTGACTGGCTTGCCGTCTTCACCTGAGACACTACAGCCCATCGCTTGTGAGTACTTATCACCCAACTGGAAGATATGACCGACTTCGATGCCGCGTTTGATTTTTAGAGTGCCTTTACCATCTGGAGAAGGGTCGCCCTCGAGCACGTTACGTACATCAACAATGCGAGTAATGCTTGCATCACGTGCCCAGTTCATACCGATCGTGTGCTTATTGACCTTATTGGCACCAGTGACAAAATCTGACAAAGCTGCTGCTGAGCGATCGACAAAAACTGGCATATCTAAGTCAACACCAATATAGCCTTTATGTAGACCCGCGGCTTTTAGCTCTTCATCAGAGGCCATAGTCAGTGGCACGTTGGCTTCTTCTATTTTTTCTGCTTTGATATGGTTGAGTTGATGGTCGCCACGTAACACAATAGCGATGAGCTGCGGAGTCTCATCTTCTTTATGACCATGTACAATCAGAGTTTTGACGGTGGTTGCTAGTGGTACATCCAGATGCTCAGCCACCATCTTGCAGGTGGTCATCTCTTCTGTCAGCACGTCTTCACGCGCCATTTTAGGGGGCTGACGCTCAGCGGTGCTAACCGATTCTGCTAGCTCTACGTTGGCGGCATAATCAGAAGAGTCTGAGAAGGCAATATCGTCTTCACCGCTACTGGCCAATACATGAAACTCATGGGAGGCAAAGCCGCCGATGGATCCAGTATCTGCTTGCACGGCACGGAAGTCCAAACCTAAGCGAGTAAAAATGCGTGTATAAGCATCGTACATATCGTCATAGGTCTTAGCCAATGAGGCTTGATCTACGTGGAAGGAGTAGGCGTCTTTCATGGTGAATTCGCGTGCACGCATCACCCCAAAACGCGGGCGAATCTCATCACGGAACTTACCTTGGATTTGGAAGAAAGTGATGGGTAGCTGCTTATAACTACGCAGTTCACCTTGCGCCAAATTGGTAATGACCTCTTCATGAGTCGGGCCCAAGACAAAGTCGCGATCATGACGGTCTTTGAAGCGTAATAGCTCAGGACCATAGTCATCAAAACGGCCGGTGGTTTGCCACAGCTCAGCGGGCTGGGTCATGGGCATCAGCACTTCTTGAGCACCGATATTTTGCATCTCTTCGCGAACGATACGCTCGACTTTTTGCAAAATGCGTAGCCCCATGGGCAACCAAACATATAATCCAGAAGCGATTTTGCGAATAAGGCCAGCACGTACCATCAGTTGGCTTGAGGCGATATCGGCATCACTTGGAGTTTCTTTTAGCGTAGCGAACAAGAATTGACTGGCTTTCATAAATAAAGCGGAACCTTATCAACGATAAAATAAATAATAAATAAGGCACTGAGCATATAGTAATTGCTACAAGACGGCCTTTATATATAACCTGATGACACTAGTGATTTGCTCGATGTAATGACTAGACTGGCTATTTAGAGTCTGTTTTCTGTTTAGAAACCAGCTCATAGTAGGCTAATAATCGTAAGCTAATATGAGATAGCCAATACAGGGTGACATTTTATCGACGCAATCTGACTATGTTAGGTAAAGTTTGCCTAAGACGCAATGGTTTTTTGTCTTTTGCAGCAGAACGACGCAGAAACTACAAAATAGTATGAAAAAAGCAACCATCTGACAGCTTTAACGGGTATAGATAATAAAAATCAGAGTGATTTTGAAAGGATGGCCATTCTCAAAAACAAGGGATAAAAAGTTGTGTAGTGGGTTGGTAGTTAATACTTGAAGTTAGGCATAAAAAGCGTCATCTATAGCATTATAAACCAGTGTCTTTCTCATTCGTAATGGCTTTATGAATGTAGTTGATAACAAATAAAGGTAGCGAATATGACAACTCCTGATAACCAGCCTCCTATTAATCCAGATGAAACCCTTAGTAAGCGTCCTAAGCCAAAACAGAAGCAGTCCATCGGGATGGCGACATGGATACTTCTAATCTTAAGTTTTACCGCATTGGCCTTTGCTGTTTATACCATTCAGACCCGTATTATTGATGAGCCCATTGAGACCATCACTCGCGAAGGAGTTGTCACTCAAATACAGCAACTAAACCGCTTGCAAACGGTTGCTTTTAACGTCCATACGGTGATTACCAGTCAACGTGAGGGGAGCTGGATGAAACTGTGGCAAGATGAGCAAAAAGGGCTGTTTATTGCCCGTGGTCGCGTGGAGGCTGGTATTGACCTAAGCGAGTTGTCACCCGATATGGTACAAGTGGTGCAAGCTGCTGATCAGCTTAATTCTAATGTAGCGGATGGGCAGGAGATCGATGCCAATGTACCTGTTTCCGTTATGCCGCAAATTAATATTACCTTGCCGCCATCAGAGATATTTTCAGTCTATCTCGATGATATTGAGATTTATGATTGGCAAACGGGTGCTTTTGGCTTGATGCAAGTGGATCCAAAAATATTGGCACAAGCGCAGAGTATGGCCAAAGCAGAAGTCATCGAGCGCGCTTGCCGTGGTGATGTGATGAATATTGCGCTAAAGAATGCGCAGACTCAGCTGCAGCAGCTGTTTTCTTTAACGGGCGCAGTCGTGACGGTCACGACCCAAGGGGCAGGAGCGTGTCAGATACCATCCAAAACGGCGTAGCCAAAATGACAAAAGCCAATAGGTTAGTCTGATCTTCGCTACGCAACACGGCTGAATATATAACAACTATTACAGCAAGTAACTTTTTCAAGTAACTTACTTTGAGCGCTTTTAGTCTACCGGCTAAAAGTGCTTTTTTGTAGAAATCTCTATAATTTAGAGGGAGGTGGTACGGATTTTGCATTATGCATTGAAAGAAAGAGCGAATAGGCATAGTTTTCAGCGCTAATCTACTCTACAATCCCTGGGCGCCAGTATCTTGGCTATCTAAAGCTATTTAGCGAGCAGTAAAGATAGAGAGTTGGCTCTGTCTATAAGATCAGCACTATATAAGATAAGTATTATGAAGGTCATGAGATATTATTTTATTTCAACAGACCTTAGTCTTAAAGAGTGCTTGGTTTAGTGGGATTACTCAGGAGTTGTTGCAAGGCGAAAAAGCAGAGCGATAGTGGCTTTGAAAATTTTAAAATTGCGGACTCAAAATAAAGTTGCTAGCAAATAGTGCGGTTTGGAGAGTTTATATGAGTAGTCTCGAACAAGGTACTCAAGAGAATCTAAAAAAAGTCCTACGTACAGCGATAGTAGGGGTAAGGCCTGCTGACCAGGTTATGCTCAAGGGCTATCTGCGAGTTTTATTACGCTTAGATGTTGAGCTTGAATGGGTATCAGCGAAACACCCACAAGTTGACCTGTTTTTGATCAGCAATGATTTTCGTCATGCTGCTAATGCAAAAATCCTACAAGGTCAGCAGCATAAGCCTGTACTTTACACTAGCCGTACCGATACAGGAGAGGGCCAGTTAGTCGACGATAGGCTTGTCTTACCCTTAAAGTGCCTTAATGGACTCGAAAAATGGCTAACTAGTACCGTGCCTTTACTTGCTAAGGTGACAGAAGAAAGTGCGACCAGTCTTCAAAGTAATGAAACGCTAGCCAGCACTGCTCTTAACAACCAAATCCCGTCATCATCCAGTGACAGTATTTCTCGTGATCAAGCATCTAGTAATGAGATACTGCAGTCAAATGTGAATAATGGCATTAATAGCGCTTATCCTGATGTGACATATACTAAGGGCTCTAGCTTCTCTCCCGATAACTATGAGAGCATCATTGCCTTTATTAAGGCAGTGCATAAGCGTCCGCTAGGTATTTATCAGATCATCGTTAATAATCAAGCTATTGCCATTGCTGAGCCTAGTCGCGCGCGTGTTTGGTTGAAGCGGTCTGAGGAAGCTCTGGTATTGCCTACCAGTTATGATTGGCGATTACAAAGCTATGACGGTGAGTACCCAGTAGACACAGCAGCACAAGATCTAATGCAATGGCTTTGGCGCTGTGCTTGGGGGCAGATAGATATGCTACTACCTTTGATCAATGATGACACACCTTATCGGTTGGGTTATTGGGTAAAACCTATAGGTGCAATTAAATATAGCACTAATGGCAACCGTAAAGTCGCAAACAAAGATCGACGTGAGCTGTTGCAAGTGATGAATGCATTAGAAAACACAGCTTGTGATGTCAATGACTTGACAAGGTTAGCAGCTATTTCGGTGAAAAACGTCAAAAAGATAATAGCTGGTCTCTTATTTTCAGGAAGTTTAAAAGCTGAAAGCTATGAGTATCTGGATACATTGGTTGGTCGCTCGTCGCGTATGACGCAGCAAAATAAGCCTATAGATACTGTGCACACTATAAATGACATAGTAGAAAGTGTAGCAATCATATCAGATAAGCCTATCGAGCCTACTGCGAGTAATACTAAGCAGACAGCGCTTGAAGCCTTGCTAGAGAGACGCGCTCGAGGAGAGGCGGTAGCGCCTACCACTTCAAGCCCTACTATCACTCCCGATATTGAGACAGATAAAGCTACTGTCGAAACGACTCCTGCCCAGCAAGAAAAGCGTGGGTTTTTAGCGCGACTACGCCAAAAGCTAGGTCTTTAGTTTTCTAGGTCTGTAGGGTAGAGACTTTGAAATCGTAAAATATGAGCCAAAAGTGATTGTTTTTGTAAATGGACTTTAACCTCTATACTATTAAATTTTTTAAATGCGCTGTTAAGCGCTAGGTAGTCAATTATTATGCAACGTCTAAAAATTGTTTTTAGTGGCCCAATGGGTGCGGGAAAAACTCAAGCAATCGCAAGCCTTTCTGATATACCAGTGGTCTCTACGGAAGTGCAAAATACAGATTTGGATGCACCTACTAAGGCCTTGACCACTGTTGGGATGGATTATGGTGAGCTTACCTTTGATGATGCGACAGGTATTGGGTTATACGGTACACCTGGGCAGGAGCGTTTTGATTTTATTTGGCCGATTCTAGCGCAGGGCGCGCTTGGGGTGATTATTTTGATTGATCATTCAGCCGCTGACCCTGTTCAAGATATGGCAACCTATCTGGATAAGTTTGACAAAATATATCAAGGTCGGATTATCGTTGGGGTCAGTCAAATTGACAAAAAACCTGAGCGTGAGTTTGATATTTATCGTGAGTGGTTACGTGAAAACAACCGGACTATCCCCATTTTTCCTGTTGATATGCGTAAAAAGGATGATGTGCTTTTATTGGTTGAAACCATTATTACCGCGCTTGAGCAAGGTTAAAGAGTAAAGCTATATTGGTTTTTAGGGCATGCCCTAGTTCTTATTTAATACATTAAAACTCAGTGACAATGGAAACATATAATGAATGACAAACTGTTTCAGACGGAGTCAAGTCGTCTTAAGCCTTCAGAGCTCTTTGTAGTGACATCAAAAGAGGTGCTGCATGATTTGGTGCATAGCACCAGTGGTATTGATGGGGTGTTACTTGCTTCAACAGATGGTTTTGAGGTCAGCTCTATTTTTCAAAAAGAATATGATGCAGGTAAGTTATCTGCCGTCGGCAGCTCGATTTTGGCGCTGGTTCAGGCATTAACCAATGAGGCACAGCTCACTGGTTGTCGTTCTGTGATCTTGGATGCGCAAGACGGTAAGATTATGATCAGTGCTGTCCCTAATAAAAACCAGCCGATGATTGTCATCGTCGTGACCAAGCAACAAGTACTATTAGGGCAGATCATGCACGGTATGAATAAAGCGATTAATCAATTGGTGGCGCTAGATCAACAGAATAACGAAAAATAATAGCATGATTGTATGATGGGGCTTGGTAATAAATAGTCGAGGTGCTGATAGCTGATAGGTAATACTGATGATACGCAGCACCTAGATCAATAGATTTGAATTATTATTTTTTAAATTCTGCAATGGCCAGTTGCCGCGCTGCTTTGTGCCCGACCATCGGTACAGGGTAGTCAGTTTTGGCAAGTTTGCCACCCTTTGCTAGTGCTTTACGCATTTTGTCCTCGCTGTGCAGGATGCTAGCAGGAATGTCCTTTAGCTCAGGCAGCCAAGTCTTGATGAATACGGCCTCTGGGTCATGAGTTTTGCCTTGGCTAAAGGGGTTCATAATACGGAAGTAAGGGGCAGCGTCCGTGCCTGTGGATGCGCTCCATTGCCAGCCACCGTTGTTAGACGCAAAATCACCGTCTATCAGCTGCAGCATAAAATAACGCTCGCCTAAGCGCCAATCAGTCAGTAAATCTTTGGTCAAAAACATCGCCGTAACCATGCGTAGGCGATTATGCATAAAGCCTGTCGCATTGAGACAGCGCATCGCCGCATCGACTAACGGCACGCCCGTCATGCCAGTACACCATTTCTCAAAATCATCCTTGTCATAGGACCAATTAATCTTGCTGTCTGTTTCTTCCTTATAAGCCTTGTGGCGAATAAGTGCTGGCTTATCTACTAAGACATGACGATAAAAATCGCGCCACGCCAGCTCGCTTATCCAGCGATTGATATCATCATTGTCGCCATCATTACCATGTAGCTTTTCTTGAACTTTCGCTGCTTGTAGGTAGCAAAGTCTGGGGCTAATTGAACCAATGGTAAGATAGGCTGAGAGCTGACTGGTTGCTTGTAGGCTGGGCACATCGCGACTGACATCGTAGTGATCAATATCGTCAGCGATAAGATCCTCTAAACGCTGGCAAGCTGCATCTTCACCTGCAGGGTACGCTGTCCGAGCGTGGTCAAGCTGTGCATCCATATCGATATGTGCTAACAATCCAGTGTCTTGTAAGGTCTTTTGATAGTCGCTGACCGTGTCTTGAACTAGGTTTTCTATGTCGTTGATAGTAGTAGCGCTGGATTTTGAGGTTTTTAGCTGGGCTTTGTTATTGCTTGCCGCTGCTGCGTCATGCATTTGCAGGGCGCTGACCTCTAAGGTATGCCGCCATTTTTTATAAAATGGGGTAAATACTTGATACATGCTGTTGCCATCATTGGTGGTGATGCTTTGCGGTGGCAAGATGCACTGGTCATGCCAACGGACAAACTCGATATCGGTTTTTGCCAGTTGTTTGCTGAGTTGTTCAT
This sequence comes from Psychrobacter sp. H8-1, assembly GCF_904846575.1. NCBI lineage: Bacteria > Pseudomonadati > Pseudomonadota > Gammaproteobacteria > Moraxellales > Moraxellaceae > Psychrobacter > Psychrobacter sp. H8-1. The sequence continues at coordinate 473,928 of NZ_CAJHBG010000001.1, forward strand.
CACGGTCAACCTCATTGCCCTCGTACTCATGATTGGCCATGACGCAGCTGATGTTATTAGCTTCACATAATGTGTTGAGCGCATCGACACAATCAGAAAAACTGGGGCAAACCTGTACACTCAAGGTAATATTCAACTGCGCTTGCAAATCCTTCGCCAGTATCGGCAAAGTACGAGCGATGTGATCGACCTGTAGCAGTGAAGTATCATGCGCTTGCCACTGCTCTGGCGTGAGGAGGTATATAGCGCTGACTTGCGCATTGTCTGCGTTTGCCCGTTCACAAAGTGCCGCCAATGCCGTATTATCATGTAGGCGCAAATCACGACGGAACCACATTAAGTAATGCGGCTGGCTTGTGCTACTATCGTTGTCTTGGTTATTGCTGTTATTATCTTGGCTATTATTACTGTCAGTTGTGGCTGTCTTTTTAGACATTCAGGAATCCCTATTTTTATCAATCGTAATCATAAACAAAACTATGAATAAAAGTATGCTAGGATAAGTTTTTGGATGCAATCGATTTGCCAATGGATTAACAAATCAGCATCATATCTAACGATTAGAGTTGAGCGCGAACTTGTCTATTGTCATCAAACTCTCAGTACAATACTAAATATTTAACCTTTTAAGGTCACCTAATGCACGTTAAGTTTTGCGGCTTTACCCAGCTTAGTGATGTCAATACAGCTGCCCAGCTGGGTGTCGATGCGGTTGGTTTGGTGTTTTATCCGCCAAGTCCGCGTGCTGTGACGCTCATTCAGGCGCAGACATTGAGTGCTGCTTTACCTGCTTTTGTCAGCATTGTGGCATTAATCGTCAATATGCCTGAGGATGAGCTGATCGAACTGGCAAATAACGTCGCTTTTGATATTATTCAGTTCCACGGTGATGAAACGCCTGAGCAGTGCCAGCAGCTGGCAAGCGTGGTCAATAAACGCTGGATGAAAGCGCTGCGTATCAATGCTAAGCAAGATACAGTAGAGAGCGTGCATGCATGTATAGATAGCTTTGCAGCAGCAGGAGCGAGTAGTATTTTACTCGATGCCTATCAGCAGCATAAATATGGCGGTACGGGCGCGCGCTTTGACTGGAGCCTTATTCCGCATAATAGCTCTCTGCCGATTATCTTAGCGGGCGGATTGGATGCCGACAATGTCGCTGCCACGCTTGGTTTACCTATTTATGGCGTCGATGTCAGCGGTGGCATTGAAATTGATAAAGGTAAAAAAAACGCTGACAAGATGCGTGCCTTTATGAAAGCCGTAAAGCGTGACCGATGGCAAAACGAGACGGTCACTGACGTTATCTAAGATCACTGTGATATTTATGCCATCTTTTCTTATTTGATCGTTATTCCGACTTCCTGATTGAGCCTTATTTTCATTAGCAAAATACTTATACCACCCATACTTATATTAAAAGATATTAATTATCGTAGGAATTATCATGAGTAATGTCACAAGCAAAGCACCCTCTGCGACTGTACAATCTATCAATACTTTTACCAATCCAACAGACGTGCAAGACTTTAACCAATATCCCGATGCGCGCGGACATTTTGGTGTCCATGGCGGCCGTTTTGTCTCTGAAACGCTGATGGCAGCCTTAGAAGAGCTGGAGACGCTATATACCAAAGTAAAAGCCGATCCTGCATTTTGGGAAGAGTATCACAATGATTTGGTCAATTATGTTGGTCGTCCAACCCCGCTATATCATGCCAAGCGTTTGAGTGATGAGATAGGCGGCGCGCAGATTTACTTTAAACGTGAAGACTTAAACCACACTGGCGCGCACAAAGTTAACAACACTATCGGACAGGCACTGCTTGCCAAGATGTGTGGTAAAAAACGCATCATCGCTGAGACCGGTGCAGGGCAACATGGTGTGGCGACGGCAACGATTGCCGCACGCTTGGGGCTAGAATGCATCATTTATATGGGTGCGGATGATGTCGAGCGCCAAAAGATGAACGTTTACCGTATGCGCCTGCTTGGTGCAACGGTTGTGGCTGTCACTTCAGGCTCACGCACGCTAAAAGATGCAATGAATGAAGCCATGCGCGATTGGGTGACCAATGTGGACAGCACTTATTACATCATCGGTACGGTTGCAGGCCCGCATCCTTATCCGTTACTGGTACGTGACTTCCAAGCGATCATTGGCAAGGAAGCACGTATCCAACATTTAGAAAAAACGGGCAAGCTGCCTGATGCCTTGGTCGCTTGTGTTGGCGGTGGCTCGAACGCTATTGGTCTGTTTTTTGATTTTCTCAATGATACAGAAGTCAAAATGTATGGCGTGGAGGCGACAGGTGACGGTATTGAGTCGGGTCGCCATTCAGCGCCATTGGCTGCTGGTCGTATCGGCGTCCTACACGGTAACCGTACCTATTTGATGGCGGACGATGAAGGCCAAATTCAAGAGACGCACTCTATCTCAGCGGGACTTGATTATCCTGGTGTCGGTCCTGAGCACAGTTTCCTAAAAGATATGAAGCGTGTTGAGTATGTTGGTTGTACCGATAAAGAGTCGTTGGAAGCCTTCCATGAAGCCACGCGTAAAGAAGGGATTATCCCTGCCTTAGAGTCTGCTCACGCAGTCGCCTACGCGCTGAAGCTGGCGAAGACCATGACCCCTGAGCAAAGCATCATCGTCAATATGTCAGGTCGCGGTGATAAGGATCTGCATTCAGTGATGAAGGCGGAAGGGATTGAGTTGTAGTAGCCCCTATTTTTACATGCTATTAACCTGTATTTATAATACAAATTGATTAGTCTTTGATTATGCATTCAGCAGAAGACTAATCAAACCAGTTTACATTAATATTAGAGGCCACTATGACCAGAATTGAAAGCACATTTGAAACCTTAAAAGCCCAAAATAAAAAAGCCCTGATTCCTTATGTGATGGCAGGCGATCCAACCCCTGGTAACTTTGTCGGCCTGCTACATGACTTAGTCAAACACGGCGCAGATATGATTGAAGTGGGTTTGCCATTCTCTGATCCCATGGCAGATGGTCCAACCGTTGCATTGGCGGGTGAGCGTGCGCTAGCAGCGGGCACAAGTACGCGTGATGCGCTAAATATGGTTGCAGAGTTCCGCAAGCAAGATACGCAAACGCCAATTATTCTAATGGGTTATCTCAATCCTGTTGAAATCATCGGTTATGATAACTTTGTCGCTTTATGTGAGCAGTCAGGCGTTGATGGCATATTGATGGTTGATTTGCCGCCAGCAGAGGCAGGTAGCTTTACTCAGCATTTAACTGAGCATGCGATGAACGAGATTTTCTTATTGTCACCGACCACTTTGCCTGAACGCCGTGAGCAAGTATTGACGCATTGTGGTGGCTTTATCTATTACGTGTCACTCAAAGGGGTGACAGGCTCGGCAACGCTCAATACTGATGACGTCGCCACCCATGTGCAAGCCATCAAAGCAGAAACAGACTTGCCAGTATGTGTGGGCTTTGGTATTCGTGATGCAGCATCAGCCAAAGCGATTGGTCAGCATGCGGACGGTATTATTGTGGGTAGTGCGTTGGTACAAAATTTTGCCGATATAGATGCCACAGATGTCGCTGCGGTCGCGACCGCTCAGAAAAAGATAATGGCTAAGATGGATGAGTTACGAGATGCACTCGATAGTTTGTGCGCTTAAGTTATAAAAGAAGCATGCTCTAATAACAATATTGTCAGTGACAAAGCCAAATGACTTTGCTAAATTTAGTTTACGTGTGTAAACTAATATCACGTATAAATTGTTACAATTACACGCTATAGCCTCTTCAGCAAATATAGAGCATATTTTGGATGGGTTATACGTGCTTCATAACCGCTCATGTTATGACTGTATTTGACTCACAGTTTAAATAATAATTAGACTCTTAGGGACAAGTGTATGAGCAAACTTGCCGATAAGCCTTCGACAATGGCGAATAAATATGACTGATACGATAAAAAAACCCGATACTCCAAACGCTGGTGCCTCATGTGCTCTCAAAGAAAGTGCCGCTGATCCGACGCGTCATTCATGGTTTGAGCGCCCAGTACCAGGCATCAAGCAGCAATTGACGGCGCCGCTAACGGCGGTAGAGACTGAGCCATCAACCGAGTGTACGAGCTGTCACTCGATGATTACCAATACGGCGCTGATCTTTAACTGTTATATTTGCCCGCATTGTGATCATCATATGCCAATGTCTGCGCGTGAGCGTTTACAATGGTTTTTGGATCAAGTAGATGGTGAGCTTGGGCAGGAATTTAGTGCCAAGGATCCGCTCAAGTTTGTCGATAGCAAGCCTTATCCAGATCGGATGCTTGAAGCACAAACCAAAACTAATGAAACAGAAGCCTTGCTCGTTATGTATGGCAAGCTGCGCAACCTTGATGTGGTCGCCTGTGCTTTTGACTTCCGCTTTATGGGTGGTTCAATGGGTTCAGTGGTTGGCGATCGCTTCGTGCAAGCAGCTGAAACAGCGCTAGAGAGAAAAGTTCCCTTGGTATGTTTTGCGGCATCTGGTGGTGCTCGTATGCAAGAAGGCTTGCTGTCGTTGATGCAGATGGCACGTACCGCAGCAGCAGTCGAGCGTTTGAGAATTGCTGGTGTACCTTATATCGTGATATTGACCAACCCTGTCTATGGCGGCGTGACAGCATCACTTGCTATGCTTGGTGATATTCATTTGGCAGAGCCAAAAGCGATGATTGGCTTCGCTGGTAAGCGCGTTATTGAGCAGACAGTACGGGAAACGCTACAAGAGCCATTCCAACGTGCCGAGTTTTTATTAGAGCATGGGGTAGTGGATGAAGTCGTCCATCGCCATCAGCTGGTAGATACGACCTATCGACTACTGGCCAAGCTGTGCGGTCAGCCAAACGTTGATGCCTAGTCAATAGTCCTTTCTGTCCTAATGGTTCACTCCAATAGCATTTATCGTCAATGGCGGTAAATGCTATTTTTAGTTTGGACTTTAACAATTTAATTTTGGTTTTTAGTAGGGGTGTTATACACTGCTTTTATTTACCTCTCTATTTGTTGAAAGCCGAGTCGTTAACACTATCTTTCTTTTAATTTGAGTTTTTTAATAGGTTTTTCTATGTCTGCATCGGCACCTTCTGATCTGGTTAATAATAATATTTCTAATAATAGTCCTCATAGTGGAGCCACCCTAACTGAATGGCTGGATTATATGCAGCAGATTCATGTCTCAGCGATAGACATGGGGCTGTCACGAGTACTGCCAGTCGCTGAATATTTGGGTGTGGTGCAGTCTGCTCAGGAAGATACCTATGTGTTTACCGTAGCAGGGACCAATGGCAAAGGCTCAACGACTGCTGTTATCAATGAGTTGTGCCAAGCAGCTGGTTACAAGACGGCGTTATATCAGTCACCGCATCTCAGTGTGTTTAATGAGCGCGTGCGTATCAATGGTGAGATGGTCAGTGATCAGACGCTGATAGATGCTTTTAATAAAGTAGAAGCGGCGCGACTAGAGTGTGAATTAACGTTATCGTTTTTTGAGATGACCACACTGGCTGCGCTATTGATATTTGCGGAAGCAGAGTGTGATGTTTGGGTGTTAGAGGTGGGGCTAGGTGGTCGCCTCGATGTGGTGAATATCATAGATCCAGATATGGCTGTCATCACTAATATTGGCATCGATCACGTAGATTGGTTGGGTGATAATGTTGAACAGATTGGTGCAGAAAAAGCCGGTATCTTACGTGACGGTATTACCCTAGTCTATGGGGCAGCTGATATGCCAGATAGCGTACAGCAGCTTATTAAGCATCATCAGGCGACTTGCTATCAGGTAGGACAGGATTTTAGTTATCGGGCACAGGACACGCAGACATGGCAGTATAGTAATGCCGCCATTACCTTGAGCTTGCCGCGCCCCGCGCTGTCACCTATGAATACCGCTAACGCCCTATCTGCAGTGCTGGCAAGCCCACTGAAGATTGATACTGCCGCTATTGAGCAAGCACTAGGCACTGTAAAGCTAGCAGGTCGCTTTGATTATCGTGAGGTTGCCAAGCGCCATTGGCTATTTGATGTGGCTCATAATGAGCAAGGGGTGGATTTTTTATTGGCGCAATTACTGCCATTATGGCAAGCGCATAGCAAGCGTCAGCAGTCTAAATTGCCTGAATCGTCTGCACCTCAAGCGACTATCAAGATGCTGTTCTCTATGTTAGGTGATAAAGACATTGCGATGGTTATACAGCGTTTGATGGCTGCTGGTTTGCCGATTACAGACTGGTATATTGCAGAGATTGACCATCCACGAGCAGCAAGTGCTGAGCAGCTGCAAACGGCACTGGCTAAGCAGGTGACAGATATCTCTATACACACCCATCAGAATCTACAGCAGGCAACTTACGCTGTGATTAATGACAGCGCACCTCAAGACTTGATAGTCGTTTGTGGATCTTTTCATACGATTGGCGAGGCACTTGCCACACTTGAAGTATCGTAATACTTAATGAGGTTTATGAGTTATTAAATAATGTCTCAACATCATGTTAAGAAGTGTGCGATAGCAGACAGCGCAAAAAATATGTTTTATAATCAAAGCACTTTCATAAAAATGAGATGACTTTTGCTATCTGATTTATAGTGGGCAGACTGTTGTAGTCGCGCCTAGCAATCAACCTTTTTACCAACTAAGAGACGTAAACGGATGAATTTTTCGAGACAAGCCTTATTGGGCATCGGGATGATTATAGGTGGTAGCGTGATGCTATACGCTATGGTACAGCAGATTGGTTCTGGTGATGGCCAAACGGCAGCGCCTGCCATCGTCGATCAAACCTCTACTCAGCAAGCAGTAAGCGCACCATTGACCACAGATATTGATACAGAAAAACGTATATTGGCGCAAAAACAAAAAGAGCGTGCAGCGCGTGTTGCTGAGCAAGAGAAGCGGGCACAGGAGTTTTTGGCAGAGCAAGAAAGCGCTGAAGCGCAAGCACTGGCCAAAGCTCGGGCGGAGAATCAGCAATATAGAGCAAATATGACATCTACAGGCGGCGATGAAGACAGTCCAGAAGCCGCACAGAATGCTATTGCCACGCCAGCAGTCCAACCACGAACAGATACTGAGGTGACTGCTACCAATGTCGCTGATAGCAATAGCGCTGCCCAAGCTGAGAAAAAAGCACAGGAAGCTGCTGCACAAACGCAAGCAAAAAAACAGGCTGAAGCTGAGGCCAAAAAGCTAGCAGAGGCTAAGAAACAAGAAGAAGCCAAAAAACAAGCTGAGGCAGACGCTAAGAAAAAAGCCGACGCTCAGAAAAAGGCAGAAGAGCAGGCCGCAGCCGAACAGAAAAAACAGGCAGAAGCAAAAGCAGCAGCTGAAGCTGCAAAAAGCGCTCCACCGACAGCACCGATCGATTATGATGTTAAGCGCGGTGATGGTTTGTTAAGGTTAGCACGCCAGTACAATGTGCCAGTTGCAGCATTAGCACAAGCCAATGATTTATCACCTTCAGCCTCCCTACAGTTAGGTCAAACTCTGACCATTCCTTCACGTAAGCAAGTTGAGCGTTTAGAGCGTGAAGCGGCGGCAGCCGAGGAAAAAAGGAAAAAGGAAGCGGAGCAGGCGAAAAAGTCAGCTGAAGCAAAACGAGAAGCGCAGCAAAAGCTACGTGAAGCACGTCAAGAAGTAAAGCAAACGGATGCCAAAGGCGACTTTGGTGTACAAGTTGCCTTAGCAGGCAATCAGGCGTCTGCTGACGAGGTGGCGAAGAAGTTTAAGTCAGCGGGCTATCAAGTCAAAACCAGTGCTACCAGTCGCGGCGTACGTGTCATCGTTGGCCCTGAGCGCGGTAAGGTTGCTGCGTTAGCCCTGAAGGATAAGATCAATACTGACCCTAAAGTGAATACCACTGGCGCTTGGGTACTATACTGGCGTTGATATGCTAACTTGAGTCATGACTAATACCCAAAAGTAACTTATAAGCCTTTAAGAAGTAGTCTCTAAAAATTAAACACCTTCTTACTTTAAATCAGTTAATTTTCAAAACACGACATATATTGTCGTGTTTTGTGGTTTATGAGTTGTAGATAGCCATCAGCTCGGATAGTATGAGGTCGATTTACTATTCCTTTATTTTTTCCCTGTATCACGTGCTAGCCATCAATGGTTGTCACGCTGTGATTGACGGTATAGAGACTTCAAATACCGTCATCCTAAATATCGTATAAGGTAAAGCTATGTCGTTTGGCGTTGTTTTTTTGGTATTAGCCGTCGGTTTTTTAGGGCTAATTACATTACCAAAGTTATTGGCAGTATTTGGTAGGAGTACCGAGCCTGACCCGCAACCAGTGCGTGGTGATGATTTGGCTATCTGGCCTTTTGAGCCGATGCCCATCATGACAGATACGGAAGTCATATTTTTTCACAAGCTCAAAAATGCGCTACCAGAATATCATATATTTGTCCAAGTTCAGCTCTCACGCGTTATCCAAAGCAATAGCGACGAAGCCTCTGAGCGTAGCTTTTGGTTCAACCGTATTTGCCGTCAAAGTGTCGATTATGTGATCGTCGATAATGATGCACAGACAACCTTAGTCGCTATTGAGCTAGATGATTGGACTCACAGTAGCAAAACTCGCCAAAAAGCCGATGATAAAAAAGACAAAGCACTCGCCAGTGCTGGCATACCCATTGTGCGGTTTCATGCCGAGCGCTTACCCAGTGCTGATATGCTCAGATATGAGCTGATGCAAGTGATAGAAACTTACTAGATAAATTAAGTCTAAATAGGTTAAGTGCTTTACTAAAACCAGCCCAAGCTAGGCTAGGTTATTTAGTTTGATCCGCATAGGCGTCAGTTCGCAAGATGACAATAGGCTTATAATCTGTGTAAGAATTTGGATAGGGTGTATTGTACTGATTAAAAGAAGGTTGTGCAGGTGATTTGACAAAGTACAAACCTTGTTGCAGTGTTGCCAAAGCGGGTGCTGCTTTGATGATATTGTCATTTTTATTATAAAAGCGCCGCTGAGTGAACCATTCTATATAGTGAGCACGGCGAAAGGCCGTCACATCAGATAACCGCTCAGCGATGCATTCATGCTGCGTGTGTTGATTATCGCGATATTGATTATCGTTACCATTGTCGCCCTGATTATTGGATGCTGCTAGCCATCGATGCATAGGAAATTCAGGTTCAAGCCAATCAGGATAATGAAAGTCAGCGCAGTTCATGGGCAAAAAGAATCGCCCCTTTATCACCGCAAAACGCTTATCGATCTTGACTTGTCCATGATCTTTGGTATCTACTCGTAGTGCGCAAAACTGCTTGGTCTGCATGTGTGTCATTTTGCGCTGCAGGTTGTCATTAGAGTTGATACCTACCCAATTGATAGGCTCAAAAGGTGCTGATCCCATAAAAAACTTAATGGCTAATTCCCAATGTTCGGTACGACTGTCTTGATGATTGTATAAAACCAAATCTAGCTCACCAGCAGTTTGCTTACCGCGAAACAATTGCACATTACTTGCAAGCAACTCATACGGATGTAGTTTTTTCGCAAAGCCGTCTTCTAGCCAAAAAGACAATAATCCTTCAAAATGAAAGCCCAAGCGATTGGGACTGGGACGCGCGAGTAAATAGCGGGTCAGCTCTTGATAAGCAGAGGTGTTCTCTAACTCATTTAGGCGCGCGCGGTAAGCCTCGAATTGCATATGCCAAAAGCTGCTATGATGGACTGTCACGGCTTGTGTAAGCTCATTCGGCGCAAAGTCTACCCACTTAGTCAAGACAGTGGGGCATGCTAATACATAAGCCAAATCGCGCACATAAGGGCGTCGATAGCGCTCCCACGGAGCGGTATTTACAATGTTAGCCTGTATGAGATCAGGAGACGGACGAGCAGTTGGCTCGGTCATAATTTGAACCATCATAATTGGATTAATAAATACCCTAACTGCTTCATAAGAAAAAGTCTATATACCGTTATGATGTTTCGGTTCTAAGTGTGCGATAAGTAGGGTTTGTTTTAAATAAGCTTTTTATATAGATGGATTTGGGTTTTAGCAGGTTGACAAAACCTGTATACAATATATAATTTAGTATATTATAGAAAAATTAGGAAGCTAACATGAAATACCTTTTGCAGATCGACTTTCCATATAGTGGACTTTTTGGTGATGAGTTCTTTACAGCGATGAAAGAGCTGGCAGAAGATATCGCAACAGAAGAAGGTTTGGTCTCAAAAATATGGACAGAGAATGAAGAGACTCAAGAAGCGGGTGGTATTTATGTTTTTGATAACTTAGACGATGCCAATAGATATTTAGCAAAACACACTCAAAGACTAGAGTCTTTTGGATTTACCGATATTAAAGCAAAAACCTTCAAAATCAATGAAGAGCTCAGCAAGATTACCAAAGCGTCTGTTTAATAGAAAATTAATATAGATTCTATTTAGAACTTAAATATACCTGTAAAAGCCAGCCATTGACATATCAATGGCTGGCTTTTTTGTCCCTATTCGATAGGTTTAACTGGCTCCCATACTGTGGACTAGCGATAACGAATAGGCTCGCAAGTTTCGACATTATGTGCCAAATACTACAGAGATCTCGTGGTTTTGTTGGTATTATTTTTGCGACTAGCTTAGAGAGTTCTACTGCTTCATACATTTTTTGATAGCTAAAGTAACTTGTCGCTGAGGTTGATTAAGTAGCTATTAAAAGGGCGTTATGAACACTTTTTAAACTTTCCGTAGGTGGGATTGGTATGGATGCTATTATTGTTTTTTTGGTTTTAACAGGGTCTTAGGCAAGAAAAAACCTGTAATGATTATCAGGTTTATGTAAAGGATATGAGTTAACACATTATTTCTTGATGAACTATTTCATTTATCTGGATTGGAACAGCATATAACCATTGCATACCGCCAGTACAATAAAAATAACCGTCCTCAAATGCTACTATATAAGCAGTGAAGTCATTGCCATCATGATCTGTCATTGCTTCTTCATCACTATTGTCACTAACGGCACACCATATTTTTTTGTCACCACGTTTTAGCATGACAATAGCCAGATTACTACCTTTCAACTCATTATCCATATTAACCTCCTAAAGACGGATCAAAAAATTTTCCAGGTTTCAATTTAGCAAATAAACAGTTTTCTTTGCCAGTATTTATAGACGAACGGTTGTTGTGAGGGTTTGCCTGTCAGATTAGGGTTATTTTCTGAGTAAAAGTATGATTTTTCACCGCTTTTTTATTGTAATTTATATATAGAGTGCAGGATGTTTTATATATATTGTCTTAAAAACTCAATAAATGTCCAAGAAAAAAGGGTGGTTGTCTTAAAAACCTAAAAAACGCCCACAATAAAGGGCTGACGGTCTATGACGGTCAGCCCTAATATTGTGTTTGGTCGGATAGCTCACGTTCACACCCTACACCCTTAAATTAAAATAGGTGCAAGGCGCTGACAGTATAAGGGTGTGAATAGCTGTCGTTCGGGTAATTAGTCCTAGCCTTGCATAGTCGTTATGCCATACCTTCGTCATTAATGGCATTGGTAAGCGTATCAGTAACCCATTGATTAAGGCTCATACCGTGACTGGTAGCAATAGTGCTAACCTGTTCATGTAGATCACTGGGTATGCGTGTCATAAACTTACCTGAAAAGCTTTTATAAGGATCAATACCGTTCTCTTTGCATACGTCCATAAAGGCTTGTAGTGACTGGCTGCCCTCACTTTCTAAATTAGTAATACTTTCACCGTAAAAGTCAGCCCCACCATTTAGCCCTACAAATTCCCCACGGAATAAATCCAGTTCAGGATCATATTGAATGATTGCTTTGTGGTCATTAATCATCATAATATTTTTCATGATTACTCCTTATCATCATTAGTTACGGGTGCGCTATCTTTGGTTTCATCAATAGGGCTATATCCCAAGCTATCTAGCCACTTGCGAACGCTAGCTACTGCGCCCTTATCTGTTGTCGGCTGGGGGTGTGGTCGGTGGTAAACCTGTACCTCACCATCTAACACTACCGCTATTCTTGATCCTGCCCGTTCGCTAACCTGTGCCCCTAATGCTATAAATAGGGCTTCAATATCTGCCCATTTTATATTTGCTGATATAGGCTTAGTAAAGATAATGTTAAGTGTCTTTAGGTGCTTACGTTGCATGGTATATCCCTAGCTCTATGGTTATTATAGTATCATATAGTGATACTATCAATTGTTATTTAGCCTAGCTGTTGTGCTTGTTGTTTGAAGTTACCATGTATGATGTTATCAATCTTGCCTGCAAAGGCGGCATCAACAAAGTTTGCCCACTGGTGCATCATATCGGTTCGGCAGGCTAAGTATTGAGCACCGTTATAGGCTTTACTAACCTTGTTTTCTTTTTCGTGGGCCAGCTGCGCCTCTATTGCCTCATGCTTAAATCCTTGCTCGTGTAGTGTCGTGCTGGCAAGACCACGAAAGCCGTGTCCGGTCATCTTATCTTTATAGCCCATACGCTTGAGTGCGTTGCTAAAGGCATTTTCACTATAGGGCTGGTGGTGCTCAATATTATAAAAGACGTATCTGTCCGATAAGCCCAGCGCCTTTATTTGCTCAAGTATTGCTAGCACTTGAGGTGCAAGCGGCACTTGATGCGGTCTGTCCATTTTCATCTTGTCGGCTGGTATGCGCCATATTTTGGCTTTGTAGTCGATTTCTTCCCATTCCATCAGGCGTAGCTCTTTCGTGCGTACAAAGGTGTAGCACAACACCCAAAAGCCCAGCCTGACCAGTAAATGACCGCCGTAAGCATTAATGTCTTGTAGTAGTTTGGGTAATTGCTGACTGGTCACACGTGGATAATGCTTGACCTTATGCGGCTGCAGGGCTTCGGTTAGGTTGTTGGCAGGGTTGTGAGTGACAATTCCCTCACGTATCGCTTGCTTGAATATCTGCCCCGTTTGGCGTATTGCACGATGCGCCATGTCAGTTGCGCCTCTCGCTTCGATAGCTTTACCGATAGCCAAAATATCAGGCGCGGTAATGTCATCTATATTCTTATGACCAATGGCGGGCTTAATATCGCGCTGATATTGTGAGTAGTCGCGGCTATGGGTAGTAGGGGTTATATGTGCTTTACGGTCATTATGCCAACGCTGAGCTATCGTATCGAAAGACCTTGATCCGTCATTGTCTGCTTGTGTTTTTTTCTTATCGTCTTTTGGATTGATGCCATCCGCTATTAATCTTTTGATTTCAAGATTGCGCTGGCGCGCACTTTGTAAGCTCATTACTGGATAAGTGCCAATAGTGAGCGTTTGCTGTTTGCCTTGCCAGCGGTAGGCGCTGATCCAAGACTTAACGCCCGTATAACGCACCCATAGTTGCAGCCCGTTACCATCGCTATGTTTATCAGGTCGTTTTGTGGCAATAGAGGTGGGGCTAGGCTGTAGCTTATTGATACCTGTATGAGTTAAGGGCATGGCGTTCTCCTTTGTTGGTATTGTTCATGTTGGTACTGCTCGATACCAACAATAATACCAACATTCTATATAGGACGCCATACACCTACAAGGTAGTGAAAACCTAAAAAACGCCCAAAATAAAGGGCTGACGGTCTATGACGGTCAGCCCTAATATTGTGTTTGGTCGGAACGGCAGGATTTGAACCTGCGACCCCTACACCCCCAGTGTAGTGCGCTACCAGACTGCGCTACGCCCCGAATGACTGACTATTCTACCCAAAATCGTACACATTGCAAGGGTTAATTATCTCCTTCTATACGCAAGCAAACTTTAGGGAGAGCAGTCAGTGCGCTCTATTAGCAATAAACCTTAGTCTAATAGCTCTTTTAGAATCTGATTAACCTGTTGTGGGTTGGCGCTACCGCGGCTAGCTTTCATTACTTGTCCGACCAGACCATTAAAGGCTTTTTGTTTACCGCCCTTATACTCTTCAACCATGGTCTGATTGTTCGCAATCACTTCTTCTACCATGGCCTTAATCGCGCCAGTATCGGTTTCTTGCTTAAGGCCTTTGGCTTCGATGATTTTGTCGGCTGCATCATCATCGCTACCGCCTTCGCGCTCATACAGGGCGCTAAAGACTTTTTTGGCAAGCTTACCTGATAAGGTGTCATCTTTAATGCGTTTTAGCATGCCAGCTAACTGCTTGGCGCTAATTGGGGGATCAATGATGTCTTGATCGTCCTTGTTAAGCGCACCCAGTAAGTCACCCATGACCCAGTTTGCCGCCATCTTGGCGTCTTGCTGACCAACTTCTGCGACCACATCTTCGAAGTAATCAGCCAGCTGACGGCTACCAGTCAAGATACGCGCATCATATACTGACAGCCCAAGCGCTTCTTCAAAGCGTGCACGGCGAGCAACTGGTAACTCAGGCATTGCGGCCTTAATGGCATCAACTGTATGCTGCTCAATATGTACAGGTAGCAGGTCAGGGTCAGGGAAATAGCGATAATCGTTGGCGTCTTCTTTAGTACGCATCGAGCGGGTTTCGTCGCGCTCTGGATCATAAAGCATCGTTGCTTGTACGATTTTACCACCGTCTTCGATGATATCGATTTGACGCTCGATTTCACGATTGATTGCGCGCTCAATGAAGCGGAACGAGTTCAGGTTTTTCAATTCCGTACGCGTACCCAATTCTGCACCAGGTTTGCGCACCGAGACGTTACAATCACAGCGGAACGAGCCTTCAGCCATCACGGCATCAGAAATCCCAAGCCAAGTGACCAGTTGATGAATGGCTTTGATATAAGCAAGGGCTTCATTGGCTGAGCGCATATCAGGTTCAGAGACAATCTCAATCAGCGGTGTACCAGCACGATTGAGGTCGACGCCAGTCATGCCATCGACGGCATCATGTACTGACTTGCCAGCATCTTCTTCTAAATGCGCGCGAGTGACTCCCATGCGTTTGGGATACTCACTCTTCTCACCTTCATTGACCACCACATCGATATAGCCTTTGCCCACGATCGGGTTAGCCATTTGAGTGATTTGATAGCCTTTAGGCAGGTCAGGATAAAAGTAGTTTTTACGGTCAAAGGTGTTGAATAAACCTAGCTCAGCATTGACACCAATACCAAACTTTAGAGCGCGATCAACGACGCCGCTATTAAGGACAGGCAACACACCAGGCAGGCCCAAATCAACGATACTGGCTTGGGTGTTCGGCTCGTGACCAAAATCCGTCGGCGCGCTTGAGAATATTTTACTGTCTGTATTTAGTTGGCAGTGAATCTCAATACCGATGACCACTTCATATCCATCGACGAGTAAGTCAGTACGAACGGCGTTGTTATCAGTGACTGTATTCATTATACCGTCTCCTGTGCAATAGCAGAATGTTGTAAGTGATGGTCAGTATGCTGCTGAAATAGATGCGCAGTGGTGAGCAATTTGCTCTCTTGCCAATGCTGACCGATTAGCTGTAGACCTATTGGTAACCCGTCTTTTGATAAACCAACTGGCTGACTGATGGCAGGCAGACCAGCAAGGTTGACAGCGATAGTGTAGACGTCACCCAGATACATCGAAGCAGGATCCAGATTTTCACTAAGCTTATAAGCAGGCGTCGGTGCCGTTGGACTGGCGATGACATCGCAATTGGCAAAGGCATCATCAAAGTCTTTGATAATCAAACGGCGGATTTTTTGTGCTTTGGTGTAGTAAGCATCAAAATAACCTGCAGACAACGCATAAGTACCCATCAAGATACGGCGCTGCACTTCAGGACCAAAACCTTCAGAGCGTGAGCGTGTATAAAGATCTATTAGATCTGTTGGGTTTTCACAGCGATAACCAAAGCGTACGCCATCGAAGCGTGATAGGTTTGATGAGGCTTCAGCAGGTGCGAGCATATAGTAAGTTGCTAGGGTGATCTCAGGATCAGTAATGTTTACTTCAACGATGGTCGCACCAAGCTCTTCATACTTTTGCAATGCTGCGCGGACTGATTGCTCAACTTCAGCGTTCAAGCCCTGACTGAAATACTCTTTTGCCACACCGATACGCAGACCTGCAAGTGGCTTATCACCAGCGATTGCTTCGGCATCATTGATGTCTTGCACATAGTCAGGGATATCATGTTTGATAGAAGTAGCATCGCGTGGGTCATGACCGACCATAGGCTGTAGCAGGTATGCACAGTCTTTTGCGCTGCGGCCCATACTGCCAGCTTGGTCGAGACTCGATGCATAGGCAATCATGCCAAAGCGTGAGACGCGGCCATAGGTAGGCTTAATACCCGTCAACCCACAGAATGATGCTGGCTGACGAATAGAGCCGCCTGTATCACTACCTGTCGCTACCGGTACGAAGCCTGCCGCGACTGCCGCCGCGCTACCACCAGATGAGCCGCCAGGGACATGATCAAGCTTCCAAGGGTTATGTACTGCGCCATAATAAGAGCTAACGTTATCCGAGCCCATCGCAAACTCATCCATATTGAGTTTACCAAGGCTAATCATGCCAGCTTTATCAATATTGCTCACGATAGTGGCGTTATAAGGTGAGATGAAGTTATGCAGCATTTTAGAGCCACAAGTGGTCAACACGCCTTGGGTGCAAAAGATATCTTTGTGCGCCATAGGCACGCCCAGTAGTGGTCGCTTATCGCCTTGCGCACGCATCTCGTCAGCCGCTTGCGCTTGCGCGCGTGCTGTCTCAGAAGTATGAGTGATAAAGCTATTAATCTTGTTATCAAAAGCGTCGATGCGCTTGAGAAAGTGCTCAGTCAGCTCAAGGCTGCTAAATTGTTTGTCTTGCAAGCCGGTAACCAGCTGCTGGGTACTTAAATGATGAAGTTCAGACATAAGGTGTCGTCCGTCAAAATGTTAATTGCATAAAATAAAAGATAATGAAAAATACAAGCGTAAGAGGTTATTCAATGACCTGTGGCACCAAGTACAAGCCTTGCTCAACAGCAGGTGCCATTGATTGATTGCGCTCACGGTTGATATCGTGTTTTGCCACATCAGCACGCAGCTCTTGGCAAACTTCGTGAATGTTCGCTAGCGGAGTGAGATCGGCAGTATCGACAGCAGCTAAGGTGTCCATCAATGTTAATACCTTACTGATATCATCGGCATAGCTGCTAGCAGTGTCCTCATCGACACCTAGGCGTGCAAGCTTAGCTACTTCTAGAATTTCCTGACGGCTGACACTACTGTCAGACGTTGACGGTTGCTGTGACATAATTTCTCCAGTGAAGGACAGTTTCTGTTGGTGTAAGCGCTTGCTAATAATGACCAAGCTGCTTATAGATTATCGATGATAAATACGTTTGGCATGATTTATGCCTGATTTAAGCCTATGGTTTAACAATGCTAATATTTTTTATAATATTTTGGCTTAATTTGGATGATTGATTATAAAGCATTTGAGCCGCTTTATTATAAAGCATCTGTGCCAAGTTTACAGAGGAGGGGGTCGATTGCAGCATAATCTTAGCAGGTGTGTACTCTATCAGTAATAATAGCGCATGTGTTTTCATGGAACTTGATGAAAAATCAACCGTCATACTATCCAA
This sequence comes from Psychrobacter sp. H8-1, assembly GCF_904846575.1. Taxonomy (NCBI): domain Bacteria; kingdom Pseudomonadati; phylum Pseudomonadota; class Gammaproteobacteria; order Moraxellales; family Moraxellaceae; genus Psychrobacter; species Psychrobacter sp. H8-1. The sequence goes on from NZ_CAJHBG010000001.1 coordinate 491,481, forward strand.
TGGTGGCGTCAAGCTTAAGAGCATTCATTATAAAAACCTAAGATTTGGTTAGCACTTATTATAGCGAGTCATGATAAAGTGACGTTGTATGGTCGGAGCACTTTTAAATCGCTACGGTGTTATCCGCCCTAGATGTACTTAGTGTACTATCTGCGGTCGGTTGCCTTGTAGCGATTTTAAAATTCCTTGACTATAGTTATTGATGTATTATCAATTGCTTAACAAATAAAGCGTCAAATGCGTTACAGTATCCTGCATACCAACAGGGTATATCGATAAGAAAGGCACGGCATAGATACAAGAATTTATTATTAAATCCTTAATTGGTTTAAGAGAGCCACTTGAACCTCTGTAACAAATTCTAGCATTTAAATTTGAAATCCTTGCTTAACCATGCAAATACCTGTGTTTTTTTTGAGCTAAATCGGTATAATTTAGCCCTGTTTCTATATACTGTCATTATAGCTACAGCCATTATTGTTTAGTTTTGACTTGTCGCACGGCTAAGCTTTTGTTAACGTGAGCGCGACAGATTGATCTAATCAACGCCGACGAGTATCACCTCAGTCACCCTCATTCGCCTCATTTGTAAGACGCTGGATATATTAATGAACCCGTTTGGATTTTTATCAAATAACATCGCTATCGACCTTGGTACTGCGAATACCTTAATCTTTATTCCTAATAGAGGCGTGGTGCTCGATGAGCCTACAGTAGTCGCCCTACGTAGTAATCGCACGCAAAACCCTACGGTTGCTGCTGTTGGTATCGATGCCAAGCAGATGCTTGGTCGTACGCCTGCCAATATTACTGCCATTCGTCCTCTAAAAGATGGCGTGATTGCGGACTTTGAAGTCACGCAAAAGATGCTCAAGCATTTCATTACCAAAGTAAAAGCCAGACGGTTTATGGCGCAGCCAAATGTCGTGGTTTGTGTGCCGTGCAAGTCTACCTTGGTTGAGCGTAAAGCCATCCGTGAAGCGGTCTCATCAGCAGGGGCAAACAAAGTAATGCTGCTAGAAGAGCCAATGGCAGCTGCTATCGGTGCAGGAATGCCCGTTCATGAGGCCAGTGGTTCTATGGTGGTGGATATTGGTGGCGGTACCACTGAGATTGCGGTTATTGCCTTGTCAGGCTGTGTGTATGCAGAGTCGATTCGCATTGGCGGTGATATGTTTGATGATGCCATCATTACCCATGTACGCCGGACACATGGTTGTGTCATCGGTGAGACGACCGCTGAGCGTATCAAGCAAGAAGTGGGCTCAGCACTGAGCAACGATGAACAGCTAGAAGTAGAAGTACGTGGCCGCAGTATGGCTGAAGGGGTACCTAAGACTTTTACGGTCAATTCAGACGAAATCCAAAAAGCATTGAGTGATCCTTTAAGTGGTATCGTAAGCGCAGTGAAAGCCGCGTTAGAGCAAACCCCACCTGAGCTGTCATCCGATATTGCCGAGCGCGGTATTGTACTGACTGGCGGCGGCGCTCTATTACGTGATTTAGATAAGCTGATCTCACAAGAGACGGGTCTACCAGTCACCGTTGCCGAAGATCCGCTTACCTGTGTCAGCCGCGGCGGTGGTATGGCGCTTGATTTTATTAATAATAAAAGCCTAAATATGATTTTTGTATAAGTTTGACTGACGTTTAAATGAGAGTGATATAAATAAAGGCGGTCAATAGACTGCCTTTATTGCATCAACTACTGGCATTTGACTCCTCAATTCATATAATACCTTTATACTCAGTACTGGCTACTGCTCTTATTAGATACCCTATGATCCCAAGTATTTTTGCCCGCCAACCGCTCGCACTTCGCAGGACTGCTATCGCTTTGATAGTGGCGCTGATACTGATGTGGTTCGATAGCAAAAATCCAGAATGGTTTAATCCCGTACGCAATACTAGCCATGCTGCCATGCAGCCGATTTATCAGTTCTCTTTATTGCCAAGCTATGCTGCACATTGGGCGAAAGGGAGCGCGCAATCAAAAGAAGCCTTACGTCGTGAAAACGTACAATTGAAATCACAGCTGATCCATGCACAAGCGAAACTGCAGCAGCAGGATTATATCTTGGCACAGAATGCGCGTTTGCAAGGTATCTTATCGACTACCAAACCTGAGTTGTTCGATTTGAATCTGGCTCAAGTTATTGGTACGGATACTAACTTATTAAAGCAAATCGTGGTGCTTAACAAAGGCGCGCAAGATGGCGTACAAGTTGGGCAAACGGTCATCGACGAAGATGGTATCTTGGGACAGATTATCAATGTTTATCCAAATACCAGTCGCTTGTTATTGATCACTGATGATCAGCAGTCGGTTGCCGTGACCATCAAACGGACTGGTCAACGCGGCATCGTTACTGGAGAAGGTATACCGACCTCATTACGTCTCAATTACGTATTCAAAACCTCAGACGTACGAGTTGGCGATGAGTTAATCTCATCAGGACTTGGTGGACGTATTCCAGCAGGCTATAGAGTTGGGCGCATCGCTCACATCAAAGACACGCAAGCGGACAACTTTAGAAGTATCGATGTGACTCCAGCAGCAAACTTTGTCGATAATGCTTATGTATTGATCTTACAAGATAAAGTGATAAGCAATCAAACTAAGCCGTCAGGATTTTTGCCCTCCAAGCTCAGCGACTTGGCCAGCGATACGGAAGTGCTGCGGCCATACTCGCCTAGTGAGGTGAGCTCTGAGACCTTATCAGCAGTAGCGTATCCTACTCAGCATTAAAGTAGCAGCTGCCAAATAATCGTTAAGGTAATATTCATGACGAATTCCAACTCCGAGCATGCAACTGGCATATTATTGATGACGATTGCATTCAGCTTCGTCATATCCTCTTCGCTCAACGTCTATCCACTAAGTCCTAGCATGGCGACACTGCGTCCAATGGTCATGATCATGGTGCTCATTTTTTGGCTACTATTTCAGCCACGGTATGTCGGAATCATTATCGCTTTTGTGATTGGTATTATTGCTGATTTATTGATGGATACTCGCCTTGGCCAACAAGCCTTTTCAGCTGTAATCGTTGCCATGGTGCTCAAGTTTAGCAGTATTTATATCAAGCAGCTAAATGCGGCTAGCGCTTGGTTGATAGCAACAATAGGGTTACTGGCCTTTCAGTTAACGTTATGGATATTACAGCTTATTACGCAAAGTCAGTTTGTTGCTCAGTCAGGTCTTTCATTACTTATGAGTATGATCAGTTGGCCGCTTGTGCTGTTGGCACTGCGTAAATTTACTCGCTAAAATTTCGGTAGATAGTAAATGATAGGCAATGAAAGTCTGCCAAGTGCTTGGCTTTATCCTTGCTGATGACTTTCTAATTTACACAGCTCCTAAGTCACAGATAAATTCTAAGTCAATGATAAGAAATACCATTTCCAAAAATTACAGTAGCTAGCAAAACGACTGTAAGCACTACACCAAGCACTATACTTACATAGGCTCAGCGAGTTTGACGTCGCTAATCGAACTTTTTTGAGATTGGTATAATAAGAGAGTAATAATGAACATCATTCTTGCATCAGGCTCACCGCGTCGGCGCGAGCTACTGACGCGTGCACAAGTAGACTTCACTATCATGGGTGTCGATATAAATGAAACACCGTATGACGATGAGCATCCAAAAGACTACATTCAGCGTATGGTCGCGGCCAAAGCTGCAGCTGCTGTTAGCCAGATAAGTTTAGAATTTGCAGATAATAACTCTCACAGCATAATTGATGGTGAATCGTTTCTTATTCTCACTGCTGACACGATTGGGGTGTTGCCCGACGGCAAAACGGTACTGGTTAAGCCTACAGACTTCAAGCATGCTCAAAGCATGTGGCAGCAAATGTCTGACAGCACTCATCAAGTATGGACTGCTGTACAAGCTACCTTGGTCTCGACTTCATCACTTGATAAGCAGAGGAAAGTTGCTGGTAGACCCATAAACAATGAGCCATTACCAGTAGTGTGGCAAAAACAAATTATCGAAAGTACAGAAGTGAGTTTTGTGCCTTTAACACGGGCAATGATGGAGGGCTATTGGGATAGCGGCGAGCCTGCCGATAAAGCAGGTGGTTACGGTATTCAAGGCTTAGCCGCAGCATGGGTGACACGTATTAATGGTAGCTACACCAATGTGGTAGGGCTACCTTTGGCGCAAACACTGGCCTTGATTGATGCTGCACGAAATAGCACTAGCGCTGAGGAGGTATAACAGAGACAGTTAAGACACATAATGATACGGCAGGACAGTGGGCAGGGTAGAGGTGCATTTGTTACACTGTTGTACAGTCACAAAAAATCATCAACTTAATTGAGTTGTTTTCTATTATTTATTAATAAAACCAATGATTATTAATAAAGATAAGCAATATAAGAAGAGGCACTATGTCTGAAGAGCTGCTGATTAATGTCAGTCCGATGGAATCCCGTGTGGCAGTCTTGGATAATGGTGTGCTTGGTGAGATTTATATTGAGCGTCATCATAAGCTAGGCTTGGTAGGTAATATTTACATGGGCACAGTCGTGCGCGTATTACCAGGTATGCAGGCTGCTTTTGTCGATATCGGTCAATCAAGAACCGCATTTTTGCATGTCAATGATATGCAGCGTGAACCAAGACCCGTTGCAAAAAATAAAAATAAAGCAGCCGAAGACCTTATCACTGTTTCTGATACAGATTCTGATATAAAGAGTGAACAACCATCAGCTGACAGTCTGGCGCCGACACCGCCTGTTGTCAGTACCCAAGCAAAGGAGGTTGTTGTTGCTAGCAAAACCTTGATTCAGCATCGCTTGCACGAAGGTCAACGTATTTTGGTACAAGTGACCAAAGATCAATTGGGCAGTAAAGGGGCACGCTTAACCACCAATATTTCACTGCCTTCACGCTATTTGGTTTATCTACCGTCCAGCGACCACGTTGGTATCTCACAGCGTATTGATGGAGAAGAGGAGCGCCTACGTCTCAAAACTGAGCTGACCAGCCTTATGCAGACAGTGAATCTGCAAGGCGGTCTGATAGCTCGTACCGCTGCTGAGAAAGTACCGATGGCTAAGCTAGAAGAAGACATCTATTATCTGGTACAGCTATGGCGCACTATCTGCGCTCGTCGTCAAGAAATTACCCACCATCAAAGCTCAGAGCTTATCTATCAAGAGTTGTCACTGCCACTGCGCTCCATTCGCGACTTAGTGCATGCTGATACTGAAAAGGTCATTATCGATAACGCGCAAATCTATGAGCAAGTTCGCTACTTTGCCAAAGAGTTCGTGCCTTTCGTCTATGATCGCATTGTGCATTATACTGCTGAGCAGTCACTGTTTGATGTCCACCGCGTTGAGGAAGATCTGCGTGATGCACTAAAGCGCCGTGTCGATCTCAAGTCTGGCGGCTATCTGATCATCGATCAGACCGAAGCTATGACGACGATTGATGTTAATACAGGCTCTTTTGTTGGTGGTCGCTCATTAGAGGATACAGTTTACAAGACTAATCTAGAAGCCACACATGCTATCGCTCGACAGTTGCGCTTACGTAATCTAGGCGGCATTATTATTCTAGATTTTATCGATATGCTTGAGCAACAACACAAAGATGACGTGCTTGAGAGCTTACAGGCACAGCTTACTCAAGATTATGCAAAAACTAAAATTACGCAGGTCAGCGAGCTTGGGCTGGTTGAAATGACTCGTAAGCGTACTCGCGAGTCGCTTGGTCAACAGCTGTGCGAACCCTGCTCCACTTGTCAGGGTCGAGGGTTTGTCAAAACCGCTGAAACGGTATGCTTTGAGATATTTCGTGAAATTATGCGCTGTGCCCGTACTTACAACTCACCCAAAAAATTCACCGTCGTGGCTCATGCAGCTGTTATTGACTTATTGCTGACTACAGAGGCTGATACGGTTGCAGATTTAGAATACCTATTAGGCAGAGTGATTACTTTTGAAGTAGAAAATCTATATACTCAAGAACAATATGATATTGTATTAGACTAATAGCATTTATAAACATGACGAATCTTTATATAAAAGAGGGGTTTTTGGGCATATTATCTTTGATAAAGGTTCTAAATATTGGTGTTGCAATCAGATGAATTGTCTGTATAATATACACCACTGAATTATAAGCTTCCGCCTAAGTAAAAGCGGTCGCTGTTACAGCTAGAGCATCGTTTCTAGCACTATTTCATTATGCCTTTGCTGACATCCATAAAAGTGGGAGGGTTGGCGGGGCTTTAAATTATTTTGCTTTTAGCACGCTGCTCGTTCTATTAAAAGAATATTAAGCCGCTTGAAGTGAATCTTTAACCAAACGGCTTTTGGTCATCCACTTGCACAGCAAGAATGACGAAAGCACATATTAGGAGCTTGCTGGCATGGCTAACCAGAGAATCCGTATCCGACTCAAATCTTTTGATCATCGTCTGATTGATCAGTCGGCGCAAGAGATTGTCGATACTGCAAAGCGCACTGGTGCGCAAATTTGTGGTCCTGTACCGTTGCCGACTCGCATTGAGCGCTTCAACGTTCTAACCTCGCCACACGTCAATAAAGACGCTCGTGACCAGTACGAAATCCGTACTCACAAGCGCATGGTTGATATCGTTCAGCCTACTGACAAAACTGTGGACGCATTGATGAAGTTAGATCTAGCGGCGGGTGTTGACGTTCAAATTGCTTTGGGTTAATGCCCATAAACACCCAACCCATTAATAGAAGATATAAAGAGGTTAAAAATGGCGATCGGTTTAGTCGGTAAAAAATGCGGCATGACCCGTGTCTTCACTGAAACAGGCGCATCTATCCCTGTTACAGTGGTTGAGGTCGATGCAAACCGCATTACTCAAGTAAAAAACACTGATACAGATGGCTATCAAGCCATCCAAATCACTACAGGTACACGTCGTGACAGCCGCGTAACAGCCGCACAAAAAGGTCACTTCGCGAAAGCTGGCGTTAAAGCTGGCCGTGGTGTTTGGGAATTTCGTGCCAATGAAAGCGATCTTGAAGGTCGTGAGATTGGCGGTGAGATCCTAGCTGACCTGTTTGAAGAAGGTCAGATGGTTGATGTCACAGGACAGAGTAAAGGTAAAGGCTTCCAAGGCGGCGTAAAGCGTCATAACTTTAGTATGCAAGACGCTACTCATGGTAACTCAGTATCTCATCGTGCCCTTGGTTCAACTGGTCAAAACCAGTCACCAGGCAAGGTGTTTAAAGGTAAAAAGATGCCGGGTCAGATGGGTAATAAGCGTGTAACCGTTCAAGGCCTAGAAGTGGTCTCGGTTGATGCAGAAAAAGGGTTACTTGTCATCAAAGGCGCTATCCCAGGTGCCACCGGTGGCGATGTTATCGTACGTCCGTCAATCAAAGCCTAAGCAAGGGGATTAACGTGGATTTAAAAACAGTTACAGGTGCGGCGGTTGAGCTTTCTGATACGGCATTTGGTCGTGAATTCAACGAAGCATTAGTGCATCAAGTCGTCACCGCATATCTTGCTGGTGCTCGCCAAGGTACACGTGCACAAAAAACCCGTGCCGAAGTTTCTGGCGGTGGTATTAAGCCATGGCGCCAAAAAGGTACTGGTCGCGCTCGTGCAGGCTCAATTCGTAGCCCAATCTGGCGTGGTGGTGGTCGTGCATTCGCGGCAAAACCACAAGACTGGTCACAAAAAGTAAACCGTAAAATGTACCGCGGTGCTATGCAGTGCATCCTAGCCGAATTAGTACGTCAAGAGCGTCTAATCTTGGTTGAAGAGTTGAGTGTTTCTGCACCTAAGACCAAAGAGCTGATCGCGAAGTTAAGTGATTTAAATGCACCGCGTGCATTGATCGTCACCAAAGAAGTTGACGAAAACTTATACTTAGCAGCCCGCAATATTCCACACGTCAATGTACTAGGTACAAACGAAGTGGATCCAGTGAGCTTGATCGCCTTTGATAAAGTGGTCATGACAGTCGAAGCTGCGAAACAATTTGAGGAAGCACTAGCATGAATAACGCAAGACTTTATCAGGTCTTAAGAGGACCTGTCTTCTCAGAAAAATCTCAAATGCTTGGTGACTCACTTGGCGTGCAAGTATTCAAAGTTGATACTGAAGCTACTAAGCGTGAAATCAAAAAAGCAGTTGAGTTAATGTTTGAAGGTGTTGAAGTCACTAGAGTGAACACCTTGAATGTTAAAGGTAAGACAAAGCGTTTTGGTAAGAGCATCGGCCGTCGTAACGACTATAAAAAAGCCTATGTTACCTTAAAAGCTGGTCAAGATGTACAAATGGCTGATGCTGGTGAAGAAGTCGCAAACACGACTGATTCTACTAGTGAAACAGCGAACAACGAATAAGGATTACACTCATGCCTATCGTAAAAGCAAAGCCAACATCACCAGGCCGTCGTTTTGTTGAAAAAGTGGTGCATCCACACCTTTACAAAGGTCGTCCTTTTGCAGCGCTTCTCGAATCAAAAAGTAAGTCAGGTGGTCGTAATAATAACGGTCGTATAACGACTCGTCATATTGGCGGCGGTCATAAGCACCATTACCGTATTATTGATTTTAAACGCACCAAAGACAATATCCCAGCCACGGTCGAGCGTATTGAATACGATCCTAACCGTACTGCACATATTGCATTGCTTAAGTATGCTGATGGTGAGCGTCGCTATATCATCGCTGCTAAAAAACAAGCAGTTGGCGATACAGTAATGTCAGGTGAAAACTCTCCAATTCGCCCAGGTAACTGTTTACCACTTAAAAACATCCCATTGGGTACTGTGATCCATAATATCGAACTTAAAATCGGTAAAGGCGCACAGATTGCTCGTTCAGCGGGTGCTGGTGTACAGCTACTAGGTCGTGACGGTATTTATGCGATTCTTCGTCTACGTTCAGGCGAGACACGTCGTGTACACGTCAACTGCCGTGCAGTTATTGGTGAAGTATCAAATACTGAAAATAACTTGAAATCACTTGGTAAAGCCGGTGCTTCTCGTTGGCGCGGTGTTCGCCCATCAGTTCGTGGTGTGGCAATGAACCCAGTTGATCACCCGCATGGTGGTGGTGAAGGTCGTAACAAAGGTCGCCATCCAACCAGCCCTTGGGGTCAGAAGTCTAAAGGACTTAAAACGCGTCATAATAAGCGTACTGACAGTATGATCATCCGTCGCCGTCGCGCCAAGAAGAAATAAAGGAAGAATTTCATGCCTCGTTCATTGAAAAAAGGTCCATTCATAGACGCGCACTTGTTTGCCAAAGTTGAGAATGCAATTGACACCAACTCACGCAAACCCATTAAAACTTGGTCGCGCCGCTCGATGATCCTGCCACAAATGGTTGGCCTAACCCTATCTGTTCATAATGGCCGTACTCATGTACCGGTTATCATAAGTGAGCAGATGGTTGGTCATAAACTAGGTGAATTTGCCCCGACTCGTACATATCGTGGTCATGGCATTGACAGAAAAGCTAAGAGATAAGGTGCTTACCATGGAAGTAACTGCAAAATTACGCGGTGCCGCCATCTCGGCACAAAAAGTTAGACTCGTTGCTGATGAAGTTCGTGGCAAATCGATTGAGCGTGCTTTGGATATCCTAACGTATAGCAATAAAAAAGGCGCTGTGTTTGTTAAGAAATGCCTTAACTCAGCCATCGCCAATGCCGAACATAATCACGGCCTAGATATTGACGACCTAAAAGTCGCAACTATCTATGTTGATGAAGGCATCACGCTAAAGCGTATCCTACCACGTGCAAAAGGTCGCGCTGATCGTATCAGCAAGCGTACCTGTCACATCACTATAAAGGTAGGAGAATAAGTTATGGGTCAAAAAGTACATCCAATCGGAATTCGTCTTGGTGTTATCAAAAAGCATAATGCTAACTGGTATGCTGATCCTAAACAGTATTCAGAATACCTGATCAACGACATTCAAGTTCGTGAGTATCTACGCAAAAAGCTAGACAACGCTATGATCAGCAACATTACGATTGAGCGTCCTACTGGTGCTGCTAAGATTACCATCGCCACTGCGCGTCCTGGTATTGTTATCGGCAAAAAAGGCGAAGATATTGAAAGACTTCAAAAAGAATTGACCAAAATGATGGGCGTACCTGCTCAGGTCAACATTGAAGAAATCACTTCACCTGATCTTGATGCACGTTTAGTAGCAGATGGTATTGCTAGCCAACTTGAGCGTCGTGTTATGTTTCGCCGTGCGATGAAGCGCGCCGTACAAAACAGCATGCGCTCTGGTGCTAAAGGTATCAAAGTTGAGTTGTCTGGTCGTCTTGGTGGCGCTGAGATTGCTCGTACTGAATGGTATCGTGAAGGTCGTGTGCCACTGCATACATTCCGCGCTGATATTGACTATGCGTCAGTCCGTGCAGAAACCACTTACGGCACCATTGGTGTAAAAGTTTGGATTTTCCGCGGAGAAATCCTTGACGGTATGAACAGCGTATACAATCCCGTCAAAGAAGAGCAGACTCGTGCGCCAAAACGCCGTGGTCGTGGTGGAAACCGTCGAAACTCAGACAGAGGTTAAACTATGTTACAGCCAAAACGTACCAAGTTTCGTAAAATGCATAAAGGTCGTAACACTGGGCTTGCTCATCGTGGAAGCACCGTTGCATTCGGACAAATTGGTCTAAAATCTTTGACTCGTGGTCGTATGACTGCCCGTCAAATTGAAGCAGCACGTCGTACCATTACGCGTAAAATTAAGCGTGGTGGTAAAATCTGGATTCGTGTATTCCCAGACAAACCAATTACCAACAAGCCATTAGAAGTACGTATGGGTAAAGGTAAAGGTCCAGTCGAATATTGGGTATGCGAAGTCAAACCTGGTAAAGTGCTGTATGAACTCGAAGGGGTCTCAGAAGAGCTTGCTCGCGAAGCTTTAACGCTTGCTGCAGCAAAACTGCCCTTTAAAACTACCATTGTTAAGCGGACGATAATGTAATGAAGATCAGTGAATTACGTGATAAATCATTAGAAGAGCTGACCCAGTTACTTGATGAAAAGCAACTTGATGCTTTCCGTATTCGTATGGCTAAAGCAACCGGTCAGTTGGGTAATACTCATGAAGTCAGAGGCAATCGTCGTACGATTGCTCAGATTCAGACTTTGATTAACGAGAAACAACGAGGCGACGCATGAGCGATAACAATCAAACAGCTACCAATGTTAGCATATTGACAGGACGAGTTGTCAGCGACAAGATGGACAAGTCCATCACGGTTTTGATTGAACGTCTGGTTCGTCATCCTTTGTATGGCAAGCAGCTTCGTCGTTCTACTAAAATCAAAGCCCATGATGAAAACAATGTTTGCCAACAAGGCGACCTTGTCCGCATCAAAGAAACGCGTCCAATCTCAAAAACTAAGTCATGGACTTTAGTTGATGTGGTTGAAAAAGTAGAAAAAATCTAAGTAAATTGCATTAAAAGCCAGAAGCTGTTAAAATAGCCGCCTTTTTAAGGATGCTGATTGCGCCGAGCGTATATCAACTACATTAAGAGTAGGTTGCGGTTATTTATATTAAAATGCCGACTACTCATACTGTGCTAGCGGCAGCAACTGGTTTATTATTGCTCATACGTGTGGAGTAACGCTATGATTCAGGTTGAGTCAATGCTGGAAGTTGCAGACAATAGCGGTGCAAGGCGAGTTCAGTGCATTAAAGTACTGGGTGGTTCTCATCGTCGTTATGCATCAGTTGGCGACATTATTAAAGTAACGGTTAAAGAAGCCATTCCGCGTGGTCGTGTCAAAAAAGGCGACGTGATGAATGCTGTAGTTGTACGCACCAAAAAAGGCGTTCGTCGTCCCGATGGTTCTGTTCTGCGTTTTGATGACAATGCTGCGGTATTGTTAAACCAAAACAAAGCACCGATTGCAACTCGTATTTTTGGACCGGTAACTCGTGAACTACGTGGTGATCAGTTTATGAAAATTGTATCACTAGCACCAGAAGTATTGTGAGGTAATCCATGTCAAAATTACGTAAAGGCGATACAGTTATCGTGATTGCTGGTAAAGATAAAGGCAAGCAAGGTACTGTACAAGCCGTAAAAAACGATCGTATTAAAGTAGAAGGTATTAATATTGTCACTAAACATCAGAAGCCAAATCAGGCGACTGGCGTTGAAGGTGGCATCGTTAAGCAAGAAGCTTTTCTGCATATTTCAAATGTCGCAATCTTAAATGCGCAAACCCAAAAAGCAGACCGTATTACTTATCAGACGAATGATGAAGGCGTTAAACAACGCGTCTATCGTTCAACTGGTGAAGTAGTGGCGACTGCGTAAGACACTAAGGGTGTAATGGTAATGGCAAGATTAAAATCTTTATATAACGATAAGCTAAAGCAGCAAATCAAAGAAGAGCTTGGTTTAGACAACGTGATGCAAGTGCCTAAAGTCACTAAAATCACAATCAACATGGGTGTTGGCGGTGCGTCTCAAGATAAGAAAATTCTTGAAGGTGCAGTAGCAGACATGACCGCAATTGCTGGTCAAAAGCCTGTTGTCACCAAAGCACGTAAATCAGTTGCTGGTTTTAAAATTCGTGAAGAATGGCCAATTGGCTGTAAAGTAACGCTGCGCGGTGAGCAAATGTACGAATTTTTAGATCGTCTCATTGCCATTGCGATTCCTCGTATTCGTGACTTCCGTGGTTTTTCACCAAAAGCCTTTGACGGACGTGGTAACTACTCATTGGGCATCAAAGAGCAAATCGTATTCCCAGAAGTAGATTTTGATAAGATTGATCGTATCCGCGGTATGGATGTGACGATCACTACGTCAGCTAATACTGATGATGAAGGTCGTGCGTTGCTTAAAGCTTTCGGCTTCCCATTTAAATAAGGTAAAGACGTTATGGCAAAGAAGAGCATGATTAATCGCGAATTGAAGCGCGAAAAAATGGTTGCTAAATATGCTGAAAAGCGTATTAAGTTAAAAGAAATCATCAGTGATATGAATGCAAGTGACGAAGAGCGTATGGAAGCGATGTTAGAGCTACAAGCTCTTCCACGCAACGCATCGCCAGTTCGTCTGCGCAATCGCTGTGCTGTCACTGGTCGCCCTCATGGTTACTACCGTAAGTTTGGCTTATCGCGCAATATATTGCGTGAGCGAGTCATGCAAGGTGATGTACCTGGTGTTCGTAAAGCAAGCTGGTAAGGAGTAACTACATGAGTATGCAAGATACCGTTGCGGATATGCTAACCCGCATTCGCAATGCGCAAATGGCGAATAAAGTATCAGTAGATATGCCAAGTTCAAAACTACGCAAATCAATCGCTGATCTATTAGTTAGCGAAGGTTATGTGGCTAGCGCTGTTGTTAAAGCAGAAGACAACAATAAAGCGACACTATCTATCGAATTAAAATACTTCGAAGGCAAACCTGTCATCGAAACTATCCAACGTTTTAGCCGTCCTGGTTTACGCCAGCATCGCGGTAAAGACGCTATCCCTACTGTTAAGCAAGGTATGGGTGTTGCTATCGTATCTACCAGTCAAGGCATCATGAGTGATCGTGCTGCACGCGCTGCTGGTATCGGTGGTGAAATCGTCGCATTCGTTGCTTAATAGCATTTTTTGCTTACGAGTAATGAGACGATAACAGTCTACTTGTCCCATTTTAAATTAGTATGACTTTAATTATTTAACAACGAGTCATACTTAATTTGAAAGATAATGAAACGCCCTGCAGATTGTATAAATTTGCTAGTGTTAAATAGGGTCAATTATGCTAAACTAGCAGGCTTTTTAGCCTGTTAGTTTTTTCGCCAATATAAGTTGTTAATTTTTTAAGGAATATTCCTATGTCTCGTGTGGCTAAAGCCCCAGTAGCGCTGCCAAATGGCGTAAGTGTTACTTTGAACGATCGGCAGGTCGAAGTGAAAGGCAAGAACGGCAATTTGTCTTTACGCCTGCATGAATTGGTCGAGCTAAAACAGGAAGATGATGCAATTCTTCTCTCACCTGTAGCCGATTCAAAAGAAGCCATGATGCACACTGGCACCATGCGCTCTTTACTAAATAATTTAGTAATTGGCGTAAACGAAGGCTTCGAAAGACGTCTTCAGTTGATCGGTGTTGGTTATCGCGCGCAAGTTGCTGGTAATAAAGTAACCCTAAACGTTGGTTACTCTCACCCAGTAGACTATACGCTACCTGAAGGTGTGACTGCTGAAACCCCAACGCAAACTGAAATCGTTCTAAAATCAAACGATAAGCAGCAGCTTGGTCAAGCAGCGGCTAAAATCCGTGGTTTCCGCCCACCAGAGCCTTACAAAGGTAAAGGTATTCGCTATAGCGACGAACATGTGATTCGTAAAGAAGCTAAGAAAAAATAAGGTGAGTTGAAATGTTTGATAAAAAAGCAGCTCGTCTGCGTCGAGCTAAGAAAACCCGCGCGCATATCCGTCATTTGGGTGTTCATCGCCTTACGGTTAATCGCACGCCAAAGCACATATATGCCCAGATTATCTCTCCGAACGGTGGTGAAGTGATTGCTCAGGCATCTACCTTAGACGGCAGCTTGCGCTCAGGCGCGACTGGCAACGCTGATGCAGCGACGTCTGTAGGCCAAATGATCGCAGAACGCGCAAAAGCAGCTGGCATTACTAAAGTTGCCTTTGACCGTAGTGGTTTTAAATATCATGGTCGAGTAAAAGCTTTAGCTGAAGCTGCTCGCGAAAATGGATTGGAGTTTTAATCATGGCTAGAAACGATAGAAATGATAAAAATGAACAAAGCGATGGTTTAGTAGAACGCCTAGTTACCGTTGACCGTGTTGCAAAAGTAGTCAAGGGTGGTCGTATTTTCTCTTTCACTGCTTTAACAGTAGTGGGCGACGGTAATGGTCGTGTTGGTTTTGGTCGCGGTAAAGCACGTGAAGTGCCAGCTGCTATCCAAAAAGCGCTAGAAGCTGCTAAACGCAATATGATTACTGTTGAGCTTGATGGTGCAACTTTATTTCACCCGATCAAAGCACGTCATGGTGCTAGTAAAGTTTACATGCAGCCTGCATCTGAAGGTACTGGCGTAATCGCTGGTGGCGCAATGCGTGCTGTATTAGAAGTTGCGGGTGTTAAAGATGTTTTAACGAAATCTCATGGTTCTACCAACACTGCAAACGTTGTACGTGCAACGTTTAACGGTTTACGTGATATGTCAACTCCAGAAAAGATGGCAGCTAAACGTGGTAAATCTGTAGACGAAATTTTGGGCTAACTTAGACTAGGTGAGTTACGATGAAAAAAATGAAAGTCACTCAAGTAAAATCCGGTGCCCATCGCCTTAAGAGCCACAAAGCGAGCTTGAAAGGATTGGGTTTGCGCCGAATTAATCATACTGTTGAAGTAGAGGATACTCCTTCAAACCGTGGTATGGTAAATCGCGTCAACTACATGGTAAAAGTGGAGGAAGCGTAATGGGACTTAGATTAAATGAATTATCACCAGGCGTTGGCGCGAAAAAAACCGCTAAACGTCGTGGTCGTGGTATCGGTTCAGGTCTTGGCAAAACTGGTGGTCGTGGTGTAAAAGGTCAGAAATCACGTTCAGGTTCTAGCGTACGCTCAGGATTTGAAGGTGGCCAAATGCCACTATATCGCCGTCTACCAAAATTTGGCTTTACCAGCAGAATGGCAATGACGACTGCAGAAGTTCGTCTGTCTGAGCTAAATAAAGTTGAAGGCGACGTGGTTAGTGTTGAAACGCTTAAAGCTGCTAACATTATTCGTCACGATATGAAACGTGCTCGTGTTATTTTATCAGGCGATGTCACCAAAGCTTATACCTTTAAAGGTGTTAAAGTGACTAAAGGTGCCAAGCAAGCAATCGAAGCTGCTGGTGGTAGCATCGAGGAGTAGTAACGTGTCAAAGCAATCAATGTCATCGGCTGGTATTCCGCTTAACCCTTTTGCATTTATACGTAAGTATGATGAATTATGGTCGCGTTTACTGTTTTTAATCGGCGCATTGATTGTTTATCGTTTAGGGTCACACATTCCTGTTCCCGGTATTAATCCGGTTAATTTGGCAGACTTATTCTCGCGTAACGAAAATACCATCTTAAGCATGTTTAACATGTTCTCAGGTGGTGCGCTTGAACGTATGTCAATTATGGCGCTTGGCATTATGCCTTATATTTCAGCGTCAATTATTGTGCAGATGATGTCAGCAGTACTACCGTCGCTTGAAGCACTCAAAAAAGAGGGCGAAGCAGGACGACGTAAGCTAAACAAATATACCCGTCAAGGGACACTTGCTTTAGCTTTGGTACAGTCATTAGGAATGAGTGCAGGTCTAATCAGTCAAAACCTGACGTTGTCAACCGGTCTTACCTTTTATATTCCAGCAGTTACCTCGCTAGTAGCGGGTGCAATGTTCTTAATGTGGCTTGGTGAGCAGATTACAGAACGCGGTGTTGGTAATGGTATTTCAATGCTGATTTTTGCCAGTATTGTCGCCGGTATGCCAGGCATGATTTCGCAGTCAATCGAGCAGGTCAGTCAGGGTCAGATGAACCTGATTGTATTATTTATCTTTGTGGTATTAGGTGTCGCGGTTACTGCGGGTATTGTTTATATTGAACGTGCTCAGCGCCGTGTACCTGTAAACTATGCGCAAAAGCAGCAACAAGGTCGCAAAATATATGCTCAGCAGCAGTCACACTTGCCGCTGAAAATTAACATGGCAGGGGTTATCCCAGCTATTTTTGCCAGCTCGTTGTTGCTCTTTCCAGCAAGTTTGGGACAGTGGGTCGGTCATTCGACAGATCCAACCTTCACGCAAAAGATATTACAAAATATGGCTTTGGTGTTGTCTCCAGGACAGCCGCTATATTTAGTCCTGTTTGGTGCAATGATTATTTTCTTCTGCTATTTTTATACCGCATTAGTCTTTAGTCCTCGTGAAGTTGCTGAAAACCTCAAACGTAGTGGTGCGTATATCCCAGGTATTCGCCCCGGACAACAAACTCAGCGTTACCTTGATCATGTATTAAATCGATTAACCTTTATTGGCGCGATATACATGACGGTTATTTGTTTAATGCCCATGGTCATACAATCAGCATTTGGTGTGCCGTTTAATCTCGGTGGTACGTCGTTACTGATTATGGTGGTTGTGGTAATGGACTTCATTTCGCAGATTCAGGCGCATTTGATGACCCACCAATATCATGATCAGACATTAATTCAGTCGCCCACTCAACCTTAAATGAGCGGTGTGATATCTCAAGGAGCATGCTATGAAAGTTCAAGCATCAGTTAAGAAGATTTGTGGTAGCTGCAAAATTGTACGCCGTAAAGGCCGTGTACATGTTATTTGCACAGCTGAACCCCGCCACAAGCAACGTCAAGGTTAATAAATAAATAGAGCATGGCCTTGCGCCTAAGCTATATGTTTAAATAATACTTGAAAAAAAACGGCGGATGCGATATCATCCGCCACTTGCCGTAGTTTATACTGATATATTTTATAGTTTAGCCTTATTGCCTAACTTGTTCGCCAAGTTGATGTGATAATAATAGCAATAAATATACTAGTATCGACAGCAATGAATCTGAAAAATAACGCATTATTTATAACAAATAACGCTTATTTTTTTTAATGGAGAGAAATCAATGGCTCGTATTGCCGGTGTTAACATTCCGGATAATAAGCATGCTGTTATTTCACTAACTTACATCTTTGGTGTAGGCCGTACCACTGCTGAGAAAATCTTAGAAGCAGTTGGCATCGCCCCTACTACCAAAATCAGTCAGTTAGATGATACACAGTTAGATGCTATCCGTGCACAAGTTGCTAATTTTATGACTGAAGGTGACCTTCGTCGTGAAGTTTCAATGAACATTAAGCGTTTGGTCGATTTAGGTTGTTACCGTGGTATCCGCCATCGTCGCAATTTACCTGTTCGTGGCCAACACACGAAAAACAATGCGCGTACTCGCAAGGGTCCACGTAAAGCACTTAAAAGATAATTAACTTAGGAAGCTAAAAGATGGCTAAAGACACTCGTAGTCGCAAGAAAGTGACTCGTCGTTCAGTATCGGAGGGCGTAGCCCATATCCATGCGTCTTTTAATAACACCATTGTTACGATTACCGATCGTCAAGGTAATGCATTGGCTTGGGCCACTTCAGGTGGACAAGGCTTCCGTGGTTCACGTAAATCTACACCATTCGCAGCTCAGGTTGCAGCTGAAGTCGCTGGTAAAGCGGCTCAAGAATATGGTGTTAAGAATATCGACGTTTTGGTTAAAGGACCAGGACCGGGTCGTGAGTCTGCGGTAAGAGCACTAGGTGCATTGGGTTATAAAGTTAACAGTATCTCTGATGTAACCCCAATCCCACACAATGGTTGCCGTGCGCCGAAAAAGCGCCGCGTCTAATATTAAAGACGAAGCTTTTTATCCCAGAAGCTTATAGGAGACATAAAGATGGCCCGCTATATTGGACCAAAACTCAAATTATCACGTCGCGAAGGTACAGACTTAGGCCTTAAGTCTGGCGTTAAACCATACGACGTAAAAACGAAAAAAGCTGGACGTCCACCAGGTCAACACGGTGTGAGCCGTAACAAGAGCTCAGAATACTCTTTACAGTTGCGTGAAAAGCAGAAAGTTAAGCGTATTTATGGTGTACTTGAGCGTCAGTTTGCTAACTACTATAAAGAAGCTGCTCGCAAGCGTGGTGCTACTGGTGAAAACCTACTAGCCATGCTAGAAAGCCGTCTAGATAACGTTGTCTATCGCATGGGCTTTGGCTCAACTCGCGCTGAAGCACGTCAGCTAGTCAGCCATCGTGCTGTTATGGTAAAAAAAGCTGGCCGTGATGAGTTTGTTCGTGTGAACATTCCTTCAATTCAGCTGCAAGATGGTGATGTTATTGCTATCCAAGAGAAATCTCGCGAACAATTGCGTATTAAAAACGCTATTGAACTGGCGTCACAACGTGGCATTCCAGAATGGCTAGATGTTGATCACAGCAAACTACAAGGCACATTTAAACAAGCGCCTGATCGTATTGATCTACCTGCTGAAATCAACGAAAGCTTAATCGTTGAGCTGTACTCTAAATAATGACGTTATGATTGATGTTATACAGATAACATCATATATGTAATGTTAATTAAACCAGTTAAATAATTCGAGGTGACAACATGATGCTAAATGCAACTGAGTTTCTAACGCCAAATGCCATTAACGTGGATACGGTTAATGAAACGATTGCGAAAGTCACGCTCGAACCGTTAGAACGCGGCTTTGGGCATACCCTAGGGAATGCCTTGCGTCGCATCTTGTTATCTTCATTACCTGGCGCTGCAGTCATTGAAGCTGAGATTGATGGTGTTGACCATGAATACTCAACGCTTGAAGGCATGCAAGAAGACGTACTTGACCTACTTTTGAATTTAAAAGGCTTGGCCATTACGCTTCATGACCAAAATGAAGTATTTTTGACCTTGGATAAACAAGGTCCAGGCACCATCACTGCCGCAGACATCACGTTGCCGCATAATGTGGACATTATCAATCCAGAATTGGTATTGGGTACATTAAGCGAACGTGGGCATCTAAAAATGCGTCTGCGTGTGGTCATGGGTCGTGGATACGAGCCAGCAAATCAGCGCCGTGAAGATGGCGACACCAAAGCGATTGGCCGTTTGAAGCTTGATGCAAGCTTTAGCCCAGTACTTCGTGTTGCTTATGATGTTGAGAACGCACGTGTAGAACAGCGTACCGATCTTGACCGTCTTATCATTGAGCTTGAAACCAATGGCACTATTGATCCGGAAGAAGCAATTCGTAAAGCAGCGACTATTTTACAACAGCAGATTTCTATCTTTGTTGACCTAGAAGCTGAAGAAGCGCCTGAGCCTGTGAAAGAAAAAGAAGAGGTTGACCCAGTGCTATTACGCCCTGTGGATGATCTTGAACTAACGGTTCGCTCAGCCAACTGTTTAAAAGCTGAAAACATTTACTATATCGGTGATTTGGTACAACGTTCAGAGACTGAACTACTAAAAACCCCAAATCTTGGTAAGAAATCATTGACGGAAATCAAGGACGTACTAGCGTCTAAAGATTTAGAGCTCGGTATGCGCCTAGATAACTGGCCACCCGCTGACTTACGTGTTGATGATCGTTTCTCTTATCGTAGCCGTTAAACTTTAAGGATATTTGACTATGCGCCATCGTAAGAGTGGAGTCAAGCTGGGTCGTACCGGCAGTCATCGTAAGGCAATGTTCCAGAACATGACTAACTCATTATTTGAGCATGAACTGATCAAAACAACATTACCAAAAGCTAAAGAGTTACGCCGCGTTGCTGAGCCATTGATCACTTTGGCTAAAGAAGACAGCGTTGCTAACCGCCGTTTGGCATTTAGCCGCATGCGTAGCAAAGCAATGGTAGGCAAACTATTTGGCACGTTAGGTCCTCGTTACCAGACGCGTCCAGGTGGCTACTTACGCATTGTAAAATGTGGTTTCCGTGACGGTGATAATGCACCAATGGCTTATGTAGAATTGGTTGATCGTGACTAGTTTTACAACGCTAACTGTATATACTAAAAAAGCTCCAATTAATTGGAGCTTTTTTTTGCGTTTTAAATGCTTAGATTTATAGCAGTAATGACTCGACATCAGCAGCACCTTGTCGAATGACTTCAGGATGACCACTGGTCATATCGACGATAGTAGTTAGCTTAGTGGTTTTAATACCCGCACTGATGAGGCCGTCTATCTGATTACTGAGCAAATCTTCTATTTCAAATGGATCATCTAAGATATCGTCATGCATTGGAAGTATGAGCGAACTGGTCAAGATAGGCTCATCCATCGCTTCTAATAGTGCTTGAGCAATTGGGTTGCTTGGAACGCGAATGCCAATGGTTTTTTTCTTAGCATGAGCAAGTTTTTTGGGTACATCTTTAGTGGCGTTTAAAATAAAAGTGATGGGTGCTGGAGTATGCGCTTTTAATTGTTTGAACTGTACGTTGTCAACGGTTGCATAAGTCGCAATCTCGCTCAAATCACGGCAGAGTAGGGTAAATTGATGTTTATCATCAAGCTCGCGTATGAGCTTGAGCTTCTCAAGTGCGTCCTTTGCGCCTAGACGGCAACCAAAAGCATAGCTAGTATCTGTAGGGTAGATCAGTAGCTTATCATTGCGTAGCAAGTCTGCTGCTTGCTCAATGAGACGAGGCTGAGGGTTGTCTGGGTGAATGTAGAATGTTTGCATAATAGCTCCTTGTTTAATATTTTTCATTTTAATTAGTATTATGTTTTCAGTATAACTGAGCGTTATTGATCAGTGTTTAGTTAGGTTTTAAAATTTATAAATTAAACGTTTATTTGAATTTTTTATCGCTGAAAAATAATTATTGTTAGTGCCTTTATAAAATGAGAAAAAAGCTTTCAAGTGAAGAATGCTTCTAGTTTTTGACGTTTAGTTGCCCTCAATTACTTATACAGTATAGCGGTAAAAAACACGTGAGATATAGAGAAGTGCCGTTAATAAAGGTACGAAAATTTTAAACAAGCGTTATTGGCTAAAAGAGAGTCTTGAGAAGAGTCATAAAAGCTAAGCAGTAGCTTTAGCTTAGATCATTATGAATGGTTAATAATGCTCGTAGCAAGGTCTTAGCGTCACGAGGTAAGGTTTGTGGTGCGTTGATATAGTGAGAAGCCTGCTCGTAAACGTCAGCACCAAAGGTGCTCGAGGAAGTGTCAAAGTCGGCAAACAGGTTATCTTGTGAGACTTGGAAGGGTCTCCTACACGCAAGCGTGAACAAACACTCTAGCGCTTGCGGTCTAATCTCCATTTGCTCAAAGGCTTGCTGCTGGGTCGCTGTACGACCATCTGGCGCGTACCAATAGCCGAAATCAGGCAGCTGTCTGCGTTTCATACCAGCGATACACCAGTGACTGATTTCATGCAAAGCGCTAGAAAAAAATCCATGAGCGAACTCAATACGTGCAGGTTTGTCGTCCTGTGCAGGAAAGTACTCTGGATCATGTTTGCCGCGTACCAGCCGAACATTTTGCTCAAAGAACAGAGCATTAAAGAGTGAGATTAGCCAATCGGTAATGGCGTGTTCGTAATCATATTGCGCTTTGTCGCTACCTGTTGTAGCACTTATGGCTCTCTGCTCATAATGGCTATGAATTCTCTGCCATTGCTGCTGTGCTTGTTTTAAGCAAAGTTTTGATTGAGTGTTGGTGGAAGCAGTAGTATTTAGGGCTTTATCAGCTTTAGACGAGTCAGTAAGGCTATGGCTTTGTAAGTCAGTCAGCTGAGTCAGCAAGGCTAAGGCACTATCTGGAGTCAACAACGTAGAAAAATAAGGACTGGAAAATTTAGAGGTCATAAAGTGAGTTAACTAATTGAGCAATGAGGTCGTCATAAGTGAGCGTTTTAATGGTAAGCATCAACAATCGTAACATACTAGCGCTAGCGTCATATCAAGCTTTCCGTTAGTATGGCAGGCAATATTATACACCGTTTTGATCAATGAGGTATCGCATGTCAAACAATACAGAAAACATAGTATCATCTGATCACGCTGCTGATACTGTCTCTTCTAATATTGCCTCTTCTAATTCAGTGAACATGCCTGAAAGCATCTCCTTAGATAAGTGGGCTGATAGCGGATTTGAGTGGCAGGGTGAGGTTGTTCCTGAGAGTTTTGAGCGCTTAGTGACACTCCTAAGTGCAGAGCGTGAGCAGCAAAGCCTGCAGTTAAGTACGCATTTATATCGTCACAATAATGTCCTGCACTTATCTTTTAAATTAGTAGGAGAGGTTTGGCTGACCTGTCAGCGCTGCTTGCAACCAGTGTTGATTGAGCTGACTGATGATTATGATATTGCCTTACTCAATGATGATAGCCAAATACGCTTGATTGATGATGAGCAAGATCATTTGTTATTAGATGAGATTATTACTGAGCAGACACCTGAGCGTCTACTACCTCTAAAGAAGTTAGTTGAGGATGAAATTCTGCTAAAAGTGCCAATGGCACCAAAGCATGATGATTGCGAGATGGCTACTACTCAGTTTGGTGAGATACCTGAAGAAGCAGAAAGCGAAAACCCTTTTGCGGCATTAGCAGCATTAAAAGGTAAGTTATAATTTTAAGTGTGTATTAGCGTATCACGTAGTCATGTTTTTTTATTGGCTTTGTACACAAGAGTGACAGGCAGGGCTTTATTAATTCATCAAACATGCGTATAATGTCCGGTTTATTGCATTCTGGCAACAAGCTGCTTGCAGATAAAAGCTGACTGAGCAAATTATCCATAAATTTCTGCCTTGGTTAGTCATTTATTAATGCATTTGGCAAACTATTTAATGATGCGTAGGACTTAGGTTGTGGTGATTATATAGCCTCTGTCAGTATCGATTAAAGCTGAATTTTAAGCTTATCCCTTTAAGTATAGGAGCTATATCATGGCTGTTCAAAAAAGTCGTAAAAGCCGTTCGCGTCGTGACATGCGCCGTTCACACCACCATATGACTGTGGCTGAGCTAAGCGTAGATGCCACCACTGGTGAAAAGCATCGTCGTCATCATATGACTAAAGATGGTTTTTATCGTGGTCGTCAGTTGTTCAAAGTTAGTCAAGACGCTTAAGCTATTGACTGACTAGTGTAAAGGTGTGATAGAGCTAGGAAGCAATCGCCCAGCTATCTATCAGCGCTTATGCATTATCATCAATAGGCAATAAATATTAAGCTAACAAGAGCCAAGTTGTTTTGCTACTTAACGGTAGCCAGATAACTTGGCTTTTTGTTATTTGCAATTTACCTTTGCACGCTATTTATGTATCTGAGAAAAGATTTTAATATTTATGCTATAAGCTTTAATTTAGCGCTTAAATGGCTATACTATAGCTATAATGATTCTCCACATTAGTTGTGCCATCATGATGATATTGGCTGTAAAAACTTCATGCAGCAGTGTATAGTTTGACAGTAATCAGCTATGATTGATGGCTTATTAAAATAATATTATGCAACAACACCTAATTAACTTTAGGGTATTTCCAATTATTTAAGGAATATTGGCTATGGCATCTGCACCCGATACAACCACCGCGCAGCTACCTCGTATTGCAGTGATTTTTCCTGGGCAAGGATCGCAAGTGGTCGGCATGACCTCTGAGCTTGCTGAGCTTTATCCAGAGATTCGTGATACGTTTGCTGAGGCTAGTGAGGCTTTGGGCGAAGACCTTTGGGCAATCTGTCAGGATGAAGAGCGACTGAACCAAACACAGTATACTCAGCCAGCACTATTGACAGCCAGTATTGCGATATGGCGTATCTTACAACAAAAGCTGGATAAAGCGCCTCACTACCTAGCGGGACATTCTTTGGGTGAATATAGTGCGCTCTGTGCTGCTGGCGTCATCTCTTTTGCTGATGCTGTGCGCTTGGTACATAAGCGTGGGCATTTGATGCAAGAGGCTGTTGTGGGTATTGATACTGCTATGGCGGCGGTATTGGGACTAGAAGACAGCCGAGTTGAGACCCTATGTGAGCAGGCGACTGAGCATGTTGATGATGCTATTGTTGGTGCCGCGAATTTTAATAGCCCAGGTCAAGTAGTGATATCTGGCAATGCGGTCGGTGTTGATGCTGTCATTGATAAAGTACAAAATACGGGCAAAAAAGCCATTCCTCTAAAAGTTAGCGTACCTTCTCATTGTGCGTTGATGGAGCCTGCTAGCCAAGCGTTGGCTGATGCATTAGCAGAAATTCAGTTTGATCAGGCAGCTATTCCTGTTATTCAAAATCGCCATGCGCGTGTTGAGACCAGTACTCAAGGCATCAAACAGGCTTTAACTGAGCAGCTGAGTGAACCCGTACTATGGTCAAAAACCATGCAAGAGTTGGCGGATAAGCAAATAAATATTTTAATTGAATGTGGCAGTGGTAACGTATTAAGTAATCTGGCCAAGCGTCAAGCGCTGCCAATTACTAGCTATCCTGTAGACAAACCTGCCCGAATGGACAAACTGATGGAGGTGTTATCATGAGCCGAACGATTGTTTTAGTATCTGGCGCAAGTCGCGGTATTGGCAAGGCAGTGGCCAAACGCTTTGCCAAAGAAGGGCATTTTGTGATTGGGACAGCAACCACAGAAAAGGGCGCTGCGCTCATTGATGAGTATTTGCATGATGCTGGTGGTATTGGACGGGTATTAGACGTTCGTGACGGTGCGCAAATTGATAAGCTGTTTGAAGAGATTGAAAGCGTGTATGGTGCGGTACAAGTATTGGTAAACAACGCTGGTATCACGCAAGATGGGCTGCTGATGCGTATGAAAGACGAGGACTGGGACAGTGTGGTCGATACCAACTTAACCTCAGTCTATCGAATGAGTAAGCGTGCGGTACGCGGGATGATGAAAGCGCGCCGTGGTCGCATTATTAATATCAGTTCAGTCGTTGCGCAAATGGGTAATGCTGGGCAGTCTAACTATGCGGCTACCAAGGCTGGTGTCGAAGGCTTTAGTCGTACGCTCGCGCGCGAGATAGGCTCACGCCAAGTCACTATCAACTGTGTCGCTCCTGGTCTAATCGAGACCGATATGACAGATGAGCTAGACGAGCGTCTGCTCAATTCGATGCTTGATGCTGTCCCTATCGGACGTTTGGGACAACCAGAAGATATCGCTGCAGCCGTACTGTTTTTGGCAAGTGATGAAGCCAGTTATATTACAGGGGCAGTGATACCCGTGAATGGTGGTATGTACATGTAGCACCATACGCATATAAAACGTATGGCTATAAAAGACAGCTTTACATTTGGTTAATAAAAAACTGTGTGAACGAGTGTAAACTCTAATAAATACTGTTATAATAATGAATGCTTTTATGTCGTCAGCCTGTATTGTATTAGGGCTCTATTAGACATCAAATGAAATGCAACACTGGTTATAGTGTGTTAGAGTCAAACTGCTGACATAATATACCGCATTCTATATCACGTCATCAGCTGATAATATAGCTAAAATAGCAACGTTAAAATTAATATATAAAAAGGGAGTAATCTTTATGAGTAATGATACTGAGCTAAGAGTAAAGTCTGCTGTAGCAGAGCAATTGGGCATGAACGTCGAAGACGTCAACAATGATGCTTCTTTTATGGAAGACTTAGGTGCAGACTCACTAGATTTGGTAGAGCTGGTTATGTCATTTGAAAGTGATTTTGGTATCACTATTCCTGATGAAGATTCAGCAGAATTGACTACTGTTCAAAAAGCAATTGACTACGTACAAGCCCAGTTATAATTGGCTGTTGTCATATAGCTTTTTCGCAATAAAATAACTACAGCATATTTAGTAGTAATAAAATAGTGAATCAGTTATAGCAGATTTATTAAACCGCTTATCTTTGGAGATAGGCGGTTTTTTTTATGGGTTGTATAGCCATGATCTCAACTATGCAGTCTACCTGTTTAGTATAATGAATATTTTAGTACAACGAATATTGGTTAGCCAGTTTCTATACTCTGTGACCCAAACTATTAACATATATTATGTAAATTTAACATTATTCAACATACCCTCTACTATGCAAACGTCCTAGCTTTGTTATACTCGAATGAATAGCGATAAATAAAAGTTATCCCTATTACAGTCAACAACAATGAAAATCGATAAATAATAATACTTTAAGGAGTGGTTATATGGGTATATTTAGTTTTGCAAAAGATATTGGTGATAAGGTTTTTAACCGTGATGATGCTAAACATGACGCAAAATCAGAAACTAAGGCGTCCGCTGATACACAGGTGAAAGACAGCGAGCCGTCAGCACAGTCAGTGGCCAATGTCTTACTGCGTCGCATTCAACAGCAAAACCTCAATATCAAAAACTTAAAAGTTAAATATAATGGTTCTACTGATACCGCGGAGATTAGTGGTAATGCTAAGACACAAGCGGATCGCGAAAAAGCCATTATTGCTATCGGTAACGTCCAGCACGTAGCAAAAGTTATTGATAATATCGATATTGAAGAAGATGCACCTGAATCTACCATGTATACTGTGAAATCTGGTGATAGTCTGTCAAAGATTGCCCAAGAAGTTTATGGTTCAGCGAATGATTATATGAAGATATTTGAAGCCAATAAGCCGATGCTATCTGATCCAGACAAAATTTATCCTGGCCAAGTATTGCGTATTCCAAAGCCATAGTATGAGTTGGATTAATTTATAAAATACTGCTTTATATGCATAAGAATAATTTCTAATTAAAACGCCTCTTAGATAAGAGGCGTTTTTTATTGGTTGATTTACTATGAAGACTTAAAACTTTTGTAAAAATAAAACTATAGGTTGGCAGTTTTTAGTTTCTCGCGTTGCTCAGCTAAAGCCCAGTTAATGTGTTCGTCAAGCATGGCACTATGTAAGCCTAGCTTTGATTGTAATTGAGCAATAACTTCAAAACTGGCATTCGCGTTGCCAAGACCAATCGCAATATTGCGTAAAAAACTCACATAACCTGTGCGCCTGAGAGGGCTACCTTGGGTGTTGTTCAGAAAGTCAGACTCTTTCCACTGCCATAGCTCAAGTAGGCTGATATCATCAAGCTTATGTCTGGGCGCGAAATCCTCTACTGAAGTTATTCTAGCATAGCGATTCCATGGGCAGATGAGCTGACAATCATCACAGCCAAAAACACGATTACCTATGGCGCGGCGATATTTTGTGTCAATAGATCCTTTATGTTCTATGGTCAAATAAGAGATGCAGGCAGCGGCATTGAGCTCGTAAGGTGCAACAATGGCTTGAGTAGGGCAAATATCAATACAAGCGCTACAACTACCGCAGTGAGCAGCGACAGGCTCATCGTCAGGTAATTCTAGACTGGTAAACAGCTCACCTAAGACAAAAAACGAGCCAGCTTGTTTGTTGAGTAATAGAGTGTGCTTACCGGTCCAGCCAAGTCCCACTGCATCTGCTATTGGACGCTCAAAAATGGGTGCAGAGTCACTAAATGGCCGAAAGACAAAGTCCGTCTTCGCGCCTATATTTAACTGTTGCCACTCAGGAAGCATTTCCTCGATTTTTAAGGCCAACTGCTTCAAGCGACCCCGCATGGTTTTATGATAGTCACGTCCCCGAGCGTAGCGAGCGATAATGGCATTGTTGGGTAGGTCATTGTCTGTGACGGATCGTGGTTTGGGCGTTTGGGTTAGATAGTCCATACGGACGCTGATAATGGTTTTAGCACCTGCAACCAACTGCTCTGGATGTGCTCTGAGTTCGTGGTTGTTACGCATAAACTGCAATTGGCCTTCATAGCCTTTGTCTAGCCAGCGCTGTAACGGTTCGATTTGCTGTTGGAATAAAGGATGATGTACGGATAGAAAGCCGCAATCTGCAAACCCCAGTAATTTTGCTTGTGCCTTAATCCAGTGCTTAACGTCTTCTGCCGTGGTAAAAGTTGGATTATGAATATTAACGACAGAGATATTGTCGTGAGCGTCATCCTGAGAGCTGTCATGAATATTATCCCGAAAACTATCTGGATGAATATCGCTCGATTTATTAGGCACTTGAGTTTTTTTATTCATAAAGGTTTTTACTAATATTGTGAAGAGAGGGCAGTTATGTTCAAGAAACTAAATTTAAGCGGTGAGCTCTCAAGAAAGAATATGAGATGAATATCATTATGATAAGCTAGATGACTAAGAGCATATATATAAATTAAAGCGATAAAAAAGGAATAATTATGCTAACACAAATGTCACTCTTTGCAGACGCTAATCGTGCATCACAGCCCATCGCTTTATATAGCAGCCAGCAAGTATATGCTATAGAGCAAGACTGGTTTGCGCAAGGGTATAGTAGCTTTGCACTCATGCAACAAGCGGCATGGCAAATGACGCAGCATATTATAAAGCTCAATCATCATTGGCCACTATCATGCAAGCAAAAAAATTGGGCGACAGGTACAGGTAATAGGTATCGAGACTCAAATCAACAGCCACGAGCCTGTGTATGGGTAGGTCATGGTAATAATGGCGGTGATGGCTGGTTGATCGCTCATTACCTACAGCAGGCTGGTTGGCGGGTGCAAATCATAACCGTTGGTATCGACGATATTAATCATAATAAAACATCTAAAGACGATACAGATACCTCAGTACCTGATTCAGTCAAAGCACAGTATATCGCATTAGCTGCCAATAGCGTTTACCAGCGTTTTGAAGACAGCCCTTACTCTGAGAGCGATGATTGTCAGCAAGCGTTACAAGCAGATTTTTATATAGACGCCATATTTGGGATAGGATTAAAACGCGCACCGACTGGAATCTACGAGCAAGCCATCAAAACATTCAATAATGCTGCTCAGCAAGCTGGTGCGTTGGTCGTTGCTGTAGATGTTCCTAGTGGCTTAGTGGCGTCTACAGGACAAGTCTTTGGGCATCTTGCCATTCAGGCCGATGTGACATTATGCTTGATAGCACGTAAGTTTGGTCTGCATACCAAGGATGGGATGGACTATGCTGGCGAGGTCATTGATATACCTCTGATACCTTATGACATCAATAATCACACTAAGCCGGTCGCCACCTTACTGACTGAGCCTCAGCCTTTATCTCCGCGTCGACAAAACAGCTATAAGGGCAGCTACGGTCATGTGTTGATCATTGGAGGCAATCGGATTGATGGATCGCAAGGTATGGGCGGTGCAGCCATTCTATCCTCTGCCAGTGCAATGGCTACTGGGGCTGGCAAGATAACGGTCGCCTGTCATGATGCCTTCCATGGGGCGCTGCTTACCTCGTTGCCTGATGCTATGACGATTGACTTGCACGATCAGGATGGTGTCAAAAACCTGCTTACAGAGGTTAATGTGATTGCTATTGGTATGGGATTTGGCCGTGATGACACTGCACAAGCTTTATTTATCAGTTACTTGCAAGCTGCCATAGAAGAAAAAAAGCCCATAGTCATTGATGCTGATGGACTATATCACTTAGCTTCATTGCAAAGAAATGATCATGCGTTGGTCGCTCAATTGCGAGACTACAGTAGAGAGTATCCAGTTTGCTTAACCCCGCATAGCGGCGAGGCAGCAAGGCTGTTAGATCAAAAGATTAGTACCATAGAGAATGATCGGCTGTCTGCCATACAGCAGTGTGCTGATATCTATGGTGGTCATTGGGTGCTGAAGGGAGCGGGGTCATTAGTACTGACGCAAAATGAAATCTACGTCAGCGCTGTCGGTAATGCTGGCATGGCCTCTGCTGGTATGGGGGATGTGCTATCTGGAGTGATTGCTGGCTTGTTGGCTCAGAAAGACTTCAGTGCTGAACAGGGCAGCTTACAGCAAGCGGTACTCATTCATGGATTAGCAGGAGATATACTGGTCAATCAACAGGATGTTGATTCTAATAACAGTATTAGTAATCATTTACCTTTATTAGTGGGGCAACGTGGGCTGCAAGCACAAGATATGCCCGCCGCCATTCGTCATGTTATGCAATTAATAACCACGTAAAGTGAGTTAATTAACGGCAACTGATTTTAGCAGTGGCAGTGAGGGTTTAATCAGCTATTAAGTCGTAGAGCCTGTGCAGTACTGGTTGATCGCCTGTTGTACGCGCTCACGCTTAAGCTCAATCTCACGGCTATCTAGATACTGGCGCTTACCATTGGCATCCATCTCATAAATGCGTCCACCAACGTTAAGATTGGTTAAGTTACTACGTAGCGACTGACAGCGCTGAGCATTAGCTTGTGCTTCTTGCTCTTTAATACGCGCCTCTAGCTGCGCCACTCGTTGTTCTTCTGCGTTTGGTACATTGCCTTGATTAGGATCTGTCTTGCCAGCCATTTGTCCAGGACTCGTTTGACGACCATCACTACGAAACTCGATGACTTCAACATTATTGCCATTTAACGGCGCATGTTGGCTGTATTTTACTTCACCATGGGCGCCAATAGATTTATAAACCTGAATGGCATGACTGGCATTCATGGAAAGAGCGAACGTGCAGGCAGCTATAAATCCAACAAACAGCTTGGTGGCGGTATTTAACATAGATAGAGAAGTCATGCTAACAATCCTTTTGACCGATTAAAGAACAAGCGTTCTTAACACTTCATAAACGTCTTGCTATGTAAACTTACAATGATAATACAATATAGGGTGATTCTAGCAAAAAATGCTTATGAATGCATATTATTTAATAACCAATAGTTAGTAATGGGATTCACAAGTTTTTCTTGACAATAGGGTCAAAACCATCGAAGATAATAGCAGTTGATTGGTCAGTGAGCGGCTTTTATGATATTGCCGTAGCACTTGAAAATAACCACTACTGGTTGCTTATCAGTAGCTTTGTAGTTTTATTTTCTTTGTGATAATGACATTGCAAGGATAGCGGTCATCACGGCAGCTGTCTGAAGTAGTGCTTATTGTCTCCGGACTTATCGGTCTACAATGACTAAGGTAAACTTATTATTTTTGATGTACCAAGCATAAAACCTGTTGATACGTAAAAGGCGACGCTAAATATGCTTTTTACCGATCGCTATCCTGACAAGGCGCTATCCTGATAAGGTAGCTCAGGTGCCATTTAAGCTTGGGTGATACTTCTAAGATGTTTTAAATATAAATAGATAGTGAAAGCGGGCGAGTTAAGTTAATCCACGCTACATTGAGTGATGTTTGCTCAGTGCTATTTTTTATATCAGTCTTAGCCTGTTGTCATATATGCATCATTATGCGCTTCGGCGCTTATGAGAGATAATAACTTCCTTTTTGCAGATGCACCCGCATCTTGTCACTGTATGTCGATAAACCCCTGTACTCCTATCAAAGCTAACGCTGACCATCTAAATTGCTATGTTTAAGTATTCTGCTGCCTTGTCAGCTGTACTTTGGCTTAGTGGGCACATATTCTTGATATGGACAACAACCGGTAAACAGCTTTTATAAGTAGAAGGTTACGCTCTGTCGTAAACACTGAAACTTAATAAACCTGATGCCTGTTCGCGCCGCAAAAAAAGGTGATGACAGTGACGCAAACCACGCAGAGTCCGAACATGACCGGACATCCCCAGACGGGTAATACCGCCAAAAATTTCGATAAAAAACAACAGCTGATTGCAGAGGGTAGTGCAGAGCCTGTGATGCTATCCGGCGCTGAAATGCTGGTCCAGTCGTTAACCGATGAAGGTGTCGAGTATATCTTTGGTTATCCAGGCGGTGCTGTATTACATATTTATGATGCTCTATTCCAGCAGGATGACATTGAGCACATCTTAGTGCGCCATGAGCAAGCTGCTGGTCATATGGCAGATGCTTACTCACGAGTAACGGGCAACACTGGCGTTGTATTAGCGACCTCTGGACCAGGCGCTACCAATACAGTAACTGCTATTGCTACGGCCTTTATGGATTCAATTCCGATGGTTGTGATTGCAGGGCAGGTGCCTAGTAGCTTAATTGGTGAAGATGCTTTCCAAGAAACTGACATGGTTGGTGTTTCGCGTCCTATCGTTAAGCACAGTTTTCAGGTGCGCCATGCTAGTGAAATCCCAACGATCGTAAAAAAAGCCTTTCACATTGCGCAGTCTGGCCGTCCAGGTCCTGTCATGATTGATGTACCTAAGGATATGACAGCGCCTAACGAAAAGTACGCTTACGAATATCCAAAAGAAGTATTCATGCGCTCTTATCAGCCATCAGTTAAGGGTCATGGTGGTCAGATCAAAAAAGCCATTGAAACGCTATTGGCTGCTAAGCGCCCAATAATTTATTCGGGCGGCGGTGTGGTTTTGGGTAACGCCCATAAAGAACTGACAAGCCTTGCTCATAAGTTGAACTTGCCAGTGACCAATACTCTGATGGGACTTGGTGCCTTTCCAGGCTCTGATCGTCAGTTCGTAGGTATGCTAGGAATGCATGGCACTTATGAAGCTAACATGACTATGCACCATTCGGACGTTATCTTGGCAGTTGGGGCGCGCTTTGATGACCGCGTGACCAATAACGTCAAAAAATTCTGTCCAAACGCTACCATCATTCATATTGATATTGATCCAACTTCGATCTCCAAAACGGTTACGGCGCACATTCCTATCGTTGGTGACGTCAAATCTGTCCTTACTGATATGTTAGAGATAGTTGGCGATGATAAAGAGTTAGATCAACACGCGTTGTTGGATTGGTGGGCGCAGATTAATGAATGGCGCAAGCGCCATGGTCTACGCTATGACACCAATACTGAGAATGGTATTAAGCCACAAAACGTTGTTCAGACCTTATGTAAGATCACTGAAAGTAATGCGATTATTACCAGTGATGTCGGACAGCATCAAATGTTTGCTGCGCTGTACTACACGTATAATGAGCCGCGTCAGTGGCTTAACTCAGGTGGCCTTGGTACCATGGGTGTTGGTTTACCTTATGCAATGGCAGCCAAGCTTGTTAGACCTGAGCGAGATGTCGTATGTATTACAGGTGAGGGCTCGATTCAAATGAATATTCAAGAGCTTTCCACCTGCTTCCAGTACAGTTTGCCTGTTAAGATTCTAAACTTAAATAATGCGCAACTTGGCATGGTAAGCCAGTGGCAAGACATGCTTTATGAAGGCCGCCGTGCACACTCTTATATGGAATCATTACCAGATTTTGTCAAGTTGGCAGAAAGCTATGGTCATGTGGGTATCAAGATCACTGATCCTGAAAAAATGGAAGAGCAGTTAGCTGAAGCAATGGCTATCAAAGATAAGCTGGTATTTATTGATGTCATCATTGATCCCGATGAGCATGTGTATCCAATGCAAATCGCTGGACAAACAATGCGTGATATGTGGTTAGCCAAGGGGGAGCGTACCTAATGCAACAACAAAAACATCTAATTTCTGTATTGATGGAAAACGAAGCGGGGTCGTTGTCACGGTTAGTCGGCTTATTTTCTCAGCGAGGCTATAACATTGAGACCCTAAACGTCGCACCAACAGACGATCCAACCATTTCACGTCTGACGCTAACGACCATTACGTCACCTGAAAAGATTGAGCAAATTACCAAGCAGCTGCATAAGCTAATCGAAGTGGTCAAAGTACTCAATTTGTCTGACAGCGTACACGTTGAGCGTGAGCTGATGCTTATTAAGGTTCGTGCCACTGGTGGCGTCCGTGAAGAGGTTAAGCGTAGTGCTGATATCTTCCGTGCCCAGATTGTCGATGTCACTGCCAATCTATATACCATTCAAATCGTTGGTGATACAGCGAAGCTTGATGGTTTCATCGATGTGATTGGTCGTGAGCGTATTTTAGAAGTAGTGCGTTCAGGTGTCATTGGTATCGCTCGCGGTGAGAAGACTCTGAGTGTGTAGCTAGATATGTCATAGCTGGTTTCTCCATAGCAATGACCTTACACTATTATTAAATTTAATTTTCAAACTTAAACGAAGCTTATGCTGACAAGCCATTTTAATAAAATGGCTGTGACATAAGCGCTTACAAGCCATGGCTCATCCATGATGAAAGAAAAGGACTCTACCTATGAATGTTTATTACGATAAAGACTGTGATTTATCTATCATCCAAGGCAAAAAAGTTGCCATTATTGGCTACGGCTCACAAGGTCACGCGCATGCGCTAAACTTACAAGACTCTGGTGTAGACGTTACTGTCGGTCTACGTGCTAACTCAGGCTCATGGAAAAAAGCTGAAAATGCTGGCCTAAAAGTCTCTGAAGTGGAAGATGCGGTAAAAGCAGCTGATATCGTCATGATTTTGACGCCTGATGAGTTCCAAAAAGAGCTGTATAGCGATGTGATTGAGCCTAATATCAAAGAGGGTGCAACGCTTGCTTTTGCTCATGGTTTTGCCATTCACTATAATCAAGTAGTACCACGTAGCGACCTAGATGTCATCATGGTTGCTCCGAAAGCACCAGGTCATACCGTACGTTCTGAATTCGCCAAAGGTGGTGGTATCCCTGACCTCATCGCTATCTATCAAGATGCTTCAGGTCAAGCGAAGCAAGTAGCGTTATCTTACGCTGCGGGTGTTGGTGGTGGTCGTTCAGGTATTATCGAAACGACCTTCAAAGACGAAACCGAAACAGACTTATTTGGTGAGCAAGCAGTACTATGTGGCGGCGCTGTTGAGCTAGTAAAAATGGGCTTTGAAACCCTAACAGAAGCAGGCTATGCACCAGAAATGGCTTACTTTGAGTGCTTACATGAGCTCAAGCTCATCGTAGACCTCATGTATGAAGGCGGTATCGCTGACATGAACTACTCAATCAGTAATAACGCTGAATATGGCGAGTATGTGACTGGTACTGAGGTAATCAACGAGCAATCACGTGAAGCCATGCGTAATGCTCTAAAGCGCATTCAATCAGGTGAGTACGCGAAGATGTTCATCAGTGAAGGCGCAACTAACTACCCATCAATGACTGCGCGTCGTCGTAACAATGCTGAGCACGAAATCGAAAAAACAGGTGCTAAGCTACGTGCAATGATGCCTTGGATCGGTGGTAACAAAATCATTGATAAAGAAAAGAACTAATTTAGCCATTAAGCTCAGTTATAAATAGTTCTATGCTACCTTCATTAATAATTGCCCATGTTATCGACAGATAGCATGGGTTTTTTGTTGCTTAGCGTTTCTGCTCTGCTGGATTTGACGATAGTGCCATGGTGGGCTTGAAAATCAGTGACAGTTACCCAACATACGTAACTCAAACGTATTTTAGTCAGCAAGTGGTTTTTACACATATAGTATGGATGTTTACCATCAACAGTAGGTAGATCCTGCCCTTAATTCTTCTTATATAATAGGTTGTTTGTTTTGCAAATATCTTTTCCAGACTGGCTAACGCCGCAATTCGCATATCTTGCCTTCAGCGCTGTGGTGGCTGTTTTGATTTGGATAGAGGGTGAGATGCTTAAGCGTACTGGTGGCAAGCTACCGAAGTCGCCTTTATTTAAGATCAGCTCATTACTGGACACCTCATGGTTCTTTGTCTCTGTCGTTATGCTGTATGTGATTGATTTGACACCATTAGCAATCACTGTACCAGCGGCCTATGGTATTTATACTATGTTTGGTTGGGTCTACGGTACACGGCTGCTGAGGAAGAAAGGCATACCAGATTCACCCGAAGATTTAGTTATTCCAGCTAAGTATATTGCTTACAGTCAGTCGTTTGCATTAATATTTTTTGCATTATGTTTATTGGTATTAGCGTCGCCATGGTTACCATTACCTAATTAATGTTTTGATGAAGACTGGTGCTTTAGCTTATCTTTATATTGTATGTTTCAATGTTCTGAATTCAATATTATTAGCTAGGTTTTTGATTAAATTGTTTGATTATTCATATAGATAGAGCTTGTTATAATCTGTCAGAAATTTACAAAACTCTATAATTTAGTCTACTAATGACCATAAAAACTGCTATACTATACTTGTACTCATAGGGTTTTAGACGACAATAATGAGTGACCATCGAGGTCTATCATCTATTTAGTTTGAGCATAAGCTCAAGATTCTAATGAGTATTTGTCAATTAATCGGTACAGACACACGTCTTGCCAACAGTTAAAGAGTTAGGAAAAATTATGTCAGATAAAGTTGAAGGCACTGTAAAGTGGTTTAATGAAGCTAAAGGTTTTGGTTTTATCGCTCAAGATAACGGCGGACAAGATGTATTCGCTCACTACAGCGCTATCCAAGGTAACGGTTTCAAAACTTTAGCCGAAGGCCAAAAAGTGTCTTTCATCTTAGGTGATGGTAAAAAAGGCCCACAAGCTGAGCAAATCGAAGCTCTATAATTTTACTGCTTTAAAGCAAGCTTGATTTATCAAGATGCTTTATGGCTAATTGATATTATAAGCGTAGATTATATTGTTGTGTTAACAACAAGACTATTGTTTAGACTGTATATTAAAAGCAACCTCTTATCAGGTTGCTTTTTTTGTGGCAAAAAATGGGTTTTAAAAGTTTAATGGCTTTAGTGACAATATATATAGTCAGTTGAAAACAAAACTTTCATAAGTTCAAAAGCGCTGCTGATATAAATTTCGCTTGCTTGCTGCATTCACAGAGGCTGCGCAAAATTCACCCCAGTAGCGCTATAACCCTTTTAAATTGAATCTACTATAGTATGTCGTTAAAGACAGGTAATGCAGAGTCATAAGGAAAAGTATGAAGTGGGAAGCGTGGTTTGCCATTGATTGGCAACAAGTGATCGGAATATCATTATCTGCGGTGGGATTTTATATTGGCTTGATGGTATTTACACGCTTTATGGGTCTGCGTAGTTTTTCCAAGCTATCAAGTCATGATTTTGCGATGACGGTAGGTATAGGGAGTATCTTAGCGTCAACGGTATTATCTGACTCTCCTTCACTATTGCAAGGCCTGTTTGCAGTAGCGGTGCTGTTTGTGATTCAGGCAGTAGTCTCCCTGGTAAGACGTAAAGCTAAGCCTTTAAAAGCACTGATCGACAACCAACCTATTATTTTAATGGCTCATGGTGAGTACCTATTATTTTAATGGCTCATGGTGAGTACCTATTAGATAATCTTAAAGAGTCCAACTTAAGCACCAGTGATGTACAACAAGTATTACGTAAAAACGGCATTAAATCAAAATCAGAAGTGTTTGTGGTGATTATGGAAACGACTGGCGATATGAGTGTGATAAAGAACAATAACGTTGTACCAGATCAGTCATTATTTAATGATGTACGTGACAGTGAGCTATTGATAGGACCTGTAATGAGAGATTCAAAGCAAATACTATAAGTAATCTATACCCAATTTATTCAGTAAAAGTAATTTGAGTAAAAATGGCTATAAAATAAAGAACCAATGAGACTATGAAGTAATAAAATGGAAGTTTTACAGCATAAATGACTATTTTTTTAGCTGAATTGTAACTTTAGAGGGAGTTGGTGACAAATTTATGACCCATTATTCACGGCGTTGCCTTGACCTTACCTGTGTGGTCACGCAAGATATATCTGTCTATTAAATAATGATAATTTTTGATGTAGTGGGGTCTTTTGATAGCTAGTACTATGTATCTGTGCTCAGCTCTGATATATTATCATGTTAATGAGTCTTTGCTCACTGAGCTGCTACCTTTTAGGTAAGATTTTGAACGACAATGGGCCCATGATTTACAATTTTTTAATTCATAACACTAATAAACGAGGAACGTATGAAAGCATTAGTCGCGGTCAAGCGTGTCATTGATTATAACGTAAAAGTTCGTGTAAAAGCTGATAACTCTGGTGTGGATTTATCTAACACCAAGATGTCTATTAACCCGTTTGATGAAATCGCTGTAGAAGAAGCGGTACGTCTAAAAGAAGCGGGTGTGATTGATGAGATCATTGTTGCTTCAATCGGGCCAAAAGAATCACAAGAGCAGATTCGTGCCGCTCTAGCACTAGGTGCTGATCGTGGAGTTTTGGTACAAACCGATGCCAAACCGTATCCATTACAAGTAGCAAAGATTTTGAAGAGCATCGCTGAATCTGAGAGCACTGATATTATTCTTTTGGGTAAACAGGCTATTGATGACGATAACAACCAAACCGGTCAAATGCTTGCTGCTCTAATGGGTATCGGTCAAGGTACGTTTGCTTCAGAAGTGACCGTTGAAGGCGATAAAGTCAATGTTACTCGTGAAGTTGATGGTGGTCTACAAACTGTAGCACTGTCCTTGCCTGCGGTCATCACCACTGATCTACGCCTGAATGAGCCGCGTTATGCGAAGTTGCCAAACATCATGAAAGCGAAGAAAAAACCACTTGATGAAAAAACACCAGCTGATTTTGGCGTCGAGATGACTTCTAAGCAAGAGATTATCAAAGTTGTGCCACCTGCTGAGCGTAAAGCTGGTATCAAGGTGGGTTCAGTTGATGAATTGGTCGATAAGCTAAAAAACGAAGCGAAAGTTATTTAATACTTTGCTAGAGCGTCTATAGAGTTATTAGACTTTTGGCGCTAGGTTTTGAAAGCTGTGTGAATCCATGACTACGTGAACAAACAAATAAAGGATAAAAACAATGGCAATTTTGGTATATGCAGAACATGACAATGCCAGTCTAAAAAAGGCAACTCTAAACACTATCGCTGCTGCAAAGCAAATGGGCGACGAAGTCCATGTATTGGTTGCTGGTAGTGGTAATCAAGCAGTCGCCGACGAAGCGGCAAAAGTTGAAGGCGTAAGCAAAGTATTGCTAGCAGACAATGCTGCTTATGAGCATCAAATGGCAGAAAACATCTCGCTATTGGTTGCAGATATCGCTGGTGACTATAGTCATATCGTTGCAGCTGCGACCACAACTGGCAAAAACTTCATGCCCCGTACTGCAGCGCTACTAGACGTAAGCATGATGTCTGAGATCTCTGCAGTGATAGATCCGCAGACCTTTGAACGTCCAATTTATGCTGGTAACGCTACTGCTACTGTAAAAACAACAGAAGACAAAGTGGTGTTGACAGTACGTGCGACAGCTTTTGACCCAGTGGCTGCTGAAGGTGGTTCAGCGACTATCGAAGCGGTTGATAGTGTGCAGGAGTCTGGAAAATCAAGCTTTGTTAATGAAGAGATGGCAAAGTCTGATCGTCCTGAGCTGACGTCAGCTGAAATCGTTGTGTCTGGTGGCCGTGCGTTAGCAAATGGTGAAAATTTCACCAAATACATCGAGCCATTAGCAGACAAGCTAGGCGCTGCAATTGGTGCGTCACGTGCAGCAGTTGATGCAGGCTATGTACCTAACGATATGCAAGTCGGTCAAACGGGTAAAATCGTTGCGCCGCAGTTGTATATTGCAGCTGGTATCTCTGGTGCTATTCAGCATTTGGCAGGTATGAAGGACTCTAAGGTTATCGTTGCTATCAACAATGACCCAGAAGCGCCTATCGCCAGCGTTGCTGATTACTTCTTAGAAGCTGACTTGTTTGAAGCGGTACCTGAGCTAACCAGCAAAATCTAAGTCACAGTTGGCATAGTGATATACAATAAAAAATCCCGCTATCGACGATGAACGATGGCGGGATTTTTATGCTTAAAATATACGTTGTTTATAGGGAGCTGTCTTAACTGTATTGACGCTGACGCAGTGTTTCATATAGACAGAGTGATCCTGCAATGGCGACATTAAGGCTCTCTTGTCCGTTCGGTTGCGGGAGAGCAATTGGAGTGGCGCATTGTATTAGCTCATCACAAACCCCTTGTCCTTCATGCCCCATGACCCAAGCAATCGGCGCTCGTAGATCATGCTCATAGATTAAGGTGTCGGTATGTGAGCTGGTCGCAAGCAAAGGGATTTGTACATGGTCTAAAATATCTTGAGTGCTCAGGCCTTCATAGATAGTGAGGGCAAACTGTGCGCCCATACCTGCTCGTAGCGTCTTAGGTGACCATGCTTGAGCGGTGGCATTGGTACAAAGTATGTGATGGATGCCAACGGCCGCTGCGGTGCGTAGGAGGGTGCCGACATTGCCGCTATCTTGTACGTCATTTAGAATTAAGCAATCATCGTTTATCGTTGTTAGACTTGGTGTTGGTACTTTGATAATCGCCATGATATCAACACCTGTCCCTAGGCTGCGGATGCTTTGATATAGCGTGTCTGACAAGATAAGCACAGGGATATGAGTTGGCAGCCGCGCTAAAATCTGCCGTACTTCCGCATGCGCTGACGCTGACTCCGCTAGTAGTACTTGGCTAAAAGGAACTTGCTCAGTCTGAAAACTACTGCGTAAGGCGGCATCGAGAAGGTGCACACCCTCGAGTACTGTCTGACCGTGTTTTTTACGTTGGCGAGCCTGAGTAAGTAACGCCTTAACCAGTTTTACAGTGGCGTTTTTATCTGAGGTAATCAGTTCGGTTGGGTTTGATACCATAATGGACCGCTTCGAGAAGAGTGTAGAGGTGAAGGTATTAAGATAGCCGTCTTAAAGTGTATTATTTATCTACGTTAAGACGGTAGTTATCAGTTATTTGCTTTTGTGTTGAAGATACTTATTTATCTGCATGGTTTACATGTAACTCTTTGATGTAATCCACTTCATTTTTACTACCAAGCACCACAGGGACGCGCTGATGAATGTCTGTTGGTATTATGTCTAAGATACGGTTTGTCGCATCAGTGGCGCCGCCGCCCGCACGCTCAATGAGCAAACTCATCGGATTGGCTTCATACATTAAGCGTAACTTACCTGCTTTGTGTGCATACTTGGTATCAAACGGATAAGTGAATAGACCGCCGCGGCATAAGATACGATGCACGTCACCGACCATGGCTGCTACCCAGCGTGTATTAAAGTCGCGACCACGGACACCGTCTTCTCCTGCGATAAGCTCATCAATATACTGCTGCATCGGCGCGCGCCAATAACGGTAGTTTGAGCTGTTGATGGCGTATTCACTGGTATCTGCGTCGATTTGCACGTTATCTTCTATCAGTACATAATCGTCTGTGTCTGGATCTAAACTAAACATCACTACGTTATCTGCTATTGTTAGCGCTAAGACGGTAGAGGTGCCGTATAATAGATAACCTGCTGCCAGTTGCTGATTACCCGCCTGCAAAAAATCGCTGTTTTCACTGGTTTGGCCTTGGCGCTGATACGGCAAAATAGAAAAAATGGTGCCAACTGCCATATTGATATCGATATTTGATGAACCATCAAGTGGATCAAACAGTACCAGTAAGCTGCCATCGGCGTTGGCAGGTGTGGCATCATCTAGCTCTTCTGAGGCGACGCCAGCACAATGTGCGTTTTGCGCCAAAGCATCTAATAATAAATCATTTGCCAGTACGTCGAGCTTTTTTTGGTCTTCGCCTTGGACGTTTTGATTGCCAGCTTCCCCTAGAATGTCTGCTAATGCGCCTTTTCTCAGGAGCTGGGAGATGGTTTTACCCACATCAGTAATCGTGGTAATGACATCACTGATTGCAGAATCGGCTGCGTGCTCTTTTAGATAGTGTGCTAAGGTCGTCATAGTCCTTCCTAGTAGGTAATGGAGGTCGTAAAAAGTAGGGGAGAAATGGTTGTTTAAAAATAACAGCTCATCTGTCAGGTTCAATAAGCAGTTTAAAATATCAAATAAGTCGCGGTGTTGATAAACATATAACTAATAAATATATAAATAGCGCAGGCGGTGTCTTTGTCCTGACTGCAAAATCAGCTACACTATATCCATCATTTAAGAAGGCTTGTCGCTCATCATGTCTCATACAGTTCTGGTTATTTTATAAACATCAGGCAACTTATATCACTAGAGCAAAGTGTAGCAAATAAGTGTCAAAATGTCCCTGTATCTGTATTCATGGTTGCAGTGAATTAACGATATAAAAAGTATGATTAACTCAATATAAACCTCTGATAAAGACTTGTATTATGCCAAATTCTACCAGTACTAACTCAACGAACACAGTCTCACCATCCAAGTACGCCAAATTCGATCATGATGTTATTCACCGAAAGCTTAATACTTCCCTGAGCCGACCGCAATTAAATGCTGATGGTAGCCTGCGCCACTTTTTGGGTGTTGAAGGGCTAAATAAATCACAGCTGCAAACCATTATAGCCAAAGCAGAGACTTTTATTGATGAAAATGGTCAACTGATTAATCGGCCTGAGCTTGATGGTTGTACCGTGATG
The DNA here is from genome assembly GCF_904846575.1 of Psychrobacter sp. H8-1. NCBI lineage: Bacteria > Pseudomonadati > Pseudomonadota > Gammaproteobacteria > Moraxellales > Moraxellaceae > Psychrobacter > Psychrobacter sp. H8-1. Next base: position 534,195 of record NZ_CAJHBG010000001.1, read on the forward strand.
AACTTGTTTTTTGAACCATCAACTCGCACTCGTACCACCTTTGAGGTCGCGCAAAAGCGTCTGGGTGCCAATGTGCTAAACATCGATATTGGCCGCTCTAGTACCAAGAAGGGCGAAAGTCTACGCGATACGCTGTGGAATTTGCAAGCCATGACGGCTGATATCTTTGTGGTAAGACATTCGGCATCAGGGGCGGCGCACTTTATGGCGACTGAGGTCACGCCTGATATTGCTATCATCAATGCTGGTGATGGCTGGCATGCGCATCCAACCCAAGGTATGCTTGATATGCTCACCATTCATCGTGAGGCACCGCGTCCCTTTGAAGAGCTGTCTGTCGCTATCGTCGGTGATATAAAGCATTCACGTGTGGCGCGCTCGGACATTAGCGCACTACAGACATTAGGAGTGAAAGACATACGGGTGATTGCACCGCGGACTTTATTACCCAAAGGTATTAAGCGCTTTGGTGTGACAGTATATGAAGATATGAATAGCTGTGTGACGGACTGTGATGTCATCATGGGTCTGCGAATCCAAAATGAGCGTATTGGTTCGCCACTTTTGGCATCATCGAGTGAATACTACAAACATTACGGCATCACGCCTGAGAGATTAGCACTCGCCAAGCCTGATGCGTTGGTTATGCATCCAGGGCCTATGAATCGTGGCATTGAAATTGCCTCAAGTGTGGCGGATGGCGACCAGTCATTGATTTTGAAGCAAGTCAGTAATGGTGTTGCTATTCGGATGGCGGTGTTGGCACTTGCCATGGAAGGGCAGCGCGCGCATCAAGCCGCGCGTAACGGATAGCTTTTAACCTTGGTTATTTTATTCTTATAATTTATTGATACGGTAATATAGCTCATGACGAACCCTACCACGATGGATACACAGATGATTGATTTGCTCCCTGATGTATTCAAGAACACACTCTCTAAGGCAGCAGCGGATAAGCTGGCAAGCCTCAATGCTGACCGAGAAACATGGTTGCTACCGCCTTTGGTAGACTTGTGTGCGCGCTTGCGTGAACCTGGTCAACAGCAGCATGGTACTTTGGTATCTGAAGGTCGCGCGGCGCGTGCTAATGGCTTTTTGCATGTGGTTATTCCGCCAGACACCACTCCTATTTTAGAAAATGGCTCGCTACTCAAAGGCTTGCGCGAGCGTGCCTTGGGTGATGGTGGCATCTATCTGCATGTGTTAGGAGCACTGACCGCAGGCTTAGAAGGAGAGAGGCCTTCTAATATCGCAGGCCTAAAAAAGGGCGGCTGTATTGCTGTCTCTAATGCGCGTAGACCTTTTAAAAATGACTTAGTATTGCTACGTACTTTAGAGTACGCAGCAACCTTTGGTATGAAAGTATTTTTTTATCCTGATGAGCCGACTTTATCTAACGACGGCGTGGCGCATGAAGGCTATATTGCGTCTTATCATGGTTTGCAAGGTATTCCTTGGATTGCAGAGACGGTGGCATTATCGACCCAGCTTTTGATGGTGGAAGAGACGGGAATTGCGGCACACTTTAGTCAACTAAGTTGTAAGTCATCAGTAGAGCTGATGCGCTGGGCCAAAGACAAAGGCCTGCCAGTCACTTGTGATGTCGCCATGCATCAGCTGTACTTGACGGACGATAATTTAGAAGGCTTTAATGCTCAAGCCTATGTATTGCCACCACTGCGTAGTAATACCGATCAGCAAGCACTGCGTCGCGGTCTCAAAGACGGCACGATCGATGCCATTTGTAGTCACCATGAGCCTTTGAACAGTACGGCTAAAAAGGCGCCTTTTGCTGAGAGCACGCCAGGCATCTCAAATTTTGATACTTTTATGGCGTTGGCATGTCAGCTGGTACATGATGAAGTGTTAACTTTGGAGCAGTTGGTAGATAAAATCTGCCTAAACCCTGCAAAGATTGCAGGTATTAGCACTCAATATGAAAGTCTTGGCGGGGCGGTGTTGGTTGACCCTAATATTGACTGGCAGGTGACTACGAAGACCATGTTGTCAGATGGCAAAAATACGCCTTTCTTTAACCAGCATTTACATGGACGAGTGGTGGAGACTTTCTTTGGCTAAGGTGCCTCTGCAGGAGGGGCGCTCGCAGCCGTCTAGCCCCATAGATAGAGCTAGCGAGTCTAGTGACTCCATCAAGGCAGTGGCTATCTATGAGATAGTAAAAGGTTCTGTGGCAATGCTAGGAGCCGGCGCGTTGTGGCGCTGGCACAAGGACCTTGAGCAGTGGCTAGAGACTGCTACAGACTCGTGGCGACACTATTTTGGTAAACTACTAACCCCGCAGATTGAGAGTGCCGTTCATGTTGCCCAGCAAGCCAGCAAAAATTGGTCAGTTTTTATGTTGCTGATATTTGCCTATGTCAGCTTACGTTTCATTGAAGCTTATGGTTTATGGCAGGATAAAACGTGGGCTTACTGGTTTAGCGTCATCGGCTATGGGATATTCATACCCATTGAGCTGTATTACTTAATTACTGCGCCATTTGATTGGTTTAAGCTGCTTATCCTTATCTTGAATATTATTATTGTCATTGTGGTCTATCGTAATATGAAACGTAAGGGTTTGATTTGACCTTATTTGACATTTATTTAAAAACGTATGACTGCACTATATATGCTGCAAAAAACAGCCAGCATCAAAGCCAAGATTAAAAAATATCTTTGTACTGGCTATTTTATTACTCATCTGCCTACTCATGAAATCTATAGTGTTTTCTCTTTAGTAGGTTGTATGGTCCTAGCGACTTTACCAATACTTAAGCCTTGAACTAAGATAGAGAATACCACCACCGCATAAGTGAGCGCCAATAATATATCGCGCTCATATCCTGAAGGTAGTTGTAATACCAAGGCGACAGAAATACCGCCTCGTAGCCCGCCCCACGTCAAGACTTTCCATGCACCGTCTGGTAGCTTTAACTGTTTACTAAAGGTCTTGGTGGTCATACCAACGACGATGAAGCGAGCAAGCAGGGCAATAATAATAGCCAGACCGCCAGCGACAAACAAGCTCCCTGAATAGGCGATCATCACCACTTCAAGTCCAATTAAGACAAATAAAATAGCGTTTAAGATTTCATCGATTAACTCCCAAAATAAATCGATATAATTGCGCGTCTCATCGCTCATGGCCCATTCTCGTCCTTGGTTGCCAAGCATCAGTCCCATCATTACCATAGCCAGTGGCCCTGATAAGTGCCAATGGCTGGCAAGCGCGTAGCCACCTATCACGCCTGCAAGTGTCAATAGCACTTCTTCTTGATAGCTATTAATACTCTTAATCATATAGTACAAGATAGCGCCAAGTACCAAACCAAAGACTATACCGCCACCTGCTTCTACCGCTAGGGTATGCGCGACATAATTGGCAGTAGGGATATCGCCACTGGATAAAATGCCAAGCAATAGTACAAAGATAACAACACCAAGGCCGTCATTGAATAATGACTCACCCGCAATGACCGTTTCAATACTTTTTGGCGCACCTGCTGACGATAAAATACCCATGACAGCAATGGGATCAGTAGGCGATATCAAAGCACCAAATAGCAAACACCAGATATAAGGCAGCCCAAAACCCAGCAGCGGCAGTATAAAATAAAGTGCAGTGGCGATAAGTACGGCTGATACGACGGTACCAACACAAGCAAGGATACCAATGGGTAGTCTATAACGTTTCAGATCGCTAATATTGACATGCAAAGCACCCGCAAATAGCAGCATAGAAAGCATGCCATCGAGCAAAACTTCGGTGAAATCTAACTGGTTTAATAAACTAATCTCATAATCAATCAGTTGATCAAATCCCAAAAACCCTAAAAATATCGCCACCATAGATAATATTATCGAGATAACCATCACGCCAATGGTAGTCGGTAGTCCAATAAAACGATGATTTACATAGGATAAAAGGGCAGTAATCGATAAAAACACTGCGCCGACTTCAAGGACGGTCAGGCTGGTTGCAGTTACCATAAAAAAAGTTCTCAGATTGTTTGGGAATTAGTACAGTTTTAAAAGAGCCTAGGTTCTTATACCGTAGTTATTCTGTTTTTAAGGTTTGGCGAATATGAGCGGCAAACTCACTGACATATTCGAAGTACTGAAATTTGGAGTCTTCGCTATTGATAAAGTATCCTGCCTGCTGAGTCATGGCGAGTAGATCTGCGATTAGCTCGCTATAACTTAAATTTTCTTCTCCTGTACGCTCAATCAGCTTTAGCTCGTGCAGCAAGATTTGTCTCTGAGCGTCATTCACCCGTGCATAGTTGAGGTTCGTTAGAGCCTGACATAAGGCCTTTAGCACCATGAGATCACTAGTAGCGTAACGACGTACTTCACCGAGCGAGGTATCAATAAAGTCAGAAATCGTAGGTGTCTTGGTGATAACCGACAAGATTGCTACTCGGTGCTGCTCGGTTGAGGTATTAGCATCATCTTTATCAGAATCAGCGTTTTTAGATGGTGGAGTATAAAAATGATAAGGACTGGGCGGCTGCCTGCGTATCATGACACTCAAACAAGTGGTGAGTGATTGCACACAGTTTACCGCTGTTTTTGGATCATTAATCCCAGGTGATAAGGCACGTACCGCAATCTCAGTCATCTGCCCCAAACTGTAGGATATATCATTGGAATGCGATGATCGGCGCTCGATATGGATACAGGTAGCCAGTCGCTGCCAGAACAATCCATCTGGAGCGCTTGGCATTATTGCTAGATGAGAGGTTTTGGTCTTCTGTAAAAGGCTAGGATGATTTGCTGGGCGCTGATAAAAGTAACCAATAACGTTTTTATTAGTAACGAAGTCACCGAGATTGGTATGGAGCTTTATTATTCCGCCATAATCGAGCGCTAGAGTCATTAATGACTCTATATAAATCTGCTGCAGATAACCTGAGAGCGGTGCATAAATAGGAGTCGTTGCCCATGTTTGATAGTGTTCAATATCTGGCTGCGCCAAATCTATATCACGCTGATGCTGCAGGTCGCAGTGATCATGATACCAATAATTAATGTTCCTAATGGCTTCATTGCTTGCGCCTTGGATCACGTGTGACGCTTGAATGGCATGCACCATGTGCTGGATGAAGTAGACCAGCAGTAACGCACAGATAATCGCCATGATAATAGCGAAGGTAACCGCCAACTGCGGCACACCAAAATCAACATCATGCTTATGGATAGACTTTAAAACCAACAAACTATAGCTAAAAGTACCGATAAATGCACCGAGTACCAGCTGGTTTGAGGTGTCAGTCAAAAAGTTGCGTAGCAAGCGTGGGCCAAACTGTGATGAGGCCATTGAGAGTACGGCAATGGTAATAGAGAAAGTGGTACCTGCCACTCCTAACACCGCACCTGCGATAGTGGTCATGATGGCGCGTGCGGCATCGTCGTCACCAGTAAAGGCAAAGCTTAGATCCCTGACAGTTTTACGGTCAAAATGCTGATCAATGGTCACCAACAGCGGCGCTAAAAGTATGCCTATCAGCACACAAGCGGTGGGTATAAACCAATAGGAACCCATCAGCTGTTGCCATATGTTTTTTAGGCGATCAGGCAGGTCAGTGAGTGTCTTTAACGACCATAGCTGTGTCAGCTGTTTGAGCCAGTACAGGGTTGCTGTCAGCGTACGTGTCGGCAGGGATTTTTTTTGGGTGTCACTCACTGCCATCGCCTCCAAGGTGTTTTGATATTGTTGATAAATTTTTGGTGGTGTTCTAAAAAGTATGCTGGCGATAGAAGCCAATAAAAAATCTATGCTAAGTTCTCTGATTCTATAGGGCTTTCAAGGCTTCAAAAACTGTTCAAGTTTTAATCAGCATACTTTTTGACACACCACCAAATTTTTTAATAAGTTTTTGTTTTTAATACCAGTAAGATAACAAAACATCAGCAGCGGACTTTATGCAGCTTGTCTATTTATTAGCTTGTGGGTTATCCGCTTCGGTAATAATATTACCTTTATCATCATTAAAAATGCGCTTAGCTGTTGATCTGGTCTTATAGCCATCGTCATCTATAGCATGGCTATTTGGAACGTCATTATCTGAAATGTTGTCCTCTGGAATCAATATTTCTTGGTTATTATTGTCGCACTCTATCTTGCTGTCTTTATCATAGGCTGCCGGCTCAAAGTCTGGCACAGAGTCAGTGTCTTGGTCTGAGCTATTCATACTACTGTTATTACTTATCACACGATCATTGATGTCAGCAGCAGATAATTTTGCCTTAGAGGACTTTGGCTCAGATGTTTTTCGTCGGGGCTGGCTATGCGCAAAGATGGTATTTAACGGCACATCTAATTGCTCTCTAGCATAAGCTTCCGTATTTTCAAAGCGATTGACCAATAAGCTTAGCCAAGGTTTTTGATCTTCTGGGCTCATCTCGTCCAGCTCATCTTTGATCGGTAGCGGATACGGTAAGGTACGATAAAAGTCCCATAAACTCATACGACTGAGGTCTTTTTTTAGTACGTACTCGTCATTGTCCGTGGTGGTGATGAGATTGCTGTCTTTTAAGTAGTTGATATAGGTATACCACTTGGGTAGCTCTTTGCGGCCAAGCACACTACGTAGCTCTTGCTCACTGACAGCATGGCCTTCTAAGTGATTGCGATAGACCAAATTGAGCATATCGAGCAAGCTAAGTAGTGGATGACGCGGATACACCTCTTCAGTTTCAAAGATGGTTAGGGTGTAGCTAATCTCAACACCTAATAAAATCAGATTCCAAGAAAGATAAATCCATAACAAGAAAATCGGCAAAGCGGCAAACGCGCCGTAAATAGCTTCATAGCTGGTGAAGTTGGTCATGACTGTACCGAACACATGCTTTAGTAGCTCAAAGACGATCGCCACAAAAACCCCAGCAATGGCGGCGTTTTTTGCAGGTACTCGGGCTTTAGGGATAAACCAATACATAGCGATAAAGCCAGTCACGGTAACCCCAATAGATACTATCTGTACCCAAAACGACCAATCGATACCATAGCCAGCAAATTGTCGGTTTAAGAAGCTAAGACTCTGTACGGTACTTGAAACGATAAATGCAGTCCCTAAAACCAAAGGCCCTAGGGTAACGATAGTCCAGTAGCGCAGCATGCTTCTGAGACCACCGGAACGGTCTTCTACTCGCCAAATTTGATTGAATGCGCGCTCAATGGTAGTAAGCGTCATGATGGTCGTGACAAACAGTATCATTGCGCCGATAGCGGTTAAATTGGTGGATTTTTCAGCAAAGCTATTGATGTATTCACTGACCTGCAGACTTGATTGGGGTAGCAGGTTGCTATAGATCACTTCATAAATCTGCGCCCTGACCGAGGCCAGTGCTGGCACAGAGGACAATATCATCAACAGCACCGTCAATATAGGGACAATTGACAACATGGTGGTGTAAGTTAGAGAGGCTGCTTTTTGTTGACAGTTGTCCTCGAAGAAGTGCCGGGTTAAAAAACGCAAAAAACTGAACCAGTGTTTGTGTGCAAATGGGAGTTTTTTTAATAGGTTTTCCATGTCATCCATCTAGCAGCGATAAGAGTGCCAATAGTGTAACAAAATGAGCAGTCAGCATCTGCCAAATTTTTGTGTCAAAATACATATGGCTCTGTGAGGGATATTAGGCTTTGTTTGCATGTCAGCTGAAGACTCGGGCATAATGTGCGTATATATTCATACTGCCAATTGCTTTCAATCAGTATTTTAATGGTTTTACAAGGAAACGCTGTCAATGAGCCAAACAAACCCTTATATCTTAGTGCTTTATTACTCTACTCATGGTGCGACTAAGACTTTAGCGTATGCTATCGCTCAAGGTATTGAAGAGGCTGGTATGTCAGCGCGTATTCGCACGGTGCCGACGGTTGCAGCAGAAACCACCACTATCAAGCCTGCGATTCCTGATGAAGGTGATCTATACTGCACCATGGATGATTTAAAAGACTGCTTGGGGTTGGCGCTAGGTAGCCCAGCGTATTTTGGCAATATGGCCGCGCCAATGAAATATTTTTGGGACAGTACTGTCACGCTATGGCTGGCAGGTAATCTACAAAACAAACCCGCGTCAGTATTCACAGCGACAGGCACTATGCATGGCGGCCAAGAAACGACTTTGCTGACGATGATGTTGCCATTAATGCATCACGGCATGATTATCGTCGGTGTGCCTTATGCTGAGCCTGCTCTAAACCGTACCCATCGTGGCGGTACGCCTTATGGTGCCAGTCATGTCAGTGGCGTCGCGCATGATCAGCCGGTCTCTGATGATGAACGTGAGATTGCCATAGCCCAAGGTCGTCGTCTCGCTATTAGTGCCAAGGCCTTAGCGCAAGCCAACTGGAACCGCTAAGCTGTCACTTTTAGCATAACGTTATAAATTAGGAAAACACCCCATCTGATGTCTAATAGTCATGATAATAGCGATAAAGCCAGTACCTCGCCGTCATTAATTACCGATAATGACGTAGCACCTATAGCAGCGCCATCTAAGCCTGTGTCTGCCAAAAATCCTAGCAAAGCTGCTAAGCCCCAAAAGCCTATTGCACCCATCCGTCAACGCTTGATGGTTACTTGGCTGGCGTGGGTAATCTACCGCTTGCTTGGGTTGCCTGTGCTGATCAGTGTTTTTAATCCTATGAACCCTGATGTTGTCGGCGGCGTGGCATGGCAAGCATTATGGCTGCTACCAGCATTTATCCTGACCCCTTGGGTACTACGTGGACGCTCACCTTATGCCCTGCTAGTGGGCAGTATGTTGACCTTGGTGTATCTGGGCGCTAGCGGTGTGGTGCTCTTCACTCGTGCTTATGGCAGCAGCTGGGCAGAACTGGTAGTTTATCTGATTGATTTTACTTTGTTACTCATGATAAACGTTTGGCTATTTATACTGCTAAAACGCCTGCCATCGATGAATAATGTCGTGAAGCAGCCACGTTCTCGCTAGACGAGTCTCCTATCTTGAAAGCAAAAGAAGGCGGCGCTCTAATGAGAGAGCGCCGCCTTCTTTGTGTTAACCATCAACTATTAACCAGCAGCTTATAAGCAGTCGCTTAGTTTACTTTGGTGAGTTCCAAGTCCATTTTTTTGCCATCGTTTACCTGCATAACTTTCACAGGCAGATAATCTAAGCTAGGAGCAAGCCAAAAACTGGTTGAGCGGCTATTGTCATCATGGACACGGTCGACACGCACGGTATCAAAGGTTCCAGCTGGGACAGTGACCTTGGTGTTACCAGACCTTTTAAAAGGTGTCTTTTCAATCTTGTCTTTTCTGGCCATATAGTAATTACCAGAGAACTTACCGTTAAGTAGATCTTGGCGAATTTGTACCTCAAGGCTCAAGTCATCAAAGGCTTGTTGCGCCATATTCAAATTGACTGTTTTACCTCTATAAGTACTGGCGACTTGTTTTTTACCACTATTATAATTGAGGTTATGAGTGCGTCCAATGCCAAATAATTTATAGGTAGTACTGGCTTGAGCTGGCGTGACGTTATTTCCTGAAAGTGTAAAAGTACTACTTTGCGAGGCACTAGCGACACCAGCGACGCGAGCCCTAACATCATACTTCCACGTACTGCCTGACTTGCTTAGTGTGCGAGTAGCGGTACCTTTGTATTTGTCTTCTACAGTAAAGTTGTAGTTAGCACTGGAGGGCTGCACCACTTTGGCACTGGCAAGGGTAGGGGCTGTCATACTTAGGGCTCCAATAGCGGCAATACCAACTCCCGTGGTAAACATAGATAGAAGTTTGGGCTTGCTGCGATTTGTATTGTTAGAATTATTTTTTATAGAAAATAATGAGGTCATGTAGATTCCTTAATTTGGTTTGGATACTTATTAGCTATTATTATGTTGTCAGTACTTATAATGGTCATACTCTGTTACATTTTCAAGGGCTGGGGTGGTTTTGGCCGTTTGGGTCTTGTAGCCAATGTTGCTAAAAACGCTCAACTCTCAAGCTAGGTAACCCTATGTTGCCAAAGGTACTGGTTAGTCGGTATTTTCTATCCTTTAAAACCTATCCTTCAAAATCTGTGCTTCAAAACAACAACCGCAAACGCTAAGCCTGATTATGCACTGTTAATGATCTAATATTCGCAGCCTCAGACTATTGGTTCTATGCACAAGTATTTGATAATCATGGTTATGATTCGATGAAACAAGGCATCCAATGCCACAATAATTCATTTTTCAGGGTATTCTTGTAATATTTTTTGAGTTTACACTTGAAGCAAACTCCTCTTGCCCCCACTTTTTGATACAAGCTCAAGGCTTATCTTAGAAGATGTTTTTAAACGAAAGCGAGTTGTTAAGATAATGTCCATTGAGACCATTAAACCAAGTGATTTTTTATTTAACCAATCAATTTAACTAACCTTTTGGAGTCATATCGATGAACATTCGTCCTTTACATGACCGTATTGTTGTCCGCCGCGTAGAAGAAGAGCAAAAAACTGCCGGTGGTATTTTACTACCAGGTTCAGCACAAGAAAAACCTTCACAAGGTGAAGTGTTGGCAACTGGCAACGGCCAGATTCGTGACAACGGCGAGATTCGCGCGTTAGATGTAAAAGTTGGCGACAAAATTTTGTTCGGTCAGTATGCTGGTCAAACCGTAAAAGTTGACGGTGATGAACTACTTATTATGAAAGAATCTGATGTATTGGGTGTGCTAGAAGGCTAATCGCTTTAGGCATGTTTTATGCTAAACGCATTTTTAGCCCAGTACATTTATAACAATATAAGCAAATCATTCAATTGCATTCTCATACTTATAATAGTGGAGTAATTTAACATGGCAAAAGACGTAAAATTCGGCATTGATGCCCGTAAACAAATGATGGACGGTGTCAACGTTCTAGCAAACGCAGTAAAAGTTACTTTAGGCCCTAAAGGTCGTAACGTGGTAATTGACAAATCTTTCGGCGCACCAACCATCACCAAAGATGGTGTATCAGTTGCCAAAGAAATCGAGCTTGAAAATAAGTTTGAAAACATGGGCGCACAGCTCGTTCGCGAAGTCGCTAGCCGCACCAATGATGTCGCTGGTGATGGTACGACAACCGCAACAGTATTGGCTCAGTCAATCTTGCAAGAAGGTATGAAATCAGTTGCCGCTGGCATGAACCCAATGGATCTAAAGCGCGGTATCGACAAAGCAGTACGTGAAGCGGTTAAAGAAATCCATAAGCTATCGACCCCAGCTGACGATCATAAAGCGATTGCTCAGGTTGGTTCTATCTCTGCAAACTCAGACACTAAAATCGGTGAGTTGATTTCGCAAGCGATGGAAAAAGTGGGTAAGCAAGGCGTTATCACTGTTGAAGAAGGTTCAAGCTTTGAAGATACCTTAGAAGTTGTGGAAGGTATGCAGTTTGACCGTGGTTATATCAGCCCGTACTTTGCGAACAAGCAAGACAGCTTAACCGCTGAGTTTGAAAACCCGTATATCCTACTGGTTGACAAAAAAATCAGCAACATCCGTGAGATCGTGCCACTACTTGAGCAAGTCATGCAGCAGAGCAAACCACTGCTAATCATCGCTGAAGACGTAGAAAACGAAGCATTGGCTACCTTGGTTGTCAACAACATGCGTGGCGGCCTAAAAACTTGTGCGGTTAAAGCACCAGGTTTTGGCGATCGTCGTAAAGCCATGCTACAAGACATCGCAATCCTAACAGGCGGTACGGTTATCTCTGAAGAGATTGGCCTAAGCCTAGAAGAAGCGACAATTGAGCAACTTGGTACTGCGAAGAAAGTCACTGTCGGTAAAGAAAACACCGTCATCGTTGATGGCGCTGGTCAAAAAGCTGACATCGAAGCGCGTGTTGAGTCTATCAACCGTCAAATCGAAGAGTCTACTTCTGACTACGATAAAGAAAAGCTACAAGAGCGTGTTGCGAAACTAGCAGGCGGCGTTGCCGTTATCAAAGTTGGCGCAGCGACTGAAACAGAAATGAAAGAGAAAAAAGATCGTGTTGATGATGCGCTACATGCGACTCGTGCAGCGGTTGAAGAAGGCGTTGTCCCTGGTGGCGGTGTTGCGCTAGTACGTGCGATGAGTGCCTTGTCTGAGCTACGTGGTGATAACGACGACCAAAACGCTGGTATGAATATCCTACGTCGTGCCATGGAAGCACCGTTACGTCAAATCGTGACCAACTCAGGCGAAGAAGCTTCAGTTGTGGTCAACGAAGTGAAGAGCGGTAGCGGTAACTATGGTTACAACGCAGCGACTGGCGTATATGGTGATATGCTAGAGATGGGTATCCTAGACCCTGCCAAAGTAGCACGTTCAGCACTTGAGAACGCTGCCTCTGTCGCAGGTCTCATGCTGACCACTGAAGCCATGATCACTGATCTACCTGAGAGTGATGATGGTATGGCTGCTATGGGCGGTGCCGGTGGTATGGGTGGAATGGGCGGCATGATGTAATTTATGCCTCGACTAAGTTTGTACGACGTTGTTAACCTCGTTCGATGTACTATAAGTACAATCTTCACTTGGTTGCCTAGTCGTACTGCTTTAGTCAATCCATAAAACGCTTTTCGCTAGAAGTATGACTTTGTCATAACGTACTTGTTAAACCTAGTTCAAACAAAACCCCGATAGGCTAAGCTTATCGGGGTTTTGTTATAAAATTTCAGTCTGTTTTAGCTAATCATTACGCATCTGCCTCATCCCGTCTAAATGTCCATGTCTTATCATCAGACAGCTCATCGACATAATAATATCCCGCCAAGTCAAACTGCTTTAATTGCTCAGCATTGGTGAGTTTATTATCCGCAGCGTACTTCACCATTAGCCCACGTGCTTTTTTGGCATAAAAAGCAATCACTTTATAGTTGCCGTTTTTTTCATCTTCAAATCGTGGCGTGATAATCTCGGCATTTAACGCTTTCTTTTTTACCGATTTAAAATATTCATTAGAGGCTAAGTTAACCAAGACCTTGTCATCGCTATCAGCCATGCGGGCGTTGATTACGTGAGTGACTTCTTCGCCCCAAAACTCATATAAGTTATCACCGCGTTCATTTTTTAGCTTGGTGCCCATCTCTAAGCGATACGGCTGAATCAAATCAAGCGGTTTCAGCACACCGTAAAGACCCGATAAAATACCTAGATGCTCATTGACATAAATGGCTGTTTCTTTATCCATGTGATACATATCAAGACCAGTATACACATCACCATCGAACAAATAACCTGCTGGTTTGGCGTTCTGATCATCAAACGGTTTATCCTCGCTCCAGCTCCATTGTTGATTACGTTCAGCATTGAGTTGGGCAAGATCATCAGAGATGCTCATCAGCTCTTGCAGATCTATTGGCTCTTTGGACTTCAGGATCTTCATTAGTGCTTGCGAGTGCTCTATAAGCTCAGGTTGACTGTAATAATTCCCAAGATTGACAGGTACTTTGTCTGTTTCATTCAAAGACTTGGCAGGGGAAAGTAAAAAATACATAGTTATTCCTTATAGTTCATGAGATTTTGGTCAATTCACATCAAAATTGTAACATTATCAATCGTGTTTGCAGTATTATCGAGACATCTGCATCAAGCTTTATCGTTCAGGCGCTACTAGAATGGACGGTATGAGTGATAAAAACTGCCAACATAACAACAAAGTTTATATGTATGGCATAAATCCATAACTTTTTATTTACTAGTTGGTCATCAATAGACAATGAAAGTTAGTAAACGATGTCTCTATAATAAAAAGACTTGATGAAGAACACTCTATCATTTATTAAATTGATAACCTTTGATTCAACTTTATGATATAGAGCGGATCAAATTTTTTTGCCCTGTACGTCTTGTGATTCAGATGACATGTGTATGGGCCAGTAATGTATTCAGACGTAAGGAGACGGTATGAAAATCGGTGTAATCAGCGCAGATATCGCAAGCGAGAGCCGCGTAGCGCTAACCCCAGACGCGGTGAAAAAACTGCGTAAACTCGGGTTTGAGGTCGTCATCCAGTCCGGTGCCGGTCAAGCAGCGTATTATGCTGATGAATTGTATCAGGCTGCTGGTGCCGATATTGCAAATAGTAGCGCTGAAGTAGTCAACCAGTCTCAAATTATCACAACGGTGAATGATTTGCCTACTGAGGTGACTGACAGCTTGGCTTCTGGTCAGATAGTCATTGGTATGCTCGACCCTTACCGTAATACTCAGATCGATACTTACGCTGCCAAAGGTGCCACCGCTTTTGCCATGGAGCTATTACCACGTACCTTATCACGTGCGCAAAATATGGACGTCTTGTCTTCACAAGCCAACCTTGCAGGTTACAAGGCGGTATTGCTGGCGGCCAACGAGTATTCGCGTCCGTTTCCGATGTTTATGACCTCAGCGGGTACGGTTAAGCCTGCCAAAGTCGTCATCTTAGGCGTTGGAGTTGCAGGCTTGCAAGCGATCGCTACTGCCAAGCGCTTGGGCGCAGTCGTCGAAGCCAGTGACTTACGTCCTGCTGCCAAAGAGCAGGTAGAGTCGCTTGGCGGTAAATGGTTGGATGTGCCGATGAGCGAAGACGAAGCACAAAAAGCCAAAGCGACTGGCGGCTATGCGTGGACACCATCAGAGCAGTATATCAAAGACCAAGCAGCGGTAGTGGATAAAGCCTTAAGCGCTGCTGACATCGTCATCACAACGGCACAGATTCCTGGTCGTAACGCCCCGCGCTTGGTACATGGAGCAACGCTTGCCAAAATGAAAGCGGGTTCGGTACTCATTGATATGGCGGCAGCGACGGGCGGTAATGTCGAGGGTAGCGTGGCCAATGAAACCATTACTACTCCAAATGGAGTGCGTATCGTTGGTGCTGCCAATATACCTTCAATGCTAGCGGCACAGTCTTCAGATTTGTATGCCAATAATCTGGTCAATTTTATCACCACCTTAATTGCCTCTGACGAAGCGACAGACAAGGCTGCATCAAACAAACTGGCTCTTCACTTAGATATGGAAGATGAGATTCAAGGCGCGCTAGCAATGACCCACGAGGGTCAGGTACGCCTTGCTAAACGCTAAATATTGAATACTTACCATATTGTTTTGCCAGTAACGAATAAATTTTTAGGAGGATAAGATGATTGCCACTGTTTTAGCAGCAGCTCAAGTTGGAGATGCTATGAGTAGCACGCCATATGTAGCAATTTTTACCGTGTTTGTACTCGCTATATTTGTCGGGTATTACGTGGTTTGGGGAGTAACACCAGCCCTGCACACGCCATTGATGGCCGTAACTAACGCCCTATCGAGTATCGTCATTGTGGGTGCCATGCTGCAGACCGTGACTATTGATGGCTCTGTATTTACGCCAACCAGTTTGCTCGGTGCATTTGCGGTATTTTTGGCCAGCGTTAACATTTTTGGTGGCTTTGCTGTGACTGAACGTATGCTCGCAATGTTTAAGCCCAAAGAGAAAAAAGCACCAGTGGTAACAAAAGAAGCTGGGGGTGACGCATGAGTGATTTTACCAATATAATTGCGAGTAATGCTGACTGGTTCTATCTAATCGGTGCGATATTGTTTGTCTTGACCTTGCGTGGTCTCTCTAGCCCAAAAACAGCCATTCGCGGTAACCGCTTTGGTATGGCAGCAATGGCGATTGCCGTTGTCACCACGTTCTTCTTAGCGGAAGGCCCAGTACTGTGGATGATTATTGGTGCCATGATTTTGGGGGCTATCGTTGGTATGTGGAAGGCAAAAACAGTCGCCATGACTCAGATGCCTGAAACTGTTGCCTTGATGCATTCATTTGTCGGTCTGGCTGCGGTAGCGATTGCGCTTGCCACGGTACTACATACTGAACAACAGCATGGTGCGGTTGCTCGAGTAGAGCTATTCATCGGTTGCTTCATCGGTGCGATTACCTTTTCAGCGTCAGTCTTTGCTTTTGGTAAGTTGGCGGCGAAGAGCTGGGCGAAGACACTGGTTGGTAGCTGGGTTAAACCAGTACAGGCTATTTTATTCATTGCGATGATTGCCTTTGGTGGCGTGTATTTTGTCACTGATTCATTGCCTGCTTTTTATGCCATGGCAGTGATTGCGGTTATCTTTGGTTGGATGTGGATTGCGCCAATCGGTGGCGGTGATATGCCAGTGGTTGTGTCACTATTGAACTCATTCTCAGGTTGGGCGGCTGCAGGTATTGGTTTTACCCTTGGCAACTCGATGCTGATTATCGCAGGTTCGTTGGTCGGTTCATCAGGTGCAATCTTGTCTTACATCATGTGTAAAGCTATGAACCGCTCACTGCTTAATGTCTTATTTGGTGGTATGGGCACTGCTGCAGTCGCCGCAGATGATGGCGATGGCGCTCCTAAAACCTATAAGTCAGGCTCAGCAGAAGATGCTGGATTCTTAATGGCCAATGCGAGCGATGTTATTATCGTACCTGGCTATGGTATGGCACAAGGCCGAGCACAAAATGCGGTCAAAGAGTTATATGAGCTATTAAAAGAAGAAGGCGTAAACGTTCGTTTTGCCATTCATCCAGTGGCAGGCCGTATGCCTGGTCATATGAACGTACTATTGGCAGAAGCGGATGTGCCTTATGATGATATTATGGAGATGGATGAGATTAACTCAGACTTTGCTAGTACCGATGTGGTGTTAGTGATAGGTGCCAATGATGTCGTCAACCCCTCTGCCAAAGATGATCCGACTTCACCGATATTTGGTATGCCCATCCTAGAGGTGACAAAGGCGCAAACCGTCATGGTCATCAAGCGTTCAATGAGCACGGGTTATGCAGGACTTGATAACAGCTTGTTTTACATGGACAAAACCATGATGATCTTTGGCGATGCCAAAAAGATGGTGGAAGAGATGGTGCGTAGTATCAATGGCGCTGGTCATTAATCTTCAAAATGGTTTTTAAGCATAAGTATTCACTATAATCTTGCAAATAAAAAAGTCACTGCGGTGGCTTTTTTGCGTTAAGGTAGACAGCGTTTATATTCAATTATTCTTTAGAGAAATAACAGTTAAGAGAGCTATCTATGAACATGTTACTGCGTTTTTTTATTATGTACGGTCTGCTCCAGCAGCAGCTCAAACGGCAGTCGCTGAGTGAGCGTCTTAGTATCGAGACATTAAGCGCGCCAGTTAGTGGTCGTTATCGGGTGCTGCCACATGATATGGGCTTTCGTGATCATCTGCCCAATTATCGCTACTTGTCTTTTATCGAGCTTAATGTCACGCGCTGGCTAATCGCTTGCTGTCACCAAAAAGGCATCAAAACCCTAGACTGGGTAATCGCCATGCAAGAGATGGTTTATCTTAAAGAGATTAAGTTTTTGGACAAAATGACGCTGAACAGTCAGCTTGTGGGTTGGGATAAAAAATATGTGTATTTTGAGCATCGATTTTTTGTCAAAGACCAACTCATGAGTGTCGGTATGAGTAAGTTTGTGTTGATGGATAAAAAGGGTAAATGCACGCCAGATATACTAGATATGACAGGTGAGCAGCTGACCGATGTCATTACTACGTGGAATGAACATCAAGTGGCTGTCAAATCTGCCAAGTCGCCTACAGCAACAGAGACGGTATAACGAACTTGGCTATAATCATCTGGCGAAGTTTGATAGGATAGGGGCTGTCAAATTGACAATTAAGTCGATAACGTTTTTTAGAAAACCATTAAGAACTAACATTAAGAGTTAATATCAACAAATAAGGAGCTACTATGAACCCGCAAAAATTAAAATGGACAGACAGCTTAGATATCGCTATTGAGCTTTATGAAAAATTCCCAGAGACAGACCCGCAGTACATTCGTTTTACCGATTTGCATCGCTGGGTGACAGAGCTTGAAAACTTTGATGATGACCCACAAAGATCAAATGAAGGCATTTTAGAGGCGATTCAAATGAATTGGATTGATGAAGCCGACTAGTTCGACTCTTCTAATTTGCCTAAAATATCAAATAAAAACTATATAAATAAATAGGATAGGAAGCACATGACTTCACAAACCAAAGAGCTATCCGAAGCGATAGTTTGTAAAGGTATCAGTGTTCGTACCACGAATAACGCAGAAATCAGCTTTGACACTGCTAAATTGGGTGGGTTGTGGCAAAGGTTTTATCAAAACCATGTGGAGCATCTCTCTGAAGGTGAGGATATTTACGGTGTCTATCATAACTACGAGAGTGATGACTTGGTAGGCGCCTTTGATGTCGTGGCTAGCTGGAAAGTAAAAAGTGAGCCAGTAGAAGGGCAGGATAGTGACGAAGACAGTAATGAAGACAGTAACGTTCTTAGTGCTGAAAACATCCTTAGCGCTGCTCATTCTAGCGACGTCGTAACAGTGGCTATTCCTGCAGGGAGGTATCTGGTCTTCTCAGAAAAGGGCAGCATGCCAGATACGGTCATGGATGCTTGGGAAAAAGCTTGGGAATATTTTAATAACCCTAGCTGTGAGCATACACGGTCTTATAATGTCGATTTTGAACATTATATCGGTGGCAATCTAGAGTATGGGCAAGTGGATCTTTATATTGGTATCGAATAAAGGTATTAAAAAAACAGACCCTGATAAGCAATACACCTTACACTTTAGACAAATACTAAAATAGAGACCCTAATGACCATTGATATCAAAACGCTCACTGAAACGATAGCATGCCAAGGCTTGACTGTCAGAACCACCAATCAACAAGAATTGAACCCAGTTACTGCGAAACTTGGCACATTATGGCTATCATTCTATCAAAATATTTTCTCTAAACTACCAGCAGGTAGCGCCGCTTATGGTATTTATCATAATTACGAGAGCGATGCGCATGGTGCCTTTGATGTGACTGCCAGTTGTGAGCAAGATATAGCGTTGGCTAGTGATGGAAGTTTAGATTTAACAGCCGTGACCATTCCAGCAGGCAAGTACGTGGTATTTAGTGAGCAAGGGGCAATGCCTATCGCCGTAATGACAGCGTGGCAAAAGGCATGGGCTTATTTTAATGACCCAAGTTGTGAGCACAATCGATTGTATAACGTCGATTTTGAACACTATGTCAGCCAATCACAAGTAGATGTCTATATTGGTATAGAATAAAGTTATCAAAACACAAGGTTTTAGAACGAAAAAAGCGTTACTTATCCAATAAGTAACGCTTTTTTGTTAGAGTGACACAGAGTTAATCCAGCAATAAATGCTCCAAAATCCCTTCATATATCTGCGCCAATTTACCCAAATCACCCACTTCTACTTTTTCGTCAACCTGATGAATTGTGGCATTACGCACACCAAGCTCAACGACTTGTGCGCCAGTCGGCGCGATAAAGCGTCCATCTGATGTACCGCCAGAGGTTGACAAGGTAGTGTCAATGTCAGTCACCTTTTTAATTGCTTGCTGGCATGCTGAAACCAATTTACCTTCAGGGGTTAAAAACGGTTGACCAGATAACTTCCAATCAATGTCATAACTGGCTTTGCTGTCTTTAAAGTGCTTGTCAAAGATGGCGTGAGTTTTTGCTTTTAATTCATCTTCCGTCGTTTCAGTAGAAAAGCGGAAGTTAAAGATAACTTCAAGCGTCTCAGGAATGACATTGGTTGCGCCCGTGCCACCATTGATATTTGAGATTTGAAGTGAAGTCGCAGGGAAGTAATCGTTACCAGCATCCCATGTCGCAGCCGTTAATTCAGCCAATGCTGAGGTAGCGGCATGGATAGGATTAGACGCGAGGTGCGGATAGGCGACGTGACCTTGCTTGCCAGTGACGGTGAGCACTGCGCCCAACGAGCCGCGGCGACCGTTTTTGATAATATCACCCAGCGTATCTGTACTGGATGGCTCACCAACGAGACAGTACGTGATTTTTTCGTTACGCGCTTCCAAGGTTTCTATGACTCTGACCGTCCCATTAATGGACGGGCCTTCTTCATCTGAGGTGATTAAAAAGGCGATAGAGCCGTTGTGTTCAGGATGGTTAGCGACGAAACGTTCGGCTGCGATGGTAAAAGCGGCAATGCCTGTTTTCATGTCAGCAGCGCCGCGAGCCCATAGGTAGCCATCTTTGAGGGTTGGCGTAAATGGCGGATAGGTCCAATTATCGACATCGCCAGTTGGCACGACATCAGTATGACCAGCGAAGCAAATAACCGGGTCGGCTGTACCACGGCGCGCCCATAAGTTCTTAACTTCAGCATGTTCACCAGTCTTATCTCTCTCACCAAAATACATAAACTCACAGTCAAAGCCTGCTTGCTCTAGTCGCGCTGACAATATGTCTTGGCAGCCATCATCATTTGGCGTGACTGAGGGGCGTTCGAGTAGAGCGATGCTTAAATCCAGTGCTGCTTGTTGATGGGTTGCTTGTTGATAGGTCGCTGATTGGCTATTAGAGTCGGACATGAATGAACCTTTTATCTTTTAAACTGTATTAGGGTTATTTATTAATTATCATTTTCGACAAAGGGCACCAAACCATCTCGGCGCATCCATGTCGCGATAGAGTAGCGCTGGCGATGGGCAATTTGCACTTGATGCTGCAGGTCACTATTGAATATGATTAAGCGATTGGCGACTGGCATAATCGTATGGTGGGCCCCGTGATTATCAATGATTTCTACTGCGCCGCCATCATCAGCTGTCCAGTCATCATTGAGATAAAACACTGCCGAGATAACGCGTTCATCACGTCCAGCAGGATTGTCACTATGCCATTGATAGCCAAAGCCAATGGGATAACAAGCGTAATGCGCTTCACTATGGCGAATACCAGCGAACAAGCTACGATTCAACAGCACACCAAGCGCATTGATACTCTGCATATAAAAATAGCCAGCAAAGAAGTTTTCTGTGATCCAGCGGATTTTATCACCGCGAATATCACTAACACGTACACCCGTCGTTAACTCTGCATCACGGTAGTCTATAAAGCCGCTTTCCGCTTGTAGGGCTAATAGTGCCGTATTGTCAAATACGTCATCAATAACTATCCAGCCGTCGTTCACCAACTTATCAAGCTGTGAGTCAGTCAGCCTATTTTCCCAGTTCACTGCAAAATCAGATAAAGTAAGCGTATCTTGGGTAAGTGGCTCGTCCTTAGCCTCATCTACAGGAGGCATAAGTAATGGTGGATTATCTAGACCTATCGGATTATCAACCACTAGGTCTGTCACATTAAGGTTGCTATTAATCTGTGTCATTTCACCTCGCCATTGTCGATTAGCGATCAATCAACGCCTTTTTACCAAAACCATCGTTATCTTTTACTCTGCCTATGCTACCATAGATGCAATTTTTCTCACTTAAACTTTTCAGATTATGAATAATTATGAACTATAAACACGCCTACCACGCTGGTAACTTTGCTGATGTGGTTAAACACATTTTATTAGTACAACTATTGAACCAATTGGGGCAAAAAAACAAACCTTTTTATGTTCTCGACGCCTATGGTGGCCGTGGACTGTATTCACTTAGCAGTGAAGAGGCGCGCAAAACTGGAGAAGCCGAAGGCGGCATCAAGGCTTTGTCACAAATCGACGATGCCGATATGGCGAAAGCGCCAGCCGCTGTCAAAGATTATATGGAAGGCATGAAGCAAGCCAGATTCACCTATGATAGTAAAGTCTATCCTGGTTCACCATGGTGGATTGCCAATCATGTCGAAAAAAACCCAGATGCAGGCGTACGCGGTGAAGCCTTTGAAGCCAAAGCCAGTGAATATGATGCGCTTAATTATCAGCTATATAAGCTACCGATTGGTATTCATCATCGTGATGCGTTTGAAGGGATTACGGCAGTGGTTCCACCAGCTGAGCGCCGTGGGTTAATATTTTTAGACCCTCCGTACGAGCAAGAGCACAAAGACTTTACCCGTCTTATCAATCTGTTGGTCGCGGCTTATAATAAATGGCCACAAGGTACTTATGCGCTTTGGTTCCCAATCAAGAATATCGATGCGGTAGAGTTGTTTTACAAAAAGCTTAAACGTACTGAGATGAGACGTCAGTTGGTTTGCGAGCTTAATATCTATCCGAATGATATCGCTGTCGGTCTTAATGGTACTGGCATGCTGATTATCAATCCGCCATGGCAGTTTGATAATCACGCCCGTGAAATTTTACGCTTTTTGCAACCCTATCTCAAAGTTGCGGATGCTCCAGATTTGACTCCTGATAGTGCCACCAATGTGCGCTGGTTGGTTGGAGAATAAGGAAACTGTTATGACCACTGAGCATCTATCAAACAAGCTGCCAAAAGATAGCGCGTCACATGATCCTTTGTTACAGGAGAGCGCTGCGACTCAGCCACCTTGTGCTGATGAGCATGAGTTCAATCTACGCTTAGCAGATAATGATGACTATGAAGGCTTGACGTTTGAGATAATCGAAACAGAGGTCGCTGAAGGTAAGCAAGTGGTCAGTCGAGGGGTTTATCTGGCACCTAACTTGATCACTACTTTGTCATTGTTGTCAGGGTTTTATTCTATTTTAGCCAGTACTCAAGGCGAGTTTTACAAGGCATCATTGGCGATTTTTTTATCAGCCATCCTTGACGGTGCTGATGGTAGGGTTGCACGAATGCTCAATGCGCAAAGCCCATTTGGAGAGCAGTATGACTCTCTAGCTGACATGTTGGCTTTTGGCGTTGCTCCAGCTATTTTGGTTTATAGTTTCGCTTTGCAGCCATTAGGTCGCCTTGGTCTTGGTTGTGCTTTTGTTTTCACCGCTTGCGC
The DNA here is from genome assembly GCF_904846575.1 of Psychrobacter sp. H8-1. Taxonomy (NCBI): domain Bacteria; kingdom Pseudomonadati; phylum Pseudomonadota; class Gammaproteobacteria; order Moraxellales; family Moraxellaceae; genus Psychrobacter; species Psychrobacter sp. H8-1. The sequence continues at coordinate 556,919 of NZ_CAJHBG010000001.1, forward strand.
AGCTTTCCGTCTTGCCCGTTTCAACGTGCAGATTGGTGAGGTCGATAAAGAGTACTTCGTTGGGCTGGCAAGTCCTCTGGCAGCAATCTTGGTGACGGCTGCCGTGATGGTCGCGGTTGATCATAATGAGTGGGTTGGGCAATACGATGCGCTGGTAATGGGCTTGTTCGCTATGTGGATAGTTGTCTGTGGTCTGCTCATGGTCAGTAATGTAAAATATTATAGCTTTAAAGAGTTCGATAAAAAACGAGTACCGTTTGTCGTGCTTATCATTGGGGTATTGGTGATGAGTATTGTATTGTACGATATTCCTGTGGGTATTTTAGCCATTGGCATCATTTATGCGTTATCAGGAATCATCACCACAATTAAGTCTAAAGTGAAGAACTAAAATTATAGACAGCAAATGATTAAAGAAAGGGGCTTACCAATAGGTGAGTCTCTTTTTTTATGGTTGTCAATATTACTGTCTGATATAAACTGAAGGTGCTTTCATTGAGAATCTGAGACATACTATTAGGATCTGTTGCTACTTATTTTGACAGCCGAGGCTACTATGACTATACCTAAAACCCATCGCGGACTTTTTTGCCATTCAAAGAGGTTATATACATCACTGCTAATGCTATCTATGGCGTCTGCCTCTATTTATGCTGGTAATGCTCAGGCATCAGCAAGTTATCAGCCAACTTCCAAACCCTCGAATCTGATCACACGGGCAGAAGCGGCTAATCCTAACAATTTTAAATTTATAAATGTCAATGGTCGCACGGCCACTTATGCCTCAGCTCCCTGTCCTGTAGAAACGGGACTGATTGCTTGTGGTCTACAAAAGCTGCATTTGATTAATGGCGGTGCTGCAGAAGTGGATGCTGACTACGACTTGGCACAAACCTTTTTGTTCCCATCAAAATCGCAGCCAGGCGTAGCAGTGGTGATAATTACTCGTTCTGGTCTGATGGATGACAGTGTTAGTGCCGAGCGCTACCGGATAAGCTTTAAGTCAGAAGAGAAACCGTTAGGATTGGATTGGAACTGGGTGCAATACGGCGTACAGTATAAGTGCGCGCGTGGTGACAACGCAGGCCAATGGACGAAAAGCCTTTGTCCATAAAATAGTTAAGGTGAGGATTTGTTAGCTATAACAAGCAGTTAGCGGAAAACCTCATCGTTATAGTAGAGTAATCTGAATTATTTAGAGGTTACCCCTTGACCCCCTCTTAAAACCGAGTATAATGCCACCCAGTCGAAAGGGAAGGCAGATTGGAGTAGATCACCACTTTAAAAATCAAAGCCGAAGAATTATTTTAGGTTTATTTAAAATAAAATAATTTACCCCTTGACTTAAGAATTAAAGCGTCTATAATACGCAGCTCATCAGGACAAGGCAGTGCTAGAAGCGAGAGCTTATAACCGTCTAACCTGTTGAAGTTAAATAAAATAACAGCTTGACAACCCAATCCATTGTGATATGATAGTCGGCTCGCCAATCAAGAAAAGACGTATTGTCTAAGTAACGATTGGTAGATATTTTATACAGAACACTTATCTACTGGACGACAGAGATAGGCACTATTTAAAAGCATAACTAAAGAACAACTTGTGTGGATTTTTGCTGACACAGAATGCTAAAAAATAAAGTTGTGAGACCTCGTTTATCTGGGGACTTATAACTATAAAAATTATCATTCTTTAAAGCAAGAAAACTCAAAGTTAATTCATTACGAACATAATTTAGAGCGACGAGCCAGAAAAGAATGAGCCAAGATTAGGAGTCATCTTACTATTTATAGTGAAGACTTCAAGCAAGATTAAACTGAAGAGTTTGATCATGGCTCAGATTGAACGCTGGCGGCAGGCTTAACACATGCAAGTCGAGCGGTAACAGGAGAAGTTTTGCTTCTCGCTGACGAGCGGCGGACGGGTGAGTAATACTTAGGAATCTACCTAGTAGTGGGGGATAGCTCGGGAAACTCGAATTAATACCGCATACGACCTACGGGAGAAAGGGGGCAGTTTACTGCTCTCGCTATTAGATGAGCCTAAGTCGGATTAGCTAGATGGTGGGGTAAAGGCCTACCATGGCGACGATCTGTAGCTGGTCTGAGAGGATGATCAGCCACACCGGGACTGAGACACGGCCCGGACTCCTACGGGAGGCAGCAGTGGGGAATATTGGACAATGGGGGCAACCCTGATCCAGCCATGCCGCGTGTGTGAAGAAGGCCTTTTGGTTGTAAAGCACTTTAAGCAGTGAAGAAGACTCTAGGGTTAATACCCCTAGACGATGACATTAGCTGCAGAATAAGCACCGGCTAACTCTGTGCCAGCAGCCGCGGTAATACAGAGGGTGCAAGCGTTAATCGGAATTACTGGGCGTAAAGCGAGCGTAGGTGGCTTGATAAGTCAGATGTGAAATCCCCGGGCTTAACCTGGGAACTGCATCTGATACTGTTGAGCTAGAGTAGGTGAGAGGGAAGTAGAATTCCAGGTGTAGCGGTGAAATGCGTAGAGATCTGGAGGAATACCGATGGCGAAGGCAGCTTCCTGGCATCATACTGACACTGAGGCTCGAAAGCGTGGGTAGCAAACAGGATTAGATACCCTGGTAGTCCACGCCGTAAACGATGTCTACTAGTCGTTGGGTCCCTTGAGGACTTAGTGACGCAGCTAACGCAATAAGTAGACCGCCTGGGGAGTACGGCCGCAAGGTTAAAACTCAAATGAATTGACGGGGGCCCGCACAAGCGGTGGAGCATGTGGTTTAATTCGATGCAACGCGAAGAACCTTACCTGGTCTTGACATATCTAGAATCCTGCAGAGATGCGGGAGTGCCTTCGGGAATTAGAATACAGGTGCTGCATGGCTGTCGTCAGCTCGTGTCGTGAGATGTTGGGTTAAGTCCCGCAACGAGCGCAACCCCTTTCCTTAGTTACCAGCGGGTTAAGCCGGGAACTCTAGGGATACTGCCAGTGACAAACTGGAGGAAGGCGGGGACGACGTCAAGTCATCATGGCCCTTACGACCAGGGCTACACACGTGCTACAATGGTAGGTACAGAGGGCAGCTACACAGCGATGTGATGCGAATCTTTTAAAGCCTATCGTAGTCCGGATTGGAGTCTGCAACTCGACTCCATGAAGTAGGAATCGCTAGTAATCGCGGATCAGAATGCCGCGGTGAATACGTTCCCGGGCCTTGTACACACCGCCCGTCACACCATGGGAGTTGATTGCACCAGAAGTGGTTAGCCTAACCTTTTAGGAAGGCGATCACCACGGTGTGGTTGATGACTGGGGTGAAGTCGTAACAAGGTAGCCGTAGGGGAACCTGCGGCTGGATCACCTCCTTATAGACGCATTCGGTCAGCAAGAATTCACACAACAAGTTGTTCTTTAGTTTAGTTTATTAAGAAGATACAGGGCTTTTAGCAATTTGCCTTTAAGCAAATTACTCTTGCGCTCGGATCAAAGCAGTGCTTTGATGGTATCCTCGCTCAGGGTCTGTAGCTCAGCTGGTTAGAGCACCGTGTTGATAACGCGGGGGTCAGTGGTTCAAGTCCACTTAGACCCACCATATATATGGGGCCATAGCTCAGTTGGTAGAGCGCCTGCCTTGCACGCAGGAGGTCAACGGTTCGACTCCGTTTGGCTCCACCACTATAAACGACATGCTTTAGATAGAATATTTAAATACGTATAAATAGAAACAAGTGATTCAGCCAAGATGGCATTGATTACTTCTTTCTGTTTTATACAGAATCTGTGACTCGACGAGAGCACAGAGACTATTTAAAAACATAGATATGAGTCTGGGTTAGTGATGACATGTTCACGTGTCGTCATTAACCTTAATAACTCACTACTTAACGACATCAGTTGTTATCCCAGTAGTGAGTTATTAAAAAAGTAAAGAGAACTGAATCAAGCGTAAACATAGGTGATATCGTTATAATTACGACAGACAACACTTAGTAATCAAACTCTTTAAGAGTAAGACTACTTGGGGTTGTATGGTCAAGTAATTAAGCGCACATGGTGGATGCCTTGGCAGTCAGAGGCGATGAAAGACGTGACAGCCTGCGATAAGCTTCGGGGAGGCGGCAATATCCTGTGATCCGGAGATTTCTGAATGGGGAAACCCACTTACCATAAGGTAGGTATCTTGTACTTGTACAAGAAGCGAACGAGGGGAAGTGAAACATCTCAGTACCCTTAGGAAGAGACATCAATTGAGATTCCCCTAGTAGCGGCGAGCGAACGGGGAGAAGCCGATTAATGCTAATGTAGAAGAACAGCGTGGGAAAGCTGACCATAGTAGGTGATAGTCCTGTATTCGAAACATTAGCGTTAACATATTAAGTAGAGCGGGGCACGAAAATCCTGTTTGAAGATGGGGGACCATCCTCCAAGGCTAAATACTCCTGACTGACCGATAGTGAACCAGTACCGTGAGGGAAAGGCGAAAAGAACCCCTGTGAGGGGAGTGAAATAGAACCTGAAACCGTGTGCGTACAAGCAGTGGGAGCCACCTTGCGTGGTGACCGCGTACCTTTTGTATAATGGGTCAGCGACTTATATTCTGTAGCAAGGTTAACCATTTAGGGAGCCGTAGGGAAACCGAGTCTTAATAGGGCGTCTAGTTGCAGGGTATAGACCCGAAACCGAGTGATCTATCCATGAGCAGGTTGAAAGTGCCGTAACAGGCACCGGAGGACCGAACCCACTGTCGTTGAAAAGCCAGGGGATGACTTGTGGATAGGGGTGAAAGGCTAATCAAACTCGGTGATAGCTGGTTCTCCCCGAAAGCTATTTAGGTAGCGCCTCGGACGAACACCATTGGGGGTAGAGCACTGTTTCGGCTAGGGGGTCATACCGACTTACCAAACCGATGCAAACTCCGAATACCGATGAGTGATATCCGGGAGACACACAGTGGGTGCTAACGTCCATTGTGGAGAGGGAAAACCCAGACCGCCAGCTAAGGCCCCAAATTCCTAGTTAAGTGGGAAACGAGGTGGGAAGGCATAGACAGCTAGGAGGTTGGCTTAGAAGCAGCCATCCTTTAAAGAAAGCGTAATAGCTCACTAGTCGAGTCGGCCCGCGCGGAAGATGTAACGGGGCTCAAACTAGGAGCCGAAGCTGCGGATTTGAATTTGTTTTCAAGTGGTAGGGGAGCGTTGTGTAAGCCTGTGAAGGTGTGTCGTAAGGCATGCTGGAGGTATCACAAGAGCGAATGCTGACGTGAGTAACGATAATGCGAGTGAAAAGCTCGCACGCCGGAAGATCAAGGGTTCCAGTCCAACGTTAATCGGGGCTGGGTGAGTCGACCCCTAAGGCGAGGCCGAAAGGCGTAGTCGATGGGAAATCGGTTAATATTCCGATACTTGTTTATGATGCGATGGATGGAGGGACGGAGAAGGTTATGCCAGCCTGGCGATGGTTGTCCAGGTGGAAGGATGTAGGTTTATAGCTTAGGTAAATCCGGGCTATTTCATACCGAGATCTGATAGCAAGCTGTACTTGTACAGCGAAGTGGCAAATACCATGCTTCCAGGAAAAGCTTCTAAGCGATAGTCATAAACGAATCGTACCCTAAACCGACACAGGTGATCAGGTAGAGAATACCAAGGCGCTTGAGAGAACTCTGCTGAAGGAACTAGGCAAAATGGTACCGTAACTTCGGGAGAAGGTACGCTGCTGATGGTGAAGGACTTGCTCCGTAAGCTATTGGCAGTCGCAGATACCAGGCTGCTGCAACTGTTTATTAAAAACACAGCACTCTGCAAACACGAAAGTGGACGTATAGGGTGTGATGTCTGCCCGGTGCTGGAAGGTTAATTGATGGGGTTAGCGTAAGCGAAGCTCTTGATCGGAAGCCCCAGTAAACGGCGGCCGTAACTATAACGGTCCTAAGGTAGCGAAATTCCTTGTCGGGTAAGTTCCGACCTGCACGAATGACATAATGATGGCAGCGCTGTCTCCAGCAGAGACTCAGTGAAATCGAAATCGCAGTGAAGATGCTGTGTACCCGCGGCTAGACGGAAAGACCCCGTGAACCTTTACTACAGCTTTACATTGAACTTTGACCTGACTTGTGCAGGATAGGTGGGAGGCTTTGAAGAGACACGCTAGTGTTTGTGGAGCCAATCTTGAAATACCACCCTGGTCATGTCGGGGTTCTAACTCAGGTATAACAGTACCGAGGACAATGTATGGTGGGTAGTTTGACTGGGGCGGTCTCCTCCTAAAGAGTAACGGAGGAGTACGAAGGTGCGCTCAGAACGGTCGGAAATCGTTCATAGAGTATAAAGGCAAAAGCGCGCTTAACTGCGAGACCCACAAGTCGAGCAGGTACGAAAGTAGGTCTTAGTGATCCGGTGGTTCTGTATGGAAGGGCCATCGCTCAACGGATAAAAGGTACTCTGGGGATAACAGGCTGATACCGCCCAAGAGTTCATATCGACGGCGGTGTTTGGCACCTCGATGTCGGCTCATCTCATCCTAGGGCTGAAGCAGGTCCTAAGGGTATGGCTGTTCGCCATTTAAAGAGGTACGCGAGCTGGGTTTAGAACGTCGTGAGACAGTTCGGTCCCTATCTACCGTGGGCGTTGGAAATTTGAGAGGAGCTGCTCCTAGTACGAGAGGACCAGAGTGGACGAACCACTGGTGTTCGGGTTGTCATGCCAATGGCATTGCCCGGTAGCTACGTTCGGATGGGATAACCGCTGAAAGCATCTAAGCGGGAAGCCTACCTCAAGATAAGATTTCCCTAAAGAGCCGTTCAAGACTAGGACGTTGATAGGCAGGGTGTGGAAGCGCAGCGATGCGTGTAGCTAACCTGTACTAATTGCTCGTTTGGCTTGACCATACAACACCCAAGTGGTTTGTATACAAGTCTAATTATTTCGATATCACCTATTGCTTGATTCAGTCAAGTAGTGTGATAAGTCACATAAAACAACAGACTCATATCTAACCCCCTTTGCTGACGACAATAGCACGATGGCACCACCTGATCCCTTCCCGAACTCAGAAGTGAAACATCGTTGCGCCGATGGTAGTGTGGCTCCGGCCATGTGAGAGTAGGTCATCGTCAGCTCTCTATTCTAAAAAGCCCCCCAACTTAATTGTTGGGGGGCTTTTTTTATTGGTCAAATTTGCAGTCTTCAAGTAAACTGTATGCTAGTTTATGCTTAAGTTTTGCAGTCTTCAAGTAAACTGTATGCTAGTTATTGTCATATGCTTTAGGTACACTACTGATATAGTGAGTTTTCTACTGAAAATAATAGGGCAATAATATGACAACCTCAAAAGTAACCTACCAAGGCGACCTACGTACTACTGCCACCCACCTGCAATCAAACAATGAAATCATCACTGATGCGCCGACTGACAACCAAGGCAAGGGCGAGGCTTTTTCACCGACTGATTTATTGGCGACGAGCTTAGCCAGTTGTATGCTAACCATTATTGGTATCAAAGCACGTGACATGGATATTGATATTGCAGGTACTACTGCTGAAGTGACTAAAGTCATGCTAGCTGATCCCAGACGTGTCAGTGAAGTACATATCGCTATTACCTTTAATCAACAGCTAGACGATAAAACGCAAAAAATATTCTACAACACTGCGCTTACGTGCCCTGTCGCTCAAAGCATACATCCTGACATCATACAGAACGTGACGCTTAACCATACGGGCGGTAATTGATATGGCTACCAAAACTTTACTTATTGTCGCGCATGCACCATCGCCTAATACAAAAAAACTAGCACAAGCGGCTTATGATGGTGCTAATCATCCTGACCTAGATGTCAATGTCATTCTAAAATCGCCGCAAGACACACAGCCTGAAGATGTATTGGCAGCAGATGCGCTATTGTTAGGGACGACAGAAAACCTGGCTTATATGGCGGGGCTAACCAAAGATTTCTTTGATCGTTGCTATTATCCTGTATTGGAAGAGAAACAGGGTATGCCGTTTGCCTTATATATTCGAGCAGGGCATGATGGTACAGGTACTAAGCTTGCTATGAAGACCATTACTACTGGACTGCGCTGGGAATGGATTCAAGAAGCATTGATCTTACAAGGTGATTGGCAAGACAGCTTTACTGAGCAAGTAGAAGAACTTGCCATGACACTTGCCGCTGGATTAGAAGCAGGTATTTATTAATATGATAGCCAACTTACCCTTTTCACAAGCTTGCGAAAATAATAAACAGCCAATCTTATCTGTTTTGCAAAAAGAGCTAAAAGACTCCCTGCATGTGTTAGAAGTTGGCTCAGGCACTGGTCAGCATAGCGTCTATTTTGCACCCAGATTAGCGCATTTGACATGGCAAACCAGTGAGTGATGTTGTCAATAATCATGCAAGTATCAATGCGTGGCACGCTGCACATCCTGCCGCTAACTTATATGCACCGCTTGCTTTTGATTTAGCTCACGATTCCGTGCCAGTGAATGAGGCTGTTGCTACACCTTATGATGCAGTATTTACGGCCAATACTCTGCATATAATCTCTTGGCCTTTGGTTGAGCAATTATTTAACTTGGTTGGAGGTGCACTACCTGCACACGGAAAACTGATCATATACGGGCCATTTAACGAAAATGGATACTATACTAGTGCGAGTAATCAGCAGTTTGATATTAGCTTACGGCAGCGTGATGCAAACAGCGGCATTCGCAATTTAGAAGACATCATAGAATTAGCAGAACAACATCGTTTAACATTAAATGAGAGATATGCGATGCCTGCGAACAATCAAATATTAGTCTTTCAAAAGTTATCATCAGACTAAAAGTTATTTTCAAACTAGGAATAAAAAACTGAATTGACTCACTGCAATAAAACAATGAAATCAACTCAGTTAGGAAGCTGGTTCAAACCGTTAAGGATATTGCTATTCTTAATCCTAGCCTGTATTGCGTAATCCTGCGGCTAAGGCGTTGATACTACGGATTAATGGGTCTTCTACAGCAAGTTTATCCTCTGCTGTGTCTTTTTGGCGCATGCGTTTGAGTAGCTCGATTTGAATATAATTAATCGGGTCTAAGTAGGCATTACGCCACTCCAAGGAATGAGCCAAGTCTTGTTGATTTGCAAGTAAAGACTCCTGATCTAGCAATGAGTTAAGACCTGCGTTGGTAAGTTCATGCTCATCAATGACTGCCTGCATTATTTGCTCGCGTAAGGTTTCATCCTCACATAATTGACTGTATGCACGGGCAATACTCATCTCAGATTTGGTAAAGGCCATTTCAATATTGCTGATGAAGGCACTGAAAAACGGCCAGTTTTTATTCATCTCCTTCATCAAGTCTTCATCTTTTTTGACACTATCTAGAGCGCTACCCACTCCGTACCAAGCAGGGAGGGTAAAGCGCGCCAATGACCAGCCAAATACCCAAGGTATCGCCCGAATGGTAGACTTACTTGGCAGTCCTTTTTTACGATGGGCAGGGCGTGAGCCAATATTCAGCAATGAAATCTCTTGTACAGGTGTGGCTTCAGAATAAAACTTATAGAAGCCTTCTGTGTTATCAGTCAGGGCACGGTATTGCTGTTCACCAGCATCTGCCAAACGAGCAAATAGGGTTTCATAGCTATCAAGCTGTGTTGGTTGTGCCACAAATCGTGATGAGCTGGCTTTTAGCGCACCAGTGATTCCCATGGTTAATTCAAAGACCGCCGTATCTGGATTGGCATACTTAGCGTAAAGCACTTCGCCTTGCTCAGTGAACTTGATTTGACCGTTTAAGGTGCCCGCAGGTTGGGCGGCGATGGCTTGATGGGTGGAGCCACCACCGCGACTGACAGAACCACCGCGGCCATGGAACAGCCGGGTGCTGATGCCGTATTTGTTGGCAATATTGGTAATGGTTTGCTGAGCGCTATACAGCTGCCAAGCAGAGGTGATAATGCCGCCATCTTTTGAAGAATCTGAGTAGCCAAGCATGATTTCTTGCAAGTTCCCTGAGTGCTCGAGTAGCTCACGATATAGTGGGTTTTCTAAAATCGTAGGCATGATCTTGTCAATGTTTTTAAGATCTTCAATGGTTTCAAATAAAGGTGCAACGGGTAGGGCAGCAAATAAATGACCTTCATTATCGATGCCAGATAAGCCCGCAAAACGCATCAGTAGAAGCACTTCTAACAGTTGACTGGCATTATTGGTCATGGAGATAACATAGCTACCAAAAGTATCTTCGCCAACCAGTTTGCGCAATTTCGCCACAGAGTTCATCAAGTTAAGCTGTTCACGCGTCTGCTCGCTCAAATTATCACTATAAATAAGCGGTGTGCCAGGGTTCTCTAATAAACGTGTTAACCACTGTTGGCGCTCTGTTTCGCTGAGTGATTGATAGTCTGGTAGATTGGAAGCACTGGCAAAAATGTCAGCAATGACTTCGCCGTGATATCCTGAATCTTGGCGAATATCGAGAGATGCCAAGTGAAATCCGCAGGTTTTTACCAAGCGAATGGTATCAAGCAGCAAACCTTCGCCATGAGCCTGGTCATGGGTGTTCACACTTTGGCGAATGAGTCGTAAGTCATCTAACAAGGCTTGGGGTGTTGAATAGGCATCTTTTCCGGCCTCACTATCTGTTCCTTGGCTTTGGATATGCTGGTTGGTCGCTTTTATTTTGGCAAGAATGATGGACAGTAGTCTTCGGTACGGCTCGTTATGATAATCTTCAGGATTATAGAAGAAGACTTTTTGATCAAGCTGGCTGTAGTCTTTGATGCGGGCATAAATATCTGGGGCAATGTCGACAATGGTGTCGCTATGGATAAGCTCGCGACGCAGCTTTCTGATGAGGACTTGGTAATGACGGAGCACCGTATTGGCATGCATCAGTACTGCCATCTCGGTAGTTTCGTGAGTGACGAAGGGATTACCATCTCTATCGCCACCAATCCAAGAGCCAAAGCTGACAAAAGCGGGTAGGGGATAGTCGGTGAGTTCTGGGTAGACTTCGACTATGGCATCTTTGGTATTACGATACACCTTTGGAATGGCGGTGAATAAACTGGCATCAAAATAGTGCAAGCCGTTGTTTATTTCATCGTAGACCAACGGTTTGCGAGTACGGACTTCGTCTGACGACCAAAGCAAATCAATGGTTTCGGCGGTTTTTTGCTTCGCTTGCTCAAAGGCTAAGCTGCCTTCGGGATAATCGCTCATGGCATCTGTATGCTCGTATAGCGTTTGCAAGATATTCATGGTGGTGCGTCTACGAGCTTCGGTGGGATGTGCCGTAAAAACGGGAATAAATTTAAGATCGTCGATGAGCTCTTTTATTTGATCAGGCTCAATGTTACGTTCACGGCACTCTAGTAAAGTGCGGCGAAATGAGCCTTCCCAGCTTTGGTTGGACTCGGCACGCATGGCACGGCGCTGCTCACGTAGGTAGTTTTCTTCAGTCAAGTTTGCAAGAAAAAAGTATATAGAGAACGCACGAATGACGTTTTTTAATGTTTGATTGTCTAACGAGGCAATGAGGTCGATGAGTTGCTGTTTGTGCGCTGCATTGTGCTCGCGACGCTCCTGAATAAAGCCTTTACGCAAGGTCTCAATGGTATGGACAGTGTCTTCCCCAGATTGGCGAGAAATGGCCTCACCCAAAAATGATCCTAACAATCTAACACGTGTACGCAATAATTCGTTCTTTAGTAACATGAATGTCTTCCTTGTCTTCTAACAGACTGGTTAATAAATAAGGTTCGCTCTTCTTATAGGGTACAAACTAAAGTTATTTATATGCATTGGCTAAAAAATCTGTATAACGTCTCCAAGAGCGCTCATCGGCACGAGCATTGTATCTATCAGGATTATTGAAGTCAGTAAAGGCATGGACTGCACCGCTATAAGTCAGCATCTCATGGGGTACTCCACTGGTTTCTAACGTCTTACCAAGGGCGGTAAAATCCTCAAACGGCACGGCTTCGTCGGCACTGCCATGAAAGACTAAAATCTCACCCTTCGTTTTATCATAAGTTTGACCCGCTGGCAGCTCAAGCCCCCCATGAAAAGGCACAAACGCTTTTTGCGGAAATCCTGAACGCGCAAGCTCTAAGGCCACACTACCACCAAAACAATAGCCCATCGTCACGCCTTCACGGACGTTATTACCTTGCTCTTGCCCTGCATTTAATGCCCCTTGCAGTAAACGGCGCATTTTGCTGCGGTCATCATATAGCGCTGCGGTTAGGCGCTTCTTATCTGCCAACTCAGTGGGACGAACACCAGTGCCAAACATATCTGCTGCGAACACGTTGTAGCCTTGCTTAGCCAACATGTCGGCACGTTTGCGCTCATAGTCTGTTAGCCCATCCCAATCATGAATGAGCAAGATAAAAGGCGCATTGGCTTTATCTGCTTTTGCATAATAGCCTTGGTAAGGCTGCTCGTCCACCGTATAGGTAATATCTTTGGTAATAATGGCGGCTGCCGTTTGGCTAACGCTCAGTGCTATCAAACCCATCGAGGTTGCAAGCATTAATGAGCAGATTCGCTTAGGTGAAGAGTTGGATGGAGAATCGGATGATAAGTTAGATGTGGTCAATAATTTAAGTAACATAATAGCTAGCCTCATAATTTAATAGAAGAGAGATAAATATGTGGCTAAAGACACTGTCCATTTATTTATCATCGATGTGTAAGCCTTTATCAAAGCATACCTGAAAGAATGTCTGCATGACAATAACTCATTATTAATACCTACAATTTCAAAGACGGCTACAGACTCGATGTTAAGTGTATAGAATTTAACCAAATATCAACACGCTTAACGATATATGTGACATAAATGATTGGTTTTTTTAAGTAATATAATTGATGAGCATATTTTTCAAATCAAACAGTGCTAATACACAGATAAGCAATTGACAGTTGAAGTCACTATGAAGCTCCAAGGATAAAAATACTGTGTAATGGCTTTTTGATGGTCTCATCAGAGTCCATTTTACTCATCAGCTAGGATATATTATGAAAAAGGATTTAGATCATACCGACCCCGCCAAGAGTATGAATACGGAACGTGGCAATGGAGGCGAGACCCATCAGCGCGCAGGGGATGACAGTACAGTTTTAACGACCCAGCAAGGTGTCGTGATTTCAGATAATCAAAACTCTCTAAAAGTAGGCGCACGAGGGCCAACTCTATTGGAAGATTTTGTATTACGTGAAAAGATTCATCATTTTGACCATGAGCGTATTCCTGAGCGTATCGTTCATGCGCGTGGTAGTGCTGCGCACGGTTATTTTGAACTAACAGAGTCATTAGAAGAATATACCACTGCGAAAATTTTGACCGAAACTGGCAAGCAGACGCCATTGTTTACGCGCTTTTCTACCGTTGCTGGTAATAAAGGCTCAAAAGATACACCACGTGATGTACGTGGTTTTGCCGTGAAGATCTATACTGAAGAAGGTAATTGGGACATCGTTGGTAACAACATGCCAATCTTCTTTATTCAAGATGCGATGAAATTCCCAGACCTAATCCATGCGGTTAAGCCAGAGCCTGATCGCGGCTTCCCGCAAGCGGCATCTGCCCATGATACGTTTTGGGACTTTGTATCGTTAAGTCCTGAGACCATGCATAATTTGATTTGGCTGATGAGTGATCGCGCTCTGCCACGTAGCCTACGCATGATGGAAGGCTTTGGTATCCATAGCTATCGTTTGATCAACAAAGATGGTAAAAGTACCTTTGTGCGTTTCCACTGGAAGCCAGTACTTGGTGTACAGTCGACCACGTGGGATGAGGCAGTGAAAATTTCAGGGGCTGATCCTGACTATCATCGTCGTGATTTGTTTGAATCAATAAATAACGGCGACTATCCTGAATGGGAGTTTGGCGTCCAGTTATTTACCGAAGAAGAAGCCAATGAATTTCCATTTGACCATTTAGACGCCACTAAACTAATTCCAGAAGAAATGGTACCAGTGAAAGTAGTCGGTAAAATGGTACTCAATCGTTATCCAGATAATTTCTTTGCGGAAACGGAGCAAGTCGCGTTCTGTCCATCACACTTGCCACCTGGTATCGACTTTAGTAATGACCCATTATTACAAGGTCGTCTATTTAGCTACTTAGATACTCAGCTGTCACGTTTAGGCTCGCCAAACTTTGCCCAAATTCCTATCAACGCGCCGAAATGTCCGTTTGCCAATAATCAGCAAGATGGTCATATGCAGATGCAAGTGCCTAAAACACGTACTCTTTATGAGCCGCAAAGCTTAGATCCAACTAGACCACGTGAGAGCGCCAAACGTGGTTTTGAGTCATTCCATGAGCAGTTAGATGATGGCGTAAAAGGGCGCGTGCGTGCAGAGAGCTTCGCAGATCATTATAGCCAACCGCGTATGTTCTACCGTAGTCAGACACCAGCTGAGCAAGCACATATTGCTTCTGCTTACGCGTTTGAGCTTGGTAAGGTGGATACGGCACATGTACGTACTCGTATGCTAAGTCATCTGCCTCATATCGATGAAGACTTGGCAAATCGGGTGGCAAAAGCGCTTGGTATGGAGTTGCCAGAACCCGCTGATGCAGCCGCTCCAGTACAAGATATGGCGACTTCCGATGCCGTACAAACGATTGGTCTGACTCCTAAGAGTTTAAAAGGGCGTTTGATTGGTATCTTGGTTGCTGATGGCTCCAAGCATAGCGAAATCAAAAAGTTTGAAGATGCGGCGAAAGAGCAGGGCGCTAGCGTAAAAATTGTTGCACCTAATAAGGAAGTTGTGTTGGATGACGATACACGCATACAAGCAGATGAGCGTCTCGCTGGTGGCCCTTCAGTGATGTTTGATGCGGTTGTTAGTATCATCATGCCTGATCAAGCTAAGAAGCTTGCCAAAGACAGCTCAGCATTGGATTGGTTCAATGACGCTTATGGACATTGTAAAGCGATTGCTTATTGCGGTGCGACCGATGAATTTATCTTAAGTAAGCTACCTATCGAAAAAGATAGCTTTGTTACGCCATTGGCTGAGTTAGATAGCTTTATTGAAAACGCCAAGTCGCGTCTGTGGGAACGTGAGCCAAAGGTTCGTGATCTTGCCTAGTTAAATCAGTAAAGGCTAGCTTAGCAAAGGTCAGCTTTGTTTAAAAAATGCTGACTACAATCTCAATTATCAAATACATTATCTTAAACTCAGCCTCTGTGCTGAGTTTTTGCTTTTTTTATAATAAGGTTATAAGTTTTTCGTTCAAACACTATGTAAAGCTAATTATTTATAGTCACAAGCGTTCACTCAAAGTCGTTTATTTAAAATTACTGAGCGCTATACTAAAGCTCATTGCTTACATTGAAAGGAAGCCTCACAACGATAGTGGGGCAGGGAATATAAATGAGTTTATGTGAAATTGTACGCCTAGATGGATATATTCAGAGTACGTACCTTGCGGTATATCCAGATAAAATTATGTTACTGGACGGTGGTTGCCGCCCTGATGTAGCAATGGTGCTAGACTATATTAAGACAATATTACAGCGGCCAATAACCGATCTAAAAGTAGTCGTGGTCACCCATATGCATCCTGATCATGCAGGCGGGGCGCAAAAATTTAGAGAAGCGACAGGCTGCATGATTGTATCTGCAGATAAGAAGGGTCAGTGGTATAAAGGGCTTGGCGGGCGAGCCATGCATCTGGTAGATATGAGTCTGGCGCATTACGTGGCGAGGCGTCAAGGGCGCTCACCTAGAAACTTGTACTATCCAGCCCATCTTAAGCCTGATTTTGTCGTTAAAGATAGAGACTGTGTGCCAGGATTTGATGAATGGCAAGTGCTTGAAACGCCAGGACATACAGATCGTGATTTATCTTTGTTTCATGTGCCGAGTCGCAAAGTATATACGGCAGATTTGATCATTAAGCTACGTCATAAATTCGTGGCACCGTTTCCCATCTATGATCCCAAGGTCTATATTCAGTCGCTGCAAAAAATAAAAGCGTTAAAGCCATCAGTAGTCATGATGGCACATGGACGTGAGTTGGCGATAGATGAAGCGACTTTTGATATGCTGATTACTCAGGCGCCTAAGCATCCACGTACGATCAAAGATACCATCAAGCATAAGTTGCTGTGGCGAAAAGATGCTGACTTTAGTATCTTTAAGCGTAACCGTAAAGCTAAGCGTTAAAAAGTCATAAAAAAAGCCCAGTCATTATAATTAATGACTGGGCTTTTGGAATATGGTGGACCGACCGCGACTCGAACGCGGGACCAATTGATTAAAAGTCAACTGCTCTACCAACTGAGCTATCGGTCCTGAGCGAGGATAAAATGAAGTACTACTTCATCCGAGCGCAAGAGAATTTACATTTTCGTAAATTCTAAAAAACTCGATATCAACACTAGGTTTGCATTTTACTGCAAGAGAATTTTCCTTGAAGGGAAAATTCTAAAAACTAAACATCATAATGACGTCTTTTAAACTTATTAAGCAACTACCGGATAGGGTAGAACGAATAACAAGAACTAAATATGGTGGACCGACCGCGACTCGAACGCGGGACCAATTGATTAAAAGTCAACTGCTCTACCAACTGAGCTATCGGTCCTGAGCGAGGATAAAATGAAGTACTACTTCATCTGAGCGCAAGAGAATTTACATTTTCGTAAATTCTAAAAGCTATGTATCCAAACTAAGGGTTGCAATTATTCGCAAGAGAAAATCCTTTAAATAGGATTTTCTAATACTTATGCATATAATCAATGTATCTGATCGTATACAAGCGAACTTACATTTTCGTAAATTCTAATAACTTAAATTCTCTTTATATCGACTTATCGATATCAACAGAGGCATCAAGCTTGTTCTCTCGTTTAGATTGTTTGTATCTCTAAACGTGAGAGCACATTATATATATAATTATGACAATTACAACCCCACTTCATCAAAAAAGTGCAAATCTTAAGGAAAATAGTATATTTCTTCAGTTTTTCATCATTTTATATATTTTTGGCACTTTATAACTGGCACATCGTATCAGTAATCGGTCGTTAATCTCTCGAAAGGGCTTCAACAGGATCCAATTTGGCCGCATTACGCGCCGGTAAAAAGCCGAAAATGACACCGATGAGTGTTGAGCATACAAATGCTGCAATAATAGAGGTCGGTGAGTAGATAACTTTAAAACTATCACCGCCAACACGATTAATCAGCTCACCAATGGCAAATGCCAGTCCAATCCCAAGTAGTCCACCTAAAATACAGACCAAAATAGCTTCTATTAAAAACTGTTGTAAGATATCGCTTTGGCGTGCACCGACTGCCATACGTACCCCAATCTCATTGGTGCGCTCAGTGACTGAGACTAACATTATATTCATGACGCCAATACCACCAACCACTAGAGATATAATTGCGATGGATGAGATCAACAAGGTCATGGCTGTGGTGGTAGACTCAATGGTTTGACGGATAGAATCTGAATTGCGTATGCGAAAATCGTCGGTACCATGGCGACTTATCATCAGTGTGGAGATTGCCGATTCTGCAGCAGATGAAGAAATACTATCATCAATCAAAGCGACGAAGCGTTGGATATTGGGACTACCTACCAGACGTGACATCATCGTTGTGTAGGGCATATATAGGGTTGGAGAGTCCACCTGCCCACCAAATCCGCCATCATTAGGCGCAAGCACGCCAATGATGCGGCCAGGTACATTACCAATGAGCACGACCTCGCCGATGGGGTTAGCAGTATCAGGGAAAAAGGTCTGCTTGGCGTTGTCATCAATAATAATGTCTTGTGTACGTCGTAAGATGCTTTGCTCATCGAAGCCTTGACCTTGGATTAGGGTCTCACCTGTGACCGCTAGATAGTCTTTGCCCACACCGCTGACGCTAGCGGCTTCTTGTACGTTACGGTAACGCACATTCATATTGCTATCGAGCTGGGGGCTGACACTGACGACATAAGGCTGATCTGCAACCGCTTGTGCGTCATCAGGTGTTAGATTGTCATCACCATAATTTCGCCTAGGGTCACCCCAAGGATAGCCATCAATAACGGTGATGGTATTGGTGCCAAGTGAGCTGATATTGGCCAGTATTTGCTCCTGTGAGCCTTTACCGAGACCAACGACCGATACAACTGAAGCGATACCGATGATGATGCCAAGCATGGTAAGCAAGGTGCGCATTTTGTGAGCGCGCATCGCTAACAGTGACATCTTAAATGCTTCAGATAGACGGTCAAGAAAGCTACTAAAAGCACTCTTGCGATGTTTGTTGACGGCAGCTTTTGGTTGCGTTGGTTTTTTCTGATACGGCTCGTTTTTATAATCAGCGATCACGTAGCCGTCTTTTAGCTCGATCACCCGCTCGGCTTGCGCAGCAAGGTTGGGGTCATGAGTGACCATGATGATAGTGTGCCCTTGAGCATTCAAATCATGCAGTATTTGCATCACATCGTCGCCTGACTTGCTATCGAGCGCACCTGTCGGCTCATCAGCTAAGATAACATCGCCACCGTTCATCAGTGCGCGTGCGATGGACACACGTTGCTGTTGTCCACCTGACAGCTGGTTTGGGCGGTTATTGACTTTATCCGCCAGTCCTAAGTCTGCTAGCAGCTTTTCGGCACGCTCGCTACGGGCTTGTCCATCCATACCTGCATAAACGGCCGGAACAGCGACGTTATCTCTTGCACTAATGTCACCAAGTAAATGATAACGTTGAAAAATAAAACCAAAGTGCTCGCGGCGCAGCTTGGCCAGATCGTCTGCTTCTAAGCGGCTGACAGACTGTCCAAATACTTTATAGTCACCACTACTGGCTTGGTCTAGGCAGCCCAAGATATTCATCAAAGTAGACTTGCCTGAACCAGATTGACCGATGATGGCGACCATCTCGCCTTGATTGATAGTCAGCTCAATATCATGTAGCACACGAATAGTCTGCTCACCAGCTTTAAACTCTTTATTCAGTCCCTTGACCTGCATCAAGGGGATGTCTGCTGAGGTAGTAGAGGTGGTGTTTTTGCTGTTCATTGGTGATGCTGCCTATATCAATACTGCTTATATAAATCAATGTCAGAGTGTTATCTGTGTTGGCGGTACGCTAAGATTAGTGCTTAGCATTAAAATGGGCGTCTGCCACTTCTGCCTTGACTGCTACGTGCTGAGCCTTCTTCGCTCAAAATCACCTCATCACCTTCATTCAAACCGCTTAAGATTTGGGCATCGACACGGTTATTAATACCGACTTTTACTATTTGTTCAGTGACCTCACCATCTGCTTGTAGCACGCGAACCATGGCTGTTTTTACGCTAGGATCTTCATTGACGGTGTCAGGTTTTTTGGTTTTACCCGCAGGTTGTAATGCAGCCGCTGGAATCAGTAAGGTGTCTTTTGCTTCATTAATGACAATATAAACTTGGGCAGTCATGTCAATACGAAAGCGGCGATCGGTATTTGGTACTTCGATATAGCCGACATAATAAATCGCAGAATCAGTCGAGCTGGTGTCACTGATGCGTTCAGGTGCTGGCTCGATGGCTTTGAGAACTGCATCAAACTTTTGATCAGGATTACCAATGACATTGAAGTAAACGGGCATACCCGCATCGACGTTGATGACATCGGCTTCGGAGATTTGCGCGTTAATACGTACCGTTGATAAATCTGCTAAGGTGACGATGGTTGGAGCCGTTTGGTTGGCGTTAACGGTAGTGCCTTGTTCGGTAGTAATGGAAACCACCGTGCCTGAGATAGGCGCGCGAATGGTGGTGTAGCTGAGGTCTTCCTCAGCCGTGCTGACGTTAGTCTGTGATTTGCGTAGCGCAGCTTGCTGACTGTTTATGTTGGCTTGTGTCGTGGCAATGGCGGCTTTGGCATTATCGATGGCGGCGCGCGCATTGGCAACGGCGGCCTTGGCGGTCTCAACGCGGGTCGCTTGCGTGTCATACTCTTGCTGCGAGATCGCATCAATGGCGACCAAAGACTGCAGGCGGGTAAAATCAGACTGTGCTTGCTTAAGCTCAGACTGGCGGCTAGCAAGGTCAGCATACGCGCTCTTTAGGCTGGCTTGACGGCTTAATGACTCTGCTTGTGCGCTTTGTATGGCCGCTTCACTTTGCTCGAGGCTGGCTTGTTGATTGCTTAAGTTGTTCTTTTGTGTGACTTGGTCGATTTGTGCGATGAGGTCGCCTTGCTGTACTTGATCACCCACTTCTACGTATAGACGCTTTACCTCACCAGATACCTGCGCACCGACATCCACGGTATTTAACGCTTTGACTTTACCAGAGGCCATGACGTTATTTTCAATATCGCCAATCTCAGCTATCGCTGTCAGATAGTTGGGTGTAGCATCTTTTGGTTTAAAGAAGGTATAGGCTAAAGCCCCTAAAGCTAGGATAATTAAGGCGATGACAGCCCATTTAATAGCAGACTTTTTGCTTATTTTGCGCATGACAACAATCCAATCACAATTAAATCAAGTGTAGCTATAGTAGAGAGTTCAGGGGCAAAAGGGAATAGCAATTAGTTTACGAAAGGTTAAGGTGTCTTTGGAGAAGGTAAGAGAAGCACAGGCTAAGTGTCATGATTGGGGAAGACAGTTCGTTTTAGAGATGATAAGAAAATCAACTTTAGATAGGAGGGGGTGTTGGCATAGCTGATCAAAGAATAGAGATGGTAAAGCTTAGATAGCAAAAACAAGAGATACTTATCGAGCTGTAAACAAGCGTTTTCCAGATAACTCAAGCGCTGCTTGCAATAGCAATTCCCACGCTGGTTGGCGGACAAGGCCTTTGATTGCTTGGTCACAGCGATACAGTAGGGCAGGCCACTGTGCAGTTTGCGCTTTTGACTGACGGCGGCATGCCCCTTGATATAAGCTTTGCTTGCTACGCCAAATACCTAGCGCTTGCGGGTCTTGCCCATCCATCAATTGCATAATCTGACGCATGTCTTTGCTGATTGCCCAGAGTACTAAAGTAGTAGGTTCATCAGTAGCTTTGAGTTGAAAGATGATCTTTGCCACTTGCGCGCTATTACCTGCCAGCATCGCATCTGATAAATCAAAGACGCTAAATTGAGCGTCACTGACTAGGGCGGCTTGTAAGTCTTTGATATCCAAGGCCACTTCCGTAGAAGGCTTTGCAGAGGCGTGGCTGTCATTATTGGTATCAACGCTATTGGCCATCAGCTCTGGAGCAAATAGATAAGATAGCCGCCATAACGTCTGGTAAGCACTTAAGAGATGATGCTCAGTGTGTGACATGAGCAGCTGCCAAGCATCTTGAGACAGTCTTAACCCAAACTGCTGCACACGTATTTGCAACAGCTGCTGACGTTGCTGTTCGTTGTATAGGTTGCAGTCAATGACGTGGCCATATTGAGCAAACGGCGCAAACCATTTACTGCTTTGGGCGCGGCGATCTTGCTTGGGTGTTAGCCATAATAAACTATGACTGTGTGCACCCGTCTGCGCATCCTGGGCGAAGCGCTCTAACTCAGCGATCACGGCTTTGTCAGGTTTATGATTGCCAGTCACGATAAGCGCGCTTGCATCATCAAACAAAGACTGGCTACCTAGCTCTGACAAAACCTCTTGCCAGCTTTTAACTGATATCAGCTCAATGCGCTTGATGGCGTAATTTTGTGCGCGCCAATGCGGACGCATGGCATCGATAAGCCATTGACTTAGGAGTGGCTCATCACCATGCGCCAGCCACAAGCCCGCTACTGCAACGGAAGGTTGCAATAGTTTTGGGTAAGCTTGAATAAAGGTATCTTGCATCAGTAGTGAGCTATCATTTTTTAAGGTTAAGAGAAGTTATAAAATAAAGATAAGGAGTAATATCTTTTATGGATTTGGCGCGATGACAGTTGTTGTCTCCGAGCTTTTAATCATTTGCACTGATTTGTTGGCGCTGCTTGGAGCTACTTTAGGCAGTGCAATAGCGACGTATTGATCTGTGATACGGCGTGCCAAGCTATCATAGAGCCAATCACGAATTTGAGTACCTTGTTGATCATCGGTACTGACTGAGGCCTCGTTATATTGGTAGCTACGCTCAACTTGGATAGGATTGGTGAGCGTCACAGGTTTACCGTTTTCCAAAGTCTGATAGCTGACATCTGCTGATAAGACCAAGCGGATTTCTGTTAGGACGCCGACCAGCTCATAACGTTTAAAGCGTACGTTATTGACAGTAATAGTGGCAATCTGATCAGCAGTCGCACGGTTGGCATTCTCTATCACTGCGATACTATCAACTACTTCGATACCTAAAGCCTCTAGGCTTCGCGTTAACGGCAGTTTTAGTGGAAACGAGGTGCGATTGTCCTCAATGATTACTGCTGTCTTGTCCACATCAAATTTCAAGGGTGCATCATAGCCACGCAGCTGAAAACCGCAACCACTTAGCGTAGCTGTCGTACCAAGCACTGCAAACATCGGCAGGGAGGCGAGGAGTATCGTCACCAGTTTTTGCCCACGATGTTTGTTTGCTACATTGCTTTGTGCCTGTGTTTGCACTTGCTGTGGCGGCACAGCTCGATGCTTGTACGACATAATCGCTATCCTTATTTTTGATAAAAAGGCTAGAAACACTAAGTGTCAATGTTTCGATGCTTCAATTAGCCTAGCCTGCAACCACAATATTTACCAGCTTATTTGGCACGACGATTTCTTTTTTGATCTCACCCGTAAGGAATTTTGCCACACTCTCAATAGCGCGCGCCTGAGCTTTTAGCTGTTCAGGGTCGCTATTAGGCGCCACATCCATCTTACCACGTACCTTACCATTGACCTGTACCACCATGGTCACCGTATCTTGTACCAAAGCGCTGGCATCAACGGCTGGATAAAGCATGGTGACAGTGTCGATACCTAGCTGCTCAAGTAAGTATTCACCAACGTGCGGGGCATAAACTGACAGCATAATGAGCAAATCGACAAGTGCTTCGTGTTGTACTTGCAGGTCTTGCTCGTTACTGGCTTTAAAGCTGCTTAGCTCGTTGGCAAGCTCCATTAAACTTGAGACTGGCGTGTTGAGTGCCAAACGCTCGCCCAAATCGCTATCAATCTTGGCAACGGTCTCATGAGTCTTACGGCGCAAGTTTTTGGCCGCTTTGCTTAAGCCGTCGGTGTCTAATGCAGTTGTATTTAGCGTATCAAGCGCTAGGTTTGCGGTAGTCAGCGCTTGCATATGGTCAGTAGCGATGCGCCATACTTTTTTGACGAAGTTATAAGGGCCTTTTAGGGCATCATCAGACCATTCAAGCGTTTGATCTGCTGGCGCGGTAAATAGCGTATATAGACGCACCGTATCAGCGCCGTATTGATCAATCGTCGTTTGTGGGTCGACGCCGTTGTTTTTTGACTTCGACATCTTTTCGATTTTACCGATAGTCACTGGCTGTCCATCTGCTTTTAGGATGGCCTTAATCGGTTGTCCACGCTCGTTGTAGTCAATATCGATATCAGCTGGGAAGTAGTAAGTGGTACTACCATCTGCATTGACACGGTAGAAAGTACCAGCCAATACCATCCCTTGAGTCATCAAGTTAGCAAATGGCTCATCACCTGAGACCAGTGACTCATCACGCATCAACTTATGGAAAAAACGCGCATAAAGCAGATGCATCACGGCGTGCTCTACACCGCCGACGTACTGATCGACTGGCAACCACTTATTAGCAGCAGACTTGTTGACCATGTTTTGAGTGTCTTGTGGACTGGCAAAACGAGCATAGTACCAGCTCGATTCAACAAAGGTATCAAAGGTGTCAGTTTCACGCTCAGCTGGATTGCCACATTTTGGGCAAGTGGTATTCACAAACTCTGGCATGTTTTTTAGAGGGTTGCCACGACCATCAGGGACGACGTCAGTCGGTAGTACGACGGGTAGGTCTTGCTCTTCGACAGGTACGTTGCCGCAATGCTCACAGTTAACCATTGGGATAGGGCAGCCCCAATAGCGCTGGCGAGATACACCCCAATCCCGCAGACGGTACTGGATTTTTTTATTGGCAAGACCTTGCGGCTCAAGTTTGGCGAGCATGGCCTCAAAGACTTGCTTAAAGTCCATTCCATCGAACTCGCCTGAGTTTATTAAAGTATTGCGTTCTGTATAAGCAAGGTTTGGCTCAGAACCATCCGCCTTGGCTTCGGCGATAATAGACTCAGCATAACCATCAGGGGACTGAATAACGTGTTTGATAGGTAAGTTGTATTTGGTTGCAAACTCATAATCACGTTCATCATGAGCAGGAACGGCCATCACTGCGCCTGAACCATAGCTCATCAGTACGTAGTTTGCGACCCAAACAGGTATTTCTTCACCCGTTAGCGGATGGGTAACCGTAAGGCCCGTGTCCATGCCTACTTTATCCGCTTTGGCAAGATCAGCCTCAGCCACTGAGCCTTTTTTGCAAGCAGTACAGAAATCAGCAATGGCTTTATTGTTTTCAGCCGCATATTCAGCCAAAGAATGCTCTGCTGCGACAGCGACATAAGTCACACCCATCAGGGTGTCAGGACGAGTAGTAAAGACGTCTAAGGTGTTCGTTTCACCTGCAATATTGTATGGGAAATGAACTTCCATACCCGCGCTACGGCCAATCCAATTGCGCTGCATGGTCAATACTTCAGAGGGCCAGTGGCCTTCAAGTTGGTTTAGATCATCAAGTAGCTCATCGGCGTAATCGGTGATATTGAAGTAGTACATAGGGATGTCGCGCTTTTCGACCAGCGCGCCACTACGCCAGCCTTTACCGTCAATGACCTGCTCGTTGGCCAATACGGTATTGTCAATGGGATCCCAGTTGACTGTGGCTAGTTTTTTGTACACCAAGCCTTTTTTGTACAATTGCAAAAACAACCACTGCTCCCACTGATAATACTCAGGGCTACAGGTAGCAAATTCACGTGACCAGTCAATGGATAGACCCAACAACTTGAGCTGTGCACGCATGCTATCAATATTTGCAAACGTCCATTCGGCAGGTGGCGTCTGGTTGGCAATGGCAGCGTTTTCGGCTGGCAAGCCAAAGCCATCCCAGCCCATTGGCTGCATGACGTCATAGCCTTTGAGGCGATAATAACGGCTCAGTACGTCAGAGATCGTATAGTTACGCACGTGCCCCATATGTAGCTTACCGCTTGGATAAGGGAACATGGAGAGCATATAACGGCTTGGCTTATCGCTTGGCTCATTACTCACGTCAAAGCGTTTGTCAGTCGCCCACTTGGCTTGCTGCTGCGCTTCGATTAGCTGCGGTTGATAAGACTCAATACCTGCATCAGTGGTGTTTGATTGTTGATTATTGGTTTGGGTGGTTTGCAAGTTGCTCATTGTCGGCTCAAATTGGTTAACACAGATAAAAGGGTGAATTTTTACAATGCCATAGCATAGCGTAATTTGGCGAAAATTGCGATGATATGATAGTTTGCCTGCTCGATAAGTTTGTGGTTAAAAAAGGCCTATGGTTGACGTTAGCGTCTACATTTCGCCAGTGTTAGGTATAATGAGATGAATAATGATAATTGACTTGGAGCTTATATGACCATCACTATTTACGGTATCAAATCATGCGGCACGATGAAAAAGGCCTTTACTACCCTTGACGAGCTAGACGTAAGCTATGATTTTCATGATTATAAAAAACAAGGTATCGAGAAATCTAGCATACAACGCTGGGTAGAGGAGCTTGGTATTGATAAAGTATTGAATAAGCGCGGCACCACATGGCGCAAACTAACCGATGAGCAAAAGCAGACAGCTGATGCAAGTGTAGACACCGCCATTGATTTGCTGGTAGAGAATACCAGTATGATTAAACGACCAATTGTAGAAGGCGAGGTCGAAAACCAGTCGATACTATTATGTGGCTTTGACGAAGCCGAATACCATAAAGCTTTTTCATAAAAGATGCTGTTTTAGTCGACTATAAAAAATCCCGAGCTTAGATCTTAAGCTCGGGATTTTCGTGTTACATGCTTTATTTAATATTTCTAGCTGAACGAAGTATCCAAATCACGGCTGATAAGCGTACCAACCCCTTCGTTGGTGAAAATCTCTAATAGCGTTGCATGTGGCACACGGCCATCGACAATGACGGCGCTTTTGACGCCACTACGTACCGCATCAAGCGCGCACTGAATCTTAGGAATCATGCCACCTGAGATCGTACCATCTTCGATTAGGCTATCGACTTTCTTTGGCGTTAGGCCGGTCACGACTTTGCCATCACGACCCAAAACGCCTTTGATATTGGTTAATAGCATCAGCTTTTCTGCTTGTAAAAACTCCGCAACTTTCCCAGCGACCAAGTCAGCATTAATATTATAGGTATTGCCGTCTTCATCAACCCCAAGCGGTGCAATCACTGGAATGAAGTTAGAAGCGATGAGCATATTAATCACATCTTTATTGACGCTGACCACCTCACCAACGAAGCCTAAATCTATAGGCGTCGTCATGCCTTTTTCATCAGTTTTTTCTACCATAAGCTTTTTGGCTTGAATAAGGTTGGCATCTTTACCGGTCAGCCCAATGGCGCTGCCACCATGCTTGTTGATGAGGCTAACGATAGACTTATTAACTCCGCCGCCCAGTACCATCTCGACGATGTCCATGGTGCGTTTATCCGTCACGCGCATGCCGTCAATACGGTCAGACTGGCGCCCCAGCTCTTTTAGTAAGTTGTCAACTTGCGGGCCACCGCCATGTACGACTACTGGATGTAGACCGACCGTTTTTAACAGCACGATATCGCGTGCAAACGAGCTTTCTAGAGCAGGGTCGGTCATCGCATTACCGCCATATTTCACCACGATCAACTTGCCGACAAAGCGTTGGATATAAGGCAAGGCTGTGGTTAATACTTCAGCGGTAATCTTGGCGTCATCTAAATTAAGCGACATCATGCTCTCCTAAAACATCGGTATAAAAACAGGTCAAAAGTAAGGGTTTAGAGTAAGTATTTAAAGTATCCATGCAAGCTAGTAAATAGCATTATATATAAGAATCATTTATGCGAATCATTATTATTACATTATTCAGGTCGGACAGTCGCAATCTGCTCAGCTATTTGACTGTCGAACACTTGGCATAACTCTACAAAGCGTGACTGCACATATTGCATATCCGCTAAGCTATCTCCTGCAAAGCGCACTGTGAGACTGTGGCTGGTATTTGACTGACGTACGACACCAAACCCATGGCTGAAGTCTAAGCGCACCCCATCAATACGAGACAGGCGTGTTCCTGCTGGTAATAGTTGCTGCGCTTGTGCTTTTGTGATTGGCTGTAGCCCCTTAAAACACTGGCATGCTGAATTGTCCAAAGCAGCTGTTGGTAGTGCGAGTTTCTGCGAATGATCGGCAGGTATCGCAGCAGGTTGAGCGCCAGCACCCTCATTCAGAGACTGTAAATAATGACAAAGCGTTGCCAAATGCTCAACGAGCGAGCAAGAGTCAGAAGTATTTTCGGGCAATGGCAAATAAGTGTCAGAAGTATTGACCAAAACGGGTAGATACTGCGTGATATCAGTCAGCCGATAAGGCAGGCTTGCTCTTTTAGGTGCACCCCATGAATCGGCGTTGAGAGGTAAAGTAGAATGACTAGAGGTGTTAATATTTGCATGAAAAAAGGCAGTGATATTTGATTCTACTATCGTCGATACTAACCAATGTATTAGCCGTAGTCCAGCATACATCGCATCATCATAAACAATGAAGTAACTGTCATTAAAAATAAAATGACCTGATAATTCACCAGCAAATATCGCTTGGCTATAATCAGACTGTAGCTGCTGCCGCATAATACTGCTGCCGGTCTTGTTCATCGTTGGCAGCGCGCCATTTTTTTTGAGTAGGCGTGGCAGATGATGAGAGCATTTAACATCAAATAAAACCTGCGGTGCGTCTGATGTTTGAGAAGGGTTAGGGCGTTCAGAGATTGCTACTTGTGCTAATAGATATAACAGATGATCAGGGGTGACGACCTTGCCTCTATTATCAACGACCATTAGTCTGTCACCATCACCATCAAACGCCAGACCGATATCGGCTTCGTTGACAATGACAGTTTGTTGCAGCTCGGCCAGACGGTTGGGCTCAGTAGGGTCGGGGTTGCCAGCGGGGAAACTGCCGTCAGGCGTATCATTGAGTATGATAACTCGCTGGCAAAACTGTGCGAATAATGGCTGAGCGATATTGCTGGTTGCTCCATGCATACAGTCAATAACAACCGTCAAATCGAGCTTGTCAGTTGAGCTGTTGTGCTGGTTCGTACTGCCATTTTGTTGTTTGATATGTGCAAATACTTGTGTAATCGCTTCAATATAAGTGTCCACGACAATCTCGGACGGTAAGTTAACAATGCTGCTGGTAGGGGAGCTAGAGGAGCATTCATCACTTGACTCTAAAGACAGGAGTTTCGACTTGTTTTTTTTCTGAGAAATGTTGGGTTTTGATGGGTTAATAACCGTTAAGCTATGATAGAAGTCTTGAATATCTTCGCTACTAGGAGAGCTTTTATTCACTAGCCATTTGATACCTAGGGTGTTTTTTTCTGAATGGCTGGCAGTCACCATAATGCCGTGGCCATCATATCGCTGTGCCCAAAACACCATCATCGGCGTGGTAATGAGTCCCAATTGTACAACGGTCAATCCGTTTTGGCTCAAAATATTGGCAAGCATGTGCGCAATATCGTCACTACCAAAGCGGACATCATAACCAATGACTACAGTCGTGGTTGCACGTTTAGTATCATTGGATTGAGAGTTTGTATGAGCCAATGCACTGTTTTTAAGCTGTTTTTTTTCTTTATGTCTTGTTTGTGAAAGGCTGTGTTGCGTTTGATAGAGATGCGCGAAAGCCATTCCCAGCGCTTGAATAAATTCAGTCGTAAAGTATTGACGATCACCGCGAATGTCATAAGCACGAAATAGGGGGAGCTGTGCAGCAAAGGTCGGCATGACTACAATCTCCTTATTTCCCTATGTAAGAGTAAAGCGGCAAAGCAATCAAATAGCCTGCCGCTGCTGCGAATGTTCAGTATTATTGCTGCAAGATAACGGTTTTGATATAAAGGCTTTAATATAACTGTTTTTAGCTTATTGACGACCTGAGTGGCCAAAACCGCCTGCACCGCGCGCGCTTTCATCGCTGAATTCTGAGACCACTTCAAACTCAGGGCGAGCGACTGGCACTACAATGTATTGTGCCATACGTTCCGCAGGATTAAGTATAAAATCTTGACTACTGCGGTTCCAAATACTGACCATCAGCTCGCCTTGATAGTCTGCATCGATAAGTCCCACTAGATTGCCTAGTACGATTCCATGTTTATGACCAAGGCCTGAGCGTGGCAGAATCATGCCAGCATAGTTAGGATCTTGGATGTACACTGCCAGACCTGTGCCTACTAAATGCGTCGCGCCTGCCTTAATCGTTAGCGGCTCATCAATACAGGCGCGCAAATCTATACCAGCCGAGCCATCGGTCGCCCGTGTTGGTAGAGAAAAAGCCTCATCTTGGGTAAGTTTTGGATTCAGAACTTTGACTTGTACAGCTTGCATAACACACTCACTTTAGGTTTTAGCAGGTTAGATAAATTGGGGTAAATGTTGATTCTGATATTGGCTATTTGTCATTGGTTATGAGAGTTATAGGATTAATACGCTGGCCAGTCCCAAGAACGACATAAAGCCGACGATATCTGTCACGGTGGTTAAAATAACCGAGGCGGATAGGGCAGGGTCAATATTCATGCGTTTTAGGAGCAGTGGAATACTAATGCCCGAAACGTTAGCAGCAGTCATATTGATGGCGATTGCCAAGCCAACGACCGCACTGATCTTGATATCATGAAACCACAATTGGGCGATAAACGCCATGATTATCGCCCATATCGTACCGTTTATCGCGCCGACCCACAGCTCTTTGTTCAGTAGCCATAGGCGGTTGGAGCCACCAATTTGACCCATCGCTATACCACGAATGACGACTGTTAATGTTTGCGAGCCAGCGATACCGCCCATACTGGAAACCACGGGCATTAAAATCGCCAGCGCCACCACTTTTGCCAACACCGCCTCAAACTGACCGATGACCGCCGCCGCCAATAGGGCGGTACACAGGTTGATACCGAGCCAGATACTACGGCTTTTGGCGCTGGTCAAGATAGGGGCAAACAGCTCCTCATCTTGGCTGACACCCGCGAGGTTTTTCATGGTGCTATCGACATCATCTTGGATAATTTCCATGATGTCCTCGCCATTCAACTGACCGACCAGCTCGCCATGGCTGTTAATAACGGGGGCAAAACGAATGTCTTCTGAGCGAAAAATCGCCGCCGCATCGGTGATATCGAGGCGATCATTGATGGTGATAGCAGGGTCGATAAGCTCTGAGACCAAAGTGGTTTGATCATGTTTGATCAAATCCACCAAGCTTAGCAGCCCAAGCAACTGCTGGCTTTGATCGACGACCAACAGCTCTTGGCTTTCGTCATCGAGCAGATCGTCATTGGCGCGCAGCCAGTCTTGTACCTCAGCCAGCGTAATGTCGTCTCTGACCTGAATGGTATCAGGGTCCATATAGCGACCGACTTCCCAATCGGCATAGGTGTCGAGTTTATTGACCTGCACACGGATATCTTCGTCCAGCGTCGCCATCACCGAGGTGCGGACGCTGTCGGTCACCGTGTCCAAAATCTCCGAGATGTCTTGGGCATCTAGATCTTGTGTAAACAGCGATATCTCTTTGGATGAGATGTTTTCCATCAACGGCTGGCGCGTATCGACTTCTAGCTCGGCCAACACCTCACCTTTGATATTATCGGGTACTTGCTCCCAAATCAGCAGGCGGTCTTGTGTTGGAAAAGACTCAAGTAAGCTGGCAATTTCATATTCTGATTGCTTTTCTAAAAACGCGGTAATGTCCTCAAATGCCCTGTCAGCCACCAGACTTTGTAGATACAGCAGCTTGTACTCAGCGCTATACTCTGCAGGATTGTAATCCCCTTGCAGGGTCGATGGTCGTTCTTGTTCAGGCGGTGGCGTAGGCATAAAGGTTCCAAAGTTTTTAGAAAGTATAAATAATAACAAACACTAAAATGTCGAATAAGTGCTAATTTCTCATGTCGCTAACTGGTGATGCTCTCAAGCGCTAAGCCTAACGCTAACGATTACCCAATAACGCTCGAATATTCGCCAAATACTCATCAGCGACGGCTTCTGGGTTTTTGGTGGCTTTTTTCTTTTTGGCTTTGGCTGGCCAGTCGATATGGTCTTCTGGTAACTCCTCTAAAAACCTTGATTCCGAGGTCACGCGCATCTGTCCACCAGCACGGCGCTGAGTGGCGAGAGTGAGAGTGAGCTCACGACGGGCGCGGGTAATACCCACGTACATCAAGCGTCGCTCTTCTTCGACCGTCTCGCTTAGGATAGAGTTTCGGTGCGGTAGCATCTCTTCCTCTAAGCCCATGATATAGACAAAGTCAAACTCCAAGCCTTTTGCTGCATGCAAAGTCATGAGGTTTACTTTATTGGTGTTTTCTTCTTCTTGTTGCTGCTCGAGCATATCGAGCAACACCAGCTTACGAATGATGGTATCGATGGTACGATCTTCGTCTTCTTCAGCGCGGTTAATCAAAGACTGAATACTGGTATAGAGCATATCAATATTATCAATACGGTTTTTTTCTTGTTGCGGCGTTTTTGAGTCGCTGCGTACAAAGTCGATATAACCGGTCTCATCAATCATCTGGCGCACGATAGGGACTGGATCAGGGTGCTGATCTAGCTCACGGGTATAGTGCTCAATAAAATCGCCAAACTCTTTTAAGGTACCATAAGCTTTGCTCGGTAATACATGGCTCAAACCACCATGCGTACAGGACGCTAGCAGAGAAATGCTGTGCTCTTGTGAGAACAGTCCTAATTTTTCTAGAGTCGCTGGTCCCATTCCGCGTTTGGGCGTGTTGATAATGCGCAAAAAAGCACTGTCATCTTCAGGGTTTAATATCAGACGCAGATAGCCCATGATGTCTTTGATTTCACTACGGGCAAAAAACGATTGACCGCCAGAAAGCTTATAAGGCACTTGCAGCTGACGCAGCTGTGCTTCTAACATCCGCGCCTGAAAGTTACTGCGATAAAGGACGGCGTATTGCTCCCATTCATTACCAAAGCGCAGTTTATGAGTGACGATCTCTTTTGCCACGCGCTCGGACTCATCGTCGTCATTACGGCAGTTAATAATACGGATTTTTTCGCCTTGACCTTTATCTGACCAGAGCTTTTTTTCAAATAAATGCTCATTATTGGTAATGACCGCGTTGGCAGAGGTCAAAATACGCGTGGTTGAGCGGTAGTTTTGCTCAAGCATCACAATTTTAAGCTTAGGGAAGTCTTCTTTGAGTAATGCCATGTTTTCAGGTTTGGCACCGCGCCACGCATAGATAGATTGGTCGTCATCGCCAACGACAGTAAAGCGTCCTTGCGGTCCAACCAAGTACTTAATCATTTCATATTGTGCGGTATTGGTATCTTGATATTCATCGACCAGTAAGTAGCGGATACGGTTCTGCCACTTATCGCGTAGCTCTCTGTTTTCACGCAAAATCTTAGTCGGTAGCACAATTAAGTCATCAAAATCGACGGCATTATAAGCGCGTAGATTGCGCTCATATAGCGCATACAAGGTGGCAAAAATCATGTCTTCTGGATCTTCTAAGGTCTCCATTGCCTGATCTGGCTCAATGAGGTCGTTTTTCCAGTCAGAGATCATCTTAATGGCTTTGCCGACCAGTTCGCGACTTTCAGCACCGCTTAAATTGTCACGCATCATCAGCTCCATCAACAAGCGCTTGCTGTCATCGCTGTCCATGATGGAGAAGTTGCCCTTTAAAGGCGTGTGAATCAGCTCATAACGTAAAAACTGTAGTCCGAACTGGTGAAAGGTTGATACCGTTAATCCGCGGGTCTTTTCGCTAGGCAGGAGCTTGCTGACCCGCGCTTTCATTTCACGGGCGGCTTTGTTGGTAAAAGTCACCGCCGTGATGCGCTCGGCTGGCATGTTGCACTCTTCGATAAGATAGGCAATTTTGCGGGTGATGACTGAGGTTTTACCCGAGCCTGCCCCAGCCAAGACGAGCAGAGGTCCGGATACGTAGAGCATGGCTTCTTGTTGTCTAGGATTGAGTTGACTCATAAAATGACCTGTAAGGCAAAAGCTAAAGGGAAATATAATCTAAAGGAAAGTATAAACTGAGGCGAGAGGGTTGATCACGCCTTAATATTAGTAAGAAAATTCGGCAGATAGCGTAAGGTGGCCATCAAAATTAGGTTGGTTATTATAAAGCAAAATGGATACTTTTGGGTAGGAGATGGAGAATGGCTATTCACATTAAGGTGTCGCTAAGGATATTAGGTTCTGTTTGATTATTCGACCTTGGCACTGACAGACCCTAAACTCTCGTCTACGGACAGACACTTGTAGACGAGAGAAGGTAATATTTCTAAAAAACTAACACAACACTAAGCGTTATTTAACTGACGTGCTGCTTCAAGGGCAAAATAGGTCAAAATACCATCGGCACCCGCACGGCGGAAACCAATTAATGATTCTAAAATGACCGCATCGCTGAGCCAGCCGTTTTGGATAGCAGCCATGTGCATCGCATATTCACCAGAGACTTGATAAGCAAAGGTCGGTACACCAAAGGTATCTTTGACTTCACGAATCAGATCTAGATACGGCTGACCAGGCTTGATCATCACCATATCTGCACCTTCGTTAATGTCCATCGCCACTTCATGTAATGCTTCGGCGCGGTTACCAAAGTCCATCTGGTACTGTTTTTTGTGCCCACCTTTTAAGTTGCCAGCACTACCGACCGCATCACGGAATGGACCATAATAAGCAGACGCATATTTGGCAGAGTAGGCCATAAGAGCGGTATTGACAAAGCCCTCGCTCTCAAAAGCATCGCGCATGGCTCTGATACGGCCATCCATCATATCGCTAGGAGAGATGATATCAGCCCCAGCACGCGCATGGACGAGAGCTTGTTTGACGAGTACTTCAACAGTGGCGTCGTTTACCACGTAGCCGCTGTCATCAAGTAAGCCATCTTGGCCATGTGACGTATAAGGGTCGAGCGCCACATCTGTCATCACTACCATTTCTGGCACGGCATCTTTGACTGCTTTCACTGCACGTGCGGTTAGGCCGTTTTCATCGTAGGCCGCTTTGCCATCTGGTGTTTTTAATGCGTTATCAATGACTGGGAAGATGTCGATGGTCAGCACGCCTTCGCTCAATAGCTCTTTGGCATAGTCAATCAGCAAGTCGATTGATAAGCGTTCAACCCCTGGCATACTGGCTATCTTTTCGCGCTGGTTATCACCTTCTAACACAAATACTGGCGCGATAAAATGTTTGGGATGAAGTTCAACTTCTCTGATCATCGCCCGTACACTATCGTTATAACGCAGGCGGCGTAGGCGAGTTTCGGGGAATTGGCGGTTAAAGGTATAAGACATAATCGTTCCTTATTATATTTTCAATAATTGTCATTTCAACATCTTTGCTTTCATTAAATCAAGCATCTTGAAAGCGTAGCATTTTTTATAAAATGAATGTGCATCAAAGGGTATTTCAATAGAGTGAGACTACTATAACCAAAAGCAGCCTACTAAAGCAAAAAGCCCCACCAAGGCGGCAGGGCTAGTTGTCAGGTATTTCTCATCTACCAAGCATTTTACGACTACCTAAGGTTCGATGATCTGCGTTACTGGTACCTGTTCAACAGTATTCTCTTTCAGAGTAACTTCTTCAGTGACCACTCCAACAGCCGCATCTGCTTGGCCATCCTGATTGATATCAACGGCAGCAGTCGGTCTAAAGGTCGATTTGGTCACTGTTTCAGACTGTTTAATCGCCTGAGCTTCTTGTGGAGACGCTACCCGTGCTGAGCTTGCTGCATCAATGACATAAGCGGCTTTCGCTTCTGCACTGTTTGCAGGCAAGTTTGCAATTTGGGCGAGGTTGGTATACTGCGCCGCAGGAATAACTTCTGGCACATCAAGATTGGCACCGCCACCAAGCGCTTGGTATAGCTCAATTTGGCTGACGATTTTCTGTAGTTCCAAATCTAAAATACCTTGCTGAGTTGAGAACAACGAGCGCTGCGCATCGAGCACATCTAGATAGTTTGAGATACCTGCTTTGAAGCGCGCATCTGCTATCTGATAAGTCTGCTCAAAGTTATCTTGCAGACGATACTGTGCTTGTAGCTGATCTCCTAATGTCGCTCGGGTAGCAAGCACATCCGACACTTCACGGAATGCCGTTTGGATAGACTTTTCGTAGTTTGCAAGGGTTTGCTCACGTTCGATTTTTGCCACGTCATAATTGGCGTCTAAGCGGCCAGCATCAAAGATTGGCACACTGATGCTTGGACCGAACGACCAACCGACTGAGCCACTCTTGAACAAGTCGTCCAAACTGCCACTACTCACCCCAACACTGCTAGCAAGGCTAATAGAAGGAAAGTAAGAGGCACGTGCGACGGCGATGTTAGCGCCAGCCGCTTTGAGGTTGTACTCAGCTTGCAGTACATCTGGACGATAGCGTAGGAGCTCACTTGGTAGACCAGCGCTAAAGACTTCATGGGTGGTGATATTACTGACTGCAGGCGTTGGAATAAGCTCACCTGGAATAGGGCCACCGACCAAGAATTGCAGCGCGTTACGTGATTTCAAAATGCTGCTTTGTGCACGCAGTACGGCAAGCTTGGCGTTTTCTAAAGAAGCACTGGCTTGTAATGACGGTAGCTTAGGGTCAATGCCGGCTTCAAAGCGCTTGTCAGCGATGAATAGCGATCTCTCACGACTCTCAACCGTGGCTTCAGCCAGCTTTAACTGTGCCATGCTATAGCTTAGATTGGCGTAGCTTTGAGCAATATTACTAATCAAGCTGATCTGGGTAGAGTCTTTTGCCGCAGTCGTTGCCAAAAAGTTCTGCAATGCTTGATCTTTTAGGCTAGAAATCTTACCCCAAAAGTCTAGCTCATAATTTGCCAACCCAAGCTGAACATTATAGCTATCACCAGTGTTTGTCCCTGTCGGACCTGAGGTACGTCTGCGAGAGTAGCCCGCCTGACCGTCAATAGTAGGCAGATCATTAATATCAGTGATTTGATATTGTGCGCGCGCTTTTTCGATCGCGAGGCGGGCACTTTCAAAGTCTTTGTTGTTTTCTAGACCTATTGCAATCAGCCCTTTTAGGCGCTCATCGCTATAGAAGTTTTGCCAACGCTGACTGGCAAGACTTGGTTGTTCAGAGGTACTAACGGTTTCTTTATCAAACGCTCCGTAGGCCTGTTCGATAGGAATGTTAGGCTCAGCAAGGACGGGGCGCATATCCGCTTTGGGAATGGTATTACATGCCGCCATGCTCATCGCCAATACTGTCAGGCCAAGCAGGCGTCCACCGTTTTTGCGCATCTGTGCGGAGGAGGATGCTTCCTGTAGATTGCTCATAGTCGGCATGCTAGCAGTAGTCACTACTGCTGCAGCTGACTTGCTGGTAAAAATGGAACGAAAACTCATTGTGTATTATCTCCAAGGCTTACAGGCTGATAACTCTCAGGGGGCGTTGGACTTTGTGGGCCAGACGTACCGTTGTCATCATCTCTATTGTTTGGCTCATTGTTCTCATACTTATGCGGAAACATGCTGCGCACCCAGATATAGAACATAGGAATAAAGAAGATACCTAAGAACGTCGCGGTAATAACACCACCAACCACACTGGTACCAATAGCGTTTTGACTGCCTGAACCAGGACCTGTGGCGATGAATAATGGCACAACACCAAGTCCAAAGGCAAGTGAGGTCATGATAATCGGACGCAGACGTTGACGTGCCGCTGTCATGACGGCCTCTTTTAGGCTGTAACCTTCTTCTTGGTGCTCTTTGGCGAATTCAATAATCAAAATAGCATTTTTAGCGGATAGGCCAACGACTGTGAGTAGACCTACTTGCAAGTAAATATCATTATTGAAACCGCGTAGCCATGTAAATATCACCGCCCCTAATACCCCAAGCGGGATAACCAATAGTACCGAGAAGGGGATAGACCAGCTTTCATACAAGGCGGCTAGACATAAGAATACCACTAAGATTGAAAGCGCATATAGCATCGGCGCTTGTGCACCTGACTTTTGCTCTTCAAGTGACATACCGGTCCATTCATAACCGACACCTTCAGGTAGCTTTTCCATCATCGCTTCCATCGAGCTCATTGCTTCACCAGTACTGAGACCGGGTGCGGCGCTACCTTGGATGTTCATTGACGGCAAGCTGTTGTAGCGGGTAAGACGCGGAGAGCCTGATTCCCACTCGCTACTAGAGAACGCATCGAATGAAATCATGTCACCCGTATCATTGCGCACATACCATTTGCCGATATCATCAGGGTTGGTACGGCTGCTTGGTTCACCTTGGACAAAGACGCGCTTAATACGACCACGATCGACGAAGTCATTGATATAGCTTGAGCCCCAAGCAGTAGAAATAACGCTATTAATGTTACCCATAGATAAGCCATAAGCAGCGGCTTGTTCTTGGTTGATATTGACTTTTAATTGCGGGGCATCTTCTTGACCGTTTGGACGTACACCAGCGACTTGCTCGTTCTGTGCAGACATACCGAGTAGCATATTTCGCGCTTCAAGGAGTCCCTCATGCCCGAGGTTGCCTGTATCCTGAATCATCAAGTCAAAGCCACTGGCGTTACCAAGCTCGGTAATCGCGGGTGGTACAATCGCAAACACTTGCGCCTCATTTAACTGAGTAAAGAAATATCCCATCGCACGGTCAGCGACGGCTTGCGCCGTATTTTCCTCTCCAGGACGATCATCCCAATCAGACAAGCGGACGAACGCCAGTCCCATGTTTTGACCTTGACCA
This sequence comes from Psychrobacter sp. H8-1, assembly GCF_904846575.1. Classification (NCBI taxonomy): domain Bacteria; kingdom Pseudomonadati; phylum Pseudomonadota; class Gammaproteobacteria; order Moraxellales; family Moraxellaceae; genus Psychrobacter; species Psychrobacter sp. H8-1. The sequence goes on from NZ_CAJHBG010000001.1 coordinate 594,904, forward strand.
GCAAAACTAAAGCCTGCAATGGTAAAGACTGAGGCAATATTATCGCCTTCTTGTGTGTCGTAATAGTTGCTGACTTTATCGAGCACATCTTGCGTTTCATCAAGCGTCGAACCAGCAGGCAACTGAACTAAGGTAAACATAATACCTTGGTCTTCTTCTGGCAAGAATGAGCCTGGAATACGTAAGAATACCACCGCCATAATACCGATGATGGCAGCGTAACCAATGAGGTATAACCATTTAAAACGGAAGCTCTTACCCACTGAGGTTTCGTATCTGCGGCTCATTTTGAAGAAGCTACGGTTGAACCAACCAAAGAAGCCTTTTTGCTCTTCAGTATTGCCTTTCTCATGGCTCTTGCTACGTTTTAGTAACGTCACACACAGCGCAGGGGTAAAGATAAGCGCGACCAATGCTGACAACACCATGGCAGTAATCAAGGTGATTGAGAACTGACGATAAATCACACCTGTTGAACCACCGAAGAAGGCCATCGGCACGAATACTGCTGATAGAATCAGGGCAATACCAATAACGATTTTACTAATCTCACGCATGGACTGGAATGTGGCGTCCTTGATAGAGATATGAGGGTCTTCTTCTAAGATACGCTCGACGTTTTCTACCACAACAATCGCATCATCGACCAATAGACCGATGGATAATACCATCGCAAACATGGTCAAAACGTTGATACTAAAGCCTGCAACATATAGCACAGCAAAAGTACCTAGTAGTACCACAGGGACGGCAAGAGTCGGGATGATGGTTGCACGCCAGTTCTGTAAGAAAATGAACATGACGATAAATACCAAGACAATCGCTTCGATTAGCGTCATGACAACCTGCTCGATAGACAAGCGAACGAATGGTGTGGTGTCATATGGTACGACAGAGGTTAGACCAGCTGGGAAGTTGGATTCTAGCTCAGCCATACGTGCGCCAACCGCTTCACGGGTCTCTAGCGCGTTAGCACCACCGGCCAACGAGATACCCAAACCGGCCGCTTCTTGACCGTTATATAGTGAGATAACACTGTAGTTTTCACTACCAATTTCGACATCGGCAACATCACCCAGGCGTACTTGAGCACCAGAGCTATCTGTTTTTAATAAGATGTTTTTGAATTCTTCAGGGGTTTGTAGGTAGCTCTGTACCGTTACAGTCGCGTTGATGACCTGTTGGTCGCTATCAGCAGGCGCTTGTCCTAACTGACCGGCAGAGACTTGTGCGTTTTGCGCACGTACTGCGTTGACCACATCCGATGGCACCATGTTGTAGCTACGCAGACGAGACGGGTCTAACCAAATGCGCATGGCATAAGCAGAACCGAACACCTGCACTTCACCAACACCCTCAACACGGCTTAGCTGGTCAACGACGTTTGAGTTGATATAGTCGGCGATATCCGCACGATCCATACCACCATCTTCAGAAATAAAGCCTTGCACCATTAAAAAGCTGCTAGAGGATTTATTGACGTTGACGCCTTGACGCTGTACCGATTCGGGCAGCGAGCTCATGGCGGCTTGTAGTTTATTCTGTACTTGTACCTGAGCGGTATCAGGGTCAGTACCGTTTTCAAACGTCAGCGTGACAGAAGCACCGCCATTCGAGGAGCTCGATGACGACATATACATCAGACCATCAAGGCCCTTCATACGCTGTTCGATAATCTGTACAACTGAGTTTTCGACGGTTTGTGCGTTAGCACCAGGATAGCTTGCACTCACTGAAATTGTCGGTGGTGCAATACGTGGATACTGTTCAATCGGCAGATTAATGACCGATATCACCCCGATGAGCATGACCAAAATAGCCAGCACCCATGCAAAAATAGGGCGAGTAATAAAAAAACGTGACATAGTATATCCCTAAGTCTTCCTATCTTTGAATGGAATTAGTTAGCAGCGGCTTCTGTTGATTTTTCGCTAGAAGTATCGTTACCAGCTGGCTTCTTATCCATCGTTTTGGCAGCTTGCTGCGGCGTTTTGGCGTCAGGAGCGTTTTGTGCAGAGGGTGCCGGATTGGCATCATTCTCTAGTGGTTTTACCACCACTTCTTGCTCAGGCTTAACCTTCGCACCACCAATCACAACCAATTTATCGCCTGCTTGCAAGCCATCAGTAACAACCCACTGTCCATCATATGTACCGTTAATGGTCACTGGACGTACTTGGATTTTGTTATTTTCGTCAGCGATGTAGACTTGCGTGTCACCCTTAGGCGTACGCATGACCGCGCTTTGCGGTACTAATGCAGCATTGGTGATGACGCTTTGCGTTAGACGTGCCGTGACATACATCCCTGGTAACAAGATATTGTTACTGTTCGGGAAAATAGCACGCAAGGTGACAGCACCCGTTGACTCATCAACTTTAGCTTCAGATAGCGCAAGCTTGCCGCGCACTGGATATACCGAGCCATCCTCTAGCACCAATTCAACAGAGTTCATACCTGGCTGCGCTTTGCCTTCAGCTATTTGTTGGCGTAGCTTTAGCAGCTCAGAAGATGACTGGCTGATATCGACATAGATGGGATCTAAGCGCGAGATGGTAACTAAGGGATCAGGCTGACCAGAGCTGACCAACGTACCAGCGGTCACGCTTGAGCGACCACTACGACCTGTGAGCGGGGCACGAACGATAGTACGATTGAGATTTAGAGCACTGGCATTCAAGTTGGCTTGTGCAGCCTGAATGTTGGCTTTTGAGCTTTCAATGCCTGCTTGGGTTTGTCCAACCGCTGCTTGGGCGCTCTGAACAGCCGCTTGCGCCGTACGCACTTGCGTCACCGCTTGGTCATATTGTTGTTTGGAGATCGCATCGATATCGACAAGCCCTTCTAGGCGTTGTAGATCGTTCTGTGCTTGTGCGAGTGATGCTTGACGACTGGCCAGCTCAGCTTTTGCATTGGCGTTGTTGGCCATCGCAGTTTGATAGTTGGCCTGAGCTTGCTGTACCGCTGCTTCACCGCTAGCAACAGACGAAGTATAGTTGTCGGTGTTGATTCGATAAAGAGGCTGATTCTTTTTGACATTGCTACCTTCACGGAACAAGATTTCTTCAATAACCCCATTCACCTGTGGACGGACGTCTGCAGTTTGATAGGCGGCAGTGCGTCCAGAAAAAGTATGTACTTGGGGGACAGTATCAAAGGTAACGGTCTGGACGTTGACGACGGCAGGCGGCATCTGCTGCTGTGCTTGCTCACCAGCGGCGCCCTCGTTTTTGTCACAGCCAACCAGTACAGCTCCAGATAGTACAGATGCTATTACAAGCGCAAGATAAGAGTGCTTCATCAATGTCCTCGTCAATAATATAGATGCGGTATAAGTAAAAGTTTAAAGGTCAATCTTAACGTCATGGATAGGGTTGTTCGTTATTAACTAATTGAGCATATTCAATTAGTGACCTGCTCTTAAGATAAATATTGGTAATATTCAGACCAATATAACCGTACATAATAAATATACATACTCAGAGCAGGTTAAGGATGCTGATATTCAATATCATAAAAAATTCTAGCGCCAAAAAACTGTTGCATACTCTATATAATAGGTCAAACCACATTATATTTTAAGCAGTTGACATCTGATCCACAGTTTATCAATCAAACCAAAATCAGACTAAAGCGTTATGAAACAGAGTCATGGTACTAAAAAAGCAACCATATAGTAGTTTTAGATAAATAAATTCAATCGATTATTATAAACTATGGGGTGTACCCTACAGTCAAGCACAAAAAGACAGCTCTTTATGCCTCAAAACCATCTTGCAACTCTTTGTAAATGAAGAGGAACATAGACAGTACAAGTGATACAGGAAACAATAGTGGCTTGAATTTTCTACGATTAACCGCCTTAAAAATTGTTAATTTTTGTTATATTGATTCATTAACTGACATTTTTTTATAGTTTTGAGCCTGATTTTTAGCAAAAACCTCATCGTACAGAAAACAGATGTTTTAGCAACATCTAAGTATTTTCGCTATTACATCCAGCCACAAGCTATTATTCTTGATTTAGTTTCAAGCTATCATTCTTGGCTTAATATCGTATTGAATTACAATAAACGCGCGCTAGCAAGTTCAGTCAATTGATACAGACCTTGACGGTAGCGATTGTCAGGCAGGGTGCTTAGTGCCTGCTGTGCCAGCGCGGTTTCTTCCAAGGCGCGCTTTTTACAATAATCTAACGACCCTGAACCCCGAACCAGTTCGATCAGCTGCTCAGCGTTTGGCGTTTTACCCGTTTGCACAGCGACTCGAAGCTGGTTGTAGCCGTCTTTGTCACTGTCTTTTAGAAGTTCAAGCGCTTTGATCGTAGGCAGAGTAGGCTTACCTTCAGCCAGATCGTCACCAAGGTTTTTGCCCATGAGCTCACTGTCACCGCTGTAGTCGAGGACGTCATCGATAATCTGGAAAGCATTACCAAAATGCTGACCAAAATCACCCAACGCCTGCAAGTATTCTGTTTTGTCCTGCAGTATCGCCGCGCCTTGAGTCGCCATCATAAACAGACGTGAGGTTTTGCCATCGATAATCCGCAAGTAATCCTCTTCGGTTGCCGCAGGATTATGCTGATGTTGCAGCTGCAATACTTCGCCCTCTGCGATATCACAAGTACCATCTGAGAAGACTTGTAGCAACGGCAAGCTTTGGAAACCGACCAGTAAGTTAAAGGCACGGGCAATCAGATAATCACCGACCAATACCGCAGTGGCATTGTCCCAAGTGGCGTTTGCCGTAGGTTTACCACGGCGTTGACCTGACTCATCAATCACATCGTCATGAACCAAGGTTGCGGTGTGCAACATCTCTGTGATGGCAGCCAGATGCATAGCCTGCTTGGAGGGAGCATCCTCAAACATGCGGGCACACAATAGAGTAATCAGCGGGCGCATACGCTTACCGCCAGCATTAATGACGTGCTGCGAGACGTTCATTACCAGCTGAACTTTGGAATTGAGGCTGCCAAAGACTTGTTTGTCCATAATCTCAAAATCATCAGCGACGATGCTTTGGATGTCGGCGTAGCTTGGCGTGGGTACAGAAGAAGTAGATGCGCTTGATAAAGAAGTGATGGTCATAATAGATAGTCGTATCAATAAAGGATAAAATAATGGCTTGATAATAGTCTTTTATAAGACTGTCAGTGTGCTTATAGTAGCATAGCTGCGTTATCAATTCGGTGATTAAAATAATGCTTAGACTAATAGTACATTGTAAGTTACTGATTATATGAGCTATAATAGCCGCACCTAAGCTTGGGTTTATAGTCAAAGTTTTTACTAAACTGGCTTTGGCGTTTATATTACCCTGAGTTTGCTTAGTCTTTGTGCGCTTAAGCAAGCGTTGGATGTCTTTAAACTCAAGATATCCTGTAGTAAGGTTTTAGCAAATCCTAGTTAGTTTTAGGTACTTTTTAGATACTATCACCAACTTTAAAAACAAGAAGAACGGCTTGCTTTTATGAGCAAAAAGCCGTAAAATCTTGCCTTTAATTTTTCCCTGTCGTGTTCGTCGTCGAAGTGTTGGTATAATATCAGCCACGGCACACGGGTTAAACGGAGTCAGACAATGTACGCAGTAATCAAAAGTGGTGGTAAACAGCACCGTGTAGTCGTCGATGAGCTTTTAAAAGTAGAATTACTAAAAGCAGAAAAAGGCGAAACTATCAAGTTCGAAGACGTGTTGATGGTTGTTAACGGCGATGATGTAAAAATCGGTCAGCCAGTCGTAGAAGGTGCTAGCGTAGAAGTGGAAGTGGTTGAACATGGTCGCGGCGAAAAAATCCGTATCGTCAAGCACAACCGTCGTAAGCATTATCACAAAGAGCAAGGTCACCGCCAATGGTACACCTTGTTAAAAATCAAAGCGATTAATGCCTAATTATTAGCGTAGCTGTTAACTTTTAGCTACTCATACACAATAGCGCACTAAAAGCTCAAGAGTTATCGCCATAGCGATAAGTCACATTAACAAGGAGATTTTCTCATGGCACATAAAAAAGCTGCCGGCTCGACACGTAACGGTCGTGATTCAAACCCAAAAATGCTCGGCGTAAAAATCTTTGGCGGTCAAGCCATTGTCGCTGGTAACATCATCGTTCGTCAACGTGGTACAGAATTCCACGCAGGCGAAGGCGTTGGCATGGGTCGTGATCATACTTTATTTGCCCTTAATGACGGTGTAGTGAAGTTTACGACCAAAGGTAAATTTAACCGCCGCTATGTGATGGTTGAAAGCGAGTAGTTTTCGCTCTCAATTTGTCTTATGTTATAATTTATATCATATAAAGTAAGACAGCTTGGAACATACAAAATCCCTATTGCTATTTGGCAGTAGGGATTTTTTGTGCCTGATTCTGAGTCGTTGGATGTTCAACACGTTTTAGCAAAGTGCAAAATATGATCAAAAAAACTGGTGTAACGGTATGCGTTACAAGCGCGTATGGCAGGTGTAGTATTGATTGCAATTCATGACTAGGCGCGTAATAAAAAAACTGGCACACTGTGGTCATTGGTTGGCAGCGCTATTTTATTAACATATAAAATAAGCACTTTTAATAAATAAGCACTGCATGACTAAATTTTAGAGCTAGGGTTTAGAACCAAAGGTTAAAGGTTAGAATCAATGATTAGCTCGATAGAGAGAGTTTGTTAATGTATCGCGATAACTCACCATGCACGGAGTTTGAACTGTGCACCAGATGAACACAATAACAGCGCGATGATCTAACCTGACCATTCACTGAACGACATTTTATGACTATTATTAGAGGAACAACGATGACTTTATCTACTAAGAACACAATGACCGTAAAGCAAAAAATAATGAGTGGTGCGTTAGCAGGCGTACTGATGACCAGTTTGGGTGTGGCTGCACCCATGATGGCATTGACGCAATCAGCAACAGCTGCTCCTGCTGATAACTTGGTTGCTGCTAAGCGTTTGAATAAGCTGCTGACGAACACCAAAAGTATGACGGCCAACTTTACTCAAACGACTAAGGGCGCTAGTAGTGGTACCTTTAAAGGCTCGATGAGTGTGCAGCGTCCAAATAACTTCCGCTGGGAGACCAAATCACCGTCTGAGCAGTTGATTGTTGCGAATGGCAATTCAATGTGGATATATGACAAAGATTTGGAGCAAGCAACCAAACAAGGGGTGGACACGCAGGTAGGTAATACTCCAGCGCTACTTTTATCAGGTGATCCTAGCAAAATCGATAAAAACTTTAAGATTACTCAGCCTTATGCCAACAAAAACTACTATGTGCTTTATCCTAAATCAGGCGATGCTAGCTTTAAAAGTCTATCTATGAGCTTTAACGGTGGCAAACCTGTGATGATGGTATTGAACGATACGCTAGGTCAGACCACTTCTATCAAGTTTAGCGGTATTAAGATGAACCCAAGTATCAGCAGTAGTCAGTTTAAATTTACACCGCCACAAGGTGTTGATGTGATTGATCAGTAATTTCTTATAACTTAATAAAGACCAAAAGGACAAGCCATCATGTGGTTTGTCCTTTTTTATTATAAAATCATAATGTTAGGCTCTGTTTACCGATAAAAGTAATGTGTGAGACTGTTGGATAACAGATAATGGTTTGGTGTATTTGCTTGCAAAGTCATCACTTATTTGAGGTGCAGTAAACTTTATGTCAAAAAATACATACTTTGTAGCATATAAAATGACCATTCAATGCAGTAACAAACTGGATTTTGACTATCTATAGGCGTATAGTAGGCAAACAGTTTATGCCAGTTGTCACGCTATTATTGACTACGTGCAATGAGTTATTAAATCAATTAAATGTGTACGTATGATATTGATTTAATAAGTTTGTCTTACGTTTCAGTCAGCATTTTAGTCAGATAGGTTCGACGACCAGCCCTTATCTGCGTCAGCTACTATTAACCAACCATAGTTAATAATTGGGTATATAAGATTAACGTCATGTGTCTATTGGCGCTATTGCTATGATTTATTTAGAGTAACAATAGCTGTCATGACTAGGTTGATGACCACCTACATAGCTTGCGCCTTAGATATTCGTTACGGTTGGTGCCGTCTTACTATCTTGTCAATAATATTCTTGTCAATAATCTTGATAATTGGCCATTACCAGCACAGTCGATCTGTGTTTTCGTCTGCGTCAGGTATTGCGATGCCATCATGTTTTAAAATATTTTTTAAACCATGATGTCTTGCACTACTTATGACACTCGATTGGGTGAGGAGCACGTATTATCATGTCTGCCTTTGATTGGTCAGCAGTAGCTTTTATTTTAGCCGCTATCGGCTTGGTTGTATTTATGCTGGTCGTCCCGCGCTTACTCGGCGGACGCTCTCATGGCTTACAAAAAGAAGAGATATTTGAAGCGGGTGTTGTCGGAGCTGGCAATGCCCGCATTCGTTTGTCTGCAAAATTCTATTTGGTGGCTATCTTTTTTGTTATCTTCGATTTAGAAGCCTTGTATTTATATGCTTATGCGGTCTCAGTTCGCGAGGCCAGTTGGCTTGGTTTTGCAGCGGCTGCGATATTTATTGGCATCTTGATTATTGGCTTGATATACGAGCTTAGTTTAGGGGCGATGAACTGGTCACCTGCTGACAAGCTACGCAAAAAGCCCCGTCTAAAAACGGCTCCTATCGGTTTTAATTTGGCAGACATTACCAAGTTCGACGGTGTAGAAGAGCTAATGGTAGATCCTACTGGGAAGGTGCCAGCACAGTCTTCAGGGCAAATTAATGTCTCAAATAGTATTGAAGAGAACCGCCGTCATCTAAAAAATATTGATCATATTAATACCACGGGCAATATTACTTCTGTGGATTTCTCTGCGTCTGCGCATCATGACAATAAAGAAAGTTAGCACGCAATATACTGATAAGTTTTATTGTCGTATGCTACGTAAATTATTGAAAACATGGTCGCTACGCTGCGCTTAATTTAAAGGTTGTATGTTATGAAGTACACATTAACCAAAGCCAATCCTGATGCAGATCAGTATCCTGCACAGACTCGCCAAACTGTTAATGATCCGCTAGAAGATGAAGTCAATAAAAACGTCTTTATGGGTCGTCTCGAAGACCTTGTACATTCGACGGCTAACTGGGGTCGCAAGCACTCTTTATGGCCATTTAACTTTGGTACTTCTTGTTGCTACGTTGAGTATGCGACGACCTTGACAGCGGTACACGATTTATCGCGTTTCGGTGCAGAAGTGATTCGAGCGTCGCCGCGTCAGGCGGATGTGATGATCGTAGCAGGAACTTGTTTTGTCAAAATGGCGCCTGTGATTCAGCGTCTGTATGAGCAAATGCTTGAGCCAAAATGGGTCATATCTATGGGTGCTTGCGCCAACTCTGGTGGTATGTACGATATTTATTCTGTGGTACAAGGCGTTGATAAAATCATTCCAGTAGATGTGTATGTGCCTGGCTGTCCGCCGCGTCCAGAAGCGCTTATTCAAGGGTTGATGTTGTTGCAAGAGTCCATCACCAAAGAGCGTCGCCCGTTAGGGATTCACGTCAATGATCAAGGCATCTATCAGCCACAGATGACGCCTGAGCGTGACCGTAAGCAAGCAGATCGTATCGCGGTAAAAAACTTGCGTAGCCCAGATAGTATTTAGTTTTATTGATAAGTATTATTTCGTCAGTAGATTAGAGCCTCTATCTCAGTTTAGTTATGATTAATGAAGGAATACATCATTCATGGTCACGGTAGTCGAAAACAAAGATCCTAAGATCAAACCCGTACCAGCAGTCATCAGAGAGCTGGAACATAAGTATGCTGGCAAGTTTGTCGTGCAGCAGACCGTCGATGAGATTCCGACTGTTTGGGTTGCGCGTGCTGACCTGTTGGATATTTTGTTGTTCTTGCGCACGTTGCCAAAGCCTTATGTCATGCTATATGACTTGTCAGCGATGGATGAGCGCTTGCGTCAACATCGCGCGGGTCTGCCAGCCAGTGACTTTACGGTGTTCTATCACTTAATGTCTCTTGAGCGCAATAGCGATGTACGTATCAAAGTTGCGCTGAGCGAAGAAGATCTCAATATCCCCAGTGCGACCAAAGTGTGGCCAAATGCCAACTGGTATGAGCGCGAAGTATGGGATATGTTTGGGATTGGCTTTGACGGTCATCCGCATCTGACCCGTATCCTACTGCCTAAATACTGGGAAGGTCATCCACTGCGCAAGGAGTATCACGCGCGTGCGACTGAGTTTACCCCGTATTTTTTGAATACTGCCAAACAGCAATACGAGCAAGAAAACTTGCGCTTTGTCCCCGAAGAGTGGGGTATGAAGCGCTCAGGGCGTGATGAAGACTTTATGTTCTTGAACATTGGTCCCAACCATCCTTCAGCTCATGGTGCTTTTAGACTGGTTTTACAGCTTGATGGCGAAGAGGTCATTGACTGTATTCCAGATATTGGTTATCACCACCGCGGTGCAGAAAAGATGGCCGAGCGCCAGACTTGGCACTCGTATATTCCTTATACCGACCGCATTGATTATCTTGGCGGTGTGATGAATGAGCTGCCATATATCATGTCGGTCGAAAAGCTGGCGGGGATTACCATTCCACCGCGTGCTGAAACCATTCGCGTGATGATGAGTGAGTTTTTCCGTATTACCAACAACCTGCTATACGTCGGTACCTTTATCCAAGATGCTGGGGGTATGACGCCAGTATTCTATATGTTTACCGACCGCCAAAAAGCTTATGACGTCATCGAAGCCGTGACTGGTTATCGCATGCATCCAGCTTGGTTCCGTATCGGCGGCACAGCGCATGACTTACCACGTGGCTGGCAACGTCTGGTACGTGAGTTTTTGGACTGGATGCCAAAACGCTTGGATGAATATGTCAAAGCAGCTCTGCAGAACAGTGTGCTGAAGGGTCGTAGCCTAGGCGTTGCGCAGTATAATGCCAAGCAAGCATTAGCTTGGGGCGTGACGGGTGCAGGCTTACGTGCTACAGGTGTTGATTTTGATTTACGTAAAGCGCGTCCATATATGGGCTATGAAAACTACGACTTTGAAGTACCTGTCGGCTACAATGGCGATGCTTATGATCGCTGTATGATCAAGATTGAGGAAATACGCCAATCCATGCGTATCATCCGTCAGTGTATGGATAATATGCCGCAAGGCCCTTATAAAGCCGATCACCCACTAGCAGTACCGCCACCAAAAGACCGTACTTTAAATGACATTGAAACCCTAATCAATCACTTTATATCCGTGTCTTGGGGTCCTGTGATGCCTGCGGGTGAATGCTCAACGATGGTAGAGGCTACTAAAGGTATCAATAGCTATTACATTACCTCAGATCGCGCCACGATGAGTTATCGTACGCGTATTCGTACGCCGACATTCGCGCATCTGCAGCAGATGCCGTCGGTAATTAATGGCTCGCTGGTCTCTGATGCCATTATGTATTTGGCGTCGATTGATATTGTGATGGCAGACTGTGATCGTTAAAGCGGCTGTCATTATCAAAGCTTAAGAAAGCTCATGTAAATGTGAGCGCCAACTGGCACACCAAATCGTAGTCACTGCGCGATCAGCGCCAAGCATGACTACGTGATGAGTGAGGAAAGAAAAAAAGATTATGAAGATTGTTTCCGATAAAGCGCCAAAAGTAGATGTAGCAAGCATCTTGACCGCTGCTGAAATTGCAGCCATTGATGAGTTTGTACAGCATTATCCACATGCGCGCGCAGCCTCATTAGATGCGCTAAAGATCGTGCAAAAGCGCAATGGCTGGGTTGATGACGCACAGGTAAATGCGATTGCTAATATCCTAGATATTCCAGTTACTGATATCGACGGGGTCGCAACTTTCTTTAACCGTATTTACCGCCAACCTGTCGGCCGCCATGTGATTTTGATTTGTGATTCAGTGGCGTGTTATTTGACTGGCTATGAGGCGCTGTCTGCTGAGATACGCTCACAATTAGGTATCGAGTATGGCCAGACGACAGTAGATGGTCGCTTTACGTTGCTGCCGATTTGCTGCTTAGGTAACTGTGACAAAGGCCCTGCGGTACTGATTGATGAAGATACCTATGGCCCTGTCCAGCCTGATGAAGTCGCCCAGTTATTGGAGCTATACGCATGAGATTAACAGTTTCTGAGCAGATTGCTCGTCGTGGTCAAGGTAAAGCACCCAGCCAACTCAATGATCAACGTATTCCTGTCTATGGTGATAAAGCCACGGCTACCAGTGAGACAAGACCGCTGACATGGCGGCTTACACACCACGATGCCATATTGGACTTAGCGACCTATGAGTCTTTAAATGGTTTTGCAGGCTTGAAGACGGCGTTAGACAAGCCTGCCATAGACGTACAAAATATGATTAAAGCGGCTAACGTCAGAGGTCGTGGCGGTGCAGGTTTTAACGCAGGCCTAAAATGGTCGTTTATGATCCCTCCTGATGGTCTGCCGCGCTACCTCATCTGTAATGCCGACGAGATGGAACCAGGTACTTTTAAAGACCGTTTGCTCATGGAGCGCCTACCGTTTCAGTTGATCGAAGGTATGCTTATCACTGCGCACGCTATCGGTGCGACTGATGGTTATATCTTTATTCGCGGAGAGTATATTTTAGCCGCCCAGCGCTTGGTCGCAGCCATTGAAGAATGTCTGGCCAATAATCTAATGGGCGACAACATTCTTGGTTCAGACTTTAGCTTTCATCTACACGTGCATACGGGCGCTGGACGCTATATTTGCGGTGAAGAGACGGCGCTGATTAACTGTTTGGAAGGTCGCCGCGCCAATCCTCGTACCAAACCACCATTTCCACAAGTTTCTGGGGCATGGGGTCGCCCAACTGTCGTCAATAACGTTGAGACCTTATGTAATATGCCAGCCATCCTAAACAACGGTGTGGAGTGGTATCAGTCGCTAGCGCAAATAAAAGGCAATAGTGAAACGCCAGGCACTAAGCTATTTGGTTGCTCCGGCTTGGTCAATGATCCTGGATTGTGGGAATTGCCATTTGGTTATACCGCTCGCGAAATCATTGAGGATTTCGCTGGTGGTATGATCGATGGCCGTACCCTCAAAGCTTGGCTACCCGGCGGCGCATCAACAGACTTTTTGACGGCTGATCATTTAGACGTTGTCATGGATTTTGATACCATTCAAAAAGCCGGTAGCCGTATGGGTACAGGTTTGATCATGGTCGTCGATGAAGAGCAAGATATGGTGCCGTTATTGCGCAATCTTGAGATCTTCTTTCAGCGTGAATCATGCGGCTTTTGTACACCATGTCGTGACGGCCTACCTTGGGGTGTCAAACTGCTGACCGCCATTAATGATGGCGAGGGGCAAATAGGCGATGTTGAGAAGTTAGAGGGACTCACGCGCGACTTGTGGATTGGCAAAACCTTTTGTGCGCATGCTCCAGGTGCGATGGAACCACTGATGAGTGCGATAAAATACTTCCGTCCTGAGTTTGATCAAAAAATCGCGCAGGCGGTTGGCGTAGATGTCATTGATGCTGCAGCCAATCAACAGCCAGAAGTGAAATAGGAGAGCGGCATGGCAGTCATACATATTGATGGAACCACTGTCGAGGTAGATAGCGCTGATAACTTGCTGCAGGCATGTTTATCACTCGGCATTGATGTGCCGTATTTTTGTTATCATCCAGCTTTAGGTTCAGTCGGTTCTTGCCGTCAGTGTGCGGTCAAGCAGTATCAAAATAAAGAAGATATGGAAGCAGGTCGCGGACGTCTGGTGATGTCTTGTATGGTCGCTCCCGACGATGATATGTACATATCTGTTACTGACGATGAAGCAAAAGCGTTTCGTAAGTCGATGGTTGAGCTCCTTATGACCAACCACCCGCACGATTGTCCAACCTGTGAAGAGGGTGGGCACTGTCACTTACAAGACATGACCTATATGTCAGGCCATAGCCGTCGTCGCTATCGCTTTACCAAACGCACGCATCATAACCAAGAGCTTGGGCCTTTTATCGCTCATGAGATGAACCGCTGTATCGCCTGCTATCGCTGCGTACGTTTTTATAAAGACTATGCAGGCGGCGAAGACTTGGGGGTTTACGCCTCCAATAACCGCGTGTATTTCGGTCGTGATAAAGACGGTCAGCTTGAAAGTGAGTTTTCAGGCAACTTAACCGAAGTATGTCCAACTGGGGTTTTTACTGACCAAACCCACTCTGAGCGTTACAACCGTAAATGGGACATGCAATATGCGCCTAGCATCTGTCATGGCTGTTCGGCTGGTTGTAACATCTCACCGGGTGAGCGCTATGGTGAATTGCGCCGTATCGAGAACCGCTATAACGGCGAAGTAAACCGTTACTTCCTATGTGACCGTGGTCGCTTTGGTTACGGCTATGTCAATCGCGCTGATCGCCCAACCCAAGCGCTTGAGCGTATCAATGAAAAACACGTCAAAATTAATATTGACTATGCACTTGATGAGACCATCAAACGTATAAAAGATAAGAAGGTCATTGGTATTGGCTCTCCACGTGCCAGTTTGGAAACCAACTTTGCCCTAAAAAACCTCGTTGGCTTTGATAACTTCTCAACAGGTCTCAATCACCAGCAGCAAGCACTGGTCAATAAATGCATCGAAGTGCTGAGCACTGAAGGTATTTATAACCCTGGTATGACTGATGTTGAAAGCCATGATGCAGTGCTGATATTGGGTGAAGACATTACCCAAACCTCACCACGCTTGGCACTATCAGTGCGCCAATCGGCAAAAAACGAAGGCCTGAAAATGGCGGCGGCGCTCAAAACTCAACCGTGGCTTGCAGAGCCTGTCAAACGCATTGCTCAAGATGCTTTGAGCCCAGTCTATGTCATCGACGTTGCTCAAACCAAACTAGAAGATATCAGCAAAGTTAGCGTGGTCGCCACACCAGAAGACATCACCATGCTTGGTTTTAAAGTGGCTGATGAGATTACCAAACTTGCTGATGATTTAGCAGAAGTAGCAGAGCCACAATCAGCCGAGCAATCAGATGCTGATGTCAATGCTAATACGGATGCTATGCAAGCGTTGGCTCAGCAAATCGCTTATGATTTGGTGCAAGCTGATAAGCCGTTGATTGTATCGGGCAGCAGTTTGTCATCAACCGCCATGATAGAGGCAGCCGCGCAAATTACTCAAGTACTCACGCAAAAACGTGCAGCTATTAAAGCAACGGAACAGCAGCAAGTAGACGCGCACAATGCCAAAGTAAAAGCGCAAGCGCAGTCTGCTAATGATCAGCCTGAAGAAGATAAAGAGCTATCAGCCAAACCAGCTAAGCCTGAAACGGGTACCAATAAAGATGCGCAAGATGATGTAGAGCGCGAGCCTGCGGACAGTCAAGAGCTAAGAGAAGACAGCCTTGAGCTAAAAACAGTTAATAAAAACTACCATGCGCAAGCGGGTATCTATTTAACGGTTCCTGAGGCTAATAGCATAGGCGTCTGCTTGCTTGGCGGTCAATCAGTCGAAGAATTGCTTGCCACTGATTTTGATGTGGTAATTGTCGCTGAAAACCAGCTGACAGATGCCATCGATGGTCACAAGTTGACTCAGCTATTGGTAGATAAAACCGTCATCGCCTTGGATCATCAGCTACTAGATTGGCATAAAGATGTCGATATCGTCCTGCCGGCTGCCAGCTTTGCAGAAGCAGATGGCACATTGATATCTGCTGAAGGCCGTGCTCAGCGATTCTTCCAAGTTTATGATAACGAATATTACCATCCGCTTAGCAGTATCAAAGAAGGTTGGCGTTGGTTGCATGCGGTTCATAGCAGCATAGAGGGTCGTGATGTCGACTGGACACAGCTTGATGATGTCATCAATGCTTTGGTAGCGACTCATCCTAAGCTTGCTGCTATCAAGGGTGCTGCTCCTGATGCCGATTATCGCATTACTGGTCTCAAGATTGCCCGTCAGCCTCGTCGTTATTCGGGTCGTACGGCGATGCGCGCACCGATATCTGTCCATGAGCCGATGCAACCAAAAGATTTGGACACAGGTTTGACCTTTTCGATGGAAGGTTATAGCGGCAAACAAGCCAAAGGCTCAATGATTCCATTCGCCAATGCAGCGGGCTGGAACTCACCGCAAGCGTGGAATAAATATCAAGACAAAGTTGGGGGTAGCCTAAAAGGTGGCGATCCTGGGATACGCTTATTTGATCAGTTAGAGCGTTTGACACTGCGTCAGTATGTGGCGCCAGAGACTTTGTCTACCGCGACGACTGATATCGAGAAAGGACAAGCTAAGCTGGTTCCTATTTATAATATCTATGCCAGTTCAATCATGGCGTCACGTAGCCCAATCGTCGCCGCACAGCTGCCGGTTGCTACTTGGCGTGTTGGTATTGACGATGCTAAAGACTGGGGTGTGAGTGAGGGTGATTATTTGGCTATCGAGATCGATAATCAGCAAATCACGTTGCCAGTGCAAGTAGTATATTATTTAGCGGAGGGCTGTATTGGCTATCCAGTTGGTCAGGTGAGTATTATTCATCCGTCAATGCCAGCCTCAGTACGCAAGGTTGATGCGCCAGTCAGTATGACGGGTGTTATGGCTGATGATTCAGTCTTAGAAGGTGAGGCTACCTCTAACCGCGCGACTGCCGCGCCGACCAACACGCAGGAGATCTAATATGTCATTTACTCGTATTATTCCTGATGTGCCAAGCTTTTTGGCTGGTATGATGACGTATGATACTTGGTCCATTTTATTTATGGTTGTGCAATCGATTGTCATCTTTTTGGTGGTGGTCATTGTCGCGGCATTGATGATTGTCTATGAGCGTCGAATGCTGGCGCTGTGGCAAGATCGCTATGGGCCAAACCGTGTCGGGCCTTTTGGCTCCTTGCAGTTGGTTGCTGATATGCTAAAGATCTTCTTTAAAGAAGATTGGACGCCAAATTTTACTGATAAATTTATCTTTATCCTTGCGCCAGCAGTCGCGATGTTTACGGCATTGGCCTCATTTGCCATTATCCCAGTATCGCCAACGCTTGGTGTGGCAGATTGGGATATTGGTATTTTGTTCTTTTTTGCCATGGCGGGCATTGCAGTCTATGCAGTACTGTTCGGCGGCTGGGCATCAGCAAACAAGTTCTCGCTACTGGGTGGTCTGCGTTCAGCAGCACAAACCATCAGTTACGAAGTCTTCTTAGGTCTGTCATTGATGGGTGTTGTCGCCTTGACAGGCTCGTTTAATTTACGTGCCATTGTCGAAGCACAGGCTGACGGATGGTACATCATCCCGCAGTTTTTTGGGTTTTTGACTTTTGTGGTTGCTGGTGTTGCCGTTACTCACAGACATCCATTTGACCAACCAGAAGCAGAGCAGGAGCTTGCTGAAGGGTACCATGTTGAATATTCAGGCATGAAGTTTGGTATGTTTTTTATCGGTGAATATGTCAACGTCGTATTAATCTCAGCATTGATGACCTGTTTGTTCTTTGGTGGTTGGCTTGCACCTTTCAATTTAGATATTCCGTTTATTCCGCCAGCTTTTTGGTTCATGATTAAGACGCTGTTCTTTATGACCATGTTCATTTTGGCTCGAGGCTCTCTCATGCGTCCGCGCTATGATCAGGTGATGAATTTTGGCTGGAAGGTTTGCTTGCCAGTGACCTTAATTAATCTGCTGGTTACCGCCGCGGTAATTCTGCTGATGAGCTAAGGCAATGGTGAAAAGGATAATAACCCCATGTTAACTTCGATAAAAAAGATAGTAATTGGCATGTTTACCATTGTTCGCAGCATGTGGATGGTGAACAGTCATGCGATTCGTCCACGAGATACGATTCTTTACCCTGAAGTACCCGTACCCGTACCGCCACGGTTTCGTGGACGTATTGTCCTCACTCGTGACCCTGATGGAGATGAACGCTGCGTCGCTTGTAACCTATGTGCAGTGGCCTGTCCAGTTGGCTGTATTTCGCTACAAAAAGCGGAGCGTGATGATGGACGCTGGTATCCAGAGTTTTTCCGTATTAACTTCTCGCGCTGTATCTTTTGCGGGATGTGTGAAGAAGCTTGCCCAACGACGGCCATTCAAATGACCCCTGACTTTGAGATGGGCGAATACGTGCGTCAAGATCTGGTCTACGAAAAAGAGCATCTGCTGATTTCAGGACCAGGTAAATATCCTGATTATAACTATTATCGCGTGACAGGTATGGCGGTAGCGGACAAACCAAAAGGTTCAGCGCAGAATGAAGCTGAGCCTGTGGATCTAAGGAGCTTGCTACCATGATGACTATCTTAAATAGCCCAGATTTGACAGGGTTTTATGCACTGGCGGGAGTGGCTATCTTTGCCAGTTTGCGCGTGGTCATTCATGCCAATCCAGTACACGCCATCTTATCGATGATCGTGTCACTGTTGGCCATATCTGGCATATTTTTTATATTGGGTGCGCCTTTCGCTGGTGCGCTTGAGATTGTGGTATACGCTGGCGCGATTATGGTGCTGTTTGTTTTCGTTATCATGATGCTCAATCTGGGTATGGCTAACGATGCCCGTGAAGAGCGCTGGCTTGATGCCAAGACTTGGGCGCTGCCGACAGGATTGACGATTGTTATCGCGGTTGTGCTCTATGCGATGATCGGTCTCAATCATGACGAGGCTGCTGTTATTGGTGGAACGACGGTGTCTGCCAAAGCAGTGGGTACAGTCTTATTTACCAAATATGTGCTGCTAGTAGAAGTGGCTGCATTATTGTTACTCGCGGCACTGGTCGCAGCGTATCATTTAGGCAAAGAGTCTATAGATGATGAGATTATCGGAAACGATAGTCAGGATTTCCAGCCAAGTATTGGCAGTATGAGCGAATATGACAATAGCAGTGCTACCGACGCTGTGGAAATGGCAGAACCCTACGAGTATAAAGACGTAGATCCACATGACTATGTGGGTATGCAGGTAGGTACGCAGAAAGCTACGCGCAAGGAGTTAGACTGATGGTACTAGCAGCAAGCGTGGCACAAGAGGTGTCAAATGTGCCGTTTGCCCATGAGGTTGCAGGCTTAGTACAGCCTGCTGCTGAGGCGCAGAGTGTATTGGGTATGATACCTATGAGCCATGGATTGATATTGGCAGGTATCTTATTTGCAATTGGTCTGTGCGGTGTGATGGTCAGACGTAACTTTTTATTCATGCTGATGAGCCTTGAGATCATGATGAATGCGGCAGCTTTGGCGTTCGTGGTGGCAGGCAGCCGCTGGGTCGATCCAGATGGACAAATTATGTTTATCTTTATTTTGACTTTGGCGGCCGCTGAAGCAGCCATTGGCTTAGCAATATTATTGCAGTTTTATCATAAGCGTGGGCATCTCGATGTCGATAGCGCCAATGAGATGAAAGGATGATGTCATGAGTTTATTACCATTAACCTTTATACTCCCGCTCATTGGCTTTTTGATCTTAGCCTTTATGCGCGACAGGTTAACTGAACAGGCGGCAGCGATGGTTGGTGTTGGTAGCATGGGGCTATCAGCGCTATGTACATTGGTTGCCAGCTATACCTTTTTGAGCACACATCCCGCAGGTACGGTCGTACAAGTGCCACTGTGGACATGGTTTCAAGTGGGAGACTTTGCGCCAAGCTTTGGGCTCAGCTTTGATGGCTTAGCCTTGACCATGACAGGTGTGATTACTGGCGTGGGCTTTTTGATTCATTTGTTTGCTGCTTGGTACATGAAGGGTGATAAGGGTTTTGCCCGTTTCTTTAGCTATATGAATTTGTTCGTCGCCAGTATGTTATTGCTGGTGCTCGCGGATGATTTGTTACTGCTATATCTTGGTTGGGAAGGTGTGGGTATTTGTTCGTACTTGCTGATTGGTTTTTATTTTGAAGACAGAGCCAATGGCCGTGCGGCGATGAAAGCCTTTACCGTGACCCGTATCGGCGATGTGTTTTTGGCGTTTGGTCTATTCTTACTGTTCCGTGAGTTTGGCACGCTGAATATCCAAGAGATCATCACCCGTGCGCCTGAAGTGTTCGATGTGAATAATCCAACGATGATCCTAACCACCATGATGCTTGTTGGTGGAGCAATGGGTAAGTCGGCACAGATTCCACTACATACGTGGCTTGCTGATGCGATGGCAGGTCCAACGCCAGTATCAGCGTTGATTCACGCGGCAACGATGGTTACCGCAGGCGTTTATTTAATTGCGCGCCTACATCCTTTATTTATCTTGACCCCAGGTATTTTGTTGTACTGGGTCGGTGCTGTGGGTGCCTTGACACTGGTGGTCGCTGGATTTTGTGCGTTGGTACAGACAGACATTAAGCGTATCTTAGCCTATTCAACCATGAGTCAAATCGGCTATATGTTCTTAGCATTGGGCGTGGGGGCATGGCAAGGCGCTGTCTTCCATCTGATGACTCACGCGTTCTTTAAGGCCTTATTGTTCTTATCTTCAGGTGCGGTCATTCTTGCCGTGCATCATGAGCAAAACATTTTCAAGATGGGCGGACTGCGTAAGAAAATACCGTTAGTATTCTGGTGTTATATCGTCGGTGGCGGCGCGCTTGCAGCGATACCTTGGGTAACGGTTGGCTTTTATTCAAAAGAAGCCATCCTTTGGGAAGCGTTTGCGACGGGTCATCAAGTCTTATTTTATATGGGGGTATTCGGTGCATTCTTAACTGCCATTTATACCTTCCGTATGATTTGGATTATCTTTTTTGGTGAAGAAAAAACCCCAGCGCACAAGCTATCTGGCGTGTCGTATTGGTTGCCGCTTACGGTGTTACTCGTGCTATCAACCGCCGTAGGGGCGTGGATTACACCGCCATTACAAGGCGTGTTGCCAGAAAGCGTTGGGCATCTATTAGAAGTGGCCAACCAAGCCGATGGCAAACATACGGCCGAATATATCGCTATGGGTGCGATGCTAGCAGGACTAATATTGGCAGCGCTATTGTATGTAGTTGATAAGGGCCGGATGCTCTCACGCTTTAAGCAGACGCGAATCGGTGGGGCGCTATACCATTGGTGCTATCACGGTATGGGCTTTGACGCTTTATACGATTTGGTATTTGTAAAACCCTTCTTGTTGATTGGCCGTTTATTTAAAGCCGACCCTGTTGATAAGACGTGGAATATATTGCCAATGCTGGCGTCAGCAGGTAATAAAGCCTTGTCTGCAACGCAAACTGGGTCACTTCGAGGTTATGCTGCAAGCTTTGGCTTGGGAGTAGCTGTATTGCTGGTGCTGGTAATGATTACGGTGGTGTAAAATGATTGAGTTACAACAAACGTGGATGCTACCGGCATTGATTGCTATTCCGTTTATTGCCGGATTGCTATGTTGGTTGGTTGAGCGCTTTAATAAACGCCTACCACGGTGGATTGCTTTAATTGGTATGATGTTGACCTTTGGGCTGTCGATGGTGCTTTGGCAGTACGGCGACTTTGCTGGCATGAGTAAGCAAGTCATTGCGCCTGCAGCGGCGGTGCCTTGGATTGCTGAATTTAGTGTGCCGTGGATACCAAGCTTCGGTATCAGCTTTCACTTAGCGCTAGATGGTCTGTCGCTAATGATGGTTGCATTGACAGGGCTGCTTGGTGTCGCTGCCGTTGCGTGTTCATGGAATGAAATCCAGCGCCGTGTTGGCTTCTTTCATCTGAACTTGCTATGGAGCTTAGGCGGCGTTATTGGTGTTTTCTTAGCCATTGACCTGTTTTTATTCTTCTTCTTTTGGGAGATGATGCTGGTTCCTATCTACTTCTTGATTGCCATTTGGGGTCATGATGTCGTTGGTGGTAAGACAAAAGAATACGCAGCAACTAAGTTCTTTATTTATACCCAAGCTTCTGGGCTTATTATGCTCATTGGCGTGTTGTTATTAGTGCTGTTCAGCTACGCTAATAGCGGTGTGGTGAGCTTTAACTATAATGACTTGCTCGGTACGCCACTTGGCGGCTGGGAATATCCGATCATGCTGTGCTTCTTTATCGGCTTTGCCGTCAAGTTGCCAGTTATGCCGTTCCACGGTTGGTTACCTGATGCACATGCGCAGGCACCAACAGCAGGTTCGGTGGATTTGGCAGGGGTGCTGATTAAGACAGCTGCCTATGGTTTGATTCGTTTTGTGTTGCCGTTATTTCCTGCAGCATCGCAAGAGTTTGCACCGATTGCCATCACTTTGGGTACCATTGGTATTTTTTATGGCGCATGGCTCGCCTTTATGCAAACAGACATGAAGCGTCTATTGGCCTATACCAGTATCTCGCACATGGGTTTTGTGGTGTTGGCGATTTATGCGGGTACTTTACTCAGCCTACAAGGCTTGATGATCCAAATGCTAGCACATGGTCTTAGCTCAGCCGCGCTGTTCATCATGGCAGGTCAGCTCTATGAGCGCTTGCATACTCGTGACCTGACCTTGATGGGCGGTATGTGGGGGCAGTTCCGTTACTACGCGCCTATGCTGATGTTCTTTAGTGCCGCGTTGCTAGGTATTCCTGGTACTGGTAACTTCATCGGTGAGTTCATGATTTTGTTTGGTGCGTTTGCGCAGTATCCCGTATTTGTGGTGCTAGCGACGTTTAGTTTGGTACTAGCAGGTCTGTACTCATTAATATTGATTTACCGTGCGCTATTTGGTGCCAATAACATCGAAGCAGTGGCATTGCATGAGACCAAGTCGCATGGCTTACCACCGCGTAGAGTGAAAGATTTGGGTAAGCGCGAGCTGTCATTATTATTGATGTTGGCAGCAGGGCTAGTATGGCTCGGACTGTATCCGCAGCCGTTTTTGGATACATCAAGTCACGCTATGCAGTGGATCAACAATGCATATATTTACAGTCAGGTGACGCAGGTCGATATGTCGCCGTTACTTGATGCAATGGAGGCACGTTAAGTCATGAATGAATTTACGATGAATGATTTGATGGGGTTAATGCCTTATGCGCCGATCATTGCAGTAGCGATTACGTCTTTATTGGCCATGATTGCTATCACTATTAAGCGCTCACATTTTGTCACTGCTACCATCAGTGTTTTGGGTCTGAACGTCGGCCTGTTTACCTTGATTGGACAGATCACGGGTGTGATAAGTAGTGGCTCAGTAGTGCCAAACGCTGAGCAGCTATTTGTGATTGATAGCTTTGCCAAGTTTAATATGGTGGTTATCTTTATCTGTGCCTTGGCTTGCTGTACCTTGGCATACGCCTATTTGGCAAATCTTAAAGATAATAAAGACGAGCTGTATTTGCTGCTATTGTTATCGACGACTGGTGCTTTATTAATGGTATCAGCGCAACATATGGCGGCATTCTTTATGAGTCTTGAGCTGCTTTCTATACCGCTATACGGCTTGCTGTCTTATACCTTTTTGCGCAGCCGCTCTTTGGAGTCAGGTCTTAAGTATTTGGTGCTCTCAGCGACCGCCTCTGCAACTATCTTAATGGGTATGGCGTTTATTTATGCTCAGGTTGGCTCACTGGCATTCAAGCCGATTAGCCTGGTGTTAGGCAGTATGTTTGAGTCGCCACTGCTGATACTAGGGGCTGCACTCATGCTGTTTGGGGTTGCTTTCAAACTGTCTGCGGCACCCTTTCATGCATGGACACCAGATGTCTATGAAGGCGCACCCGCTCCTATAGCGACTTACTTAGCTTCGGTGTCTAAAGTGGCGATGATGGCACTGGCAGTGCGTTTTTTAATTGATAGCGCTTTGTTGGCATTGCCGTCGGTACAAATGCTACTGATGGTTATGGCAACCTTGTCTATCCTAGTTGGTAACTTATTGGCTGTCCGTCAGACCAACCTTAAGCGCCTATTAGGGTATTCTTCCATTGCCCATATGGGTTATGTACTGATTGTCATTGTCAGTATTGGTGCTGCCGCTGATAGCATCTCTAGCATGTATATGGCAGCTTATGCCTTGACCTCTGTCGGTGCTTTTGGCGTCGTAACGCTGATGTCGAGTCCTTATCGTCAATCTGGTGAAGCGGATGATTTATCACACTATCAAGGGCTATTTTGGCGTCGTCCGGTGATTACCGCGGTGATGACCATTATGATGTTGTCCTTAGCGGGTATTCCACTGACAGCAGGCTTTATTACTAAGCTGTTTGCGATTTTAGCTGCTGTGCAAGGAACCAACTGGTTCTTAGCAGCGATGATTATCTTGGGCAGTGCCATCGGTCTGTTCTATTACCTGCGCGTGATGCTGACATTGTTTAAACGTCCTAAGCAGTTTATTGAGTTTGATGTAGCAGGGCAGTGGGGCATTCGTATGGGCGGGCTAATGGTGATTGGTGTCACCATAGTGATTATCTACTTTGGTGTACTGCCAAATAGCTTGATCGTTTGGTCAGGTATGGCGCGTATTTGGTAACACAAGCCGTATAAGAAGCCGTATAGAGATAGGATAAGTAACGGCTAACGATGTTGGTTACTTATCCGCTGTTACTGTTAGAAAACCAAGATGCGCCAAGTTTATGCTAAGCTTGGCGCATCTTTTGGTTTGTATCCTTTAAAAACTTATAAAAACAACCATCAATAAAAGACTATTAATAAAAATGAGAGTGATTAATTATTATGAGTGACAATATTCAAAAAGTAACGGTGCTGAACAAAACCACGTGGACACCAGGCTTATTTAGTTTTACGGTTACCCGTCCAGACAGCTTTAAGTTTACTGCTGGTCAATTCGTGCGTTTGGGTGTCAATCCCAGTCAATTACAACACTATAAAGCTCAAGATGTCGCATTGGACGACTCCTTGAATGAAGATATCTACCGTGCGTATTCTATTGTGTCTTCGCCTTTTGACGAGGTGCTAGAGTTCTTCTCGATTGTCATTCCTGATGGGGCGTTTACCTCGCAGTTGCAGCATTTGCAAGTCGGTGATGAGTTACTATTGAATACTATGCCATTTGGGTTTTTGACCTTAGCACGTTATCAAAAGCCATTGCCCAAGGACTTGTGGTTGCTAGCCACAGGAACAGGGTTGGCGCCGTTTTTATCGATGCTACAAGATCTGCAAACTTGGGAAGATTACGAACACATCGTACTTGCCTACAGTGCACGGTCGAAAGAAGAGCTTGCCTATCTTGAACTGATTAAAACCTTGCAAGAAGATTTTGGCTCATTAGTGGACAATCCAGCCAAATTGATATTTGTCCCAATCGTCACCCGCGAGCCGATGGCAGATGCCTTAACTGAGCGCTTACCAAAGTTGCTGGTTAATGGTAAATTAGAAGAGCGTGCAGGTATCAAGCTAGAGATATAGACAGCGCGCATGTGATGCTGTGTGGCAACCCTGAGATGGTAGAGGATACCAAAGAGACGCTCAAAGATCTGGGATTAGTCATGAATCGCCGCGGTGAAGGCAATATCGCCGTAGAGAACTATTGGTAAACTAAAAATTACTGCTCAACGAATGGCTATATTCAAACGGCCACAAAAAACGCTGCTACCTTCATTTAAGGCAGCGGCGTTTTCATTCGTTAGAGCAATAATCGCCCCTGTGTTTGGCTATTAGACTTGGCTTGGTTTGGCCGCATCAGCGATTGGGTTGATAGGACCTTTCATGAGCTCAGGTTCATCTTCGCTCACATCATCTTCAGTAATAATATCATCGATGCTACTGGCACCTATCAAGTCACGGTAGTTCACCTGTGTTTTTAGCACCAGCTGTTCTTCTTCAAGCTCACCATAATTAACCTGTACTTTGTGTAAGCCACTCATGATTTTTTTATTCTTTTTTAGCCAACGATTAATATCAAGGTAAATAATCTCTTCTTTTGCGCGGGCTATATTGATATAAGTCAGAATGAAGCCTAACGGATCTTTTTTGAGCACGCTATGATAAAACCAAATAAAAAGCTTGATGCCTTGGCGTTTAATAAATGACTCGCAGCGTAAGTTGAGTACGTCAGTATAAGTCTGCTGACCAAAAACAAAGCGCTGTACGTTACGATCGAGCTGCACGTGTACGAGACTAAAGTTACTGGCGACTTCAGCATAAATACCTGCAATATTTAAGGTACAGTACAAGCGGAACCAATCGTCATGCAGCTCAACGCGTAGCTCCAAGATAGCTCCGACATTATCAGTGACGAACTTTTGCAAGGCATCATTGACGTAGGTTTGGGCAACTGGTAAAGCCAGCTCATCATCGAGCTTATCAATGCTTCTGTCATAGAGCTTTTTGATGGTTTGGCTTAAGCTCTCCCAGCCATCGCTAAATGACTCGCTAAAGCGATAGCCAAGATTATCAGTGAAGTCATCAAAGTTATCGAAGTTGCGCAAACTGGTTATCCTTATCATTATAGGGTGTCAATACTAAGTAGGAAGTTTAACACCCTAAAATAGTATATAGTAAAACAGCGTAGCGAAAAGCGTCATATTGTAGCAAATAAACCAACCAACATAACCAGTAGAGTTGATTTGAATCAGACATTGGTCATGTTGTAGTCAGTTGAAAATAGTATATTTCAAAGCAAGGCTCGAGTATCAGACGTAGCTTGAAAGAGCAGTCATTATTGCAACTGCCATTATGAGTGTGAACCATGTAAAATAGCAGCCAATTATCAAGACCAAGGCGATGGCCGCCATACTTATGCTGAAAGTTGAGACCCATTGTGGCCCATATTAAAGACTCCCAAAGCTATCACTTTTCTGCGCAAGCACCAAAGCGCGATTTTAGCATGCCTGTCGCTATTATCATTGCCTTAGTGGTGCACGTGGTGATCATTTTTGGCGTGAGCTTTTCTATGGGCAAAGATCCTGCAGCGTTGATGCAAGATGTTGCCAAGGCTTTGACTGATAATATGAAGCCCAATGAAGATGCGCACTATATCGCCAATGCTTCACAAGAAGGCGGCGGTTCGGTACTTCAACAAGTAAGACAAGAAAGTGCGCAAACCAGCCCATTGACTGCAGAGCAAATCAGCGAAACCCAAGATGTGATCAATATGCAGCGTAAGGTGCGTCAGCAGCGCTATCAAGAAAGCTATTTGCGTACGACCTTGAGTTGGCGTCAAGCGACCGTAGAGTCTGATAACGACAGCAAACAAGCGCAAGATGACATGCAAGCGCAAGAAGAGCGCCTGCGTAAGCAGATTGCAACTTTAGAGGCACAGCTATCACAGCGCCAACAAATCTATGCCACCAAGTCTAAAGTCGTCACCGTGGATAGCAACTCAACCACGCGCGGGGCAGCAGCGGACTATATTGAGACCTTTCGTGAGCATGTCGAGCGTATCGGTAACTTACACTATCCGGTACAGGCACGGGCGCAGGGAATCACTGGCGAAGTGCGCCTGATGGTCATTATCAGTGATGATGGGAATATTAAAGCCATTCGCCTGCTAGAAAGCTCAGGCTCAACGATATTAGACGAAGCTGCGAAGCAATCAGTACGACAAGCCGCACCTTTTGGTAAGTTTACCGAAGACATGAGTGATATTGTTGAGCTGCGTCTGATACGTACCTATCGTTACAGCGACAAAGTAGATGTGACTTATTAAGTATAAGTTACTAAAATACGAACAACCCAAAACGATGCTTGCGTTAAAATGCTCAACCATTAGAGTGATGATCGACATTCGATTGTGACGTTAAACCAGATAGCCAATCAAGCTATCAAGTCAATCAAGCTATAAAATAAAGAGTCAGTATGGAATTTTTAGGTTTTACAGTAGATGTTGCTACCCTTACCAGTAACGCATTCAGCTTAGTCATTAAGATTGCTCTAGCGATATTGATATTCGTGGTAGGGCGTTGGCTTGCCAAAAAAGCAGTCACGTTCGCTCACGGTATTATGTTGCGTAGCCACTTAGATGATACCGTCGCTAACTTCTTAGGTCGCTTGTTATATGGCGTATTGTTAGTCGTGGTTGCTCTAGCAGCCCTTAGCAAAGTTGGCGTGCAGACCACGTCAGTCGTCGCTATATTGGGTGGCGCCGCGGTAGCCATTGGTCTGTCATTAAAGGATCAGCTGTCAAACTTTGCGGCTGGCATTATGATTGTGACCTTCCGCCCGTTTGTACGAGGTGATTATGTCCAAATCAGTAGCTATACAGGGACAGTGACAGAGATTACCTTAATCAACACCCACCTGACGACGATTAACAATCACGACATCATTATCCCTAACAGCGATATCACCACCTCAGCCGTTACCAACTATACCGCGCTGCCCAACCGCCGCGTCGATATCACGGTCGGTATTGGCTACGATGCGGATATTAAGGTCGCCAAAAACGTCATGCTCAGCTTGGCAAAGAACAATCCACTGGCCTTTACCGACCCTGAGCCTATCGTACGTGTCACCAATCTGGGCGATAACTCAGTAGATCTGACCTTAAACGTTTGGACGACCAATGCCGACTGGTGGACGATGCAATGCGATTTGCTAGAGCAGTTCAAGCATGCGCTGGATGATGAGAAGATTGAGATTCCATTCCCGCAGCGTAGTGTCCATGTCAAAGGACTGGATCAGATGATTAACCAAATGGGTCAGTCACAAAAACTGCCCATGACCAAAGACTGACCAAAGACTAATCACCTTAAAAAGACTGGCTATCTTAAATGATTGGCTAGGTAAAAAACTGGCTACATCAAACTTAAGCGTTGGGAAGATAGGGATTTGGTAGATGTAAACCTGCCAAAATCTCAATTTCAAAGCTTTCCATCTCATCTTGCTCAGCCTGTCCGAGCTCATGATCAAAACCCAATAGATGCAGCACACCATGTACCAGTAAATGGCTGATGTGCTGTACTACTGTTTTTTCCTGTTCCGCGGCTTCTCGCACCACCACTGCATGACAGATGATTAGCTCACCCAGTGGCAACGTCGGCATCAGCTCTATGATGGAGGCAGGCAAGTCGCTTGGGTAAGATAAAATATTGGTCGCATAATCCTTGCCACGTGCTTCCAGATTCAACTCGCGACCTTCGCTTTCATCAGTGATATATATATCCAGCGCTTTAGGTTTCTTTTGCCACAGCTCAGGATTGATGTCGGCAAAGTAGGGTAACGTGAGACCGTTTTTGATGCGCTCATTCATATAATCAAGTGTCGCCCTCATGATTGGCAACAGACTGTCTTCACCATAAAAACTGTCGACCAAAGTATTATCAATACTGTCAGTCGCGCTAATATCGAGTGCCGCTAAACTGGCATTGTTATTATTGGCACTACTAGCGATTTCATCCGCTGTTTTATTATTGTTAGGTTGATTCATATTTTTATCCTATTAAGAATTTTGAGTCTGATTAAGCCTTGCTGTCTGAAATATTTAATCGTTTCGTGAAGGCTACTATAGCAGCTAGAGCAATATTAACCCTAAACTTGACCAATACTGAGCAGCAAAAAACCGGATTACGAGCAGTAATCCGGTTATCTGATTTCAAAACTAGCGTGCGACAGTTAGCTATAACTTAGCGGCCGCATCAGCGACTGCTTGTTTGCGCTCTTGTTCCTTCATACGCTCAAACTTACGTTTTTCTTGTAGCGCTACTTGCTCCTCATCAAACACATCATAGGCTTCGACGATTTTTTGTACCAGCTGATGGCGTACCACATCTTTTGAATCAAACTTGGTGATATGAATCTCTTCAATATCACTTAAGATATCCATCGCTTGTGCCAGACCCGACTTATGACCGCGTGGCAGGTCGACCTGAGTAATGTCACCAGTGATGACAGCGCGTGACCCAAAGCCTAAGCGTGTCAAAAACATTTTCATCTGTTCAGGCGTAGTATTCTGCGCCTCATCCAAGATCACAAACGAGTTGTTCAAAGTCCGCCCTCGCATGTACGCAAGTGGCGCAACCTCAATGATCTGACGCTCTAGCATTTTTCCGACCTTCTCAAAACCTATCATCTCGTATAGCGCATCGTACAAAGGACGTAAATATGGATCAATCTTTTGCGTCAAGTCGCCAGGCAAAAATCCTAGTTTCTCGCCTGCTTCTACCGCAGGGCGCACCAGTAAGATACGCTCAATCTCATTGCGCTCAAGCATGTCGACCGCACAAGCGACTGCCAAGTAGGTCTTACCAGTACCAGCAGGGCCAATA
The DNA here is from genome assembly GCF_904846575.1 of Psychrobacter sp. H8-1. NCBI lineage: Bacteria > Pseudomonadati > Pseudomonadota > Gammaproteobacteria > Moraxellales > Moraxellaceae > Psychrobacter > Psychrobacter sp. H8-1. Next base: position 624,998 of record NZ_CAJHBG010000001.1, read on the forward strand.
CCGAATGACACATCAGAGCTCAGCACGTTTTTTACATAACGCTGTTGATTGCCACCACGCGGGATGATTTTACCTTTGCGCGTACGCAAACTTACGGGCGTAAAGTCACTTGCCGAATCCAAATCATTGGCGTCTTCTTTACTATCCGTGACCTGCTCATCGTCTTCTACGTCTTCATCACGTGAGATGCTTGATTGAATGATAAGGTGTAACTCTGCTGCACTGATATCTTTTGAATTTTGGGTTTCGTCAACGAGCTTATATATGATACGTTCGCCGCGCTCAACATCCCTTATATCACCGCTAAGGCAAAAGTCGCCTTGACGCTGGCTTATCTTAATATTGAGACGTTCTTGAATGTATTTCATGTGATTATTATATTCGCCAAGCACGGTTTTGAGCTGTGCTGGGGTCAGTGATTCAAACTTTATACGGCGGCTCATGGAGTCAGTCAAGCGATTATCCTTATATTAGGTGCCCGCTACTATTGGTAGGTTTTAATAGGTCAGCGGGCTTAATAGATAAAATAAAATAGTCAGTAAGGGTTTATAGCTTTTAGAAAATAAAAGTAAAAATAGTTATTGATTATATGGGTGATGACAAGTAAACATCTTACCTCCATTATGGTTGATAGTTTTTAAATTTCAAGCCATAGACAGAGGTGGATAGTTTTGTTTTGTATGACGATTGCAATCCTGGAGTTTGCTACTCCTGCTATCAATACTTTGCTTTGTGACCATAAGGGGTCTTAAAGGTTGAGTCAGCGTTATACCTATAGTGAAGGACACGGAAGTTTGCGCAATTTGTGGTAATCTATGGCTTATATTATAACGGCCAATAACTCAGCTTAGAGCACGCATCAAATGATAAATATTATAAAATAAAGGTAGTTTTGAGCAGCTATTCACCGTCTATCGTAAGCAATCTCAACAAATCGCAGTAGAAATAATAATTGGGAATAATAATGATGCAAAACACTGATTCAGATTTATCAAATGTAGGAAAAAAAGCGGCAATCACCGAGCAGCAGGTGCTGATCGCTGGTGGTGGTCACGTGGGCTTATCTTTTGCATTGTTGCTTGCGCATCATGGTATTGCCAGCACTTTGCTAGAAAAGATGAGCTATCCAAAAATCAGCCCAAATGATGATAGTACGCGTAGCCATTATTTAGACAGTCGAAATACGGCATTATCACGACGCACGGTACAGATTTATCAAGAGATTGGGCTATGGGATGAGCTGCAAAGTCATGCTTGTCGCATTGATGCGGTACAAATCAGTGAGCAAGGCAGCTTTGGGCGCGCGCAGTTAAACAAAGCTGAGGAGCAAGTCGACTCATTTGGACAAGTCATGGAAAATGCGTGGCTAGGGCGCAAGCTATTACTGGCCGCACAGCAAGAACCACTGATTACTTTGATTGACAATGCCAATGTCATCGATGTACAACAAACGGATGGGGTGACGCTCAGCTTTAGCTACTATGGTGAAGAGGAGCATGAGCAGCAATTGCAAGCCAGCGTTTTGGTCGCTTGTGACGGTCGCGACTCTACAGTGCGTCAGTTATTGGATATCGGCACTACGACTTATGACTATCAGCAAACCGCTATCGTTGGCGTGGTAGAGACGGATAAGCCTCACGAGCACATCGCCATTGAGCGTTTTAGTCCAGCAGGCCCGCTTGCTGTGTTGCCATTGACCGATCCAGAAGGGGATGGCAATAATGACTATCAAAACGGCTATCGCCGATCGGTAGTCTGGGTCTGTCCAACGGGTGAAGAAAATAAATATTTAGACGATGATGCGCATTTTCTGGCGACTTTGCAACAGGCGTTTGGTCAGCGTGCTGGCAAGTTTGTCGCTGCTGGTCGCCGCGGTGCTTATCCCTTGACACGCGTGCTGGCAGATAAGCAAGCAGATGGTCGCTGCGTCATCATGGGCAACGCAGCTCATACTTTGCACCCTGTAGCGGGTCAGGGCTTTAACCTCTGTATGCGTGATGCGCATGTACTGGCGCAGATGATGAGCGCGCAAGTACTTAAGGGCGCAGATATCGGTGATCCACAGTTATTAAAACGCTATGAAAAATCGCGTCTAAGCGATCAAAAACGAGTCATCCGCTTTTGTGATGCCGTGGTACATGGCTTTACGCATCCAAATCCAGCGGTGAAGCTGGCACGTAACGTGGCTTTGGTTGCCTTTGATAAGTTGCCGAATATTAAACCATTGGTCGCTAACTATGCGATGGGCTTAAAATCATAGTATTGATAACTGATATTATGCAAAACTATCATGTTTGGCGCTCGGTAATCATTTGTCTCGCTGGCTGTACAGTAGTTCCAGAGGCTGCGCCAAATAATTTCCGAGCGCTTTAGAGATATTAAATCCGTGTTAATGTGTAATTTCAGTTGATAATAAGCGTTCTAGCCTAACAAGCGTTCTAACATTGAGAGATAACTTATGAAAAACAACCATACGCTCATTATTGGCAGCGGTATCGTCGGTGCGACGCTGGCTCTAAAACTGGCGCAAGCCAAAATGCCCGTGACTTTGATTGATGCACGCCCTGCACGTGATGAGTCAGGGTGGCAAGCAGTACTAAGCAGGCGCGATGCCCGTGTCTATGCGCTTAGTCTAGCCAGTATAAACTTACTCAAAGACGTGGGCGCTTGGCAAAAGATTGCGCTATCTGGGCGTAAGGCCGACTATTCACAAATGCAGGTATGGCAACTGAACGGTATGGGCGAGCTATTATTTGGTGATAGTGAAAGCGACGCGCCAGAACTGCTTGGGAGTATGGTTGAGCCTGCAGTTATTGAGTATGCATTATCGCAGCGTCTATCTGAGGATGATGTCAGTGACTATCTGACCGTCATCGCTGGGCAAAAAGTAGTCGATATGGATTGGTTGGGGACAGAGCAGGGCTACCGTGTGACGTTAGAGGAGGGTGCGGTTATTGATGCGCGTCTGTTAGTCGGTGCGGATGGTCGCGGCTCGTTTGTGCGCCAGCAAGCAGGGATCGGGCTAGATACCCTTGATTATCAGCAAACGGCAATTTGCTGTGCGATTCAAACGGCAAAGCCGCATCAAGCAACCGCCCGCCAAGCCATGCTACCCACAGGTACGCTGGCGTTATTGCCGTTAGCGGATATCACTGATGAGGACAAGGCCAACCCGCAACATTGGCAGTCTATCGTCTGGACACTACCGCGCAATCAGGCATTGGCACTGATAGAGGAAGAAGACCGCGTTATCGCTGATAAATTGGCCGCTGCCAGCAACTATGAGCTGGGTGCTATCAGTCAGATAGAATCAATCGCCAGCTTTCCGTTAGCTGCACAACAAGCAAAAAGCTACGTCGCGGATAATTTAGTCTTAATCGGTGATGCGGCACATGGTGTGCATCCGCTGGCAGGTCAAGGGCTGAATTTGGGTATGCTCGATGTGAAGGCATTAAGTGAACAACTCACCCATGACTATGCGCGCAGTGGTGGGGCGATTTGGGGCAGCAATCAAACGCTGCGTACGTATGAGCGTCTGCGTCGTCCACATAATAGCCTGATGATGCATAGCTTCTCGGCGCTAAACTGGCTGTTTGCAGGGTCACTTGCGCAGCTGCGTCCTGTGCAGCAGATACGTAGTGAAGGCATGTATCGTGTTGGCAAAATGAAACCGCTGATGCGTCTGTTTGCCAAGCAGGCAAGTGGGGTTTAGGGTGTTTTTCTTAAAAAGATACGTTAGATATAGTGTGATTTACTATCACTAATTAGGAATACTCTATGACTAAGTTTGGAGCAACAAAAGTCACTATTGCTTTATTAATTATAGGCTTAGTATCAGGATGTCAATCAGCGACTGTAGGCAATAGTATTAGCCAAGAAACTTTAGTGCCTTCCACCTGCATAGCTGAGCCGCCACCTGTTGATAAAAATGGTAAACCTATGACGGTGACTTTGGAGGATATGTTATCCATGGAGTTGCGAGTATTTTTCGATAGAGATAGCGCTGAATTAAAAGATAAGTACGTTTCAGAGTTAAACAAGATTATAGAGTTCGCGGCTCGCTGTTCTAATCTGACGCTTTTTGTCCAAGGCCATACTTCTAAAATCGAACAACAATCCGTTGATAACAAGGTTGCACATATCAAAGACTCGTCTCAGCAATTAATACCTGTCTCATTAGCAGGTGCTCGCGCGCAAAGTATCAAAGACTATTTGGTTAATCTTGGCTTGCCAGCAAATAGAGTCCGAACCTTTAATTGTAGTTCTGATGATCCAATTGCTCGTAATGATACTGAGGAGGGTGCAACCATGAATCAGCGAGTATTTGGTTGGATATCAGCGCGAGATAGATACAATGATACTTTAGTAAACTGTAAAGAAATTTTAGAATAAAATGGCAAAGATAGGCTGGGTGTACGCATTTGGTTGAAATCAACGCTTTAAAAGTTTATTAAACGAGTTTTCTACTGTACATGAGGATACTGTTAAACTTGCAGACTTTGGTCTAACGGTGAATATAGAAGATTGGGTCTTATGGCCATAATATGAATTGATGCAGAGAAAACAAGAAGCTATAAATAGAGAACCGCCACCTGCAAAAGCAGAGGTGACGGTCATATTGATATCTATATTACCATATAAAAATAAGGCATGTTATATTTTTTAGCAAACACACAAAAAATTACTATGAATATTGAGAGTAAAAGGCAAAACCCATGCTCATCCCCAAATACTGGGCGCAGTATAAGCAGCGCTTTAAATCATCGGCAACCTCTGATAGCGCAGTTAAGCAAGCCACCATCAAGCGTTATGGCTGGTCAGATATCAGTCAAAGCGAAGCATTAAACCATGCTAGAACGCGTGTGACTGAGGCGCATAATCGTTGGCTGGCAGGTGAGGATATCGTACGCCGTGAACGCAGGGAAGAGTATAACGCAAGTAACGGCATTCCCATTCGTGAGCAAATCATCTCTGAGCAAACTTTTCCTAGCTCAGATTTATCTGACAGCTCATCATACCAAACGCAGGTTATCACTACGCGTAATAGCTATGGCGCGCAGGTCGCTAACGTTGATAACATCGCCATCATTGATGTCGATAATGATGAATTATTGCATCACAATTATCCTGATAGCTATGATAGTCATGGCTATATGACTGTATTAATAAGCAATCAAAGCCAGCCTTCGCCGAAGTTAAAAGTGTGGTTTTTTGTACTGGTGTTTATACTTATCGCCAGTGTCATCGCTTGGCTCGGATTGTCATGGTTATGGCTATTGGTGGTTATGATTGGTGTGACTGCTTATTTGTGGCAACAAGCCAGCCAAAGAGACAAAGCACGCGCGCAAAAATATGCTGATGATATCGCCTCGTTGCTGCCTTATATGACTGAGCGACTACAAAAGCGAGTTGTCAAACATCCAAAAGAGCGCTTCCGTTTGTATGAGACGCCTGCAGGCTTTCGCATTATTGCCACTCACGATACCATCGCGCCAAGTGATGAGTTAGTAGCAGAGTGGTTTGAGTACTTCCATGCCGATGACAATTATGTGCGTCTGAGTCAGGCACAGCAGTGCTTTCGAGCGCGGCTCACTGCCAAGCCGTGGCGCATGGCTGAGGTCAACGAACAGCGTATGTTGGAAAAAAGCATCCCTGCTAAAGAGTTTTGGTTCGCTGATGATGGCAGCCCTGAATTCAGTTATGATAATGCACAACAGGCTGCTTTAACTGCACGCAAGCAGTGGGTTGCTGATTATGAGAGCTTTGCAAAAGGCTATCGCGCTTGCCGTTATATTGAGAGTTTTAAAGGTAGGGAAGTTGGTAATAGCGAACCCGCGCCAGCTGCTATCAGTGATTTTATTGAGTGGCATGATAGGGTTTGTCAGGTAGAAAAAGAGCTAGTGATGGCTTAAAACGTATATTTTTGCAAAATTGTTACGTAGCCGCTAGTCATTGGGCATAACTTAGATCAGGATTTTTACTACATTAGGGAAGATAAACAATGACTACGAAACTGAAATTCTACAGCATTTTTTTGTTAGCAGCATCTATAACTCTAACCGGCTGCCAGACTATTACAATCGCATCGTCTAAAGATGTACCCCAATATGAAAATATCAGAACAATGCAAGCAGAGATTGATTCAGATGGTGATGGCGTTCCTGATAAATTAGATCAGTGCCCAAATACGCCAGAAAACGTAATGGTAGATGACAGAGGCTGCCCTTTTACGATGCCTGGGGTAGGTCTAAAAATGGAATATCGTGCCTTTTTTGCCAAGGGCAGCAGTGAGTTATCAAAAGAGTATCAGCTTGAGCTTGATAGAGTAGCAACAAAAATGAAGGAGTATGATACGTCCACTTTTAGAATCGAAGCCCATACTTCAGAAGATGAAGTTAATGGAGGGTTAAATTCTTTAGCCAAAAATAGAGCGCTGATGATCAAAAACTACTTACTACTAAAGCATCAAATTGACGCTGATCGTTTAAGTACTTTTGATTGCGGTGATGACGCGCCTATTGCATCTTCTGATACTGAAGAGGGTAAAGCCATGAATCGCCGAGTTTATGGACTAGCTATGGAGCCTGAAATAGCCTACAACTATCCAGACGACTCAAATTCAAATATATGTATCGAGTTTTAAGTAATAGCTAATTATTTAAATTATACTTACCCCAACGCCGAAAACACTACCATCAGAATTGGCGAGACGATATTAATAATAAAGCCAAAGCTAATCGCCAGTGGCACGACTTTTAGACCACCAGATTGTTGAATAATAGGCAGGGTAAAGTCAAGACTGGTCGCGCCGCCAAGACCGACCGCAGCTGATGGATATTTGCGCATAAAGACGGGAATAAATATCAATGCAAAAAACTCACGTACCAAGTCATTAAATAGCGCCACACTGCCCCAAACGGCACCATAAGCATCGGTCATGATAATCGCTGATAGTGAATACCAACCAAACCCTGATGCCAGTGCCAAGCCTTTTGTCCATGACACATCGCTGAACATCAGCGCAAAGATCAGCCCGCCAACCAATATCGAGAGGGTAAAGATAATACTCATCTCTACGCCACGTTTGTTGAGCAGCACTTCTTTGAGGGTAATCCCTGAGCCTTTTAACCCAATACCGACCAGCAGTATTAATATCATCAGCATAGCCGTCATGGTGTTGTCAGGTGGCATATAATCTACTGGCAAGAAGTAGCCAATCACCATGCCAATCACCACACAAATCACTTGTGCCAAGCTGCCACGGATACTGACGCGATGCTCTTTGGATTTTACGCTGGGTTTCTTAGCCTGCCATGGACGCACACGATCGAATAGCATGAGGGCAAACAAACCACTGCCAATCGTCAAGATCGATAGGATGGTGACATATAGGGCGATTTCGCCTATTTGACTACCCAGACCTTCAACTTGTGACAGCTCGATACCGATGAGAGTTAAGATGACGTAAACCAAATAAGACAGACCCTTATCGGCAAGCTTAGTCATTTTGGGATTAGAAGGGATGGCAAAGCCAATAAACATTGGCATTAATACCAGAACAAGGGTAACTAGGCTTTCCATGGTCGGCAGACTCGTCAGTTTTTAACAAGCCGACGATTGTATCATATCAAGGTAGAATTACAGCTGATAAAAGCGGCCATCACTCCCAAATCAGCGTTGTAAGGATAAAGCTATTAATACTATGAATGATAAAAAGGATAATCGAGCGCACGTGATTGTCATTGGCGGCACCAGTGGGCTAGGATTGGCGCTTGCTTTAGCGCACCAGCAGCTGGGCTGGCAAGTGAGTGTTGTCGGGCATAATCAAGCCAAAATTGATTGTATCAATGCTCAGCATCCTGATATCACCACTCATCACTGTGATTTGACTGATTTTACCCAGCGCCAAACGTTATTGGATACATTATCAGCTAGCCAGTTTCAGCGACTTATCTATAGTGCAGGCAGTTATTTCAATGAGCGCCTACAGCAGCTTGATAAAACGACCAGTACTCAGATGCTGGCCATCAATCTACAGGCTTTTGAGCATGTTTTTATGTGGGCAAGTGCACAGTTAATGCAGCAGGTTGAAGCAAATACAGGAGTGGGTTCCATAAAGCCAAGCCTTGTCTGTATCGCCTCAATTGCGGGTATTATCGACTATCCTTACTCGAGTCTTTATGCAAAGAGTAAGCGCGCAATGATCGCGACTGCCAGTGCCTATCGCTGTGCTCTCGCTCCTTATGATATCCAAGTGACCTGTATTGCCTCAGGCTATATCGATACTCAAGCATTACGTGATTTAAATGGGGGTGATGCCAGTCATAAGCCTTTTATTATCAGCACCCAAACTGCCGTTAGATACACGATGCAGGCGCTTGCCGATGATGTTGAGTTGGCAGTGTTTCCGCGCTCAATGCGTTATATAACTCGCGCACTTAACCAGTTGCCCAAACCCGTGTTAAATTGGTTGATACGTAAAAGACTTGATAAAAGCCTTTAGTGGTTGTCGGTTTTTTATGATGCATTGATTAAAGTCCGTCTTGGCCAAACTTAATTAGAATCAAAACTTTGTCTAACCTAGAGCCCAATACAATAGGGTAAATAAAGGCACGCCAATCAGTAAGCTATCTATTCTATCAAGCACGCCACCATGTCCCGCCAATAAAGTACCAGTATCTTTTACCCCGTGTTGACGTTTGAACGCTGATTCTAATAAGTCGCCAGTGATACCGCTGACTGCGAGCATATAGGCGGCAAGCAGGCATACCCACCAGCTAAACGGCGTCAACCACATTCCCAGCAAAGTTGCCAAAAGGGCGGATAATAAACTCCCAAAGACAGCGCCTTCAATACTTTTATTGGGGCTTATTTTGGGTGCAAGACCACGTTTGAATAATCTACCTTTGAGCAGCTTGCCGCATAAGTATTGCGCGATATCATTAAACTGACTGGCAAATAATACGAACAGTAACACGCCGTATTGTTCACGATGCCACGTTAATTGCTGCAAAAAAACCAAACTGACAATGAGTAAAATGAAGGCGACGCTAAATAATGCATCTAAAATATTCAGATAGATATAGGGTTGAAGGTTGTCTTGCAGGTCGGTGTGATGTTCTTCTGAGCGATATTTTTCTGTGCCATGTCTTTGGGGAATAGCGAGGGCTAAGGTATGCGCTTGTAGTCCGCGCGCTTGGAGCTTGCTAATCAGTCGCGCTTTACTCTCAGAGCGCCAAAGACGGCTAATCTCATAGCTACCACGCAGCCCAATGACAATGAAAAAAGCAGCGAGGAGCCATTGATAAGGGTGCTGATTATCGATGAATTGACTCTTATCAGATATCTTGGCAAGCAGATAGCAGCTACAGAGCAGTGCTAGCATCCACCACCATGAGCGTGCAATCAGATAAATGGTGGGCAAACGAGCACGCAAACGCGGCAGAGCAAGCATGCTCCAAACCACACTAACGATGGTCATCAGTCCGATCACAAATAGCGTATCTGTAGCTATCATGGTTAGGCTCTGGTCAAAGGTTTTAGAGTATTAGAATGCTATAAGTTCTCGAGCTGAAAGTCTACAAAACAACCTACAAAAAGAAGGTTTTTTAAACTCAAACAGTAGCAGCCAGTTTTAGCCCGTCAGTCCTTTCAGTAGAGTTTGCGAGCTCATATCGCAAGCTCTCACTATCAAACTTAGTAGCTATCAAGGGCTCAATGACACTAATCCTTGGCTCGGTTGCTAGAGTAGGATAATCCTGTCGATAGTGACCGCCACGGCTTTCATAGCGTTGGTAAGCTGACTGCACAATGAGAGAGGCCAGCTGTAATTGCCGTGATAATTGCCAATGAGCCAAGTCGTTAAACAAAGCAGGATTGTCAGATATGTGTAGCGTATGGATACTCCCTTGCCACTGTTGTATTTGAACCAAGGCGCTTTCTAACTGCTCAGCGCTACGCACAATACCCATGTGGCTACTCATCAAGGTTTTTAATTGAGCAGTCATGTTATCAATATCGATATTAGCATTGCTATCAAAGCTACCATCAAAATTGCCATCAAGGTTTTTAGTAGTAAGGTTTTCAGCAGCAGAGACAGACTCAGAACAGAGAGGTGTTGTGTGAGAGATAGCTTGAGTGTCAAAAAGGTTGGGCGTGCTCCAAGTCTTATCAGACAAATAACGTGGCAAATGCGCAGCGATATGACGCCCAACCACCACACACTCTAATAAAGAGTTACTGGCCAAGCGGTTTGCACCATGCAGACCAGTATAAGCGACTTCACCAGCGGCATAGAGCCCTGGTATATCTGTTAAGCCATTAGCGCAAGTGACTACGCCACCACAGCTATAATGCGCAGTAGGAGCGACTGGAATAGGGTCGGTAGTAATATCAACACCGAGGTCTAATAGTGTCTGATAAATCTGCGGAAAGTGCTCTTGTAAAAACTTGGCAGGCAAGTGGCTGACATCGAGATGCACGTAGCCCAAACCATTATTATTAATTTGCTCAGCGATGGCACGGGCGACGATGTCTCGTGGCGCTAGCTCAGCACGATCGTCTATATCGAGCATAAATCGCTTGCCCGTCAAAGGACAATATAGCCGTCCTCCTTCACCGCGCAGGGCTTCGGATATCAAAAAGCTACTGTCGTCCAGTGCTAGTCCTGTTGGATGAAATTGGATAAACTCCAAATTTGCGAGACGGCAACCTGCCTGCCACGCCATCATTACCCCATCACCAACACAGACATTTGGCGCGCTGGCACGTTTAAACAGCTGTCCTAAGCCGCCACTGGCTAATACGACTGCACGACTATGGAACGTCACTTGCCGTTGATTATGATGATCAAAAATGAGTGCCCCTTGGCATTGGCTATCGCTACTGTCTTTTAAAAGGTGTAGCGCCTTATGAAAGGGCAAGATGGTAATATTAGCCGCAGACTGTGCTTTTATGATCAAGGCTTGCATGATATGACGACCAGTCGCATCATCAGCATGGGCAACCCGTCTACAGCCATGGCCGCCTTCTTTGGTTAGATGTAAATCGCTGGTACTTAATGCCATTGAGGTTTTATTAAAGGTTTGCTCAGCGGCTTTTTTAGCAGTGTGTGTTTGTGCAGTCTGAGTAAAGGGCACGCCTTGCTCGCATAGCCACTGTACAGCTTGTTGACCGGCACTGAGGATATGAGTCGTATTATCCGTTTCACATAGCCCTGCACCAGCGACAAACGTATCAGCGATATGATCAGCGACGCAGTCATTTTTATCTAGGCTGGCTGCGATGCCGCCTTGAGCGTAATGACTTGAGCAAACTTCCATTGCCGCTTTACTTAATACGGTTACGTTTAGCGATTTTGGTAATGCTAAAGCGGTCGTTAACCCTGCAAGGCCAGCACCAATAATAAGTACGTCTGTTTGCCTAGCATCATCAGCGTTATAGCTTGTTCTATCAGCTGCACACGCCTCATTCATATTACGCCGCTCCCACATTGGCAAATAGCGCACGGTCTTTGACGATATCGCCACTGGCTTGTACGCGTTGTTTTTGTGATTCGGCAAAATCAAGCATGCGTTGTAATGGTTTTTTTGCGGCTGCTGCCAGCTCTGGGGTCATGAGTACTTCACCGCTGTGATGCGTCAAGCATTGCTCAATACCTTGCAAGCCATTCATCGCCATCCACGGGCAAAACGCACAGCTCTTACAGCTGGCACTCTCACCAGCCGTCGGCGCGGCTAAGAAACGCTTATGTGGTGAGCGCTTTTGCATCTCGTGTAATATGCCAAGGTCAGTCGCTACGATAAAGGTATCGGCATCCATCTCATAAGTTGACTTCAGTAGCTTACTGGTTGAGCCGACCACATCAGCCAGTGCCACCACACTATCAGGGGATTCAGGGTGTACCAACACCTTAGCGTCTGGGTGCTCCTCTTTTAATTGCATAAGCTCCGTTGCTTTAAACTCATTGTGCACTAAGCACGACCCTTGCCAGAGCAACATGTCGGCGCCAGTCTCTTGTGCAATGTATTTACCCAAATGGCGGTCAGGCCCCCAGATAATCGGCTCGCCTTGCTCATGCAGATGACGGACGATGTCGATGCCTACTGATGAGGTCACCACCCAATCGGCACGCGCTTTTACCGCTGCACTGGTATTGGCATAAACCACCACCGTGCGCTCAGGATGAGCATCACAGAAGGCTGAAAATTCATCGGCAGGACAGCCTAAATCAAGCGAACATTCAGCTTCCAAATCTGGCATTAGTACCGTTTTTTCCATACTTAATATTTTGGCTGATTCGCCCATGAAGCGTACGCCTGCCACCACTAGAGTTTGGGCGCTATGAGCTTGACCGAACCGTGCCATCTCGAGTGAATCACCAACGCAGCCGCCTGTTGCCAATGCCAAATCTTGGATAAAAGGGTCAACATAATAGTGCGCGACCAATACCGCGTTATGATCTTGCAATAGTTGCTTGATATTGGCTTCTACTGCCAGACGCTTATCGCGGGGAAGCTCGGCTGGTATCTTTGCCTTGGCATATTCAATATTGAACTGAGTGGTGCTGCTATTATCAGCGCTTAAGGTTGGTGCGTCATAAGGATAGATTTTCATTGGGGCAAGCCTCCGGTGCGATAGCAATAATAAAAGTGCGCATGTCGAGAGAGTTAAACAGAGTGAATAAAGCTGTTAAAAAATAACGTGTTTTAATTATGCTCATTTTGAGCATAAAAACAAGTATTTTTTTGCAGTTTATCATTTAGGCTGATAGAGATAGGAGGTTTTTTACCGTTATTTAGGTGCCCATATAGTCAATACTAAATAAAATCGATACATTATTAATAGTCACGTGCTACTGGTATAAATTTTACTTGCTTGCTGTGCCTACGCCGACAGAGGCTGCACAAAATTTACCCTAGCAGCACTGTATCGTTTCTAGCGTGAATCAACTATATGAGGTAATTAAGCGTTTTAATCAAAAGAGTAGTGGCTACTGTTGAGCTATTAATTGCATCCAGTTTTTACGATAAATCCTAATTCGCGCTATACTGAGTTTTGTTTTAACTATTTTGCCTATAACTAAGGATAATCATAAATAGCCATGACGTTGTCTTATTCACATGCGCATCAGCAGGGTAGTGGTACCACGGAAGTGGTGGCGGTATTGATTGCCATCACGGATCATACAGCGCGGGTTTTGACGGTAGACCAAGGCAAGCTGCTGCCCAATGGGCCACTGATGCCGTTACATCGCTCACTACAAGCAGGTGTGCGCCAGTGGGTGGAAGAGCAAACTCGGCAACCACTCGGTTATCTTGAGCAGTTATATACCTTTGTGGATACCAATCGCCGCAATAGCGATGGCCATGCATTGGTTTATGTTAGCTATCTCGGGTTGGTGCAGGAGGCGCAAGTGCCAGAGTTGCCAAGCCAAGCAATTTGGCGAGATTGGTACGACTACTTTCCATGGGAAAATCACTTAGAGGGTATGCCAAGTATTATTATGACCTCTATTGTGCCTGAGCTATTGGTTTGGGCAGATGCTGCGGAAGATGACGTTTCGCAGCATCGACGGCGTCAACGAATCCGCTTATGTTGGGGGTTAAGTGAAGGCGTGATAGGTGCTGTCACGTTTACGCATAATAATACGCATAGTTTGTTAAAAGACTATCCAGAAATATCTGAAAATTACAATGACAGCAGTAGTGAGTGGGTTGCAGAGCATGTCCTCCTGCGCTACGAGATGCTTTATGAAGCAGGACTTATCCCTGAGGCTCCAAGTTATCAGCCTAGTAAATTGCCTGACAACTGGACTCAGATGATAGGCACACCCATGTATTATGACCATCGCCGTGTGATTGCGACAGCCATCTCCAGATTGCGTGCCAAGATAGAATATCGTCCCTTGATATTTGGCTTGATGCCAGAAGTGTTCACTTTGCTGCAGTTGCAGCAAAGCATTGAGGCGCTGTCGGGAGTAAGGCTACACAAGCAAAACTTCCGTCGGTTACTGGATTCACAAAACTTAGTGCAGCCAACAGGTGAGAGTAGCAGTGCTCAGCGTGGGCGACCTGCCAAGCTTTATCGTTTCCGTCATGACATTGAATTACAAAGCTTACTCATGGACAGTAAATTACCTAAACGGAAATAAATATCAGTCATTTTTTGATTTCAGCCTTCTCTAATTTGTATATAGTTAACTCACTTTAAAATAGGTACAGTGCTGCTGGTATTAATTTTCCTTGCGTGCTGCGCCTACGCCGACAGAGGCTGCGAAAACTTAATACCAGCAGCACGTGACATAGAGCGTGCCAGTTTTATTTAGCATTAACTATAGAACCTTATTCAGCTAATAAATTTATACAATCAATATAATTGCGACTTTATGTTGCGAGCTTAGTTACTTTACGCTATATTTATGCTCATTTTGAGTTTAAATAAACACTATCAGTAATCGTCCAAACTAGGGGTGGATATGACGTTTAAAGCACAGTCAACATCAGAGCCAAAAATAGATCAAGTATTACTCAAGCCACTGGTTGAGGTGGCATTGGCAGAAGACTTAGGTAGACGCGGTGATGTGACGTCGCAAGCGACTATTCCAGCTGAGATGCAGGCGCAATTACAGATTCGGGCACGGCAAGCAGGGGTGATATGCGGTATAGACTTAGCGCGCTTAGCTTTTGAGTTAATTGATGCGCAAATTGAGTTTGTGGCACAAGTGGCTGATGGAGAATCTGTCGCGTCGGGTAGTGTACTGGCGACAGTGCGGGGCAATGCCCGTCATCTGCTTACTGCTGAGCGTACAGCACTGAACTTTATGACTCATCTCAGTGGCATCGCGACCGCCACCAGACAGATCGTCGATAGTGTTGCAGAGTATCCAGCGCAGATTACTTGTACACGCAAGACCATTCCAGGACTACGTACAGTACAGAAGTATGCGGTACGCTGCGGTGGTGGACGTAATCATCGTCTGGGACTCGACGATGCGATTTTGATAAAAGACAATCACATTGCGATTGCGGGTGATATCACCACTGCTATTCAACAAGCGCAAGATTTTGCAGGTCATCTGATGCCAATTGAAGTCGAGGTCGATACCTTAGCGCAATTGGAGCTGGCTTTGGATGCGGGCGCAAACTTAGTATTATTGGATAATATGGCACCCAAGCTGCTACGACAAGCGGTCATCATGTGCCAAGGACGTGCAAAGACGGAAGCTTCTGGCGGAATCACGCCTGAAAGCGTGCGAGCGGTGGCAGAAACAGGCGTTGATTTTATCGCCATGGGTTATCTGACGCACAGCACCACCGCGCTCGATATTGGCCTTGATTTTAGTGCTTAGCCTTGCAGAGGTTTGCATCAAGATAATTTATATATGGTAGCGTCTTAAGAGGACTAAATAGTGTTTTGTTGACTGGTGTTTTTATAAGATAAAATCAATCGAAGTTAATGATTTTATTAGCATATCTGCCTATGCTACAATGCCGCTATTAAACGCCTACTGGGTCATTGTTGCACGCGCACGATGACCTTATTTTTTGCTTTATTTTTACCGATGAATAAGCGAGTGCTCAGTGGATACTGAAATCATTAAAATCATCTTGGCCTTTGTGGTATTGATCAATCCATTTAGTGCCTTGACGCTATTTTTAGACTTGACGCGCGGCTACTCGATGATTAATCGACGCAAAGTTGCCCGCGTTGCCTGTTTGACTATTTTTATTACGATCAGTTTTTTTACGGTAGTAGGCGAAGTACTGCTAAAGGCACTTGGTATCTCTATAGGCTCGTTCCAGCTGGCAGGTGGGATTTTAGTATTCTTAATTGCCCTTAATATGATGAATGGTGAGGGTAATCCAGCCAAGCCTGACCAAGAAAACTTCGATGTTGAATTCGATAGGTATGCCCCTCCAAGCACCGCTTCAGCGGTAGTACCACTGGCTATTCCTATGATGATTGGTCCTGGTGGTATCTCAACGGTCATTATCTACTCTTCGCAAGTCTCAGGTATATTGCGTGTCTCTGCGGTTATTATTGCAGGTTTATTGATCAGTCTTTTTTGTTACTTAGCGCTGATGGCAGCAGGACGTATCAGCCGTTTGCTTGGTGATACAGGTCTAAACATTATGAGCCGAATCATGGGTATGTTGTTGGCTGCTGTTTCTATTGAAATTATTGTTAGCGGCTTGCGTACTTTGTTTCCTGGTTTGGTATAGCCATTAAAAGCTTTATCGCTCTCTTTTTTACTATGTTCTCTTTTCCATCCATACACACACACTCCCTCTGAATCAATGGCAGGCAATAAAACTAAAAGGCCTGTCGTTTCTAAATATTAAGCTTCTCAAATCATCACTACTCAGCGCCACATTAAAATAGACTTAGCAACTATCTTTGCAGCGTCTAATCGCCTATAGATAACCAAGAACCACCGCGTTTAAAAGTCATTAATAAAATTATGTTATAATGGGCTTCCATTAATTTTAGCAGGAGTTAATCTTGAGTAAGAAAAGAATTGCTATTTTAGGTGCAGGTCCAAGTGGTCTGGCGCAATTACGTGCTTTTGAAGCAGCTCGTTTAGCCGGTGCTAAAGACTTACCGGAAATAGTTTGTTATGAAAAACAAAATGCTATCGGTGGTATGTGGAACTATAGCTGGCGCACAGGTCTAGATAGAAATGGTGAGCCTGTCCACGGTAGTATGTATCGTTATTTATGGTCAAATGGCCCTAAAGAATGTTTAGAGTTCGCAGATTATTCGTTCGACGAACATTTTGGTGAACCTATCCCATCATACCCACCACGTGAAGTCCTAAAAGACTACATCATGGGTCGTATCGATAAGCAAGATATTCAAAAATACATCCGCTTTGAGTGCCCAGTACGTTGGGTATCATTTGATGATGAAACGCAAAAATTCACCGTTACGGTGATGAATCATAAAAGCGGTGAGCAAGAAGTTGAAGAGTTTGATTATGTCGTGGTTGCGACAGGCCATTTCTCCACGCCAAACATGCCATACTTTGAAGGTTTGGAAGCGTTCCCAGGTCGTATTCTACATGCTCATGACTTCCGTGATGCACTAGAGTTTAAAGACGAAGATATCTTACTTATCGGTAGCAGTTATTCTGCCGAAGACATAGGCACGCAGTGCTACAAGTACGGTACCAAATCAGTGACGATCAGCTATCGCACACAAGCGCTTGGCTACGACTGGCCTGATGGTATTAAAGAAGTACCACTAGTGACTCACTTTGAAGATGATGTGGCACACTTTGCTGATGGAACTAGCCAAAGCTTTGATGCCATCATTATGTGTACGGGTTACTTGTTCCATTTCCCATTCATGCCTGATGAGCTACGCTTGCAGACGCACAACTGCTTGTATCCAGCCAACTTGTATAAAGGTATTTTCTGGCAGCCTAATCCAAAACTGATTTATTTGGGCATGCAAGATCAGTACTTCACCTTTAATATGTTTGATGCGCAAGCATGGTATGCCCGCGATGTAATCATGGGTGATATTGAATTGCCAGATCTAGCCACTCGTGAAAAAGACGAGCAAGAATGGTTGGCAACCTATGCTAAGTGCGTCACAGTCAGCGATTCAATTGATTTTCAAGCTGCTTATATCCGTGATTTAACGAATGCAACGGATTATCCAGAGTTCGCGGTAGAAGAGCAGGGCGAGATCTTGAAAGAATGGCAAAAAGACAAAGCCGAGAACATCATGACCTTTAGAGAAAAGGCCTATCGTTCTACTTTGACTGGGACCTTATCTCCTGAGTTACCAGAGCCGTGGCTAGATATTCTTGATGACTCGCTAGAGCACTTCTTAAACTTAACCTTCGTTAAACCTAAGAAGCGCAAAAAAGCATCATAAACCGAAACAAGCTGTTTCATAGTTGCCTTCACTAATAGTAAAATGATGAGTAGCAACATTAATAGCAGTATTAGAGGCAACAACACAGACTATCTAAACCAAACATACTCAATGAGTGTGTTTGGTTTTTTTGTTTCTGCTTCTGTTTTGTTTAGCTTTAGCTTTGGTACAATTTAACTTTGATATAAGTGCCAAGCCAAATAAAACATCAAAATACCTATCAGTGCATCAAGTATGTTCCAAGCTTTAGGCTTTGCAAATAATGGTTTTAATAGCCTTGCGCCATAGCCAAGTGCAAAGAAGAAAAAGAATGAAGCGCTCACCGCACCAGTTGCGAATGCCAGTTTGCTGCTTGCTCCTGTTGAAACCATCCCCACTAGCACCAATGTATCTAGATAGACGTGAGGATTGAGCCAAGTAAAGCCAAAACACAATAATAGTGCTTTTTTTAAGCTAGTTACAGTTTGTCCATCAACAGTCAGAGCATGAGATAAACGCACACTAGCATATAGGCTTTGTAATCCATAGCCGAGTAAAAATACTATGCCCGCGAACTTAGCAACATTGATAACTTGTGGGTATTGAGCGGTCACTGCACCAAAACCAGCGACGCCAGCAGAGATCAAGAACGCATCGCTGAGCGCACAGAACAGACAAATAAAGAATATATGTTCGCGTCTCAGACCTTGTTTGAGCACAAATGCGTTTTGTGAACCAATTGCGATGATGAGAGACAGCCCAAGCAAGAAGCCAGAAATATAATCGGGAGCATTCATAATATTGTGCTTACAGTGTTGTAGAGAGAGTGTGGTGACATTTTGCTTACTGGCAGACAGATAAAAAGCTGTTAAGATACGCTATTGAATGAATGTACGCAATACCAGCACGATACCGAAAGCAACGGATGAGGAGTAGAGTAGGTCATGGTCGTAAGTTTGACAAGAATGCTACAGTCATTTGGGCAAGCTCATGATGATCTGCCAACGCAAGCTGCAAAGAGCGCTCAGCAAGCGGCTGTCAGCTGCGACACAGAAGGTGCTGATAACAGTAATTCCGATAACAGCGATTCCAACAGCAATTTGGAGAGTCATAAAGGTTCTGTACTGACACCTCCTGCGCGTGCTGATCGTATCTGTGACGCCTTGGCGCGGGTTAATGATATACACTCACCAACGCCGCTGACTGATCGATATCTATCCAATCGCGCGCAGTTGCGCCCGACCAATCGCCCTCCTTTTGACCCTGATACTTTATGGTATCTCAAACATGGACGCTGTCCGATTATGACTGAACTTGTTGATGTGGTTGACGAGGCCACCCTAAATGCCATGCCCATCGAAGCGGTGGCTATTCTTGACCGAATTAATGGCAAACTGAAACGCTACCGTGACTGGAGCGGTGAGCTAAACGAGCAGCAGCAACAACAGCACAATGAGCGCCAGTTTGTCATTGATAAGCTGGTGTCAGAGAGCATTCCAGAAGCGCTACATCATTACGAGCAGCTACAGCGCTTTAGTCCGCATCGCACTAAGAACAACATGGCACAAGGCAGTATGACTGCAGGCGATATGCTTACCGATCTGTTTTTGGAGATTGATTATGAATTGGACGAATTGCTCGATGAATTACATCAAACGGTCATGAACAAACTTGCTTCAACACATCGTTATGTTAAGAGCCGTACCAAAAGCTAGTTTCTGCTCTAAATCATTGTGATTAAATACAGACGGCTCAATACATAACAATATAAGGCTTTCATAGAGCCTTATTTTTTTGTTTAATATTAAGGTCTGTTGAACAATCAATAATAATAATAAATCTATCAAACATGAGGATGAGATAATGACCCAAGCAACGGCTATGTTAGTGATGTTTATTTTATATGGGGTACTACCAGCAGCAGGGTTATATCTGGGCTATCGTGGTGTCAAAAAACTCACTGCACCCAAAATGCTTGCCTATGAAGCCATGCCGCAACTGGGTTATATTCCTGAAAAAAGCTTACCTGCTGAAGTCAAAACAGCGCTTACTCAGATTAACCAAAAAGGCGAAAAGTTACGAGTAATTTATGGTGATACCAATAATGATGGCAAGATAGACGATACTGATACCGTCAGTGAAACCTATCTCATGATTCAAAACTTGATGGATAAGCATATTCCACAAGCAGTGGCTGACTATCGTCGTCTGCATGATTTAGATGGTGCACGTGCCGACAATACCAAAATTAAACACTCCGATGTCACTGGTAAAGAAGCTTTGCTTGAGGTACTTAGAACCATTAATACCCAGTTCGATGATTTACTGGATGCTTCTTATCATCAAGACGGCCAAAAACTGCTGGTTACCAAACGATATTTGCAGCAGCGCTTTGATAACCCTGCATCTGAGGTGCAAATACTAGAGACCACACGTATTGATACCAGTGATAGACCAATGGCTGATGAAAACAAGACTTAGAGATGGATAGTGGATAAGGAATAACTGGATATGAGTATCATACTGGGTGTTGGAGTAGCGGCTACCACCATTACCGCCATTTATTTAGGCAGAAAGGGCTGGCATGCTTTCCATAAAGCGGTTGGCATTACCCCAGGTGTGCTCATCTATCAAGATTCTAGTGCGCCATTAGCTTTGTCTAAATTGAGCTGGCAGCAGCTGAGTTTACATAAGAGTTATCTTAAGGTGTTAACAGACAGGCAGCTGCGCCAATTACAGAGCATTGATGAAAAGGTAGCAATTTACCAAAATTATCAGCAGAATTTAAAACAACAAAATAAAACCCCAATTATCAGTGAAGAGCATTTTATTCTACATAAGCTTATTTATACGCGCTTGCCTGAAATACTGGATAGCCATTATCGTTTAATGAGTACAGGCACAGGCACAAACCAGCAAACGACTTATAACGACAACCAAATCGAGGCTGCTGAGGTGTTGCAACAAGCATTGGATAGTATTGAGGGACGTTTAGATGGTTTTATCAGGCAAATAGACACTCAAAACTTGCAAGATTTACGTGTTATGAAGCGTTATATAGACAGTCAGTCATGATAAAAGTAGATTAAATTACTATCAACGGTTCAAAATATGAATCAAAAAAGCTGCCAGTGAATTCACTGGCAGCTTTTTTAATACAAATATGAAACGGATAGCAATTTTAGAATAAGTGCATTTTAACGCTTATTGTTGCGATCACGAGTATTGCGTGAACCACGACTGGCTGGGCTTGCGCTACTCTTAGGCTTGGTACTATTACTACGACTATCCGTACGACGCGCTTTTAGTGGCTTGTTTTTGATGCGCTCTTGCTTTTCTTTGGCGGCACCATGTAAACCAGTACCATGACGTGGACGCAGACTGACCAAATCAGTTAGGGTATTGATGTCTTTTTTGTCCAGCTCCAAGAAACGACCAGTACGCAGTTCTTTCGGTAGTGCAATACTGCCATAACGCGTACGTAGTAGACGGCTTACCTTAAGGCCTTGCGACTCAAATAAGCGGCGCACTTCACGATTACGACCTTCTTTGAGTTTGACGTGATACCATTTATTGACGCCTTCGCCGCCGCCGTCTTTTATATCTTCAAACTGTGCCATACCATCTTCTAGCATGACGCCCGCAGTCAGATTGCGAGCGATATCAGAAGTCACTTCACCCAGCACACGTACAGCATACTCACGAGTAATCTCATTGGACGGATGCATCAAGCGATGTGCCATTTCACCATCATTGGTAAATAATAATAGTCCAGAGGAGTTGATGTCCAAACGCCCCACCATCACCCAGCGGTCATGCGTCAGCTTTGGCAAGCGTTCAAACACGGTTGGACGACCTTCAGGATCATTAGCAGAGCAGATCTCACCTTCAGGCTTATAGTAAGCCAATACTCGGCGGCGCTTCTCGTTTTCCGCAGTATATTTAATCAAGCGACCATCGACGCGAATCTCATCGCCTTGGCTCACGCGATCACCAATCGTAGCAGGGCCACTATTGACTGAGACACGGCCAGACTTAATGACTTCTTCCATCTGACGGCGTGAGCCTAAACCCATACGGGCAAGGGCTTTTTGTAGTTTTTCATCTTTCATAAGGATTACCTTGAATCGGTTGGTTTACATTTCGCAATGTAAGAAATTTGGACTGTATATTCTACGCTATTTTGCGATGTTTAGCGCGAAAATCAGCACTTTTTCTTCTACGTAATAACACTAGAGTTACATTGTGATTGATTATCTCAACAAGAAAACAAAAGTCCATCCATTTTTTCGAATAACAATGAGAAACTTCATGTTGCATATCATTGCTAATTAGCTAATACAGAGTTTTGAGTTTAATAAAGTAGAGATATAGCCAGTTTTTTTGTATCCAAAAGTTTGATTATGTTTCGCTAATATATACGTTAAAAAGAAGGTTTTTTATTTTTTTATATCATTTTATACCGTTTAAACTTAAATAAGCACCATTTACCCTATAAAAATACTCTAAACTACCTGTCTTTTGTTTGCTTTTGTTTTAATAAAATAGATAGGTGGACTGGCAAGCTCTTGTTTATAAAGATATTATGTAGAGGTTAGTTTTTACTGTCTGCAAAAGTTCTTAATATTGCGGTACGTTTGTTTTGCGTGTATATTTGGTGAGTATTAATTCGCTTTTATGAATGTAGGGTATACTAACCTGCTTTTTTGAACGTTAACTTGAGAGACTATTATGGTCTATAGATATTTTTTTTCTACATATAAGTCCGCTAGGTTATTGAGCGTTTCATGCTTGTTATCTATAGGATTACTCTCTGGCTGTGCCATTAACTCTGGATTTCAGACGGGAAGTTTACCTCCCACTGGGTATTTTACGGCAGACAACGGCTTAGAGTTTAATATTCAATCTTTGAGCTTAGCTACTCTGCCGCCGCCACAAGTTGTCAGACCTGATAATGACATATATCAACTCATTCAAAATTCTTATAAGTCTGAATACCGTATTTCTCAAGGCGATATTTTGGGTATCAATCTTGTTGGTTATCCAGAAATAACCCCTCCAACTGGAAATGAGAACAACCCATATGATTCAGGATTTCCTGTTGATCAACAAGGATTTGTTCAGTTTCCATTGATTGGACGTATTAAAGCTAGCGGTTTGAGTGTGCCGCAGTTTACAGCCAATCTGCGTGGACAATTGCAACGCTATCTAAAACATTCTGACCCTCAAGTCAAAGTAATAAACTATCTTGGTAACAAGTTTTTTATCGATGGTGAGGTCAGACAGCCTGGTGAATTTGCTATTACAGACGCACCAGTTTCACTATATAGCGCTATCTCTATGGCGGGTGGTGCGACGGCTGTTGGTGATTCAAACAATATAGTGTTGAATCGAGATGGGAGGAGTTACTCCATAGGACTGCAGTCATTGCAAAAGGCTGGTAGGTCAGCTAGCCAAATCTACTTACAGGATGGTGATTCCATTCATGTCAATAGCTTAAGCCGAAAACAAGTTTATGTATTGGGCGAGCTTGGCAGAATTGCTCCGGTACCGATACCAGAGCAAGGACTTAATTTAGCTCATGTACTAGGGCAGTCAGGTGGATTAGACGCTACTACAGCTAATGCAGCTAAAATCTATATTGTAAGAGACAATCCGCAGTCTGTGCTGACAAATATTTATTATATTGATATGCAGACAGTGACGAATTTTGCTCTAGCCAATCGCTTTGAGATGCATCCTAACGACATTGTTTATGTCGATGCCACTGGACTGGCTCGTTGGAATCGTATTATTAGTCTGTTATTGCCGTCCACCTCTACAATCAGTTTGTTATCAGATTTATAGGTTATTAAATTATTCGTTGATATCTTAGTGACACGTATTTTTAGGATTACTGTAGCTCTATTTTTATTCTCGTGATGACTCATCAATATCTACATAGTTTGATATTAGTTACGAGCTACAGTAAAGCTTTATGGATAAGATGAATATCAGTCTGAATGTTACGTGTGAAGAAATGAATAAGACTATAGGGTATATAGAAAAAGCAATAGTTATTAGTTTGGTAGATATGGTCTTAATACCAAAGTAATTACTCAATCTTAAAGGCAGACAAAAAGATACAATCAAAGTCCTTTATCAATAAGTTGATAAGCTAAGTAGCGGGTATTTATGAGCAAATATAAAGACATACAGAATACATCAGAATCTATGGCTCCTAAAAGTGGTGATGACATAGATTTGGTAGCTTTAATGCTAATGTTATTACGCGGTTGGAAAGTTATCCTTTTATTGGCTGCACTGGGTTTATTGCTCGGTATTTTATACAGTCGATATGTTTCTCCAACATTTGAAGCAGATGCTATTATTCAAATTGAAGAGGAAAGCTCTCAAGGTGTATCGGCACTTAGCACTACCTCTCAGCAAGTAGGAGCTATAGATCAAGTTTTGACCAAAGCTCAAGCTGAAGCAGAGTTGATAAAATCACGTATGGTGTTAGAGCCTGTAGTCGACTTGCTACATTTAAATATTCAGCTATCTGATCCTTTAGTTAGTCACTTAGATAAGCTACAGAAAGACCGAATTCACTCGCAAATCAATATGGTAGACAGCGTTTCGCTAAAAACTGAGAGTGGGTTAGCGCAAGTTGTTAGTTTTGATGTTCCTGAAGCTTACCTAAACAAACAATTTAAACTTCTTAGAACAAGCTCAGGATTTGAGCTTAGCAATGATGATATGAGCTTTAAAGGTTGGATAAACCGACCTAACACCTTTGTAACTCCAGATGGTGAGATTCAAATCATGGTAAGTGACTTGCCAGATGAGAATCATCCTATTGAAATAACAAGGCAAGCGCTCAAAACAACAACAGATAACTTAAATAGAGCTTTATCAGTCGAAGAGGTTGGTAGGTCAACAGGTGTGATTAGGGTCTCTTTAAAAGGAGCTGATCAAGATCAAGTTAGCTTGATCTTGAAAGAAGTTGTTTTGTCTTACTTAGATCAAAATCAGTCTCGCGGTTCTGAAGAAATAACAAAAACCCTGCAGTTTATGGAAACGCAAATCCCTGTACTAAAGAAGCAGCTTGAAACCTCTGAGGCAGCATACAATAAGTTTCGTGAACAATCTGGCACTATCGATGTTAATCAAAGCTGAATTATTAGTAACAGAAAACTATCAGATAGATGCTCAGCTTAATGAGCTAAAACTCAAAAAAAGCAGAGCTTACTACTTATTATACTGAAGAGCACCCGCTAGTTATTCAGATTAATGACCAACTTAGAGCTTTGAATGCTAGAAAAAATGAGATAACTCGGAGCGTTGAGCGGTTACCCGAAGTGCAAAGAGAGTTTTTGAAATTGGCAGAAGATGCCAATATTAATAAAGAGATATATCTGACTTTACTCAAGAACTATGAACAATTAAAAATTGTTGAAGCTGGTCAAATTGGTTTCGCGCGAATCATCGATTTTCCTAGTAATACTTATAAACCTATTGCTCCAAGAAAGTTGGTGATATGGCTACTGGGTATAATACTTGGAGGGGGTTTAGGAGCGATGATAGTGTTGCTCAGAAACCTAATGAGAGATGTTGTTAGAGATCCTAGGGATATTGAAGCAAAAATGGGGGTTCCTGTCATTGCAACGATCCCAAGATCAAGATCTTCAAAAGGACTGAGCAATGGTAAGGCTAATACTAATCCTTTGTTGTCATATTCAAATAACAGCAGTTTAAGTTATGAAGCCATCAAGGGTCTTAGAACATTCTTAATGTCAGGACTTTCTCAGGGCGCTGTTAATCAGCGTGGCAAAGTGATTGTACTGACAGCAGAGAGTCCAGAAGTTGGTAAGTCTTTCATTTGTGCCAACTTGGCAGAAGTTTTTTCACAGTTAGATAAGAAGGTTCTTGTTATTGATGCTGATATGCATTTAGGAAGCTTGCATAAGACTTTTAATGTAGAGCAGCCTGCAGGCCTTGCTGATTATTTTTCACCAACCAATCCGAAAATAGCCAGCATTACGCACCCTACTAGCATAGACAATCTTGATTTGATTCCTCGTGGGCAACAAACAGCCAATCCGTCTTCGCTACTTGCCAGTGATAGGTTTGGCGAATTGATGAAGGAGCTGACTGAACACTATGACTATATTATCGTTAATACGCCTCCTGTATTAGCGGCTACAGATGCTGTAGTTCTGTCACAGCATGCAGATCAGGTGTTGATGGTAACCAAGCATAACGACTCACTAGAAGGGCAATTAGCATACGCCATTAAACAAATGAATAAAGCGAAGATTGAAGTCGATGGTATTGTACTAAATGATGTTCAGCAAGGAATGCTTGACAAGAATAACTATAACTATGCCTATTCATATGGCCATAGTAAGTAGTAATAACTTTATAAGTTGAATTTTATGTCTATGAAGCAAAAGCCTAAGAGCACCTATTCTGTAACTAGCAACGCTGATGACAGTTGGTATCGAGACCATCCCAGATTCTGTGTAACTGCCATTTAGATTAAATGCTTACTGATACGGTCATCAAACATAATCATAAAACGATTCAGAGCAGACGTCCAGTTACGGATTGGCATCGACCACTTTTTAGACGCCTGCTGGGTGGCTAAGTACACCACTTTGAATGCTGCCTGATCAGATGGGAACACCTTACGCTTATTCACTGCCGTCCGAATCACACTGTTTAGCGACTCTATCGCATTGGTGGTATAAATCACTTTTCTGATGTCTTTAGGGTAGCCAAAGAACACCGTTAGGCCCTCCCAGTTATTGCGCCAAGACTTAACCACGTGCGGGTAATCCTTACCCCAAGTCTCATCAAAGTGCTCAAGATTGGCCTCTGCTATCTCAAGCGTATCCGCACCGTAGATGGCTTTTAAATCAGCCGCTACGGCCTTTTTATCCGTCCACGGTACGAACTTCATTGAGTAACGCACCATGTGTACGATACACAGCTGAACCTGTGCCTTTGGATAGACGGTGTTAATGGCATCAGGAAGCCCTTTAAGCCGTCGACACAGGCAATGAGGATATCTTGTACCCCGCGGTTTTGTAGCTCAGTGAGTACGCCCAGCCAGAACTTAGCGCCTTCATTCTCTGAGAGCCACATGCCAAGCAGCTCTTTTTTACCGTTAAGAGCAACACCTAGGGCTAAGTAAATGGCTTTGTTGATGATCTGCTTGTCTTGACGTACTTTGACGACGATGCAGTCTAAATAGACGATAGGATAAACACTGCTCAGTGGCCGGTTCTGCCAAGCGGTGATGTCGTCTAAGATATTATCGGTGACTCTTGAAACTAAGCTACTGGAGATATCGACATCGTAGAGCTCTTTAATGCTCTCTACGATCTCAGTGGTGGTTTGACCCTTGGCGTAAAGGAAGATGATCTTGTCATCAAGGCCACTAATACGGGTTTGATGCTTACTAACGAGTACAGGCTCAAAGCTGCTATCACGGTCTCTTGGGGTAGAGATTTCAAGCTCGCCTGTGTCACTGCGGACGGTCTTTTTAGTGTGCCCGTTACGCTTATTAGGTTTATCCGCCTTTTCATGCTTGGGATAGCCGAGATGGTCTTCCATCTCAGCTTCAAGGGCAGTGTCGATAAAGGATTGCATGAGCTGCTTTTGGAAGTCTTTGATGTCATCAAAGCTGTTCATGCTACCAGCCATTTGCTCGGCCAGTTTTTTAATGTCAGATTGAGTAGTCATTGCTTATTCTCCTGTTAGGGGATTATAAGCAGTTACACAGTTTTTAGGAAAGGCTCTTGGTATCAGCGTAACGCTAGACGTTTGCTATCTCTACCACGAGGAGTTAAACGTAGTATCCTAATTAGTGCAGACTTCTTGATGTCAGTAGTGTGTTTGTTTTTTGCATTATCCTTAAGATACGGCTATATCGATAACCACATCAGCTTATTTGCTCTATGTATTTTTGCCTTACCTCCTGTAATTGGCCTGTACTATATTGGGTTTTATAAGGGGCTATCAAGAATATTTTCCGACACAGCAATGCGTAAAGTTTTGCAGATGTTTGTTGTACTCATTATTGTTTATGAAATTATTTACTCATTCGATTCCTTAGCGTATATCCCACGTTCAGTCCCTATTCTATACTTGTTTTTCTTTTATATATGGTTATGGGGTATTCGCTTAAGTATTAGAGAGATATTAGAGCTCAGCAAAGGTAACTATAGAAACCGTCATGGAAATATTCGTGAAAACGTCATTATCTACGGTGTAGGTGCAGCTGGTAGAGAGTTGTTTGAAGGTCTAGAGCGCTCTGACAAATACCGTGTCGTGGCTTTTATCGATGATAATCTAGAAGTTGCAGGTGGTTACTTATTTGGCAAAAAAATATATGCAGCTAATGAAGTCTTAGGACTTATAAATAAGAGAAACATTTCACAGATATTTCTGGCAATACCTTCTGCCAGTCGTGACCGTCGTCGACAGATAATCAATGATTTTTCAGAAGTTCCTGTAAAAATCAAGCAGCTACCAAGCTTGCATGAGATCGCTGACGGAAAAGTTACAGTGAGTAACATGCGTCGAGTCAACATTCTCGACGTATTAGATCGTCAAACTGTTGAACCAGATGATATTTTGTTAAGTAAGAATATCACAGGTAAAAACATCCTTGTTACTGGCGCTGGTGGATCTATTGGAAGTGAGCTGTGTCGTCAGATCATTAAAAATAAGCCTCAGTGTTTGATACTTTATGAGCTTTCTGAATATGCTCTGTATGCCATTCATCAAGAGTTAACGATACAACAAACAAATAACCCGGCTTATGAAGACATTAAGATTGTAGCGATGATCGGTAATGTCACTAATGAAGATAAGCTGCTGAAAGTATTCGAAGAATATCGCGTGAACACGGTATATCATGCAGCCGCTTATAAACATGTGCCTATCGTAGAAAGTAATCCATTTGAGGGTGTTATTAATAATTCTAAAGGCACTTATCACTGTGCTTATGCAGCCATGCAGGCTGAGGTAGAGACATTTGTACTCGTCTCTACTGATAAAGCAGTTAGACCTACAAATGTAATGGGAGCTTCCAAACGTTTAGCTGAGCTGGTATGTCAAGGGCTCAGCCAAATGAACAGTAAGACTTGTTTCAGTATGGTGCGTTTCGGTAATGTGTTGGGTTCGTCTGGTTCTGTTATTCCCTTGTTTACTAAGCAAATCGAGAAAGGTGGCCCTATCACTGTTACTCACCCAGAGGTAACACGTTATTTTATGACCATCCCTGAAGCAGCAAGTCTAGTTATTCAAGCTGGCGCAATGGCGAAAGGTGGTGAAGTGTTTGTGCTTGATATGGGTGAGTCAGTCTAGATTGTAGATTTAGCCAAACGTATGATTTTTCTAACAGGGTATAAGCTAAAAGACAAAACCAATCCTGAAGGTGATATTGAAATTATTTTTACTGGGCTTAGACCAGGTGAAAAGCTTTACGAAGAGCTTATCATTGGTGATGGTAATGTTGAGACCACCTATCATCCTTTGATTAGACAAGCAATCGAAGATAGTTTTCCATTAATGGATATCGAAAATATGCTGTCGCAGCTGATACACAGAGCGCAGCCACATGATGTTGAATGGCTTAAGCAGGAACTTGCTTACTTTGTAGAGGGATATAACGCAGGTTCTATGACTACCTAAGTTCATTACCCGAAACAGATTTTTTAGCCAAAAAACCAAAGGTTCAATGGAATTGTTATGAGAATACTAATTACTGGTGGTGCAGGTTTTATCGGTTCTGCTGTGATTCGCCATATTATTAAACATACCGATGATGAAGTCTTAAATATCGACAAACTGACCTACGCTGGCAATTTAGAGTCACTTAAAGAAATCGAAGATAGCAGTAGGTATCAGTTTAAGAGGATCGATATTTGCGATGCAGAGGATTTAGAGTCAGCTATTGAGAGTTTTAAACCAAATCTAGTGATGCATTTGGCAGCAGAATCGCATGTGGACCGTTCTATTGATGGACCTGCAGAGTTTATTAACACAAATATCGTTGGTACTTATACATTGTTAGAAGTTGCGCGTAAGTATTGGCAAGGTTTGAATGCTGAGGAGAAATCTGCATTTAGATTTCATCATATTTCTACAGATGAAGTATATGGCGATTTGGCAGGAACGACAGGCTTATTTACAGAGTCCACACCTTATGCCCCTAGTTCCCCTTACTCCGCCTCTAAAGCAAGTTCTGATCATTTAGTGCGAGCATGGCATCGTACCTATGATTTTCCAGTTTTGATTACGAATTGTTCTAATAATTATGGGCCCTATCATTTTCCTGAAAAACTGATTCCTCTCGTTATTTTAAATGCATTAGATGGTAAGGAATTACCGATTTATGGTAAAGGAGATCAGATTCGTGACTGGCTGTATGTAGAAGATCATGCCCGTGCGCTATATAAAGTTGTCACCGAAGGAGTGATAGGTGAAACCTATAATATTGGTGGTCATAACGAAAAACAGAATATCGAAGTGGTCAGATCTATTTGTAAAATTTTAGATGACCTTAAGCCTCAAACAGATAATGTCTCTTATGAATCGTTAATTGCTTTTGTAAAAGACCGCCCAGGACATGACTTACGTTATGCGATTGACGCTAGCAAAATTGAAAGTGAGTTAGGGTGGACACCAGAAGAGACTTTTGAGACTGGTATTCGCAAAACAGTTAATTGGTATTTGAATAATTTAGAATGGTGCCGCCGAGTGCAGGATGGCAGCTATCAACGCGAAAGATTAGGAGTAAGTGAATAATGGACACTAAAGGTATTATTTTAGCAGGTGGTTCAGGGACGCGGTTATACCCAATCACTAAAGGCGTGTCTAAGCAAATGCTTCCTATCTATGATAAGCCTATGGTTTATTATCCTTTATCTGTGCTTATGCTAGCAGGTATTCGTGATGTGCTGATTATTAGCACGCCAGAAGACATAGAAGGCTTTCAACGTTTGCTTGGAGACGGTAGTGATTTCGGTATCAATCTCAGTTACGCCACTCAGCCAAGTCCAGATGGCTTGGCTCAAGCCTTTATTATTGGTGAAGAGTTCATTGGCGATAGTAATGTCTGCTTGGTCTTAGGTGACAATATTTTTTATGGGCTAGGGTTTACAACCATGTTGCGAAAAGCAGTTAATCGCGCAACAGGGGCAACGGTTTTTGGTTATCAAGTAAAAGATCCTGAGCGCTTTGGTGTGGTCGAGTTCAATGAAGATCTGCGAGCAGTTTCACTAGAAGAAAAGCCTAAAAAGCCTAAGTCTAATTTCGCAGTCACAGGACTATATTTTTATGACAATGATGTCATCGAAATTGCCAAGCAAGTCAAGCCATCAGAGCGGGGTGAAGTGGAAATCACTACAGTCAACCAGATGTATCTTGAACGTGGTGACTTAAATGTAGAACTCTTAGGTCGGGGGTTTGCCTGGTTAGATACGGGGACGCATGAAAGCTTGCTAGAAGCGGCACATTTTGTAGAAACGATTGAAAAACGACAAGGCTATAAAGTGGCGTGTTTAGAAGAAATTGCTCTTAATAATGGCTGGTTAAGCAAACAACAAGTACTAGAGATTGGCAATAGCATGAGTAAGAATGGCTATGGTCAGTATTTAATCTCATTGGCAGAGGGTGAGTTATGAACAAGCCCATTTATGTTACTCAGTCTGTGCTACCAGATCTCAAAGATTTCGTCCCTTATTTAGAACAAATTTGGGAGAATAAAATATTGACCAACGGTGGTCCACTGCATCAACAGCTAGAAAAAGAGCTATGTGAGTACCTTGGCGTTGATTATATTTCATTATTCAATAACGGTACGATCGCTCTGATTACAGCTCTACAAGCATTAGGTTTAAAAGAAGGGGAGGTTATCACTACTCCTTATACTTTCATTGCGACTGCTCATGCTATCG
Organism: Psychrobacter sp. H8-1; assembly: GCF_904846575.1. Lineage (NCBI taxonomy): Bacteria > Pseudomonadati > Pseudomonadota > Gammaproteobacteria > Moraxellales > Moraxellaceae > Psychrobacter > Psychrobacter sp. H8-1. Next base: position 656,815 of record NZ_CAJHBG010000001.1, read on the forward strand.
TTTGGAACAACCTGACCCCTGTTTTTGTAGATATTGATCCTGTCACATCAAATATTGATCCACAAGCAGTAGAAAAAGCCGTCACGGAAAATACTGTCGCTATTTTACCGGTACATTGCTATGGCATTCCATGCGAAGTAGATGCATTACAAACTATTGCAGATAAGCATAATCTGAAGCTTATCTATGATGCTGCGCATGCATTTGGTGCGAAATACAAAGGACAGAGCCTATTAAGTTATGGTGATTTAAGCATGGTTAGCTTTCATGCAACCAAAGTCTTCAATACCTTTGAAGGTGGTGCTATCGTTTGCCATAGTGCTGAAATGAAACATCATATCGACCAGCTAAAAAACTTCGGTATCGTTAATGAAACGACGGTGAATGATGTCTCAATGAACGGTAAGCTGAGTGAAGTACATGCTGCTTTAGGTTTACTGCAGTTAAAGACCATTGATCAAACCTTACAAGCTCGTCAAAAAGTTGATAGCCATTATCGTGAGCTGTTAGCGGATATAGAGGGTATAACTTGTATCCAGCGACTCAATTTAGATAAAGACAACTACTCATATTTTCCAGTCATAATATCCTCCTCTTTTTCTCTGAGCCGTGATGAGCTCTTTGAGAAATTGAAACAACATAATATTTATGCTCGCAAATATTTTTATCCTCTCATGACTGATTTTAATGTTTATAAGCAGTACCAGTCGGATACTCCAAATGCTAAGCAGCTGTCTGAACAAGTATTATGTTTGCCGATGTATCCAAACTTGAGCACTGATGATATTGATAATATTGTAAGAGTTATTAAAGGATGACTTTAAAATGACTAAACGAGTTCTTTTTTTGGGTGCAGCACACTCGCAAACTCCGCCAATAAAGTATGCCAAATCAAAGGGGTACTATGTTATTACCTGCGATTATTTACCAGATAATCCAGGTCATCAATTGGCCGATGAATCTCATGTTATCTCAACGACAGATAAAGATGCGGTTTTGGCACTTGCAAAAAGATTAAAAATAGATGGTGTGGTTGCTTATGCTTCTGATCCTGCTGCACCAACTGCCGCTTATGTAGCTGAAGAAATGAGACTGCCAGGCAACCCATATAGCTCTGTACTTACGTTAGCCCGTAAGGATTTATTCCGAGAATTTTTGAAAGAGCATGGTTTTAACGTACCTAAGTCCAATTCTTTTTACGAATTAGAGGAAGCAAGGCTATGGTTAGATAAAATAAATGTTCCAGCATTTATAAAGCCGGTTGACTCATCTGGTAGTAAAGGTGTCACAGAAATTAAGTCTAAAGATCAGTTAGAAAAAGCGTTCTCTTATGCGTTAAGTTTTTCACGAGAAAAAAAAGTTGTTGTAGAAGAAAAAATAGTTAAGCAAGGGTATCAAGTAGCAGGTGATGGATTTATATTAGAAGGTAAATTAGCTTTTTATTGTTGGGCAGATGAGCATTTTGATAAGCTCTGTAATGGCTTAGTACCTATTGGTCAAACTTTTCCAACTTCTCATAATGAGGTTTTACTACTACAAGCTTATAAAGAAACACAAAGACTTTTGGGTTTGTTAAATATGACTACGGGAGCATTGAACTTTGATTTCGTGTTTTCTGAAGAGGGAAAGTTTTATTTTCTTGAGTTAGGGCCACGTAATGGTGGATGCTTAATCCCAGAAGTAATCCGTTACGCTACAACTATTGATTTGATTAAAGCAACGGTCGATGCAGCATTAGGTTTGGACTGCAGTTATATAAAGCAAGTTCCTGTAACAGGTTTTTGGTCCAGCTATATGGTACATAGTATTGAAACAGGGCTATTTAAGAAACTAAATATCTCAGAAAGAGCTAAGAAAATGATTGTTGAACAGAATATGTACACTTCAGCAGGAGATCAAGTTAATAAATATAGTGGATCGAATGATACTCTTGGTATGATGATTTTGGAGTATCCTGATATGAGTACCATGTTAGATATGGTAGATAATATGGAAAACGATATTTATGTTGATGTTAAATAGCAAAATAATCAATTGAAATTGAAGTGGGTCCAAATGTAATTCGAGTAGTCTAAAAAATTATTAATTAGTATGAGTCAAAGTATAAACTCCTAACTTTGAAAGCGATTTTTTATCTATAATGATTTTTTATTTTCATAACTTATTTACTAAGTAACTATTAACAATTTGATCTACTACCAAGCGAACTATAAATTATTAGAGGTACCAGTTAAAAATGACTAAACGAATTCTTTTTTTAGGCGGAGCGCCAACTCAAACACCACCAATTAAATATGCTCTAGAACAGGGGTATTACGTAATCACTTGTGACTATCTACCCGAGAACCCAGGTCATAAGCTAGCTCATGAATACTACGATATTTCTACCACGGATAAGGATGCAGTATTAACATTAGCTCAAGAGTTAAAAATAGATGGAATTGTTGCTTATGCTTCTGATCCTGCAGCACCTACAGCAGCGTATGTTGCTGAAAAAATGGGTCTACCAGGCAATCCTTATGCTGCTGTAGAGGTACTCGCGCGCAAAGATTACTTTAGAACTTTTTTGGCAGATAATGGCTTTAATGTTCCGCGTTCAGAATCGTTTTATGAACTAGAAAAAGCACGTAACTGGTTGAATGAAATTGGAGTTCCCGCGTTTATAAAACCTATTGATTCTTCAGGTAGTAAAGGTGTCACTCGCATAGAAGAACATAAAGACTTTGACAGTGCTTTTGAGCACGCACTCTCTTTCTCTCGTGAAAAAAAAGTAGTGGCGGAACAAGTAATACCAAGGAGTGGATATCAAATAGACAGTGACATATTTATGAGTAATGGAAAAATAGCCTTCTGGCTATGGGGTGATCAGCATCAAGATACGCTCTGTCACCCTTATGCGCCTATCGCTATCAGTTTTCCTTCTGTTTTAGATAGTGAGTTACAACAAAAAGCAAAAAATCAAGTTGAGTCAGTTCTCACAAAACTCGGATTCCAAACTGGAGCATTTAACGTTGAGTTTGTCGTTGATACAAATGGTGAAGTCTGGATCATAGAAATTGGACCAAGAAATGGTGGTAATCTAATTCCACAAGTTATTAAATATGCTTCAGGTGTAGATACTATTGCTGCGACGGTAGATGAAGCTGTTGGTATCAAGTTCGATGAAAAAGATGACTATAGTTTGAATGGGTATTGGTCAAGCTACATAGTACATGCACGAGAAGATGGGCTATTTAAAGAGTTATGGCTGTCGGATAGAGTAAAACCGTATATTGTAGAACAGGATATTCATGTTAAACCTGGCGACAGCGTAAGTAAGTTTAGTGGTTCTCATGATACATTGGGTACTATGATTATCAAGTTCCCTTCTATGCAAAAAATGTTAAATATGTTGGATAATATGGAGAATGATATTCTCGTTCTTGTTGAGTAGAAACATAAATACTGAGATGTTTGTATTTATTGAGGATTTTTTACTTATTTTATGAATACTTGATCTTAACATCTGTTTTTTCTCATGTTATGAAATTATTGAGCATTTAACATAGATTATCAGTCTGGAAAGTTTTTAATAAGGAAGTTTCTAAACGCCACTTAGTTAATTTATGGTTAAACAGTTTTTGCAATAAAGGTTAAGTGGATTTAATAAAAAGAGGAGTGTTTTCATGAATATTGAAGGTAAGCTAGTAAAGTTTCGCGCGATAGAGCTGGATGATTTAGATCTTTTAATAAAATGGTCGAACTCTCCTGAACTTTGGCACCACTTAGTAGGCTGGCACTTCCCGTACTCTAAAATAAGTACTGAGAGCTATGTCAAAAATATAGATCATGGCAATATGAAAAATCAAATTTTTGCAGTAGAAGCTTATGATATTGGATTAATCGGTACATACACTTTGTCTGATATCGATTGGAAAAACAGAAATGCAATAAGCGGAGGTATGCTAGGCGAAGTGGGTAATAGAGGTAAGAACTATGCTTATGATGCTGGAATGACTATCATGCGCTATGCATTTAAAGAGTTAGGCTTGAATCGTCTAGGTGCAACAATCTTAGAATATAATGCAAGGTCGATCGGCTTGTCCACAAAAAAACTGGGATGGCAGATTGAAGGTAAACGAGTAGAATCAATATATCGTAACGGTAAGTTTCATGATGAAGTTTTAATTGGTATGACTCATAAACAATATGATGAATTTATGAAAGACAATAATTATTGGGATAGCTAAGTGTTAAGACCTTCATTAAAGCTCAATGTTATAGCGAGCTATACTAGCCAGATTTACTTAATCGTTATAAGTATAGCAATCTTACCTTTTTATATTGAGTATATGGGCGCTGAGGCGTATGGCTTAGTAGGTTTTTTTGCCATGCTTCAAGGATTATTTAACTTACTTGATTTTGGTTTGACACCTACTATAAGTCGACAAACTGCGCAATATAATGCTGGTAAAGAAACGGCTCTAAATTTTAGACAGTTATTTAGAGCTCTAAGTTTAATATTCTTAGTTATTGCCATTATAGGTGGTGGTGTTTTATTTTTATTAGATGACTATATCGCCGCAGAATGGTTAAACTTAGAAAACTTAAGTGTCGAAGATGTTTTGTTCTGTCTTCAAGTAATGGCGGTATGTGTAGCACTACGTTGGATGGCAGGTTTATATCGCGGCGTAATATCTGGCTTTGAGCAAATAGTGTGGTTAAGCGTAATCAATAGTATAAGCGCTACCTTCAAATTTCCAGGTGTATTGCTATACATGTACTTTTTTGGTTTTACGATCAAAAGTTTTTTTGTTTTTCAGTTAATGTTGGCGCTAGTAGAGTTCGCTATTTTAGTGACAAAAACCTATTTTCTTTTACCTAAGACATCTTCAAAAGATTTAATAGGGTGGTCTATTAAACCGGTAAAACCTTTATTAGGTTTTGCATTAACGATTGCTTTGACATCTTCAATTTGGGTGTTATTCACTCAGTTAGATAAATTTGTACTGTCAGGTATCTTACCTTTAGCTGATTATGGATATTTTACCTTAGCTGTTTTAGTGGCAGGGGGGGTGTTACAACTAAGTGCTCCAATTAGTTCGCCGATTATGCCACGCATGGCACGCTTGGAAGCAGAGCAGCAATACGAGCAAATGCGACAGGTTTATTTAAACGCAACACAGTTTATTGCTGTAATTGTAGTTACTGCAGGTATTGTACTTGCTGGTGTAGCGGAACCAGTATTATATGCATGGACTGGGAATATGGAGTTAGCAAATCAAGCAGCGCCAGTTCTAAGGTTGTATGCACTGGGTAATGCAGTTTTAGCCCTTACCGCGTTCCCGTATTATCTGCAATATGCAAAAGGGAATTTGAAATACCATTTAATTGGAAATATTACAAGTGTGATGATACTAATACCAGCTGTTATTTGGGCAGCCACACACTATGGAGCTGTTGGCGCTGGTTGGGTTTGGTTCTTAATGCAGCTATTTTACTTAGTATTTTGGGTGAGTTATATCCATATAAAAATTGAACCTAATATTAATCTGGTGTGGTTTAAAACTTTTTTACCAAGTTTAGTGACAGTATCTGTTTTTGTATTGCTATCAACACAGTGGGTAGATTTTTCAGGAAATCGCTTAATGATTCTACTTAAAATAATTATTATTAGTGGTATTAGTGTAGTGATTGCAATGTTCAGTTCAGTAAGAGTCCTAAATATATTTAAAGCAAAACTCTATAGGAGAACAGTATGAGTGATAATGATATTCAGGTGTCAGTATGTGTAGTGACTTATAATCAAGAAAAATATATTGCAGAGTGTTTAGATAGTTTAGTGTCACAAGAGACAAACTTTAAATTTGAAATTATTGTTGGTGAAGACTGTTCTACAGATAATACTCGTGCGATTGTGCAACAGTATGTCGATAAGTATCCAGATTTAATTGTTCCTCTTTTTTATGAAAAAAACGTAGGTGCAGTGGAAAATATTTTACAAGTTTACAAAAAAGCAAGAGGTAAGTACATCGCACATATGGATGGCGATGATATGGCGCTACCTGGTAAATTGCAAAAGCAGTTCGATATTTTGGAAGCGAACCCAGACTGCTCCGTTTGTGTGCATAATATGAAAGCAATGGACGCTGACAGTAAGTATATGAAAGAGTCTTTCAGACTATCTGATGAAAGAAAATATACTTTACTAGATTTATATTTAATTAACGCGCTTTTTGTTCACTCATCTAAAATGTTTGTAAATAAGATAAATGATTATATAGGTGATACTCATTTAATGCCGTTAGACATAGAGTTTCATATTGCGCAAGCAAAACAAGGTGATATATATTTTATAGAGGAAAATCTTGGCGTTTATAGACAGTTTGTTGGCATTACCTACGAAAATAGCTTTGTCAGTTCATTTGTAAGAGATAGGATTATACATGTATATGAAAATGTTGATGAAAGTTACTTTACTGAAGAAGAGCTCAACTTAATCCAAGAGAAGTATGCAAGAACTCTTCTAGAGTATGCTTATCAATGTGCTGTATCTATAAAAGATAAAGAGTTATTTAATGAATATGTTATTAAGTCCTGGGAAACCAAAAAAATTGGACCCATTTCCTATGCCTTTAGAGCCTCATTGTTAAGACCGGAATTATCGTTTGCCTTGTTTAATTTGAGAAGAAAAATACGTGACAAACTAGGGGAAGGAAAATGAAAAAAATATGCTTTCTGATTGGAAATCTTGATAACTCTGGAGGAACTGAGCGAGTAACCAGTCTGATAGCTAATGAGCTGGCTGAGAAGAATGTTGATGTTTCTATATTAAGTCTCAGTGGTGGAACTACACCATTTTTTGAGCTGAAAGACAGTATTCATAATTATAATCTATACCCCAAACATATATCTTTTAAAAAGAACTTTGTTGGCGTGGTCTGGAAAATACGTCAATTTATAAAGCATAATCAAATTGATACACTTATTGTAGTTGATAGTATTTCATGTGTATTTACAGTCCCTGCTGTTTACGGATTAAAAGTAAATCATATTTGTTGGGAACACTTTAACTTTAATGTGAATCTCGGTGTCAAGCTAAGAGATTTAGGGCGCAAGTTGGCAGCAAAGTATTGCGACTATATTGTCACACTTACTGATCGTGATAAAGAGCTATGGGAACGCGGTTTAGAAGGTATAAATGCTAAAATTGTTTCAATCGCAAATCCTACACCGTATGAAAACGTAGAGCACCTACCTAATACTAAATCCAAAACCATACTTGCGCTAGGCCGTTTAACTTATCAAAAAGGTTTTGACATTCTGATTGAGGCTTGGTCACATGTTTGTCAAGAAAGTCAGGATTGGAAGCTAAGAATAGTTGGTGGTGGCGAGGATGAGAAGGCGTTAAAAGATCAAGCCAATTACTTGGGCATTTCAGATCGCATTGATTTTATACCAGTAACTAGGGATGTGGAGCATCATTACAAAACAAGTGCATTTTTTTGTTTAAGCTCTCGGTTTGAAGGCTTCGGAATGGTTATTTTGGAGGCGCAGTCTTTTGGTTTGCCGGTCGTATCGTTTGACTGTGATTGTGGGCCGACTGATCTTATTGAAAATGGAATTAATGGTTGGTTAGTTAAAAATGGCGATATTGATGCTTTAGCCAAACAAATTTTAGAATGTATAGATATAGATAATGAAAGCTATATTGAAATAAGTAGAAACGCAAGCAAGTCATCATCAAAGTTTTCGGCACATCATATATCAAAAAAATGGTCAGTTATTATATGAAAAGCATAAAGTTAACACTTGACAGAACCATTTATTGGATAGTCTTATCCGTAATAGGCCTTGCGTATGTGGCTTTTTTATCTAATATGCCTAATGAATGGTTTCGTGATAGATACTATTATGTAATATATGCGAGTTTCTCTGATCAGATCATTGATGCTTATAAAGAACAGTCGATTTTAGCATTGTTTTTTAATGAGCCAATATTTTTGTATTTTAACTATTACTTAGAAAAAGTATTTGATCCTGAGTTTATTCCACATATTTTTGTTGGGTTTATTACAAGTGTTTTCTTTATTTTTCTAGGTCGTAATTCTAGAAACTTTTTAATTTTTATTCCTGGTTTGTTTTTGTGTTTGATAATGCCTTATGTTTTACAAGGTGAGTTGGTTGCGATTAGACAAGGTTTTGCAACATCTGTATTTATCTTATCTTTCTTTATATTGAAGGACGATAAGAAGATACTAGCTGTGCTTTTCTTATGCTCTCTTTTTCACTCTGTTTTCTTCATTTTTACCGTCTTTTATTTTTTGAATTTTTTTGTTCTGAAGAGTTTTAGTTTTAATAAGAAGTTAGTTGTACACTTTTTCGTAATGTTAGCCTTTGCTTCTATAGCAGTTTTAGCAGCTAAGTTTTTTGGCCTGAGACAGGGAGAGGGTTATGAAAAGATTGAGGATCTTGGAGTAGGTGGTGGCGCATTTTTAGTATTCTTAATCGTTTTTATCTATTTATATTTTTTTGGTAATAGAGAAAATAGAAAGATGTATGAGTTTGCCATGATGGGCTTGGTTATGTTCTTGACATCATACTTTATATCACCTATTGCAGGACGATTATTTAACACAGTCATCCCTTTCGTAATCTTTCTATTAGTAAGTAGAAGTAGAGCGATTGTTTTTGTTATGATTTTCTTCTTAATTATGGTATTTCTATTTTTGTTCATAAATGGTAGTTATACAGATCTTTTTGCTATTTCTGTATCTCCAGAAGAGTTTAGGAACTATTGGAAGAGTTTAATTAGCTTATGAAAATACTTTACTTAATTACAGGGCTAGGGTTAGGCGGTGCAGAGAAAGTTGTCGTTGATCTTGCTGATCAAATGTACGCTTTAGGCCATTCTGTCAAAATTGCTTACTTGACCGGAAACGTATTAGTCAAGCCAGTATCACAAGATATTGAGATAATTGCACTAAATTTAGATTCAGTAAGTGGCTTTTTATCTGCTTCAAAGAAGTATAGACACCTTATTAATCGCTATAAACCTGATGTTGTACATGCTCATATGGTGCATGCAAATATTTTTGCTCGTTTAAATCGGATTGGTATTAAAGTTCCAAAATTGATTTGTACAGCACATAGCTCTAATGAGGGCGGCAAAGCAAGAATGATTGCATATAGAGTAACCAACTCTCTCTCTGATATAAATACTAATGTCAGCCAACGGGCTACTGACTCGCTTATTTCTAAAGGTGCCTTTACAAAAAGTGACTTGAGGACTGTTTATAATGGTATTGATCTTAGTAAATTCAAAAGAACTATTTATAATAACCATTTAAATGAAAATGTCTTAAATATTATTACGATAGGTCGATTTTCTGATGCCAAAGACTATCCTAATTTAATTCATGCTTTTGCTTTATTGAAGGATGATATAAAGAAAAGTGTAAGATTAACTATTGTCGGTGATGGTGAACTCAGATCAGAAATTGAAGAGCTAATTCGAAAGTTGGATTTAAGTGATAGTGTCGTGTTATTAGGACGACGCTCAGATATTCCAGAGCTTTTAAGTGAAGCCAATATTTTTGTTTTAGCTTCAAAATATGAAGGGTTTGGCTTAGTTGTTGCTGAAGCTATGGCTTGTGAGTGCTACGTAGTAGCGACAGACTGCGGTGGTGTTTCAGAAGTTATGGGAGATACAGGAAAATTGGTTCCTATACAAAATAGTAAGGCTTTAGCAGATAGTCTCAAAGAAGCAATTGGTTTAGAGATAAGTGAAATAATTCGTAATAACGAGCAAGCAAAAGCAAGAGTTGAAGAGCTGTTTTCTCTAGAAGCTTCTATAAATACATGGTTAGAATTATATGAAAAACAATAATAAAATCATAATAATAGGTACAGTTGCTTCAAGCTTCTATGGTTTTCGTGCTGATTTAATTAAACAGCTTTTAAATAAGCACTATAAAGTCTATGCTTTTACATCCGAGTATGATGAGAATCAACTTAAGAAGCTAGAAGGTTTAGGGGTCTTGCCAGTAACTTACAGCTTAAATCGGGGTGGGTTAAACCCTTTGAAAGATATAAAGGCAACCTACTTATTGTCTAAAAAAATTAAAGAAATAGCGCCTATTATGGTGTTTTCTTATTTTTCAAAACCAGTCATATTTGGAACTTTGGCTGCAAAGCTTGCAAAAGTTCCTCAAGTTGTAGGTATGCTAGAAGGACTAGGTTATACCTTTACTGAACAACCTGAAGGATTGAGTAAAAGAACAAAGGTCATAAAAAATATACGAGTGATTCTTTACAAACTAGCACTGCCTCAGTTAGATAAATTAATATTCCTGAATCCAGATGATCCTAAAGACTTGTTAAAAAAGTACTCCATAAAAGTGAAAGAAATACAAGTTTTGGGAGGTATTGGTCTAGATTTAAAAAAATACATATATAGCCCTGTATCTACAGTCGAATTACCTGTCAATTTCTTGTTTATAGGTCGCTTATTAAAAGAGAAAGGTGTTCACGATTTTGTATCAGCCGCCAAAATTGTAAAACAGAAGTATCCTGAGAGTGAGTTTACTGTTTTAGGTCAAATAGATTCAGCCAATCCAGGAGCACTACAGCAGTCTGAGTTGGAAGAGTTGGTCTCAACAGGAGTGATTAACTATCCTGGTTATGTCGATAATATACAAGAGTGGATTGCTAGTAGTCATGTATTTATTTTGCCCTCCTATCGTGAAGGTGTACCGCGTAGTACCCAAGAAGCAATGGCTATTGGGCGACCCATTATCACTACAGATGTTCCAGGCTGTCGTGAAACAGTCATAGACGGAGTAAACGGTTTTTTAGTTGAAAAATGGCAGCCTCAGGCTTTAGCTGAAAAGATGATTTACTTCATTGAACACCCTGAGCAGATAGAAAAAATGGGTTTAGAAAGCTATAAAATGGCTCAAGAAAAATTTGATGCCAATACAGTAAACAAACGACTTTTAGATATTTTAGGCTTATGAGATGATGAAACGACTTTTTGATGTTACCGCTAGTAGTATAGCTTTAGTAGTACTGTCTCCAGTATACGCCACTGTTGCTTACAAGGTGAAAAAGAACCTTGGATCGCCTGTATTGTTCAGGCAGACTCGGCCTGGTCTACATGGTGAACCTTTTGAAATGATTAAGTTTCGTACTATGACTGATTCTAAAGATTCAGAAGGCAATCTTTTATCTAGTAGTGAGCGTCTTACTCCGTTTGGTAAAACGCTTAGAGCCACTAGCTTAGACGAGTTACCTGAGCTTTGGAACGTGATTAAAGGTGATATGAGTTTAGTCGGACCAAGACCTCTATTGATGGAATATTTGCCTCTATATAATGATGAGCAAACTCGTAGGCATGATGTACGCCCTGGTGTTACAGGCTGGGCTCAGGTAAATGGTCGTAATGCTATAAGTTGGGAAGAAAAGTTTAAGCTTGATACTTGGTATGTTGACAACCAATCCCTATGGTTAGACTTTAAAATCTTAGTTAAAACTGTCAAACAAGTACTAATCAAAGATGGTATTAACGCTAGTAGCGACGTGACTATGAGTAAGTTTACTGGCAACAATCAATAAGAGAAACTAATATGCAGCAAATTATTGGTATATACGGCGCAAGCGGATTTGGTAAACAAATTATGCCGTTGGTTAAATTACAATATCCATTTTTGGATAAATCCTCTTTTGTATTTATCGATGATGCTGGAACGATTGATGAGCTAAATGGTCATCAGGTACTAAAGTATGATGAATTCTTAAACCACTCTTCTGAAAAAAAATCGGTAACTATCGCTATTGCTGATAGCAAAATACGTGAATTGTTAGCAAATAAGCTCAAAAATGATAGCATACCTTCAATCGAAGTCCAGGCGCCCACCACTCTTATATTAGATGATGAAACGTTCATTTTAGGTGAAGGTAGTATTTTGTGTAATAGTGTCTGCATTAAAGTTAATATTAAAATTGGTAAGTTTTTTCATGCCAATACGTACAGTTATATTGCACATGATTGCTTGATTGGTGACTACGTTACTTTTGCCCCAAGGGTTAGCTGTAATGGCAATGTTCATATTCATAATCATGTCTATATCGGTACAGGTGCTATCATTAGACAAGGTACCCCTGACAAACCTTTAGTTATTGGTGAAGGTGCTATTATAGGTATGGGTGCTGTCGTGACTAAGGATGTTCCTGCTGGTGCGGTAGTTGTAGGAAATCCGGCTCGTGCGTTAATTAAATAACTAGCGTTATAGTCTACTAGCGCTGATAGAAAACAATGTCGTAAGCGATAATTTATCAGTAATTAATATTGAGGGATATATGCTAAATACCAATTTTTCACCATGGCCAAGTTTCACCCAAGAAGAAGCCGATGCTGTTAGCCAAGTACTGTTATCTAATAAAGTCAATTACTGGACAGGTACTGAGTGCCGTCAATTTGAAAAAGAATTCGCTGATTGGGCAGATAGTAAGTATGCCATTACATTAGGTAATGGTACTCTAGCGCTAGATGTGGCTTTAATCGCGCTCGGTATAGGTGCAGGCGATGAAGTCGTCGTGACTCCACGTACCTTCATTGCGAGTATCTCTTGTGTAGTCAATGTGGGGGCAACTCCTGTCTTTGCAGATGTTGATGAAGCAACAGGAAATATTACGGCAGAGAGTATAGCGGCTGTTATAACGGACAAAACTAAAGCGGTCATTTGTGTGCATTTGGCAGGCTGGCCATGTGACATGGATGGCATCATGACATTGGCAGACAAACATGATTTGTATGTCATCGAAGACTGTGCACAAGCTCATGGGGCGCTTTATAAAGGTCGTAGCGTTGGTAGTATTGGTCATATTGGTGCATGGAGCTTTTGCCAAGATAAGATAATGACTACTGGTGGTGAGGGCGGCATGGTCACTACTAATGATGAGCAACTATGGCGCAAGATGTGGGCATATAAAGATCATGGTAAGAGCTATGCTGCTGTGTATGAAAAAGAGCATCCATCTGGTTATCGTTGGTTACATGAGAGCTTTGGCACTAATTGGCGCATGACTGAGATGCAAGGGGTCATCGGACGTATTCAACTTGAGAGAATGCCTGAATGGACCGCCAAACGTACAGCCAATGCGCATGCAATCTTACAGGTTTGTAGTCAGTGGGTAGATAAAGGTTATTTATATGTTCCAAAACTAGAAACATCGCAACAATTTGCAGACTGCAAACATGCATATTATAAATTGTACATATATGTTAATTCCGATGGCTTACCAAACGGTTGGTCACGCGATCGTATTATTGAAGAAATCAATCAGTTAGGAGTGCCATGCTTTTCTGGTTCTGCTTCTGAGGTTTATTTGGAAAAGGCTTTTGACGGGACGGGGCTACGTCCTGAGATTAGATTGTCAGTTGCTAGACAACTTGGAGATACCAGTCTGATGTTCTTGGTACATCCAACACTTACCCAAAAAGAGATTGAAGAAACGTTACATGCCATAAACATGACTTTTTCTAAGATATGTGATACTAGCGCAAGTTAGGTAGTATTAGCTTTGTCTAGGTCAAGTTTAGTAGAGTGTATGAAGATAGATTGCCTAATTTTAATTAGAGTAAGTTAATTAAAGAAGTAAATTATTTTTACGAAAACTTTTCAAGTTATATTGTAAAGTTTAGTGTAGGCAACTAGGAAACGATGATGAAAGTCATAAAGCTATCTTCTGATTATGCTAATAATATCAGTGAGTTATATGAAAAAGAGTTAGAATACCTATATCTATTAGGTACTGCATATCAAAGCCCTAAGATAAGCAATTATTTAAGATTTATCTGTGAGAACAAGCTAGAAGATTTTTTTGGTATTGTTAATGATGATGAGTTGATTGCTGTCATACAGTATAAGAAATCTGACGGGTGTTTACATATAAATCATATGGTAGTCGCGTCTTCTCATCAAGGAGTTGGTTTGGGTAAAAAGTTATTATATTGGGCTATCCAAGAAGCTGAACTAAATGGTTTGAATGTATCTTTAGATGTGGATTCAACTAATAAGAAAGCTTTTGACTGGTATTTATCTAATGGCTTTGAAATCAAAAGTGAAACGAGATTCTCTATCCTAGAATTGAAAAGTCAAGAACCTAATACTATTGTGTACCATGATAGAGAGAATCTATCTAATTTTGGGTTTTCTAACGTAAATGTTATGGGTATTAAAGGCTTGGATTTTTATTTTGTAAAGCCTCATACTTTATTATTAAAAAACGCTGAGATAGTAGAGGATAAGCTACTTAATAAGTTACATGGAGCTATAAATGGACTATTAGTAGTAGATTCGGAATCTATCTCGAAAAAAGCCTTGTCTAAATCTATCTACAATAGAGTAGTTGTTGGAATGGTAAAATATATTAACGGATGAACGTTTGATATGTTATGTCGAGTTTTAGAATTAGGTTAATATAGAAGAGAAGGATGTCTCATATTGTTCTATTGGCATAAGCCTTTCTAACCTGATTGCTTTGTGCAAGCCGAATTCGATCCTTAAAAAAATATTTAAAGAGTAAGGTGTTATATTTCAAATAGCTGCCAAATCAGGCATTGGTGGCAGCTCATCCAAATGAGTCAGTCCAAAAGCATCCAAAAACTGCGGTGTCGTATGGAGGAGGGCTGGACGACCTAACGTCTCTTTGTAACCATCCTCGATGATCCAACCTTTATCAAACAATTGCCGCAGTATATTGCTTGATAAGCTCACACCGCGCACATATTCAATATCACTACGAGTTACTGGTTGCTTGTAGGCTATGACGCTCAGAGTCTCCAGTAACGCTTGGCTGAGACGTTCTTGCCGCTGCGGGAAGACCCGTTGTATTAGCGTGCTATAACTATCTGCAATTTGCAGGCGATATCCACCGGCGGTCTCATGTAAGCTAAGCACTCCATTGTCCAAGCGTTGTCGTAATATCTCTAAAGCCTGTTCTAGCTCTTTGGTAGATAAAGACAAATGCTTTTTAATAGCGTTTGTAGTGAGCGAGGCTTCTGATGCGTGCAACAGCACTTCTATATGTCTGCTCATCTCTTCAAGATATAGACTTTGAGAGTCTGTCATTAGAAATATTCTCTGTTGAAAGTCATTAAGCTAGCCACTGTAAGGTTAGCTGGTCAATCTGATTGTCTTCCGCAGACTCATTATGAGCAGAAGTATCATTAGTAGGAGTACTGTCTGTTAACTCTGTGTTGACGACACCAACCAGCTGCCGCTTCATCAATTCAAGCACCGCCACAAAACTTACCACCACGCCAATCTTACCTTGCTTTTTATCAAGCAGCTCATAAAACGAGCCTGATCCATGTGTACTCAGTTGTCTGCTGATACTAGCAATACGATCAGCGAGCGGTACCGCATCAACCTTGACGCTATGCATCTGGTAGTCGGGCTGCAGTTGCATCTTGAATAAACTATCAACCAATAAATTTGGTGAATAGTTTGGTAGCTCGGCATTCATAATGTCTTGATTGGGCATACTGACCATCGCTAAGAACACATCACGCTCAAGACGCACTAAATTATCCAAGCGCTGACTGGCAATCTTGATTTGCGCATACTCTTCAAGGCGACGGGTCAGCTCAGCTTTTGGGTCGCGCTCATCGCTCGGCATTTCAGGCGCAGGCAGTAGCAGCTCAGTTTTGATGGCTATCAACGTCGATGCCATCAATAGATAGTCACCAGCTAGCTCAAAATGATCAGTGTCCAACTCGCTGATATAAGCCAAATACTGCTCAGTAATGGGCAGTATCGGCATTTGCGTCAAATCGACGTTGTTTTTTTTGACCAGATACAAAAGAAAGTCCAGTGGCCCCGCAAATTGCTCTAACCAAATAGCAAAGGCCCCAGGTGGCACATAAAGATCTTCTGGCAAGTGCTGCACTGGTGTCTGATAAATACGAATGCTAAGCGTATCATTCGTACTATGGTCAGTTGCATGTTGAGCTGGATAGCTCGCATTCATGAGCACTGTTTATCGACTACTTAAGCTTAGCAAGCGGACGAATACCAATCGCGCGGCGGGTCTTGTCTAGCTGTTTACGGCTATGACGACGGGCTTTGTCTGCGCCCATTTGTAAGATTTCTTCTAGCTCTTTTGGATTTGCCATTAGCTCTTCGTAACGTGCACGGAATGGGGCAATCTCAGCATTAATTTTATCAAATAAAGTTTGTTTGGCATCGCCCCAGCCAATACCTGCCGCATATTGTGTGCGCATATCGGCAATCTCATCAGGTGTTGCAAAGGCTTTATAAATCTCAAAGATAGCTGAGTCATCAGGGTCTTTTGGCTCATCTGGCAGTTGAGAGTTAGTGACAATCCTCATGATGGCTTTGTGCATCTGTTTTTCGGAGTTTACTTGTGGGTTGGCGTCCCCAAACAATGGGATGGTGTTGTTGTAGCTTTTACTCATCTTTCGGCCATCAAGCCCTGTCAGTAGCGGTATATCCTCATCGACAACAGCGTCAGGTAGCGTAAATAGTGGCTTGTATCTGTGATTAAACGTACCCGCAATATCACGCGCCATCTCAATATGCTGCACTTGATCGCGACCAACGGGTACATGGGTCGCGTTAAACATTAAAATATCAGCGGCCATGAGCACTGGATAGCCGAATAGACCCATAGTGACGCCCTGATCAGGGTCGACATCGCTTTTTTCCATGTTGACGTCGACAGCTGCTTTATAGGCGTGTGCACGGTTCATCAATCCCTTGGCACATGAACAATTTAAAATCCAAGCCAACTCTGGAATCTCAGGCACATCTGACTGACGATAGAAGGTCACGCGTTCAGGATCGAGACCACAAGCAATCCACGTGGCAGCAATCGCCTTAGTGGACTCATGAATGATAGCAGGATCGTAACAGCCGATAATGCCATGATAATCTGCCAAAAAGAAAAATGCTTCATCGTCACTATTTTGAATCGATTGAATGGCTGGACGAATTGCCCCAACATAATTACCCAAATGGGGAATACCTGTGGGTTTTATGCCAGTGAGAATGCGTTTGGTGGCTGCGGAGTCACCAGAGGTTTGACTGTCAGAATTTTGATTATTACTCATGAAAAATCCGTTATTTTGTTTATCAAGTGATTATAAATGCATTGTTATTTATGGGTTGGCAATAGCGCAAAATATTAGCGGTAAAGTATAGCAAATTCCCTTGCTGTTTTTCTTGGGAATAAAACCTACTTATAAATATCAGTACGACCCTCAGGCCCATTTTTAAAACGACGATGAAACCACATCCATTGAGTCGGATCAATACGAATTAATCCTTCTAGGATTTCATTCACCCGGGTAGCATCAGCGACCTCGTCATCACTAGGATAGTTATCCAGTTTGGGAGTAATGGTCAGGTGATAATGCGGACGTTTGCCACGCGGAAGGTTATCTGGTGTCTGCCTGTAAGTATGCAGCGCCATGACCGCTGGCGGGTGTTCCTTACTACCAAGCTTTGCCAGTCGTCTAGACATGGTAATCGTTGCGGCAGGAACGCCAAAGAAGGGTGCCATAACTCCTTGTTTTAAACCATAGTCTTGGTCAGGAGAGTACCAAATAACGTGTCCATCATTGATAGAGTTCACCAGACTGCGCATATCACGACTGGAGATTTGTTTGCCAAAGATGTTGGTGCGACCATTATAGATGAACCATTCTAAAAGCTCATTGTTCTGTGGCCGATACATACAATCAGTGGCAAAAAACTGCGTACAGAGTCTACCACCTAGATCCAGCATCGTATAGTGAGCGCCCAATAAAATAACGGCACGCCCTTCGTTTTGTGCATTAACCAGATGTTGTAGACCTGATATAGATACTGTACGGGTAAAAACATTGGGGCGAAACCAAGCGCACAAAGTTTCAAACATACCAATGCCTTGATTGACAAAAACTTGTTTTGCCATTAGCTCACGCTCAGCTTCGGGCTTGTCAGGAAGGGCCAGTCTTAGATTGATCAAAGTATCACGTCGCCGCGAGCCAGCTACCTTATAAATCAAAATACCCAGCTTACGACCTAGCCAAAACTGCCATCGTAATGGTAGATATATCATCGGCATAATAAACGCCATCAGAAGCCAGATACCCCAGTATTTAGGAAGTAAAAACTGCCACTGAAAGGGTTTTTTATCTGCTTGTGCCGTTTGTTTATGAGTTTGGGTAATCGTTGGTGTGCCTTTTGCAAGCGCAGGTGATTTGCTCGAACTGCTTTGCTGCACGGGTGCAACATTAGTTTGAGAGTCGGGCTTACTAGGGTCAAATTGTTCTGGCGCTTTCATAAGATCCTTTCATCGCAATACGTCTTATTTTTTGGGCGAGTTTTCATCTTATCATGATCTTTATTTGAGAATGAAAAGTTACTACTGTTAGGGCGTATTGGTATCAGTCTACACCAACAAAGTTAGGTAGTTAAAATTAGAGTTGAATGGGCTTGGCATTGAGTAGCTTTTACAGCAAAGTATAGCAAAATTATAAGCAGCTATTGTTTTAGATTGAAAAGGCTACTTATAGATATCAGTAAGACCAACGGGGCCGTTTTTAAAGCGTCGATGAAACCACATCCATTGGGTGGGGTCAATACGAATGAGATCCTCTAACATCTCATTAACTCGCGTTGCATCTACCACTTCATTATCACTAGGGTAGTTATCTAGTGCTGGCGTGATGGTTATATGGTAATGGGGACGTTTGCCGCGTGACAAACTATCAGGGCTCTGCCGATAAGTATGTAGTCCCATCACCGCTGGCATATGCTCCTTACTACCAACGGTCGCCAGTCGCCGCGTGGCAGTAATTGTCGCTGCGGGAACACCGAAAAAGGGTGCCATCACTCCATACTTAAGGCCATAATCTTGGTCGGGCGAGTACCAGACGATACGTCCTTCTCTCACTGAGTCGACTAAGCTGTTCATGTTACGACTTGAGATGAGCTTGCTACACATAGATGAGCGAGCATTATAGATAAACCAGTCAAGGAATGCATTATTCTGCGGGCGGTACATACAATCCAACGTAAAAAACTGTGAGCACAGCAAACCACCTAGATCAAGCATGGTGTAATGTGCTCCCAATAGTATCACTGCTCGCCCTTCATTTTGTGCATTCACCACATGTTGCAGACCTGAAATCGTAACGGTGCGTGTAAATATGTTGGGTCGAAACCAGGCACATAAGGTCTCAAAAGCGCCGATACTTTGATTGACAAAGACTTGCTTAGCCATCGCCTCACGCTCTGCTTCTGACTTCTCAGGAAAGGCAAGCCTAAGGTTAATTAAGGTATCACGCCGCCGCGAGTTGGCCGTCTTATATAGAGTAATACCTAACTTGCGCCCTAACCAAAACTGCCAACGTAGCGGTAGGTAAATAAGGGGTAAAACTACTGCCATTATCAACCATATTCCCCAATATTTGGGCAGCAAGAAAGCCCATTGGAATGATTTTTTATCTATCGATGTATCGCGCTTTTGGGCCTGCTTAATGGTAGGTGTGTCTTTAGTAGGTGCTAGTGATGAAGGTGGTTTTGTAAGTTTATAAGGGTTGTCATGGTGTTCAATGTTTGGCGGTGGTCCATCATCCTGAGCATCAGGTTTGCTGGGGTCAAATCGTTCAGGCGCTTTCATGGCATCAAGGCTAATTATAAAGATTGCTGTCATGATGAAGTAGAGAGAAGGGTTTTACAAGGGAGGTTTTGCATCTATATCAATTAACAAGCCCATAAGGCGAATGCATATCAATGATTAATTCCATAAAAACTCAGGCACAAAAAAAACCTTACAAGCTGTAAACAACTTGTAAGGTTTCGCAAATCTATTAATTTATCTAAAGTTGCTACTGCGTATTTACGATAAATACAGTAATAGCATAGAGATAAGTAATAGCTTTGATTAACGTTTTGAGAACTGAGGACGCTTACGTGCTTTACGTAGACCCAGTTTCTTACGTTCGACTTTACGCGAGTCACGAGTAACAAAACCAGCTGCTTTTAGGGCAGGCTTTAAGGTTTCGTCAGCTTCGATAAGCGCGCGAGTGATACCGTGGCGGATTGCGCCAGCTTGACCACTAATACCACCGCCTGCAACTGTGATGTATAAGTCGTATTCGTTAGCAGATTCTAGTAGTTCTAGAGGCTGACGAACAACCATACGTGACGTTTCGCGGCTGAAATATTCATCAAGTGGCTTGCCGTTAACAACGATGCTACCAGTACCTTTCGCTAAAAAGACACGTGCAGTAGAAGTCTTGCGGCGACCTGTTCCGTAATTGCGTTCCATAAGTGACTCCTTAGATGTCTAGTTCTTTAGGTTGCTGAGCAGTATGTGGGTGCTCTGTACCCGCATATAGTTTCAGCTTCTTGATCATCGCGTAGCCAAGAGGACCTTTTGGAAGCATACCCTTAACTGCTTTGTGTAGAACATCTTCAGGCTTATGTGCAAGCAGCTTAGTGAAGTTGGTTTCTTTAATACCGCCTGGGTAGCCACTGTGACGATAGTACTTTTTATCTTGTGCTTTTTTGCCTGTTACCGCGATTTTCTCAGCGTTGATGACAACAATGAAGTCACCAGTATCAACGTGAGGAGTGTAACAAGTCTTATGCTTGCCACGTAAGCGAGTAGCAATTTGAGTGGCTAAGCGACCAAGGGTTTTGCCGTCAGCATCTACGACATACCAGTCATGGGTCACTTCAGCTGGTTTTGCACTAAGTGTTTTCATGATAAAACCTTAAAATTAAAATTCGTTGAGAGTTTGTCTGGGAACGGGGCTCTCAAAAAACAGACTGCACATTATAAGCAGTAGAGCTTACGCTTGCAAGCTGCATTGTGGTTTATTTTTGCCTGCTAAGCATTAAATATCAATATCTAGATAGGTTTTTAGCAGTTTTTGGCATTTCTTAAGGCGAGTGGGCTAATTATGACGGTGCGAGCCGATAAAGTCCAGCGACAACTTGTCCAACTTTGGTTTGTTTAACACACTCAAAGCCACTTGCTCCTTGTGTCGTCAATTTTATTTGCAGTGAGGTGGCCAGTTCGGCTAATTGATCGTCCAAATCTTTATCTGCTTCTAAATAAATAAGAGTGTTGGCAGAAATTAAGTCTTGTAGTATCAAAGTCGTTAAAATGGGTTTCCACAGATCTTCAGCAGCATAGGGTGGGTCGATAAACACAATATCAAAGGGATGTTGAAAGTGCCCAGCTTGAGTTAAGACTTTTTCGGCCATACCATGAAAAATTTGATAGTTATCAGTAGCAAGGCTTAACTGCTGTGCGCTTTGTTGGATCATTTGGCTTTGAGGGTGACTGGCTTCAATAAAGGTACAGTGAGCGGCTCCGCGTGATAACGCTTCGAAGCCGAGCACCCCGCTTCCTGCGCAGCTATCAAGCACGCGCGCGCTATAGATATCCGCAATTAGCCAATTAAATAAGGTCTCACGCAGGCGATCTGGTGTTGGTCGTAAGCCGTCTGCGTCAATGAAAGTCACGCTGCGGCGTTTAAACTGACCACCAATAATACGCACACTGCCTGCAGCAGTCGGTTTAGAGTTAGCGGTCGTTTTTGGCTTGGCTCTACGTGGCTTAGTTGTAAGTGAATTAGCTTTACGCTGCTTAGAAGTTTTTTTCATAGTTTGATTTTTTGACCAGTCATGACCAGATGATTCGGTATCTTTATTCAGTAGTATTAGTCGCTGCTTCGGCTTCTGCCTGTTCTTTTAGTGCTTGCTCTTGATCGCGTATCGCGTCTCTTTCTGCTTTTTCGAACGCTTTTTGGCGTTTGATGGCTTTTAGCTCATCAGCGGTCGGTGGCAATATAGGATCCGTTGGACGTTGTAACACCCAATAATCAAATAGTGCCCGTCCGATGGGCGCAGCGACGGCACTACCGCCACCACCATTCTCAACCAGTACCGCAAGCGCAATCTGTGGATCCTCTACCGGTGCAAAACCGTTGAACCAAGCATGGTCCCAATGGCGCTTATCTATCGCTGACTTATCATAGCTCTTACCTTGAGCGATAGACTTGACCTGTGCTGTACCTGTTTTGCCAGCGATGCGATAGCGCGGGGTATAAATACCACGAGCGGTGCCGCGTTTGACGGTTTCTTCCATGGCATCATGCATACGAGTCCAGTCAGAAGGTTTGCCATCGAAGTCGATTTTGCCGTCAGGCTTGGTAATGATATCGATTTCTGCTGCGCCATCACTGCTTTTTAGTAGGTGCGGCGTAATATGCTGTCCTTTGCTAGCGGTCATCGCGGTCGCATTAGCAATCTGTAACGGTGTGGCCAAAAAGTAACCCTGACCAATACTGACTGAAATGGTCTCACCTGGTAGCCAGTTTTTATCATACGTCTCTTTTTTCCATTTTGGCGAGGGCATGAGACCGGATTTTTCATTCGGCAAATCAATACCTGTCTTTTCACCAAAACCAAAGCGCACCATCCAATCATGCAGGCGTTGGATGCCCATCTCGTAAGCCAGTTTATAATAGTAAGTATCGACAGACATAACGATAGATTTTTCAAGATTTACTGAGCCGTGACCGCCTCTTTTCCAGTCACGAAACCGATGGTTGTCTCCTGGTAAGCTAAAATAACCTGGATCATAAATAGAGGTGTTCCAATCGCGCAAGCCATAATGTAGCGCGCCTAAGCCTTCAAAGGGCTTGATGGTAGAAGCAGGCGGATACATACCTTGCAGCGCACGATTATAGAGAGGTTGGTCAATGTCATCTCGTAGCGCGCCATAATCTTTGAAGGAGATACCAGAGATAAAGGGGTTGGGATCGTAACTTGGATTGCTGACAAACGCTAGCACATCGCCAGTCTTCGGGTCTATCGCCACAATAGCGCCGCGACGGCCATCTAGCTGCTGCTGGGCAACGGTCTGCAAACCGTAGTCCAAGCTTAAGGTAATGTCGTTACCCGCAATCGGTGGTTTGGTTTCTAATTGCCGTAAAATATTGCCATGAGCGTCTGTTTCTACTGACTGATAACCTGGCTGTCCAAGTAAAATATCTTCATAGTTTTGTTCGATACCAATTTTACCGATAAGGTCAGTCCCAGCATAACGATCTTTATCAATTTGCTTGGTTTCTTTATCGTTAATACGGCCAACATAGCCAATGACGTGGGCAAATAGCTCATCGTAAGGGTAGGCGCGAGTCAGTTTGCTTTGAATCGTGACGCCGCGAAAAAACGGTTTACGCTCACTGAACTGTGCCAGTTGTGCATCGGTTAAATCGATCTTGATGGTGACAGGGTCATTGTTGCTTTTATTCAAGCGCGCCAAAATATCGGTGATGTCTTTTTCTGTCAACTCAAAAATAGGAGCAAGTAGGTTTAACGTGCGCTCGGGATCTTCTACGGCATCCGGACTGAGCATAGCGGTAAAAACAGGTTGGTTATCAGCGAGTAAGATACCGTTGCGATCGTAGATATAACCACGGCTTGGCGGCGCTGATATCAATTTAATGCGGTTGTTGTCAGCTTGCGTCTTATATTTATCGTGCTCGTACACTTGCAAATAGCCATAACGCAGCAGTAACCCACCCAGACCTAAAAAGATCAGTAGACCGAAAATAAGGATACGCTGCATAAAAACACGAGTGCTTTGGTCGGTATCTGAGGAGAGGGTTTTATTCATGTAAAGCGGTACCAATGAGCACAGTAGATAATAGCGGCTGTATATATTTGCAAAAAAAGAATGATTGAGGCAACGATAAATTATAACAGAATAGAGTGACTGTCGCTGATTTTGTCGGCTCACATTGACCTTGCCAGCGTGTGTGCCATACAGGAGTCAGGCAAATAGTATCTTAAAACATAGAATGATAAAAGCAAATGCTAAATCTGTCACTTATAGTCACAACTTGGATAGGCTCATTATGTGCTAATAAATGGCAAGTATGCTAAAATCAGGCGATTTGTTTACTAGCATCTTTTATGGGTAAAACGTTGTTCTACAAACGTTTGCCAAGCGCTAGGTAGTATGACAACTGGTTAGTAGCAACAACGATGATAGCTTAAGCAACAATAACGATTACGTCAGGGGCATACAGATTCATGGACGCAACTTCAATATGGCAGACGTTCGCTGAACACCCAGAATTTTTTGCTATGCTGACCATTCCGCCAGTGACTGCATTTGTTACGTGGGCACATGTGTGGATGGCACTAAAAATGTTGTTTTATCCCATTAAGTTTTGGGGTATCCGCATACCTAATTTTCCGTTTTTTGGATTGCCTGGCATAGGCTGGCAAGGTATTGTGCCGCGTAAAGCGGGTAAGATATCAGGGGTGATCGTTGATCAAACGCTCTCAAAGCTTGGCTCACTTGATGAGTTTGTACAAGCGATGGAACCCGAGCAGATGGCAGTGTTTATCACCGACGCTGTTGATGAGAATCTAGAGTCCTTAATGGATGAGATCATGCTCGAGCGTTCAGATGTGTTATGGGCCAATATGCCCTATGCAATAAAACGCCGTATTTATGCACAAGCTCATGAAGTGTTACCTGAAATCATGCAGTCGATGGTGACGGATCTGACCTACCAAGTAGAAGAATTGGTCGATATGCGTCAGATGATTGTCAATAAGATGGAAGGTGATCGGCGTTTGATGGTCAATATGTTTTTGAAAGTTGGCCAAAAAGAGATAGATTTTATCTGGCACATCAGTGCGCTGATTGGTTTGGCTTTTGGTATTATCCAGATGTTCATATTCTTAGTCGTGCCACAGCATTGGACCGTACCGTTTTTTGCTGCCGTTTGGGGGCTGCTTACTAACTGGATCGCGATTTGGATGGTGTTCAATCCTGTTGAGCCGCGATTGATACCTTACATTAAGTTTTTATCAATAAGTAAAGCCTTTCCGTTTATTAAGCTGCAGTTGCCACATGTGGCGCACTTTCGTTGGCAGGGCGGCTTTATGAAGCGCCAGGATGAAGTATCTGATGTTTTTGCTGAAATTGTGGTCAATGATTTGGTGACTTTAGAAAACATCATGAATGAGATGATGTATGGTGCTCGTGCTGCGCAAACCCGCGAGCTGATGAAGTCGCATCTTTATCAAATTTTAGAATCTCCGGTGGTGAGAACGACTTTGCGTTTAAGTCTTGGTCGCCGAGAGTTCGGTCAACTCAAAAATACCATTATTGATAAGTCAATCTCCGCCACCATGGTGCCAATACGTGATCCTGAGCTAAATGAGAGCCGTGCAAGTAAAATATTTGGGATGTTCCGTGATAGATTGCGTGCGCTATCACCGCATGAGTTCCAAAACTTATTGCGCCCTGCGTTTCGTGAAGATGAGTTGACGCTGATTGTACTGGGTGGTTTGACTGGCTTTTTGGCGGGTTGGTTGCATTTGGTTTTAGTGTTCTATCCAACTATGTAGTAGGGTGCTCAGTAAAAGACGCGTATCTTCATTCGCTGTCGCTATTAGATGATGGGTTTTTATAAGTTGCTACTACACTGCGCATACAGGGCAGATACAACACCGTGACAAGTTGACGTTAATGTACGCCAATGTAAATCCTATAAACCTCAGAGTTTAGAAACTAGAAGAAACCTAGTTAGACAAAACCTAGTTAGATGATGCTTAGATAAATATCCTGTTAAAAATATAATGAGTCATACATAGACAGATAGTAGGGGGCGAGTGATGATACTTAAACACCTAATCTGTAACCGTAAGCTATGACTGTATTTAAACTATGACCGTATTAAGGTAAACAAGGTTAGACCGTATGTTAATCACAGAATTGGGTTATTTTGCCTTGCTCGCCGCCTTTGTGCTGGCGATTTTGCAGGTGGTATTACCGACCGTTGGGGTCATGCATGGCCAAGTCTCATTGCAGCGTTTAGCGCCAAGCTTGGCTTGGGCGCAGTTTGTGGCAATGATATTATCATTTGGCGCACTGATGGCAGGCTTTTACTATAACGACTTTAGCCTTGTTTATGTTGCGCAGCACTCTAACAGCTTGTTGCCTTGGTATTATAAGTTATCAGCGACATGGGGCGGTCATGAAGGCTCGCTATTGTTGTGGATGACGATCATGGCGACATGGTGTGCGCTGGTATCATATTTCAGTCGAGGTCTGCCGCTGTCGATGCGCGCGCGGGTACTGGTGATCTTAGCTGGCGTGCAGCTGATGATGATGGCGATGATGATCTTTACTTCATCACCGTTTGAGCGCACATTACCAAATCTGATCGTTGATGGCGCTGACTTAAACCCTTTACTGCAGGATCCTGGATTGATTTTCCATCCACCGATGCTGTATATGGGCTATGTGGGTATGGTGGTGCCGTTTGCTTTTTGTATGGCGGCATTGTGGGCAGGACGTTTGGACGCGGTCTGGACGCGCTGGTCACGTCCTTGGGCATTGGCGGCTTGGGGCTTTTTGACCATCGGTATCTCTCTTGGTTCGTGGTGGGCATATTATGAGCTTGGCTGGGGTGGTTGGTGGTTTTGGGATCCAGTAGAGAACGCGTCATTGATGCCATGGCTTGCTGGGACCGCATTGATACATTCTTTAGCAGTCACCGAAAAGCGTGGTGTGTTTAAAGCTTGGACCATTATGCTGGCAATTTTTGCTTTTGCACTCAGTCTGCTCGGTACTTTCTTAGTACGCTCTGGGGTAATCACCTCTGTGCATTCGTTTGCAGCCGATCCAACCCGTGGTCTGATTATCCTAATCATTCTTGGTATCATCGTTGGTGGCGGTCTGCTGATGTTCGCTGTCCGTGGTTGGCGTTTGACGGTTGAGAGTCAGTATCAGCTGGTTTCGCGCGAGTCTTTCTTAGTCATTAATAACGCTATTATCTTGATTGCAACGCTCGTGGTATTGCTCGGTACACTTTATCCTATTATCGCTGATGCCTTTAGTCTCGGTCAGGTATCTGTAGGGCCTCCATACTTCAATGCGCTGTTTGTGCCTTTGACATGGCTGTTGTTAATCGCTATGGGTATGGGCTCTAATATTCGCTGGAAACAAGATAGGCGTCCGTTACTAGGGGTGGGTATCGCCATTGCCGCTAGTAGTATCGTATTGGCTGCTATTATCGCCTACTTTACCAGTCCATCTGCTATGTTCAATATTGGCGTGACTTTAGCGGTGAGCTTTTGGGTACTGCTATGGATGATCGTTGACTTTAGAGACAAAACCAAGAACGCCCCTAATTTCTTTAAAGGTCTGCGTCAGCTGCGTCTTAGCTATTGGGGTCAGCAAACGGCACACGTAGGGGTGATTATCGCCTGTATAGGTGTTGCTTTTGTCACCAGCTTAGATATTGAGCGCGATGTGGCGATGGGGCTTGGAGACACGGTGCATGTACAAGGTTATGACTTTACAGTATCGGATTTTCATGAAGTCAAAGGTAGTAACTATGATGGCATGCAAGCACAGGTCGATATAACGAAAGATGGCCGCGAGGTCACGACTTTATATCCTGAAAAACGGACTTATATCATTAGTATGATGCCAATGACAGAGGCGTCGATTGACGCAAGCTTCATGCGTGATTTGTACGTCGCACTTGGTGAGCCTATCGCAGAAGATAGTAATCAGTGGGCAGTACGCATCTATGTGAAGCCTTTAATTCGCTGGATTTGGTTGGGGTCGATTATTATGGCCTTGGGCGCATTGCTCAGTATGTTTGATAGACGCTACCGTATCAAAAAGACCAAAGAGCCGCGTGAGATTACGATTGACCATGCGCTAGATCCAGCAGCGGTAGATTCAGTAACGACTGTGAAGGAGGGGTAGTATGAGCACATCTAATAACACCCCTAACCAAAGTGATAAAGGGGATAATACAGGTCGTAGCCAAACGATGAACAAAAAGCAAATGAAAATATGGTTTTTAATCCCGCTCATTGTGTTTTTTGGTTTGATAGTAATACTGTATATGCGTTTGGGCAAGCCAACGGATATTATACCCAGTACGGCACTTGAGCGGCCTGTACCGGCTTTTGAGTTGCCATTGTTATCAGATACCTCGCGTATCATGACCAATGAGAATTTACCTGACGAGCCGTTTTTGATGAACGTTTGGGGCTCTTGGTGCCCAACTTGTATTATCGAGCATCCTTTTTTGATGGAGCTTGAAAGTCGTGGAGTCAATATCGTTGGGGTAAACTACAAAGACGAGATTGGTAATGCGTTTACCTATCTAAATCAAGGTGGCGACCCATTCTCGATGTCTGTTCAAGATTTATCAGGCCAGTTTGCCTTAGACTTGGGTTTGACTGGCGCGCCTGAGACCTTTTTAGTCGATGGCGACGGTGTTATTCGTCAACATATTATTGGTGAGATAAATGAGGCCAACTGGCAAGGTCGTATTGCCCCTTGCATGATGGTGCTCAATGATGCCAATAAGAATAATGTCAGTTTAGATTCAAGTCAGCTTGCGGAGGCTTGTCAATGAAAAACACCCATATAAAAACTCTTTTAGTAAAGACGGGCATGGTCGGGAAAGTGGTAGGCTTTATGCTAGCCTGTATGCTTAGCATCACCAGCTATGCCGCTATTGATGTCTACGATTTTGATTCAGAACGACAAGAAGCTCAATACCGTGGTCTCATTGAGGAGCTACGTTGTCCCAAATGTCAAAACCAAAACCTTGCTGCGTCAGATGCGCCCATTGCGCAAGATCTGAAGCAAAGAACATATGATTTAGTAAAAGACGGCCGCAGCGATACAGAAATTCGTAACTATATGCAAGAGCGCTATGGTGACTTTATCAGTTACAAGCCGCCTGTACGCCCATCGACGTGGATTCTATGGTTTTTTCCACCACTATTATTAATTGCATTGATTGTTGGTTGGTTCTGGCAGACCAAACGTCGCCAAGTAGTGGCGAGTGGCAAAAGCGGTACGACGGTAGACGCCAACACTGTGGAAGCGCTCACGCCAGCGGAAAGAGCTGAGCTTGATCGACTGCTAGCGCGTACTGACACTGCTGACCATGACATCACCAGCACAGAGGACAAAAAATGACCATATTCTCTACTTTTGGCTTATTTATTGCCCTAAGCTTACTTATTGCCTTGATACTTGCTGTCATCGTCATTGCACCGTGGATGCGTGCAGCGCGGCTCAAAGCCAGTCCCGTCGATAATCAGTTATTGGATATCAACGTGGCGGTGTTTCGTGAACGCCTCGCGGAGCTAAAAACAGACAAAGACACTGGCACGATTGATGAGGCTCATTATCAAAATCAGAAACTTGAGCTTGAACGTCAGCTGCTAGATGTCCAACGTCAAGTAGCTACAATGGTGCCTCCTAGTTTCAAGAACAGAATGATGGTTTTTGTTTGGGTACCGTTATTAGCAGCACTGGCGTATCTATTGATCGGTGACCGTCAGCCTGTCTTTGAATTCTGGGAAGCAGAAGACAAGGTTGGTCAAGTCGCTGATGACTTACTAACTGGTAAAATCGATCAGCCACCTGAATGGGCAATTGGTGAGGATGGACGGCAATTAATTACGGCCATGCAAGCCAACGTCCATCGTCATGCTGACGATCCTAATCGCTGGATGCGTTTGTCAGAGCTGTTTTTGTCATTAGAAGCAACTGATTCTGCGCTAGAAGCATTATCTCGTGCTTATCGATTATCACCAGATAATGAAGAGATTGCGACCACTTATGCTCAAATCAGCTTTTTTGCAAACAATGGTCAATTGGATGCTGATGGTCGCCGTGTTTTACAAGAGGTCTTGCGCAACAACCCACAGCATGAAGGCGCGCAAATGCTGATGGCAATGGGCGAAGCACGTGCCAGTAACTTCGATCAGGCCGAGAGCTGGATTCAAAGACTGCGTGAAAGTATCGCCGCCAAACCAGGTGATCATACCCAAGCGTTGGCAAGCTTAGATGAGCTAAGCGCTAATGTCATCGCACAGCAAGCGCAAGCGGCTGAAGGTGTCAATGTGACCATAACAATCAACGCAAGCCTTCTGCCACTGGTACAAGGTGATGATGTGTTGTTTGTCGCGATTCGTGATGTCAATGGCGGTGCACCTTATGCGGCCAAGCGTCTACCAATTAGTGTCATTAGGCAAGGTGGTGCCAATGTCAGCTTAAGTGATCTCGATGCGATGATGCCTGAGCGTACGATACAGTCAGCACGAGCTGAAAAAACACAGTTGGCGGTCATTGCTCGTATCAGTCGTAGTGGCAATGCTGGTGCGGAGTCAGGAGATTTATCTGGCAACCCAGTAGTCATTGGTAGCGATCAAACCGAAGTGAATGTGCAGATCAATCAACAGATACCATAGCATTTAAATTTTGGGTGGTGTTCTAAAAAGTATGCTGGCGATAGAAGCCAATAAAAAATCTATGCTAAGTTCTCTGATTCTATAGGGCTTTCAAGGCTTCAAAAACTGTTCAAGTTTTAATCAGCATACTTTTTGACACACCACCAAATTTTGCATTGACGTCCATGCTGCAGCCTGATGTTGCAGCGTGCAATGCTGTTACATGAACAGATAAGTCATCTGTTGGCATAAGGCTTATAATAAAAATACTTGAGCTTTATAAAGGCACGATGTAAGGTAGTCATGGCATTTGAGTAGTAAACCAATCCCTAAATCCCATTTATCGAGGAGAGACGTATTATGATGCGTATTATTTTGCTAGGACCACCTGGCGCTGGTAAGGGCACCCAAGCACAGTTTATCTCTAAAGAGTATGACATTCCGCAAATCTCAACTGGCGATATGCTGCGTGCAGCGATCAAAGAAGGTAGCGAACTTGGCAAAAAAGCCGAAGGTGTTATGAATGCAGGCGGGCTGGTTTCTGATGATCTTATCATCAATCTAGTAAAAGAGCGCATCGCTAAGCCTGACTGTGTGAATGGCTGTATTCTTGATGGTTTCCCGCGCACTATCCCTCAGGCGCAGGCGCTTGCAGATGCAGATGTTGCGATTGATCATGTGGTCGAAATCAGTGTACCTGATGACGAAATCGTGAAGCGTCTGTCTGGTCGTCGCCAGCATCCAGGATCAGGCCGCGTATACCATATCGAGCATAATCCACCTAAGCAAGAAGGTATCGATGACGTGACTGGTGAAGCGCTTATCCAGCGTGAAGATGATAAAGAGTCTACCATTCGTGATCGTTTAGCCACTTACCATCAGCAGACATCAGCCCTGGTTGGCTTCTATCAAGATAAAGCCAAAGAAGGTGGTGATGCGCCTAATTATGATAAGTTCGATGGTACGCAAGCCATTGACGAAGTTAAGCAACAAATATTATCTGCCTTAAAAGGCTAGTTTTTATAGTCTGTTTACTTAATATTTAATTGAAGACCTTGCTGATTGGCAGGGTTTTTTTATGCCAAATAAACATCACTTATGTTAGGGACACGCTCTAAAATACAGCCAATAAAAAGCCGCTTACTATTATCATAAGTAAACGGCTTTGAAATCAAGATATGCTAGAAATAAAACTTATATTGTATCAAGTTAATATTTTAAGTTTAAGCATTACCTTCAGCATCTACTTGCGCTTGTTGCTGGCTTTGTGCGTACGCTTGGTCAAAGTTCACTGGTGCAAGTAACAACTGCGGGAAGCTACCACGAGTAACGATATCACTAATGACTTCGCGGGCATATGGGAACAAAACGTTAGGGCAGTATGCGCCTAGGATTTGTCCGATTTGATCTTCTGGAATGTGCTTAAGTAAGAAGATACCTGCTTGATGAACTTCAGCGATAAAGGCAGGTTCTTCGGCGTTTTTGGCAGTCACACTGACTGTCAAGACTACTTGGTAATGATCGTCATCAAGCTTTTCAGCATTGCTAGATAGATTGATATCAAGCTCAGGGTTCCACTCTTTAGTGAACACGCCAGCGCCTGGTACTTCTAGCGACATGTCTTTTACATAAATACGTTCTAAAGCCAATTGTGGTTGTGCTTGTTCTTCAGCCATGATAATTCCTCAAATATGGTGCAATGTATCGTTGTTATCGCAGTAGCGATAGTTAGTTAAAAGCTCAGTGTGACTGGCTAGCGATAATCTATTAGATTAGCCTGCTAACATCTCATCAAGCTTGCCTTGTTGGTTCAGCTGATTAAGCTCACTAAAACCGCCTACAAAAGTATCACCGACAAAGATTTGTGGCACCATGCGATAGTTATTGGTTTGTTGCATTAATGCACGGCGCTCCTCGCTGCTCATATCATGCATACCAATTTCTTCATATGCAACGCCTTTAGAATCTAGAAGTTGTTTGGCGTGTGAACAATAAGGGCAGATAGGGGTGGTATAGACTTTGACAGAGACAGTCATGAAGTATCCTTAGTTAATTTTAAATGTATTTTTTATCAGTTATCCGCTCATAACTTGGTTATAAATAGATTAAAGATAAGTATATATTTTATTATGCTAACTATAAAGTGGGGATCTAAATGATGAATTCAAGCCAGCTGCTCTGAAAGCTTATGAAAGAATAACAGCCATCACATAAAAAAGACACCATATAAAATGATGTCTTTTTATTTTACAGCGACCATAAATTATATGAGCTTTTATTTATGCAAGCTTGGCTTGTTTTTACCTTTTTTGGGCTGAGCGTCTTTTAGCCCAACCAGTGGCATGCCAGCACCTTGCCAGCCACCAATACCACCTTCCAAGCGGTAGACATTTTCTTTGGCAATCATCTGTACGGCTGCCCCTGCTTGGACACCAATGTCACAAATGATTATCACTGGCTGCTCAATAGCGCGTATCTCGTCCAAGCGGTCTTTGAGCTCAGTAAAAGGAATATTACGGCTGCCTTGGATATAGCCGGTGGTAAACTTCTTTTTGGCGCGAATATCAATAAGCTGCGCGTTTTGGGAGTTGACCATCATGCCGAGGGTATTGGGCGACACTTTTTTGCCGCTGCGTTTATTTTCAATGGCAAAAAACAAGACAGCCAGTACTGCCAAGATGCCAAATAAAAACGGGTGGTTGCCCACGAATTCAAGCGCACGATCCAAACCAAACCTCCAAAAAATAAGTGTTCTATTAAACTGCGAATACAGCTTAGGGTTACCGAACAAGGCGCTATTATACCGATTAGCCCGACCATAGTAAACGTGCGATGGTCAACCTAACGGTTAAGTTCTAATAAGGCTTTGTATCGGCCTCGGCTTGTAACGTAATCAGGTTTTCAACACGGCGCTGCAATACATCACCATCAGCGACGGCCTGCCATAGGGCACAGCCTTTACTATTATGCGTATGCTTACAATCACGGAACTTACAGTCACCTGATAAAGGTGCCAACTCAATAAAACCAGAAATGATGCCATCAGGGGTTAAATGTCTGTTGCCATACTCACGAATACCAGGCGTATCAACGATACCACCTTGTGTCAGATCCTCTGGATTGAATGGCAACAAGCGACTGGTGGTAGTAGTATGCTGCCCAAGCTGTGAGTTTTCGGAGATGATGTTCACGCTTTGGGCAGATTCGGGCAATAGCGCATTGATTAAACTGCTTTTACCGACACCTGACTGACCAGCAAAAATAACGAGCTTTTTATCAATATAACGTTTTAGTTCGCCAAGGCCTTGCTGCGTGGCGATGTCGGCGATGTTTTCGGGACAATCGACTGAGGTCAGTACGCTATCATAACCAAGGGCAGCATATTGCGTCAGCAGCTCCTCAGTGTCTGCATACCCTTCTTGTGCCAATAAATCTGCTTTATTCAATACCAGTAATGGCTGTACGCCGGCATGGTGGCAGACCACCAGATAGCGATCTATTAAAGTAGGGGCAGCAGCAGGCAAGGGCGCAAAGACAATGGCAAGAATATCGACATTGGCGGCGACTGGCTTGAGCTTATGGTAACGGTCAGGTCTTGATACTAAGGAGGTACGCGGCTGTACAGACTCAATACGTCCAAACCCAGTGTTGGGATCTGCCGTCCAGCGTACACGATCGCCAGTTGCCAGCATGGGTAGATTGGTGC
This sequence comes from Psychrobacter sp. H8-1, assembly GCF_904846575.1. Lineage (NCBI taxonomy): Bacteria > Pseudomonadati > Pseudomonadota > Gammaproteobacteria > Moraxellales > Moraxellaceae > Psychrobacter > Psychrobacter sp. H8-1. Next base: position 690,829 of record NZ_CAJHBG010000001.1, read on the forward strand.
GTACATGACAACGCCAGATATCACCTAGTTCAAGCGCTTGCCAGAAAGGCTCAGGGTCATCTGGAGCAATCTCAGGTTGTACAGGTATGACAGCCGGTAAGCTGGTCATCTGCACTTCTAGTTGTTTGCCGTAATGTGCCATGACAATACCGTCCATCAAGCCCTCATCGATGCTGTCTTGATTGGATTGTTGTTGTTTATCGATGCGACGAATCTGCTGTTTGGTCAGTTTACGTTGCCGGATTAATGCCATGGTTGATGCCTATTATGAAAATATTGCTAAGTGTAGCGTGAAAATTTGCTAACATACAGCCTAAAGCGACTGCATCAGATAGGGGTTTTGTAACCTTTAGCCGTCAGAAATATAAATGATGACCTGATTCTCAACTTAGTATGATTGTAGGCTGTGGCTTTAGCCCAGCTTAAATCTTTGCAAAAGCAAAATGCTGGGCTAAAGCCACAGCCTACGCCAATACATTTAGTCAGCTGAGAATGGGGGGAATGATTATAAGATTTATTAATTACAGGACACAAGATGAGTAGCAACACTAATATAAGTACTAATACAAATACCGATGACCATCCCAATAAGATCAAAATTAAAAACCAAGGTAAAAAAGGGTTGGTATGGATTGACCTTGAGATGACAGGTCTTGATACCTTAAATGATGAGATTATCGAGATTGCCACCGTTGTCACTGATGAAGATTTAAACGTTTTGGCAGAAGGGCCAGTGTTTGCCATCAAGGTATCAGATCAAAGGCTAAACCAAATGGATGACTGGAACACCAAGCAACATGGGCAGTCAGGATTGGTTGATCGTGTGCGCCGTAGTACGGTGACACTGGCCGAAGCCGAAGCTGAAACCATTAAATTTCTTAATAAGTGGGTAGATAGCGGCAAGTCGCCAATGTGCGGCAACTCTATTTGCCAAGATCGCCGCTTTTTGGCACGGCAAATGCCTGAGCTAGAAAGATTCTTTCATTATCGTAATCTGGATGTGTCGTCGATTAAAGAGCTATGCTTTCGCTGGCGTCCTGATATCTTAAAGAATTTTGAAAAAGGCGGTAGTCATTTAGCCTTAGACGATATTCGTGATTCTATTCGTGAGCTTAAGCATTATCGTCAGCATTTCTTTAAGCTAATGCCTTAGACTAAGCTAGCAAGGGTTGAGGGTTGTAGGGTGTGCAGGTCGCACCCTACACTGAATATCTAAATTCAAATAGTCCAAACTCAGAATCATCATTGTCTGAGTCTTCTGCTATAACCGCTCCAATGACCGCGCTGACTTTTGCTTGGCGCGTATCTTCCTCTAACAACCGCCAATCACCAAGCACGTAGCGTTTTTTATTATGGGTCGCTTGATGAACGTGTGGACGATGAGTGTGTCCATGCAGCAGTGCATCATTGTTCTCAAGGGCTTCTATCACGGTATCATCATTCACATCCATGATATAGGCCGCCTTGGTTGTATTCTGTTGTTTGCTTTTTTGGCGTATATTATCAGCGATGGCCAAGCGTTTTTCTAATGATTTATTGAGCAAATACCACTGGGTTAACCGATGGCGCATGATTTTGCGAAAAAACTGATATTTTTTATCATCAGTACATAATGCATCGCCATGCTCCAGCCGATAGCTTTGCTGTCCGATCGTCAAAGAGTAAGGCTCATAAATAAGCTCGCCACCGAACAAATTACAAAATGGCTGATCTAACAGAAAATCACGGTTGCCATGCATCACCAAAATCTCGCAGCCAGCTACTCGCAGTTTTTTTAATTTAACGATGAGCGGGGTTAGCCAATGGGTTTGGCGCGCGTCATCTGACAATGACAAATAAACGTCATCGCCAAGCCATACCTCAAACCAATCACCCAAAATAAATAGGCGCTTGAGAGCAGGCAGAGCAAGACAATCATCAAGCAGGGCTAAAAAAGCCTGCACTAAGGCAGGCTCTTCAGGCGATAAATGCAAATCGCTAATCAACACTTGCCGCACATCATGAGGGCGGGTCGTTATTAAATGATTAAACGTTTGCATTTGTCATGATCCTTATCATCTATTTATTATAAGTTTATAAGACTTACTACACTCTCAACTACTCTAAAACTATTGCTGTAGGCTGTGGTTTTAGCCCTGAGAAACGTTAAAAAATTGCACTGCAATTTTAGTTTCGCAAGAGAAATTCTTTAAATAGAATTTCTGGAAGATACTTTGAAAAATATGTCGCAGTGTTTCGCTAAAAGCGCTAGCCTACGATAGGTCATAATAAGTTGAGAGTCAGATAGGACTTATTAATAATTATTGAGTAACGATGGTCGCTGAGTTGATAACGACGGCTTCTTTTGGCACATCAGCATGCATACCGAAACGACCAGTAGGCACGCCGCGCATTTTTTCAATGACGTCCATACCGCTGGTGACTTTACCAAATACTGTATAGCCCCAACCTTGCATGTTTTTGCCAGAGTGGTTTAGGAAATCGTTATCTTTTACGTTGATAAAGAACTGACTGGTCGCTGAATGTGGGTCTTGCGTACGCGCCATAGCAATGGTGCCAGCGTCATTTTTTAGACCGTTATCGGCTTCATTTTCAATCGGTGCATTGGTGGATTTTTCATTCATCTCAGCGTCCATACCGCCGCCTTGAATCATAAAACCATCGATGATGCGATGAAAAATAGTACCGTCATAATGACCAGACTTTACATAGTTTAAGAAGTTTTCTACCGTTTTTGGCGCTTTTTCTTCGTTAAGTTCGATAACGATAGCACCCATACTGGTGTCAAGTTCTACTACTGGTGGCATGTCTACCATGTTGTGATCCTTTGTAATTGTCGCGCCTCAAATGGCACTGTGGTGAGTGGATGATAAAAAGTTATGGCTAGTCTAACGGCTTTTTTGTCGTCTGTCATGTATCAGGCTGTTAATGCGTTTGCAAAAGCTGATAGAATAACGCAACTTTATCTTTTATTTATTATTTTAATTTTCTATAAGGCGTGATGGCACGCTCTATATACTGAAAACTTGCGCTAGGAGCAATGCCCGATGAGTGAGCACCCAAACAACCATGCACAAAAAAACGATTTTATTCGCAATATCATTCGCGATGATGTCAATGCGCAAAAATACCAACAAATCGTAACCCGTTTCCCACCTGAGCCTAACGGCTATTTGCACTTGGGTCATGTGAAATCTATTTGCCTAAACTTTGGTATTGCCAAAGAGTTTGGCGGTGTTTGTAACTTGCGCTTTGATGACACCAACCCGACCGCAGAAAAGCAAGATTACATCGATAATATCAAGAACGATGTGAGATGGCTTGGGTTTGAATGGGCGGATGAAGCTCGTTACGCTTCAGGCTATTTTGATCAGCTCCATGAGTGGGCGGTTCAGCTTATCAAGCAAGGTGATGCTTATGTCGATTTGCAATCACCAGAGCAGATTCGCGATAATCGTGGCTCATTCAATGAAGCTGGCAAGCCGTCACCGCAGCGTGATACCAGTGTCGAAGAAAACCTCAAACTGTTTGCTGATATGAAAGCGGGTAAGTTTGCTGAAGGCAAAGCCGTGCTGCGTGCCAAGATTGATATGGCAAGCCCAAATATGAACATGCGTGACCCCGTCATTTATCGCGTCATGCATCAAGAGCATCATCAAACTGGCGATAAATGGTGTATCTATCCCATGTATGATTTTGCCCACCCGCTCTCTGATGCAGTTGAAGGCATTACCCATTCATTATGTACGTTGGAGTTTGAAGACCATCGCCCATTTTATGATTGGGCGGTTGAGAAAATCGGCTTTGATTTGCCGCCGCATCAGTATGAGTTTGCGCGCTTAAATGTCGACCATACTATGACCAGTAAGCGTAAGCTCAAGCAGCTGGTCGATGAAGGTATCGTCAGTGGTTGGGATGATCCACGTATGCCGACGATTGCTGGTATGCGTCGTCGTGGTTATACCCCAGAGGGCTTACGTGACTTTTGTGATCGAGTGGGCGTGACCAAAGCGGATAGTGTGGTTGACTTTCGCTTATTAGAGTTTAGCGTGCGCCAGTCATTAGAGTCGACTACCGCACGTGGTATGGCAGTATTAAAACCATTAAAAGTGACGATTACTAACTTTAGCGATGCGGTCAGTAGTTGGGAGTCGCAAAAGGCCGATAGCGTTAATGCTCGTTTTGATGAGGCTGAGCAGGTTTTATGGCTCACGCAGCCAAACCATCCTAACGTCGATATGGGCGAGCGTGAGATTCCATTCACCGAGATTTTATACATTGATCAAAGTGATTATGAAATACAGCCGCCAGCAGGTTATAAACGTCTCTCACCAGAAAAGCCAGAGATCCGTCTGCGTAATACTTATGTGTTGGCAGTGACTGAGCATGTTACGGATGATAATGGTAATGTCATTGAGCTAAAAGCAACGATTGATCCTGCAACACTAGGTAATAACCCTGAAGGCCGTAAGGTCAAAGGCGTGATTCATTGGGTATCGGCGAGCAAAGGCGTACCAGCGACCGTGCGCATGTATGAGCAGTTGTTTAGCGTCGAAGATCCAAGTAGCGTCGCTGACGTCCATCAAGCATTGAATCCTAACTCATTGACTGAGCTTCATGCAGTGGTTGAGCCATCGCTTGCGCATAGCGATGCTGGCACGCGCTTTCAGTTTGAGCGCGAAGGTTACTTCATCGCTGATAGCGACGAGCATAGCAGTGACAAGCCAGTATTTAACCAAATCGTCAGCTTACGTGACAGCTACAAACCCGCTTAATGTGTGAACAATAACTTACTGACAGGCTCTATCTATCAGGAAGCGAGACAGGCAAGCTCAACGCGACATATAAAGGAGAGTACAGAGTTTATGATTAAAAAATCAGGTGGTGTTCTAAAAAGTATGCTAGCGATAGAAGTCAATAAGAAATCTATGCTAAGTTCTCTGATTCTATAGGGCTTTAAAGGCTTCAAAAATTGTTCAAGTTTTAATCAGCATACTTTTTGACACACCACCAAAAATCAATCAATCTAGCACTACAAGGTGGTGGCTCGTATGGTGCCTTTACTTGGGGCGTACTGGACTACTTCATGGAAGATGGTCGAGTCAGTGTAGAAGGTATTACTGGGACGAGTGCTGGGGCTATGAATGCCGCCGTTTTAGCACAAGGCTATTTGGATGGCGGTATAGACGGTGCCCGCGAGGCGCTTGAGCAATTTTGGCGCCAAGTGGCTTATATGGGCAGGATGAGTCCTATTAAGCGTAGTCCTTTGAGTATCCTGACCGGCAACTGGGGTATGGATGACTCACCAGCTTACCTAATGCTCGACCTGTTTAGCCGAGTGGCTTCGCCTTATGACACCAACCCGCTAAATATCAACCCGCTACTTGAGTTGGTTGAGTCTACCATCGACTTTGAAAAGGTCAGAGCGTGCAGCGCGTTAAAGCTATTTGTGGCAGCAACCAACGTGCACACGGGTAAAATAAAAGTATTCAACCGCGAAGAGCTGACCGCCGACATGCTTTTAGCTTCGGCGTGTCTGCCCACTTATTTTCAGGCGGTTGAGATTGATGGCGTACCGTATTGGGATGGGGGTTATGTGGGTAATCCACCTCTGTATCCGTTATTTGATACCACCAAGTCCAGAGATGCCATAATCGTTCAAATCAACCCAATTGAGCGTAACGAGACCCCAAAAAGTGCGCAGGAAATACAGAATCGAATCAATGAAATTTCGTTTAACTCATCTTTGCTAAGAGAGCTGCGCGCCATTGATTTTGTGACCCGTCAACTACGCGAGGATAAGCTAGATACAAATCGCTATTCAGAAATACTGGTGCATCGTATCGAAGCCACTGAACAGATCAATCCATTGTCAGCCTCTAGCAAAGTGAATACTGAATGGTTGTTTCTAACACAACTGCGTGATATCGGTCGCGCGTCTGCCAAGGCATTTTTGGATGAGCACTACGAGAGTCTAGGCAAGGAGTCTACTTTGGATTTGCAGAGTGAGTTTTCATAAGCGAGTTATGTGTAAACTAGAGCCTTAACAATATCGATCAAACGTAACAATAGTGGTTTGCAACCAAGCCCATTTCTAGTACGCTAGGAATGGGTTTTTTTGTAGTAAGTAGATTAATTGCTTAATAAATTTTTTGAGGGTATAAAAATGGCAAAGTTTTTAAACACCAGTGGCACGACCTATCATTTAGAAGAGCTGATTAAAAATGCCTCTGATCGTTTAATTATTATCAGTCCTTACTTGAAACTGAGCGAGCGTATTAAGGAGCTATTAGAGGATCGGAATAGACTAAAAATTGATATTCGCATCGTTTATGGCAAGAATGACTTACAACCAGAAGAAATCAACTGGCTGAAAAACTTAACCTTTATTCGCACTAGCTTTTGCAAAAACTTGCATGCCAAGTGCTATCTCAATGAAAATGAATGCATTATAACGAGTTTAAACCTATACGAGTTTAGCCAAGTGAACAATAATGAGATGGGCGTGCTTATTTATCGCGATGAAGATACTAAGTTATATGCCGATACTTATGAAGAAGCTCAGCGTATTATTCGTATTAGTGATGAAGTACGTATGTCATTAGAAAAAGTGAATGATACAAGCGATGAAACGATTTCCAATGGTAAAGCCAGTGCCGACAAATCAGCAGAAAGCGCAACTCCTAATTACTCGAAATTAACGACAGCTAAGCTTGCCAAAGAGTTGGGACTTAAAACCCAGGAGTTAAATGACAAGTTACTCAAAGTAGGATATCTAGAAAATAAAGATGGCGAGTTGGTATTAACGGATGCTGGCAGTCAGGCTGGTAGCATAACCAAGCGTGGCAAGTTCGGTGAATTCTGTTTATGGGATGCAGGAATGGTAGTTTGATTCATTATCTGTCTTTCTACTTAGTGGTAAATGGAATAAGCGCATTACAATCTCTCACAAGACATTCATAACCAATTTGCTAAGATAGAATGGATTTTTTGCTGACGTGCTCTGATTTGTTTGCTACTATCTGAGTGCGTTGATAACAAATAAAGCGTGTGATTATATTTAAACACGCCCTATATAACGGTTTTATAACTAAAGTTTTATAAACAAGGAGTTAAGCATGGCACATTTACGTTTAGGTGATACTGCACCAAACTTTGACGCTGCAACGACAGACGGCGATATTAATTTCCATGAGTGGGCAGGTGATAACTGGGTTGTTTTCTTCTCACATCCAGCAGACTTCACGCCAGTATGTACGACTGAGCTTGGTCGCGCCGCTGCTCTTAACGGTGAGTTTCAGAAGCGCGGTGTGAAGCCAATCTGTATCTCTGTTGACAGTCTAGAAGATCACCATGCATGGGCTTCAGATATCGGTGAGACTCAAGGCACGGAGCTAAACTTCCCAATCATTGCTGATCCAAACAAAGAAGTCGCTGAGCTGTATGACATGATGCATCCAAATGCAGACAGCACGCATACCGTGCGTAGTGTCTTTGTCATTGATCCAAACAAAAAAATCCGTCTAACGTTGACTTACCCAGCCAGTACAGGTCGTAACTTTGATGAGATTATCCGTGTCATCGATGCACTGCAATTGTCAGATGAATACAACGTTGCAACACCAGTTGACTGGGAAGATGGTGATGACGTCATCATTCCACCAAGTGTGAAAAATGAAGATATTCCTGCCAAATACCCTAAAGGCCATACAGAAATTAAGCCTTATTTACGCACGACACCTGCACCAAATAAATAAGCTTTATTTGTTGGATAGAAATGAGCATTATTGCTCGTGTCTCAAATTTATATAGACGTTCATAAAATGAGAGCCTCATAACTTAAAGTTGTGGGGCTTTTTACTATTCTCTTAACAAGCTTTGATAGGGTTCTGTTATTATGATAAGGGTCGGGCTCATAATTGTATTGAACACCGCTACAACGACACGTTATATTCTTAAATACAATAGCTGTAAAAGATAGTCACAATCAGAAATTATCAGTCAGAACCTATCAGCACTGAGCCGCTGTTGAATTTTTCTTACAAGGAGTTTGCCATGAAAACCCTATACGTAACCCGTACTGCACCCAATCCACGCAAAGTGCTTATCTTGTTAGCCTCCAAAGGCATTGATGTCGACGATATGGATGACGTCAATGTGGTAGATATTGATTTTGCTGCCAATGAGCAAATGTCAGATGAGTTTACTCAGATGAACCCAATGCAGACAGTACCAGTCCTGAAATTGGATGATGGCACTATATTGAATGACTCACAGGCTGTGTGTGAGTACCTTGATCGCGTTTACGGCGAACGCTCGGTGATGGGTAACGATGTGGTGCAGCGTGCGCAGGTCTGCTCCATGCGCCGTGTTGCTGAATTTGAAGTTTTATATAACTTGATGTTGGCATTCCAGCACAGTCATCCCTCAAAAGCCGAGCGCGTTGAGCAAGTACCAGAGTTTGTCGCCCCATCTATCGCTCGCGCTGTAAAAGCATTGCCTTATTTTGAAAAGGCCTTAGAAGGTCGTGAATACTTGGTGGGCGAACAATTAAGCTTCGCTGATATTGTGCTCTATTTGGGATTGGACTTTGGTAAATTGCTAAAGGTTAAACCGACTGAGCAAGGTGAAAATCTGGCGCGTTTCTATCAGATGATGAATGAGCGTTTTAGTATTCAAAAAATGGCAAAAGCTGAGCCTACAGAGACCAGTCAGTGATAGCTCGACTAAATAAGTGGTAGAGAATGTGGTTCTATATAGTGGGTGGTTGAGGTAATCAACTACCCATCGTTTTTTAGACCATAGGAGAGTGTAGGAAAGATATAGCTGACAACTTATGGGTCAAATTATTGAATAATGAAACTCAACACTTTATTACAAAATATAAAAACTTGAAGGTTATAGTAAGTAAACTTAACTGTATTTTAAAAGAAAGCATCCCAGTAGCACTGTAGTATTTTTAAATTGAATCTACTATAGCTAAGCACACCTAAAAGTGTTATAAATTAATTATCAAACCCAATTGTTATTATAAAGACCATGACTTACTCACTAGATTTTCGTATGCAAGTTCTTAAAAGTATAGATGATGGTATGACCTTTGCCGAGGCAGCTGAGTTTTACAATCTGAGCCCAACCACTATACAGAACTGGAAGAGACGTGTTCATAGTAAAACAACCAGGCAAACCAAACCCTATAAAATACCAGATGACGTGCTACTTAATGATGTTCAAGAACATCCCGATGATTACCAGTATGAGCGAGCTCGTCGTCTAAACTGTAGTAAAACAGGCATTTATCATGCCCTAAAGCGACTTGGCATCAGTCAAAAAAAAGACCTTAGAACACCCAAAAGCCTGTCCGATCAAAAGAGCGATATACCACAGTAAGCTTGATAACTTTAAACAACAAGGCTATCCCATCGTCTATATGGATGAAAGCGGCTTTGAGCACGAGACCATTCGCTCTCATGGTTATGCACCGATTGGTAAACCCTGTATCGATAGTTACAACTGGCAAGGTAAAAAGCGAACCAACGTTATCGGTGCTCTATATGAAAAGATGCTGTTTGCACTAGATTACTTTAAGCACAACATTAACAGCAGCATATTCTACGACTGGTGCAAACACAAGCTAATCCCAAGTCTTAAAACCAAATGCGTGATTGTGATGGATAATGCCAGATTTCATAAGAATAAACGCATTCAAAAGCTACTGAACAGGCATGGTCATCGTATTCTTTGGCTACCGCCGTACAGCCCTGATCTGAACCCTATCGAGAAAAAATGGGCACAGGCTAAGTTTCTACGCCAAGGCTGGTTGGAAAATGACTTATCCAAGTTGTTTTATGATGTTTGTCCTAACCATAACAATTTTATTTTGAACTGACTATATATACATAGTTTAGGTGTTTATAACACAGCAGATCGACTTTCTACTAAAGATAATAAAAATAATAATTAGTCTCAAGTGAGGCACTGAGAGATTTGCAACAAAATAGGTGTAATTATGAAATCATTTTTGAAGCTGGCATTGCTGCCCGGTCTGTTAGCGACGAGCATGGCTTTGAGTGCCTGTAGTGGTAATTCGACCACCAACGATACACAGGTAGGGGAGCAGACAACGGATGCTACAGATAAATCTGTGCAGACTGAGCAGATAGCAGAAACAGCTTCTATTGCTGATAAGATGAGTGCTGAGGAGCAAATGATTGATAATCTTGTCCGTTATCGCTGGACTTTAGCTACCGCAGCAGACAGTAATAATCAGCCGCTGACGTCACTGCTTGATATCAAAGATCAGGTCACTTTGAATTTCAATCATCGTCAAGGTCAGAATACTGTCAGTTATAGTGTTGGGTGTAATATGATGAGTGCTGCGTATCAACTGCAAGGTCACACCATGCTAATTGACGGTAGTATGAGCACAAAAATGCTGTGTGAAGATCTCAACCAAGCTGAGGATGAGCTTAATAAGCTAATGCAGGGTGAGAGCCAGTTGAGTCTAGCGGAAAGCACGCCGCCAATGCTTACCCAGGTCATTAATGAGGCAGCCACCTTGGTATGGCAGGGAGTGCTGACTCCTCAAGCAAAATATAACACCAAAGGCAAAACGATATTTTGGGCGGTAAGCTCTGAAACCAAGCCTTGTGGCAGTGATGATACGCAGTCATGCTTACAGGTCAAGCCGATTACTTATGATGATCAGGGCATAAAAACGAGCGAAGGTGAGTGGACAGAGTTCGTCGGAACAATCGATGGTTACCAGCATGACGCAGAGCATAATCAGGTATTACGCTTACAGCGTTATAAGTTAGATAGCAATAATGCGGTAGTTGAGGGCTCAGCTGGCGAGTATGCTTATGTCTTAGATACCGTTATCGAGAGTGCGGTTGCTGAGTAAGTCAACACACCATAACACCATATATTTTGTACGATAAAAAGAGCACGCATGATAGTTCAATGATACGTGCTCTTTTTACTTGAATGGCTTTTGAAGGATTGGTTTTTTAACCAACGTTATTTGTAAGTGTTGTTTTTGGTGAAATTTTGCTGGCTCGTTTTTAATATGAGTGTTAGCGTAAATTACCCAAATCCTCTTCTGTTAAGCGCCAGCGACCTTTTTTCTTAGAGGATCCGCGCCCACGTGTACCACTATTAAGTAGCAGTTTATTCATAGAGTGGCTTGAGTGTGCATGGCAAATAGCGCAGGCTAGGCCATCAGCGGCATCTTGTTGTGGTACCACGTCCAAAGACAAGATACGGCAAACCATTTCTTGTACTTGTTCTTTGGCAGCAGCACCATAACCACACACAGACTGTTTGATCTGCCGCGCCGTATATTCTGAGACTTCTAAGTCAAGCGCAACCATGGCAGCTATTGCCGCACCTCGGGCTTGTCCGAGCTTAAGCGCTGAATCGGGGTTCTCTGCCATAAATACCTGTTCAATAGCCGTATGGATAGGTTCGTCAGCATATTTTAAATGGTACTGAGTAATGCGGGTCAAGCCATTAAAAATACGCTTAAGGCGTTCGGGCATCTCTTTGGTGTCGGTACGAATAGTGCCTGCATCGATAAAGGTGAGCTTATCACCCGTTTGCTGAACAATCCCATAACCCGTCATACGAGAGCCGGGATCAATCCCAATAATAATTGCCATAGTGTTCCATATTACTTAAAAATCAATCTTAAGTTTGATAGTATAGCAAGCCATCCCCATATACATGACAAGTTAACCAATTTAATTTGCATAGCATTTAATTTCTTCAGTTTTTAATATATAGGACGACACTTTATGGGTCAGATAGTCGGTATTGCCATTGTTTGGTTTATTATTGAGATGCTGCTGTGGTATTTGATAGCACAGTTTGTCAGCGGCTGGTGGGTATTTATGTGGTTTATTATCGCCGCTGTTATCGGACTCTCGCTGATTCGCAAAGGTATGGTTGCCCTCAATCCTATGGCGCAGCAGATGAAAGCTGGCGGCATGATGAACCCTGCAATGCGCCCGCAAGAATCTACCATGATCAAAAGTGTCGCTATGGCAGTGGCGGGTATTTTGCTACTGATTCCAGGCGTGATTAGCGATCTGTTGGCGCTGCTTGTGGTTTTACCACCCGTGCAAAAGAAGCTGAAAGACATGGCCAACAATTATGTCATGAACAATCAGCAAAAAATGATGGAGATGATGGCCAAACAGATGGGTGGGCAAATGGGCGGACAAAACCCATTCGGCGGTGCAGGCGGTATGGGTGGTCAAAACCCGTTTGGCGGTGCAGGTGGCATGAATGGGCAGAACCCATTTGGTCAGCAACAACAAAACCCATTTGGCGATGTTTACAAGCAGCACACCACCGTTGATGGTACCGCCAAAACTATCCCTAAAGATGTGAAGAAGATTACCAAGTCAGCCAATGATGAGTAAATTATAAGTTTAGACAATGCGACTACTGAGTGATGGTTTGTCATGAGTGTCAGTGGTTGCATTATCTTGAGTGATCAAATGATAATGCAAGGTGTGACGAGGTTACTACTGTCTAATGAGTGCAAAAGCTCTGGCAGTTTATACCTCAATCGATTTAAGAGTTCGGCATACCTAAAGAAGTCGGCATAAAAAAAGCCCCTCTCGTCGATGACAAAAGGGGCTTTTTGTTGGTAATAGCCACAAGGCTAAAAACCGAATTTAACAACCGAAGTGCCGCCGTAAGATGGTGACCCATGAACCGTGAAGTTCAGGGCGGATACGTCATCGCCTCTGCAGGTTTCCTGATACACTGCAAGCAGTGCAGGCATACACAATGAAGCAATAGGTAGCGTATCCTGGTAAAGCATTATCGGCTCAGGGAATAAACATCTACTAGCCAACACTTCAGAATAGTTTCATCTTAACCAATGATATTGGTGATTGCAAGTCTGATTCACAGTTTAATTGTTTTAAGAAAGAGCCTTAATAGTGCTAAAAAGTGTTGAGTTTTCAGCTATTTTGAGATATGTGGTAAGATAGAGGGCGTTCAACACCTTAAATTTAGTACGATAGGCGTTCATCCACTTGAGGAGCGGTAATCTATGACCAATAAGCAGCAACAATCAGAGAATAATGACGACAGTCAGGCACAGCTTAACAATAAGCAAAATAAAAAAACACCCCATGTGTTAATGATACTAGATGGCTTTGGGCATCGTGAAGATGAAAAGGATAATGCCATTGCCGCTGCTAATACTCCAAATTTAGATAAGATTTACCAACAGTATCCGCATGGACTGATATCAGCGTCAGGCGAAGATGTTGGCTTACCAGAGGGACAGTTTGGCAACTCAGAAGTTGGACATATGAATTTAGGAGCAGGTCGAGTGCTATACCAAGACTCTACTCGTATCTCTAGTGAAATTGCCAATCGTGAGTTTTATAAAAACGAAGCCTTAGTTGATGCTGTAAAGGCTGCTAACGACTTAGGCGGCAACGTACATATCATGGGACTATTGTCTGATGGTGGCGTGCACTCACATCAAGATCATATCGAAGCGATGTGCCACTCAGCTTTGGTACATGGTGCCAGGAACGTCTTTGTTCATTGCTTTTTGGATGGTCGAGACACACCACCGAAATCTGCTGACAAATATATCAATCGTTTAAAAGATCACATTGGAAAACTCAATGCTCACTATGAAGGTGGCCGAGTGCAGATTGCCAGTATTATTGGTCGCTACTATGCAATGGATCGTGATAATCGTTGGGATCGAGTACAGAAGGCTTATGAGCTGATTACTGAAGGTACGGCTGATCGCTTAGCAACCCGTGCAGATGGCGCTGTCCAAGCGGCTTACAAAGCACGTGAAACTGATGAGTTTGTTAGTCCAACGACAGTAATCGGCCGTGATGAAGTGCCTTATACCGTTGATGATAACGATGCGCTGATTTTTATGAATTTCCGTGCTGACCGCGCCCGTGAGCTGGCTCAAGCTTTTGTGTTGCCGGATCATGAATTCTCAGGCTTTGCTCGTCATAAGCAGCCAAAGCTTGCTGCCTTTGTAATGTTGACCAAGTACTCAGATGTTTTGGCTGACAACCCTAAAACCAGTACTGCTTATTATCCAGCATCATTGAGCAATACATTGGGTGAGTTCTTACAGGATTCAGGAAAGACTCAGCTGCGTATTGCCGAAACTGAAAAATATGCGCATGTGACGTTTTTCTTCAGTGGCGGCCGCGAAGAAGAGTATGAAGGCGAAACCCGCATTTTAGTGCCATCTCCAGATGTGGCGACTTATGATTTACAGCCTGAGATGAGCGCTTCTGAAGTGACAGATAAACTGGTCGCAGCTATTGAGTCGGCAAAATACGACGTGCTAATAGTGAATTACGCGAACGGTGATATGGTTGGCCATACTGGTATCTTTGATGCGGCTGTGCAAGCAGTAGAGGCACTAGATATCTGTGTTGGACGTATTGAGACCGCGGTACGTGCAGCTGGTGGTGACATGCTTATCACCGCCGATCATGGTAATTGCGAACAGATGCAAGATTATGAAAGTGGCCAGGTGCATACCCAGCATACGACCGAGCATGTGCCTTTGATTTATGTTGGTGAAAAAGAAGTAACCGTGCGCAGCGGTGGCAAACTGAGTGATGTTGCCCCTACTATTTTGGCGTTGATGGATATCAATCCACCCGCTGAAATGACGGGTCAGAACTTATTAGTCCCTGCCTCTTAGCGTCCGCCTCATCATTTGTGCATGAAGTAGCTTTAAGTTATTTCTACTGGTAATTTATAAAAAAGGAAGGATATTAACTATTCTTCCTTTTTTTATATGTGGTATTTGTTGATAATGGCTTTGTAACAATAGGGTAGTGCTTCACATAAATTTAGTGCTATCTTATACCAAACCCAAAAAGTGCGATTAACTTTGTCAAACTTGCTAAGCCTACTAGGCGTAGTACTTGCACAAGTTTTCCGCGTTACTCTGATTTTTGTAAATGGTATTATAACCCTATAAAAACCTTATAATAACCCTGCATGATTTTATTCTTCGATACGAGTCCTCCTATGCGTTTATCAGCCTTTAAAGTACTTGCCAAGCCAATTATGGCAGCAACAATAAAGCCTAAGGTCTTTAAGGCCGCAGTTAGGACAGGTCTGCTGGGGTTAGGCGGTATCAGCTTGTACGCACAGGCTGCCAATCTTGAGCCAGCCAAGGCGAACCTCAAAAGTCCTACCGCAAATATGCAGCTTATCGATCTCAGGGATGATGAGGTTCCCGTAGGCAATGAAGCTGATGACTTATCTGATCTAGATATGTTGAGTGCTGCAGATGAAACGGACAATTGGACGGATGATGATATTGATGCCCAAGGCGATCCTTCAGCGTTGGATGAGTCAGATGAGGTTTATTCGGATATCCCAGACGAAGTAGCACAGGTGTCTTTGAGCGCCATCTCCCCTGAGACTCTCAAGACGTTTGTGGCGGCAGTAGATTTGGTGCGCCGAGAATATATTGATCCAGTCAATGATGAAGAGCTTTTTAACAATGCGATGAGCGGTATGCTGACCAAGCTTGATAGTCATGCTGAGTTTCTAGATGCTGAGGCTTATGAGAACCTGCGCGCGTTTACTCAAGGAGATGTGGGTGATATCGGTCTACAAGCTGAGTATCAGCCTGAGGTGGGTTACTGGGTAGTGACACAAGTAATAGCGGACTCTCCTGCGGATACTAAGGGTATTGCCGTCGGTGATTACTTACATCAGATTGATGAGTTTAAGCTTGATGAATACAAGCAGTCTAATGATGTTAAGCAGCTTCTCAACGGTATCGCTGGCACACAAGTAGACCTTGTTACCTCTAAAGCTGGCCGACGCAAACATACAGTGACTTTACAACGTAATAACAGCCATCCGCAGACTATTGGCATACGCCTCATCGATAAGATGGCTGTTATTAAGCTGCCTGCTTTTCAAGATAATAGCCGCGAACAAATCTTGCAAAGCTTAACCAGCCTTGATGCGCCCGTTGCAGGGATACTGCTTGATTTACGTGATAATCCAGGTGGGGTTTTGACGTCAGCTGTGAAGGTCGCAAGCTTGTTTATGACCGATACAGATGTGGTGCAGGTAGAAAGTCGCCAAAAACCATTGCGTGTCTTGTCCACTCAAGGCAGTGCGCTATTAAAACCCTTGCCTGTCGTGATTTTGCAAAACCGCTACTCTGCATCAGCAGCAGAGGTCGTGGCAAGTAGTCTGCAGACCCAAAAGCGTGCGGCTATCGTCGGTGAGGTAAGCTATGGTAAAGGGTCGGTACAGTCTGTATTGCCACTCAATGATGAGCAAGCAATCAAGCTAACGGTAGCGCACTATCTAACGGCAACAGGTAAAGATATTGATAAAATCGGTGTACAGCCTGATGTTATATTATCTGGTAATGAAAGTACGTGGGAGCAGCAGGCGCTTGAAATATTAAGTCAGCAAGTAAACTCTTCGGGGATTCGCTTTGTACTAAAAAGTCAGCTAGAGCAAGATGCTGTCGGAACTGTTAGAGAAAATAGCACTAAGTAAAATAGTGCTAAAGACTATGTTAATAAAGAATATATTGCTAAATAGGAGCCTTTCCTAAAAACTGTGTAACTGCTTATAATCCCCTAACAGGAGAATAAGCAATGACTACTCAATCTGACATTAAAAAACTGGCCGAGCAAATGGCTGGTAGCATGAATAGCTTCGATGACATCAAAGACTTTCAAAAGCAGCTCATGCAGTCGTTTATCGATACTGCCTTAGAGGCTGAGATGGAAGACCATCTTGGCTACCCCAAGCATGAAAAGGCGGATAAACCTAATAAGCGTAACGGGTACACTAAAAAGACCGTCCGCAGTGACACAGGCGATCTTGAAATCTCCACCCCAAGAGACCGTCATGGTGACTTTGAACCTGAGCGAGGAAATAGCGAAGACTGCTTCGCCCGAGCGCAAGACAAGAGCTGTGCTCGCGTGGGTGCGCAAGCATCAAACCCGTATCTCAGGTCTCGATGATAAAATCATATTCCTTTACGCCAAGGGTCAAACCACCACTGAGATCGTAGAGAGCATTAAAGAGCTCTACGATGTCGACATCTCAAGCTCTCTTGTCTCAAGAGTCACCGATAACATATTAGAGGACATCACTGCTTGGCAGAACCGGCCGCTGAGCAGTGTTTATCCTATCGTCTATCTAGACTGCATCGTCGTGAAGATACGTCAAGACAAGCAGATCATCAACAAGGCTATTTATCTGGCGCTAGGCGTGGGGCTTGATGGTAAAAAAGAGCTGCTTGGTATGTGGCTCTCAGAGAATGAAGGCGCTAAGTTCTGGCTGGGTGTTCTCACTGAACTACAAAACCGCGGCGTACAAGACATCTTAATCGCTTGTGTTGACGGTCTAAAGGGCTTCCTGATGCCATCAATACCGTTTATCCCAAAGCCAAGGTTCAGCTGTGTATCGTACACATGGTGCGCTATTCAATGAAGTTTGTGCCGTGGACGGATAAAAAGGCCGTAGCGGCTGATTTAAAGGCCATTTACGGCGCTGATACGCTTGAGATAGCAGAGGCCAATCTCGAGCACTTTGATGAGGTGTGGGGCGAAAGTTATCCGCATGTGGTCAAGTCTTGGCGCAATAACTGGGAGGGCTTAACGGTGTTCTTTAATTATCCTAAAGACATCAGAAAAGCGATTTATACTACTAATGCGATAGAGTCGCTAAACAGTGTGATTCGGACGGCAGTGAATAAGCGTAAGGTGTTCCCATCTGATCAGGCAGCATTTAAAGTGGTGTACTTAGCCACCCAGCAGGCGTCTAAAAAGTGGTCGATGCCAATCCGTAACTGGACGTCTGCTTTAAATCGCTTTATGATTATGTTTGATGATCGTATCAGTAAGCATTTAATCTAAAGGGCAGTTACACAGAATCTGGGATGGTCTCCTAAATAGAGTATGCTCGGCAATGTTTTATGTCATCGTTTCTATAGTACCATCAAGCATACTCGTCTTAGCTTAACTTAGCCTTTGTTCATTTATCTCTTGTTCTCTATTTTAGTCTTCATCAATTTCGAGCTTTTTCATGCGATAGCGTAGTGAGCGAAAAGTCGTGCCCAATAGCTCTGCAGCTTGAGTTTTATTACCTTCTGTCTCTTTAAGGGCTTTTATGATCAGGCGTTTTTCTTGCTCTTGAAGATACGCTTCTAAGCCTTGCTGTGGCAGTTTGACCTCAGGACTGCCTGCTGAAGGTTGTTGATTAGCAGTATCACTATTGAGTGATGGTTGCTTACGATGTGTTGCATGGGCACTGGATGCTTGGATAGCGGATATATTGTACTGCTGGTTGTGAGTACGATAAGGATGTAGATTGTTGGTGGAATGCCTGATGTTTGGGTTGTTAGCTTGTGCTTGGTCACTTGCCATCACAGGGCTTTGGCGATTGTTTTCTGAGCTCTGTCTGAATTTTCAAGCGTTTCTACAGGCTGTTTATTGGCAATATCATCGCTGACATCTGGTAGACCTAGATGCTCACTATCAATGATTGATGTCTCTGCTAAGGTTATGGCTCTCTCAAGTATATTCCGCAGCTCACGAACGTTACCAGAGAACTCATGATGTTGTAAGCGCTCGCAGGCAGTATCCGTTAACTGTGGCGGACTGTCCAACTGCCACTCGTTGGTTATCTGAGCTAAGAAGTGCTTGGCTAACACGGGTATGTCTTCACGCCGAGCCTTCAGCGTTGGTAATTTTAATTCAATGACATTGATGCGATAGTACAAATCCTGTCGAAACTCGCCACATTCTACCAAATCATTCAAATCTTTGTGAGTGGCTGACAAAATACGAATATCGACAGGTATCTCTTTGGTATCACCAATAGCGCGGACGGTTTTTTCTTGAATGGCACGTAGCAGTTTCACTTGCATGGCAAGCGGTAAGTCTGCTACTTCATCTAGGAATACGTACCGCCGCTGGCCTGCTGAAATAGACCTTGTTTGTCAGTGACCGCTCCAGTAAAGCTGCCTTTTTTATGACCGAAGAACTCTGACTCCATCAGCTCTGAGGGGATGGCACCACAGTTCACTGGCACGAAGCTACCATCACGGCGTGGACTTAAGTCATGGATGAGTCTTGCGACTACCTCTTTACCTGTCCCTGAAGCACCTGACAAAAACACGGGTGCTTGTGAGCGTGCCAATTTAACGATAGTCTTTTTCAGCGTCTGCATTACTGAAGAGTCACCAATCAAGCGACTGTCTAACAGATTTTGCTCTGGGGTGCGTTCATCTGGTGTTTGGGTGCTCTTGTCTTGCTGCACAACTTTGAGCGCATTTTCAACCAGCTGTCGTAAGCGTGGCAGCTCGAGTGGTTTATTGACAAAATCAAAAGCACCGAGTTTCAGTGCCTCAATCGCTAAGTCCATACTGCCATGAGCGGTGATGACTGCAACCGGCGTGTCTGAGCTGTTGCTGATATATTTTACTAACTCTAACCCCGAACCATCAGGCAGTTTTAAATCAGTTAAGCAAAAATCATAATCGTTATCATCCCAGTAGGATTTGGCTTGCGATAGAGTATAAGCGACATCACTTTTGATACCCATTTTTGTGAGGGTGATTTGCATGAGCCGGCATAAATCCACTTCATCATCGACGACCAGTGCGGTTGCTGTCATATATCACCTCATATGTACTCAAGTTGGTAGTTGTGAACCAAATATTGGTTTTTTATTTAACTTCTTTTGATTAAGACAATATTTTTGGTCATGTGTCAGAGCAAGAAACAGCTGGTATGATCAATCGAAAACAGGTTTTTTCGTGTTGATCTACATACAGAAGTCTAGCATGATTAGCCTCACTAAATGCTTGAGATAAATACAATCCTAATCCAGTACCATTTTTATCCGTGGTAAAAAACGGATCGAACAGATGCTCGATATCGTTTGCTGCTACGCCCTTACCGTCATCTAATATATCAATTATAACATCGCCATGGATACAGTAAATCTCGACCTCAAGATAGGCATATGGTTGGGAGCGGCTACTATAAAACAAACCATTGTTTATAAGATTGATTAAAATCTGTTCTAGCTGATGGGTATCGAACTCTATGACTGGGTTTTTGTATGTGTGCAAAAAGACATCATGCCCACGAAAGTGGTTTTCTAACAGCTGTGGTATCCAAGTGGCTAAGGTAATATCTTCTTTACTTGGAGGTTGTTGTCGCGAGAGCTTTAGTACGTCTTCTATAATACGGTTGACGCGCTTAGTCTGCTCAAATATCATCTGATACAACTCATAATTGCCCGTTGTATCCACTTCAGTGCCTATCTGTAATTGTTCTTCTTTATTATCGGAACTAAGATGGTCGCTATCAGTAGCGTTTGAGCTATCAAAGATATCTTCCATAAGTAGTTGGCTGGCTTGTGAAATAGCTGCCAATGGATTGCGGATTTCATGAGCGATGCTGGCTGTCAATTGACCCAAATAAGCCAGTTTTAATTGTTGGGCATTGGCCTGCTCACGACGTAAATCTTCAAACAGTACCAGCTGACTCCGATCTTTTAGCGGAATGATTTGCACACGCAGTTTACCTGCTAATGACACATCAGCTTCTTTGGGTAGCTCATAAATGAAGCTGTGCGTCTGTTCAGTGTCAACAGATAGACAGCTCCTGAGCAGTTGACCATGATGAAGTGCAAGCTGCTGCTGAAAGTCAGTCAATGGATTATGATGATTCTTAAATTTTCGTTGCCGCTGTTTAAGGCTATTGCGCTCATGTGAATATCTATCAGTATTAGCTGGCGTGATTTCAGAGGTGGGTTCTTGTACTTCAGTCATGCCAAGTAGGTGGTAAGTTGCATGATTGGCTAACACAATATGCTGCTGGTCGATGACCATCACACCATTTAGCATATGACTGATCACTTCTTGGTTAATCGCATTCAATCGTTCTACTTCATCTGCTTGCCGTATGGCAAAGTTTTCGACCTGCACCAAGCGCTGTGAGATCGACCAACTTAGAAAACCAACCGCCAAAAAGCTGGCTGACATCAGTAAAGCATCACCTAAATTGGTGAAGCTCAAGCTATTGGCAATCGCATAAAAAAACTGTTGATAAATGACAAATATAATCGCTAACAGGGTAATCGCTAACGCTTGCGGGCCGCGCAACAACATAAAGCTCGCGGCGACTACAACCATGTACAGCATGGTCAATTGTAAGTCTGGTGCACCATTGGTATAGAGCAATAGGCTCAGTATGACCACATCGAGCACTAAGCCCAGCGCTAATTGTTGTCTTTGCTGCTTAGTCGTTACGTAAAACAGACCAAATAAAATCAGACTGATGAGTAAGTAAAATGCAAGTGCAGTCTGCTGAACCAAACTGGGTAAAAGTTGACTGGCATCTGCTGTGGCAGAAACATACACCATCAATAAAAAAAAGGCGCTGACTAATAGTCGATAAGCGCTATAAATAAGCCCAAGTTTACGCAACTGTTCTACAGGTAAGGTATCACCTTGTTGTAGCAACTTAACGATAGCTGCAATTTTTTTAGAAGCAGGTTTCATAAAACGACCAGTATAGGGTTGGCTAAATAAATATGGGTTTATAGCGGACTGGATTATATCAAAATATATATGTATAAGAGAGTATAAAAGCCATTTAAGCCGAAAAATATCGACTAATAAATGTGGTGTGTCTAGCAAGTACCTATATTCAGCGTTAATTAAGCACTATTGAATATCAATCATTTTAAGCATCCATTCTTTGGTAAGAGTAGGTAGAGGTCTAGGGCTGTATTAGGCCGTGGCGTATGGCCAGATGAGTCAGCTTGACATCGCTATCGACGCCGACTTTTTCATAAATACGGTAGCGATAGGTGTTAATAGTCTTAACACTGACAAATAACTGATCTGCGATTTGTTGTGGGCTTTGGCAATTAACCACCATCATGGCCACTTGTTTTTCGCGATCACTGAGTAAATCAAAAGGGGATGCGGCATTGTCTGATAATAATACTTCTGCCAGTTGCTCAGCGACATCTTGGCTAAAATAGCGCCCGCCTTGGTATATCTTTTTGATACCAAGTATCATCTCATCAAGCGGTGTACCTTTGGTAATGTAACCATTCACCCCAGCTTTAAGGAGCATCGAAGGATAGGGTTGTGCTGACATGCTACTCACTGCCAAAATCTTGATACCCATGTCTAATTGAACAAGGCGTTTGGTGGCTTCCAGACCACCAATATTAGGCATATTGACATCGAGTAATACGACATCAGGGCTAAGCTGCTTGGCAAGTTTTAATGCCATATCACCACTATCAGCCTCACCGACAACTTCTATATCGGCACTGTCAGCCAGCATGCGACTGATACCCATACGTACTAAATCGTGATCATCTACTACTAATACTCGAATCATAGTTGTGCTCTTTGCCATTTGATAGATTGATACTCGTCAGGAACACCCTAACATCTTTAAAATTAATATTTATTATTAATACTTTGATAGGGTTGTAGTTTTATACCAGTAGTGCGTTTTAATTTATATAACAGTTTTATCTTCATAACAAAAAACTGCTATTTATAGCATATTAGGATGTGTTTGACAGATCTTAAGCTTAAGGTTTGCGTGATGAGACTGCTAATTTAATCATAAAATAATTCATATATTACTTGCTGATGTCAGAAAAATCTGAGAAAGTAAGATATAAATAGACGATATTGCTCAAATGTTAATCAATATTACACAAGGCTAAAGCGAATGTAGTAAAGATTCACAATCTTCAAAAAAACTTGTGAAGTCAAGCTGATAGATTAAACTTAAATGCAAACCATGATACACTAAATGTACAATAACTCTATATGAACACCTTCAAACATATCTAGAAACACTACGCGTGTGAATCGTGTATAGTCTTTAGTCACTGACGCGATAGCAATAGCAGGGGGAATAATGAAACATTTACCATTAACCAAACAGCAGTTAGTTGCTGCCATGATTTCTTTGAGTTTGGGCAGTGTTGCACAAGCTGCGCTGAGTATCAATAACAGCTCAAACTCTAATGCACGTATAGGCTGGGGTGGTGCTGATAGCCTATCAGAAGCACGTAATATTATGTACAGCGCTAACACGAACACTGGCTCTACCATCAAAAAAATCGATAATGGTTATGGTACTACTAACCTGACTAATGCTAATAGCTTCGGTAGCAGCAATAACAACTACAATACGACCTATCGCGGTAGCTTTGGTAGCAGTGACATGATCCCGATTAGCACCAACTCACGTAGTGTGGTGGTAGTCGATGCACAAACGGGCGAATCTATCTATGAAAAAGATGCAGATATTGCACGCCCTATCGCAAGTATTACTAAGATACTGACTGCTATGGTTGTACTAGATAGTGGGCTTGATATGCGTGAAGAAATCACCTTAGATCCAGAAGATTTTGTTGGCCCTAAACGTGCCAGTTCGCGCTTGAAATCAGGTGATCGCATGAACCGTGCTGAGCTTTTGCTCATGTCCTTGATGAAATCAGAGAACCCTGCGGCAAAAAGCTTAGCGCGTAACTATCCAGGTGGTTATGCTGCCTTTATGCGTGCCATGAACCGCAAAGCCCAAGAAATAGGCATGACAACAGCATATTTCGGTGATCCGACAGGCCTTGATAAGCGTAACGTTTCATCGCCGAATGATTTGGTAAAACTGGTACGTGCTGCAGGTGAGTATGACGTGATTCGTCGTTTCTCTACTACTAAAAGCTATGACTTTTTTGTTGCCAACTACTCAAGCGGCAACCGTACTTATAAAGCCAGTAATACCAGTAGCCTTGTGAGAGCAGGTGATTATCCAATCGGCATTTCGAAGACAGGCTTCATTAACGAAGCAGGTCGTAGTGTGGTTATGGAGACACGTGTGAACAACCGTCCTGCTATTATCGTTATCTTAGGTGCTAATAGTTCAGCAACACGTTGGGGCGATGCGAAAAACATCTTAACCAGCCTTGCTACTCGCCGTACAGTATAGATTAGTAGCTGATAATACTTAGGTTGTTTATATGTCTTTATATATGACAACTTTGTAAAAAGTTTAAAGGGTCGTTATTTAAGATAACGGCCTTTTTTTATTCTTATTTCGTTGCAGGGGTTGATATGACTAAAGCATCTACCATACCAGAAACATCTACTATGATAAAAACAACGGTGCCTACGCTGTATTTGCTGACGAATGATGATGAGTTTGAATTGCTTTATCGTAAGTTGAAAATTGCTTTGGCAACAGGAGTGATTGGGCTGCTACAAATCAGACGCAAGCAAGTGTTGGCACAGTCAAACGGTGAGGCAAAGCTTTATGAGGAAGCAAAGAAAATAGTGGCATTAGCCCAGCAATATAAAGTTCCAGTCGTTATCAATGATGACATAGCGCTTGCTAGCAAACTTGGTGTTGGTGTGCATTTAGGTCAAGGTGATGGTGATATTGATGAGGCAAAACAGACGTTAGCGCCTGATCAGATTATCGGTCGCACTTGCCATGGCGATGTAGCGCTAGTAAAAGAGGCAAAACAGGCAGGAGCGACTTATGCAGCAATGGGCGCTGTATTTGCCTCATCTACCAAACCTCATGCCCATACAGTTTCTTATCAACAGTTAGCAGAAGGGTGTCAGCAAAATATTGATATATGTGTGATTGGTGGACTAACCGCTGAGAATATCAGTCAGTTAAAGGGGTTGCCATTGGTTTATATAGCAGTGGTAGGAGATATTATGGACTTACCAATAGATTCAGTAGAAAAGCGTTGCTATGAATGGCAACAGGCACTGACCAACTGGTAAATGCCTGCCTAATGAAGGTAATTAATTGAGGAGAATTAAGCTTTGATGTGCGAGCCTAACTATATGTCATGCGCACAAAGACTTACTTAGCATGATCCATACATAAGGTGGCATACGGTAACGCTTCTAAGCGTTTGATCTCTATGTCTTCACCGCATACTTCACATTCCCCGTAGGTGCCGTTTTCAATACGATTCAATGCATTTTCAACATAGATAAGACTTTGGCGGGCTTCTCCTAACAAGGTCTTTCGCATTTCATTTTGACGATAAGAAATCGCTTGATCGTCCCAATGCTCATTTAGGTCATCTTGTGGATGTTGGATATGATCTTCAATTTTATCGATGCGAGTTTGAAACTCTTCTTTTAATTTTAGCAACTCTTGCTTAGCAACCTTAAAATCAATACTCATTATTGCCTCCTAATATAGCTGATCCACTATTTTATAAAGATTTTTTTATCTCATTATGGTGGGGTCGCTATTGGGTGTTGTTATTGTTTACTACTCTTATCATAGTCTGGATATGAGTAGTACGCCACCACCAAATGTTAATGGATTCATTATCGCTTTTGTTGAGTATTTGGTATTTATACCACTCCGATAAACGGTAAATAATCATAGAAAATATAAATTCACTAATGGATATCCTAGGCTTTATCATAAATACTGATGATATTTGGCTATAGTGGCTAGTAGCAGGCATGAATCGCTAGCGAATAGTCTTATTGAAAAGTTGACGTTATGCTAAACTCTTGCTTAAAATGCGCCAGCGCTAATTTATACACTATGGCAGCTATCAAGTTTCGTAAATAAACTCAGTAATCGATATATAGACATAGGAGTGGGACTGACAATGAATTTTCTGCGTATGAGTGAGCTGACTTTAACGGATAAAGTGGTACTGATTCGTGAAGACCTCAATGTACCTATTAAAGATGGCAAAGTAGCAAGCGATGCACGTCTGAAAGCAAGTCTTCCAACTATCAAGATGGCGCTAGATAAAGGCGCTGCCGTGATTGTCTGCTCACACTTAGGTCGTCCGACAGAAGGCTCTGCGGAAGCGAGATATTCGCTTGCTCCTGTTGCTGATTATTTAACAAACGAGCTGGCTGAGCAAATAAAAAACCCAGTGAGGCTTAGCGGTGATTATCTGAGTGCAGGTGTCGATATCAAAGCTGGGGAAGTGGTACTGTTAGAGAATGTACGCTTCAACAAGGGTGAAAAAAACAATGATGCCACGCTAGCAAAAGCTTATGCTGACTTATGTGATGTATTTGTGATGGATGCTTTTGGTACCGCTCATCGTGCACAGGCTTCCACAGAAGGGGTTACCCAAGCGATGCGCCAAGCGGACAAGACAGTCTGCGCTGGGCCTTTGCTTGCCGCAGAGCTTGACGCATTGAGCCTAGCTCTTGAGACGCCAGCGCAGCCTATGCTAGCCATCGTTGGTGGCTCAAAAGTATCTACCAAGCTTGAAGTGCTGCATAGCTTGGCTGAAGTGTGCACTCAGATTATCGTAGGCGGCGGTATCGCCAATACTTTCTTGGCGGCACAAGGGCATGATGTGGGTTCGTCTTTATATGAAGCGGACCTAGTGGATACTGCTCGTGACATTATGAGTAAAACCAATATTCTTCTGCCTGAGTATGTTGTTGTTGCCGATAAGAATGATATCAGCTTTGACGATTTTACAGGCTCATTGCAACAAGCCAAAGCCACTGTCAAAGCAGTAAGTGACATTGGTGCTGACGATATGATCTTAGATATTGCTGCAGAGAGTGCTAAGCAATTGGCTGAGGCTATCATGAATGCCAAGACCATCTTGTGGAATGGACCAGTTGGTGTGTTCGAAGTAGATGCGTTTGGTGCTGGCACCGAAATCTTGGCAACAGCGGTACGAGACAGTGCAGGGTTTTCGATTGCTGGTGGCGGTGATACTTTGGCTGCCATTGATAAATATCAAGTTTCTGACGGAGTGAGCTATATGTCGACAGGCGGTGGCGCCTTCTTAGAATTTGTCGAAGGTAAGGTATTGCCAGCAGTGGCGGCATTGGAGATTGAAGCCTGAAATACAATTCGGTAACATTATCCGTACAAAACGCAAACTATAACTGCTATAGTCTATAGGTGATATTATATTCGTTATACAGCTGTATAGTTGATGGTTGATGACTATTATCAAGTAGTTGTTATTTGTTAACTTGCTACAAATTATTATTGCATGTCTTATTTGCTATCTATAAAATAGCGCCACTATGTACTTTGATATGCATCATTCACAAGAGGTTTATTATGTTAAAACGTCATTTGTTACTTGCTAGTATTCTTGCTGGTACTTTCGCAGTTACTGCCTGTAGCCAACAAACTGAAGATCAAGCTGAAGCTACTGTTGAGTCAGCTGGCGAAGATATTGCTGCCAATACTGACGCTGCTGCTCAAGAGACAGAAGCCGCGGCTGCAGAAGCTGAAGCTGCTGCTCAAGACGCAGGTGCTGAGCTAGCTGATAGCGCAGAGACTGCTGGTGCCGCTGCTACTGATGCTGCCGCCAATGCAGGTGAAGCCATCACAGAAGGCGCTAATAAAGCGGTTGCTGGTACTGCCTCAGCAGTTGCTGATGGTGCAAATGCAGTTGCTGACGGTGCGTCTGATGTCGCTGCCGATGCTGAAGCAAATGCAGAAGTTGCTGAAGATCAACAGTACTAATTTGCTACTACCATATCTTTAGGTAGACAGTGATCGTATAGATTTTAATGTAGTAATTAATTAGCTATCAACGTGTTAATTGTGAGCTAATAAAAATTGCATATAAGCCTTGAATATAGTTAAAAAGCCTTGGTTATCGCCAAGGCTTTTTTTTGACTGTCTTATTTGATCGGGGTTCTTATTTCATTATAAAGGGTCACTTATACAGTGAGTTCTAAATACAGGAAGTTCTAAGATTTGTCATGCGTATACGTAGGCGGTGTTTAAATACCGTGCTAACAGCTACGAGAGCAAGGGAATATTTGCTATAATCACTGCGCAATAGATCTGGGTATGTATTTATAGCAACTTTCATCCTTATTTATTCATATCATCCTGTTTCATTCCAACTTGAGAGCGTTTTATGGCTTTAATCTCTTTACGTCAACTTTTAGATCATGCCGCTGAGCACAGCTACGGTGTTCCTGCATATAATGTGAATAATCTAGAGCAAATGCGCGCAATCATGATGGCTGCGGATGCTTGTGACTCACCTGTCATCGTGCAAGCCAGCGCTGGAGCGCGCAAATATGCAGGCTCGGCATTTTTGCGTCATTTAATCACCGCTGCGATTGAAGAATGGCCCCATATTCCAGTGGTTATGCACCAAGACCATGGTATGTCACCAGCTATCTGCCAGCGCTCAATTCAGCAGGGGTTTTCATCAGTGATGATGGACGGCTCGCTCGGTGAAGATGGTAAAACGCCAATGGACTATGATTATAATGCCAGTGTTACCCGCGAAGTTGTCAAATTGGCCCATGCTTGTGGTGTGTCTGTAGAAGGTGAGATCGGCTGTTTAGGTAGCCTTGAAACCGGTATGGCCGGTGAAGAAGATGGCTCTGGTGCAGAAGGAGTGCTTGATCGTGAGCAGTTATTGACCAGTGCTGATGAGGCCGAGCAGTTCGTAAAAGATACCAATGTTGATGCCTTGGCGATTGCTATTGGTACCAGTCATGGCGCTTACAAATTCACGCGTCCACCGACAGGTGATATTTTATCTATTGAGCGTGTCAAAGAGATTCATGCCCGTATTCCTAATACACATCTTGTCATGCATGGCTCTTCATCAGTACCGCAAGAATGGCTAAAAGTTATTAATGAAAATGGCGGTGATATTGGTGAGACTTATGGGGTGCCTGTTGAGCAAATTGTGGAAGCGATCAAGCACGGTGTACGTAAAGTAAACATCGATACGGATTTACGTTTGGCGTCGACGGGTGCTATCCGTCAGTATCTTGCACAAAACCCTAGTGAGTTTGATCCACGCAAATACTTCAAAGCTTCTATGGTGGCGATGTCAGATATCTGTAGCAACCGTTTTGAAGCGTTTGGTTCTGCAGGTCAAGCACATAAGATTCGTCCGATTAGCCTTGAGGCAATGGTTGATTTTTACCAATAAACTGAGCCAATCAAGCGTTTAGCGTGTTGATTGCAGTTCAGTAACTATTGAACTTTAGAAAAGCAGCTTAATTCATAGTTATAAGAGAGGGTAAGTGATGATAGGATTGATTACTGGTCAGGTGCAGTATTTGATGGCGCCAACGGCCTGTGTTATGACTGCCTCTGGCGTAGGCTATGACATTGAGCTGCCACTACCGTCATTTTGTCAATTACAGCTTGAGCAGCAAGCCAGTATTTGGACGCATTTTCATGTGCGCGAGGATGCGCAGCTGCTGTATGGGTTTATCGACCGTAAAGAGCGTGATGTTTTTCGGCAGTTAATTAAGATTAATGGTGTTGGTGCCAAAATGGCATTGGCCATGCTGTCTGCCATGTCGCCTGCCGAGCTAAAAATGCATGTTGAACAAGACTCAGAGACGGCACTGACGCGTATACCTGGCATCGGTAAAAAAACTGCACAGCGTCTACTGATTGAGCTAAAAGATAAGCTGAAGAATATCGAAGTAGATAGTAGTGGTTTAGAGCTTACCAGTCAGCCAGTAGCAGTCTCTCATGAAGGCAGTGTCATCGCCGAGGTAGAAGGCGCTTTGATTAGCTTGGGCTATAAAGAAAAAGAAGCTCAACAAGCAATCAAAGCCGCGAAGCGTAACGGCGATGTCTTTGAAGATACGCAAAGCTTGCTAAAAGCGACGCTGCAGCAATTATCAGGCTTTTAATATGGCTGATGCTGACTGAGTGTTTGATTGGTTTTTAAGTAATAGTAAATAAGCGACACTGGTTGTCGCTTATTTTATTTCTAAGTGTTACTTTACTATATTTGTGCATGACTTATCAGCTGTGCTTAGTTATGCTATTTATACCTTTTAAATAATGATAAGAGATATGATGCAAGACCGCTTGATTAATCCGCTAGAAGGAGCAGATGATGCTCCGGAAGCCAATATTCGCCCCGCATTACTGTCCGAGTATATCGGTCAGCCAGTAGTGCGTGAGCAAATGGAAGTTTTTATCGGTGCAGCGCGGGGCCGTGATGAAGCGCTGGATCATACGCTAATTTTTGGCCCTCCTGGACTGGGTAAAACAACCCTTGCCAATATTATCGCACGTGAGATGGGCGGTAATCTGCGCTCAACGTCTGGGCCTGTGCTTGAGCGTGCCGGCGATTTGGCTGCGATGTTGACCAATCTTGAAGCGGGCGATGTCTTATTTATTGATGAGATTCACCGTTTGAGTCCCGTCATTGAAGAGATACTCTATCCAGCCATGGAAGACTTTCAGCTGGATATCATGATTGGTGAGGGGCCTGCAGCGCGCTCTATTAAGCTTGATTTGCCGCCCTTTACTTTGGTGGCTGCGACCACGCGGGCAGGGCTGCTGACTTCACCACTGCGTGATCGCTTTGGTATCGTCCAGCGTCTTGAGTTTTATAATATTGCCGATCTGACCACCATTGTTAGGCGCGCAGCGCGTCTGATGCGAGTGACGATGACTGAAGATGGTGCGGTAGAGATTGCGCGCCGTGCTCGCGGCACGCCACGGATTGCCAATCGTTTGCTGCGCCGTGTACGTGATTACGCTGAAGTAAGAGGAGATGGGAGTATCAATGGTGTTATTGCTGCCAGTGCACTCGATATGCTGGCGGTTGATAGACGGGGTTTGGATCATCTGGATAGACGCTATATTGAAATCCTGCATGAGCGTTTTGATGGTGGCCCAGCAGGTGTTGAAGCGGTAGCAGCGGCCATGGCAGAAGATCGCGGCACGCTAGAAGATGTAATCGAGCCGTATCTTATACAGCAAGGTTATGTGTTGCGTACCGCTCGTGGACGCGTATTGACACAGATGGCGATTGATCAGATGTAGTTCGACTATCAATACCAAACCTAAAAAATACGACTGGCTATGTCAAACTCGTTTAGTCTACAAAACATAGTATTTACACTGGTTTTTCTTGCTATTCTAATTATTGGGAAAAGTTGTGATAGATGGTTTCAATCAAAAAAGCGCCTCGTAAAAGAAGCGCTTTTTTAGTATGTGTTTATCTGTTACTTTATTAATCATCAAACCTACGCTACGGCCATATTTTACCAGGGTTTAAGATGTTATTAGGATCAAGCGCAGACTTGATGGCTTGCATCATTCCTAAGGCATTACCATGCTCTTGCTGCATATATTTTTGCTTGCCTTGACCGATACCATGCTCACCCGTACACGTACCATCCATCTCAATGGCGCGGATGGCTAAGCGACCGATAATATCTTCAGCCTTGGCAACCTCTTCAGGATTATCTGTATCCACCAAGAGTAAAACATGAAAGTTCCCATCACCAACATGACCGACGATAGGGCCAATCATACCAGCATCTTCAATGTCTTTTGCAGTGGCACTGACGCACTCTGCTAAGCGTGAAATAGGCACACAGGCATCCGTCGATAGTGCTTTTGCTTCTGGACGTAGCGCAGAGCTGGCATGATAAGCATTGTGCCGCGCTTGCCAGAGACGCTTGCGCTCGGCCTCATTGGTATCCCACACAAAGTCCGTACCACCAAACTCTTCGATAATATCGGTAAAGGTTTGTGCTTGTTCACACACGCCTGCTTCAGTACCATGAAATTCCACAAACAGCGTCGGTGTCTCGACCAAGTCAAGATTTGCATATTGGTTGCAGGCTTTGACTTGCAGTGCATCAAGCAGCTCAATACGCGCAATAGGTAAGCACATCTGAATGGTGAGCATCACCGCCTGACAGGCATCTTCAATCGTCGGGAAATGACAAAGTCCACTACCGATACATTCGTTGATGCCGAACAGTTTCAGTGTTACCTCGGTTACGATACCCAGCGTGCCTTCAGAGCCAATCATTAAGCGGGTTAAGTCATAACCTGCAGCAGATTTTTTTGCCCGCGTCCCCGTGCGAATAATCTCTCCACTTGCTGTCACTACTTCGAGCGCAAGTACCACATCCTTCATGGTGCCATAGCGTACTGCGTTGGTACCTGAAGCGCGAGTAGCAACCATGCCGCCGATACTGGCATTAGCACCTGGATCTATTGGAAAAAACAAACCAGTATCGCGTAAATAATGATTGAGCTGCTCACGCGTGACACCAGGTTGTACCGTTACCGTAAGATCTTCATTATTCACCTGCACGATAGCATCGAGCGCATGCATGTCAATACACAGGCCACCATAAGGGGCATTTAGCTGACCTTCTAAGGATGAACCAACACCAAAAGCAATGACTGGCATTTTGTATTGATTGCAAATCGCTACCGCCTGTGCAACATCGTGCTTGTTCTGCGCGGTTAGTACAGCATCTGGTGGCTGATTGGTAAGCCAAGTCATGGTGTGACCATGCTGCTCACGTACGGTCAAGTTGGTACTTAGCTTGCCACCAAACTGTGCTTGTAGTGCTTTGATGGCAGCATCATGATTGCATGTATCAGAGTTGTCTTTTTGATTGTTATTTACAGAAAGCTCGTTTGTGAGAGGGACAATGCGCACGTCGGAAATAGACATAAAAAACTCCTAATGAGGGTTACGCCAAGATACGCCAGACAACAGCCAACATCGCTATGATATAAAAGATCGGTGCAAACCAACCGACTTGAGTAGCGATAGCGATACTGACGCCAAAACCTGCTAAAGCCAACCAGTCACGGCGACGATCATTCAGCATATCTGCGCGTATTTGTTGCATCTCCCGCAGCTGGCTGTCCTGACGTGAGCCTTGAGAGGCTAAGCTTTGCAAGCCTTGATCCAGTAGTTTAGGGATGTCAGTCGTGGATAGTAAAATCTCTGGAAGCTGCGTACGTAGTTGTTGCAAGTTACGCATAGGGTCGAGCTGCTCTTTAATCCAGCCGCTTAGGATAGGTTTGGCAAGTGACCAAATGTCTAAGTCAGGATATAACTCGCGGCCCAAACCCTCAACGTGTACTAAGGTTTTGAGTAGTAGCATAAGCTGTGGCGGGATACTCATGTGATGACGACGAGCAATGTCCAGTATTTGCATCAATACGCCCGCAAAATCGATTTCGTTGATGGATTTTTGCAGCATCGGACCGACGGTACGTTTCATATCTCGCATCAATGCATGCTTGTCTGAGTTCGGTGGTATCCAGCCCGCGCGGCTAACAATATCAACCATCGCAGTAAAGTTATTATTCATTACTGCCAAAAGCATTCGTGCCACAATCATCTGATCATCATTGGACAAGGTACCCATAATGGCACAATCAAGACCGATATAGCGTGGCTCGTGACCCAGATCGACAAGGGGCATATCTGCACTGAGTGTTTTAACAGGGGGCGTTTCAACGAAGACATTACCCGGATGCATGTCGGCATGAAAGAAGTTATCACGGAATACTTGGGTGAAAAAAATAGTTAAGCCTTTTTCTGCAAGTGCCGCTCGGTCATAGCCAAGCTGATCAAATATCTCAATCTGTGAAATTGGCACGCCCTGAATACGCTCCATCACCATGACGTTTTTTGACGCGTCATAGACTTCAGGCACATACATCAATGCTGAGCCCAAGAAGTTATTGCGCATTTGCGTGGTATTGTCAGCTTCTAAGGTCAAATCCAGCTCATTGAGCATCACTTGCCGATAATCTTCGACGATATCAATGATATGTATGGCGCGGGCAGCTTCTATACGTGCTGATGCCCAGCTAGCAAGCTCACGTAGCAGCTCAAAGTCAGAGATAATAGTGGCGCGAATATCAGGGCGTACTACCTTGACCACGACTTCACGGCCATCCGTCAATGCGGCAGTATGCACTTGGGCAATGGAAGCAGCAGCTAAAGGTTTGACATCAAAGCGTGCAAACAACGTCTCGATAGACTGGCCAAGACCGTGTTTTGGGTCTTGGATTTGAGCGATGGCAATATCAGCGTCAAAGGGCTTTACCTTGTCCTGCAGTTGAATCAATTGCTCGATGATTTCTGGGATCACCAAATCGCGACGAGTAGACAGCAGCTGTCCGAGCTTTAAAAATAGCGTACCCATGTCTTCAAGTGCATATTTAATAGCGTTGGGTTGATGCTTTTTACCCCAAGCAGCAGGGTGCAGACGAATCATACGTGCGATAGGCTGTAGCTGCGGAGCTTCATCAAGGGGCAGATGGGTATCAATACGATAGCTTGCCGCAATGCGCCAAAGCTCAAATAAACGAGCACGATGAGATAATAACATGGGTGATAAATACTCTACAAAAAGATGGAAATAGATGGAACGCTTATCGACTGACTATTGCTGGTTTTGCATATGCAGCAAACGCGCTTGTTCAGCTTTAATCGCAGCCAGCCGTGCCTCTTCGCGCTCGACATCAGCACGCAACTTAAGAATTTGCTGCTTAAGACTATCTGCTTCTGCTTTTTCCGCAGGATCAGGCTCGCTATTGCCAGCAATATCGTTGGCCCAATCGCTCACATCATCAAAAGCGCGCTTGGCAGTATGGCGAAAGCTGCCTTTTAGCTGCGATATCAGTAGCTGTAACTGGCTTGCCGTTGGTTTGCCAATGAAAGGCTCAAGCTGACCAGCAATATCAGGATCAAACCCTGCAACCAATTGCTTAAGCTGCATCAGCACTTTATAGTCGCCCGTAATGGGCAGGTTGCCTTCAGCACCGCGCATCAGATTGAGTAGCTGAGCAGGGTTTTCGACACTGATGGTGCAGTCTGGAGTACTGTGACCAATACGCGCCATGTCTATATCTGCTTGTTGGCGTTCATCACTATGCCCTCGAAAGCCTTGTCCGCGCGGCTCAAATACAGTATTGGCAGTGAGAGGCTCAAAACGCAGATGCTCATCATTGAATAAAACATCTAAGTGTACTTCAGGCATCACCATATTAAACCGCAGTACTTTACCAGCAAGCGGTTTCAATCCAGCTCTCGTAATCTCATCACTAGCAATAGCCATATTAATCAGCTTTTCGGCACTGGCCAAAAGTAATACAGTTAGCATAATACTCTCACTTTTTTAAAGGGGTTATTCTTATAACGAGTCTGCGTTGCGAGCTTGATTGTTCGATTTTCAAGCTCATAACTAAGAACAACTAATTAAGCAAAGCCAGTTAAGCTTTAAAGCCGCGATGCACAGCAACGATACCAGCCGTTAAATTGTGATAGTCACAGTTTTCAAAGCCTGCTTGCTCCATCATTTGCTTCAAGGTTTGCTGATCAGGATGCATGCGAATCGACTCAGCCAGATATTGATAGCTCTCTGCATCGTTGGCAACAAGCTTGCCCATAAGCGGTAGGGCAGTAAATGAATACAAGTCATAAGCTTTGGATAACGGCTCAAAGATAGGTTTTGAGAATTCAAGGATTAGCAAGCGACCGCCTGGCTTTAGCACACGATACATTGAGCGTAGAGCCGCATCTTTATCAGTGACGTTACGTAAGCCAAAGCTAATCGTCACCAGATCAAAGCTTTCATCTTCGAAGGGGGCAAGCGTTTCGGCATTGGCTAGGACAAAGTCAACGTTGTTGCAGCCCGCGTTAATCAAACGCTCACGGCCAACTTCTAACATAGCGGCGTTGATATCTGACAAGACTACATGACCATTACGACCCACTTCACGGCTAAATACTTTGGCTAAATCACCCGTACCGCCAGCAATATCAAGCACATGCTGACCAGCGCGTACGCCTGACAGGCTAATGGCAAAACGCTTCCATAGGCGGTGAATACCAAAAGACATCAAGTCGTTCATGATGTCATACTTCTTAGCAACTGAAGTAAAAACGTCTGCCACGCGGGCTTGTTTTTCAACTTTTTTGACCGTCTTATAGCCGAAATGGGTTTCTTCTGCGCCATCGGTCTCAAGGGTGTGAGGATTGTTGATATCATCACGCTGATTGAAGGCTGTTTGTTTCAATGTTTGTGCTTTATCTGATGCTGACATGATACTTGCGTTGGCGTTGTTATTTGACATAGTCGTTTGTTGACCTTGAGGAGTTCCTGTTGGCAAGTCCTGCACTTGGGTAAACTCAGCGTTATGACTTGCTTTTACATTTGCAGTGATTTTTTGATTGTTAGTAATACTGTCTTCAACCAGCTTGTCTTGTAGATGCTGGTTTGCAGCTGCTTTGTTAGGTGCTACATCAGTGTTTGAGTTGTCGGTCATAGAGGTATCCTGTTACTTGCTTTTATGATTATCTAAGCCTGCTGTTACGAGTGAGCAGATATCACTACGTAACTATGAGTGCTTAGAGCAATGCTTATGATGAGCTCTATGATACATCAAACGCTGATTTATTACCGTCATTATCCGTACTGTGGACTTGATCTATAATCATGAGTTCACGCTCACAGAAAGGTTCGATGAAGCTTGCGACACTATCAAGAGGTTTCATTGCCACAAAGCCGGCATCAATGAAGTCATATAAAGGCTGGAAGTTATGACGGTAAGCAGTACCTTTAGTCAGCGAAAATACTTTACGTAATATAAATGAGTTAAGGTATTTGTCTGTACGATAGCAGACGTCTTTTAGGTTGTTGATTTGCGTGCGGCGTGCATCTGCCTCATCGACAGCACGATAGGCGGCAAGCATGTTTTCTTCGTTTATTTCTAACTTTTGATCGATAAACCACTGCGCCAGATGCATGTCTAATTCAATTGCTAAGATAGCTGCTTGAATGGCCATGCTGCCCGTCTGTAATACTGACTCTTTAGTTAGGCTCTCAAGCCTTTTGGCTTTGGGTAGGATACGTTCTAACTGTTCAGCTAATAATTTAAACTCATCACCACCATACAGTTGAGTGAGAAAGTAGTTCGCCATTGGCTTGTTTTTTTTCTGTTCAAAAACATCTTTATGGGTCTGTTGAATACGAGCGCGTTGCCATGCCTGTACTTCATCAAGCTTGGCCTTTAATTCAGCGTTTTCATGAGAAGGCAGCGCCCAATAGCGCGCTAAGTGTTGTTGTAGTTCAGATAATGCAGACATGACGGATAATCCTAAATAGATAAAGGTGGGGGTGTTTTAGGCAGAGCACAATAAAATAATAGAGCTTAATTTATTATGGCTTTACAGTTAGTATAAACTTACAAACTCAAAGTTGTTTCACTACTATCGAGCCTAAGAGTTAAGCGTATCATCGATAGTAATCTATATCTAGTAAAACGAATCTATGCTTCAGTGCTATTATAGTACGCCACCTTAAAAGAAAATAAAGCAAAATACAAATAGCAAACGGTTACACACCGCCAGTACCACATTTGAATGGTCAACAGACCCTAAACTTTTTATAAAAATAAAACGGAGTCAAAGTATGCCTAAAAATAAGACATTACAGACCGTAAGCGCGCAATTTGATGAGCAAGTCGTCAGTGAGCGTTTGACACCTAACTTGTTGAGTCAGTTTTCTTTGGATAAGGACGAGCTTAGATTGGCGTTAGTGACGGCTCAATATGCTTTACGCGCGACACGTCAGCAAGAGCCGTCGACCATCAACAAGCCAACAGGACTATTGGTACTCGTTAATGGTATGGAGCAGGCAGGCAAGGGCACGGCGGTCAAGCAATTAAGGCAATGGGTTGATCCGCGACTACTAAAGGTTGAGGCGACAGTTGGTCACCCACCGCTTGCGTATCAACCTATTTGGCAAGTACATACCAAAGCCATGCCGCGTCATGGGGATGTGATGGTGTATTTTGGCAACTGGTATGCAGACTTGCTCTACAATGTCATGCAATTGGCGACGAGTGAGAAAAAAGATAAGCGTAAAAAAAATGGTAAAGCAAAATCCACGCGTCAATTACCGACTGGTAAATGGCAAGATTATTTGCAGCAGCAATTAACAGAGCTAAAAGTGTTTGAGCAAGATCTCGCGGCCAATCAGACTAAAGTGCTTAAATGTTGGTTCCACGTTGATGCGGATGTCTTGCAGGCACGTTTAAAAGATGAAGAAGATGATCCTGACTATTTATACCAAATTGATTGGAGTGATACTGAAACATTGGCGCAGTTCAATCAGGTGGCAACGGAGTTATTGCGGCAGCAAGGTGATTGGGTCATCATAGATGGCAGTGACAAGACGCAAGCGGCGACCAACTTTGGTCACCAAGTACTACAAGCCATGCAAAAAGCACTGGTCAGTAGTAGGGCTTCTGCAAACGATCACTCTGATATGGCTAATAACATCGATAAAGAGGACGATAACGAAAAAAACAACGATGGCAAGCAAGGGTTCAAGTCAGTAAAAATACCTTATGAACTCATAGATATCGATGACCCTGATATGGATAAGTCGGATTACCGTGCACAGCTGGCCAAAAAACAAGCCAAGCTAGCAGAGCTGCTGCGCGCACGTCAGGGTCGTCATGTGGTGTTTGCCTTTGAAGGTATGGACGCTGCTGGCAAGGGTGGCGCTATTAAAAGACTGGTAGCGCCTCTCGATCCACGTGAGTACCAAGTTTATAATATTGGTGCGCCAATGCTATATGAGCTGCAGCATCCGTATCTGTGGCGATTTTGGACGCGATTACCGAATGAAAGAGAAGATCGTATGAGTCGCATCGCCATCTTTGACCGTACTTGGTATGGCAGGGTTTTGGTTGAGCGTATTGAGCAATTGATATCTGAAGCTGAATGGCAACGTGCTTATGATGAAATCAATCGTTTTGAGTCAGAATTAACAACAGCAGGGACGGTGGTGATTAAGTATTGGCTTGCTATTGATAAAAAAGAGCAACTAGAGCGCTTTGAAGAAAGACAAGAGACGCCACATAAGCAATTTAAATTAACTGATGATGATTGGCGCAACCGTGATAAGTGGTCAGACTATGTACAAGCGGCGGCAGATATGTTGGCGCATACTGATACAGAATCGGCACCTTGGTGTGTCATCGCTACTAACGATAAGCGCAGTGCGCGTTTGGCAGTGCTGGATCATGCTATCGAGCAGTTAAAAAAGTACTTATGATGACTATACACAGTCATGCTGAGTATTATTTGTGATATGGGATGTACTGCTGAATATAAATCGCGCAAATATTGTCAGATAACACAGTTTGTCTTTGACAATCCGCTATGAATAACCATAATAGGCGGATATTAAATAGAGAGCTTATTACCTAAATAAGCTCTCTATTTATTTAACAAACTTAAAATCTTGATAATGTTGTTCTTGCTTGCTGCTGAAACTTATCTTTGCAGTTACAAATCTCGCAGTATCATCATGCATTATCCTCAATTATTTAATATAATGGGCGAGTGGTTGTAAAGGTCAGCTTAGCACTTGCAATATGGGCATGAGTAAGCGCAGTCAGATAGGCCATAAAGTAAGGGCGCAGTTTCAGTATTGCATTGTTTCGTTACTTGGTCACAGCTGTTTTGAGCAGTATAATCACCATTAGACTATTAGAATCAAATATTTAGGCCGCAAGATGCTTTAATCAAATGATTTAGCGCTCTCACTTGCGGCTTAATAGTATGTTAATGAATGTCGTTTTTGCAGTGCATTCATACTGATAACGACATCAGGATAAGTGAAGACTTAATAATTTCTTAGTGCTTTCAGACTATATGCAAATAATATTTGCATATATATTCAAAAAATTACGTTGCGTGTGCGCTGCCATATCATTGGCTAGCTATACCTAGTAACACCGCAACCTTATCAATCTTAAATATCTTTAACCAGCTTACGCAGGGCGTATCAATCTATGGGTATTATTAGCAGTTCTAAAGAGCCGACCAAGAAAGTTGGCACTATGAGAATCAATCTATTTTTTGCCACTTTACTGATTGTAATGACAGCTTATTTTTTATGGTGGGGTCTTGACTACACCATGCGTCAGCAGACCACTCTATTTATCGTTGCCACAGCCTTTGGTGTCTTTATGGCATTCAACATCGGCGGCAATGATGTTGCTAACTCTTTTGGCACCTCGGTAGGTGCAGGAACGCTGACTATTCCGCAGGCACTTGGTGTGGCTGCAATATTTGAGGTATCAGGTGCAGTGCTCGCTGGTGGCGAGGTCACAGATACTATCCGTAGTGGTATCGTTGATTTGGACGGCTTAGCTGTGACGCCCAATCAGTTTATCTATGTGATGCTTTCTGCTTTGAT
This sequence comes from Psychrobacter sp. H8-1, assembly GCF_904846575.1. NCBI lineage: Bacteria > Pseudomonadati > Pseudomonadota > Gammaproteobacteria > Moraxellales > Moraxellaceae > Psychrobacter > Psychrobacter sp. H8-1. Next base: position 730,907 of record NZ_CAJHBG010000001.1, read on the forward strand.
AGCCGCAGCATTTTGGCTACTGTTTGCCACACGTAAGGGACTGCCTGTCTCTACCACCCACTCTATTATTGGCGGTGTGGTAGGCAGCTCTATTGTATTAGGCATCACTTTAGGTGGTACCGAAATGGCACTATCAACAGTAGACTGGGGCACTGTGGGCAAGATTGCCATTTCTTGGGTACTATCACCATTACTAGGCGGCATACTCTCGTTCATACTCTACGGACAAATCAAAAAGAATATCATCAATTATAATGATAAAGCAGAAGCAAAGATTGTCGTACTAAAAGCCAATAAAAAGACTGTAAAAGAAGAGCATAAAGTATTTTTTGAGGCGCTATCAGAATCAGAGCAGCTATCCTATACATCTGCCATGCTACGTGATCAGGATATTTATAAAGATGATGACTGTAAGCTTGAAGACTTAGAAACTGACTACTACAAAAACCTGTACACCATTGATCGGGAGCGTAGCAATCTAGATACTCTAAAAGCGATTAAACAGTGGGTCCCTATCATTGCCGCTATGGGCGGTGTGGTCATGACGTCATTGGTCGTTTTCAAAGGCCTGAAAAACGTCAATGATAACTTTACAACCTTACATGGTTTTTTATTCATGGGGATGGTTGGTGCCTTAGTGTGGCTGGCTACCTTTATCTATACCAAAAGTATTCGTGGTAAACACAAAGAAGATCTGACCAAAGCCACCTTTATCCTGTTCAGTTGGATGCAGGTATTTACGGCATCCGCTTTTGCTTTTAGTCATGGTTCAAACGACATTGCTAACGCAGTAGGCCCTTTTGCAGCGATTATGGATGTCATTCGTACCAATCAAATATCTTCAGAAGCAGCGGTGCCTCCAGCAGTCATGCTAACGTTTGGTGTGGCGCTCATCGTCGGTCTTTGGTTCATTGGTAAGGAGGTCATTCAAACCGTTGGTACTAACTTGGCAAAGATGCATCCAGCGTCTGGTTTCTCAGCTGAGCTTGCGGCTGCGGCTGTCGTTATGGGCGCATCAACGATGGGGTTACCTGTATCGAGCACGCATACTCTAGTAGGAGCGGTACTGGGTATTGGTATCGTCAATAGAAATACTAACTGGAAATTGATGAAACCTATTGGTCTGGCATGGGTGATTACATTGCCTGCGGCAGCGAGTATGTCAGCATTAAGCTTCTTTGTTTTAACAAAAATATTCTAGAACACTAAAATTGAGGTTTTAGATTTCAAGATTATTGTTATTTAAGCGACTGCTAAAAAAACGCTTATCGACTTGATGCCGATAAGCGTTTTTCTTGTCTATTTTTGTCTAAAGCCAAGTTGATTAGCAATTATACCATTTCCAAAAATTAGAGTAGCACGAAAAACTTGTGCAAGTACTACTTCTAGTAGGATTAGCAATTTTGACAAAGTTAATCGCACTTTTGGGTTTGGTATTAGGCCTCTAAAGCGTTGACGTCTGCAGATAGAGTGTTTTTAGATGAGGTGTTTACAATGTCATCTGTGCCAAACTGTTGGCGTTTTTTTGCAAAGAAACGATCCAAGCGATCCATCGCATCTTCTAAATCATGAAGGTTGGGTAAAAATACCACGCGGAAGTGATCAGGGGCGTCCCAATTAAAGCCCGATCCCTGCACCATCAGTACTTTTTCATCGATTAAAAGATCCATCATAAACTGCATATCATCTTCGATGGGGTAAACCTCAAGATCTATTTTTGGAAAACAATAAAACGCGCCTTGGGGCAGGGTACATGAGATACCAGGGATAGCATTCAGACGAGAAACTGCCATTTCACGCTGCTTGTATAGACGTCCAGATTCCGCAGTGAGCGCTTGCATACTTTGGTAGCCACCCATAGCCGTTTGAATGGCATACTGCGCAGGGACGTTGGCGCACAGGCGCATAGAAGCGAGCATGTCTAAGCCTTCGATGAAATCTGCAGCATGTTGTTTCTTACCCGATACCATGAGCCAGCCAGCACGGAATCCGGCGATTCGATGGGACTTGGATAGACCATTGTAAGTTAAAACCAAGACCTCATCAGTTAAGGTGCTCATTGGTGTATGCACCGCCTCATCATACAGCACGCGATCATAGATCTCATCTGCCATTAGAACTAAGTCATGCTCTTTAGCGACTTCGATGATCTGCTTAAGGATGTCGTTTGAGTATAGTGCGCCTGTTGGGTTGTTGGGATTGATAACCACAATGCCTTTGGTCTTGCTGGTAATCTTGGATTTGATGTCTTCGATATCAGGGTGCCAGTTGTCTTCTTCATTACAGCGATAGTGCACCGCTGTACCACCGGCCAAGTTCGCTGCTGCTGTCCACAGAGGATAGTCTGGCATTGGAATCAGAACCTCATCACCATCGTCCATCAGCGCTTGCATGGTCATGACAATCAGCTCAGAAACCCCATTGCCCAAATACACATCACGTACGTCTACAGCAGAGAGCAAGCCTTTTGACTGATAATATTGCAATACAGCTTTGCGCGCTGAAAAAACACCTTGTGAGTCTGAATAGCCAGTTGCCTCAGATAGGTTCATTGATACATCGCGCAAGATTTCATGTGGCGCATCCAGACCAAAGGGAGCAGGGTTACCGACATTTAGCTTGATGATACGTTGACCCTCTGCTTCCATTTGGGTCGCCGCTTTTAGTAAAGGGCCACGAATGTCATAGCAGACGTTTTGTAATTTGGTGGATTTTTTTAGTGAAGCCATAGTATTGCTACCCATAGTCGTTTTGTTTTTTGAGTCTTGGTTGTGGTCGGTGGTCAGAGTTTGTTTGTCTGTGGAAGCGTTTACTGTCTTATGGCTATCATCATTTATAATGTCGCCACGCAGTAAATAACCTTCACTGCATCCCAAGATGCGTGCAAGCGTTGGCAGCTTTGAGGAAACGATACCATTAGTACCGCGCTCCCAATTAGAGATAGCGCCGCGACTGACCTTAGCGCCAGCTTGGGTCATGGCCTGTGCCAGTTGCTCAGCAGTCATGCCTTTATCGCGACGCAGCTGTACCAAGCGTTCAGCTTGTGCCAACTTGTCTTTATTATCAATCATAACCATTTAGGCCTTTTGTTTTTCTATGCTATAGACAGTGTTGAAAATATCAGAAAATAATATTAAGTACTTAATGCAAGATTTTATTGCATTCATAACTAAGCTGCAAGTGCTATTTATGATTTATTGCAAGATATGCTTGCAATGCTATTCTTAATCTTCTTATCGAAATCATAGGACCTGTTTTCACGTGTAAGTTTGGTAAAGATGAATCACTCACTCTTGCATCTTTAGCGAGTATTCCCATATCTTATCTACACAATAAACTTATAAAGGATAAACCATGCAAGACAATCAGTTGAGTGCCGAAGAAGTTGCACAATTAACCGAAGCTGACTGGAAAGAGCGTCTCAGTGCCGATGAGTATCGCGTCATGCGAGAGAAGGGCACAGAACGTCCTTTTACGGGCGTTTATAATGATATTAATGATGACGGTGTTTATCGCTGCAAAGGCTGCGGTGCAAAGTTATTTGACTCGGCAAGCAAGTTTGATGCGGGCTGCGGTTGGCCAAGTTTTGATCAGAGCATAGATAACAGCGCCATTGATGAGCATGTTGATGACTCGCTAGGCATGCGCCGTACTGAAGTGACCTGTAGTAACTGCGATGCGCATTTAGGACATGTCTTCCCTGATGGTCCACGCGAGACTACTGGTATGCGCTACTGTATCAACTCAGTTGCTATCGATTTGGATAAGACGGCTAAGTAAGTAGCTATTGAAATAAAATAAGTAGCTATTAAAAGTAGCTGTCAGAGTTATGGTGGGCTCTATACAATAAGATAAGGAAAGCCGATGAGCAGTATTTATGATTTTACAGCAGAGCGTATGGATGGTACGCAGCAAGACTTTACTGATTATCAAGGCAAAGTATTGTTGATAGTCAACACAGCTAGTAAATGTGGTTTTACGCCGCAGTTTGCAGGTTTGGAGACTTTGTATCAACAATACAAAGATCGAGGGCTTGTGGTCATTGGCTTTCCTTGCAACCAGTTTGGTAACCAAGATCCTGGTAGTAATGAGGAGATTGGTAATTTTTGTCAAAAGAACTATGGTGTGAGCTTTCCAATGATGGCTAAAGTAGACGTCAATGGTAAAGACGCCCATCCTATCTTTGATTGGCTAAAAGAGCAGAAGGGCGGTGTACTTACTGATGGTATCAAATGGAACTTTACTAAGTTTTTAGTGGGTGACGATGGGCACGTACTTGAACGCTATGCGCCAACGACTAAACCAGAGTCTATGGCATCCGACATTGAGCGCGCATTATTAGCTATCAAGTAGCTTGAGTTGTTAAATAGCATTATAGCTGTAATAGTACGTAAAATATAAAGTCAATAAAAACAAATGCTTGTCGAGATAATGAGTAATAAAGTAAAAAATAAGCCTAAAAAGGCAAAATACCATTTGACAGCCATGTGTAAATGTATATAATACACACCCACAGAGCGAGGCTTTAGTTAGCTATCTTCTGTTAAGAGCTTTTCAAAGGGTGACAGCTTTGAATATCAAAGCTTTTAGAATTTTCCCTTTAAGGAAAATTCTCTTGCGAAGCTAAAATTGCAGTGCAATTTTTTAACGCTTCTCAGGGTGATTAGCTCAGTTGGTAGAGCGTCTGCCTTACACGCAGAATGTCGGCGGTTCGAATCCGTCATCACCCACCACTCATTTAGCGAAGTGGGCTCTGGTTATAAAGAGCAAAACGCTAAAGACGACCTAAGCAGCGGTAGTTCAGTTGGTTAGAATACCGGCCTGTCACGCCGGGGGTCGCGGGTTCGAGTCCCGTCCGCTGCGCCATATTTAAAACGAATTTAGACTCTCGAGTTTAAGCAAGTTTCGCCTCAAACATTAGATTGTTTGGGGTTTTTTTTGTGTCTATTAATTTCTATTTAAGCCCTTCTGTTACTGATAAGTGCCTGCCCAGCATAAAAGCTGTTCGAATTGCTACTTGAGTTTATCAATAATTATTTACTACTACGATTTAATAAATTGGAATTTGATTAAAATCTAGCCTTTAATCTAATTTTCTCAGCGATTTATTTACCAAGCGTATTTTTTACAATAAAGCATTGTGTCACCCAAGTGTTAGTTTACTGCATGGGAACCAATCTTTTGTTCGTTATATTTCTAATAATCGACTTATATGGTAAAAACCTCTTAATTTGTTACCAATTTAGTATACTTTCGTCATGAAAAAAATGTAATAATAGAAGGACAAATGGATTTATAAATTAATTAGAGGATTATCTATGTCACAATCAAATACATCAGATAAGAAAGTCGCTATGGTAACTGGCGCACTTGGTGGAATCGGTACGGCTATTTGTGATGAGTTGGTGGCGAAGGGCTATCACGTTATTGCAACGTTGAGTAATGACGATCCAGAGCGTACTAAAAAATGGTGCGATGATAACGGATTCGATCAAAATAACTTTGAGTTTCTTGCTGTAGATCTAAGCGATCACGAAACAGCTATGGCCGCTATTCAAAAAACATTAGATAAGTATGACAACGTTTATGCCTTGATAAACAGTGCCGGTATCACTCGTGATAGTAGCTTTAAAAAGATGAGCTACACGCAGTGGAAACAGGTAATTGATACCAACTTAACTTCTCTTTATACAATCGTTCACCCTGTATTTTCAAAAATGCTGCAACAAAAAACAGGGCGTATCGTCAATATCAGCTCTATTAATGGTCTGCGTGGTCAATATGGTCAGACCAATTACTCTGCTGCCAAAGCAGGAATCATCGGGTTTACTAAAGCTCTAGCCTATGAAGGTGCGCCTTCATCTATAACCGCTAACGTAGTTGCTCCTGGTTACACTCACACCCCTATGGTAGAGACAGTACCTGAGCATATTATGGATAAAATCAAAGAAACCATTCCAATGAATCGTTTGGCAAGTGCAAACGAAATTGCCGCTGCTTGTATGTATCTTATCAGTGACGAAGCCATATTTGTCACAGGAGAAACCATATCAGTCAACGGTGGTCAGTACATGTCTTAGTTTGAATAATTTGAACTCAGCATTAATTAAGTTATATTTGTTACATTACTAAGTAACATTATGATTTGAATGGCATTATAATGTCATCTCAATCCCCTACACACCAATCATCCGCATACGGAGCAATTTATGTCACAATCGAATCCTCAGGATTTTATCAATCAGTTCAATGAAAACACGCAAAAAATGTTTGAACCTTGGACAAAGCTTAATCAAGCATTCTTGAAAAATGCTGAAACTATGACTGAGTTTTCACTTAATACTATTAAGTCTTACTCAGAGATGGGTCTAGAAAACATGCGTCAAGTTGCTGGAATTGACTCACCAGAATCAGCGAAAGAATTCAATAGCAAGCAAGCTGAAATGCTTAATGTTATTAGCCAGCAAATGCTAGCAGATGCTAAGCGTATGACAGAACTTGGCAATAACATGCAAGAAGAAGTCATGAAGGTTTTGAGTGAAGTTCATGGTGAGACCAATGAACAAGTACAAGCTAATATGCAAAAAGCCACTGATCAAGCCAAGAAAAAAACTCAAGAATATACTGAAAATATGAATAAAATGGCTGAAAAAGCGACTGAGCAAGTTACGAAAGCCGCTGAACAAGCCACTAAGGCTGCAGAGCAAGCGACTGCAGCAGCTAAAAAAGCCGCAGAGCAAGCAACTGCAGCAGCCAAAAACGCTGCAGAGCAAGCAACTGCAGCAGCGACTAAGGCCGCTGAGCAAGCTACGAAGAATACCCAACAAGCGACTCAGCAAGCTGCAAAGTCTACTCAGCAAGCTGCAAAACCTGCTACAAATACCAAGACTGGTACTAGTAGTACTGCAAAAACGACGACTAAGTAAGTAGCTATGACTAAAGTGATTATCAATAAGACTGACTGTTTGTAAATAATCTTGTTGATACTCAATTGGTAGATACTATGTAGTTGAAAAACTGGGTAGTTAATAGACTTACATGATACCTAAGGGGTGGGTTAGAGCGTTCTTTCCCACCTTTTTTATTGTGTTAGCATTATTAATGTGCTTATACTTTGTATAGACCAAATATGAATGACAAATCAGATATAACTATGGATACCAATATGGATAATAAGCGCTCTGACAAGGATGATCAGCAAACCAATAAATCATCAAGCGAAGCAGATAATCAAGACAATATCCAAGACAACACTAATAGTGTTTTTGACTTTAGTAGCTTCGGCCAATACTATTTGGATCAGTTGAATCAAGTCAATCAGGTAAACAAATCTTTATTTAATCAAGCCAACAAGTCTAGCCAAGCTTCAAACCCATTTGCAGAAAACATGAAACTGTGGCAAGAATCAGTTGATCGTTTTAGTAATATGATGGCGCCGAATAGTACTCAAAGTGTGTCTACACAAGAGTTACATCAGCAAGATGACACTCAGGAAAGTAGTGGCAACCCTATGGCTGATTTTACTCAAATGACTCAAAGATTTTTGATGGAAAGCTTGAAGCGAGTTGGTCAAGATCAAAGTAATGAGATCAGTCAATCAGTGATGCTGAATCTAATAGATGGTTGGCAACATTTTACCACTGGTGTGACAGAAGAAAGTCCTACAGTGCTAGCTGAGCAGCAAGCAAAGCTATGGAAGCAACAGTTTGAATTGTATCAACAAGCATTAATGAAAGCTTCAGGCAATCAAACAGATCCTGTGATCACGCCAGAAAGAGGTGATAGACGCTTTACCGATGAAGATTGGTCAAACAACCCTATGTTTGATTACCTAAAACAAAGCTACCTTTTGACCGTCAACAATATCATGCAAACCATTGATGATACTGAAGGTGTGGATGAGAAAACCCGCCAACGTCTGTCCTTTTTTACTCGTCAGCTTCTAAATGCCATTGCACCAAGTAACTTCCTATGGAGCAACCCTGAATTGCTGCGCTTGACCATGGAGTCTAAGGGACAAAACCTAGTCAGAGGTCTCAAGCAGCTGACTGAAGATATGGAAAATAGCTCACAGATGCTTAGCATCAGTATGACGGATAATGATGCTTTTGAGCTTGGAGAGAATATCGCCACCACACCTGGCAAAGTGGTATTCCGCAATCGCATATTTGAGCTGATTCAATATACCCCGACCACAGACAAAGTGAATAAGCGTCCTTTATTGATCGTGCCGCCATGGATTAATAAGTTTTATATCATGGATCTTAAGGAAAAAAACTCTTATATACGCTGGGCACTAGAGGAAGGGCATAGTGTGTTTATTATGTCATGGGTCAATCCTACTCCTGCCTATAAGGATGTGGGTATGGAAACCTATATGCACGAAGGCTTATTGACTGCTTTGGACGTTGTCAAAGAGATTACTGGTGAGCCTGATGCCAATACCATCGGTTATTGTATCGGTGGTGATCTACTGGCACTGACCCTATCTTGGTTAAACGAAAATGATCAAGCTGATCGTATCGCTAGTGCTACCTTTTGGGCAACGTTATTTGACTTTAGCGATCCAGGCGAGATTGGAGTGTTTATCGATGAGCGTATGATCAATACCCTTGAGGAAGTAGAAGATAAACAAGGGGTTCTCGATGGGCGTATGATGGGCTTGGCTTTTAGTTTGCTACGTGAAAATAGCCTCTATTGGAACTACTATATCCAAAACTATCTAAAAGGTGAGCGCCCTATGCCTTTTGATCTCTTGTATTGGAACTCTGATGCTACCAACGTAACTGCCGCCTCACATCGCTTTATATTACGTGAGCTGTATCAAGGTAATAAGCTGATCCAAAAAGGTGAGCTTGAGTTTGATGGTATTAAGATTGATTTATCAAAAGTGAAGACCCCAGTCTATGTTATAGCAACCTTGCAAGATCATATCGCTAAGTGGAAGGGAAGTTATCCGTCAACGCAAGTGCTGGGCGGTGACGTGACTTTTGTGCTTGGTGAATCAGGGCACATTGCTGGTATCATTAACCCACCTACAGGTAAATACGGTTTTTATACCAATGAAGATTATGTCGCAGACCCTGATGAATGGTATGCCAATGCCCAAAAGCATGATAAGAGCTGGTGGCTACATTGGAGAGAATGGATCAAAAAACATAGCGCAGGTAAGGTAGATAGTAGACAACCTGGTATCGATCATAAGGGTAAAGACTGGCAAGTACTGAGTGACGCGCCTGGAGAGTATGTGAAGGTTAGAGCCGATGAAGCTCTAAATGCGGCTAGTACTTAGCGCGCATTATTCATTTTATTTACTATTAAAAAGGGGCGGTAAATAGCCCCTTTTTGACCTATCACTACAATTTTCAATATCTAAACCATTTTCAATATCTAAACCATTTTCAATATCTAAACGTTTGTATTAATATTTAGTATTAAATCTCAAGATTGAAACCAATATATACTTAATATGAAGTACCACTCTCAAATCAAAACTGGAAAAACCTATGTCAGATATCATCGAAGAAAATATTGAGCATTCAGACAAAGCCGAAGTTTGGTTAAGCCGCAAAAACCCACGTCATAGAGTCACAGGTTCGATACCAAATCTTCAAGATATGCTAAAGCATCAATTTTACAAGAGTGAAAGTACTATCGACGAATACTCTCTGCGCAATCGCTACAAAGCAGAGAGTAGTAGTTTGATATTGGATGTCACTTCAAGACATCAACAGCAAAACCATCAGCAAATACAAGAAAATGTGCAAACGCTGAGTCAAAACACTAAGGACATTACTGATAGCTTTAAAAAAGCCTATACACCTGACAGATTATGGAAAGAGTGGCTGAGTTATAGCACAGATAGTAGTAAGCGCCTGTTGCAAACAGTCGATGTACTCAGAGAGCGCGGCGATGTCTTTCTTGAACATGAAAGTGCTGGTTGCCCACCAGTGTTAGATTATGACTATGACGTAATCATGGATGCGAGCGAATTTGAACGCCCTTGTAACTATGTATTGCTGAGAATCGTTCCACCTGCAGGGATCATCACTAACGATAGTAAGCGTCCTTATATCATTATCGATCCTAGAGCGGGGCATGGTGCTGGTATCGGTGGCTTTAAACATGAAAGTCAGGTCGGTGTTGCACTCAATCAGGGTCACCCTGTGTACTTTGTAGCGTTTAAGCGTCTGCCAGAGCCGACACAGACCATTGCTGACGTTACATATGCGGAAGGGAAGTTCGCTCGTGAAGTAGCAAAAAGACATCCAGATTCAGATGCGCCTGTCATCATTGGTAACTGTCAGGGTGGCTGGGCTGCGCTTATATTGGCCGCAACTAATGCAGACATAAAGGGCCCTATTATCCTAAACGGTGCGCCTGTATCTGCGTGGAGTGGAGAGGTTGGCGTTAACCCAATGCGTTATAAAGCAGGGGTCAATGGCGGTACGTGGTTATCCATGCTTAGTGCTGATATGAACAATGGGGTGTTTGATGGGGCAGCGCTTGTTCATAATTTTGAACAGATGACTCCTTATCGGAACTATGTGGGTAAATATTACGACTTGTACAAAAACCCACAGGCCAACCGTCAGCGTTTTCTTGATTTTGAGCGCTGGTGGGGTGGCTTTTTCTTAATGAATGAGCAAGAGATTCAGTGGATTGTAGAAAACATCTTCATTGGTAATCGTATTGCTCGAAATACTGCCCAGCTAGAAAAAGGCGTGAATATTGACTTGCGTCATATCAAAGCGCCGATTATAGCTTTTGCCTCACATGGTGATGATATTACCCCACCGCAACAGGCATTGTCTTGGATTTTGGATGCCTATAGTGATGAAAAAGATGTAGAAGTGTGCGGTCAACGCATCATCTATATGATTCATGAACAAGTAGGTCATTTGGGCATCTTTGTCAGCTCAAAAATTGCTAATAATGAGCATACAGGTATTGCCTCAATCATGGATATGATTGAAGTTTTACCACCTGGTTTGTATGAGATGGAAATTGACAACTATGAAGGGTCTGGCAAAGAAAAAACCTTTACGGTTGACTTAAAGCGTCGAACCTTCGAAGATTTGAGTGAAGCGATAGGGGCAAATCGTACGGATGAGGAGGCATTTAAGGCGGTACATCGCTACTCTATGTCTCAGACGCAAGCTTATGAGCATAATTTGCGTCCATTGGTTAAAGCCATGAGTAATGAGACTTCTGCTCAGTTTCTGCGCACCATGCATCCGCTGAGGCTCCAGAGAAGTATATGGAGTAGCAAAAACCCATTAGCAGTTGCGGCCAGTCAATTGAACCAAATGATCACGGGTAATATCGAAAAAAACCAAAGTGAAAGTTTCGTTCCTGTACAAACCAATAAAGAATCGTACGATCCATCTGATTTTTATGGCAGAGTGAGACTACCAGCCATTGAATCTCTTCAGCAGGACAATCTTTTCTTGCAGATAGAAAAGATGTTTATGGACAGTACGAGAATGACACTTGATTTTTGGCGAGATTGGCATGGTCGATATACTGAGAGCCTGTTCTTTAGTATATGGTCAATGCCGTGGTTCCGTCAGTATGGTAAAGCCGTAGGCTCGCGTCGTCTTTTAGATAAAGACGAGTTGCAGGATTTGCCAACAGTAGATGAGGCATTAGCCAAAATCACCAAAGGCGGTTTTAATGAAGCGGTAGTACGGATGCTGATCTTAGGTAATATTGTTGCTGATAACAATATAGATCGTGATCAGCTGATGCGATTAACGGAAGTGCTTACTCAGCGAGAGCCGTTTGCCAATATATTAAAAGCTGATTTGGCATCTATGATACATACTCAGACGATTATCGTGCGTTTTGCGGAAGATGACTCTATACAGTCCTTAAGTAAACTATTAACAACCAAGGACAAACGTATCGAAGCGCTTAAATTGGTTCGCTATGTGGTCGGTGACAAGCTAGTAGAGCAAGATCCTGCAATCTTGTCTATCAAAAACCGTATCGATGATGCATTAGGTCTAACGGATGCTGACATCAAATAAAAGTCTTTGTATAAAACAAGCAAACCATCGCTAAATATGTTTTATTACTTAACTAACTTTCGCCTCAAGTATTGATTTACTTGAGGTTTTTTTATGTCTGATGATTTTGCCAAAGATAAGCGGCTGTATGATTTTTATATTAATTACGCTATCATCATAAATGACATGATAATTATTAGATGGTAGTAATGAGTGAAACAATCTCTGCTTACTCTAATATGCTCTTGTAGGTGGACGAGTAACTAGTGAGCTAATTAAATACTGTATACAAGGAAAGTTGATTATGATAAGAGGTAGCAATAATGTTGCTGATAATAATAAAGCACGCAATGAGAGTGGTGAGGTAAAAAGTACCAAGTCTCTCATATCAAAGCCATTTGTCGTTGGCGTTGGTGCTTCAATGGCTGCGATGATAGCCGTTTCAGGCTGTGCGACCAGCTCATTGTTAGAGAGTAGTGACAGACAGGTCAGCTCAAAGACAGTAAAGCAAATTCTGTCTGAAGATCAAATTGTTGCCTTTGGTCGTCCAGCACAGCCGATAGCCAATATGCCAAACAGTACGATGGTCATTGTGGGTGAAAAAAACAGTTATGTACTGACTCAGGGCGGGACAGAGATGGTGAGTTTACTCACCAATCTGACACCAAAGAATATTCAGGTCGATAACGAGATGAGCTTTTACTCGCCAAAAAATGACGGATATTTTCAAGGTGAGATGAAGTTGTCTTATGCAAAACTCAAAGATGAGTTTGAGCGGTCTGATTATCAGTTCTTTTTACAAAACGGCGGTAAAGAATGTACCACGGCTAGTGATCAGCGCATCAACGCTCAGCGGTTCTGTTTTAGTGTTCCGATCAAAGGTGCCATCTACCCACAGGTTAGTAATTTGAACTTGATACAAGCCAAATATAAAGCGCTGACAAAACCTTATACTGTAAGTTTTTATAGCGAGTCAACGCAGAAAGAGGTCTCTCGTAGTGGTAGAAGCGGTGCCGAGAAGCTGGTCTTATTACCGTTTGCATTAGCCTTTGATGTGGTTACGTTTCCAGTCCAAGTGTTAGACAGCCTTTAATACTGAGTAAAGTAAGACTAACTAGAGTTTTAGCACTATATCCGTTTTAAAGTGAATCAACGATAACAAACCACTCAAATTTTAGGCAATAAAAAACCCACTAACTAGTGGGTTTTAATATTTGGTCTAAGATGAACTATCCGAAAATGGTGGGGATGGAGAGACTCGAACTCTCACACCTTTCGGCGCCAGAACCTAAATCTGGTGCGTCTACCAATTCCGCCACATCCCCATTTTCGTTACTCTATCATCAAAAGTGTTTAAATTCAAACACCATCAAGATAAATAACTGATTCGGTAGTGCGTCTCAGTGGTTGGCTATTATATAGAGTTTCAGGAGTTTGGCAAGCCCTTTTTGCATTTAATTTCAAGTTAATCGTTAATTTTTACATTATTCTGCATAAGTGTATGATATTTAAGCGATTTTTAAAATAGTTTTTTCATATCAAATAAAGCTCTTACTTACTTATCTGATTGTTTGTTTGATAAGTCAATATTTAGTTGCTGTAATTTACGGGTTAAGGTGTTGCGTCCCCAGCCTAATAGATTGGCTGCGGCAATCTTTTTACCGCCACTGTGAGTCAGTGCTGCATTGAGTAGTACGCGTTCAAACTCAGGTGTCGCTGTTTGTAAGATATCGATTGCGCCTGCTTGTAGCGATTCTGTCGCCCAGATAGCCAGCGCTTCTTGCCACGTTAATGCAGCAACCGAGTAGGAGATAGACTCTAACGGCTGCATTAGGTCATGATGATAAGAGTCATCATAAGGCTGATCTGATTGCTGCTGTAAAGGTAATTGTTGGTCAGAAAGTTGCTGTAAAGAATGATGGGTATTAGCCAATAGCTCAGGTGGCAAGTCTTCAATCAAGACCGTATCTCCCGTTGCCATGACCGTCAGCCATAAGCAGACGTTTTCGAGTTGGCGCACGTTGCCTCGCCAGTCAAAGGTTTGCATGAGACGTAGCGCTTCAGGATGTAGCTGTTTGGGTGCGGTGTTCATTTGCTCAGCGGCGCGCTGCATAAAGTGAATGCTAAGTGCGGGAATGTCCTCACGGCGAGCGCGTAGCGGTGGTAAAGGCAGACGAATAACGTTGAGACGATAAAATAAATCTTCGCGGAACTTTCCTTGCTGTACGAGATGCTCTAGGTTTTGATGGGTGGCAGCGATGATGCGCACATCAACCTTGATGGGCTGTTGACCACCAACTCGATAAAACTCGCCATTTGCCAGTACTCGTAGCAGGCGGGTCTGCGTACTAAAGGGCATGTCACCGATTTCATCTAAAAATAGCGTACCGCCGTCTGCTTGCTCAAAGCGGCCTTGCCTGCGCGTAGTAGCGCCTGTAAAAGCGCCTTTTTCGTGCCCGAATAGCTCAGATTCAATCAAATCATGTGGAATGGCCGCCATATTGAGTGCGATAAAGGGCTCTTGCTGCCTTGGTGAGTGCTGATGTAAGGCACTGGCGACCAGCTCTTTGCCAGTTCCAGATTCACCAGTAATGAGAACAGTGATAGGAGAGTGTGCCAATCTTCCAATTGCTCGGAAGACCGTTTGCATGGCCTGCGACTGTCCAATAATGCCGTTGGGGTTATTGTTAGTACTCTTAGTCGTTTTATCTTTTATTGAATTCTTATCTTCAATCGCATGGTCAGAGCTATTGGTTGGTTTTGCTTTTGGATTCAGCTTGCGATCTTTCTCTGCCTGAGCTTGGACATCGGTTTCGGCTTGCTTGTCACTTGTTTGTAAGTCCGGCTGATAATTGATGGCCTTATAAATCGTCGCAACCGCATCATCTAGATCAAAGGGTTTGGGTAGATATTCAAATGCCCCTGTCTGATAACTATTGATGGCAGAGCTGAGGTCTGAGTGGGCTGTCATGATGACGATAGGCAGCTGAGGGAAGTGCTTCTGCACCCATTCACTAAAGGATAAGCCATCCATCATCGGCATACGGATGTCAGTCAATATCACATCAGGCAGCTGCGTCGCTGATTCGTGCTGTAAGACATCATTGAGCTGCGTCCAAGCTGCCTGTGCTTGGGTAAAGCTAATTACAGTAAAACCAGCATCTTCAAAGGTGTCGGCTAGCACTAAGCGCAATGCCGCATCGTCATCAATTAGCCATAAAGTCGCAGGGTTTTCGTTATATTCAGTCATATATCAGGCCTAATGAGCAAGTGTTTCAGATCGTTTTTTTTGTTTAGCTGTGATTTTTACGTGTTAAGCGCTGGCTGTCTAAAAGGCAAATACAGCGTAAAGTGCGTTTGCCTATTCTGACTAGAGTTTTCAAGTTGAATGGAGCTGACCTCAATCATACCATGATGGCGGCTGATGATATCTTGAACGATAGACAACCCTAGTCCTGTGCCTGAGGCACGGCTGGTGACCATTGGGAAAAATATTTGTCCAATGAGTGCAGGATCAATCCCTGGGCCATTATCGGTGATGGTGACTTGTAGTGCTTGTCTATGCTGCTGACTGCCGATGGTATGCTGAAAGGCAACGCGCGTTTGAATGTGCAAGTGCGGCTTATAATGGCTGTCTGGCTGTGCATTTATTGCTTGAGCGGTAGTGTTTGTTGTTTTGAGCGTTTGTTGATAGTCAGTCATCGCTTCACAAGCATTGTTCACCAAATTTAAAAATATTTGGATCAACTGATCTTTATCCGCATCCAGCTCAGGTAAAGATAAATCGTAATCTCGTATTAAAGTGACTTTCGGATATTGATGAGCTACTAAAGATAAAACATGCTCTAGTGGCTCATGAATATTGACCGCTTGCCAATTTGGCAGTTGGTTGGAACCAAGAAGTTGGCCAACGAGCTGGGTCAAGCGGTCGGTCTCTGAGATGATAATATCGGTGTAGCTACGCAGCTTTTCAGCGGTTTTTATCAGGGTTTTATCACTAGTTGGTTCGGTAATATTAGTAAGGACTGGATTATGGTTGCTAAGAGTAAAGATGTCACTAAATTTGATAAATTGCCTTTGTAATAATTGCGCGGCTCCGCGAATACCTGCTAATGGGTTTTTTACCTCATGGGCGACCGAACGCAGCATATGACGGGCGACCTCATATTGCTGCTGTTGCCGTTGTTCTTCTGAGATACGGCTTTGACGGTCTTTACCCCACATCTCAATAATAAAATAAGCCTGCTGCTGATAAGTAACAGGCGTTACGCTATAGTCGATTGACACTGCTGCACCGCTGCTTGGGTGTCGCTTTATACTATGATCATGGTCGATAAAAGGTTGCTGGAATTTCTGAGCCTGACTGAAACGCTCGGTGAGAGGGCAGTTTGGAGGCGTTTTTTCTTTATCATTTTTTAAGCTACTATTCATTTCGTTATGTACAGCAGCACTTTCTGAATAGTCAGTTTTTAACGCAGTACTTTCTTTATTATTTAATCTGCCAGTTAAACCATTGCTCAATTCTTCAGGAGCAAGTAAGGTGAGTACTGACTGACCTAATAGCCGCTCACGACTGATTGCTAATAGCTGTTCGGCTTGAGCATTGAGCCATGTAACCCTAAGATCATTATCGACCCATAGGATGGCGGTATACAAATGTTGCGAGATGAAAGCTAAGTCTGGTGTGCTGTGACGGGTTGTAGGAGAGGTCATAAGTATAAGAAGCCTAGTCGCAAATTGCGTTTAAGTGAATATTTAACCATAAATCAACACTATAGCGCGGCAAAACTGGTGATTATCACAAAAAAAACGTACAATGCGCACAGCCAATTTTTCTCTAGCAAGGTCAGCCATGCCCAAAACTTCTACCGAGTCAGTTAACACGACTATTACCACTTCATTGCCAACATCTACTGAAGCAAAAAGTACTGTCTCAGTTTTTGATCCTGCCAAGCCAGCAGTAACATCTGCTCAAAGCTCAATGGGCAGTGTTCAACCCAATTCTATGAACAACAGCCACCATAAAGCCAACCACAATCAAAACCGTAGCATTGAGCAAAGTAGCCATGTGGTATCAGCTAATGCGCCAGTAGACGCAGCACCCAAGATTGGATTTGTGTCGCTAGGTTGTCCAAAAGCACTTGTCGATAGTGAGCGCATTATCACTGAGCTAAGCCGTGATGGTTATCAAGTAGCCAGCGACTATAATGGTGCGGACTTGGTCGTGGTCAACACTTGCGGCTTTATTGAATCAGCGGTGCAAGAGTCACTAGACGCAATCGGTGAGGCCATTAGTAAAAATGGTAAAGTGATTGTGACGGGCTGTTTGGGCAAAGAGGCGGATAAAATTCGTGAAATGCACCCAGCAGTGCTAGCAGTGACGGGCGCGCATGCTTATGATGAAGTGATTACGGCGGTTGCACAACATGTCCCTAAGCCAAATCGTAGCCTAGATGCAAACTACGACCCAAAAATAGATTTGATTAATGAGGCGGGTATCAAGTTGACCCCAAGTCATTATGCGTATCTAAAAATATCAGAAGGGTGCAATCATCGTTGTACTTTCTGCATTATTCCAAGTTTGCGCGGTGATCTGGTCTCACGTCCGATTGATAATGTGATGAATGAAGCTATGGCGCTTAAGAACGCTGGCGTGAAAGAGCTACTGATCATCTCGCAAGATACCTCTGCTTATGGGCTAGATCTCAAGTATAAGACCAGCTTTTGGAATGGCATGCCATTGAAGTCAAAGTTTTATGACTTATGCCAAGCATTGAACGACTTGGGTATTTGGGTGCGTCTACATTATGTGTATCCGTATCCACACGTGGATAAGGTCGTTGAACTCATGGGCGAAAAGAAACTCCTGCCTTATCTCGACATCCCCTTTCAACATGCCAGCCATCGCATCCTAAAAGCGATGAAGCGTCCAGCGCATAGCGAAAACACCTTAGCACGTATTAAAGCCTGGCGTGAGATTTGCCCTGATATTGTCATTCGCTCGACCTTCGTTGTCGGCTTCCCTGGTGAGACAGAAGAAGATTTTCAGTGTTTGCTTGATTGGTTGGTCGAAGCTCGCCTTGATCACGTTGGCGCATTTACTTATTCAGAAGTGGAAGGTGCGGTTGCCAATGAGTTGCCAAATCATGTACCTGAAGACGTTAAGCAGGCGCGTTATGAGCGTTTGATGACGTTACAACAAGACATCTCAGCACAAAAACTGCAAGAGAAAATCGGCAAAACGTTAACCGTCTTGGTTGATGAAATTGATTATGACGAAAATATCGCTATTTGCCGTAGCTATGCTGATGCACCAGAGATTGATGGTCATGTCTATGTTGACGATATCACTGCTAAAGTAAAGGTCGGGGAATTCTTAACTGTGACTATCGACGATGCTAGTGAGTATGATTTGTTTGCCAGCTATCATGGTTAATCAAACGCAAAAAAAACAGTCAGATATCGTTAGTCAATAAACGAGCAGATGAAAACTCATCATTCATTACTGATGAAAATTGCCCAATAGTGGGCAGTTTTTGCTACAATTAGCGCAATTTGGTCATGGTCGAATTATCGAACACGACCTACTTGTTTATTTTGGACTGCATGTTTTCATCTGTGCTCCGATCCTATTGATTATAACCGTCATTTAACGATAAAAAAGGTGCCATCATGTCTGATAAAAACCCTCGTTTCTCCCGTATTTTGCTCAAACTTTCTGGCGAGGCCTTGGCAGGTGGCAAGGATATGGGTATCGATACAGAAGTGCTCGACAAGATGAGTTTGTCAATCGCGCACTTGCGTGGTCTTGGGGTTCAGGTTGGTATCGTCGTCGGCGGTGGTAATTTATATCGCGGTGCACAGCTACAAAAAGAAGGCTTGGTTGGCCGTGTCACTGGCGATCAAATGGGTATGCTAGCGACGGTTATGAATGGCCTTGCCATGCGTGATGCTCTGGAGCGCCGCAATATCAAAACGCGTCTGATGTCAGCATTGCCGATCGGTGAAGTAACCGAAAGTTATAGCAGCCGAAATGCGATTCGTTACCTCAAAAATGGCGAGGTTTGCATCTTTGTCGCCGGTACGGGCAATCCGTTCTTTACAACCGATACCGCGGCTTGTTTGCGCGGCATTGAGATTGAAGCGGGTCTTATCCTTAAAGCGACTAAAGTGGATGGCGTTTATGATAAAGATCCAAGTTTACATAGTGATGCTGTAAAATATGACGGTTTGACCTTTGATGAAGTACTTGAGCAAAAGCTTGGCGTCATGGACTTGACGGCCATTGCGCTATGTCGTGAGCATAACGTACCCTTGCAAGTATTTGATATGACGAAGCCCAACGCTTTATTAAATGTCGTGATGGGCGAAAATGAAGGAACGCGCGTTTACCATTAACGGAACATGTTGGCTTGCAAGCTGATGAGTAGCAATCATAGTATATTAATAGCTAATAACCATCTATATAACATTGAGTATTATCGGTATCGATAAATAAGGACACATAATGATTAATGAGATTAAGAAAGACGGCGAAGCACGTATGGAAAAGACCTTAGAGGCGCTTGAAAACACCTTTAGTAAGGTTCGTACAGGCCGTGCACACCCAGGAATGCTTTCAGGCGTCATGGTGAGCTATTATGGTGCAGATACACCGCTTAACCAAGTAGCGAGTATCAACGTTGAAGATTCGCGCACGTTATTGGTACAGCCATTTGAGCGTACTATGGTGCAGGCGATAGACAAAGCCATTCGTGAAGCAGATTTGGGTCTCAACCCGATGAGTGCCGACGTGATTCGTGTACCGATGCCAGCTTTGACTGAAGAAACCCGCCGCGATATGCAAAAGCTTGCGCGCGCTGAAGCTGAAAACAGCCGTGTTTCTATTCGTAATATTCGCCGTGATATGATGAATGATATTAAAGATCTGGCCAAAGAAAAAGAAATTTCAGAAGATGATGAGCGTCGCGCTAGTGATGATATTCAAAAGATTACCGACAAGTTCATCGAAACCATTGATAGAAGATTGAATAACAAAGAAACAGAGCTAATGGAAGTGTAATTAGCAACAGTTTTAATACTGCTTTTCATCATGGTTTCAAGCTAACAGCCAATAGTGGACCACTATTGGCTGTTTATTACTATATGTAGTCAATCTACTATAAAAGAGTGACAGCGTTAGTCTTGACTCTCACTTGGAGTGTTATTTATACATCTGCAGGGGCTTTTTTATCCTCTTTTATATTGAAACAACTATGTGATAAAAGCACATTCTTTTAAGCCAGTTTTTGAGCCAATCTCGCTGATAAATTTACTTTCATAATAAGCAGTATAGTCCATGCCTACATCCTTATCATCGCCGACTGATCTTATTCCTCGTCATATCGCTATTATCATGGATGGTAATAATCGTTATGGCAAAGCCAAAGGTCTTGGCCGCGGCGAGGGTCATATCGCAGGCAAAGATGCACTAGATCCTATCGTTGAGTATTGTCTCGACGCTGGGGTTGAAGTGCTGACCGTATTTGCATTTTCAAGTGAAAACTGGCTACGTCCACCCAATGAAGTGGCTTTACTGATGCGGCTACTGACCTCAACCATCCATGAGCAGATGCCGCGAATGAATAAGTATCGTATTCGGCTCCGCTTCATTGGTGATCGCAGTCAGCTTGACGATGACTTGCAAGCGCTGATGCTAGATGCAGAAGCCAAAACTGCTCATTTTGAAGCCATGACGCTGGTGATTGCGATCAGTTATGGTGGACAATGGGATATCGCCCATGCCGCTCAACAATTGGCGCAGCAGGTACAAGCAGGTGATTTACGGGCTGAAGAGATAGACAAAGAGTTGCTTAGTCAGTATGTACAGCTAGCCGATGAGCCTGCTGTGGATATGCTCATAAGGACAGGCGGTGAGTATCGTATCTCTAACTTTTTATTGTGGCAATCTGCGTACGCTGAGCTGTTTTTTACCCAAACCTTGTGGCCAGACTTTAGCGCAGATGAGCTTGCACAAATGATAAAAGAGTTTGCTCAGCGCCAGCGCCGTTTTGGTAAAACCAGTGAGCAGATTGAGGCGCAAGGAACACGGTAGTTAATGCACACGGATTAACTAATATAATGTAGTATTAAGCAGATATTTATTATTATAAGGCCGGATTGGTATGTGGCAACGGATTAAAACAGCAATTATTTTAATTATTATTGTTGGTATTGCACTATTTGCGAGTCAAACGCCCATCTTCTTTGCACCGCTATTAGCAATAGGAGTCACCATAGCCGCGCATGAATGGACCAAACTGATGCCAAAATGGCGTCAGCCTGCAGTCTTTGTACTAATGGTATTAGCAATCACGCTTATATCCTTGATGTTCAAAGTCACTTGGTTGTTTTGGTGGGTGGCATCTTTGGTCATCTGGCTAATGGCGCTCTCTTGGGTGGGTAAGTTCCCAACGCATACGAACTGGTACGGCAAAAAGCTTGGGCTAATGGGGGTGGTGATATTAACTGCATCTATTACGGCTATGTTTTATTTATGGCAGCTGTCGGCATGGTGGCTGATGTATGTGTTTTTATTGGTATGGTGTGCAGACAGCGGCGCTTACTTCGTTGGGCGCAAGCTTGGACGGCGTAAAATGGCGCCTAACGTCTCCCCCAATAAAAGCATGGAAGGTTTGGCGGGCGGCTTAGTAACTGGTCTGCTGGTCGTCGTGGTCATCAGTGTCTTTAAGCTACAACTCACTGGTACAGCATTGGTCGCCTTTGTGGCACTCTCGGCGCTGACGATTTTGGCCTCGGTACTTGGCGATTTATTTGAGTCAATGCTCAAGCGCCGCGCTGGCGTCAAAGATTCAGGGACTATCTTGCCAGGGCACGGTGGTATCCTTGATCGCATTGATTCGTTACTATCTGCCACGCCGATATTTGCGCTAGGTTTTTGGGGGTTACAGTATTTGGGCTTAATCGTCGCTTAAATGCTTTATCAAACACTTAAGGTGGGTTGAATGTTCAACACGCCATAATTAAGGAGTTAAACCCTTTAGTCTATTTGCAGATCTCTATTCTATATTTGGCTACGTCAGTTGTTTACTAGCGCTGATGTAGCATTTCTGATTTTTCTCTTTCTTTATTTCTTTATGTTTATGCTTTTTTTTGCTGGCATTTTTTCACGATGGTTTTTTAATAACACAAACGTTAACACGATAAATGGGCATTAATGGTTATGACGCAACGCATTGCCGTACTTGGCGCAACGGGCTCTATTGGGGATAGCACCTTATCAATCTTAGCAGCGCATCCGCATGATTATGATGTCTATGCTTTATCAGGATACCAGCGCCTAGATAAGCTATTGGCGCTATGCCAGCAATTTGAGCCGACGCGTGTTTGTGTGCCGAGTGCTGATGTCGATGGTTTTGCAAAAAGGCTTAGTGATGTTGGTTTAACTATTGATGTGGTGGGCGGTGCTGAGGGTTTAGTAGATATAGCAACAGACTCACAGGTGGATACTGTGGTCGCCGCGATCGTTGGCGCAGCAGGATTGCCCTCGACATTAGCCGCAGCTAGGGCAGGCAAGCGTATCTTACTGGCCAATAAAGAAGCGCTCGTCATGGCAGGTCAAGTGATGATCGCAGCGGTCAAATCCCACAATGCAACCTTGCTGCCAATTGACTCTGAACACAATGCTATTTTTCAGTGCTTGCCAGCTGCTATTCAGCAAAACAACACCCAGATTCATGAACCAAGCCACGGTGTACGTAAGTTATGGCTAACCGCTTCTGGCGGGCCGTTTTTACAGCAGTCATTTGCTCAGATGCAGCAGGCAGGGGTCGCAGAAGCGGTCAAACATCCTAACTGGTCAATGGGGCAAAAGATATCGGTCGACTCTGCGACTATGATGAATAAAGGGCTAGAGCTAATAGAAGCGTGTCATTTATTTGACCTACCAGAAAACAAGATAAATGTGGTTATTCATCCACAAAGTATCATTCACTCAATGGTAGAATATAGCGATGGTAGCTTCTTAGCGCAGCTTGGCAGCCCAGACATGAAAACGCCCATTGCTCATGCCTTAAGCTATCCCAATCGTATTGATAGTGGCTCACAGCCATTAGACTTATTTGCGCTAAACGACCTTGAGTTTATTAAACCAGACTTACAAAAATTCGCCTGTCTGCGTCTTGCACGTCAAGCGATGCAAGCAGGTACGCAGGCGACCATTGTACTCAATGCCGCCAATGAGATTGCAGTCGCTGCGTTTTTGGCTGGACAGATCCGTTTAACGGACATTGCTGATATCAATGAGCAGGCGTTGACGCAAGTAAAGGTGTCATTGTTAGACGCAAGTGCAGATATAGGCGATATTTTATCCATTGATCATGAAGCGCGGCTCTACACCAGTGCGTTTATCGCAAAAATGGCGTAAACAAACTAAGCGAAATATCAGATGTATGGCACCTTAAGTAAAAGTAACCTAAGCGAGAGAAGGTAATGACGTTTTTACTAACGCTATTAGCAGCGATTTTTGTATTAGGCCCTCTGATTGCATTGCATGAATGGGGCCACTATATCGTGGCGCGTTTGTGCGGTGTAAAAGTATTGACGTATTCTATAGGCTTTGGCCCTAAGCTGACGGGCTGGACAAGCAAAAAAACAGGCACCGACTATCGGCTCTCAATGCTACCGTTTGGTGGTTATGTCAAAATGCTCGATGAGCGTGAAGGGGAAGTGGCAGAAGATGAGCAGCATTTGGCCTTTAATCGTCAGCATCCACTGAAAAAAATCGCGATCGTCGCTGCTGGTCCCATCATGAACTTTGTTATTGCGATTGCACTGTTTTGGGTGTTATTTATGACCCCATCTGAGCAGTTAGCGACCAAGGTTGGGCAAGTGCTGCCAGAGTCACCAGCGGCGATGGCACAGCTGCCAGTGGGTGATAAAATCGTAGCGATTGATGGCCATGATGTGCAGACGTGGGAAGGGGTCAATTATCGCTTAGCAGGGCGCATGGGTGAAACAGATAATATCAGCATCACCCTACAGTCATCTGAGCAAGCGACTGTTACTGCAAAAACCTACCAAGCGCCAGTCACTAACTTTATGCAAGGCGATGCGCAAGGTAAGGACGCGTTGACAAGCTTTGGTATGTTGCCATGGCAACCACAAATCGCGCCCGTGGTTGGTGAGTTGTCAGCTGATGGCGCAGCCATTCGTCAAGGGTTAGAAGTGGGCGATCGTATTACTGCGATTAACAACACAGCAGTGACAGACTGGATCAGCGTGACACGTATCATTCGTGATAGCCCTGAGGTGCTGTTAGATTTTACGGTATTACGTGATAACAAGCCTGTACAGCTACAGATCATGCCTCAAGGCAAAAAAGACAATCTAGGTAATACTTATGGTCAGATCGGTGCTATGGTGGAGCAATCTGAGATTGTCATACCTGATGAGTATAAGACGACAGTCGTGTATGGTCCGGGTGAGGCACTGATTAAATCATTTGAAAAAACTGAGCAATTGGCGGTTATGACGGTCAGTTCAATGGGCAAAATGCTCTCTGGTATGATAGGTCTTGATAACTTATCAGGCCCAATTACTATTGCCAAAGTTGCCAAACAAAGCTTCGATATCAGTTGGGAGATGGTATTATCTACAGCAGGTTTGATTAGTTTGAGCCTTGCTGTATTAAACTTATTGCCTATTCCTGTGTTAGATGGTGGTCATATTGTTTATTATGTGATTGAGCTTATCCGCGGAAAACCTTTATCAGAAAGGGTTCAGATAGTCGGTTTGAATATCGGTTTACTCTTACTGCTAAGTTTCATGGTGTTAGCGATTGGTAATGATATTAGTCGGCTATTTTAGATGAAAGCGGTGTCACTTATAGAGTAAGGTGCGATACAATAACGCCTAAGCAGGAAACAAGCTTCAGTTCTTATAGCAATATGGCGATACGTTAACAGCGCTATTACTACTATACTAATAGTATTTTTTAGTTTATTTTATAATGCATTTTATATAAAGTGTCCTGAGTCACCCCAAAATTAAGTCGCCGACTGCGCAATAATTGCGATTGGGCTAGACAAATTATGCTTTTTAACTTAACTTAAGCAAGTTTTTTATTGACGGATAGTGTTTATGCGTACGCCTTTATTTATGAGCGCGGCTGGGTTGCCGTTAGTTGTAGCGATGATGAGTGTTTCGGCACAGGCCGCAGATTTTGTGGTCACCGATATTGGTTTTACTGGCTTACAACGCCTAACCCCTGATAGCCTCTATCCAGTATTGCCAGTTACGGTAGGTGATACGGTCACTGATAGCAGCCTTGCAGCCAGTATCAAAGCCTTGTATGCCACGGACAACTTTGCCAATATCCAAAGTCGTATTGAGGGCGGTAAGCTGCGCTTTGACGTGGTCGAGCGGCCTATCATTGCTGAAGTCAACTTTGAGGGCAATAAGCTCATTCCTAAAGAAGGGTTAACAGAAGGTCTGGCAAATGCTGGCCTATCTGTAGGAGATGTGCTCAAGCAGTCGACGCTGCAAGGTGTCGCGAATGAGCTGCAGCAGCAATATATCAGCCAAGGTTATTACAACAGTAATATCGAAGTCGATCAAACCTTGCTGGATGGCAACCGCGTCAAACTGGACGTGCGTTTTATCGAAGGTAAGCCAGCCAAAGTTGTCGATATTAATATCATCGGTAATAAACACTTTAGTGATGATGATATTAGAGATGTCTTTGCGGTAAAAGAATCATCTTGGACGCGTCTGCTTTCTAAGTCTGATCGCTACGCTAAAGAAAAGCTAGCTGCCAGTTTAGAGAATTTAACTGCGCTCTATCAAAACGATGGCTACGTACGCTTTGCAGTTGATAATGCGGTACTCAATATCAGTGAAGATAAGCGCAGTGTGTTTATCGAAGTCAGTGTCAGCGAAGGTGAGCAGTATCAATTTGGTGAGACCAGCTTCTTAGGCGACCCAAAATTTGATACCAATGAGCTCAAAGAGCTTGTTACCTTTGGCCCGAATGAGCAGTATTCACAAGCTAAGCTAGATGCCACAACGGCAGCCCTAAAAAGCCGCTATGGCAATGAGGGTTACTATCTAGCCCAAGTACGCCCTGTCCCACGTATCGATGATGAGACCAGAGTCGTCGATGTTGATTACTATATTGACCCTGCGCGTCCAATTTATGTACGCCGTATCAACTTTAATGGCAACATAAAAACCCAGGATGAAGTGTTGCGCCGTGAGATGCGTCAATTAGAGGGCGCGCTTGCTTCTAATGATAAAATACAGCTGTCACGTACGCGTTTGATGCGTACAGGTTTTTTTAAAGCGGTAAACGTAGATGTGAAGCCAGTACCTAATCAGCCAGATCTAGTTGACGTCAACTATGTGGTTGAAGAGCAGCCTTCTGGTAGCTCGACCATTGCTGCTGGTTACTCACAGAGTGGTGGTGTGACTTTCCAGCTGGATCTGACGCAAAATAACTTTATGGGTACGGGTAACCGTGTCAAAGCGGCACTGTCACGCTCAGAGACGCGTGATTCATATAGCTTAGGTTATACCGATCCGTATTTTACTGAAAACGGTGTATCACAAGGAATCAGTGCCTATTATCGTGAGACTAAATACGATGATCGAAACGTTAGTAACTATGTCACTGACTCTTACGGCGCGACGCTGAACTACAGCTATCCTGTCGATGAAACCAAGCGCGTCAGTGCAGGGGTAAACTTCGATAATACCACTGTACGTGGCGGGCGCTGGCTTGGAGTGTCCAACGTCCAGCAGATTATCGATGATGGTGGTTCATTTACTTCATTTGAAGATGATCGTACGGGCTTTAAAAATGATTATAACACCTACAATCTCCTACTAGGTTGGGATTACAGCACCTTGGATCGTCCCGTGTTTCCGACCAAGGGTATGAGTCATACTGTTGATGCTACCTTAGGCTTCGGTGATGCCAGTTATCAAAAGCTGATCTATCGTGGTAACGTATATAAGCCCATCTACAAAGATGTGATAGCTCGTGGTTATACCAAGCTGGGCTATGGTAATGATTTGCCATTCTATGAAAATTTCTATGCTGGTGGTTATGGTTCGGTACGTGGTTATGAATCATCGACCCTTGGCCCTAAGTCAAAAAGTTATTATGATGCAATAAATAGTAGTATAGGTTATAAAGAAGAAGAGGTTGGTGGTAATGCTTTGGTCACTTTCGGTACTGAGTTAATCTTACCGATGCCGTTTAAAGGCGACTGGGCAGATCAGGTACGTCCAGTACTGTTCGCTGAAGGTGGGCAAGTATTTGATACCACGAATAAAAAAAATCGTAACTTTGTTGATCCTAATCCCAATCCTGATCCTAATATAACACCTGACCAAGATGTGCCTTTGCTTACTCAGGATAACGATTTACGTTTCAGTGCGGGTGCGGGTATTACTTGGTACACACCGATTGGACCGATTTCTCTTAGCTATGCAGTACCTATTGGTGATAAAGAAGGTGACGAGACTGAGAAGGTGCAATTCCAGATTGGTAGTACCTTCTAATAGTAGTTAAATTATTATTTAATAGTTAGGTCATTATCCTAGAGAGGCTCTATATTTGGCTCAGATGTTTTAGGTATATAAAAATATTAAAGTCACTCTATAAATATTATTTAAATTGGTCACCAAGCTGAGACTTGAGCTTGGTGCCATTTTTATGTCTATTGGTTATATTAGCTTTATTATGATAACGATTGAGCAACTTATTTCCCAAATTGAGCAGCGTCAGCCAGTATTGAATAAAGCTGAGCTGAATGCTGCGCAGCTATCTCAGACTTTAGAAGGTGTCGGTGGTTTAAACGATGCTGCTAGTAAGCAGCTGAGTTTTTTGGCAGATCCACACTATATCTCTAGTCTCAAAAGCAGCCATGCTGGTGCAGTATTGGTCACCGAACAATATCGTGAGCAAGTACCATCAACAACGTTGGCGCTAGTCGTAGCAACGCCTTATTTAGCCTATGCTAGCGGCAGCCAGCTCTTTGCGCCACAGCTATCTAAACAAGGTATTCACCCGACAGCAGTCATTGCGGAAAGTGCAGTGATAGCTGCTAACGTGACCATTGGGGCTTTTTGTGTCATCGGTGAGCATGTACATATTGGTGCAAATAGCTTCCTTGATTCACATGTGGTCGTTGATGATCGTACCCATATCGGTGCTGATAGTGTACTCAAGTCACAAGTTGTCGTTGGTCATGATTGTATTATTGGTGAACATGTTAGACTGCATGCAGGGGCTAGTGTCGGTGCTGAGGGCTTTGGCTTTGCACCAACCCGAGATCCTAGTAGCAGTGGTTGGGAGCGAATTGCCCAGCTTGGGCGTGTGATTATCGGTAATCACGTGCGCATCGGTAGCAACACCTGCATTGATCGCGGCGCCATTGATGATACTGTTATCGGTCATCATGTAATTATTGATAACTTAGTGCAAGTTGCTCATAATGTACGTATCGGTGATGGCACAGCGATCGCTGCGCAAACGGGTATCGCTGGCAGCACTACCATTGGCAAGCGCTGCATTATTGGTGGCGCAGTCGGCATTACTGGTCATATTGAGATTGCCGATGATGTCACTTTATCAGGCATGACGATGGTAACAAAATCTATCAAAACGGCTGGTTCTTACTCATCAGGAACAGCTGCAATGCCAACAGCCAAGTGGCGTCGCGCTGCTGTGCGTTTTCGTCAGCTGGGCAACGGATAAGGCTATTAAGACTGAGCCAAAGACAACCTGATTAAACGTAAGTCAAGCACGTTATCTAAAATCATGTTATTTAAAATACAGTCACTGTAATACTTACTATTAAAGTTACTACCAAACATTGCAAACAGTACCCAACAAAAGCAAGGAAGCCCCGTTATGAGCGCTATCGATATCGACACTCTCACTGATGCAGATATTCAATCATTGTCTGAACAAGGCCTGACACTACCACTAACTTACCATACGCTTAAGCACTATCTGCCACATCGTTATCCCTTTATGCTGGTGGATAGAATTACAGCATGTAAGCCGGGTGAGTGTATTACCGGTATCAAAAATGTGACTATCAATGAAGAGTTCTTTAATGGTCACTTTCCTGATGAGCCTATTATGCCAGGCGTGCTAATGGTTGAATCGATGGCTCAGGTGTCGGGAGTATTA
Source organism: Psychrobacter sp. H8-1 (assembly GCF_904846575.1). Lineage (NCBI taxonomy): Bacteria > Pseudomonadati > Pseudomonadota > Gammaproteobacteria > Moraxellales > Moraxellaceae > Psychrobacter > Psychrobacter sp. H8-1. The sequence goes on from NZ_CAJHBG010000001.1 coordinate 760,121, forward strand.
GGCTTTATTAGTGCAGGATTGACTGCAGAAGATGGTTACTTATATCTATTTGCTGGCGTTGATAAGGTGCGCTTCAAGCGCCGTGTCATACCTGGGGATCAGCTGATTATTCGAGCCAAAACAGTGATGCAGCGTCATGGTATCTATAAGTTTGATTGTACTGTACATGTTGGCGATGAATTGGCGGCTAGTGCGCAAGTAATGATTGCTCGGCAAGAGCAATAAGTGACTGAGAAGTACTGATTAGCCATACGTTGATTGTCAAAACATTTATAATGATTAGTATTATTAAAAATGAAACAGCTGAGCTTATTTTAAAGTCCTGTTTTGAAATTTATTTGCACCAAATGATACAAAGGCCTGCATTATGAGTCAGATCCATCCCACAGCGCTGGTTTCACCGTCTGCTACGATTGATGAAACCGCAGTTATCGGGCCGTACTGTATCGTCGGTGATGAGGTGACGATAGGGGCACACACTGTATTGCATCGGCATGTCGTTGTAACCAGGCTAACCCGTATCGGTAAGCACAATCAAATTTATCAATTTGCTAGCATTGGCGAAGATCCGCAAGACTTAAAGTACGCTGGTGAGCGCACTTGGCTTGAGATTGGTGATCACAATACCATTCGCGAAGCCTGCAGTTTGCATCGTGGCACCGCGCAAGATGAGGGCGTCACTAAGATAGGCAATCATAATTTATTGATGGTCAATACCCATGTAGCCCATGATTGTGTGATTGGTGATCATAACGTTGTGGCAAATAATGTTGGTATTGCAGGTCATGTCATCATAGGCGATCATACCATTATCGGTGGCAACTCAGGTATTCATCAGTTTTGCCGTGTCGATGATTATAGCTTGGTCGGTGGTGGCAGTTTAATCTTGAAAGATGTGGCAGCGTTCACTATGGTATCGGGTAATCCTGCCCGTGCTCATGGTCTAAATATTGAGGGTATGCGCCGAAGAAAATGGTCTGCTGACACTATTGAGATTCTGCGTAAAGGGTACTTAACGGTATTTAGGTCTGGCATGACTACCGCACAAGCACTTATTATATTACAAGAAGATTTGCTGTTCAAAGAGCCCAAAATTCAACTATTGATTGATTCGTTGGAGAATAGCGCGAGGGGTGTAGTGCGTTAGTTTGTGCAGCTACTATCGCATTATCATTGATTAGCCATAACGATTCGTTATGGCTTTTTGTGTTTATGACTACTTGACTTTTTAGGTTGCTTAGCAGAAACTTAGCGTCTACGATATTGTAAACAATTCTTTCTTAATGTTGCTGAGCGCGTCACATTGATGCGTGATTTGAATAGCCTCATAATTTATGATGCTATTTAGGATAATCAGGGATGGTTATAGACAATGTTAATTGAAGCACGAGGATAGAAAAATGGCTACCAATAAAAAAGAACATGCGCAGTGGGGCTCAAGCTTTGGCTTTGTGCTGGCAGCAGTAGGATCGGCAGTAGGCTTAGGAAATATTTGGAAGTTCCCATATATGGTCGGTGAAAGTGGGGGTTCCGCTTTTGTTATTGCTTATTTATTTTGTATCGCGCTGGTTGGTTTCCCAATCTTGGTCGCTGAATGGTTAATCGGTCGCCGTGGACAAAAAAACCCTGTAAACAGTTATGCTGATGTTGCAGCCAGTGAAGGTAAATCACGTAGTTGGGGTATTGTTGGTGCTTCAGGTATATTGGGCGGCTTTTTAATTCTCTCTTTTTATAGTGTGATTGGCGGTTGGGCTCTTAACTATATTACAAAAGTCGGTACAGGTAGTTTTTCAGGTCAAGGTAGCGACTCTGTTGCCGCAACTTTTGATGCAATGCTAGCATCAGCAGGCACATTAACCATCTGGCATACTGTCTTTATGATCATTACGGCTATCATCGTTGGTATTGGTGTCACTAGTGGTATTGAAAAAACAGCCAAAATTTTGATGCCACTATTAGGTATTATTCTATTTGTGATTGTTGGTTACAACGTTATGAATGGTGGCTTTGGTGAGGCCGTCGCTTATCTATTCGCACCAGATCTTAGTAAGCTCACGGCTGATGTGATGCTAGCTGCGCTAGGTCACGCGTTCTTTACGCTGTCTATTGGTATGGGTATCATGGTTGCTTATGGCTCGTATTTGGGCCGTGAAGTAAACTTGCTTAAGACAGCACGAACAGTTGTTATCTTAGATACAGTGATTGCATTGGCTGCTGGTCTGGCCATCTTCCCAATTATCTTTAGTAATGGTCTTGATCCTGCTTCAGGTCCAGGTCTCATTTTTGTAAGCTTACCGATTGCCTTTGGTAGTATGGGAGCGGGTACTATTATAGGTACGTTATTCTTCTTACTCATTACCTTTGCTGCGATAACATCATCGATCTCTCTACTGGAGCCAACCGTTGAGTTTTTGGAAGAGCGTACCCCGATGAGTCGTACGGTTTCAACTATCGCTGCTAGTACTGTGATTTGGCTATTGGGTATTGCAGCTCTATTATCGTTCAACTTATGGAGTGATTTTACCATCATGGGTAATGGTATCTTTGATGCATTAGATAAGATTACCAGTAAGTTCATCTTACCATTAACAGGTCTTGCAGCGATTATTTTCCTTGCTTGGAGAATGGATCAGCGTAGCATCCAAGAAGAGCTTGGATTGTCTGACGGCGCTTGGCAGGTTTGGCAGATTATCGCTAAGTTTGTTGCTCCAATCGCAGTAATTGTCGTCTTTATTACCACATTGATGAGCTAATACAGATACCTATTAATAGCAGCTAACTGCTCATTTCTAAGAATTGATAGGTAATAAAAAGGGCTTAAGATAATTCTTAAGCCCTTTTTGCATTCCCTTTAACTTGTATCTAAACCTATAAGTCAGTGTTGAAAGCGACTAACGTAAATTTAACTCAGGGACCGTTTGTCCACGCTTGCTATAAAACTCGCTGACAAACTCATCGAAGCTATCTTGTTCAATAGCGTCTCTAATACCTTGCATCAAACGTTGATAATAGCGCAAGTTATGAATGGTCGCCAACTGTGCTCCAAGCATTTCTTTACACTTGTTTAGATGGTATAAATAAGCACGGCTAAAATTTTGGCAAGTGTAGCAGTCGCACTCTGGATCTAGTGGGCCTTCATCTTCTCGGTATTGACTGTTGCGTATGCGTACCACACCCGCATTATCGGCATCACCAGTAACGAAGTAATGGCCGTTACGCGCATTACGAGTTGGCATGACACAATCAAACATATCGACACCGCGACGCACGGCTTCGACGATGTCTTCAGGCTTACCAACACCCATCAAATAGCGTGGCTTGTCCGCAGGCATGGCGTGAGGAATATAATCCAAAACATCCATCATCTCATCTTTCGGTTCGCCGACTGATAGGCCGCCAATCGCATAACCATCAAAGCCAATCTCAAGTAAACCCTCAAGCGACTGTTGACGCAAGTCAGCATACATACTGCCTTGAATGATGCCAAATAAGGCATTGCTGCTGCCAAGCTTTTGATGCTCATCAAGACAGCGCTGTCCCCAGCGTAGTGATAGCTCTAAAGATTTTTTGGCCTCGTCATGTGTCGCAGGATAGGGCGTACACTCATCGAACTGCATGACGATATCCGAGTTTAGGCTGTACTGAATTTGCATCGATTTTTCGGGTGATAAAAACACTTTGGCACCATCAATCGGAGATTTGAAATTCACTCCTTCTTCAGTGATTTTACGCATTGCGCCCAAGCTAAACACCTGAAAGCCACCTGAATCTGTCAAGATTGGTTTATCCCAATGCATAAACTTGTGCAGACCGCCAAATTTATCAATAATTTCAGAGCCTGGACGTAGCCATAAATGGAAAGTGTTGCCCAAGATGATATCAGCACCGATGTCTTCAATATCACGTGGCAGCATACCTTTAACGGTTCCGTAAGTCCCTACTGGCATAAAAGCAGGGGTTTGCACATCGCCATGATTAAGGTGGACGGTACCGCGTCGTGCGCGTGTCTCACCGCTTGCGGTTTTATGGAGGATAAATTGCATATAATAATCGCTATCTGAGCTATGAAAATGTTGCTGATTATAGCATTTTTGCGACTTTATTGGGTGAGGGATGGTTATCGGAATAATAGATGCTGTATATAAGCGCTTATGTTACTCAGTTTATATTTTATATTGACTGATAATGAGATTTCTACACTAAAATACACAGACATAAGGCATTACGGATTGATAAGCTAGAAAGTGGTATATAGGACATATATCATTGCAAGATAACCAATTATTTAATGACGATGTTTGGCTATGGAGACGGTTTATGAAAACGGCAGTTTATCTATTGCTTGGCAGCTCATTATTAATATCAAGAGTTGCTATGGCGACCGAAGAACCTAACTATACGATTTTGTCGCAAACGAATGATTTTGAGCTGCGTCGCTATGATGGACAGCTTGTGGCTCAGACTTGGGTCACAGGCGACCAAGATGCTGCCAGTCGTAAAGGGTTTAAGATCTTAGCGGACTATATCTTTGGTAATAATACCGCGCCAGGTGGCAAGAGTCGTAAAATCAGTATGACTGCACCTGTAATGATGCAACCTGAAGCCATGTCTTCTGAAGAAAATAAAGACAGTGACGAGTCAGAGAAAATTGCCATGACTGCACCAGTGAGTATGCAACAAGCCGATGGGAAGTGGCGCGTACAATTTACTATGCCCAGTCAATATACAATGCAATCGCTGCCGAAGCCCAATAACCCAGACATCACGATTACTGAGTTGTCTGTGCAGACTTATGGTGTGATTAAGTTTTCGGGACTGGCAGGGAGCAATAAGGTCGCTGAAAAAACTGAGGCGCTGCAGTCTTGGATGCAAGGTCAAAACTTAAAAATTATAGGTACACCTGAGCTGGCACGTTATAATCCGCCTTGGACTTTGCCTTTTATGCGTCGTAATGAAGTCATGATTCGATATGAGCAGAAATAATGTATAAAAAAAAGACAGCTTAAGCTGTCTTTTTTGTGAGTAGCTTTTATATGAACAAGTTTAGCTGTTTTGCGCGCGGATAATGTTTAGCATGCGGCGTAACGGCTCAGCAGCGCCCCACAATAGCTGATCACCAACCGTAAACGCACCTAAGTACTCACCACCCATATTAAGCTTACGTAGACGACCAAGCGCAATTGTTAATGTCCCTGTCACTGCCACTGGCGTTAGGCGATTCATGGTGGCTTCTTTATCGTCTTCGACCAAGTCTAACCACTCATTACCGCTATTTTTTAGTGCTGCTTCGATTTCTTCTAGCGGAATATCTTTTTTTAGCTTGATGGTTAAGCCTTGTGCGTGACAACGCATCGCACCGATACGGACACACATGCCGTCGATAGGAATGGTATTGTCTGAAGAATTACCAAGAATCTTATTGGTTTCAACGCCACCTTTCCACTCTTCACGCGACTGTTTGTTCTCTAGCTGTGAGTCGATATAAGGGATTAAACTACCTGCTAGTGGCACACCAAAGTACTGCTTAGGAAAGTCATCTGAACGCTGAGTCTGGGCGATTTTTTTATCAATATCTAATATCGCACTGGCTGGATCGGCAAGCTCGTCTGCTACTGCATCACGTAGTACGCCCATGCCATTGATAAGCTCGCGCATATTGTTTGCACCAGAGCCACTAGCTGCTTGGTAAGTCATGGCGCTAACCCACTCAACCCAGCCTCTATTAAACAGCTCACCAATCGCCATCATCATGAGCGACACGGTACAGTTACCGCCGATAAAGTCTTTTTTACCGTTGGCAAGGGCGCTATCAATAACATTACGATTAACTGGATCAAGAATGATGATACTGTCATCTTCCATGCGTAGGGTGCTTGCCGCATCAATCCAGTAGCCGTCCCAGCCACCATCACGTAATGGTTGGTGTACTTTCGACGTATAGTCGCCACCTTGACAGGTAATAATCACATCACAAGCAGAGAGCGCTTCTATATCATGAGCGTCTTTAAGTTGGCTGGGTTTAATACCATCAAAGTTTGGTGCATCGCCGCCTGCATTACTGGTTGAAAAAAACACAGGTGTGATGCCGTCGAAGTCTTTTTCTTCGCGCATACGCTGTATTAGTACTGATCCTACCATTCCGCGCCAACCTACCAAGCCTACCGTTAAATTACTCATGAAATTTAATCCTTTTAACAATTATTTGTAGCACTGCCAACCGATAACAATGCCGTGAATATGCTTGAAAAGCAAGGTGTTTTAGATAATTTTAGCTGTTTTTAACACACTATTACCTATGCTTAGCATAACTTTTGGTTATTTACTTCGTTAATTGAGCCTAATGCTTTGTGATGACTTATATAAAAATAACGCAGGCAGTATAATTTAAGAATTCAGTTTGTAATTTTTTAGAAGAGATGTATGGAGATTTATAGTGCACAGTATGCGCCTTCGCTACGAAATGTTAAAGTAAACAGTTATTTCGGATGAGGTAATATAATATAGAACTTATTTACCTAAATGAAGATGAAGACTCTTATCTGCTCATAATTTATTTAATAAACGGTTAATGAAACTTATGGATATTTCCCTATTGTATTATGGTGTGCAGTTATTGGCAGGGTTAATAGCTTTTGTGACCGTCTGGGGTTGGTTGCCTCTTGATCACTGGTGGGTACGCGGTGTTGACTTTCCACGTATTCAGATAATGGTGCTTGGTATTATTGCTTGGATTGGCATGCTGGCTTTTTGGTCAGAATGGCAAATGGGGCAGTGGCTATTGTTCGCAGCTCTAAATATCACTTTAGCGTTTCAGCTAAGAATGGTGCTGCCTTATACAAAGCTGTGGAAAAAAGAAGTTCAGAATGCTAAAAAAATGCCCGAGGGAGAAGCGTATCAGTTAAAAATAATGGTTTCAAATGTGTTAACTCCCAATGATGAGACTCATAAGCTCATCAATCTAATCAAGCAAAAGCAGCCTGATATTTTAATCACACTCGAATCAGATGAAAAATGGCAGGATGCGCTGAATGAAATTGAGTCAGATTATCCTTATACGGTTAAAGTGCCATTGGATAACCTCTACGGTATGCATTTATATTCAAAACTTGAGTTGATAGATCCTACTGTTAAATATCTAATGATTGATGACATACCTTCGATTCATACTCAGCTACGCTTGGAAAATGGCCGTGTGATTTGGTTGTATTGTTTGCACCCAATGCCGCCAAGTCCGACCGAAGCGGATAAGTCGACCACGCGTGATGCTGAGCTATTAATGGTGGGCAAACATATCAAAGAGCATGATCAAACGGCGATACTGGCAGGAGATCTGAATGATGTGGCTTGGTCGAAGACTACCCGCCGCTTTCAACGTATATCAGGACTGTTAGATCCACGTGTTGGCAGACACTTTATCAATACCTTCCATGTTAACTATCCATTCTTACGCTGGGCGTTGGATCATCTTTTTCACAGTGCTTGTTTTACCGTCGTCGATATCGAGCGTTTACCGTCCATTGGTTCCGATCACTTTCCTGTATTGACTACTTTGCAGTATGAGCCAGAAGAAGCAAGCAAACAGGAGCAAAATGCACCTGCAGTGCAGTCCGAGGACTTTAAAGAAACAGAAAATAAAATCCAAGAAGGTAAAGAAGAAGGGCGTAAAGTCTCAAAAGAGCATGCAGAGGAACAGAGTGTTTGTGAATAATATGGACATTGGAATTATCTTTTGGTGGCCATTAAAGTCATACATACGAATGTAAGCAAAAGCGTACAAACAATAGTGCTTTTGGCGTCTAGCTACCCGCTGATGATCGGCATACAATAGCATCATCAACACAAGGATAGGCATGGATGCAGTGTTGAGGCAGTAACCATGCAAGCACAGGTCAGCCCACTGTCTTATAGGTTATTGTTTATGGCTTAGGATAAGTCAGCACGGAAGAGATAATAATAATAACATGAAGCGCCCTAAACCCGAACCAATCGCCCTAGGTTCGGGTTTTTATTTGTCTGTTAAATAGTTGATTTATAGAGGTTTGAGCTATGCTGAAGAAACCGTACACCTAAACTTGGTAAACTAAGCGTATTAATCGGAGTTTACCATGACCAAGAAAGTAAGAACCTACAGTGACGAGTTTAAATCTGAAGCTGTCAAGAAGATAGCAGATAATAATGGCAATATCTCAGCTACTGCAAAGCAGTTAGGTATTGCCATGCAAACGCTATCAAACTGGCATAATAAAGCCAATCAAGGCAAGCTTATCGGCACAGAGCAATATGATCCTGACCTTATGAGTGCTCTTCAAGAAATAAAGCAGCTCAAGCGTCAGCTCAAAGTGGCTGAAGAGGAGCGCGAAATTCTAAAAAAGGCCACCGCGTACTTCGCGAATGAGGAATGTTAAGAAACAGTCTGGGAGACTGTTTTAGTGACGCAAGGCGAAGGGCTATGTCCGCAGTGACAGCCCGTAAAGTACGCCTTTATCAAAGACAATCATCAGATATTTAGCACCACTACTATGTGCCGTGTACTAAAGGTTAAACCCTCAAGCTATTATAACTGGCTGGGTCGTGATATCAGCGACCAACAGATACATCGCAACCATTGTGAGTTACTGGTTAAAGCGGCTCACAGTGAAAGTAAAGAACGTTATGGCGTAGATCGATTGCATGCTCATCTAAGCAAACAAGGCCACAACATTATGAGCGCTTTAAAGTCACTACTGACTCAAGCCACAACAAGCTGGTCTATGACAATGTTTTAGATCAGAGGTTTGACGCTAAGCGTCCTAACGAAGCATGGGTCAGCGACATTACCTATATCTGGACTGCTGAGAGCTGATTATACTTGGCAGGAGTGAAAGATTTATACACTAAAGAGTTGGTCGGTTACGCCATCCACAAACGCATGACTGCTGACTTAGTTTGCAATGCATTAAATATGGCAATTAAACACAAACGACCAAGCAAGGCATTAATTGTTCATTCAGATAGAGGCAGTCAATACTGCAGCTATGCGTATCACAAGATCATCAAGCAGCATCAATTTATAGGCTCAATGAGCGGCAAAGGCAACTGTTATGACAACGCTCCAATAGAAAGCTTCTGGGGCGTGTTGAAGAATGAGCTGGTATATCATAAGGATTACAAAACCAGATTTACAGCCATAAACGATATCATTGGATATATTGAGCTTTATTACAACCAGACTAGGATTCAAGGGGGCTTGGGATATAAATCGCCAAGACAGGTGTGGTTTGATTATTATCGTCAAGCTGCGTAACTAAAATCTCCCAAGTTTAACTGTATGGATTTGACGGCAGGGGTCAAAATGGGCACAGGCTAAGTTTCTACGCCAAGGGTGGATGGAGAATAATCTACCTAAACTGTTTCATGATATGGGCTGTATTGATTTTATAAAGATTTAACTATATCCAATACCTTAGTGTACTTTTTTCAAAACCTCATCATACATAGGAGAGATAATCTCTGATCCATAGCTACTAAGATGATCATCATCATAATAAAGGGGGATACCATCGATATCACCATAACAATACTCATTATCACAGAGGTGTGGAATGGGGTTTAGTATTTCAGCACCACATTGCTTGGCTGCTTTATCTTGCATATTATAAGCAACCTGATGACGTTGTTTATACTCCTTAAGTGCTATTCTGATAGACTCCTTTTTACCAGTCAACATTACAGACTTAATCATCGTTAATGGCACATTTTTTAACATTTCAGGAATTGGCCTTACCAGATACACAGGATTTGTTTGATTAAGTTCACATATACTGTTAACCATGTGTTCGCTTAAGTTATTATAATACTTATCATTTCTCTCAGAGAACACCTCATCTACGAAATGGGTTGGTGGTTCCAAGTGAAAATCCTTGTTTTCATTATATCCATGAAAATAAAGAGAGGTTCTGCTAATAATAATGACAGGAATATTTGGATACTTATTTGCTAGAAGGTTAATAGCGTTTTCTACCAGTTTTCCACAATTATAATCTGGATTTTGTCCATTTTGATCTACCCAGTAAAGTCCTCTAACTGTCGGGCAAGCAGAAAGCCCTAAGCTCAAAATGCTTCCACCCGCAAGAGTAGCTCTATTGCCAATAGCGACATTCTGGACTTGTGAATGACTATCTCCAATAACGATTGCTTTTACTGGACCATCACCGTAAATGCAGGCTGGAGACACTCCATTTTCAACCTTCCCACAAACTTCCGTCCTAGGATCTAACTGCTGTTGCTCTATTATTGAAATTTGCTCTGCCGTTAGACGCAAAGGGGTAATGGCATCAGATTTCATAAATAACATGCTGCCTAGTAATCCTACAAACCCTGCAATATAAATTGGTTTGCTTTTGAGGTAGCTAAAGAAACTAGAAAAATTATTGCTAAATCTTATTTTTTCAACATATTTATAGCTTAAGAAGCCCATTAATATGGATAGCGCCATGCCTGGATAAATATAATACTTAGGCAGTGAGAACATGTAAATAGCTACGACAAAAGGCCAATGCCAAAGGTATATAGAATAAGACCAAGAGCCTAATTTTTGAAAAATAATATTGCCTGTAATGAAACTATCGTCGCGCTGGGCTTGAATGATTAGAAACGAACCCATGACAGGAAATATGGCTAAATAACCTGGCCATGGATTCTTTGCTGATATTAAGAAATAAGAGGTAATAATTAAGACTAAGCCTATTCTTTCTACCAACTTTTTTCTGCTTTCCTGTAATGTAAAAGGGTAGAGGTAAGCGACACCGCCAATCATCATCTCCCATGCTCTAGTAGGCAAGAGGAAATATGAAGGTATAGGCCACTTATAAGTTGCAATAACACCGAAAATAAAACCTAGAATCGTTCCTAGTATTAACATTATTTTCATAGTATTAATAGATAGAAACTTACGCATAGCCACAAGAAATAGAGGATAGAGGATGTAAAACTGCCACTCAACTGAGAGTGACCAGGTGTGCAATAACCATTTTTCATGAGAAGCAGCATCGAAGTAGCCAGCCTCTTTCCAATATGTAATGTTGGATAAAAAAGTAACACTACTAGCAGCATGTTTTCCTAAGGCCTTATATTCTAAAGGCGATAGATAGAACCAACCAAAAGCTAATAATACTAAACAAAGTAGTGCTAAGGCGGGAATAATTCTATTAGCACGAGCGACATAGAATTTTAAAATAGAGAAGTTTTCTTGCTCGATCCCTCTAAATATAATTCCTGTCATTAAGAAGCCCGAAATAACAAAAAAGACATCAACACCAGCAAAACCACCTGGCATCCAAGCGGTATTAAAATGGAATAATACAACAGCGATGACAGCCAAGGCTCTTATGCCATTAATATCTTTTCTGAACTTCATAATATAACCAACCAAAAGTTGAGTGAAGGTGATTGTATGTATTATATATGTTTTTTCGAATATATGTATAAAACTTTTTCTTTGGCTTTCTATACGGTATAAAGTAAGTATGTCAGCAGTTATAACTGGGTGAGTGTAAAAGTTTAATAGTGATAGACTTCCAAAACTAAAAAGGGGATACGCAATGCGTATCCCCTTTATTTAATCTAATAGTTTATATATGTTATTTGTAGACAGTTTGCTTAGGGTGCAAGTACTTGGATATAAGCGCCGGCACGTAGCTCTTGTAACCAGTCTTCTTGTGCTTGTGGCGCGAGACGTTGATACAGCGCCTGACGTGCGATATTACGGCGATATTGTTCGCTGATATCATGTTGACGCTTGCCTTCAACTTTGAGGATGTGCCAACCAAACTGAGTCTTAAACGGTGCAGAATAGTCCCCTACGCTGGTATTTTTCATGACTGCTTCAAATGGACCGACCATGTCTTCTTCACTGACCCACTCAAGATCACCACCACGCCCTGCAGAGCCTGGGTCATCAGAGTAAGTAGCTGCTAAGCCTGCGAAGTCAGCACCTTGACGTAGCTGCTCGTATAGGTCGTTTACTTTTTGTTCGGCGAGTGCATCAGTTTGTAGCTCGTCGACCTTAATCAAGATATGACGTGTATGCCACTGCGGGATGATCATGGTATCACTGGCTTTTTTGTTAGCAAGCTTGATGATATCAATGCCTTCAGGAGTGATAAGCGGTTCACTCACAGCGCCCACATCAAGCTTGACGATCTCACTTGATAGTTCGGTTGGAAGGGCAGCAGCCTTATGAAATCCCATATCGCCGCCTTGTAGCGGAATGGGGTAGCTACCTTGAGAGGCATTCATAGCTGCTTCAACATCTACGTTAGGTGCCTGTAGGCGTGTACGTAACCCTTGAGCGACTGTCAGCGCTTGCGTACGCTGAGCTTCTGATAGACGACTGTAATCATCTACATAAGGCACGCGGACGTGAATGGTTTGATATTCACTTTGGTTTAAGCGCTTGGCTTCAGGTGAGGCTAAAAACGCATCAATATCTTGCTCGCTGATGCGCACACGATTGGCAATTTGGCGTTGTTGTAGTGCCTGAATAGCAGCGTCTTCGATCAGTTTTGCTCGTAAATTGGCATAGCTACCTGTTTGCTCACTATCCAATCGCTGCTGTAGGGCGGCAATGCTACTGAGTCCTTCAGCTTGTGCGATTTGTGCTAAGCGTTGATTGATAGCCGCTTCATCGGGTTTGAGTCCCACCCGATTGACCAGTGACAGTTGTAGCTCACGTAAAACGAGTGCATTTAACACGTCAGACTGCAGTTGAGCTGAATTGGGAATTGGCTCACCAGCTGCTTGCGCGCGTGCTTGAGTTTGCGTGATAGCAGCAACTAAATCGCTTTTTAAGATGGCATTATCGTTGACTAGTGCGATGATGCCGTCGGTACTATTAGCGGGTGTTAACCGAGCGCTATTATCTTGGCTAGCGGTCGAACCTACTTCTTGCGGCGTTATAGGCTCTGACGTTGTTGCCGCTTGAGCGTTGAAGCTAAGCGCAAGGCCTGCACTCATACCCATAGAAACTAATACAGCACGGCTGGTTTGACGTAAAGAAAAAAATCTCATGATGCTCCTCATCAATGTCATCGCATCGGATAGTGTCTGGCCAATATTATCCAATATATTATGCACGATTTTAGTATAAATAATCAGCTATAGGATAATCTTGCCTATAATGTTATTAAGTGATTGTTCGGTAGGCGTTGATAACATAGCCTAAATACGTTTTTTGACTCTTAAGCAGATATCTTCGCAAAGCTATTACTACTCTTTCCATGCAGTTTGTACTGGTTCAAAACCGAGCACTTTATCTGCAAGCAGTCGGGTTAGACGGCTATCGCCACTGCCCAGACCATTTAATCTGATTTCTGCCATTATCGCTTGTGTTGGCTTGTCTCTGGTATTGAGGTCATTGTAATAACGACGACCATATACGGCAAAACCAATGCAGCAATCTTCGTAATCTATGCCAACCAGTGCATCGAGCATTTTATCACTATTATAGTCGTACTGTCCCTGTGCTAATGCTCGCCAGTTGTTGTTAAAGGGGAAGATCGCAGAGGCGGTAAACGCGGATAGTGGCAACTGATTGGTGTTGTCATCACGCATACGCTTAACGAAGCCGACATTAAATAAGCTGTTGTCTGATGGCTGATAGCGCAGCTCAGTCGTGACATAATTCAAATCATAACTATTGGTGAGTGCACCGCTCACATCAACCCAGACATTATTATAAGGTTGAGTGCTGGCGTCCCATACCATGCCTGATGATGAGCTATTAAAAACCGATTGTTGATCATCAAGGGTGACACGTCCATCATCGATATAAAATTGCTCTGCAATGCTACCATCAAAACGTGTCACGCCCGTTGCGTCGATGTAACGATAGTTAATGCCCGGAGTGAAGGCGTGTAAGTCTTGCAAGCGGTCATGACCTAAGAACCAGCTGTCTGAAAAAAGCTGCTCATAGTTGATAGAAGCAATGCGAGTGTTAAAGTTTGGCAGCTCGTTTTGGTCTTCAAACGGTGAGTAAGTATATTTAAGTCTTGGGCTCAATATCTGATACCCGCCCATCGTGTCATCAAACGCGCCAAATGGTGAGCCTGCTTTGTAGAGGTTAAGACCTGCATCGATGCTGGCTTGTGGCACAAACACCGACTGACTACCGTCATCTTCACTCAACAAGTTATCTGCCAAGCTATCTTGATCATATGAGGTATATAGATGCTGTAAACCAACCTTAGGCTTGATATATCCCCACGAAGACTCAATAGGGTAGCTGGCGCTGAGTTTGTTATAAACGCGTACACCACTTTTTTCTGCCTCCGAGCCATCGTCGATAGACTTTTTGAAATAAGCAGAATCATGGACACCAGTGATATCGAATTTTTCTACCCAAGGTAGGCGATAGCTCAGCTCTAATTGAGGTAAGCGTGAATAAGGCTTATCTTTATCTTTTAGCGCCTCGCCAGTACTGGTAAAGGCATCAAGAGTTTGGAAGGTTTCGAGTTTTAAGTCACCAGTGATGTAATCATTGTAATAGTTAAGACGAGCGCGTCTGGGTAAGTTCAGTGTACTATCTGATAAGCCAAGCGTGTCAAAATCATCGAGGTAATTGGCATCAGATACATAGCTATATTTAGCATCACCACTTAAGCGCGGGATGCTGTTTGATGACCAATAGTGATCATAAAATAAGCTACTTCGGTCTTCGTCATTATATTGTTTGTCATTTGGCAAGTATGAACCATTAAATATACCGCCACCGTACTCTTCAGTTAAATAACGGAACTCCCCCGAAAGCATAGGGTTACGATTGGTATAAATATGCGTGTTGAGTGTGGCATCATAGTTGGGTGCCAAGTTGAAATAATAAGGGATGTCGACTTCAAGGCCACTTTCGCTATCGATGCTGGCGCTAGGCAACAAAAACCCACTACTACGGCGACTATCAATGGGGAAGTTGAAGTAAGGTAAGTAAAACACAGGAACATCAGCAATACGGAAAGTCGTGTCGTAAGCTTTGCCGCGTCCGGTGTCCGTGTCTAAGTCAATACTTTTGGCATCAAATTGCCACTTGCGATTGGTCGGTGGACAGGTACTGAACATCACTTCATCCAGCTCATACTGACTCTCGTTAGGACGGTTTAGGCGCTTGGCATAACCGTGCGACTGCAGTGGTACACTGGCAAAAGCCACGCCATAAGCTGTGGTTTGTCCAGACTCAGTACTATAAGCCAAGCTATCAGCGACGCCAATAAGTCCCCCTTGTGAAGCTTTTTCGGTAAGAGAAGCTGTATTACCTTGGCCTTGCATTGCAGCTGTGTTGTTATTGCCAATCGCTTGATCGGTAAACATCACCTTGCCTTGTGCGCCAGCGATGCCATTGGTCAAATCCAGTACAATTTTATCAGCCTCGATATGCTGAGTACCCTGATTCAGAATGACGTTACCTGAAAGTTCAGCATAATCTACATTATCATAATAGCCATAATCAGACTCTGCAAATAAAGGCGCCTGACTATTATCAGTGCCGCTTTTAGTCTGATAACCTCTTCATTGCTGGCACGTTGATAGTTGGGATTACGCTGAGGATAAACCCATTGACCTTCGCAGCGCTGAGAGCTGTCTACGCTATGTGGTAATAGATTTAAGTCAGTGCCAAGCTGGCGTATAGGTCTATTGCTGGCTTGTGGGATATCTATAGGTGTTAGATCGGGTGATAGGCTGCTGTCTATTGAGAGTTGTCCATCACTCACAACGTCATCAGTATCTTTTGCTGGAGAGGTATCGCTATCGGGTTTCAACTGGTAAAACTCTGCCAAACGCATTAAGCTTTCTTGAATACTTTCATCACTGACATCAAGGCGACTGCTATCAAGTGCAGGATCTGTTGCTATGCCTTGCTCAGCACGCGTTAAGTCGTTTTTATCATCAGCATCGTCTAATTGTGAGATTAGGTTTTCAGTTACTAAGGCTTCGGAGTTTACAGCGCTGTCAGTAATTGTGGTGACTGGAACTTCAGAGGTCGCAACTGCGTCATGGACAAAAAGATCTATTTCAGTGTTGTCTGTATAAGAGCTATCTGTATCAGTAATATCTATGTCAGTACTGTCTGCTACAACTGTGATGTTAGGGCTGTTAATAACTTGCTGAGAACCAGCACTGCTAACTCTGCTTCGATTCATACCAACTTGATTGAGAGCTGTCTGATCAAACGCTGTATCGCGGCTTGAATTTGAATTTAACTTTTTGACTCTATTTGTATTATTGACACTAGGAGTTACAGAGCGTGTGATGCGAATATCTGTGGTACCAGTTGCAAGGGCTGTTTGATCAATAGGCATGCTGCTCGTGTCAGTGTTACTAACACTGGTCGGCGTACTGTTTAGGATATCAGGACTGTCAGCGACTAAAGGCGTGGCTGTCTGCGATTGAGTGTCCGCTATCGCAGCATTACTCACAGCTAAGCCAGTCAAGCTTAAAGCACCAAATAAAATCAAACGAATGCTTTGGTAAAGCGGAGAATATAACAAGGGCACACCTATGATTGTAGAGCCTATTGGTTCGCGATATTGGGTTTGCTCGTATGTATGTCAGCCATGATGAATGATATTAAAATACCACTATACGATAATATGGTCACAAATATCTGTCGATATTACATATATTGACGACTTATCATAGTCAAAAAAAACCAAATCAGCTACACTATTGAACAATTTTTATGCGCTAGCGTGATGTTTCTATACGCTCATGCGCAGCGGCGTCGATAAAAGTTATTAAGGGAGATAAAGTCCCGATAGCATTTTAGCAAGTATTTGCCGTCATTATTATATAAATTAAAACGATGTAAATTAAAACGATGTAGATCTAAGTTATACAAAGCTAAATTATAAAAACCTAAGCTGTGTCAACTTAAGTTATATGAGCTTAAGTTATATGAATCTAGGTTATTTTGGATAGCTTAGATTAGCTTAAGATTTATGATGACCGTATTCTACGTTTATCTTTTATTAGCACCGAATTTTAAATTCATTTACCGTTGACCTGCGATGCCTCTTATGACAGATAATACTACCTTACAGTCCCAAGATAATGCTCATGTAAATACTCGCCAGCAGCAGCTAGAGAGTTGGTTACAACAGCAGTTTGCAGAGCAAACGTTTAAGCTAGATAGTCTACCAGGTGATGCCAGTGCCCGACGATATCATCGCATACAATTGTTTGATAACAGCGCAGATAAAGAGCCATCGGCGCGCTATATTGTCATGGATTCCGCTGATGAACAAGATGCAATGCAACAATTTATCAATGTCACTAAGCTGATGGCGCCAGCAGTCAATGTGCCAGAGCTTATATGCCAAGATGTGACGCAAGGGTTTTTAGTGCTGCAAGACTTTGGTGCCATAGAGTTCGCTCACTTATTGGTCGATGCTCCAGCCGCAGCAGTCAATGATTACTATCAGTTGGCGATGCAGACCCTGATTGAGCTGCAAAAAACTCCTGTACAGCTGGCACGCACAGAGCATCAATTACCAGACTATGATACGGTAATACTAAATCGTGAGATGGACTTGTTCCGTGATTGGTTCATACCTTTTATCGGAGTCAAATTTGCAGACTCGCTGTGGGAAAATCTGAAGTCAGCACTGATTGATGCTATCTTGGCGCAGCCGCAAGTTGTCGTCCATCGTGATTATCACAGTCGTAATTTGATGCAAGATCAGGCAGACAACTCACGTTTAGGAGTGATAGACTTTCAAGACGCTGTGATAGGTGCGTATACTTATGACTTGGTGTCATTGGTGCGAGATGCCTATGTTGATTGGCCTGAAAGCCAAGTCTCCGAGTGGGCTCGTGAGTTTTGGCAACTGCAAAAGCAGGCAGGTTTGGCCACTGCGGATAATGTAGAGCAGTTTGCAAGCGATATGAATGTGATGGGTGTCCAGCGTCATTTAAAGGTATTAGGAATTTTTATTCGCTTATCTGAGCGTGATGGGAAGGATCGCTATTTGGCCGATATACCCAAAGTCATGCGTGATTTGATGTTTGAATTAAATTGGCTTGCTGAGCAGGGTAGTCAAGATATAAAGCAAGCAGTGCTACCCTTCAATCAATGGCTACAAGAGACTGTGTTACCTGCTTATCAAAATAAATTCTCATCAATATAAATGATGATAAGTTGAACTTAGTACTTAAAAACTACTTAAAAACTACTTAAAAACCATCTAAATACTGTTAAAAAGGAGCGTGTCTCTTCATGTCCATATCGACGATTACGCAAGCAATGATCTTGGCAGCAGGCAAGGGCACACGCTTACGTCCGCTCACGCTTGAGACGCCGAAGCCTTTGGTAGAAGTAGGCGGGCAGCCATTGATTGTGTGGCACATCAAAGCGTTACAAGCTGCAGGTGTCACTGATATTACGATAAATGCGTCATGGCTTGCTGACAAGCTGATGACATCACTGGGCGATGGCACACAGTACGGTGTCAATTTGCACTGGTCAGTTGAAGATGACGAACCTTTAGAGACGGCAGGCGGAATATTCCAAGCCTTACAGACAGGCAAGCTAAAAGATGCCCCCTTTATCTTAGTGAATTCCGATGTCTGGACGACGTATGATTTTATCAAGCTGCAAAACTATAAGCTGGGTAACGATCAGCTTGCGCATCTGTTATTGATTGATAATCCGACGCATAACAGCGGTGGCGATTTTGCGATTAATAATGGCTTGGCTAGCGAACAAGCTGTTGCCGAGGCAGATAAATTTACCTTCGCAGGTATCAGCGTCATGTCACCACAACTAGTCGACGGATTGGTACAAGGTCAACCTGCCGCCTTGGCGCCGCTCCTTAAGCAGGCGATGATGAAATTTCAAATTACCGCTGAAGTGATTAAAGATAACTGGATAGACGTCGGCACACCCGAACGTTTAGAGCAGGTTAATGAGTTTATCAAGAGCAATGGCGTTGATAATCATCAGGGTGCCTAGGTTAAAGTAATATAGTCGAAAGATTTTAAAAGCGTTAAAGTACTACTGGTATAAATTTTGCGCAGCCTCTGTGGATACAGCACGCAAGTAAAATTTATACCAGTAGCATGAACAAGTGTATCGATGTTACTTTACTCTGACTATAGCTCAATCAATCTATATACGTAGCCTAATAAAAAAAGCAGCGCCGATTAATCGGCGCTGCTTTTTTATTATATGGTAATGGATAAATAGCAGTGTATAAGAGGGTATTAGACCCCCATCGCCAGCTTAATTAACTGTGCGATGATAAAAACAACCAGAAATCCTGCTATATATAGGCCAACGAACCATGCCCATTGCGATTGTTTCTTACTGAGCTTTTTCATGATCGCTCCTACTGTGTAGCAATACGCTTTTTACTTTTGCTAAGTGTCACTACTGACGATATATAAAGTAGCTATTAATTTTGTTAATTTTTTCCTAATCCTTAATACATATGCTCATGATCTGTTTTACCCTTGAATGTGTAATACGCAAAAGCGGTATAACTTAAGATAATCGGCAGCATAATCAACGCACCAATCAGCATAAAGGACAATGAAGTGTCAGCAGCAGCAGCCTCATAAATCGTCATCTGATAGGGTACGATATAAGGGAAAATAGCGGCACAAACCCCAATATAGCCCATCAAAAACAGAGCAACGGTCAACAAGAAAGGACGGTATTCACGTTCAGTGGTTAGGTCTTTACGCATGAGGAAGAATAGTAATAGCACAATGAGCGGCATGGGGGCTAAATACAATAGGCCTGGCAGACTGAACCAACCTTCGAGCGCATCGATATCTAAAAAATACATAGATATCGTGACAGCAATCATCGCCGCGATTAATGCTGAGAGCATCCAACCAGAGACTTTGCGCGCCCAAACTTGTAGTGAGTGCTCCGTTTTGATAATAAGCCAAGTAGAGCCAAGCAGCGCGTAGCCAATGATTAGAGCAAACCCGCACATAATGGCAAATGGAGAGAGCCAATCAAAAGGGCCGCCCGTATAAAGGCGATTGCTAGCTTCTAAGCCTTGCACGAGCGCTCCGAGCATGATGCCTTGAGAAAAAGTAGCCACCACAGAACCTACAAAAAAGAAACCATCCCACACATAACGTCGTGCAGAGGACTTAAAGCGAAACTCAAACGCCACCCCGCGCATGATAAGACCGAATAGCATGAAAGTCACAGGCAAATACAGCCCGCTCATAATGATGCCATAAGCGACTGGAAAAGCGGCGAATAGTCCACCACCGCCCAATACAAGCCAAGTCTCGTTACCATCCCAAAATGGGGCGATAGAGTTCATTATGCGGCTACGGTTCTTATCTGAGCCGGCAAAGGGAAACAAGATGCCACAGCCCAAATCAAAGCCATCAAGTAGCACATAAATAAACACAGAAAGAGCGATAAGTCCGCCCCAAATTAAGGGTAAGTCTAATACATCACCGTAGTTAAACATTAGCGCAACCCTCCATCTTCGACGTCATTTGCAGGCTTATCGAGATCTTCAGAACCATCTTGTTCCTGCACTTTTTCACTGGCAAGGCTGTCACCACTAAGCGTACGTCCTTGACCCTCAGTGACAGAGTGCTCATAGAAGTTGTCATCCGCTGGATCTTCGTATGGCTGTGGTCCCTGAGCGATCAAACGTAGGATATAAAAGCTCCCTGCACCAAAGACGAAGATATACAGCACAATAAAACCGATCAGCGTGGTTGCCACCTGCTGTGCCGCAACGGGTGATATGCTTTCAGCAGTACGAATCACACCATAGACGGTGTAGGGTTGACGGCCTACTTCTGTGACGAACCAACCAGCCAATAAAGCGACAAAGCCAAGCGGTGTCATCAACATCCAAGTACGGTGAAAGGTTTTACTTTCGGGATTAAACTGCTGTTTTTTGAAGTATTTATACAGACTGAACAGCCCAACCAAGACCATTAGCATGCCAATACCGACCATGATACGAAATGCCCAAAACACAATAGCAACAGGTGGTTGGTCTTCTGGCGCCCAGTTTTTGAGACCTTTTACCTCACCATCAAATGAATGAGTTAAAATCAACCCTGACACATAGGGGATGCTGACTTCGTATTTATTGGTTTGATTATCTTGGTCAGGAACCGCAAAGAGACGTAGCGCGGCACCGCGTTCGTCTTCCCAAATGCCTTCCATTGCTGCCACTTTGGCTGGTTGATGTTCTAAGGTGTTTAAACCATGTCCATCACCAATCAACACCTGTGCTGGCGCAACAAAGATTGCCATTATCATCGCCATACCTAGCATCACACGCCCATGCTGTCGATGTTCAGTATGTCGTTTGGACTGCAGGTAGTAAGCACCAATGCCGCCAATGACAAAAGCAGTGGTCAAAAACGCTGCCGTTATCATGTGTGCATAACGATAAGGGAAAGAGGGATTAAAGATGATTTCAAGCCAGTTGGTCGGATAGAGCAGGCCATCAGCACCAATCATAAAGCCTTGCGGTGTTTGCATGAAACTATTGGCCGCTAAAATCCAAAATCCTGATATAAGCGTACCGATAGCGACGATCGCTGTCGAAGCAAAGTGCATGCGTTTGCTTACACGTCCCCAACCAAACAGCATAATGCCCAAAAACGATGCTTCTAAGAAAAACGCGGTTAATACTTCATAAGCGAGTAGCGGGCCTAAGACGTTACCGGCTTTATCAGAAAACACTGCCCAGTTAGTACCAAATTGATAGGACATCACGACGCCAGATACGACGCCCATTCCGAAAGCCACGGCAAAGATTTTGACCCAGTGTTTATATACTTCGGCATAAATAGCGTCGCCTGTTTTGAGCCAACGGAACTCAAGAACGGTCAGCCAACTGGCAAGACCGATAGTAAAGGCTGGAAAGATGATATGCCATGAGATAACAAAAGCGAACTGGATGCGCGCAAGCATTAACGCATCGAGCTGGTCTATCATAAATGTAGCGAACATAAGCGCTTACCTTTATCTGTTAGCTGAATAGCGCTGGCTTCCATGATACGCCCAAGTAACTGTCCGCAATGGTTCAGACCAATATCGCGGGCAATAGCCAAGTTTTAGTTAGCGGCAGGGATTTTAAATTAAACTTATCTTATTTAAAAATAAGCCATCGTCAAAACTGCTTCGATCTTATTAAGGTGATTTATATCCTTACAAACCACCTATTATTTGTCTATCAAATCAATATTTTAGCTCATTGATTGTTTAAATATTATGCGCTTCAAGATAATGATGTGCAAGCAATGGCTCATGACAGCCTCATGACCATCAATCGTTAATAATGACGGGCGTTTGGGAGCTATAGACGAGAATAAATCATGAGATATTCCATACATTATTATGTATTAATAATGTATGGAAATAGAGACTATTGGAGGCTGATAGATAGGTTTTTTTGTTGATATGTAGCCGTCATTGAAGAGAGCTTCATTAATTTTACCAAGATTATTGCTGTAGCTGCTGATGCAAGATGCGGCGCAGAGTAAGGATGGTTTGTGGGTTGGTTTGAATACTATGTCCGCCATTAATGACTGTCTCAGATGCTGCGCCATCGAGGTGAGCACTAGTATAAGGTACGATACCATCTGATAAGCTTTCGGTTAGCGCTTGGCTAATATCATCATCTACTGATACTGCTGCAAACAATGGCTCATTTTCCATTGCGGCATCTCTAGCCGTAGTATTCGCAGCACTTTCAGTAGCGGTAGATGCCCTAGATAAATCGATTTTGGCACCACCCGGCTGCATTTGTGCTAACCCTTGGGTGATGTCTGCGTCGTTATTCGCAATGATGGAATGATAGATAATGCGATCATTAATGGTGATGTCTTTAGTCAGCTGGATAAATGACGACTTATCACTTAGCTGGCTGGCACCGTTTTGCAGATATAAAGCCCCAAGAGGACTCGCTGCTAGCTCACCTTGAGTGGCAATGGTTGCCAGATTGTCAGTGACTGTTTTTACTAGCCCCACTGGTAAGTAAACAATGCGGCGCAGCGCACGCGTGAACCAACGATCTGCATAATCTGTCCCTCGAAACGGCGCGGACAAAAATACGGCGGTATCTACTTGTGGTAAGGTCTGTAGCTCGAAACGCGCTTTTAGCTGTTGTTCGCCAAAAGATTGTTTGAGCGCTTGACGAATTTGATACTTCTCATTACTCGAGAGTAGGTTTTGGTCATCAAGTCTATCGAGATCATCGAGCAGGTTGTCGTCAGACAGCATCATGCGGGCAATGAGCGCGCCCATACTGTGACTGATGATTACGCTGTTTTTACTGGCGCGGTTTTGCCCCTTGGGATCAGTCTGCTCATAGGCGCTATTAATCAGACCTTGAATTTGATAGCGGTTCTCTAAAATGGGGAGGTTGGTTGGATAAAATATTTGCCACACTTGATAGTTATCACGCAAGGTATCATCGTTGAGAATATCGTTGGTCAAGTTTACCCAAGTTGCAGGACTGGAGGCCAGTCCATGCAGCATGATCAGCACGCGCTTATCGGGATCATAAGGCTCAAGCATAAACAGCCTAGGCAGGTTGGCTTCTGGCTGGCGCGTGATTAAGTTTAAATAGCCGACGCCATCAAGCTGGTTTTCTGCCAACCATAGCCCATACCCTGCAGAAAAGTTAGCAGCGAGTGGGTAGTTGTTTCCGAGGATATTCACATTATCAGTACGATAAGGGTTGTATAGGTTTACATCAAGCTGACGGCTACTGAGCACCTCCAGTACACTGTCACCAGCGGGCTTTACCAGTCCAGTCATCAGTAGATGACCCGTTGGATAGATGCGGGTGCTAGGCTCACGGTCATCCATACTGTCGTTGTGAGATGTTTTGGACAGCCTACCTGATAAGGATGAGGCCAAAAGTTGGCGAATCGTAGTGGTGTAGCGATCATTCAGTGATGCCACCAAGCTCACTCCCAATCCTGGACGCTTACTGACAGAGTTTAGGCCTGATAGACGCAACTCGTATGTCGACGTCAAATCAGCGAGGGCAGAGGTCTGTTTACGAGCATTTTGCAAGTAGTTGTTTTCATTAGGCAGATAGATATTGAGATCATAATTATCGATGGTCATATTCATGACCTTGATTTGATCAGTAAGTTTGCCTTTTAGCGGTGCTAGATTGGCAATGGCTGCTTCATTGCTGTCGTCAATATGGTCATTGATCGCTAAGTACTGCTTTTGTGTATCTCCCATTAGCTTATCTGAGCGATCTGCAGATTCATACAACTGGGTGATGATGTCATTGCTAGCAGCATTGTAGATATCTTGGGTTTGAATGTCGATATCGGTTGGAATACGATGCGTCTGACGGGCGACAGTTTTGTCGGTAGCAGCACCTTCAAAGTCATGAGCTAAGCTATTGAAAAACAGATAGGCATAACTGGATTTGATGGCATCAAACAGTCGGGTTTGATAGCTGATAAGGCAAGCACTGGTATTTTCTTTTTGCGCCGCTTCCTCTTCAGCGCTTAAAGGCGCGTTGGCATAATAAGGATCAAGAGGCGGGCGTAATAATGCTATCTGGCAATCTTGTGAGTTTGCTAACTGGCGTGCTTTGGCATAATGCAGCTCAGAAAAAATAGCCAGCGCAGATCTATAGTGCTTATTGAGCATGCTGTCTGTCAATTGGGTTAAGCACAAGTCAAAATTCTGTATACAAGCTTGCTCATTAAGCCCTGCAGATAATAATGTCGAAGCGGTCGCACTACTGAGTTCGTTTTCGGTGACAATGTTTCCACGTTGAGCCGTAAGGGTCTTTGCTTGAGACTGCTTGTTGACTGAAACAGTGCTACAGGCAGGGAGTAATATCATAGTCGCTACCAATGCTGTAAGTGCTGCAATGGACGTGGATCTTTTCTTCATATTCATCGCCGCAACTGCGGTGTGCTTGGCAAGCATAAGTGGCCTCGGTAAGTAGCAATGATTTAGGTAGTGGCATGGATCAAAAAACGACTTAAAATAGTAAGCCACTTAAAATGAGTAGTGACCTAACAAGTAAAACATGGCATTAAGTCCTTTTAATTACCCCAATACTGCATTGTTATATGTTTGTAAGTTTAGCGTAACTTTTAGAATTACACTAGGGCGTGTTCTCATTTTAAAAGTGGTGACAAAAATGAGATAAATGACAGGCAAACAAGAAAAATAGCACAGATAATATCGAGATATTAACCAGCTATTTGCCGCTGTTTGGCAACATTTAGCCATTTTTAGCCCATTTATATGACTATCGATTGAATTGAGGACACGCCCTAGGGCGTATTGAGCGATTCACAAATAAGCGTTACCGACACGGTTAATAAAATAGTGCCACAAAAAAGCGCGTTTGTTTTACCGCTGATGTCATATCACGATAAAATAAACGCGCTTTTAAAAGTAGTTTTGACTGAACGATTTACCGATAAGTCATAAGATCAAGACTAGATCGTTGGTTTGATATTGATATTAGGTGCAGGTAAATCCCAAATATAGTATTTTCCCTCTTCGATAAGCTTAATCTGTTGACGAATAACCGAATTGTCTGGTACTTGCTGCTCTAGACGACGGAGACGCTCTAAGGCTTCGTTACGACGATCACTTAATAAGTCCGACTGCGCTAAGCTTTGTTCTGCTTCCGTATAGCCAAGGCTGGCTGCTTTATCTAAGTATTTTTTGCCTTCTTTAAATCCACCACCTTCAGCAAGCATCATACCGTATAAGAAGTTTGCTTCGCCGCTGTCTGGCTGTAGTTTGATAGCGCGATCGACATAACTGCCGCCGCGCACTGCAAAGTCTGAGCCCAAATCTAAGTTACGACCCATGCCATTAAGCTTTGCGGCACGTAAAAGTACATCAAAAGACGCACTTGGTGCACTGGCATATGGCTCAATCCACTCTGCTAATACTTTGATTTTTTCGCGAGCATAATGACGCTGTGAGCGGTTAGGGAAGTTTGGTGGGTAATGGCGAGCATTGGGTGAAACTTCTTTAATAAAGTCATCTAGTAAGCTGACATCAAGCTTGTCGGTGCCAACGGCTGTTGTTTGCGGAATCAGTAGCGTCGGTACAAAGCTGACACTTGACACTTGTACTTGTGGCGCTGGGATATTGGCCAGCTGGCCGCCGCTAATATCAATACCAGTGGCAGTAATAGGGCCACGCTCATAAACGCGCGTTGCTCTGGTAGATTCTGATGCGGTAGGCGCGTTAGCAGTCGCTTGAGCAGCCTGTTCGGCCGTTGCTGATGCAGCATTTTGCTGTACTACTGGTTGTACGCTACTGGTCGGCTGAGCACGGCGAATGACACGCTTGCTTGAGTCAATGGCACTAGGAGCACTAGCGCTAGAGGCGTCAGTTGTATCCGTAGCAGCGATGGCAGGTGCGGCGAACATCATGGCGCAGGCCGCTGCTAGAGCAGTCAGAGTTGCAGACTTGTAATGCTTAGTATGGTTGTTGTTGGGTTGGCTCATGGCAGTCGTTACCTTGGTTATTAATAAGTTATGGTATATAGAATAAAATAAATAGTAGTATAAAAATACAATCAGTGCTGCATAGACAGAATGCAAAAACTTCAGTTAACAGGTGTCAATCAAACAGTATGTCGTTTATAAGGACGTGTTGGATAGTCTCACACACGCCCTAATTTTGATACCGTAGCAAATTAGCATCGGGCTTCTCAGTAGTAGGATTGTTAAAAACCCTACGGGTTAGCATCAGCTATTAGAGTCTCAGTACTTTGCAGCCACTTAAAGCATAGAAAGTACTGGGCTTAGGTCATATGCTTAAATCATATTTTAATGAGTAACTCTTAGAGTAAATTGAATATATCATTTTTCTATACGCTACTATTCATTGATAAATGGTTTTTTTATAAATGATTCTTTATAAAAGGCTCTTTATAAGTGATAAGCCGTCGCCTTCATGCGATTGGCCATCCAGCGCATCGTGTGGCGCACCAGTGGTGACAACTCTGCACCGCCATTTTCGAGTGCCAACTCGCGGTGATGCAGCTCCTCAATATCCATCTGCGCCAGTATCTCGCGCGAGCGTTTATCTTGTGTAGGTAGCTGACCGATATGATCTTGTAAATGTTCACTGACTTGCGCTTCGGTTTCAGCGACGAAGCCTAAGCTAAATTCATTAGAAATGGCGCCAGCGACAGCGCCAAGCCCAAACGACATCCCATACCAGAGCGGTGTGAATATGCTTGGATGGCTGCCTAGTTCTTGCAGGCGTGTCTCACACCAGACCAGATGATCGACTTCTTCTGCGGCCGACTGTTGCATGGCTTGTTTTACATCGTCATCTTTGGCGGTAAATGCCTGCCCATGATATAGGCCCTGCGCGCATACCTCACCCGTATGGTTAATACGCATCAGTCCTGCTACATGACGAGATTCTGTGATACTCAGCTCAGGGATAGTATCATCACTGACAGGAAGCGGGCGCGTACTAGGGTTTGAGTGTGGAACGACGGCTCGTAGCGCCTGATCGACGCCAAGTAACAAATGATCAATCTTGGATAAGGAACGCATTCCCATGTTTAGCTCCTGATATAACGTTATCTGCTCAAGGTATTTATAGAGGTTTTATAATCACTCATTACTATAGCAAACAATGCCGCGCGTCGGCATGAATAAATTTGCTCTAGCAGTACGGCTACTTATTTATGAATCCTCAACACATCCTAACTTTGTTTTTCATGGGGTTCATCATCAGTTTGAATCACAGCTTGCATAACATGCTTATTCAATTTGATATATAAAAATATACCAAAAGCAATGTTGAGTACGCCAGTGACCAAAAACAACTGCGGCAGCGATAGCTTTAGAGTATTTAATATCACAATCGCAAAAATAGCTGAGGTGACCATAAAAATAGCATTAAAAATATTGTTAGCACCAACGATACGTGCGCGATGACTTTTGGGTGCATAAGCTTGCATAGAGGCATATAGCGGTACAATATACAGGCCACCACTGAATCCTAAAAAGAATAAATCCGCAAACACTCGCCAGCTGCCAGTAACTTTGAATAATTCGCCTATGCCAAATAAAGCGTCGGCATTGATCGCGATGTCTAACCCTGACAAAGAAAAATACAGATCAATGGCAAAAATACTCAAGCCAGCGATACCGAAGGGCAGTAGTCGCAAGCTAACTCTGTTTCTGGTCAAAGACTTACACAGCAGTGAGCCAATAGAAACCCCAACAGAAAATAGAGTTAATAAGAAAATAACTACCGATTCATCGCCATTTAAAATGACCTTACTAAACTCAGGTGTCTGGGTCAAAAATGTCGCCCCATAAAACCAGAACCAGCTATTGCCCAAAATGATAAAAAACAAAAACGGCAAAGAATATAAATAGCGCACGGTGGCCATACTGGTGGTAAAAATATTCCAGTTGATCTTTAGGTCAGGCTGCATCGCTGGCGTGATCGGAATATAGCGAGTAGCCACATAGCCTAACAAAGCGATGACTACCACCGTTGCACTGATCCAATATAGAGATTGTGGTAATTGAGTCAATAATCCTGCGACGATCATACCTATCAAGATCGCTAAAGATGTACCCATTTGGAACAAACCATTCGCACCGACCAGCTCATCCTTTTTCATTGCTTGCGGCAGGTAGGCGTATTTAATGGGACCAAAAAAGGTAGAGTGAGTGCCCATGAGAAATAACGCCACGAACAATAACGCATACCACTCAAACACAAAGCCCACCGCAGCCACGCTCATGATTGTCAGTTCAAGCAGCTTAGTAAGGCGAGTCAGTTTGGACTTTTCATACTTATCGGCGATTTGACCAGCCAATGCTGAAAACAAAAAGTACGGCAAAATAAACAGCATGGCTGCTAAGTTGTTGAGGATGCTTACTTCGACACCGATTTGACTGGCGGCGGTATAGGTCAATACTAAAATCAGCGCTTGCTTAAAAATATTGTCGTTAAAGGCACCCAAAAACTGGGTGAAAAACATAGCGCTAAAGCGGCGACGCTTGAATAACTGAAACTGATTTGCCATGTGAGCTCCTACAATTGGCCAGCGTCTAATGCAAAATAACAAGAGTAGATATAAGCGATCAAACTCATTGATATCTATATATAATTATGAATATTATCAAAAACTTATCAAAATATAAGATAGGTTTTATTGTTTTTAGACCGTATAATAGCAAGGCTGCGCTAGAAATACATGCGCTAGATGCTATGATTTGATAATTAACTAAGCTATGATTTGCAATTTTCACTGAATTACCTCAAAGTTGTTTGGGTAATGAACATGGTATGGTGAGATCCGTTCGTTTAACTATTATTCGTTTAACTACTATATATAAGTATAATCACCGGTAAGTCCAGACGATACTATCGTCAGTATGAGTATGCCGCGTGAGGTGATAGGAAATAAGTATGATGAAACATCAGCCCTCAACGCTCCCGCGCCGCTGCTTAGAGTTGCCGCGTACTCGTTTTACCCGTTCTGCGCTTTTCACCGCGCTAGCGACTACCTTAGTTGGTTTTGGCGTTGCATTCCCTG
Organism: Psychrobacter sp. H8-1; assembly: GCF_904846575.1. Lineage (NCBI taxonomy): Bacteria > Pseudomonadati > Pseudomonadota > Gammaproteobacteria > Moraxellales > Moraxellaceae > Psychrobacter > Psychrobacter sp. H8-1. The sequence goes on from NZ_CAJHBG010000001.1 coordinate 789,673, forward strand.
CTATGGCTGAAGAAGTCAGTCCAACGGCTGATGGCTCTGCCAAGCTTTCTAGCTTATCCAAATACAATGCGCTGATGGCTGGTGAAGACACGCAACTTGATGCCGCGTTGGATGCGCTGCGCCTAAAACAAGCAGTAGAACAAGGCATTGTCGATCAATCGGTACTAGATGACTATAGTAAACAAAGCCTAGGCAGCTTATTAAAGGCTCCTGCATCAGTTAAGGTTGCTGCTGATAAAGCTAATGATTTGAACCGCGCAGATGAGAAAGAAACGCTGCAGTCTAACGCTGCTGATGACAGTTTGCTCGAGCAAGCAGAGACTTTACAGCAGCAAGGGTATCAGATGATGACGCCTGAGCAGATTGATCGTGAGCTTGCGGCATTGGATGCGCAAAATAATCAGAGCAGTGCTCAAAGCAACAACAAGGATTCGGATTTTGACGAGTCCTTTGATAATCCAGTTGCCACTTTAGACAGTACTCAACTTCCTATTGGCTTAGATCCAGCATTAGATGCGGCCAATTTGCCAGCGCCGACCAACCTTGAGACCCTGGGGCGTGAACAAGATGCTGCTGACCGCGCTGAAGCTGCCGAAATTATGTCACGGCCAATTAACGTCAGTGACTCTGTGGGCAGTGGTGATGCAGACCAAGCGCCTGCACAAGTATTGGCACAGCAAGAACCTGATACGGTGACTGGTGCTGACGACAGTACCGCTGATATCAGAGCTCAAGCGAATGCTGGTAAGTTGCCTATAGAAAATATTGAGCGCGAGAATGCTGACCCTCTAAATCCTGAAGATTATTTACCTGAATATCAAGCGTCTACCGAGACCGAGGCTGTCACCGAAAGTATAGAGCAAGCCTCGAAACCCAAATCTGTAGCGCGTAATGGTGGTGGGTTAGTCAAAGGGTTATATAACCGTCTGTTTAACGGCGGCGTTATGGCGATACCTAACGTAGAGACAACGGTTTATTTGCAGCAAGCGCCTGCCGATGATGCAGTCAATGCACAGCCAAAGCTAATCAAAGCTGATAAAGATATTCAGCCGATTAATAATATCAAAGCAGCGCTCGACGATACGAGTGTGCAAGCGGTTGAGGACTTTACCGCTGCCTTGCCACGCCTGCGCCAAACGGCCTTAGATGCGGCGCGCGCAGTGGGCTACTATGATGTGACTTTACGTCTGCGGCAACCAACTGCTGATACCATTGAAGTGATTATTGAAGAGCTTGGCGAGCCTGTACGTGTAGATAGCCGTATTTTAGATATTCGCGGTGAGGGTATTGAGCAACCTGAGTTCCAAGCACTTGAAAAAGACTTGCCACCGCAAGAAGGCGACGTATTTAACCATCGTGTCTATAAAAACAGTAAAGCTGCGCTAGAGTCTCTGAGTAATACTTATGGGTACTTCGATCAATATTGGTTAAACAAATCAGTCGATATCATCTTGCCAGACAATACAGCTGATGTGTCACTGGTTTACAATACTGGCGATCGTTATGAGTTTGATGAGGTGGTGTTTTTTACTTACGATAAGGAGTCGGGCACATTGACGCGCGACCCTGCCAAGCTTCCTGTTGAAACCTCAGTCTTAAAGCAGTTGATCGGTTTTGAAGCAGGAGATCCGTTTTATCGTCCGGCTGTTACCAAGTTTAGTAATGACTTATCAGCGACCCGTTATTTTAATACTGTCAACGTTGAGTCCATATTGCCACCCGATGAAAGTAGCGAAAGTAGTACCTTAGCATTTGATAATACCTCGGCGGACTCTGACGATAGCGATTTAATGGATGACGATGTCGATACTAATACAGGTGATGCTACAGCCACTGCTAATGAGCGCGGCAGTAGTGTGTCAAACGATAGTGATATTGACAGTGCTGATGATGCTATCAATGCCAATAGTGGTGCGACCGTAGATGCAGCAGATGTGGCTCCCATTGAGTTTGAGGTCGATCAGGAAACAGAAGATAAGCTGCTGGCTGTTAAAGCAAAAGCAGAGCGTTTAAGTACTTTGCCAAACGACCGAGTGCTCGACGAAAAGCCACCAGAAGCCGTAGATAGTATCTTAGGTAAGATTAGTAATTCCATCAGCAATCTGGCGCAAAAGATATTCCCTGAAGAAGAAAGTGTCATCAATGATGAGGATTTTGTCGCGCCAACACTAGAGGGACGTAAAACACCGCAGCAAGTGCAAGAGAATAAAAAAGTGCCGCTGTATGTTTATGTCTCAGCTGAAAAGCCACGTGATGCCCAAGTCGGTATCGGTTATGGTACCGATACTGGTACTCGAGCGACCGCAAAAATAGACTACAATCTCATCAACCGTAAAGGCTATCAAGCTGGAGCAGAAACAGCCATATCGCGGATTAATAAAAACGTGACCGTCTATGGCAGTCGTCCATGGAAGCATCCGCTAAATGATAAGTTGGATGCCAGTTTGACTTATGAAGAAGAAGTGATTGACCAAGGAGAAGGAAACTTCGATCTGTCTACCAAGACGCTAAAAGCAGGATTGGCACGCAACATTCGCCGCGACAGTGGTTGGAATCGTAGCTACTCTGTGCGTTACCGCTTAGATGAGCTTGAGACAGGCGTCGATGCAGCTGATCTAGACGATCTCCCTGTGCGTTTCACCTCGTCCAGACCCAAGCAAAAAGCCTTGTTATTTGGCTATGGTGTCAGTAAGACGGACGTTGACAATGCGACCAACCCAACTCGTGGTATACGCCAACATTATGGTGTTGAAGCGGGTACGGATAGCGCACTGAGTGATACTGATATGGCGATCGCTCGGGCAGGTGTCAGTGGTATTTATAGTTTTGGAGACTCAAATAAACATCAAGTGCTTGGGAGTTTAGATACCGGATATCTTTGGGCAGATGATTTCTACGAAGTGCCTTATAAATTACGCTTTTTTGCGGGTGGTGATCAAAGTATTCGTGGTTATGACTATGAGAGTTTATCGCCATTAGACAAGGGTTATCTAACGGGTGGGCAAATACTGGCCGTCGGTAGCGCTGAATACAACTATGAATTTATACCTGGTTTTCGTGGAGCGGTGTTTACTGATGTGGGTAACGCCTATGACAAGGACTTTAACGCTGATACTAAGGTCGGCGTTGGCGTCGGTATTCGCTGGGCATCCCCTGTAGGTGTGGTACGTGTCGATGTCGCGGCTGGCGTGACAGAAGACAGTATTCCAGTTAGACTGCACTTCTTTATCGGCTCGCCTTTATAATGCTTTCATACAGTACTACAAAAGATAAAGCCAAACAGACAGTGCGAAACAAACAGTACTAAAAAGAAGATGAGTAAGCCGTATCCATTAATTTTGCCGATTGCTGGTAATGATTTTTTAACGTAGTTGAGTGTCATGTTGACCAAAAAAACCCCGCCTGACCATCCATCGGATGAAGATCCTGCTCAAAGAGATGCCCGCGCGGTACGCCGTTGGTATCCGTTGTCTTTTGTGCTCAAATTATTGGTATTGATACTCGTCGTTTTGCTGATTATGTTTGCGATATTCTTTTATATGGCGGGAACAGAGTCAGGTACCAAGTTTCTCTTAGAAAAAGTCGGCGCTGAGACAGGCATTGAGCTCAAATATGGTGAGGGCAACCTGCGTGATGGTATTTGGGTAAGTGACATAGATATTCAGGCGACCGAAGATCTGCAGATACTGGTGGACAAAGCGTATGTCAAAATAGGCTGGCGCGCGGTGTTTGCCAAAGAAGTGCATCTGCGTGATGCAGATATCCAACGTATAGAAATCATCAACAATACTCCGCCAACGGGCGAGCCTTTTGATTATAAAACTCTGCAACTGCCCGTTAACTTGCGTTTTGATCAAGCCAAAATAAAACGTATTGTTTATAAGCAAGTCACGAAAGAGCCAGTAGTCGTGCATGATATTGCTGCTCGTGATCTGACCTGGGTAGGTAGTAAGGTGACGGTTGGCCGTGGTGATTTGCGCTATGCAGATATTGTCAAAGTGAGCGCCCTGAAAGGCAACATAGATCTGCAAGGGGACTATCCGCTAGATGCTTCAGCCATCGTTGAAGTCAGCGCTTTAGAAAAAGCCTATGTCGATCCACTCAACATTACCGCAACTGGCAGTCTGAAGCGTACGGTCGGTAAAGTCCGTAGTCGTTATAATGAAGGCGATGTGCGTGGTGAGTTTGTCGTACAAGGATTGGATAAAAACGCACCGTTCCAAGCCAAACTGCAGTGGAAAGATGTCCTCATTCCCTATGCTGAAGATCAAAAAATACATCTACAAGATGGCATGGCTACTGCAACTGGGGTTATCTCTGAGATACGCCTGCGTATCAATACTGAGCTGACCGCCAAAGACATCCCTTCAGGCCACTATCAAGGTCGCGGCATCATTGCCAATAGCCAACTGCGCATAGATCGTTTAAACGCAGATGTTCCTGCTGGACGTTTGTTGCTGCAAGGTATTTTAGACTGGCAAGACAGCTTTGATGCCAAAGTGCGAGCAACAGGTAGTAACTTTGATGTGCGCCGCGCCATTCCTGATGACTATGCTGACTTTAAGGCTTATGCACCGCAAACGCTAAACGGCAGACTGTCGCTGCACTATCAACAGCAAAACCTTGCTGGCAACGTACAAATCGATGCTGACTTACGTCAGCGTGATGGCGAGCACGTCAATGCAAATATCGTGCGTGGCAAGGTATCCCCTAAGTCTGCCCAAACTGCGCCTTGGTATGTTGCTGCCAGATGGCAAAACCTTATTCGCCGCAATGTACCTGATATTGGCAACATTGATAGTCCGCGTGGGCAGGCTGATGTCATCGTGCGTGGCTCGCGCCTGTCTGTCGATGCCAATGCGCTGATCAATGAGCTAAATGCAGCGCCCAAAGGCAACTATGATGTGCGTGTGCGTAAAGCTGGCAACGTCATCGACATAAATGCCCTTAACTACAAAGGGATTGTCGGCGACCTATCGGGCAAGGGTCAGATACAGCTGGCGACCAAGCAGCGACCACTCACGTGGCAGATCGATGCGCGTACCAATGGTTTATTGCCCAAACAGTACCGTAGCGACTTACCACTTGAGCGTCTAACAGGCAGTCTCAGTGCCAACGGCCGTCTGCTCAATATCACAAAAAATGGCGTCAAAGGTCAACGTCATATTATTAATTTAAATAATACTGATCTACAGGCACAGCTTGATGCGACGCAAGAGGGTCGCGAGATTGGTATTGCGGGTGGCGGTGATGCTAGCGTGGATATCGTCGGGGGTGAGCTGTCGGTATTTGATGTACGTTTTAATGGTCAGCTTGATACGGCCGATGTCCCTGATGGTCGGCTTTCGATCGATGCGGCTGGTACGCCAAAGCTCATTAACGTACGCAAGCTAGATTATGCCGGCGAGGCAGGTGCAGTTGCGGCAAAAGGGGTGATTGATCTACGTCAAGACATCGGTTGGACGGTAACAGGGCGCTTTGACAAATTTGATTTGGGCTATTTTTTACCGAACAACCCAGCCATTGTCACAGGTGACTTAAACACCAGCGGTCAATGGCAACCTGCGCCCAAAGATCGCCCAAATGCGGCTGGAACATTGCAGCGCTTTGCGGTAGATTTCGATGGTGTACTTGATGCTGAGCAGCTACCTGCGGGTAAACTGACCATTGATGCGAGTGGCGACTCGCAGCTGATTCGTATCAAGCGTTTACGTCATGTGGGCACAGCCGGTAGTATTGATGCCAAAGGAACTGTTGATGTGCGTCAAGGCATTGCGTGGGATATCAGTGCCGTGATGGATCGCTTCAACTTAGGGTATTTCCTAAAAGACACCCCAAGTATGATTACGGGCACTTTAAATACCGATGGTCGTTGGGGTAAAGCGCAGCAAGTCATTAACCTAAAACAAATCAATCTAAATGGAACGCTAAAAGGTCAGCCGTTAAGTGCGAAAGGCAGTTTGGCAGCCAAGCTACATTTACCAGAAGATTTGGCCAGCTACTTTCAGCGTTTAAAGGCTCAAGATGCGGAAGCGCAGTATCAACAAGTGAATGCGCTCATCGATAGTCTGAATGCTGACAATCTGGTGCTACGTTGGGGAGATAATTATCTGACTGCTGATGGCAATGCCCAGCAGCTGCAAGCTAAGATCAATATTACCAGTCTCGATCAGCTCTCAGACAAGCTTGCAGGTCAGGTGACAGGTGGTGCGACTTTATCGCAGCCCGCAGGTCAAGCGTTGCCGACGATCTATATTGATTTAGTGGGCGAGCGTATAGCTTTACCTGGGTTTATTTTGCGCGAAGGTCGTGTGCGTGGCAAGTTAGTAAACTTGGCGAACAGCCCCAGTCAGTTAATCATCAGCGCCGAAGGCTTGGATGCGGCTGGTCAAAGCTTTAAAAATGTTAATGCTTCCTTTAATGGTACTGAGCAATCTCATGTGCTTGATCTTGAAGTGGCCAATGAGCAATTAGACATCTCAGCACGGCTAAAAGGTGGTTTTAATCGTGACCAGCTCAGTTGGTCAGGTGTGATCGGCAAAGGCCGCGTAAAATCACAATATGCTACTTTGAATCAACTCCAGCCTGCGCAGTTGATTGTAAATCTACCAAAACCGCAAAATAGCGGCAGCAGTGATCTAAAGGTACAGCTAGCAGCGCATTGTTGGCAAGCGGCTGATCAAACTGGCAAGCTTTGTCTGCGTGAGAACCTCATCGCTTCTGCGGCCAGTGGTCAAGTGGATATCGCTTTACAAAAGCTAGATACATCGCTGTTTTCAGTGTTTTTACCTAAAGATATCGACTGGCATGGCACCATTAATGGTAAGGCCATTGTCGGCTGGCAACGTGGTCGTCCGCCTACTATCAATACCACCTTATATTCAGACAATGGTAAAATTGGTCTGATTCAAGAAGGTGATATGGCACCTGTCACCTTCCCGTATGAGCGCGTGTCTCTCATTGCATTGTCAGTACCGGAAGGTCTGAAACTACGTGCAGACATTAATACTGGACGCGGTGCTCGTGGCTATGCAGAAGTCATCGTTGATCCGTACAAAACCCCTAAGCCAATATCAGGTGCTTTGGTTTTGAATGAGCTCAATCTCGCTGTTTTCAAACCTTTTTTCCCAGGTATGCGCGCGCTTGAAGGCAATATCACCATGGCAGGAGGTCTTGGTGGTACGCTTGAAAAGCCACAGTTTTATGGTGACGTAAAGCTTGCTAAGGGGCGCGTCGCGATGCTTGATTTGCCAGTCAATCTGTCAAACCTTAACATAGCGGCCAAAATTCGCGGCACGCAAGCGACCATTGATGGTCCGTTCAATAGAGGTTCGGGTGTCGGTAAGCTGACAGGTACGGTTGATTGGCAACAAAAACTGCAAGCGAAGCTGAGTATCATTGGGGATAGGCTGGTCTTAACTCAGCCGCCACTATTATTGGCCGAGGTTAATCCTGATATTGATATCATCGTGCGTCCAGGCGACCGTTATGTCAATATTGAAGGGGCAATCAGCGTACCATCAGCGACCATACGTCCTCCTGAGGCCAGTGAGGACATTATTACCCAGACCGAAGATGCCGTCGTGCTCGATAGGCGTTTGATTGGTAACATTGACGAAGTTTTAGCCATCTCAAAACCTTGGTCGATCAATGCTGATATCGGTATCGACTTAGGGGATGATGTGAACTTCCGCGGCTTTGGAGCGGTACTTCCTTTAGCAGGGGCGTTAAATATCACCCAAAACGGCACTGGTGTGATGCGTGCCAAAGGGGTGATACAGGTATCACGTCGTACTACTGTGGACGCTTTTGGCCAGAACTTAGAGCTAAACTATGGGCAAGTGCGCTTTAATGGCGACGTGATGAAACCCAACCTCAGTATTGAGGCGGTCAAAACCATCGATGGTAAAACCGTGGGTCTACGAGTCAAAGGCGATACTGAAAACCCAAATATCATTGTCTTTAATAATGCAGGTCTTACCCAGCAGCAAGCAATGAACGCTTTGGTGACAGGTCGTCTTAATAATACTGGTGCTACCCAGATTAGTGAACAAGGCTTTAAATCTCAGGTCACCAATAATCTAGCCGCTGCTGGATTGAGTTTCGGTTTGAGTGGTACGCGTAGCCTAACCAATCAAATCGGACAAGTTTTTGGCCTGCAAAGCTTAACGGTTGATGCGTCAGGTAATAGTGAAGATACAAATGTCAACGTCACTGGTTACGTCACGCCTGATCTGTATATACGCTATGGTGTCGGTGTATTTAACGCCCAAAACAGCTTGTCTATCCGTTATCAGCTTACACGTCGCATCTACGTTGAAGCGACTTCTGCTGCTGAAAATGCAGTTGACGTAGTCTATAGTTGGCAGTTCTAAAAGCTTCTAATGATGAGTATCGATTAGTAAATATCATCTATTAAAAAACGCCTTTATTAATAAAGGCGTTTTTATTGGTCTCCATTAAAAAATAAGCTTTTATATAGTCGATACAGTTTAAAAATTTCATAGCGCTACTGGGATGCTATCTTTTGAAGTTGCGCAGCCTCTGTGATAACAGCACGCAAGTAAAATTTATACCAGTAGCGCCTTTAAAACCATAACATTTTTACATTCAACGGACGATATCTAGGGCGTGTCATCATTTATATGTACTAATTGGTGACACGCCCCATTTGTATTTTAGCCAAAACAAAATAAGCTATTTGGTTAAAATTAAGCGATTATTACGCGTGAGACGCAAGCGATATTCTTCACCTTCGTGCTCGATACGCACTTCTTTGGTGAGGGCAAACAGATGCTGCGATTGCAGAGTAGGGAGGCGGTTTTCACGTTGGTTAAGAAATCGAGAAATAACGAGGCTCATAGTAAAATCCTTTTGCTAAAGTAAAGTGAAGCGGTAAATAAACTTTTAACGATAATAATTATCATTTACATTAAGGAGTTTTGCAAGCGAATTTGTAAAATAAATATTATCTATTATGAAAACTTGTGCCTTGGATACAAAAAATAGAGGAAGTGTGATGCTTAGAAGCTCAAACCAACAACAAACAAATAAACAAGAAAATATCGTCAATGTCGCGGTTGCAGTTATTCATTATCAGCAGCAGTATTTACTTGGATTCCGTAGCACTGAACAACATCAGGGCAATCGTTACGAGTTTGTCGGTGGTAAGATTGATGTTGGTGAAACGGTAAAACAAGCACTCATACGTGAAGTGAATGAAGAGACAGGTATCGATATTCATGCTAATACCCTCGTAAAGCTTGGGCGTCTGCATCATGATTATGGTGACAAGCAGGTATCATTGCAGGTTTACGATATTGAGCTTACAGCGGAGCAGTATGATCAGCATAGGCACTGTCAGTACGGGCTAGAAGGGCAGGCTCTGACGTGGGTAAATAAACCTGACTTACTGGCAGGGAACTATCGTTTGCCCGCTGCCAACCAAACCATTCTTGCATGGTTGCAGCTACCGCCCCTGATAACCGTGACTTACCCACTGGCACATTTTGATGGCTATTCTGATGCTAGTGCCGCATGGCTTGAGTATCATCAAAAGAACCTAGCAACAGATGCGTGGGTATACATTCGAGCGAAGGCGTTAGACTCAGAGGCTATTGCCGAGCAGCTAATGCAGTTACGTCCAGATGTGCACATGATATTGTCGAACCATTCTGTGGCTCATGACTCTTTGCTGAATAAGTCAGGTGTGCCTAATTCGATTACTAATTCTCAAGTCGTCGCCAAACATTTGACGCACAGCGCTTTGATGCAATGGTATGCAGAGGTAAAAGACAGCTCTCAAGACAGTTCTCAAAACAAGTCACAAGAGCTATCTAAAAATCTGCAATTATTATCATCAAGCCACCCAATGATAGTCAGTTGTCATGATGTAGATAGCATTCATGCCGCCAATCAGCTTGCCGCTGAGCGTATACAACAGCAATTGCCACCAGTAGTGGGCATGTTTTTATCCCCCGTATTGGCAACTCAAACCCATCCAGACGCTGCGCCACTTGGTTGGCAGCAATGGTCAGAGTTAGCGGAGCTTGCCGATATTCCTGTTATTGGTTTAGGCGGTTTGTCTCCCAAATTGCTGCAGCATGCCAAGCAAAAAGGTGCGACAAGCATTGCAGGTATTCGACAGTTTTTGCAAAGCTAATGTGTGTTAAGCGACCAATTTCGACGGTATCTTTGCGTACTATGTTTCGTTTTATATTTTAGCCAACTTACTGTTTTTAATTCTGTTCTGATTTCAATATCGTCGGCTAGCCTTCATTACTTAGTCTTTTGGTAACTATGTATTTGATTCGATGCATAAAGAGAGTAATACTTACAAACGGTTGCGTTTTCCTACATTGCCACACTGTTCTAATATCAGTCATATCACTAATATATAGTAAGAAAATCCAAAGCCAATATGAGCCAGTACTCAAGCCATCAACTTCTTTTGCATTGTAATTTTTATCATTGACTCATGACCTTAGCTTATCTGATGAACTTCCAAAAATTTTGGACGGCGGACGGTAACAATCACCAGGAAAAGATGAGTATTCGTACCTTGCTAAAAGTCATACATAGGCTTTATAAGATACAAGCAAGTATCAATTAAAAGGTGCGTATTAGCGCCTGTATTTGGTTGAAGTTAAAACATGATTGGCTCTATGTTTGCTAACTCTAACTATTTAGTAAGAATAATCTACATATCAACGGTAGTCTTATGAAAACCAATATGAAACCCAATGAGTTATTTACGTTGGGAAACTCTGACTTACAGCCAGTCTGTTCCCAAACCAAAAAGAGTCATCAATCAAGCAGTCATTATGTGACTAGCACTCAAAACAAAGCAGCCAGTAACTCAGATTATGTAAGCACAGGTTATGCCAGTAATGATGCCGACTACAGCTATAAGGCTTTGTCCATGTCCTCAAGCGACGAAATAATGACTAATAATGAGCTCGATTATAAGCGCTCACATAATAGTGCTGAGAGTCGTGAAAGCGAAGATATCAGTGTGCATTCGAAAGTTGGATCCATTGATAATGGCTACAAAAAAATGCGCGCAATGCCTAAAAGTATAATAGATAACAAGCCTACCTTGACTGAAAAACTGTCTCAATCTGATGCCGTAACGGATCAAACTTTGGCTATTAGTAAGGATACTCATAAAAAACCAATCCCTAAAAAAAAGACATCTATGGCCACTATGCAAAGTAGCGAAATTCCAGAGCGTGTATTTATGAATAGCCTTGTCAAACATACTGCGATTGCCTTGGCGATTATCGTCCCGCTAGCAGCGATTTCTGCTTATGCTGCCCCGCAAGCTATGCCTATCAACAAAACACAAGCAGATAAAACAACGACAGAGACGATAGAAGTCGAGCCGTCAACGATTATTCACAAGTCAGCCGATGAGCCGACTACGGTCGATAGCATTGATCTCAAAAAGTACGCAGGTACTTGGTATGAGATTGGGCGTTTGCCTATGTATTTTCAGCGTAAATGTGCCAGCGATGTGACGGCTACTTATACTGAAAAAGCAGACGGTTCAGGCATTACTGTACTCAATGAATGTATGGGAGAGGATGGCAAGGCTATCGACGCTGAAGGGCTCGCAAAACCTGCTGATGACACAGGCAGTAAACTGAAAGTTACCTTTTTGCCGTCGTGGATTCGCTGGTTGCCTGTAGGCCGCGCAGACTACTGGGTGCTAGCGCATGATCCAAGCTATCAAACAGCATTAGTAGGTACGCCTGATAAAGACTACTTGTGGCTGCTTGCACGCTCACCCAATATCTCTCAAAAAACATATGCAAAATATCGTCAAATTGCCCAACAACAAGGCTATGGCTTAAAAGAATTTAAGCTGACCACTCATGCCAAGCAAACAGTGAAACTGATACCTTAACATTGCATTGGTCTATTAATAAGAGACGAGGCTTTTTAATTCATGCACGGCCCTTACATAATCTCAAAGCTGACTAAGCTACCTTTAATCGTTATAAAGGTCGTTTTTCATTCAAAATGATAATCTATGAGGGGTAAACGTTAGTAATAATGGTTATCACTGGCAAAATCGGACGTTTTGAGCTAGAATTGACAGTCATTAATCGTCCTGATAAGCACTGTGCCACTAAATTGTAGTCGTTACCTTGCAAAAATAGCGATTAACCTCAGTTTCTTGTTTAAGTTTCTTATATTTAGCGTTCTTAATACTTCTGTTTTTATACGTCATCACCTTCAATTTATTATATTTTACTGACCATAAGGATGTTTCTCGTGAGCCAAGCTGATACCTTACGCCAATTGCATCAAGACCATTTAAGCAACTACAACAATCAAGAACAACAAGCGATTGAGCTGATTGGGCTGTTGAATAAACTATATAATGAGCAAGATGTCCAAGTTACTTTGTTCGGTGAAACATTAGATACCACTTCAGTCGGTCAGGTACTGGCATTGCATCAAAAAGCTGCTTTACGCGACACCGATGCACAGCCTATCGTGATAGCAGATACTTTAGCGATGGTAAAAGCCTTAGCTGCTAGCAGCGATATTCAGGCGGCGCGTGTCGATGTGGGTCAGCTGATTGCTAATGACAGTGATATTCAAGCTGCCTTGCAAGCTATCAACACTGACAAAAAAGCCATCAATGGTGCCACTGATGTCGTACTATATGGTTTTGGCCGTATCGGTCGTATTTTGACCCGTCTGCTATTGTCACAAGCGTCGAGTGCCAAAGGTTTACAACTAAAAGCCATCGTAGTACGTCCTGCTGCAGCGGGTGACTTAGCTAAGCGTGCCTCGTTACTTGAGCGTGACTCGATTCATGGCAGCTTTACAGGCGATGTCAGTATTGACGAAGAAAATAACGGCATGATTATTAACGGCCGTTTTGTACAGATTATCTATGCCAATGACCCAAGCGAAATCGACTATACTGCTTATGGCATCGATAATGCTTTGATCGTTGATAATACAGGTATCTGGAAAGATGAAGCTGGTCTTGGCAAGCACTTACAGGCTAAAGGCGTACAGAAAGTATTGCTAACAGCGCCTGCTGGTGGCGAGATTAAAAACGTCGTATATGGTGTCAACAATGACACTATTGGTGATGACACCATCGTCAGTGCTGCTAGTTGTACGACCAACGCCATCACGCCGTCGCTAAAAGTATTGCATGATGAATATGGTATCGAAAATGGCCATGTAGAGACGATTCATGCCTTTACCAACGATCAAAATCTGATTGATAACTATCATAAAGCCGATCGCCGTGGTCGTAGTGCGGTACTAAACATGGTTATCACCAGTACTGGCGCTGCCAAAGCAGTGGGTAAAGCACTGCCTGAGCTGAGTGGTAAGCTAACGGGTAATGCGATTCGTGTGCCAACGCCAAATGTGAGCTTAGCGATTCTGAACTTGAATTTACAAAGAGCACCAGAAAGTGCTGATGCGTTGAATGAGTTCATGCGCAAAATGGCCAATAGTAGCACTTGGCAGTCGCAGATTGCTTACACGGATTCTACGGAAGCCGTGTCTACTGACTTTGTTGGCACCAAGCACGTCGGTATCGTAGATGCGCAGGCCACTATCGTCACTGACAATCATGCCACTGTCTATATCTGGTATGACAATGAAGTTGGCTATAGTACTCAAGTACTACGCTTAGCGGCGCAGATGGCTGGTATTAACTACACTCAGATTCCTGCATAATACCCGCCTAGCTAACTTTGAGTTTAAGTCAGTTAAGAATACTGAATGTCACTTACACCGCACCCGATAGTCCATTTGGTCATCGGGTGTTGTTGACATAAGGATGGCTACTATTACTATAAAAGTAATCTATGACAATAATACCAAACCCAAAAAGTGTGATTAACTTTGTCAAACTTGCTAAGCCTACTAGGAGTAGTACTTGCGCAGGTTTTTCTCGTTACTCTAATTTTGAAAATGGTATAAGCTATTAAAAGTGAGCGAGTGTTATAGAATTGAGCGAGCATTGCTTTTATAATAATAGCAGTCAGAAATAGAGCGTATTAGACTATTTGTGAGTATTAAAAAACAGTCTTTATCAGTGCGTATTTGCGAGTGTTTAATACGCCCGAAGAGACTTTTAGTTTTAACCTTATTAGTAATAACTTACACGCGCAAAAAATGAAAACAGTCATTGACTGTCAATTAAGGAACGTAGCATGCGATTTATTGATGAAGCCGTCGTAACGGTAAAAGCAGGTGACGGTGGTAACGGAATCGCCAGTTTTCGCCGAGAAAAATACGTCCCACGTGGTGGTCCTGATGGCGGTGATGGTGGTAGTGGCGGTGATGTTTATGTCATTGCTGACGACAATACCAATACCTTAGTCGACTATCGCTATACCCGCCGTTATGACGGCGCGCCGCGGCGAAAACGGACAAAGCAGAAACTGTTCGGGCAAGGGCTCTGAGGATATCTTTTTACCCGTGCCTATTGGTACCACTATTATCGATACCGAAACAGATGAAGTCATCGGAGATTTGACTGAGATAGGCCAGACCTTCTTAGTCGCCAAAGGCGGTGATGGTGGTTTGGGTAATACCCATTTCAAAAGCTCAACCAACCAAGCACCGCGCAAGGCAACATCAGGCTTTGAAGGTGAGCTAAAAGTACTGAAGTTTGAGCTAAAAGTAGTCGCTGATGTGGGCTTAATAGGTCTACCTAACGCTGGTAAGTCTACCTTTATTCGCCAAGTCTCTGCAGCCAGACCTAAAGTAGCTGATTATCCATTCACAACATTAGTGCCCAATCTAGGCGTAGTCGATGTCGGAGTCCACCGTTCGTTTGTCATGGCTGATATACCAGGCTTGATTGAAGGCGCATCTGAAGGCGCAGGTCTCGGTATCCGCTTTTTAAAACACGTGGCTCGTACTCGTCGTCTATTACATATTGTTGATATAAAGCCTATTGATGGTAGTGACCCAGTAGAAAACGCTCGCGTCATCTTAAATGAGTTAGAGCGCTTTTCACCTGAGTTGGCCAGTTTGCCACAGATTTTAGTGCTGAATAAAATCGATCAAATTGTTGATGAAGATTTAAATGAGATATGCACACATATCGTTGCAGAGCTTGGTTGGACAGGTATGGTATTCCGTACCTCGACATTGACTGGTGAAGGCGTCGATGCAGTCAAGTACCATCTCATGAATGAGATCGAGCGCGAGCGCGAGCGTGAAGAAGAAGATCCGATTTTCGCAGAAGCGCAGAAAGAGAGCTTTGAGCGTCTAGAGGCAGAAGTGCGCCGCAATACTGAAGCCCAGCGCGAAGCTTACCGCGCAGCCCGTAGAGCACAGCGTGAAGGTTTAGATTTGGCTGATGATGATAGCTTTGATGACGATGATGACAGCGATGTCGAAGTAGTGTATGTTCCTTAGTTGCAAACAGAAGCAACCCTTCATAGCAGGACTATAGGCCGCTTATTTAAAAATACTTATTTTCTATACTCAATACTCAATCCGTAACAGACAGGAGTTTTTATGGCAGGTGACATGGAACAAACGACCGAAGAAGCAAGGTTTATTAAGCAAGACCGTAACTTTGATATTCAGCGTGTGATTGTCAAGATCGGCTCATCGTTATTAACCAATAATGGTCGCGGGCTCGATCGAACTGCCATTTACGGGTGGGCGAAACAAATCGCAAAACTACACAATCAGGGAATGGAGGTGCTGTTGGTTTCTTCAGGCGCCGTCGCTGAAGGTGTGGTGCGTATGAATTTAGAAGAGCGTCCCAAAAAGCTCGCTGCGCTACAAGCTTGTGCTTCTATCGGACAGATGGGTTTGATTGAGACGTGGTGGTCAGCTTTGATTCAACATGGCGTCCAAAGCTCTCAGTTGCTATTGACGCACGATGATTTATCAAACCGTAGTCGTTACTTGAACACAGCAAGCGCATTGACACAGTTATTAGAATGGCGTGTATTGCCAGTTATTAATGAAAACGACACGATTACGATTGATGAAATTAAATTTGGTGATAATGATACGTTAGGCGCAATGGCAGCAGCCATGGTGCATGCTGACTTGTATATTATTTTGACTGACCAAGAAGGTGTGTTTACTGACAACCCTCGTGATAATCCTAATGCAAAAATGATTCGCCAAGAGCGAGCGATGGCAGACTATTTGTTTGATATTGCTGGTGATGGCGGCAAGTTAGGACGCGGTGGGATGTTGACCAAAATCCGTGCAGGTCGTCTAGCCGCTATGGGTGGATGTCCAACGGTCATTGTCAGTGGTGCCATTGACGATGTTATTACTCGTGTGGTGTCTGGTGAGGCGGTAGGTACCTTATTAACCACTAATGAGCAGGATAAAATCATTGCCCGCAAACAGTGGATAGCAGCACACTTGCGCATGTCTGGTACATTGATAGTCGATGCTGGCGCTGCCAAAGCGCTGACTGAACTTAATAAGAGCTTATTGCCAGTTGGTGTAGTAGAAGTACGCGGCGACTTTGATGAAGGTGATGTGGTAGAAATCGTCCATCAAGATACTGGTGAGCGGTTAGCCATTGGTCAAGTGAACTTTTCATCCCATGATGCTCGCCGTGTGGCTCGTGAGCGTACCGCACAATTTGATAAGATTCTTGGCGGTAATGAAGAACGCGTGGTCATGGTACACCGTGATAACTTGGCATTATCTGTATAATAAGTCCTTCTTTGATACAGCAAGCTGATTGCAAATCAGTGAGCAAAACAGGTACGAAGCAAGCTGAGTAACGAGAAGCATAGATTTCTTGATACATGGGTTTTTTGATACATAGCCAGTCTATGAAATATGAGTGAGATTGGCTAAGCTTGTACTGAATCATACGTTCGTACTGAGTTAGTTTTTAATTGTTAATTATGATAAGTACCACTCACTTTTAATATTACTGTCATAACGGGCTTTCCTTTAATGGCAGTAATCGTCTATAAGCTTGAATGCTATAGCGTTCTATTATATTTATGACCTGTTTCAATTTCTTTTTATCCATCCTTATTTTTGACAATGACAGCAATGAACATTGTAGCATTTTGGAGATTTGTGCATGAGCGCTTCAGATAATACCACCCCAATCCAGCATAATTTTGCGCCTTTAAAAAACGATAGACTGTTGCGTGCCCTGCGTTTTGAGCCGATAGATACCACGCCAGTGTGGATGATGCGCCAAGCTGGGCGTTATTTACCAGAATATAAAGCCACGCGTGCAGAGGGTGGTGATTTTATGAGCTTGTGTAAAGACACGGCTCGTGCCACAGAGGTGACGTTACAGCCATTACGTCGTATGGATTTAGACGCGGCTATCTTGTTTAGTGATATTTTGACTATTCCTGATGCGATGGGATTGGGGTTATACTTTGAGACAGGCGAAGGGCCTAAGTTCAAGTATCCTATCCGTGAGCAGGCAGACCTTGATAGGCTACCAGTGCTCGATGTTAATGACTCTCTTGATTACGTCATGCGCGCGGTGACCAGCATCCGTAAAGCTTTGAACGGTCAAGTACCTTTATTCGGTTTCTCCGGTAGTCCATGGACACTAGCGACTTACATGATTGAAGGTGGCAGCTCAAAGGACTATCGTTATACCAAAGGCTTCTTATATAGCAATCCTGAGTTTTTACATCAGTTGTTAGACAAACTGACCGTTGCTGTGATTGATTATCTAGATGCGCAGGTGCTTGCTGGCGCTCAAATATTACAGATATTTGATAGCTGGGGTGGGGCGTTAGCACATCGTCAGTTTGTTGACTTCTCGCATGCTTATAACAAGCGTATCGTTGCGGAGCTGAAGGTACGTCATCCAGAGATACCTGTGGTTTTATTCACCAAAGGCGGTGGTCTCTGGCTTGATACTCAAGCAGACAGTGAAGCGGATGCGTTGGGTCTAGACTGGACTATGCCGCTAGATCGTGCACGCCAAGTTTTGACAGAAAGTCAGCGTAGTCTAACTAAGCAGCATAAAAAGATACAGCGTAATAAAGCCATTCAAGGGAATTTAGATCCAGCCACACTTTATGGTTCACCAGAGACCATTCGCTCAGAAGTGAAACTGATGCTTGACGGCGCTTATGCTGACGGTCAAAAGACTGGCTATGTGGCAAACTTGGGTCATGGTATTACTCAGTGGGTCAATCCTGATCGCGCGAAAGTATTTATCGATGCTGTGCATGATTATCAACTTTAAACATTGTCGATCATAGCCAGGCACACACTGCAAAACCACTAGACTTTAATGCTATATTTAAAGTGCTACACTTAATGACACATTAGTAAAAGGATATCTTATGATTTCAGCAGCTATCGTCGGCGGTACGGGCTATACGGGTATTGAGCTCATTCGTCTACTCACCGCTCATCCTGAGGTGTCCATCGATTTACTAACGTCGCGAAGTGAAGCAGGCACTCGTGCTGATGAGATATTCCCCAGTTTGCGCGGTATCTCAGATATTGTGTTTAGCGACTTGGGTGATGAGACGCTATCGGCCCTGCAAAAGTGTGACGTGGTGTTTTTTGCCACACCGCATGGGGTTGCGATGAAGCAAGCGGAAGCTTTAACGCAAGCGGGTGTTAAGGTAGTGGATTTGGCGGCTGATTTTCGCCTGCAATCGTTGACAGAGTTTGAAGCGTGGTATCAGCAGCCACATAGCTGCCCAGAGCTGCTAAAGACAGCGGTATACGGTCTAACTGAGGTTAATCGTGACCAGCTTGCCGATGCTTTAGTCGTGGGCAACCCTGGCTGCTATCCAACCACAGCCATACTCGGATTGAAGCCCATCATTGAGATGCAAAATAAGCAAGCGACACGCTTAATTGAATCGCGTATCGTGATTGATGCCAAGTCAGGAGTATCGGGCGCTGGTCGTCAGGCAAGTTTGGCACTCAACTATGCCGAAACGACTGATAATTTCAAAGCTTATGGCGTTCAAGGACATCGCCATTTGCCTGAGATTGAGCAAGGCATTGAGCAGCTACTCAATAGTCAGTTCGATCAAAAAATTCGTTTTTTACCGCACTTAGTACCGATGATTCGTGGTATGTTTAGCTCTATTCATATGGCACTCACTGAAGAGGGCAGTGCTATTGATTGGCAGCAAGCGTTTGAGACCCACTATGCGGGAGAGCCTTTTATTGATATTCTACCGCAAGGCATCTACCCTGATACGCGCAGTGTGCGTGCCAGCAATCGTTTACGTATCGCTTTGCATCAAGATAATGCGCGCGGTGAGTTGACTGTCATGGTGGTACAGGATAACTTGGTAAAAGGGGCGGCAGGGCAAGCGGTACAAAACATGAACGTAATGTTTGGCCTTGACGAAACGCTTGGATTAAATGCTGCGCCGATTGTCCCTTAATATCTTAGTGCTCAGTGTTTACTCTTAACGCATGACTGTGTCGCTGACTATGATTGTTATTATAGTGATTACAGGGATTGTTATGATAGATATGGTTATTACAGAACCTTTACCGTTAAGTCATTCTGCTTACAGCCCCGTGCTAGGTATTGACTTTAAATTCCGTTATAATATCTTGCCTTTACTGTTAAGAGATATTGCATAAATGCGTGTTAAGACTGCTCTCCGCTTGCGCTCGCAGCCAGCATGTTTGTCATGCCACGCTTTTGCATATGTATTTATTGAAGTCGAATCTCAGCATACGCTGCAGCCAACCATTGATAGGACCTATCACATAAAAAGCCACTTAAAAAACAGTCCAATTATTTATCATAATCAGCAAGGTGCCTCGACATTATTACTCGCCTTGTTTGCGGTAGCTGTGTTAGTCACAGCGATAGTGGCTATTACATTAGGGCACAAGCTTGGCTATCAACGTGGCTACTACGCATTACAAACAGAGACCAAGCAAGCAGCCATCAATAATGAGCAAGCCACTAATGAGCTCAAAGATTTACGTATTAGCAATAAAGTTTTGACCAGTCAGGTAGAGACTGCCAAGCAAGAGTTGGCGATTGGCTTGGCAAACTTAGATGAGCTACGTAGTAATCAGCAAGCGCTGAAAGTTGAGAGCCAGCAAGTCTCACAGCTCAATGAGTTATATGCCAAGATTATTGCTGAGCAAGGTGGCATGGAGTTACAAGTACTCGGTGCCAAAATTGAACCTTTACCTGAAAACGCCTTTGAATACGGTTTTGATGTAGGAATGCTTAGTGAGGATGGCGCCGCTAAGAATTTAAAGGTGACTTTGACTCTGCAAAATAAAGAGAGTTTCGTAGAGGTACCATTGGATCCTGCATATTATGCCATTGAGGGTATCGTACGTATTCGTGGACGCTTTGTAATGCCTACTGGCTTCAAGCCGCTGCAAGTTAAGCTCAATCTAGAAGCAGATGATCAGGAAGTTGAGCAGCTCTATGATTGGACACTTGGTGATATGGTAGATAGCATGCCGTTGTCAATTCTAGATTTGCCCGAAGTTGATCAAAGTCCGATTCAGCCATAAGTGCTATTGAAACTTAAGTACTGTTAAATCTCAAGCACTACTAAGTCTTAAGCACCACCTAACCTTAAGTGCTTTGGTTTCAATCTAACGACTTATCTTATATTTTATACTCCTATTTATCTTTTAAAATTATTTTAACTATGACCATGAAACAAAAATTAACGCATGCCGAACCTACGGTTTCTGATTGGCACTTTCCAAGTATGCCAGCAAGCTTACCAATGGATCATCGTGCCCACGACAGTGATACCGATGCTGATACCAGTCCGCAAGCCGATGTATTAGTCGCAGAGCCTGAAATAGCAAAACCGCCCATGTATGCGGTCGTTATGTATAATGACAACTACACGCCAATGGAATTTGTGGTATATATCCTGCAGTCAGAGTTTCGTCATAATATCGACACAGCTGTCGAGATTATGTTGACCATTCATAATAGTAGTAAAGGTATTGCTGGTATTTACCCTAAAGACATCGCCGAAACCAAAGCCAAAAAAGTAAATAGCCTAGCGCATCGTGAAGGCTATCCATTACTGACGCAAATAGAACCTCATCAAGGCGAGTAAGATTAAAGACCCTACTGCTTTAAGTCTATACTCATCATCTCCTCGTACTGTCTAATACCAAACCCAAAAAGTGCAATTAACTTTGTCAAACTTGCTAAGCTTACTAAGAGTAGTACTTGCATAAGTTTCCCGCGCTACTCTAACTTTTGGAGATGGTATAAGATAAACAAGCACAATGTTCCGTATGTCATTGTTTATACTTGATATTTATCAAGAACATCCTCATATTAGTATTGTAGTCACTCCATTGTAAAAGCGTCATAATTAAGAGTTGCAGTGTATCGCGTGAGCCATCACACAGACAACTGCACTCAATCGCTATGACCCTCTTTTAAATAGTATCAACCATATCGGTCGCTATTAGATAACTAGTCGTTACGTATTCATTTCATTCCTAATCTTTATCTGAATTTCAACAAAGACCTTGCGTTTCGGTAAGTTTTTTGTATGAAATAACCCTATTTTTACTAGCAATATTATTACTCTTAAATTAACCAATTCAATGCAATATAAGGCCAGAGCAGGTGAATCACACCTCCTAACTTGTCATATTTGTATGTATTGATACATTTTAGTACGTTTTAATAGATTGACTATAGTCGCCTATCATGTTGATATGAATAGGCACTGTCGTAAAACGTGATAGTGAGCTCAGTGTATTGAAGTGTAGCTAGTGAGTGTATTGTTGTGCAGCCGCTGTTTAAGCAAAGTAGCTGTTGTCTGTTAAAAACTGTCTTTTAGACCTTGAACAATCTATCTGCCGCCCTGATTTAGTCTGTAAGCTATTGAATTATAAAAACATGTATAACCGTAGGAAATCCTTATGTTAAGTCGTCATCTTGAAGTCTCTTTGCGTTTAGCAATGACGCTTGCGCGCCAAAAATCACATGAGTACCTCACTGTTGAGCACCTATTACTAGCGCTCTTAGAAAACACTCACGCCGCTAATACTTTGACGGCCTGTAATGCAAATGTCTCAAGTCTACGTACAGAGCTTGAAGCTTATATCAGTAAGCATACGCCAACGATAGATGTAGATATGGAACAGTCGCCGCAGCCTACTCAAAGCTTTGATCGTATACTGCAACGGGCTATTTTTCATGTGCAGTCCATTGGCGGTGGTCGTTTGGTTGAAGGCTCAGATATATTGGTGTCTATGTTCTCAGAGCATGATACTTACGCCGTCTACTTGCTCAAAAAGCAAGGCATTAGTCGTCTGGAGCTGACACAGTATCTGTCACATGGCCAAGATAAAGATGAGCCGTCTGAGCCGCGCGCTTCTATGACTGGTGAGCGCCGTAGTGCCTCAGAAAAAACCAGTAAAGATCCATTGGTCGAATTTGCCACCAACTTGAACCAGCGCGCTGCTGAAGGTAAAACCGATCCATTGATTGGCCGCGCTCCTGAGATTGAGCGTACGGCACAAGTACTATGTCGTCGTCGTAAAAACAACCCTTTATTGGTTGGTGAGCCAGGAGTGGGTAAAACCTCTATTGCTGAAGGTCTAGCGTGGCTGATTATCAATAATAAAGCCCCCAAGCCGCTCAATGGTTGTGTGATTTATAGCCTAGATATTGGTTCGCTGATTGCAGGCACTAAGTATCGTGGTGATTTTGAAAAACGTATGAAGTCACTGCTTGATGCGCTCAAGAAAAAGCCTAATGCGATTTTATTTATCGATGAAATTCATATGATTATTGGTGCAGGTTCATCAATGAGCAGCAATATGGATGTCTCAAACTTAATTAAGCCGGCACTTGCCAATGGTGAGTTACGTTGCATAGGCTCAACGACCTTTACCGAATACCGTCAGGTATTTGAAAAGGATCATGCATTGTCTCGTCGTTTTCAAAAGATTGACGTGAAAGAGCCAAGTGTTGCAGACAGTATTGAAATCTTACGTGGCTTAAAGCCGCGCTATGAAGAATTTCATAATGTCGAGTACACTGACGAAGCTTTGGTATCTGCAGTAGAGTTATCATCTAAGCATATTCATGAGCGTTTTTTACCAGATAAAGCGATTGACGTGATTGATGAAGCGGGTGCCTATAAGCGTTTAGGAGTCGTTCCTGATGCCAAAGACATTGATGCAG
Source organism: Psychrobacter sp. H8-1 (assembly GCF_904846575.1). Lineage (NCBI taxonomy): Bacteria > Pseudomonadati > Pseudomonadota > Gammaproteobacteria > Moraxellales > Moraxellaceae > Psychrobacter > Psychrobacter sp. H8-1. The sequence goes on from NZ_CAJHBG010000001.1 coordinate 812,810, forward strand.
AAGATACCTTCATTGCTGATTTAGAGCAAAATATCGATGAGCAAGAATATATTGATATTGAAGCGGATACCAGTGCTGACAATGAGATGCAAGATCAAGCCGCAGCTGCCAAAGCAGATGATCAGTTGAAGGACAGCGATGACCTGCAAACGGCCAACAGTAAAAAGCCAGTCATAAAAATTGATGTGGCGGATATTGAAGCTATCGTGGCTAAGCTAGCACGCATTCCACCTAAGTCAGTCTCTACAGATGACAAGAGTATTCTCGAACACTTGGATCGTGATCTTAAGCATTTGGTGTTTGGTCAGGATGAAGCGATTGCAACGCTTGCGGATGCAATCAAGCTATCACGTGCAGGCCTAAAAGCACCAGAGAAGCCAATTGGTTCGTTTATGTTTGCAGGCCCTACTGGTGTGGGTAAAACAGAGGTATCTCGTCAGCTTGCAAACTTGTTGGGAGTAGAGCTGGTACGCTTTGATATGTCAGAGTACATGGAAGCGCACACTGCTTCACGTCTCATCGGTGCGCCCCCAGGTTATGTTGGTTATGACCAAGGTGGCCTGCTTACTGAAAAGATAAATCAACATCCGCATTGTGTATTGTTGTTTGATGAGATTGAAAAAGCACACCCTGACGTCTTCAACTTGCTATTGCAGGTGATGGATCATGGCACACTGACGGATAATAACGGCCGTGTGGCGAGCTTTAAGCAAGTAATTATTATTATGACTACCAACGTCGGTGCGGATAGCATTAGCCGCTCATCGATGGGCTTCACTGAGCAAGATCATAGTCGTGATAATACTGAGGCACTCAAACGCGTATTCACGCCTGAGTTCCGTAACCGCTTGGATGCGATCATTCAGTTCAACCCTCTAGATACTTCAGTAGTTGTTTCAGTCGTTGATAAGTTCTTGGTTGAACTACAAGCTCAGCTTGACGATAAGCAAGTTACCTTAGAGATTGACGATGAAGTCCGAGAATATCTGGCTGACAAAGGCTACGATCGCTTAATGGGTGCACGTCCGATGCAGCGTTTGATCCAAGATGAGATAAAAAAACCGTTGGCAAATATGATTTTGTTTGGTGACTTGGTTAATGGTGGCGTGGTTCATGTTACCTTGGAAGCTGAGGGAGAAGCAGTAGACTTGCAAAAACCTTCTGCCAACATTGGTAAAAGTGATAAAGGTTCAGCAGATAGTCGAATCATACTGACGGTGGTTGAAACACATGAGCCACACTCAGACTCTGAATCAGTAGCGAGCTAATCAAGGTCGTTTGTTTAGATAGAAACGGTTATTTCTTATGGGAGTAACCGTTTTTTTATGACGATTATTCAGTGGGCTGTTATGTGATTATTAAACTTTATAACGCAATGCGAGCTGTTTTTTTGCTACCATTATTATGAATTGTTTTAATCAAGTTTTAGTGAAATTCAAAAGTATTAACTTATCTTAAAATTAATAAAAATTAGGTGATGTTCCATGGAGCTATTCGGTGAGCAAGCTGAGCAAAAAACAGCAGCACAAAAGCAAGCAATACTAGACAAGGTACGTTTGCCAGAGGATTGGAAAGCTGCGCTTGCAGATGAGCTGACCTCGGACAATATGGATACTCTGCGTGAATTTTTAAAAGAGGCGTATCAGTCAGGCGATAGTGTTTATCCTCCTGCACCTTTGATTTTTAATGCGCTAAACTTGACCCCCTTATCGCAGGTAAAAGTGGTGATTTTGGGTCAAGATCCTTACCATGGCCCAGGTCAGGCGATGGGACTCTCATTTTCAGTTCCAAAAGCCATTCCAAAGCCGCCCTCACTGAATAATATCTTAAAAGAGATGGCGAATGATATTGGGATAAGTCCCTCAGCGCATGGAGATTTGACGCATTGGGCACAGCAAGGAGTCTTGCTATTGAACAGCTCTCTAACCGTAAAAGAAAGTGAGCCAAATAGTCATCAAAGTAAAGGCTGGGAGCAGTTTACGGACGCAGTGATTGATGTGGTCAATGAGCAAACAGAGCATACGGTATTTATTTTGTGGGGCAGTAAAGCACAAAAAAAGGGTAAGTATATCAATGCTGATAAGCATCTCATTTTGACGGCGGTACACCCATCACCACTCGCGGCCAATCGCGGTGGGTTTTTTGGTACAAAGCCGTTTTCTAAAACCAATGATTATCTAAAACAGCACGGTCAAATGCCTATTGACTGGCAGTTGCCACAGTAGAAGCCAATCATGACACGCTCTTTTCTACAGCCGTATAGGCTTAGTATTGTTGATTTTAGCACGCATGAGTTTTGGAGCATTGAAGATGCCAAATGGATGCAGTATGCGCTGACATTAGCGCAGCGTGGTGCTGAGCTTGGAGAGGTGCCAGTAGGGGCAATACTAGTACATAATCAAGAGATTATTGGCCAAGGGTTCAATGAACCGATAGGTCGCCATGATGCAACGGCTCATGCAGAAATCATTGCGCTCAGAAATGCTTGTTTAAGGCTTAACAATTATCGTCTACCGTTGGGCACGACCTTATATGTTACTTTGGAGCCATGCACCATGTGTATCGGTGCCTTGATTCATGCGCGTGTTGACAAGCTGATTTATGCGGCGAGTGAGCCGCGAGCAGGTATGGTAGGCAGCCAAATGGATTTATCTATCCAGCCTTTTTATAATCATAAAATCCAAGCTTATAGAGGCTTGTGTAGGGAGCATAGCAGTCAGATACTCAAAAGTTTTTTTCGTAAACGTCGGCAAGCGGCAAAGAAAAACAAAGCAAACGCAAAGACAATATAGTTAATCAATAACATATCAGCCTTGATGCTAGTGATGGGTGTGTTTTTTTGCTATAATATCGCCCTGTTTGGCAGCTGGGTAATTGGCTGTCTCGTAAGTGGTTGAAGCGTAAGTACATATCATTAAAAATATATGTTTGTCTTATCTTTTGACCAACCGTTATTCTTTAAAGCAAATTTCAATTTTAATATTGATAATGACTAAGTGAACGCTATGACTGTCTCCACAGCTGATAACTCTCTACTTGATAGTGAAGACAAGAGTCAATTGCCAACGCTGCGTTTTCCTGTCATTTGCATTGATGGGCCAAGTGGCGCGGGCAAAGGTACGGTAGCGTGGCGTCTCGCACAGACATTAGGCTATCAGTTGCTGGACTCAGGTGCATTGTATCGCATTGTAGGCTTGAAAGCCTATGAAGCTGGATTGATTGCAGCTGATGCCAGTCAGTCAATAGATGAAACAGCTGTGCTTAAATTAACGCAAGGCTTGGATATCTCATTTGTACCTAATAATGAATCAGGCCGTGTAGATATCATTGTTAATGGTGAAGCAGTCGGTGAGCAAGTTCGTAATGAAACGGTTGGTGGTTATGCATCACAAATCGCAGTATTCCCACAGGTTCGGCAAGCATTGCTAAAATTGCAGCAAGATATGGCCACCCGTTCAGGATTGGTCGCTGATGGTCGTGATATGGGTACTGTGGTATTTCCAGATGCAGATGTCAAAGTGTTTTTGACGGCCAGTGCGGAAGCGCGTGCCGAGCGCCGTGTGACTCAGCTACTGAATGCAGGGCAAACAGCAGATTTTGACGCTATTTTAGCGACGATTAAAGAGCGAGATGATCGTGATGAAAATCGCTCAACGGCACCCTCTAAGCCAGCAAAAGATGCATTAATGATTGATAGCTCAATGTTAAATGCTGATACGGTTTATGAGCAGCTTAAAATACACTGTCAAAAACAAGGCATTTGTTTTAGTGGCTAATGTTAATTTGGCTATAAAATCCTAGCTATTACAACATCAGTCAACATAAACAATAAAATAACGACTAAAAGATTCCAAAAAGGGTGGGTTTTAGTATAAAATTATAGCAATTAGAACAAGATAGCGGTTTTATAAGCGCTATCTTTATATTAGAAAGCAATCAGACGAAAAGAAAGTTGTTGCTAATGAGTCAATATAGTACGCTTATTACCAACAACCGTTTTTTTATATGAATATGTAAGATATAAAACCAGTATTCTCGTTTTATATATTCATAAATTTGATCCGTACTGTGCTGGACAGGATACGGCTATACAAAGGTAGACATAATGGAATCATTTGCTGAACTATTTGAAGCGAGCATTGAAGAGCAGGGTCTGGATATCGAGCGTGGCTCGGTTATCACAGGAACTGTTGTGGCCATCGATAGTGATTGGATCACAGTAGATACTGGTCTTAAATCTGAAGGTATCGTCGCTCGTGAAGAGTTTTTAAGCGAAGAAGGCGAACTTGAAGTTGAAGTTGGCGATAGCGTTGATGTAGTGGTTGAAGCGGTTGATAACGGTATGGGTCAAACCCTACTGTCACGCGAAAAAGCCAAACGCGTTGAAACTTGGAACATCCTTGAAAAAATCTCTGACAATGATGAGATCGTAAAAGGTATTATCTCAAGTAAAGTTAAAGGTGGCTTTACTGTAGATATTGGTTCAGTACGTGCGTTCCTACCAGGCTCATTGGTAGATGTACGTCCTATTCGTGACACGACGCATCTTGAAGGCAAAGAGCTAGAATTCAAAGTAATCAAGCTTGACCAAAAACGTAACAACGTTGTGGTTAGCCGCCGTGCAGTTATGGAAGCTGAGAACTCAGCTGAGCGCGAAGAGCTATTGAACAAGCTTGAAGAAGGTATCGAGATCGAAGGTATCGTTAAGAACCTTACTGATTATGGTGCGTTCGTAGATCTTGGTGGTATCGATGGTTTACTTCACATCACTGACATGGCATGGCGCCGTATCAAGCACCCATCTGAGGTGGTTGAAGTTGGTCAGGATCTAAAAGTTAAAGTATTGAAGTTTGACCGCGAACGTAACCGCGTTAGCCTAGGTCTTAAGCAACTTGGTACTGATCCTTGGGATAACGTTGGCGGCACTTACCCAGTAGGTAGCATCGTTAAAGCTCGCGTAACCAACCTAACTGATTATGGTTGCTTTGCTGAAATCGCTGAAGGTATTGAAGGTCTAGTCCACGTATCAGAAATGGATCATACCAACAAAAACATCCACCCATCAAAAGTAGTGCAAGTGGGTGATGAAGTTGACGTTATGATTCTTGATATCGACGAAGAGCGTCGCCGTATTAGCTTAGGCATCAAACAAACTCTAGCCAACCCATGGGATGAGTTTGATAAGAAGCATGAGCGCGGTGACAAAATCACTGGTACTATCAAATCAATCACTGACTTCGGTATCTTTATCGGTCTAGATGGTGGTATTGATGGTCTTGTTCATCTATCTGATATCTCTTGGAACGAAACTGGCGAAGACGCTATTCGTAACTACAACAAAGGCGACACCGTTGAAGCAATGGTATTGTCTGTAGATGCAGAAGCCAACCGTATCAGCCTAGGCGTGAAGCAGTTAAGCTCTGATCCATTCAACGAATACCTAGTCGCTAATGACCGCGGTGCTATCGTAAATGGTAAAGTGAAAGAAGTAGACGCTAAAGGTGCTACTATTGAGCTAGCTGAAGAAGTTGAAGCATATCTACGTGCCTCTGAAATTCAGCGTGACCGCGTTGAAGATGCAACTAAGCATCTAACAGTTGGTGACGATGTTGAAGCTAAGATCATCAGTGTTGACCGCAAAACACGCAACATCAGCCTGTCTATCAAAGCGAAAGACGAAGCTGAAGAGCGTCAAGCGATTAAAGATCTAGGTAGCAGCAGCGCGCCACAGTCGACTGATGCCCAGCCAAAAACAATTGGTGACTTAATCAAAGAGCAAATGCAGTAAGCTTTTGCTAACTGTAGATTGTTTTTAATAGCAAGTTATAAGAAAAAAGCGACCTCGGTCGCTTTTTTTTATGAGTAAATTATTTCTAGTTTCCAAAAATACGATTTATGAAGTTTTTGCTTTAATTGCTTAAACTACCATTTCCATTTACAATAAATTCCGTTATCATTTGCAACCCTGAGTAACGAAATGTAAACTAGGACTAAGTACTTGAAGACTATAAGCTTTTGGAGTACATAAAGGCTCATGAGTAGAGTTTTTTTAGCTGCTTGATGGTACTCTGAAAATAAAGATATTAAGCGATAATTAAATATTAACTTAACTGTAGAACCAGTCTTTATTACTAATGGTTTAGTTATGAATAGGATTTTTATTAAATAACTATTCAAGGTTCCTGCTATTAGATAAAGAGGATAACTACAAAATGAGAAGGCAAGCGTAATAATGCAACAAGCGATTAATAAATCCGATTTTATTAACAATTTGAGTGCTAACTGTGACACGATGGCGGAAACAGTAGTAGACGACGCAGTACGTGAGATATTGGATTTGATGGTAGATACTTTGGCAAATGATGGCCGAGTCGAAGTCCGCGGCTTCGGGAGTTTCTGCTTGCATCACCGCCGCGCTCGTATAGGTCGAAATCCTAAAACGGGAGAGAGTGTGCCAGTGCCTGCCAAGGCCATTCCACACTTTAAGCCTGGTAAGGCGCTACGTGAAGCAGTAAATGAAAAAGTAGCAGTCTAATAAAAAAAACACTTAGAATGTTTGAGCATTTATAAACTTTCTACATAACCAATTACTTAAGCAGTTGTGAGCCATAAGTTACAAGTTATAACTCGAGTGATGCTGACTAATGGCATATGCTTATCAAGCATACTGTTATCAAGTAAGTGTCCTATATGATTGAGAACTGAGGTATATAGATAATGCGATTTTTACTGTTTGTCTTATTGTTTTTGAGCTTTGCCTATTCTCTTGGTTTGGTATTGGCTAATAATACCGAAGTGGGTGTGAATTTATTGTTCTCTCAAGCACCTGCCATGAATTTAGGGCTATTACTCATACTATGCTTGATACTGGGTATTGTGATTGGGATGCTATTGGCACTCTTGATGTTCCGTGTATTACAAAACAAGTGGGAGATATCTCGCTTGCAAAAGTTAAATAAGAACTTGCAGGAGCAGGTAACGCAAGCAAATGCCGTTATCGATCGTCAGGCAACGGCACCAACGGTAGAGGAAGCCGTCTATGGCGCTACTGCCGCTCAGGTGCACGATGCATCAGAGAATACTCATGATGAAGGGGCTACTCTGACTAAGCGTAAACGTGACTGATTTGATGATGGGTCAGACCATTGCTAGAAAACCCTTATATATAATATTTCTATAATTCTGATACAAAGTAAAAAAAACCATGAATAAAAAAACCATGACTTCCCCTGTTATTGTTGCCTTAGACAATAATACGATGGATGCGGCACTCTCATTAGCTGATACTCTAGATCCTACCTTGTGCCGTCTAAAAGTAGGTAAAGAGCTGTTTACGCGCTCAGGCCCTGAGATTGTAAAGGCTTTGCATCAGCGTCAGTTTGAGGTGTTTTTAGATCTAAAATTTCATGATATTCCTAATACCACTGCTCAAGCAGTATTAGCAGCGGCTGAGCTTGGTGTGTGGATGGTGAACGTGCACGCCAGCGCGGGTAGTGCAGCGATGTCACTAGCGAAGGAGCGATTAGTAGCAGGTGGCTATGAGACGCTACTAATAGCCGTTACAGTGCTCACCTCTATGACCGAAGATGTATTACCTCAGATTGGTATCACTGATAGCCTAGAGTCGCAAGTGAGCCGTTTAGCGCAGCTCACGAAGCAGTCAGGTCTTGATGGTGTCGTTTGCTCTGCTCAAGAAGCAAAGGCGCTAAAAGAGCTGTGCGGTCATGACTTCAAACTGATTACTCCTGGTATCCGCTTACCTGAAGACAATGCGGATGATCAGAAGCGTATCTGCACGCCAAAGCAGGCTTTAGAAGATGGCGCAGATTATCTGGTCATCGGTCGCTCTATTACTCAAGCGCCAGACCCTACTGCAAAGCTACATAAAATTTTGCAAGGTATTTAACAAGAGTAAAACGGAATATCTATTTTTGAAATATAATAAAAAAGACAGCTCACCTGAGTTGTCTTTTTTACTTTTTAACTGCGCAAAGCTAAGTGTTACACTGTTTTCTATTTATTGACATTTTTTGGTTGTATTGAATAGTATGAAATTACAGATTTTAAGCGATTTACACATCGATAGCTATGCTCGTCAGTCGCATCCGATGGGGCATATCCCCAAGACAGATGCGGACTTGGTGCTCGTAGCAGGGGATACTGCCAACAGTGATAGTGGTATGCCGTGGCTGCAGGAGCAGGCGGCAAGATTGCAAGTGCCAATTATCACTATCGCTGGCAACCATGAGTATTTTAGTGAAGATGTGCTGCATTTTGATCAAAAACTGGCGACTTGGGACAATTATAATGAAGCCTCTGGGCAAGGTGTGCGATTTTTACAGTGTCAGCATATTGATATCGGTGATATACGTATCTTAGGCTGTACGCTATGGACGGATTATCAATACCAAGCTCATGAAGATACGATGGTGATCGCTAGGCGTTTTATGCGTGACTATAAGCAGATTTATGCGGGGAGTGATCTTTTTTCACCTGAAGTATCGATGAAAATCCATGCCAAGCAGCGTCAATGGTTACGACAAGCATTGATAACGGCAAAAACGCTTGGTAAAAAAACAGTGGTAATGAGTCATCATAGTATCAGCCCATTATCTGTGTCTGAGAAGTATGCTAACTTGCCAAGTAATGCCGCTTTTGTAAGCGACTTTAGTGCTTGGATGCATGAGCCGTGGGCGCCTACGCTTTGGGTACATGGACATACGCATGAGGCATTTGATTATCAAATTCATAACACGCGTGTGATTGTGAATCCTCGTGCTTATCCAAATGAGGTCAGTAGTACTGAAATAGAGTTTGCATGGAATAAAGTGATTGAAATCTAATGCTTTTTTGGAATTCAAATATTAGGACATTGTAAGCTTAGAATTTATATCGTTACTCAATTTGTATTTCTTTCACTTAAGACAAAAATTCTGCTACGCTAGCTGCCATGAGTAAACTACCTGATTCTAATATATCCAAACGACAGACTGATGCTGCCCCTGTGACCAAAAATCCAATTGCGCCAGCACCTGCGCACCTACCTGACAGTATGATCTCCTCGGTCAGCTTGTTACCGACTGATAAGCGTCTTATTTTATTTACCAGACACTCCTTGCGTGAGCGCTCTGACGGTAATGGCTTTGCCAGTTATCAGCTGCCACTGACGCCAAAAGGCCGCGTATTAGCACAATCATGGGGACGCTGGCTGGCAGGTCATTTGCCATACTCACTCAACGTAGACAGCATCTCAAGCCCTATCGGACGTTGTATAGATACCGCGCAGCTGATGCAAGAGGGTGCTGGTCTACAGCGGCATATTGAGCATCAGTCGCTATTGGTAGAGCCTGGTAGCTTAGTGACAGAGCCTGATATTGCCAATCCAGTGTTTAAAGAGATTGGTGTACTTAATTTTATCAATCGTTTTTTGCAAGGAAACCTTGAAGGTACCAAGAATGCCTATCAGGGTGGTCTAGATCTTTTATCACTTTTTTACCAAAATCAGCCGCAGCAGGGTCATTTAATGCTAGCAGTTAGCCATGATACGTTACTGTCTGCCTTTTTGGCAGTCATGCTCGATGTCATCGAGATTGATTGGAATGACTGGCCAAAGATGATGGAAGGGGTGTTTTTGTGGTTCGATGATAAACCGTTTGAGCAGGCTAGTGCGTATTTTGTTTGGCGCGGTGAGGTCTATGTGCGTCCGATTAACAGCTTATTAGAGGGCTATCGCTTGTCAGGGTTTCATCCCAATAAACTCTTATTGCCACCAGAGGTCAAATGGACATAAGGTTTGTATTAAATTTATCTTTTTGAACAAGCATAAAAAAACCTTGTCACAGGGACAAGGTTTTCGCTAGCACGTAATGTGAGCGCAGCAAATCTTAAGCTTGTAAGCCTTTGATAGCTTTGTTTAAGCGGCTCTTACGACGAGCGGCTTTATTCTTATGAATAACGCCTTTGTCAGCCATACGATCTAGAACAGGTACCGCTTTTTTGAAAGCTTCGGTAGCTGAGTCATAATCTTTTGCTTCGATAGCCGCATCAACACGCTTTAAATAAGTACGAACCATTGAGCGTTGTGACGCAGATTCTTGGCGACGTTTGGTGTTTTGACGGGCGCGTTTACGAGCTTGTGCAGTATTAGCCACGCGTATCTCCTTTATGAAAGACAGATAAAAATATGAATGTTGGTTGCAATAATAGGTTTAACAATCATCGGTGACGAGCAGCCGTCTCGTCAAACATGATGTCGATGTCTAATATTAAGGTATCTAATATCAAGAGATCATCGCAAGCGTCAAAGCCATTTGGAATAATTAAATAGCGTTGACGTGTAAAGCCGAACATCTTAGCAAATTATTGCACTAAGGACAATATATTTGACGGCTAATGCGTAAAGAAGTTTTGATTAGGCTTGGTTATTCGTAGAATCAGCAAATTGTCACCAGCTGCTGGTCGGTTGATGCCAATCGCTATGATAAAATCTCTTACAATAAATTATTGATTAATCGCCTCTGTCATACTCTAACTTAGGTATGATAGCCTAATGGTATGTTTTAAAAGTAAGACAGAATAAAGGCCATACATATATATCATACTTAAAATATGCAGTGTTTAAAATGATTGATAGCCGTGTAATACGCAATATTTGAAGACGATGTTTTATTTTAAGACTAAAACTAAAAGAAGACGGACAAGGTATGCAGCGAAAAGCGATTGTAATTGGCGCGACAGGATTGGTAGGACAGCATCTTATCAAGCAGCTTAGTGAGATTTATGACACTTTAATTGTGATTGCACGGCGTCCACCGCGCTATATCAACACCAGTATGCGTTTTTATCAAGTCAACGATTTTGATAACTTAGCAGAAGTGTTTGCCAGTGTGGGTGTCGATCGCTCAACGGATGCGTTTAGTTGTCTTGGTACTACTAGAAAGCAAGCAGGTAGTGATGAAGCCTTTCGAAAAGTGGATCATGATTACAACGTGAGCTTTGCCAAGCTATGCCATGACAAAGGGGTTAAGAACTTCTTTTTGTTGTCTTCGATGAATGCCGATAAAGACAGCCGGTTTTTGTATAATCAAGTCAAGGCAGAAACCGAGCAATCAATCATGGCGTTAGGCTTTGAGCAGTTGGTAATTTTTCGCCCTTCATTGTTATTGGGAAAACACAAAGGCCGACCGCTCGAGAGTATCAGCCAAAAAGCTTTTCAGCTTATCTCTCCGTTGGTTTCTGAGTCGTTACGCTTGCATCCTATTTCTGCCAAACGTGTGGCAATCGCGATGGCAATGGCTGCGCATGAGGTGTATGAGCGTAGTAAATTTCGTAAAGCAACCGTGCCAAATACGACAGACATTATCGAAAATAAACAAATGCTGGCAATGACGCGGGTAAAAAATTGAGATAAGATAAAAATAACTAACCAGTATTTCATATCATTAAAAATAGCCTAAGTAAAACAGAGAAGATAAACAACCTTCAACAAGGAGTGTAGAGCCATGTCAGAATCGACAGCAATGACCAAAGAAAACTTCGTAACCTGTGATTTATTGGACGCCAATCCTGAGTCACAAGTTTGCTTACCTAATATCGAAGGCAAATCGTTTCATAGTTTCGGCGCTAAAGACAAGTTTTGTGGCGAGATTGTGACGGTAAAGTGCTTTGAAGATAATAGCCGAGTTAAGGCATTGCTCAATAGCGATGGCAAGGACACAAATGGCGAAGGCAAGGTGCTGGTCGTTGATGGTGGTGGTTCTATGCGTTGTGCGCTACTAGGAGATATGATTGCGCAGTCAGCGATTGATAATGGTTGGGCAGGTGTCATAGTTTATGGCTGTGTACGTGATGTTGACGACATGGCAGAGATGGATATCGGGGTGATGGCGTTAGGCTGTATCCCGCGCAAATCTACCCGCCGTGACGAAGGTCAGACTGATTTAGAGATTAGCTTTGGTGACTTAACTCTGACTTCTGGTATGTTTGTCTATGCGGATAACAATGGTATTATCGCAAGCGACAAGCCTTTAACCGCTTAATAGACTTCTGTTTGGAGCCCATCCCAGATTCTGTGTAACTGCCATTTAGATTAAATGCTTACTGATACGGTCATCAAACATAATCATAAAACGATTCAGAGCAGACGTCCAGTTACGGATTGGCATCGACCACTTTTTAGACGCCTGCTGGGTGGCTAAGTACACCACTTTGAATGCTGCCTGATCAGATGGGAACACCTTACGCTTATTCACTGCCGTCCGAATCACACTGTTTAGCGACTCTATCGCATTGGTGGTATAAATCACTTTTCTGATGTCTTTAGGGTAGCCAAAGAACACCGTTAGGCCCTCCCAGTTATTGCGCCAAGACTTAACCACGTGCGGGTAATCCTTACCCCAAGTCTCATCAAAGTGCTCAAGATTGGCCTCTGCTATCTCAAGCGTATCCGCACCGTAGATGGCTTTTAAATCAGCCGCTACGGCCTTTTTATCCGTCCACGGTACGAACTTCATTGAGTAACGCACCATGTGTACGATACACAGCTGAACCTGTGCCTTTGGATAGACGGTGTTAATGGCATCAGGGAAGCCCTTTAAGCCGTCGACACAGGCAATGAGGATATCTTGTACCCCGCGGTTTTGTAGCTCAGTGAGTACGCCCAGCCAGAACTTAGCGCCTTCATTCTCTGAGAGCCACATGCCAAGCAGCTCTTTTTTACCGTTAAGAGCAACACCTAGGGCTAAGTAAATGGCTTTGTTGATGATCTGCTTGTCTTGACGTACTTTGACGACGATGCAGTCTAAATAGACGATAGGATAAACACTGCTCAGTGGCCGGTTCTGCCAAGCGGTGATGTCGTCTAAGATATTATCGGTGACTCTTGAAACTAAGCTACTGGAGATATCGACATCGTAGAGCTCTTTAATGCTCTCTACGATCTCAGTGGTGGTTTGACCCTTGGCGTAAAGGAAGATGATCTTGTCATCAAGGCCACTAATACGGGTTTGATGCTTACTAACGAGTACAGGCTCAAAGCTGCTATCACGGTCTCTTGGGGTAGAGATTTCAAGCTCGCCTGTGTCACTGCGGACGGTCTTTTTAGTGTGCCCGTTACGCTTATTAGGTTTATCCGCCTTTTCATGCTTGGGATAGCCGAGATGGTCTTCCATCTCAGCTTCAAGGGCAGTGTCGATAAAGGATTGCATGAGCTGCTTTTGGAAGTCTTTGATGTCATCAAAGCTGTTCATGCTACCAGCCATTTGCTCGGCCAGTTTTTTAATGTCAGATTGAGTAGTCATTGCTTATTCTCCTGTTAGGGGATTATAAGCAGTTACACAGTTTTTAGGAAACTCCCTCTGTTTGTCATAAGTACTACGTTTATATAAAATCCTCAGTCTGCTACTGGGTTACAGGTAAAGACTGGGGCTTTTGGTTTTTAAAATTCAAAAGTGCAAGCCTCTATCATTTTTAGCCCATTTAGGTATCTTTCGATTGAATTAAAGGCATGCCCTAACAACATATTTTAATTTACTTTATAAATACGATGCAAATTGAGCCTGTAATAGGTTTTTTTGTGGATATTGACAAACCGTTACGGCATTGGTTTGGTCAATGGTCAAAATGCTCGTATAATAGCCTTCTGTTTCCTAACCTTGATTCTATCTGCTATGCCTATCACTGCTTTGACTGACGCATTTGCCCCTATTAATCAGCAGCTGTTTCCTATTAAGGATACTCAGAAGCGTTGGCTTGCACCTGTCCATGGTGCAGTCAGTAGCTTGTGGCTAGCAAGTTTGGTTGATGAGCCGTTATGGAAGGTTGCGGATCGATTAAAAGTCGTGGTAACTCGTGATCAGAACCAACTCAATCAGATAGAGACTGAACTGGCGTTTTGCGGTGTCGATGCTTACGTGTTTCCCGATTGGGAAACCTTGACCTATGATGAGCTCTCACCGCATCAGGATATTGTCAGTGAGCGTATTAACCTGCTTACTGATATGCCAACGTCAGGGGTCTTGCTCATATCTGTACAGACGCTCATGCAGCGTGTTGCACCGCCCAGTTGGGTGATTGGTCAACACTTTGATCTCAGCGTGGGTGACACCTTTGATATCAACACTCAGCGCGAACTACTGGCAAAAGCGGGTTATCGAGCCGTTGAAAATGTGTTTGAACCAGGCGAGTTTGCAGTACGTGGTAGCATCATTGATATTTTTGCGATGGGGCAGCCATTCCCATTGCGCTTAGATTTGTTTGATGATGAGATCGAGACCATTCGTTTTTTTCATCCGCAGACTCAGCGTACCTTGACCGAAGATGACCTCAAAGCATTGATTGCAAATAATGATCAGAGTATGGGGCAAGAATCGCTATCCCTACTGCACAAACTGCCAGACATCTCTAAGCCTATTACCCAGTTTCAAATATTACCCGCAAAAGAGTTTCCGCTAGAAGAAGGCCGTGAGATCTTTCGTACCAACTTTGCTGAGATGTTTCCTAATGCCAGCAGTCGTAAACTTGAGCTGCATAAAGACGTGATGGCAGGTATTGCCAGTAGTGGTCTTGAGTATTATCAGCCGCTGTTTTTTGATTTAAAGGACTGGGAGGCAGAAAGCACTTTATTCTCCTACTTGCCAAGCGATGCTTTATTTATCACTGATGAATTAATTAGTGAAAAACAGGCCGACTATTGGTCGCAGATCCAGCGCCGCTATGAAGAGCGTCGTCATGACCTTGATAAGCCTATTGTCGCTCCCGAATGGTTGTATCTGTTATCAAATGCGCTGAATGAACAGCTCAACCGTTATCCGCGCGTGATTTTAAGTGCGCGTGATGAGCTGGCTACAATGACCGACGTTGCTGCAATTGATGTCGCTGCAACTGATAGTGAGGACATGTCATTAGAACAACAGTCACAACCACAATTGAAAACGACTTCAAACAAACAGCAAGGCCTAGTCACGCTAAGTGCGCTTGTACCGCCACAGCTATCCGTCAACCATCAAAAAGCTGAGCCTTTGGCTGAATTGCTAGCATTCTTGGAGCTGCAAGCGCAGACAGGTACACCAGTGCTGATCGTCGCTGAGACTGCTGGTCGCCGTGAGATATTAATAGAGCTGTTCAAGGGCAAGATTGATATCAAGGCTTATAGCAGTTTTGAAGATTTTTTAGCGATAGATCATGCGCATAAAGCTGCACAGCATAATACTTTACCCCATGTTGGCTTAACTGTTGCGCCTATTGAGCGCGGCGTTTATGTACCCGAACGTTTGGTGCTGATTAGTGAGACGCAGCTGTTTGGTCGTCAAGTGCTACAAACGCGCCGTCGTCGGCAGAGTGGGGTGTCAGAAGAGTTCTTAGTCAAAAGCGTCACAGAGATGACTGAGGGCAGTCCAATTGTCCATATTGAACATGGTATTGGTCGTTATAATGGCCTTATTACCTTAGATGTCGGTGATGGTGAACAGGAGTTTATTCATCTAAAATACGCTGACGATGCCAGTATTTATGTACCAGTGGCGAATTTGCAATTGATTAGCCGCTATAGTGGTGGCGATCCTGCATTGGCACCGCTGCATAAGATTGGTAGTGGTAAATGGGACAAAGCCAAACAAAAGGCACTAGAGCAAATTCACGATGTCGCGGCTGAGCTCCTGCATATGCAGGCCAGACGTGAAGCCAAGGTGGGTATTCATTTTAAAATTGAACTCTCACAGTATGAGCTGTTTGCCAGCCAATTTGCCTATGAAGAGACACCAGATCAGGCCAATGCGATTCATGCTGTGATGCATGATATGAAGCAAAACCAGCCTATGGATCGACTCATCTGTGGCGATGTGGGCTTTGGTAAGACGGAAGTGGCGATGCGCGCCGCCTTTATTGCGGTCAGCGCTGGCTATCAAGTGGCGGTGCTGGTGCCGACGACGTTACTGGCAGGGCAGCACGAAGATAACTTTCGCGATCGTTTTGCCGATTGGCCAGTACGTATCGAGACCTTATCACGCTTCGGCGGCAAAAAACATCAGCAGACGGTACTGGCAGATCTGGCTGCTGGGAAAGTGGATATCGTGATTGGAACGCATAAGCTGCTGCAAGAAGACGTTAAATTTGCCAATTTAGGTTTGATGGTGGTTGATGAGGAGCATCGCTTTGGGGTACGCCATAAAGAGCGTATCAAAGCTATTCAGACCAATGTAGATAGCCTGTCAATGACAGCGACGCCGATTCCGCGTACTCTGAACATGGCGCTATCTGGTATGCGCGATATGTCTATCATTGCTACGCCGCCGGCCCGCCGTCTCGCCATCAAGACCTTTGTCATGCAAAAGACGCAAGCCTTGATGAAAGAGGCCATCTTGCGTGAACTACTACGCGGTGGACAGGTCTATTTATTGCATAATGATGTGGCGAGCATTGAGCGTATGGCAGAAACAATTCGTGAGCTGGTGCCAGAAGCTCGAGTAGGGGTCGCGCATGGACAAATGCAGGAGCGGCAACTTGAACAGATCATGCAGCAGTTTTATCATAAAAAGTTTAATGTCTTAGTCTGTACGACGATTATTGAAACCGGTATTGATGTACCCAATGCCAATACCATTATTATTGAGCGCGCTGACAAGTTTGGTCTTGCTCAGCTGCATCAGCTGCGTGGTCGTGTCGGTCGTAGCCATCATCAGGCCTATTGTTACTTACTTGTGCCATCTATTAAAGGCCTTAAAGGTGATGCCAAGCGTCGTCTCCATGCCATTGAGCGTGCCAATACCTTGGGTGCAGGCTTTATGCTGGCAAGCGAAGATTTAGAGATTCGCGGGGCAGGTGAAATACTCGGCAAGCAGCAAAGTGGTAATATGCAGGCCATTGGTTTTAGCTTGTATATGGACATGCTTGAGCGTGCTACTAAGGCGATCAAAGCGGGTAAAGAGCCGGATTTAAATACACCATTATCGCTGACCAGTGAGATTAATCTACATAGCTCAGCATTGATACCAGAAGAGTATTTGCACGATGTACACCAGCGTTTGTTATTTTATAAACGCATTAGCAATGCCGATGATAAAGAGGCATTAACGGATATTCGTACTGAAATGATAGATCGTTTTGGTACTCTGCCAGATCAAACCAAGCAGCTTTTTGCCATTCATGGACTGCGCCTCCAAGCGGAGCCGCTGAAGATTAATAAAATAGATGCCAATAGCAATAGTATGACGTTAGAGTTTGCCCCCGATACGCCAGTCGATGCGTTAGCGATTATTAAGTTGATTCAATCTGATGGTCAGCGTTATCGTATGAATGGCGCGTCAGGTATTCGCTATAGCGATGCGGATAAGCTACAGACTGCCCAACAGCGAGTAACGGTCATTCAAGAGCTACTGCGCTATTTTAGTGAGCATATAGTCGATACACTCTAAAAATGTCATAGCGCTACTGGGATGCTATCTTTTGAAGTACAGTTGCGCAGCCTCTGGGTACGCAGCACGCAAGTAAAATTTATACCAGTAGCGCGTTTAAATCCATAACAATTTTACATTCAGCTGACTATATGGTGGGTGAAACGGCATAACTCAATTAGCTTTTAGTGAATGGCTAATGTTGCTATTTTATCTCGTAGATAACTGATAAAATAGTGGCAATATATATTTTAGATTTTAGTAACTTCTACCTCCTTTTATTTTATTGATGTTCTATAACAAGAGAAGCCTTCATTATGTTCCAACTGCATCCTAAGCTTGCCGCTGATAGTTTTTTGGTGG
Organism: Psychrobacter sp. H8-1; assembly: GCF_904846575.1. Taxonomy (NCBI): domain Bacteria; kingdom Pseudomonadati; phylum Pseudomonadota; class Gammaproteobacteria; order Moraxellales; family Moraxellaceae; genus Psychrobacter; species Psychrobacter sp. H8-1. Next base: position 830,560 of record NZ_CAJHBG010000001.1, read on the forward strand.
GCGATTTTCCATTATCGACGTGTCGTTTGATTAATGATTGCCAGTTTCCTTGGTTGATATTGGTGCCACGCGTCTCAGGCATCAAAGAGCTGTATGAGCTTTCTGAATCTGATCAGGCGCAGTTTTTACGTGAGTCAAGCTGGTTATCAAGCCAACTTGCGAAAACTTTTCAAGCAGACAAGATGAATGTCGCAGCACTAGGAAATCAGGTGCCACAATTGCATTTTCATCACATTGTACGTTATCAAAACGATATGCAGTGGCCAAACCCAGTATGGGGTGTCCCTGCTATTCCGTATACGCCAGCAGTATTGTCACAGATGCAGCAGACACTGATGATGGCGCTGCGTGGTCATCATCAGATGCCATTTGATTGGCAGATGTAAATAAGAGTAACAGTAACAGTAATAGCCAGATGTCCAGACATTAGATATTCACACACGAAAAAGCCAGCTACTTAATAGCTGGCTTTTTTATGAACGGCTTATTCAAGCTTATTAGCAAGATCTAAGCAGTTTTACATTAATGGTTTTCTTTTGCATGGTTGAGCGTATATTTAGGAATCTCGATGGTTAAGTCTTCATCTTCCAGCATAACCTGACAGGACAAGCGTGAATCAGGCTCCAAGCCCCAAGCACGATCAAGTAAGTCAGCTTCGATATCATCCATCTCATCCAAACTATTAAAGCCTTTACGTACGACCACATGACAGGTGGTACATGCTTTTGACATCTCACAAGCATGTTCAATTTTGATGCCTTTTTCTAGTAGTGCTTTACATAAGTTCTGGCCAGCTTCTAGCTCGACTTCAGTGCCTTCAGGGCAAATTTCATGATGAGGTAATACGGTAATCTTTGGCATAAATTATTTGTCCGATGCTAATCAATTAAAAAAATGAAAACTGAGAAATATAAAAGGTGAGCTTAGTAGGATGGCTAAGCTTAATTCTCAAGTATAAATATTCCTAGATATATCTGTTACCAATCTTGGGCACTGGTACCTGCCATGCTGGCTTTGACGCTCTGATTCATAATACGCGCCGCAAAGGCATCACTATGAGGCTTTAGCTTGGCTTGCTCTGCTTCGATGGCAGTCAAATCGTCAGTGCTTAATGCGGTTTGTAGTGCCTGCATCTGCTCAGTTAATGATTGCTGCTCATCAGAAGATAATAGGGCGGCAAACTCTTTTAATGCAGACTGTAGCGCAAGCACTTCACGCTCCGCTTCTACTTTGGTCTCAATCAAAGAGCGCGCATTTTTATCTTCTTCAGCATGCTGGAACCCTGCCATAAGCAGTTGCTCTATTTGCTCATCTGACAGTCCATAAGAAGGCACAATCTCAATTTTGCTTTCTGTCTTGGTTGGCGGTTCTACGCGTATGCCTGCTGTACAACAAGTCGTCACTGGCCATTAGCATCAATACTAAAAGTCACCTCGATGCGGGCAAAGCCAGCTTTCATCGGTGGAATGCCGTATAGCTCAAAGCGCCCAAGCGAGCGGTTGTTTTCAACCGTTTCGCGCTCGCCCTGTACCACGTGAATCACCATGCCAGTCTGACCATCTTGATACGTGGTAAATACTTGACGCTTCTTAACAGGGATAGGAGTATTACGTGGAATAAGTACTTCGACTAGGCCGCCCATGGTCTCAAGACCGAGTGATAGCGGCGTTACGTCGAGCAATAATAAGTTATTGTCACTATCACCATTGACCAATTGATGCGCTGTTTGGGCAGCACCTAAGGCGACCACTTCATCTGGGTTCAGACGGCAAAGCGGCTGCTTGGCAAAAAACTCAGTGACGACTTGTTGTACAGCAGGCATACGCGTAGAACCGCCAACCAAGATAACTTCATCTAAATCTTTAATCTCAAGCTTGGCATCACGTAGAACTTGTTCACAGACGCTGAGCGTACGGCGGTTAACTGGTTCTGCAATAGCGAGCAAATCTTCACGACGTAGTACACCTTGATAAGACTGCTCATTGACAGTAATATCAATATCAACTTGTTCAGCGTCGGTCAGTGCTTGCTTGTAGGCTTTGGCTTGCTGTGCGAGTATCGATTTGTCATGGAGGCTCACATCTTTAGGGTTGATGTTCAATTGCTTGATAAGCCAATTGGTCATCAGGCGGTCAATATCGTCACCACCTAAGGCACTATTTCCACCAGTTGCCAATACTTCAAAGACGCCATCAGTCAGCTTTAGGATAGAGACGTCAAAAGTACCGCCACCCAGATCATAAATTAAGTAATAGCTTTCTTTATTGCCATCTTGTGAAGGCCGGTCGAGACCATAGGCGACTGCTGCCGCGGTAGGCTCATTTAATAGACGTAGTACATTGATTCCAGCTGCTTGCGCTGCATCTTTGGTCGCTTGACGCTGCGCTTCATCAAAGTAAGCTGGTACAGTGATGACAGCCCCTTCGATGCTGTCAGCAGGCAATGCGCTCGCTGCACGTTGCTCTAGCGCTGCTAATATACGTGCTGATACTTCGACAGGAGATACTTCGCCCTGAGCCGTCACGAATGCTGGCATAGCATCTTTGCTGCCACTTAGCTCATAAGGATGAGAGAATTTGATATCAGCTTGGCTACGGCCCATAAAACGCTTAGCCGAGATGATCGTATTTTTTGGATCATCCGCTAAATGGGCTAGGGCATCATAGCCGACTAATGGATTGCCTGTACTTGGATAATAGACGACAGAAGGTAATAAGGTATCTGTCGTTGCGCCTGCTTCTAGGACTTGCGCCTTGCCTGAACGTACCACTGCGACCAATGAACGTGTGGTACCAAGATCGATTCCCAGACCAAAACGATGTTGGTGAGGTTGAGCGCTTTGATTGGGTTCGGCAATTTGCAATAAAGACATAAGATAACTCAAAGATAAAATGAAATGAAAGAGATAAAATTAATAAGTGAAATGGAACAAATACGATAAGCACACTTTTATAGTTTGACTGCTTTTTTGCACTTACGTAAAAGCTGTAATCACGTAAAATGCAGAGACTTAACGATTAGGTGGTGTGTCAAAAAGTATGCTGATTAAAACTTGAACAGTTTTTGAAGCCTTGAAAGCCCTATAGAATCAGAGAACTTAGCATAGATTTTTTATTGGCTTCTATCGCCAGCATACTTTTTAGAACACCACCAACGATTAAAAGTGCTTAAAATAAGAGATTATACGGTATCGTTGCTATTAATTTAACCTTAACCTGTGAATAGCAATTAAATTGCTAGGCGTATAGCTGAAATAAGCTATACGAATTTAAACGTACAGATCATCATCATCCGAATGCTCAGCAGTGGCTAGATTATCGAGACCAATAGTAACGTCAGCATTTAGCTTTACTAAAAACTTCAACTTTTGCGTCGCATCAATCGCTGTTTGCCAGTCTTGGCTTTGGTAGGCAGTGCTAAAACGCTCAGACTGTTTGGCTAAGCGTCCTGTAATCTGCGGATGTAGCTGTTGTAAGGTCGCACGGTCTTTATCTTCAATCGCTTCGTCTAGATCAATACGCATCTGCATCGCATCTTCTAAAAAGTCTAAGTCTGCGATTGAGTGTTCTAGATTTTGCGCTTGATCTGCCATATCTAACAAATAGCTAGCGCGGCTATCAGGCTTACTTAGCGTTTGATAGGCTTGGTTAATGAGTGCTGAAGCTTGCTCAGATTGTTTTTGCGCTTGTGCAGTATCTGACACGTTTTTTACGACATTATCAGGATGATAGCGTTTTTGTAGCAGACGTAGATGCTGGTCGAGACTGTCTTGACTGACTTCAAACTGTACAGGCTGCTCAAATAGGGCAAAGAAGTTATCAAACTGTGCTTCTGCTGTGATGTCTGTCATATCATACGCCTTGCTTTTTTATTGGTAATTTCAAAATTTTGTCTGGCTGAAGATTTGCTTGCGAACGGATGTACAGCACTGAGCTAACGACAGCATTAGTCGTTCGTCACTGCCTGATAGTAAAAGATCATGCTATTAAACTCAGAAGCGTTAAGTCATTAAACTGTAAAGGACTCACCGCAACCACATTCGCCTTTTTTATTTGGGTTGGTGAACTTAAAGCCTTCGTTCAATCCTTCTTTTTCATAATCCATTAACAAGCCATCTAAATATACCAAGCTTTTAGGATCAATAAAGATACTGACATCACGGCTTTCATAGCGTGTGTCATTTTCGTCAGGCGTATCTACAAACTCTAAAACGTAAGCCAAGCCTGAGCAACCGGCTGTACGAATGCCAACTCGAATACCTTCGCCTTTGCCGCGATTGTCCAAAAAATCCCGAACATGCTGAGCGGCGCGTTCTGTCATTTCAATCATGCCAACTCCTACTGACTATCAAAATTAATAATGATATTTTAATATAATTCTCTATGAACAGGTCTGTTTAAACTGGCAACTGATGAAATATATGATTGCCACAACAGTCTGTGAATAAATTTTTAAAAGCAAAAGGTGACAATTACATAAGCGTCATTGTCACCTCTTTAGCGTTAGTAGCTTCGAGAAGGGTTCTCTACTGCGCTACTACAATATAGCTTTATGCTAATAGTTTCTACGCTAACAGGCTTAGCTCGTCGCTTCTTCTGTTACTTCAGCAGCGCCATGCTTGCCTTTGTAGTCGCTAATAGCGGCTTTAATGGCATCTTCTGCAAGTACAGAGCAATGCACCTTTACTGGTGGTAATGCAAGCTCTTCTGCGATGTCATTGTTTCTGATTTCGCCAGCTTGATCTAAGCTTTTACCTTTTAGCCACTCAGTCACGAGCGAGCTTGAAGCAATTGCTGAGCCGCAGCCGTAAGTTTTAAAGCGCGCATCTTCGATAATACCGTTATCATCGACTTGGATTTGTAGACGCATCACATCGCCACAAGCTGGGGCACCAACCATACCGGTTCCAACGTTTTTGGCATCTTTATCAAGATTGCCGACGTTGCGTGGATTTTCGTAATGATCAATAACTTGGTCACTATAGGCCATGGGGTTTTCTCCTAGTTAGATGATGAGTAGTCAGTTACTGACTTTGAATGTCTCACTACTCATCGATAATTGGGGTCAAACATTCAGTTAATAAAAACTGTCTTTGTCATTGTCTGATCAATTGTTTAATGGCTATGTGTCATAACCATGTCGCTTTTTTAATTTTAGTGCTCAGCCCATACGACTGAATCTAAATCTACGCCGTCTTGATACATATCCCAAAGTGGTGATAGGGCACGTAATTTGTCGACTGCTTCATGCATTTGCTTGATCACTCTATCGATATCTTCTTCAGTCGTATAACGACCAAAGCTAAAGCGAATCGAGCTGTGTGCTAATTCGTCTGGGCGACCGATAGCGCGTAATACGTATGATGGCTCAAGCGTTGCTGATGTACAGGCTGACCCTGATGATACTGCTAAGTCTTTTAGCGACATCATCAATGATTCGCCTTCAACGAAGTTAAAGCTGATGTTCACAATATTAGGTACGCTATTTTCAAGATCACCATTTAGGTAAGTCTCTTCGATATCTTGTAGGCCGTCCCACAGTTTTTGGCGCAGTTTTGCTGCGTGTGCATGATCTTCTTCATAACGCTCTTTAGCCAAAGCAAATGCTTCACCAATACCAACGATTTGATGCGTCGGTAATGTACCTGAACGCATGCCACGCTCATGTCCACCGCCGTGCTGCTCTGCTTTTAGACGAACACGTGGTTTACGACTGACGAATAGGGCACCGATACCTTTAGGGCCGTATGCTTTGTGACCTGAAAAGCTCATCAAGTCGATTTTCATCTTTGCAAGATCGACAGGTACTTTACCGATAGACTGTGCACCATCTACATGGAAGATAACGCCAGCTTCACGAGTGATCTCACCAATAGCCGCCACATCTGTGATTGTGCCAAGCTCGTTGTTCACCATCATGAGTGAGACTAGGATGGTATCGTCACGCAGAGCTTCTTTAACTTGCTCTGGCATGATTAGGCCAGTAGCGGCTTGTGGCTCAAGGTAAGTAATCTCGTACCCTTCTTGCTCAAGCTCGCGGCAAGTATCCAAGACGGCTTTATGCTCAATCTTGCTAGTAATGATGTGCTTGCCACGAGAGTGGTAAAAATGCGCAGCACCTTTAATAGCTAAGTTGTCTGACTCTGTGGCACCAGAAGTAAAGACGATCTCACGTGGATCGGCATTAATTGCTTCTGCAACTTGCTGACGTGCTGTTTCTACTGCTTCTTCTGCTTGCCAACCGTAGCCATGTGAGCGCGAGGCTGGGTTACCAAAGATACCATCTACAGTCAGATACTCGCTCATCTTTGCAGCCACCGATTTGGCAACTGGCGTAGTGGCAGCGTAATCTAAGTAAATAAGGGAATTATGTTGGCTCATGCTGGGTTTGCCTCGCTGGTCGATAAGGTAATAGTGTTAATGTCTTTCAAAGAAAACTCTTGTGTAGAAGATAGGTGCTGACGTAATGATACGGACTGCACACTTTCTATATCTAATAATTGCGCTAATGTTATATTTTTCAAGTACTGTTCGATATGATTGGACAATGCGCACCATAAATCATGGGTTAAACACATTGCGCCACCTTGACAGTCACCACGTCCTTCGCACTGCATTGCATTCACTGATTCGTCAACGGCAGATATAATGCTCATCACATCTATCTCATGCAATGGCTTGGCTAAATGATAACCGCCTGCAGCGCCACGTATACTAGTGACTAATCCACGTTTGCGGAGTTTGGAGAACAGCTGCTCAAGGTACGAAATAGATATAGACTGTCGTTTGGCAATATCAGATAGAGAGACCGCGCTGTCTTGTTGGCTGGTTTGTAACGCCAAATCTAGCAATGCAGTAACGGCATATCTACCTCGAGTAGTTAAACGCATAAAGTATCTCCAAGCTGATAAATGATAGGCTAAGTTCAATCACGAGCTTATTATCATAATTTGGGTCGTTAAGCTGAACTTTACAGATATCAACCCTGCTAATAAATCTAAATTAAGTAATTCTAATATTACCGCTGTCAAACAACAGGTGAATAACTTGATATGTGCTGCGATAGAGTCATTATACTTAATCCCGAGTAATTTAGTCAAGATTGAAATGTCGTTGAATGGTTAATCTTATCTATCGCCATTATTAATAGAATCAAACCATAATATTTATACTGAAGAATATAGATAAATACAGATGGGCGGCTGATGATATATGTAGTTAGAAGATAGGTATAGAGGATGGCTCAGCAAAAGGCTCAACAGCTAGCTGGTATCGTCATTTTAATATAGCCATTGAGCGCATAAAAAAAGGTGAGCAGCTAATTGCCATGATAGGTGCATGACTACATGACTAGTTTATAAATAACGCTATAAGAGCGATAATCGCAATCACTACGGCAACTACAGCAGAAATGGTCAATGTCTTTTGTTTGCTTTGTAGCTCTTTTACAGTGGTTTCAAGCTCACGGTTTTTGATGGTTAAGGTGTTGATTTGAGTTTGCTGTTCTTTAATACGTAGCTTGTATTCATTTTTTTTCTCTTCCGTTTCTTTAGCACTGGGCTTGTTCTTGCTATTGCCACCTTTAAATCTCTTGATAACGCTCTGAATCAGGCTGCCCATGCCCAGTTGCATAATGAACTGTTTCAGCTGCTGTACTTGGCTGACTTCACCGCGCATTTGTAATTTATCGGTGGCATCACTGCCATGAGAGGTGATGGCATTTAATACCTGGATACTATAAGCATTAATGACAATGTCAGGCTCACTACGATCAGCAGGTAATTGAGCGTCTAATAACACACCTTTGTAGCTGAAAGTCGCAAATACTTCCACATGAGGTAAATATAATCGTAAGCAGACGACAGTACCTTGCTTGGCAAGAGGATAAGCGGCTTTACGTAACTCAGGATCTAAGCGCAATACGAGCGTCAATGCTGACTCAGCGAACACTAAGATGATATTAAGAAGAGAGTGAGATAACGTAGAACGCTTCATGTAAATAATCCATTTTATTGGGCAAGTTATAAGTAAAAATAATATCTAGAAGTAATATGTGGCACAAGGCGACTGATAGCGTGGAAATTATAACGCGTATATCATAACGTCTTCATTATAAAAAGTAACGCATATAGATGTGCTCATTGGTAAATAATTGAGATTTACCAATTATTTTGTAAATTCAATACAAGTTTATATGTTAGGCGATCATTGACAGTTGAATTGCGTAACGTTAAGTGTTAAATAAGTAAGATAGGCTACGAAAAAATGTAAAATCACTTGCGCTCCTTATGTAGCCTTGATATAAAGGCGTTAATAACGCAAAATCTGTAAATAAAGACATTGAGATTTGTTTTTATTGCTTAAATACTCTGAGGGCGATACAATGCCTGACGTTAGCGTTTATTACAGCCCTTAAACTTGAAGGAAATTTTATGAATAAGTCAGAATTGATTGATAGCATCGCAGACAAAAGCGGCCTAAACAAAACACAAGCTGGTGATGCACTAAATGCAGTAATGGAAAGCATCGGCGAAGCTCTAGAAGCTGGTGATAGCATTTCATTAGTTGGTTTTGGTACGTTTAGCGTAAAAGACCGTAAAGCACGTACTGGCCGTAATCCTAAGACAGGTGAAGAGCTTGCGATTCCAGCAAGCAAAGTACCAAGCTTTAAAGCCGGTAAAAACTTAAAAGAGCGTTTAAACTAAACGACTCCTTGCTTGTAAATATAAGGTTGCCGTTTAAGTTTTAAATGGCAACGCAAGCAGTAAAAAAGCATCTTTTAATAAAGGTGCTTTTTTTATTGCCAAAATTTGTATGTTAGTAGTGTGAATATTTTGAGTCTAAGTCAAAAATCACGTATCATAGGGCGCGCGTGACGCTGCTATTTACATAAGTTCTGTATGTATAAAAAACACTCACTATATGTATCAACTGAATATAAGTGTAGATAGTACGGATGTCCCTCACCACTCCACTGCAGGCTTAAATAATATTGGCTGTGTTGCAATGGTTTTTCATCAATTTAGCTTAAAAAGTAGAAATAATTATGGATAAATTGCGCGATTTTTTAAAAAGCTGGCCTGGTCGCATTTTATTGATTCTATGCCTATCACCACTCGCACTCTTAGGTATCGAAAGCTATTTTCAAGGTGGGGTTGATCCTAATCAGGTCGCTCAGGTAGGTGAGGCAAGTGTAGGGCTGTCAGAGTATCAGAATGCTGTTAATAGCCGACGCTCTGAGATACTAGAGCAACTCGATGATGCCAGTTTGTTAAACGAAGATGTGCTGCATGAGCAAGTGCTCAAAGGCCTTATTGACCGTACTTTGCTTGAACAACAAGCAGGCAAGCTTGGGATGACGGTGTCTGATGACACAATCAACCGCCTGCTACTGCAAGAAGAGATCTTTAAAGATGAGAATGGTGAGTTTTCTAACGAGCAGTTTTCATTCTTTTTGCGTCAGCGCGGCATGACTAAAGACCAGCTGTTTGCTGAATTTCGCAATCAGCTGAGCCTTGATCAGCTTAATGCCAGTATTGTCGGTACGGCCATTTATCCAATGAAAGCTGTCAACCAGTTGATAGACTTGCAGCTAGAGTCACGTAATGTTTGGCTCCAACGGTTTAACTGGCAGGATTATCAGCAGCAAGTTAATCTGACTGATGCTGATATACAGACTTATTATGATGCTAATAAAGACACGCTCAAAAGTGATGCTATGGTAGATTTGGCTTATATCCAGATCAGCCCATCGACGATCAAGGTTGATGATATCACCACAGAAGAGCTGCAGCAGCAATATGAGGCTTATAAGCAGGGACTGGCTGTCGTCGATGAGCGTCAGCTTAGTCAAATCTTAGTAACGGGTGACGATGCCAAGGCACGTGCTGAAAGTATCAAAAATCGTTTAGATAAGGGTGAGTCATTTACAGCACTTGCGAAAGCTGAGTCAGATGACCCATCAGGCGAGACGGGCGGCGCCATTGGACGCTTTAATCCATCAGTGTTTGGTGATGACGCTGCCGCTGTTGAAACGGCGCTTCAAGGTTTGAGCGTGGGTGACGTGACAGCACCTATTAAAACCAGCTTTGGTTATCAGATATTTATGGTAACAGAAGACAGTGGTAGTAAAGTGCCTACTATGGAGAGCATGCGTGAAGAGCTTACCGCTAAAGCGAAAGAGTATAAGCGTCAAGCAGTCTATGCGGATAAAGTAACTGCAATCAATGACTTGGCAGCGGATGGCTTTAGTATCGAGGATATCGCGCAACAAGAAAACGTAGCACTTAAGCGTATCAAAGACTACCGTAAAGAAAATAATACCTCAGCGTTGTCACAACCAGCGGTGATCAATCAGGCCTTTGATGAGTTTACGATTCAAGATCAAGCCGTCACAGCAGGTATTGAAGTAGGAACGGGGACGGTATGGGTACAACCGAGTAATTATCGTCCGACTAAAACTCTCGCCTTGGCAGCAGCAACGCCAAGAATCACACAGATATTGCGTCAACAAAAAGCCAGTGCACTGGCACTCAAAGATGCCAAGAAGTTAGCCGCTAATATTAAAACCCCTGCTGATATCAGTAAGTACTCAGCAAGCTTGCAAGCATTGGGTGAGGTGAGTCGCCAGAATGCTTTATTAACAGAGAAAGAACGTAGCCTAGCATTTAGTACCCAGGCTCCTGAGAATGGTATTGTGGCATTAGCCAGTGAAACAGAAATGGGCGCCAGTGTGCTCGTCGGTGATCGCATTGAGACACAGCGCCAGTCACAGCTATCTGATCTTGAGAAGTCGCAAACAGCCAATATTATCCGTGATAATTTAGGGCAAGACCAATTACAAGATTATTTAGACTATCTACGTTTGGTCTATAAAGTTGATATCAACGAAGCCAATATGGCTGGCGCACAAGGTCGCTAATGGCCTGTCGCTAATGACCCAGTACTTAATGCTTGTTTGACCGATATCAACCCACAGGAAAGCCGCATAAAGAAAAAGCCACTGTATTTTATACAGTGGCTTTTTTAATGAACAATCTTTATTTTAATGACGATTGACCGATCAGATTAGTGACGGAAATGACGCATGCCGGTGAATACCATCGCAATACCATGTTCGTTTGCCGCAGCAATGGTCTCATCGTCGCGCATAGAGCCACCAGGCTGAATGATAGCCGAAATACCAACGTCTGCAGCATTGTCAATGCCGTCACGGAACGGGAAGAAGGCATCTGAGGCCATGACAGCACCTGCAGTCGCCAGTCCAGCGTGCTCAGCTTTGATAGCAGCGATACGTGCTGAGTTGACACGGCTCATCTGACCTGCGCCGACACCGATCGTGCGCTGATTTTTACCATAAACGATGGCATTAGATTTGACATATTTTGCCACGTTCCAAGTAAATAATAGGTCAGCGATCTGCGCTTCTGTTGGTTGTACGTCAGTGACGATTTTTAGCTCATTAGCAGTGATTAGGCCTAGATCTTGCTCTTGTACTAGCAAGCCACCATTGACACGCTTATAGTCGAGCTGTGTTTGACGCTGATAGGCAGCAGGCAGTTCGCCGCAAACCAACACACGTACGTTTTTCTTGCTGGCAGTTATTTCTAGCACGCCTTCTTCAATGCTAGGAGCAATGATGACTTCTACAAACTGGTTGTCGATAATGGCTTTGGCAGCCGCAGTGGTCAGCTGACGGTTAAAGGCGATAATGCCACCAAAAGAAGACTCAGGGTCTGTACTAAAGGCAGTACGGTAAGCGGCAACCTGATCGCTATCAACTGCGACACCACAAGGGTTGGCGTGTTTGACAATCACACAAGCAGGAGCGCTAAAGGCTTTGACACACTCAAGGGCAGCATCGGTGTCAGCGATATTGTTATAAGACAGCTCTTTCCCTTGTAGCTGTTTAGCTGTTGCAATAGACGCTTGTTGGCTACGACCTGGATGATTCTCCACATAAAAAGCCGCTTGTTGATGCGGGTTTTCACCGTAGCGTAAGTCTTGGACCTTATCGAGCTGTAGATTCAATGTGCGTGCATAGGTTTCTGGCTGCTGAGTCTCATTGACGCGGCTACCTAAAAAGTTAGCAATCATGCCATCATACTGGGCAGTATGTTCAAAGGCTTTTACGGCTAAATCATAACGTAGAGCCGCAGTTAGCTGGCCATTACCTGTCAAGGCTGCAATGATACGTTCATAATCAGCAGGATCAGTGACAATACCTACGTGGGCATGGTTTTTAGCAGCAGCACGTACCATAGTAGGGCCACCGATATCGATGTTTTCGATGGCATCTTTCATGGTAACGTCAGGGCGAGCAATCGTTTCAGCAAATGGATAGAGATTGACCACGACCAGATCAATACGATCAATCTGATGCTCGCTCATAACTGCATCATCCGTACCACGACGTCCTAAGATGCCGCCGTGAATCTTTGGATGAAGCGTCTTGACACGGCCATCCATCATTTCAGGAAAACCAGTATAGTCTGATACTTCAGTGACCTCTACGTTGTGTTCTTTAAGTAAACGATAAGTACCGCCAGTAGATAGCAGACCAAATCCTGACTGAATCAATCCTTGAGCGAATTCTACGATGTTGGATTTATCAGAGACCGAGAGTAGAGCAAGCGGTTTTGTACCCATAAAAACAGTTCCATAAAAAAAGCCTGACATAAATGTCTGGCAGGATAGTAATGGCAATCATAGCTGTCATTGGTTCAAGCTATGAGTCACCGAGCATAGTAGTGATAAAAACGAGGAATGATGCTTCATTATCAATTGGCAGTATTCATCGATATTTAAATACTGCCAATTGATTTTCTAGATTTTAGGACTGCTATGATAAAACATCTGGCGAGTTTACACAAAACCCTAGGCCATTTTATGGTGTAAATATGTATGTTTTTTTAGATAAACTACATTAAATGGTAAGTTTTCATTTTTTTGCGTAGGGTGCCGCGGTTGAGACCCAAGATTTGTGCGCACTTTGTTTGATTGCCGCGGGTTTGCTCAAGAACCACAGTCAATAACGGCAGCTCCACTTCCTTCAAGATAAGCTCATAAAGATCTGTTGGAACTTCATCACCCAGCGCTGCAAAGTATTCACGAACCACACGTTCGACGTGCATACGTAATGGAGCTTGTGGATCGATAGTTATCGGTGCGGATGTGTCGTCGTAAGAGTGGCTGTCGCCATGATCTGATTTATCAGAATGAGGGTTTACATTAGGAGAGACTTGATAGTGGTTATTCTGGTGATCGCTATCCAGACTATGATGGTCAGGATGAGTAGAGCTTTGGGCAAAACGGTTGGCAGAGATGTGTGCACGGTGTGCCATAAGGTGATGTCCTCAAGAGTGACGAGAATGCAGTAAGGTATTCTGTTCAACTCGCTCTAGCATTTGTCTTAATAGGGTATTAATAAATAGGGTCGATAGTGATTTCACGGATTTGTTTTTGAGTAATTGGAATAGTGAACATCAAAGGTTTGATTTGTTCGGCTGTTAGTAGGTTTTGCGGGCTGGCCAGATAATCGCCTGGCATCGCAATGAACTCGCCAATCAAACTATCGGTGCCATAAATACTCACTTTCAGACTCGGTAGCAGCTGCGGTTGTAAGCTTTGATTGACCAACCATGCCTCAATGTCACTAAATTGATCAGCAGCTTTGATATTACTGGGTTTGACATTGAGGTTAGTGATATTTAATGTCGTTAAATCAGCACTAGGTAAACTACAAACGGCAACCGCACAAACGGCTTGCAAGCGTGCTGCATGGTCTGGATCTTTGATCAAGGTTTCTAGGTTAAAAATAACATACTGTGCAAATAATAGCATTACCAACACCAAACAACCACTCAGCCATAATATTAATGCAGCAGGGTGTTGAGCCTGAGCTTGTACTGCAGGGCTTTTTGAATGAGTGGTGTTTGTTTGTTTTAAGCTAAGCGCTGTAATGTTGCTAGGTTCTGGCACACCCATATTGGTCAATAGTTGCGATAAGTCAGTATCCGACGCTGGTGCTGAGTTCGTGGAGCGACTCATACTTTTTTCATCAGTAACCACTGCATGGTTCGTAGGTTTTTTTGACTTGCGTACTGTCGTAGGCGTTTTTTTGTGTGTTGTAACTGTAGATGAATGATTAGATGGATTGCTTTGAGAGCGAGAGCTTTGAATTATATTATCTATTGAGGCCGAGTTGGGCTGTGAGAGCCATGCGTCCATCTCATCTAGAGAGTTATCTTGTGCATCGTTATCTTGCATCTGCGCATGCGGCATATCGTCATGAGTCAAAGTATCGGAATCTAAAAAGCCGCTTTGTTGAGTTGCTTTTTTTTGTGTATTGACTGTCGTGGATTTTTGCACAGTGGCGGTTTTAGCCGACGACTCACTCTCTGTCTCTATCAGATGCTCATTCACCAAAAACACCTGCTGGCAATTGCCACAACGCGCTTTCGCCTGCGCCTTGCTCAGTTGAGCTGGCGCCAAACTAAAAAGCGTATGGCAAGTGGGGCATTGGGTTTTTATAAGTGAGATCATGTTTGCAAAATCCAAAAAGATACAGCAATAATTATCACGCACTCACTCACCAAAAGCTGTCTTACCCCCTATATACCGCTATTTTTTTAAGCGAATATTTATTAAACAGGTATAAATAAGAAAGGGAAGCAGTATGAAGCCGGTGAGCTTTAACTGATTCCCTATCGTAACATATGTAAAGAAGTGTAGCTAGTATGTAAACTTACCTGACAGTCGTTGCCAATGTTGATCTTCTTGTGCAGTAAAAGCATGCTTGGGATCAAGAGCAAAATAAGGCGCATAAGCTGCACTTACTTGCTCTGTTTGCGACTCAATCAGGCCTGCCAAAACAATCCGACCTTGGGGTGCCATTAAGGTGGCAAAGTAAGGCGCTAGACCAATCAGCGGCTTGGCTAAAATATTAGCAACAATGACATCAACAGGTATTACATCATGTTGGGCGCAGTAGTCAGTAAAGTCCTCTGGTAAGAATGCCTTAAGTCGCCCAGCAACATCATTACGCTCGGCATTTTGATTGGTTGCAAGTACTGCTTGCGGGTCAATATCTACCGCGTAGACTTGTTTTGCACCCAAGAGGAGTGCGGCGATACCTAAGATACCTGAACCGCAGCCATAATCGATGACTACTTTATCCTTTAGGTCTTGCTCGGTGAGCCAGTCTAAACACAAACGCGTGGTCGCGTGATAGCCAGTGCCAAAAGCAAGACCTGGATCCATGATGATATTGGTGGCATTTGCATCGGGAGGTGTCAGCCAATTGGGCACAATCCATAAGTTATTAGCGCATTCAATCGGATGATAATGTGACATCCACTCACGCTCCCAGTCTTTGTCATCAACGGCTGATAGCCAAACACGACTGGCTTGTACTTGCGCGGCAATGTCATGACTTAACTGCTCAACAGCCTGTCGACTACCAACCTCAGTAGTGGCATCAAACAGACCCGTCAGTATGACCTCATCCCATAACGGCGACTCGCCAGGTAAGGGTTCAAACAAAGGCTGATCGCCTGCATCGTCTAGTGCAATAGAGAGTGCGCCTGCTTCTAATAACAGCGCTTCTGCAAGATCGACGTTTGCTTTTTCACATTGTAGGTGCAGTTGTTGCCATGCCATAAAAATAACCTTAATTAAATTTAAGTTAGGGAGTTGAGCTTAAATTAGACAAAGAACAATATATAAAAATTAATAAATCTAAAGCAATAGTCGCTAGCATTGCTATGACCAGCGACTATTGCTTTAAGTTGTTCAAAGCTTAAAGTGTTGCAATTACCTAAGTGCTTGTTGAGCTTCACGCACGACGCGCGCATTGTTCTGCTGTTGTCCTGAAACTAAGATGAGTTGCCATAGTGCACGGCGGCGGCTGTCATCTTCGGAGACGGTCAGACCACGACGCGCCATCGCTTCTGCTTTGCGTGGTTGATTTTTCTTTAACGCCACTTGTGACAGATAAAAATATACTGCTGAGGATCTTGGTGCTAAGCGCTGAGCACGGGTAAAGCTGTTTTCTGCGGCAGTTAAATTACCCGCTTTGAGCTGGTTGGTGCCCGTTTGCATCAAGCTGCGAAATGCTGGCAGGTCGCTTTGACTGCTGGTAGTGTTACGACTTTGCTGCTGCGAGCTTTGACGCGCACGCTCTAGCAGGTCACTATGTGATGGTGTTGCTGGCGGCTGTGAGATTATATAATCGTCACGCGAAGGTGTGGGAAGCGGCTCATTCGGGATAACTATCGGTGGTTGAATGGTTGGAGACGGTTGAATGATTGGCGTCTGCTGAGTTAAAGGATTGGTACTTGTCGAGGGTTGCTCAGTACTAGGAAAACCTTGTGACCCAGGATAGCGCTGATAGACAGGTGCATTAGCTGTCTCGGCAGGCGGTATGTAAGGCTCAATAGGGTAGTCGGCCGCCTGTTCAACCTCATTAGCTGCTGGCAGGTGAGTAGTGGTAGCGGTATGACTGGGCGTTGAATAAGGAGCCGTCTGACAGGCGCTTAGCACCAAGGTACTCATGAAAGTGCCTAAAACGAGAATAGGCGTAGCGCTTAGTTTGCGCCCTTTAGCTGCTATTAACTGTTCGTTGATAGATAATGCCATACCAAATCCCTTATTCTAAATCCTAGATAATTTTAAATACCGCTATATGCTGATAAACAATCCATTCATCTTTTATCAGCACCATTTGAGGTATTAGAACCATTCAAGTGCTCGATCATACCAAGTGTCCGCACGCTCTTGGGCAGTACCTTCATCTGCTCCTTGCTCATCTGGATTAATCACCTCGCTATTGGGTATCTCTAATCCTTCACGTTGGCGCTGCTGATTCAGACTACTTTGTTCACGTTGCCACTGCAACTGATCGCGGGCTTGCTCTTGCTGATATAAAGCGAGAGCACAGCTACTGGCCTCTGTTGGTAGATGCGCTGACATAACAGGCAAATATCGCGCAGATTCGCAGCGCTCATGAGACAGTTTACCTGAGTTATTCTCAAGCCATAACCATTCAATACCTTCAGGCTCAGGCATAGATACTGGGGTCAGCCTTAAGCGTTTCATATAATCAACCCACACTGGTAATGCCCCAGTACCACCGCTCAGGCCAATGGGCTTATTATCATCACGGCCAACCCAAACCACACTGACGTAGTTACCGCTATAACCTGCAAACCAAGCGTCGCGGTAATCGTTGGTTGTCCCTGTTTTTCCCGCCAGATTCAAGTTGCTACCGAGTGATTGCACACGTCTAGCGGTACCGTTTTTTACCACTTGCTGTAGCGCATAATTGGTCAGATAATTGGTTTCAGGCGGGATACTACGCTGGGTGTTCAGTCCTGTGCGCTGCAAGATACGTCCACGATCATCAATGACCGTACGAATACTATGAATAGGAGTGCGAAAACCGCCAGTAGCAAAAACTTGGTAGACGCCGAGCATATCCATCGGGCTTAAGTTAACCGAGCCTAATAATACTGATGGATACGCAGGAATTTTTTCTTCAACACCCAAACGGCGTAGCTGCTTGGCAAATGTATCTACGCCAAACTCCATCCCTAAGCGAACGGTACTTTGGTTATAAGACTTTGCTAGGGCAGTGGTCAAGGGTACATAGCCATGATCGCGGCCGTCGTAGTTCTTAGGATTCCATTTGCTGCCATCTCCTAAATTGACCGTAATTGGTGAGTCATCAACAGGGCTGGCCAAGTTATAACGACCGCTTTCAAGCGCCGTCATATAGATGACAGGCTTTAAGAGTGAACCCACTTGACGCTTTGCATCGACAGCGCGGTTAAATCCAGTAAACTCGCTGCCGCTACCCACTACAGCGACTAGCTCGCCAGTTTCTGGATTGGCACTGACCAAAGCCCCTTGTAAGTCTTTGGTTTTGCTACCGCGGCGTCGTAGCTCACCAAGTTTGTTATCAACTGCCTTATTGGCTGCCAATTGTGTAATAGGGTCGAGCGTACTGATGATAATGAGACCTTCGTTTTTTAGGTCATCAGAGTAATAAACTTCATTGAGCTCACGTTTGACGATATCTAGAAAGTCTGGAAACTGACTCTTTCCTTCTACTGGCTTATCGACCACATCTAAGGGTTTGGCAATGGCAGCGTCATACTCTTCTTGAGACAGCATGCCAATGCTGAGCATATTATTAAGTACCACATCACGGCGTGCTTTTGAATCATTTGGATGGCGACGTGGGTTATAAACACTTGGTCCTTTTGCCATGCCGACAAGCATCGCCTGCTGATCCAAACGTAGCTCCTTCAGTGGTTGATTAAAATAAAACTGCGAAGCCAAACCGAAACCATTGATAGAGCGGTTGCCATTTTGACCAAGATAAATCTCATTGAGATAGGTTTGCAAGATTTCATCTTTGCTATAGTGCAGCTCTAGTAACACGGCCATCAAAGCTTCATTCGCTTTACGTTTTAAGGTGCGATCAGAGTTTAAATAGAAGTTTTTGATAAGCTGCTGAGTGATGGTCGAGCCACCCTGCATAGAACCACCAGAGAAGTTATTGAGCACAGCACGAGCAATACCACGTACGGACACGCCTTTATGCTCATAAAAACTGCGATCTTCAGTCGCAATCAGGGCATCAATTAATGGCTGCGGTACGTCATCTAAAGAGACGACCAATCGGTCTTCATTGCTATCTGGATAGATACCACCGATACTTACTGGCTCCAGACGAATGATGCCAGATTCTGCAGGCACAGTGCTTTGTATGGACTGCACCATATTGTCAGCAATGGTCATCTTAATGACTTGCGCTTCATCGACATCATTTGCACTGTAGCTAAAACCACGCGTGTGGATATAGTAAGTGCTGCCTGACTTATGGTAGCTGCCCGTACGATTATAATCTTTATTGCTGCGATAATTGAGCAGCTCAAGCCAAGTCTTCATGGCGTTATTATCGACTTTGGCACCTTGATACAGCTCCAAAGGCTGCGAGTATACCTTGGCAGGAATATCCCAGCGCTTACCTTCAAATTTTTGGGTGATGGTACGATCGAGCTTGAGCAAATACAGTGCCAACAACACCATGCCAGCGATGACAACGATTAATAAGAGACTGCTAAATACAATGCCGCGCTGCTGCGATGGCAAAGTGCTTATAGCAGATCTAGGAAGCTTTGACTGAGTAAACTTGGGTTTTTGCACTGATGTTGCACCGTTTTAACATAAAAAAACTGACTCATAATGACGCAAATTGATTAAATTTTCAATCTCTCATCATCTACTCAGTCATTCAGGAGTGTTGAGCTGTGAAAGTGTATACTAAGCACAGCATTTATCGTCACCATATTATATAACTTATTAACGCTTTTAATTCGATGAGCGAGTGCCATATAAGATAACAATCTATCATTATGATAACGATGTTTTTTGTGTGGATTAGCAGCGATTATTCTACCAATCGTTGCTAAGTTATTGTGATTTTTGCATTTTATTAAATCCAAGTAATGTTTGTGCAACACCGTATATCCAAAGTCAGTATATCTAAAGGAAGTAAGCGTGACTATTTCTAGTAGGTCGTCCAGTGCCTCGTCATCCGTGTCAGCAAATCCAGCATCTTCTTATGAAGACAACTCCATTACTGAAGGTCTGGTATTACCGCGCGCTGGTCACTGTTTCCACTGCGGCGATCCAGTACCACAGCCGCCGTTTCATACCGAGATCTTGGGCTTGCCGCGTGAGATGTGCTGTATGGGCTGTCAATTGGCATCGCAAAGTATTGTAGAGGCTGGTCTCGAGCAGTACTACCTTGACCGCTCTGAGATTAACCGAACAGCAAGCTTGCCAACGCAGCTCACTCGTCTCGAAGCTTATGATCATGACGAGATAAAGTCGCAGTTTGTCTATGCGCAGGATGGTATGTCGGTTGCAGAACTGTCTGTCAATAATTTGCGCTGTGCTGCTTGTACTTGGTTGATTGAATCGCGTTTAGATGAGCTAGAGGGTATTAGTAAATGTCAGGTGAACTTGACCAATCAGCGTATGCGCGTGATTTGGGATGAAGACAAACTGCCGATTAGCCGTATCTTAGGTATTATCAATGAAATTGGTTATGAGGCGAAACCCTATCGCCAAGATACTCATGAGGCCATGCTAGCGCGTCATACCAATCAAATGCTACTAAGGCTCGGTATCGCTGCATTGGGCTCGATGCAAGCGATGATGTATTCTGTGGCGATTTACCTTGGTAACTATAGCGACATGTTGGTCTTTCAGCGTGACTTTTTGCGCTGGGTCTCTTTATTCGTCAGTACGCCTGTATTCTTTTATGCGGGAATACCTTTCTTTACCTCAGCGTGGTCAGCGATTCGCGCCCGTCAGGTGAATATGGATGTGCCAGTCAGTATCGCTTTGATTGTGACCTTCTTTGCCAGTCTTTATGCCACCATTACGGGGCAAGGGGAGACGTACTACGATTCGGTCAGTATGTTTATTTTCTTCTTATTGGCAGGACGTTATATTGAGCATAATGCGCGTCTAAAAGCCGCCACCATGGCCAATGATTTGGTGGTGATTGAACCAGTCTTGGTACAAAAAATTGCTGAAGACAAAGACGCGGCTGAACGTATCTTGCAGCAGCTACAGCAAAACTCTGTTAAGAAAAATGCTGTTAAGCAAAATGAATCTGATCAGGTAAACCAAGATTCTATTAATCAAACTGCTAACAATACAGACGCTCAAAACCAATTAAACACGACGCCAGAATCCCTGCCAAACTTTATGCAGAGCATGGATGCCAATATTCACAAAATAACCACCCGTATTGCACAAGACTGGCAACAGAAAAGTAGTCAATCAGCCTCTCTTTCAAAATCAGAGCAGCCTGTAGAAGAAAAACACATGGTGACGGCTCATAGCTTGCAAGTCGGCGACATTATTATGGTGGATGCTGGATCTGAAATTATCAGTGACGGTATTTTGCTTAGTCCAACCGCGACTGTCTCACAAAGCTTGCTGACGGGCGAGGGTGACTTGATTATCAAAGCTCAAGGCGACTATATCGTTGGCGGTGCGCAAAACGACAGTCAGCCGTTTGAGATGCTGGTCACAGCCTTGCCAGAAGACAGCCAAATAGGCTTGATTGATAGACTCATGAACCGTGCCATGAGTGAAAAGCCAAAGCTCGCCCAGCAAGCGGATAAGCTGGCACGTTGGTTTGTCGCGCGGGTTTTGGTACTGTCGGTCTTGGTATTTATCGGTTGGTATATCGTCGATCCAAGCCAAGCGATTTGGGCAACGGTAGCGGTGCTAGTGGCCACTTGTCCTTGTGCGCTGTCACTGGCCACGCCGATTGCTTTGACCGTCTCCACCAACCGTTTGGCCAGCTATGGCTTTTTGACTACTCGTGGACATACCCTGCAAACACTGGCTGAGATTACGCATGTGGCTTTTGATAAAACGGGTACTCTGACTTATGGTAAGCCCAACTTATTAAATATTGAGCTAACAGACTTTGCTCGTCAAAATAACACTGAAGACTTAGCTTTGGCTGCAAAAAAAGATCAGCTATTAGCGATTGCGGCGGCGCTAGAAGTAGGCAGTCGCCACCCTATCGCTCATGCGCTGCTCACCGCTGCTTATCAGCTACACCTACCACCTACGCAAGCGTTGCGTCATTATCCTGCAGGTGGGGTAGAAGCGATGATTGAGGGTGTGCTATACCGGATTGGTCATGCGGATTTTGCTTTAGATAGAGCGAACAGCGGCTTTAATGAGGATAACGATTTAACCATTGATTTGGTTGCCGAGCGAGCCAGCTCAGCAGTGGTGTTATCTTGCCAACAGAGTCAGTCAGAATCATGGCAAGCACTGGCTTGTTTTTACTTTAACGATAGGGTGCGTGATAGCGCCAAATCGATGCTTGATGCGCTCAAAGGCATGGGCATTGAGCCTATTATGTTGACAGGCGATCCAAGTCCGCAAGCACTGGTGATGGCTGAGAGCTTGGGCATGCAGGCTGCTTATAATGGTTTGTCACCGACAGATAAGGTCAATCATATTCAAAAACTGCAGGCTGAAGGCGGGATAGTGCTGATGGTTGGTGATGGCATCAATGATGCACCCGTACTAGCCGCAGCGGATGTCTCGACTTCGATTGCTGGGGCAGCCGATTTGGCGCAGGTTTCTAGTGACAGCATCATATTAAATGGACAAATCGAAGCCATTACTGCCGCCAAGCGTATCGCTGACAAAACCGAACGTATCATTAAGCAAAACTTTCGCTGGGCACTCGCTTATAACGGTAGCGTATTAATACCAGCAGCGCTAGGCTATGTACCGCCTTGGCTTGCCGCTATCGGGATGTCGTTAAGCTCATTGTTAGTCGTATTAAACGCCTTACGTCTAAAACGTGCCTAGTATAAATAAGCACTTCGTTGCATCCATGATTAGTTACATCCATAAAAAAACCGCCTTTAGCAAAAGGCGGTTTTTGTGTTTAAGCAAAGCTTTTATGAGACAGTTTAACGAATTAGTCTTGTAGATAGCTGAGCAGACGCATGAATTCAATGTACATCCAAACCAGCGTTGCAAGAATACCAATACTAAATAACCATTCGTAATCTTCAGAAACGCCCATCGCAACTCCGCGATCAATGTTATCGAAGTCTAATAAAAGGGTGAAAGAGGCGATAACGATGACAAACAAGCTAAAGCCAATGGCAATAGCGCCACCTTCGAATAGGAAGGGTAAGCTTGAACCAAAAGCTAAAGAAAGCACCCACTGCGCAACGTAAACGAGCATAATGGCAATAATAGCAGACGTCACAATTGAGCGGAATTTTTCAGTCACTTTTACAAGGCCAGAACGGTAGAGTCCTAGCATGACTGCTGCTGTCACGAAGGTTGCACACATAGCAGTGACTGGCACGCTTGGGTACATTCTCATAAAAAACAGCGAGATACCGCCTAAAAATATGCCTTCTAGTAACGCGTAAGGTACTGCAAAGGTCTTGGCTTTTTGTGGTTTAAAGGTAATAAAAACTGCTAAACCAAAGGCAGCAAACATACTACCAAAGGCCGCCATCGTAATGAAACCCTGCGATAGACCTGCCATAAGCGCATAAAAGAAAAAGCCCACACCAGTGATCGCAGATAATCCAAGCAATAGACTGGTCTTTTGAATCACGCCCTTGACCGTCATTGGATTCCCGCCGATCGCAAGCTCTGCGCGACTGACAATAGGATTGGCCATATATATGTCCTTAATAAAATATAAATAATTTAGATGTCAGCTACTTTAGCAAAACAGCCATTATTGTCAACTGTGTTTACGTGACAGCCATCAAGGCTTCACGAGATTATTGAGTCGCATATTGACAGGTAGATAAAGGGCTGCTGCGTCGCCAGACAAACACGTCTAAAGATGACGTATGATAGCTGATATATGGGGTCAATTACGACAGTTAACAACGATAATTGATAAACATGCTAGTCTAAGCGCTCATTTATCGCTATCATTGCGCTGTACTTTAAAGTTATGTCGAGTCGTTTTATGGAAAACTCAGCGCAGTCAGAAAGATTGCCACATCTACATCAATCAGAGCTTTTTCACGCTATCAAAAACCCTGCTTTTCGCCGTATTGGTCTGATGGGGCGTGCAGGAAAACGCAGTGTCACCCAAAGTCTTGTGCAAATTGCCCAAACCATCAATGAGATGAAACTGACGCTGATTATGGATGTGCAGACGGCCAACTTGCCTACTTTAGACCTGACTGAAATTGAATCAGTTAAGATCGTCAAACGTAGTTTGATTGGCGAAATTTGCGACTTAGTCATTGTGGTAGGCGGTGATGGCTCCATACTCCATGCTGCAGAAGCGCTTGCCCGTTACCGAGTGCCTGTATTGGGAGTTAACCGTGGTCGTCTGGGGTTTTTGGCTGATGTAAAGCCTGATGAGGCCGCTTTTAAATTACGCCAAGTATTGATGGGTGATTATCAGCTGGATCATAGATTTTTATTAACGATGGAGATACGTGAGGGCCGAGAGATTATTCATCAGGATATGGCGCTCAATGACGTGGTATTGCATGCAGGTAAGTCTGTGCATATGATTGATTTTCAAATGAAAATTGATGGACAGGATGTTTATCGCCAGCATAGTGATGGTTTGATTGCAGCGACACCCACAGGATCAACCGCTTATGCGCTCTCTGGTGGCGGGCCTATTATCCATCCGAGCATGGATGCCATCTGTTTAGTACCCATGCATCCGCATACGTTGTCTAGCAGACCGATTGTGGTCAGTGGAAACAGTGAGGTCTGTATTAGGATTCACGAAGACAATCGTACCCAACCTATGGTCAGTGCTGATGGCAAAGCAAGTATGCCCTTGGAGCAGGATCAGCGTCTGTATATCCGCAAACATCCAGACAAGCTAACCTTGCTGCATCCTCCAGGGTTTGACTTTTATGAAGCGTGCCGCACTAAGTTGCACTGGAATGTGCATGCCGAAGAGTTTAGCCTTGATGACGATGATGATAGTATTGATGATGAGTAAACATATCTGTTATATAAATGATATTAGCTAAAAACAGCGGTGGAGAGTAGATAACATGGACAAACAAACAATATTGGCAAGCTTAACCCCAGAAGTGGTCGAGAAGTTTCGTGTCGCCATTGAGTTAGGTAAATGGCCTGATGGTGGACGACTAACGGTCGAACAACGTGAGACTTGTATGCAGGCAGTCATGGTGTGGGAGCACGAGCACTTACCGCCTGCTGAGCGTACAGGTTATATTCATAAACCTGTCAAAGAGGATGGCTCTATCGTGGGTGCTGAGTGTGATGTGGAGCACGAACATCACTATCCAAATATGCCCAATCCTAAAGGCGCAATCCAGCCAATCAAGTTTATTGATAAATAAAGATGTTTATAAGCCATACAAGTTAACATAAGAAAAGCCACGCTATATAGCGTGGCTTTTTATTACGGTCGTTGTTACTGCAGTCTTGATCAGGTTGCCTATGTATCAACTATAGCGCAGTAGTATCTACACTTGGACGCTCTGTAAGAGGGTTGTTTTCCATCAAGAACCCTTGCCAGCCCCAATGCAAAAAGTTGCGAATATTGGCATGATCTGTACCTTTCGGTGTTGCCTGTACCTTGGCGTAATGCTCACCGAATAGCTTCAGGGTATCTAATTGGTCTAGACCATGCAGCTTTGCAAAGCCAAAAATCTTGGCACTGCCCTCGTTTTCGCCAGCTTGGTTATGTACCATGCCATTGACAAAGGGTACGGGTGTGTAGCGATAGAAATCATCAATAAAGCTGATGACATCATTGAATCCAATGGCTTTTTTGTTCAAACCATTAAGTAGAGCCGATATGTCTGATTGGCGGATACTCATAAGTAAGTGACCTCAAAGCAAGTTAAATTAACGATTAAAATAATCTTCGTCATCAAATGAAGGCGCAAAATTGCCTTGCTCAAGATGTTGCATTTGCGACTGTACAGAGCGCTCATGCTGGATACGTTGATAGATCTCTTCGCGGTGTACAGCAATATCTTTTGGTGCGTTAACGCCTATACGCACCTGATTGCCTTTGACGCCTAGGACAGTCACACTGACCTCATCGCCGATCATTAATGTCTCGCCCACGCGGCGTGTCAAAATTAGCATGCGTCACACTCCTTATGTCGCATTAAGAAAATATTACTCATTACATTACATCTCAATTGCAAATCATCGCTATATCATTGCACATGTATCTTATCAATAATAATTCCAAAATGATACATTTTGTCTCATATTATAGATAAAGTGCGATGGGATAAGCGACGATGATAGGTAGGTTCATTTAGCCCAAATGAGCGTCCATTATAGGCGCCATAACAGATACTGTCACGGCTTTTAACAAAACTGGTGGGTAAACATCACTCTTAACCAATATAAAAGTGAAAAAAAACAGAGTCATAAATGACCCTGTTTTATCAGCTAATATCAAGAGTCTTGAAGACTCAGATTGCTTAGTTAGAGCGCTTTATTGCCCTGAAACCTTGCTATCACCTTCTTCACGATCCAGACCAAAGGCCGTATGTAAGGACTTAACGGCTTTTTCTAGGTGCTGATCTTGAATCAAAACAGAGATTTTTATTTCACTGGTTGAGATCATTTGGATGTTGATATTGTTTTCAGCAAGAGTTTGGAACATCAGGCTTGCAACACCTGCATGTGAGCGCATGCCAACACCGACCAAAGAAACTTTGACGACTTCGCTATTGCCCAATATTTCTTTGGCACCAATCTCGTCTTTGACTTCGTCATTCAGCACTTTCATGGCTTTGTCTAGGTCTGTACGATTGACAGTAAAAGTGAAGTCAGTCGTACCGCCAGTCGATAAGTTTTGTACGATCATGTCGATTTCGATATTCGCGCGGCCAATCGGAGTCAGGATTGCAGAGGCAATACCGGGATGATCAGGTACACCGCGTACTACAATTTTTGCTTCGTCGCGGTTAAAGGCGATACCTGAGATGATTGCCTGTTCCATACTGTCTCCTTCGTCTATCGTAATTAGGGTGCCGACATTGTTCTGAAAATCCTCGTCGAAGCTGCCATCAGTGTTTTCATCAAAGCTAGAGAGTACGCGTAATGGTACACCGTACTTGCCAGCAAACTCGACTGAACGAATTTGTAAGATTTTAGAGCCAAGACTGGCCATTTCCAGCATTTCTTCAAAGGTTATTTTTTCAAGCTTTTTGGCTTTTGAGGTGACACGTGGGTCGGTGGTATAGACCCCGTCGACATCGGTATAAATTTGACATTCATCAGCACCTAGCGCCGCTGCAATGGCCACGCCTGTGGTATCAGATCCACCGCGACCCAATGTGGTGGCGTTACCGTGCTCATCAATACCCTGAAAGCCTGCAACGATGACGACATTGCCAGCATCTAATTGCTCGCGAATATTTTCGTCATCAATACTTTCGATACGGGCTTTATTGTGTGAGCTATCAGTTTTAATCGCGACTTGACGGCCAGTAAATGAGCGCGCACCAACGCCTAGCTCTTTAATTGCCATTGCCAGTAGAGAAATAGACACTTGCTCGCCAGTAGAGACCATTTGATCATATTCACGAGGATCAGGGTCGTTACTAATTTGGCGTGCTAGATCAATCAGACGGTTGGTTTCGCCGCTCATGGCAGAGACCACGACGACGACTTGATGGCCGTTATCATGCCAACGCTTGACACGTTTCGCGACGTTTTTGATACGGTCAATACTGCCCATTGAGGTACCGCCGTATTTCTGTACTATTAACGCCATAAGTTTTACCTATTATTCATCGATGGCTGTTGGTTAATATCAATCTCTAATGAACGGCGTTTCGATACCTAAAGCTGAGTAACCTTACTTACCCGATAATAAAGTGTCTCTATTAATAAAATACCTTTGGATAAAGATTGTAGGTCTGATGGCTGAGGCCAAGCACCGTTGTTGATTAAATTAACACCCTTGAAGCCGAATTATAAAAACTGCATCATTTTATAGTGGATTGACTATATATTGACGGACTTGTTGTCTGACAGTGGTACTTTATACCATAATCACGCGCTGAAATTAAGTCATAGCTGCGTTTTGATGTATGGCGATTGGTTATGAGCTATATAACCAATCGTATGTTTCTTGTTCAATAAAGCATGACTGCGCTTAGACAAGTGCTGGTTAGCCAAGCTGAGATTCAAGCCAATTGGGTAAGCTGCTGATAATAGCAGCACTATTATCGGGCTTGGGCGCACCGCCTTGTGCATAGTCAGGCTTACCGCCACCTTTACCACCTAACTCACCTGCTAAGTGACGAACGATATCACCCGCTTTAATGCGATTGGTGACCGACTTGGCCACACTGGCTGCCAATGCCAGTTGTCCGTCTTTATCACCGATCAAGACAATGACGCTATCAGGAAGCTTGGATTTGATATCATCCATCAGCGTGCGAATCGACTTGCCATCTACGCCTGATAAGGTGCTAATCAATACAGGTACATCAGCAATATTTTGCACATCATCAAGTAGGTTCGCTGCTTGCGCGCTGGCCATCTTTTGCTCTAAACGTTCTAGCTGCTTTTCAAGCTCACGTTGCTTGTCTGCCATGGTCTGAACACGCTGGGCAATCTCAGGACGTTTGACTTTTAGTCGACCTGCCAACTCGCTTAACTGTTGATCACCTTGCTGTAGATATTTGACAGCGTTCATGCCAGTGACGGCTTCAATACGACGCACGCCAGCGGCGATACCTGACTCACTGGTGATTTTAAGGATACCAATATCGCCAGTACGCTCTACATGCAGACCACCACATAGCTCGATAGAGAAGGGTTGGCGCTGACCATCAACCACTTTGTCTGTACCCATGGTCAGTACCCGTACATCATTACCGTATTTTTCACCAAATAGCGCAATGGCACCTTTATCCATGGCTTCATCAATAGACATGTGCTCGATGCAAGCTGGCGCGTTGGCTTGAATTTGCTCGTTTACCAAGCGCTCAATCTGCATCAGCTCAGCGCTGCTGACTGGCTTATCGTAGGAGAAGTCAAAGCGCAATACCTCACTTGAGACCAATGAGCCTTTTTGCGTGACTTCGCCACCGAGCACTTGGCGTAGAGCAGCATGTAATAAATGAGTCGCAGAGTGGTTTTTAGCGCTAGCGATACGAATATCCGAGAGTACTTGCGCTTCAGCGCTTTGCTTAGCGCTAATCTCACCCATGGTAACGACACCATGATGAATGATGGCTTGGCCAGATTTTTTGGTGTCTTGTACTTCAAAGACGCCCGTAGCGGTACGGATTTCACCAAGCTCACCGACTTGACCACCGCCTTCAGCATAAAATGGCGTGCGATCAAGAACGACGACGCCTTCCATGCCTTCATTCAAGGCTTCAGTAGATTCGCCGTTTTGATAAAGAGCGAGCAGAGTGACATTGTCTTCTGTTAATTGCTCATAACCAATGAATTCAGTCGGGCTATCGACTTGAATGACGCTACTATAATCGACATCAAACTTGCCGGCATCACGTGCACGCTCGCGCTGTGCCTGCATGTGCTCGTCAAACTCGTCTTCATCAATAGTAATGCCGCGCTCACGAGTGATATCAGCGGTCAAATCCAGCGGGAAGCCGTAAGTATCATAAAGCTTAAATGCTGCCGCACCAGAGAGGACGTCACCATCTTGCAAGCCTTCAAGCTCGCTGGCAAGTAGACGTAGGCCTTGCGCCAATGTTTTGGCAAACTGCGCTTCTTCTTTTTGAATCGCATTTTCAATTTGGCTTTGTTTGTCTTTTAGCTCTGGATACGCGTCACCCATTTCAGCGACAAGTGGCGCAACCATTTGATAGAAAAACTCGCTTTCTGCACCAAGCTTATTGCCATGACGTACCGCGCGGCGAATAATGCGGCGCAGGACATAGCCGCGACCTTCATTACTTGGTAGCACACCATCAGCAATCAAAAACGCGACTGCACGAATGTGATCAGCAATGACGTTCAGAGAGGCTTGCTGCTCATTAGCGATGCCTAAGATATCTGCTGCCGCATCCATCAAGCTGACAAACAAGTCGATTTGATAGTTGCTGTGGACACCTTGCATGATGGCACTGATGCGCTCAAGCCCCATGCCCGTATCGACACTTGGCGCAGGTAAAGGCAACATAGTGCCGTCTTTTTGGCGATTGAACTGCATAAATACACAGTTCCAAATCTCGATAAAGCGGTCGCCGTCTTCTTCAGGTGTGCCTGGGAGGCCACCTTCGATGTCAGGACCATGATCATAGAAGACTTCGGTACAAGGGCCACAAGGACCCGTATCGCCCATCGTCCAAAAGTTATCAGAAGCGTAAGGCGCGCCTTTATTGTCACCAATACGAATGATGCGCTCTGCAGGCACGCCGATATCTGTATGCCAAATATCAAAGGCTTCGTCATCGGTTTCGTAAATGGTGACATATAAACGGTCTTTGTCGATTGCCAACCATTCATCAGAAGTCAAAAACTCCCAAATATAAGCGATACCAGCTTGCTTGAAGTAATCGCCAAAGGAGAAGTTGCCAAGCATCTCAAAGAAAGTATGATGACGGGCAGTATAGCCAACATTATCTAAGTCATTGT
Organism: Psychrobacter sp. H8-1; assembly: GCF_904846575.1. Lineage (NCBI taxonomy): Bacteria > Pseudomonadati > Pseudomonadota > Gammaproteobacteria > Moraxellales > Moraxellaceae > Psychrobacter > Psychrobacter sp. H8-1. The sequence goes on from NZ_CAJHBG010000001.1 coordinate 860,739, forward strand.
GTTTGCCACCTGCACGGACGCATTTTTGCGAGGTCACCGCGCGCGTATAGTCACGAGGCTCCATTCCCAAAAACGTCTCTTTAAACTGATTCATCCCCGCATTGGTAAATAGCAATGTCGGGTCGTTATGTGGAATCAGGCTCGATGAGGGGACTGCGGTGTGCTGCTTGCTTATAAAATAATCTATAAAGGCTTGACGAATATCGGCTGAGCGAAATGGCTGGCTCACAGCGGCTCCTTACTGACGGATAATATTAAGTAGAATAAGTAAAGTAATTTTGCAAGCGATTTTAGCACAAACGCCAAGGGTGTTGATATAGGATACTAAGTATGGTCAGTTTTAGCTTGGTATTTGTGCTGGCTGGTTGCGGCTTCGAACCCATGCCAAAATAATCGCTACAATCATGATTAGACCAACGATGCCTAGCATTGGATACACTGTACCAATGAGCTTACTGAAACCAAGCTGACTTAAGCCAAGCCCAACGACAGCAAAAAAGGCGCTAAGCCATTTAAAACCCTTCGTTCCTGGCGTAGCAAAGCGTGTGCTAAAGGCAAAAAACATGCCTACTGCAGTGCTGTATATCATACAAATGAGCGTCACTGACATGATCACCGCTAACACTGGTGAAATATTTGAGGCCAATCCTAAAGTAGGCATTTCAACGCCTATGAGGGTATCGATGTTGGCAAAAAGGCCAATGTTGAGTAAGAAGATTAATAAACCCAAGCCAAGACCGCCCATCGCGCCGCCGCTCGCCGCTGTTTTTTGTGAGCGCGTCATACCCCCAATCACGGCCAACATAGGAAAGCCAACTGCAATGTTAAATGAAGCATAAAGCACCGCACCAAAAAACCAGCTCGATACTGGCCAGTCCGAGCTGATAGTGGGTATTTCCTTTGCTACCTCATTTAGCGTGTCATTGGCGACGTTGCTGGTAAAAATTGAGTAAGTGGTGATGGCCAATATTAATAATAGCAGTATAGGCATGATGATACTGATTAGTCTGATAATGCCCCTTACGTTTAAACAAAGTGTGGCAATCACTAGTATCGTCATAAAAACACCGCCAACCAGCGGTGGCCAAGCGTACTGCTGAGCAAAAATTGAGCCACTACCAGCGAGCATAACCACGCCAACGCCAAACAAAAAGAATGACAAAACCACGTCCATAACAAATCCAGCACGTGTGCCAAATAGGGTATACAGTACTTTTTTGTGTGAATTGGCCTGCATGCTTGAGCTCATGCGTGCAATTTGCATTCCCAAAAAAGCAAAAAGTGCCGCACTGACCAGCGTACCAATAACACCCGCCATACCGTAACCAGTAAAAAACTGAAGCACTTCCTGACCAGAGGCAAAACCTCCGCCAACCACTACCGACATATAGGCCGCTGCTATTTGCCAAGATTGTTTGTTCACTATTATGTACTCCTATCCCTGAAGCTGTAGGTTCGTTAGGCTAACGTGCCTGAGTTATTGCAGTAGCGCAAAATATAGAATATATAAACATCGGCTGAGTAGGCGATAGTACCTCTGCCGCCGAATTGCTTATCAGCCCATGACTTGCGATGAGGGCTGAGAGCCTGTTTAGCTCGAAGCACATTGTACTTGGCAGGGCCTTGAATTCAAGTCTGATTTACATATTGGGATAAACTACTAAATATAAGAGGTCTCGAGCGTTGCCATGACCACATCACGAATGGATATCCAGTACTTCATTGCAAGAGGGTTGGGCGTCAGGGGGTCAGATCATGGCGGCAAGGCTTTATACATAAAAAGCCTGAGTTTTTGCAGGTTGTTGAGAAGGTAGACTAGGGTCTATTAGTTTAAGAGCTAATTAGTCAAAATTGCGGCATCGGTTTTATCAAGCTTATCAGCAGTCAATGGATCGGCCTCAATCACTTGTACAGGAAAATAGCGTAATTGCAGTTTAATAGGCGTGTCGGTAGCAAAGCTATCCGCCATATCTTTAGAGATAATGGCCTCAATTTGGCGCACATCATAGGAGCTTGGCGTCGTCTCACCCTGAATGACGGCGCGAATGGTTAAGTGCTCAGAGGTATTATCAAACTGAGTATTGGTCAGCACATTGCCTTTATCGATAAAGTAGTTGTTAATCGCTGTTTTGATACTATTCTCAAAAGTTTGTTGATTGGCATTTTTATTCAGGTTGTATGATAAATAGATACCTAGCCCAACCAGTAGCAGTAAAGTGACAGCATTACGGCGCAAAAAGGTCAAATAATTGCTCGACTTATAATCGTCATCGACTAAGCGCCGAAAGCCTAAAACCCATAGTACTAAGGCATTGGTAAATTGAATCGCGATGATGTTGGTGATAGCGAGTAGCAATGCCCCAAGCCCGAGCTGGGTCTCACCATTGGCAAATAAAATACCACTGGCCGCTAATGGCGGTACCAACGCCGTCGCAACTGCCACGCAGACCACAGCGACTGATAAATGCGGAGAGACCATAGCGTATGCACCCGCCGTGCCGCCTGCGAGTGCAATCATCAAATCCATCGACGTCGGCTGAGTACGTGATAGGATCTCTGCGGTTAGCGGTTGTTCCTTATGCAGCCAACCTACCAAAAATCCAACCAAGACTACCAAAGATACGCCAGCTATCACGGTGAATAGCGATTTGCGTAGTAGAGGCGCACGGTGATCAATAATCGCCAAAGCTATGCCAGTAATAGGGCCTAGCATCATGGCGACGAGCATCGCGCCAATCACTACTGCTGCAGAATTGGTCACCAATCCATAACTGGCAATAATGGCAGAGAGGATATTCATCACAAAGTACATTTTGCTCGGTAAGGCATTGGCCTCGATTTTGACCCGTACCTCAGGATAATCTACTTTTTGATGACTAAACTGTTCAGCGACGAACTGCTTATAAGATTCGAGTTTGGCTTCTTTCTGTTTTTCGACAGCCTCTTGTTTTTCTTCATCATCCAGATATTCTTCATTTTCGCCATCTTCAGAAGTGAGGCTTTGTTTCTTCGCGTGCTCTTTTTCATTAAAGCTATGTTGGTTTGACTCACTTTGATTGACTTCATCACCGACACTATTTGTTTTATCAAGACTGTCTGTGTTGTTGTCACTCTGTCCTTTATTGACGCTATCGTTCTCTGTATGGGTTGCTTGATTATCCTTAGAGTTGTTTTGTTGGGTCGCTGTTACTTCGGAGGAGGTTGATGCGCTGTGGTTTTGTTGCTCTGCTTTTATGTTCTCATGAACCAAGTCTTCAACATCTGGGGTTTCTACGGTAGCAATAACCACATCAGGGCTAGGCGAGGTGATGGTGACTTCAGATTCAGGATGCTGTGCGCACTCAGTTTCTGCTTTTTGATCTTCTTTCACTGTACTTTCTTCATCTGTCTCTTCCTCACTATCTTTATTTTTCTCAGCACTTTTCGCAGTCAAATTATTGATAGGATCAGTTAAAGGCTCTTGCGCTGTTTGGGTATCAGGCTCGGTAGTCGCTTCATTATTATTAGTATGGTCTGCATTATCTAGTGGATGTTGTTTAGATAAAGAGTCAGGTGAGTGGTTATTAGATGAAGTCATGGCGACAGAGCTTTAGCAGATGAGTAAGAACCACCATTGTAATGGTAAATCAGTAAAAGCCTAGCAGATTTTATGACTCAAAAATATTAAAAAAGAAGAGCGATATAGAAAAAGGTATTAACGTGCGCAATCAAGATCGCAGATAACTGAACAGTACTAGGGAATGATATTAGGAAACAATACTAGAAAATGATTTATGTAGGGAGAGGGGTGCTGACTGTTATAAATACTCAATGGCTTTAGATAAGATATTCTGTAAACGAGCATAAAATAGCCGATAGATAACTCCCTAATTATAGCATGGGTTTATCTGTAAGTCTCCTACTATTGTTGGCTTACCAGTCTACGGTTAAGGCTTACTTTTTGTAAGGAGTTAGTGTATAAATATAGGTATACCCACAAAAAATATAAGGAATAAACCATGAACTGGCCGTTATTTTCAATGATCTACTCTATGGCAGCAACCGTTATCGTCGGCGTGCTCATGATTGCCGCTCTAGTGACAGGGTTTAATGAGATTCCTCATATTCAAATCGCTGTGGCTGTTGGCCTATTGGTTTCTATTCCAGCTGGCTTATTCTTTACTAAAAAAATCGGAAGCATCACAGGCGAAGAAGGTAAAAACGGACATCGAGCCTAGTTAATGAGCACTTTCATACTGTAGAGTTACAACTCACAAAAGAATAGCGACTAACAAATTTTAAAACAGCCCATTAGAGGCTGTTTTTTTATACCAATTGAAGACGAGTCCTAATTTGACCTCATATTTGTAGAGCTTGGTCAAGCTGGTGGCACAGACGTAAAGCGCTAAATGCTGCTAAACTCGAAGTCCTGGGATTTTCAGCTAAGGGTAGGCCTGTGATGCTGACTTCAAGCTTACCAAACGTCCCTTCAGCCATTATACGATGGATGTTGTGTTCAAGCGCTGGATCGACAACCAATTCCACTTGGGTATCATCAAGTCCAACCCCTGCAAGAGCGATGGTTGCTGCTACATTTGAGTTTTCAGGGAATAAAGTCGCAGCGTCTCTGGCACTGCCTGTAAAAAACACCGTTGCTTTGTCTAAAGCGTCGTAATCAATAAGCTCGTCAGCATGACTGCCTTGCCAACCAGACGGGCTTTTTCTGCCTTGATATATCACTTTATCGAGTCCCGCTAAGCTTGCAGCATTGATGCCATCAATACCTGCCACTGCTCCTGCTAAGATATGAATTTTTACCCCGTGCGCCTTAGCGGCATCATGTAGCGCTATCGCTAATTTTTCATCGGTAAAAGCACCTACTGAGACAATCCCAAGTGGTATGCCTTTTTCTAAAATTTTTAGACCGTGTTCTTTAACTCCCTCTTGTCCTGCCATTTCAATAGCGATATCAGGCACCTCTACCAAATCATCTACCGAGGTAATCACATTGACAGCATCGCCTATCTCCGCTTTTAGTCTGCTTGCGCTTCTAGCGCTGGCCAATACAGTCGACAATATGACATTTTTAGGTAGCATCTCGTGCACCTTTCTTGCCATCGATCCGTAACCTATAAACATCACTGTTTCCATAATTAACTCCTAGTTATTCAATCTACTATAAAAGAGTGACAGTGTCTCGCTGAAGGTGCCATATAGCCATCTGCATTCTGTTACCTCTTTTACATTGAATTGACCATACTTTATAACTAAACTAACAGTCAAAAAACAAAAAGACCTTACGAAAAGGTCTTTTTATTATATCTAACTTCTAAGCTGTCGTTGCATACTGATTATTTGAGCTCGACTGTCGCGCCATTTTCGATATTGGCATAGACTTCTAACACGTCCCAGTTGGTCAAGCGTACACAGCCTGCTGATGCTTGACGGCTGATGCCTTCAGGCTTTGGCGAGCCATGAATACCATAAGAAGGTTTAGATAGTCCCATCCACACCACGCCTACTGGGTTATTCGGGCCTGGTGGTAGCATATGCACCTTTTTTTGAGCGCCGTCACCGACAGTCGCTTTATACCAAGGCATCTTCACTCTATTGATGATTTTAAACGTGCCTTGAGGTGAAGGAGTGGCATCACTACCGACAGTGGTCGGATAGGTGGCGACCAATTGATTGCCATTATAAGCATACAGAGTTTTGTCTGCTTTGTTTGCCACCACACGGTTGATTCGCTTGTTAAGCGGTGCGCGGTTGTTGACCACAGTGATGGTTTCGCCTGCTTGATAGTTTTTGTTTTTGTTGAGCTTATCTAAGTAGCGTATATCCATATGAAAGCGCTCGGCAAGCATCTCTTTGATGTCTTGGTAATACAAGCCTTTCATCTTTGACTTGGCTTCTGAGCCAGCAGGAGTGGTCGCAAACTTGGTATTGATATCATCTTCAGTGAGCGTATATGTCACGAGCACAGGTTTGTTGGCAGGAATGTTTTTAATCAAGGCATCCCATGTTTTTTGATCCATCTTACCCGTTGCTGGCAAGCCTTTCATAGTTTGGAAATTGGTTAAGGCTTTTCTGCTATTCATGCCCCAACCGCCATCAATTGGACCAGGAGACGCATGGTTCCAATCAAGCAAAGCCTGCATCTTAATCGTCATCGCTGAGTTGACTTTCATATTCGGCGACCAAATGGCGCCGTTTACTTGTTTGGCATAGTTGGATAGGTTCAGCGTGGTATATCTTTTGCCATCTTTGTCTTCGATACTTTTGATGGCAGTGTCATCGCTGGCGCCTTGTAGTTGCTGATCGGCAGGCAGCTCAAAAGACAACGGATCAGTTGAGTCGATAGAAGTGGCATCACTAGGGGCGGCAAAAGCTTGACCTTCAGTAATGTCGTCAGTGCTATCAGATTGCTCGTCTTTGCGAGTCAGCTCTTGTGCACTCATATTGTCAGCTGCTACTACTGGCGCTTCTACTTGACTGGCTTTTTTCTTTGAGTCAATCAGCTGGCTCATGCGGTCAGTAGACTTAGGTGCTACCTTGCTACTGTCAATAGTTGAGCTGCCAGTTGTTGAGCTGCTACGGTTTTCTTGCACATCAAGGCTAACTTTTTTGGCGATACTAGGCAGTGAGTCAGCAGTACGTACTGGTAGGGTGCGAGAGCTGTCGGTCGTTGCAGCAAATGCGCTAATGCCAATACTGGCGCTGATAACAGCGATAGACATAGCGGTAATAAGTGGCTTTATTTTCATCATGTTTGATCACAGTTAGTTGTTACAGTGAGGCTATTATGCTCATAATTCAGACGCTACGCAAACTTTTGACACATCTTTTTGCATTGATGAAATGCTAAGCGTCAAATGCTGACGTATTGACTACAATCAGGCAATGTTCAATCAATAGTTTGACTGTCAAATTGCGTAAATGCTTGTTATAGCAGGTTTTTAGCAAGATGTTGAAAAGGCAGGCCAGAGGCATCTTAAAGGTTTGTCAGTACATTCTTTTGAACTAATACTTATAGTCGTTGGCGCTGTATCGGCTTTGCGTCTATAATGCGAGAACAATATTTTATTTAACCAACCAGCATGTAACCAACATGTAACTAGCAAGGTGCGATATGCCAGAACACCAGACTATGAGTGCAGAAGAGTTTCAAAACCAATATCTCAATGATCAAGAAACTCTAGACTTGGAAGATGATTCAGGAAGCGAGACAGAGTTTGCTACTGATCACAGCGACTATGCAAACCTGCATAGCGAGCTTGAAGAAGCACGTGAACAGCTATTTAGCATTCGTGACTTTATTCGTTTTGCAGTGACACAGCTACGCAATTACGACGTCGTCGTCGCGCAAGGGACCAATGATGAGTTTGCTGAAGCAGCTGCGATTGTCTTGCATTCTTTGTCTTTGGACTGGGCAGCGAACGAGCAGATACTTGACTGCCGCTTGACGGCTTCAGAGAAACAAGCAGTATTAAGCTTGTTAGAAGAGCGTATCGCCGAGCGCAAGCCGCTCAGCTATCTCATTAATTTGGCTTATTTCTGTGATTTGCCTTTTTATGTGGATGAGCGCGTTTTAATTCCACGCTCGCCAGTAGCCGAGTTGATTCGCCAACAGTTTTATCCGTACTTTGATATCAATGAGCTTGCCAAGCCTCTTGGTATGACCGCCAATGAGCAACCTGCTAAGTTTTATGAGCACGGGCTTGAGGTGAAACAATTGTCACAGCCAGAGCGCATTTTAGATTTATGTACCGGCTCTGGTTGTATTGCGATCGCGCTTGCCACACGTTTTGTGGATGCGCTAGTGGATGCTGTCGATATTGATAAAGGCGCGCTTGAAGTGGCTATGGTTAACGTCGATCATCATGATCTTGGTCATCAAGTCAATGTGATTGAATCTGACTTATTCGCGAAAATTCCTGCCGAAAATCAGTACGAGCTCATCGTAACCAATCCGCCGTATGTCGATGCGGCTATCATGGCAGACTTGCCACCTGAGTTTTTGTATGAGCCTGAGCACGCACTAGCCGCAGGTCAAGATGGGCTGGATTTGGTGCATCGTATTTTATTTGAGGCGCCAGACTATCTTAGCCCCGAGGGTTTGCTGGTGTGTGAAGTGGGAGATAGTGAGTGGGCGCTCAGTCAAGCGTATCCAGACATCCAGTTTGATTGGCTAAAATTCGCGCTTGGCGGTCATGGTGTGTTTGCCATTACTTATGATGAGCTGATGGAATATCGTGAGCTGTTTGCGCACTATGTACAGCTACTGGATAATGCTCAGTAGTATAGTGGTTACTCAAGATCTCAATGAAGTGCTTCTGAATAGAATTTATTGGTTTAAGGATAGATATGGCAGGCAATAGTATTGGGCAGGTTTTCACTGTCACCACTTGCGGTGAATCGCACGGTGCAGGTCTCATGGCAATCGTCGATGGCGTACCACCAGGTTTAGCATTATCCGCAGACGACTTGCAGGTAGATTTGGACCGTCGTAAACCGGGTACCTCTAAGTACTCAACTCAGCGCCGCGAGTCTGACGAAGTCGAGATTATCTCTGGCGTGTTTGAAGGCAAAACTACTGGTACGTCTATTGGTCTGCTGATTCGTAATACCAATCAAAAATCAAAAGACTATAGCGAGATTAAAGACACTTTTCGCCCAGGTCATGCTGACTATACTTATAGTATGAAGTATGGTTTTCGTGACTATCGCGGCGGCGGGCGCTCATCTGCACGTGAGACGGCGATGCGAGTCGCAGCGGGTGCTATCGCTAAGAAGTATCTGCAAGATCGCTTGGGTGTACAAATCCGTGGTCATGTCACCCAAATTGGTAATGAATATAGTAACGTCATAGACCCTAGCCAAATTGACTGGGATTTTGTGAATAGTAATCCGTTCTTCACTGCTGATAAAGAGGCGGTCGGTCGCTTTGAGACGCTGATAGATAATTTACGCCGAGAAGGGACTAGCTGTGGTGCGAAGCTAGAAGTTATCGCCAGTAGCGTACCGGTCGGACTTGGTGAACCAGTATTCGATCGCTTAGACGCTGATATTGCTCATGCGATGATGAGCATCAATGCGGTCAAAGGCGTAGAAATTGGTGATGGTATGGCGGTGGCTGGGCAGTTTGGTCATAGCTCTCGTGATGAGCTGACGCCAGATGGCTTCACTGCCAATCATGCTGGCGGTATCTTGGGCGGCATCTCGTCAGGACAAGATATCAGTGTCAGTATCGCGCTTAAGCCAACGTCTAGTATTACTACCCCTGGCAAGAGTATCAATACTCAAGGCGAGGCGGTCGATATGCTTACCAAGGGTCGTCATGATCCTTGTGTTGGGGTACGTGCAACGCCCATTGCAGAAGCCATGCTAGCGATTGTATTGCTCGATCATTATCTGCGTCATCGTGGTCAAAACGGGGATGTTAAGCAACCGGTAGAATCGATTACTTAGAGTCGCCTCAAAGTATATTGTAAAGCGATTAGCCCTATATCGTTTCTAATGAAATATGATTAGAAACTATATAGGGCTTTTTTATGAATGTTTAAAAGGGTAATTACCCAGTTAATGGTTGAGTTCTAGTTGGCAAATTAATAGCAGTCTTAAGCTGCCAATTGATAATCATCAATAGCCACACACTGCTGATGACGAAAAACCAATAATAACCGTTGACTGGGAATGGCCAACCAATGGCCAAATTCAATACTGTCGATGCCTTGGTTTGATAAAGTCTGTGCGCAATGATGGCGGTTCTGGCCTAGCAAGCTTTTAATAACAATATGTTGCATAGAATTTCTCTCTTAAGTTTTATTTACGAATTTGAATAACGCTATCGTAAAACAAGAAGATAGAAAATATATGTAGGAATGATGGAAAGTTAATGAACTGTCATCAATAATTTGGCTTTTAATAATTGAAAAAGAGACCATCCCAGATTCTGTGTAACTGCCATTTAGATTAAATGCTTACTGATACGGTCATCAAACATAATCATAAAACGATTCAGAGCAGACGTCCAGTTACGGATTGGCATCGACCACTTTTTAGACGCCTGCTGGGTGGCTAAGTACACCACTTTGAATGCTGCCTGATCAGATGGGAACACCTTACGCTTATTCACTGCCGTCCGAATCACACTGTTTAGCGACTCTATCGCATTGGTGGTATAAATCACTTTTCTGATGTCTTTAGGGTAGCCAAAGAACACCGTTAGGCCCTCCCAGTTATTGCGCCAAGACTTAACCACGTGCGGGTAATCCTTACCCCAAGTCTCATCAAAGTGCTCAAGATTGGCCTCTGCTATCTCAAGCGTATCCGCACCGTAGATGGCTTTTAAATCAGCCGCTACGGCCTTTTTATCCGTCCACGGTACGAACTTCATTGAGTAACGCACCATGTGTACGATACACAGCTGAACCTGTGCCTTTGGATAGACGGTGTTAATGGCATCAGGGAAGCCCTTTAAGCCGTCGACACAGGCAATGAGGATATCTTGTACCCCGCGGTTTTGTAGCTCAGTGAGTACGCCCAGCCAGAACTTAGCGCCTTCATTCTCTGAGAGCCACATGCCAAGCAGCTCTTTTTTACCGTTAAGAGCAACACCTAGGGCTAAGTAAATGGCTTTGTTGATGATCTGCTTGTCTTGACGTACTTTGACGACGATGCAGTCTAAATAGACGATAGGATAAACACTGCTCAGTGGCCGGTTCTGCCAAGCGGTGATGTCGTCTAAGATATTATCGGTGACTCTTGAAACTAAGCTACTGGAGATATCGACATCGTAGAGCTCTTTAATGCTCTCTACGATCTCAGTGGTGGTTTGACCCTTGGCGTAAAGGAAGATGATCTTGTCATCAAGGCCACTAATACGGGTTTGATGCTTACTAACGAGTACAGGCTCAAAGCTGCTATCACGGTCTCTTGGGGTAGAGATTTCAAGCTCGCCTGTGTCACTGCGGACGGTCTTTTTAGTGTGCCCGTTACGCTTATTAGGTTTATCCGCCTTTTCATGCTTGGGATAGCCGAGATGGTCTTCCATCTCAGCTTCAAGGGCAGTGTCGATAAAGGATTGCATGAGCTGCTTTTGGAAGTCTTTGATGTCATCAAAGCTGTTCATGCTACCAGCCATTTGCTCGGCCAGTTTTTTAATGTCAGATTGAGTAGTCATTGCTTATTCTCCTGTTAGGGGATTATAAGCAGTTACACAGTTTTTAGGAAAGGCTCTTGAAAAAGACTTATTGAAAAGAGCAATTATTTATTTTGCGCAACCTTTTTAATCTTTAGCCAAGGGTAGGGTAATGCTTACCATCACGCCAGAACGCTGACTTATGTTAGTATCAACACCATTATTAGTATTATTACTGCTAACATTAACATTACGAATAGTCACATGACCTCCGTGATGTTCAATCACTTGTTTAACTAAGGTTAGACCAAGTCCAGTGCCTTTTTTTAGAGCACCACTAGACATAGAGGTATGCTCTTTTTGAGTTTGATGCGATAGGCTAAAATAACGGTCAAAAGCTTTATCAACCGCATAATCAGGTAATAATTTGCCATCATTGAAGATATCAATGGTTACCGTCTGCGCTATGTTATGCACATGAATGTTGACAGTGCTGTCGGCAAAATGAATGGCATTATCTAACACGTTTTGTAGCACTTGTACCAACCAAAACTGATCAGCGAAAACACTGGTATTTGCTAATATATTTGGTGATAAAGCAGTTGTTTCCGTAAAACGTTTGTCATTAATATAGATTTCAATAGGCGAGAGCTGTTGCTGTTTCAGCTTCGCAGCATTGTCTTTTGTTAAGCTTTGAAGTAACGGCAATAAAGGTGTTAGCTGTCGATTCAGCTTAAAGCTCGGTTGCTCAATTTTGGCAAGTAATAGCAGCCGATCAATCAGTTGCTGCATTTTGATGCTTTGTTCACCAATGGCTTGGATGAGCATTTGCCGATCTTCATAATCCAGTCCGTCATCTTCTAATAGCTCACTGCTGGCACGAATGGCCGTCAAAGGGCTTTTGAGCTCATGGGTTAGGGTATGGACATAGTCCGTGACGTACGCTCGATTTTCTAAGCGATGTTTCATGGTCTCAATCGTATCTGTCAAGCTGTTGAGCTCATGGCCTAAGTAAAAATAAGGCTTTTTGGTGTCCTCAGCCAGCGCACTTGTATATTGGGTAACTAGGGTGATGCTCTGCTTCAGCCACCATGCGACCAGTCCTGCTAAGATAAGGGCGACGATACTAATGAGCAACGCCGTGATAAGCATGCGATTGCGCGTATTGTCCAGATAAGGCAACACGCTATCGACAGGCTTACCGACACTCACCACCCCGATAAGATTGCCTACCTCATTTTTGATAGGCTGTGCCACATACATGATTGAGCCATTGCGTTTGCTGTTTGCATCGGCAGTACTTCTAGCCCCATATTGACCACGAAGGGTTAGATAAACGTCATTCCAGCGGCTATAATCTTCACCTTCAGCATTGTTAGGCGTTAGCAATGAGTCGTAAATAACCTTGCCATTACTGTCTGTCACATAGATGCGAAAGCTGCTGCGGGTCTTTTTCAGATGAATGGGCTCTTTGATGCTATCGATGGATCTTGAGCTGGTGATATTATCAGATGATTTGGTTATGGTGGGCGTACCGATAAAGGCGCTGTCGAGCTGCTGTTGAAAGTCGTCTTCAAATAGCTCGCCTGACTGTAATGGTACTTGCAGGCTGGCTGCTAGTATTTGACTGGTATCAAGCAAGGTGTCTTCAATGACTTGCTGCGCGGTGGGCTTGACGTAACCGAACAGCTGAGTAAATACAAGTACACCGCAAATAATAATTACCAAAGCGACGGCTAACCAAATCCTAAAAAAAATGCTTAAATTTAGTAATCGTTTAGGCTCAGAGGTTTGCTGTGCTGTGCCAATCGGATGCAGTTTTGCATACCAATTGCTGTGATCAGTATGGGCGCTTTTATTGGCATGGCTATTAACGTTTTCTTTAGCTTTAGAATTCATATACTTGAAGGTGCTATTTAAAGTTGTAAAATGCCAGTACTAAGTGGAATATAGTTAAGCAGGGCATAATGCATAACCAAGCCCGCGGTGTGTATGAATGACATCAATGCTAGCGTCAACGGTCGCCAGTTGCTTGCGAATCGATTTGATATGGCTATCTATCGTCCGCGCCAAGCGATGATCTGGATAGTCGCTCACCGCATTTAACAGCTGCTCACGGCTAAAGACTTGATTGGGTGCTTGTAATAAGGTCAATAAGATTTTGCGTTCTGTATTGCTCAGCTCAAGTTTTTGCTCTTGCCACATTAAAGAGTAATTGAGCGGTTGGTAATGCCAGACACCAGACTGGCACTCAAACGTTAATGCTTGTCCTGACATATTATTAGCAGAAGCTGAGTTAGATAATAGGCTAGAGGAAGCATTGCCATCTGTATTATCTGTTGCTGTTTTCTGAGTTGCAGACTGCTGAGACAATAATTGCTCACGTCGCCAAATGGCTTTGAGGCGGGCGACCAATTCGCGTGGACTAAAAGGCTTGGCACAATAGTCATCACCGCCCATCTCCAAACCCAAGATGCGATCGACTTCATCACTACGGGCGGTCAAGAATACGATTGGAATGTCTTTTAGAGCGTTAAGAGCAGACGTATGGCGTATCTGTTGACATAAGCTCAAACCATCACCATCTGGCAAGCCAACATCCAGAATAATAGCCGATAGGTCTTGCGCCTCATCACTATGCAGCATCGGCAGTACACTACTGGCGTTATCTAGCCACGTGATTTTCCAGCCTTCACGCTTGCAAGTAACTTTGAGCAACATGGCAATAGCAGGATCATCTTCTACCAGTAAAATATGGGTCATAGGCTTTACATCATTGTATAAGAAAAAAGGGTATAGCAAAATTGTGGCCAGTTATGTCTGTGTAAAATATATCTGTGTAAAACAGATATTGAAAAATAATAATAGGGCGTCATACAGTAGCTAGGGCGTGTAATCAATTAAAGCATTTATATTTTTACTCTCATAATCTAATTGACAACATGCCCTAGAGGTTTTTACATGACGACATTAAATTATCGTAGCATAAAAGCAGTTTCAGGTTTTGCTGTCAGTCTTCAAAACATGTGAAAAATTGATGGAAAATAGGGTTGATTGGTTAATGAGTTGTTTGATTAGCAGTTTTGCGTAAAGGCTGTAAAATAACGAGCGTTATGATCAGAAGAAAAAACTAAAGACATTGTAAATACGTCTGTTATTTGGAATATAAGTTTGTTAGACGTCTAACTTTCTACAAAAGGAATATAAAAAATATGAGTAATTATTTAGATGCGGTCATTGTTGAACATAATCCATCGCAAAAGCAAATAGATAGAGCGGTGATTTGGCTGCATGGTTTGGGTGCCAGTGGCCATGACTTTGAGCCAGTCGTACCGCAACTAGGTTTGGCTAATGATATGGCGGTACGCTTTGTCTTTCCACATGCGCCTAATATCCCCGTTACTATCAATGGCGGTATGGTCATGCCAGCATGGTACGACATCTTAGAGATGAGCCTTGAGCGCAAAGTCGACATCGCTCAAATTGAGCGCTCAGCGCAGCAGATACGCGATCTGATTCAGCGTGAGATTGAGCGCGGCGTTGAGCCCAAAAATATCGTGATTGCAGGATTCTCGCAGGGTGGGGCGGTGGCTTATCATGTTGCGCTTGGCTATCCACAGCGTTTGGCTGGTCTGATGACGTTATCCACCTATTTGGCTACCAATGACAGCTTGAGCTATAGTGACATCAATAAAGATCTACCGATTCTTATTGAGCATGGTACTCACGACCCAGTCGTTCCAGTGGTTCTAGGTCAGCAAGCGCAGCAACTATTAACAGACAAAGGCTATGAGGTGGAATACAACACTTATCCAATGGCGCATCAGGTCTGTATGCCACAAATTCAAAACATTGGCAAATGGCTGAATAAGGTATTGGATTAGTTATCTAGGACAGCTCCAAGTTTTAAATAAGGCTCTAGTGAAACTCCATTAGCAATGATGGAGTTTTTTATATGGACAATAAATAGCAAGTCTATCTAATATTGTTTCAGCAACCTACTTTAAATGACTTTACTTTTATGATGGCCATAGCGCATTTTGCCTTGTTCATTTTTACCACCGCACCTGCAATAATGGTGTAGTATAAATAATATGATATAGCGTACTTTTTCAACAATATTGTTCAAATTTATAGTCTGAGACCAATAAAGATAAAACATCTGGAGGCTTACGATGAAAATGACCTACTTGGCTTTTTATATCGCTGATCATAACGCTCGTTATTTTACAGCCTTTACTGATTGATGGTTCTCCATATAGTCATTGCGAGCTGGTGATTGATAGCTTAGGTGAGGGGTGCTATGACTGTATTAGCTCAAGTCATCGTGATGGCGGATTACGGCGTAAGATAATTGATATGAAACCTAGTCACTGGGTACTGGTACCAGTTATGTGCGATATTGACTATGCCATACGTTGGTTTAATAAACGCCAGAATTTTAAATACGACTATCTCGCTCTGATTAGGACGGTGATTCCAGGGTTCTATAATCCTGAGCGCCGATTGTTTTGTTCCGAAGCCTGCGCGGATATGCTTGAGCTTGTGGATCCAGCAAGCTATGGGCTTAGAAAGCTATATCGATGGGCTTTGGATAACCCTGCCATGTAATAAGCATGCTCTCGATACAGCTTTAAATGAAAAGTTTAGATCAGAGCAGCCTGAGCATCTAATCTTAAAAGTCAAATTTTAAGCATAGAAAAACCGATTACCTCAAGTGATCGGTTTTTTAGTATTTGGTGGAGAGGATAAGAGTAGAGTCAGGCACAGCAATATATAACACTACTTTATAATAAGTATGAGTATCGAAACCAATGACTTACAATTTTTAATTTAATAGTATATTCTTGTTATAGAATATAATGAACATAAGTCAATAAATAATATGAATAAAGTTGGTTAAGATTAATAAGTAAGAATCGGAATCGACTCTCACTAATATAAATGAACAGGTGGTTTTATGAATGGTTGGACATGGTTAGGTAGTGCAGCTTTATTAAGTGGTATTGTCTTGTTGGGTGGGGTGACTTTATTTGGTGATAGGAACTCACCTAATATTGTTTCAGAACCTATGAGTAAGAATTTAACTGATTCTGATATGCTTCAGACTAATGCTTACGCTCGAAGTAATAACTCTATGCAAGATATTGAGAATAAGTTTATCACGCAAAACCAAGAAGGGTACTTAGCTTCTTGGTTTGCTACGCCTGACATTAAACAAGATCAAGTTCTAAAATTGCAGGCAGGATATGATTATGCTACCAGTAAGGGCAAGCCATTTGTTATAGATGGCGTCTATCATATAAAAGCAAATAGAAGCCTAAATGGTACAGAAAACGTAGGATTAATCATAAAAGATAATAGTGATTTAAGATTTAATCCACAAGCTAAATTGAAGTTAATATCTGAAAATAAAGGCCTTTATAGTATATTAATAGCTAGAGGTGTGGATAACTATAAAGTTTATAACCCTCATCTTATTGGGGATAGACTCTCAAGTAGAGCGAAAAAAGGAGAGTGGGGGTATGGTTTAACCATTTATGAAAGCTCAAACGGTTATATTGAAAAACCAGTTATAGAAAATGTTTGGGGAGATGGTATCTATGTAGGCAAAGCATGGGGAACAGAGAGTAATAATGTACCAACCAATATCACTATATTGCAGCCGCTTGTGAACGGTGCTAGACGTAATGGAATCTCTTTTACATCAGGCGAAAATGTTCATATTGTTGAGCCTAGAATTCAGAAAGTGGGTGATAGTGATGGTATTGAAGGGGCTTGGCCCAAAGCTTGCATTGACATAGAGCCAGAAAATGCAAAAGGAAAGCCATCTGCAAGAATTGTAAATTCAGTTATAGACAGTCCTACCTGTGAAGATTCTTACGGAGGCCTGTATGTATATGCATTCCCTGATAATGTGGAAATATCATTGCATATCAAAGGTATAACTACATTGAGTAATATTAGTAATACAGGTGTCGGCTTTTTCCATGGCGGGGCTAAAGGCAAGGGTGAGGTTCTAATAGATGAGCTTTATTATAAAACACCAACATATCAGTCAATGGCACTAGGTTGGAACAAAGATAGTGATTTGAAGCTAGTTGTTGATAAGGTTACTCATTTACATAAAGGGTCTAATTTTGGAATCAATAGCGTCTTGAACGGTAGCTTCTCAAGCAAAAGGCTAGGCAATGTAACTATTAAAGATATTGAAACTGAAGGTCACACTTTCTTTGTACCACCAAAAAAGAAGGATGTTGCTGTAAGCGGTTATAAGCTTCTATCTAATGGAAGTGATCTTACACACAGGGCTGTATATAAATAAAAGATTAGCAACAGAAAATGTTGAACCTAACGTAATAAGCACTGTTATATTACTTTTACTAACCATGCTAAACTTCAATCATAAAAAAACCGACCACTTTAAGTGATCGGTTTTTTAGTGTTTGGTGGAGATGGCGGGAGTTGAACCCGCGTCCGCCAGCATTACGCTCATGAATCTACATGTTTAGATTCTGTCTTTGGTTTTAGTCCGCACCGATCCGACAGGCAGGATGGATTGGACGATTCTCTACTTTTGAACCCAAGAGATTGAGACAATCCCTTGTGGCGAACCTATATGCGTACGCTTCAACTGGGCTGACCAACTATAGGTAATCGGCAGCGCAGTAAGCAGGGTTTAAGCTGCTAGAGCGTAAGTTTCGTCGTTTGCGACTATAACAATATATGTTTGATTTACGAGAGGACATACACTCTCGACATGCATCATTGAGTTTCATCACCAGCGTCGAAGCCAGAACATCCCCAATAGAGCAAAACATTATATAGTATAAGTGCGAGTATTAGCAAGCTAAGACAGTCGAACCGTTACACTTCATAACATGTTGAGCATAACAAGCATATAGATTGAGTCAGACGCTTCATATTTTCAATGAAAAAAGAGAGCCAGCATAATGTTGACTCTCTTTTTAAACTAAAGTCGAACGTTCTAAAGATTACTCTTCAGAATAATCTTCGTTCTCGTCTTCTGCTTCATCTTCTACTAGATCTTCGTCATCGCCATCTTCAGAGAGGATGGTGACTAGGATGCTGGCAGTAACATCATGATGTAGCTGGATATCAACGTTATACTCACCAATTTGACGTAGAGTACCTTCAGGAAGCTTAACTTCTGAACGGTCAACTTCTAGGCCTGAGTTGGTTAGTGCTTCAGCGATATCACGAGTACCGATAGAACCGAATAGCTTGCCTTCGTCACCTGATTTGGCGCGCATGATGACATTAACATCAGTTAAAGCATCAGCACGTTCTTGAGCGGTAGCGATTTCTTTGGCTTCTTCGGCTTCAAGCTCAGCACGACGTGCTTCGAACTTTTCGATATTAGCTTTAGTAGCAGGCAACGCTTTGCCTTGCGGGATAAGAAAGTTACGTCCGTAACCTGGTTTCACATCGACAGTTTCACCGAGTTTACCAAGGTTGACGATACGCTGTAACAAAATAATTTGCATGAGTCACTCCTAGTTAACCGTCGAATTACTGATGGTTGTCAGTATACGGAAGTAGCGCAAGAAAGCGAGCTTGCTTGATAGCAGTTGCTAATTGGCGCTGATATTTAGTAGATGTACCAGTAATGCGGCTAGGTACGATTTTGCCATTTTCACTAATGTACTGTTTTAGCAATTCAACATCTTTATAGTCGATGTGAGTGATGCCTTCAGCAGTGAAACGGCAGAATTTGCGACGGCGATAAAAACGTGCCATGAGTATTCTCCTTTAATTAGTCTTCACTGTTGTCGTTGTCGTCACTATCGCTTTCACGACTGTCTGGACGACGAGTAGTAGCTTTACGTGCACGTTTTTCATCGGCATTTTTAGCTAACTGCGACTCTTCAGTGACTGCTTCGTCACGGCGCATAACTAGGCTACGAATGATCGCGTCGTTATAACGGAATAACTCTTCAAGCTCAGCCAAAGTCTCACCGTCAGTTTCGATATTGAAAAGAACGTAATGAGCTTTGTGAATCTTGTTGATTGGGTAAGCCAGTTGACGACGACCCCAATCTTCTAGACGATGGATGGCGCCGTTGTTGTCTTGAACCAACTTGATATAGCGTTCAACCATGCCGACCACTTGGTCGCTCTGGTCTGGGTGTACAATTAACACCACTTCGTAATGTCGCATATTGGACTCCTTACGGATTAGTAGCTATTAACCCTATGTTAATAGCAAGGAGGTTTATAAGGTAAGCTGCATCTCAAACAAATCATTAATGAAAAGTTGAAGATAAGCTTAGGATATAAAGCGCCGTATTATAACAGTAACCCTGTGCTAACACAAAGGATAATAAAACCTAATCAAGAATAAATAAAAGGATAAAATAGTATGTAGTAGTTGTTAGCAATAAAAAAGCAACGACTGAGCGCTGCTTTTTTGATTATTCTCGTTTTAAATAAGGTTGTAAACCATCAATAAGCTACTTTATTTTTGGCTGTTTTATCAACTGACTGCTATCCGCTTTTACCACCAAAGTTTTGGCTAACTTATCATGCCAGCCGATGTTTTCAGGGCTTTTTGATGCCATATAATAATGTACTGCAATGACTACAAAGCCTAAAAAGCTGGTAAATGAGAACAGCAAGTTATAGATAATAAATAGCAGGAGGGTGCGCATACCGATAAGCTTGGTAAAAGAAGGTAGACGGTGCGTGGTTTGATCGACCACTCGAATACCTGTAATGAGTTTGCCCAGTGACTGCCCGCGTAGGGTAATAAACACCAATTGTAAAGCAAATAGACCAAATACCATCACTTGCGACATCATCAAGGTAGAGCTGGGTAGGCTTTCCATGAGCGTCATTGAATACTGATAAGCGGCGTCCATATTCTGGATGTCTTGAAACTTAGTGTAATCGATATCCATCTTTGTCAATGCCAATACCAGCGGAAAAATCGCTAATAAATAAAGCAGAGCATTGATGGCGGTTGCTAATACTCGCGACATAATAGGGGCAAGTACCACATTACCAATCACTTTATCTGTGCTTGAAGCAAGTTTACTTGTGCTTGGCTTATTGAGTGATACATTATTATGCGGAGTGTGATGACGGTTGGTTGTCATATCAGCTTTGGCATTTTTTGCATCGGTTTTTGGGCGTTCAGGCTTGCCATAGAGCCTATCAATAGAAACTTTTTTGTCACCTGCTGAAGCGCTTTTGTTTGAGTCCTCAGGGAACACAGTCACATTATTGATGATAGAGTCACTAGGCGTAGCAACCGTTGGGCGATAGGTAAACTGATTACCTGTCACATCACCAAGACGCTGCCACTGATCTAGGCCTTCATGCCACACTAAATCATCTAGTACTACTTCACCAGATGTCAGCATAATATTAAGCTGATCCAAGGTGTAGGGGCCAGCTTGTACGTTATTTCGAGCAAGAAAAATCTGCATAATTGCCTGCATAGTTAGTCATATCTTAAATCGTTATCTATACTCTATAATATTAGGGTCTATTTAACATTTTTGGTGGTGTTCTAAAAAGTATGCTGGCGATAGAAGCCAATAAAAAATCTATGCTAAGTTCTCTGATTCTATAGGGCTTTCAAGGCTTCAAAAACTGTTCAAGTTTTAATCAGCATACTTTTTGACACACCACCACATTTTTAAATAGACCCTAATGGTTATATTGTTAACGACTGTGTGAATTGCTGCTGTGACTTAACGTTAGGGCTTACTTTACTTCTTCACCAGCTAGGAAGAACCAAGTATCTAGTACTGAGTCAGGGTTCAGTGACACTGAGTTGATACCTTGTTCCATGAGCCAGTAAGCAAGATCTGGATGGTCTGATGGACCTTGACCACAGATGCCAACATATTTGTTTTGCTTACGGCAAGCGTCGATTGCCATAGATAGCAACTTCTTGACTGCTGGATCACGCTCATCGAACAGATGAGAGACGATACCTGAGTCACGGTCAAGACCAAGTGTTAGCTGTGTTAAGTCGTTTGAACCAATTGAGAAACCATCGAAGTGCTCTAGGAACTCGTCTGCCAATAAGGCGTTGGTTGGTAGCTCACACATCATGATGACGCGTAGGCCATTCTCACCGCGCTTTAGACCATTTTTCTCCAGTAACTCGATGACCTGTTTGGCTTCGCCAACAGTACGAACAAATGGAATCATAATCTCAACGTTGGTCAAGCCCATTTCATCACGTACACGCTTTAGCGCTTTACACTCAAGCTCGAAGCAGTCACGGAAATTATCAGAAACATAGCGGCTAGCACCACGGAATCCCAGCATCGGGTTTTCTTCTGATGGCTCATACAGTTTACCACCAAGTAGGTTGGCGTATTCGTTCGATTTGAAATCTGACATACGAACGATGACTGGCTGATCCATAAAGGCAACGGCAAGCGTTGAGATACCTTCAACCAATTTATCGACATAAAAATCAACTGGTGAGGCATAACCTGCGATACGCTCTTGGATTGCTTGTGATATCTCACGTGGCAAGCTGTTCATATTTAGCAAGGCTTTTGGATGCACGCCAATCATACGGTTGATGATGAACTCAAGACGCGCAAGACCGATACCTTCGTTTGGCATTTGAGTGAATGAAAAAGCGCGATCTGGGTTACCAACGTTCATCATGACTTTGAACGCCAGCTCTGGCATGGTCTCGATAGAGTTGGTTTGGATGTCAAAATCAATCTGACCTTCATAAATAAAGCCAGTATCACCTTCGGCACAAGAAGCAGTGACGTCTTGACCATCAACCAATAGTTCGGTGGCATTACCACAACCAACGATGGCTGGTACACCAAGCTCACGCGCGATAATCGCAGCGTGACAGGTACGACCACCACGGTTGGTAATGATGGCAGAAGCACGCTTCATGACGGGTTCCCAATCAGGGTCTGTCATGTCTGAAACCAATATGTCGCCTTCTTGTACTTTGTCCATCTCGTTTAGATTACTAACGATACGTACTTTGCCTGCGCCAATACGCTGGCCGATTGAGCGACCTTCACACAACACTTTAGCGCCAGTCGTGTTGATGACATAACGCTCCATGACATTGCTGTCTTGGCGGCTCTTCACGGTTTCAGGACGGGCTTGAACGATAAAGATTTCATTGGTATCGCCATCTTTTGCCCATTCGATATCCATCGCCTGACCATAGTGTTTTTCGATGGTCATGGCTTGTTTGGCAAGAGAGTTCAGCTCTTCAGTCGAGAGCGAGAACTGCATACGCTCTTGTTTTTCAACATCAACGACTTTGACAGATTTTTTGGTGCTGCCTTCATCGCCATAGACCATCTTTTTGTGCTTACTACCCAAGTTGCGACGAATAATGGCAGGTTTGCCATTAGCAAGTAGCTGCTTTGACACGTAGAACTCGTCTGGGTTGACCGCGCCTTGAACGACCATTTCACCTAGGCCGTAGCTTGAGGTGATAAAGACCACTTGATCGAAGCCACTTTCGGTATCTAAGGTGAACATAACGCCCGCTGCGCCTGTTTCTGAGCGTACCATGCGCTGTACAGCGGCAGATAAAGCAACACCTTCGTGCTCAAAGCCTTTATGCACACGGTAAGAGATAGCACGGTCGTTATATAGTGAAGCAAAGACTTCTTTAATGGCAATCAGGACGTTATCAATACCGCGAATGTTTAGATAAGTCTCTTGCTGACCAGCAAATGAGGCATCTGGTAAATCTTCAGCAGTGGCAGAAGAACGTACGGCAACAGCAATATCTTTACCATCGCTCATGGCTTCAAAAGACTTACGTACTTCTTGCTCAAGGTCTTTTGGCAACTCTTGCTCAACAATCCAGTTACGGATTTTTTTGCCTGTCGCTGTTAGTTTATTGACATCATCAACATCTAACTCTTTAAGTTCGCTATTAATCTTGTCAAGTAAGCCTGTTTCTGTCAAAAAGCGATTGAATGCATTTGAGGTAGTAGCAAAGCCGCCTGGTACACTAACGCCCAAATCAGATAGGTGACTGATCATCTCACCAAGTGAGGCGTTCTTGCCGCCGACCATGTCAATATCGTTTTTTCCTAGCTGATCAAGGTTGATCACAAGTGCTGAAGATTGCGCTGCCATGATAACTCCAAAAAATAAGGTTATTTAGTAAGGATTATAACGGGGTAAATTATACCGCTATATTCAGACAATTTCGATAGCTGAACCAAAAAAATTGTTAAAAAAATACAAATTGTAGGGTTTTGAGATAATTTGGTAATGAATGAAGTCGTTATTGTCTTATTAAGAGGTAATGTTAAGTGTGTCAAGTAGTTGCAAAGTATCTCTAAAATTTGGCTTTTATATAAATCACGTCTGATTTAACAGTATGGTTTATGTCGTAAAAATAGGATGACTAGCTGGCAGCGTGGTTAGGAGATTGTACGAACATTGATTCCTATTAAACGTCTATTATGAGTATAATGGAGAGCATAAAATGTCGACACGTCCTAAAGGTGTTGATTACAGCATGTGACTATTGAGGTTTTTAAGCTATGTACTCTAATATCCAACCTGAACAAGACAAAGCCACTATTCAAAACCGCCATGCATTGAGTTTGGATAACTCACAAACTATCAGAAGTGCCTTTTTTATCTCTGATGGGACGGCCATTACCGCTGAAACTCTGGGCCGTTCTATATTAAGTCAATTTGCCTCGGTGCCTTTTGAGACTCGAGTATTGCCCTATGTTGATAGCTTGGAGCGTGCAGAAGATGCTGTTCAGCAGATTAATATGGCCTATCAACGTGATGGGTTGTTGCCATTGGTATTTGATACCATTGTCAGTCCTGAGATACGCGAGAGGATTAACTCTGCCCACAGCTGTAACTTAGATATGTATGAAGGCTTGATTGGACGTATCGCTGAAGAGACAGGCGTTGAGCCAGATGCGCACTCAGGTCATGCCCACGACCATGTCGATTCTGAGACTTATAAAGAGCGTATCGATGCGGTGCATTTTGCATTAGATAATGATGACGGGGCTCGTACTCGCCATTATAATATGGCAGATATCATCTTGGTAGGGGTGTCACGCTCGGGTAAAACGCCGACGTCGCTGTATCTGGCTCTACAGTTTGGGATTCGTGCTGCTAACTACCCACTCACTGAAGATGATTTGTACGACAATCAGCTGCCAAAAGCGCTACGTGAGCACAAAGATAAATTATTTGGGTTAGTCATTGATACAGATCGTTTGGTAAAAATACGACAGGAGCGTCGTGCGGGCAGCCGTTACTCAAGCTATCAGCAGGTTCAACAAGAACAGCGTGCAATCCAAGGGATTTATATCACACATGGAATTCCAAGCCTTGATGTGTCCGAGATGTCGGTTGAAGAAATTGCTACGCGTATTTTGCAGATGACAGGTCTTAAACGCCGAATTGGTTAAAACCTCTGAAGCCATATTCTGAAGTTATGTAATGGCTACTTATAAATCGGCTAATAGAAGGTAATGCTTGCTGATTTTATAATGTGTCATTGCACGTTAATCACTACCAAATATTTACTACTATATATATATAGCATATGATGAGTTTACCCCACAAAGCGACCAAATCACCTTTATTACTAATGGGACTGCTATGCAGTGTTACTTTGCTTAGCGCCTGTCAAACCTCGCCTTTTTCACGTCAGCCGGTCCCTGAGCCGCGTTATGTGCCGACTATCGTATTAGGCGAAGCGCAAACCTTGACCATCATGCCACAGCGTGTCGCTTGTGCCTCAGCACTGCCGATGCAGTGCTTATTGGCCAAGTCTCATAAAGATGGCTCAGTATTCCAAATCCCTTATGATTGGATTGATGACTTTGCGCCAACCCTTGGGACTGAATACGTAATCAGCGTACGTCCGCAAATTGATGAGACTCAAAAAAGCTTGACTGGGCATTGGACATTGCAAAATATCTTGTCTCAACGTATGGTAGGCACCCCTTAATATCGTGAGTAAATACTTGACGATAGGTCATTCAAAATCAAATTAATGACGAACCAATAAATACATCCATATATAAAAGAGGACAGCATGGGAAGCAAACGTAAAGATGATGCTACCAATGATACTGGTAAGGACATTGATACAGAAGTATCAAATAAAGATAGCGGCAGTGCGCCGGTGACTACACCTGAGCAGACAGTCGCTCAAGATAAGCAAGAACAAATCGAGCAAACGCATGAGCAAGTTACAGATGATGTCATGCACCATCCAGATTTGATCAATCCACTGGATGATAAGCGTATCGATATCAAGTCAGGCTTTACCAAAGACTCGCAACGTATAAAAAGCGATAAGCATAATTTTGAGTATGATGCCGTTGTTCTGGGTGCAGGACCTGCTGGCGAAGCGGCAGCGATGAAGCTGGCCAAATCTGGTAAAAAGGTAGCGGTGATTGATCCGCGTGATGAGGTCGGCGGTAACTCTACGCACGTTGGTACGATTCCGAGTAAAGCATTGCGCCAATCGGTCTTTAACCTGATCAACTTTCGCCGCGATCCCATGTTTACCAAAGCCCTTGAGTATGAGCAAGTACCCCTAAATAAGGTGCTCGCCAATGCGCGTCGGGTGATACGTAGCCAAGTCAGTACCCATACGCGCTTTTATGAGCGTAACCGTATTGAAGTTATCCAAGGTTGGGCAAGTTTTGTAGATAAGAATACCTTACGTGTCGAAACTGATGAAAACGTCTTTGAAACTGTCACCTTTAACAAAGCCATTATCACGGTCGGTAGTCGTCCTTACCGTCCTGATATTTTAGACTTTAATCATCCACGCGTTTTTGACTCTGACAAAATCTTGCAAATGGATTATGTGGTTAAAAAAATCATCATTTATGGTGCTGGGGTGATTGGTTGTGAATATGCCTCTATCTTTACTGGTCTTGGCTATAAAGTCGATTTGATTAACAACCAAAACCAGCTGCTGAGCTATTTGGATAGCGAGATTAGTGATGCCATTGCCCATGACTTTAGACAGTTTGGTGTGCTTATCCGTAGCAACGAAGAGATTGACTATCTGGAGACCCATGACGACTATGTGGTTCTGCATCTAAAAAGTGGTAAGCGCATCAAGTCTGATGCCATTCTTTGGTCGAATGGACGCTCAGGTAATACGGAAGGCCTCAATGTAGAAGCCCTCGGTCTTAAGGCCAATAGCCGTGGTCAGCTTAAGGTTGACGACAATTATCGCACAGACGTAGACAATATCTACGCAGCTGGTGACGTGATTGGCTGGCCATCTCTAGCTTCTGCGGCTTATGACCAAGGACGCTGTGCAGCCGCCTTTATGGTTGGTGATAGCGATGCCGAACCAGTATCTAGCGTACCTACTGGTATCTATACCATTCCTGAAATCTCGAGTATCGGTAAAACTGAGCAAGAGCTGACAGATGAAAAAGTCCCTTATGAAGTAGGTCAAGCTTTCTTTAAACACTTGGCAAGGGCGCAGATCATTGGTGAGCGTTCTGGCGTACTAAAGATATTGTTCCATCGTGAGACGCTTGAGATATTAGGTATCCATTGCTATGGCAACCATGCTTCTGAGATTATCCACATTGGCCAAGCAGTGATGAAGTGCAAGAGCAACAACACGCTTGAGTATTTTGTCAATACGACCTTTAACTATCCGACCATGGCAGAAGCCTATCGGGTAGCGGCACTAAACGGTCTCAACCGAGTGTTCTAGATTTTAATTTGTTATAAGCAAAGCGCCTGTTAGATATCTAACAGGCGCTTTTTTTGACTTGATTTTGAAGTCAGTATCTTGCAAACAAGTGCTTTCTAAATCAAAGAAAGCTTTTTTGTAAAGCAGGCTGTTTGGAATCTGTGCGCCGACGCATAAATAACAGTGAGGCAAAGTAAAACAGCCATAAACCAATTAAAGCATAGAATCCTGTAGCGACTTGCGAGAGACTAGCGCCCATTTGATTAAGCTGGACTGAAGTGTTGATCGCAGGGGTTGTTGGTATCAACCAGCGCAAAACTTGCAGTGCTTCTGGTAATTGGTTTGCCGGCCAAGGGTAACCACTCATAAAAAACATCGGCAGTGAGCTAAAAATCAATATCTGCATACTGCGTTCGCGCAGTCGAAACCATAAGCCAAACACGCAACCAAGCGTCGCTACTGTCGGACAAAAAATCATCAGAAATAGCAAACTCCCAAGCATGTTTTGTCCACGTGGATAATGATGCAGCTCAAAGGTCCAGCCATAATAAAAGCAGCCAACTGCGAAGCTGAGTACACTCATGGCGGCAATCCGTCCAAGCCAGCCGCGAATACTGGTACTATGACGACGCTGCTCGTACCAAGTACTAATCAGCATGGCAGTCGCTATTAACAGAGTCTGTTGCAAAATAATAATAGATACCGCTGGTACTACATAGGCACCATAACCCTCAGTTTGGTTATACAAAGGCATAATCTGCAATGGTACGGCTTGAGTGTTTTGCGCAGCAGTAGGCGCATAAGCCCCTTGAGCCACGTTTTTCTTGACCTCAACCCCTGCTGATACTGTACTAACTGCCTGTAAAAACCCCATCTGCACGTTTTTATTTAATAAAAAATAACCACCATTACCGAGCACACTGACGCTGGCGGCCTTTCCTGATAGCACTTGCTGCTCAAGTCCGCTTGGGATGATCATGTAGCCTGCAATTTGATCTGACCAAATGGCTTCTTTGGCTGCTTGCTCATTAAGGAAGCGTTTGGTGTTTAGCTGTGGACTAGCGCTGCTATATCGAACAATGGTACGTGACAAGTCGCTGTTATCATAATCAACAATGCCGACTGGCACATGATTGACTACCTCAGATGAATAGGGCCATGGATAAAAAAAACCATAAATAATAGGCGCTATAATCAACATTAAGAGCACGCCTTTATCGGTAAACACATCTTTGAGCGTTTGGATAAAGTTTGCCCAAAACGACTGTGGCACTGGTGGTTTCTTTAAGGAGGTTGGTGTTTTTACAGCCTTGGCTTTAGGTAAATTCGACATTAGCGGGCTCCCCAGCGCTCAGGATGCGCTAAAGCGCGTTTGGTCAATACAACCATCAATATCAGCGCAATGATGGTTGCCAAAAGCAAGCCATAAACAATGGGCAATGATACCGCAACCGGTGCTTGCATCTGTAGCTGGGCAATGTGCAGCTGCAGATAATGCGTTAAGGGTAGGGCGTCCGCCCAATATTTAGCACTGTCGGTAATGGCGATATAAGGATAAGTCACGCCTGCAAAGGCATAAGAAGGGACGGAGATGAATCCGGTAGCAGATAACCCCATACGTAATGAAAATGAGCCTAGCGTAAAGACAGCACCAAGCCAAAATGAGAGAGTCATCAGCAATACCAGACTCATATAAGTGATGAACAACGATACTGTGTCCACGCTTTGTTGCGGTGTGGCAAGCCATAATGCCAATGCTGACCAGACGCTATAAGCCAGTATGGGCCAAAAGTACTTGCCTAATAAGCCTACGAATAATACGGATAAGCTCGCTTTTCTTATGCTATTCGTGTGCTCTACATTATTGTTTTTATATTGACCATTATAATTATCCAACGTTAAATCAGGCGTGCCTATATGGATAAAGCGAGACCAACGTCCAAGTTGCTTATCGCGCAGCTCTCGGCCAATTGTCGTTGCACCAATCACCATTGCCAAGATATGTAATAATGCAGGAATCACCGTCGATGCCAAAAACTGCTGATAATTATTGATGGCGTTGAATAGGCTGGTGCGCTGAATGGCGATAGGAGAGTAGTTGATTGCTGCCTGCGAAGGCGCCATCCCTTGCTTGACCAGACGTTGTATCTCAACGCCTGCTGATAATGTACCGACGACCGCTTGTACACTGGTCTGAATAATACCTGAATGAGTACCATACTGAGCGTTCACTTGCAAAACGACAGGCGCAGATTTACTAGATGAGATATTGCGTGAAAAGTCCTCAGGTATGATGACGACCGCATAAACATCACGTTGCAAGATAGCTGCTTCGACGTCGGCTGGCGAGTGGTAATGTTGATAGACGGTTAGCTCAGGACTGGCTTCTAGATAGCGCACCAGAGTATTGGCGATAGGACCATTATCTTGATCAACGACCCCGATAGGCAAGTCATTGATTTGAGTCTGCGAAAATATCCACCAAACCAGCAATACAGTTGCTAATGGTATCCACAGTACCATTGCCAAATCCCACTGGTTTTTGGCTAAGAACCGCCGCTCATAGGCAGCACTGCGTAAAAACGCTTTTAGCAAGTGCATGGTTTACTCTTGAGCCTGAATAGCAGCGGTTGGATCAATCTTTACAATGACACTCATTCCAGAGCGAATACGACTGTCTGGGTTTGAGGGTCTCGCCTTGATCTCAAAGGTGCGTACATCAAAGCCGTCATCATTATTGGTCGGTCGCCATGTGGCAAAGTCAGACAGAGTTGAGGTGGCGTAGACGGTAAACTCTTTAGTAAAAGGCTTATCCGTAGAGGACAGCGCTGGAATCGTGCCCGTAAACCGTTGACCAATAGCAAATTGATTTAAGTGGTTTTCGGTGACGTTTAGCACGACCCATTGATCGTCTGGATTGACTAAAGTCAGTATTGGTACACCTTGACCGATGACTTCACCTGCGCTAACAATCACGTCGTCTACAATACCTGCAATCGGACTTTTTAAATTGGCTTCTTCTTTTGCAACCAAAGCCTCTTCAAGCTGAGCATCGACTTGCGCCACTTGAGCGCTTGCGGCTGCTTTATCTTCACTACGCGCGCCTTCCGTCGCCAGATCATACTGCAGGCGTGCCGCTTCGGTCTGATCTTGCGTGGCCAAGTATTGAGCATAAGCTTCATCGCGCTTTTGTCGAGCCATGAGACCTTCTTGATACAGGCGATTGACACGCTCATAAGTATTGGCGGCCAAGTCCGAGGCGGCTTTGTTGGCTTGCCATGCCGCTTTTGCTTGCGCAATCTCCTGCGGGCGTGCACCGCTTTCCGCTTTATCCAGTTGGCTTTGCGCCATTTGCTTACCAGCACGAGCCTGATTAATCTTAGCATTGATTTCAGGCGAGTCCATTTCGATGAGCTGTTGACCTGTGGTTACTTTGTCGCCTTCGGTGACCATGATTTGCGCAATACGTCCAGGCACTTTTGCTGCGATAGATGTTTGCTGCATTTGCATCTGTCCCTGCAAGCTAATCGTTTCTGGCTGGCTATGCTGATTACTTTTGAAAAGCCCATAAGCGATGACACCAAGTACCGCAATGACCAAGGCAGCAAGAACTGCCTTTTTTAGCATGGCTGATTTATCAGATTTAGGATTATCACGACGATAAGTAGGCGTTGCCTGTCCTTGCTCTGCATTAGGTCTGTCTTCTACAGAATCGACTGACGGCTGATCATCATGAGACAGCTTTGACTCATCAGTGTACTCGGTTGAATCAGTTGATTTGCGCGAGTCGTCTGATTCATTTGGAAATTCAGTCATGACAGTGAGATTCCTAAAGCAGTAAAGTTGAGAGTGGAGGGCTTATTGCAAAGGCAGCAAAACCAAAGGCTGCAAATTAGATTTCTAGCAGTGATAGCAATCAGTAATTATCGAAATGACTACCCTAAAGGCGTTTTAACACGCCTTAGTACACTCGAATAGCATGAGGTTTAGACCTTTCTATGGCTTCAAAATTAAAAATAGCACCAAAGGCGACGATGAAAGCTGAATAATAAAGCCATAGCATAATGACTACGGCAGCTGAAAGCGCCCCAAATTCAGCGCTATAGTTATTGAAGTTTTGCACATAAATTGAAAACAGCACAGACAATAGAATCCAGAGAACGGTCGCGAGCGTTGCTCCTGGCACCAGTTTTTTTAGCGGTTTGGCGTCACGGTTTGGCGCAAAACGATAAAGGCTTAAGAAGCTTAAGAATATGATGCCAGCCAATATCGGCCATCTGCTCCACAGCGCAATGGTTTTGGCTATTTGAGGGAAAGGAAAGTAGGCTGCCCCCAAAGGAATGATAGCGATAGAGGAGATCGCTATGATCAACACCACTACCGCTGCAAAGGTTAGACTAAGCGCTCGAATCGTACCTTGTATAAAGTTACGCTCTTGAGTGATATGAAAGGCAAGATTGACCAGAACAATTAAAGACTTGATACCCTTAGAGCCAGCATAAAGCGCTAATAACGTCGATGCAACAAGACTAAATGTCAGAGTTGTCTTGGTATTAGAGACCAGTTCGCTCAAGCGTGAATTAAGGACGTCGTATACAGAATCAGGTATAAACTGACGCAAAAGTGAGA
Source organism: Psychrobacter sp. H8-1 (assembly GCF_904846575.1). Taxonomy (NCBI): domain Bacteria; kingdom Pseudomonadati; phylum Pseudomonadota; class Gammaproteobacteria; order Moraxellales; family Moraxellaceae; genus Psychrobacter; species Psychrobacter sp. H8-1. The sequence continues at coordinate 892,181 of NZ_CAJHBG010000001.1, forward strand.
TCTGTTCTTGCATTTCAGCGGGTGAAAAAGCGAGACCATAAAGCAGTACAAACACCGCCATTACTGGAAAAATAGATAAAAAACCAAAAAAACCTACGCTCGCGCAATGTGCCCAAACATTAGAGTTGTTCGCTATACGCCATGCCTGTAGCAAGGGCTGCAGCCAGCTTTTCATTTTGGAAGTATTTTTCATAAGGCAATTTTTACAGTATGGTTAGTGGTGGTGATGTTAGTACAATCATACTAAGTTGAGAATCAGGTATCGTTATTAATATTATCTTTATTATGGTCAACAGACCCTACTACTCGGTATACAAAGTCGGCAGGCGAATATCAGCAGCCTTGAGATACGCATTAAAGGCGAGCGGTGTGCCAGCACTTTGCATCAATGCGGCGAGTGCTTGTACATAATCATTGGCCGCTTGCGCTTGCTCGGTACGAGCTTTGAGTGCTTGCGTTTGCGCTTGCACCACTTCAATGGCCGTATTCACGCCCTCTTGTAGTCCAAGACGACGTAAGCGTAATACTTCAGTCGCCAGATCCACGTTGCTTTGTAGTGCTTGATAGCGCGACTGAGCATTATTGACATCGTTCCAGTTCTTTTCGACCAGTAGTAGCAGATTATCACTGACCTCAATCTCCGAAAGATCGGCTTGGCGAATTTTAGCAGTGCTCGATGCCAAGGATGCGGATTTATCCAAACCGCCCCAGAGCTTCCAACTGGCAGAGATACCAGCGATCCAGCTGGGGTCTTTTTCAGCTTGCCCATAGCCATAAAGCATAACAGTAGGCTTGTAGCCAGTATCTGATAGCGCATGCAACTGCTCAGCTTGTGCCCGCTTCGCTGCTACTTTTTTTAGGCCAGGGTGATGATTGAGTGCTAAGTTTTGGAAGTACTCTATATCTGGCAAGGGGCGACTGGAAACAAATAATGGCGTGGTAGGCTTAATACGATAATCAGTGCGTAGCAAACGCTGTAAGGCAATCATCGCCAGACGGGCATCATTGTTGGCTTTTATAGATTTGCTCTTAGCATCGGCAAGTGCCGACTGGGCTTCTAGGCGATCGACACGTGAGATAAAACCTTCTTCGAATAATCGCTGTGCCATATGGTCAGTCTGTTGCAGCGTATCATAAGCATCTTCACGTAGGTAGGCAGCAATGATGGCCAACTGCGCCTTAAAATAACGCTCAATCAAGGTGTTATATAGCTCGTTTTTATCTAATACACTATCTGCTATGGCCTCTTGGGTACGGGCATTGGAGGCACCCGTGAGCGCCGCCGTGCGCCCAGCAGTATAGACTGGCCATGCAAAACCAAGACCTGCGCCTGACGTTGAGCCTGAGCGTTTAAACTCATGAGAGTTTGGAATACGCTCACCGATCACTCCATCAAAATCTGGAATATTTGGTGGCGGGATAGAAGGCAGAGCATCGCCGATGTTGTCGCCTACCTCATTGACACCACTGATGATTTCGTTTCTTAGCGATGACAAATCAATATCTTCTTGAATGGTGTAAGTACTCGCTGACATTCTTGCAAAGACAAAGGGCCTGTCTATCGTTTTGAATGCATCGGTTTGGTATTCACTGGCTGCAATGGCGGCTTGATTGGCAGCAAGCTTGGGTGAGACTTGTAATAAGATATCTTGCGCTTGCTCAAGACTCAAATGGCTAGAAACCTCTATCGGATAGCTGTTAGCGATGCTTTTATGGGTGATTGGATCGACGAGGGTATTTAAAGGCTGGCTGTCAGAGTCAGTGTTAATATGAGTACTTGCTGCGACCGTATGACTTGAGACTCCTATCAACATGAGAGTCGCAATAGCACTAAACAGAGACGAGATAGCAAATTTCATAAGAGACTTATACCGTTAATCAGGAAGCAAAATATTATCGTGCAAGGTATTTGAATATATAGTGTTTTCGTGGTCAATACTGTTGAGGTTTTGGCATTAAAAACATTGGTTTATTATCAAAAAGTAAAAGCCAATAGAGTAATAGACTCTAATAATAAAGCAAATCATAAAAGCAGCCGCTATCTACATAACTTGCTGATAACAATAAAGCGTACACTGTAGTGCTGCAATCATGACTGGTCAATGCTCATTATTGGCTTGTTATTCATTGAATACTAATTTCTTTCAAACTAAAACACTATTTTTAATCCAAAGGATAGCATTATTTATGATAAAAGATGAGGATAAGCTAGTAAGTATATGGCTTTTATAACAAGGTAATGATAGAGATGCAGGTATTTAAATAGTGAGATATTCAAAGTTATAAAGAGACAAGTGTCATACAATATGCTAAATGTCATAGAGTGATGGTGTATGCTTTAGGCTAAAACATCGCATTATAATAGGCGATTATAAAAAATCATAAACATGCTGAGCAAGTTTGGTAAATAATATAGCACATTGAGAGGTGAGTAATGGCGGGATATATATTGGCGTTGGATCAAGGAACGACATCGAGTCGGGCGATTTTGTACGACGATCAGGCGCGGCCTATTGAAATTGCTCAGCAGCCTACCACGCTCAAAACCCCAAAAGCTGGTTACGTGGAACAAGATGCGCGCCAAATTTGGCAAACTCAAATCAGCTGTGCTCACGATGTCATCAACCAAGCAGGACTACTCGCCACTGACGTCACCAGCATCGCGATCACCAATCAGCGCGAATCTATCGTTATGTGGGATAAGCAAACAGGCGCACCGCTGGCACCTGCCATTATTTGGCAAGACCGGCGCACAGCAAGCTACTGTCAAGATATGGCCAATGAGGCTACTGGTGATATGTCCAAACACGTGCAGCAGATTACGGGCTTACGCTTGGACCCTTATTTTAGTGCCAGTAAGATTGCTTGGCTGCTTGAGCATTATCCCAAGATTAAAGCGCGCGCCAATAGTAGCCAAGGTGGACAGATAGCAGTAGGGACTATCGATAGTTGGTTGATTTATCAGTTAACTGGCGGTGAGCATGTCATCGATGTGACCAATGCCTCGCGTACCCTGTTATATGATATTCATAAGCTGGCGTGGTCGGAGGAGCTGTGTGCACGCTTTGATATTCCGCTGGCAATATTACCCAAAGTACTGCCATCAGATGGCGATTTTGGCAAAACCAAAAGAGGACTGTTTGCCAAACAAATTCCTATCCATGCGGTATTGGGCGATCAGCAAGCAGCGCTCTTTGGTCAAGGCTGTCTGGATCCTGGTATGGCCAAAAACACTTATGGCACTGGCTGTTTTATGCTGATGAATATTGGTCAAACCCCAAAGCTTAGTGAGCATCAATTACTCACCACCATCGCTTGGCAGCGCCGAGCATCAATGAGCCGTGTGGATGAGCTGTCTATCAGTGACATTGTGCAATCTGGTAAACGCATTATACAGGCTCCTAGTACGTTTTTTGGTCGCGAAGTCAATTATGCCCTCGAAGGTAGCGTGTTTATGGCAGGTGCCATCGTACAGTGGTTACGTGACAATCTGGGCATGATCAAACAAAGCTGTGAGGTGGAAGATCTCGCACGGCAAGTAGAGAGTAGTGAGGATGTAGTGTTGCTCCCTGCCTTTACTGGTCTAGGCGCTCCCTATTGGCGCTCTGATATTCATGCCAGCATTGGCGGTATGAGCCGCGGCACCACCAAAGCGCATATCGCTCGCGCTGCGCTTGAAGCGATTGCCTATCAAACCTATGACGTGCTTATCGCCATGCAAAAAGACAGTCCGCATCCACTCACCGAGCTACGAGTCGATGGCGGCGCTGCCAATAATGACCTGCTCATGCAATTTCAAGCAGACTTGCTTGGCGTGCCGGTACTGCGCCCGCAAGATACTGAAATCACTGCTAAGGGTGCTGCGCTTCTCGCTGGTCTAAAAAGCGGTTTATATGACGAGAGTACGATGAAGGCATCGTGGCAAGTCGACCGTGTCTTTGAGCCTAGTATGTCAGCTGAGAGACGTGCACAGCACCTTGATAAATGGCAGGCTGCGGTTAGCAGAGCGTTGATAGATATCTGAGCAAGTTATTAGTTCAAGCTGCAAAGCACTCATATAAAGTGCTTATATTATTAAAAGGCAAACATCGCCATCGTTGCTTCAAGCTGTGATTTGACTAGCGGTGACTCAACAAACGGCGACTTAACCAACGGTGATTTAACTAACAAGGTACGCAACATAAAAACGTCAGGGTTCGGCTGACGTTTACATGGTCAGTAACCTAGTCAAGTATCTCTGTTATAAACATACACGCTGTAACTTAAGCTCATCGCGAGGTGGACACAGTTTACATAACGGGCGTATCAGCTAGGTGCTTGTGACTCATATAATTTATTCGTGGTAGACCAAAGTATGATTAGCAATCATCACTGGTTCTAGACATTATTAATTAATGGCAAACCTATAACCAATAATATAAGGATAACAATATGAGTAACTATGACGATATCGATCGCAATGAAGTAAAACACATGTCGAAAGAGTCAAAGAAAGATTTGAATGCTGATATCATTACTGGAGAGCCAGGATCGCATCCAGTAGGGACGGGGGTTGGCGGTGTCGGTGGTGCAGCAGCGGGCGCAGCCATTGGTACCATGGCAGGGCCACTGGGTACTTTAATCGGTGGTGCTATCGGTGCCATCGTCGGTGGCGGCGCAGGTCATGCAGCTGCAGAAGCCATTGATCCAACACGTGAGGAAGCTTATTGGCGTGCAGAACATGCCAATGCCAGCTACTTCAAAGATGGCTATGAGTTTGATCGTGACCTGCATCCAGCCTATGCAGTTGGCTATGCTAACCGTGCTCGCTATCCAGTAGACGCCCGTTTTGATGATCACGAAGCAGACCTAAAGCGTTCGTGGGAAGAGGTAAAAGGTGATTCACGTCTGGCATGGGAAGAAGCTCGCGACGCATCTCGTGATGCTTGGAACCGTGTCAGCTAATCACTGATAGCCAAAGCCATGGCAATTTGTGCTATGTTAAAGCTTCTAGGGCAAACTCTAGAGGCTTTTTTATTGTGAATAGATTTAATTTGATGTTAAAAATAAAAAGAATAGGGATATTATGAGTCAGTACGCCATTGCCGAAGGTAAAAAGCAGTTCTATATTGCTACTGCAAACTTACTTAACTTAGCCAACCCTAGCAGAATTTATTACGAAAACGCCCCAGCTTATGATCAGAAGACTTATCAGCGCAAGCTAAAGGGGCTTACGGATTTACTTGCCAAGGCTCATGCCGATATCATCGCGGTGCAAGAGGTATGGGATACCGATGCATTAGAGGCATTGGCGGTGTCATTAGGGTTTGAGCGCAAACATGTGGTCGCGCCGCTGGCAAGCAATGATAGCGCCAGTCCTTATACCCAAGGTCACGGTGCACAAAAGACACCTGCCGTCGGTATTATTAGCCGTTTTGAGCAGATAGAAACGACCTTATTAGAAGAGATAGCACCAGAAGCCATCATCGATGTTCCTGATGTCGGGCCTTATGAGCGATTCAATCGTCCGCCGCTACTCTTACGTGTCAATGCCTTTGGGCAGCCAATTACTATTATTACCGCGCATCTAAAAAGCAAGCGTGCCTATCATTTGCGCGATGAAGACGGTAATCTATTAGAGGATATGGATGATCCTAATATCCGTGTGCGCGCCAAACTGCGCAGTCTATGCATGCGCGCATCAGAGGCTGCCTCGATACGTATGTCTATCATAAAGCGCCTGCAGCATACTCGCGAACCGCTCATCTTATTAGGTGATATGAACGATGTGACGGGTAGTGTCACCACGCAGTTGATGACTGAGACAGGTGAAGTCAACTATGATAAAAGCATGCGTGATGTTGCTTTGTTTGATGCTGCCCGTATCCAATCGCGCTATGGCTGGATGAAGGATGTGGCTTATACTCATATTTATCAAGGCATGCCAGAAGTGATCGATCAGCTGTTTGTCTCAGAGGAGTTTTTGCCTGATAGTAAGTTTGCGCTTGGTGCTGTCGAACGAGTAGATTATTTTAACGACCACTTAAAGTGGGATTATATCGATAGAGCCACTGATCATGGTATTATACGAGCGAAAATAAAGATTCATGATTAATCGTTTGCAACGTCTAATCATACTATTTAATTGATACATTAATAATTTAGCCCATATACGCCCTTTGCTTGATAATGTACAAGTATCTATGATGCTTAACCGCTGATACGAAGATGGTCATATTGATCACAATCCGTAAATAATAGGCTGGTTTGATGCTGTTACTATCAACGAATAACAGCTATTCATAAAAAATTAGGGTATAACATCGAGAGGTCTGTAATGAGTGAGCAAGTAAACGACAATGTTGACGATAAAGTTGACGATAAAATGGAAGACATATTAGTTGATTCAGAATTGGCAAAAAAACTGGTGCCTAATAAATTCAAATTTACTAGCCAGCAGGGCCGTGCACGCCGCCAAAAACTCTTAATGGGTGCCAAAAAGCTGAGTGAAACCAAAGCCATCAATGATATTACCTTGGCTGATGTGTGTGAAGAAGCAGGTATTCCGCGGGCATCTGCTTATCACTTCTTCCCTAATATTGAAGCAATCTTTTTAGCGCTGCGTTTTTTGAATGCTATTGAAATATTAGAGATATTGGCAACGGTTGAAATAGAAGACTATGACAGGTGGCAGGGCTATCTAACGGCAATTATAGAGCGCAGTGTGGGTATCTTTTATGATGACAGCACCAAAGCTAAGCTGATCTATGATACCAATACACCAGATTTTGAAGGGGATAGCTTCGGTGAAGATATTGACTTGCAAATCGTTGAGTTGGTATATGAGCGCTTGACGCAGCGTTATGAGTTGCCTAATTTTGGTGATGTCAAAGACATGTTAATGGTGACTTTTAGTATTATTAATGGGATATTCACTTTATCGTATCGCCGTTATGAAGAAATCACGGATAAGTATCTGCAAGAAGCGACCATCGCTGCCATCGCTTACCTGCGCTGCTACTTACCAGAGAACCTACCACGTAAAAAGTAGTAATACCAAACCCAAAAAGTGTGATTAACGTTGTCAAACTTGCTAAGCCTACTAGTTGTAGTACTTGCACAAGTTTTCCGCGTTACTCTAGTTTTTGGAAATGGTATAAGTTTTAGCGCATAGCCATAGATAGTCTTGGATAATAGCACTACAAAAAAGCTGGCTCATACTATGAGCCAGCTTTTTTGTTAATAGGAATGACAGCGATACTGTGCTAGTCACCGATATGATAAGTCACGATTGGCATAGGCAGAGCAATCGTTGGTGCAGACTTATGACTGATATGAGTATTGTTGGCTGAGCTTTTATTCATGACAGGCATGATAGGAAAGGTTTGACCACGACAGACATCATCGCTTGGGTCTAGTGGGGCATAATTTTTGTAATAGTCGTTGATTGCGTTTTCTAGCGCTACGTTGGTCTGTGAGTCATGAGCATTGACGTATGCTTCGCGAGCTTGCTCAAGCCAGCGGTCTGCCATACGAAAGTGGCTGCCTGACTCTCTCCAGCCGCGCTTACATTGGTTGGCGGCTGCCCAAACTAAAGCAATCTCACTAAAGGCCATTTCACGCGGTGCTGTTTCTATACCGCCACTGTCTTTTAAGGCATTGAGGGTTGCCCAAAGATCAGGGCGCATCAACGCTGAAAAGACAGGGATGTCAGAGGTTATCTCGAGTTGTTCATCATCATCGTTTACAAGTGCTTGTAAAATCGTATGACTTGCCTGTACAGCATGTCTGCCAGCAGCAGATTTACTTTTTATGCTGTCTTGATGATAGGCATAGTTCAGCCAAGCTTGTGCTTTGTAAGCAAAGTACTGCTGACGCGGCGTGAGAGCTTGCTGCTGATAGCGCTTTAATTCAGTGAACATGCAATCAATCGACTGCCGTTGCGCACTTTGATATTTTATAGGCGTCGTTTGCGCTCTAATATCCTCGGTGCAGTAGTTAGCCAAACTCGCTAAACTGGGAGCGCTGTCGATAGTAGAGTTATCATTAGTACTACCAACCGTGTTATTGGCAACTGTGTTATTAATCACAATGTCATCAGAATGGTTGGCTGCAAGTACAGATGGCGATATAGCACACAGCAATAATGCAGCCCCTAGCGCTGTACCTGTAGAGAGAGTAGGTAATCGATTATTTGTTTTTTTTAATACTGCTGTTAATTTGAACATAAATCCTGCTTAGTAGTATTGCTAAAACCATGTTGCTTGAAATCATAAGTTGCTAAGGGCCAAACGCTAAAACCAATACTGTAAAAGCCATACGCTGAAAATTATAAAGTAGAGATTATAAAGTAGAGTCAGTGTCTAAGCGTTGGTTTTTGCGAGGATCTTTACGCTTAAACAAATCTTCGTCAAACTTAAAGCGCAGTCTAAAGTAAGCGCCTTGTTGGGTAGTATCTTCATAGGCGATGTCTTCGTCCTCAAAGCCCATAAAGTTATAGCCAAGTGACAGCCATAGGTTGGTCATAGGGCTATAACCGACTTCAGCACCCAGCATATATGACATATCATCTGCTGCACGGTTCCAGTACGTACCTGCTTGTAGGCCAACATCCCAGCGCTCGCTGATGTCGTATAGACCACGAGCGTAAGCGGCATGTGCAGTATTGTCACTGGCAATACCATCAGCATCATATTCAGTATATTTACCCGCATAATGCCCAGAAATAGTGAGCGGACGCGTTGGATGATAGTTGCCACTCCATGACCAAATGACGGTGTCTTTTTGGTACGGATCGGTTCCCGTATTGTTATCGTCCAAGCGATATTCAAGCTTGGCGAGCATGTCTAGCTGATTGCTGTCATAATCACGATAGGCGGCACCAAGCTGAAAGCGATTGATGGTGCGATGACCATCATCATAGTCTACTCGTGAGTAGATGTCTTTTGCTAGTAAAGTAATGTCATCAGTATAGCGATAGGCGATACCAGCACTACCTAATAAGGTATCACTGGTATTGCCCCAGCGTTTTTCTAAGCGGCCTGATGCTTTGTAGTTTTCTTGCGCGAGATACTCAACACCGAAACCTGCGGCAGTAGCGGTGCTGTCTTTTTCACCTTCGAGTGACTCCACACGCTCAAACAAAGTATTGAGGGTTAGGCCTTTTTGTACATACCATTTGTTCTTAAGACCGATAGCAGCTTCTGCTTCGCGAGCGCTGATGGCATCACGCATACGGTATTCGCTATAGACCTTGCCGTCCTTCATATAGGTGGCGTCAAAGCCAATCACGGTACGCTGGCGCTCATCAGTATCATCAAGACCATAACTGCCTGATAAGCTGTTGATTAGGTCATGACGAGCATAGAGACGGCCTAGATTTCCTATTGGCGTCTCACCACCGATAGAGGTGGCGTTACGATTGCTGTGCTCAAGATCTTGCTCATATTCGGCAAATACCAGTGCGTTATTGAGCTTGGGTAGGCGGGCAGTGATGCGGGCGCGGGCAGTGGTACCTTCGATGTCTTCGGCTGCGTTATTGACACCATTGAGCGCAGACTGATTAATCAGACTATCATTAAATATCGGATTTTCATCTTTATCTACAATATCAGTGTTTACTACATCGGTTGCACCTTGAATATTGCGTGAAGCGGCAGTAGCGTCTTGCTTATAATAGCGCACACCGATCTCACCGACGATGTTGGTAGTTAAACGCTGCTCAACGCTGGCTTGAACCCCTTCGATGCTGGCTTCAGTGGTGTGGTCTTTGCTACGCACACCTTCCAGCTTGAACGCAGTTTTTTTGCTCTCTAGGGCATGAGTGACTTCTACGCCAGATTCTGTACGACCAGCGGTGAGCGGTGATGCGCCCGTAACGAAGCCTTTATCCGCGTCGTTGTAGTAAGCTTTTGCCCGTGTGCGTTTTTTGTCATCATAGTTTAGCTCGATACGCAGGGCAGCGCCATCAGTGTCGTTATCTTTTAATGACTCCGCATTAATCTGATTACTTGGTTGGTAATTAGGGTTTTTAAAATCTGGGTCAGTTACTTCCAAATCTTTATCAATGTATTCAGCTTTACTTTTGGCATATTCAGCGACCAGTTTTAGCTTGTCATTGAATTTGATGACGCTGTTGATACTGGCAAGCTCTTCTTTGTTCAGTGGATCATCACTATTGATATAGCTACCACCGACAGAGACTTTATCCGTCAGTTGTTGCTTGGCAGCGACACCGCCGACCCAATAGTTCTCGCCACCTTCGTCTACTTCCACAGTGACACGCAGGTAGATAGGGTTGCCATCAAAATCTTGGCTAGCAATTGGCGATGTCAGGTATAAACTGCGGCTGATAAGGTCAATCTCATAATCAGCGAAGCGCGTAAGCGTCTCACGGCGCACGATAAGTCCAGGATTGTTGGCATCGCGAGTGATGACTTCGATGGTCTCAGAGTTTTCAAGTACCGCGTCAAAGTTTTCTGCGAGCGGATAAGGGCCTGAAATACCAAGGCCACGAGTTTCGTTGACACGCTATGATGAGCTGGTCTCTGCAGCGAAGGCTGTAATACGAGTGTTGTCGTCTTCGTACTGTGCTTTGACACCGGTCAAAGTGCGGTTGTATTGACCAAGCTTAATGCCTTCGTCGTCTGTCACGTCAGTCTTTAAATCGCCATACATGGCAAACGAGCGGCCTTTATCCAAGCGTACATAGAGCTTGCTGGTCGACTGCGCATCGAAACCTTTGGCCGATGAGTCGCCATAGACAGGATAGTATTCACCTGGCTCGATATCACGGAACAGGCGCTCGCCTTTTTTGTCGCTATCGTAGGCCAGGGTTAGTAGATAATCACCGCGCACCTTGCCTTTTAGGAACATAGCGGCACGACCAGTTGCTGAGTAATCATCATTGCCCGAAAACTCGTGCAGCTCCTTTTCAAATGCGCCTTGAGCATCAGTGATGCTACCGCCATCGAAGTCTTTGAGTGAGATAGCGCCCTCAACGATACCGACGGCGATCAATGGGCGTAGCTTGGCAGTGAACTGCAGCGGAATAATTTGCTTGGTACTACCCGTATCGATGACCAGCTCACCTTTACCTGGTGCACTTGGTGCAATCACTGGAATCAGTAGCTCGCCACCGCTGACGGTGACCTGAGTGCCCGCTTGGTCTTTGTTGCTGTCTTTTAGGTTAATACGGCCGATATTGGTATCGATGGTAATCGGGGTAGAAGCAATATAAGGACGGTTGTCACGGTCTTTTAGACTGATGACGACTTGATATTCGCTGACACCATCGGCTTGTATCAGTTGTGTTTGCGTACGATAATCGATGGCTTGCAGACTATCAGGGGTGACTACTTCTATGCTCTGCTCGGAGATGACTTGCCCAGTGATATCAGTGGCTACACCGCGCAAGGTATTACGGCCACGCTTGAGATCTACCGCATAGTAGTCAAAGGCAGTGACGTTTTGTTTTTTCTGCTCGGCGGTCTTACCAATTTGCTGCTCAGATACTGCTTTGCCATTGGCATATAAAGTAAACTGAGAGCCGAGTGGCGCTTGTACTTGTACCAGCTGCTTATATGAAGCCAACTGCTGCCCTGAGCTTAGGTTAATAAAGCTCACATCGTTGTTTGGTACTTCTTTGAGGAACTCTTCTAGCAGCTCAGCTTTTGGTTGCTTGATGGTGTTGACCGTCATGTTGACGCGATCAGCATTTGGCTCGACCATGTCTGCAACTATCGCTGAGTCACATTCGATACCTTGATCTAAGTCATCATTGGACTTACAGCCACTGGCATCGATATTGTCGCTGTTATCACGGTCATAGTCAGGCTCTAGTGCTAGCTGGTTTTTGATGGCTTTTTCGAGTGTATCGTTCTTGGCGCTGATGGTTTTGCTACGAGTGATCAGCTCTTGGTTCAGACGTTCGGTGCTGTCCGCCATACCACCGACGATAGCGAAGTCGGCACGGTGCAGCTCGCCGTATTTGAGGTCGACGAAGCGGCTACCGGCATCGCCAGTATTACGGTTGCTTTGGATGACAAGCTCAGTATCTCTAGGTAGAGTGGTGCGGTCTACTTTTAGGACATGGGTTTTGGCACTGATACCATACAGGTTGTATTTACCTTCAGGATCGGTCACGACAAAGTTACCGTCCTCCATATAGATACGCACGCCAGCGACACCAAGCTCGCCATCTTCTTTTTGTTGGATACCGTCACGGTTGATGTCGTGATAGACCTTACCGATGATGATGCCATCAGTATTCATCACCCCGCGGTTGACTTCGATTGGCCACTGCGCCTCTCTAGAAGTGATAATTGTGTCACCAGTTTCAGAGTCACGACCTTGGGCGATAGCACGGTTGATACCGTCGCCACCAAGTGCAGAAGAGCCAATCAATACCCGATAGGTGATTTTTTTAGTTGTTTTCGGCTCAAAACTTCCTAAGCTCAGTACCTGATATTTACCAACTGCTTTGAAGTCATCAGCTTTTGTACTATCGATACGCATGGTGCCCGGCACATAGTCAAAGCCACGTGGTAGCGCATCTTTTAAATCAACGTCATAGGCAGTCGTTTCACCATCGTTTTTGATATTGATGCTGTAGTTGACGTAGTCACCAAGCTCGGCAGTTCTAACATCAGCTTCTTTTTCTATTTTGAGATTGGGCAGCACATCAACGATGGTGGTATTACTACTGATATTGGTGGTGATGTTTTCGCGATTACCCTCTATATTAATATAAGCGTCTAAAGTAGCTACTAACTTGTCACCTAGCAGAGTCTGAATGATGTCATCGTTAATCGCATTGGCATTGTTTTGCGTAGGTATATTTAAGCGATATTTACCAGTATTATCACCTGTTTCAATGGCCTTTAACGAGTAACTATCACCCGTTTTCGGTGAGGTGATAGTGATCCATACTTGATCTTGCTTATAAGGATCAACGTTGCCTTGCGCATAACTGGCTTCGACATAAACATCTTTGCCAATTTGCGATGAGGGTTGATCACTGTCAAAGGCTTGGTTTTTGAAACCAATGCCTGGCTTGACGATGACTAAGCTATCAGTCTCTGTGACTGCCTTTACCGACGGGTCTTCGACGACAGTTGCTCCAAGCTTAATATCGATCAGGTCGCCGTCAGTTGCATCAGCGGCAGTTAGTGCCTGCACGATTAGCTGAATACTTTCGCCTTGTCCTAGCCTAATTTGAGCAGCTAAGTTATCAAGCAATATCTGATTATCTTCATCATCGACGATGCCGTTGTTATTTAAGTCCTGATAGAGTCTTATATTCGATAAAGTATCAGGTACTGTTAGCCTTAGATCGACAGTCTGAATATTATAACTATTGCTTGTGAGTACATTTACCCAGCTAGCAGTGTTGCCTGGCGCTACAGTTTGTCGTGGTGACTTGCTTAAGTTGATACCATACTCTGATAGAGCAGAGGCTTTGACTCGTACTCTATTTGATTCAGACTTTAGGGTGTTATCCGTTTGGTTATTGACAGTGTAGCTGGCATTAGCAATATTATCGATGATGCTGAGCACATCAGAGGTAGCTGCGGCAGCGGAATTTGATTGCATAATCAGTATGGCTGCAGTTAATGCAGACAGTTTGGCTACTTTAGCCGATAGACGAGTAGACTGAGCGATACAGTGAAGTGTCATATTACGTGATTATCCAATCAAATCCAAAACATAGGGACTGTCCTTACTTTTTTACTTTTAGAGCAATCTAAGTAAGGACAGTTTTTGCGTTATCTAAAACCTTAATCACAGATAACGGTATATAAAAATAAACGGCTTACAGGGTATTAAAGACCGTCATCCGCACCAGTAGGATTGATTTGTACAGCAAATACTAATGCTGCATATTTTTGCGGTGCTAAGCTAGTTACCGTACCATTAATTGCAGTAGAATCAGCTGCTGCATTATAAGTGTTGTTTGCAGGTAATGCGTTTGCGTTAGCTACGTCGTCAAGCTTGACAGTATAAGCAGGAGTAGTGGTTGACGTGAGCACTTGCGCTTTGTTATTAAAGCGATCTGTCGTATCCGTTATGACCACATCATCGAAAGTAAATCGTGCATCTACCGCTGAGAATTGATTAAATGCCGTAATCTTATAGACGATACAATCACCAGGTTCAGCGGCGACAACATCTTGTGTAAATGTAAGGGTAGCGCCAGCAGCACAAGTTTTTTGTAATGCTTGCTTTTTGACAAGTGTCAGACCTTTCACTTGTGTTTTGTTTTTGACCAGACGCTCACCTGTGGTCGGTACGTCATTTCCGCCCAAGACCATAGCTATGGTGATATTTTCCGTGGTACCCAAGACCGCATCGTTAGATTCTACTTTATAGTTAATCGTAACAGTGGAGCCTGGAGCCATACCAGCCCAAGGTGAGGCGCCGTCTTTAGGTACGGCATTGGTCAGGTCATTATCACCATTAATATCCCGTAAGATGGTGTAAGTCGCGTTAGGTGTAGCTGGATTATTATCAGCGTCATATACTAGCTCAACTGAGCCTGTCACTACGGTAACTTTGTTATTGGCGTCTAGGGCAATCGTGAATTTGACTTCGCCTGGCTCATCACCTTCTACCTCTTGTCCAGTGTTTTGAATAATAGCCGAATGAGTGACTAAGGTAGTATCTGCGGTATTGGTAGGAATCTCTTTGGTGGTAGGTGTGATAAGACTAATTGCACGCTGATTGGCAACTAAAGGCGCTGCAGAGTCGCTACCAGTGACTGTACTAACGGTGCCATCTGTGACCTCACTATCATCACCAGCTGGATAAAACTCATCAGTATTTTGCTTAGTATCAGTACTGTCAGTACTATCATACATGACTACGTTTTCACCAAGGTTTAAGGTGACAGAAGCGTGGTTAATCGTCTCTTTAGGATTTGTAAGAGGTTCATCTTTATCTTTTTGCACATCAAAGGTGATGGTTGCTGTTTCACCTGGTGCTAAATTCAATAAAGTAACTCTGATACTGTCGTTTGCAGTACTAGTACCTTTGCCTTCATTACCTGGTACGATAGTGGCATTGTTACTGACACTCAGGTTCGGTTGATCCGCTAAACGTAAGCCTTCTGGTAGACCATTGAAAACAGTAATATTGTTCGCATTCACTGCATAGTCAGCGCTATCATCGTTCTTCACCGTTATAGTGTACGTGACCTTCGAGCTTGAATCATTCAGGTTTAGAGTGCTACCAGCCTTACTGGTAATCTTGAATACGGGTAATTTAGTCTTACTGTTATTAAGGGGCTGTCCTAGATAAGTAAAATTATTTAGGATAGCACTATGAGAAAAAGCAAACTAAGTTGGTATAAACAAAGCAGACTAATCGAGTTATTTGTTGCCGGTTCTACCGCCAGAACAGCAGCAAGCCTAGTTGGTGTTAATAAAACTACAGCCAGTTATTACTTTCATAGGCTACGACTACTTATTTACGAGAATAGCCAAGACCCTGGTCTATTTGAAGGCGAAATCGAAGTAGACGAATCATACTTTGGTGGAACTCGTAAAGGCAAGCGAGGGCGAGGTGCTGGTAGCAAAGTGCCCGTGTTTGGCCTACTAAAGCGTAATGGCAAGGTCTACGCTTGTATTATACCCAATGCTAAAGCAGATACTTTGATCCCCATCATAAGAGAAAAAGTGAAGCCTGATAGCATTGTTTATACTGACTCATTTAAAAGCTATAACGCATTAGATGTCAGTGAGTTTACTCATTATCGTATCAACCACTCTAAAACCTTTGTTAATGACAAGAATCATATTAACGGTATAGAGAACTTCTGGAACCAAGCTAAACGGCATCTACGTAAGTTTAACGGGGTCCCAAAAGAGCATTTTCACCTCTATTTAAAGGAATGTGAGTGGCGTTTTAATCACAGTGACCCAAAGTCGCAATTACTACAATTAAAACAATGGGTTAAACAGGGTTTGAGCTAATTATCTAGGACAGCCCCGTTATTAATGTTGATTAATGGTGCTGCATTAGTATCAGCAGTGGTAAAGAAATCACTGGTTGCCGACAAGGTTAAGTTTTGGGAGTTACCACCAACGTTTCCAGTTGTTTTTGCCGCGATAGAAATCTCAACATGCTCATTAGGTTGAAGGAAGATGGTGGTATCTTGGAAGACTGTGCCAGTAACGGTAGTTGTGCCTATATCTATACCTTCTGCATTATAGGTAGTATAGGTAACATTAGTTGCCTCTAGATCATAAGAGCTTGGATCTTGCCCAAACTCTGTACCTGGAATAGTACCACCCTGAGCCAAGCTCAGCGTATAGGTATCTTCTACGTTACCTGAGTTGGTTAAAGTATGGCTAAAAGTCACTCGGCCTTTGGGAGTCACTTCAACGCCGCGGTTATAATCATCGGCAGCATTATCGTCATCGTTTTTAGCCGTTAAGCTAAAGGCGGCACTTTGAGTGATATTGACGGTTACTGGATTAGATTGAACGGGAGTTTGGGCAACAGTGCCGATTTTATAGGTAGCACTGGCTATGTTTTCGATGGTAGGCGCTGACTCAGCTACGATTTCTGCTGCATTTGCAAGATTGTTAATACCAAAGGCTGCTGCGATGCCGACTGTTAATACTGAGTACTTAAAGGTACTGGATTTCATCCAGAGATTCTCCTGAGTAAAAAAATAAAAGGCTAAGGTCAAAATTATTAGTTAACGATGGTATTTAATGATACGTCTGCTGACTTGTTCGCAGGAAGTAATTTGATATTCCAGCGAAGGGCTTTGTATTCAGAAAATGGAACCTTGACGAATTTGCCCTCTATTTTGCGCATAAGCGGCATATCAGCATAATTTTTGCCATCGATAGTCGCTTGTGCACTGTTTGGTTTTGCCTCGCCGGTAAATATCATACTGGCAGGGATGGGGAGAGTCACAGTAACATCGCTAATAGGTTGGTCAATGACATTGGTATAGGTAGCGCGATACTGTACGGTCTCACCCTTCTGAGCGTTTGATGCTGAGATATATTTAATCTCGCCATCAGCAGTTTTTACAATTTTATTAGCCTGTAGCTCCATCTTTAACGCATCTTCTGCATAAGATATATTGATTAAACATGCAGATACTGCAGTGGCGATAAGAGCATGGCGTAAAAATTGAAATGATTTCATATCAAATTCCTCAGTTGGGTAGGTTTTACTAGCAATATCCATACCAATTAATATAAAGCTATGGCGATGAACAATGTTTTTCTAGTAAAAATTCAACACTAATTTGATTCTTATTTTCACAGAGAAATGATAAATCGTCATTAAATAACTTCTAAATGACCTTTAAACGCCTATCAATGGATATAAAGAGAGTTAAAAAGTCAAAGTCTCAGTTATCTAAGAGTAGTGTTGATATAAATTGTATTTAGGGGTTTATGTTTTTAGAACCATATTTGGTGTTGAAGTATAAAGTTGCCTTACTTGGTTCTGTGGAGGATGCGGGCGTTTTTAACAAGTTAAAGCCATCAGAGATAATGATGCCATTTTCACCAATAGGCGCTGATGTATTGGTGCTTCTAAACACTGACGAAGGGTTTCCTAACGGTTTTGGTAAATTAAATACAGACTCAACGGGGGTACGTTGCAAGGAGTCGTTAATTTTGACTTCGTTCAAGTCAACGTGGCTACGGTTGTAGGCTTCTAACTTATAAGCAATGCAGTTACCTGGCTCGACATTGTTAGCAGGATTGCTACTAAAGCCTGTCGTTGGCTGATTGGTATTCGCGATATTAGAATAGTTAAGCGCGCTATCACAGGTATGTACGTATTGGGATTTTTTGAGTACCAACGCTGTATTAGCTGCCTTCACTTCACCGAAATCAAGATTGCGTGTGACATTACCTGAGCTGTCCTTTTCAGTTTTATAATCATAGACGTTAGCGACTAGCGCGACTTCTTGGGTATTAGTCGTCGTATCTTCACTATATTCCCAAGCGCTTGGTTCGGTCTGAACCAGACAAACTCTTGATTTACCAACCAGTGCACTTGGGCTGACGCTAAAACTGTATCTACCTATGCTGGCTGCAGCACTTGACACGGTTTGAGGATTGGGTGAAGTTGATACGATATTGCTGCCACTGCAATCAGTCAGCCTAATTTGTAAGCCACTAGCAAAGATACCTGATTCGTTACTATCGAACACACCATTATAGTAGCTACGGTTACCAGTAAAGGTGGCAGAGATATCCTGTTTGGTGCTGTCGTTAGCCGTGATGCCGCCATTGTCGTTAAAAACGATACCTGCAAACGTATAGCTCAATGGGACAGATGGACTGTTGGTGATGGTACAAGTGATCTCGTCCCCATAAGTCGTATTAGAAAGGGTGAATGAGCGGGTTTGAGCAGCTGCGTTATAAGTCATCGCCGCAGTAGGCATGACTGTCGTACTACCAGTGGTAGCATTGTTGCAAGTATAAGCAGCATTATAATTAGCGATATCGCCGTTGTTTTGGCTGTTGGTGACGCGTTCAGTGATTGTATAGGTCGTACTGGTTGTCAGATCTACCACACCGCTATTATCATTAGTAATAGCTTGTCCTGAGCCACTAGTCACAAAAGTTTTTAGCGGTGTTGTAGCGTTGCTTATACTGATTGAGAACTGGTCACGATTGTTATTATTATCATTGACGCGATTACCATCTAGCTGCTTTTTGACAATGAGTTTGGGAGGAGCAAGACAGAAATAGAAGTCTGAATAGCCCACAGCGTGTGGACTATTCCTTTGCGTCAGCTCATTGCTATGTTTTAGATTAAGAAGGGCGTCAGCAATATTATAGCTCCAAGCCGCATCAATAGTACATTCTCCTGTACTACAGTTCTCTCCTTCGATAGCCTTTACGATGTCTCTAGCAGTATTGATAGTGTGAAAATTAGCATTAAAAGTTAATTGTCCTTGATTAGCTGAGACGTCAACTTGTTCGATGTATGGTACTCGCCTAGAGCTTACAGTTGAGTCCAAATCTTGTATTTTATAACCTACTTTACTCACTGGGCGATTAATACTGATATTTAAACTATGATTGGTTTTGGGATCAGGCGAGTTGTGAACCAAGTTCAGCGCTGATGTAGTAGCGCCATTGATAGATCCATAAAATGGAGGCGTACCGCCATAGTTGTTATTTAAGTCTAAAAGTAGGGGGAAATTAATTAAAAAGGTCTTATTGCCAGAGGCTTCTACAAACGTAAAAGTTCTGGAAGGGTTGCCATTAGTCCAACTGAGACTCTGAGAGTTCATAGGACTATATGCAGGCGGGTTTGCGCCAATATAGTACATCTTATGGCCAGCTGGGCAGCTACCTACCGTAGAGGCTGGGGTAGTTGATGGTAAGAATGGATTGGCCAATACATTTTGGCTGCTGATACCCATTCCGATGAATAAAAGAGTGGAGACAGCCAGGCCTAATGTAAGTTGTGTGTCTGTATGTTTTTTAAAGCTAGTATGGCTACTCTCTTGCATCTTTTTTCCTCAAAGCTAAATTTATACCGAGCCTAAAAAGTATGATTGTCCGTGTCAAACTCGCCTAGTCTACTAGATGTAGTACTCAACGCATCTTCTTCTTACTACTCATATTTTAGCAATGGCATTACTTTAAATATCACCGTTTTGAATAACTAAAGTGTCTATATCATAGACAGTAACTAAAACATAATTAATGATAAAAATCATCAAGTCTAGGGGAAAGTTTGCAAGAAATGTGCCATAGGCTAAGTGTTGGCGTGAGGAGAGATTTCCTAAAGTGATGTCGATAAAGCAAGCTTATGTTAGCGTTGAAAAAGAAAAGAGGTTGCATTTTTTGTCAGTTTTATGACAAAAATAGGCAGGTTATTCAATAGTATAGGATAAATACTAGGGTTTTTTTATAGAAGGTTTATAGGTGGATAGTAAGGTGTTGAATTCTAAGCGTTGATAAAAGCTAGATGCAAATATGGTGCGGGAAACTCATATTTAAAGCTTCCTTAATACACGGCTAAGGAAGCTCTTTTGGCTTTAAAAGGAGTATAGAGAATCCAAAATAAGATTGTCGGTATAGTAGTCATGAAGTAGGAGGTATTAGGTAGTAAGAGTGTTAAAAGCTACCACAAAACTACCAACGGTTAGTTTACTATGATAGAGAGCAAAGGCTTGTGAATCTCAAGAATAATGGTTGAACTATATACGCATAAAATTAATTTTATAACTGTGTCATTTTGAAAAATACTAATCATTATTTATTTAAAAAATACTTGTTATGTCGTCATTTCTTTATAGCCATAAACATTTGCGTCATAAGCGTCTATAATGAAGAGACATCATTACGTAATGGTCAAGTATGCAAACGTGACTGCAGGGTCAAGTTAAGCGTCATTATTCACCAACCCTGCAATCATTTAATTAATAATGAACGTTAGCAATTAATATTGTAGATATATTATCTACAGTAGATTGCCATCAAAACGCGTCAGACAATGGAATGCTTGAGCGTAGTAAATAAGCTAAAAAGTAAACCGTTATCTCGTCACACTATTTAATAACACCCTGCCAGTTGGTGGGACTGATCGACATAAAAGGATAAAAAAATGAATTATTATAAGGATGCTGATAGCACCGAAACACAGGAATGGCTAGACGCTTTTGAGTCTGTCATCAAGCATGCCGATAAGGATCGTGCGCAGTTTTTACTAAAAGCACTCTATAACATGGCGGTACAAGAAGACTTGCCATTTAACCGTCTAGATACTGCTTATATCAATACCATCGCGGTCGAAGACGAGCCGATGTATCCAGGGGATTTGGCCATCGAGCGCAAGATTCGCGCTTTGATTCGCTACAATGCGTTGGCGATGGTCATGCGTGCCAACCAAAACGACGATGATCTGGGTGGTCACTTAGCGACATTCGCCTCCAGTGCGACGCTTTATGAGACTGGTTTCAACCATTTTTTCCGTGCGGCAAATGATCACTTCGGTGGTGACATGATCTATTATCAAGGTCACTCAGCGCCAGGTATTTATGCCCGCTCTTATTTAGAAGGGCGCTTGACGGAAGAGCAGTTAGAGAACTTTCGCCGTGAAGTAGGGGGTAAGGGTCTATCGAGCTATCCGCATCCATATTTGATGCCGGACTATTGGCAGTTCCCGACCGTTTCGATGGGTCTGGGTCCTATCATGTCGATCTATCATGCACACGTACATCGCTATATGGAAAACCGTGGTTTGCTCGAACGAGAAGATCGCAAGATTTGGACATTCCTAGGGGATGGTGAGACTGATGAACCAGAAAGCCTTGGAGCGATTTCTCTCGCTGGTCGTGAGAAGCTGGACAACCTTATCTGGGTGATCAACTGTAACTTACAGCGCCTCGATGGTCCAGTACGGGGTAATGGTAAAATCATCCAAGAGCTAGAGTCGATATTTCGCGGCGCAGGCTGGCGCGTGATCAAAGTAGTCTGGGGCGGTAAGTGGGATACGCTACTGGATAAAGATCATACGGGCGTGCTTCAGTACCGTATGGAAGAGGCGGTCGATGGTGAGTATCAGCTCTATGAGGCACGTACGCCTGAGTTTACTCGCGAGCATTTCTTTAATAAATACCCAGAGCTCAAAGAGATGGCCGATGAGTTGACTGATTATGATATCTCTCGTCTAAATCGTGGTGGTCATGATCCAATGAAGGTCTATGCTGCTTTCAGTGAGGCCATGAAAACCAAAGGTCAGCCGACTGTTGTTTTGGTCAAAACAGTGAAAGGTTATGGCTTATCTACCCAAGCGCAAGCGGTCAACAAATCGCATCAAATCAAAAAGCTTGATCATGAGTCGTTGATGTACTTCCGCGACCGTTTTGAGTTACCATTTACGGATGAGCAGCTAGAGACGCTACCTTTCTACCGTCCAGAAGAAGACTCAGCAGAAATGAAGTATCTAAAGGGTCGCCGTGAAGCGTTAGGTGGTCACCTGCCTAACCGCCGTAGTGGTCATATCCCGCTTACCATTCCTGATATATCTATTTTTGATCGGATACTACAAGGCAGTAAAGGTAAAGAGCAATCGACGACCATGGTATTCGTGCGCTTGCTATCGGCCATGCTAAAGAACAAAAACATCCAAGATCGCGTGGTACCGATTGTACCTGATGAAGCGCGTACCTTTGGTCTAGAAGGTATGTTCCGTCAAATCGGTATCTACTCGGCTACGGGGCAAAAGTATACTCCTGAAGATAGCGAAGCCTTGATGGGTTATAAAGAAGCCATCGATGGTCATATGCTAGAAGAAGGCATTAACGAAGCGGGTGCCATGAGTACTTGGATTGCACTAGCGACCAGTTATTCTGTCAACGCGCTACCGATGATACCGCTATATATTTACTACTCTATGTTTGGTTTCCAACGTGTGGGCGATTTGGCATGGGCGGCAGGTGACTGTCAGGCTCAGGGCTTCTTGCTAGGCGCGACGGCTGGTCGTACCACCTTGAACGGTGAAGGCTTGCAGCATCAGGATGGTCATTCACAGATTTTATTTGGTGTCGTGCCCAACTGTGTTACTTATGATCCTTGCTTTGGTTATGAGTTGGCAGTCATCATGCACGATGGTCTACGCCGCATGTATGGTGAGGGCGAGCGCGTCTATTATTACCTCACATTGATGAATGAAAACTACGAGCAACCACCGATGCTAGAAGGCGTGGAAGAAGGCATCAAGCGCGGTATGTATCTGCTTGAAGATAATAACTCAAGCCAAGTGCAGCTGTTAGGCTCTGGTGTTATCTTACGTGAAGTGCAAAAAGCAGCACAGATCCTCAAAGACGAGTTCAATATCAACTCCAACGTCTGGAGTGTGACCAGCTTCAATGAGCTGACCCGTGATGGTATGGCTTGTGATGACTACAACCGTCTGCACCCTATGGAAGAAGAAAAAGTGCCATGGGTAACTGAGCAGTTGGCGCCGCACAAAGGCATCGTGGTTGCAGCGACTGACTATATGCGTAATTACTCAGAGCAAATCCGTGGTTGGCTGCCTGATAACCGTCCGTATACCACGCTTGGTACCGATGGTTATGGTCGCTCTGACTCACGTGAGCAGTTACGTAGTTTCTTCCACGTAGATGCGGCTCACATCGTGGTGGCAACACTGAAACGCTTAGCAGACGAAGGCGAGGTTGAAATGCGCCTGGTCAAAGATGCTATATCAAGCTTTGGTATTGATGCAGATCAGCCACCAGCATGGCAGCAGCAGCCTCATTACGACCATTTCCCAGATGCTCCAGCTCCAGCCCCTGATAATATCAACCCAAGTCCTGTGCCTGAGTTTGTCGGTGAAGATGATGACGAAATCAGTAGTGAAGGTCGTGCTGAAGACAAAGCCGATGCCCAGTTACTCAATGATGATGATGTCAAAGAATAACAACGATAAGACAAGGCAATCATAAGATAAGGAGAGATAGGATGGAAATTAAAGCCCCCGATTTGGGTGTAGATAGTGCCGAAGTCAGTGAGATTATGGTACAGGTTGGTGATGTCATCGAAAAAGACGACAACATTATTTTAATAGAGTCAGACAAAGCCTCAGTTGAAGTACCAAGCTCAGCCGCTGGTAAGATAACTAAGATCAATGTAGAAGTTGGTGATCAGGTCAGTGAAGGTACAGTGCTGATTGAACTCGACAGTGATGCCAGTGCTGATGAAGATCAAGCACCTGCCGCTGAGGAGCCGCCAGCAGCGCAGCAAGATGAATCACAAGAGACAAAGTCAGAAGACGATAAAGACAAGCAGACAGAGTCTGAACCACAGCAGTCTAAACCTGCCGATACTGCAGGAGCAGGGCAGGCGACAACTCACGCGCTACCAGATCTAGGTGTTGATGAAGCACAGGTGGCTGAGATTATGGTCAGCGTCGGTGATACTATCAGCGCGGATCAATCCATTCTGCTGATTGAGTCTGATAAGGCTTCTGTTGAAGTGCCCGCCCCAGAAGCTGGCAAGGTTGAAAAAATCTTGGTAGAAGCTGGTGATACGGTCACTAATGGTCAAGATTTTATCGTGATAGTCGGTACTGGTGGTGCTGGGACGGACAGCAGTGCGGCAAAAGCTACTGAGTCGCAGGCACAAGACAGCTCAAGCGCTAGTAAAGAGCAGTCACGAGCAGCAGATGATGACAAGCCCAAGCAAAAGCAGCCAGACTCTCAGTCTGCAAAGACACAAAGCCAGCCACAAGAGCGCAAGCTGACAGAAGCGCAAGTGAATGAGAAGCTGACTGAGGTTTATGCGGGACCGGCAGTGCGTAAGCTTGCCCGTCAGTTAGGCATAGATATTACTCAAGTCAATGGGTCGGCATTAAACGATCGTATCTTAAAAGAAGACTTGTTTGCCCATGTTAAAGACAAGCTCAACACGCAAAAGACAGCCGCAGCTAGCGGTAATGTAGTCAGTTCAGGTCTGCCAAGCTTGCCTGATATGAGTAATGCTGAGATCTGGGGTGAGACTGAGATTCAAGATCTGAGCCGTCTACAAAAAGTGTCGATACCGCAGCTCAACTACAATACGTATCTGCCACAGGTCACGCAGTTTGATGTGGCAGATATTACGGAGACTGAAAAACTCCGTGGTGAGCTAAAAGGTGGCATGAAAGCAGAAGGTATTGGGTTGACGATTTTGGCGTTTATCATCAAAGCAACGGCTCATGCATTGACGCAGCATCCCCGTTTCAATAGCCATCTCAGCGATGATAATACGCAAATTATCTTGCGTAAGACTGTGAATATGGGTATTGCGGTAGCAACGGATGATGGTTTGATTGTCCCTGTCATTAAAAACGCACAGGACAAAGGCATCAAGCAGATTGCCATTGAAATCGGTGAGCTGGCCGCAAAAGCCCGTGATAAAAAGCTGGGTACCAAAGACTTGCAAGGTGCAAGCTTTACCATCTCAAGCCAAGGAAATCTGGGCGGCACAGCCTTTACACCACTGGTAAATTGGCCGCAGGTCGGTATCTTAGGGGCTTCAGAAGCGACGATGCAACCACGCTGGAATGCTGATAAGCAGACCTTTGAGCCGCGTTTGATGCTGCCATTGTCCTTATCTTATGACCACCGTGTCATTAATGGTGCCGATGCTGCCGTATTTACGCGCTATATCGCAAGCTTACTTGCTGATCCACGTCGTATTCTGCTATAGGCTTAATGTTTTTATAAATGTGTTGAAAAGATCACTTCGGTGGTCTTTTTTTATGTTTTTGAATCTAATAAAGCGATAGATACTGAAACGTTAGAGACAAAGAAGCCAGCGATTAAGCTGGCTTCTTTTATTTATCATTCTCAATTTATAGCAATTTGGCTATATTAGAACTGTTTTACAAAAGCAACGCCGTAGACCCAAGGGCTGATATCTACTTCACCGATTTCAACACCGTCTAGGCTAGCATCTGTTTTGATGTCCATGTAGCGGGCATCAATACGGAAAGACTCTGTCGCATTGAATGGAATGTCTACACCGATATGACCAGCAACACCAAAGCTATCGTCTAGCTTTAGATTTGCAGTACCTTCCTTAAGATAAACTTTTTCTTTAAAGAAAGTCGTATAGTTAACACCAACACCGACGAATGGCTTTACATTCATTGGCATGTTGTAGCCATCGAAGTGGTATTGTACAGAAAGCGTTGGTGGTAAATGCTGAGTTTTAGCGTCAGTAGAAACGCCATCAGCGTCTGTTAGGGTAATGTCATGATGAAATGGAATTGCTGCTAAAAGTTCAATACCAACGTTATTAGCGATGAAATATTCACCACTGATGGTTGGACGGACATCGCTATCAACATCAACAGCTAATCCACCATCTAGAGTACCGTTGTCACTCTTAGGGTCGACATAGTGCGCACCAGCAGCCACAGACCAAGTACCAGCAGGTACAGCGAAAGCAGTGGTCATAGTAAGTGCAGTAGCAGCGGCTAAAACTAGGGATTGTAGTTTCATCACGAAGTTCCTTAATCTATAAAGGGTTGTCAGTAATTGTCTGATTGGGATTAACATCAGTTACTGATAGGTAACGTTACAGTTAAGCTCTGATCTGTAACCTCTAACCTTCATTATAATACACATTCCTTACTAACGGTAGTGATTTAGATGGAAATGTGCAACATAGTCATTTCAGTTTCGAGGCTTTAGATTTATCATGGTTTGACTTAAACTACGTAAAACGTTAATAAGTGACTTCGTTTAGCGGTAAATGTTCAATAGACCCTAATAATAGGTAAAAAAGACTTCAAGCGAATAAAGTTAAAATAATGCATGAAAATGACAAGTATGATTTTTGATAAAAGGGTGAGGGTCTATGACAGGTTACTGTAGTAATTCACCTGCACGATGTGTCAATGCCCGTACGCTGACCTTAATAAATGAGGCTAATAACTGCTGCCCAGAGTGTGGCTTGTCTCTAGTACCCGCAAATAGCTTAAGCAGTAACGCGCGTATGGAGCTACAGTTTTTGCAATTTGGCCTCGGTATTATGGCGTTTTTGATACTGGCTTTGGTCTATGTTTATTACGACAGTTTTTTATAATCAAAGCTCTAATCTGTATGAGATAGGCTAGATGACTTACCATGAGCGCTGATGAGGTGTTTCGGTTTGGCCTACAAATAGCCGTTTTATGGTTGACTTACCATACAAAATCGTTGTTAATATAGGGCATACTGAACATTCAATTACAGTGACAGAACTGATTTTAAGTACTGCTCTTAAGTTGTGAGCAGATTAAAACAGTATATCTAGTTACTTTAAACGTCCATATACATTCACTTGTCATTGACCTTCACGACCATTTTACGGCTCGCTTGATATTTATCTAATTCGCGGTGTTAAGCCGTATGGGGACGGTATGCTCTTCCAATCTATACGGCGCTTGCGTCACCTTGTCTATAACATCTTACAAAATGATGAGCACGATACACTGGTCAGTCGCTACGTGGATTATTTTCTGATCGCTTTGATTTTGACCAACGTCGCAGCGGTCATTGCAGAGTCGGTCGACACTTGGTATTACCCTTATCAAGAATATTTCACTTTGTTTGAAAACTTCTCCATCGTTATATTCTCTATCGAGTATTTGCTACGTTTGTGGAGTGTGGCGGACGCCAAACCTGATCATACTACATGGCGTCAGCGTTGGGACTGGCTAAGGAGCCCCTCAGCGTTAATTGATCTGGTGGCTATTGTACCGGCATTCCTAAACTTCTTTGTCAGTATCGATCTACGCTTCTTACGTATTTTGCGTCTGTTCCGTATTCTTAAGCTAACGCGCTATTTTGCCTCCATGCGTATTCTCTTGGTCGTTATCAGCAAGGAGAAGGGGTCGTTCCAAGCCGTTATATTTATCTTAATTATTATGATTGTCACAGCATCTAGTGGTATCTATCTGGTAGAAAATCATGCCCAGCCAGAGGAGTTTGAGTCGATACCTAAGGCGATGTGGTGGGCAGTCGTGACGCTGACAACTGTCGGCTATGGTGATGTGACACCGATTACCAATGCAGGCAAGATATTGGGTGCAGTCATTACGATATTAGGTGTGGGCTTGGCAGCACTGCCAGCGGGTATTTTGGCGACAGGTTTGGCAAACGAGCTTGCCCAGCGCCGTGATGAGCTTGAGCAGCAGTTTCGTGAGTTCTTAGTAGATGGTGATTTTGATTTGGTACAGAACCAAGTCATGATTGAAAAGATTCGCCGTGAGCTGGGGCTGGATAAGGAGCAAGCGCAAGATATCGTGTTACAAGTGTTGCGTGAGCAAGAGCTGGATCGCCGCGAGAAGGAAGTGCGGCAAAAGAACTTTTGTCCTCATTGCGGGGAGCCGTTAGAGTAAATATAAGCTAAGCTGTCTTGTAAAACGAGCGTTATTAACGTAAAAAGCTGGAAACTTTAAGTCTCCAGCTTTTTTATAGGTAGTTCTGATTAAGATATAGCTCTGATTAAGTGCGAACCGCTTGCGGGACAGGAATTGCGCGTGCTAACTCGTGGGCGACCTCTTGCGCGGCACCTTGTAAGTCATTGGTAGAGAGCGGTAGGTTTTGTAGCGTCAAATGCCAATCATCGACCCCGCGCTGCAAACTGGCAATCCAAGCAGAGTGGCAATCGCGTGGTAGCTTTTTTAAATTCACTGTAAAAGCGCGGTTGCCTTCATCGTCGCTTAAGTGTACTTCACCGGCTTTAACCTTGCCGAGTGGCTGTCCATAGTATGAGCTTGCAAGTAGACCAATCTTGTTAATGTGGGCTGGTATCTTATGCAAATAAAGGCGAATCTGTTCTTGATCCAGCGGCCCATCGTACAATGCCTGCTCACCGCGGTCTTTACCATTTAGGCTATCGCCCTGATGGCGAATGGACTCGGTCTTATCACGTAGCTGCTTAAACCAAACCATGTCGTTTATCGTACAATTGTCATCATAAAGTATGCAGGCTATATCGATATCAATTGCGCTTTGGTTTTTTTTAAAGCGCTTCATCATGCCCTTGGGTTCGGTTTTGGTAAACTCATAGTTTAAGCCAAAAGCTATGGTATCGGTGGTTAGCCCCAGTGCTTTTAGGTTTTCTGACAATAGTGGTAGAGAGGCAGTAGTGGGCATGAAAATCCTTGTTTAATATTAAGTTATTCTTTTAAATATTTTAAGTATTAGGGTCTGTTGATCATTCAAATATTAGGGCTTATTGTTATCTTCTAGCGTTTTATCCAAGACCACTTGATAAAGTAGCTGCGGCTTGGCGTCTAATAACCCTTTACCAAAACCACGTAGCCACCAGACCAGTTGCGAGGTCAGATTGACTGTTGCGGTCACTGTTAGGGTCTCATCATCGTTGATCGTCACCGTTTGATCGTCACTCAGCTTGCTCTCTGTCAGGCTTTTACCAGCTCGTTTGGTAAAATGTAACTCAATAGCGGTGTTTTTGCCATGATCGGGAAGTTGGCTTAATAGGGGATGAGTAAAGCCCATGCTTCCAGCTTCCAAGTAATCATCCAGATGAAAGTCGTCAGGTGTCTCGGCCGCACTTTCAAGTATCTCTACGCTTTCAAAGCGGTGTAGGGCAAAGGTACGAATGATAGACTCTGGGTCATCAACACGGGTCGCTAGCAAGTAAATAATGACGCCGCGCTGAATGATGGCAATAGGATTTAACACATATTCGCTGGCTTCAGTTTTATTGCTGCGGGTATAGCAGGCTTTGATTTGTAATTGATAAAACAGGGCGTGGTAAATGTTGTCTTTACTGTCCAAGTCGATATGCGGGGCAATCAATGCTTGCGTCGCAGGCTCTATACGCACCCGATCAATCCATGAATGAGTGACTTTACTGTTTTTTAGTTGACGCCGTGCCAAATCAAACCAAGGAAACAGCTCATCCAAAATAGCAGGCGGTAATAACTGTGTAAGATTGGCCTCGACCATATTGAAGGCGACCGCTTGCGATAAGTTCATATGCGGTAAGCTTTGTAGAGGCGCGTCATCTTTCCAGCGCCAGCCTTGTGGGTTGGCATTGTTTTTTTCGATAGGGAAGCGTTTGGCTAGAGCATTTAGGTCTCTTTGCACCGTGCGTAAGCTGACATCAAATCCCGCCAACTTGAGCTGCTCATAGATATGGGTGGTTCCTACCCAGCGATTGCGCTGCAGCTGAGACAATACTTGCCATTGACGCGCAGTGGTTGCGGCGCCATGACGACTGGCTGCTGTATCGTCAGCCATATTAGCAGTCTCATCGGCAGAGGGTGCAGACGGTTGCTCTGCCTGCACCTCATGGGCGTTAAGAGTCGAGATGTCAGTTGCGTTAGCGTTTGGCGCAGTCATTGAGAGGTTACCTATATGAAGTTGTCAGTCTCAAAAGAGCTTAAGTCTGTATGCTAAGTTTATCTATTATGGTTGCTGTTTGCATCGTACTTAAGACACAGTACTTAAAATACCGTATTTAAGATACCCTATCGCAGATAAATCATCAAAGCCATT
The DNA here is from genome assembly GCF_904846575.1 of Psychrobacter sp. H8-1. NCBI lineage: Bacteria > Pseudomonadati > Pseudomonadota > Gammaproteobacteria > Moraxellales > Moraxellaceae > Psychrobacter > Psychrobacter sp. H8-1. Next base: position 922,158 of record NZ_CAJHBG010000001.1, read on the forward strand.
TATAAAAGCAAAAAAACTTCAAGCATCGATAAGATTTGGCTTTTATTTTCAAGCCTAGTGTGCAGATTCAGTATCAAAAACCCAGCGTGAAATTTTAACTATTTCTGCTCGATGTCATTATCTGTCATATCATCTTTGCTAACGTCTGTTTCTTTTTTGCGTTGTTGTTTTCTCTCATCTTCTTTTTTCTGGCGTTTGGCGTTGCGTTTCTTTTTGGCTTTCTTTTTAGATTTTTTGTCATCGACATCATCATCTGTGCCTTGATTTTCATCCCATAACAGTAAACGGCGCAAGACTTTGCCAAATAAAGTGTCTTTACGATAACGGCCTTTTTTGTTCATCGTGTCGATGGGTAAACCTGTCATCAATGTGAGTGCGTCACTTAAGGTATGCACGCCATAAATATGAAATTGGCCTGCTGCAACGGCGGCAATGATGTCGTCACGCAACATTAACTGCTTGACGTTGGCCATTGGTATGACGACTCCTTGTTGCCCTGTCATGCCTTGCTCGCGGCAAGCATCGAAGAAACCGGCAATCTTAGCATTAATACCGCCAACGGCTTGTACCTCTCCCAGCTGATTCATAGAACCAGTAATCGCCAAGGCTTGATTGATAGGAACGTTTGCTAAGGCGGATAACAGCGCACAGCCTTCGCTGACAGTGGCGCTATCGCCGTCGATATGGGCATAGCTTTGCTCGAATGCTAGGGAGGCGCTAAAATTGAGTGCATGATGTTGGCTAAATAATGCCCGCAAGTAGCTGGTCATAATCAGCATGCCTTTGGCGTGTAAGCTGCCGCCCAGATCGACATCACGCTCAATATCTAGGATTTCCCCAGCACCGATATTGGGCTGAATCACAGCAGTGAGACGTGCTGGCATGCCAAACTCGCTATCGGCATAGCTGACGACAGTTAAGGCGTTGACTTGTCCGACGGCCTCACCTTGCGTATTAATCAGCTGCTGGCCTGTTTTTAGCTCATCCCAGTACAAGTCGCGCAAGTAGCCTGAACGCTCAACCATGTCGCTGATGGCTTGGGCAACATGAGAATCGTCAACGATGTTTTTTCCATCCAGGCGTGCATGGCGATTGGACTCATGCAACAGCTTAATAAGACGATCGCTGTGCAGGCTCAGACGGTCTTGGTCTTCGGCTTGCAAGCTTAGATGTTCAAGCAGTGCTGCTTGTGCGCTACTATCAAAAGGATAAAGCTTGGCATAATCGATGATGTCGGCCATTTTGGCAACCAGCGCCAATTCATGCTCGTTGGTGCGAATCACGTCATCATGAAAGTCAGCACGAACCTTGAATACGGCATCAAACTCTGGCTCTAACTCTAACAGCTCATAATATAAATCTGCTTCTCCGAGCAAAATGACTTTAATATCAAGGTCGATCGGTGCCGGTGCTAACGACAAACTGCCTGTTAAGGTGAGCATCTGCTCAAGGCTAGACAGTTTTATTTTGCGTGATTGTAAGGCACGTTTGAGACCTTGCCAAGCATAAGGGTGCTCGAGTAGGTGACTGGCCTCTAAAATTAAGTAACCCCCATTGGCGCGGTGTAGGGCGCCAGCACGTATCATACTGACATCGGTGGTGACGGTACCTAATTGGGTGATTTGCTCAACATGTCCTAGTAAGTTCAAGTGAGTCGGCAAGTCTTCAAAGATGACTGGTGCGCCATCCTCAGGGTCATGACTGACCATGACGTTGACTGCATAGCGGCTAGGAGTGGTCGCCAATACAGCAGTGACAAACTCTTCATCATCGCCATTGACGATATGCGGGGCATGGGTGACCATATCGGCAAATATGGCATCAAGATAAGTAATGACAGGCGGCAGCTTAGAGAACTGCTGACGAATGGGCGCAAATAAAGGCTGTAGCGCGCGGCGGGCAATATTGCGATGTAGGGCTTCTATCGCATCATTGGCCTCATCTTCTAGTTGTTCTAAAGTGATGGTCAGCTGACTCAGACGCTTTTGCATATGGTTCTTTTGAGTGAAATTACTCAGCTCAGACTCGTAATTGCTAGTGCTGTATTCATTATTGTCATTCTGGTCATCATCATTGAAATCGTCTGCAGTAGTACGCGCCGTTTTTTCTGTCGCTGTCTGGCTTTTATGGCTATGGCTGCTAGATGCCTTTGTGTCATCTGTAAACTGCTCGTTTTCTTCTGCAGACAGTTTACTCGGATGTACAAATATCGCTTTATTGTCATGCGAGCGAAAGGTCAGAGCCAAGTCATACTGTTTACCCTCAGCATTTAGGGCGTCATAAGCGAGGCTTTCTTTTTGATGGGTCTCGTTTTTGATGGCTTCAATTTTGCTTTGATACTGATCACTACGAAAGCGCTGGCTTAAGCGTTTTTTGGCCTGCGTCCATAATTCGTTGACTTGCTGCTGTAATAAATGCGCTTGTCCAGCAGGCAAGGATAGTGCCAATGGGGTGCGTGGATCGGTAAAGTTATGCACATAAACCCAGTCATCAGGTGTTGGTGCGTCGCCAGCGATTTTATGTAGTAGGCGACTGATAACGGTACGTTTGCCAAGGCCGTTTTCTCCAGCAGCAAACACATGATAGCCACTAGCATTAATATCTAGTGCCGTGTGTAAGGCTTTGAGCGCGCGCTGCTGCCCAAAGCCAATATCTAAGTCTGGAGCTGTGCGTGTGTCGGTCGGTAAGCTATCGGCATCACTATAACGCTTGAGCTGCTCAGCAGTTATCAGGCAGCGCTGATTGACCTCTGCAAATATCGGATGAGATGATAGGGCATCTTGCTGATCTTTTTCAGCTTGGTTGTTTACTGCTACAGGGTCGTTTTCGGTCACAGTGGTTGCATCGATAGCGTCTGAAGTTTGTGTCATAGGAGCAGTTAGCTGTTCGGTCATAGGCGTAGGTTGTTCATTTTTAAAGTAGAAGAGGTTTTAAGGTAAGTATTTTATAAAACAGATGTTTTGTGAATAGGTATGTTGTCATTGTTTATCTTAATCTATCTTAGGGCATGTCCTCAATTCAAACGAAGGATACCTAAATGGGCTAAAAATGGCTAAATCTTGCCAAACAGCGTTAAATAGCTAGGTAATATCCCGATATTATCTGCGCTATTTTCCTTGTTTGACGGTAATTTATCTCATTTTTATCTCCATTTTTAAATGAGGACACGCCCTAGTTTCCACCATCCATCTTACAAGATGCGGCAGTGTTTTAGACAGATTATTAAAGGCAGTTTTGTATCATATATATATGTGGGTGGTTGAGTCAGTAACTGAGTCAATAACTGATCTAATAGCTTTATTAAAAATAACGAATCCATAGTAAATTTGACCCTATCAATGAAGAATAACGTCTCAATGTCAGTGCAGATAGTATAAGATGGCGGACATTGGCGCAATCTGCAACTATTCAATAGGCAGCCTGCATGATAAAATAGACGGTTCACATGTCAAAACTGGATGATTTGTTGTATGTCAGCTTCCGCTAAAACCGCTTCATCGTCTGCTAGCACGGTTACTGTCAGTATAGATCCTACTGGCTTTGTAAAGCTTGGCACGCAGTTACCAACCTTGGCTAATATCTTGGCGCAGGCAATAGACGAGTTAGGTTTGCCTTTAAGTGAGACGCAGCAGCGTACGCTATTACTATACTTAGACCAGCTTTTATTATGGAATAAAGCGTATAATTTGACCGCCATTACCCATCCAGAAGAAGCGTTGATCAAGCATGTCATCGATTGCTTGGCTATTATACCGCATTTACCGCCTGGGTCGTTGTTAGATATCGGTACAGGTGCTGGGTTGCCAGCCGTTATTGTCGCGATTTGTCAGCCTGAGCGCGCATGTACGGCACTTGATAGCAATCAAAAAAAGATTCGTTTTATTAAGCAGATCAGTAGTGAGCTTGGTTTGACCAACATGCAGCCCATTGCTTCTCGTATTGAAGCGCATGATGCCAGCTATGATGTGGTGACTTCTCGAGCTTTTGCCAGTTTGATAGATTTTGTAGAAGTAGCACAGCCGCGATTGGCAGATAGTGGCCGTTTATGTGCGATGAAAGGCAAAGCGCCTACGGATGAAGAGCTACAAGCACTTGAAGCGGAGTGGCAGATTAAGACCATTAAACTTGACGTACCACGTTTACACGATAGTCGTCATTTGATTGAAATGTCTGACAAAAATGTCTAAGCTATGAGCACGTTTTTAATCATGAAACAGTATATAATCTTGTGAAACATATTTACTGCTAGCATTTATTGAGCGCTGGCACTTAAATAGTAAGTTGCAAGCATCTGATAAGCTGCAAGCATCTAAGTAGTATAGTGTTTCGATAGCGGAGTGCTTTAAGTAGGGCAGTTCTTACAAAATTAATTAAAACTGATTTATAGAACAGACGTTATCGTATAGTCTTTAGCATGAGAGTGTGTTGAACATATTACGAGTAGTCTCTGTCAGAGCCATGGTTGAATGTTGAACACGTTTTAAGAGTTATTAGAGTAAAAACAGTCATAGATCCTAATTAAATTGAGTGAGTGTATGGAAATCATAGCCATTGCGAATCAAAAAGGCGGCGTTGGTAAGACCACGACAGCGGTAAATTTGACCGCCAGTTTGGCTGCCAAGCGCAAGCATGTCCTGCTGATTGACCTAGACCCACAAGGCAATGCGACCAGTGGGACTGGCTTAGATAAAAACGATTTAGAATTAACAATGGCAGATGTCCTACTGGACGGGGTTTCTCTATCTGATGCTACTGTTAAAAGTCCAGCAGGCTTTGATGTCATCGGTGCCAACCGTGAATTGGCAGGCATGGACGTTACCTTGATGGGACAAACCAACAGTCACGAGCTGTTTAAAACGGCAGTAGCGGACTTGGTCAGTGATCAGGTGGCGACTAATAAAGACGCCTATGATTATGTAATTATAGACTGTGCGCCCAGTTTAAACCTGTTAACGATTAATGCGTTGGTTGCCACTGATAGCGTCATTATTCCGATGCAGTGCGAGTACTATGCCTTAGAGGGTTTAGCTGACTTGTCGCAGACCATTGAGCGTCTCACTGAGCTTAATCCTAAGCTGTATATCCGCGGTGTGGTGAGAACTTTGTTTGATGCACGTAATACGCTCGCTCGCGATGTCTCTGCGGAGCTTGAAGCGCATTTTGGCGATATTATGTACAAAACCCACATTCCAAGAAATGTTCGTTTGGCAGAAGCTCCTGCACACGGTCTACCTGTGATTGCTTATGAGAGATGGTCAAAAGGTGCGCGCGCGTATCAAAAGCTAGCAGCTGAAGTGATGAAGCAAAGCAGCTAGACGTGCGCAGCGACGAACGACAACGAATGAGTAGTCAGACAGTAAAGCATTTAATAAGTAAAGATATCAGTAGCTGTATTAGTAAAGAATTATCAACAATCATTGGGCTTTTATTTTAGCGTTAGAGGATAGGTAATCATGGCGAAAAAACGAGGATTGGCTGCCAATCGAGGTTTAGATGCCTTATTAGGGTCAATCAAAAAAGAAAAGCAAATTACCGCCTCTGCTTTGCAAGACGATACGGCTATGCACGGCTCTGAGCTACGTGAGCCTAAATTACGTGATCATAAGTTAAGTGATTCTGACGTGCCAGATAATACTAAGCCTGACACCCAAATAGCTGCTAAGTCTAAAGCCAGCGCTGCCAAAACCAATAAAAAGATCACTGCCGAAACAACGGTTCGAGCGCCGCGTGGCGCCCGTAGTCATGCCAAAACACGTAGCGAAAGCGTCGATGCCAGTATCCCTGAAGATCAAATCAGCTTGGTGCAGATTGCGGTAACGCAGTTGCAAGCGGGTAAGTATCAGCCGCGCCGTGATATGAGCGAGACGGCGTTAGCTGAGCTGGCATCTTCTATTGAGCAGCACGGCGTTATGCAGCCTATTGTCATTCGGCCGCTATTGGCCAGTGAAGATAAAAGCTCAGCAGAGGTGACTCACGAAATCATCGCTGGTGAGCGCCGCTGGCGTGCGGCAAAAATGGCGGGTAAATCAGTCATCCCTGCGATTGAGCGAGCTTTGTCAGATGAGCTGGCCATAGCCTTAGCACTGATTGAAAATATCCAACGTGAAGATTTATCAGTGATTGAGCAGGCGGCTGCTTTACAGCGTTTTCATACGGAATTTGGTATGAGTCACGCCATGATTGCAGAGGTAGTCGGCAAGGCGCGTACCACGGTATCGAATCTCCTACGACTAAATCAGCTGCATGATACGGTCAAGAGACCATTTAGCCAACAGCGCCCTAGATATGGGTCACGCACGCACACTGCTGGCACTATCATCCGAGCAACAGCCCATCATCGCACAAAAAATCATCGATGGCGGCATGACCGTGCGCGAAGCTGAGAAGCTGGTCAAATCAATATTGAATCCTGCCCCCAAAGTTGACCGCACAGAACAAGCACAGTCTCGCGATGCTGAGCGTTTGACGCAGCGTCTCACAGATATGTTAGGGGCTGAGGTGAAGCTTAAGCACAAGAAAGATGGCCAAGGGAGCGTGGAGATATTTTTTCACAATCAAGATGAGCTGTCAGCGTTAATCAAGCATTTAGAAGCGCAGCGCTAATATAATAACCTGCATGGTCATTCTTTAAAGAGCATACTTAGCTTTTAGGCATTTTTCTTGCACTATACTATACGTGATTTTTATTAAGCAATAGTCTTGCTTGTAAGCAGTAGTTATATGTCTTGAGCAGATTGACAATATAAATAAGAGAGTCGTTATGTGGGAGTTGGTAAAGGCTGGCGGTTGGTTGATGATGCCTATCGTCGTCTGTTCAATCGTTGCGCTGATCATCATCATTGAGCGTAGTAGTACCCTACAGTTTGAGAAAATAGTACCTGGTAGATTGCGTGAGCAGCTGATTAATCGCTTGCGTGAAAACGGCGATATCGGTCGCACGCAATTGATGAATGTCAAAGAAAAGACACCGCTGGGTGATATTTTGGCCACTGGCTTACTTTACCGTCATTATGGTTTGGATTCAATGACCATGCACATGCAAAACCGTGCTAGCGTGCAGGTACATCAGCTAGAAAAAAACATCAATATGCTCGGGACAATTGGGGCGATTGCGCCATTGCTTGGCTTGTTAGGGACAGTTTTGGGAATCATATCTTCATTTTTGGCCATCACAGATGGTGCGATGCAAGATCCCACCTTACTGGCAGCAGGCGTCTCACAGGCGTTGATTACCACCGCTGCGGGTATGGTTGTGGCGATACCAGCATTGGTAGCATATCGTTATTTCCAGCGCCGCATTGTCGATATTAATGCTCAGTTTGAAACGGAAGCAGGGCTTATGATTCAAGAGCTTTATGACTATAAGCTGTTGGCAGAGGCGCGCTTACCCTCTATGGATGCAGCGATATCTATAGAAAAAGGCGTAGATTCAGAGAAAAAGGCGTTAAGTGATGCGTTAGATTTCGAACCTGAAAGTATGCATCAGTCAGCGCAAAAAGCAGCCGTCACTACTTCTTAAGTGACTGTCAAACTAAAGTTGCTATAAAATAAAAAGAGCCATGAAACAAAAAGAGCCATGAAAGCTTCTTACTATAAATCTTGTTTTATAAGATTATGTCTATCAGAGATATTGCCATGCGTTTTAGAAAACCTACCGTTGAGCCGCTCGAAATCAATCTGACACCGATGATCGATTGCTTGCTGTTCTTAATTGTGTTTTTACTATTGGCGACCTCATTCAATCATTTTAGCCGCTTAAACATCGTCTTACCAGAAGCTGAAGGGGTGGCAATGACCGAGCAGCTTGAGAATATTGAGGTGGCGGTACAAGAGGACGGTAGTTATCTGGTCAATGGCATCAGTCTGGCTAACAATAATGCGGCTGAGCTGACCAATATGCTAAAGCAAGAAGTGGGTAGTGAGCGTGATATGCTGTTTGTGATTGCGGCTGATGCGAATGCGACGCACCAGTCTGTGGTGCAGGTGATGGATGTGGCTGGTAAAATGGGGTTTATCAACTTAAATATCAGTACGGTGATGCCAATGGGTCAGTCGTTAGCGCAATAAATATTAACCCTACTGATTGTCATTGTTTGTTGTGGCTGTGTATTATCATTAACCCGCTTTTTATGTAGTCGTACCTTCTAACTATTTTATCGATTTACGTTATCGACTGATGTTACCAACTTATCTATTCATACCTGAACTGAGGCTTTTATGGGCCAATCCGATGTAACCAAAACCTCTGATGCGACTGCACAGGCAATGCCACCATCTAAAATTAAGACCTTACTACGATTATTAAGATATCTTAAGCCGTACTGGTGGGCGTTACTATTGACAGTAGTAGGGTTTGCCATTAATGCGGCGACAGAGATTTGGATCGCTAAGATGCTGCAATATATCACTGATGCCATCAATCAGAATGATCGCAGCAAACAAGCTTGGTTTCCCGCTTTGATTATTATGCTGTTTTTTGTGCGCGGAGTTGGTAGCTTCTTGGGTAATTACTTTTCAGCCTTGGTATCGCGTAATCTGGTTTATGAGATTCGGGTACAGGTATTTAACAAACTCCTGCGTTTACCAAGCTCTTTCTATTTAGCCAATCCAGCGGGTACCATCTCATCTAAATTGATTTTTGATGTTGAGCAAGTGACGGCCGCCAGCACTGATTCAATGAAGACATTGCTACGTGATGGCTTGACCGTAATCGCTTTGATTGGATTCTTGCTTTATACCAACTGGCGTTTAACCTTGATCCTATTTTTAGTACTGCCGCCGATATTATGGTTGGTGAATTTTGCTTCTAAGCGCTATTTGAGACTGTCCAAAGGCATTCAAGAAACCATGGGTGATGTCAGTCATATCACCAACGAAGTGATCAGCGGCTATCATGTGGTCAAAAACTATGGTGGTCAAGCGTACGAGTCACAGCGTTTTGACGATGTCTCCAAAAAGAACTTGCGCCAAGGCATGAAGGTCGTGGTGACTAATAGTATCAACACTCCAGCAGTGCAGCTATTGATGGCGATGGCAATGTCGGTGGTGGTATGGCTTGCTCTACGTCCATCAGTGATTGACAGTATCTCAGCAGGTGAGTTTATCTCTTATATTGCAGCGGCAGGGCTGCTCAGTAAGCCCGTACGCTCACTAACGGATGTCAACCAAAAATTGCAGCGAGGCATCGCGGCGGGTGAGTCTATATTTGCCTTGCTAGATGAGCCTGAAGAAAAAGATACTGGCATACTCAGTCCCAAATTATCAGGCGAGATTAAGCTGGATAACGTCAGCCTAGTCTATCCTGATTCGACAGTGGCGTTGCGAGACTTTAGCTTGGATATACGAGCGGGTGAGACAGTAGCCCTAGTTGGACGTAGTGGTGCTGGTAAGTCGTCATTGGTTAACTTATTAACCCGTACGCTCACCACTACCTCAGGGCAGATTACGATAGATGGTGTGCCTATCGAGGATATTACTCTTGAGAGCTTGCGCGCTCAGATTGCGATGGTCAATCAACAAGTGGTACTGTTTAATACCACAGTTTTTAATAACATTGCTTACGGTAGTCTGGCCAACAAGTCACAGGCTGAAGTGGAAGCGGCGGCAAAAGATGCCTTTGCGCATGACTTTATCATGCAGATGTCTCAAGGCTATCAGAGCCAGATCGGTGCTGAGGGTTTGCAGCTATCAGGTGGTCAACGTCAGCGTTTGTCGATTGCGCGTGCTTTATTAAAAGACGCGCCTATTTTGATACTGGATGAGGCGACGAGTGCCCTTGATAACGAGTCAGAGTTCTATATTCAAAAGGCACTCGATAATGTGATGCAAGACCGTACTACTTTAGTGATTGCGCATCGTCTGACGACCATTGAGTCTGCTGATCGCATTGCAGTGCTAGACGCTGGGCAGATTGTTGAGCTTGGTACTCATAGCGAGCTAATGGAAAAACAAGGCCATTATGCACAGATGTATGCCCGTGATTTCAAATAAGTGGCTGATAACAGATGAGTATTGAGACGGCGATCACACGTGCTTGGCAGCGCAAAGCAGCTTGGTTGTGGTTGCTGCTACCTGTCAGTTGGCTGTATGGCGGCTTGATATGGCTGAGGCATCAGGCTTATAAGCTAGGATGGTTTGCAAGCTTTCGCGCACCAGTACCTGTGATGGCAATAGGTAATATCACGGTGGGCGGTAGCGGTAAAACCCCCTTAATCATAACCTTGGTTGATTATTTGCAGCAGCAAGGTATCAAGGTCGGAGTGATCAGTCGTGGCTATGGGGGCGATAGCAGCCAGATGCCAGCATTAGTGACCAAAGAGAGCCTGCCAAGTACAGTAGGCGATGAGCCCTGCTTGATTGTCAATATGACTGCGGTGCCAATGGCCGTATGTCCCAATCGCCAGCAAGCCATTGAAACCTTGCTAGCTGTGCATCCTGATTTGCAGCTGATTATTGCCGATGACGGCTTGCAGCATTACGCTCTGCAACGTGATATAGAATGGATTGTGGTAGATGTCGCGCGTGGCTTTGGCAATCAGCAGTTATTGCCAACAGGGTTTTTACGTGAGCCAATGGCACGTTTGACAGATGCGACGGTTATTTATCATAAAAAACCAGATGTAGAACTAGCATCTGAGCGAAATGAATATTTAGACCAGCATTCAAGTAAGAGTTTGAACATGCAGTTGCAGCCAGATGGTTTGCAACTTTTATTATCCAAGCATGACAGTCACGGGCTAGATGAGATTATTTCATCAGTGGTTACTTCAGCACCTAAAGCAGGTGAGTTAGTACATGCCGTTAGCGGTATTGGCTATCCACAGCGTTTTTTTGCTACGCTCAATACGCTTGGTTTTGAAGTCATCGAGCATCCTTATCCTGACCATCATGATTTTAGTTTGACTGAGCTGCTGCAATATAGTCAGTATCCCATCATTGTGACCAGTAAAGATGCGGTGAAAATAAGAACGATACTACTGAAGACTGCCGCTGAAAAAAATATAAATGATGAGTATCAAGACCTTGTCAGTCGATTATGGGTGTTACCCGTGACTGCCGAGCTATCGAATGCTTGCTATCAGACCTTACAGCAGCAACTAACAAGATTTGGTATTACTATGCCGATATCTGAATCGCTACTTAAGTAAAGTCTGTTTAAATTAATATGTATTACCTGTTTATGATAGGAATCATCTATGTCGACTGCACCAGTATCTGCCAAAACTCATATTGTCATTCCTGCACGCTTCAAAAGCACGCGCCTGCCAGGTAAGCCGCTATTAAGTATCCATGGTAAACCCATGATATTGTGGGTCGCTGAAAAGGCTCAAGCGGCACACTTTGCCGATGATATGTGTATTGCTACCGACGATGAGCGTATTGCTAAGGTCTGCGCTGATGCAGGCTATGAGGTCGTCATGACCAGTGCGACGCATGAGTCAGGCACCGATCGCTTAGCGGAAGTCGCTGCGATAAAGGGCTGGGCGGATGATGATATTATCATCAATATGCAAGGCGATGAGCCGCTGGTACCACCGCTATTATTGAAGCAAGTAAAGACGTTGTTGCTGCAAGATAGCGAGAGCGTCATGGCAACTTTGTACGAGCCTATTGCAGATTATGATACCTTTACGAGACCGTCGGTGGTGAAAGTCGTGAGTGCGACGATTGACAATAAACAACGGGCGCTTTATTTTAGTCGCGCTCCAATTCCTTGTGATCGTGAGGTGGCGCTAGCAGTGGCGGCGGGTAATCTAGACACAGCAGAGCAATTTGCACCAAAAAACGCTTATCGACACTTAGGCTTGTACGCCTATCGTGTCAGCCTATTGCAGCAGTACGTTCACTGGCCACAAACCCCGCTTGAAACGCTGGAAAGTTTAGAGCAACTACGCGTGCTAGAAAATGGCGGCATGATTGCGATCGCCCAAGCCTCTGTTCATCTGCCTGCTGGTGTGGATACTCAAGAAGATTTGGATCGCTTAAATGCGCTGGCGCTGAGTGAGTTTCAAACTGATATACACTGATAAATAGCCCCTAAAACATATAGTAAATTATGAAACAGCAGGCGTGAGCGAAATGGTAGATATAGAAAATACGACAGATATAACAGAGAGTATTTATTTTGCACCACTTTTGCCATGGCAGCAAACACTATGGACACAGCTTACCAAGCGAGTGTCTACACCGCCGCACAATTTGCCGCATGCATTACTTGCCGCTGGCATGCAAGGAATGGGCAAGCGCGCTTTTGTATGGCGCTTGGTCGCTTGGCTGCTATGTCGTAATCGTGACCAGAATCCGCTTGGCGCCTGTGGTAGCTGCGAGAGTTGCCAATGGCTAAAATCTGGCACGCATCCAAGCCTGCAAGTGTTACCTATTGCCAGTATGCCTATTAGTGCTGAAAGTCGAGAAAATAGTGCAGCCTCAGGTCATTCTGGCAAAAAAGCCAAAGCAGATAAAAAATCTGCAAAAGCTGCGAGCAGTGCGGCGCTGACGATAAAAGTAGATGACATTCGCGCGTTGCAACCTTTTATCTATCAAGGTGGGCAGGGCATGCGGATTTGCGTATTGGATCATGCTGAGCAAATGACCATTGCCGCTGCCAATGCCTTGCTAAAAACGTTGGAAGAGCCGCAAGCACAGGTGCATTTGTTTTTAATCAGTGATATGCCAGCCAAGCTGCTACCGACGATTAAGAGCCGCGTCCAGCAATTGCCATTACAGACCATCGTACCTTCTATTGCCCTAGACTATGTCACGCATCAGCTTGGCAGTACGGTCAATCGTGAGGCAGTGAGTCCGACTCAAATAGAGCAGTTACTGCAACTGGCGAATGGTGCGCCGTTAGCAGCGATAGATCTGGCAAAGGCAGCATGGTATAGCAAGCGTGCGCTTTGGTTGACTACTTGGCAGGCACTGCGTAGTGGTAAACGCAGTGCGGTAGCGGCAAGTGACTATTGGCAAACTCAGCTCAGTTTGCCAGATTTTATCAAGCTTACTGAGCTGATGCTGCTTGATATTCGCCGCGTCTGCTTAGGGCTTGTGAGCAGTCAAAACGACATTGACTTATCAGCAGTGTTAGCTTCTTATCCACCAGCCGATAGTGCATTAGAGGCGCTGACAATGGATCTACAACAGATAAAAACCGCGCTGCAGCAAAACGTGCAAGAAAAGTTTGCTTATGATAATCTGATGCAACAGTTAGCGCGGTTGTAAATTAGGTAAAGCACATCTTAATACTAGAAGTGTAATTAAAAGAGTTTCAAAAAACGTATCTGACTACTCTAACTAATAAATCTGAACAAGGAGCTGACTATGGCTATGCAAGGACGTGGCGGGATTCTTACCTGTCACATTGAGGATATCGACAAGCTGTACGCCAGCTACCTATCTTTTGTGGATAATGGCGCTTTGTTTGTGCCTACGAGCCGGAAGCAGGAGCTTGGAGATGAGGTGTTCGTCGCTGTGACTTTACCCAACTCAAGCGAGCGCTTACCCATGAACGGTAAAGTGGTTTGGATCAATCAAAAATCCCAAGCCAATCGTCCAGCAGGGTTTGCCGTGCAGATTGGTACAGATGTGGCTGGTCAAAGAATTAAACATGAGGTCGAGCGCTTATTAGCAGGTAAGATTGATAGTCAGCTAGCGACTTATACGATGTAATACCAAGCCTAAAAAACTCATTAACTGACAGGATGTAGAATCATTCAGATATTTTGAAAGCCACACAATAATGCCAGAATGAATTTTTACTGCTACTTGATCGCATCACGCCTTAGTAACGCGGCGGCACATACATATCGTCAGGAATAGGCTCTCGATAGTACTCATCATCGCGCTTACGATCGGGTAGCTCAACCTCTTCGCGCGGTATTTCTTTATAAGGGATTTGATCGAGTAAGTGGGCGATACAATTTAAGCGCGCGCGTTTTTTGTTGTTGCCTTCAACGACCCACCAAGGGGCTTCTGGGATATGAGTGCGCTCAAACATGGTCTCTTTGGCTTTTGTGTAGTCCTCCCAGCGTCGTCGTGATTGCAAGTCCATGGCTGAGAGCTTCCACTGTTTTAGCGGGTCATGGATTCGGCTCATAAAGCGCGAATGCTGCTCATCATCTGTTATCGAAAACCAATACTTGACCAAGCGAATGCCAGAACGTACCAGCATGCGCTCAAACTCTGGTACTGATTGAAAAAACTCCTCATACTGCGCATCAGTACAAAAACCCATGACCCGCTCAACGCCTACACGGTTATACCAGCTCCGATCAAACAATACGATCTCACCAGCCGCTGGGAGGTGCGCTACATAGCGCTGAAAGTACCACTGTGATTGCTCGCGCTCAGTCGGCGCAGGCAGAGCAGCAACGCGGCAGACACGTGGATTGAGACGTTGCGTGATGCGCTTAATCGCGCCGCCTTTACCTGCTGAGTCGCGGCCTTCGAATATCACGACGATACGCTCACCATGCTCGACCACCCAATCTTGCAGTTTGATCAGCTCCCGCTGCAAACGTAGCAGCTCTTGAAAATAGGTTCGACGATCTATTCTTTCTTGTTCTGTCACCTCAATTCCATCAAACCGAAAGTCGCGCACATAGTCGTCAATCTCGTTTTCCAGCTCTTCATCATAGCTATCGATTAAGTCTTGGTGCATCTTGCGCCGCAGCTCATCATTGAATATCTCTTTGTCCATCCGTCCGATGAAACAGTTCCGCTCAGGCTTGCTAAGTTCGCTATATTCTTGCGGCGTTAAGGACTCAGGATTGGTTGTTGAAGGTATCCTTGACATACTACACTCCTGATATTCAATTTTGCTTTATGTATTATCTACTTTAGCATATCTTGATGTGGAGTCTGTAATAGAGATTAACTGTTCCATATAGTCGGAGCACTTTTAAACCGCTACTGTGTTATCCGCCCTAGAGGTACTTATACTATTCCCAAAAATTAGAGTAACGCGGAAAACTTGTGCAAGTACTACTCCTAGTAGACTTAGCAAGTTTGACAAAGTTAATCGTACTTTTTGGGTTTGGTATTAGTGTACTATCTGCGGTCGGTCGCCTTATAGTGATTTTAAAATTCCTTGACTATAGCTTTTATTATGTAGGGTATTTGGTCTAAATATTGTCGACTATAAATAAAAAAACACCCTTTAATCCTAAGATTAAAGGGTGTCTAATAAGCCAACTAAATCAGCTAACTTCTTGTACTAGCAAGCCAATTATGGTCTCTACAGTGCTTCATAGAGAGGCTTATCTGGAGTGGCTTGCATAGCGGCTTGCATAGAAAGTTACTTCTCTAGAATACAAGTCACACCTTGACCACCAGCAGCACAAATTGAAATCAAAACGCGGCCTGAGCCTTTTTGATCCAGTAGCTTAGCAGCAGTTGCTAAAATACGTCCGCCAGTTGCTGCAAATGGGTGACCAGCAGCCAGTGATGAACCATTGACGTTCAGTTTGCTGCGGTCGATAGAGCCTAGCGGCGCATCAAGACCTAAGCGCTCTTGGCAGAAAGTTTCATCTTCCCAGGCAGCAAGTGTTGATAACACTTGTGAGGCAAAGGCTTCATGAATCTCATAGAAGTCGAAGTCTTGCAAAGTCAGACCTGCACGCTCAAGCATACGTGGTACAGCATAAGCTGGTGCCATGAGTAGGCCTTCTTTGTCGCCGTCTTTACCGATGAAGTCAACCGCAGCAGTCTCCTGATGCACGATGTAGGCAAGCGGCTTAAGTCCACGCTCTTTTGCCCATTCATCTGTACCGAGTAATACACAAGAAGCACCATCAGTTAATGGGGTAGAGTTGGCAGCAGTCATCGTTGGATTGGCGTTGTTTTTGCCGAATACAGGCTTGAGCTTGCCCATTTTTTCGATGGTAGAGTCTGGACGCAAGTTGTTGTCGCGGGTTAGACCTTTATAGGGAGAAATCAAGTCATCGAAGAAGCCTTCATCATAAGCACGCGCTAGGTTTTTATGGCTATTGAATGCCAATTCATCTTGCGCTTCACGGCTGATGTTCCACTCAAGCGCAGTGATGGCTTGATGGTCGCCCATAGATAAACCTGTACGTGGCTCACCGTTTTGTGGTGACTCGATTAAGTCTTTTGGATTAAAGCCCGTTAGTGCTTGCAGGCGTTGCTTATTATTCTTGGCTGCGCCTAGTTTTAGAATGACTTTGCGTAGGCCGTCACCGATAGAGATCGGAGCGTCTGAGGTGGTATCAACACCGCCCGTAATGGCTGAGTCGATGATGCCAAGTGCGATTTTGTTCGCTGCGGTAAAGGTCGCTTGCAAGCCAGTACCACAAGCTTGAGAGACATCATAAGTTGGCGTGTGCGGATCCAAAGCCGTATTAAGAGCGGCTTCACGAGTTAGGTTTAAGTCACGGCTAAGCTTAAGTACGGCGCCTGCGACCACTTCACCCATACGCTCACCTTCTAGGTTGTAACGCTCTACCAAACCGTTAAGCGCAGCTGTCAGCATGTCAGTGTTGCTGGCATCTGAGTATGGGCCGTTTGAACGTGCAAAAGGAATACGGTTAGCACCTAAGATAGCAACGCGATGTTGACCAGCACTCAGTTTAGAGTTATTGGTTTTTTTAGCGGTACGTGTTGTCTTTTTAGCAGCAGTGCTGGTGGTTTTTTTGGTAGCAGTGCTTTTAGTGGTAGCAGTCTTCGTAGCGGCAGCGCTTTTCGTAGATGCAGTGCTTTTAGCAGCAGTCGTTGGTTTTTTTGCGGTCGTATCTTCCATCTTTTTCTCACTCTGTTCATTGGTTTTTGATGCTGGTTTTTTGGTAGCGCTAGCGTCAGTCTCAGTTTCCATAGCGCTCGCTTCTTTGGATTCGTTGATTAACTCATCTTTAAGCTTGGCTTTTTTCTGAGCTTGGCTATCGGTAGTATTATCTTTTGCACTCTCATCAACGATGTCGGTCGCTTTTTTGAGCTCAGCGATTGAGTCATAGTTGTCAGTGTTGTTTTTAGTGCTGCCTTTGGTTTGAGCACTGGCTTGTTTGTTGTCAGTTGCTGCAGCAGTTTTTTTGACAACGGAGCTTTTTACAACTGAGCTTTCAACGATCTGACTGTCTTTTTTGTTACTCATAAAATTATCCTTAAAAAAGAGTGGGTGTAAATGGAGTGATAAAAAGTAGAGGCAAATATGGTGTAAAACAACAATAAGCAAGGTTATGACAAAAAACGAAAATAGTTAAATATTATGATAAGTAAAAAGTATGATAAGTAGAGTAGGACAGGGTATCCACTTATAGAATATTAATGCCTGATGATACTAATTTTTACCATGCCATTATATGACTATAACAAGTTAAATAACGTATGTTAGAAGGTAAGTAAACATTAAATATGTGCACTGGTCAGTATTAATTATTAGTATTGCTTGAACACTTATCTGATAATATATTGTTATCAATGTTTATCTTAGCCATAACTTCTAGGCTTGATTCTAACATAAGCGCAAGTTTTTTTAATAGAGAGAAAGTAACTGACTCGTTTTGTCCCTTTTATTGACAGCTATTGACATATTCATTGGTTATCATGTATATCCTTGACTTTTGGACATGCTTGCACTAGGTGTGTATAGTTGTGACGGCTTGAAGCTTACTTACTAAAGACTAATAATTATTAATAATCGTGGTGACAATGAGCCTTTATAATGGCTGCATTCTTAATAGTTGCACCTATACAGGCATATTAATATAGGAACTAGGCATGTTTATTAAAGGTATGTTAATTAAAGGTACATTCATTTTATAACTATCAATCAATATTTTCATTTACAAGAACAGGAGTATTTTATGTCAGATCGTTATGGTAATTTTGTACAATCTTCTATTGGTAAAAAAGTTGCTAAAAACTTAGGTTTACCGCTACCAGTAACCCTTGATCGCTTTGAGAGCGGTGAGCGTTTGGTACGCGGTAGTGTCTTGGTTGGCTCAGCCACTGGTGATGATAAAAGTGTGAGCCAATCAGTTGCTCGTATTTTGTCCGATTTGCATACTGAAGTTTTTGTGAATAGCAGTGATAGCATCAAAGACGCACTTGCTGATGCAAACATCGACGCCAAAGCCAATACGGGCAGTGAAGATAAGTTCAAAGTGCTGCTGTTTGATGCCAGTAACGTGAGCAATGCAGATGAGCTAAAGCAAGTTTATGAGTTCTTTCATTTTGTCGCGCGCCGCGTGGACAAGTCAGGTCGGGTGATTATCATTGGCCGCCCACCTGAAGAGATTACAGATATCGATACGGCACTAGCTCAGCGTGCGCTTGAAGGGTTTGTGAAGTCTGTTGGTAAAGAGTTCAAACGTGGTATCACCGCGCAATTGATCTATGTCTCAAAAGGTGCTGAGTCAAACCTGGATTCGACGCTGCGTTTCTTTACTTCAGCACGCTCAGCCTATGTATCAGGTCAGGTAGTACGTGTCGGTCAAGGATCGGCTGTAGAAGTAGATTGGACGCAGCCACTGGGCGGCAAAACCATGCTGGTCACTGGCGCAAGCCGCGGTATCGGTGAAGCCATGGCTCGCGTATTGGCTCGTGAAGGCGCGCATGTGATCTGTCTTGACGTGCCGCAGCAGCAAGCTGACCTACAAAAAGTCGCAAGCGAAATCAGTGGTTCGACGTTGATGGTAGATATCACCAGTGATGATGCGGGCGCACAGATTGCAGATGCTGCCGAAAAACGCGGGGGTCTTGATGCTATTATCCATAATGCTGGCGTAACCCGTGATAAGACTTTGGCAAAAATGGATGAGCAGAAGTGGGACATGGTCATCAATATCAACCTTGCCAGTATCGCTAAGATCAACCGCTACTTACTTGACAATAACGTCCTAAAGAATGATGCGCGCATCGTTTGTGTCTCGTCAATCTCAGGTATCGCAGGCAACCTAGGTCAAACCAACTATGCGACCTCTAAAGCTGGCGTGATTGGATTGGTCGATGCGACTGCCAAGCAGTTGGCAGACAATGACAAAGGCATGACGATTAATGCGGTTGCTCCAGGGTTCATCGAAACTCAGATGACAGAAGCGATTCCATTTGCCATTCGTGAAGCGGGTCGCCGTATGAACTCAATGAGCCAAGGTGGATTACCTGTCGACGTGGCTGAAACCATTGCTTGGTTAGCTTCTCCTGCATCCGGCGGCCTCAATGGCAATATAGTACGTGTCTGTGGTCAAAGCTTGCTCGGTGCTTAATAGTAGTTTTTTATAACTAAGAATCTGATATTATTGGTGTTTATTTAAATTAATCACAAATACTTACCAAAAAATATCAATTGACAGTGAAAAAGCTGCCCAAGGGCGGCTTTTTTATGATAAAAACACAGCAACAATACGCTCAACCAGTGTTTACAACTTTTGTATTCAGCCATCCTGTCGATTATAATGATCATTTTAGGTCAAGTTGTTAAGCTTGCTGAGAGCTGTAAGAGATACGCAATGGCTCAATAGTTGGGCTAAAAATACTTTGTTTAAGCCCCACACTTAGGATTGATTTATGTCAGATAAACATTATGATGCGTTGCCAAAAGCGCATACCACTTACGCTAATATTATCAAAAGCTTGTTGCCTATCGGTGATAATGCCAAAGTCGGTAAAGATGAATTACCGCAAGCGACTTATTATGTAAATGATTTGCACATTGATCAGAGTAACCTCAAAGACTATCGAAAAATCTGTGGTTTTGCTGACAATGGTAAAGTGCCTATTACCTATTTTTCGGTGCTATCGCAGGCGTTACAAATGAATATGATGGTCAAAGAGCCGTTTCCATTTGCGATGTTAGGTTTGGTGCATGTCGATAACAGTGTCACTCAGTATCGTCCTATCGGTGAGCGTGAGACGGTCAGTATGTCGGTGGCATTTGATAATCTGCGTGACCATGCGCAAGGTCAGCAGTTTGATTTTGTGACTACCATCAAGTCTCAAGACGAGACTATTTGGCAAGGAACCTCGACTTATTTGGCTCGCGGCAAAAAGCCTGATACTAAGAAAGGTGCTAAGAGTAAGCCGCGTCCTGTAACGGTCAAGCCGATTCCTGATGCTGATGGGGTACATAGCGTCTTTGAAGTACCAGAAGATATCGGCCGTCGCTATGCCTTTATTTCAGGGGATTTTAATCTCATTCATTTACACTCATTATCAGCACGAGCGTTTGGTTTCCCTAAAGCCATTGCTCATGGTATGTGGTCCAAAGCGAAATGCTTGGCGATGATGGGGGATTTGCCTGATGCTTGCAGCGTTGAGGTTTCTTTCAAGCTACCGATTTTCTTGCCAGCGGAAGTGGAGCTGATAGCAGAGCCAGTCGTTAAGCTTGAGACGCCAGAGGATGTTTGTCATTTTGGCTTGTATAGTTCCAAAAACGATAAGCCGCATCTAGCGGGTGATATCAAGCTGCTTGCAGACGACGCATAAAAACTGCTACAAGCTGTATAAAGTTCAGCTATCAGTACGATAGCTGAATTCTAAATGGCTCCTAATCAACCCACTCCCCTTAATATTATTACTTTTAAAATTATGACCATGACACAATACACTCATTCTGAATCGACCACTAATGACGCTGCCAACAACGACGCGGATAACGGTATCGATCTTGCCAACTCTTTAGATCCTTATTTCCGTCCTGACAATCAAACCATCGTTTGCGGTGCGCTTGATGATGAAAAGATAGCTGCCTTAGCAAAAGCAGGGGTTGAGCTCGTCATCAACTTGCAGCCTGATGAAGAGCTTAGTTTTGATGAAGCGGCAGCAGTGAGGCAGGCAGGTATGTATTACGAGCAGCTTCCAATAGGCGGTGCAGATGATTTAAAGCAGCTCAAGATATTGGCGTTTGATAATATATTGCGTCAATACCATGGCAAAAAAGTTGCCATGCACTGTGGATCTGGCAATCGTGCTGGAGCGGCAATGGCATTGCGCGCAGGTTGGTTACGTGGGCGTAAGATGGATACTGCGATGGAGCGTGGGCGCAGTCATGGGTTGGATGATAGCCTTGAGCAAGAAGTGCATAATCGACTATTAGTGCCGCGTTAAAAAATAGTCGTATCGGTCACTAAAAAAAGTATATAGTTTAAAAACGGGCGACCAGTTGGTGGCCTGTTTTATTATCCGCAGTTCCAATATTTGAATGTTCGACAGACCATAATAACGAATGGAGCCACAATGACAGACAACAATGATAAAAAAAGTCATCAACAGCGTAGTTTTATTAATGCTGAAATCCAACAGAAATTGCAACAGTTACTGACTGACTTGCAGCTAGATGATGCGCCCGCGGGCGGTTCATTGGTTGTTTATCAAGCGGGTAACTGCATCGCAAAGGCAAGTGTGGGTATGGCGCAGGCGGATAAGCCTTGGCAGTCAGATACGCTGTCTATTAATTTTTCGACTGGTAAAGGCGTGCTCGCGACGTTGGTGCATGTATTAGTGTCAAACGGCTTGCTTGACTATGATAAGCCGATCGCTGATTACTGGCCAGCATTTGCCAATAATGGCAAAGCAGACATCACGCTACGTGCTGTGCTGTCGCATCAAGCCAACTTATTTGCGCTTAATTCTATCGATGCTGATAGCGAAACCTTTCTTGATTGGGAGGCGATGCTAGCAAAAGTCGCAGCCATGCCAATCACTGAGCCTGATAATGCAGTTGCTTATGATTCTTCCTATAGTGCCTTGGTATATGGCTGGATAGTTGGGGGCCTGATAGAAGCTGTCACTGATATGTCGCTTGCTGATGCGTTACAGCGTTATTTGACAGAGCCGTTAGGCATCGCTGATAGCTGCTATTTTGGAGTGCCAGATAATAAAGTAGATGAGGTTGCCAAACTGGTCAAAGATTTTGAGACGTCAAAAGCAGACAGTGGCCAATTGCGTAGCAAACGCCATAAGCCGACCTTAAAGCCGGACTCTGAGCAGACATTGGCTACTTATGCCAGCTTGCTAAGTTATCAGCGTTGGCAACAGCTTGCCAGTACCGACAGCAGTCTTGAGTCGGCTAACGAGAGGCTAAGCGCCAATAAAATCAATCGCTTATATTTTGATCATGCTGCTATCAATGCCAGCAACTATAGAGCGGCACTGGTACCTGCTAACAAGCAGCCTATTGATTATCATGACAAGCTGACCATGCAGGCCGTGATTCCTGCTGCTAATGGTGTCGCTTCTGCCCAAGCGTTGGCAAGGGTGTATGCGCTACTCGCTAACGGCGGCACATGGCAAGGACAAACGCTCATTGATGCAGCGACATTTGCGCAACTAGCGACGCCACAGGTGAGTGGTCGAGATGCCGTCATGCCTGCGCATATGAATTGGCGTTTGGGTTATCATCGATTATTTAGTGTTTGTGCTGATACGGAAGCGGGTTTTGGGCATATGGGCTATAACGGCTCGGTCGCTTGGTGTGACCCTGCACGGCAGCTATCCTTTGCCTTTGTGCATAATTTTGATGTGACTATGCTCAATGATATTAGGCAGTTTGCATTGAGCGAAGCAGTGTTAGGTTTAATTGATAATGATACTTTTAAATAGCTATCAAATATGCTCTAACAATAACTTTCCCCACGCACTTCAATCAGCGGGCTTGATTCAAATTACTTTTTAGCGGGCGTCATTTTCAACAACCATGGCGCACTTATACCGTGAACAAAGATAGAAACTAAGATGACAATAGAGCACACTGTCCATAGTTTGATAGCATCGTCATCGTGGAAAAAGCCTTGATTCAGTGCGTAGGATAAATAATACAGGGTACCTATACCGCGAATACCTAAGGCAGAGATAGCGTATTTTTCGGTATGGTGCATGTCAAGTCCTGATAGGGCAATAATGCCGCCTATTGGACGTATTAATAATAAAAAAGCAAAACTGACCGCGTAGACCTTCCATGTCAGCTCAATGTCCGACTGCAAGCCTTGTCCTATAAAGATGCCAAAAGCTACCAACACTAATGACATCAACAGCCCTTCGGACTGCTCTGCAAAATCATGCAACTCTTGGTGATAGCTGTGTTCATGTTCTGAACGACGAAATACAAACGCTGCTACAAACACAGCGATAAAGCCATAACCTTGTATATACTCCGTTATCCCGTAAGCAAGTAGGGTAAGCGCAATCACCACATAACCTTGAGATAACGAGGTCTCGCTAGTATATTTAGAGAATACTAGTTTTGCTAAAACCTTCCCCACGACTATGCCAGTGACCACGCCAGCACCAATTTGCCACAGTACATCGTGCGTAAACCAAGACCATAATAACTCCCCAGTGAAACCTTTTCCTTCACTATACGCTTCAGCTATTTTGATTGCTAAATATACAAAGGGAAATGCCAGTCCGTCATTGAGTCCTGCCTCTGAGGTTAAGGTAAAACGTGGTGTATCTTCACCGCCCGTATTGGGTGGCCCTACTTGAATACTTGCTGCTAGTACCGGATCAGTAGGAGCCAATACTGCTCCTAGTAAGATGGCAGCACCTACACTTAATCCAAACGCGTAATAGCCCAAAAAAGCCATAGCAAAAATACTAATGGGCATAGTAACGAGTAAAAGCCGCGCAGTAGGACGCCATAGTTGCCAAGATAACGGGGTGTCGATTTTGATGCCTGCGCCAACTAACGATACTAACACCACGATTTCAGTCAGCTTTTCGATAGCTAAGCCATCTTCTAACGGTTTTAAAAACGTTAAATCTGTCCACCAATAGCCCAGCATCATGCCAAAACTAACTTGTAGCATAGGTAAAGAGATAGGCGCGCGCTTAAAAACAACAGGGAATAATGCCCCGAGCAAAAATGCTATGCCACCAATCAATAACAATAAATTATAATTTTCAATCATAAGGTTTGTGCATGCCACTGAGACCATCTAAAACTTTTTTGAGTCTTTCAATGGAGAGTTGATAATATATATCTGTGAAAGTAGAAGGTTATGAGTTTTCCATGGTGTTTATTAAAGCGGTTAAAAAAACTTATCATGACTG
Source organism: Psychrobacter sp. H8-1 (assembly GCF_904846575.1). Taxonomy (NCBI): domain Bacteria; kingdom Pseudomonadati; phylum Pseudomonadota; class Gammaproteobacteria; order Moraxellales; family Moraxellaceae; genus Psychrobacter; species Psychrobacter sp. H8-1. Next base: position 946,155 of record NZ_CAJHBG010000001.1, read on the forward strand.
GAAACTAAAATTAGTTCCGCAAAAAATCGTTATCAAAACGATAGTCGCGTTGTTTTTTAGTGAAAAAAAAGCCTGCAAGTGCAGGCTTGATTTAAAAAATTAAATTGCTTGTCTACAATTAACGCTCGACTTGACTCACATCACGTACCGCACCAGTATCAGCACTAGTCGTCATAGCAGCATAGGCACGTAGGGCAGGAGAGACATGACGTTCACGACTTACTGGTTTCCAAGCATCGCGACCGCGAGCTTCCATGGCTTCGCGGCGAGTGGCCAAATCTGCATCGCTGACCTGCATATTGATGGTGCGGTTTGGGATGTCGATATGAATAGTATCGCCTTCTTCAACCAGACCAATCGCACCGCCTTCAGCGGCTTCAGGGCTGGCATGACCAATTGACAGACCTGAGGTACCACCAGAAAAACGACCATCTGTCAGTAGGGCGCATTCTTTACCTAGACCTTTAGATTTAAGATAAGTCGTTGGATACAGCATCTCTTGCATACCAGGGCCGCCTTTTGGTCCTTCATAGCGGATGATAACGACATCTCCTGCCACGATTTGATCATCAAGGACAGCAGCTACAGCAGCATCTTGCGACTCAAATATACGTGCGCGTCCTGTAAAGGTTAAGATGCTCTCATCGACACCTGCGGTTTTGACCACGCAGCCACGCTCAGCGATGTTGCCGTAGAGCACTGCAAGACCGCCATCTTCTGAATAAGCATGCTTAACACTACGAATACAACCAGACTCACGGTTGACGTCGAGGTTTGGCCATTCTTGTGACTGCGAGAAAGCTTGCGTGGTACGTACCCCACCAGGAGCAGCAATATAACGTGCACGCGCCTCAAGGTTGTCAGGATTCATGATATCCCATTTATCGATGGCTGCTTTCATCGAAGGACTATGGATGGTCGGTATATCAGTGGTGAGTAAGCCAGCACGGTCAAGCTCGGCCAGTAGCGCCATCACACCGCCAGCACGGTGCACATCTTCCATATGATATTTTTGCGAAGCAGGGGCAACCTTAGAAAGACAAGGCACACCGCGGCTCAAACGGTCAATATCGGCCATTTTGAAATCAACTTCTGCTTCATTGGCAGCAGCGAGTAGATGCAAGATGGTGTTGGTGGAACCGCCCATCGCAATATCTAGACTCATCGCATTTTCAAACGCGGCTTTGGTCGCGATAGAGCGCGGCAGTACTGAATCATCGTCTTGCTCATAGCGGCGCTTGGCCAAATCAACAATCGTACGACCCGCTTCTAAGAATAGCTCACGACGTAAAGAGTGCGTCGCGAGTAGCGAGCCATTACCAGGTAGAGACAAACCTAAGGCTTCAGTCAAACAGTTCATCGAGTTGGCGGTAAACATACCAGAGCACGAGCCGCAAGTCGGGCAGGCTGAGCTTTCAATCGCCAATACGTCTTCATCACTGATACTGTCGTCAGCAGCGTCCATCATGGCGTCGACGAGATCCAGCTTACGAATCGCATTGCCTTTACTATCAGTGCCGTGTGAGTCGCTGCCGCCATCGTTGTTGTGGCTTTGGGCAACAGTGCTAGCGATGACCTTACCAGCTTCCATCGGTCCGCCCGAGACAAAAACAACAGGAATGTTCAGACGCATGGCGGCCATTAGCATGCCAGGAGTGATTTTGTCGCAGTTCGAGATACAAACTAGGGCGTCGGCACAGTGAGCATTGACCATGTACTCAACCGAGTCAGCAATAAGGTCACGACTTGGTAGCGAATACAACATACCGCTGTGTCCCATGGCGATGCCATCATCGACAGCAATGGTATTAAACTCTTTTGCCACGCCGCCGACGCTTTCTATCTCGCGCGCGACCATTTGACCTAAGTCTTTTAAATGTACGTGACCAGGGACAAACTGAGTGAAGGAGTTGGCAATCGCAATAATCGGCTTGCCAAAGTCATCATCTGTCATGCCAGTCGCACGCCATAGCGCGCGGGCACCTGCCATATTACGACCACCGGTAGAGGTTTTTGAGCGATAATCCATGTGATATTCCTTACAAATAGACGAGGTTAATTAAAATGAGCAGCCTCAGCTTTGATGTTGATAGTGTGCTTTTTATACAGTGTGAAGACTAGTGAATAATACTAGGCCGTTACCATACCATTAGATATGAGTAACTGAAAATGATTCGCTAATAAAATCAGTAAGCAAGGGACTACTCAAGACGCTCCAATATGGCTTTATCAAACCAAGGCAAATCGACTTTATCTGCTTCCAGTTTGATAATGACTGCCAGTGCATGGTTGGCCACTAGCTGCTGATAGTCGCTGCTAGGCTCAATCGTCAATAGCGCTTCAGCTGGTTGCGAGTGAGTCTTAGATGGTTGCTCATCGATACTGACTAGGGTTTGCTTGTTATTTTTATACAGAACATCCACACGACCAAAAAACTGCCAGTCTTTAAAGGCAGCGCTAATAGCATCGGCTTGATTTTGAGTGTATATTTGCTGCGTCGCTTTGCCTGTATTGGTCCAGTGCAATCGCACTGCCAACTGCAGCGCTTCGCTAAATACGACTAATGAGCCAATGATTTTGACATGCCAAGGGCTGGCTATGATACCTTCTTCAATACCGATAAGCTTTGCTGCCGCGTTTGGTGTCATCGGCGTATTAAAGTGCGCCAGCAGCTCAGGCGTCAAAGGGTTGGCCTGTTTGATCGTATCGTCTAAGCTATCATAGTGATATAGGAACGGCAATGGCTTGTCTTGCGTGACGGTCTTTTCAGTGACTTTACAATTATGAATGCGCCAGCTGATAGCGGTATCTGTCAAGGCTTCCGCTAAGATAATAGCATTTGGATCGACAAGCTTGGGACTGGCACTATTATCTGGCACCTCTATGTCTATGGGCGCTGATTCTGTAGTTGTAGATAATAAGGTATTAGAATCAGAATTGGACGATAACTGAGTAGGTAAAGTGGTCAAATTGATAAACCTAACATGAGCAAAGTGAAGGCTTAATATAACATTGAATGGGGCGTGCACGCCAATAAATTCATGTGTTGTGACTGTTATGATACGAGTTTGCAACCCTGCACCTGTCTGCATGGGTTACTGTGATTAACTACTAATAACGACGGCTGCATCTTGTGCTTAACCCTGATTTCGTCCACTATATTACTAATGTAGTAATTCACGCTAAGAGCTGTCAAAACATTTCAAACAAACAATGTTAAATAAACAGTGTCAAACAAACAACTTTAAAATAACTAAGGGAATAAAAATGAGTCAGAATAATCAAACTACATACGACGATAATAATATTTTTGCAAAAATGCTAAACGGTGAGATTCCTTATCATAAGGTTTATGAAGATGATAAAACCCTCGCCTTTATGGACATCATGCCACAAGCAGAAGGTCATGTATTGGTGATCCCAAAGCAAAAAGCCGTTGATTTGGTTGACCTTGAGCCAGAGTATGCGGCGGCGGTATTGATGACCTCTAAAAAAGTGATGCAGGCGCAGCGTCAGGTTTTTGAGCGTGAAGGCATCATTCAAATGCAGCTGAATGGCTCGCAAGCAGGTCAGACGGTATTCCACTACCATGTACACCTGATTCCATCCAATATCCATGAGCTGGGTCGTCATGCAGTGACACAAGCAGATCAGGGTGAGCTTGCTGAGATGGCCAAGCAGCTAGCGGCTGCAATCGCGTCTTAATCATTGATACCAGTACTAATAGATTCCTAAGTATTAATAGACTCCTATAAGAGATAACGAGGCAGCTAGCAAGCTGCCTTTTTTGTTTCTCGTTTATTATTGGTAATAGTCATGTAACAATCGTTAAAGTAGTGTTACAAACCCAGTTTCTATCTGGGGTTCACTTAAAGAGTATGGTACAAAATATCCTTTATTGGGCGCATTTGCTCCATTTTGCCTTTACAGATGACTTTTTCATTCAGTAAAAGCGCTTTTAATTTGAGGACATTATCTTTTATGAGTAAGTTACCTCGCTCTACTATCCTGCTGCCGGTATTCATACCTGCAGCCGTTGTTATGATTTTATTGGTGATTGGTACGTCTATCAATCCAGAAGCAGCAGGCGCATTGTTCAGTGATGTGCTCAATTACATCACAGAGACGTTTGGCTGGTTTTATATGCTGGCCGTGGCGATATTTTTGATGTTTATCATTGTGCTGGCGTTTTCGCCTTATGGCAGTATTAAGCTTGGCCCTGACCATGGAGAGGCTGAATACAAATTTCTTGAATGGTTCGCCATGCTGTTTTCGGCTGGTTACGGTATTGCCTTATTGTTCTTTGGCGTCGCTGAACCAGTGCTGCATTTTGCCAGTCCGCCCTTGTCTGAGCCGCAAACGATTGCCGCGGCAAAAGAAGCCATGCAGATTGCTTATTTCCATTGGGGTTTTCATATTTGGGCGATTTATGGCGTAGTCGGTTTGTCACTGGCCTATTTCTCATTTCGCCATGGATTGCCGCTCTCCATGCGCTCAACCCTATATCCACTGATTGGGGATAAAATCTATGGCCCTATCGGTCATACGGTGGATGTGTTTGCTATTTTGGGCACCATGTTCGGTATTGCCACCAGTTTGGGTTTGTCGGTATCGCAAATTAATGCGGGCATGAATTATCTATTGCCAGATTTGATTCCAGTCAGTACGACCGTGCAGGTCATTACCATTGCGCTAATAACCGTAGCGGCGCTAGTTTCGGTATTAGCGGGCATGGATAAAGGCGTAAAGCGCTTATCGATTCTAAATATGGTGTTGGCAACAGCTCTGATGATCTTTGTCTTTATCGTTGGTCCGACGATATTTATTTTGAACGCTTTTATGGAAAACACGGGCAGTTATCTGGGTAATATCGTTGAGCGTACCTTTAGCTTGCAAGCGTATCAGCTCAGTGATTGGATCAGTAATTGGACCTTGTTTATCTTTGCATGGACGATCGCCTGGGCGCCTTTTGTCGGTCTGTTTATCGCCAAGATTAGCCGTGGTCGCACCATTCGTGAGTTTGTCTTTGGCGTGATGTTGGTGCCTACTTTCTTTACCTTCTTTTGGTTTGCGGTGTTTGGTGATACGGCGCTCAGCATGATTATGAACGATGGCTATACCTCGTTAATCACCGAAGTGCAAAATAACCAAGCGATTGCACTATTTAAATTATTAGAAAACCTACCTTTTACTGAGTTTGTTTCCTCGTTAACGGTTTTATTAATTATTACCTTTTTTGTGACCTCGTCGGACTCAGGTTCGTTGGTCATTGATTCGCTAGCAGCAGGCGGCCGTAGTGATACGCCTTGGTGGCAGCGCTCTTTTTGGGTAGTGACTGAAGGTGCGGTGGCCTCTGTCTTGTTGCTTGCTGGTGGACTCACCGCGTTACAAACGGCAGCGATTGTCAGTGCGTTACCTTTTGCCATTATTATATTGATTGCTATATTTGGTATGTGGCGTGCGCTACGTATTGAGGGGCATCGTAATCAAAGTTTGGATAAAGACAACAGGTTGCCACCGCATCTGCTGAAGCCTTCAGCATGGCGTGATCGCATTGACTACATCACTGAGCAGCCAACACGCGACAATGTATTGGCTTATATCAGAGAGGTGGTCATGCCATCGATGACTGAAGTCTCAGAGAAGTTTGCGGAAACTGGCTGGATACCTGAGGTTAATTATGATGAGGTCAATAACCGTGCCGTACTTGAGTTGCAACGTGGTGATGACGTCGAGTTTTGGTATGAGGTACGTTTGTCTGAACATGAATTGCCAGACTACTATACGGAAGAGATGGCAGATAATTTACCGCAAGAGCACTATCATCGCGCCGAGGTCTATCTGCGCCGAGGGGGTCAAACTTATGACTTGTATGGTTATCAGTCAGAATCAGTGATTAACGATATCATTGACCAGTTTGAGAAGTATCTACACTTCTTGAATGTATCGCCTGACAGCCTGCCATGGCGCATGCAGCAGCATGATGAAGATCTGACGCTTGAGCAGGGCAGTGTGTTTGATAAATAGTTGGTTTGGCTATTAAAATTGAGGGTTCGTCAGTGCAAGTTATTCTTGTGAATGGCTTGCATTAAAGTTAAGAACCCTTAGAATAACGGCTTGTTTTCATCATGAATCAAGCCGTTTTTTATGCCTATAAATAATCCAGTGTCTTATCAAGCGTCAGTCAACACTACTGATGACCATCCACTGTTACAACCGTTGACCATCGGTGGGTTGACGATCGAAAACCGTCTGATGGTCGCGCCGATGGCAGGGGTGACGGACAATCCTTTTCGCAGACTATGCAAATCCTTTGGTGCAGGTCACGCAGTCAGCGAGATGATTATTGCCGATACTGCGCTCTATGCGCGTAAAAAGTCGCTGTATCGTGCAAATTTCGATAATGAGATTGCGCCTATCTCTGCGCAGATAGCAGGGGCAGAGCCAGATAAACTCGCTGAAGCGGCGCGCTATCAGATTGATAATGGTGCACAGATTATCGATATCAATATGGGCTGTCCTGCAAAAAAGGTTTGCCGTAAGTTGGCAGGTTCTGCGCTGCTGCAAGATGAAGAGTTGGTCGCAAGACTACTTGATGCAGCTGTGAGTGCTGTTGACGCACCCGTAACATTAAAGACACGATTGGGCTTTGAGAATGGCCGCGAGAATATCCTGCGAGTGGCGAAACGGGCTGAGCAAGCAGGCATTGCTGCCATTGCCATTCATGGGCGCACGCGTGAAGATATGTATACAGGCGAGGCACGTTATGAACTGATACGTGAAGTTAAAGAAAGCATCAGCATTCCAGTGATAGCCAATGGCGATATCGATAGTGCGCAAAAGGCGCAGCGAGTCTATGAGCTGACGGGCTGTGATGCTGTAATGATTGGACGTGCCGCCCAAGGGCAACCTTGGCTGTTTCGTGATATCGGGCACTTTTTGCGAACGGGAGAAAACCTTGATGCACCTAGCGTTGGCGAAATAAAAGAGATTGTGCTGGCGCATTTACAAGAGCTATATGGCTTCTACGGTGAGTATTCTGGCTGCCGTATCGCGCGCAAGCATATCGCTTGGTACACCACTGGTATCCCAAACTCCAACGCTTTTCGCCAAGCGATGTATGGCGAGGAGAGCACCGCTGGACAATTCCGTGTGGTGGAAGCGTTTTTGCACGCTCATGAATAAGGGTTCTCTATTTCAAAAATGCATAAAACAGCCTAAAGAACACAATCAGCACGCTGACAAATTCAACAGATCTGGCAGTTAGACTGATATAACGCGCCAAAAGCGCTGTCTCCCGCATGGTTAATAAATTCTGATAGTCAATGAGAATCAGTAGACTTGTCAGGTTTATGCGACTGGTCAATAATCATCATATTACAAAAAATATACGTTAACATTGTTAACTCAAGACAGTATAATTTTGCTATGCTACAAAAAGAGCATTGAAACGAAGTGTCGATGTCAATGCTTGAGTATGAATGGCAGTATCATCAACAGTATAAATATTACAAGGACGTTTTATGGCCAAGCTCTCAAAAAAAACCATCAAAAGAAAGGTTAAAGGCAAAAATATCATTATTACTGGCGCTTCAAGCGGTATTGGTGAACGTACAGCGTTTTTACTCAGTGAATGCGGTGCTCATGTCATCTTGCTGGCGCGTACTGAAGAGAAGCTAAAAAGAGTTCAAGAAGCGATTCAAACGCTTGGTGGACAGGCCAGTTATTATGTATGTGACTTGACCAATATGGATGATATCGAAAACACAACTAAGCAGGTTTTAGCAGACTTTGACCATGTTGATGTATTGGTAAACAATGCTGGTCGCTCCATTCGCCGTTCAGTTCACGAGTCTTTTGACCGCTTCCATGATTTTGAACGTACCATGGATATCAACTACTTTGGTGCCGTCAAAACCATTCTTGGCTTTTTGCCAGTAATGATAGGGCGCAAATCTGGTCAAATCGTCAATATCTCATCGATTGGCGTATTGGCAAACAGTCCGCGCTTCTCAGCTTATGTGGCATCAAAAGCGGCGTTAGATGCTTTTAGCCGCTGTTTGGCGGCAGAAGTAAAAGGTCATAACATCACGGTTACCAACATCTTCATGCCGTTGGTGCGCACGCCGATGATTGCACCCACTAAGCTGTATCGTTATATGCCAGCACTCATGCCTGATGAGGCGGCAATGATGGTGGCAGAGGCTATCGTCAAAAAACCAAACAGTATTGCCAGTCATATGGGCAAGTTTGCTTCAGCCACTTACTCCTTAGCACCAGCGATCAATGTGGGCATTCAGTCTATCGGCTATCGTCTCTTCCCAAATTCGTCAGCGGCGCAAACGGCAGATGCCAAACCAAACCTTGCTCAGCGTGCCTTTGCAAAAATCCTTCCTGGTGAGCATCACTAGAATAGGGTTATTTATTAGCTTTGATGGCAAACAAAAAAGGATACTGTGGTATCCTTTTTTGTTTGTCATAATGTCTGTTGTGGTAAGAATGGGCATTATCGTTAAGCGGTATGATTTAAATATCCCAAGTTTGTTTGTAAGAATTTGACGGCATGGGTCACAGAAGCATTTAATCCATTTAAGACCAACCAAAGTTGGTGATAAAAATTTGGAGGTTAATTAAAGTAATAAAACAGATACTCTTCTCTAAAGTCTCTGTTAAATAGTCCATATAAGAATACTAGCGTGAAGACACATTGTATAATTAAGACATAAAATTTTATTTGCTCAGAATTCCAGTCTAGAGAAAACCAACCTACCAGAAAAAAAGACAGCCAGCCTTCTATTTTTTTAGCGCCACCCCAAAATATTATCCAAAAACCCGCCACAATATCCAAAACATCCCTATCATTACGATAGTAATGACAGACACCCGCTTGAGCCAGTAGGGGACGAGTGGTTTTTTATAACCAATGTCACCCAGTTTACTCTCGACGCCACTTTGCAGGCTTTTAAAGCCTTGTTCAGACTTAGTGGTTTTGACCTTGTTTTTAATCAAGATACCAGTGTCTTCTCTCACTTCTGGCTCTCTGTCAAAGCTGAGCGCTTCGTTAGGGATGCCTTGCTTGTTGGCGATAGTCGTTAGCTTCTGCTGTTGTTTGACTTTTAGGCTATGTTCATAAGCATCAATACGGGCTTTCGCTGCATCCATACTGATGTTTTCCTCTTCGGCTAAAGTCTTAATCGCCATGACCAGATTGTTCTTTTCGACCATCATCATCACCGCTTTGGGTAACTTTGGATTTTTAGTTTTTAGGCTTGGGTCAGAGTTAAACATGGTTATCCTTAAGGTCTTGGCTATATGCCCTATATTATAGCAACTTTTTTTGTATAAGCTTTGCACAAAAAAATACCGCTATCATCGATGAGAGAGCGGTATTTTAAGTCTGCTTAATGCTTAGTCAAAGCCATTACTTATCGCTTATAGGTCTTTCCAACGTTGGATAGACTCTTTGATGACTTCTTTGGCCTCGCTCACATCACCCCATGATTCGACCACAGTGGTGCCTGCTTTTTTCAGGTCTTTATAGTGGTTGAAGTGGAACTCTAACTGCTTGATGATTTGCTCAGGTAGGTCTGCTAAGCTGTTGTAAGCGTTACCATTGTTGCGATCATCCGCTGGTACGACGACGATTTTGTCATCCACTTCGCCATCATCAACGAATTTCATCACACCGATTACTTTGGCTTTTAAGAAGATGCCAGTGGTTAATGGCTGCTCAGTCAAAATCAAAGCGTCAAGCTCATCACCGTCTTCGTCAAGTGTTTGTGGAATGAAACCATAGTTACAAGGCTTGGCAAAGATTTGTGGATCAATACGGTCAAGCTCAAATACGGCCAACTCGCGATTCCACTCAATCTTGTGGCTGCTACCCGTTGGGATTTCTACGACTACGTTGATGATGCCGCCGTCGACATCGCCTGCGTCTAAGATTTTATTAAAGTCTGCCATTAAGAACTCCTATTTATTTAAATGAATTTTTACAAGTTTGCGGGGTTGCTTCGGTTTGCGAGTATAGCAAGTTTGAATAATTTTTTCTCGTTCTGCTTAAGTCTAAACAGGCACAAGGCTATGCAAAAACCACCATTAAAACCAATTAAGGCAAATGGCTATATTGCTGTTTAGTCGGGGTGACTGGGCGCAGCTCGATTAGCCCTGCATGGCGCTGAGCGATATTATCAATCAGCTTTTGCGTCACCTGCTGATAGCTGAATGTAGAGCCAGCTTGCTGATGGACGGTATTATTTTGGTTGCTATCCATTGCGACGAAGTCTGCTAAGCGTAGCATTTGCATGCCAGCATAGCCGCAAGGGTTGATGGCATTGAATGCGGATAGGTCACAGTCTAAGTTGATCGCGATACCATGATAGCTAAAACCATGTTTAATCTTGAAGCCCAGCGATGCGATTTTACCAAGCATAATGGCATCGTCAGCGGGCAGGTTAGATGCATTATCGTTTTGTTTTTCGTTATTTTGATTATTCATTTGACGATCGCTTTGATGATGGTCATCAGTATTGCTCAAGCTATCAGCATATAAATAAACCCCTGGTGCATCACGGCGAGCATGGGCACTGATATGAGTATTATCTGATAGGGAGCGATTGTTTAAGCAGTCATTGGCCACGTCTTCGATCGCTTGTTCGGCATGTGAGACCAAGTTACGCACGCTCCAACCAAGGCTGTTTAAATCAAACAGCCAGTATATAACCAGTTGTCCGTGACCGTGCCAAGTTACCTGTCCGCCGCGATCGGTTTTGATGATGGGCGTGTCAGTATGCTGCAAGATATGCTCTTCCTTACCTGCTTGCCCAAGCGTATACACGTCGTTGTGATCGACTATCCATAACTCATCAGGCGTCCGTAGCCCTTGTTCTTTTTTTAGGCGGATGCGTTCTAGCGTCCGCTGTAGCATTGCATCATGAGTGGGATTGTAGTCGGCAGCTGTTAGAGACTGGCTGACCAAGGTATCGGTTATGTGATGCAGCGCTTCTGACGCTATATGCGCTAAAGGTTCTGATATGTTTTTTGGCATCGAGTTTTGCATGAAAGTTGGCTTCTTATGGTTTATAGGCAGATTTTATAACTGAGATACGTGATGGGTGCGCCTATTAATAATACTGACAATCATATCAAGTTTATCAGTACCAAGTTTAGCAGTTTTTAATATTGTCACCCAAGGTAAATGGCAGCATGAGAAAATAAGGTAATAGCCATAAACACAAATAATACGCCTTAGTACGTGAAACGTGCTTTTCATTCAGCAAGCATTACGCTACATTAAACGACAATGAATGGAATCTCATGAGTGTTTACGGCTGGGCGTCGCTGTAGGAGTAAACGCTTGACTAGAAATAGAGAGTTTTTGACCCGATATAAGGTACTGACTCCAACGTATATAACAAGGAAAGAAGATGACTGACAATGATAAGACCACAAGCGCTGCTGTAAAGTCGCAGAGTATCATTACTACAGTTGAGCAGCTACAGAAGCAGTTTTCACGCTTGCACGCGCTAAGTCGTTCTAATCCGATAAACGATTGGGCAATTCGTGAAAGGCTACTGGACGATCTTGAGATGCTATTGAGCGATAATCGAGAAAATCTGGCGCATGCGATCAGTGCGGATTTTGGACATCGTAGTGAGTCAGAGACTCAGTTTGCCGAGCTATTTCCAAGCTTTACTGGTATTAGCCATGCTAAGAAGTACGGTAAATCTTGGATGAAAACGCGCCGAGCCTCTATCTCTGCGATGTATAGACCTGCGCACAATGAGATTCAACCACAGCCATTGGGCGTTGTGGGTATCATGGTGCCGTGGAACTATCCGCTGTATTTGGCAGTAGGACCGATGATTGATGCATTAACAGCAGGCAATCGCGTCATGATAAAAATGAGTGAGGCAGCGCCTAAGTTTGCCGAAACATTTGCCAAAGTTGTGGATCATTATTTTTCGTCAGACATGGTATGTGTGGTGCTTGGTGAAGTCGATATCGCAGAAGCCTTTAGCAAGCTACCATTTGACCATCTGCTGTATACTGGCTCAACTGAAGTAGGCAGAATCGTCATGGCGGCAGCGGCTGAGAACTTGACGCCTGTAACGCTTGAGCTGGGCGGCAAGTCACCCGTGATTGTTACCAAAGACGTCAATCTAGAAAGTGTGGTCAATCGCGTAATGATGGGCAAAACCCTCAATGCGGGTCAAACCTGTATCGCGCCTGACTATGTATTGATTCAGCGTGAGCATCATCAACATTTTATTAGTCTAGCGATTGAGTGGCTACAAAAGCACTATCCCAATATCGAAAACAATGAAGACTATTCATATATTATCAATGCTGCACAGTTCAACCGCGTACAAGGCTACTTGGACGAGTTGCCCGCCGATAGCGTGCACAATTTGACAGGTGTCGATGCCAATTCTGAAACACGTTTGATGCCGCCTGTCATTGTCTCTGAACCTGCGGTGACAAGTCAGCTGATGCAAAATGAGATTTTTGCGCCAATCTTGCCATTGATACATTATGATACCCTTGATGATGCGATTCAGTTTGTGAACGAGCGTCCTCGTCCGCTGGCGCTTTATGTGTTTGGTAATGATGACAATGAGATATATCAGGTGCGTACACAAACCGTCTCAGGCGGCGTTTGTGTCAATGAGGTTATTCTGCATGTGGCACAGCATGATCTGCCGTTTGGCGGGGTTGGGGACTCTGGTATCGGTGCTTATCATGGCAAAGCTGGATTTGAGCGTTTAAGTCATATGAAGCCTGTTTTTGTACAAGCCAAGCTTAATGGCATGAATCTGTTGTTGCCGCCTTATGGTGATTTGTTTAGAAAAGCCATGGCACTGTTTTTGAAGTAAGTGTTTAGCAACTGATGAGCACGATTATGTAAATAGCGTCTATTGATATAGGCGCTATTTTTTTATTATAGTCAGTTCAAAATAAAAAAGGTATGAATCTTTCAACGTGCTACTGGTATAAATTTTCCTTGCGTGCTGCTTATACAGAGGCTGCGCAAAATTCATCCCAGCAGCACGGTAACATTTTAACATTGAATCGACTATATCTTGTTTTTATTTTTTGAATAAGTATTTGTCATCAGTATTATAAATCACTACACTGCCAAATAAGGCTAAACAATAGTAATGATACAGACGGTTGCTTTTTTAGTATGACTATAAAATAAAAAATAGGATATCCCATGCGCCAATGGATTGCGTTAAGTTTATTATGTATGAGTGCGTTGTTACTGCCGGTGTCGGCATCAGCAGCCTGTGAATCACCCATCAAATTTGGCGCACTGACATGGGAGAGCGGTCAGTTTATCTCTGGGGTGCTCAAGTACATCGCTGAAGATGGCTACGACTGTACGATTGAAGAGGTGCCAGGAGCTGGTCCTGCACTTGAAACGGCATTATCACAAAATGACATTCAGGTTATTGGGGAGCAGTGGGTTGGACGCTCGCCAATCATGGAGCAAGCCATTGCACAGAATAAAGTGGCGGTCATCGGTGATACTCTCAAGGGCGGCGCAACTCAAGGTTGGTATGTTCCTAAATATGTACTAGAAGAAAACCCAGGTCTACGCAGTTATCAAGATTTGCCCAAGTATGCTGAGCTATTTAAAGACCCTGAAGACCCTAATAAGTCACGTTTTATGAACTGTCCGTCTGGTTGGACGTGTGAGATTTTTAATACTCGTTTGCTTAAAAATACTGGTTTGGACAGTATTTTCAATAACGCCCATCCCGGAACGGGCGCTGCACTCGATGCCGAGATTGCCTCCGCGTTTGAGCAGCACAAACCGCTATTATTCTATTACTGGCAGCCTACGGGCTTGATGGCAAAGTATGACTTTGCACCCTTAGAGTTCCCTGCTTATGACGACGCCTGTTGGCAAGACTTGCTACTTGCTGATGGTACAGCCGACTGCGTCTCTGGATTTCCTGTATCGCCTTTAGGTATCGCCGTATCGACACCATTTATTGAGTCTAATCCCGAGCTGGCAGAGGTCTTTAAAAAGGTTCAATTCACCTCCGATGAGCTCAATGGCGCCATCTTAGAGATGAGTGAGAGTAAACGTAGTGGCGATGAGCAAGCGTTAGCGTTTTTGCGTGATAACCCCAACGTTTGGCAACAGTGGATATCCGATGAAGCGGCCACGAGTCTTGCTGCTAAGCTAGGTATTAGCCTAACAGGTGCTGCTGTTGCTAATAATGGTGTCATTAGTAACAGTGCAACCAGTGATAATCGATTTGGCTTAACATCAGGATTCCCTTCATGGTCGCTTGAGACCCCGCTTAATAATACTTTAGCAAGCGTCGTCCAAAACTACGGCGGTGTTTTCCGTGGTATCAGCAATGTCACTTTGACCTATTTATTACTGCCCATTGAGCGTTTATTAACCATCATTCCACCTTGGCTAATCATTGCGCTGGTGACGGTATTGGCATGGTTTGGTGTGCGTAAAATATGGTTTGCGCTGGCATGCGGGGCAGGGTTATTTCTCATCGGTGCATTTGGACTGTGGGGCGCGTTGATTGATACCACTGCGCTGCTAATAGTATCCGTATTAGTCACGGTGGTGATTGGTATTCCGATTGGCATTGCCATGTCAGGTAGTAAAATCCTGCGTAAAATTGTGACCCCTATACTAGATGTCATGCAGACGATGCCAAGCTTTGTTTATCTCATACCAGTGCTGATGCTATTTGGTATTGGTAAAGTGCCTGCGCTCTTTGCGACTATTATTTATGCACTGCCGCCACTCATTCGTCTGACGACCTTGGGTATTACCCAAGTCAATCATGAAATGATCGAGGCAGGGCGCTCGTTCGGTAGTACGCATTTGCAGCTGCTCATCTGGATCAAATTACCGCAAGCGCTGCCCAGTATCATGGCAGGGATTAATCAAGCGGTGATGATGTCGCTTGCCATGGTAGTACTGGCTTCTATGATTGGTGCGCCTGGTCTTGGCGAGGATGTCTTGCAATCTATCCAAACACTCAATATCGGTCAAGGCTTGCAAGCAGGTACTGCTATCGTCATTGTCGCTATTATCATTGACCGTATCACGCAAGCCTTTGGTCAAGGTAAGCGCGCACGTCAAAAGACGATTGACGCAGGCAAACGCCCGATTGGTTAAATAACAATAAAAATGAGAGCAATAATGAATCATATTCAACTAGAAAACATCAGTAAGATTTATAATGCCAATAGCTCGCAAGCACAGTCGGCGTTGGCATTATTGGCTGAGGGCA
Source organism: Psychrobacter sp. H8-1 (assembly GCF_904846575.1). Taxonomy (NCBI): domain Bacteria; kingdom Pseudomonadati; phylum Pseudomonadota; class Gammaproteobacteria; order Moraxellales; family Moraxellaceae; genus Psychrobacter; species Psychrobacter sp. H8-1. Next base: position 961,430 of record NZ_CAJHBG010000001.1, read on the forward strand.
TGGATAGTATTAAGGTGAAAGAGCAAACTGGCTATTCAGTTGGGCTATACGATATCAATCTAAATATCAAAGCGGGTGAGATACATTGCATTATGGGGTTGTCAGGCTCTGGGAAATCAACCCTGATACGCCATATCAATCGCTTAATTGATCCAACCAGTGGCAAGATATGGGTGGATACCAGTATCAATGCGCAAACTGCGATGACAGAGGATGATTGGTCTACAGAGACTACCAAATCAAGCTTGGCTATCAATATCTTAGAGCTGAATGATAAGGAGTTGCAACATTATCGGCAGCAAACCGTCAGCATGGTTTTTCAGCATTTTGGCTTAGTGCCACACATGACGGTCATACAAAATGTCGCTTATGGGCTGCGTGTACGTAAGATGAGCATTAGCGAGCGCCATGAGGTTGCTCGGTACTGGCTCAACGAAGTCGGGCTACCCAACCTAGAGCACAGCTATCCTGATGAGCTGTCAGGTGGTATGCAGCAGCGTGTCGGGCTGGCACGTGCGCTGGCAATGGACAGTCCAATCTTGCTGATGGATGAGGCTTTCTCTGCGCTTGATCCGCTTATTCGTGCGCAGCTGCAAGATCAACTGCTTGAGCTACAAGCACGGCTACAGAAAACCATCGTCTTTATCACCCATGATATTGATGAGGCGGTAAAAGTCGGTCAGCGTATCAGTATTTTGAATGGTGGGCGCTTAGTACAAACCGGCACGGCCAATGATTTGCGACAAAACCCAGCAGATGATTATGTTGCACAGTTTATGAGTGCTAAATCCTAAATAGTGTGTTTTTAAGCGTACTTATTCATGTAGTTTCTTATTTATCACTGACCAGAAGCGGCAATGTATCTGTATGTACACAACTATTAACAAAATCTCAATCATAATTGGCCGCTGTTAATAATAACTCATTGTATTTGCACGGTTATGGTCGTAGTATCCATATATTGCCTAGCATTATAGCGATAAATTCTGTTAATTCCTTTCTTTGATCTGCCTTTGGTCTGCGTCTTATTTGCGCCCTCGATAGCAAAGCAAAAACTTCATACGTTAGGCTAATAAATTTAAACTTATACAAAATTCTAGCGATCTCTAGCAAACCATATTTATCAAACTATATTCATCAAATCCTGAACGCGCATTTTTCTAACTTAGATTAAAACAATGTATATTAAATCAACGCCTATCCAAGGCTTTGAACCAATTGCCCGTGAAAGCAGTGCCAGTAAAAGGACAGGTTATGCCACATAAAAACATTCGTAACAGCGACCATGACGATCGCAGTGACAGCAGTAAAAATGACAACAGTGAAAATGACAATATGAAAAAAAGCTTAAACCAAAGTCGCTTACACTCAAAGCAAAATAACTTAAAATCCTCGAGCTCTCAGTCATCACGTTGGCTAAAAAATGCCAGTACATTTGGTATGATGACATTATTAAGCGCAGGGCTATTAGTCGCTTGTGGCCAAATGAGTAGTGCGGATAACAAGGGTAGCAATGCTAAATCAGCCAAGCAAAACAGTGGAGTGACGAGCTCACGCGATATGTTGCCATCCGATATGCTTGGGCAAATGCAGGCGTTACCGCAGCTGACCAAAGGCTTGGGTGACACCGGTGCTGCCGTTATCGATCCCAACAAACCTACCTTGATTAAGTTTTGGGCAAGTTGGTGCCCATTATGTCTCGGCACCCTTGAAGAGACTGAAGAGTGGCGTACAGATCCTAGGTTTGTAGACTTAAATGTGGTCACTGTTGCCAGTCCCGGCCACCTGAATGAAAAAGCCGATGGCGACTTCAGTACTTGGTATGCTGGCATTCAAGCAGATTATCCAAAATTACCTGTGTTGATGGACGCCTCAGGTGAGCTGATCAATAAGCTTGGCGTGCAGGTCTATCCAAGCTGGGCGATACTCGATAAAAACGGCAACTTAGTGCATTTGGTTAAAGGCAATATATCGACAGAGCAGGCTTATGCACTGGCGGACAATGGCAAAAATGACTTTGCTGAGCTAAAAGCGGGTAGCGCCAAGCCTGCAAACGCACAAGCACTGGATAACAACAGCAAAATCGAAACCATTAAGCAGAAAGATGGTGTTTATTATAATGACCAAGGCAAGGCGATTAACACGCGCTCAATTTATCTGGCGGGTGGATGTTTCTGGGGCGTAGAAGCTTATATGGAGCGCGTCGATGGCGTCGTAGATGCGGTATCAGGCTATGCCAATGGCGATACTGCCAACCCAAGCTATGAGCAGGTCATTCGCGGTTCAGGGCATGCTGAAGCGGTGAAAGTCACTTATGATGCGGATAAGACTGACCTTGATACCATTCTCAAATACTATTTCCGCGTGATAGATCCAACCAGTCTTAACAAGCAAGGCAACGATCGCGGTGTACAGTATCGTTCAGGTGTGTATTACACCGATAAAGAAGACAAAGCCGTCATTGATGCCGCCCTCAAGCGTGTACAAAGTCAATACGAGCAAAAAGTCGTGGTTGAAAATGAGCCATTAGACAATTTTTACTTGGCTGAGATGTATCATCAAGATTATTTGGCCAAAAACCCCAATGGTTATTGCCACGTTGATTTAAGCCTAGCTGATGATAAGATAGAGAGTACTAACCGTGTTAAGTTTGCCCCCGCCAATACTATAGCTGAAACTTTAGATTCCAAGCGTTATGCTGGATTTGATAAAGATGCGCTTAAGAATACACTGACTAAAGCGCAATACAATATCACGCAAGACGCTGGTACTGAGCGAGCATTCAGTCATGAGTATGATGATTTATTTGCGCCAGGTATTTATGTCGATGTGGTGAGCGGTGAGCCGCTATTTTTATCTACTGATAAGTACCAATCTGGCTGCGGCTGGCCAAGCTTTACCAAGCCCATCGACATGCAGGTGATTACTCAGCATGAAGACAAAGCCTTTAACATGGTACGCACGGAGATTCGCTCACGGGTAGCAGACTCGCATCTGGGTCATGTATTCCCTGATGGTCCAAAAGACCGTGGCGGTTTGCGTTATTGTATCAATGGTGGCGCGCTGCAATTTATCCCAGTCGATGTGATGCCGCAGTCAGGTTATGCACCCTTGGTGAAATTGATTAAATCCTAACTATAGTTGATCCTGAATAAAGCTGACACGTTTTTGCCATGTGCTGTTGGTATAAATTTTTCTTGCTTGCTGTGCGACCTTGTCACTCCAGAGGCTGCGTAAAATTTATCCCAGCAGCAATGTATCACTTTTAAAGTGTCTTAACTATATTTTGGATATAAACATAATCTATCAAAAGGCGGTAAGAGCACTCTTAGCGTCTTTTTTATAATATATTTGATAAATTTAATCGTATTTTTTTGGTTTGGTATGAACTCTGAAAGTTTTACTAAACTTCGTTATACTTATCCTTTGATAGAAGTATTATCATTATTTAATTGTCATAATTTTTATTGTATCGCTTCGTTTATTCATAGAAGCTGACCTCTTACTTTTGTGTTTGTTTAAGGCTGTAACATGACCGTTACCCACGCACCTATTATTACCTCGTTACTTGATAACGACTTGTATAAATTTACGATGTTACAAGCCATGCTGCATCAGTTTCCGCAGACGCATGGTGTCTATCGTTTTCGTTGCCGTAATAATAAAGACACGGCCTATCCACTGGCTGACATCAAAGAGTCGTTAGAGCAGCAGCTAGACAGCTTATGTGAGCTGCGTTTTTCAGAAGATGAGCTGGAATATTTGCGCGGCTTGCGTTTTTTGCGCTCAGATTTTGTCGACTATTTGGAGCTGTTTAAGCTCAAGCGCCGTTTTATCACTGTCAGTACCGATGGTAAAGGTCGCTTATGTATCGACATCGAAGGGCCTATGATTCAGGCGATGTTCTTTGAGATATTTGTGCTAGCGATTGTTAATGAGCTATATTTCAATGCCTTATCTGATCCCAGTGTCATTGAAGAAGGGCAGCGCAGGCTCGATGCAAAAGTAGCATTATTGAATCACTATGCAGAGGAGCAAAGCCAATATAGTCAGGATACGCCGCCTTTTATCGTCGCTGATTTTGGTACGCGCCGCCGCTTTAGTAAGCGCTGGCAAGCACATGTCGTAGAGACTTTAAATAAAGCACAGCCAAATATTGTCAGCGGTACTTCTAACGTTTATCTGGCAAAAGAGTTAGGAATGACGCCGATAGGGACGATGGCACATGAGTTTATGCAGGCGTTTCAGGCATTAGATGTGCGTTTGCGCGACTCGCAAAAAGCCGCCCTTGAAGCTTGGGTACATGAATATCGTGGCGATTTGGGTATTGCGCTGACCGATGTCGTCGGGATGGATGCGTTCTTACGCGATTTTGATTTGTATTTTGCCAAGCTTTTTGATGGCCTACGTCATGACAGCGGTGACCCTTATATCTGGGGTGACAAAGCGATTGCCCACTATAAAAAACTAAAGATAGATCCTAAGACTAAGATATTGACCTTTAGCGATGGTTTGGATCTTGAGAAGGCTTGGGAGCTGCACCAGTACTTTAAAGATCAGATAAAAACCAGCTTTGGCATCGGTACCAACCTTACCAATGATATGGGCATAATGCCGATTAATATTGTCCTCAAGTTAGTCGAGTGCAACGGCCAGCCAGTCGCTAAGTTGTCTGACAGCCCAGGCAAGACCATGATCAATAATGATACGTATCTTGCCTATTTACGCCAAGTCTTTGAGGTTGATGAGCCGGAGTAACGAGGCTCGTTAACCATCGCTATCCTCTGTTTTTTCTTCTTTAGAAAAGGCAGCATCTAGCGCTTGTTGTACCGCATTGATGCGGGTTTCGCAAACGCGATAAGCCACAATAGACTCTTCAACGGTTGTCATCAGATTATCAATATCAGGCTCGTCTTGTTGCTGTAATTCAGCAGCATTGGTTTTTAGAATATCGTAAGCTGCCTTAAAGGTTTTTGGGGCGGCTTTTTTGCGTCGGCGAGTAGGGGTTGTCATAAGATTTCCTAATGGTCAAATGTAAGGTTAATAAAAAAGGTGGGTAAATAGTTATATTTATCCCAGCAGCGCTGTATATCTTATAGTAAATAGACTATGACTACTTGGCCACCACATCGATAATCTGCGCTTTTGCCTTGCCGTCCTTTAAGACGATGTGAATGGTCTGCTCGGGATAGAGCTAGGTACTACTCGTCAGTATTTGTTTGTCTTTTGCGTCAGTCAGCATGGTATAGCCTTGCTTGAGTACGCGAGACGGTCGATGCAATAGTACGATATCACGCAGATGTTCACTGTCGCGCTGCGCTTGTATTAACTGATGCTGGGCAGTTTGCATAATGCTTGCTTGATAGTCTTTACTAACAGTAGCAGCTATTGTCAATTGCTGATAAGCAGAGGCTTGAGTCTGCGCGCGCAGCTCGCTGGTTAATCTTGCGGCTTGCTTTACTTGGCGCTGGGCACTTTGCTGAATACTACGCCACGCATAATCACTGTCTTTTTGCAGCGCGGTCAATTTCCCAATCGTTTGCGACTGTATTTGGCTCAATTGCCGAGATGTCTGTTGCTCCGCCATATTCAGTTGGCGCTGGGCGGCTTGTTTGATTTGCACTTGGTACTGCAGCGTCTGAGTGACCAGCTGGGCTAAATGGCTACTGATGGCAGCGATGACTTTTGATGGGGTATCAAAGCTGGTATGCGCCACTTCATCTAAGATGACTTTGTCGCGCTCATGACCAATGCCGACCCACACAGGAATGGGCTGCTCAGCGACTAGGGCGGCGAGTTCATAATCATTGAGATAAGCCAAATCACCTACCGCACCACCACCGCGAATAATCACTAATAAATCAGGCAAGTGCTGATAAGTATCATAAAACTGCTGCTGAGCGCTGACGATTGCTTGACGAATCTCGCCTGGCGCATGATTGCCTTGAAAGGTAGCGTTATGATAATGGAAATGACAAGCACCTGTACTGGCTAAGCGATCGGCATCGGCTTGAAAGTCTCCTAACCCTGCGGCTTTTTCAGGGGCGATGACCAGCACATGCTCGATATCAAATGGAGTCGGTAGCTGCTGATTGAGATGTAAGAGCCCTTCACCCGTCAAGCGGTCAACCATTTCGGCATATTGCCGCGCCAAGTCTCCTAGCGTATAGCTAGGGTCGATATCTTCAATGGTGATTGAAAAACCATATTGCGCATGAAAACCTGCTGATACTTTTAGCAGTACTGTTAAATCACGCTCAAGCGCCATGCCCGTTGCGCGCTCAAACTTGGCTAAGACGCGCGCGGCTTTAAAGCGCCAGAGGTTACCACGGCAGCTGGCAATGACTTTACCGTCATCGTCTTTTTCTGCCAGCTCAAAGTAATAGTGTCCGCCTTTGCTAGACAGGTTGCGAATCTCTGCCTTTACCCATACACGGTGATTAAAGGTTTGCTTGATGACCATCTCAACCGCTGATAAATAATCACTGAGGCGCAAGACGGTGTCTTCTAAATTGCCCTCAAGACTGTTTTCTTGCTCAGCAAGTTCGGCCTCTAAAGTCGCCAAATCTTTGGCAGGCGCTAAGACTTTAGCTTGTTTGAGGTTTGAGAGATTGGGTTTGCGCATAATAGGAGACCAAAGAGGATTGAAACTTTATAGAAGCAAAATGCTGGGCTAAAGCCACAGCCTACACTAATAACTTTAGAATAGTTGAGAGTGGGGTATGCTAGGCATTCGATAGGGTAGTTTACCGCAAAAGCGCGCACACAAAAAGAGTAGCCAATAAGCCTGCGATTCATATATTATTATTTTCGCAGACTTATTGGCTAAATGCTAAATAGCAATCGTTTTATTACATGGGCTTACTGGCGTTATTGGCAACGGAAGTTGATTTTATACTCATAATCATCATTACGCGACAAGTCTGGTGTACCAGTACCAAAGATGGAACCGATCACCGCACCAGCTTGTCCGACCATGCGACCCGTACGCTCATCTAAGACACCGTTATAGGTGACTTTGTCATCGACGATAATCACTTGTTTGCCACGGCAGGTTTTTTGCGCACTGTCTATCGCATTTTTCTGAGCTTTTATTTTGGTATCTGCGATGCCTGTTGTCTCATAAATAGAGTTGGCGCGCTGGATAACGGGAGATGAAGGCGTGCTTTGGCAAGCGCTCAAAGCGAGGGCTGCAGCTAAAGTAGCCGTTAAGGTTGCGGTTTTATTAAAACTGATCATAAAGTATTCCTCAAATTAAAAGTTAAGCATCTTAAATATAAATGACACAGGCATCCTATCAGATACCCGTTAACAAACAGTAGTATGAATCTAACCTATTAGAGTCTTAAGTGTCTAGGCAGTTATTGTGTGTGGTATTGCGCTTATATTACCCGCCAAGTTTGCGCTGAGTAACCATGAACGAAGAAAAGCCAAAGACGAGCAGAGTGCTATAGTTAGCTGAAAGTAAAACTGTTATATAGATTGAAAAGCGCTACTGGGATAAGTTTTACTTGCGTGCTGCGTCCCCAGAGGCTGCGTAAAACTCATTCCAATAGCGCTATACTCTTTTCAGAGTGTATCGACTATAGCTACTATGTTAAGCAATGGTACGTAGCAACTTCTAGCAATCGTATTTTGCTACTCCATAGCATGGGTTCAGGCAAAAAAGCCATATACCTCGTCAGTACACAGCAAATGACTTGAAATATAAACCATATCTAGGATAATTGAGAGATTCATTCTTAACTTTCACCCTCAATTAATAAGTAACTATATGCAATTAATTCCTGCTCCTGCTGGCGTGCTTGAAGTGGATGCGCTATGGCAACAAGACAATCCTAACGATCCGAACACTGATACGGTGGCGCTATTATGTCATCCTAATCCGCTGTTTGAAGGCACGATGAATAATAAAGTGGTCACGACCATGTATCGCTTTGCCCGTGATAATGGCATGCACGTGGTACGTTTTAACTTTCGCGGAGTCGGACAGTCAACGGGTGAGCATGATTATGCTGATGGTGAAGTCGTAGATGCAATGACCGTGTTACAATGGATTGCAGGGCAAACCAATGCGCGCAAACTGTGGTTGGGTGGCTTTTCCTTTGGCGGTTACGTCACTGCGCGCGTCGCTGAGCAAGTCATGATAGCGCCGCATGTATGGGGTTTGAGTGATTTTGAAATTGCTAAGATTGCCCTTATTGCGCCATCCGTCGAAAAAAATGACAGCAGTGACCTAAGCTTACCGGCTGATAAAACCTTTGAGATATATGGCAACGCGGATGAGGTGATTGATCCTGACAGTATGCAGGCTTTTGCCGAACGCTTAGGGATAGCTGTCAGTGTGGTAGAGGGTGCAGGGCACTTCTTTCACGGGCGCCTGTCTGAACTAAAAAAACTACTAGAGCAGCACAGTTTTGATGAATAATGGTCTTGATTAAGGAGTATTTTGATTAATAAGTACTTCTATTCATAAGTAAGGCTTAAATTTAGCCGTGTTTTACCGTGCACAGTGGATTATGATGTGCCAGTCTAACAATTCAGCTGTTGTTATCTTATCAGTGTCAATACTGGGATAAAAGCTGACAGTGAGTGACGGCTGACGGTACAAACACATTTCTATACTATTTATTTAATGATGAGTCGCATTATGAGTTTATCTCCGTTGCAGCGTTACGAGCAAGCCATCAGCACTGATGAGTTTACTCGAGATGAACAGCAATATCAGGCCATGAGCTATCTTGATGAGTTATATCATCAGCTCAACAATAGCGCAGAGCAAAAGAAGGGCTTTTTTAGCTTTTTAAAATCTAAGCCCACCGCGCCAAAAGGTTTGTACATGTGGGGCGGAGTTGGCCGTGGTAAGACATGGATGATGGATATGTTTTATGATTCGTTGACCATTGATCGTAAGATGCGTCAGCATTTTCATCATTTCATGCAGCGTGTGCACCAAGAGCTAAATAAGCTACAAGGCCAAAGTGACCCCTTAGAAAAAGTTGCTGATATTATTTATGCAGAAGCAGTAGTTATCTGCTTTGATGAGTTTTTTGTCTCCAACGTCTCTGATGCCATGATCTTAGGGGATCTGTTTACCATGTTGTTCAATCGTGGTGTGACTTTGGTCGCGACTTCAAACATTGAGCCATCGGGACTATACAAAGATGGCCTGCATCGTGACCGTTTCCTGCCTGCTATTGCTGAAGTTGAGCAGCATACCACGGTGATGAATATTGACTCAGGTATTGACTATCGTTTGCGTGTATTGCAGCAAGCGGAGTTATATGAGTCACCCTTGACCAAAGCCAATCATCATTGGCTGGCCAACCGTTTTGCGAGCTTGTCCAATAATCAAAAAATCAGTAACGAGCCCATCACTATTAATGGCCGTGAAATAAAAGTGAACGCCCGTACTGAAGACATTCTATTTTGCGATTTCCGGCATTTGTGCATGGAGCCACGCTCAGCTGCGGACTTTATCGAGATAGCCAAGCAATTCAGTACGGTATTGATCAACTCAGTACCCGCATTAAGTGATGAATTGCGAGATCCTACTCGTCGCTTCATTTATCTGGTTGATGAGTTTTATGATCGCCGTGTCAAATTATTGGTGCGAGCAGAGCAACCGATTCTTGAATTGTATCAAGGAGAAAAACTGGCGTTTGAGATTGAGCGTACACGCTCGCGACTGCTTGAGATGCAATCAGAAGACTATCTAAAAATGGAACACCGTGTTGAGGTTGAAGTCGCATAATGGATGATGGTTTCAAGCAAACGATTATAGTCAATAATACATAATACATAATAGATAATAAAAAATGACTAAGGAGAAATCATGAGTATGTCTGAACAAACGGGCTCAGCTACGGATGTAGACACTGACTTGGGTAAAGGCAATAGAGAGAGTGAGGCGGAAAACGTCGTCGCTACTAACTCACAAGTAACAGATGAACAGCTGATTAATTGGATCAAATCAAGACGTAGTATTGGTAATTTAACCATCCCCGCACCGACATCTGAGCAGATTGCAGCGGCCGTAGATTGTGCCGTCACCGCCCCTGATCATAAAAAGCTGCAACCATGGCGCTTTATCGTTACTCAAGGCAACGCCCGTCATGAGCTAGGTCGTGCGCTTTTGGCAGCGGCAGAAGCAAAGGCGGCTAGAGAAGGGGTGGTGTTGTCTGAGGAAGATCAGCAGAAGACTTACAACATGCCTCTGCGAGCGCCTGTTATCATTACTGTCACCACCCAAATGCAAGCGCATGAGAAAGTACCGCATTTTGAGCAATTGCTTAGTACCGGCGCTGCCGTGCAAAACCTAATTCTTGCCTTAAAAGCGCAAGGATTTAGCACAGTATGGCGTACTGGACTGCTCTGTAATGAGCCCGCAGTCAAAGCTTATTTTGATATTGGTGAAGATGATTATGTCAGTGCTTTTGTTTATACTGGCTCTACTCATTGTGATATGCCAACACGTAAGCCCATTAATCTTGAGCCGTTACTACGCTTTGAGTCTTAGAAATAACGCTAGCTAATCAAAGCCGTCACAAGTGACCAAAGCAGTAACAAATCAAGCTTAGGGCGCCACATAATGCTATACCTTTTTATGTAGACAGTATAAGCTGCATGAATAAAATAAGCCGAACAACACGGATACCTAGATATGACAAGTGCTAATACAGACAACACTGCTAATGACACTACTGATAACCCTACTAATAAAGAGTCTCTGGATAAAAAGTCGCTGAATAAAAAGCCTGCGGAGCAAGTGGATGCTGAAACAGATAGCAAGTCAGATACAGACAATGCGGAAAAGCCCAGTGGACTGTTGGCGGGTATTATTGATCGCGCTACCAAGTCAGGTCTCGGACGTAGAAAGTTAGATCCTAGTGTCGTTGAAGCAGATGTCGAAAAAAACATGCAGCAAATACGTGATAATCCAACCAAGCTGCGTCTGGCTTTTCTAGGTGGTGGCAGCTTCGGTACCGCGATGGCAAACTTAGCCGCTCGTAATGGGTGTGATGCCACGCTTTGGGTACGCAATAAGCGTACCGTTAAAGCCATGGCAAAGACTCAGACTAATAAAAAGTATCTGCCAGGCTACAAGCTTGATGATCGCCTTAAGTACAGTCATGACCTACAAGCGACGGTCAAAGATAAAGACATTATTTTTCTTGCTGTACCGAGCCTGGCCTTTCGTGAAACTCTGAGAAATATTGCACCCTTTATTACGGGTCAGTCGATTGTCTCTCTGACCAAAGGGATGGAAAAAGATACCTTTGCCTTGATGAGCGACATCATTAAAGATGAGTTACCAGAAGTTAACTTTGGTGTCATGTCAGGACCGAACCTTGCAATCGAGATTATGAAAAACATGCCGTCAGCGACGGTCATTGCGAGTGAATCAGAACCATTACGTCATGCGGTACAAGCGGCTCTACATAGTGCTTTTTTTCGTGTGTTTGCCAGTGATGATGTAAAAGGTGTGGAGCTTGGCGGTGCGCTGAAAAATATTTATGCGATTGCGATGGGTATGGCTGCAGCATATGATGTGGGCGAAAACACCAAAGCCATGCTATTGACACGTGCTTTGGCTGAGATGAGCCGATTTGGGGTTGAGACTGGCGCCAATCCGCTCACGTTCTTGGGCTTATCTGGGGTTGGTGATCTATACGCTACTTGTAGCTCAGAGCTTAGTCGTAACTACCGCATTGGGAACATGCTTGGCCGTGGCATGACGATCGATGCTGCCGTCAAAAAGCTTGGACAGACAGCCGAAGGTGTCAATACCATTCAGCAGGTGCACGAAAAGGCTACCAAAGAAGGCATCTATATGCCTATCACCCACGCTTTATATGCCGTTATTTATGAAGACAAAGCAGCATTAGGCGTTGCCCTACATTTGATGGAGGCAGGTTTCCGTAGTGATGTGGAGTTTGTGATGCCACATGATCATAGTAACGCTGCGCTGACTGCGCAAATGCAGGCGTCAACTGCTAATCCAGAAGATGACAACGTAGCCAAAGGCAAAGAATAACAGCTTAAATCAAGGAAGATTATGAAGATAATATTGATGCGTCATGGACAAGCCGAAGACATGAGTCGTTCAGACAGCACGCGCCAATTAACAGATTATGGACAGCAGCAAGCCACGCAAACGGCAGAGTATATTGTTGAACGTTATACGCCAGATCACTTCGTGGTCAGTCCTTACGATAGAGCTCAGCAAACGCTAGCTGAGCTGCAGTCGCGCGCGCCTGTAGTACCAGTCACTGTGCAGGACAATATCACGCCGTCTGATGATGCGCGTACGGCATTGCTTGAACTTGGTCATGTCGAGGCAGAATGCTTGGTGGTGGTTTGTCATATGTCTATTATCGCCTATCTTGCCAGTTTGCTGACGGGTGACAGCCCTGAGTCATTTGCCTTGGCTGAGGCGCGGGTGTTTGAGATGGAATTTGTGATGCCTGGCATGGCCACTGAAATCGATCGCTTTGTGCCGCAGCAGCCGTATTGATTCTCTTTGCTGAATTGATTTAAGCAGTTGTTTGAGCAGCCAGAGTTTTTTAATAAGACACTTTAAGTGCGAGACTTTAAATACAAAGTAAGGCCTTAGCCGTTTAATCATTGGCTTCATAAGTTAAGTAAGGACACGTTTGGTGTTACATGTTTGGTTAAGAGCGCAGCATAGCCCGCTGGCAGTTTGGCATGCTGAAACACAAAAGTGGCAACCTGTTAGTGGTTGGCAGCAGCTTGACGATACTTATAATAAAGGTAAAAACAGCCATAAATCACTCTGTCTTTATTTTCCTACCAGTCATCTATTGCACGTAGATACTGAGCTTAGTACGGCTCAGCTCAAGCAGTTGGGCAATACTGGCAAGCAATATCTCTTCGAAGAAACCTCACTGACAGCAGTTGAGCAGCTGGCGGTGCGGCAGCTTAGCCATGCTCATACACAGCATCTATATGCACTGGCTCAAAGTGACATTGAAACTTGGCAGCAAAGTGCTGCGCTGGTTGGTATGAATATCAGTGCGCTACTGCCTGACTTTTTACTACTGCCCATTCCTGAAGAAGGAGCAGGGCAGCAAGTAGTTTTGTATCAAGATCAACACACTGCCTTATTACGACAGTCGCAGCAGCAAGGCATGGCAATCAGCTATTTGCCTTTAATTCTTGAGCGCTTGCCACATTTAAGTGAGGTCTGTGCGCTCCCTCCTATAGAGTCGTCTGAGGCGGTTGCAGTTAGCGCTTTTGCAGGGTATGAACTTGATGATTCAGTTGAGCGTTCAGTTGACAGCAATATTGATTTGCAAAAACCAATCGCAAATATGGCGGCACAATCGCAAATCGTCACAGAGACCGCTGCACTATTGGCTGAGCAACAGATTGTTTTCACTACATTGCCTACCACTCCCATACCTGTAGAAAACCCTGAGCGCCATGCACTAAATTTCTTTGTCAAAACCTCAGATTCACAACTATCTCCTTATCTACGTGTCGCCATGATGGTCGCTTTGTCGGCACTATTGTTGCAGATTGCCGCGGATGGTCTACAAATCTATCATTATAATGCCGCTGCTGATGCGACACAGACAGCCGTTGCAGCGCAGTATCAAGCTTGGTTTCCTAATGAGGTGCTAAATACTAGCCGCACCAAGCTACAAGTGCAAATGCAGCCCAAGCTACAAAGCGGCGATGCAGCGTCGGCGTCACATATAGCAGTGCTGGCGCGGATATCACCCCTTATTAAACAGTCCTCTTTGCATGCGCAGGCGTTGGTTATGGAGCCACAGATGCTGAGCTTTACATTAATAGCGCCAGATCGTAACAGCCTTGATCAGTTTACCAGTACGTTGACGGCGCAAGGGGTAGCAGCCACCTTAGAACGTGTCGACAGCAATGAGCAAGGTCAGTTTAGCGGTCAAGTCACGGTGAATGTCGTCGATGACAGCGCTACGAGTAATGGCCTTGCAGCGTCTTGATACTGCAGCTTGAGTCAACATAAAATATAGCAGTTGGCTATTTATCTATAAATACGTAAAACTATACTCCATTCATTAAGGTTAAACAGGTAATGAGTTTACTACAGCGCCAAGCTAAGCGTACTGAGCCACTCACCAATGCGTTATGGTCGCGTTGGCAAGCTCTATCATCACGTGATCAAATGGCACTGAGCATATTGCTGGTATTTTTATTGGTGTTCGTCGGTGGTTATGGTGGCTACAGTGTGCATCAGGCGGCAAAAGACAGTAAGTCAAACTATCAGGAGCAAGTTGCTGATTATTTTTGGTTGCGTGCGCAAGCAGACAATATTGACCCAAGTGCACTAAGTGTAAATGATGCACAGGATGGCGCTAATGCGATGCCACCTGCTAGCCGCGTAAACACCATCTTACAAAACTCAGGTATCGATAGTGCGCAAGTCATTGCTGCTAATGAAGGAGGGGTACAGTTCAGCTTCAGTCATCCTAGCCAAGCAGTCGTCAGCGCTGCGCTTGGTAAGCTTGAACAGCAAGGCTGGCAGTTCACTCAGCTATCGATGCAGCAAGACTCAGCCACCAGACAACTGCAAGTACAAGCCACGGTCGCTCTTTAATCGTTGCTACATACTGGCTTGTAAATAATAGCTGTTGTACTACCTGTCTTGAAAACTGCACGCTTTGCCACAATACAATGCTTAGTGGCTAATGCCAGTTATGGATATCTATTATGAATCAATCTCCTGACTCTAATTCTGATGAGCGTTTAGATTATCAAACACCGACGACTGAACCTTTTGTTGGTACACAGTCGACGCACGAGCTTGCGCGTCAAGAGCAAAGGCCGTTACTGACGCAGCAAGAGCAACGCTCCCTAGTGACATATAACCACGTCACTTATTTGCTCTATGTTGTCAGTTATTTCACAGCAGGTATCTTATGGATTTTGCCTATCTTTATGAATTATGCCAAACGCCGTGAGGCTGATGGTACTTGGTTGGCGACACATTTTGACTGGCAGATTAAGACCTTTTGGTACAGCATTGTGTTTTTTGTCATAGGATCTATGCTGATATTATTTGCACTAGGAGGACTGGGCGTGAGTGTCATGGCAGATAGCGGTAACTTAGCAATAGGTTCTATTGTGCTAACGGGTCTTGGTATCATGATTATAGCGTTCACTTTTATCTGGCACCTGTACCGTATTGTACGCGGCTGGATTGCGCTTACTGACAATCGTCCTGTACCTTAAGCGCTCTATACTTTGATATTAAGTGCTTGTTAAGCTTGTTACGTATGAAACTTTGGTCTTATTTCTGTTAAGCTGATATAATCGCAGCGCTCTATTGTGGTCACCGTTTCACTGGTTTTTTTATTGAAACTCTCTCATTCATTATTTTATTTAAGCAGGGTTTATTGTCATTATGTCCTACGCCTTATTACGCCCGTTTTTTTTTAAGATGGACCCTGAGCACGCTCATGAAATGACCCTGTCTTTGTTAGATAAAGCTCATAAGGCACGTGCTTTAGGTCTGGCCTATGGTCAACCTATGCAGCCAACAGACTGTATGGGTTTGCAGTTTTCCAACCCTGTTGGATTGGCGGCTGGATTGGACAAAAATGGCGACTATATTGATGCGCTTGCTGAACTAGGATTTGGGTTTATCGAAGTCGGTACCGTGACACCAAAACCGCAAGTCGGTAATGAGAAGCCGCGTCTGTTTAGACTGAAACAAGCAGATGCGATTATCAATCGTATGGGCTTTAACAATCAGGGCGTAGACTATCTGATTGATAATGTGAAGCGCTGTAAATACAAAGGCAATATCGGCATTAATATCGGTAAAAACGCCAGCACGCCTGTAGAGCAAGCCGCAGATGATTACCTTTATTGTTTAGAGCGTGTCTATCCGCACGCCTCATATATCACGATTAACATCTCATCACCCAATACTGAAAACCTGCGTGACCTGCAAAGTGGTGAGGCCTTAACCCAGCTATTAGATGTGATAAAAAACCGCCATAGCCAGCTGGCGACAGAGTATGGTTTTTATGTGCCATTAGTATTAAAAGTTGCCCCTGATTTAGAACCGCTACAAGTCGACTATATCTCACAGCAACTATTGGACTTTGAGATCGATGGTCTTATTGCCACCAATACCACCTTGAGCCGAGTAGGGGTTGAGGACTTGCCAGATGGTGAGCAAGCAGGCGGCTTGTCTGGTCGTCCTGTCAGTCATATTAGTACTCAGATTTTGCAACAATTCTCAGATCAGTTAGATGATAAAGTGGCGCTCATTGGGGTTGGCGGTATTGATAGCGGTGAAAAGGCCGTTAGAAAAATCAAAGCGGGTGCTGATATGGTGCAGCTATATACAGGGCTTATCTATAAAGGCCCAGGACTTGTACAATCGTGCGTACAAGCCATTGGTGGTTACTACGATGCTCATGAAAGCTAATCTATAGCCATCAATCAATTAAAGCCAAGTTAAGCAATTAAAGCCAAGTGCAAGTAGAGCTAAATAGAATAATGGGACAGTAATATGAGTGGTCTGGATATTGTGATTGCCATAGTTGTTCTTATTGGCTTGTGGCGCGGCTTTCAAGTAGGTCTCATCAAGACAGCGGTGGGATTAGCAGGATGGTTTATTGCTCTGATTGCTGCCACACGCTTGGCAGGGGTGGTTTCTCCGCAGTTTTCAGGATTGGTACAAAGCCCAGTGTTGCAGATGGCAATGGCATTTTTATTGGTGGTTATCATCATATTAGCCATCATGCACCTAGTGGCGTTTGTATTCTCAGGCGTACTGAAGACCTTGCGCTTAGGGATGTTAGATAAAATGGCGGGTGGCGTGTTAGGCGCTGCCAAAAATGTCCTTGTCGTTTTAGTAGTGCTCAGTGTGAGTGCGCCACTGCTAGTGCAAATGCCTCAGTGGGAGACTTCTGTCTTAGCGCCTGAGCTGCTACCCTATGCACCGATGGCTAAAATGATGGTGTCAGATGCTCTAGGCGTTGCTTGGGAACAGGTCAATCAATCATAAATGGCAATCAGTCATAAATTGCAATCAATTATTCGTTTTATTGTTTATAATATACAACTCATCTTTTATCGTTAAACTATAGTCAGTTGAAACAAAACTGTCATAAGTTCAAAAGCGCTACTGGTATAAATTTTCCTTGCTTGCTGCGTTCCCAGAGGCTGCGAAAAATTCACCCCAGTAGCGCTGTAACACTTTTAAATTGATTCTATTATATCTGAACGCTTATATCATTTGATCATTAGGAATATTAAAACCTAATCGCATGAAACAAGATTCATTGAAATCACTCTCAGTAAATAAACATCATCAGATTGTCGGTTCGCTGGTAGTTAGTACTGCCATCAAGCGTACCGTTATTGCGTCATCAATGTGTAGTACGAAATAGGACATAATTATGTGTGGAGTCGTTGGGGTTGCAGCTCATGAGCCAGTTAACCAAATTCTTTATGATGCCTTAACTATGTTGCAGCACCGTGGTCAAGATGCTGCGGGTATTGTGACTTTGCAAGATGGTCGCTTTTACTTGCGCAAAGAAAACGGCATGGTACGCGACGTATTCATGACTCGTCACATGCTCAAACTGGTTGGTAAGTTTGGTATCGGTCACGTGCGTTATCCCACTGCAGGCACCTCAAGCAGTGCAGAAGCTCAGCCATTTTATGTCAACTCTCCTTATGGCATTACTTTGGCACATAATGGGAATTTGACCAACGCTGAGAGCTTGGCTAAGTCTTTGTATCAAGAAGATCGTCGGCATCTAAATACCGACTCCGACTCTGAAGTGCTGCTAAACGTATTGGCACACGAGATGCAAAATATTGGTAAGAAGTATCCAAAACCAGACGATATCTTTGAGGCGGTAAAAGCAGTTTATGGTCGCTGTGAAGGCGCTTATGGCGTAGTAGCGATGATTACTGGCCAAGGCCTCTTGGCGTTTCGTGACCCAAATGGTATTCGTCCATTGGTGTTTGGTGAGCGTCTGGCTGCTAATGGTGGCACCGAATACATGGTTGCTTCTGAGTCAGTGGCTCTAACGGGCTGTGGTTTTACCATCATTCGTGATGTCAAACCTGGTGAAGCCATCTTTATCGACTTAAACCATAAGCTACATACACATCAGTGCGTAGAGCAAAAAGAATATACACCTTGTATTTTTGAGTATGTATATTTTGCGCGCCCAGATTCGATTATGGATAATATCTCTGTTTACAAATCACGCTTGCGTATGGGTGAGAAGTTGGGGCAAAAAATCCTTAATGAGTGGGGCGAAGATCATGATATCGACGTTGTGATTCCGATTCCAGATACCTCGCGCACCTCAGCGATGGAGTTGGCTCTGAAGATGAACATCAAGTACCGTGAAGGGTTTATGAAAAACCGTTATATCGGTCGTACGTTTATCATGCCAGGTCAGCAGCAACGCAAAAAGTCCGTCCGTCAAAAGCTGAGTGCAGTGCCTTTAGAGTTTAAAGGCAAAAATGTCTTGCTCGTAGATGACTCTATCGTGCGCGGGACTACCTGTCATGAGATTATCCAAATGGCACGCGATGCGGGTGCCAAAAAGGTGTTTTTTGCCAGTGCTGCGCCACCTGTAAAATATCCTAACGTCTACGGCATTGATATGCCCGTACGTAGTGAGCTTATCGCCTCAGGCCATAGTGTCGAAGAGGTGCGTCAGATTATCGGTGCTGATCGTCTGATTTTTCAAGATTTAGACGACCTAATTGATGCGGTAAAAGATACCAAACATAGCCGCGTTGAAGGCTTTGATTGTGCAGTGTTCAATGGTTGTTATATCACTGGTCAAATCAATGAAGCCTATCTTGAGCATCTCCAAGAGCAGCGTAATGATAGTGCTAAAGGCGTACAAGTCGTCGCTGATACTTCTGTCGATATGATGGGTGTGGAAGAGCAGTAATCACTTTATATAGCAGTTAATAAAAGGGGCTGAATTCATAGAATTCAGCCCCTTTTTTATCATTTGAAAGTCATTTTCAAGTCATATAAAGGCCGCTTAAAAGCGTCATTAAAAATGCGGTTATCAAAACAGATTAAACCAACCGATTCCTCAAGTTAAAAGACGGGTAAATAACCACAGCAAGCCGTTGAGCGCAGCAATACCGACAACCATGCTAACTAATAGTTGGCGACTGAGATGGTAAACGGCTAACACCAGAATTAAAGCCCCAATCTGTGCCAGTAATAGATGTAGCTCTGCACTACTCAGGCCGGTACTAGCAGACAAATCTTGATAAGAAAGACTGGTCAAAATTAATAGTACCATTACTGATAGCGGTAAGCTTTCATTTAGGCGATGTAGCCAAGGTGTATCGAGGACTTTTTTGGGTATCAGAGCTGGAATGGCACGGGTAATGAAGGTGACACCTGCCATGGCAAAGGTTGCGGCAATGAGATAACTACTGGTCATTTGGTTTCTCCTGCTTCTTTGCGCTGTATCCAAAATCCACGCGCCAAAATCATAAGCATGCAAATGGTAATAGCTACTAACAACAACCAGTCACTGGTAAATAGCGAAGCCATTGCCAAGCCAAGTACAGCAATGCCAATCGGGAAGTAACGTTTGATACTTTGAAATTGCTCATAGGCCAAAATTGCAAACAGACAAACAAGCGCAAAATCCAAATGTGGCACCAAATCATTGAGCGCGCTGCCTATCATTACGCCAATGATAGAGGCCAGCACCCACCAGCTTTGATTAAACAAACTGATGGGTAGTATCAGTGCGCGACGAGCTTCATTGGGTAAGCTGGTCATCACTGAAAAGGTCTCATCGGTAAGGGCAAATAAACAATAGGTCTTGGCTAGCTTATGATTAGGTAAATACTGTAGCAAGGGTACGCCGTAAAATACATGGCGTAGGTTAATGGCGGCAATATTGGTTGCAATACTGCCAATTGGCAATCCTGCGCTGAGCATCGGTAAGCAGGCGTATTGAGCAGCACCCGCGTATAGTACGACACTGAGCATGATAGTCGCCCAGATAGGCACCCCAGCGACCTGAGCCAGCACGCCAAAAGCAATGCCAGCTGGTAAATAGCCCATCGCCACCGGAATGCTCCTTTTGAAGCCTTCTGCCCATTGGTAGGTGGCGCTTTGTTGTTCAGAGTAAGTATTCACGTAGTATCCTACAATTATCTGATACCAGTCTCACAAAATTCGATAAGCAGTGTCAAACTCGCTGCGCCTACTAAAATGTAGTTCTGAAACTCGTTTGCTTAGCGACTCTAATTTTTGGAAATGGTATGACTTTATTTTTATCAAAAGGTTTTATCAAAGGTTAGGGGGTATTGTTAATTAAACATGAGAGCAAACATTAGGGTCTGTTGAACATTCAAACATTAGACAGGCCGTAGTTTTTCATAGCTGCCTGTTTTGTGCGCATGGTACAGAAAGCCACTGAGAATAAACAAGCGTAATAACAGCAAAGCCCACACACTAAGCCAAATTCCTGTCATATCCCATTGTTGGTACAGTAACCAGCTCAGCGGAAAAAACATCGCAGCCAATATCAAAGCCGCGTTACGAATGACATGACCTGCTGTTAAGCCAAAAAAGATGCCATCGAGCCAGTAAGCACCTACGCCAACGAGGGGCAGCAGTACGGCATAACCTTGATAGGCCTTGGTCAATGCAAACACTTCCTCGATATTGGTCATCAGCTGTAGATAAGTTGGCATCGCCAGCCACCAAATAGTGCTTAATACAATGGCGAGGGCGTAACTCACTACGCCAGTACGCTTGACGATGAGACGAAAGCGTGGCCAATCGCGCCGTCCAGCGGCTTGACCGCTTAAGGTCTCAGCGGATACGGCCACACCGTCGAGCGCAAACGCTGATATGCTCAGCACTTGTAATAAAATCGCATTGGCTGCCAATACCAGATCGCCACTTTGGGCGGATAAGCGAGTAATCCAAGCAAAGCTCAATGTCAAAATAAGCGTACGAATAAAAATGTCTTTGTTTAAAGAAAATAGCCTAAGCATCTTATCCTTAGTAAAATGCTGCGGATCTACTTTAAATAAAGCCGCCCAAGTCAGTTTTAAATGCTGACGACTAAGCCATAATGCCAATACCACACCTGACCAAAAAGCGATGGTTGTGCCCAGTGCGACACCGACGATATCCAGCTGCATACCGTAGACAAAGAACAGGGTCAAAATAATATTCAGCACAGCGATAAAGCCCTGCTGATAGAGCATGTAGCGAGTCTTGCCTTGACCTGCAAACCAGCCAATAAAGGCAAAGTTCATGAGCTCAGCAATGACCCCCCAAAAGCGTACATCCAGATAAGTCTTTGCCGCCACGCCGCTGGCTGGGTTGGCAGATAGTGCTTTTAAGCCGAAATCTATGAGCCAAGGCTTTGCTATTAGTAATACCAAACCAATCATGACTGCCAGCAATAGGGCACGCTGCAAAATAGAGAGCAGTGGTGATGCTTGCTGCGGTGATTTTATGTCACTATCGGCAAGTTGACCGAGTGCCTGCGCAGACAAGCCAGAAGAGGCATACTGCAAAAAGTTAAAACTCACAAGTATCAGAGACAATACCCCCTAACCTTTGATAAAACCTTTTGATAAAAATAAAGTCATACCACGATGGCAGTATCAATCACACTTTGCAGCGGCATCGCAAGGTTGGCCAGCAATACTGGAACAGCAATGGCGATGATATGTTTGTAGCGCGTATCGATGGGTGATACTGCATTTGGGGGCGTAGTCGTTGGCATATAATAATCGCTTGTGCATAAAACACAGATAACGGTACCCGCCAATATACAGTCGAAGCACTTTTAAACCGCTACGGTGTTACCCGCCCTAGATGTACTTAGTGTACTATCTGCGGTCGGTCGCCTTGTAGCGATTTTAAAATTCCTTGACTATATTGCTTGATTGCGGGATAAGTGTGAGCTATCTAATAAGTGTAATACCGACATAAAGACAAAAGCACCTAACCTTAGGTGCTTTTATCATGCTATTTTTACAATCTGTTGAAGCTAAAAGTTAGCAGTTTTAGCTGTCATTCATGGCGCTACGATCAATCTTGTTCGAACATCTTTGGATCATTAAACGTCACGATCTCTTCTTCAAACTCAGGCTTCACTTTAACCACAAAGTCATCACGTGACAAGCCCATTCTTAGCGGGATAGAGCTGGCGATATAGGTTGATGAGTAAGTACCCGCAAGCAGGCCAATAAAGAGCGCCACCGAGAACCAGTATAGACCATCACCGCCCAAGAACATCATCGCCAATACCACGAGTAGTACCGTTGAGATAGTCATGATGGTACGGCGCAAGGTTTCTGTTAATGACAAATCAATCGTCTGGCGCGGCGTAATACCACGAACACGGCGGAAGTTTTCGCGAATACGGTCATAGACAACGATAGTATCGTTCAATGAGTAACCAATCAATGCCAATATAGCCGCCAATACCGTCAAATCAAACGGAAAGCCAAATAGCGCAAACACCCCGATGGTAACGATAGCATCGTGGAATAGCGACATCACTGCGCCAAGAGACAGCTTAAACTGGAAGCGTAGAGCGACATACCCAAGCATACAAAGTAACGCTAGTGCCAGTGCCATTACCGAGTTCAAATACACTTCATTACCGACTTGACTACCGATAATATTAACGTTGCTAATATTGACCACATTATCAGGTAGGGTGAGCGCTTGCTCTAGGCTGGCATTGAGACCATCAACGTTATCAGACTGAGGAGGCAAGCGCACAAGTAGCTCTTCTCGTGTCCCTAGATACTGGACGATGGCATCGTTAAAGCCATTGTCAGCCAGTGCTTCGACAACTTCAACTTGTTCAACAGGCTGCTCATAACGCACATCTGCTGAGACCCCGCCCGTGAAATCAAGCCCAAGGTTTAGACCATTGACGGCGATGGCGATGATGCTACCAATGACCATTAATATAGATAGAATTGCCATTGGCTTTTCTAACTTCATAAAGGGGATGATGCGCTGATTGCCAATGGCTTTAATGCCACCTTCTTTCGCTGCCGCTTCATCAGCGGCGCTATCAACCTCTTGATTCAGGTCATTATCCACCGCAGCATTAGATGCTTGTGTACTCAACGCCTGATTGTCTTTGCTGCCTTTACCTTTACCGCTACGACGAGATTTGGTTTTAGTCGACTTTGCAGCGGTCGGGTTATTTGTCTGATTGTTACTGCCCTTACCATCACGGCGCGGCTTGTTACGGCGACGACGTTGATTGGCATCATTTGTGTCGTTAGAGTTGTTGCCTGAGCCGCCACCTGAGCTGCTGTTATTTGGGGGATTATTCTGTTCAATCGCCATGTTATTCTCCTAGCCGATGCTCAAACGTTTGATAGATTTACGCTTACCATAAGCAATTTGTACCAGTGCGCGGGTGACCAAAATCGCGGTAAATAGCGAGCTGACAATACCAATAGCTAAGGTGATCGCAAAGCCTTTAATCGGACCAGTACCAATCGCAAATAAGATAAATGCAACCAATAGTGTGGTGATGTTGGCATCGAAAATACTACTAAAGGCGCGATCGAATCCTGCCACGATAGCGGATTTTGGCCGCACCCCATTTGCAATCTCCTCGCGAATACGCTCAAAGATCAGTACGTTGGCATCGACTGCCATACCGATGGTCAAGACAATACCAGCGATACCAGGTAGGGTAAGCGATGACCCTAAGATCGACATAATGGCGATGATAATAATGACGTTAATCGCCAATGCGATGTTGGCAATCACACCAAATAAACGATAAAAGATAATCATAAAAGCAAAAACTAACAGATAGCCGACCTGTGTTGAAAACAGCCCTTTATCGATGTTCTCTTGTCCTAATGAGGGTCCGATCGTACGTTCTTCAACGAAATACATCGGCGCAGCAAGTGCCCCTGAGCGTAACAATAGCGCCAGCTCAGCAGCTTCAGCGTTGCTATCAAGACCAGTAATACGGAATGATGAGCCCAATACCGCTTGAATATTAGCACGGTTGATGACTTTGGTTTCAGCATAAGGTGTACGTACTTCGACCGTTTCACCAGTAGCAGGGTCTTCTTCATAAGTGACTTTTTGCTTGTTTTCAATAAACAGCACCGCCATTTGCTCACCGACAGCGGTACGCGTGGCGTTTTGCATGAGCTTACCGCCAGCGCTATCCAAGGTGATATTGACCTCAGGGCGACCACTCTCATCCAAGCTGGTTTGAGCGTTGGTGACTTTGTCACCAGTGACGATCGCTTGACGCTCTAACAATACTGGCTGACCGTCAAGGGTTTTGAACGGGAAAGCTTCGGTGCCAGCAGGCGGAATACCACCCATGAAATTTTCACTGTCTTTTGCGACCAGACGGAACTCAAGGTTTGCAGTACGGCCAAGGACACGTTTGGCTTCAGCAGTATCTTGCACACCAGGGAGCTCAACGACGATACGGCTAGCACCTTGTGACTGCACCAAAGCCTCGGTCACACCAAGCTCAGCAATACGGTTGCGTAGGGTGGTCAAGTTTTGGTTGACTGCATAGCTGTTGATCTCATCGATAGTGGCATCGTTATAGGCCATAATCAGCGACGGACCTTGATCATCTATAGAAGACTGTAGGTTAAAGGTAGTACCCATCGTCCCTTGCAAGACGTTTTGTGCACGATTACGAGCGTCTGTATCGGCAAAATGCAGCACAATACCTTGCGCTTCAGTCTTAGTGCCTTTAACCGCTATACGCTCGGCACGTAACTCACGGCGCACATCACGACTGGCACTGGTCAAACGCTGCTCTAACGCCTTATCCATATCTACTTCAAGTACGAAGCGTACACCACCACGTAAGTCTAGGCCTAGTTTCATCGGCTTGGCACCGATATCACGAAGCCACTGCGGTGTCGTTTGTGCTAAGTTGAGCGCCACTACATAGTTATCGCCTAAGTTCTGACGTAAGACTTCCTGTGCCTTTAGCTGTGTGGTTGGGTTATTCAGACGGATTAGGGCACTATTGCCCTCAAAAGTACCATCATGAAAATTAATCCCAGCTTCCTCTAATAAGCTTTGTGACTGAGTCAAGATATCTTCAGACAGCTGAGTTCCTGCTGCAGCACTGGTAATCTGCACAGCGGGTTCATCAGGGTAGAGGTTCGGTGCAGCATATAGGCCGGCGATGAATAGCACGACAGTGATGAGTAAGTATTTCCAAGCGGGATATTGCATAATCACTTCTTTAAGTTGATAAAGTACTGGCGACGCAGGCCACAAGTCAGCAGATGGGAAGTTAGCGACTACAAAGACGGCTGCCGTGATTTATGTGAGCAATCATTTATCTTTGTGATCATCCGCTATGATAATAGGGTCTAAAAACGGCAGGCTTTGAGGCCATAGCGATAAAGGTAAAACTCACTATTAAAGCAGCATAAACAGATAATACTATCTGCCTGATGGGCTTATAGCAGAAAATGACCGTAATAGTTAACGGTCATTTCTTTAACAACTGGTCTTTAATAGCCAATTTGTAATAACTGGAGCTATTCGTATCGTATGAGTGGTTGGTGGATAGACATACCACGAGCACTTATACGCTTTCGATAGTACCTGCAGGCAATACCGAAATAACAGAAGCACGTTGTACTTTAATATCGGTATTGCTATTCAAGCTTACAGTCGCGTAGTCGCCTTCAAGATGTTTGATACGGCCCATAAGTCCACCAGCAAAGATGACTTCGCTACCAACAGTCAAAGCATTGACCATAGCGCGATGCTCTTTGGTGCGCTTAGACTGCGGGCGGATGACCAAAAAGTAAAAGATAGCAAAAAAAGCAACTGGTAATAAGATTTGACCGAATAAAGAAGCACCTGATGCAGCAGTCTCAGCTGCATGGGCAGATTGGA
This sequence comes from Psychrobacter sp. H8-1, assembly GCF_904846575.1. NCBI lineage: Bacteria > Pseudomonadati > Pseudomonadota > Gammaproteobacteria > Moraxellales > Moraxellaceae > Psychrobacter > Psychrobacter sp. H8-1. The sequence continues at coordinate 987,354 of NZ_CAJHBG010000001.1, forward strand.
TAAAAAAGCTCATAGATTTTCTCAGTAAGTAACAGATAACAATAAAATTAGACGCATAGTAACAAAAATTCCCAGACTTGGTAACTGTTAATCATGGGATGTGCGTATTTTTCTTAGTGTATGGGCATACTAGAGGATGTTGAACATTCAAAAACAAGCACTGCTGCTTGCGATTGGTTTATCAAAGCGGTTTTTAAACAAGGCGAAATCGACGACAATGCAGATGCTTTGGCTAGAGTTGCATCCTAGTATGAGTCAATTTTAGCATCAGCCTGACAAAATATTGTTAAATAACCGCATCAATGCTAATATCGAACGGCTGCTTTTATCTTGGCTTCATAGCTAAGAGAATAGGCAGGCATGGTGTTGGTTCACGTATGTTTTTACGCAGAATATACCATTTAATACAGAGTAGACAGTATAGATAAGCTGTTATCTATTATAGTGATCATTTTCAAACCCTTATTTTATTCATTTTTTTTGTTTAGGTTACCTAACTTGTTCAACACAACTATGTCTACACCCCGTTTATATCGTCCACGCGCTTACCGTAAAGCTGCGTCTGCCAAACCTCCCCCGACAGTGCCACATCATAAGCGTTTTGGTACTGTATTAGCGCCGAATTCAAGGTTAGCAATGCTAATGGCGTTATCGCTAGTATTGTTGCCTTATCCAGCATTGGCGGCGAGTGCAATGGCTGAGCCTACCGCCCTCAGTGTGGTATTGCTAATATTCTTTGTGCTCTTAGCGATAGGGGTCTCTTTTGTCTGCTCTTTGGCAGAGTCAGTTTTGCTCAGCATGACCCCTTCATTTATCGCTGACGTCGAAGAAAGCAATCCAAAAAAAGCAAGCATGCTAAGAGGCTTAAAGATTGATAATATCGATCAGTCGCTAGCAGCTATTTTGACTTTGAATACGGTGGCACACACCTTGGGTTCGATTGGCGCTGGTGCACAGGCAACTATTGTCTTTGGTAGTGCTTGGTTTGGGCTTTTTTCTGCGATCATGACGCTGGCGATTTTGTTTTTGTCTGAGATCATTCCAAAGACACTAGGAACCGTCTATTGGCGTCAGCTAAGCGGTATGGTGGCTTACTTCGTACGTGGCATCATTATGCTACTGTATCCGCTCATTTGGATTTCGGAGCGTTTGACGAAGCTGTTGGTACGTGGCAAAAAAACTCAAACTTTTAGTCGTCGTGAATTTGCCGCTTTGGCCAGTATTGGCGAAGAGTCTGGTCAAATCGACCCATTAGAGTCACGTATTATCCGTAATTTATTGGCGTTTGGGGCGATTAAAGTCGAAGACATTATGACACCGCGCTCAGTGATGTTGGCGTTTGAACAAACCAAAACAGTCGCTGAAGTGTTGGCTGATCGCCCAAAGCTCACTTTTTCGCGGTTACCTATCTATGATGGTGACCTAGATAACATTACGGGTTTTGTCTTAAAAACCGATATGCTACTTGCAAAAGTGAATCATGCGATGCATAAGCCATTGATTCAGTTTCAGCGCGAGATTACTTTTGTATTCTCAAAAATGAAGCTGTTTGATTTGCTGGAGCTGATGCTAAAAAACCGCCTGCATATTGCCATCACCGTGGGTGAGTATGGTGAAGTAAAAGGAGTGGTGACTCTAGAGGACGTGTTTGAGACACTATTAGGTCTTGAGATCGTAGATGAGATAGACCGTGTGGAAGACATGCAGGCACTGGCACGGCAGATGATGGATAGACGGGTAGAGCGCTTAGGCATGAAACTCAGTGACGACGAGCAAGATGATAATAGCAAAGCGAACATGCAATAATTAAAATTGGCGTTACATGGCTGTTAGGATTTAATGCTAGGCTAAAGCTATTCATTTATGACATCAGGTTTCACTGCAATAAAAAATGATGATTGATGGGTTTATGCAAGCCAATCAAAACAGTGATATAAGAAATTAAGCAATAAACCAAGCAACGAAAGTAATAACGCTAAGGATTATAATGAAAAAACTATGGCACAAAGGGCTATTTGCTCTATTGGTTAAAAGTGCAGGCGTTGCCACGATCGCCGCTGTCGCTAGTAGTGTTGCAATCAGTGCACAGGCAGCAACCATGACGGAAGATTTGGTAAAAAACTATGCCTCAGCAATGAAATCAGCTGCCAATAGCAAAAGTACCAACCAAGTCGCGGCTCTCGTCTCTGATGATGCGCTGATTTCTTTGTCAAGAAGAGGCAAAACGACCAGTCTGGATAAAGACGGCTATCTAAAATTATTACAGAATAGCTGGAATCAAACCTCAAACTATCGCTATGAAATCAGCGTTGATAATATTGTTACTACTGGCTCTCAAGCCAAAGCCAATGTGAAAACGGTAGAGAGTTGGGTCAAAGATGGCAAAAACGTCTCGTATGTAACTACCTCAAGAGTCACGCTTACTTTATCAACGGGCAATGCGGTATTACTGCGGGCAGTGTCGCAAGTGACCATTGATTGATCAAGTGACTATTGATCAAGTGACTATTGATCAAGTGACTATTGATCAAGTGACTATTGATTTATTTAGATTTATTCAGATTAACCTGATTAAACGCATTAGATTAAAAACACTGGCCGAAAAAAACCCATAAGAGCTGTGACTATGACAATCGTAGCGTTAATCTCCTGCTGAGCTTTGTGCTGCCGTTGTCGTAGTAATATCAGCAAATCTTATACCTAGCTAATCGTAATCTATAATATGGTTGTAATCTTCTGGTTGTAATTTATAGTTAGGAGCTGTGAAAAACAAATATGAGCGTGTTATTTTGGCTCAATCTATTAAAGGTGCACATTATCTTTCACGGCGCTATGGTTTTTGGTCTGCATTGCATACTATACTGTCATTCATCCTCATTTTCGTCATCTCTTGCTGCTAGGAAATAACCACTATCATGTCTACTGTGTCATCAAATGTGTCATCAAAATCTACTATACCTACCAAACCTCGCTCACTGATCGCTTTACCTTTGACGCTTGCGGTGTCGACCTTACTCATTAGCGCTTGTAGTAATACTTCAGCGGTAAAAAATACAGGCGTAAGCACGGGCTCGTCTACAGTGACCAAGCGTCCGGCCACACAAAGTGTGACTCGACCTGCTACTAGCGATGATTATTCGACTGCGTTTTTGGATGCAGAGAGTTTAGATGAGTTAGCTGACCTGCTAGAAGCCACTGACATGACAATGGTTGAAGACAATAAGCTTGCCATTCAGCAATATGGTGACTTGTGGAATCGTCTGCGTGCTGGTTATCGTATGAATGGCGGTCAGCCTATTTATAATCAGCGTATTGAAGGGCAAAAAAGCTGGTTTACCAGCAGACAAGACTATCTAAACCGTTTGACTGCCCGCGCCAGTCGCTATATTTATCATACCGTACGCGAAGCTGAGCGCCGCAATATTCCAACTGAGCTTGCCTTGTTGCCTGTGATTGAGAGCTCCTACGATCCAAGTGGTACCAGTAGTGCCGCCGCTGCAGGATTATGGCAGTTCATCCCAAGTACAGGCCGTATCTATGGTCTGAATCAAAGTAGTACCTATGATGGTCGCCGTGATGTCATTGAGTCAACACGTGCTGCCTATGACTTTTTGACGGCCCTATACAACCAGTTTGGTAGTTGGGAGCTCGCACTGGCTGCTTACAACGCCGGTCCTGGCCGTGTACAAAATGCGATTGATGCTAATAAAGCCAGAGGTCTGCCAACGGATTATTGGTCACTCAGATTGCCTACTGAGACTATGAACTATGTACCACGGTTCTTGGCGGTCGCCGAAATTGTTGCTAAGCCTGAGCAGTATGGGGTCTACTTGCCTGCTATTGCCAACCGTCAGCATTTCCGTAGTGTGCCTGTAAACTATGGCGTGAGCTTATCCGAAATCTCACAAATTACTGGTGTCAGTCGCGATGAGCTGGAAAGGTTGAATACCGCGCTGACGTCAGGACGTGTCGATGCCTCAGGGCCACAGCGTGTCATTATTCCTAATGATGTCAATCTCAATCTAGATGCCAAACTAAGCTCACTGAGAGGCAATGGCACTGGTAATGTACTAGCCTCAAGTGGCATTACTAGTACTCCAAGCACCACACCAAGCTATAATATTCCCTCTTATAGTGGCAGCAGCACGTCGTTGCCGTCGACAGGTGGTGGATTGGCTGATTATGCCGCGAGTGCTAGGGTACCGCAGCAGACCACCAGTTATATCTCTCCTTCTGTCTCGCCAACCAGCAGCTCTGTCTATAGCAGTAATGCACCAGTGACTACTGAGCCACCGATTACCAGTAAAGAGACCAGTAAGATTAACGCTGAGCTCCAAAGCAGCAATAGCTTACCGACTACCTCAGCTCAGATCACTCAGAATAACACCATCGTGCAAGAGCCACCGCTGAGTAAAGAAGAGCGTGATTTTATTGCCAATCAAATTCGCAGCAAAACGCCTGAGACGAATGTCATCAATGCTGACGGAAATATCAATTTATCAGCAGTGCAAACGCAGCAATCTATTTTGGAGGCCAGTGGGGAAGACAAAAAGCTGAGCTTTGCAAAGACTCCAGCAAGCAAGCCAAAACCACAGGGTACACGCAGCACTTATACCGTAAAACGCGGTGATACTCTGTCAAATATTGCCAGTCGTGCTGGTGTCAGCTGGCGTGAAATTGCTGAGTGGAACCAAATAGACGCCAGTGCAAACTTGCTGTCTGGCAGCACTCTATATCTGTACAATGCAAAACCAATTGAGCCTTTGAAGAGTGCCAGTACGGCTGCAGCCAGTCAACCAGAGAGCTATGTGGTGCAATCGGGCGACACCCTGATTGGCACAGCCAACCGTTTTGGTTTGTCAGTGACTGAGTTGGCAACTTATAATAATTTGAGTAGCCGTGCAGACTTACTGAGAGGGCAGAAGCTGTGGCTAGTACCAGGTAAAGTAAAAGCACCTGCACGCACGCCTGCAGCGCCATCATCAAAACCAAGTAAATCAACCACAGCGACGCAAAACTATAAAGTTAAATCTGGTGATGGTCTGATTGCGCTGGCTCGTCAATTCGGCATCTCAACGGATACCTTAGCCAGTTTGAATGGCATGGGAGTGAGGGATTCGTTATACGTGGGTCAGATCTTAAAAGTGCCTGCCAATGTTGATATCTCAGCTGCCAGCAACACCACTAGCAGTGCCAGTGGTGCAAGCTCAGTAGCGACAACCAATTATAGAGTAAAATCAGGGGATACCTTGATTGGCATTGCTAATAGTGTGGGTGTCAGTGCGACAGAGATTGCGGCAGTGAATAGCAACTTCGATGCCAGAGCGCGCCTGCAACGTGGACAGACTATCAAAGTACCTGTTTCTAAAGAATTGGTGGATCGTCAACTGAATGATAAATCAGTCAGTTATAAAGTAAAATCAGGTGACACCTTAACGGGTGTGGCCAGGCGTTACAATATCGGTTTGAGTGACTTGGCGGCGGCAAATGGTCTGAATACCAATTCAAACTTGATATTGGGTCGTACGATTACCATTCCTGCTAGTGGCAGCGTTGCAAGTAGTGCCAGTCAAGGCAGTAGTTCTTCAAGTAGCATTACTAGTACAGCAAGCAGCAGCGGTAAAAAGCTTGGTAACACTGAAAACTACAGAGTACAGTCAGGCGATGGTTTGATTGCCTTAGCACGCCGCTTTGGTGTTTCAGTGGAAGACTTGGCAGCGACCAATAATATGGCGGCCAACGCACAGCTGCAGCGCGGGCAAACCATCAAAGTACCAAAAGCAACCGTGAGCTATACAGTGGGATCAGGCGATAGTTTGATTGGGCTGGCGCGTAAATATGGTGTATCAACGCAAGAGCTTGCTGATATGAATAACATCGCAGCAGACACTATGCTACAGCGTGGTCAACGCTTGACGGTACCAAATCGTTAGTCTAAATTCTGAATAGAATATTGACGTAAAAAAAGCTGCTCTTAAATATAAGAGCAGCTTTTTTATGTGTGAATCTTTATTTGGCTTATTGTATTCAACCTGCTTTAACTGATGTATTGAGCGACTGAATTACACCATACGGGTTTTGATGGTTTCAAGATAGCTTCTGATGTTACTGACATAATGCATCGCCTGTCCATAACGACTATTGGAGGCTCTGTTTTCTGATAGATAAGTATAGACGTTTGCCCAGCTCTTATCATCGAGACCTTGCTCGCTAAGTTTGCGCTGAATGCGTTTTACCGCATTGGGGCCCATATTGTAACCAGCCAATGCAAACCAAATACGATCCGTCTTTGGTACATCCGAGAAGCTTTCTTTCATCTCTTCTAGATAGCGCGCACCACCACCAATACTTTGATAAGGATCCACACGATCAGAGACGCCCATCGCTTTAGCCGTGCTGTTGGTCAGCATCATCAAACCACGCACACCTGTCGGCGACACAGCGTTGGCATCCAGATGCGACTCTTGGTAACCCATAGCCACTAGTAGCTCCCAGTCATGATTGTAGTTGCGCGCTTGCTCTTCAAACGAAGACTGATAATTGGGCAGCTGCTCAGTGAGTGTCTTTTTGAAATGGTCTTGACTATAAGCGTCTTTGAGCAACTTCTGATTGTAGAATGCAGCAAGCTTTTGGGTGTTTTCAAGCTTGATACTGTCACATAAGAAGTAGCTGGCTTTTTTTGATAATGGGTCATCAGCTTGAGTGAATGACCAGCTGACTTTAGGGTGCAAGCCATTGTTGGTCAAGCTTGCATCATAGCCGCAGCTGACATTGACAGAGGATAGATTGAGCTGGCTTTTTAGCTGAGTACTGGCGGTGGTCAGCGCCATATCAGCATCACCTGATTTGAGCGCTCTTAGCGCGGCTTCTTCGCTTGCATAAGCTTTTAGATCCACTTCAACACCAAGCTCATCAGCATAGCTGCGTACCAAGTCGAAACCAAAGCCATGTTGGAAGCCATCTGTAGCAAAATAGGTACTGTCTCCAGGGACAGCCGCGATGGTAAGAGTTTCCTCCAACATGACGCGATCATATGCTGGCACTTTGGAGTCCATCATAGTGAGACTGTCAGCAGGCAAGGAGAGTAGAGCAATACTAGATACTTGTGCCATTTTTTTTGTTTTGGCAAAACGCGCCGATACAGTTGGCGTAATAGGGTGAACGGATGAAACGATGTTACTTTCAGTGTTCAGTGTGCGCTTGGCTGGACGCAGTAGATGAGAAATACGGCGTTTGGCATCTTGTGCGGATACTTTTACACGATAAGTAATACGCTGCATGGATGTCTCCTGATTTTAGCCATCCTGCTTACCATAAAGGTGCCGCTGCTTCATAACGCTCTCTAAATAGCAGAGAAGTATGAAACACGCATCTTAAATGAAGGACAACTCAATAATCACATGAGCGTCACATCATCCTGTCTCAATATAGACGCTATCCATAGCCTATACTCGGCGGATAACGATTAAATCCTATTAGCAACCAGCAGATAAAGCACTCTACTCGCTGATAATGAAATTAATTACGATATAGCTGATGGTCTGGGTGTTGGCTATTAATCGTAACGATATTGGACATCAGTAAGGTCATGAATAAGTCATTGAGACAATAGCTATGACAATCATATGGCTTTATAAAAGGATGATTCATTCATCATTAAAGTCAATTTGATTGCACATCTCTTAGTACTATCGCACTCAAAACGATATTGAGTGCGATAGTACTATTAAGCTATTACTCAGCAATGCCGATAAACAGCAGAACTTATGAAATGTCATTTGGGTGTACATATGATGCACAATCATAAGGCCGTACTGTCAATATATTGCAATGTTAAATGAAGGGCGCAGTATCGTACCCGCCATTTAACACCATAACCGGAGGCTTTAATAAATGGGACGTTTCATGACAAAACGCGGTTTTACAATTAAACTATATGTGGCTAGTCGCTATAATATTCAATAAAACTTACTATAAGTTAAGTTAATTTAATAAAAAGTCTGCAAAAATTAACAGAATAACCATGTTTATTTGGCAAAAAACAGGCGCTTATGATAGCACAGTTGCCCAAATTAGTCTTTTTTAGGCTGGGTTATCAATGTCAATAAAGGTAACCGGTAGCCCAAATTGCTCAGCCACCAATGCGCCCAACGCCTGAATGCCCCCGCGTTCTGTCGCATGATGACCGCAAGCAAAATAGTCAATACCAAGCTCACGCGCACTGTGCGTGGTGCGCTCTGATATCTCACCAGAGATATAAGCATCACAGCCCATCGCCGCTGCTTGCTCAATCATGTCTTGGGCGCCGCCAGTACAGATGCCCACCCGCTCAATCATTTTTGCAGCAGTGCCAGTCGTTTGCTCTGATTGATGATTAGTAGAATAGTCATAGTTGCCTGATATATGTAGCGGCACGCGGCCTAGTGCTTGAGTAATCGTATGGATCAGGGTTTCAGCAGTTTGCGGGGTACAAACAGCGACATTGCCGACAGGGTGGGATTCATGAGGGTAGAGCGCACCCGTAATCGTTATGCCTAGCATCTCAGCAAGTGTGGCGTTATTACCGATGACAGGGTGCGCATCGAGAGGCAAGTGATAGCCAATCATGGAGATACCGTGCTGCATTAATTTACGAATGCGCCGACCTTTCATGCCAGTGATAGGCTCAGGCTCACCTTTCCAGAAGTAACCATGATGCACCATGATGACATCGGCATTGTCCGCTATGGCAGCATCGATTAAGGCTTCGCAAGCCGTGACGCCCGTGACGATGCGCTTGATAGGTTTGCCACCATCGATTTGTAGTCCATTAGGGGCATAGTCTTTAAAGGCATCTGCAGATAGATAATCATCACAAAATTGCGTCAAAGCTTGTACGGTAATCGCTGTATTTGATGGTTTTGTTAAAATATCTTTAGCTGTCATGGTGTGTCCTCATAGTCTTAATTGATATAATTATTTCAGTTGCTCAAGCAAGCGCAATTGGTCAACAGGTTTTTATGACAATCATTCTAGCATGATGTTGTAAATGAGGAGATAAACCCCATAACTGAAAGGGTACACGATACGTTACTATTTTATTGTGTAGCCAGTTATAATTTACAGACGTGAGCCTGTCTAATACTAATAGATAGTATCTGAATTACTTGTTAACAGATTAATAGCAGCTTATTAACTGATTAATAGTAATTGTGTCATAGCAACCGTCCCACTGCATTTATTACTGTTTGTCCGTAGCAAATTTATAGAGGTTTTTTATATGTCGTCATCTCCAAACACCAACGACAAGGCAACTTTTTGGAAGTGGTTACCTTGGGTCTTACTGCTGGTAGTGATTGCTGGGTTTGTTTGGCTGTTCATGAGTATGAAAACGCCATCAGAGGCGACATGGGAGCCACCAAGAACACCAGTGGAGCAGCAGCTACCCGAACCAGTATCTGACGCGCCAGAGCCTATCGCGTCTTATCATGATGCGGTCGCGCGTGCTTCGCAGTCGGTGGTCAATATATATACGACACAGCTAATGGCTGAGCATCCTTATATGGATGACCCTGTGTTGCGCCGTTTCTTTGAATTCCACGGTGGGCCGTCGCAAGGCAATGGCAATACCAACCTTGGCTCTGGAGTCATCGTCTCAGAGGATGGTTACATCGTTACCAATGCGCATGTGATCGAAAAGGCTGATGAGATCACGGTTTCTTTTAATGATGGCCGTAAGAGCCGTGCTACCGTTGTTGGTACCGACCCTGACAGTGACTTGGCGGTGATTAAAGTTGAGATGACGGGACTGACGCCACTAGGTTTTCGTGAAAACCCTATCCGTGTAGGCGACTTAGCACTGGCCATTGGTAATCCATTTGGGGTCGGGCAGACCGTCACTCAGGGTATCATCTCAGCGACAGGCCGTACTGGACTGGGTGTCAATAAGTTTGAGGACTTCATCCAGACTGATGCTGCCATTAACCCAGGCAACTCAGGTGGTGCGCTGGTCGATGCCAGTGGCGAGCTGGTTGGTATTAATACGGTGATATTCTCGCGCTCAGGCGGCTCGATGGGCATCGGCTTTGCGATTCCTACCGCCATCGTCGAGCAGGTGATGAATGCGCTGATCAAAGACGGGCGTGTCAGCCGTGGCTGGTTAGGTATTGAAATCCAATCACAGCTACGAGATCCGACGCGTCTTGAGACCTCAACGGGCGTGGAAGTGCTCAATGTGGTCAACCAAGGACCTGCGGACAAAAGCGGATTACAGGTGGGTGATATTATCTTGACGATTGATGGTGTTGAGATGACGGATGCCAATACGCTTATCCAATACGTCGCGCGTAAGCCGCCAAATACTGAGCTAAATACTCAGATATTGCGTAACGGCAAAAACAGACAGGTCAAAGTATTGCTAGAAGAGCGTCCAACCCAAGAAGCCGTCGAGACGCCAGAGCTCTTCCATGATGGTCGCCTAGGTGGTCAAGGCGATGATCCGCATCTGGACAATCCAGATGCGCCGATGATGTCGGAAGAGGAGCGCAACCGTCTGCGTGAGGAGCTGATGAAATTGTTTGATAATGAAGGCTTGCCTCAGTAATTCTCAATAAGCGAGACGAATAAAAACCCGCCATCTTACATTTAAGATGGTGGGTTTTTTATGCTTGATTCAATTCAAAACTGACTGCATCAATCAGTAATAGGCTCATGATTGATATGAATCACACCCTGTACACGGCAGCAGCAGGGCAATATCTCATCCTCTTCAATCATCGCTAGCGGCGGGAAAGGATAATCAACAGGATGAGAGCTGGTTATACAGCGCACGCGGCAGCTGCCACAGTAGCCTTCTTTGCACTGATAATCTATGTCATGGCCGGTACGCAGCAGCCCATCGAGCAGACTCTCATCGTCATGCAAGTAGAACTTTTTTTTACTGGTTTTTACCCAAGTCATAATCAATCCTGTACTGCTATTTTACAGTTAACCTTATAAATAATGCGACAATTACTAACGATTATCAATGATGATTAATAGTCATTAATCATCATTGAATGTCAAAAACCCATTACAGTTCACGCTCTATAACGTGAGCCTTATAGCTCAAAGTCATCAAAGTCGCTGTTTGATAAGTCAGAGTCAATCTGACCGACCAAGTACGAGCTGATCTCCGTCTCTTGCGGCGCGACTTGCACGTTGTCAGACGACAACCAAGTATTGATCCACGGAATCGGGTTGGACTTCGAGTTCGGGAATGCTGCTGGCAAGCCAACTGCTTCCATACGTAAGTTGGTGATGTACTCAATATACTGGCAGAGAATGTCTTTATTCAGACCAATCATCGAGCCATCTTTAAACAGATAGCTTGCCCATTCTTTTTCTTGTTCGGCAGCGCTGGTAAAGATCGCTAGGCTTTCTTCGTAGCATTCCTTGGCAATCTCTACCATCTCTGGGTCGTCTTTGCCATTGCGCATTAGATTGAGCATGTGCTGTGTACCGGTGCAATGTAGCGCCTCATCACGAGCAATCAGCTTAATGATCTTGGCGTTACCTTCCATCAGCTTGCGCTCTGCAAAGGCAAATGAGCAGGCAAAGGACACATAAAAGCGAATGGCTTCTAGGACGTTGACCGCCATGATGCACAAATAGAGCTGCTTTTTTAGAGTCTTTAAATCGACCGTGACTTCTTTGCCATTGACTGTATGAGTGCCCGCGCCATAGAGGTTGAACAGCTGCGAGTTGTAATATAAGTCGTCGTAGTATTTTGCAATATCAGAAGCACGCTCTAGGATGTGCTCGTTTTGCATGATGTCATCAAAGACGATACCTGGGTCATTGACGATATTACGAATGATATGGGTATAGCTGCGCGAGTGAATGGTCTCAGAAAATGTCCACGTCTCAATCCACGTCTCCAGCTCAGGGATAGACACCAGCGGCAATAGCACTACGTTTGGGCTACGACCTTGGATAGAGTCGAGTAGGGTCTGGTATTTTAGGTTACTGATAAAGATATGCTGCTCATGCGAGGACAGGTTACCGTAGTCGATACGGTCGCGTGAGACATCGACTTCTTCTGGACGCCAAAAGAACGATAACTGCTTTTCAATCAGTTGCTCAAAGATAGGGTGCTTTTGTTGGTCATAGCGGGCGACGTTGACGGGCTGACCAAAGAACATCGGCTCTTTTAGCGCGTCATTTGGGTTTTGAGAAAAAACTGAATAAGTCATTGTTCTACCTTTATAAGTTTTTTGGTGGTTAATTTAAGTTTGGAATAGGGCTCTAATATCTAAGCAAAACTGCGTATAGGCGCTATCTTATAGACTGTGTGTTACAGATTCTCCAAAGATATCTGTGTCGGTGTTTCTTTATCATTGAATCCATCATTGAGATAGGCTTTGAATATTTCGCTTAGCTCCGTATCATCCAATGCGGCCAATTCATCGACAGTGCTCTTACGCAGTGTACCCACATTCTGGTCTTGTGGTTCTTTTGACGCTTGTGCTTTGGGCTGTTTCTTTAGTTGTTTTTTTGCGACTGTTTTTTTGGGCTCTGCTGTGTTAGGTGCTGCGCTTGCATTTAATTGCTGACGAACGTCTTCGATGTTCATTTCCACTTGTACGATATGCGAGCCGCCATCATTTAGGTCGGAAAATACGTTAGGAATAAACAACCCACCGTCTTTGATGATTGCGGTATATTGCAAGTCTATGACCTCCGTCATTTTTATTCTGTCTATGTGCTTCAATTATAGCGGTAAAGCCAAAGTATTTTTAGTGAATCGTATCGATATTCAGTAGCCAATCCCGCCTACCGCTTGTATCTGCCTAGCCGCTGGCGTGCAGTCTATTGTGTCTGGTAGCGTTCCAACGTTCGAGCGACCACTCCCAGACTTGAGGAGGGAAAAAGCAAAGCACTGCTTTGCCCCGACGCAAGAGAAAATCTGTGATTTTCTGAGAGCCATCGTCGTTGGCAGGATACCGCTATCCATCATGCTTCAATATCTTTGGTGCGCTGGGCGCACCCTACAACCCTTATCGATATTGCTATTTGGGCGTAGGGTGGGTTAGTTTTACCGAATTCACGTAGAGAATGAGGATAAAATGTAACCCGCCGTTTGTGTCATTTTCAAAAATCTATGGCGGGTTACGCTTTGGCTAACCCACCCTACGGCTCAAACTATCTACGCTAGTCTTTTAGCGTAGTTGCCTTTGACTTTTCTACCAATATAACTATTTAAGCCGTCTCCAGATTCTGCGAGTCTTTTCATCTCTTCGATATCAGTGATCCCAGTTGATGCATAGTTATATAGGTACACTGTACCTGTTTTGAAACGCACAGTGATTGAGTGATTACTGATTTCATAAGCACTGACACCTGAATCGTTATTTAAATCACGATATGTTTCCATATACTTTTACCTCTCGTCTAAGTTTATTTTAAAGGATGACTAATACTTCATCGATTTTCTTGGACAAGTGGTACGGTTTAAACTAGAATACGTCACTCTACGAAGTTATTCTGTTCCGTATCACTTGTGGACGTCGATAGTCTCAACTTCCTGATATTGAATATTGGCGTATTCAGTATCTCCGATGGCATTGATGATTTATCATCAGTGCCATTTTTATTTTCTTCTGTCGTCTACCTCCTGTGCTACTCCTTTATAACTACCTTTCATTCCACTCATAAATTGACCTGTAGTAGCGTCTCTCTTAAGCGAATGCTTAGGGTTACTAGGATGCTTCATTTGAGTTCGAGCTATTACCGAACCTTTACGGGTATTACGGCCTGTATTCTTAGCCATACTTAATTTACCTCTTTATTGATTGGTTTTAGTGGTTTTCTGCTATATATATTTCTGTTTCTCCTCCTTTTTTTTGCTAAATAAAAATATCTACCCAACTCTCTAAATTGAATTAGAGAGCTGGATAGTCGAACCCTAAATCTTACAAGCACCGCCAGCACAATCATCTTCCATATCCGCTTGCGCATCATTCGCACCATCACGGGTGTTATGGTAGTACAACGTCTTTACGCCAAGCTTATAAGCAGTTAACAAGTCTTTTAGCAATACCTTCATCGGTACACGCTGACCGTCAAAACGTGTTGGGTCATAGTTGGTATTGGCAGAGATACTTTGATCGACGAACTTCTGCATGATGGCGACCAGCTTTAGGTAACCGTCATTGTTTGGCATTTGCCATAGTAGCTCGTATTGACCACGCAGCTTGTCAATTTCAGGCACCACTTGCTTAAGGATACCGTCTTTTGACGCTTTGATAGATACCAGACCACGTGGTGGCTCGATACCATTGGTCGCGTTGGCAATCTGACTAGAAGTTTCAGACGGCATCAAGGCGGTTAGGGTAGAGTTACGCAGACCATGCTCGGTAATCTCGCCACGTAGCGTTTCCCAATCTAAATGCAGCGGCTCTTGGCAGATGGCATCCAAGTCTTTCTTATAAGTATCGATTGGCAAGATACCTTGTGAGTAGGTAGTCTCGTTAAACGCAGGGCAAGCGCCTTGCTCTTTTGCCAGTTTGTTTGAGGCCTTTAAGAGATAGAATTGCAGCGCTTCAAAGGTTTGATGCGTCAGACCTAGGGCACTGTCGTCTGAATAGCGCACACCATTCTTGGCGAGGTAATACGCGTAGTTGATGACGCCAACACCTAGAGTACGGCGACGCATACTGCCATTCTCAGCGGCTTTGACTGGATAGTCCTGATAGTCGAGTAGGGCGTCGAGCGCACGCACGATGAGCTCGGCTGGCTCTTCGATATCGCTGACGTTGTCGATTTTACCCAAGTTGACCGCTGATAGCGTACAAAGAGCAATCTCGCCTGTCTCGTCATTGATGTTGTCGAGTGGCTTAGTCGGTAGCGCAATCTCCATACAGAGGTTTGATTGGCGAATCGGTGCAACTGTAGGGTCAAACGGGCTATGGGTGTTGCAATGGTCGACGTTTTGGATATAGATACGACCTGTGCTGGCACGCTCTTGCATCATTAGGCTAAACAGCTCTGCTGCAGGTACTTGACGGCTACGAATGCTTGGATCATTTTCGTACTTGGTGTATAGCTCTTCAAAGGTGTCTTGATCTTCAAAGAACGCATCATACAAGCCAGGTACGTCAGAAGGTGAGAACAGGCTGATATCTTGCCCTTTGATCAGACGCGTATACATGGTTTTGTTTAACTGTACGCCGTAGTCCATGTGACGCACACGGTTGTCTTCGACGCCGCGGTTGTTTTTCAGTACCAGTAGCGACTCAACTTCTAAATGCCACAGTGGGTAAAACAGCGTCGCCGCACCACCACGCACGCCGCCTTGTGAGCAGCATTTCACTGCCGTTTGGAACAGCTTATAAAAGGGGATACAACCCGTATGCTGCGCTTCACCGCCACGGATAGGGCTACCAAGGGCGCGGATACGGCCAGCATTGATGCCGATACCAGCACGCTGTGACACATAACGCACGATAGCGCTGGTGGTAGCATTGATAGAGTCTAGGCTATCACCGCATTCGATCAAGACGCACGAGCTAAACTGACGCGATGGTGTACGCACGCCTGACATGATAGGTGTCGGCAAGGAAATCTTGAACTGTGAGGTGGCGTCATAGAAGCGCTTGACATAGCTCATGCGTTCAGCTTTATCATAGTTGGCAAACAGACACATACCCACCAGCATGTATAAGAACTGTGGGCTCTCATAAACGGTCTTGCTGACGCGGTCCTGTACAAGGTATTTACCAGCCATCTGCTCAACAGCAGCGTAGGCGAGGTTCATGTCGCGCCAATGGTCGATGTATGCTTCTAACTCGTCAAACTCTGCACGGCTGTAGTCAGCCAAGATATGCTCATCGTATTTGCCTGATTCGGTCAGCTTGGTCACATGATCAAACAGATGCGGCGGGGTAAAACGATTGTAGGCAATCTTACGCAGATGGAAAATGGCCAGACGCGCAGCCAGATACTGATAGTCAGGCGTGTCTTCAGAAATGAGGTCAGCGGCTGACTTGATGATGGTCTCGTGAATGTCACGGGTCTTGATGCCTTCGTAAAACTGAATGTGTGACTTTAGCTCAACTTGTGACACGGAGACATTATCCAAACCATCCGCTGCCCACTCGATTACCTTATGAATCTTATCTAAATCAATAGGCTCTAATCGTCCGTCACGTTTGGTCACTTTGATTTTATCGATATGTGTCATGCTGTCCTCTATTGTTGATAGCTAGTTATTATCTTGCGTAGACAAATCAAGCAAGTATTTTTGTCACGTTATACAGTATGGTCTTGCAAGCCTAGGTTTTTTTAGGCAAAAGATGACATCTACTCGTAGTGATGGTTAATATCACTGAGCACTATATATAGCGTGTTTTTTGTTAAGTAGACACAATATAGCGGGAAATTTTTGAAAAAGCTATATTGATTTTATAGTGGATATATGTTGTTGTAGGGATTAAGGGTGTTTGGATTTGAGCAAAGGACGATGGTATAAGGGTTAGGCGAGAATGGCAAAAATAATAAAATATTTTGTAAAAAATGGGTTGCAATTCTCGTTTTGTCATCTGGTAAATGACTGACCCTTAACCGTCAATATAATGCTGACTACAGCGCGGCTGATTGTACCTGAGACCGAAAAAAATCGCCACCCATATGGATGACGATTGAGGATATTGTCAGCGATTGACCTTCCAATATTTTGCGCTTAAAGATAAATTGGACTCGCTATATTAAACCACCATACGTACCGTCTTGGCACTCTCAAGTGCGGCATACAGCTCGTTCACTTGCTCAACAGCAGTTAAGTGTAGGTTGACACGGACTGAATGAAAGCGGCCTGTTTTGGAAGGCTTGACTTGCATAGAGGCCAAATCAAACTTTGGAAACTGACTACCAAGAATCAGCTTCAATTCATTGAGCAGACTCTCATGCTCACCTTCGTGACCGATGATGCTCATCGGGTAGTCCATTGGGAACTCCCACAGCTCTGGATTCTGCACATCAGTTTTTTTACCCTTCAAGATACCGTCGTTGGCAACTAGCTCTGTGACTTTGACATCTCTTTTGGGCGCTTGATCTTGATTGCTGTGGTTTTGGTTGCTGGTGTCTCTTGGGTCATCACTCATGATGGCATCCTTATTTTTTATTGAAATATGGGCTTTAACATTACTACCAAAAAAGTCAAAGAGCTGAGATTTGCTCAGCTCTTTCATGGATCTAAAGCTTTGGATGAATAGCTTTGTTAATGCCTGTCGCTCTGTTCACTATATATAGTGGCAGCTGGGTGATTATTCAAGTGCTGGGATGACGATGGCGACGTGTTATTGTTTAATATAAAGCATGATAAGTATGAGCAATGATAACTACAAGTAAGCGACTTATCTTTTATACCCACAAACCGCCACATAGTCACCGCGATCATAGCCTTCGACGACTTCTTGGACTTTGTCATTGGCATACATCGGGTGCGTCAGTAAGGTCTGGGCATACTCAAAATCAACAAAGCCATTGGCTTGCATCAGGGCGATTTTTTCATCAGTGGTGCGCCAGTTTGCTGATTTCACCAGTTCAATAGGATAGGGGTCAGCAGGGGAGATGTGCGCAAGTAGCGGATGCTCCCAAGTATCGACGGCGCTGGCCAAATTATACAGACTGGCAAAGCCGCTTTCTTTTGGGACATCGATAAGGATGAGCTTGCCGCCAGTTTTTAGAGCGTCAAATGCCTTTTTTATACAGATATCCAGGTCACTGATATAGCTGACACTGCCGTTAAACATGATGATGTCAAAGGTATTAGGCGCAATCTCGCAGGTTTCGGCAGGGCTGATATCTACTTTTAATCCGCGCTTCTCAGCGACTGCTGCCATGTCTTTTGAAGGCTCGATACCATGGGTAATATGGATATCGTAATCCTTTGCTAGTAGCGACTCAAACAGGCCACTACCGCAGCCGATAGACAATATCTCACTATCTTTGTCCAAAAAATGCGCGACCAGTTTTAGCTCGCTAGTGAGTAAGTTTTGATTGTCAAAAAACCAGCTGTCGTACGCGCTTGCGTGTTCATCAAATGCTGCCATGGTGTTTCTCCTTAAGTAGTGGGTTAAGTTAGATATTTATTTATAAAAAATAGGGGCTATGACAGATCCAACGCTTGCTGCCAAAAGTTGACCTCCATACGCGCAGCGGTGTCAAATAGCTGTTGGAACTTGTCTGCCTGAGCAGGGCTGGCCTCTGCTAAGAGCGCATCAATCTGTGCTTCGTTCTGCGCGGTAATCGCTTGGAACTCATCACTAGAAAACACATCAATCCATGGCTGGTAAGGATTGCCCGCGATAAAGCCCTCGGCTTTGATGCGTTTGCCAATTTCTCCATAGCCCATCAAGCAAGGGGCAATAGCGGCGTACAGCTCAGCCAGTGAGCCTGACATTGCAGCGTCTAATATATAGCGGCTATAGGCGATGGTTGCGGCAGATTCAGCAGCGCCCTCTACCTGCGAAAGTGGTATGTCCCATTGGCGACAGAAGTCCAAATACATGCCAATCTCCATATCGAGCATGGCGTTGATACCTGCTTGACCCACACGCATCTGTGCCAACGTGTCGCTTTTGTACACGCTCAACGCCATCACGCGGGTATAGTGAATCAGATATAAGTAGTCTTGCACGAGGTAGTGGCGAAAGCTGTCAGAGGCGAGCGTGCCAGCGGCCAGCTGTTTGACAAAATCATGCTGAATGTAATCATCCCATGACGGGCAGTTGTGACGTAGTGTTTGGTAGTTCATGGTTTTCACTTACTGTTATAAAGTGCAAGTAAGCAAAGAGTAGGAGACGAGAAGTGAGCAGGCACAAAAAAGCCTTACCAGCTTGTGTGAATAAACCGGCAAGAGTTACTTAGCAATATATGCTTAAGAGAGGTGCTGCAAAATGTCACGCTTGTTTCCTACGTCAGTGCTAACTGCATCAGGTTCGCGGGTAACTCTCAGCCATGGTTTTGGATTTCAATAGACTAAATAATTACGGTCTATAAACGAAATCTAAGATCAAAGCACCCCGACAAGGTTTTTTAGAAATATATATAAAATGAGTTCGAGCTGCTATTATTCAAGCAGTCGAGCCATATGATAGACGAACTCAGTCATCATTAGCAAGTCATGTTCAAAGAACCATCAGCAATGGCTATCTGACAAGCATAATTCAGGCACAAAAAAAGCTGAGACATGCTCAGCTTTTTTGATTTGATTTTAAGAATGTTTATATACGTTTAGATAAATCAGTCATTCTCAAGGAAAGAGCGCAGGTGCTCAGAACGTGACGGATGACGTAACTTACGCAACGCTTTTGCCTCGATCTGACGGATACGTTCACGCGTCACATCGAACTGCTTGCCGACCTCTTCGAGCGTATGATCGGTTGGCATATCGATACCGAAACGCATTTTTAGCACACGCGCTTCACGCTCAGTTAAGTTGCCAAGTACATCACGAGTCGCTTCGCGCAGACCAGCTGCCGTCGCATCGTCCACAGGGCTTGAGATAGTACCGTCTTCGATGAAATCGCCTAGATGCGAGTCTTCATCATCACCGATTGGCGTCTCCATAGAGATAGGCTCTTTGGCAATCTTCAGTACTTTACGCACTTTGACTTCGTCCATCTCTAAGCGTTCGCCCAATTCCTCAGGCGTAGGCTCGCGTCCCATCTCTTGTAAGAGCTGACGTGAGACGCGGTTTATTTTGTTAATGGTCTCAATCATATGTACTGGAATACGAATGGTACGTGCTTGGTCAGCGATAGAGCGGGTAATTGCCTGACGAATCCACCATGTGGCATAGGTTGAGAATTTATAACCACGGCGATATTCAAACTTATCGACCGCTTTCATCAGACCAATGTTACCTTCTTGGATTAAGTCCAAGAACTGTAAACCACGGTTGGTATACTTTTTGGCGATAGAAATGACTAGGCGTAAGTTGGCCTCGACCATCTCTTTTTTGGCGCGGCGGGCTTTGGCTTCACCAACAGCCATACGGCGAGCGACGTCCTTCATATCACGAATGTCCATGTCGAGTCTTTGCTCGTAATCAAGGATTTTACGCTGTAGGAGGATGATGTCATCAATGACTTTTTCTAAATGTTCAGCGAAGGCAGGCTTGCCTTTTAGACGCTCGGTGAGCCAATCAACATTGGTTTCATTGCTTGGGAAGGTTTTACGAAATTCTGAACGCGGCATACGACCACGGCGAATCACCAAACGCATAATTTGACGCTCTTGTTTACGCACATCGTCATAGACATCGTGCATAATCGCCATTACTTGATCAGACATACGGTTGTTGAGCTTGAGCAGCATAAAGCGGCTGGCAAGTTGCTCATAAGCTTCATTTGCTTGCTCGCTACCGCGGCCATATTCAGCCAAAGCTTTTTTTGCTTTGATAAATAAATGCTCGATCTCTTCGAGGCGCATACGCACTTCTTCAGGATCAATACCGCCTGTTTCTTCTTCAGCTTCTTCTTCCTCTTCGACTTCTTCTTCTTCGTCTTCATCATCAACGTCTTTAGCCTTTGCATTGGCTTTTGGCTTGATGACAGGAACTTTCTCTTCTTTTTCAGCGGCTTTGTCCGTATCTTCTTCAAGATCTAAAAAGCCTGTGATGACATCGGCAAGCTTTTTTTCACCGTCTAATACACGCTGATATTCATCTAAAATAAACTGTACCGTACCTGGCCAATAAGCCATGGCATGCTGCACATCGCGGATACCTTCCTCGATACGCTTGGCAATGACAATCTCACCTTCACGGGTCAACAAATCAACGGTACCCATTTCACGCATATACATACGCACAGGGTCGGTGGTACGACCAGGCTCAGTCTCTACAGAGGCAAGTACCGCTGCGGCTTCATCCGCTGCCATGTCGTCGTCACTTGATTCGTCGTTCATCAAAATGTCATCAGCATCAGGCGCTGATTCAAAGATTTTGATACCGACGTCTGTCAACATCTGGACGATGTCTTCGATCTGATCACTTTCTGTGATGGATTCGGGCAGTTGGTCATTCACCTCAGCATAGGTAAGATACCCTTGCTCTTTACCCATTTGAATTAAGGTGGCCAGTTGCGAGGTGGACTTAGAAATGGACTTATCGTTCATAAATACTCACTTACTTGCGTCGGACATTTCCGTGATATGACGTGCCATCGCTTGCTCGGTGCGTGGATCCAATCAGTCGATTGATCACAAAAAGGCGTAGGGGATGTCAATGATAACGAAAATGAGTTGATATGAATAAAGGCTCAAAAAACTACAATAAAATTACGAAATAAAAATATTATTAAATAAATAAAATAGTTACTAAGCAAAAAATTATTAAATACACTAAATGCTTTTAAAAACAGATCATATAATCATCAATAAATTCTGGACGTACTAGGACGTGTCCTCAACCTGAACGATTGCATCTAAATGGACTAAAAATGGCTAAATTTTGCCAAACGGCGTAAAATAACTGGCTAGTATCCCGATATTATCTGCGTTATTTTCCTTGTTTGACTTCAATTTATCTCATTTTTATCATCATTTTCAAAATGAGGACACGCCCTAAGCTGCTGGAGAATAGCAACTAATATAAAACAGCGGCATAGTTTAACACAGACCTCAGCTATCGAGCACAGTGCAGCCATACTGTTATGGTTTATATGGCTAAATATTTCATTATTAGTATATGTATGCCATATCCATAAACAATGGGGGCAATAGGCGATGTTTTAAAGGGCTGCCACTTTATTAATACAAATTAAGATTGAACGGTCACCATTTGTGCTGATTGCTCGGCTTGCTGGGCGCGTAGCCAGTCATCTAAGCGCTGTGCTTGTTTTCTGACAATAGCCAGTTTGATATGGTCAGGGTTTTTAATCAACTCTTGCATCTTTTTTTGCATAAGTAGCTTCAGCAGTTGCATGACTAAGTTTTCAATCAGCTCATCAAGGCTTAAAATGTTTCTAGCTGTCAATGTTTTATAAAACCCACTCCAACTGCGGCTCAGGTTTTCTTGAGTGATAGGCTGCACATTGGACATAATGAAATGCGCAGCGGCGTTGACATCTGCTGGCAAGTACGCAAGACAGCGTTTGATAGTACTGACCACATCTAATAGTGCCGCATCCTGTAGATCTTCCCAAGCGAGTGGCCGAAAAGCATCCGTCGCTGCTCTTTGTTTGATATGAGCGGGCAAGTCTATGCGGTCAATACCAGCCCGTTGCCAGATATCCTCGATAGGGTCTTCTCGTAAGCTGCGCGGTTGAAACAAAAAGCACAGCTGCAATTGCTGACTGATGGTCATGTCACCATCAAAATCTAGCAGTGCGTCTTTGGCCTCGACATTTTGGCTGCGTCTGCCACCAAGCTTTTGGTAAATGTCGTTATTGAGCAGATAGCGAAAACTACTGCCTTTGGGTAATGACATGGTCAGGTTGCGTACTTGTGACATCAGCTTGGCTTTGCCTTCTGCCAAAGACAAATCATGACGCTCACTTAGATAGGCAAAAATATACTGTGATAGTGGCATGGCGTTGGTGATTTGCTCGCGCATGGCCTCGCTACCGTTAGCCTTGATAAAGGTGTCAGGATCATGGCCGTTGGGCAGAGTCAAAAACCGCAGTTCTTTATCATCACTCAGCACAGGCAGGGCAACTTCAAGCGTACGCCAAGCGGCTTTTTGTCCAGCGCTGTCGCCATCGAAGCTCAACGTTAATGTAGGGTTCAGCGTTAATAAGCGCGAGATCTGACTTTCATTAATCGCTGTACCCATCGATGCGACCGCCCCATAAATACCTGCTTGGTATAAGGCGATGACATCCATGTAGCCTTCTACGACCAACCAGCGGTCTGCGCGCTGTTGGCGAGATTCATAATAGCCGTACAGGACGTGCTGCTTATGAAAAACAGGTGAATCTGAGGAGTTAATGTACTTGGGTTTTACCTCATCATCGAGCGCCCGACCACCGAAGCCAATGGTGCGGCCCTGATTGTCACGAATCGGGAAGATGACACGATCACGCAGCAGGTCATAATCGCGTCCAGACTCTGATTGGCGCACCAGACCTAAAGCTTTGAGCCCTTCAATATCCTGCGGAAACTGATGCTCAAGATGCTGCCAACCATAGGGCGCATAGCCAAGACCAAACGCCTCAAAGATCTCTTCAGTAATGCCGCGCGCGACAAAGTAATGCTTGGCATGCGGATGTGTCGTCAAGTTATGCTGATAAAACTGCTGAATTTGTTCTAATAACTCATATAGATTGCCATCTTGCTCAGCGTTGCCATTATCGCCATGCAGTACCACACCGTCGTCTGTATCTGACGGCCATGCTGGCGGATAGCTACTATCACCTTCATCATAATATGGCTGAGCATAAGCGTCATTATCGTAAGGAGCAGCATCATAAAGAGCTTGAGGCGGTAAGTCATCATAACCACTGCTATGGATATCGCTATATGGGTTACCATAATCATTATTACCTTGATTATGATAGTCGGGTGGTATGTCTGCTGAGGACTCAGGTCTCGCTGTAATGGGCTGTACTTTTGTGCTTACTGCTGCGGGCTTGCTGACTGGTTTTTGTTTAGTACGCTGATAGCTAACGTTTCGTTGCTCATCCTTTGGTACTTCAATGCCAGTTTGCTTTGATAGCTCATTGACCGCTTCGATAAAAGTTAGGTTTTCATAATCGCGTAAAAAGCTAATGGCATTGCCGCCGACACTACAGCCAAAGCAGTGATAGATGTTTTTTTGTGGATTGACATAAAACGAGGGTGACTTTTCACCATGGAATGGACAGCAGCCTTTATATTCACTGCCTGCGCGTTTAAGCGTGGTATGACGACCAATGATACTGATGAGATCAGCTTGGCTGTTTAATTGTTCGAGAATATGATTAGGGATGCTCATAGGTACAGACAGTTAACCACGGAATAAGATGACAGTTATTTTATTGATTTTATATTTATAGCACAAAAGCAGTTGAGTGGTGTAAATACAGGCAAATAAGGCCAACTATCATTATATAGTTGGCCTTATTGTTTGTGCTTGTATTATTTTTGCTCGTTTATCCAAGCCGCTTAGTTTGTTTCATCCATATCTGTCATATCAGCATCTGGATCAGATGGTGTCAAACGAATACGATCGAGGCCACTTTCATTAGGTAGCACGGTGCGGCGAGTAGGGTTGATATTTGGTAGATCAACAGCGGCTTCTTTTGCTGCCGCGCTCGCACTTCCTTGACCAGAAACTTGCTCGGTTGAGCTTTCAGGTAGACCTAGACCGATATTGATACCACGGCGCTGGGTAGGAGCACCCGCAGCAGGTGCAGCCATATTGTCAGCTGGTAGTTGCAGCTGAGATGCGCCTCTCACCATCTGAGTTTTGGTCGCTCCAGTGTAATCCCCTGCGCTCATAGATTCATCTTTTAAGCTGGCACGTCCAAGCTGGCCAAAGGTTAGTTTGTTTAACCACGAGCGGTCAGCTTTGGTAGACAGTCTGACACGGCCATCACTGGTGAGCCAATTTGGATAGTTGATTTGCAGTAGCGTTTTATACTCTTTTGCTAAATCGGTCAGTCCTAGCTGTTGATGGCTATAGGCCAAGATAGCAATGGCTTCAGGGACTGCTTCACTAAGTGGATAGTACTGGAAAACCCATTTGGCACGGTTGACGGCAGCGACATGGGCTTGACGCTCAATGTACCAGTTAGCAGCAGTCAGCTCGCTTTGAGCAAACTGGTTATAGATAAAAGTCATACGCTGCGCCGCATCTGGCGCATAAGGGCTATTGGGGTATTTATTGATAAGCTCTTGAAAGTTGGCGAAGGCGATACGTAAGTAGGCCGTATCACGCTCAGCTTGATTGAGCTTAAATATCTTCAAGCCGTCAGACGAGCCTTCCATATTGGCGACGCCGCGTACGTAATAAGCATAGCTGACTTGTGGGTTGGAAGGATATAGACTGATGAATCGATCGGCACTTGCGGCAGCCGTTTCAAAGTTGCCACTGGCGTATTGCGCGTACATGATGTCAAGTAGCGCTTGTTCAGCGTATTGACCAGTAGGATAAAAGGTGCGCAAACTGTTCAAGTCTTCAATGGCTTGCGTATAGCGTCCTTTGTCAATCTGAGTGATGGCGTCACTATAGTAAGCTTGTTCGGATTTTTCAGCAGTTTCGACTGCGTTGTCATCCTTGCCAGTCAAGTTTTTGAAGGTTTGACAGCCCACCAAGTTGATACTTAGGGCAAGCAGGGTCACCGATGATAGTTTGATAAACGTGTTGCCAACAGGGCGCATACTTCTTCTCCGACACAAAACGTGCAATAACAATAACGCTATCACACTATATAACAAGGTTGATGGTAAAAGACGACTTATCACAGCAGCAGAAAATATCTCTGCCGTAACTGAGCGTGGCTGTGCCATAGCATACAGCAAAACCTTGCCTACTTTATAGAATAACGTCTGCTTCGTCTATTTTTTGCGCACTATTGTATAAAAGTACAATAGTTGCTATAAAACTCAGCGCAACAAATTTTCAATAGTTTAGCATGAGCAACTTTAATGGGCGATGATAAATCCCGCCATTGCTGATAAATATACAGTAAATTACGGCAATGTTATATTACAGAGAGTTTCAAGCGCCTCCGTTTTTTAGTTGCTATCACGTAAAAACCTCAGGCAATCATCAATAATCTCGCGCAGATATATGATAGGAATTGTAGGGCTTCAGCGCGTGGCATGATACACTATGGCGATATTTAACAGACTTTTCACTTATGAATAATGTCACCTACGAACCTTCTATGAAAAATAAAGCTATGAGCACAAACGTACCACCAAAACAGCAGTCAGATACTGAATTAACCGCGCAAGCGTTGCCTGCAGACGACGCTAATGATGCAAGTATCAATGAAAATATGATGACTGAAGATGAGTTAGCACTTGATGAGAGTGGTGAGGTTATAGACGATGAGCTGCTCGATGACGGTTTATTAGATGACGACGATGATGCCGAAGATTATGAAGAAGGCTATGAAAAAGATCATGACGCGCCTAGTGCTGGGCAAGCGGTAGAGCAAGTGATCGATGTGTCGCATACCGTCACTGAAACAGAATCTGGGCAGCGTATTGATAAGCTAGCTTCGATGGTTTTCACAGATTTTTCGCGTGCACAGCTGCAAACCTGGATAGGCGATGGTAGCTTATTAAATAATGGCAGCACTCAAAAGCCGAAAAACCGTGTCAAAACTGGTGATGTGTTGCAGCTTTCGACGACGTTACAGCAGCACAGCGAAGATCAGCCAGAAAACATCGCTATCGATGTCGTCTACGAAGATGACGATGTATTGGTCATCAACAAACCTGTGGGCATGGTCGTGCATCCTGGTGCTGGCAATCAGACAGGTACCTTGGTCAATGCGCTGCTATATCATTATCCGCAGCAGTATCATTTGCCGCGTGCAGGTCTGGTACATCGCATTGACAAAGATACTTCAGGGCTATTGCTGATTGGTAAAACCAAACCTGCGCAAATGGCCTTAATGGCGCAGCTCAAAGATAAATCCGTCTATCGTCATTATCAGTGCGTGGTCGCAGGTGATCAAGCCAGTCTCAAGCGCCATCAAAGGATCGATGCACCTATCGGCCGTCATCGCAACCAACGTACCAAAATGACGGTAATGACGGCTGGACGTGATGCAGTGACGCATTTACTTGAGATTACGCCATTAAATGAAAACTACTGCCGCTTGGATGTGGGGCTTGAGACGGGGCGTACCCATCAGATTCGGGTGCATCTGAGCCATATCGGTTACCCGCTAGTAGGTGATCGTGTCTATGGTGGCCGCCGTCAACTGCGGGCAGGTCTCACAGAAGAGCAGCGCCAAACGATTAGCAACTTCCCGCGTCAG
Source organism: Psychrobacter sp. H8-1 (assembly GCF_904846575.1). Lineage (NCBI taxonomy): Bacteria > Pseudomonadati > Pseudomonadota > Gammaproteobacteria > Moraxellales > Moraxellaceae > Psychrobacter > Psychrobacter sp. H8-1. The sequence goes on from NZ_CAJHBG010000001.1 coordinate 1,014,296, forward strand.
GCACTACATGCCTATGCGTTAGGGTTTGTACATCCGACTACAGGCGAAGATATCGAAGTCACCACACCTATCCCCGAAGATATGGAAAAGCTGATGGCGGTATTAAGTGACGGCTATTATGCAGAATAGCGCGACTACGATAATAATACCAAACCCAAAAAGTTGAGATTAACGTTGTCAAACTTGCTAAGTCTACTAGCTGTAGTACTTGCGCAAGTTTTCCGCGTTACTCTAATTTTTGGCAACGGTATAAGCTATAATGATAAATTCTAATAATAAGCCCTGACAGCAAATAAATATGATGGATAGACTTCCAATAAACGTATTGGCGCAAATCGATGACGTGACTGTTTTTCAGACCGCAGCTTTGCTCGTGGATGCTGATGCGTCAAAGGCTGCTGAAGAAGAAATCCAAACCATGCTACACCCAGGGCAGACAAGCTATGGTGAGCTGAATCTTGGATTGCATGTTTATGACGATGCCAGTCAGGTACTTAACAATCGTATGCGTCTGCTCGCTGCTATTAATCAGCAACTAAGCAGACAATCAGATACTGAAAGTGGCTTGTCTAGCTGTCCATATAGTGGCCGATCTATAAACAGTCTGCACTGGGTCAATCAGGTTCATGGTAATCAAATCCATGGTTTAGATAACACAGTGCTTGGCATGCGACCGATGGATGCTGATGCAATGATTAGTCAGCAGCCTGGAGTTGGGCTTGCCATCATGACTGCGGACTGCGTGCCAATTGTCTTATACCAACCGATGACAGGACAAATCGCAGCGATTCATGCTGGCTGGCAAGGATTGGCTTGCGGTGTCATAAAAACCACCGCGGCGCGTTTTGATTTATCCGCTTCTATTATGGCGTGGATAGGGGTGTGTATCAGTCAAGACAACTATGAAGTGGGCGCCGCTGTCCGTGACCAACTACTGAATGGCTGCATAGAGAATAAATTGCTCTCAGCATCAGACATAGATCGCTTTGACCAACTTTTTTGTGTACCGTCTGACGCTGAACCAGCCTCCAATAATGGTGCTGCTACTGATATTGACACTTTACCTGAGACAGCTTATAACCTCTCAAATACTGCTAAAGTAGATACAAGTAAAATAAAGCTGGACTTACCAAAGCTTGCAGCCTATCAATTGGCTAATATTGGCGTTGAAGTAGCTACTGATGTGCCACAACACTGCAGCTACGGTGATGCGCATTATTACTCTTATAGACGTCAGACGCATCTAAAGCAATCAGCCACTGGGCGTATGGCACTTGTTATCGTACGCAGTCGTGCTAATGCGTCCATTATTTAAGTATCTAGCATTTAAGTATCGAGCATGCCCGATAAAGCTCACTAAACTGTCCATTTACTACCATTATTAGAGTTTGTATGAATACATCTGCAAAACCCTCACAGTCTACTGTCAACACTGATAAAAAACCGACGGTATCCATGGCGGTTGTCTATCACAGTAACTATGGACATACCAAACGCGTCGCCGAAGCCATAGTCACGGGCGCACGCCAGCAACTACCAACAGCCCAAGCTAAAGCTGTCGATGTGCATGATGTAGATTGGGAGTTTTTAGATCAAGCAGACTTACTGGTATTTGGTAGTGCAGTTTATATGGGTAATGTGCCGGCTGGCTTTAAGACCTTTATGGATGAAACGTCCAAGCGTTGGTATCATCGTAAGTGGGAAGGGAAGTGGGCAGCAGGTTTTGCCAATTCTGGTGGACTAAGCGGTGATAAGCTTGCCGTATTACAGCAGATTTGTTTGTATACCATGCAACATGGTATGAACTGGATTGGTTTGCCGCTTATGCCGACAGGACATGGTGAAGAAGATTTAAATCGTTTATCAAGCTTCTTAGGGTTGATGACTCAATCGCTTGATGCACCTCCTGAAGAAACCCCAGGCAAGGGTGATATTGATACTGCTATTTGGTTTGGTGATCATCTAGCCAAAACCATTATCAAGCATCAGCCGACAAGTTCAGAATCATAGTATGGTTAAAACACTTTAAAAGCAGCACATGGCAAACACGTGTTAGTTTTATTCAGGATTGACTATAGTTATAGACTAAGTTTGGTAATCGTTAAAAGTAAGCAGTCAACAAAAAAGCAGGTATCAAATTGATGCCTGCTTTTTTGGTATTACTTATTCTGTATTACTTGTTCTGTACTACGATAGGATAAGAGGTGACTGGAATGGGGCTTTCTGCAAGTTGCAAGGATTGGCAACCCGCAAGCACAGGTATGAATGCAAACAGACACGTAAAAATAAAAGACTTCATGATTGTTCTCAACATATTGCTATCAGTAAATCATGCTAAATTCAAAAAAGACGCTTAGTAGTAAGCGTCTTTTTTGAATCAACAAGCATCTTTTAGATGGCTTTATTAAAACAAGTTTTGCGCCCAGCGTACCACGTGTTGCCACATACGGCTGACAAAACCTGACTGCTCGACATCGCTGGTAGCGACGATAGGGACGGATGCGACCGCTTTACCATCAATGACGGCCATCATTTTACCGACTTGCTGACCTTTTTTGATAGGTGCTTCTAGGCTATCAGGAATATCGACGACGGTAGTGATTTTATTTTTCTGAGTTTTAGTGGTCAGAATTTGTAGATTGTCGCCTGTTACCAGCTCTATCTCATCAGCCTCACCAAACCAGACTGGCAGTTTACTCACGAACTGACCTGTAGGCGCTTTGGTCACGGTAGTGAAGTGTCCAAAACCCCAGTTAAGCAGCTCACGTGACTGATCAGCGCGTGCTTGTTGACTCTCTGTGCCCATGATGACGGAGATTAGACGCATGTCATCGCGGTTGCTCGAAGCGACCAAGCAGTAGCCTGCGGCATTGGTATGGCCAGTTTTTAGCCCATCAACGGTCGGGTCTGTAGCAAGCAGAGCATTACGGTTGCCTTGAGTGATACCATTGTAAGTGAATTCTTTTTCGGCATACAGATCATAGTAATCACCACTGTTTTTGATGATCGCTTGCGCCAGTTTGGCCAAATCAAGCGCTGATGCTTGATGGCCTTCATCTGGCATACCCGTTGCGTTGACGAAGTGGGTATTATCCATGCCAAGCTTTTTGGCTTGCTCGTTCATCAATATAGCAAATGAGGCTTCACTACCGGCGATATGCTCAGCCATTGCCTTTGAGGCATCATTACCTGATTGGATAATGATACCGCGTAGCATATCAATGACGCTTGCCGTCTTATTGACGGGTACATACATACAAGACTGGCTGCTGCTACCACGGCACCATGCGTTTTCGCTCATCAGCACTTGCTCATCTTCGGTCAAGTCGCCTGAGCTTAGACGCTGCTCAATGATGTAGCTGGTCATCATTTTAGTCAGTGAAGCCGGTGGTAAGGGCTGGTTGGCGTTTTTTTGCGCCAAGATCTCACCGGTATTATAATCCATCAATACATAGGCAGTGTTTTCCATCTCTGGTGGCTGAATGGCAGCATTCGCCATGACTGCCCCAAAAGAGACGCTAACACCGACTACCAACTGCACGAGCTGGTTTTTTACACGCTTTACTGTCATATACTGTTACACCACATCATGAAACCCAATGCGTCTACCGCGCTACCGACAGTGCGCTGACAAGCGCGGCTGCGGTTAAGGCGATAGACATAAAATTAACGCCTTATCTTAGCAAAATACTATCTCAGGTGAAATGTATAAATAATATAAAATAAGACATTGATAACGCTGGCAAGAATAATCTAAAAAGCAGTCTGCAGCAATAGCTATAATGACTATCGCATAGATTTAATGATTTAAAAAATATGAAAGCCTGTAATAAAAAAGCTTGCTGAGCTGCTCTTAAGTTCTAGGGCAGGTATCAGCAAGCTTTTTATAAAGGGTATACAAGTAAGTTGTTTGTTTAAGTGGCTGCTATGATTACGTCTGGCGGTTTTTGAAAGTTATTATCGCTATCTCTCGACAGCCTTTATTATTAATAGCTGGCGTTAGCCAAGTCTTCACACAGTGCTTTGTTGTCTTGTTTAGAAAAGCTCAGTGTCCAACTGCGCATGCTCTGTAGGATTTGGCGATAGTCTTGCTGCGTTGATAAGTACTGAATGGCAGCTTTAGGATCATCCAAGGTAGGCATTAACTCTTTTAGCTGAACATTATACGATTTATAAAAACGCTGTTTTTGATTGCCATTGAGCATCGGTGGACAGATTTCAGACAGAACTTGCATCACAGCAATTTCGTGTTTGGTAATATTCATGCCTGACATGTCTAGCGGAATGGTTGAGACATTATTAGCGGCATTAGCCGATTGACCCAACATAGCAATGGAGGTTATCAGTCCGGCAATGCCAATTTTTGAAGCTGTTTTTATTACTGTTTTTGTGGTCATAGGAACTATAGATAATATCGATTGAGTCTTCATTCGGTATCACACTCGCTTTGCGTTATTTGATGGTCTTATGGTAATTGGAATAAAAACAAAAGTCACATAAAATATTGATTTATGTGTAGATGTCTTGTCACCTAAGCGCGTTTTATAGCAACATATCGGTAGCAACTGATAGTAAGTTACGTCACTTTAATGGATACGTTGTGCATTGTTGCCTATTGTAACTAAAGTAGCAACAAAAATGGTGACGCCCTAGTGTTTTTCCGATATGCGTGCTGGGCGCTTCGTACTCCAAAGACTTCGCCACTGTATTTTAAAAAGGTATCCCAGCAGCGCTGTATCAGTGCATTTATTTTAATATGATTTGGCTAGCGTTTATGGCTGTGCACTATTCAGGTATAATCAATCGCCAACTTATGGCACCACAGTTTTTGGTACCAGATGACTATACATGAATAAATTGAATATGAATAAATTGAGCTGATATGAAGTTTTTGATTAGTAATGATGATGGGGTGTATGCGCCAGGACTGTTGGCACTATATCAGGCGTTGTCCAAGGTTGGTGAAGTGGTGGTCGTTGCACCCAATGCCGAGCATAGCGGTAGTGCCAGCTCCCTACATATCTCTCAGCCGTTGTATGCGCAAAAGCTAGCATCGGGGTTTATATCAGTGAATGGCTCACCAGCTGACTGTGTTTATTTGGCCTTGAATCAACTATACCGTGAGACCCGCTTTGATTGTGTGATTACTGGTATTAATGCTGGAGATAACTTAGGGCAGAATGTGTTTTATTCAGGTACTTTTGGTGCTGCATTAACCGCTCAAGTCTTTGGGGTGCCAGCGATTGCCACCTCATTGGTCGGTGGCACTATGAGTGATGATGAGCAACAAGCGAGTCGCTATGACATGGCTGCAACAGAAATCGTCAAGCTGCTAACTGAAACCTCTATCATGGAGGTAATCAAGCAGTTACCCAATCACGTGTTAAACGTCAATATTCCAAATGTCGAGCGCGCCGAAGATATCAAGGGTCGCAAAGTCACAAGCCTAGGGTACAGACAGATAAAACAGCCCGTACATCATATCGTCGATCCGCGCGGCCGAGATGCGTATTGGTTGAGCCTGCGAAAGAGTCAGCAGCTTAATAGCGAGTCAAGCCCACCACAGCAAGAAGACACTGCGGGTCATAGTGAAGATTATGAGAGTCAATCGCCAGTGTATACAGATTACCAAGCAGTGGCTGCAGGCTATATGAGCGTATCGCCTGTTCGATTGCATCATACGCCGGCTTCCACTCTTGATGCGTTTTTGAATATAAGTTTATAGGTCGCAGGCGTTGCAAAATGTTGCTTTTATTATAAATCTCAGTAAATTATGGCTATAATAGCGACTGCACAAATACCTCAACACGCCTTAAGCAATCAACACAATGATCGTGAGCAGGGGCTGTTTAGCTATCAGCAGTCCTAGTATAGTCGGAGCACTTTTAAACCGCTACGGTGTTATCCGTCCTAGATGTACTTAGTGTACTATCTGCGGTCGGTCGCCTTGTAGCGATTGTAAAATTCCTTGACTATAAATGAATTCTAAACAGCCGCTAATATAAAGAATAGGAAACCTTGTATGAAAAAGCTTACCTCTAAAACTCAGCTTGCCACAGCAGCCATGGTTGGTACTATTGCGCTTGCAATGACGGGCTGTGCGACTAAGCCGACTTATCAAAGCCCTACGCAATCAAGCCCTACCATCATCACAAACAGCCAAGGTGTGCCTAACTATCATCTCGTCAGACGCGGTGATACCGTCAGTCAAATCGCCTCGCGCTACCGTTTGAACTATCGCCAAGTCGGTGCGTTGAATAATCTTGATAGTAAATATACGATTTATACTGGTCAGTGGCTCAAGCTCTGGCACGGCGAGCAGGGTACTCCTGCGCGTCCTGCTCGTACGAATAACTACAATGTTGGCACCACGCAGCCGACTCCACAGCCGCAGTATACGCCGCCTACGACAAGCCCAGCAGCGCCTGCTTATCAAGTAACGGCGAACTCTACGCTAGGATATGAGTATCCTAGCCGTAACCAAGTCATTCGTAACTTTGATGCCTCGACAGGCAACATGGGTATGTGGTTTGCGGGGAAGATGGGCGATCCTGTCCTTGCGAGTCAAAGTGGTACGGTGCTGTACTCGGGTGATGGACTGCCAGAATATGGCAATCTCATCATGATTCGCCACAGTGATAGCTATATCACAGCTTATGCTCACAACAGTCAGCTACTGGTGAAAGAGGGTGATTCGGTGCAGCGTGGTCAGCGTATTGCCAACATGGGCAGCAGTGGTCAAACCAATCAAGTAGCGTTAGAGTTCCAAGTGCGCTTGAATGGCAATCCTATCGACCCGCGTGCCGTATTAGGGCGTTAGAGTATCAATCAGCAGATTCTGACTTAAGTTGAACCCACTCAATAACCTGTTAGCACTCTTTATACTGCTCAATGCTTTATAAAGAGTGGTGACAGGTTTTTTATGATTTATTTAAAGCGCTTTGAGGTTGGGTCAGCACTGATGACTCCCCAAAACTTGACGACTATCTTTTATGACTAGATAAAGTCTAGCCATAAAAGATAGCCATGATAATTCGATGCTACTCTGCTAGAGTTGCAGGCAGGTAGGTTTTTAAAATTAACGACTCATTCACTAAGCCCAGTTTATTAAATAACGAGCTTGTACATTATATGAAAGGCCAATCTCTACCATGACGACCACGATCTTTGATACATGCCGCTACAACTATCCGCAGAACTTCATGGAGATTAAGCCCAAGCTTACGCGTCTGGAGCAGGCGATCAAAAAGCTAGAAGCTAATTTAATCGATGCTAGTGATGAGGCAAATGTTGAACTGCTCAAGCAAAGGTTAAATAGTGAGTTAGGGTTAAAAGTAGACTATGCTAGCGAGCTAAATCCTAACCAATTGCTAGCTGCCACAACTGTTGAAGGGAAAGTGTTGGTCATCGCTGGTGCTGGCTCTGGCAAGACCAAGACCTTGACTTATCGCACCAGCTATTTGTTAGAGAATGGGGTGACGCCCAAAAGCATCTTGCTACTGACCTTTACCCGTAAAGCGGCGAATGAGATAAAAAGTCGCGCCAAAGTCTTATTGGCTGATACGTTATCAGACGATGACTTTGCAAAAGATACCCTACCGACCAGTAAGATGCTAAATGATATCACTAGTGGCACTTTTCATTCATTCTGCAACATGCTATTGCGTCAGTACTCAGGGCTGCTCGGTATCAACCCGCGCTTTACTATCTTGGACACAGGCGATAGCGAGGATGCCATCGATTTAATTCATAAAGAGAAAAAGTATCCTGCGCAGACCAAAAGCCAAGCCTTTCCGCGTAAAAAGACCTTGCAAAATATCATCTCCACTTCTAGAAACAGACGCATTCATATCCGCGACTTAATCGAAAATAATTATCCTGATATCGCTGTACACATTCCCATTATTGAGCAGTTGGCAATTGATTTTCATGAGTATAAGCGTGCCAATCATCTTTATGATTTTGACGATATTATTAGCCAAGTTGTGCGCCATTTAAAGACCAACGATACCTTTCGCCAAATGCTACAAAATCAATATCGCTACATCATGGTCGATGAATATCAAGATACCAATATTCCGCAAAAACAGCTGATAGATTTAATTTGTGAGCCTGAATCGGTATCACTGATGGTAGTCGGTGATGACAATCAAAGTATTTATGCTTTTCGCGGCGCAAACTACGAAAATATTCTACTGTTCGGTGAGACCTATCCTGATGCCAAACTCATTAAGCTGGAGCAAAACTATCGCAGTACGCCTGCTGTTTTAAATTATATCAATGCCTTGTCCGCGCAAATCACCTTGGGATATCAAAAGCAGCTGTACTCTAGCGTATCGATAGAGGGGTGTAAGCCCGTCTTTAGCCGCCTGAGTGATGAAACTCGCGAGGCCAAATATATCGCTGATAAAATCATAGAGCTAAAACCAGATCACGATTACAATGATTTTGCGGTACTGTGCCGCACGTCCTTTCAGTCCAACTATGTACAGCTAGAGTTTATGGAGCGTGGCATTCCATTTATCGTGGTAGGTGGTATTAAGTTTATTGAGAGACGGCATATTAAAGATGTCTTGGCCTTTATCAAAATACTCTATAACCCAAATGACACCATTGCGTGGCATCGCATTCTAACTTTGTTCCAAGGAGTAGGGGTAGTCACCGCGACCAGGTTAACCCAAGCGATTAATGGCGATAATAATTCTTTTGAGCCATTACTCACGGCAAAGTTTGCCAAAAAAAGTGAGCAACTTGAGCCTTTGTATCATACTCTGACAAAGGCCAGTCAGGCAGAATCAGTCGAGAGTATTATTGAGCATGTTTTAGAGTTTTATGTTCCTATTCTAAAAACGCTAGAGGAAAACTGGCGTGAGCGCAATGAAGACTTTCGGGTGCTAAAAAATTTAGCCACAGAATACAACAGCCTTGATAATTTCTTAGAAAATCTGGCGCTCGATCCACCCAATGATTCAGTGGCGACGACCAGACAGCCAGAAGAGGATGACAAAGATAAAGTGACGATTTCGACCATTCATAGTGCCAAAGGACTAGAGTGGCCAGTGGTCTTTGTCAACTCATTGGTCGATGGTATTACGCCGCACCATCGCTCATTGGCTGACTTTGAAGAGTTAGAAGAAGAGCGTAAACTGTTTTATGTGGCCTGTAGCCGCGCTAAGACCAGACTGTATCTGACTGCGCCAGATTACTTTGCCAGTTATTCTGGCTACTTTGATAAGCCATCACGATTTATCGCTGAATTATCTGCAGATGAGGTAGAGGTCAAGACGTCCAAAAAAGGCTTAGCCGCGCTGGCGAGTGATGATCCCGTGTGGTGGTAAAAATAGGCGCACATCTAATGCCCCACCGTTTTTGAGAAGACATTAATCACAATAACCCCGCTGATAATGAGTGCGATACCAATAATTGCTGGTATATCAATACTTTGTCTAAATAGCACTACCCCGATAACAGCGACCAATACGATACCGACGCCGCCCCAAATCGCATAAGCGATGCCTAAGGGGAGAGTTTTGAGAGTTAAGGTCAAAAAGTAAAACGAGCAGACATAAAGAATGGCTGTTAATAGCGTAGGGACTAAGCGCGTGAACTGCTCAGATTTGACCAAAAAGGACGTGCCAAGTACTTCGAAGATAATGGCTAAAAACAAGTAGCCGTAACCGATAAAAATAGGATTCATAAAGTAAGGATCCAGCCAGTAGAATAAAGATGAGATAACATGCCGAATTATCTAGATATTAGCGTTAGGTGTAGCAAGTAAAAGCAAAATCTCATATAGGTCATAAGGTTAGTCAAAGCTATATAACCAAAAGTAACGGATAACAAAATTTTCTTTTAAATGGTGGTTTAATATTTATCAAAATGCGTTACCATAAGCCCCTAAATCTTCTATATTCTTACCAGAAAAGGATAGGCTATGCGTTATGACGTTATTGTAATTGGTGCAGGTATGGTCGGTACGGCAGCGGCTTGGCATCTACAAAACAACGGCTCAAAAGTGCTGATGTTGGACAGAAAGCTACCAGGACTCGAAACCTCATATGGCAATGCTGGATTGATTCAGCGTGAAGCGGTTCATACGCACCCATTCCCGCGTCAGATCACAGAAATGGTAAGAGTATTGCCCAATCAGGGTACAGATATTCGCTATCGTATACCAGCCTTGCTGCGTTATCACCAAGCGCTACTGCAATACTGGAAGTATTCTACGCCAGCCTCAGTCAAAAAAATAGAGTCAGAGTGGCAGACACTGATTGCGCATTGTACCAGTGAGCATCAAAAGATGATTGAAGCATCAAACGCTGACGAGTTGATCACCCGCGATGGTTGGTTGCAACTGCATCGCTCTGAAGAGACGCTAAAAAAAGCAGTTGATACAGCCATTCTTGATCGTGAGAAAGGCGTCGAACATAAAGTACTGAGCTTAGAGGAATTAAAAGCCTTAGAGCCTAACGCAAACTTCGACGGTTTTGTCGGTGCGATTCATTGGCTCAACTCATGGCAAGTATCAAACCCAAGTGCCCTGGTAAAAGCTTATGCCAAAAGCTTTGAAGAGATGCAAGGCACGATAGTTGAAAGTAATGTGCAAGAGATACAACCAGATAGCAGTGAGGATGGTGAAGGCTGGAAGGTAGTGACTAATAATGATACTTACTATAGTGATCATCTGGTTATTGCAGCAGGCCCATGGTCAAATGAGTTAATACAGCCGTTAGGATATAATTTACCATTATTCCCAATGCGTGGTTATCATCAGCACTTCAAAGTACATGCAAAAAACACCATTCATCACAGCATGTTTGATATGGATAAAGGTTTTGTCATGGGGCCAATGCAGCAAGGTATTCGTATTACCACAGGTGCTGAAATGACCACGATGAATGCACCAAAGAACTTTGGCCAACTAAAAACCGTGTTGAAACTGGCTAAGAAAATCTTGCCATTAGAAGATGTGGTAGAGAGCGAAGCATGGGCAGGGTCACGTCCTTGTATGCCAGATATGAAGCCAGTTATTGGTCCAGCAGACAAGCATGATAAATTATGGTTTGCTTTTGGTCATAGTCATCAAGGCTTTACTTTGGGTCCGATTACTGGACGTCTCGTTGAAGAGCTGATTCATGATAAGCCATTGACGGTTGATGTTAAGCCGTTTAATGCGACGCGTTTTTCTAAATAGTTTGATCCTAAATTTGAATAAAGTAAGGATAAATCATGATTAAAAAGTTCCATAGCAATCAACGCATGAGCAAAATTGTCGTTCATAACCAGACCGTTTATTTATGTGGTCAAGTGGGCAATGCGGAAGATGATATCAAAGCGCAAACACTGACTTGTTTAGAGAAAATACAAACATTGTTAGAAGAAGTTGGCAGCGATAAATCAAAGCTACTCTCAGTGACGGTTTGGATAAAAGATATGGCAGACTTTGCCGCAATGAATGAAGTGTGGGACAGCTGGTTTGAAGGCATACAGCCGCCAGCGCGTGCTTGTGGCGAGTCTGCATTGGCACGTCCTGAGCTGTTGGTTGAAATGACAGCCATCGCTGCTGAATAGCCACTCTACCTCGATAGTGACATAAAAAAGGACATGATATTTGTATCGTGTCCTTTTTTTATATTTATATACTTGAGACTGACTGTCAATCGTTCAGTTAGAGTGGGGCTCAATCGGCTAGCAGTCCTGTCATCTGCTCTAAAAACGCCCCAGTCTGCTTATGCAGATTGCCTCGATAGGCCCAATGGTGCTGCACTTCATAGCTTGCCTCGTCAGGCAGTAAAATTTTCATCAGTCCCATGCCCTCATAGCGCCTTGCTAAATCATTTGGTAGGTAGCCAATATGATGACCAGCAAGGATAAGCTGCGCTGTGGCTTCCATGTGGTAGGTAGTAGCGCTTAAGGTCTTAGGATGGATATGATTGATCTTATGATCGGTGATATAGCCTCTTTTGACCCAAGCATAGTTTTGCTCCAAGGCGGTAAAGGTTAATTCATCTGCTTGATGAAACAACTCATGCTCATGCCCACAGCACACAACTTGTGTTTCAGTAAATGCGTTTTTAAAAGTCAGTAGCGGTGGAAAACTGCCAAAATAACCCACACCAATGTCACTCTCGTTACTCAACAGTTTTTCTAACATGCTCTCTGGACTTTGCACGTCGATAGAGAAGTGTATCAGTGGGTTTTTACTATAGCTTGCAGACAGTGTTTGGCGCAAAGCTTCATAAAAAAACGTTGGCATCTGATCTATCAAACACAAGCGAATGTGACTGCCACGCACCGAGTCCAACTGACGGATATAGTGCAGCTGATGTTCGAAGTTTGCTACTGCTTCTTGAAAGCTTAAGCAGGCTTCATACACAGCGATACCATCTTCTGTGAGCTTGAAGCCGCCGCGACCACGATGGCAAAGGGTCATCTCTAAGCGATCCTCCAAATGTGCTAAGTGCCCACTGATTACTGAAGGGGTAATATTTAACCGAGATTGGGCGGCGGTCACGCCCTGACATTCAACGATAGCCATAAAGCTACGTAAGGTTTTGACGTCTATTTTTATGAGTTCATCAAACATTATTTGCCACGCTTTATGAAAGATAGGTTTTTGATGATTTGCTTATGAAAACTTGCCTCATCAACACAGCAATAACTTCTGATTATAAGTAATAAATTAGACTTACTACGAAATAGCAGAAGTTTACTTCTGAATTTTAGCATGGTTTGCTGAGCGATATTTAGGTATTGTGAATGTATATAAAAGGAAGACTGCTCTCCATGAGCTGCACCATAACTATGATGTTAAATATGACAAAGGATATGACTTATGATATTTAATCAACCATTAAGTGGCAATGATATGCCAAGGTTTGGCGGCTTTGCTTCTATGATGCGCCTGCCCACTCAAGCTGACGCGCGAGGGCTAGACGCGGCTTTTGTCGGTGTGCCTATGGATATAGGTGCATCAAACCGTAGTGGTGCCAGACTGGGCCCTAGACAGATTCGTGATGAATCACGCATGATTCGCCCATACAATGTGGCTACTCGCGCGGCTCCTTTTGAGTCACTACAAGTTGCCGATATCGGTGACGTGCCTATCAATACCTTCAACCTTCTCAAAAGTGTCGATATCATTGAGAAGTTCTATTCAGAAAAAATCCTCAGCCATGACGCTATTCCGTTAACTTTGGGTGGTGATCATACGATTGCTTTGCCTATCTTGCGTGCTCTGGCAAAAAAGCATGGCCCTGTCGGATTGGTGCACATAGACGCTCATGCTGACATCAACGATGAGATGTTTGGTGAAAAAATCGCCCATGGCACGCCATTCCGTCGAGCGGTGGAAGAGAACTTACTTGATGGTAATCGTGTGGTACAGATCGGCCTGCGTGGTACTGGCTATAGCGCTGAAGAGTTTGACTGGTCAACCCAGCAAGGCTTTCGCGTTGTGCCTGCTGAGGAGTGCTGGTACAAGTCGCTCGTGCCACTGATGGCAGAAGTCAGAGAAAAAGTAGGAGATGGCCCAGTTTATCTAAGCTTTGATATCGATGGTATTGATCCTGCTTTTGCCCCTGGTACTGGTACTGCTGAGATTGGTGGACTTACTTCTACTCAAGGTATAGAAATCATTCGCGGTATGCGTGGACTAGATGTGGTTGGCTGTGATTTGGTAGAGGTGTCACCACCTTATGATCCATTTGGTAATACATCAGTGCTGGCGGCAAACTTGTTATTTGAGATGCTTTGTATCTTGCCAGGCGTGCGCTACGACGACAAAGTCAAAGCTGTTTATTAATAGCTGGATTTTATAAGTAACTTGTTATAGTCATTTCAAAATAAAAGAAGCATAGCTTCAATATCGTACTGTTGGTTTAGGTTTTCCTTGCTTGCGTTGCCCTGCAGCGGCGTCGGAAAAACTCATTCCAATAGTACTGTACTTGTTCTAGAGCGGATCAACTATAGTAGATACTTCTCGTTCATACATACTGCTCAAGCTTTATGATACAAGACAATAACTAGTCAGTGACGACTACGACGACTAATTAGCAATTGAATACTCAGTGTAATTTTAAGGATGATTTACTCATGACGCATTCGACTCAAGCATCGACTTCACAGCCAACCATTCCACCACTGACCTGCGGTGAGCTGTTGGTGCAATGGTTAGCATATTATGGCGTAGATACCGTATTTGGTATTCCAGGTGTACATACCGTAGAGCTATATCGTGGCCTGCCTAGCACAAATATTCGCCACGTGACCCCGCGTCATGAGCAAGGCGCTGGGTTTATGGCTGACGGCTATTATCGCGCTTCTGGTAAAGTTGGGGTCTGTTTTATTATTACTGGTCCTGGTATGACCAATATCATGACGGCGATGGCGCAAGCAGCAGCGGACTCTATACCGATGCTGGTCATATCAAGTGTCAATAAAATTAAGGACACTGGCAGCGGTGAAGGGCACTTGCATGAACTGCATGATCAGCAAGGCATGGTCAGTAAAGTGGCACTGACCAGTAAGACTGTCTGGCAGCCTGAGGCACTACCTAAGGTCATCGCTGAAGCTTTTTCACTATTTAATAGTGCGCGACCAGGACCTGTTCATATCCAGTTGCCTATTGATGTGATCACCGCAGATGCCAGTCATGTGGCCAAGCCACCTGCGCACAGCCCAACCGCCGCAAATGACTTAATGTCATATCAAATAATGAGACCACTGCCAAATCCTGCACAGCTTGACTTGATCGTAGAGCAGCTAAAAACGGCAAAAAACCCAGTGTTACTCTACGGTGGTGGCTGCGTAGATGTCGATAGTGATGCGAAAAGATTGGCAGAGCTGATAGATGCACCGACTTTTTTGACCATTAATGCCAAAGGTCTATTACCACCTGGTCATTCGTTAAGTCTGGGCAGTAACCAGTCGCTAGAGGCGGGTCGTGCGCTTATCGGTGAGGCAGATTTGGTATTAGCAATCGGCACTGAACTCGGTGAAACGGATTACGATATTGTGTTTGATGGTGGTTTTCGTATCAACGGCACGCTCATTCGCATCGACTGTGATGCTCAGCAGCTGCAGCGACCTTTTAGAGCCGATATCGCAGTGTTAGCCGATGCACAGATGGCAATTAGTGGACTGTGCGAGCGCTTAGAGAATGCAACAGCTTTAGATCATCAAGCTGCACAGCGTGTGGCAGAAGTAAAACAGGCCATGATTGCAGCCATGCCAACAAGCTTCAAGGGTCAAAATGCATTACTGAAGCTGTTTCGAGATGAGATAAAAGACGTCATTATCGTCGGTGATTCCACACAGCCAGTCTATAGCGGTAACCACGGCTTTGAAGCTTTGGGCACTCGCAAGTGGTTCAACTCAGCGACAGGCTTTGGTACTTTGGGTTATGGTCTGCCAGCCGCAATTGGTGCCATGATTGGATCGAATAAGCCAGTGATTAGCCTCATCGGTGATGGTGGTATTCAATTCACCATTCCTGAGCTGATTTGTGCTGCAGAGCTAGAGCTTCCTTTGATAGTACTGCTGTGGAATAACCAAGGCTATGGTGAAATCCGCAGCTATATGGAAGATCGAGGACTGCCATTGATTGGGGTTAATATCAAGACGCCTAGCTTTGAGTCATTGGCAGCAGGGTTTGGCGCAGGCTATCGCAGAATTACAGACAAACAACAGCTATTAGGGGCATTGCAGCAGGACTTAGGCGGCCAACAACCGATGATTTATGAGGTTGATGAAGCAGATGACTTTCTCGCTGAAATGGGTGAGTCATTTACTTATTTTAGTTAAGTATGGCCAAATGCGCTGAGTGTTGGTCGCTCAAGGAAGCACGTCTATGGAGCCACATCATAATAGCTCATCTGGCAAATTGGCACGCAAGTCGGCTAGTCAGCCAGCGAGTATACAGGCTGACTTACTAGCTGGTTTGGCCGCCGTAGTTGGAGCTGAGAATGTACTGATAAAACCCAGTCAGCAGCAGGCCTATGTGCGAGGGGTGATTGATAACGTCAGCATTGATCAGGATGGTAAAGAGATTGACTCTCCAGTAGTAGCAGCAGTTGTGACTCCGCAGGCTTTGGTCGCCTTATGGCGTGCTATTAATATCTGTGCGGCAGCGGATGTGATTGTTATCGCTCAGGCTGCCAATACTGGCCTAACCGGTGGCTCGACACCTTTTGGTGAGTACGACAGGCCTGTGGTAGTGATGTCTATGCAATCGCTCAGTGGTATTCATCTGCTGAATGATGCCAAAGAGGTGATAGCGTTACCCGCTGCGACCTTGCAGCAGCTAGAATCTAAACTTGCACCACTAGGACGTGAGCCACACTCTGTGCTGGGCTCTAGTTGTGTCGGTGCGTCTGTGATTGGCGGTATTTGTAATAGTTCTGGCGGTATGTTGGTGCAGCGTGGCCCTGCTTATACCGAAATGGCACTATTTGCCAAACGTAACGCTGCAGGAGAGTTTAAGTTAATCAATCATTTAGGGATTGATTTAGGCGCGCATCCAGAAGAGATACTACACAACTTACAATCTGGTCAATTTGATAAAGCTTTAGCCGCTTCAGACCATAGGGTAGCCGATAGAGCCAACTCAAATTATCACTATCAAACCAAGGTTCGCGACTGCGAGGCTGATACGCCTGCTAGATTCAACAACGACCCCAATGGCTTGTATGAAGCCTCTGGCTCAGCAGGTAAGGTGATCGTGTTCGCCGTTCGAGTGGCGACATTTGTAAAACCTACGCAAGAGCAGACTTTTTATATCTCCACCGATACTGCGGACACCTTGACCACATTGAGACAACAGTGGCTTAAGAGTGACTTGAATCTGCCTATTTTGGCAGAGTATATGCACAAAGATTATAACGACATTACCCTCCGCTACGGGCGTGATACTTGCCTTAGTATGCGCAAATTACCTGCCAGCAAGATAGGGGAGTTGTATCGGCTACAAGCCAAGATTGGCTATTATCTGCACAAGTGGCGATTACCAAAGACCTTGCCAGATCGTGTGCTACAGATGGTGTCTGTCTTTATGCCGCCGTCGCTACCAAAGTCCTTGGCTAAGCAGTCTGTCTCATATCGCTATCATCTGATTATTAAGGTAGCAGATAACAATATCGTCAGTGCGCAAGACTTTTTGCAGTCGTTTATGCAGAAGCATCAAGGCGCACTGCATATATGTACCGATATAGAAGCACAGGCATTGCTGGTTTTTCGCAGCGCTGCGACGGCGGCGATGTTTCGTTATCACAACCTCAATCACACAGAGTTTGGCGAGTTGCTATCGACAGATATCGCTTTGCCTAGGAATGCTCTAGATTGGGACGAGGTACTGCCAAAACACCTACAGAGCCAAGTAAAACAGACCTTTTATCTGGGTCATTTTTTTTGTCATGTCATGCACCAAGATTATTTGCTACACCCTGATGTTGATCCTGCAGCGTTTAAGGATGAACTGTTGGCATTTTATGATCAGCGCCATATCGAGTATCCCGCAGAACACAATGTGGGTCATATCTATACTGCTAAACCTGCATTACATTATTTTTATAAAGCTTTGGATCCGACCAATTCGCTAAACCCAGGAATCGGTCAGATAGCAAAATGGAAAAATTGGCGATCGTCGCCTATCAAGGAGGAGTTAAATGACGAATTATATCAATAAGTCGCAGCAGCCAGTATTGGGCAACAATGCTGTTGATCCAAAAACGCCGCAAGGAGAGCAATGGCGCGCGTCAATGTGGAAGTTTTTATTGTTCTCAGCGCTTGGTCTAGCGTTGTTTATTATTCCGTTTCAATGGGATGGTAAAGTTACGATTTTATTAGGTGTATTAACGGACACCTTGCAGGCATGGATGGGCGATTATGTCATCTATGTGGCGTTGGCAATAGTCTCGGCCTCCTTTATTGGTGCGCTGGCGATCAAAGTACTAAAGCCTAACTTACATCAAGATTCCATGTTAAAAAAGCTCTTCGATGTGGACTGGTTTTGGCTTGCGGCAAGATTTTTGGGTATGTTGTTCATTTGGATGATCTTTCTGCAAGTGGGTCCTGAGTTTATTATCAACCGTAATACTGGCGGTGTCATCTTTGAAGATTTGATTCCAATTTTGATTCCGTTGTTCTTTTTTGCCATTTTATCGTTACCGTTTTTGACGGATTTTGGCTTGATGGAGTTTTTGGGAACGCTGGCCAGTAAGATATTTATCAAGTTATTCAAACTGCCCGGCCGTTCTGCTGTCGATGCCATGTCTTCTTGGTTTGGCGCGGCTTCTATCGGTCTGCTAGTGACGATGCAAGAGTATGATAAAAGCTACTATAGTCAGCGCGAAGCGGCGATTATTGCCACGACCTTTTCGGTCACTTCAATCGCTTTTACTTATGTCGTTGCCAAAACCATTGGCGTAGATAATAACTTTGTTTTCTTTTATCTTACGATTGCTCTAACTGGCTTCATCGCAGCCATTATTATGCCGCGTATACCGCCGTTGTCATTAAAGCCAGATACTTACCACTCTGGTAAATGTATGTTGGATGAAGATATTCCTGCTCAGTACACTACCTATCAATGGGCGGTTAATCGCGCTGTGACTCGCGCGCACTCGATGCCACCTTTAGGTAGTGTGTTTAAAAATAGTATCAAAAACTTATTTGATATCTACTTTGGTTTAATTCCGGTTATTTTTGCTATTGGTACGATTGGTCTTGGACTTGCAGAATATACGCCAGTGTTTAATTGGCTGTCTGCACCGCTGGTACCACTGCTTGAATTGTTGCAGATTCCAGAGGCAGCAGAAGCGGCACCGGCAATGATTATGGGCTTTGCTGATATGTACTTGCCAGCCTTGGTCGGTAAGAGTATTGAAAGTGAGATGACACGATTTATCGTTGGTGCCGCCTCTATTACCCAGATTATTTATATGTCTGAGGTTGGTGCGCTGATTTTGAAGTCAAATATTAAGCTTAATGTCTTAGAGCTGTTTATGATTTTCATTTTCCGTACACTCATCAGCTTAGTGGTGATTACGTCAGTGGCACACCTACTGTATTAGTAATTTGCCAAGATAACGTCGCTACAGTGTTTGTATAATGACATTAATAAAATCGGTTTGATTGAATATCAGACCGATTTTTTGCTTTTTATCTGTTTGAAGCGCTTATTAACAAGCGCTATTAAATCGCCAGTCGTGAAAACTTATCTTGATATTCTTTGGGTGTCAGCTCGGTGGCACGTTTGAACAAACGGGTAAACGAAGAGCTATCCTCATAACCGACTTGGCTTGCCAGCGACTTTATCGTTACCTCACCTGATTCTAATAAGCGTTTGGCCTGCTCAATTCGTACTGCTTGAATATACTCAATCGGGCGCATGGCTGTGCAGGCTTGAAAGCGTCTGTTTAAGGTGCGCGCGGTGATATTGACCATGGCAGCCAAATGGCTGACCTGCATAGGCTGAGTGAAGTTTTGTTCGATAAACTCTTGCACCTGCTTGACCAGTGGATCCGCATGCGGTTTGTGCAAGGTCACATTGGTATAGCTGTTTTGATTGCCGCGTTTGCTGTCGATAATTTGGGTTTTTGCCACTTGGGTAGAAATCTCGCGCCCGCAATAGCGTTCTATCAGCAATAACGCCAAGTCATAAAAAGCACTGCCCCCTGCCGCACAAAATATATTACCTGATTGATTATTTGACTGGCTCCTCGACTGAGTAACAAACTGGTTTTCTTGCAAATCAACCAATGGAAAATCCGCCTTAAACTTACTGGCATAGCCCCAATGAGTTGTCGCTACTTTGCCATCTAGCAAGCCAGCGGCTGCGAGCAAGAATGCACCGCTACAGTTACTAGCAATATCAGCTTTGGTGTTTGCCAGCCGCTTTATATGTAAAATTAAATCGTTATTTTGGCTTAATACTTTATCTATTGAATCGCCAATCGTTGGAATCAACAATAGGTCGCATTCAGTCACTTCCTGAATATCACAATGCGCTTGCATGATTAAGCGGTTGCTGCATTTGATATCGACGCCGCCTAGGCTGGCAATCTGCACGTTAAATCTAGGCTCGACGCGCTCTCCCAAAAAGCGTTGCCAACTGACACCAGTAAACGAAAATAAATCCAGCGCACCTGTTAATGCGCTACCGAGCACCCCGTCAAAACCAACAATGATGACTGTAAAAGGTTTGAAGTAGGGCATGAGTGTGCTTTCCTTTTTTACACTTATCCGAAATGGAGTCTTTCGACTGATATCTCTCACAATGTATGTTGCGTATGTCTGATTTGACCATAATTATGTCATAAATGACAATACGGTAAGGGGGTAAATTATACTAATATTGATTGATAACTGATTTTAATTTGTTAACGAGAATATTATGGCAGCAGATACGCTTATCAATGACTTTGAATTACCGTTTCAACTGTATGATGTCTTAGGTACTGAAAATTTAACCAAGCATTCCAAGTTTGCAGAACACAGCCGCGAAACCTTCGACGCGGTACTCGATACTGCCAATAAAATCGCGACCGAGCTATTTTTGCCACACAACCATGTGGCAGATAAAAACGAGCCACAGTTCGATGGTAAAAAAGTCAGCATGATAGACGATGTAAAAGTCGCTTTTGATGCGTTTCGTGAATCAGGGTTTATCGCTGGTCGTTATAGCTTTGACGATGGCGGCATGCAATTACCGGAAACCGTGATGACCGCTGTGGCAGGCTATTTTATGGCCGCCAATCCCTCAACCACCGCTTATCCGTTTTTGACCACTGCCGCGATTAATGTCATTTCACATTTCGCCAGTGATGAGATTAAAGATGCCTTTATGCCGCGCATGCTAACGGGTGAGTTCACAGGAACGATGGCATTAACTGAGCCGCATGCTGGCTCATCGCTTGCCGATATCAAAACCACTGCTGTCAAACAAGAAGATGGTTCTTATCGTGTAAAAGGCAGCAAGATTTATATCTCAGCGGGCGATCATGAGTTGTCTGACAATATCGTACATTTGGTATTAGCCAAAGTGCCGGGCGGTCCAGGCGGCGTTAAAGGTATCTCGTTATTTGCCGTGCCAAAATATCGCTTGAATGAGGACTTATCGGTCGGCGAGCGCAATGATGTACATTTAACTGGGCTGATTCATAAGCTCGGTTACCAAGGGGCGACTTCTACGGCATTAAGTTTTGGCGATACAGGCGAGTGTCGGGGTTACCTTATCGGCGAAGAGCATTTTGGTCTGCGTTATATGTTCAAAATGATGAACGAAGCGCGCATTGCGGTTGGCTTTGGCGCGGCGATGATTGGCTATCGTGGTTATCAGTATTCGCTCGATTATGCTAAAGACAGAACGCAGGGCAGAATCGCCCCAAACAACAAACCTGAAGATGCAGCAACGGCGATTATCAATCATGGTGACGTCAAGCGCATGCTCCTTGCGCAAAAATCTTATACTGAAGGCGGTATTTCACTGTGTTTATACGGCTCAAACCTTATTGATCGTATCAATACTTGTGAAGATGCAACACTCAAAAACGAGCTGTCAGAATTATTAGACTTGCTCACGCCAGTACTCAAAGCATGGCCGTCTGAGTATGGCCCGAAAGCCAATGACTTGGGTATCCAAGTGTTGGGAGGCGCAGGCTACACGCGTGAGTATCAAGCCGAACAGTTTTGGCGTGACAATCGTCTCAATCCCATTCATGAAGGCACAAATGGTATTCAAGCGTTAGACTTGTCATTTCGTAAGCTGTGGCAAAAAGGCGGGCTTGGTATTCAAGTTCTAAAACGTGAAATTACCCAAGACTTGGAAAGTATCAGTACGCCAGAGACTACTAGATTGGCAGGTAAATTGATGCCTTATATGGGTCATCTGCATGAAGTGTTGCTGCATTTAAGCAAAATCCTGCAAAACGAAAAAGCCATCACATTGACTGGTAATGCGCAAGCATTGATGAATATCTTTGCTACTATTGTGGTCAGCTGGATTTGGATTCGCCAAGCGAGTAAAGCTGAGCAATTGCTAAGCGGAATTAACGACAGCGCCACGCAAGATGTCGAAAAGCAGAATTTTTACAAAGGCAAAATCCAAGCAGCCAAATACTTTATCGATTGGGAATTACCCTTAATCAATCGCGATATTGAACTGTTAAATAAAGACAATGCTGTATGTACCGATATGCAAGCCGATTGGTTTTAGTTTGACGGTTTAATACATCTAAACAGCTAAAAAGCTTATCTTTAAACCCACACTTACTTTTAAAAATATAAGGAAATACGATGAAGGACTTATTTGATCTAACAGGCAAGATTGCTTTGGTTACTGGCGCTAGCCGCGGCATTGGCGAGTCTATCGCGCGTCTACTGGCATCAAGAGGCGCACATGTGATTGTCTCTAGCCGTAAAATCGACGCGTGCCAAGCAGTCGCTGATAGCATCAATGCTGATGGCGGTAAGGCCAGTGCCTTTGCTTGTCATGTGGGAGAAATAGATCAAATTGAGGCGATTTTTGCGCACATCAAGAGTGAGTTTGGTCAGATTGATATCTTAGTGAATAACGCCGCAGCAAATCCGTATTATGGGCATATTTTAGATACGGATTTGGCAGCTTTTGATAAGACGGTAGAGGTCAATATCCGCGGTTATTTCTTTATGTCGACGGCGGCGGGAAAAATGATGCGCGAGCAGGGCGGCGGGGTGATATTAAATACCGCATCGGTCAATGGCTTGGTTGCAGGTGACAAGCAAGGTATCTATTCAATTACCAAAGCTGCAGTGATTAGCATGACCAAAGCCTTTGCCAAAGAGTGTGGCCCATTAAATATTCGTGTCAATGCCTTATTGCCGGGTCTGACTGATACTAAGTTCGCCTCCGCCTTGACTACTAATGATAAGGTTTTAAAGATGGCGCTACATGCGATACCGTTAGGGCGCGTTGCTCATCCTGATGAGATGGCTGGCACAGTGTTATATCTAGTGTCTGACGCATCAAGCTATACCACAGGGGCAACAGTCGTTGTCGATGGTGGTATGCTGGCCTAGTCACAAAAAACTTAGCTTGGTGATAAATGAGTTGTTTGAAATAATAGAGACAACGCTTAGAGTAGAGAAACCGCATGATGCTGATATCATGCGGTTTTTTTGTATAATAAAGCACTTAAAATCTAAGTTTTCATAAGGAGCCGCTATCAGTAGAGCCGCTATCAGTAGATGCTATCGAACAAACAACGTGCCTTTAATACTTGTTTTATATCATTTGACACTGTCTAGGCACTGACATATATTCAGTGGTTGCTACATAATAAATGGAATTTATCCCAAACAACGGAGTGTATAGAGTGAAGATATATAGTCATGAAAATCTAAGTTTGCATAGACCCTTGCCTTACTTTTCATACGGAAAGATGCATGAGCCGCTAGAGATACCAGAACGTATGGTGGAGATGTTAAAAGCACCCGCAGCGTTAGGGCTTGAGGTGACGACTGCCAAAGAGATAGGAATCGGGCCCATCTTAGCGGTACATGATTTTGGTTATGTTGAGTTTTTAAAGCACGGCTATGATGAATGGATGGCAGTGGATGAGGACCTAGGGGAGCAAGTGCAGACAGGGATTTTTGTGCCTTATGATAATCCTGGATTGGGTATCATGGCAAAGGCAGCGAAATATCAAGCTGATGATAGTGCGCCTATCAGCGAGCATTCATGGACGTCCATCTACTGGTCAGCGCAGACAGCGCTCAATGCTGCTGAAGCCTTGCTCAACGATGACAGCGGCGATAGCGATATACAGCTCTGCTTTTCACGGCCTCCTGGTCATCATGCGCGCAAGAGTGCAGCAGGCGGGTTCTGTTATCTAAATAATGCTGCCATCATCGCAGAGCACTTACTGCAAAAATACGCCAAAATAGCCATCATTGATACCGATATGCATCACGGTCAAGGTATTCAAGAGATATTCTATGACCGCAAAGACGTCCTTTATACTTCTGTCCACGGCGACCCCGTTAACTTTTATCCTGCTGTCACTGGTCATGAGTTTGAGAAAGGCGAGGGCGCAGGTTATGGCTATAACATCAACTTCCCGATGCCGCATGGCACTGATGAGGAAGGATTCTTTGCTTATGTCGATAAATCCATCGAGAGCATAAAGACCTTTGACCCCGATGTCATCGTTCATGTTTTAGGGTTTGACGTTTACAAGGATGACCCAGAAGCAAGATGTAAAGTCAGTACAGAAGGCTTCAAAATCTTAGCGCAAAAGATGAAAGAATTGAACAAGCCTTTAATTGTGCTGGTTGAAGGTGGCTATTACATCCAAAAGCTTAATGACAACTTGCAGGCATTTTTATCGGGATTGATAGCAGAAGATAGCTAGCAGAGACTCATGATATCAATGATTTTTACTGGACAGTATAATTCGCGTATCACTCCAATTTACGTTATACTCTTAAATATAATGTATATTTAAGAGTAATTAAAAGATAGACTGCAAATAAGCCAATAACTTTTTAGCTGATACCTTTTAATAATGAATAATGGATAGTTTTTTAATAATGGATGATAATTGGAGAGAATGATGAAAAAAATCCTTGCCACTGCACTAGCCATCGGTGCGACCTCACTGATGGTTGGCTGCACCGCGACCAATGCGATGTCTCAAAAAGCTCAGGCCACCCCTGAAGTCAAAACGCCGACACCATCGGTATTGATTAACGTCACCTCAGACGACGCCCAAGTACAGCTAATGTCGATGGTACTGACCATGCAATCAGCCCAACAAGGCGCTGATACTCGCGTGCTACTATGTGGTCCCGCAGGCGATATGGCGTTACGTGATGCGCCTGCAAGTGCAACGACAGGGCAGCCACCCAAAAACATGAGCCCACAAGGTCTCATGCAAATGGTCTTGAAAAACACCAAGACTAAGGTCGAAGTCTGCGCACTGTATTTGCCAGGCAAAGGGGTGGATCAATCAGCATTGATCGATGGTGTGACCGCCGCTGATCCTGCCGATATTGGTGCATTGATGGTTGATGGTAAGACTCAAGTAGTGAGTTTTTAATACAGAACATAAAATGTGTTTGGTGTTTTGACAAAGCCTTAGGGCGTGTTGATCATTCATAACTCATTCACAATTAGGCACTGCTAAAAAAAGAACACGATATTGATATCGTGTTCTTTTTTATACTCAATTTTGTACTAATACCTCCAAAAATTAGAGTAACGCGGAAAACCTGCGCAAGCACTACACCTAGTAGGCTTAGCAAGTTTGACAAAGTTAATCGCACTTTTTGGGTTTGGTATAAAACTGCCTTAGACTCCAATGATTGCATAGACTGAGTGAAAGTCTCAGCCCTAACTCTCCAATCTGGGCTATAATCACCCTAAACGAAACACGCCATCATAAATGATACCTTTGATAACAGGGCACGAGTCATGATTAATACCAAAATATATAAGTCCATTTATGTGTTAGCGGAGCAGCTATTAGAAGCTGACAGCAAAAATGACCAACAGGCGTTTGATGCGCTGTATGCACAGCTAAAAGATCTGTGTATTGAGAACGAAAAGAGCGATAAAGATCATCCTGAGCAGTGGGAAACGCTCGCTGATTTCACTGAGGATTTGGATGCAGCGCTGGTGATTTATGAAAAAGCGCTCGGCAAAGCGACTGCGATTAACTCTAAAGATCACATGGCATCGATTACTTTTTCTATGGCTGAGTTGCAATATGAATTGGGTCAAAAGGACGCTGCTATCAAGAGCCTGCAAAATGCCAAAATAAGCGCCAATAAAATTGAAGACAGAGAGTTCAAAGTTGAGATAGATCAGCTGCTTGCTCAATGGCTCGCCAATGAAACTTAAATGCTATTAATTGAGCATAAGACGAAAGAATTGAATTAAATCGACCATACTTTAGCCAATCTACTTGTATTTTGTGCTGAAATTGTCCAAAATGTTGCTACGAAATCGTGTTAACGGGTTCGTTTCAAATTTTCCTCAATACTATATTCATTATAATGTAATGTATTGAGAGCTAATTTTAATAGGGAAGTTACTAGGAAAACAGTATGAATACAACTAACCATGAAGCGCGCGTTCAACACGAAGGTTTGCGTGCAAAGATCATGTCGGCTGAAGAGGCCGCTTCATTTGTAAAAAATGGAATGACGCTTGGTATCGCAGGGTTCACAGGCGCAGGTTATCCAAAGTTTGTACCTACCGCTATTGCTAACCGTGCTAAAGAAGCTCATGCGAATGGCGAAGAGTTTGGCATCGGTATGCTAACAGGGGCGTCAACTGCTCATGATTGTGATGGTGTACTAGCAGAAGCCAACTGTGTGAATTTCCGTGCGCCTTTCCAGTCCGATCCTGCCATGCGTAACCACATCAACGCAGGTAACACTCACTACGTAGATATGCATTTATCACACTTTGAGCAGCAAGTTCGCTTTGGCTTTTATGGTGATATGGACATCGCCTTGATTGAAGCGATAGGCATTACCTCAGACGGTAAGATCATTCCTTCAATGGGTATTGGTACCAATAACCAATGGCTCAAAACAGCTAAAAAAGTCATCATCGAAGTCAACGCGCGTCAAAGCATGTTGTTAGAAGGCATGCATGACATCCCTGCAGACCTCGGTGAGCCACCGCATCGCCAGCCGATTCCCATCGTCAAACCAGACGACCGTATCGGTACGCCGTATCTAGAGTGTGACCTTGATAAGATCATCGGTATCGTCATGACCGATGCGCCAGATCGTAATAGTAAATTTGCAGATCCAGACGAGAAATCAAAGACCATCGCTTCGCAAATCATTGAATTTTTAGATCATGAAGTAAAACAAGGCCGCCTACCAAAGAACCTATTGCCATTACAATCTGGTGTGGGTAACGTAGCAAACGCGGTGTTGATGGGTCTACAAGACAGCCCGTTTGATGACTTGATGGGTTACACAGAAGTACTGCAAGACGGTATGCTTGATCTTGTACTGAGCGGCAAGATGAAATCAGCTTCGGCCACGGCACTGTCGTTTAGCCCAGATGCGCTACAGCGCTTCAATGACAACATCGAGTTTTTGAGTGACAAGCTTATCTTGCGTCCACAAGAGTTCACCAACCATCCAGAGGTGATCCGTCGTCTTGGTATTATCGCGATGAATGCGATGATCGAAGCGGATATCTACGGCAACGTCAACTCAACCCATATCATGGGTACCAAGATGATGAACGGTATCGGTGGTTCAGGTGACTTCACTCGTAACTCGCATTTCTCGTTCTTCGTGAGTCCATCAACGGCCAAAGATGGCGCTATCTCAGCCATCGTACCTATGGTATCGCACCACGACCACACTGAGCATGATGTGATGTTTGTCGTCACTGAGCAAGGCTTTGCTGATCTACGTGGTAAGTCGCCGCGTCAACGTGCGAAGGCTATCATCGATAACTGCTCACACCCAGATTATCGCCCAATGCTGCAAGACTACTATGACCGTGCTGCTAAAGCAGGTGGCCTACAAACGCCGCATATTTTGAATGAAGCGCTGTCATGGCATCAGCGTTTTGTCGAGACGGGTGATATGCGTATTAAGTAAGCGCTTATCTATGATTGATAGTCAAATTCTGATATAAATTAAAGCTCCTTATCTTGATGAGATAAGGAGCTTTTTAGTGTTTATACCCATTTATAAATGCTTAACCACGCCCCATATAGAAGAGAACCATTTAAAAGCCAATTATTTAGAAGAAATAAAAGACAACTATGATTTTTATAAGTAGTAATATTAGCCTAAGCGATAGTGAGGTCGAGATTAGCGCCATCCGCGCTCAAGGGGCAGGCGGACAAAACGTCAATAAAGTCTCCTCTGCTATTCATCTGCGCTTCGATATCAACGCCTCAAGTCTGAGTGACGTACAAAAGCAGCGTTTATTAGACAGCAAAGACAGCCGTATCACCAAAGACGGCATCTTTGTCCTCAAAGCTCAGCAATACCGTACCCAAGAGCGCAACAAGATTGATGCATTTGAACGTCTTAAAGCCTTTATCTTACAATCAACCCAAGTCGCCAAAGCTCGCAAACCCACCAAGCCTAGCCGAAATGCTAAGCGCAAACGTGTCGATCAAAAGACGCAGCGCGGCAAAACCAAAGCCTTACGCGGTAAGGTGGACTTTTAAGCTGGCTTCTCTCAAACCGAATTTGGACAATATCCTATGTTAATTAATGCAGATTTTTTACGTCGTGCTGAGCTAACGACTGAGCAACATCAATGGATTACATCTCCACAGAATGGCGTTGAGCGCGTCATGCTTGATCGCGTGGGCGCAGAGAAGGCGCGAGCGACTAGCCTTGTGCGTTATGCGCCTAACTCGCATTTTCCTCATCATCAGCATCCGGGTGGCGAGGAGATTTTGGTATTGTCTGGTACTTTTTCTGCTGATGATAAGCATTATCCAGCTGGCTGGTATCTACGCAACCCGCCAGCATCAGGCCATACGCCTTATAGCGATGAAGGTGCGGTTATCTTTGTTAAGCTGCGACAGATGTCACCGTCCGAAGAGCGTCATGTCGCTATCGATACGCACGATAGCGCCAACTGGCAACGAGTCGGCAAACGTGAGGTTTGTGCTTTATTCTCGGATGATAGCGAACAGGTGAGCTTACAGCGTCTAAATGCAAGTGACACGTTGTTCACAGAAGATCTTACGACTCAAACAGTGGCAGGCGGTGCAGAGCTGTTAGTAGTAGAAGGCACTTTGATAGAAGGCGATCAAACCTATAAACAAGGTAGCTGGCTACGCTGGCCCGTAGGTGCGCAGCCACAAATAAAAGCAGGCGAGGAAGGCGCTACCGTCTACCTTATAACGGGACATCTCGCTCAAGTCATTGGTGCGGATGTTGAAGGTTTAGACGTTTAATGAGCTAAAGAGTGTTATCCATAATTTAAGATGTTAAGCGCTTTCAATAAATAATAAAAAGAAAAATCCTATGCAAAAAGTAGATACGACAAGTGTACCCGTAGCAATTATCGGTGGTGGTTTAAGCGGTCTGTATGCGGCTTATTTATTAGAGCAAAAAGGCATTGATTATATATTGTTAGAAGCGCGTGATACTTTGGGCGGTCGCATTCTCGCTAGTAAGCTTTTAAAAGATTCAGCCTTAGAGCAACCAATTTCACAATATCTTGGATCTGAGAATGCACAAGAGGTAGATAGCTTTGATTTAGGACCTTCTTGGTTTTGGCCTGATTATCAGCCGCAGTTGGGCGATCTGGTCAATGAATTGCAGCTAGAGACTTTTGCACAGTATGAAGAGGGCGACATGATGGTTGAGCGCGCTCCTAACGAGCCTGCTGTGCGTATGCAAGGCTATAAAAGCTCACCGCCTTCGATGCGTCTAGTCGGTGGTATGGCTGCATTGATTAATGCTTTATATCGTCGTCTTGATTCCTCACGTGTTTTTACTGGCCAAATTGTACGTTGGTTGCATAGAACAGGTGATCACACAGAGATAACCAGCGAAGACGCGTCTGGGAAAGTGACGACTTGGCGAGCGCAGCATGTATTACTGGCGCTACCGCCACGGTTGGTGGAAGACAGCATAACGTTTGAGCCGGCCTTACCATCCGATATGATAACCCAATGGCGCAACACAGCGACTTGGATGGCGCCCCATGCCAAGTATTTTGCCGTTTACGATACGGCTTTTTGGCGCGAGCTAGGTCTCTCAGGAGCCGCGCGTAGCTCGCAAGGGCCAATGGTTGAGATTCATGATGCCTCTAGCATGGGTGGCAGGGGTGCGTTGTTTGGCTTTATAGGAGTACCTGCCTCCGTACGCCAAAGCGTCTCTGAAGAGGTGTTAAAAGCACATTGCCGTGCGCAATTGGTACGTCTATTTGGCGAGCAGGCAGACACGCCCAAAGCTGAGTACCTGAAAGACTGGTCACAAGATAAATTCACCGCAACGACTGCCGACGCAAGTAGTGATGGTCAGCACGCGGTGGCACCTGTTTCTAAGGCAATATCAGGTGTATGGAGTGATTGCCTAATGGGGATAGGCAGTGAATGGTCGCCACAGTTTTCTGGTTATATTGCTGGTGCTATTGAAGCGGCAAGCCTTGCGGTACAAAGCTTGCCTGAAGATATATAGTTTTTTAATTTAATTAATAGTATTGTTTTTAAGTAGCATTCTTCTAAATGGTGAAGCGATTAACGTCCCGTCCATACCGCATGGCGCTTTTCGATAAAGGCGTCAATGCCTTTGCTGACATCGTCTGCCATCATATTACAAGTCATCACTTTACCGGCATATTCATAAGCATCCGCTAAGTCCATGTCCAACTGTTTATAGAACATATCCTTGCCTGTTTTGACAGCGACAGAGGATTTGGCGGTAATGGCATCGATTAAAGATTGCAACGTTGCATCTAACTGATCCGCTGGCGCGACACGATTAATCAGTCCTTGCTGCAAGGCCGTATTTGCATCGATAAACTCACCCGTGATAAGCATCTCAAAAGCTTGCTTGCGAGATAGGTTGCGGCTGACGGCAACGGCAGGGGTTGAACAAAACAGTCCAACATTTATCCCAGAAGTCGCAAACTTAGCGTCATCAGAGGCCACTGCCAAGTCACACGCTGCCACCAGTTGACACCCAGCGGCGGTAGCAATGCCTTGTACCTTAGCGATCACTACTTGCGGCATCTGATTGATGGTCAGCATCATCTGACTACACTGCTTAAATAACGCGCTGTGAAATGCTTCGTCTGAGTTTGCACGCATCTCTTTTAGATTGTGACCTGCACAAAACGCCTTGCCATTCGCCGCAATGACGACCACACGTATATTACTATCTTGGGCGATGCTGTCCAGCTCTGCCTGCATAGCGGATAACATATCGACCGATAGCGCGTTGAATTGTTTAGGGCGGTTTAAAGTAAGGGTAACGACGCCGTTTGAATCTTTACTGTCTTCTCTGATAACTAATGGTTCGCTAGTGTCAGTAGTAGGGACGTCTGTGTTTGTGGTATTCATTTATCATCCTTGATAATTGGTATGTAAACGTAAGGAAAGATCTAAAAAAGCATCTGAATAATACTCTAAATAGTAGCATGACTTATAAATTATACAATAGAGTGCTGATATTGAAATTGCATAAATAAAAATAGCGCATTCATAATATGAGTGCGCTATTCATATCTTTATTAAGAACAAGTCGACATGTAGAGATAAGTCCGATTTTTTTAACTTTTAACATAAACCGTTACTTTACTCTTAAGCGCTGTACCTAATATGCGCCTTCGCTATAAATCAGCTCATAGCTGTGGCTGTATATTTCAACGATATTGCCAAACGGGTCTTCCATATAAATCATACGGTAAGGTTTTTCGCCGGGGTAGTAATAACGCGGTTTTTCCATACGCTTTTTGCCGCCTGCTGCGACGATGCGCTCAGCAAGTTCTTCTACATTTGGATCTTGAACACAGAAGTGAAAAATACCTGTCTTCCAGTATTCAAAGTTGTTTTCAGGGTTTTCTTGATTTTTGAATTGAAAGATTTCAACACCGATACGGTCACCAGTTGAGAGATGAGCGATACGAAAACTGCCCCAGCCTGAGCAAAAGACTTCCGTACACATCTCGCCAATCGGGCTGTCATCTTCAACAATTTCGGTCGGCTCCATGATGGTGTACCAACCCATCACTTCAGTATAGAATTTTACTGCCGCCTCTAGGTCAGGGACGGAAAGACCAATGTGCGAAAAGCTTCTTGGATAAACGTTATTCATCATTCATACTCCTGTTTTGATATGGGAGTAGTTTACAAAGCTATATCCATTACGTAAAATTATCATTTCTTATAAAGATAAGTATGTATCGTAATGATGAATATCACGTGGCTACGTACGTTCTGTACCCTTGTTGAGGTGGGGCACTTTACCCGCACTGCCGAGCGCCTACATATGACCCAATCAGGCGTGAGTCAGCACATACGTAAGCTTGAAAGTCAGTTAGATGTCGACTTGCTCATCCGCCAAGGGAAGCAGTTTTCATTAACGGATGCCGGCGAACAGTTATATAGGGAAGCGGATGATATCTTGCAGCGTTTAGCAAATCTAGAACAGCGTATCGGTGACGACCCCGCCTTTGCAGGGTTAGTGCGACTCATGTCTCCTGGTAGCGTGGGCTTAAAGTTGTATCCGCAGCTTTTGACCTTACAACAACAGTATCCACAATTGGTGATTGACTATCGCTTTGCGCCAAATAGCGATATAGAGCGAGCGCTTGCGAATCACGACATTGATATTGGATTTATGACGGATATCTCAGATGATGAGAGAATAAGTTGCCAGTCAATAGCTCAAGAAGCGTTAATACTGGTGACGCCTGCGACTACTAATGAACCAAGTTGGGAGGCGTTCATTCAGCTTGGGTTTATCGATCATCCTGACGGTGCCCATCATGCCAGTATGTTATTAAGCGCAAATTATAGCGAGTTTCAGCATATTAATGACTTTAAGAAAAAGGGTTTTTCTAATCAAATTGGCTTGATTTTGGAGCCTGTCGGTAGGGGACTTGGCTTTACCGTATTACCAGCACACGCGGTTGCAGCGTACGCAAACCCTGAGCTTATTAACAGTCATCGCTTGCCAACGCCAGTGAGTGAAACGCTATATCTTGCCGTACGGCGGCAGCAAGCCCTACCCAATAGAATGCAAACTGTTATCAACGAGGTAAAAAAATGGTTGTAAAATTATAAAGAATAGCGATATTTAGATTTGATGATGGTCAATGAATTAACTTGCGGGCTATTTCTATTTCATAACTTGCCCTAGCTTCATGGCAGCGGCAATATTGACCGCGGTAGTTTCAATATTCTCATAAGCATTACTTAGTACCTTATCAAGGATGTCCAGCTTTTGAATACTCGGCATGACGACGTCAAACCCAGTAGTCTGAGCAAGATTTAAGCCGTCAACGCTACCGCAAATAGCGATTATAGGTTTACCATTGGCTTTTGCAAGTTGACTGATACCGCCAGCGACTTTACCCATTAAAGTTTGTGCGTCAAGCTTACCTTCGCCAGTAATTACTAAGTCAGCGTTAGCAATATGCTCTTCTAGACTGACAGTCTCAGCGACGGTATCAAAGCCTGATTTAAGGGTAGCAGCACAAAAGGTCATTAAGGCATAGCCAAGACCGCCTGCTGCACCTGCGCCTGCTATATTTTGGTAATCCTGATAGCCGTGCTGTCCAGATACCATCGCAAAGCGACTTAATGCCTTATCCAATAGTGCGATTTGCTCGGGACTGGCGCCTTTTTGTGGCCCAAAGATAGCACTGGCTCCTGAAGATCCGCATAACGGATTGGTCACATCGCAAGCGGCTTCAAAGACCGTATCTCGCAGCTTTGGATGAAGGGTTGAGCCGTCTATCTGCTTTAAGTTGGCCAGTTCGTTACCGCCTTGCGCCAAAGGCTTGCCATCATGGTCATAGAAACTCATTCCTAAGGCCATGAGCATACCAAGACCAGCATCATTGGTGGCACTACCGCCCAGACCGATAATGATGCGTTTGACGCCTTCGCCCAAAGCATCAGCGATAAGTTCACCGACACCGTAGCTACTGGTAATGAGCGGATTTCTTTCTTCATTCGTTAATAAGTGCAAACCGCAGGCTTGCGCGATTTCAATCACGGCTGTCTTATCTTCTAACAACAGATATTTGGCAGTGATGGGTCGCATTAATGGATCATTCACATCTACGTTTTTCCAACGTCCACTAAGCGCGTAGGACAACACCGCAGAGGTGCCTTCACCGCCATCTGCCATGGGCAATAATGTATAGTCTGCATCAGGAAAAACCTGATTAAATCCAGATTGGATAGCGCGGCACACCTCGATTGCTTCTAGGCTTTCTTTAAACGAGTCAGGGGCGATTAAAATTTTCATGAAGTGCTCTTATAATTACGTAAGTTTGGATCGTGCAATTAGTCTAATCATATCATTATAAATGGGATAATCTGCTACCATAGTGCCCTGTTCCATTTATAACTTTTAGGATGATAGCCTTGACCGCTTTTACCGCACCAACCATTGCCAATATAGAAAATAATGAACTACGCCAGCAGCTGCAACAGATTATAGATCTAAAGACCAAACCACTTGGTGCACTTGGTCGCTTAGAGACACTGGCACTGCAATTGGGCATGATTCAGGGGACGCTTACACCGCATATTACCCAACCACAGATTCGAGTGTTCGCCGCTGACCATGGTTTAACTAAGCATGGAACCTCAGCCTATCCAAGTGCCGTCACCGCGCAAATGGTTTATAACTTCTTGCAAGGTGGCGCTGCTATCAATGTCTTGGCACGCCAGCACAATATCGAGCTAAAAGTAGTCGACGCTGGTGTGGATGCAGACTTTGCCAATTCTCCTTTTAAAGACCATCCACAATTGCTTGATTATAAAGTTCGTCATGGTAGCCGAGACGCGCTAACAGAACCTGCCATGACCGAAGCAGAATGCTTAGCTGCGCTAAAGAACGGTATGAAAGTGGTTGAGAACTTAACGGGTAATTTGCTTATCGTCGGTGAGATGGGCATTGGTAATACCTCAGCGGCGAGTCTTTTGTTGGCGAGATTAGGTGATGTGCCGATTGCTGATTGTATCGGTCGTGGTACCGGGCTTGATGATGCAGGGCTACAGCACAAGACGGATATTTTAACGCAAGTATTAGTGCGTCATAATGAGGCACATTCTCCATTGGACGCGCTCGCTGCATTAGGCGGAATTGAGATAGCTATGATGGCAGGTGCGCTGATTCAGGCTGCTAGCGAACGCCGTATTTTATTAATCGATGGCTTTATTGCCAGCAGTGCTTTACTGGTTGCGGAGCGCCTAGCACCAGGTGTCGCTCAATATGCTATTTTCGCCCATCATTCAGTCGAGCCAGGACATGCGCATTTATTAAAATTACTTAATGCTGAGCCATTACTCAATATGGGTATGCGCTTGGGCGAGGGTAGCGGAGCGGCGCTTGCTTATCCACTATTGCAGTCCGCTTGTGCCATTATCAATGAGATGGCAAGCTTTAGTGACGCGGGTATTAGTGAGCAAAACAGTTAATGTCACAATTATCAAAAAAACCATCAAAGCAAGAATCAAAACAGTTATTAAATCAGCCAAAGCCGTTACAGCAGTCATCGCCTAAACCAAGTGTTGGGCAGTTTATAAAGCATGAATGGATATTGTTACTGGTCGCCATTCAGTTTTTGACCCGATTGCCAGTTCCGCCATTCAAAAACTACAATCCGCAATGGCTACATCAGAGCAGCCGTCATTTTCCCGCAGTCGGTTTGCTGGTTGGGCTACTTTGCGCTGGCGTGTTTTGGCTTGCTAGTGTTTTATTTACGCCCTTAGTCGCTGCAGTGCTGAGTACGGTATTCGGAATTAAGCTTACAGGCGCTTTTCACGAAGATGGTCTTGCGGATAGTTGCGATGGTTTGGGTGGCGGTCTGACACGTGAGCGCACGTTAACCATTATGAAAGATTCACGCCTAGGGACTTATGGCGTGTTAGGTTTGGTGTCAGCATTACTGCTCAAGATTTCCTTATTAGCCACCATGCCGTTATCGGTGGCTATCGTCGCGCTGATTATTGGCCATACTGCATCGCGTTTGCTATGTATTAGCCTGCTTGCGCTGCTGCCGTATGGCGGTGAGATAGAACATGCCAAGGCCAAACCGATGGCGCAGCAGCTGACACCGTTACAAGGGTTATTCAGTAGCGGTTGGTTGCTCGTGGCAGTAGTTTTATTGATGGTTATATTTCCTAATGCCATACAGCAGATTAGCATCGGTCAGTGGTTATTGGCTTTGGTGTTGGCTTTAGTTGCCACTGATTATATGCGGCGCTTATTACGTAGGCGTCTGGATGGCTATACTGGTGATGGTTTAGGAGCGACACAACAGCTGAGTGAAGTTGCCATTTATGCAGGTTTGGCAGCGGCTATACCTTTTATCTAAGCGTGGACACTAAGTGTGGAAATCGAATAGAAAGACAAACATGGAAAATTATTATTAATGACTCTTTATATCTGGCGTCATCCTAAGCCCATCGCAGCTGAGGGTATCTGTATCGGTCAGACGGATATCGGAGTAGATAGGCGTAAATTAAAACGTCTTGCCAATCAAATCGCGCGCTTTGTGCATCTGCACCAATTACCTAAAGTCATTTGGGTAAGCCCATTACAACGCTCCCTAAAAGTCGGACAGATACTGGCGCAACGTGGCTTTCAATGTCGAGTCGCGCCTGAGCTTGCGGAGATTGATTTTGGCGAATGGGACGGTCGTCCTTGGGAGCAAATCGCTAAGCAAGAGATTGATGACTGGTGTAATAACTTTGCACACTTTGCCCCTGATAAAGGGGAAAGTCTGCAGCAGCTATTTGATCGTGTTGAAGGGTGGTTGAATAAAGTTTTGGCTGAACAAGGCAACACCCCAATACTAGCAATTGGTCATGCTGGCTGGATTAATGCTGCCAAGATTATGGATACTGGGCAAGATGTACCGAAGACAGCAGCTGATTGGCCGTCTTCGGTTGCTTATGGGAAGCGTAGTTGTTTGGAGCTTTCAGGAATCTAGCTATGGCTTATTTATTTCTAAACGGCATCGCTAGCAATCCCCATAGTGAAGCGTTTTGTTTGGGTGAGGGGTACTCTTTTAGCCCAATATCTAGCTCGTTATCAGACTTTTGCGCATCGCCTTTATAACTACCAAAAATCCAATCCCACCAGATAACGCTAAAGCCATAGTTTGAGTTGGTCTCAGACACACGTTGGCTGTGGTGGATACGGTGCAAAATCTGCGTCATTAATATTAAGCGCAGTGGCTTTTCAATTGCGGGTGGCAAACGAATATTGGCATGGTTAAACATCGCCAAGCCGTTTAGCGCAATCTCAAAAATCAGTACCGCAATGGCAGGGACGCCCAATAAGCTGACGGCAACGAGCTTTACTAGAATGCTTAAAACGATTTCAATCGGATGAAACCTAAGGCCTGTACTGGCATCAACATGCGCATCAGCGTGATGTACTTTATGCAAACGCCACAGGATAGGCACACGATGGAATAATCGGTGCTGCCAGTAGATAATGATGTCGAGCAATATTAAGCTTAATATGATGACAACAATGCTTGGCAAATCGATAATATTAAATAAACCAATCCCATGCTGCTGATTATAAAGCGCCACAGCCGTTAGACCGACAGGCACCGCTAGACGAGCAATAAGGGATGACGCAAACACCAAGCCAAAGTTAGCGAACCAGCGTTTACGGCTTTTGATCGGCGCTTTACGTGCAGGCATGCGCCATTCAATCAGCATCATAATCACTAAAATGCTCAAAAAGAACCCAAGCCGCCACCATACTTCGTTAGTCATTGCTTACCTCTTGAGAGTTTAAAACGGCAGGATGTTTTACCATTTTCTTTTATTTTGAACCGACCATGGCATCAGCCTCTAGCTGTTTAAGGGTATGATAGCCGCCATGGATACGGGTAAAAATTGTAATCGCGCAGGCTGTGGCAAAAATGCTAGCGAGTAGTACAAAGTGCTGTGGCCAAATGCAAAAGGCCACGAACAGCGCAATAGTCTCAGTACCTTCAGTCAAACCGTTTAAATAATAAAAACTTTTATATTTGAACTGTGGTTTATCCAGTTTAAACTTTTCCGCGGCGATGGCAAACGCCAAAAAGCTAGAGCCTGTGCCGATAAAGGTAGCAAGTAATAAAGCGCCAGCAATGGCGTTCTGTGCAGGATTTGCCAAGATAAAACCCAGCGGCACTGCTGCATAAAATAAAAAGTCGAGCGTAATGTCTAAGTAGCCGCCTGCACTTGAGCTTTGCTGTGCATGACGAGCTAGCGCGCCATCAAGACCATCAAAAATACGATTCAGCGCAATCGCTGCAAGTGCACTATACCAAAGCTCAAACGCCAGTAATGGCAACGCTAACATGCCGATTAAAAAGCCCGCCACCGTGAGTTGATCAGCCGTGATGCCGCGCTTGTGCAAG
Organism: Psychrobacter sp. H8-1; assembly: GCF_904846575.1. Classification (NCBI taxonomy): domain Bacteria; kingdom Pseudomonadati; phylum Pseudomonadota; class Gammaproteobacteria; order Moraxellales; family Moraxellaceae; genus Psychrobacter; species Psychrobacter sp. H8-1. The sequence continues at coordinate 1,052,388 of NZ_CAJHBG010000001.1, forward strand.
ACAACGACCACAGGGGCTAGTATCGGCTTAATCATGGGCGTAAGAAACTTGTCTAGCATGCGCTTGCCTTTTATATGGTAAGTCCTAAATAAAATCGATACGCTAATATCTGCATGCTACCGGAATGAATTTTGCGCAGCCTCTGTCAGCGTAGACACAGCAAGCAAGTAAAAATCATTCTAGTAGCTACCGGTTTTAAATGAATTAGCTGTATTTTTTTAATGTTTAATGTTTAATGTTTATATCTAAAACTATAAGCATAAAATTATAGTTTTAGATGAATAACTTTACCCTTTGCGGCCTCAGCATCGCTATGATCGTGCGTGACCATGATAGCGGGGAGTTTATGAGTGCGAATTTGCTCAAATACCAGTTGGCGTGTATCTACTCTTAGCTGGGTATCGAGCTTGCTAAAAGGCTCATCAAGCAGTATCGCTTCTGGCTCGCTCAATAGCGTTCTAAGTAGCGCCACTCGTGCTTGTTGTCCGCCCGATAAATTGTCAGGATGACGATCTCCCATGCCTGCTAATCCAACCTGTACAAGCGCTTGTTCTATTTTTTCATGGCGCTGTTTTCTATCGCCCATTTTATTGCTTTTAGGCATCGCAAAAGCAATATTACCCGCTACCGATAAATGTGAGAACAGTAGGGCATCTTGATACAGTACTCCAATGTGACGCAGGTGCGTCGGCAGATGGCTTACATTCTTATCATTTAACCAAACCTCACCAGTAGCGGTAAAACCATTTGATAAGGTACCTGTCAGCCAATTTAACAAGCTCGATTTACCACTGCCAGATGGGCCCATGACGGTCAATATTTCACCACCAGTAATTTGCTCATTTAGGCTTAGTAATAGCTGGCTTTGTCGATATAACTGTAAGTCTTTTATCTGTAAAGATGATTGCATCAAGGACCCTTTTTTGCGTTTTTAACGACTGATATTTTCACAGCTATCTGACTCTTAACTTAGTATGGACGAACGTAGGCTGTGGCTTTAGCCCAGCATTTTGCTTTTGCAAAGATTTAAGCTGGGCTAAAGCCACAGCCTACGCCAACTGTTTCTTTAAAGTGGAGCGCTTATAGATGTTATTTCTAACGAGTGCCACTTTTAAAGAAATACTTCGGCAATACCCATGCCAATATAAAGCCAATTAATGGCAGTATCATTTGGATGATGGCATACACTGCACTGGTGCGCCTACTGGCACCATTGGCAAGGGTCACCGCTTCGGTGGTGATGGTGGCGATACGTCCGCCGCCTGCCAGTAACGTCGGCAAGTATTGACCAAAGCTAATCGCCAGACCAAGCGCAAAGGCAATCAAAATCGGTGCAAACAGCTGGGGTAATTTCACCTGCAAAAATACTTTTGCTGGGGTTGCACCAAGGCTTGCGGCGACATGAGCAAAACGCGGATCTAGACGCCTGTAGCTGCTGGCAAGTGATAAAAACACATAAGGCAGCACAAAGAGCAGATGGGTGAACGCCACATTAAAAAATGCCGTTTGGTTATTTACCAATTGTTGCAACCACACCAAACCAAATAAAAAGGCAATACTGGGCACTAACAGCGGCAGATAGATAATGAAACTGGTAAACGTTGAAATAGGTTTTTTACTTAATTGCTCAGCTTCCAAACATAATAAAGTCAGCACAATGGCAAATACGGTACTCACGATACCGATCGTAATGGTATTAAATAACGGCGTACTCATTTGCGTAAAGGCACTTTGAAAATGTAATAGCACTAACTGCTCTGGCAATGCAGCTGGGAAACGCCAAAAACCAGCCACTGACCACATGACCAGTCCAATGAGCGCCAGCAAGATAAAGCCAATCACCACAGTGGTCAACGCGACGGTGATTTTTTGCCATAGTGCATCAGCATAGTGGCGCTTGCCATTTATCAATGTGCCATTGAAGCAAGCTTTTATCGCTTTTTCGCTACCAAGCCACAAGGCGATTAAACCGCCCGTTAACGCCAATTGTAATAACGCGCCCGCCGAGGCTTTTATACGTAGGTTTAAATCTACGTCGTTAAACCATTGCATGATAGTGACCGCCAGCGTTGGCGGCGTGTTTGGGCCCAATATCAATGGCATCTCAACACTAGCACTGGCATAGGCAAGCACGGCTAAGATAGGCAAACGTAAAAAAGGATAGAGGATAGGGAGCACGGCTTTAAAAAAGGCAGTGATGGGGTAATAGCCGAGATTTAGCGCAACTTTATATTGTTGACGCAGCTTTTTACCAAGCTCTGGTTGTGCCAAAGCGCCTAATGCCATGAGTAATAAAAACGGCAGCTCTTTTAAGGTTAAACCCAAAATGATGCTGATGCCGTAGGGGTCATGTGGAAAGATACCACTTGGCGCCAACTCCCAGCCACTTAGCCACGGTGAAATAAGGCGTGAAAACATACCAGAAGGCGCAATTAAAAAGCCAACCGCAATGGCTGCTGCTGCATGAGGAATGACCAAGATTGGACTTAGTAAACGTTCAATACGGGTCAGCCAAACGCTATTAAAAAATGCCGCCAATATCATTAAGGTCATGAAAAAAGCGAATAGGGTACTGATTAATCCAGTGGCAATACTTAACGCCAGCATTTGGGTAAGACCAGGTGTCTGCCAAAGATCGTTAAATCCTTGTAGACTAATGGTCGTTTGCTCAAGTGCAGGCACCCAGCTAAAGGCAGGCAACAGCACGCTGAGCAAACCACCGAGTACGGGTAATATCAGCAGTAGCAGTAAAAATTTCGGACTTAAAGATACAATGCGCGTAAATAGGTCTGTTTTATAGAGCGCTATCACTCCAGTGTTTGCATCAGCCCTTTTATCGTTAAAATTTTCACTCATGGGCTGACCCCATAGCGTGTCTGCCAGCCTTGCATAATGGCATCAACCCAGCTTGGATGTGGTTCGCTTATTGTGCGTTTAATGCTATCAAAGGGCAGGGCGCTCGGGTGCGATTTATCGGTTTTAAATAGCGCTTGTTGCTCAGGGCTGAGCGTCGACTGCACGAGTACAGTTTTATCACCCCATACAGCAGGCGTTTGCTTTTTTGCTTGTGCTTCTGGGCTCAGCAAAAAGTTTGCCACTAGCTGCGCGGCTTGCGGATGACTGGCATTATAAGGAATGGCCACAAAATGGGTGTTACTTAAGCTGCCATCGCTCATCGCATAGCTACGAATGCTCTGGGGTAAATCATAACGCTGCACTGCCGCAGGCACTTCCGGCGCGGAAAATGTGAAGGCTAAGCTAAGCTCAGTATCATCAACCAAACGCCGCATTTGTGCGCCCGTTTGTACGAACTGCTCACCTTTGCGCCATAGGGTGGGATGCAAATCGTCTAAAAATATCCACAAGGGATCTAATATCATGTTTGTATTCTGCTCAGTGGCTGGCAGGTTGAGTTGTGCTTTTATATTTCCGCCTGTTTTAGCATCCTGCTTTTCGTGCAGCATGACTAACGCGTATTTTAAAAAGCTCATTCCTAAAAAGTCAGGCGGCTTTGGGTAGCTAAAACGTCCTGGGTTTTGCGCTGTCCAATTGACTAGTTCATTCAGGGTGGTTGGTGGTTTGTCGGTTGATAAGCTGTCGTAATAAAAGGTCAGCGAGGCTTGTCCCCATGGCGCTTCCATACCATTGGTCGGTACCCCAAAATCAAAGTTAACGGCAGGGTTGTTGTATGGATCGGTCAAGGCAAAGTTAGGCATCTTGTTCGCCCATTGTTTCAGCAACAACGAATTCTCACTCATGGTGGCAAAGTTGGCACCATTTATCCAGATGAGATCAACGCTGCCTTTATCATTGTTGTTGGCAGACTTTTCCGCGAGTACGCGACTAACGGCTTCACTGGTGTCGCTCAATTTGACATGAACCAAATTAATATTATATTTGTCATCCACTTCTTCAGCGGCCCACTGTAGATAGGCATTTATTTGCGGGTCACCGCCCCATGCATAGAAGTAAACGTCTTGGTTTTTACCTTGGGCTTCTATCTGCTGCCAAGATGATAAAGTTTGATTAAGGTCATCGGTAGTGGGTGAGGCAGTGCTTGCTGATATGCCAATGCAAACGCTAAGCACCATAGCATAGGTGCTATAGCGGCTTAGATGTTTTAGCGTTGGCAAAGCTAGTAAAGATTTAATAACGTACATTTATGTTCTCGTTATAACCCGTGTTAAATGTCATTCAGTTATAGGTTCTGAAGCGTGTTGTTGGTACAAATTTTCTTCGCTTGCTGTGTGACTTCGTCACTCCAGAGGCTTCAAAAAAATTATCCCAACAGCACTTATTTCTAAAAAAATCGATCGTCTAAAAGACGATGAAATTAATGAATTGCAACAGCATCGAGTTTCACTGGAAGGCTAATTAACCTCGACGCCATGTATGGTATTTCTCAAGCCAGCTTAATACCGTTTCAGGCGCATGATTGCGTTTCCATTCACCAGCCGCGTATTTATTACCCTCCGCCCATGTCGGGTACATATGAATGGTGCCGAGTATTTTATTCAGCCCTAAGCCATGCTTCATCGCTAATATAAATTCCGGCATTAAATCACCAGCATGCTCAGCGACGATGGTCACGCCGAGTATTTTATCTTTGCCTTTTGGCGTAATGACTTTGATAAAGCCATCGTTGGCGCTTTCCGTCACCGCACGATCTAAGTCTTTAAAGTCGTAGTGGGTAATCTCAAAGTCGATGCCTTTTTCAATAGCCTCTTGCTCATTTAAGCCAACGCGTGCGACTTCTGGATCAATAAAAGTCGTCCACGGAATCACGCGATAATCGACTTTAAACTTCTTTAGATGTCCAAACAAACCATTTACCGCCGCATACCATGCCTGATGGGAGGCCACTTGAGTAAATTGATAAGGGCCGACGACATCACCAGCAGCGTAAATATTGGGGTAGAGGGTTTCTAGATAGTCATCGGTCTCGATGGTACGTTCAGTTTCAATCCCTAATGTTTCTAAGCCATAGCCTTCTAAGCGCGCACTGCGTCCAACGGCACAAAGCAATTCGTCATATTCAATAGCGATTTCTTGCTTATCTGTACTGCTTTTTTTAACTATACTCTCGCCTTGCGGTTCAACGATAATGAACTTTTTACCATCGCGAGCTTCACAGCGAATCGCTTGATGCGAGGTTAAGACGTTTACGCCACTCTCAGTGAGTGCTTTCTGTGCAAATTCAGAGACTTCCACGTCTTCTTTTTTCATAAGACGCGCGCCTCTTTCGATTTGGGTCACATTGGAGCCTAAGCGTGCAAAAGCTTGCGCCAGTTCAGAGCCGATTGGCCCGCCGCCAAGTACCACTAGCTTTTTCGGTGCTTCATCAAGCTCAGTAAACTTGTTCCATATAGTATCGCTGGTCACATAGCTGGTTTCTTCCAAACCTTGCAAGTCTGGTATAAATGGGCGCGCGCCAGTAGCGATAACGATGGTGCGTGCGGTTAGTCTTTGTGTGCCGCCATCGTTTAGCGCAATCTCTACCGTCCATGGGTCGATAAATTTAGCATAGCCTTTTAACACTTCGACACCCAAGTCCGTATAACGCTCGACACTATCGTTTGGAGCGATGTCAGCGATGATTTTATGGATGCGTGTCATGACGTTTTTGAATGAAAACTCTGGTGACGTATTTTCTAAGCCATAACGCTCACCATTGCGCATCTGTTCTGCGATTTTCGCACTTTTAATAAGGGCTTTACTGGGTACACAGCCGTAGTTTAAGCAGTCGCCACCCATTTCGCCTGCTTCGATTAGTGTCACTTTTGCTCGGACGGTCGCCGCGATATAGCTGGTGACTAGCCCGCCAGCACCAGCGCCAATCACAATCATGTTACGGTCAAACTTTTTAGGTTTGCTATAGTTTTTATAAACGCGGCGCTTTTTTAGCACAGTTAATATTCCCTTTGCGATAAGTGGGAAAAAACCCAATAACGCAAATGAGACTAGCAAATTAAACGATAAAATCCCTGACAAGCTGTCAATTTGCGCCAGCTGCGTGCCAGCATTAACGAATACAAAAGTACCTGCGAGCATACCGACTTGGCTGACCCAATAGTAAGTCCACGCTTTAATCGCGGTAACGCCCATGAGTAAATTAATCAAAAAGAACGGAAATATCGGTACTAAGCGCAGGGTGAATAAGTAAAAAGCGCCTTCTTTTTCAACCCCAGTGTCAATGGCTGCTAAGCGTTCAGGAAAGCGCTGTTTAATCGTATCACGCAATAAATAACGTGAGGTTAAAAAGGCGAGGGTAGCACCAATACTAGAGGCAAAAGAGACAATGAGTAAGCCTTCAGCTAAGCCAAATAGCGCACCAGCAGCAAGGGTGAGAACGGCTGCGCCCGGTAAGGAGATCGCGGTGACCAAAACATACAATAAAAAAAAGACGCCAATAACCAATAAGGGAGATTGTGCTTTGTATTGGCTAAATTGATCCATTGAGTTTTTTAAGCCTTCAAGCGTTAATAGCTCGTTGAGATCAAAATAAAAAAAGCTTGCCGCTAATATCAATATCAACAGTATTCTTTTGATCATGAAATGTCCGGCTAAATAGTGAGGCAAGCAAAGAGGTGTTTACTGATACCAAGTGTTTATTTATGGAGTAGCTTGATGAGCTTCTTAAAAAGTATTGTACGTGTTATTGAGCGATTGCTCAAGTTCTTATCAGCGTATTATATTATGGCTTTATGAGTAGACATGTGAATGTTTAACAAACCTGAGGTCGATAAAAAAGACAAATAAAAAAAGGCTGAGCCAACGCCCAACCTTTTTATTAAAATATCTATCTAAAATACTTTTGAAAGGATCAGTCTTTTAATACTTCTGCCATCGCATTGGCGACATAGTCAATGTTAGCATTATTTAAGCCAGCCACACACATGCGTGAGTTGGAGACCATATAGATGCCAAACTCATCTTTCATACGTTCGACTTGCTCAGGCGTTAATCCTGTAAAGCTAAACATGCCGTTTTGAGCAGTGAGGTAATCAAAGCTACGACCAGGGACTTTAGCTTCTAGCACGGATTTTAGCTTCATGCGCATCGCTTTGATGCGGTCACGCATCGCATAGACTTCGCCAACCCATTGCTCATGCAGGGCTTCGTCATTCATGACGATATCGACCACACGGCCACCATGTGATGGCGGGCTTGAGTAAATGCGGCGTACTGTATAGGTCAGTTGACCGAAGACGCGCTCAGCTTCATCTGCTGTTGGACAAACCACGGACAGGCCGCCGACACGCTCACCATATAGTGATAGGTTTTTGGAGAATGAATTGCTCACAAATAATGGCAGACCCATGTCCACAGCTTTGCGAATGGCATAAGCATCGCTGTCCATATCTTCGCCAAAGCCTTGATAAGCGATATCCATAAATGGAATCAGTTCGCGCTTTTGAATGACCTCTAGTGCTTTATCCCACTGCTCTTGAGTCAAGTCCACGCCCGTTGGGTTGTGGCAGCAAGGGTGCAATAAAATCACGTCGTCTTTATTCAATGTTTCAAAAAACGCAATCATCTCATCAAACTTGATGCCACCAGTGGCTTGGTCGTAGTATGGGTATTTGCCGATTTCGACGTCAGCCCCTTCAAAGATGGCAATGTGGTTGCCCCAAGTTGGGTCGCTGACGTAGCATTTGGATTGCGGGAACCACTGATGAATAAAATCAGCACCCACTTTCAATGCGCCAGAGCCACCAATAGTAGCAATGGTAGCGACGAGGCCGTCTTTTAAGACTTGGGCATCTTTACCGAACAAAAGATCCTGACAGCCTTTACGGTGTCCAGGCAAGCCTTCCATTGGTAAATAAGGACGAGGAGAGATTGGGTCTGCAATGCGCTTTTCAGCGATTTTTACACACTCAAGCACTGGCATTTTGCCGTCTTCGTCATAATACACACCCACACCCAAATTCACTTTATCTGGATTGTTATCTTGTGCAAACTTGTCCATTAGCCCTAAGATTGGATCACCAGCATAGTAGTCAATACGTTCAAACATTTTTTTTCCTTACAAGAATAGAGACAAAGCCGTTAAAAAGCATAAACCAGATTGACGATTAACTCAATGTTAGATTTATCTCTAACGTAATTTCTTTATCAGCCAAACAGTATGATGAGTCACTTTCAATCTTTTCAATTCTCGCACATCTCCCAGTTAAACCTGATGTAAGTCATTAAAGTGATTGGAAAAATAGGTTTGCAAAAACTGCTTAAAAGCGATAGTAGCGGGTGACATCGCTCGAGAGGAGCGTTGGTAAATAAAAAACCGCCGTGTTTTTACAGGCTGAGATAGCGGCCGCATTTGTAGGCCATTGGCACTCACCCAATCAATCACTTCAGGCATATAAGGCAGGCACAAGGTAATACCAAAACCTTGGCGGCTCATCTCAAGCGCTGTCGACATAAAGTTTACCTTATAGCGCGCTTGCTGGATGTGTGCTGCAATGGTTTCATCAAGCTCGGCGGTTACTTGCTCAAGAAAAGGGCCCTGCAAAGTAATCAAAGGGTTGTCTATTAAATCCTGCCAAGTGAGCTCGCTTTTTTGAGCCAGCACATGGTTGTCAGGCATGACGACGCAAAACGGTAGCTCATATACCAAATCAGCACTAATGTCATCCTCGCTTTCCATAAAACCAAGCTCGGTGCCGACGCCCAAATCTACTTCGATGTCTTGAATGTGCTCAAGGACGTTTTCGGCTGAGCAATCAAGCAACGACACACTAATATCAGGATATTCTTTGGCAAACTGAGCAATGACTGCAGGCATAGAGGACGCGGCAAACTGCGAGACTGCCAGTCGTACCTGACCTTGCGCTAAGCTCATCAGGCTGCTCGCTTCATTTTCAAACAGCTGCATCTCATTCAGTACTCGGCGCGCTTGCGGCAATAAATGTCGTCCTACTACCGACAAAGATAACTGGCGGGTAGTGCGGTCGAATAACACAATACCCAGATTTGATTCTAACTCTTTGATCAATCCACTGACGGCAGACTGGGTTAAATATAACTGCTCACTGGCACGGGTGAAGCTACCGCTGTCAGCGACTTTGATAAAGGCGTTCAATTGGCGAATGCTGATATTCATAAGAAAACCTGATAAATAAATCATAAAATACGATTGGTCTTATAAATGAAGCTAATCTAATATAAATACATCGTCAATAACATTTATTGATATATACAACTTTTTACACTGATCTTTACCTCACCAATTGAAATTAAGGATGATTACAATGGCAGATTTATTCGAAAACCCCATGGGATTACAAGGGTTTGATTTTGTTGAATTCGCCTCGCCCAACCCTAAAGCGGTGGAAGCGCTATTTGAGCAGCTTGGTTTTACTCATGTTGCCAACCATAGATCCAAAGACGTTTCTCTATACCGTCAAGGTGATATCAACTTAATCCTTAACCGTGAACCAAGAAGCCCAGCCAGTTACTTCGTCGAAGAGCATGGTGCAGGGGCATGTAGCATGGGGTTTCGGGTTAAAGATTCTACAAAAGCTTACGAGCTGGCGATTGAAAATGGCGCCCAGCCAGTAGAGGTACCGACAGGATTCATGGAACTGAGACTTCCTGCTATTAAAGGTATCGGCGGCTCACTGATTTATCTGATTGACCGTTTTAAAGATGGTGAATCTATCTACGACGTCGACTTTGAATTCTTCCCAGAGGTTGATAGACGCCCTGTTGGCTATGGCTTTAAAGTCATTGACCATCTCACGCACAACGTCTACCGTGGCCGTATGGCTTATTGGGCGAACTTCTATGAGCGCATTTTTAACTTCCGTGAAATTCGCTATTTTGATATTAAAGGCGAATATACAGGACTGACCAGTAAAGCAATGACCGCACCTGACGGCAAAATTCGTATTCCGTTAAACGAAGAGTCTAAGCAGGGTGGTGGACAAATCGAAGAGTATTTGATGCAGTTTAACGGTGAAGGTATTCAGCATATTGCTTTAGCCAGTGATGACTTATTCGCCAGCATCGACAAGCTAAAAGAAGCTGGTATCCCACTAATGACAGCGCCACCTGCTGCTTACTATGAAATGCTGAGCGAGCGTTTACCAAACCACGGTGAGAGCGTTTCTGAATTGCAAACTCGTGGTATCTTGTTAGATGGCACCACTGAAGGCGGCACACCGCGTCTGCTATTACAGATATTCTCAGAAACTATTCTGGGTAGCCCAGTATTCTTTGAATTTATCCAACGCAAAGGCGATTACGAAGAAGGCTTTGGTGAAGGTAACTTCAAGGCGTTGTTTGAATCCATAGAGCGTGACCAACTGCGCCGCGGTACCATCGGTCAGTCAGAGACTGAAGCAGAATAGTATCATTTCTAGCTATAGCGAGTCCGTCAGTCAGTAAACAAATATGGCAGGGCAAAAGGAGTTTGTCTTGCCACCATTAACTTTAGTAGCTGTTTATTTAGTAGCAGCTTATTGAATAATGATTGATTTAGTGATGATTGATACGGTCACTATCAATCTTGTAATCATTCAGGTAATAAATCTAAAGTAATGCTTCAAATAGAATGAACGAATGGAAAAGGAACATCGGCATGGAACGCCAAAATAAGCAACCCTACGTGTCGCATCAGCCTGATGCCAATGGTGATATTCATTATAGTGATGATGAAAATGCCATGTGGCAGGCCTTGCTTGAGCGTCAAGCTAAGCAAATACCAAACCGTGCCTGCTCAGAATATCTAGAGGGTTTAACAAAGTTAGATCTACCCAGCACACATATTCCCCAACTACAGGATATCGATCAAGTACTGCAAGCCACCACAGGTTGGCAGACTGCTGCCGTGCCTGCGCTCATCAGCTTTGGAAAGTTCTTTAAACTGCTGGCAGATAAGCGCTTTCCTGTAGCGACTTTTATCCGCCGCTTTGATGATATGGATTACATCGAAGAGCCTGATATCTTTCATGAAATCGTCGGACATTGTCCACTGCTGACCCATCCTGCGTTTGCTGCTTTTAATGAGACATACGGCAAGCTTGGGCTGAGTGCAACAAAAGAAGAAAGATGGTTTTTGGCACGGCTGTATTGGTTTACCATTGAGTTTGGCTTAGTGGGCAATAGCCGTAAAGACCGCAGAATCTATGGCGGCGGCATCTTAAGCTCACCTTCTGAAACCCTCTATGCGCTCAGTGATGAGAGTCAAAACCCGCCTCAACCTGAACATCGAGCATTTGATTTGCTTGATGTGCTACGTACCCCTTATCGAATTGACCATATCCAACCGATTTATTATGTGATTGATGATTTGGATACCCTATTTGACATCGTTGATAGCGATATCATGGGAGTGGTTAAGCAGGCGATGTCACTTGGACTCTTTGAACCAACGTATTCAGTCGAAACTAACTGAGGGTTTCATCAATAGGCAATCTAAGCAGATGGCTTAATCAACAGTATTTAATATTTAGTGTTTCACAGGCACTGATGATAACAGCGTTAACATGGACGTAGATTTTATAAAAACTTAATAGTTAAAATAAAAGGAACTTATTATGACTGCATTATCACAATCTAGCTGCGAAGCCTGCCGTGTCGGCGCACCAACAGTCGACGATACTGAGGCACGTGAGCTGTTAAAGCAAATTCCAGATTGGTCGCTGATTGAAGTTGATGGCATCAAACAATTACAGCGCCAGTATAAATTCAAAAACTTCGTCACAGCGATGGCGTTTGCCAATGAGCTTGCAGACATCTCTGAAGCCGAAGGGCATCATCCAGGCATCTTGGTCGAGTGGGGCAAAGCCACCGTCACTTGGTGGTCACACAGTATTAAAGGTCTGCATCGCAATGACTTTGTCATGGCTGCCAAGACCGATAGCCTGTTAGGTAAGTAATCAGGGTAGCAATAATCATAGCAACTCATTAAACTTGCCCCACTCAAAGCCAACCCTAACGCCAGATGCAACTGGCAACCTAAGGATGTGTGATGCCGCCAAAAATATTAACTCAAATATCGCCTAAACTGGCCTTTATGATTTCCACCATTGTCATCGCTATCATGGGCGTTACCATGATTGGCTTTGGTTGGGTACCTCATTTATCATTAATACTCGCTATTTGTGTGTTACTGGCTATCGGTCTATTTAAAGGCCTGAGCTTCAATGATATGCAAGAACAGATGGCATCAGGCGTCATGAGCGGTATTGGTGCGATATATCTAGTTCTTCTTTATTGGTTTGATGGTTGCCGCCTTGATGATGTCTGGCGCCATACCGACACTCATGTATTTTGGTTTTGAGCTGATATCGCCAGAATTCTATTATATCTCCGCCTTTATATTGACCTCTATTATTGGTATAGCCTTGGGCAGTAGTCTCACCACCGCAGCGACGCTTGGCGTGGCTTTCATTGGTATGAGTAATGCCTTTGATGCCAACGTCGCTATTGCGGCGGGCGCTATAGTGTCGGGCGCGTTTTTCGGTGATAAGATGTCCCCCTTATCTGATACCTGTACCATCGCTTCATCGGTGGTAGGTATTGATTTGTTTGAGCATATTCGCAACATGATGTACACCACGGTGCCAGCATGGATACTGACCGTAATGCTATTTTGGTTCTTCTCTGGACAGACGGTCAGTGGCGATCTAAGCCAAGTGACCGTCTTGCAAGGCCAGTTGATTGAAAGTGGCTTGGTACATAGCTATGCCGTATTGCCATTTGTGGTACTGATAGGACTGGCAGTATTTCGAGTCAATGCCATTTATACCATTATCTGTACCATCATCGCGGCATTGGTTGTCACCTACTTGCATAGCTCGCCAAGTTTTGGGCAGTTGGGTGGCTACTTCTTTGCAGGCTATTCGCCCGCTGAATCATTAGATCTCGGGGAAGTGGGCGGTATGCTCTCGCGCGGCGGCGTGCAAAGTATGTTCTTTACCCAAGCAATTGTGATATTGGCGCTCAGCCTTGGTGGGCTATTGACGGCCTTAGGAATCTTGCCAGCCTTATTATCAGGCATCAAAGATAAGCTAACCACTTCAGGGCGAGCTATATTTGCCGCTGCCATGTCGGCGCTGAGTATCAACGTACTGATTGGCGAGCAGTATTTAAGTCTATTATTATCAGGTACGGCGTTCCGTCCGATATTTGAGCGCTTGAACTTACACCCCAAAAACCTATCACGTACCATCGAAGACGCGGGTACAGTCATCAATCCGCTCGTACCCTGGAGTGTGTGCGGGGTGTTTATCAGTCAGGCTTTGGGTGTGCCCGTGCTCGACTATCTGCCTTATGCCTTCTTCTGTTACCTGTCGCTGTTTTTGACCTTGATATTTGGTTTTACAGGTTTGACGATCAGTCGCACAGATGAGGGTAAAAAAGCAGATGTTTAGTTAGTTAAGAGATAGCGTTTCTTATCTTAAAGACACGTTTTGCGCTAATGACTAAATAAATCTATGCTATATTCATATTGTTATCATCGAAGCCAGGCAGCATTATGTTGTCTGGTTTTTTATTAGCTGTTATTTTAAGGTTACTTTAAAGTTTTAACGCTTGGTTGTTCTGTTCAGGCTCAGTGTCTGTTAGAGTCAAAAGACACTAAGCTGATTTACTCATATTGTAGAATTTATGTCTAAGGAAGGATGTACGCATGCAAGCACCTATTAATAATATCAATAATAATTTAGCCAGTATTGCTCATAACAAGACATGGCTGTTTGTGCCTGCTACAAGAATAGAGCTGGTCGCAAAAGCCTTTGCCAGTGGCACAGATACCGTGATTGTTGATTTAGAAGATGCAGTTGCGCAAGCAGACAAGGCAAAAGCCCGTGACAGTCTAAAAAATTATCATGATAGTGCTGATTATCAAGCGGTTTGGGTGCGCATAAATAAAGCAGGGAGTGATGAGTTTGCCAAAGATGTGCAGCTTTGTCAGCAGCTGCCCAACCTAGCAGGCGTGATACTGTCTAAAGCTGAGCAAGCTATAGATATTGAACAGTTTTATCAGCGTACAGGTTTGCCAGTGATTGCGTTGATAGAAAGCGCCATTGGTTTGTATCAAGTCGATGCCATGGCCAAGGCGTCAGGACTGGTCGCGTTTAGTTATGGGTTCTTGGATTTATGCAATGATTTGCGAGTGCAAGTCGGGACGCCAGCAGCGGATATCGTGGCCAATCAAATTCGCTATCAACTCATCCTTACTTCAAAAATCAATCAACTATCGCCGCCTATTGACACTGTTTATCCTGATTTTAATGATAGCGACGGCCTGAGTGCTCGCGTACAGCTGTGGTCGCAGATGGGCATGTCAGGGATGCTTTGTATTCATCCTAAGCAAGTGGCTATAATGCAGCAAGCGCTTAAGCCGATAGCTGCTGAGATTGAGTTTGCTCAGCGTGTGGTAGAGGAGTATCAGCGCAGTGGGCAAGCAGTGTTTAAAGTAGACGGTGAAATGGTTGACGCGCCTGTGATTCAGCGTTGTATGGAGCTGTTAGGTAAGCAAAAAGATTAACGTTGAAAGCCTGTGCTCAAATCCGACTAGACATATAAAATCCTGATTTACAACACTGCAAGTGACGTCTATCATGGTGAAGTCAACACTGTACTTATTTTAAAGTTTTTAGCGATATACCTGCTGTTAATGTGAACTGGAGAAACCTATTGCGCGCTATAGGCTATAAATCTGTGCTTGTGATCATACTACTGATGCTAGCCGTGGGTTTTGCAGTATTTCGTTGGTGGCAAGGGCCACTAGTAGAAAGCTATACCGCTGTATCTATGCCATTAGTACAGACAGTAGTTGCGACAGGTCAAGTAGTGACAGTGTCGCGCACGCAAGTGGGCAGTGAGGTCTCTGGCGTGGTACTTGAGCGCTTGGTACAGGAGGGTGATCGAGTTGCCAAAGGTGATTTATTGCTGGTACTAAGTTCAGATGATATCGCGGCTCAGGTACGCCAAGCACAAACCGAGCTGCAAGCACTGGCAAGTAGTACGCGGCCACAAGCGCTAGTCGAATTAGACAGAGCGAAAGTACAGTTGGCACAAGCCAGCCGTGACGTCGCTCGCAGGCGCGAATTAGCAGCGATTTCAGCGATATCGGCTGAAGAAATGGAGCAGGCGGTACAGGCCGAAAACGTCGCCCGCACTAATCTTGAGGCAGCACGTCTAAGGGCACAGGCGCTAGCAGCTGGCGGAGTCGAAGAAGCGCTACTTCGTGAGCGTCTGGCTGCACTGCAAGCTCAGCTCAACAAAACTGAAGTACGTAGCGAGGTATCAGGCACGGTATTGACCCGTGATGTAGAGCCTGGCGATTTTGTCCAGCCTGGGCGTACCTTATTCACCATTGCACTTGATGGCAGCACAGAAATACATGTGCCGCTTGATGAGCGCAACTTATCGCGGTTGGCACTACAGCAAAATGCTATTGCCATTGCTGATGCTTATCCAGAGCGTCCCTTTCCTGTTCGTATTAACTTCATCGCACCGGGCATTGACCCGCAGCGTGGCACGGTTGAGGTGAGATTAAGCGTTGATCCAGTGCCTGAGTTTTTGCGTCAGGACATGACGGTGTCAGTAAACATCGAAACAGGACGCCGCGAGCAGGCGCTAGTGATTGCCAATGATGCTTTAGCAAATGTCCAAGCAGACAAGGCAATCGTACTATTATTACGTGACGGCAAAGTTCAACGCCAGAGGGTAACCTTAGGCTTACGTGGTTTGGCCATGTCAGAGATTGTCGCAGGATTGAGTGAAGGCGACCAAGTAATGGTCGATGCAACCTCCTCTTTAGCCAATGGTGAGCGAGTACGAGTTGTAGCAAAAGACATGCCGTTTGCGGTTAGTAGCACTGATGCAAATACCAGCGATTCAAACAGTCGCGCTTTAAGTAGCAGAGAGTCCAGTAGAGAGGGTCTAGTTGGTGATGAGCAGGCTCCTCAGAAAGCAGCATCGGTGAGTTCACAGTGAAAAACCTTCTCGGGCGACTATGGATTGACGCAACCATTGCGCTCAGTTTTTTACGCGAGGGGCGTGTACAGTCGCTCATGATAACGGTAGGGGTCGCCATCGGCGTGGCGGTGATCGTATTTATTACTGCTTTGATCCATGGGTTGCAAGCCAATTTGATAGACAGCACCCTTGGTAGTCAGTCACATATTCGCTTGGTATCACCAGATGAAGTCAATCAAGTAGCGCCACCAGCCCCATCAGAAACAGGTACAGTGCAGCTGATTCAAGAAGATAAAAGGCCGCAGCGCTTACGCTCAATTAATAACTGGCAGCAAATCACCGAAACCTTGGATCAATTACCCATACTGAATGCCGTATCACCAATAGTATCAGGCCCAGCCTTTGTCAGGCGTGGTGATGCACTAGAGTCGGTAGTGCTGGTCGGAACCGAGCTTGCACGCTATCAAAAAATCATACCACTCGAAGACTACCTAATCAGTGGTCAATTACGTGTCGGCGCTGACAATGTCATGATTGGCAGTGAGCTTGCCAAAGATCTCGGTGTGCAAGTAGGTAGTAAGCTGCGACTCGATACGGGTCAACAAGACAACACCGTGGTCAACGTCGCAGGTATATTTGAGCTGGGCGTGCGCGAGTTGGATGCTCGTTATGTTTATCTGGATCTAAAGCAAGCCCAGTCATTACTCAGTCTGCCGGGTGGGGTCACCGTCATTGATTTGACCGTTGAAGATATCTTTGCGGCAGAAGATATCGCAGAACAAGTAGGGCGCTTGACCTCATTGCAGGCTGAAAGCTGGATTAAGACCAATGCACAATTGATGAGTGGACTTTCTGCGCAAAGCTTATCTACCAATATGATTATTGTCTTTGTGGCCATCTCGGTCGCCTTTGGTATTGCGAGTGTGCTATCTGTTAGTGTCGTACAGCGCACTAGAGAGATTGGGATTTTGCGTGCCACTGGCGCAACCCGTCAGCAAATCTTACGAATATTCTTAATTCAAGGCGCTGTATTTGGCTTGCTTGGATCGGTACTGGGCAGTGCTGCCAGTTATATACTGATATGGGGGTTTAATACCTTTGGCCCAAGTTTGTTTTATATAACCGTGTCTATAGAGCTAGTGTTGTTGGTAATGCTGTTAGCAACGCTCACAGGCGTATTAGCGGCTGCTATACCTTCACGGCGGGCAGCAGCACTAGATCCGGTGGTGGCCATTCGCTATGTCTAATAATGAGTCCAAAAATGAGCCTACTTCTATGCCTGATAACTTTATGCCTGATAATAGGTCTAACGACACTCATGAAGTGCTGCGCTTAGAGGCGTTGCGCAAGTCCTATAATATAGGCCAACCTAACGAGATAGAAGTACTACATGGCATCGACTTACGCATCGATAACAGCGACTTTGCGGCGCTCATCGGTCCTTCTGGTTCTGGTAAGAGTACCCTGCTAAACGTGCTTGGGCTGCTCGATAAGCCAACCAGTGGCGAGCTCTATCTACTCGGTCAGCCGACCAGTGGCATGGATGATGCTGGACGTACCGCGCTGCGTGGCAGTAGCATTGGCTTTGTGTTTCAGTTTCATCATCTAATTCAAGCGTTTACAGCGATAGACAATGTGCTCATGCCACTGATGTTGACCCGAGGCCGACCAGATAAATACGCCATACAAAAAGCACGAGGCTTGCTGGCTGCGGTTGGGCTTGAGAAGTTTGCTGATACTAAGCCGAACGAGCTTTCGGGTGGTCAACAGCAGCGAGTGGCCATTGCTCGGGCGCTTATCACTGACCCTGCATTACTATTAGCGGATGAACCGACTGGCAATTTGGATACAGTAACGGCTGCTGAGGTATTTGAGCTGTTCCGTAAGGTCAATCGTGAGCGCGATTGTGGTGTGCTTTTGGTCACTCATGATCCACGATTGTCAGCTTCCTGTGATCGTACTATCAATCTGGTAGATGGGCTGATTGAAAGTGATACTTTGAATGCTAAACGCTAAATAAGATTAGTAGATATCTTATTAGAAAATACCTTCTTAAAGAATACCTTCGAATATACCATCAATATATTTTTCTACCGCATCCGTATCATTGCTGACTTGCGCATAAGTTCTTAAGCCTATGACTTGAATTTGAAAGTAGCGGGCCAGTTCAGCTGGGTCTTTATCACTGCTAATTTCACCATTATTAATGGCTTGCTGAAAGGTCTTAACAAAAGAAGCTTCAACACGTTCTAAAATGCTTGTCGCGTGATTAAGCAGTTCTGGACTATCGTTTTGCGTGAGCTCACCGATGGTTTTGACCACCATACATATGCCGCTGGGTGCGGTGCCTTTGCTACAAACAGTGACGCTATGAATGAAACGTTTTAGGCCAGCAAGGACTGTTTCTTCTTGGGCAATACTATTGGCAAGATTCGCAGCGCCTTCTTCCGCATAACGATTTAATGCCTCTTTAAACAAATTGTCTTTATTACCAAAAGCGGCATAGATACTACCGGGGCGCATATCGACGACATCTTGCAGATTTCTCATAGAGGTAGCGTGATAGCCCTTTTCCCAATAGAGGTTTTTGGCTTTTTCGATGACATCATCACGATTAAACTTCGCTTGTGCACTCATAATTTTCACCTTAAAAGCTAGTATCTTATTAAAGATATGAGCTTATTAAAAATATAGTCTTAAAATCTGGAAAACCAAGTGACACTAATATTATTGGCAGAGATTATTGGTAGCGTTAATCCTAAACAACAAAAGCATAACCATTATAACGTGCTGTTAGGATAGTTTTTTCTTGCGTGCTGTAGCTAGCCGCTCGATGTTGCAAAAAAACTTATCCTAGCAAGCCCTGTATTGGTGATAACCAGTTACTCTGGTTTTAGTGCCAACACTTTATCGATATCTGCCGCACTATGACGGTTTTCCAGTTGTTCCCATTCTTCACCATGAGTACGGTTAACGATGCGGCCACGTTGTACGGCTGGTCGCGCTAAGATAGCTTTTGCCCAGCGCTGCACATGGGTGTAATCATCGACCTGCAAAAAGTCCTTTGCCTCATACTGATTGCCCAACACCAAATTGCCATACCAAGGCCAAGTGGCAATATCAGCGATACTATACTCATCACCGGCAATAAATTCATTTTTCGCCAATTGCTTATCGAGCACATCCAACTGGCGCTTAGTTTCCATTGTAAAGCGATTGATGGCATATTCAAACTTTTCGGGTGCATAAGCGTAAAAATGCCCGAAACCGCCACCTAAGTATGGGGCAGAACCATGTAACCAAAATAACCAGTTAAAGACTTGGGTACGTTTGCTGCCTTTTTCAGGTAACAAGACCCCAAACTTTTCAGCAAGATAAACTAAAATAGAAGCAGATTCAAATACCGTTTCAGGCTCAGTGCCAGAGTAATCAACGAAAGCTGGGATTTTAGAGTTAGGGTTGATATCTACAAAGCCTGATGAAAACTGATCGCCTTCGCCAATATTAATCATATGGGCGTCATATTCTGCGTCTTTGCCCAGTGCTAATAACTCTTCTAGCATAATGGTGACTTTTTGACCGTTAGGCGTGCCCATTGGGGAGTTTCCTAAAAACTGTGTAACTGCTTATAATCCACTAACTGGAGAATAAGCAATGACTACCCAATCTGACATTAAGAAACTGGCCGAGCAAATGGCTGGTAGCATGAATAGCTTCGATGACATCAAAGACTTTCAAAAGCAGCTCATGCAATCCTTTATCGACACTGCCCTTGAAGCTGAGATGGAAGACCATCTCGGCTATCCTAAGCATGAGAAAGCAGATAAACCAAACAAGCGCAACGGACACACTAAAAAGACCGTCTGCAGTGACACAGGCGAGCTTGAGATATCCACCCCAAGAGACCGTGATGGCGTTTTTGAACCTACACTCGTGCGCAAGCATCAAACTCGTATCTCAGGCCTTGATGACAAGATCATATTCCTTTACGCTAAGGGTCAAACCACCACCGAGATTGTAGAGAGTATCAAAGAGCTCTACGATGTCGACATCTCAAGCTCTCTTGTCTCAAGAGTCACCGATAACATATTAGAGGACATCACCGCTTGGCAGAACCGGCCGCTGAGCAGTGTCTATCCTATCGTCTATCTAGACTGCATTGTCGTTAAAGTACGTCAAGATAAACAGATTATCAACAAGGCTATTTATCTGGCGCTAGGCGTGGGGCTTGATGGTAAAAAAGAGCTGCTTGGTATGTGGCTCTCAGAGAATGAAGGCGCTAAGTTCTGGCTGGGTGTTCTCACTGAACTACAAAACCGCGGCGTACAAGACATCTTAATCGCTTGTGTCGATGGTTTAAAGGGCTTCCCTGATGCCATCAATACCGTTTATCCCAACGCTCAGGTTCAGCTGTGTATCGTACACATGGTGCGCTATTCGATGAAGTTTGTACCTTGGACAAATAAAAAGGCAGTAGCGGCTGATCTAAAGGCTATCTACGGCGCTGATACGCTTGAGATAGCAGAGGCTAACCTTGAACACTTTGATGAGGTATGGGGCAAAGATTACCCGCACGTGGTCAAGTCTTGGCGCAATAACTGGGAGGGCTTAACGGTGTTCTTTGAGTATCCGAAAGACATCAGAAAAGTGATTTATACCACCAATGCGATAGAGTCGCTAAACAGTGTGATTCGGACGGCGGTGAATAAGCGTAAGGTGTTCCCATCTGATCAGGCAGCATTTAAAGTGGTGTACTTAGCAACTCAGCAGGCATCCAAAAAGTGGTCGATGCCGATTCGTAACTGGACGTCTGCTTTGAATCGCTTTATGATTATGTTTGATGACCGTATCAGTAAGCATTTAATCTAAATGGCAGTTACACAGAATCTGGGATGGGCTCGCCCATTGAGTACAGTTGCAAAGCATGCTCACCCACTGGTAAATCTTTCTCATGGGTAGCACCTGAAACGGGGCGATTCACACTGGCCCATTTACCGCCACTCTCTGCATCATGCGTCCAAATTTTTGGGGGTACATATTGGTTTTCCATTGTAATTATTCCTATTTTTATGTCTGTGGCTATTCAGCATTTTTCGCAAAGTTTTGTGGATATAGAGCACGTGCAGCTGCGTCATCAAATTCAGATTTGAACTGAATGTCTTTAGCAATATTGCGCGCCTTATCTACGGCAGGACGAGCGTTTATACGAGCAAACCAACGTTTAAGGTTAGGGTAGTTGTCTAACCCTTCTTCGCCCAATACAAACGTTGCTTTATCAACCCAGCCCCAAGCTGAGATATCAGCAATAGAGTAGTCGTCACCAACCAGATATTCACGGCCTTCCATATGCTTATCTAGCACCTCATAATGACGCTCGGTCTCACGAAGATAGCGATTGATCGCATAAGGTATTTTTTCGGGTGCTTTATGTCTAAAGTGTACTGATTGACCAGAAAATGGGCCCAATCCAGTCGCGATAAACATCAGCCATGAGAGCATTTCACCTCGGTCTTCTGGCTTTCCTGCAAGCTTGCCTGTCTTTTCAGCCAAGTACATCAAGATAGCCGTCGAATCAAAGACACGTTTGCCATCATCTTCGATAGCGGGCGTTTTACCATTCGGGTTGATAGCGCGATACTCAGGCGTATGTTGCTCACCTTTCATGGTATCTATTGGCATTAATTCGTACGATAAACCCGTCTCCATCAGATAAAGAGCCACTTTCATAGGGTTAGGTGTTTGGTGAAAATAAAACTTAAGCATGTTGATATCCTTAGACGGCTCGAAAGGTTTAGGTGTTAGTCTTACAACCACTATAAACAAAAATGAACGACCGTTCAAGTATAGTTTGAGTAGTCGTTCATGCCACTAAAGTTAAATATATAAAGATTGCTTACTAAGCAGATTTTTGTGGACGTAATAATAAGGCAAGTCCAATCGCTATAAAGGCTGCGATGCCAGATACCATATAACTGATACTAAAGTCTCCCGTGATTTCTGCGAGATAGCCTGCTGCCACTGGCCCAAGAGCCTGTCCGCCTGAAAAGGCAAAAGTCAGCGCCGCAAGTGCACTTGCCGCCGCTGCAGGTCCAAAATAATCGCCAGCGGAGGCCGCCATAATGACAGGAACGCTCCAAACTACTAAGCCAAACAGGATGATTGACAAGTAAAGCCCTAAAGTCCAATCAGTCAATCCAACCAGCAGATAAGCGATGGCAAGGAAGAAAAAAGCCAGCGCGAGCCCAAGGCGTCTGCCAATATGGTCAGAAATCCAGCCAAACAACATGCCTGAAAAGACACTAAGCAGACCAATCCACGCCCAAATACCGCCCGCAGTCGCTTCACTCAGTTGATACGATCCAACCATGCTAGTGACGATAAAGGTCACGTAAACCATATAAGTGGCGCCATAAATGGCAAAAATGATACCCAAATGTACCAGCAGTTTGACGTTACTACGTTCTAGCTTTTTCTTATTTTTTACAGGTGAGGTAGGTACACGTCCAAAAGGATTTTGATTGACATCGTCTGGATGATTGCGAATCAAAGTGAAAGTAAGCCAAGCTACCACGATATTGACAACGGCAAAAATTAGCCAGCCCGTCTGCCAAGACAGTAGACCAGAGATAGGTAAGAGTTTTGGTACGACGAAGCCCGATAGAATAATGCCAAAGCCAGGGCCAGCCATAACGAGTCCTAAGGCGAGCCCACGATGTGAAGGGAAAAACCAATGCGACATGACGCTCATCATCGGTAAGACCACGCCGCCGCTACCAATACCAGTCAATACGTAAAGTGCGCAGAGTAGGGGGAAGCTTGTGGTAAAAGCCATACCGAGCATAGAGACGGCGATTAAGAGAAGGCTGGCAGTACAAGTGATTCGAGTACCAAATCGAGGTATAATGAGCGGACTTAGGAGAACCGCAACCAGATATCCTATCAGGTTAGTGAATCCCAATATTCCGCTTTGAGTGTAATTTAATCCCAAAGAAGCCGACATCGACGGCAGCAACATACCAAACGCAAATCGGCCTAATCCAAGGCCGCAGAACATCGCTATAGAGCCTGTAGCGGCTACAATCCAAGCATAATTTAACCCGCCTAGTCTGAGAGGAGGAGTGCTACCTTGGTCTTCTTGTTGAATGATTTCATCATGCATCACGAATCTCCGATAAGTCGAAGAATTTGATAGTTCATGATGCCTATAATAATTGTATTTAGATCGAAGAAAAATACTTCCCTGTTTTGAATCTTATTCATATAGCTTTCGCTCCTTGCTTAGCTATTGATGTCAGTCTTTAATCAACTGTTGCATAATTATGTCCAATAGAAATGAGTATAACTTTACCTGAACATTCGTTCAATTAGTATTTGACTAGATTGTTGAAATGATTTTTACAAGCAATACTATAAAAAATGCCAACCCATTTAAGTGGCTGGCATGTTAACTGCTTTTCTTTGATATCAGACTTTTAGCTAACCCAGTCTTCTACTTAACTCAGGAAAGCGTTTTATCATAAATAGCATGAGTAGCAATGCCATAACAGCGATAGCTGCCCCGACATAGCCCACGCTTGATATCGAGAGATGCGTCACCGCATAACCGCCGAATAGCGCACCCGTACCAATACCTAAATTGATAATGCCTGAAAACATCGACATCAGCATGTCTTGCGCGTTGACATCGACCATAATCACTTTGGCCTGCATAGAGATAATAAGCAGCATAAGTGCAGCACCCCATAGTAAGGCAATTAGACTAAGCGCCCATATAGAGGTCACGGCATACAACAATACGAGCATAGAGAGTAGCATCAGTATCGTCGATATCAGCATCAGTCTGGTAATGAACCTATCACCCCATCGACTGAATATCACACTGCCTGCAATCCCTGCGACACCGAATAAGAGTAGGACAAAAGTAGCCGAGTTTTCGCTGACTGAGCCGACCTGACGCATGAAAGGCTCGATATAAGAATAAGCAGTATAGTGCGCTGTAAAGACCAGTAGGATGAGCAAATACAAACAGACCAATAAGGGGTTTTTCAGTAGTTCTGGAATTTTTCTAAAAGAGCCTTCAAACATACTCGGCAATGTTGGCAACAGTCTCATTTGCAGCACAAATACGATAAAGGCAATACCGCCAATACCGCCAAATGTCGCGCGCCAGCCAAACCATTGACCGACCAAGCGCCCTAACGGTACGCCCAGCACCATCGCTAATGAGGTACCCGTCGCAAGTACGCTAAGTGCTAATGCTTTCTTGCCTTCAGGTGCCACGCGTATGGCGATCGCGGCTGTGATGGACCAAAATATCGCATGCGATAGGGCAATCCCTACGCGGCTAATGAGCAGTACATCAAAGCTCCATGCAAATACGGATAATACATGACTGGCAATAAATACTGCAAACAGACCTAAGAGCAAGCTTTTACGCTCAAAGCGACTGGTCAGCAGCATCAGCGGCAATGACATGGCAGCGACGATCCACGCATACAGCGTCAACATCCAGCCAGTCTCAGCTGTAGTAATAGAAAAGTCTTGGGCAATGTCGCTTAATAAGGCGACGGGAACAAATTCTGTGGTATTCATAATAAATGCGCTGACGCCCATCAAGAATACTTGAAAATACTGAGTCCGACGAGCATCTGAGCTCGCCTTAAGGTTGTGTTTCATAAGACCTAATACGATAAGAAGATTAGCCAAAAGTGGAGTCAAAAATTATTTAAAATAGAAGTGTTTGGCAATACAAGAGTGGCGAGGCAAGATAGCAAGTCAATGGCATTAGTGAAAGGGCTTTTTTGCTAAGGATTGTTAATTAGACGTTTATTGAAAAAGCTTTAAGCGAAAAGTACTGCTTAACCGTTATAGTAAAATGCTTTCTAATTATTAAAGTTGATCATCACAATATAGACGACATCAACTGTCGTATTGCATTAACACCTATCTAGACAGACTGTATCACCCTTGCTACTATGTAAGCACATCGTGGGTTTAACGCTACTTCCAGCACGATGAAAAACAACCACTGGTAAAACGCACAACCCCTTATTACTCTGCATCCTTCAGCAAAGTAACTGTGCTTTTACCTTTGTAAGTACAGTTACATTCGCCAGAGTATAAGGACACATCCCATGATTTATTCTAGTCAATATGCAAGCACATTGCAGGCTTTAATCCTACAGCGGGTTGAGCAAAAAAACCTATCACATGCCCAAATAATCCAATCTATGGGCTATCAGACTCACATTAAAACCCAAACTAGAGCCTTAAAGCGTTTAGAGCATGTCTTGTCGTCGCCAGAATTAGGGCTGACCAAAACCAGTTATGATTTTAAATACTCATCCGCTGAGTTCGTTCATGCTCTGTGTAGAGTGTTAGATATTGAGAAAGATCAATATTTGCTACTTTTACAGCAGTTAGAGCAATACGCGCATAAGGTACTCAATGCCACCATGCCCATCGTTTATGCAGATGTTACTTTTAGCGATAACTTCCAACCCTCATTTATGAGCATGATGGCTGTATCTAAGTTTAGAAGGATAGAGTTGGATGATGAGGTGCGCCTACTTGATAGATGCCAACAGCGACAAGTGATTGATGAATTGGTTCGAACGCATTACACGGCTATGTCAGGAAACATTCCATTTGATGGAATTATCAATGGCTATCGAGTGTCGTTTGAAAATGAAGATGGTCAAAAAGAATACCTTTATATCCCCGCTGATTTTGCCTAGTTGCCTTTAATACATGTTTCTAATAGATGATTTACATCCCTGCCAAGTACATGTTTAGTGAGTGCTAAAGGCTTGCTAACAGAGGCTATTGAAAGAAGCTGTTAAAAAAAGATGGGCGACACCAGTTGTCGCAGGTAATATCAAAATGCTTTATTTTTATAAAAATTTATACTATAGTTATTGAGTCAGGCGAAAATAACTGGGCAAACAGCTAACCCTCGGGGCGCAACGCCTCACTTCTTAGCTGAGTTTTTTTTAACAATGTTATTTTTCTTTAATCCTAAACACCTTCGCCTGCACAAACCCAAAAACCATAGTTGTTAATAAGCATAAAGATTGAACACAAAAACGCTCGTTAGTCTTGCAAAAATGTTGATGATGCGACAATAAAAAGCTGCGCCTAAAAGCCAGTTCACCATAAAACTGCTGCCTTGCCAAATCGATTAATCTACTTCCCTTTATAAATACTAACTTATAGATAATAAAGTCATTTAATAAAATGGCGAACAGACTCTGCTTGCTCAAAATAGGCATCGAGCAAAGAGCAACCAAAAAAAGCGACAAACAAACCAAAGTCAAAATAATAAGGATATGACTATGACAAAGTTAACATATGAATTTGAGCAAAAGCGGTTAGAAAATGTGCAGTGGGCAGATGGCGCAAAGCTGTCTGGTATAACGGCATTGGCGAGTGATGAGCAGGGACGAGTACGAAAAACGCCATTATTTTATCTTAAGAGCGTTTCTGTGGACGATTATGAAGATGATATTTATTTTGTGAACAATACCGGTGAGACGCTAAGCTTTGTAGCGCCATTTCAACCCTATCGAAATATAATAGAGGCAAGGGCTAAATTAGGCGATGTCAGTGATGAGAATTTAAACAAAGTAAAGCTTTATAGTAATGACATGGACCGTTTATACACCGATGTATTACCCAAGCAAGGTGTGCGTATTGGTAGCAGTCATATCATTTATGACAGTGATGCGCTGATGCAGTGGCTGATACATCTGCCCTTTAAGGGGGCTGAGACGCATTACGCCATTTGGCGCTTTAACGTGGTGGAGAAGGGCGGTATTGGCGGGTCTTATCCACTACTGTGGGAGGATTTTAGTAAGCCCTCGCACATAGTCAGTGCTGATTGTCTGTTTGAGCGAGCCGATATGCCAATAGAGGTCAGTATTTATGAAGAGCGCTATGCGCTGTTTGAGAGGTTAATTGGTTCATTTGGTGTGTCCAATGCCATATTTGTACTGGCCATTAATGATGTGCTCTATCGATATTGCGTGGGCTGGAGCGCGCCCTATAGCGAGTCGGATATACAGGCACAAGACATTGCGCGCAAATTAAAAGAGCAGAAGCCAAAGGATGCGCAAGCGGTGAAAGATATTGTCCAAACCGTTTATGATTTTTGGTTTAATAAGGGGTTTGCAAAAAATATCTCAATGCAGGCTTGTGAGGAGATTTTGGGTTTATATCAAGCGCAGATTGCTAGCCAAAAAGCGGTTTAATTCATAAACCAGTTTAATAAAAATAAACCTACATAATAATTAAAAAAGGAGAAGGTTATGATGTTTCCTATCGAAAATAATGACACGTTTTTATTGTTTTTTCATGGTCTCGACTCAAGCAATGAGACCAGTAAATATACCTGTATCACACGTGAGCCTAAATATTGCCAAACGGTCAATTACCGAGACAACTTTGCAGAAATATTTGAGATTTACGATGCCTTAATTCAAGAAAAGATGCAAGAATATCCTCGAGTAGTATTGGCAGGGCATTCGCTTGGTGGCTGGTTTGCCAATCATTTCGCCCATAAATATAACTTACGCGCGTTATTGATTGCGCCCTGTATCTATCCTAGTGATGTCTTAGCCGACCGTATTCCGGCAGCGGCAGATATGAAGCTGTCGTTCCCCACTTCTAACACTGAGATGATGCGCGTCATGGTGGAAGTCGACGATGAAAGTTTGGATGTGGCGGTTGCTAGACGAACCTTAGTCAATTTATCTGATAGCTGGGAAGTCGATTATTTTGCAGGCGGTCATCACCGTATCGCCCGCAGTAGTGATATCTGGTATCACTTGGTTCATCTGTGTGAAGATCCCATCATTTGGATGGACGAGGCGACGTATCATGGTGAAGACTAATCAGCAGCAGTTGAGGGCTTACAAATAATTTATTGACATTAAAGACGATCGGTCATAATATTTGTGCATGACGATTATTAAGCCAAAAGCCCGCCGAGGGCGTCCACCCAATGTTGCGCGAGAGTTTACGGATACCCGTAAGGCTCTCTTAAGATCTGGGGTAGAGATGCTCACAGAGCAAGGCTTTGCGACCACTGGTATAGATGCCATACTCAAACGTATCAATGTGCCCAAAGGTTCTTTCTACAATTACTTCAAAAACAAAGAAGCGTTTGGACAGGAAGTGTTGCGGCAATACGCATTATATTTTGCTCGTAAACTAGATCATTGTTTTTTGAATGAGAAAGTACCTCCTATGCAGCGTATCAGTGACTTCGTTGAGGATGCTAAATCGGGAATGATCAAGCACGAATTTCGACGTGGCTGCTTGGTAGGAAACTTGGGCCAAGAGGTCACCGTGTTGCCTGAGAGTTTTCATTGTGAGTTAGAAGGTGTATTACTTGATTGGCAGAAGCGTTTAGCAGCTTGCTTGCGTTTGGCAGTACAACAAGGACAAATACCTTCTGATAGTGATTGTGATGAGCTTGCTGCTTTCTTTTGGATTGGTTGGGAAGGTGCAGTTTTGCGTGCTAAGTTGGTGCAAGACGTCAGTCCATTGGATATTTTTTTCCGAGGTTTTATAGCAGGAATACAGAAGTAATTTTTTATCTATATTTTTAGACGACTGGTCTAAATTATTTTTTACTCATTTATAGACGAATGGTCTAAATAGGAGCTACTATGTTTAATGCAGTATTAATTGAAAAAAATGATGATGTTTATCAGTCTAATCTGACTGAGATACAGGACACGCAATTGCCTGAGGGAGATGTCACGGTTCGTGTCGCATTTAGCACGCTTAATTACAAAGATGGACTGGCTATCACTGGTCGTAGCCCTGTGGTACGTCAATTTCCTATGGTTCCAGGGATCGATTTAGCTGGCACCGTCGAGACAAGCAGCCATCCTCGTTACAAAGCTGGCGACAAGGTGTTGTTAAATGGTTGGAGTGTGGGTGAGAAATATTGGGGCGGTCTATCACAAAAGGCGCGATTAAATGGTGACTGGCTTATCCCGCTCCCTGAATCGATGACTGAACGTCAGGCGATGGCGATAGGTACGGCAGGATATACCGCAATGCTTTGCTTGATTGCGTTGGAACGTCATGGGCTGACACCAGATAGCGGTGAAGTATTGGTGACTGGTGCTAATGGCGGCGTTGGTAGCTTTGCCATCGCACTTTTAGCAAACCAAGGTTACTCTGTCACAGCTTCTACGGGTCGCCTAGAAGAAGCAGACTACCTAAAGAGCCTGGGTGCAACGACAATCATCGACCGATCGGAGTTAAGTAGTCCGGGACGTCCTCTTGGTAAAGAGAGATGGGCCGCCGCAATTGATTCTGTTGGTAGTCACACGCTAGCCAATGTTTGTGCCAGTACTTGTGAAGATGGTTTAGTGGCTACCTGTGGGTTGGCTCAAGGCATGGATTTCCCTGCTACTGTTGCACCTTTTATTTTACGCGGTGTCAGTTTGCTTGGTATTAATAGCGTGACGCGACCTTATGATGAGCGTATAGAAGCATGGCAGCGCTTGAGTACGAGTTTGGATATGACACAATTAGATGCAATCACCAGAGAGATTGGCCTAAGCGAAGTCATTCCGACAGCCAGCCACTTATTGGATGGTAAAATTCGAGGCAGAATAGTCGTTGACGTCAACCGTTAGATTATCAGTCATTTTCTTTAATATTTCAACATTAATGTTTTGATGTTGAGCCTCGTGTTAGCACATGAACAAAGTATACAGAAAGGTCCAGTATTGAGTGCTTAATGTGAAAAATTACTATTCACAAACAGTCACACATATCGGTATTTATTTTCTGTCATCTGATGTGCTATCATCGTTGGACAAATTATCGTGGGTTTAACAGTTTTGTATTGCCAATCGCTACTGTAAATTATCATAATTGCAATTAGTGGCGACGTACAAACCTTGCAACTTCCAGCACGATATAAAACAATCCTGGTAAAGCGCATGAGCCTGTACTCCGACATCCTCATTTGTGCCTGATTTTATACTTTTTTGTCGGAGTGCTAGGAATCTAAGGTGTTCTATACTATGAGCCACTCAAGCAGTCAATCCAAATACATTCGCCATTATCGCCCGCAGCATTCTCTTGCTCAGTATATTATTACTCAAATCGACACGCAGCAGCTGCGTGCACAAGATATTATCAAAGCGATGGGCTATCCGTTAGGGCATACTATCCCTGCTTGTGAGCGCTTACGTCATGTATTGTGCAATCGCTACCTTGGGCTTGATGGTAGTTATATGGATAAATACTTTACCGCTGATGCATTTTTGGTAAGGCTATTTTTGATCATTGAGTTGCCTTATGAGTCGTTTGCAAAGGATATCGA
Organism: Psychrobacter sp. H8-1; assembly: GCF_904846575.1. Taxonomy (NCBI): domain Bacteria; kingdom Pseudomonadati; phylum Pseudomonadota; class Gammaproteobacteria; order Moraxellales; family Moraxellaceae; genus Psychrobacter; species Psychrobacter sp. H8-1. The sequence continues at coordinate 1,082,674 of NZ_CAJHBG010000001.1, forward strand.
TCAAATTAAGTATGAGTTGGCGCATTATCCTGACTTTTCACCCAAATATCGCTTAAGAGCAGAAGTAGATTTTGAGTTTGATAGCGCAAACTGGATGTCTAGTGATGCCAATGAAAGCCATCAATTAATTATCGAAGAAAAGCATGAAGCGTTCGATTTCGATAGAGTAGCGTATGAACGACCAAAAGCCAGCAGCGCTTAAGAAGAATTACTTAAAGGTTTTTTAGTCGTAAACAGCGAACTTTCAAACATATCAACATAGCACAGCCTCACTCTTATAGTGGGGCTTTTTTTTGTACCACTGCTTTTCAATAGCGTCTTGCGCAAGTGAGTTGACTGTCCTAGTATGAGTCTCATACCAAACCCAAAAAGTGCGAGTTTAACTTTTATTTATTGAACATCAACGATGCAAAATCGTCAAGGAAGACACCATGAGTATTGAAAAATTTACCCCAAACTGGATGACCGAAGAGCACCAGATGGTCTATGACAGCGCGTTTAAAATGTTTAAAAGTTGGGAGTCAAAGGACGAAGAATGGCGCAAAAACGGCATGATAGACCGCGCAGCGTGGGAAGAGGCGGGTGCGATGGGATTCTTATGCGCATCCATACCCGAGGCGTATGGCGGCGGCGGCGGTGATTTTGGTCATGAGGCAGCGCTGCTTTATGCACAAGCGGAAGCCAATCAACCAGGCTTTGGCGGTATGGTGCATTCGGGGATTGTCGCACCTTATATTTTGACGCATGGCACTGACGAGCAAAAGAAAGAGTGGCTGCCTAAGATGGCAACGGGCGAGTATGTCGCTGCCATTGCCATGACCGAACCTGGCACTGGCTCAGATCTGCAAAACATCAAAACCTACGCGGTCAAAGACGGCGATGACTATATCATCAACGGCTCCAAGACCTTTATCACCAATGGTCAGCATGCCAACCTCATTTTGCTGGCATGTAAAACAGATCGTGAAAAGGGTGCGCAAGGCGTCTCCCTTATCGTGGTAGAAACTGACAAAGTAGAGGGGTTTGAGCGTGGTCGTAATCTCGACAAAATCGGCATGAGCGCACAGGATACCTCAGAGCTGTTTTTTAGTAATGTCCGTGTACCACAAAAGAATTTGTTAGGGGCTGTTGAGGGCAAAGGTTTTATTCAAATGATGGAGGAGTTACCACGTGAGCGGCTTATTATTGCTCTATCAGGGGTTGGCGCGATGAAGTTGGCGATTAATTTGACGTTAGATTATGTCAAAGAGCGTGAAGCCTTCGGTAAGCCTGTTTGGAGCTTTCAAAACACTCGTTTTAAGATGGCAGAGTGCTACGCTGATTATCTCGCTGCCAGTAGTATGTGCGATGCTGCTGTCGATGCCATGCTGGAGGATAAGCTGACCGTACCGCACGCATCACTGATCAAATACTGGGTCACACAAAAGCAGTGTGAGGTGATTGATGAATGCGTGCAGCTGTTTGGTGGCTATGGCTATATGACCGAATACCCAATCGCGCGCCTGTATGCCGATGCTCGCGTGCAAAAAATCTACGGCGGCACCAATGAGATTATGAAAGAGCTGGCGTCACGTTTTATGTAAAGGGTGACGACTCATTTTTTATCTGGGTTTATAGCTAAGCATATTTCAAATAAAGAAAGATGTAGATTTATTAATGATTTAAAAATAAAAAGGGATTTTTATGACTGAGACCGCTTATATTTATGATGCTATCCGCACGCCGCGTGGCAAAGGCAAAAAGGACGGCTCCTTACATCAGGTTTCCCCGATTTGGCTGACACGTACGTTATTAAAGGAGATGCAGCAGCGCCATAATTTGGATACTAGCCTAGTTGACGATGTGGTACTTGGCTGTGTGACCCCTGTTGGCGAGCAAGGCTCTGATATTGCGCGTATCGCGGTGATTGACGCTGGCTGGGCGCAAAGTGTGGCGGGCGTTACCTTATCTCGGTTTTGCGCCTCGGGCCTTGAGTCTATCAATCTGGCTGCCGCCAAAGTCATGTCTGGTATGGAGGATATGGTAGTCGCAGGCGGCGTAGAATCTATGAGCCGCGTGCCAATGGGCTCTGATGGCGGTGCTTGGTATATGGATCCACGGGTCAATGAGGCGACGCATTATGTGCCGCAAGGGGTTGGTGCAGATACTATAGCGACATTAAAAGGCCTTAGTCGCAGGGATGTGGATGAGTTTGCTACTGAATCGCATCAAAGGGCCGCGCACGCTTGGAATCAGGGCTATTATGATAAGTCCGTTGTCCCTGTTGCTGACATCAATGGCATGTTGTTATTGGATAAAGACGAAACCATCCGTCCGAATACCAGTACCGAAACCTTGGCGGCTCTCAATCCTTCTTTTACTAAATTTGGCAAGATGGGTTTTGATAGTGTCATTTTAGACCGATATACCACCATTGAGGCCGTCAATCACGTGCATCATGCGGGTAACTCGTCGGGCATTGTCGATGGTGCCGCAATTTGCTTGGTTGGTAGCGCTGCCGCTGGTAAAAAGGCAGGTCTCAAACCCCGTGCCAAAATCACTATGGCCTCAGTCATTGGATCAGAGCCTGCCATTATGCTGACAGGGCCGACACCTGCCTGCCAAAAAGCCCTCAAAAAGGCGGGCATGCAAGCCTCCGATATCGACTTGTGGGAAATTAATGAAGCTTTCGCTGCCATACCACTCAATACTGCCGATGACTTAGGTATCTCGCTTGATATCGTCAACGTCAATGGTGGCGCTATCGCTATGGGTCATCCGCTTGGAGCCACGGGCGCGATGCTCATGACCACGGTCCTTGATGAATTTGAACGTCGTGACCTTAAAACGGCAATGATTACCTTATGCGTAGGCGGTGGTATGGGCATTGCCACCATCATCGAGCGCGTGTAGTTTTGATGAATAGCGCTGATAGGTTTTTAGTAATTTATATCGAAGTAAAATAATATTAAAAGGACTTAACATGAGTACAAATAGCATAGATGCTATCAATACATTGAACCATTTTTCTGCCGAATCTGATAATGGAATTATTACTGTCACGATTGACCAAAGCGACCGCAAAATGAACGTCATCGGTGATGGCTTTACAGATGCCTTTGCTATGATGACCGATAGCTTTATCAATGATGAGTCTGCTAAAGGTTTAATTTTAACGTCGGCAAAAGAAACCTTTGTCGTTGGCGCTGATATCGACCAATTGGCTAGTATTGATACCGCCGAGCAAGCCTTTGAGCTGGTCGAAGACCTTAAAGGTAGCTTGCGCAAACTTGAAACATCAGGTAAGCCAGTCGTCGCAGCCATGACTGGCACAGCGCTGGGTGGAGGTTTGGAGTTGGCCTTAGCCTGTCATTATCGCATCGCTATTGACGCTCCTAAAACCAAATTGGGACTGCCTGAAGTTAAACTCGGCTTGCTGCCAGGTGGCGGCGGTACTCAGCGCCTACCACGCTTGGTTGGTATTCAAGCGGCGCTTGAGCTCATGACGCAAGGTAAAGAGCTACGTCCAGATGCTGCTAAAGATATCGGTTTGATTGATGCCATTGCCACTGATCAAGCAGATATGCTACAGCAGGCGAAAGACTGGATCAAAGCCAATCCTGAGGCGCAGCAGCCGTGGGATAAAAAAGGCTTTAAAATCCCAGGCGGCGATAGCAACCATCCCAAAAACGTACAAGTGTTTTCTGTGGCACCCGCCATGGCCAATCAAAAGTCGCACGGCAATTATCCAGCGATTACCCATATAATGTCTTGTGTATTTGAAGGCTGCCTTGTAGACATCGACACTGGCCTTGAGCTTGAATCACGCTTTTTTGCCGCTTGTGTGTTGTCTGCTGAATCAAGAAATATGATCAATACCCTTTGGACGCAGCTGAACAGTATCAAAAAAGGTCAGTCGCGTCCTGATGGTTTTGAGCGCTATAAAACCAAAAAAGTTGGCATCTTAGGGGCGGGCATGATGGGCGCGGGTATTGCTTATGTCACTGCCAAAGCGGGCATAGAGGTGGTACTGCTCGATACCGATCTAGCAGGTGCTGAAAAAGGTAAAGCTTATTCTGCCACCATTTTGGATAAAGCCATTAGCCGTCAGCGCGCGACAGCAGAGAAAAAGCAGGCACTGCTAAATCGCATCACGCCGACCGTCTCTTATGATGACTTAGCAGACTGTGGCCTTGTCATTGAAGCCGTATTCGAAAATCGTGAGATTAAAGCGCAATGTACTGAGCAGAGTGAAGCGGTGATTGCTGAGTCGGCTGTCTATGCGTCTAATACCTCAACCTTGCCTATCACGGGGTTGGCTCAAGCCAGTACGCGCCCCAAGCAGTTTATCGGGCTGCATTTCTTCTCGCCAGTCGATAAGATGCCATTGGTTGAGATCATCATGGGTGAGCAGACCGATGATGCCACCTTGGCAAAAGCCTTTGATTATGTGCTACAAATCGGCAAAACACCCATCGTCGTCAATGACAGTCGTGGTTTTTATACTTCACGGGTATTTGGCACTTATGTGTCTGAAGGCGTGGCAATGTTAGGTGAGGGCGTGCATCCACGCAGTATCGAGGTCGCTGGTCTAAAGGCAGGTATGCCGATGCCGCCACTGGCATTACAAGATGAAGTATCTCTAAGTCTGGCGCTGCATGTGAGCGAACAGCAGCAGCTAGATATGGCCGCCGAAGGTAAGCCCGTATCCGTACGTCCCTCATACGAGATACTCAAAACATTGGTCAAAGCGCATAATCGCGAAGGGAAAAAGAACGGTAAAGGCTTTTATGAGTATCCTGATGAAGGTGATAAATATTTGTGGCCTGAGCTGCTGAATTTATACCCACCAAGCGCACAGCAACCATCACAGCAAGAGCTAATCGATCGTTTGATGTTTATTCAAGCCAATGAGTCGGCTAAATGCTATCAAGAAAATGTCGTGCGCTCTGTCGCGGATGCCAATATCGGCGCTATCTTTGGTTGGGGTTTTACACCGCACCATGGCGGTACCCTCCAGTTTATCAATGCTATGGGACTCGATAGATTTATTGAGCGCAGCCGTGAGCTTGCGGAGAAATATGGCGAGCGTTTTCAGCCGGCGCCAGTTGTGCTCGACATGGCGGCTAAAGGTGAGGTGTTCTTTGATGACTGAGCTGACGACAGATTCAATAGTAGACTCAATGGCTGACTGCTTACAAGGGCTGCGAGTGGTTGATTTGACGCGTAACCTGCCAGGACCTTTTGCCACCCGTCTGCTTGCCGATTTGGGTGCAAATATTATCAAGATTGAACCCAAAAATGGCGACCCTGCCCGAGCCTTTGGGGAGCTGTTTGCCGCATTAAATCATGGCAAGGCTACCGAAAAACATGACTTTCGCGACCCCAAAGGCATTGCAGCTATTAAGGCGCATATCAAAGATGCCGATGTCATGCTCGACAGCTTCCGCCCAGGCGTTTTAACAGGTATGGGACTAGGTGCTAAGACGCTGCATGCGCTTAATCCAAAGCTAGTGATGGTGTCGATTACAGGCTACGGCGTGACGGCTAAAGATGCCAATGAGAGCGCTGCAATAGAAGGGAGTGCTATAGATGAAAGTACGATCAATCACCCACGAGCCAGTCATGATTGGGCGCATAAAGCTGGCCATGATATTAACTTTATGGCGATGAGTGGTGTCCTTGATCAACTAAAAACAGCAAACGGTGAGCAGGCCATGCCCAATGTGCAGTTTGCAGACTTAGCGGGTGGTAGTGATGATACTGCCGTCATTGCCTTGCTCGCTGCAGTGTTTGCCGCTCAGCGTACAGGCAAGGGTCGACATATTGCGGTCAGTATGACCCATAGCTTATATCAGCATCTAGTCATGCCAAAGGAAACGGGCGCACTGGTCAAAAGTTTCTCAGGACAGACACCGCCACCGCATCTTGATTTTTTGGGTGGACTATTGCCTTGCTATCGTTTGTACAGAACCCTTGATAATCGCTATATGGCAGTTGGATCATTGGAGCTAAAGTTTTGGCAAGGACTGTGCGAGGCGTTGGAGCTGCCAGAGTTAAAAGAGAGCCATTGGCAACTTGGCGTCATGCCAAACTCCCCTGAGAGCCTAGCAGCAGCAAAGGCAGTGAGTGATATCTTTGCCAGTCAAACGCTCGCTCATTGGCAGCAGCACTTTGCATCCATTGATGTTTGCGTCACCCCTGTGCTTAGCCTACAAGAAGCAAAAGCGCATCCTTTATTTGCTCATCAAGACCAATATTACTCAACGCCTGGGTGGCAGTTGGTGGAGTAAGTCCATGCCCAGTACGCTTATTATGAACAACACAGTCTGCACAGCATCGGACAGATGTATTATTGCCGAATAATTAACAATAAAAAGCCATAATGAGGTAGCATTGGGATTTAAGAGAGTATCTAAATAAAAAGGGAGTTAAAAATGAAAGCAATTACCCGCTTCTCGAATAGTTTGATGGAAAAGTATTTACCAGATCCGTTTTTATTTGTCATTATTTTAACTTTAGTCATTTTTGTAATGGGTTTGGGGTTAACCGACTCGTCTCCTGTAGAGATGGTGGCGTATTGGGGTGATGGATTTTGGGCATTACTGGCATTTTCGATGCAAATGGTATTGGTGTTGGTCACTGGCTTTGTGCTAGCAAGTAGTCCGATATTTAAAAAGGGGCTTGGCAAGCTTGCCAGTTTCGCAACTTCGCCCGGTAGCGCGATTATATTGGTAACCCTAGTGTCTCTGGCAGCAAGCTGGATCAACTGGGGTTTTGGACTGGTCATCGGGGCGTTATTTGCAAAAGAGTTGGCAAAGCGGGTACAAAACGTCGATTACCGCTTGCTCATTGCCAGTGCCTATTCTGGTTTTATCATTTGGCATGCAGGGTTTTCGGGATCGATTCCTTTGTCTATTGCGACAGAAGGCCATCCGTTCGTTGATACCATTGGTGTTATTCCAACGAGTGCCACCATCTTTGCTGGCTATAACTTAATCATCATTGCGGCATTGGTGATTGTGGTACCGTTATTAAACCGTCTGATGATGCCAAAAAAAGAAGATACGGTGACGGTAGATCCGAAGCTGCTAGTAGAACCTGCCGCCGAAGCGCTGCCAGCAAAATCAGATATGACACCAGCAGAGCGTTTGGAAAACAGCTGGATTTTGTCAATGATTATCGGCCTATTGGGCATTGCTTTTATTATTTATTACTTTGTACAAAATGGTTTTGCTTTAACGCTCAACCTAGTTAACTTTATGTTCTTATTCCTTGGAATTATATTTCATGGAACGCCCCGCAACTATCTAATTTCTATTCAAGAAGCCGTCAAAGGCGCGGGCGGTATTATCGTCCAATTCCCGTTTTATGCAGGCATTATGGGTATGATGACCGCGTCTGGTTTGGCCGGGGTGATGTCAGAAGCCTTTGTCAGTGTTTCGACAGCGCAAACGTTACCACTTTTTGCCTTTTTGAGTGCAGGACTGGTCAACTTTTTTGTCCCATCAGGGGGCGGACAGTGGGCAGTGCAAGCGCCAATTATGTTAGAAGCGGCGGAAATGCTGGGTAGTGACCCGTCACGAGTGGCCATGGCGGTGGCATGGGGTGATGCTTGGACAAACATGATTCAGCCGTTCTGGGCATTGCCGGCGCTAGCAATTGCAGGACTCAAAGCCAAAGACATCATGGGATTTTGTGTCATCGTGCTGCTTGTCAGCGGCGTAGTGATTGCTCTGGGATTGTTGTTTCTATAAGTGAGTTTTATCAGTAAGTCTTAAAACTAAGACCTTACCTGTTTTAGAGGTGAGGTCTTTTTTATGTTAGCCTATTGATTTTATCGTGAGAAAAATTATGACTGCCTCGTTGCCTTTCTTGTACTCTTTTCGTCGCTGCCCTTATGCCATGCGTGCTAGGCTTGGCATCTTGTTTGCTAAGCAGCAAGTAGAGCTGCGAGAGATAATACTAAAAAACAAGCCGCTGCAGATGCTAGCGATTAGCCCAAAAGGCACTGTGCCTGTTTTACAGCTTACTGATGGTACTGTGATTGAGGAGAGCTTTGATATCATGATATGGGCGCTTGCGCAGAAAGATCCGCAAGGCTTGCTTGCGGCTGAAGTTTTGCATGAGGCCAATGCGCTGATCGATAAAAATGATAATGAATTTAAACATTGGCTGGATCGATACAAGTATGCTGATCGTCATCCTGAAATGACCCAAACCGAGTATCGACAACGCGGCGAAGTGTTTTTACAGACTTTAGAGGAGCTGCTAACTAAGAGCACTTATTTGCTGGGAGACAAAGTAACCATTGCCGATATTGGTATCATGCCCTTTGTCCGTCAATTCGCCCATGTCGATCGCGAAGTTTTTTACAGTTTACCGTATCCAAACTTGCAGCGTTGGCTAAAACAGTGGCTGGAGCATCCGATGTTTTTGCAAGTAATGACGAAGTATCAGCCTTGGCAGGAAGACGATGAGGTGGTGATATTTCCTTCTTAGTATTAAATGTAGAGGTTTGAAGGCATAGTTGAAATTGCGAAATATTCACCTCACTGCCTCATATTAGCTAGTCTTCTTTTATTCCATATTGTCATATGCTAATTCTTATTTTTCTAGTGTTCTCATGTTTACTTTGACGGTATTAAGATTAATATGTAGCGTTGATGGTTACTCATTGTAGAACCCTGCCAAGCTCCAAAAATCTACATTTAATATTCCCCTATAAAATCTTATAAAAGTCATATCTGATCAAATGAATCGGAGAAGGATGTTATTACCTTGAATACTATTGCTAGAGTTCAACCCGTGAACGATACAAAAGATCCTATCGTTAGAGAGAGTCTTACTTTAAATGCACCGCAGAAAATATTAATAGCAGGAGGCGCAGTTGCAGGAGTGCTGCTGTTGATGTATTTACTTAATACTCAGCATATATCACAATCGCTGCTTCTCGGCATAGGCTTTTTGTTAGGCTATACCCTTTTTCATGCGCGTTTTGGTTTTACCTCGGCCTTTAGACGTATGATGTCGGTAGGCAATGGTCAGGCTATGCGCTCACATATGTTAATGTTAGCAGTCGCTGTAACGCTATTCGCGCCCATCCTTGCCTGTGGCACCACAATTTTTGGTGGGCCGGTTGCAGGCTATGTATCACCATTAGGCGTTAGCTTAGTGGTCGGGGCTTTTGTTTTCGGTATTGGTATGCAACTGGGTGGCGGTTGTGCTTCTGGTACGCTTTACGCTGTAGGAGGCGGGCGTTCTGTTATGTTCATAACTTTCATTTTCTTTATAATTGGAGCCACAATTGGCGCTTATCATCTGCCATTTTGGACAGAAGAGATGCCAGCTTATGCACCTTATTCACTGGCGACCTCTACAGGTCTTGGTTATACAGGCGCTTGGTTAGTATCGCTTGCGTTGTTCGGTTTAATCGCGTGGGTGACGTTGATTATTGAGAAAAAAAGAAATGCACCTAAAATGGCGGATGATAAGCGCCAAATGTGGCTCCAATTATAAAGAAAATGAAAGTTATGAACATAACATTTTCCGCGGTTCTTGGCCACTGTTTGCAGCAGCGATTATTTTGGCACTACTGAATGCACTGACTCTACTAACGCGTGGCCAGCCTTGGGGTATTACTTCAGCTTTTACTCTATGGGGTTCTAAAATTGCTAGCGGCTTGGGTGTTGATGTAGCCAGTTGGGGCTATTGGCAGGGGGCCAACGCCGCCGCGCTTAATGCTTCTATTTTTACAGATTCAACGACTGTACTGAACATCGGCATTATCATTGGTGCGTTTATCGCTTCGGCCGCAGGTGGTTTATTCAAATTTACGCAGATTACGGCAGGCAATTTTGCTGCTTCTGTGATTGGTGGATTGATGATGGGGTATGGTGCACGTCTTGCATTTGGCTGTAATATCGGCGCTTACTTTGGTGGTATTGCTTCCTTCAGCTTGCACGGTTATATATGGGGCATACTCGCAATGGCAGGAACTTTCTTAGCATTGTACTTGCGTCCACTCTTTGGGCTATCAGTGCCAAAATCCAATGATTCTGTTTGTTGATATAAGTCATCAGTCATTATCGGGATAAAGATTTCCTGTCTAAAAAGGCTCATAAACAATTATGAGCCTTTTTTTATTTTGCTTTTCTTAAGCATTAATAATAAGTTTGAAGCCAGTGTAATTATCGGCAAGACCTTTTCATATGAAGGCGCCTAGTCAAGTTGTTCAGTTTTGCTATGTTACGATAGCTCTCATTTTCTTAGCCATGATAGGCTCCTGTTAATATCCTTAGTTTGCCAAGTTTGTTTCTATATTTTATCCAGACTAGCTGAACAGGTGGTAGAATTTAAAAGTACTGAGTTTACAATTAAATATTGGGTAGGTGGGTTTAATGAGAAGCGTCTGCATCTTACGATTGGTTATATATCGCCCTTTGAGTTTAAATCTATATATTATGTGAATTGGATTCAAACATAAAAAGCCATGACTCTAATGAAGCAGTCTAAGATATCGTCGAGGCAGTTCACTGTGATTAATCATTAATTATAAGATAGAAATGTGTTTAGAAGGCTGTTTATTTAAACGCTATTTATGCAAGAGCTGCTATCAAAGAGCATTTATACAAAACTATTGATATAATGCCCATCGTTATGAAATAAAGACTATAAATTATGGAACAAAGTAAAAACGCTGTAGAGCAAAAACCCGTATTTATGCCTAGAGTCAACAGTGACAATCTGGTAAAAACGGATATGGTTAGGTTTGAGCGCCATGTGGGGTTTGCCAGTCGCCAAAAGAAAAAATCCATCAATGACCTGCATCAAGTCATTCGCAAGAAATATGGCTTTAATAACGTCTTAGAGCTCTCTAGCAAGTCAGGTAATAAGTTAAGTTTTTTACTGAGTCCACTCAGCTTAAAGCTCACTGATGAGCATAGCGGCGGGCAGTATAGTGTCGAAAACATCTTTCAGGCCAGTAAGGTTTTTGAGCACGGTGGTCCGTATACCGACTTGCTGACAGCCGCGCCAAGACATGCCAAAAAAGACGAGCGCTTACAAGACTCAGGTCAGCTTGATGGTTACAATGATTTTGGTGTGGAGTGGGGTGTTGAGCCGCTAACTGCATTTTACGATTGGCTGTATATCAATGCGCTAAAGCAAAACTCTCAGCTAGCCGAGGAAGTCATGCAATATCAAGCCTTTACTGATATTACGTTTAATCCAAAAAAGTCTATTCATTGTGCGGCTTATTCGCTGGCGATGTTTGTGGCGCTCAATAAACGAGAGTTGCTCGATAATGTTGAAGACCCAGGAGCGTTTTATGATCTGCATACTGAGTTTAAACTGAGTAATACAGAGCATCTGTTAGAAGAAGGTTGGTTTTGATAGCTCAACCAGCTCTAAATTTGTAACAAGAGATTAGTTAGTTTTCTAAAAGCTACGATGCAGAAGGTTTGTATCGTAGCTTTTTTCGTTCATCTGTGCCGGTATTTTTGCTGTTTCCTATGAGATGAATATAAGCTGCTACTTAGTATTCAGGCCTGCGTAACTTATTGAAAGCATTGATAATATAAAAATGAGATGAAAAAAGGTTTTCTAGTACAAACACATCATCCAAAAAAGATCTGGCTGTGGCGGACATACTTAACGTACTTTTATATTAGCCAAGCAGGCGTCATCATCTTTCACCTGTACATTGTTAGATTATTTCTATAAAATACCGACCATATGGTTTCTTTAGTATACATTATTGACTGATTGTCAATCAAGACGATGTACTTGATTTGAGACAGGTATTCTAAATATGAGCGCTACGATTGTGGGCGGTGTCGTGGTCATGAACTTACTGTCTAATTCTGTGGTGCACTGACAGGTAGGTAAAAATGAACATGGAAATAAAGATGGAAACAGAAAACCCTTATAAACGTAAAAAACAGCCAGAAGTGGTGCGCCGTGCACTACTAGATCAGGCGGCACGAATCACGTTGGAGCAGGGGCTGTCAAAGGTAACTTTTCAAGCCGTTGCTGATGCGGTCGGGGTGACCAAAGGTGGTGTGATGCATCACTTTACCACTAAGAATGCGCTCATCCTTGAAGTGTTTCATGATGCGATGGCGAAGTTTGAGGCAGAAGTCAATCAAGCTATGGCGAGAGACCCTATGCGTTATGGCTCTTTCACGCGGGCTTATATTGATGCCACGATTAGCTTAGGCGAAAAAGGGCAGGAAGAGTTTGATAATCAAGCCACTTTATATGTGTTGATGCTGGGTGATAGTGAGCTGCGTCAGCTGTGGGCTGCGTGGTCGAATGAGCAATTGGAAAAGCATAAAGCAACCGATAATACCGAAACGCTATGTATGGTGCGTTTGGTCGCTGATGGGATTTGGCTCTCTGATTTTTCAGGAATTAATATATCGGACAAAAAATCATTACGCGCGCGTTTGATAAAAATGACGCAACCTGAGGATGATTAAAACGCCGCTCTCAAATAACTCATTAAAGAAACCTTAAGAAAGAACCACGTAAATTTTATTTTTTGAAACTTAAACCATGACGAAATTATTCGGTATTAGCTTTTGTATAAAGCTGTTACCAGTCGTCGATAGGAGAACTCATGACAGATTCAAACCCAAACCCAAGTAACTTAACAGACATTATCGATTTAGAACAAGTACAAACTGCCTATATTAACGGGCGTTATCTGGCTGTCGATGATTCATTAGCTACCTTTGAAGATATTAATCCAGCGACGGGTGAAGTGCTCGCCACCATTCAGCAAACGACTGCTGAGCAGATAAACGAAGCCGTAATCGCGGCGCAAAAAGGTCAAAAAGTTTGGGCAGCGATGACGGCAGTTGAACGTAGTCGCATTCTGCTAAACGCCGTAGCCATCCTGCGCGAACGCAATGATGTACTGGCGTTACTTGAGACCAAAGACACGGGTAAAGCTTACTCTGAGACCAAGTATGTCGATATCGTCACTGGTGCTGATGTCGTTGAGTATTATGCAGGTCTGGCGCCAATGATTGAAGGTCGTCAGATTCCGCTGCGTGATAGCAGCTTTGTCTATACCCGTCAAGAGCCGCTCGGCGTAGTCGCTGGTATTGGTGCGTGGAATTATCCGATTCAAATCGCTATGTGGAAGGCGGGTCCTGCGTTGGCCGCAGGTAATGCGATGATTTTTAAACCATCAGAAGTCACGCCATTAACCGCATTAAAACTGGCGGAAATATTTACCGAAGCGGGCTTACCAGATGGCGTCTTTAACGTCGTGCAAGGTAATTATGAAGTGGGCGAAGCATTAACCCAGCATCCTGATATCGCCAAAGTATCGTTTACTGGCGGTGTGCCGACTGGTAAAAAAGTCATGTCGAGCGCAGCATCATCGTCTCTTAAAGACGTGACCTTAGAGCTTGGCGGTAAGTCGCCATTAATCATATTTGATGATGCCGATATCGATACCGCTGCTGACATCGCGATGATGGCGAACTTCTATAGCAGTGGTCAGGTCTGTACCAATGGCACGCGCGTGTTTATTCCTAAAGCGTTACAAACCAAATTTGAAGAGGCTATTTTAACGCGTGTTGAGCGTATTAAGCTTGGCGATCCAATGGATGAGAATATCAATATGGGTCCAATGGTCAGCTTTACGCATATGGAAAGAGTGCTTGGCTATATCGAGCAAGGTAAAAAGGGTGGCGCGCGTCTATTGACTGGCGGCGAACGTATCACGTCAGGCGAACTTGCCAATGGCGCGTTTGTCGCACCGACCGTGTTCACCGATTGCAGCGATGATATGACTATCGTACGTGAGGAAATCTTTGGTCCAGTGATGTCGATATTGACTTATGAGACCGAAGAAGAAGTCATTCGCCGTGCCAATGATACCGAGTACGGCTTGGCAGCAGGGGTCGTGACCGCTGATTTGACCCGAGCACATCGAGTGATCGGTCAGATTGAAGCCGGTATTTGCTGGTTAAATACCTGGGGTGAATCACCTGCGCAAATGCCAGTTGGTGGTTATAAGCATTCGGGTATTGGCCGTGAGAATGGCATTGAAGCCATTGAACACTATACACAGACCAAATCTATTCAAGTAGAGTTGGGCGCGTTTGAGTCTGTATTTTAATAATTTGTATTGAGAAGATTCTTAATCAGTAAGATTGATTCATTTGGGCTAATTTTTCTTTTTGATTCAATCTTACTGATATTAAATGATTTATTTTCAATATTATGGAGCATTTTATGACAACAACCACACCTGAGTATGACTACATCATTGTTGGTGCAGGCTCAGCAGGAAACGTGCTGGCCACGCGCTTGACCGAAGATGCCAACATTAAGGTGTTGCTGTTAGAAGCTGGTCGTCCAGACCATCGCTTAGACTTTCGCACCCAGATGCCAGCGGCGCTCGCCATGCCGTTACAAGGAACGACTTATAACTGGGGATACAAAACCGATCCCGAGCCGAATATGAATAATCGCGTGATGGACTGCGGTCGCGGTAAAGGACTTGGCGGCTCATCGTTGATTAACGGTATGTGCTATATCCGTGGCAATGCGTTAGATTTTGACGATTGGGCGAAAATCAAAGGCTTAGAGGATTGGACTTATTCGGACTGTCTGCCTTATTTTAAAAAGCTAGAAAACTGCGATGCTGGCGAAAACGATTATCATGGCGTCGGTGGTCCGGTTGAGATGACCACTTCAAAGCCAGGAGTCAATCCGCTGTTTGAAGCGATGATTGAAGCGGGCGTACAAGCTGGCTATCCAAGCACGGATGACCTAAATGGCTATCAGCAAGAAGGCTTTGGGCCAATGGATCGCTTTGTGACGCCCAATGGTCGCCGCGCATCAACGGCTCGCGGTTATCTTGACCGCGCCAAACCGCGCAGTAACATTACTATTTTGACGGGCGCATTGACTGATGTGATTTTATTTGATGGTAAGCGCGCTGTCGGTGTCAAAGTAGAGCACCAAGGTCAAACCAAAAAATTCTACGCATCTCGTGAAGTGATTGTCTCATCGGGCGCGATTGCCACACCGCAACTGTTGCAGCGTTCAGGTATTGGTCCTGGTCAATGGCTTAAAGATTTGGACGTGACTGAGGTTTTAGATTTACCAGGCGTCGGTAATAATCTACAAGACCATTTAGAGCTGTATATGCAGTACGAATGTAAGCTACCAGTCTCAATTGCGCCTGCCAATAAGTGGTGGAATAAGCCCGCGATTGGTGCCGAGTGGTTATTTATGGGCACAGGACTAGGCGCATCAAACCAGTTTGAAGGCGGCGGCTTTATCCGTACCGATGAGAAATTTACTCATCCTAATATTCAGTATCATTTCTTACCGTTAGCGGTGCGTTACGATGGTCGCAGCGCAGTCAAATCACATAGCTTCCAAGCGCATGTCGGTTCATTGCGCTCGCCAAGTCGTGGTCGTGTCAAGCTGACCTCAAAAGATCCAAGTGCTCATCCAAGTATCTTGTTTAACTATATGTCTCATGACCAAGACTGGCAAGAGTTCCGTGCTGCCATGCGCATCACTCGTGAGATTATGCATCAGCCAGCGCTTGACCCTTATCGCGGTCGTGCTATTGCGCCGACCGATGATTTGGTGACCGATGCGCAGTTGGATGAGTACGTTCGTAACCACAGTGAGACGGCTTATCACCCATCTTGTACTTGTCCAATGGGCGAAGGCAATGATTCGGTAGTCAATGGAGAAGGGCTGGTGCATGGTATTAGTGGCTTGCGAGTCGTTGATGCTTCTATCATGCCAAATATCATCAGTGGTAATCTGAACGCCACCACCATTATGCTTGCAGAAAAAATCGTTGATAAGATGCGCGGCGTGCAGCTGCCACGCTCAACGGCTGACTACTATGTTGCCAATGGCGCGCCGCTGAGAGCCGAGCCGATGCGTGATTATAGCTCTGTTGTTTAAACGACTTTCTAAGCTATTGGACAATGAATAATATAAGACAATTTCAAAAAAGAAGGCCTTTCATAGTAAAGGTCTTTTTTATCAGCGCCAAAATTTAAGAAGGCGAATACCATTATGGTTAAATCCGCTTATGTTTTGCTAGCTACCCAGCAGTTTTTATTTATTGGTACTGCTTTGTGCGTCATGTGGTTATACATATCTTATGTGGTTATCAGTCATAAAGTTATGACGGACAAAGCAATATCAGACTGTGTTTCATTTACCTATTGAGGTCTTTTATGTACAGTTCGCCATCAGAAGATGCGACGAAATCCCTGACTCTAAATAAGACGGTTTTTTTAGGCTCAGCTATTATTTCTATTTTATTGATAATCTGGACGATCATGTTTCCAGATTATAGCGAGACATTACTAAGCGCTGGCATGGCATGGGTATCAGAGAGTTTTGGTTGGTACTACATGCTGGTGGTAGCCGCTTATAGTATTTTTGCTTTGTTTGTTGGCTTCTCTAAATATGGCGATATCAAGCTTGGGCAAGACCACGAAAAAGCCCAGTTTCCCTTTTTAGCATGGGCGGCAATGCTGTTCTCTGCTGGTATCGGCATTGATTTATTGTTCTTTGGTGCGTCTGAGCCGTTGATGCATTATTTGACGCCGCATACAGGGCTTGAGCCTGGCAGTGAGGCGGCCATGCGTGAAGCACTGTCGCAGACCTTTTTACATTGGGGTCTACATGGTTGGGGTATTTATGCCTTAATCGGTATGGCATTGGCGTACTTTGCTTATCGTAAAAACATGCCATTAGCACTACGTTCACCACTGACCCCTATCTTTGGCGAGCGTTTAATCAAGGGCTGGCTTGGTGATGGTATCGATACCTTTGGTGTCGTCTGTACGCTGATGGGTATTGCGACTAGCCTAGGTATTGGGGTATTGCAGGCCAATGCGGGCTTAACGCATGTTTTCGGTATCGAGTCTAGCAAAATGGTGCAGAGCCTTATTATCTTGGGCGTAGTTACTGCTGCGGCTATCTCTGCGATGACAGGCGTAGAGCGAGGGGTGCGCCGTCTATCTGAATTTAATATGCTGTCATCGATATTGCTGTTGATCGCGATTTTGGTCATGGGTAATACCGTGTACTTGCTCAATACCTTTACCCAAAGTATCGGTCAATACTTCCAAACTATCGTGTTCAAAACATTCGATGTTTATGCTTATGATGGTACTGCTGGTGCCGATTGGAAATCAGGCTGGACGATATTTTTCTGGGCATGGTGGGTCGCTTGGGCACCATTTGTCGGTTTGTTTATCGCGCGTATCAGCCGTGGTCGTACCTTGCGCGAGTTTGTGTTTGGCGTGATGTTTATCCCGCTAGGTTTCATCTTTGCATGGTTCTCTATCTTTGGTAATTCAGCCATAAACCTAGTCGCCAATGGGGCAACTGAGCTTGGCGAAATTGCAGTCAATGATGCAGCGATGGGCATGTTTGCCTTGTTTGAATACTTTCCTTATAGTGATATTTTGTCATTCGCAGGCGTGGTCATTGGTCTTATATTTTTTGTGACCTCAGCTGACTCAGGCGCTTTGGTACTCGCGAACCTAAGCTCAAGAGGCATGACCAATGATACTGACGCTCCTGTATGGCTGCGTTTGTTTTGGGCGGCGGCAACAGGTTTAATTACCCTAGGCTTGCTGTTCGCAGGTGGCTTTGCATCATTACAGTCAGTTTCTGTGATTGCCGGTTTGCCGTTCTCGCTTATTTTAGTTCTTTACATGATGTCGATGTGGAAGTCGCTAAAAGAAGAGGGTAATAAACGCAAAGCCAGCACCCTTGGTACTGCAAACGTGCTCGATAGCGGTAAGAGCTGGAAAGCGCGCTTACAACGTATTGTCAGCTTCCCTGGGCACAGACAAGTTGAAAGGTTTTTGCAAAATACTGTCATGCCAGCGATGACCGAGGTTGAAAAAGAGCTGAAAGCAGGCGGTCTTAACACTTCTCTAGATATCCGCAATCTTGATAATATCAGTGAAAGTATAGATGCTGGTAAGGGTCAAGATGAGGGTCAGATAGATGGCGTAAAACTGCGTGTCGGTCATGGCGATGAAGATGACTTTGTGTATGAAGTTAATCTCATCAAAGCTGAGCGCCCTAACTTTACGCTGAATACCTCGACCAAGCATGCAGAATTTTACTATCGTGCTGAAGTGTTCTTAAGTGATGGTTCGCAAGAGTATGACTTGGTTGGCTACACAAAGGAGCAAGTGCTGGTTGATATTCTGCATCAGTACGAGTGCCATCTGCAGTATCTACATTTAGAGCGTTAATTGATTCATCAATTCGCTACTGTAATATGACGTACTAAGTTTTGAATAAAAACTCGTAAGAGATACCTTCGTCAGTTGCATACAGCTGGTGAGGGTAATTTTTTTCTCATTAATACGGCTTCTGATACTATAGAGTATCTTGGCTGATAATTTAGATAAATAGCATAAGCTGCAGTAGTGATGTTAAAGATTAGACCACAAAAAAAGCACCAAGCCATACAGGCTCGGTGCTTCTTCTTTTTAGCTGAGAGGTTTATCGTTTCTAGTTGAAAGCCAGTATTTACAGCAGTTCTTTACGCAGCTGCGCGGGAGACTTGGGCGACAATAAACCAGGTGCGACGTCGAACACGGTTTTCGCACCAGTTTCCCCTGCCAAGTTCATTTTATAAGTGGCGCGGGCGTAGGCTACGAGTACGCTGGCAGTAAATTCAGGGTTGCTGCCTAGCTTTAGGGAAAACTCCATTGCTTGATCGTTTTTCTCATTATCGATGCCAGTCACGCCACTGCGAATGACAAAACCGCCGTGGGGCATCTTTTGATGATCGCGCTCAAAAGTTGGTTGATCGATAAAGTGCACCTTGGTGTCGTAGTCAGCAAAGTAGTCTGGCATGGTCACAATGGCGTTGCGCACAGTATCGGCATCGGCGTCATCTGCTAGCACTACATAACATTCGCGGGTGTGTTTCTCGCGGGTACTAAGTGTGGGCTGCTCGCCGCTGCGTACCCGTGCTATAGCAGATTCTGAGGGAAGGGTATATTGCACGCCTGACTTGACGCCATCCACGCGGCGTACGGCATCTGAGTGCCCTTGGCTTAAGCCCTTGCCCCAAAAGGAATAGGTTTCGCCGACTGGTAAAATGGCTTCACCGTATAAGCGGTTGATAGAAAATAGACCTGGATCCCAACCGACGGATAACATGGCGACTTTTTTAGCTTGCTTAGCAGGCGCATCAAGCGCGGTAAAATAATCAGGAATTTTGGCGTGAGTATCGAAGCTGTCGACGATATTAAATAAACTGGCGAGTGCAGGGCCTTGCTCGGGCAAATCAGACTTGGAGCCGCCACATAAGATCAGCACGTCTATGTCGTCTTTATACTGTGCAATATCGTCCATAGCATACACGGGCACGCTAGGGTCAATTAAGGTGACTGAGGCGGGGTCTCGGCGACTGAATACACAGACTAACTGCATGTCTGGGCAGTGTTTGATGGCAGCTTGGGCACCGCGGCCGAGGTTGCCGTAACCGGCGATGGCGACTCTAATTACTGGGGTCATTATGATTAGCCTTACGTTGGTGTAGCGGATCTTCTAAACGAGAAGTGATACTTTTGGGAAATAGTATAATATAGATAACTACTATTACAAGTGATGGCTCTTAACTTGCAACCAAAATAGGTTGTTTGTAGCTCTAAAGAATGAGAAGGAAGTTTTCCCATCTCTCCTGAAAAGGGCACTGAATTTCTTATATAATGTAAGCCGTCTCGTTGTTAATTATCCATTCAATTTAGGCCTTTTTCTTTGCAAAAAAGGCTTCTTATCAGGTAAAAACGGTGCTTTATGTTTAATGCTTCCTCGACTCGTTTAAATAAATACATCAGCGAAAGCGGTATTTGCTCCAGGCGAGACGCTGACCGATTTATTGAACAAGGTAATGTCTACGTCAATGGTAAGCGTGCTCAAGTGGGCGATCAGGTGGTTGCTGGAGATACGGTAAAAGTTAACGGCCAGCTCATCGAGCCACGAGAGGCCGATGATTTTGTTTTTATTGTATTGAATAAGCCCGTGGGCATTGTGAGCACCACTGAGAGCTCAGAGAAAAACAACATTGTTGATTTTGTTAGACATAGTTTACGTATTTTCCCGATTGGTCGTTTGGATAAAGATTCTCAGGGTTTAATATTTTTGACCAACAATGGCGATTTGGTGAACAAGGTATTGCGTGCTGGCAACAATCACGAGAAAGAATATTTGGTGACGGTGAATAAGCCGATAACGGATAGCTTCATTGAGGGTTTAGCCGGTGGTGTGCCTATTTTGGGAACGATGACAAAAAAATGCCCTGTTACTAAGGTAACGCCTAACGTATTTAACATCACGCTAGTGCAAGGGCTAAACCGTCAAATTCGTCGCATGTGTGAGCATTTTGGCTATGAAGTCGTGAAGCTTGAGCGTACACGGATTATGAATGTGAATCTTAAGGGTCTTCCCGTTGGAGATTGGCGAGATTTAACCCCAAAAGAGCTGTCTGTTTTACTTAAATCTATAGAAGACTCTTCTGCTAATGACAGCGCTCCGGCCAAGAAGTCTCGTAATGCGCCACGAAAAAAACCTCGTACTGATACCTCTGCAAAGTCAAAGACGGCTTCAAAACCAAGAGGCGCCGGCGCCGCAAAGGGGAGTGGTAAACATCCTAAAGACGGTGCTAGGAAGCCGGCGGGTTCTAAAGGTGGACGTCCTTCTGGTCATGGTAAGAAGTCTGGGGGCAATGGCAAACCTGCTGCAAATGGCAGGCGCCCTGCAAAAGGTCGAGGGTCTAAGCGTTCTTCAAAATCATAAATTGCTTTGTAACACTCAATTAACTATGAGGCCTGATTAGAGATACTGTACAAAAATCCAGACAACTTAAGCTGTCTGGATTTTTAATGTTTATTGCCTGTTTGCTTTAAATAAAAGCTAAAATAGAGGGCTAAAAGCATCAGAAAACAATGGATGAAATAAAGCAGATAGAAACAATAAAGTATTTCAAATTAGACTATTGTTAATTGTCAAAGAATTTAATAATGAAAAGAGCCGTGCAACATTATTCCAGATAGACCTGCTACTGAGATTGGCAAATATTATTTACTTTTATTTAAACAGTATAAAAGAATGAATAAATTATGAACAATAAAATAAAAACCTCCCTTGCTTTTAGAAGATATCCTTCGACAACTGCTCTGCAGTGTTTTGAGACGGCTGCTAGGCACTTAAGTTTTACCAATGCAGCGCAAGAGATGCATATGACTCAAAGTGCTGTTAGTAAACAAGTCGCTCAGCTCGAGGAGATGTTAAATCTCTCACTATTTTATCGTACACCGCATCGAATATCCTTAACGCCAGCTGGTAAGACTTATTATCTTGAAGTATTAGACATTCTTAAACATATAGAAGCAGCGACTACCAGCTTGATGTCAAATAGTGACAACTCAGAGGTGCTTAAGGTCGTCTCGCACCCAACTTTTTGCTCTCGTTGGTTAATACCCGCATTAAGTGGGTTTAGCCAAGCACATCCGTTGATTAATTTAAATATCAAAGAGTTGGCTGGGCCGTTTTTTTCTGAGGATCAAAATGTCGATGTCGCCTTTTTATATGGTGATGGAATATGGGCTGGCATGGAGGCGATTAAGTTGTTTGATGAGTATAGTGTGGCTGTCTGTCATCCTGAATATTTAACAGACAAAGCACCATGCACAAACAACATAGATAACTGCACGCTATTACAACTTAGCTCGCGGCCAAGTGCTTGGTATGAGTATTTTAGGCAGCAAGACATCAGTATGGATGCAACCTTTGTGGGCCCACGCTTTGATACTTTTCATACTACTATTTCTGCTGCTTTACAGGGATACGGTATCGCATTAGTGCCACTACGTTTAGTTGCGCCAGAGTTGCAGTCGGGCGCACTGGTGACAGCATGGAGCTATGCTGCCAAAGGCAGGGGTTCTTATTACATGTCTTATCCTTTATCTATGGGTAGCTCACATAAGGTAAAGGTTATTTTAGAATGGGTCTCGAACTATCTCGAAGAATCAAATGAGCACGTTCTATGATTTTATATTTTCAACCATAGAACGTACTTTCACCTTTTGACTAGCGATAAGCGTAGAAAGCCCTGCTAATAGGGACACAAACGAGCCAGCTATATGCTGGTTTTTTTTGCAATGACAAAAAGGAATGGCGTCACAACTATTATTCGTTTGCTGATAACACGGGGTTTTGCTGAAATGAAGGTCTAACTCAAGGAAGATGAGAGATGCTCATGGATCAGCTATACAATGTCACCGATGCTTTTACGATGGTGCATCCGGTGACTTTAACGAAAGGTGTCAATGCAAAAGTTTGGGATGATAAAGACCGCTGCTACGTTGATTTCGTCGGTGGTATTGGTGTGCTGAACTTTGGTCATTGTCATCCGCGCATCGTCAGCGCGATCATCACTCAAGCACAGTCGCTTATTCATTATGCTTACAACGCGGCTGCTCATACGCCGTATCAAGCCTTCATGCCAAGATTGTGCGAGCTCATTCCTATCCAAGGTGAGCTTGCAGGCATGCTGACCAACTGCGGTGCAGAAGCCACCGAAAACGCCATAAAAATCGCTCGCATGAAGACAGGCCGTACTGGTGTCATCGCCTTTGATGGTGGCTTTCATGGGCGTACGCTTGCAGCGGTTAATCTAAATGGTAAGGTCGCTCCCTACAAGCGAGGGCTAGGGCCTTTAGCGGGCGGTGTCTACCATATTCCTTTCCCCAGTCCCGACAGTGATATTAGTGATCAGCAGGCTATCGACGCTTTAGAACGTTTATTTGCTGTGGAGACGGATGTCGATAACATCGGTGCCTTCATCATGTAGCGTTTGATAGTCATCGGGGAACGCTTCAAATGCACTCTCAGCGACGTTTGCCCAATATCTACGCGCCTTTTGTGATGAGCATGGCATTTTGCTCATTATGGATGAGATTCAATCAGGATATGGTCGTACGGGTACACCTTTTGCCTTTACGCATTTAGGGATTGAGCCTGACATGATATTGCTGGGTAAAAGCATCGCAGGAGGCCTGCCATTGGGTGCGGTAATAGGCAAGGCTAGTGTTATGAACGGTCTGCCAAAAGGGAGTTTGGGCGGTACTTATTCGGGTAATCCAGTGGCGTGTGCCGCAGCGAACGCCACTATAGATATCATGCAAGAAGATGAGGTGTGGCAGTCTGCCAAGCATTATGCAAAGACCATCGAAGATACAGTGAGTGATTGGCAACAGCAAGGAATCTCGCCATGGTTGCATGGACTCACAGGAGTAGGTGCTATGCGCGGTATCGAGCTGCGTCATCCTGCTTATGGCACGCACCCAAGCATCATGTCTTATGTGTTAAAGCAAGCACGAGAGCGGGGATTGCTACTCATGCCAAGTGGTAAGCATCGACATATTATTCGCCTATTACCACCGCTGACGATTGAGCCTGAGACGTTGACAGCTGGACTCGATATTTTAAAAGAAGTGCTCGCTGCTATCCCTAATGAAGCACCGCAGCCATAGCTATGACTTGCGATATCACTATGATTACTTACCCAACCTTACTTATCCAACCTTGCTTACCTAACAGCTATTAATTAAAAAGGATACCTACCTGTGAAAAATACGTTTATAAATAGCGATGATATTCGCCATGATTTCTCTGTTGCAATGTCAGAGATGTACCAAAAAGAAGTACCGCTATATGGTGACCTCATTGACTTAGTGACAGAAGTAAATACAGAGGTGTTAAACAAGCAGCCTGAGATTAGACAGCAACTTGAGCACACCGGAGAGATTGATAGACTCAATATGGAGCGCCATGGTGCGATTAGGTTGGGGACAGCTGCTGAGCTGAGTATGATGCGTCGGCTTTTTGCTGTGATGGGCATGCATCCTGTTGGCTATTATGATTTGGCACCAGCTGGTGTGCCTGTGCACTCTACTGCTTTTAGAGCAATTGATAGCCAGTCATTAAATAACAGCCCATTTCGCGTGTTTACCTCTCTCTTGCGTTTAGATTTGATTGGTGATGAAGCGCTAAAGCAAGAAGCGATAGCAGCTCTGAATAATCGCAATATCTTTACTGATAATGTGGTCAGCCTGATTGAACGCTTTGAGAAGCAGGGGGGTCTAACGGCTGATGATGCAAGACAGTTCGTCAAAGAAGCGCTAGAAACCTTTCGCTGGCATGATAAGACTCCAGTCTCAAAAGCGCTATATCAACGACTATTATCGCAGCATGGACTAATCGCTGACGTCGTTGGTTTTAAAGGGCCTCATATCAATCACTTGACCCCTAGAACCTTGGATATAGATGCGGTACAGGCAGGTATGCAGGCAAAAGGTATTCCGCCAAAAGCGATCATAGAAGGGCCGCCCAGACGAGAGTGTCCGATTTTATTAAGGCAAACGAGCTTTAAAGCATTAGAAGAGGCGGTTAGTTTTAAAAACTCAGAAGGTGGCTATGAAACGGGTCATCATACTGCACGGTTTGGTGAGATTGAGCAGCGCGGGGTGGCTTTAACACCTAAAGGTAGAGAGTTGTATGACAAATTGCTTAGTCAAGCTCGCAATCAGTTGGGCGTGATTCCGAATGCAGACAATGCTGCAAAGTATTATCAAATTTTAGAGAGTGCATTTGAAGCGTTCCCCGATGACTATCAAACGCTACATGATGAAGGGTTGGCTTATTTTTACTATCAAGCCAGTGATAGTAGCGCAGATATGAGCAGCAATGGATATGAGCTAGGCGTAAACGCTTCAGAATCAGGTAGCTCGAATGGTTCTATATCAAAGCAAGCCATGGCTGATTTGATCGAGCAAGGTGTTATCAGGGTTGAGCCTATCGTCTATGAGGACTTTTTGCCAGTGAGTGCCGCAGGAATTTTTCAATCCAATCTGCAGTCCAATCTACAAGACACCAAGCAAAGCAGTTATGAGGGCAACTCAAACCAACAGGAGTTTGAGAGCGCATTGGGTGCACGTGTTCACGACGAGCTTGAGCTATATCAAACAATACAAGCGCAGAGTCTTAAAGCGTGTCTGATGAGATTAAATAACCATGCTTAGAGTAGCAGTGCCTAAAAATGCATATTGATAAGCGAATTATTTGCGCGTCATTCCAAAAAGGAATGACAGTAAGAAATTAATTATTTTGCAACTCAGCTTGTTGCAAGGTAAGTTAATAAGTCTTTCAAGGAAGTATTAACCAACATAAAGGGATTGATTATGATTAAGCAGTATATGTCCGCTATGGGTGTCAAAGAAGAACAATACCAAAATGGCGACTTTGAAGTGAACAGCCCTATTGATGGCTCTGTTATTGGCAAGATTACCTTGGACAGTGTTGATGATGTCGATACTAAGATTGCCAATGCCAAAAAAGCATTCAAAGAGTGGCGTATCATTCCTGCTCCAAGACGTGGTGAGCTAATTCGCTTGCTCGGTGAAGTGCTGCGTGAGCATAAAGAAGACTTAGGCATGCTAGTGTCATTTGAGGCTGGCAAGATTAAAGAGGAAGGCCTAGGTGAAGTACAAGAAATGATCGACATCTGTGACTTCGCTGTTGGCGTTTCACGCCAGCTATATGGTCTAACGATCGCATCAGAACGCCCAGGTCACCACATGCGTGAGACATGGCATCCGCTTGGTGTGATTGGGGTGATATCTGCCTTTAACTTCCCAGTCGCTGTATGGTCATGGAACACAGCGCTTGCTATCGTCTGTGGTAACCCTGTCGTTTGGAAACCCTCAGAAAAAGCCCCTTTAGTTGCTTTGGCGTGTCAAGCCATGTTCGAAAAAGCCTTAGCTAAGTTTGGTGATGCGCCAGAGCATCTATCTCAAGTACTACTGGGTAAGACAGATGTCGGTAACGCCTTGGTTGAAAATAAAGATGTTGCCTTAGTTAGTGCGACGGGCAGTACCCGTATGGGTAGAGAAGTAGGACCAAAAGTTGCGAATCGTTTTGGTAAGAGCTTGCTTGAGCTTGGTGGTAATAATGCCATGATCTTGGCGCCAAGTGCTGATCTAGATCTTGCGTTACGTGGGATTTTGTTCTCAGCTGTCGGTACAGCGGGTCAGCGTTGCACCACATTACGCCGTCTATTCGTGCATGAATCTATCAAAGACGATATCTTACCACGCATCAAATCCGCTTATGAAACCGTCAGCATTGGCCATCCACTAGAGGGCAATCTGGTAGGTCCGCTTATCGATGAAGACAGCTTCAATAATATGCAAGAAACCTTGAAAAAGGCGAGAGAAGCAGGCGGTACAGTTACAGGCGGCGAGCGTGTACTCGAAGATAAGTATCCAAATGCCTATTATGTGACGCCTGCCATTGTCGAGTTTGATGAGCAAAATGACGTTGCCAGAAGTGAGACCTTTGCGCCTATCCTATATGTCATGACTTACAAAGAGTTCGATGAAGCAATTGAGATGCAAAATGATGTACCACAAGGCTTATCATCATGTGTATTTACTAATGATCTGCGTGAGGCTGAAACCTTCCTAAGCGATCGCGGTAGTGATTGCGGGATAGCTAACGTCAATATTGGCACCAGTGGCGCTGAGATTGGTGGCGCGTTTGGGGGTGAAAAAGAAACAGGCGGTGGTCGTGAGTCAGGATCGGATGCTTGGAAAGTCTATATGCGCCGTCAAACCAATACCATCAACTACTCAAAAGAGCTACCACTGGCACAAGGTATTAGTTTTGGTTAATACCAATCTGTTTGAGCACTGAGTGTTTTAGCTTGCTATTTAATCTGTGTTTTTTATATAGATTAACTGAGCATAAATTGTTGGACATAAACTGCCAAGCATACTATGCGTATGCTTGGCAGACTAAGAATTATAAGCAATCAAGGATTGATTGCAATGACCATTGATGATTACTAAGGAAGGTGTAGCATGCTTGAACCAAAACCCCATAACCTTGACCCTGATAAAGATGGTTACGGTCCATCTTCTAACTTCTTACTTGATATTGCCCCTCTAATATTGACTGCCATGATTCTCATGGTGCAGTTTTTCGTATTTAAAGACTTTACCCCTCACACCCCATTAGCTTGTGGCATCTTGATCACTGGCTTGTTTATGAAGATGCGTGGCCGTGATTGGCAGGGTATGGAGGAGCGTTTTTTAAGAGTTATTAAAATAGGCTTGCCAGCGATGATTATTCTAATGGGCGTGGGTATGCTCATTGGTTCATGGATTATCGCAGGGACAGTTCCGACCATTCTGTATTATGGTTTTAGTATATTTTCTCCTTCCTCGTTTTTGGTTTCAGTCTGTATTATTTGTGCCATTATTTCTGTTGCCACTGGCACCTCGTGGGGCACAGTCGGTACCGTAGGGTTGGCAATGATGGGCATTGGAATGGGGCTTGGTATCCCAGCGCACTTTACTGGTGGCGCTATTGTCTCTGGTGCTTTTTTTGGAGACAAAATGTCGCCATTGTCGGATACCACTAACCTGACTCCTGCGGCTGCGGGTGTTGAGCTTTGGGATCATATCAAGGGCATGTTGCCGACTACTGTCCCAGCGATGATTACAGCCTTAGCTATCTATGCTTGGATTGGCATGGGCTATGGCGATGACAATATTGATTTATCTTCTATCCAAGCGCTGAAAACAAACTTAGCTGCTAATTACAACCTGAGTATTATTACCTTATTACCGGCTGCTGTCGTTGTTATTGCTGCTGTCAGAAAAATGCCAGCGATACCGACTGTTTTAAGCGGCGTAGTAGTTGCATCACTGATTGCATTTTTTATGCAAGGTGTTGGGGTTAGTGAAATTTTTCAAGTCTTACAAAATGGCTATGTTAGTGAAACTGGTTTCGACGTTGTTGATCAGCTATTGTCTAAAGGCGGTGTGATGTCAATGACATGGGTCATTACCTTGACCATCTTTGCTCTAGCTTTTGTTGGTTCACTTGAGCATTACGGCACACTGAAGGCCATTATGGCCAAGATTAACCATTTCGTAAAAACGCGTTTAGGGTTGATCTTTACGACGTATGGCAGTGTGCTCAGTGTCGGTACGCTCATCGGTGATGTTTATACAACTTTAGTACTACCAGGTCGTTTACTAAAAGACAAATACAAAGAAATGGGCTATAAGCGCACGACGTTAACACGCTCCATCGAAGACAGTGGTACGCTGTTGTCACCGCTTATCCCATGGAATATGGGTGGTAGCTTTGTCGCCGCCACATTGGGTATAGCAACGTTGACTTATGCACCTTTTGCTTTTGCATGTTGGTTGTCGCCTCTATTTGGCTTGTTATGGGCGTTCCTTGATAAGTTTATACCGCGTGAAGAGCCCATTGTAGAAAAGCTCGACACTAACTCTTCAATTAGTGAAGTGTGATAAAGGGAGTATGAGATGTTGCAAGAGCAGTGTTTATGGAACATGACTGCGCCCCTTATTGATACTTACAGCCAGATGAGTAGTGATACTGAAGCGACTATCTGCATCATAGGTGGAGGTTATACAGGATTATCGGCTGCGATTCATCTGGCCGAAAAAGGCGTCAAAGTTATCTTGCTTGAGAGCCAAACGATCGGTAGTGGCGGTTCAGGTAAAAGCGTCGGGCTAGTCAATGCAGGAACGTGGGCACGCCCTGATGATTTGAATGTTGCTCTAGGCGAAGCAGCAGGTGAGCGTCTGACTGAAGCGCTTGGGCAAGCACCAAGCCTAGTATTTGATTTGATTGAACGCTACAACATTGATGCGCAAGCGACGCGTGCTGGCAATATCCATATGGCACATAATGCCAAAGGCGAAGTCGATGTCGATATCAGATACGAGCAGCTTAGCCGTCGCGGTGCAAATGTTGAGGTATTAACTGGAAGCAAATGCCATGAGTATTGTGGTACCACAAGCATCAATAAGGCACTGCTAGATCACCGTGCTGGCACCATCAATCCATTGGCTTATGTCAGAGGACTTGCCAAAGTAGCGACAGATCTTGGAGTCACTATCTACGAGCATTCAGCTGTTGAAGCACTAGAGAAAGTAGATGGCCATTGGTACACAAGGACTTCCAAAGCCCGTGTAAAGTCTGAGCGCGTCATTATTGCTACCAACGCTTATACCGAAGGCGAATGGACAGAAATTGCCAAGACGTTTTATCTGGTTTATTACTATCAGATTGCGTCTGAGCCGCTCAGTGGAGAGGCGGCAGATCGTATTTTGCCGTATAGAACAGGTGCATGGGACACGCGCTTGGCTTTATCTAGCTTTCGCCGCGATGACGATGATCGCTTATTATTGGGAACGGTCGGTGGTACGCAGCTTAAACCGAAATCCTTTTATCAGTCGTGGGCCAATGCTGTGCAAAAAAGCTATTATCCAGATTTGCCAGCATTTAATTGGCAATATGAGTGGTGTGGTAGCTTTGGTTTTACGCAAGACCATATCTTTCGAGTGATGGAGCCTGATGAAGGCTTACTGACAGCCACGGCTTATAACGGACGCGGTATTACCACAGGCACGCTAATGGGTAAGTGCTTTGCAGAGTATATAATGACGGGCGATAGAGACAGTATTCCCTTACCCTTTAAGACTTTAGAGGAGGCGAAAGTCTCTTTTGGAGGAATTAAATCTGGATTTACTGAGCTTGGTCTGACCTTATACCATGCTGGTCAATGTCTCAAAATTATCAGATAGTGTAAACAGTGTAATCAGATAATTTAACCCTCCATTTGATAACAAGCCGCATATATTATTACTGATATAAAAACCAATATGGTCATATTAAGTAATAGTTAGGCTTGTTTTTTTCTTTATTCATTATGCTAAGGGATGTATTCAGTGAATGATCTTATCAAACCCTTACAAGTATCTATCGATACAGTTTTGCATACGCTGCAACAGACTCATCAACTTGACCCCAGCCAAATCAAAACTGATGCTGAGAGCCTAGAGCACTGGGGCAAAGACTGGACCAAGCACTTCGCACCCGCACCTGCTGCCATCGTCTTTCCAAAGACCACCGAGCAAGTACAAGCCCTCGTCTTGCTTGCCAATGAGCACAACATCGTATTGACCCCAAGTGGCGGCCGTACGGGTCTCTCTGCAGGCGCAGTCGCGTCTAACGGTGAGATTGTCGTCAGCATGGACAAAATGAACCGTATCGGACAGTTCTATCCTGCTGATCGCATGGTTGAGATTGAAGCCGGCGTCATCACCCAGCAGCTGCAAGAGTTCGCCGAGTCAAAAGACCTCTATTACCCTGTCGACTTTGCTTCTGCTGGCTCTAGTCAAATGGGCGGTAATATCGGTACCAATGCGGGCGGCATCAAAGTCATACGCTATGGCATGACCCGTCAATGGATCATGGGTCTGACTGTCGTTACTGGTAAAGGTGATATCTTGCATCTGAATCGCGGTATGATTAAGAACGCCACTGGTTACGACTTACGTCAATTGTTTATCGGTTCTGAGGGCACGCTTGGACTCGTCACTCACGCGCAAATAAAGCTTGAGCGTCAGCCCCAAGACTTAAACGTCATGGTGCTGGGTATGGATAACTTTAGTGATGTCATGAATGTGCTATCAGCCTTTCAAGCGCAGATTGATTTGACCGCTTTTGAATTCTTTGATGACGTGGCAGTGGATAAGCTGATGGCGCATGGTCAAGTTCAAGAGCCGTTTGAATCACGCACCAAGTTTTATACCTTACTAGAGTTTGAAGACCGTATGAGCCCATCATGGATAAAGCCATGGCCATCTTTGAACATTGTATGGAGCAAGGCTGGGTGGTCGATGGGGTAATGAGTCAGAGTCTGACGCAAGCTGAAGAGCTGTGGAAGCTACGTGAGTATATCTCTGAGACCATCTCAGTCTTTACCCCGTACAAAAACGATGTATCAGTACTGATAAGCCATGTACCTGACTTTATCGATGAGATTGACCACATTGTCAGTAGCAACTATCCTGACTTTGAGGTGTGCTGGTTCGGTCATATTGGCGATGGCAACTTGCATCTGAATATCTTAAAGCCTGAAACTTTAAGCAAGGATGACTTTTTTGCCGCTTGTCAGGTAGTGAATAAACAGGTGTTTGAAACGGTACAAAAGTACGGCGGTTCCGTGTCTGCTGAGCATGGCGTTGGTATGACTAAAAAGCCGTATCTGCATTATAGCCGCAGTGAAACTGAGATTGAGTATTTACGAGAGGTCAAAAAGGTGTTTGATCCGAATAATATTATGAATCGTGGCAAGATTTTTGATATGTAATAAAAAGGATTATGTATTCAATATGCTTGGTTTTTAAGGGTTATGCCGTCTTGTACTCAGCTTTGGTTGATTGATGACTAGATCTTTATACTTCAGCTTTATCGCACCGTAATAGTAAAATGACAGGGAACTTTAGGGGTAATTATGCAGATTTTAGATATTAATACCATAAAAAAACAGCTTACGATGCCAATGGCAATCCGTGCTATTGAGGATTTACTCAAAACTCAAGGCGATCATCCAACATGGATTAAAACACCTGAGCGCCTAGTTATTCCTACTTTTGAAGACAGCAATAAGAATACATCAGGCTCGCATTTATCAATGCCTTCAGTAGTGTTCGACGGTGATAACGAGTATGCAGTAGTGAAGCTGGTTACTATCTGTCCAGACAACCCCAAGCGCAATAAGCCAACAACCATGGCAACAATCACTGTATCAGATAATAAGACAGGAGAGATGCTCGCATTTTTGGATGGGGTATATATCACCCAAGTACGAACAGCAGCACTATCTGGGATAGCTACTAAGTATCTAGCGAACCTAGCCAGTAGTGTAGTGACTGTAATAGGAACGGGAGGGATGGCGTATGAGCAGCTCAATGCCATACTCACTGTACGTCCAAATATCAAACAGGTTAACCTATGGAATAGAACCACTGAGACGGCACATGAGTTTCATGAGAAATTTAAACAAGAGTACCCACAGTGGCAAGTTGACTTTGAGGTCTATGAAAATATCGAGCGTGCTATCAGAGACGCAGATATTATTAATCTTGCTACAAGAGCAACCGAAGGATTGTTCGAAGCCGCGCAAATAAAGCCAGATGCTCACATTAATGCGGTTGGCGCTTATCAACCCACCATGAAGGAAGTTAGCAACTCTGTTATAGAGGCCAGCACCTCTGTCATTATCGATGATGCTGAAGGTGGCTTACACGAGGCGGGGGACTTGATACAAGCTCATGATGATATTAACAGTACTTGGACATGGGATCAGCTAACGGGCACGTTGAATGATTTGGTGAATAAGAAGGTTAGTATCGATTTAAGTCAAGATAAGGGCATTACGTTGTTTAAGTCAGTTGGAGCAGCAAGCTTTGATGCAGCAGTTGCCTTAAAGGTTGCGCAAACAGCGCAGAAAGAAGGTTTGGGTCGGTTTGTTGAGCTGTAAAGATTCACTCATAATCAGTTGATTGATCTTAAGGCAGACCTTTTTAAAGCGGTGAAGCTAGATTAATAAAATCAGCTTGTTATCTGAGAGTATGAGTATGCGCTATGATGTGATTGTTATCGGTGCAGGCATAGTGGGTACCTCTATAGCCTGGCACCTACAACAGAATAACTCTCAAGTTCTTCTGTTAGATAAAAAACCACCCGGAGAAGAAACCTCATATGGTAATGCAGGTATCATCACTAGAGAAGCGGTAAATACCAAACCCTTTCCTAGAAGTTTTAAAGAAATATTCAGAGTATTACCGAATAAAAGTACGGATATTCGCTATCGCTGGTCGGCTATATATGGTCTTCAGCGTCCTCTATTGCAGTACTGGGCGAACTCTAGTATAAAAAAGGTCGAGGCAATCGATAAAGAGTGGGCTACTCTTATTGAGCACTGCACCAATGAGCATGATTCTATGATTAGAGCCTCAGGTGCTAATGAG
Source organism: Psychrobacter sp. H8-1 (assembly GCF_904846575.1). Classification (NCBI taxonomy): domain Bacteria; kingdom Pseudomonadati; phylum Pseudomonadota; class Gammaproteobacteria; order Moraxellales; family Moraxellaceae; genus Psychrobacter; species Psychrobacter sp. H8-1. The sequence continues at coordinate 1,115,613 of NZ_CAJHBG010000001.1, forward strand.
CTGGTCAGTAAAGTAGGCTGGATTGAGCTTCATCGTAAATCCAGCAGTTTTGAAAAAGCCATCAGTAAAGCACCAAAAGCGGCCGATCAAGGAGTAGAGTATCAAGTGCTATCGCTAGCAGATTTAAAAGAATTAGAGCCAAATGTAAACTTTACCGACTATATCGGCGGCATCCACTGGAAAAATTCTTGGCAAGTGAAAGATCCTGGTGGGCTTGTAAAAGCATATGTAAAAAGCTTTGAAGAAATGGCGGGAGATATAAAGCAGTCAAGCGTAAAAGACATAATACAGACAGAGAGTGGTTGGCAAGTTGTGACCGAGGATCAAAGTTACTCATGTCAGGATGTCGTTGTTGCAGCAGGCCCATGGTCAGCTGATTTAATCAAGCCGCTGGGCTACAATATTCCTTTGTTTCCTATGCGTGGCTATCATCAACATTTTGAAATAACGGAGAAAAACTCATTTTCTCATAGCTTGTTTGATGTAGAGAAAGGCTTTGTGATGGGTACTATGGAGCAGGGTATCAGAGTTACTACTGGGGCAGAAATGGCAACACTGGATGCGCCAAAAAACTTCGAGCAGATAAAAACAGTACTTACTTATGCAAAAAAAGTTATACCGCTTGAAACGGCTGTAGAGTCTGAAGCATGGTGTGGTACCAGACCTTGTATGCCTGATATGAAGCCCGTTATTGGTCCTGCATCACAACACGATAACTTATGGTTTGCTTTTGGTCATGCTCATCAAGGTCTGACACTCGGACCTGTAACAGGGCGCCTCATTGAAGAGATGATTCATGGTAAGCCCTTGTTTATTGATGCACAACCCTTTAGTAGTAAGCGCTTTGATCCTGAGTATTAATACCAAACCCAAAAAGTGCGATTAACGTTGTCAAACTTGCTAAGCCTACTGGGAGTAGTACTTGCATAAGTTTTCCGCGCTACTCTCATTTTTGGAAATGGTATAAGTAAAATTTTAGGGCTATCCTAAATAATCTTACTTATCTAGGATAGCCCCTAGTTTTTATTAGTATGCTTAAGTCTTTAAAAAGCCGCTAAATTATCGGCAATGTTTACTTTCTATCTCACTCTTTTAGTAGTGCCTTTTATGGTTTGCTCTACGTATAGATCAGGGAGTGCGGGCAACTACTGTGACTCTTTATCACTGTTGTTTTTGGCAGCTTCAAGCTCGTTAAAGCGCGCTAATTGTTCTGGTAAAAGCTGCGTAGCCCTTATATCTAAGGACTACGCAGCTTGGCAGTTCGATAGTAGTAGAGCATCTATCGACGCCTGATAACACTTGATAACAACAGTCAAGCGTCAATGTGGTTAAGCATTACTTTTCAAATACTCTAACATGGTGTCTGCATCTGATACTTCAAAGGGGTCTATTGGGCAGTTGTCGCCAAAATAAGGTTCCTTAAACACTTTTTTGATGGCTTTATTGTCGACATACATCGAATAACGCCATGAGCGCATACCAAAGCCAAGATTACTCTTATCAACAAGCATACCCATTTTACGGGTGAACTCACCATTGCCATCAGGAAGCAAAAAAACATTTTCACGGTTTTGCTTTAGGCCCCATTGGTACATGACGAACGCATCATTGACAGAAACGCAAACTATTTCATCTACGCCTAATGCCTTAAACTCATGGTAAAGCTCTTCGTAGCGAGGTAGGTGGCTGGTCGAACAAGTTGGCGTAAAGGCACCTGGTAGTGAGAACACGACCACTTTTTTATTGGCAAATAACTCATCCGTGGTTAGGTTATACCATGTGAATGGGTTGTCTCCTCCGATAGATTCATCACGAACACGAGTTTTAAAAGTTACATCAGGTACATGGGTAATCATTATTTACTCCGATTTAGGTTATTGTCTTTTTGTTTTCAAAATACTGCGTATATATAGTAATAGCTAGAAATCCATAAGCAAATCTTTAAGCTGATATTCACTATAGTCAATCCCACCTAAAAGTGTTATAAACTAACTATCAAATTCAATTGTTATTATAAAGACCATGACTTACTCACTAGATTTTCGCAAACAAGTACTAAAAAGCTTAGACGAGGGTATGACCTTTGCCGAGGCAGCTAAATTCTATAACCTCAGCCCAACCACCATACAAAACTGGAAGAGACGTGTTCATAGCAAAACAACCAGGCAAACCAAACCCTATAAAATACCAGATGATGTGCTACTTAATGATGTTCAAGAACATCCCGATGATTACCAGTATGAGCGAGCTCGTCGTCTAAACTGTAGTAAAACAGGCATTTATCATGCCCTAAAGCGACTTGGCATCAGTCAAAAAAAGACCTTAGAACACCCAAAAGCCTGTCCGATCAAAAGAGCGATATACCACAGTAAGCTTGATAACTTTAAACAACAAGGCTATCCCATCGTCTATATGGATGAAAGCGGCTTTGAGCACGAGACCATTCGCTCTCATGGTTATGCACCGATTGGTAAACCCTGTATCGATAGTTACAACTGGCAAGGTAAAAAGCGAACCAACGTTATCGGTGCTCTATATGAAAAGATGCTGTTTGCCCTAGATTACTTTAAGCACAACATTAACAGCAGCATATTCTACGACTGGTGCAAACACAAGCTAATCCCAAGTCTTAAAACCAAATGCGTGATTGTCATGGATAATGCCAGATTTCATAAGAATAAACGCATTCAAAAGCTACTGAACAGGCACGGTCATCGTATTCTTTGGCTACCGCCGTACAGCCCTGATCTGAACCCTATCGAGAAAAAATGGGCTCAGGTAAAGTTTCTACGCCAAGGCTGGTTGGAAAATGACTTATCCAAGTTGTTTTATGATGTTTGTCCTAACCATAACAATTTTATTTTGAACTGACTATATATAAGCTATCAAAATATATGACTTTTTTTAGATCTTACAAGCAAATAGCTACTATCAGTAAAGACTTTTGTATAGATAGCCTTCATCTTGACGAGATAATATTTAGCGGCAATGTTTACTTTCTATTTCATTCTTTTAGTAGTACCTTTTATGGTTTGCTACAAACGTAGCTCATGGAGTTTGGGCAACGCTTGTTACTCTTTATCACTCTTGTTCTTGGCAGCTTCAATCTCATTAAAGCGCGCTAATTGCTCTGGTGTGGCTTTTTGTTGATACTTCTCTTTCCACTCAGAGTAGGGCATGCCATAAACGAGCTCACGCGCATCTTCATAATCAATGTCAATACCACGTTCTTCACCAGCGGCTTTATACCATTTGGATAAACAGTTACGACAAAAGCCGGCAAGGTTCATCATGTCAATGTTTTGTGCATCTTTACGCTCGTCTAAGTGAGCTAATAAGCGACGAAATGCTGCGGCTTCTAATTCGATGTTTGATTCTAATTTTGCCATAAGGTTTTTCCTAATTGTTAATGTGTATTTGAGTGTGTTTGTTTTTACACAGGGTGCTTTAGAGATAATGATAAGCTGTTATTCTATTGCTTACTGATTATCTGTCTCCTAAAGCCCTTTATTTTTAATGATAATATTATACCACTCTTCATTTCTATCTGCTCTTCGGTCAGTGGTGAGCCAAGTTTTATCTTTGAATTCAGCAGTAATTTTTTGTTTTAGAGCTTCCCAACGCTCTTCATTCATATCGCAAAAAAAGCGACCATCTTTCACGCGCTCACTATCACCGTATTTAAATGATGCATAAAAAACTCCATCGTCTGTAAGCATGTGTAGTAATCCATCTATTAATTCAGGCAACTCATCATAAGCCACATGAAGCAATGAAGCGCATGCCCAGATAGCGGTAAATTGACGTTGCCAGTCTTTTTGGACAATGTCTTGAAAAGTAGCGCAATGCCACTCAATCGCATTTTGATGGTTCATGCCTTGTTGAGCAGCTGCTTTTGCAAGATCAATTAATGCAGCGCTATTATCAATAGCGGTAACATTGAAGCCTAAATTGGCAAAATGCATACTGTCACGACCTGAACCGCAGCCTAAATCAAGTATTTTTTGTTGGCTTGGTGGTCTAACAGGCAGATTATCTATAAAGGGTTGATATAGCAGATGCATATCAACATTGATGGTTTGCTCAATGAATGAGTGTGCATTGCTATTATAAAAGGCTAGGGTATTCGATTGATCTATCATGGGCTATATATCGCTGGTCATTGTTAGAAGAGACTACTGCCTTGTTGTTTAGGGTGCCAAACATGAATCAAATGCTCTTTTGAGAAGTTAAAAGACTTCTGCAAAAACTGTTGACGTGTCTTTTCATTCCTACCCGTTTGATTGATTAAGGTTTCGCGTAGTGGGTGATGACTGCCAATCAAATATTCGTTGCGTGTATGCAGTCTTTTCAATAACTCAATATTAGGTACTTGAGCAGATTTACCTTCGATACCACGGTTGCAATCAGAGCAAGCAAGTACTAGATTCCAAACGCCATCGACGTTAACGGGACGACAGCAACCAGCGGTTGCTACTTGGGGCTTTAGAGTATGGGGAAAGAAGTGGTCGACGTCTGCTAGCATCAGGTCATTAGGGGCAATGCTGATTTCTTTAAAACAGTAAAAGCAGCGGCTCTTTTGATACCCATTTAGGGCACCTCTTGAGCTAGTAATGTCAATGCGACGATGTTTAGTGTCTTGAGTAAATAGCCGCTTGGTATCTTGGTCAAATTCGACTGCAATTAGATTTTTATTTAAATTAAGTTCCCATGCTTTTTCTACCAAATTCCAACGTGATTCTGTCTCGAAATTCAAATTTTCTGCCGAGTGATCAAACACATAGAATAATTTAAATAAGTTATCTGTTAGACGTATACCTTTATTATGCTTGCGCTCGTCAATAAAAAATGTTTCATCAACCACATCATAAAAGCGCTCATGCACAGCTTTGGTATTGACCACATGAAAAGCGTCCAAAACGTACTTAAATCCTTCTTTATTCGTAATGTTAAGGAGTTCGTCTTCGCTAATCTGTTGATGGTTGAATTGAATGCAAGCATTGATAAACTTACCACTACCAAAAGTGCTTTGTTTAGGACTGTGTTTTAGATGTTCACACAGATGCATGGCGTAGGGCAGTGCCAAATCTTCTAATGAAATTAAATCAGAATCTCTCTCTAAACTAACGTCTATCAGAGCTTTGGCAAGCGCAAATTTATAAGAAGCCGTATTTCTACCAAACAAAATAATCGCTCGCCAATAATTCTCTAGCGTGGGTTCAACGTCTATAAAGTTCATGAATGGCTCAATCTGTCGTTAATTAGAATGGACTGTAGTGATAGTCGACTCTAATAGTACTATAACTTTAACGGTTGAAACGAGAATTAGGTCTAAGAAGTAGGGCACGAAATGGTCACGTTTTGGTCACGGTGCTGATTTTTAAGCTTTTAACATATTAAATAAACTTAATAGTTGGACTGATTATCTAATACTAAAAATCGCTACAACCCACGAAAATTGAACAAAAAAAAGCCTCACCGCTCTTGTATGAGTAGTGAGGCTTTTGTGCTTTATCAAAGCAAATTTGGAGCGGGATAAGAGATTCGAACTCTCGACCCCAACCTTGGCAAGGTTGTGCTCTACCACTGAGCTAATCCCGCTGAATCATCAAGTTATTTGTTAGCTACGTAACATCAGATGATGAAGGCGTATTATACGCATTTTTTTTGAACTGTCAACACCCATCACGAAAAAAAGTAAAAGTTAGCAAAATAGGCATATTATCTGGCTACGAATATATGTTATAACAGTTTTTTATAATATGTATTCCAAAAGCTTTGTAAAAAATAAATGAGCAGGTATGCACTTTATAATTAGCCCCAATCAAATTCACAATCAATAATACTTATAATGATAAGTCAAAGGATGAAAAATGACTCAACAATATACCATCGCTGATTATTTATTCGATCGCATCGCCGAGGCGGGTGCGACTGAGATATTTGGTGTGCCTGGTGATTTTAACTTAACGTTTTTAGACAATGTTATCGCCTCTGATAAGTTGCGCTGGGTGGGTAATACCAATGAGCTAAATGCTGGCTACGCTGCCGATGGTTACGCACGTGAGCGTGGGTTTGCTGCCATGGTGACGACCTTTGGTGTGGGCGAGCTATCAGCGATTAATGCCACGGCAGGCTCTTTTGCCGAGTACGCGCCAGTATTGCATATCGTCGGTGCACCCAGCACAGCGCTACAAGATTCAAAGCGCCGCATCCACCATACGCTTGGTGATGGCGTGTTTAACCACTTTATAAAAATGGTTGAGCCGGTCACTGTGGCGCGTGCCAAAATTACACCAGAAAATGCTGCCTCAGAGATTGATCGAGTCATTCGCTTAATACTCAAAAAGCATCGTCCAGGCTATTTGTTACTACCACCAGATGTGGCAAAAACGCCTATTTACCCACCGACGACCAAGCTTGATGACAGTCAAGAAGATATCACCAGTCAAGCAGCTTTGACAGACTTTAAACAAGCGTTGATAGAGTTTTTACCGAACAAAACTACCACGCTTATGGCAGATTTGATGGTGCATCGTTTAGGACTGCAAAATCAGCTCAAAGCCCTCATTGCTGACACCGACATTCCTTACACCACGCTGTCATGGGGTAAGACACTCCTTGATGAGAACAGCGAGCGCTGGGCTGGTACCTACGCTGGTGTAGCTTCGCGTCCAGTCGTCAAAGATGCTGTTGAAAACTGCGAATGTTTGATAAAAGTTGGTGTGCATTATACCGATACCACCACGGCAGGCTTTAGCCAAGACATCAATGAAGAGGTGGTGGTTGATTTACATTATGAGCGTGCATCTATCAGCGGTCGAAACTTTGCTCCGATTTCGCTAAAGGACTCTTTGCAAGCATTGCATGAAGTCATGACGTCGGGTATTGAAATTGTACCCAAGCAGTTCTGTAAAGAGATGAAGCCGCACGAGCAAAACGGTAAAGACGATGAGCCGATTCGTCAAGACGACCTCTGGCACATCATTGCCGATCACTTAAATCATAATAACGTGGTGTTTTCTGATCAAGGTACGGCTTACTTTGGTATCAGTGATGTGCGTCTGCCAGAAGGGGTGACCTCTTATGGGCAGCCGATGTGGGGATCTATTGGTTATACGTTGCCAGCAAGTTTGGGCGCTGCCATTGCCTCGCCGAACAAGCGTAGTGTGTTATTAATTGGGGATGGTTCAGCCTTACTCACGGTACAAGAGATCGCAGTGATGATTAAAGAGCGCATTAACCCTGTGATTGTATTGGTCAATAATGATGGTTATACGGTTGAGAGAGCCATTCATGGTGAAAACCAACCCTATAATGACATCCCTAAATGCGACTGGCAGGTAATGCCAAAAGCCTTTGGTGCCACTGAAGAAAATAGCTTAATTCTCAAAGCAGAAACGCCTGGTGAGTTGAAAGCTGCTCTTGAGCAGGCCGCTGCAACGACAGACAAGCTAGTGATGTTAGAAGTAATTGCAGATAAGCATGATATCCCGCCACTACTGGCAGATATCAGTGCGGCGCTTAAGCCATCATAAGTAGTCTAATAACTGTGTTAGATCACTGAGTATGTAGAAAATAAAAGCTCTATTCAGCAGTATGCTGAGTAGGGCTTTTTTATGTCTGATGACGCTTACTTTTTATTGTCAGCTATTGTGCTCTAGGCGTTGATTATTATGATAAATTAAGCGATTAACAGGTGGTCGACATGGTTTTGTATTCATAAGTCCACAGTATGCTTAACTATTTAACTAGCTAGTAGTTAGGTAGGTTGATTTTTAACCTGCGCTTAAATCTTGCATTTAAACAAAATTTTTTGCTTAAACTGCCCTTAAACATAGTAGGTTTGGATTTGTGCCGCGCAATCCCGTAATATGGGCAAAAACTGCTCCATTAGAGCGTCATGAGAAATACGTGAGGCGTTAGTGCTAATATTAATGGCACCAATGAGTTCCTTGTTTGCCTTATAGACGGGAAGTGCTAGAGACAGTAAGCCCGTATCCAGCTCTTGATCTACGACCGCATATTGCTTCTCTGCTGCTTGTTGTAGAACTTGCAGAAACTGATTGCGGTCGGTAATGCTGTGGGGGGTGTGTGAAACCAATTCAACGCTATCGACATAGCTTTCAAGCTGTTCATTAGGCAGGTTGGCAAGAATAGCACGGCCCATCGAGGTATAGGCAGCAGTAAGCCTTGTGCCAACTGAGATGCTGATAGACAATAAGCGATGTTTGGCGGCAGAGCGGGCGATATAAACCACATCATCGCCATCCAATACCGCAAAAGAACAAGACTCTCCTGTCTGCTCAGTCACGCGCTCAAGATAAAACTGAATAATATCATGATGATGTACGCCGCCCAAATAGCTGGCACCAATACTTAACGTCTTCGGTGTCAAGCTGAATTGGCGCTTGTCTTTATGCACGTAACCAAGCGCGTGCAAGGTTAATAGATAGCGTCGGGCTTTTGCTCTGTCTATATTGGCACGTTCGGCGACTTCGCTCAGTGTCATGCTAGAGTGGCTTTCATCAAAAGTCAGTAATACGTTTAGACCTGCTGCAAGAGAGGCCACAAAGTCTGGACTATCGAAGGGTATTTTCTTATCTTGTTCTTTATGCATGATGTTTAATAATTACCAATAAATGATGACTAAAATTAGGGATTTTAAATGCACATTACTCAATTAATCAATCAGCCTTTTGTACATCCTGACATTGCCCAAGATTTTTCTGATCGTTTGTTTGTGCAAGCGATGTTGGATTTTGAGCTGTCTATCATAGAAGCCAGAGAACATCATAGCCTCATTCCTACAGGTATTCTACAGCAAACTAAGCAAGCATTAACGATAGATTTATTTGATATTGAGGCGATTGGGTCACAAACTTATTTGGGTGGCAATGCTGCCATTCCTTTTGTCGCCCAAGCCAAATCTTTGTTACCTCCAGAAATAAAACCTTATTTTCATAAAACAGTCACCAGTCAAGATGTGGTTGATACCGCGATGATGATGATGCTTAAGCCAGCACTAAGACGCATCAATCATGACTTGATCGATGTGCTGCAAGCGTGCGCTGTATTGATAGAAGCCCACAGCACGACACCGATGGCGGGTAGGACGTTATTGCAACAAGCCTTACCGATTACTTTTGGCGTAAAAGTATCACAGTGGGCGGCATCATTAATCGCTGTGATGCCAAATTTAGCACAATTAGAGCAATCAGGTTTTTATTTGCAATGGGGTGGGCCTGTTGGGGTCAGTGATCCAGAGAATGAGCAGTATGAGCTACCCCAGCAAGTCGCCACACTACTTGGTTTGTCACTGCCATTATTACCTTGGCATACCAATAGGCAACCGATTCATGCGATCGCTTCCGCATTAGATGCCTGTGCAGGCGCGATGGAAAATATCATTGATGACATCGCATTACTGTGTCAGTCTGAGTTGGGTGAAGTGGCTGAGCCTGCGATTAAAGGGATGGGCGGATCATCTTCAATGCCCCATAAGCGCAATCCTGTATTGTGTGCCTTAATTAAGACAGCCACTTTAAGAATGCATGGCCATCTGAGTGTGATTAGTAATACAACGGCTCAACCTTTTGAGCGCGCATTAGGCCAATGGCATGCCAGTTGGGTACCTTTAACCGAGGGAGTGGCTTTAGTCGCAGGTGCAGCAGCCTATCTGAAGACTTTGCTACAAGGTCTGCAAGTCTATCCAGAACGCATGGCCGCCAACCTTGATTTAAATAGCGACGCTTATCTTATTGAGTCTTTGCAGCGTTATTTTTTACACAACCAACAGCAAGCTTATCCTTTGATAGAGCAAGCCAGCCAAGAAGCGCATAGCGAGCACAAAGGGTTTGTGCAGACTCTCTTAGCTTTATTAGAAGCGCAGTCTATAGATAGCGATGCCAATAACAATAGCGCTGAACTTAAAGCCATTCTATCGCCTTTAACCTATAGCGGTGCTGCAGATAGACAGTGCCAAATGATATTACAAACCATTGAAAAATTAATTCTGGCTCTAAAAGATGATAAATAGAGGGTAATAAATCAAATAACGCGATTGACACAAGGATAGAAAAGGGTTACCTTAATTCACTATACAAACAACTATTCTAATGAAGAACAAATACAACCAACTCCTAATGGTTTGGTTGTGCATTTCCTCAAAGTTGTTTTCATGATTGCCATCAAGCAAGCTGCGCCTGACTTGATACTAGAGCTTTATACTAGAATTATATTTAACCATCAAAAAGGATTTCATGATGAAGAAGACTCTCGCACTTAGTATGGCCTTAGCCGCTATGATTGGTATCGCTGGTTGCTCGCAATCAAATGATACCGCTAGTGATGGTGCTGTAGACTCTAAAGAAACCACTACCTTACGTTTTGCCCATTTCTGGCCAGCGACTTCAGCGACGCATACAGAGGTTTTTGCTCCTTGGGCGCAAAAGATTGAAGAAGAGTCAGACGGACGATTGAAAGTTGAGATTTTCCCTTCTGCAACCCTCAGTAAAGCCGACGCTGCCTATGACGCAGCCTCTAAAGGCATGGTCGATATAGGCTCGCAGCTTCAAGGTTATACCGCTGGGCGTTTTCCATTGACTCAAATCACAGAGCTCCCAGGTCTATCTAACTCAGCAACGCAAATGAACTGTATGCTACAGACCTTATATGATGATGGGGTGATATCAAGTGAGTATGAGGACACACACCTACTATTTATGATGGGTACGGGCCCTGGAGGTATACATACGGTTGACCAACCTATCAACAAACCAGATGATTTGAAAGGCTTGCGTATTCGCCGTCCATCTGCCATCGCTGGAGACATCATTGAAGCGGCAGGTGGTACACCTGTAGGCTTGCCTGTTACTGATGTATATACGTCACTACAACGTGGTGTGCTTGATGGCTTGAGTCTGCCATGGGATGCCATGGGGTCATTTAAACTGATTGAGCTTTCAAACACCCATACCAATATTCCGTTTTATAGCTCGGCTATTGTGGTCACTATGAACAAGGATAAATATGCAGGGTTGCCAGAGGATCTGCAGCAGGTCATCGATAATAACTCTGGAAAAATGATGGCGGCACTTGCCGGTAAAGTGTTCGATGCAGAAGATGATAAGTTTATGGCTGAAGCCAAAGCGAAAGGTGATGTGATGATAGACATCCCTGATCCATTGAATGATCCTGCTTGGAGAGGCCCACTAGAAGCAGGCACGCAAAAGTACTTAAAAGATGTTGAAGCACTTGGATTAGATGCACAAATGGTCTATGAAAAAGCCAAAGAAGCAAGTGCGGCTTGTAAGTCCTAAAGTATGTATAATAAAAATTAGATACAGCTTATTTACAGGGAAGAAATAACAATGTCTAATAAATTTAAAACCAGTGCTATGTTTTTATTGGTAGCGTCTGCGATGGGTCTTGCAAGTTGTTCAGGTCAGCCTGAAGGGGCGGTTAAAGAGGACGCTATAATCTTAAGGTTCTCTCATTTTTGGCCCTCTACAGCTGCGCTACATAAAGATGTGTTTGAGCCATGGGCTAGACAAATCGAAGACGAATCAGCTGGTAGGCTCAAGGTTGAGATTTATCCTTCAGCAACCTTGAGTAAGCCTGACATCACTTATGATTCAACGGCTAAGGGTACGGTTGATATAGGCGCTCAGGTTCAAGGCTATATCAGTGGCCGTTTTCCATTGACTGAGATTACTCAGCTGCCAGGTCTGTCAAGCTCAGGTACTCAATTAAGCTGTATGCTACAAACTTTGTATGATGATGATGTGATAGCAAGTGAGTATGAGGACACGCACCCGTTATTTATGATGGCTTCAGGACCTGGCGCTTTTCATACTATTGATAAGCCTATCCGCAAGCCAGAAGACTTAAAAGGCATGCGTATTCGCCGCCCGTTAGAGATAGCGGCTAACATTATCGAAGCGGCTGGTGGCACCCCTGTTGGTATGCCAGCATCTGATCAATATACGTCTTTGCAGCGCGGCGTCATTGATGGAGTGAGTACGCCTTGGGATGCGGCAGGCGCTTTTAGGTTGGCTGAATTGACCAATACGCATACGACCATGCCTCTATATGGCTCGGCTTTGCTTGTGACGATGAATAAAGGTAAGTATGAAAGCTTGCCTGATGATCTCAAAAAAGTCATCGATGACAACTCAGGCATGGAGATGGCAAAGGTTGCAGGTAATTTATTTGATAGCGAAGATACCAGAGTGATTGCTGAGGCCAAAGCTCGCGGTGATACGATGATAGAGATTCCTGATCCATTAAACGATTCTGCTTGGAGCGGTATACTCAAGACAGAAATTCAAAGCTATTTAGACAATCTTGAAGCTCAAGGACTGGACGCGCAAGGTGTCTATGAAAAAGCGCAAGCAGCAAGTAGAGCTTGTAAAGTTTAAAGCGTAGCAGAGTTCTTAGTCAAAAAAGCATATCGTTGATAAGAGTTATGGAGGACATTATGGATCAGACTATGAAAGATATTTTTGCCTCAGCAGTGACGCCTGCAGGTTATAGCGATATTGAATGGAAGGCTCGAGTAGAGTTAGCACTGTGCTATAGGATGGTTGATTATTATGGATGGACGACTCAAGTTTATAACCATGTTTCATATAGAATCCCAGGTACTGAGCACTTACTCATTAATGCCTTTGGTCTTCTATACAGTGAAATCACCCCTTCAAATCTGGTAAAAATAGATTTTGATGGCAATAAAGTTGATGACTCACCTTATCCTATCAATAAAGCTGGTAGTGTTATTCATACGGCCTTGCATAAGGGCAGACCTGATGTTCACTGCGTCATGCATACCCATAATCCTGATGTTCAAGCAGTAAGTGCGCTCAAGTGTGGCTTTATGCCCTTATATCAAGAAGCTTTTATGTTCTACGATCGTATTGGCTACCATGACTTTGAAGGCATCGTACTGGATGAAAGCGAGCAGCAAAGATTGGTAGACTCGCTAGGCCCGACCAATCACACCTTGATGCTTAACAATCATGGAGTTATTACTACTGGGCCTGATGTGGCTTGGGCATTTATGCGAATGTACCAAATTATACAAGGCTGTCAGGTTCAGTTAAAAGTCATGGCATCAGGCGGTGAGTTACTGCAAGCCAGTGAAGAAGCCATGATTAGAACCAGAGAGCAGTTTGAAGGTGGCGACGCCCAAGGCGGTGCTGAGGTTAGACTGCCTGAGTGGCCGGCGTATTATCGTTTGATGAGTAGGCTTGATCCTAACTGGATTAGATAACAAGACCATGCAAATGATTTATATAGTTTTTTGAAATGAATAAAACCTACGGTAATCCGTAGGTTTTTTTTTGAAAAACAAGTCAACCATATTGACAGAAGGCTAGAAAAGGGTTAAGTTAATTCACTATACGAACAACAATTCTTATATAGAACAAATTTGGTCGTGATTGTTCTTGGTAGTGATCATCGTTAAGTCATGAGTGTTATTAAATTGTGATGATCATCGAATCGTGTAATAGTTAAGTCACGACAATGAACAATGAGAAATGAACCGATCTAACATCATCTCTAGGGAGAGAGAAACATGACAGCAGTTTATATTTGTCATCCAAAACGTTCAGCGGTAGGCCGCTATGGTGGCTCTTTGGCTGATATCCGTCCAGATGACTTGCTTGCACAAGTGATTAAGTCTGTATTGGCAGATGCACCTGAATTTGACCATAGCGCGATCGAAGATGTGTTCATGGGCTGTGCCAACCAAAGTGGTGAAGACAATCGCAACGTTGCCCGTATGAGTAGCTTGCTATCTGGTTTAACAGAGCAAGTGCCGGCAACGACTATCAACCGTTTGTGTGGCTCTGGTTTAGATGCAGTGGGCACGGCTTTTCGCGCGATTGCCAGTGGTGAGATGGAGTTGGCACTGGCTGGCGGTGTGGAGTCGATGACGCGCGCGCCATTTGTGATGGGTAAACCAGAAAAAGCTTATGATCGTAGTCAGAAACTACAAGACACGACCATGGGCTGGCGCTTTATTAATAAAAAGCTTGATGAGATGTATGGCACAGAAGCGATGCCACGTACCGCAGAGAATCTAGCAGAAAAATACAATATCTCGCGCGAAGATCAAGATGCTTTTGCAGTATGGTCGCAACAAAAAGCCGCCGAAGCACAAAATGACGGTCGTCTAAACGCAGAGATCACTCCTATTACTATCGAGAGGCGTAAGCAAGAGCCACTCGTCGTAGATAAAGATGAGCACCCACGTCCGAATACTGATATGGCCGCTTTAACAAAGCTACGCCCTATCTATGAGAATGGCACAATCACCGCAGGCAATGCCTCAGGTATTAATGATGGTGCTGCTGCGATGTTGGTTGCTAGCGCTGCCGCCGTAAAGAAATACGGCTTGACGCCTGTGGCAAAAATCGAAGGCATGGCAACGGCTGGTGTCCTGCCAACGATTATGGGTATCGGACCTGTGCCTGCTACTCAGAAGCTATTAAAGCGGCTCAATATCAGTTTGGATGATATCGATGTTATCGAGCTTAATGAGGCTTTTGCTGCGCAAGCGTTGGCTTGTTCCCGTGAGTTGGGACTTGAGGATCGTGACGAGCGTATTAACCCTAGAGGTGGTGCTATTGCTTTGGGTCATCCGCTCGGGGCGTCGGGCGCGCGTATCTTAATCTCGGCTATCCATGAGTTACAGCATAGCAAAAAAGATCGGGCACTTTGTACCATGTGCATTGGCGTTGGGCAGGGCATTGCCTTGGTCGTTTCAAGAGTAGGAGAATAATAATGGCATTTTTAGCGACAGACGCTCACCTTATTGGCTATCAAGACAGTGGCGAAACCTATTTACCGGCATTATTTATGGCGCATCCATTGGGAATGAGCCGTGATGTTTGGGATGAAGTCTGTGATGAGCTACATGGGCATTATCGTTGTGTGCGCTGGGACTTACCAGGTCATGGTAGTAGCGGCGCTGCGGCAGAGGGACTGACAGCTGAGCTGCTTGCGCGCGATGTTCTTGCTTTGGCTGACACTTTAGACATTGATAGCTTTCATTTTATCGGTACCTCAATTGGCGGTGTCATTGGTCAAAGCTTATGCCAGATAGCGCCGCAGCGTTTAGAGCAAGTTTGGCTCACCAATACCGGTGCGGTGATCGGCACCAAAGAAGCTTGGGCTGAGCGTGCTGACAATGTGCGTCGCTTGGGCTTGGCTGAAATGGCGGAAGCCATTGTGCCGCGCTGGTTCTCACCAAGTTATGTCGAGCAGAATTCTGATGTATTACAAGGCTGGCAAGTACAATTGTCACGCAGCGATGATGAAAGCTATGCCAAGCTTTGTGAAGCATTAGCAGAGGTCGATAATCGCGGAAAGCTAGCGGATTATGCTAATGGTGTGGCATTGATAGCGGGTGCAGATGATGTCTCAACGCCTGTCACTGCTTTAGAGTCACTGAAAGCTGAATTTACTGATGCCAGCCTAAGCGTCTTTGCAGGGGTAGGTCATGTGCCGTCAGTTGAGGCGCCAAGCCTATTGGTTAAGCATATTCAAACCAATGCAGATCGCGCGACTGTTGGTCAAACGGGCATTAGCTATGAGCAAGGTTTGGTACAGCGTAAGCGTATTTTAGGAGAGGAGCATGTCGAAAGAGCCTCTAAAAATGCGACCACATTAGACAATCCATTTCAGCAGTTTATCACCCGTAATGCTTGGGGCGAGTTATGGGGAAATCCAAGCCTCACGGTACAGCAACGCAGCATGATTACCACAGGCATATTAGCAGCACTAGGACGTGATGGAGAGCTTGGTTTGCACCTGCGCACCGCAAAGCGTCTAGGCATCAATGAAGATCAGCTGCGTCAAGTACTGATGCATGTGGCTATCTATGCTGGCGTACCAGCAGCCAACCATGCTTTTTCTTTGGCCAAGGACAATGGCTGGGGCCATGCAATTTCTTAAAATTAACACTGTAAAGCAAACTGTCTACATAAAGGTCGCTTTATAAGAATGGAGAAAACCATAATGAGTCAAAAGTATCCTTATTTTATTGCTCGTGATCGGGCATGGCAACCAGCACAATACACGCCAAGCTATAAAACATCGGTGACGCGTTCGCCGCGCCAAGCACTGGTCAGCATCCAAAATGCCAGTCCTTCTGAGCGCAGTGGTCCTGTTTTTGATGGTTTAGCGCTTGGTCAATACGACAATGATTTATTAATGAACTTTCGTACCGAAGGGTCTGCAGCAGGCATGCCTGTTGGTGAGCGCATTATCATGCATGGCCGGGTGATTGATCAATTCGGTAAGCCGGTGCCTAATACTTTGGTTGAGATGTGGCAAGCAAACGCTGGTGGTAAATACCGCCACAAAAAAGATGGCTATATAGCCGCATTAGACCCGAGCTTTGGTGGTGTTGGTCGTTGTATTACCGATGCTGATGGTCGTTATCGCTTTCGTACAGTTCGTCCAGGCCCTTATCCTTGGCCCAATGATATCAATACTTGGCGTCCAGCGCATATTCACGTGTCGGTCATGGGGCCTTCGATCTCAACGCGTTTGATCACCCAAATGTACTTTGAAGGTGATCCTCTCATTCCGCTGTGCCCTATTGTACAAGTATTAAAAGATCCAGAAGCCGTTGAAACGATGATTGCACGCTTAGATATGGCCATGAGTAAACCCATGGACTGCTTAGCGTATCGTTTTGACATTGTCGTTCGCGGCGCATTACAAACCTATTTTGAGGAGTAAAACATGTATAGCCAATACAAATTACAAGATGAAACGGGTTTATTGCGCGAAACAGCATCGCAAACGGCAGGGCCTTTTGTGCATATTGGTTTGGCGTTAGAAATTGCTGGTTTTGAATCACGAGCAGATGAAATATGGCAGGATTTGGCCAAAGAAGGCGCCGAAGGTGAGCATATTGAGTTGGTTGGTCGGGTGTATGACGGCAATGGCGACTTGGTGCGTGATGCCTTAATTGAAATCTGGCAAGCCGACAGTCAAGGCAACTATATTGCCAATTTTGATAACAAAAAACCTTTTAGTGGTTTTGGGCGTAGCGCCTGTGCAGTAGACGGTGATTTTCATTTTAATACCATTAAACCTGGGCAAGTAGATTTTAATGGTAAGCCAATGGCGCCGCATATCAATATCGCTGTGTTTGCCCGTGGTATCAATATCCATCTACAAACCAGAGCCTATTTCGATGACGAACAAGCGGCCAATGATAACTGCCCAATCCTGAATGGCATTCCATCGGACGTACGCCGTAAAACATTGGTAGCAGTCAAAGAAGCAGGCGAGGGTAAGCCGCGTTATCGTTTTGATATCTACCTACAAGGCGCGGGCGAGACGGTATTTTTTGATTTTTAACATCAATATATTTCATAAATATTAATCAACATTCTAATTAGATAATGAGAGGGATTTCATGACTAAAACTCAAGTTGCCATCATCGGCGCCGGTCCATCAGGCTTATTGCTCGGTCAATTACTGACCAAAGCCGGCATTGATAATATTATTTTAGAAAGAAAATCTGGAGACTATGTCTTAAGTCGTATTCGTGCGGGTGTGTTAGAGCAAGGTACGGCAGATTTGATTCGTGAAGCTGGTGCGGGCGCGCGTATGGATAAAGAAGGCATCATCCATACCGGGACAGATTTTAGTTTCCAAGGTGAGCATCATCATCTGGATTTAGAAAAGTACAGCGGTGGCAAACACGTCATCGTCTATGGCCAAACAGAAGTCACCCGCGACTTGATGGATGAACGTAAAAAAGCAGGCGGCGTCACCGTCTATGAAGCCGATAACGTCAAGCTACACGACATTGATTCAGACAACCCTTATGTGACCTACTATCACAATGATGAGCCCTTCCGTATCGATTGTGATTATATCGCTGGTTGCGATGGTTTTCACGGCGTGACGCGCAAATCCATTCCACACGACAAGCTGGTAGAGTACGAAAAGGTCTATCCTTTTGGCTGGCTCGGTCTGATGAGTGATACGCCACCAGTACATGATGAGTTGGTCTACTGTGCCCATGAGCGAGGCTTTGCCTTATGTTCCATGCGTTCAGAGACGCGCAGTCGTTATTACTTGCAAGTACCTGATACCGATACCATGGAAAACTGGAATGAAGAAAAGTTCTGGGATGAGTTAAAGCGCCGTATTCCACCAGAAATGGCAGAGCGCTTAGTCACAGGTCCTGCGTTAGAGATGAGTATTGCACCACTGCGCTCTTATGTCTGTGAAACCATGCAGTATGGCAAAATATTCTTGTTGGGTGATGCGGCGCATATCGTACCACCAACAGGGGCTAAAGGCTTAAACCTTGCCGCCAGTGATGTAGAAACAGCATTCCGTCTGTTTGTCAAAATCTATAACGAAGGCCGTACGGATCTGATTCCACGCTATCAAGAGATTTGCTTAGCCCGCGTCTGGAAAGCGGTACGTTTTTCATGGTGGATGACCATGTTCTTACACCGTTTTGAAAGTGCTGGTCGTTTTGATTTCCGTGTCCAACAAGCTGAGTTTGATTATTTCATTCACTCAGAAGCAGGGAAGACAACCATTGCTGAGAACTACGTTGGATTACCGTTTGAAGAGCTAGAATAAGCCATTCAGACTCAGATTTTTGCTTCTTTTTTATAGGACAAATCAATGTTAAACAAAATAACAGAATCTGCGGCCGAAGCCATCAGTAATATCAATGATGGCGCCACCATCTTGATAGGTGGCTTTGGTTTGGCTGGACAGCCAGCAGAATTGATTGATGCGCTGATTGAGCGTAATGCAAAAGACTTAACGATTGTTAATAATAACGCTGGCAACGGTGATACAGGGCTAGCTGCGCTACTAAAGGCAGGCTGTGTCCGTAAGATAATCTGCTCTTTCCCGCGTCAGCACGACTCATATATCTTTGATGATCTCTACCGAGCAGGAAAGATTGAGCTGGAAGTAGTGCCACAAGGTACATTGGCTGCCCGCATTCAAGCAGGCGGTAGTGGTCCTGGTGCGAATTTTACCCCGACAGCTTATGGAACCTTGCTTGCTGAAGGTAAAGAGACGCGCACCATTGATGGTGTCAACTATGTATTAGAGTACCCTATCAAAGGCGATTTTGCGCTCATTAAAGCATTGAAAGGCGATCGTTGGGGTAACCTGATTTACAATAAAGCTGCCCGCAACTTTGGGCCTATTATGGCTGCTGCATCCAGTCATACGATAGCCCAAGTCAGTGAAGTGGTGGAGCTTGGCGTTTTAGATCCTGAGCATATCGTCACCCCAGGTATTTTCGTTCATGAAGTCGTTTGTATTGGAGCAAAAGCATGATGACTAAACAGACACCATGGTCAGTAGATGAGATCGCCCGCCGCGTTGCAGAGGATATTGAAGAAGGCATGTACGTAAACTTGGGTATTGGCCAGCCCACGAAAGTTGCCGACTTTTTACCAGATGATAAAGATATCTTTTTACACAGTGAGAACGGTGTATTGGGCATGGGCCCTGAACCTGCTGAGGGTGAAGAGGACGGCGATTTAATCAATGCTGGTAAACAATATATCACCTTGCTAGAAGGCGGTAGTTATTTCCATCACGGCGATTCTTTTGCGATGATTCGCGGTGGTCATATCGACCTATGTGTACTAGGGGCCTTTGAAGTCGCTGAGAATGGCGATATTGCTAACTGGTTTTTAGGTCGACCACAAGATATTCCCGCAGTAGGTGGGGCGATGGACTTAGCGGTTGGTGCGAAAGAGGTTTATGTCATGATGGATCATGTCAGCAAAAATGGCGATCCTAAAATTGTTGAAAAGCTTAAGCTGCCTATCACTGGTGAAAAGTGCGTCAATCGCATCTACACTGATCTGGCAGTGATTAATGTCACCGATAAAGGCTTGGTCGTACGCGAAATGATCGATGGCTTAACCTTTGAGGAGCTGCAAGATAAGACAGGCGCTAAACTAATCGACAACACGTAATAAATTTCAATATCTAACCATCAAGAAGGGATTCCATGATGAAAACAAATTCAAAACGTGAAGTAGCGAAAGCTACTTCACGCAAAACAACTAGACTTACGATGTCTAGCTTCGCTGATAGTAAAGTATCTAGCCTTAATAATACAGGGGAGGTCAAAGCATCTCTATTCTCAGATCATATGGCCGCCAGCGCCACCTGTAAAGTTTAACCTACAAGGCATACCTCCTATGATATTTTTAACCAAACTCAGCACCCTCATCTCCAGGCTGTGCCAACTTATCGGCGGCATCAGCCTAGTGATCATCGTCCTCGTCACCATCCTTGACGTCGGCGCCCGCTACATCTTCAAACTCACCGGCGGAGAAATGGGCTTCACCGTCAAAGGCAGCGTCGAGATCGTCTCCTACTTCATGCTCTTCGCCCTACTGGCCGCCTTTGCCGCTTTTGTTGAACGCTCACAAATCATCGTCGACGTCTTCACCCAAAAAATGTCCAAAGCCATCAAAGGCTACATGATGGGCGTCTTCATGATGGGCTTCTTCCTTATCGGACTCGTCTTCACCTGGGGACTATATGAAAGCGCCCTAGACGCCATAGAATTTGGCAAAGTCACCCAAGACCTTAGAATCTCCATGATGCCCATCTACGTGCTCAGCGCAGTACTCAGCCTACTACTAGCCATCCGCTCATTGATCGAATCCATCAACATCTTTAAAACAGGCGAATTCTTTGACGCCGAGGAGGCAGGCGCATGAGCCCAGAAATTATCGGAGCCATCGGCTTAATCGTCATGATCATACTGGTCGTCGTCAGAGTACCCGTCGCCCTTGCCATGCTCGGCGTTGGCCTCGTCGGCTTTGGCGCCGTCACCTCCCCAGACGGGGCCCTACAAATGCTCAAAGACCTCCCAGTCGACGTCTTAGCAAAGTATGACTTCAGTGCCATCCCACTATTCATCTTAATGGGCGTCTTTGCCACCCACTCAGGCATGGCAGGCAAACTCTTTGAATCCACCCGCACCATCTTTGGTGGCGTCAGAGGCAGCCTAGGTATTGCAGGCATTGGCTCCTCAGGCATCTTTGCCTCCATCTCAGGCTCCTCCCTTGCCACCGCCTCAACCATGACCCGTGTCGCCTTACCGCAAATGGAGAAATACGGCTACCAACCCGGCTTTGCCTGTGGCATCTTAGCCGCTGGTGGCACCCTTGGCATCATGATTCCGCCCAGCATCGCCTTACTGGTCTACGCCATCCTAACCGAACAGTCAGTCGGTGACATGTTCATCGCCGGCTTCCTACCAGGCATCCTTGGCATGGTCATGTACTCATTGACCGTCATGATCATGGTACGCTGGAAACCGCATCTCGCCCCGCGCGGCGAGAAGACACCCTGGAAAGACAAACTGCTGTCCCTAACCGGACTCATCCCCTTTGGCTTTATCTTCGTCGTCATCATTGCCGGTATCTTCTTTGGTTTGTTTACCCCAACCGAAGGCGCAGCAGTCGGCGCCTTTGCCTCATGGGCTTATGCCGCCGCCAAAGGCATGCGCCTAAAAGGATTGAAACAGTCACTGATTGAAACCTTAGCACTGTCTGCCGTGGTGTTCTTTATGCTACTGGGTGCAGAAGCCTTAGGATATTTCATCTCAGTCTCGCGTCTGTCTTATTCGTTAGCCACCTGGATTGGAGGACTGGCCGTCAGTCCGATGATCGTTCTGCTTGCTATCTTGCTGATGTACTTCTTGCTCGGTCTGTTTATGGACGCCTTGGCGATGCTGGTGATCACCATTCCGGTGGTGTTCCCCATCATCCTAGCATTGGGCTTTGATCCGATCTGGTTTGGTATCATTGCGGTACTTACGGTAGAGCTTGGACTGATTACGCCGCCGATGGGGATGAATATCTTTGTGATTAAGGCGGTGGCACCGCATATCAAGCTGTCAGATATGTTTAAGGGGGTGGCGCCCTTTATTGTCTCTGACTTTGTTAGGCTTGCTATCCTATTGGCTTTCCCGGTGATTTCATTAGGACTGCTTGGGGCGTAGGGTTGATTGCTGGTGTTGTTTAATGAGAGCCATGTTGTGATGACATGGCTTTTTTTGTGCATATAAGTATGAGTGAGATAGATCAGTGAATATATGTGACGTATAGTCAGAGTACTTTTAAACCGCTACGGTGTTAACCGCCCTAGATGTACTCAGTGTACTATCTGCGGTCGGTCGCCTTGTAGCGATTTTAAAATTCCTTGACTTATGGGTATTTAGTGGTTTTACTTTTTGATATATGCAGTCTTAGTCGTTACACGTTAATACTACGTTTACTTAAGCATTCATCCAATCTATGACAGGACCATTTTTATCAATTAGCTTTATTTTATATATTCTTAATTTATCAAGTTGCTTTGGGGGTGGGTTCATTGTGTTTGAATAGAAAATATATAGAAACAGCTGTATCTTAGGAGCGGTTGATGTTTATTATCCGTGATCTATACTTTAAGAGTGAATGATTAATAATATAAATATCCTATAGTTCTCAGAAAAGTCTTTGCAAGTTATAAAGTTTGTTGATAATATGAGTTAAACATCAATAGCCCGTCATACATAATTGATTTTTTAACTCATACAATTAATTACTTGATGATAGATGTTGATAGTGGGGGTAATCTTACTTAAACCTACCAAGGAAAGTAATCAAACGAACAAAGGAGCACACTATGTCAGATTATGAAAATCGCTGGACAACCGTCAAAGTAGAAGTAAACGAAAACATTGCTTGGGTGACACTAAATCGTCCGGATCAGCGCAACAGCATGAGTCCAACGCTTAACCGAGAAATGATAGAGGTGTTAGAGACTCTAGAGCAAGATCCAGATGCAGGTGTGGTCGTTATTACAGGCGAAGGTAGTGCTTGGACTGCAGGTATGGATCTCAAAGAGTATTTCCGTGAGACAGATGGGCAACCTGAAATTGCTCAAGAGAAAGCGCGTAGAGACGCTTGTAGATGGCAGTGGCAGCTTTTACGTATGTACAATAAGCCGACCATTGCTATGGTAAACGGTTGGTGTTTCGGTGGTGCTTTTTCGCCACTAGTCGCTTGTGATCTAGCTTATTGTGCCGATGAAGCAACCTTTGGTCTATCAGAAATCAACTGGGGTATCCCTCCAGGCAACCTCGTTAGCAAAGCGATGGCAGACACTGTGGGTCACCGCGAGTCTTTATATTACATTATGACGGGCGAACCATTTAAAGGTAAAAAAGCGGAACAAATGGGTTTGGTAAATAAGAGTGTGCCACTTGATGAGCTGAAAGCTGAAGTAGAGAAAGTTGCAAAAGTTCTTTTAGAGAAAAACCCAGTGGTTCTACGCTATGCAAAAAATGGTTTTAAGCGCTGCCGAGAGCTTACTTGGGATCAAAACGAAGACTATCTCTACGCTAAGCTTGATCAGTGTCTCATGCGTGATCCAGAAAATGGTCGTGCTGAAGGTATGCGTCAGTTCCTTGACGAAAAAAGC
This sequence comes from Psychrobacter sp. H8-1, assembly GCF_904846575.1. NCBI lineage: Bacteria > Pseudomonadati > Pseudomonadota > Gammaproteobacteria > Moraxellales > Moraxellaceae > Psychrobacter > Psychrobacter sp. H8-1. The sequence continues at coordinate 1,139,119 of NZ_CAJHBG010000001.1, forward strand.
ATCAAACCAGGATTACAAACCTATAAGCGTTAAAATTTTTACACCTTCTGTTTTATGAGAAAAAGCATATAACTCATCCCAATCTTTATATCCTGAGGTCCCTTTTTGATAGAGGGATCTCAATATTTTTTAAACTCAAGAAATAGCAGAGAAATAAGCTCGACTAACTTTAGCTCCATTCTGGAAAAGGAATTCCAACATTCGTTACGTACCTATTAGCCTGAACTGGCTTAATGGTATTTCCCCAGAGATGAAGCCATATATTGAAAACCTTTCAGCCACAGTTGTTTCTTAAAACGACAAATAGGTGGCGACAAGGCTATTACGAAAGTCAACTCGATAGGATTCGGGCTGCTTTCATAGTCTTTAGTCAAAAATGGTAAAGGATATAAGTTTTACCATCTGCATCGAAAGCGGAATCTGTTACATCAACTCTAGTAGCTTTGATTCAGTGAATACACTGAAGAGCATACGCCAAAATACATATCCGAGATGACTCAGTAAAAAACAAGGAAGAAATTAATCAAGACTAATGGAGTACTTCATGGCCCAATTTACCTATCATAGCTACCCAGAAAGAGCGGTTTCTGTTGGTAGTCACGAAGTTTCAGTTCACTATAAAAGCGCACAAGAAGGCGATATTATTTATATTAACGCTGTTGAGGAACTGCAGGACTATCCAGAGTGTCTATTCGATAAGCTATATGAGTATGCTGAAAAATATCCTGACAGAATACTTATCGCCCAACGTGAGCTCAATACCGAAACGGGTGAACGCGGCGACTGGATAGAAATCACCTACAGTGAAGTACTACAAAAGACTCGAAACATCGCTCAAGCATTGCTTGAATACGACCTTTCAGCAGAAAATCCACTGATGATATTGTCTGAAAACTCACTGGAAGTATTCTTGCTGATGTTTGGTGCCATGCTTGCTGGCGCTCCTTTCACTTTGATTGCACCTGCTTATTCATTACTCGCCAAAACGCCTGATAAGCTGCAATACGTAATTGATAAACTCACACCAGCGCTGTTTTATGCTGGTGATGGCAAAGGTTTTTTGCGTCAGCTCAAGGCGTGTGGTCAGCTAGATAAACCTATCATCACCTCAACAGGAGACCTTGATGGCGAATCATGCCTTCATTTCAACGACTTTGTGATGACGAATGCAACTGAGGAAGTTGAGCAAAAACATCATCAGATCAACGCCGATAGTATTGTAAAATTCCTGTTTACTTCAGGTTCGACAGGCGATCCTAAGGTGGTACCGACTACCCATCGTATGCTGTGTAGTAACCAACAAATGCTTAAGCAAACGCTACGCTTAACAGAAGAAGAGCCGCTTGTGCTGATTGATTGGTTGAGCTGGCATCATACTTTTGGAGGTAGTCACAACCTTGGCGTTGCCTTATATAATGGTGGGAATTTTTATATTGATGATGGCCGTCCTGTCGTAGGTAAATTTGATGAGACAATTCGTAATCTTAAAGAGATTTCTCCAAGCAAATACTTCAACGTACCAATAGGCTGGGCTATGCTTGCCAATGCTTTGGAAGAAGATAAGGTATTGCGAGATAACTTCTTCAAAAACATTGACTTATACTTTTTTGGTGGAGCAGGATTGTCGCCAGAGCTTTGGCAACAACTTTGTGACATCAGCTACCAACACTGCGGCGAAAAAATTCGCATTATGGCAGGGCTGGGCATGACTGAAACCTCACCATCTTGTACTTTTACAACAGGCCCATCGAATGCTACTGCCAGTTTTGTTGGTTTTCCTGCTCCTGGCGTTGAGATCAAACTTGTTCCTGTACAGGACAAACTAGAGTTACGTATTAGAGGGCCACATGTTATGTCAGGGTATTGGCGACATGACTCTACTGACCCCAATATTTCTGCTAGCTTTGATGAAGAAGGTTTTTACTGTACAGGGGATGGGCTAGTTTTTTATAACCCTGACGATCCTTTAGAGGGTCTGGTATATGACGGCCGTATTGCTGAAGACTTTAAATTAATGACAGGTACTTTTGTCAATGTTGGGGAGTTAAGAGGCCGCATAGTAATGCAAGGCCTTGATTTGATTGAAGACGCAGTATTGACTGGTGAAGGAAAAAGCGAAATCGGTGCTTTGGTATTTATTAAAGAAAAAGCCGCTCGGAAGCTAACAGGGCTGAGCGATGCCGAGCTAAAAGAGGTGCTAGAACACGATAAAGTACAAACATGGTTTAGCGACTTTATGAACAAGATTAACGATGGGTGTGACGCGAGTTCAAAAAGGATCGCCCGTATCTATCTGATGGAAAATCAAGCCAGTGTTGTTGAAGGTGAGAAAACAGATAAGGGAACGCTCAATCAACGAAAATTACGCAACAATAGAAAGCAAGAACTCAATGCGTTATACGGACAAGAAGTAGATAAATTGAGGTTTTTAGCCAAATAGCCTAACATGCGTCACCAGAGTATTTAACATTGCCAAGCAAGGAAAATAAATTGAAAAACATAGCACTAGATAAGCTTATCAGCAATGCCCCAACCGTGAGTTATAGTATAGGAAAACTAGATAAGCTTATTCATCAACAGCTTAGCGAAGCACTATCAGAAATGGGAGTGAGCTTACCCCAGTTTACCATGCTATCAAATCTACACCTACATGGTGAGATGGCAAATGCTAAATTGGCTTCACGTTCGTTTATCAGTCCTCAAGCCTCTAATCAAATCATTAAAACGATGGAAGAGAAGGGGTGGATAAGCAAATGTGATGATCCTAATCATGGACGTATTCTCCTTATTGGACTGACGTCAGAAGGGCAGGAAATCTATGAAAGATGTAAGGTAAAATCGATGGAGTTTGAGAATAAAATGTTGGCAGGGATACCAGCTGAGAATGTGCTAATGCTAAAAGCCACTGTCCAACGATTGATAGCGAATCTCAAAGAGGATGCTTAAAGGTATGACAAATTAAAAAGGGAATATATTATGAACAAAATTATGAAATGGATCTCGCTTTTCGTTATCTTTACGTTCTCAGCAAGCCTGGCACAAGCTGAAACTCGAGTCATTATGCTCGGGACGGGTACGCCTGTACCCAATGCTGAACGAGCTGGTTCGGGACTCGCTATTATTTATGACAATGAAGCATATTTGTTCGATGCAGGCCATGGGACAGTGCAACGTGCCATTCAAGCGTGGAAAACAATGAATGCGCCTGAATTAAATCCCCCCATGATCAAGCATGTTTTCTTGTCACACCTACATAGCGATCATACTATGGATTATTCAGAGTTAGCTGCTACCTACTGGTGGAGGCGTGAGAATCGATTAAATGCATACGGACCAAAGGGTCTGCAAGATATGACCAATGGCTATTATGAGATGCAGAAACTAGATATAGACCTACGTACTGGTGGTAATCAGCCTGTCAGTGACCCAACCATGTATAAAGTTGCAGTGAATGAAATTCCCAAAGACGGTATTGTTTTTGATAACAACAATGTCACAGTAGAAGCCTTTAGCGTTAATCATGGTGATATAGAACCTGCCTATGGTTATAAAATAACGACCCCTGATAAGACGATAGTTTTTTCAGGCGATACGACTTACAGTGAGACCCTAACCGAAAAAGCAAAAGGTGTGGATATCTTAATTCATGAAGTCATCAGTGAGAAAGGTTGGAAAGCTTTAACGCCTGATTGGCAAGCTTATCACCATTCATCCCATACTTTGACCAGCGAACTGGCCAAAATAGCCAACAAAGCTAAGCCCAACTTACTGGTCTTAACCCATGTTTTACATTATGGCGCCCCTATTGAAACGGCTTATTCAGAGATAAAAGCGCTTTATAATGGGGAAGTGGTGTTAGCAAATGATCTAGATGAGTACTAGGACGTGTCATCAATTCAATCGATGAGCTTCTAAATGGGTTAAAAATGGCTAAGCTTGTATATGGTTAGCCATTTGAATGATATTTATCTGCAGAAACAAACCTACCTTTATATTTGACTTTAATACCCAAGCTTAAAGTGGTGCCTCCCTCTAAATTCACTAGCGCAAAAGATACCTTCTGTAAAATTATACGCGCTCCCTACATTCCATTTTATTAATAAAATTGGTGGTGTTCTAAAAAGTATGCTAGCGATAGAAGTCAATAAGAAATCTATGCTAAGTTCTCTGATTCTATAGGGCTTTAAAGGCTTCAAAAATTGTTCAAGTTTTAATCAGCATACTTTTTGACACACCACCATAAAATTTACTTCAATAGCATTCACAAACAATCAAGTTTGTAAGTAATAGCTTGTACTAAAAAATAGAAGTATAGTTGAAATATTATCAATCTTCTTGATTTAATTATTTGACAAGTAATGATGTTAGGACTTATCATATCCCTAAATAAGAGGTTTTTTGAGGTATTTTATTTATAATATCATTTTTAGTTATAAAGTTTCTTTATAACCTACTATTACTAATGAGCTGAATAAATTTATTAATAAGAGAAGCTCTCTGAGTCAGTAAATGTGTGATTCAAGAAGGCGATATCACTCTCAACCGTTCAATCAAAAGGATTTGATTATGTCTAACAATAGCTTTAGTCCCAAGACCAAATTTAACTTTCGAAAACTGCTTCCCATATTTGCATTGTCTTTTATTTTTCCAATGAGCCTAACGGCTTGTGATAGTGGTTCAAAAACTAAAGGTTCTGATTCTGATGAAGTGGTTGTATTACGTATGTCGCACTTTATGCCTGCTCCATCAGCAATGAATACTCAAGCATTTGAACCTTGGGCTAAAAAAATAGAAGAAGAGTCGAATGGCCGTATTAAAATCGAAAACTTTCCTAGTTCCACACTAAGTAAAGCGTCTGAGACTTATGATGCAGCAGTGAATGGTAGGGTAGACATTGGTATACAGCTGCAAGGTTATACCAGTGGTCGTTTTCCAATATCACAAATTGCTGAATTACCTGGTATGTCAAACTCAGCTTCGCAGATGAGCTGTCTTATGCAGACATTATATGATAACGGTACTATCTCTAGTGAATATGAAGACTCTCACGTCTTAGCTCTATATGGTCTGGGTCCGGGTGTGCTACATAGCACTAAGTTAATCGCCACACCTGAAGATATGAAAGGCTTGCGTATCCGCCGCCCATCTGCCGTAGCTGGTGACATCATAGAAATTATGGGCGCAGCACCTGTAGGATTACCTGCGAACGATATTTACACTTCTCTACAGCGTGGCGTCATCGATGGACTGAGCTTGCCATGGGATGGTGTGCCAATATTTCGTGTAAACGAACTCATTGATAATCACACCAATATTCCCTTGTATTCATCAAGCTTTGTTATGAATATGAACCAAGCAAAGTATGATTCACTACCTGATGACTTGAAAAAAGTACTGGATGATAACTCGGGTATGGTTTTTTCTAAAATGGTAGGTGATGTGATTAGTAAAATGGATATAGAAGCACTCCAAGATGCTAAAGAGGCTGGCAGTACTATCGTTGATATTCCTGATCCACTAAATGACCCTGCTTGGTCGGGACCATTAAAGCAAGGTACCCAAAAATATCTTGATTCAGTGAGTCGAGATGGTGCCGATGCTGATGCAATATATAAAAAAGTAAAAGAAGCCAGTGATTTTTGTAAGGTTTAAAAGTTATTCATATAGACGTTAAAGTCCGTTATTTCATTTTATCCTCTAAGAGAAGGAAGTTTTATGCGTAACTACAACGCTCCTTTACAAGAAATGCAATTTTTACTTACCGAAGTTTTTGAGGCACCATCATTTTGGCAAGCGAATGAAAGCCTGAGTCACATTGACATGGATACTGTAAGTATGGTGCTTGAGGAGTTAGCGAAATTCACTAAAAACGTGCTTCTACCATTGAATCGTAGTGGTGATGAAGAAGGTGTTGGCTTTTCGCATGATTCACAAGGCTATGGCAAAGTAACGACGCCAACAGGGTTCAAACAAGCTTATGAACAGTATAAAGATGCAGGCTGGATTGGCTTAGGTGCAACGTCAGAATATGGCGGGCAAGGCTTTCCTAAGATGGTATCTATGTTTCAAGAAGAGATGATGTTTAGTGCCAATCAAGCTTTTGCGCTTTATCCCAATCTTGCCTTAGGTGCAGGCCTGTGTTTATTAGAATCAGCTTCTGAAGAACTAAAAAATATTTATCTGGAAAAAATATACTCAGGTGAATGGGCAGGCACTATGTGCTTGACTGAAGCACATGCGGGCACGGATTTAGGACTTATCAAAACCAAAGCGGTTCCTAATAAGGATGGAAGCTACGATATTACGGGAAGTAAAATCTTTATTACCGCCGGCGACCATGACTTGACCGAAAATATTATCCATTTGGTATTAGCGAAAACGCCAGGCGCACCTGCTGGTTCTAAGGGTACTTCTTTATTTATTGTGCCGAAATACTTGGTTGAAAAAGACGACAATGGTGACTATCAGAGTGGTGAGCGCAACGCTGCCTCTGTCGGTTCTGTCGAGCATAAAATGGGCGTCAAAGGCTCAGCCACTTGTGTCTTAAATTTTGACAAGGCCAAGGGTTGGATGGTGGGTGAGGAAAACACGGGGCTTGCCTCTATGTTCATTATCATGAACTACGAACGTCTTGCTATTGGGGTTCAAGGAATTAGTGTCACAGAGTTGGCTTATCAAAACGCAGTCGCCTATGCTAATGATCGATTGCAGTCTCGTAGTGACTCTGGTATAAAAAACCCTGATAAGCCAGCAGATGCTTTAATACACCATGCAGATGTACGTCGGATGCTGCTCAATGCAAAATCCCATGCCGAAGTCTCTCGTTGCTTTGCGATGTATGTTGCCAAACAGTTGGATATTGCAAAATATAGTAATGACAAGCAAATCGTCGAAACTGCAAATAATCGTGTTGCTTTATTGACACCGATCACTAAAGCCTTTTTGAGTGATAAAGGCTTCGAAGCAACGGTTGACTGCCAGCAAGTATTTGGCGGTCATGGTTATATTCGTGAGTGGGGCATGGAGCAGATTGTGCGCGACGCTCGAATTGCACAGATTTATGAAGGCGCTAACGGCATTCAGGCATTAGATTTACTAGGGCGAAAAGTGGCCAGAGATAGTGGCGCAATGCTTTTTGATTTTTTAGCTGAAATACGCGGTTATATTGCAAACATGCAAGCCGAGCATGGCATCAAACAGGCCACAGTGAATGCTGCCAATGATATTGAATGTTTGACCAAAACGTTATTAATGAACATCAATGAGCGTAAAGATGAAGTGAATGGCTGTGCCGTGAATTACTTACACGCTGTCGGTTATCTTTGTTTTGCTTATATGTATGCGATGATTGTGGAGACCTGCCAAGGCAAGGATGAAGTGTTTTATGCTAATAAATTGAAATTGGCAGATTATTTTATCGATCATATTTTACCTCGTATGCAGTCAAATATAGCAATGGCTCAAGCAGGAAGTGAGTCTATGATGGCCTTTGACTTGGCCTATTTTAATCATATGTGAATCAAAAGTTAATATAAACCCGTCGTTAAGCATCTAGGACACGCTCTAGTACTACTGACAAAATCCCTGCTATTATGCTTAAAGGGTGAAAATGATAAGTTTTCCATATTAAGTAAATAAGAGCAGTTTCTGTAGTCATTTAAAAAAGGAATTTACATGTCTAACTACAACAATCTACATCATAACTACATCAATGGTGAATGGCGTGATGGGACGTCCAGCCACGAAATCGTAACCAGCAACCCCTTCACCGGCGAAGAGATTGCAACCTTCAAAGCCGCCAGTTTAGACGATCTCAATGAGTCTTATGAGGCGCTTGAAAAAGCACAACAACAGTGGCGTGAGACCAACCCTTATGCCATGAGCCAAATTATTGAGCAAGCAGCGCAAGTAATGATAAATCGCCGTGCAGAGCTCATTGATTTACTGGTACGTGAGTCTGGCTCTACCGTGATAAAAGCCAATGTCGAAGTCGATGCCTGTATTGGCGTGATTAAAGTCGCAGCAGAATATCCGTTTTTATTGGAAACTACCGTTGCGCGCTCAGCCATCCCCAATAAAATAAACCACATCATTCGTAAACCTGCTGGAGTAGTGACCGTCATTGGTCCTTTTAACTTCCCAATGTTCCTAGCCATGCGCTCAGTCGTAACAGCCTTAGCCAGTGGCAACACGGTATTGCTAAAACCTGCCTCTACCACACCGATTACCGGTGGTATCTTACTGGCCAAAATATTTGAAGAAGCAGGATTGCCAGCGGGTGCGCTATCAGTTGTTGTACCCAAGACATCTGAGATTGGTGATGCCCTCTATACACATCCAATTCCCAATATTATCTCCTTTACAGGCTCTACGGAAGTCGGACAGCGCATAGGAGAAATGGCAGGTCGTGAAATCAAACGCTCCATCTTAGAGCTTGGTGGTAACAATGCGTTTGTCGTACTAGAAGATGCCGATGTTGATTATGCCGCGCGTTCAGCGGTCTTTGGTCGCTTCTTGCACAGTGGTCAGATTTGTATGTCAGTGAACCGCATCATCGTTCATGAATCTGTCTTTGATGAGTTTGCAGAAAAGTTTGTCAAATATACTAAAGGCCTAAAAGTAGGTGATCCTTCACAAGCGGATGTACTGGTCGGACCTCTAATCGACGAGCATGAAGCGAAGCGTGTTGAAGAAGCTGTCAAGCGGGCAATCGAAGAGGGTGCGGAAATGCTACTTGAAGGCAAACGCGAAGGCGCTCTCGTCCATCCATATGTCTTAAAAGGCACTAATGATGTCTATTCTGCCCGTACAGAAATGTTCGGTCCTGTCGCCACCTTAATCTCGCATACAGGTGATGAAGATGCTCTGCGTCTGGCCAATGACACCAGTGCAGGCTTGAGCGGCGCAGTGCACTCTGCTGATATCGCCCGTGCGCAGAAGTTTGCCGCTGGCTGGAAGACGGGCATGGTTCATATCAATGACCAGAGTGTCAATGATGAGCCGCGCATTGCCTTTGGTGGCGAAAAGGCCTCAGGTGTGGGCCGTTTCGGTCGCCATATCACTTTTGATGAGTTCACCACTTATCAGTGGGTGTCGGTACAGACTCAGCAACGTCCGTATCCAGTTTAAGGGGTAGTCAAATCCACGCATAGTTAGTTTTGCTAGTGATTTAAGAAAACCATGATGGCCTATAATAAGGTCGTCATGGTTTTTTAGTTTTTAATATGCTCCCTTAGAAATCCAATTTTGTTCATTACACCACTATTTTTATAAAAGGGATAAATGATTAACAACAGATTTTTTACAAATATTTTAGCTGAACTCGCTTTATTTCGAGTAGATCCTTATATACCCTCAATAGTAAATCAGGCCTAGCGTGAAGAATCTAGGCCTGATTTACTAAGTCTATAGTCAAGCTTCGCTCGGCTAATATTCAGCAAGCGCGCGGCTTTAGAGATGTTGCCATCACATTGATTTAAGGCGGCGTGAATCAGCTTATCGTTAAACTTTTCTAGATCAAAACCTTCATGAAATAAAGTTTCGAGGGCTTGGTTCACGTTGTTGTCATCAGCAGCATGCAGATTGCCACTGGTCGCTGATATTTTTAGTTTCTGACCACTTTGGCTATGTCTTTCTTGAATATTAGACAGCATTAAGTCAGCGGCATCAATGAGGTTATGGTCCTCATTAAGGATAACGGCGCGCTCAATGATATTTTGAATTTCACGAACATTACCAGGCCATGTATGCAAATTAAGATACTCACGAGCTTCATCCGTGAAGCCTTTAATGCTTTTTTGATACATTGCGGCATACTTTTGCAAAAAAAACTTAGCCAGCAATAGGATGTCTTGTTTACGTTCTCTTAATGGTGGAATGTGGATAGGGAACGTGCTCAGGCGATAATATAAGTCTTGGCGAAACTTCCCTTCTGTGACAGCAGTTTGTAAATCTTCATTTGTGGCCACTATGACTCGAACATCGACCGAAATTTCTGTGTAGCTGCCCACACGATTGAGTACACCTTCTTGTAAAACTCTTAAAAGAGAGGCTTGCGCTCGCGGAGAAAGCTCAACTACCTCATCTAAAAACAAAGTACCTGAGTGTGCTGCTTCTATCTTGCCTTTTCGAGATTGCAGGGCACCCGTGAAGGCTCCTTTTTCAACACCAAACAGCTCAGACTCTACCAGATCTGTAGGGATACTGGCACAGTTGATGGCGATAAATGGGTTCTCATTACGGTCGCTGGCTTCATGCAGCGCTTGCGCAAATACTTCTTTGCCTACTCCTGTTTCTCCTTGCAATAACACCGTCGCTTTGGTTTTCGCAACTTTTCTTGTTAAAGCTGCCGCTTTTCTAAAAGAAGGCGATTCACCAATAGCAGAAAAAAAGCCTTCAGGTTTTATCCGTGCATCAGGGTTTTGTCTTTTGAGCTCATCAAAATTACTTCGGCGCTCACTCAATTCAGTATTCAGGCGCTCAGTATTAAAAAACTTTTGCAGATCAGTGTCTTCATCCCATTCCTCTAACGGCTGTAGTGGCATAATTAAATCGGACCACGCTTAAGAGGTTATACTAACCCAAAAGAAGGAACATAGTATGACTAGCAACCGCAGAGAATATACCCGAGAATTCAAATTAGAAGCTATCAGCTTAGTCGTTGATCATAAGCGCAAAGTAGCAGAAGTGGCAGAGTCTTTAGGAATTGGTGCATCAACCCTAGATAACTGGGTACGCAAGTATAAAAAAGAGCAGCAAGGGGTTGCACCAGCTGCAGGTTTAGCCCTCACCGATGAGCAAAGAGAACTACAAGAGCTACGTAAACAAGTTAAACGACTCACTATGGAGCGCGACATTCTAAAAAAGGCTTCGGCTCTGCTAGCCTTGGACAGCCTGAACGTCTATCGCTGATCAGCAAGCTTGCAGAGCAAGACAAACGACTGAGCAAGCGTAAGCTATGCCACCTGTTTGGTGTCGTTAGAAGCAGCTACTACTATGGTATTAAGACTAAGCCTATTGATATAGAACGTGTCAAACTCAAAGCATTAATACGTCAGATATTCAATGACTCCAAGCAATCGGCTGGTGCTCGCACTATTGTCGCTATCTTATGGAATGAGCATAACATCAGGCTGACACGTTACCTAGCAGGTAGTCTTATGAAGAGTATGCACCTTAAAAGCTCTCAGGAAAAGACACACAAGTATAAGCATGCTGATCAGATGCATAAAACCCACGACAATATCCTAAAGCGCAATTTTAGTCCAAGCATGCCTAACCAAGTCTGGACGGGAGATGTGACCCTATATCCGTATCAAGAGCGGCTGGTGTTATCTAGCTGTGGTGTTAGATCTGTTTGCCCGTCGTGTCGTGGGCTTTGCCGTATCAGACTCTCCTGACAGTATGCTGACTGCTAAAGCACTACAGATGGCATATCAGACGAGACTTAGACCCAGTAGGGTGCTGTTTCACTCGGATCAAGGCACGCATTACACTAGCAAGGCATTTGCTGAATCCGTGGCTAGTTGTGACGGCATGATTCAAAGCATGAGCAGAAAGGGTAATTGCTGGGACAACGCGCCAACTGAACGCTTCTTTAGAAGCTTTAAAACGGAATGGATGCCAAAGGGTGGTTATGAAGATATCTTTGAGGCTAAGAGTGCTATCACTGACTATATCTGGGGCTATTATCAAACTGTGAGACCCCATACTTTCAACAATTACTTAACACCATTAGAAACAGAGAGACGCTATTTTAACAAAAGCCTCTTATCAGGTGTCCTAAATTAGTTGACCACTACATAGCAGACCTGCTTCTTTGCCTAAGTCACCAATGTATTCCACACCGCTCCAGTATTCATCAGCAGTGATATGTAGGTCATTGATGGTTTTCATCAAGTCAGTGACGATACGTAGAGTAATCTCTTGCACGCGTGGATTGACTTGCTCAGGATAGTCGATTTTGCCTTTAACAAACTTTTCGGCCAATGCTTCAATTTGCTTGTGTTCCATGTCTCTCTCCTTGTTGAGGACTATTTAAAAGGTATTTAATTGAGTAGCCTTACTCAATGTTTTTACTGTATGGATAACTGTGTTAGCTGTCGTCATCACGGATAGATGAAGGATGACGTAATAAAGGCGTCACTTCGACCTTCATATAAGGATAAAGCGGTAGCGACATCATAATATCGTGTAGCTCTTCATTGCTTTCGACATCAAAGATACTGAAATTAGAGTACTCGCCAGCCAAACGCCAAATATGACGCCACTTACCTTGCTCTTGCAGCTTTTGTGAGAGGGCTTTTTCGGTGGCTTTGAGCTCATTAACTTTATCAGCATCCATATCTGTTGGGATTAAAACATCCATTCTGACGTGGTATAACATGGTGACTTCCTTATTAATGATTGGTGAATAAATTTGATCACATAAACATCATTTGATGATAGTTATTGCAATTAAGACTTAGCAGTATATTTCTCTGATTCAGAAAGCTTGGGTAGGGCTGCATCACTGTGCTCAGCATAGTGATAGACCTTGTCCTTATCGACTTCGATACCCAGTCCAGCGCCTGTAGGCACCGTTAGACCAAAATCATGATAATCAAGTGGTTGCGCCAGCACATCATCGGTTAGTAATAGTGGGCCAAAAAGCTCTGTATCAAAGCCTAGGCTAGGGTAAGTAGAAAACACATGCGCTGATGCGGCTGTGCCAATAGGGCCTTCAAGCATCGTGCCGCCATAGAGCTCAATACCTGCTAGCTGTGCCATTTGACCGATGAGACAAGCCGCTTTTAGTCCGCCAGCTTGATTAATCTTTACGGCAAAAACATCAGCACAGTGATCGGCTGCTAAGGCAAAAGCGTTCTGAGGATCTTGGACGATTTCATCCGCCATGATAGCCACTTCAAAGTGCTCTTTTAAGCGTTTGAGTGCTGCTTTATTACGCATTGATACAGGTTGTTCTATTAGATCAACACCGCCATCCTGGAGTAAGCTAATCCCTTTCATGGCTTCAAGCTCTGTCCATGCTTGATTGACATCGACGGTAATGCGGCAATCAGGCATGGCTTGTTTGATTGCCAATACGTGTTTGACGTCATCAAGAATAGGATTGCTACCGATTTTTAGCTTAAAGATGCGGTGTTTCTTCTGTGCGACCATCTGCTTGGCTTCAGCGATATCGGTTGCAGTATCACCACTGGCAAGTGTCCATGCCACTTCGATACGATCACGGACGCGCCCACCGATTAGCTTACTAACAGGTAGACCTAAGCGTTTGCCTTCGATATCGAGTAGGGCGGTTTCAATCGCGCACTTTGCAAAGCGGTTGCCACTGACATGTAGGTTTAGTAGCTGCATGGCTTTGGCAGAAGTAGCTGGCTGCTCTGTTAATAACAGCGGCGTAAAGTAGGTATCAATATTGGTTTTGATGCTATGAGGGCTTTCTTCAGCATAGCTTAGACCACCGATGGTAGTCGCTTCGCCCCAACCTTCATAGCCATCTTCGGTCTGGATATGCACCAATACCAGTACTTGCTCTCTCATGACTGTACAAGCAAGCTTATGCTCTCGAATAGTTGGTATCGGTACCAGCAAGGTATTAATTGAACGAATCATATCTATCCTTAAGCCCTTAAGCGCTAATAAGTAATTCTGCATTCTTTATATCACTATAGGCGTTGTGGTTAAGCTTGTCTAAGACTTGTTTTAACAAATATTGATACCTTTTGGGTATACTGTGGCTATAGTTAATATACTTTAAAAATAATATAGCGCTACTGGGATGCTGTCTTTTGAAGTACAGTTGCGCAGCCTCTGGGTACGCAGCACGCAAGTAAAATTTATACCAGTAGCGTGTCTACATCTATAACAGTTTTATTATCAATTGACTATATAACTTACCGATAAAAGTTTTAGTTGAAAATATTCGAAATAGCAAGTCGTTCATTAAAACAAGAGGTAGCCAATGGAACTTAGGCATTTACGTTATTTTGTAGCGGTAGTGGAGGAAAAAAGCTTCAATAAAGCGGCGGAGCGTTTATATATCTCACAGCCGCCGCTTAGTCGACAAATCAAACAGCTAGAAGAAGAGTTGGGCGTCACTTTAATTGATCGTAATCAGCGTCCTCTTAAAGTAACTGAGGCAGGTAGTTTCTTTTATGATCATGCCCTACAAATATTGCAAAAGTCTGATCATTTACGAGCCATGACCATGCGCAAGGGCAACTTTGATAGCTCCTTATCGATAGGCTTTGTTGCCTCAATTTTGTATGGCACACTACCAAAGATAATCTCTCGCTTTCGCCAAGCTTATCCCACCGTGCAGATTAAGCTGCATGAGCTTAACTCATGGCAGCAAACACAGGCGTTGACCAGTGGAGATATCGATGTGGGCTTTGGCAGATTGTTATTTGAAGATGCCTCTGTCAGACGTATATTATTAAGAGAAGAGACTTTAGTGGTGGCTGTACCCATCAACCATCCTATCATTCAAGAAGGGCGCACTAGCGTTGATATTGCGGATCTGATAAATGAGAATTTATTACTCTATCCGAAGACGCCGCGCCCCAGTTTTATTGATTATATATTAGGATTGTTCGAAGCAAATAACCTAAAACCCAGTTGCTATTTTGAGGTGAGTGAAATGCATGTGGCATTGGGTCTGGTGGCGGCAGGCGAGGGTATGACCATCGTGCCCAAATCACTGCAAAATCTACGCGGTCAAGAAATTGGCTATCTACCACTCGAGCAAGGACTTCTAACATCGCCTGTGATTATGAACGTCAGACATTTTGACAAGTCAGCGCTATTGAAAACCTTGTTAGAAGTCACGTACCAGGTTTATGAAGAAGAAGGCTTTGTTTATAAACGTGAGCAAATATGAATAAACACTGCACTCACTAAGTCTTTTAATATTGAATTCAATAGACCCTAAGGATTAAGGATGATCTTATGCAACTCTTTCATTATAAAGCCCTGCCCATTGACGTTCATTTTGGTGTAGGGAAGTCAGCTGAAGCCAAAGATATCTTACTGCATCAGGGTTATCATAAAGTATTGGTCATTACGACGCCTGGTCAAAAAGAGGTGGGTCATAAACTGGCAAAACAATTACAAGGAATCTGTGCAGGCGTGTACCCGCACGCCGTCATGCATGTACCAATAGCAGTGGCAGACAAGGCAGTAGGATTTGCCCAAGACCATGACATTGATTGCTGTCTGGCTTTGGGCGGTGGCTCTACGATAGGTCTTGCCAAAGCGATAGCGCTGAAGACGCAGCTGCCCATTATTGCCATACCGACTACCTACGCTGGTAGTGAGATGACAACCATTTATGGTCTGACAGAAAACAATCTAAAGACCACGGGGAGAGACAGTCATGTGCTCCCTAAGGTGGTGATTTATGATCCAGAACTAAACCTAACCTTGCCTGCCCAAATCTCAGCGTGCTCAGGTATGAATGCCATGGCGCATGCGGTAGAAGCACTTTATGCTAAGGACAAAAACCCCATCGTCAGCTTAATGGCTATTGAATCTATCAAAGCGCTCAAGTCTGCCTTACCTGTAATTGTCAAAGACCTTACGAATATCTCAGCCCGTCAAAAAGCAACTTATGGTGCATGGCTGGCTGGCGTTTGTCTTGGCTCAGTTGGTATGGCCATTCACCACAAAATCTGTCATACCTTAGGGGGAACTTTCAACTTACCGCATGCGCAGGCTCATGCCATTACGCTTGCATATTCAGTCCATTACAATCGCCATGCTGATAGTGAAGCCATGGATAGACTAGTAGAAGCTTTGGGTGTCAGTAGCCGTGAAGAAGTTGGTATAGCAATCTACCGTTTAAACGAGTCTTTAGGTATTGAATTAGCACTAAAAGATATTGGTTTGCCCGAAACAGGTCCAGCGGAAGTAGCAAGGATTGTGTGTGACAGTCCTTATTATAACCCTCGTAAATATCATTACGACGAGCTAGAAGACCTATTACAAAAAGCCTATATGGGTTTGCCACCTGCTTAAGTGTCACATATACATCCGAGCTGCTTTGAGCTCATATTAAATTGAATCAACTACATCGGCATTATCTAGACAAGGTGTTTACTACGAAGGTTATTTTGTGGATTAGGGTGCAACATCATTATATCTGCTACTATATTCAGATTTATTTAACTCAGCTTACTAAAAAGCAAGGACAGGAGATAATCATGGCAGCGTATTACAGTTGTATCAAACGCGAGCAGCAAACAGATAATATCAGTGTTGCCCATTATAAGCCCACTCAGCATGCTCAAGGTGCATGGAACCCACATGAGCAGCATATGGCGCCAGCGACTGGGGTGATGGTTGCTGAATTAAGCCAATTTTCACCGCAAGAAAATATGCGCATAGGACGTATTAGCCTAGATATTTTAGGGCTCATACCGCTCGATGAGTTTACGATTACCACTCGCTGTATACGTCCTGGCAAAACCATTGAATTAATTGAATCGGTAATGAGTAGTGGCGGTCGAGATTCTATTATTGCGCGCGCTTGGCGATTAATAACACAAGATACCAGCATAATTGCAGGCTTGGAAGATGATTATGCCACTTATCATCCTGACGAGCTGTCAGTTTGGGAGGGGATGAAAGGCTGGCCTGGTGGGTTTGTCAAAAGCGTGCATTTGGTTGCTAATTCAGAGCGGCGTGCGGGTAAAGGTATGGTATGGGTTACTAACAATATCCAGATGGTAGAAGGGGAGCCAACGACTGACTTAGTCCATCTGCTAGGTATGGTCGATCTTGCCAATGGTATCGTACCGAGGCTCGGGTTAGAGCTTGATGATTTGCAATGGATATTCCCTAATACTGATTTACAAATTCACATGCATCGAGTGCCTAAAGGAAGTTGGTTGGGTATTGAAGCAGTACAACAGTACGGTAATGACGGTATTGGTATAACCAGCGCAGTCTTACATGATGTACACGGACCTTTTGGTCGTAGTGAGCAAATCCTTACCCTTCGTCAGATTCCGCGTTAAATTTGGGCTATACAAAAATGTTATGAAATAGAGATAACAACCGTCGCATAATGATTACTAGATATTCTAATGAAACTTAACTAAATTGCCATTATGCGATGGTGGCTTAAATAGATGACATCATTGCTAATGACTCTATTCATAAAAGCAATATCATAACAACGTCTCAAATATCTGTTCAATATGGGCTTCTTCTTTGTGCACATTGACTACGGATATACCTTGCATGGTGTAATAAAACCGTGATGCTCTTATTTCTGCCTGTTCTTTTTCGTAACCCAAGTTTTCAAAAATCATCGCAATAAAAGTGAGGCGATGACTATCAACTTCATTCAGAATTTCTTGCACCGCTTTATCGTTTTGTGACCAATTGCGAATGGCTAGCTCTAGCGCTGCAGCATTAGTTTTGCTATGACGTTTATACGGAATTAAGAAGAGTTTTCTTAGTCGTTCTTTTGGCGTTAACTCTATATCACTTAAACGCTCGATAATGGCAACTGTTGAGCGAGTGCGCCAGTTTGATAATAGTTTTTCAAACAGCTCTTTTCGACTACTAAAATGCCAGTAAAAACTTCCTTTGGTGACTTTTAGCTTTTTGGCAAGCGGCTCAACTCTAACTGCAGAGATACCAGATTTGGCCAGTTCAGACTCAGCGATATCTAACCAGTCTTGAGCAGTGAGTTTGTTGGGTTGACTTGGATTCTTTTTTGTTAAATCCATGCTGTTAGGACCTCTATGTATTAAAAAAGAGTCAATCATAAATGACTCACTCTTATAAAAGTTATTTTAGTATGTTTGACAGGTTCTAATCATTGCGAATGATGCTTACGAAGTATCAATAGTCTGACTTTACTATAGCGTTTGTAATAGCACATGATCATACGTATATAAAGCCAGCAAGCCGCATCAGATTTGCCATATTTTATCATTTTAATCAATCTAAGTCTTATTCTAATAAACCTTCTTTCTCCTCTTTCTCTAGTTTTATTTAGTGTCCAACAACCAACACTTCATAGTATTAAATGAGAATAAATAACATTTCTGCCTTTAGTTTTCGCCTCTCCATACGGTTAGGCATAGTGCTAAAAGCATACCCATGAGTATGGTAAAAATAAAAACTATTATTTTAGTATGGGATGAAATAAATTCATTAGATGATGTTTACTCCTAAGCCCTACTGTTTTTAAGGCTTTTAAAGTCAATGTACATAAGCTTCTGCTAAATAGTGATGTACTAATATTTTTTTATGAAACAACAGTAGATAGTATTTCTTCATAATTAACATACGGTAGCGTATTGACATGAGAGCTTTTTTTTATTATTGTAATTGCAAGTGATAAATAACTATCTCGTGAAAACTGTTATCAAGGAAGATTTAATATGCAAGTAACTGATTCTGGCAAAGGCAAAACCGTCGAAGCTTTTGGATTGCAAACAAACTACTTAGAAATGGGCGAAGGAGAGCCGCTGTTGCTACTGCATGGTTCAGGTCCAGGTGTTTCAGCTTATACCAACTGGCGTAAGATTATTCCTGAACTGGCCAAACATTTTCGTGTGATAGCACCTGATTTGGCTGGTTTTGGTCATACCGAAAGAGATCCTAACTTTAGTTATGATATTAAACACTGGGGCAAGCATTTACTGGCCTTTTTGGATGCTTTAGGTATTGAGAAAACACACGTCATTGGTAATTCATTTGGTGGTTCGTTGACTCTCGCAACGGCTGCACGCTTTCCTGAGAGATTCTCTAAGCTCTGTTTGATGGGCACTCCGTGTGACAAATTCTTTATGACACCAGGTCTACGCTCGGGGTGGGACTACACGCCATCACGCGAGAACATGCGTCAAGCCATGTCACATTTCCCGTATAACCCAGATACCATCACTGATGAGTTGGTGGAAGAACGTTATCAAACCAGCCTCATTCCTGGCGCGCAAGAAGGTCTGCGCAAGTTATTGGTACAGCCAAATGAAGAGGGGGAAACCCAACTCTCGGGCATGCCTGAGCACGTGGTCGCCAAAATCAACCATCCCGCTATCGTTATTCACGGCCGTGAAGATAAAGTCGTGCCGACAGAAATGGGCTTTAAGTTGGGTCGTTCGATGCCTAATGCAGATTTGCATGTCTTAGCCAATTGTGGGCATTGGGTGATGGCTGAACGACCAAAAGAGTTCCTGCAATTGGTCATCAATCACTTTTCGGCAGAATAAAGCGAGGCTGTTATGTTTCATGTTGGCAAATTAGAAGATTTAGATATTGGCGAAGCGATAAAGCTTGATCAGTTTGATCCTCCTATTGCAGTTATTCGCGGTGAAAGTGGTGAAGTCTATGCTATAGATGACACTTGTACTCATGCTCAGGCCTCTTTTTGTGATGGCTTTGTAGAGGGCGATACCGTTGAGTGTCCACTGCACATGTCTGTATTTTGTCTAAAAACAGGTGTACCTGATAATCCACCTGCAATAAAAGCGGTCAATGTCTACGATGTTGAGATCAAAGACGGTGAGATATACGTTGGGGTTGAGAGATGAGTCAGGTTGAGTCGGTCATTGTCGTAGGGGCTAGTGCAGCTGGTATTAGCTGTATCAGAAAACTACGTAATGAGGGGTTTTTGGGTAGTCTTGTATTGGTTGACAAAGACCAGCACGGTGCCTATGAGAGACCGCCATTATCTAAGCAGATATTATTAGAATTAGATACTACGCATAAAGATATCGCTTTGATCAGTGATGATGAGCTTACTGAGCTTAATATAGAAGCTCACTACGGTGATGGTGCTCGTGATGTAGATCCTACTTCACGCACTGTTACCTTAGAGTCGGGCAAGCAATTAACGGCTGACGTCATAGTATTGGCTACGGGCGGAGAAGCTCGACGTTTACCTATAGAAGGGGCTGATTTGTCTCAAGTATTGGTACTACGTAATTATGAGGATGCTCTTAACTTACGTCAGAGACTAACACCTGATGCCCGTGTTGCTGTGATCGGTGGCGGTTTTATTGGCGCTGAGACAACGGCATCTTTGTCTAAATCTGGCTTTTTTGTGCACTGGCTAGATGCAGTAGAGCTACCTATGGCTCACCTACTACCGCAGGCGCTTTGTGAAAAAATTGTCGCCAATACCTGCGCCCAAGGGGTGGAACTAGTCACTAATTGCCGTATCAAAAAATTTGCAGAACAAGCAGATGGCAAAGTCTCTATTTTATTTGAGAATGACTCCTCAATTGAGGTTGATGCCATTGTTATGGGTGTCGGCATGACGCCAAAGACGCCTTATTTTTCTGAGGCGATTCAATCCAAAATACTTAATCAAGCCACCGGCGGCATTCAGGTCGATGAAAATCAAGCTACCCAATTTTCGGGTATCTATGCTGCTGGAGATGTGGCGGCAGTCGCTCAAGCTGATGGCTCAACGATTCGTCATGAGCATTGGCAATCCGCTCAACATCAAGGGGAGCGCGCTGCGGCGGCTATTCTCAATAAAGAGCTGCCAGAGACGCCTGTTGATTGGTTTTGGTCAGATCAAGGCGATTTGCATATAGAGATGGCTGGCAAGATTTTGCCTACTAAAGAGCATTTGGTTACCAGACTCGAAGGCGATTGGCCCGTATATTTTAGTGTGGTTGACAATCGTGTTATTGGTGCTGTTAGCGTTAATAATCCGAATGCGGTTCGTGCTGCCATGCGCATGATAAAGAATGATATTCATGTTGATCCATTACAGTTAGCTGATCCAGAGCTGCCCCTACGAAAGCTGATGCGCGGCTAACGGTAGGGCTCAAGGATTAAACTTTAAAAAAAGGATTTTTAAAATGTCAGAGATAAAAGCATTAGGCTATCTGGGCTTTTCAATAGCTGATAAAGCAGCTTGGCAGGATTACGCTAATAACATATTAGGCGTCAGTATAGATGATCATGATAACGGCGATATGTCACTGCGAATCGATTCTTACGCTTGGCGTATCAAACTCAAAAACTCAGATCACGACAGCCTTGATTATGTCGGTTGGGAAGTTAGTGACAAGCAAGATTTAGAAAGCTTAAAAGCTCGTTTGACTGACCAAAATGTTGCGTTTGAGTTGGGTTCAGATGAGTTGGCGAAATCTCGTCAAGTCAAAGAGCTTATCGTCTTTAATGATCCTGATGGCACCCGCTGCGAAGCATTTTTTGGCTCCTTGCAATTGACTAATAAACCTTTTGTTAGTCCTAAAGGTTTTCGCTTTATTACTGGTGAGCAGGGGCTCGGTCATATTGTCCTTATTAGTAAAGACCATACTGCGCAAGAAGATTTTTATACCCAGCTGCTGGGGTTCAAAGTATCAGACTATATCAATACCGAGATCGTACCTGGTAAACCTTTGAGTATCACCTTTTTGCGTTGTAATGGACGCCATCACTCTTTGGCGCTAGCGCCTGTACCTATCCCAGCAAAAGTTGCCCATATCATGTTGCAAGTCGATGACGTCGATGACGTTGGTCGCGCTATGGATGCCGCAGAAAAAGCAGGGACACACTTCTCCTTTACGCTCGGTCGACATTCTAATGATGAGATGTTGTCTTTTTATACCATGAGTCCGTCTGGTTTTGATGTTGAGTTTGGTTGGGGTGCTATAGAGGTTGATGATGATACATGGCATGTCAAAGTTCATCACACCAATTCAGCTTGGGGACACAAATTTCAACGTCCTCCACGTAAATAACTTCTAGACACATTACGCACATGAGAGCTCAGATTATGAACGATCACAATAAGATTTCAGAATTAGCCACCACACTTTTTGATGCTTATAAAAAAGGCGCAATAGCACCATTACGTCACCAAGTTGACGCCAGTGACATCTCTTTGGCCTATAACATTCAGCAAGAAAACCATCACCGTTGGATTGAGCAAGGCCGAGTCACTATTGGGCGTAAGATTGGTCTGACATCGACTGCGGTACAAGCACAATTAGGTGTCGATCAACCCGACTACGGCATGGTCTATGCCGATACTTGCTACTGCTCGGGGGCGCAGATATCTGTCGCTCAGTTTTTGCAGCCTAAAGTTGAAGCTGAAATAGCTTTTGTCCTGAAGTCGGATTTGGACGCTGATCATTTGACGATTATCGATGTGATAAATGCTGTTGACTATGCTGTTGCGGCTTTAGAGATTGTCGATAGCCGGGTGGCAAATTGGGACATTAGTCTGTTTGACACGATTGCTGATAATGCTTCTTATGGTGGGATCATTATGGGTACTACTCCTGTCGCACTCAGTCAGCTGGACTTAGAAAACTGCAAAATGCAATTATCAAATAACGATGAAATCGTCTCCCAAGGTGAAGGACGAGCTTGTCTAGGTAACCCGTTATTAGCAACACTGTGGTTGGCTAACAGGATGATCGAAAATGGTCAACCGCTCAAAGCAGGTGACGTTGTACTCTCTGGTGCGCTGGGCCCTATGGTAGCGGTGAAATCAGGTGATCAATTTACCGCTAGTATAGACGGCCTAAATAGTGTCTCAGTGAGTTTTATTGCATAACAAACCGAATAGTACCTCGAATAGGACGTCAATTAATTAAAAAGGAAGCCAGTACCATGTCTACTAAAGCTAAAGTCGCAATCATAGGTTCAGGAAATATCGGAACCGATTTGATGATCAAAATCCTAAAAACCTCGCAAGAGCTTGAGGTAGTCGCCATGGTTGGCGTTGATCCTAATTCTGATGGTTTGGCTCGTGCCAAACGTATGGGAGTAGGGACAACTCATGAAGGTATCGAAGGCTTAGTTGCTATGCCTGAGTGGAATGAGATCGCTATTGTTTTTGATGCCACTTCAGCCTATGCGCACGCCACTCATTCAAATATATGTAAAGAAGCAGGCAAAGTCATCGTTGATTTGACGCCAGCCGCCATCGGTCCCTTTATCGTCCCTGCGGTCAATGGCGAGAGCAATATCGATCAGCCTAATGTCAACATGGTGACTTGTGGTGGTCAAGCCACTATTCCGATAGTGCATGCCGTATCACGCGTAGCGCCTGTACATTATGCAGAAATCATCGCCTCTATCTCCTCTAAGTCGGCAGGGCCAGGTACACGTGCCAATATTGATGAGTTCACTGAGACCACCTCAAAAGCCATTGAGCAAGTAGGCGGCGCCAAAAAAGGTAAAGCCATCATCGTATTGAATCCTGCTGAACCACCGATGATCATGCGCGATACGGTACTTACCTTTTCTGAAGACGCCAATGAGGATGATATCAGAGCCAGCGTTGCTGAGATGGTAAAGGAAGTACAAAGCTATGTACCTGGTTATCGCTTGAAGCAAGAAGTACAGTTTGAGCGTTATACCGAACAAAAGCCCCTGCACATTCCAGATATTGGCACATTGACGGGGCTGAAAACCTCAGTATTTCTTGAGGTAGAAGGTGCGGCGCATTACTTGCCATCTTATGCTGGTAATTTAGACATCATGACCTCAGCAGCGCTCAAAACCGCTGAAAAGATCGCAGTAGCCAGACAAGGTGGAGAATAATCATGACTAATCAAAAACTTTACATCCAAGACGTCACCCTTCGCGACGGTATGCATGCCATACGTCATCAGTACGGTATTGACCATGTCCGTGATATTGCCAAAGCGCTAGAAGATGCTGGCGTTGACGCTATCGAAGTCGCTCATGGAGATGGTTTAAGCGGCAGTAGCTTTAACTACGGATTTGGCGCTCATACCGATTGGGAATGGCTGGAAGCCGTCGCAGACGTATTAGATAAAGCTGTTTTGACCACTCTATTATTACCAGGTATTGGTTCTGTTAAAGATTTAAAGAGAGCTTATGATTTGGGCGTGCGCTCGGTTCGTGTTGCCACTCACTGCACCGAAGCTGACGTCTCCAAGCAGCATATTGAATCTGCCAAAGAGATGGGCATGGATACCATAGGATTTTTGATGATGTCGCATATGGTATCGCCTAGCAAACTCGCTGAACAGGCGAAGCTGATGGAATCGTATGGTGCGGGTTGCGTCTATGTCGTAGACAGTGGCGGTGCTATGAATATGAATGATATCGCAGATCGCGTCAAAGCTTTAAAAGATACGTTAAACGATAGTACTGAGCTTGGTATTCATGCGCATCACAATTTAAGTCTAGGTGTGGCTAACAGTATCGTTGCGGTCGAAAACGGCGTCACTCGGGTTGATGCTTCTTTGACAGGTATGGGCGCAGGCGCAGGAAACGCACCCCTAGAAGTCTTTATTGCTGCCAGTAACCGCTTAGGGTGGGAGACTAATTGTGATTTGTACAAGCTCATGGATGCTGCCGAAAATCTAGTAAGACCATTACAAGACCGCCCCGTTCGAGTGGATCGTGAGACGCTAACACTTGGCTATGCTGGTGTTTATTCTAGTTTCTTACGTCACGCTGAAAAAGCGTCTAAACAATACGATATTGATGTGCGCGAAATATTGGTTGAAGTGGGCAAGCGTAAGCTGATCGGTGGTCAAGAAGATATGATCGTTGATGTGGCTTTAGACTTAATCAATAAAGCCAAGGGGTAGTAGACATGGCCAATAGAGATATTGTATCTACACTGTATGAGCGCATGAGATTGCCAGTGATCGTTGCTCCAATGTTTCTTATATCGGGACCTGATATAACCATTGCTGCAGCTAAAGCGGGAATTATAGGGTGTTTTCCTGCGCCTAATGCCCGCACGATTGACATATTAGAAGAATGGTTAGACCAAATAGCGGCTGAGCTTCATGGCACAGAGTATGAAGGTATGTGGGCGATGAACATGATCGTGCACAAGAGCTATGACCGCTTTGAAGAAGAGCTGGCCTTAGTTGAGCGTTATAAGCCTAAGTTTGTCGTGACAGCGCTTGGTAGCCCTAAGCGCGTGCTTGAGAGGGTTCATGCGTTTGGTGGCAAAGTTTTTGCCGATGTCATCAATGCAGAGCAAGCAGAAAAAGCAGTCGCAGCAGGCGTTGATGGCCTTATCTTGGTATGTTCTGGAGCGGGTGGACATACTGGTAAGTATTCTGCTTTTGCTTTTGTAGAAGAAGTTCGCCGCTTTTATGATGGGCCTATCATCGTTGGTGGCGCAATACAGAGTGCCAAATCAATTGCTGCTTTGCTCGCGCTTGGTGCCGACTTTGCTTATATGGGTACGCGTTTTATCAGCTGTCCGGAGAGTTTAGTCACTGATGATTATCGCAATATGTTGGTTGATTCAAAAATGTCAGATATTGTGACTTCAGATGTCGTCTCTGGTGTCATGGCAAATTGGCTTAAAGCCAGTTTAGAAAAATCTGGCTTTGATCTTAAGTCAGCTAAGGGCAGCACAGAAATTGATTTTTCTGATATTCATGGTGAAAGTAAAGCTTGGAAGGATACTTGGGGGGCAGGCCATGGTGTGAGTGCCACTGAGTGCGTTGAGAGCGTAGCCGAAGTTGTTGATTCATTAGTGGCGCAATTTGAGACGGTAAAGTCTGAGCTTAACGCTGAGTTAGCTGAGTGGCCAAAAGTATAACAGCAAATTAAATCAGATAAATATAAATGGGTTTAGCTTCATGATGAAAAAGTAGTAATTATCATTTAAAAGCTAAAAGAAAACTCAAGTAGATATACACCAAGGAAGGATAGTCAAAATGATTGAATTTACGTTCAAAACTGACTCAAAAGTAAAGCTTGGATCCCACGAGGTCATCGCTGAAGAAAATGCTCGGGGTGAAGTTATATTTCGTAATAAAGAGCCGCTTAATTTAGACAATTATACCATGTTAGATTGCATTGATTATTGGGCGCAGCGCTCTCCAAATACCGTGTGTATGCGTGAGAGAGCAGCCGATGGCTGGTCGGAGATATCTTATAAAGAGTTTGCAGCCAAAGTCAAAAACATTGCAACCCATTTAGGTTCTCTTGATATTTCAGCAGATAAGCCTTTAATGATCATAGCGCCAAACTCTATTAATCATGCTTTGGTCGCCTTTGCCGCTATGACGATCGGTGTGCCAGTGACGCCAGTCTCCATAGCCTATGCCTTGTACGGTAATACCTTTGAGCGCCTTAATAGTATTATTGAGACGGTGAAGCCTGGTGTTATTCATTTCAGTAATACCAATATCTTCAAAAATGCAGCCAAATCAGTCCTCGCAAATTATGATATCCCTTGTATTGCTTTTAACTCGGATATGGATGAGATTCCAGCAGTCCGTAGCTTGGCGCAGATAACAGAAGCAGAAGTCGCAGAAAGAAGAAGTCAAGTGACTCAAGATACGATTGCGAAAGTCATGATGACCTCAGGCTCCACAGGCAATCCAAAAGGCGTAATCAATACTCACAGAATGATGTATAGCAATCAATTTGCACTTTATAAGATGTGGCCATTTTTAAAGGAAATGACGCCAAGCTTGGTGAGTTGGCTACCTTGGAGTCATACCTTTGGCGGTAATGTCTGCGTCAATATAGCCCTATTCAACGGGGGGACGATAACGATTGACGATGGTAAACCAGTACCTGGACATATCGGTCGAACCATTGAAAACTTATGCATGATCGAACCTAATATTCACTTTAACGTCCCCGCTGGTATTGAAGCCCTGTTAGCAGAATTTGAAGACAACCATCGTCAAGCACGTATATTCTTCTCTTCGGCAAAAGTTATTTTTATCGCTGCAGCCGCGTTACCTGAAAAAACCAGAAACAGACTATCCGAGCTGTCTATGGAGCTCATAGGTAGCAGTCCAAAACTCTTAGCGGGCTGGGGCTCTACAGAGACAGCGCCTTTTGCGACTTGTTTAAATTTTGATTCAGATTTATCGACCAATATTGGCGTTCCTATGCCTGGCACTGAGATTAAGCTAACTCCAGTACAAGATAAGCAAGCGCTTGCTGTACGTGGCCCTAACGTGACCCCAGGTTATTGGCATAATGAAAAAGCGACTGCTGAAGCTTTCGATGAAGATGGATTTTATTCAATGGGCGACGCGGGCAGATTGATTAATCCAGATAACCCATCTGAAGGACTGGTGTTCGATGGTAGGACTTCTGAGAACTTTAAGTTGCTCTCTGGTACTTGGGTTAATGTGAATGCCATTAGAGTAGCGGTAGTGACAGCACTAAAACCTTACTTTTTAGATGCAGTCATAACTGGACACAATCAGTCTGAAATCGGCTTATTAATTGTTCCTAATATTGAGCGCTTGGCCAAACTATATAATCTCGATAAAACACAGCAGCATGCGGCACATTTGCAAAGTGTTAATGAGATAGTCGAACA
This sequence comes from Psychrobacter sp. H8-1, assembly GCF_904846575.1. Taxonomy (NCBI): domain Bacteria; kingdom Pseudomonadati; phylum Pseudomonadota; class Gammaproteobacteria; order Moraxellales; family Moraxellaceae; genus Psychrobacter; species Psychrobacter sp. H8-1. The sequence goes on from NZ_CAJHBG010000001.1 coordinate 1,166,399, forward strand.
GGTAATCAATCTATTAAGTGACTATAACGAAATATATTACAGCAATAGCAAAAGAATAGGTCGGTTCGCCATCATACCTGAGCAGCCCTCTATTGAGAAAAACGAAATCACTGATAAGGGCTATCTAAATCAACGCGCCTTACTAGCTAACTGGTCAGAATTGATAGACCAAATGCACGCCAAAGAAAGAAAGGCAAGTATTTACTTTCATTCTTTTTAACCTAAAACAACCCACTTTTTTATAATGGAGAAACAACGATGTCAATGAATATACGGTCACTGGTTGATCACGAAAATGGCTTAATAGACAGACGCATTTTTTGGGATGATGCCATCTATCAACAAGAGTTAAAGCAGATTTTTGCACGCTGTTGGCATTTTGTCGCGCACGAATCACAGGTCAAGTCCTTTGGCGACTTTATCACCACTTACATTGGTGAAGATGCAGTAATCGTCGCTAGAGCAAAAGATAAAAGCATCAATGTCATGCTAAATGCTTGTCCGCATCGTGGTAATAAAGTGTGTTTTGCTGGCGAAGGTAAGATTCGCTCATTTGTCTGTAACTATCATGGTTGGGCTTTTGGTTTAGATGGCGCACTCAATGGCATGCCAGCCAATGAGCTATACGATCAAACCGAAGGCTTCAAAAAAGAAGATTGGGGACTCCATAGAGCACGAGTAGAAACCTACAAAGGCTTAGTGTTTGCAACCTTTGATGAGGAAGCGCCTTCTTTGGGCGATTATTTAGGCAATTTTCGCTGGTATCTCGATGCGATTTTGGATGTTGATGATAAGGGCACTGAGTTTATCCCAGGTACCACACGCTCATTACTAAAGTGCAACTGGAAATATCCAGCTGATAACTTTGTCGGGGATATTTATCATGCTTTATGGACGCACTTAGGAGCAGCAGAGGCTACGCTTAAAGAAGCTGGCGGCATTGTAGTCAGTAATGAAAACTCTTATCAAGCTAGCGTCAATGGTCATGGTTGGGAATTTTCATTAGCCAATAACTTCGGTAATGCGGCGACTATGGGTGATAAAGATATCGTTAAGTATCTGAGAGCTCGCGAAGTCGAAATCAGTAAGCGCCTCGGTGAGGTTCGTGGCAAGCTACTAGGTTCTGTGGCATCTGGCTTGATTTTCCCTAACTTTGCGTTTTTACCGGGCTATCTGACTTTTAGAACCTTTTTACCAAAAGGTCCAACAGAAACTGAGCTACACAGCTGGACCTTAGTGCCTAGCGAAGCATCAGATGAGATAAAAGACAAATGGCGTTTGGGCGCTATGCGTACATTCTCGCCTAGTGGCATCTTAGAGATGGATGATGGTGAGAATTGGGAGCAGGCAACTTTGAGTAATGCAGGCTACGTGACTCGGCATCAAAAGCTTTTTTATGGCATGGATCCAACTAAAGGGCAAGCGGTTCCTATTGATATGCCTGGGACAGTGACTAAAGGTCAACTTACAGATGCTAACCAACGACTATTCTTTAAACGCTATAGCGAATTTATGGAAGCCGACACTTGGGCTGATATTCCATTAGCAGAACAAAAAATGCAAAAAGGAGCTTACCATGACAAGGGATGAATTGCTAGCGCTAGAAGCTAAAGGTAAACACGTAGATCTGTCCACTTTTTTTGAGGTGCAAAAGGCAGTTAATCATGAAGTATACCTATTGAACCATGAACTGCTGACTGAATGGGCTGACAATCTGGAAGAGGATTTAATCTACTGGGCACCTATCAGAGAGAACATACTGCGCAGGAATCGTACGCCAGAAATTACGACGGCTAGAGTGTCTTTATTTGAAGAAGATAAAGAGTCGATCATGATGCGTCTAAAGCGTAATGATAGTGGTATGTGCTGGACAGAAGATCCTCCTACTCGTCAAGTAACCGCCATATCGAATCTACAGGTTTTTTACACCGACAAAGCGGATGAGTTTGAAGTACATACGGTATTTACTTTATATCGTAGTCGGTTTGAGCGTGATGACTCTACCTTAATGGGTCGACGTAAAGATATATGGCGCAAGGTTGGTGACGACTATCGTTTAGCTGGACGTTTAATACTTCTACAGCAATCTACATTGATGACCAAAAACTTAAACGTATTTATGTAGGTAGCGAGAGTAGTTTCTAGGCTATCTCTGATTCAACCTTAAGGCAACGATATGCAAATGCTACTTGATAGACGAGTTATTGTTACCGGTGCTGGCAGCGGCATTGGTAAAGCAATAGTGACTAGGTTTTTAGATGAGGGCGCACGCGTCCTTGCTGTGGTTCGTAAGTCTGAGCAGATTGAGGACTTTTTGAGTCACGAAAACTTCTGCTATGTAGTAGGGGACGTCAATGACTATGCTACTAACGAGCTTGCCGTTACTACTATAACGGATAAGTGGGGCGGGCTAGATGTCATGATAGCCAACGCTGGGGTTTGGGACTTTTTTAAGAAGCTACAGAAGATGTCGCCCCAAGAGTTAGAAGACGGCTTTGAGCAAATCATGTCAACCAATGTGCGTGCCGTATTGATGGCAGGACATGCCAGCTATGCCGCTCTGCAAGACTCTCACGGCTGCCTTATTACTACTGGCTCTAACGCTTGCTTCCGTCCTGGCGGCGGCGGCCCGCTTTATATTGCCTCTAAATATGCTTTGCGTGGTGTGGTGGCTCAGTTAGCTCTAGACTTTGCACCAAATGTACGGGTCTGCGGTGTCGCACCTGGTGCAACGGACACCCCTATTGGTGGTACGGATGGCTTAAACCAGAGTCAAAAATCCATGAATGAGGATCGCACACGTTTGGAATCGATGGGCAAACATATCCCACTAGGGCGTGTCTCTTCTCCTGAAGAACATACTGATCTGTATGTCACCTTAGCCAGTGCAAAAGGGGCAAGATATGTGACAGGTACTATTTTAGTAAGCGATGGGGGGTTATCTGCCGGTCAATAAGTTAATCAAAGTATCTTCTAACTTTACTATTCATTCATTCTAAATTTTACAATAATTTTATACTCAAGGAAGAGTCTATGACTACCTCTGTGCTCAATGCTGCACCCAAAAAACCGTCAGCCATGTATATGACACTCTTTATGTGTTTTTGTATTGCTATTTTAGAGGGTTTCGACATCCAATCTATCGGTGTTGTGGCTTCATCGGTTCAGTCAGAATTTGGTCTAACCAAAGGTGAGCTTGGTTGGATTTTTAGTGCCGCCACTCTAGGGATGTTTCCAGGTGCGATTGTTGCAGGTCGTCTCTCAGATAAAATAGGCCGCAAAAACATCTTGATCATTAGTGTGGCGTTGTTTGGTTTTATGTCGCTTATGACGGCATTCACTACTGATTTTACTTCACTAGTCATAGTGCGCTTTTTAACAGGCATAGGAATGGGTGGCGCGCTACCGCTAATCATTGCCATGTCATCAGAATCGGTTCCTGAACGTTGGAGTGCTACTGCTGTCAGTGTCATGTATGCAGGCGTACCTTTCGGTGCTGGTATCACTGCCATAATTGCAGGAGGATTTACGGGAGTTGGTGAGTGGAAAAACATTTTTTACTTAGGTGGATTGACTCCGATTGCCCTCGTTCCTATTCTTATCTTCTTATTAAAAGAAACTTATAGCAAAAAACAAGCGACTAAAGACGACCTCAATGCAAATACTGATTTCAAATTCATTTTATTTGGTGAAGGTCGTACGGCAACCACTATCCAAATTTGGTTAAGTTTCTTAGGTACCTTAATTGTTTTATATTTTATCTTAAACTGGCTACCCGTTCTTATGCAGAACAATGGTTTAAGTATGAAGAGTGCAACGAACATCCAGTTAGCCTACCAATTAGGAGGGGTGTGCGGGGTACTTATTTTGGGTTGGTTATTATCGAACATCAAATTAAGATCAGTCGTTATTATGATTTATGTTGGTATTTTGATTGGACTGACGGCACTAACATTCTCAAAATCTCTAACCGCGTTAGTCTTTGCATCGGGTATCTCAGGATTCTTTATAACGGGTGGTCAATCCGCATTGTATGCGTTAGCCGCTAGAGCTTATAGCAAAAGTATGCGTGGTACAGGAGTGGGCGTAGCTGTTGCTATGGGACGTATTGGCTCTTTCTTAGGACCTTTATTAGCGGGCGTTATATTCTCCTACAATTCAAGCTCTTCGTTTGTTATCGGTAGCAGTATTCCGGTCATTCTTATTGCTGGTGTCGCTGCCATACTATTAGCGAATAACATTGCTAAGCGTGAGAGTACCAATACCGCCGCTCTTACTAAAGGTTAAACAGTACTTTGTTTAAGTCATAAATTTATCATTAATATTAAGGCGATTGTAGGTATACCGTTAGATATTAAGTAGCCTCTTTCGCCTTAGCTTAATTAACAATGTTCATTAAATGGAATTAACAATCAAACTATAGGGAAGATTGAGATCATGAATAACCTAAAAAAAGTGACGTTGGTATTCGCCGCCGTCGTAGCCTGCACCAATGCCCAAGCTATAGATATAGTGACTAACGGCGATACTACTTTAAGTATTGGTGGTTATGTCAAAGCAGAAGGCACTTTTATTTCACCTGATGATAAAGACTCTGATTTTGAAGGTAGTGCGCGCGAGTCTAGAATTAATCTCAAAGCCACGACGCTGGTCAATGATAAAAAGATAACAGGTTTTATCGAAGGCGATTTTTATGGAAACTATAGCGGCTATGATAGTGGCTCTCCTGAGCTGCGGCTGCGCCATGCTTACCTGCAAGTAGATAAGGTCACGGCAGGTAAGACTTGGAATGGACAGTTTTTTGCCGTCGCACCCCGTTTAACTGAGCAGCTAGATTTTTATGGTCTAGGGTTTGGTACCATAGCGGGTAGTGGACTTTATGTTCGTCCAGATTTGACTTTGCACTATGCCAATAAAGGACTGCGTGTTACCGCGCAAGATCCTATCTCTGATGATGCTAATCTACCTGATATGGTAATCAGTTATAGTGATGATATCTCTAATTTTGGTTATACCCTAGCTGCAACGGCCCGTGATGCCAATACTGGCATAAATGATGATTTGGATACGGAGCTAGGGCTAGGGGTGTCATTAGCGACTAAGCTAACGCTAGGCAAAGGCTCACTACACGGCAGTGTGTATACTGGTGAGGGTATGGGAGTCTACTCAGGACTCTGTACGACAGGCGCTCTAAACCCTGGCAATACGGTAGGCTGTGATGCTGAAAACGGTGAGCTTGTATCACAAACAGGCTTTAGCTTGGGCTATCGTTATGTTTTTTCACCAAAACTGCGTGGCAATATGCGTTACGGCGAGGTCAAAGTAGATAATGAAGCAGATACTTCAATCGATATAAAAAGTGCTAATCTTATTTATACTTACCTACCTGATCTCGATATTGGGGTTGAATGGCGTGATCGTAGTGATACCACGCTACCATGGAGACAAAAAGGTCAAGAAGTTGAGATCATGGCCAAGTATAGTTTCTAAATCCAAGCCCATCTTTATTAATGTAATGCATTAAAGCTTGTCTCTAATCTACGGGGTTAGGGACAAGCTCTTTATTATATCGTTAGTATTTAATACACAAACTTGATGGTTGTCGTAAAAACTACATTCATCAACGACACTTTAGCAAAACGGTAAAACAAAATGACAGCCGTTAATCAAACCGAGATAGCTTAACATGCCAGCACTATTGCAATGTTTATCGCACACGCCTTTAGTAGGCTTGGTAGACCCTGATAAGCCTATTCTGGACGAAATTAATGGTGTCATTGCTCAGGCACGTAAAGAGATTGAGGCCTTTGATCCAGAGCTGGTACTGCTTTTTTCACCAGATCATTACAATGGCTTTTTTTATGATGTGATGCCACCCTTTTGTATCGGTACGGCCGCCTATGCTATTGGTGATTTTGGCTCAGCAAAAGGCGACTTATTAGTGCCCGCTGAACTTGCTGAAGCTGCTGTACAGTACGTTTTGGATGCCGATATCGATGTGGCTATCTCCTATAAAATGCAGGTAGACCACGGCTTTGCGCAACCTTTGGAGTTTTTGTTGGGCGGCATAGATAAAGTGCCCGTTATTCCAGTATTTATCAATTCTGTCGCGGTACCGCTGCCTTCTTTTAAGCGTGCGCGGTTATTGGGCGCAGCACTAGGGCGCTATGTGGCAACCTTGAATAAGCGGGTATTAATTATAGGGTCAGGTGGTCTATCCCATCAACCACCAGTGCCGGAGCTGGTTAGCGCAAATGAGCTGGTCAAAGATCGAATGCTGGGTAGTGGGCGTAATCTCCCAGCGGATGAGCGTCAAGCTCGTACACAGCGCGTCATCGATGCGGCGCGCCACTTCGTTGCTGATCAAAATTCGCTATATCCACTGAATCCAGAATGGGATCAGTGGTTTTTAGAGCAGTTAATTACTGGTCGGGTCAATGAGCTGGATAAAATAACTAATAAAGAGATCTCTGAAAAAGCGGGAAAATCTACTCACGAAGTAAAAAACTGGGTAGCGGCTGCGGCAGCTATGGCGACTTTTGGTGATTACCAAAAAAAATCCAGCTACTATCGTCCGGTTCCAGAGTGGATCGCAGGATATGGTGCATTGACACTAACGAGTGTTGAGTAGTTTTTTTAAATCAATATCTTAAGCAACTGTTTAAAGAGATAAAATTCAAGTCACTAAATTAATAATATAAATATAATTCTAATTCCAAGGATTTTGAATATGACACAGCAATGGACTGAAGCAGAAACCAGTAAATTTATAACCATAAAAGAAGGCGATACCGATCTAAATATTCACTACAACGATACCGAAAGGGGTGGTGAAGTGGTGGTCATGCTACATGGCTCTGGCCCAGGCGCTAGTGGCTGGGCAAACTTTAATCGCAATATTGAGCCGCTGACCGCAGCAGGTTATAGAGTGATTTTGATGGATTGTCCCGGCTGGAGTAAGAGTGACAGTATTATCAATCAAGGCTCGCGCTCACATCTCAATGCTCGAATTCTCAAAGGCTTGTTTGATGGTTTAGGTCTAAGTAAGATTCATATTATTGGTAATTCTATGGGCGCTCATAGTGCCGTCGTCTTTGCTATGGATTATCCTGAGTATGTCGATAAGCTGATATTGATGGGCGGTGGTACGGGCGGTGGTAGTTTGTTTACGCCCATGCCCGCTGAAGGTATCAAACGCATCAGCAAGCTGTATCGTGAGCCGACTATAGAGAACATCAAAGAGATGATGGATATCTTTGTCTATGATACCAGCCATCTAACAGAGAGTTTATTCCAAGCTCGTCTAGACAATATACTGGCGCGTGAAGATCACCTAGAAAACTTTGTAAAAAGTAGTGAAGCCAACCGCAAACAGTTTCCAGATGTCGGTCATCGTTTAGATGAGGTCAATAATGAAACCTTGATCATCTGGGGTCGTGACGACCGCTTTGTCGCTATGGATCTTGGTATTCGTCTCTTAAATGGTTTGCCGCGAGCTGAACTGCACGTGTTTAATCGCTGTGGCCACTGGGTACAGTGGGAGTATGCTGATAAGTTTAACCGTATGGTATTAGATTTTCTGAAACATGGTATTGAATAATTCAACAGGCTTTAACCTATTTAACTGAATAACGAAAGCTTAAGGACAAAACTATGACGGATTATAGAGTATTGGTCACTGGCAATGATGAGAATAGTAAATCTCATATCGTTCTGAACACGCCCATTAACGTTGAGAATTATTTTACTTATCAGCCAGGTTTTAGTGTGGAAGTGTTTTGGCAAACTTCTGCCAATACTACTGTTGGTGAGCCCTTTAAAACAATAACTTGGGATAAGTCTTCTATACTGCCTAAGCCTGCAGCAACATCATCAATGATTATAACTTTTCCTCCTATCTCTAATACAGAGTCACTAGCACCTGTCAATTTAGAAGATATGATCAAGGAAACCGCCGAGCGTTTACCAGGTTTGGCTGAGGCCTTTGAATCAGAGCCACCAGGCTTTCATTCTACTAATACTATCGACTATGTGGTGCTATTAGAAGGTGAAATTAAACTATTGTTAGATAATGACAGTACAGATCTGAAAGTTGGCGATATTGTTGTCCAAAATGGCACAAGGCATGCGTGGGTTAATGAAAGTGCAAATCCGGCCAAGTTATTAGTCATCATGATTGGTGCCGATAGAAAGTAATGTCTCAAATAAACTATTTTAACTATATCGAAGACCAGTTTACTTGAGTCAATTAACCATATTTGACAGGGTTAAGTTATTAGAATACTGCTTTTCGAACTAAAGTTTATATCTATTTCTTTATTAATATTGACTCGTTAATCGACCCCTTTCATCCACTTTCAGAGAGAAAGCGATATTAGTTTAAGGTAAAGGTATAAGTAATAAACTTTAGACCCATGCTCACTCAAAATGATTTGTTATCTATTGTTAAGTATGGGCGGATGCTATGTATAATGCAGCATTAGCATCGTTTTTACTCATACGTCCTTAATAAGAAGATTTTATTATGCCAAACAAGCGTCCCTTATATATTCCCGTTGCTGGACCCGCTCTATTAGAGACTCCTTTACTGAATAAAGGTAGTGCTTTTTCATCAGAAGAACGTGATAGCTTTAATTTAACAGGGCTATTGCCTCACAACATTGAAACGATTGAGGAGCAGTCTCTGCGGGCTTATCACCAAATGCGCTCATTCACCAATGCGATGGATAAACATATTTATCTGCGCAATATACAAGATACCAATGAAACCTTATTTCATCATTTACTTGAGCAGCATATAGAGGAAGTGATGCCGCTCATTTATACGCCAACGGTTGGTCAAGCGTGTGAAAAATTCTCGCAAATTTATCGCCGTAAACGGGGTTTATTTGTCTCATATCCTGAGCGTCATAAAATCGATGATATGCTGCAGAACGCCACCAAACAAAATGTCAAGGTAATCGTAGTCACTGATGGTGAACGTATATTGGGCTTAGGCGACCAAGGTATTGGCGGTATGGGGATTCCCATTGGTAAATTGGCTTTGTACACGGCTTGTGGAGGCATCAGCCCCGCTTACTGTCTGCCCATTTTGCTAGATGTCGGTACCAATAATCAACAGCTACTTGATGATCCTATGTACATGGGCTGGAGGAATCCACGCATCTCTGGCGATGAATATAATGAATTTGTCGATTTATTCATTCAAGCCGTTAAGCGTCGTTGGCCAGAGGTGTTATTACAATTTGAAGATTTTGCCCAGGAAAATGCCACGCCGTTATTGAATAGATATCGTGACCAATTATGCTGCTTCAATGATGATATTCAAGGGACTGCTGCAGTATCGGTCGGTACTTTGATTGCAGCGTGCCTAAATAAAGGTGAAAAGCTAAGTCAACAAAGAATAGCGTTCTTAGGCGCAGGGTCAGCGGGCTGCGGTATTGCGGAGCATATCATTCGCCAAATGCAGCGCGAAGGATTGACTGAAGAGCAGGCTCGTAGCCAAGTATTTATGGTTGATCGTTATGGTTTGCTCACTGATGGCATGACAGAACTACAAAAATTCCAAGAGCCGTTGGTGCAAAAGCAGTCCGCTATTGAACATTGGGACAAGAGTCAAAAACTGGGTTTAGCACAAGTGGTCAAACAGGCAAAAATAACGGTATTATTTGGTGTTAGCGGCCAAAAAGGTTTGTTCACTCAAGAGGTGATTGAGTCCTTATGCGCGAATACTGAAAGCCCAATTGTATTACCGCTCTCAAACCCTACCTCGCGTGTCGAAGCCACACCGCAAGAGGTGATGAATTGGAGCCATGGTCGCGCCATTATCGCAACAGGTAGCCCATTTGCTAATACCACTTTTAACGGTCAGTCTTTTGAGGTCTCTCAATGTAATAACAGCTATATATTTCCTGGTATCGGTCTTGGTGTTTTAGCAGCACGGGCGACAGGTATTAGCGACAATATGTTAATGGCGGCAAGCCAAGCCCTCGCAGATATCTCAGTGCAGTACGAAAAGGCACCCGGTGCCATACTACCGCCAATTAGGTTTATTCAAGAAATTAGTAAAGAAATCGCTTATGCCGTAGCTCTACAAGCGGTTAAAGATAAGCTTGCATTACCAGTTACGGCGGAGAATCTAGAACGCCGATTAAAAGCGAATTTTTGGTTACCTGAGTATCGTAACTATCGTCGTACTTCTTTTTAACTTTGCAAATTATACCAAACCCAAAAAGTACGATTAACTTTGTCAAACTTGCTAAGCCTACTATGAGTAGTACTTGCACAAGTTTTCCGCGTTATAGTCGATACACTCTAAAAATGTCATAGCGCTACTGGGATGAATTTTGCGCAGCCTCTGTGTACGCAGCACGCAAGTAAAATTTATACCAGTAGCGCGTTTAAATCCATAACAATTTTACATTCAGCTGACTATACTCTAATTTTTGGAAGTGGTGTTAGATGCAGACAAGCCCAGTGCTATATAAAGTAGCATTGGGCTTTTTTGTTAGATTTCATTAAGTCATAGGCAATAAAAAACCCTTACAAGTCAATGACTGTAAGGGTTTGAATTTGGTGGGCCCAGTATCAACTTAACTTAGTAATTAAATGTATGATATTGAATAGTTTTATATATCAATAAAATTTGGGGCTGTCCTAGATAATTAGCTCAAACCCTGTTTAACCCATTGTTTTAATTGTAGTAATTGCGACTTTGGGTCACTGTGATTAAAACGCCACTCACATTCCTTTAAATAGAGGTGAAAATGCTCTTTTGGGACCCCGTTAAACTTACGTAGATGCCGTTTAGCTTGGTTCCAGAAGTTCTCTATACCGTTAATATGATTCTTGTCATTAACAAAGGTTTTAGAGTGGTTGATACGATAATGAGTAAACTCACTGACATCTAATGCGTTATAGCTTTTAAATGAGTCAGTATAAACAATGCTATCAGGCTTCACTTTTTCTCTTATGATGGGGATCAAAGTATCTGCTTTAGCATTGGGTATAATACAAGCGTAGACCTTGCCATTACGCTTTAGTAGGCCAAACACGGGCACTTTGCTACCAGCACCTCGCCCTCGCTTGCCTTTACGAGTTCCACCAAAGTATGATTCGTCTACTTCGATTTCGCCTTCAAATAGACCAGGGTCTTGGCTATTCTCGTAAATAAGTAGTCGTAGCCTATGAAAGTAATAACTGGCTGTAGTTTTATTAACACCAACTAGGCTTGCTGCTGTTCTGGCGGTAGAACCGGCAACAAATAACTCGATTAGTCTGCTTTGTTTATACCAACTTAGTTTGCTTTTTCTCATAGTGCTATCCTAAATAATTTTACTTATCTAGGACAGCCCCTAAAATTTTTATACCAACCAATATACCAACTATTCATTTGAGTAAAAGCTTGGTCAACTAGCCAAATTTAGGTATTCAGATTCAACAAGAAATATTGTTATCATTTGTTAAATATGAGAATTTTTTTATTTATATTTTTATTATGCTATAAATCTCAATAGGATCATCATCCTTATTGTAATTACGCTTATCTATGATATAGTCGGTCTTTTATAAATAAGATACAATACTATTAAAACTAAGAGAAAGATATTAATAACGATGACTTATTCTGCAGACTTCCGGGCGCAAGTGATCAAAAGCGTCAAAAACAAAGACATGACTATTCGTGAAGCGTGTACTTTCTATGACGTTAGCAAGACGGCATTACAACGCTGGTTGAAAAACCCAACAATCAAACAATCTCGGGATAAAGCACCCAGTAAAATACCAAATGAAGCACTTCTTCAAGACGTTGCGCAATATCCACGATTACATGTATGAGCGAGCACAGCGTTTAAATTGTAGCAAATCAGGCATTGAGATTGCCTTAAAGCGTCTTGGTATCAGTCAAAAAAAGACCTTGGAACATCCAAAAGCCTGTCCGATCAAAAGAGCGATATTCCAGAGTAGGCTTGATCACTTTAAACAGCAAGGCTATCCCATTGTCTATATGGATGAAAGCGGCTTTGAGCACGAGACTATCCGCTCTCATGGCTATGCACCGATAGGTACACCCTGTATAGATAGCTACAACTGGCAAGCAAAAAAGCGTACGAATGTCATCGGGGCATTGTATGAAAAAATGCTGTTTGCGCTTGATTACTTTGAGCAGAATATTAACAGCACCATATTCTACAACTGGTGCAAACGAACACTAATCCCAAGCCTTAAAACCAAATGCGTTATTGTCATGGATAATGCTCGGTTTCATAAAAATAAGCGTATCCAAAAACTACTCAACAGACATGGTCATCGTATTTTGTGGCTGCCACCGTACAGTCCTGATCTTAATCCCATTGAAAAGAAATGGGCTCAAGCTAAGTTTCTACGCCAAGGCTGGATGGAGAATAATCTGCCTAAGGTATTTCATGATATGGGTTGTATCTCTTTTATTGTGGATTGACTATATTAAGCCTTCCCAACATATAGATACTGTTCTCAAATCTGCCTCGTAATATATTCCATATACCTTCTGGCACTATCAAATAGGCTCCCATCGCTGGGTCTAGATACGCATAATGCATCGGATACCAATGATAGTGCCATATTTTATATTTAGTATTCAGAACATCTCCAAAGTAATGGTCAAACCCCGACATTAACGTCGTCACCCGAGAAAATTAAACTTTATACCTTAGCTCTCTACACTATATAAATAAAAGCATATAGAGCTTTTTCGACTCATTAGGTTTAAATAAATCCATAGCAAGTATAGATATTAACGATATTTCGAACACCATAGTATTGAGGGGTTTGCTACCTAATAATTTGGAGTTTGGACTATAGTCGGTACTAAATAAAATGGATACGTTATCTGACAACGTGAAACTGGTACAAATTTTTCTAGCTTGCTGTGCCTACGCCGACAGAGGCTACAAAAAATTCATTCCAGTTTCACTGTATCTTCTTTATATGGAGCTGACTATATTCTAGGATTAAGCAATTTCTAATATATCGATAGTGTTTCAAACAATTAAAATTTTTTAGAGTGCGGTTCAGTTTAAGGATAACTGCGTTTTTGGGATAAGTGCTGTGCTAAATGGAGCGCGTTAGGGGATGGATATTTCATAGTATGGAGTTAATGCGAACCATATTGAAAGGAATCACGCTATGCTCATGGATGAACAAGCCCCCAATCTTAATATTGATTCAGATACAGACTACCATGATGTTGCTGTCAACACGCATGATGAAATCTCTACGCAATTAAGCTCATCACATCCAGTCGTAACTGACTATCAAATAACATTAAACTTCTCTGATGGTATTACCAAGCAGTTTAGCGTTGCTCCTAATACGAGTATTCTTGATGCTGCTCTTGAGAACGACGTACCTGTATTGTATCAATGTCGCTCGGGTAGCTGCTCAAGTTGTCTCTGTACTATAAATGATGGTGACGCTAATACTCTAGATGGAGAGAGCTCAACTCTACTGCCTAGTGAATGTAGCCTTGGGCAACGTCTAATGTGTGTGTCTCAAGCAAATTCAGATTGTAGCTTTGATCTAGCCTACAGTAGTGACGTAGGTGCTGCTAGCGTTCAAGAAGCTAAAGTATTTATTGACTCAATAGAGCGGATAGCAGCCGATACTGTAAGGCTAACTGTAGAATTAGCAGATGGCTATCACATGAGCTTTAGACCTGGTCAATTCATGCAAATCAACGTACCTGGGGTGGGCTTAGTACGTAGCTATTCACCTTCTAGTACCGATCAAGATCTACCTAAAATGGAATTTTTAGTTCGTCTCATTCCAGGCGGAGTCATGTCAACCTACCTTGCCGAACAAGCAGCCGATCAAGTCCTTACCCTCACTGGTCCTTATGGTGCCTTCTTCTTTCGAGAAGAACATAAACGAGCACCGCACATTTTCATCGCTGGCGGCACAGGCCTTGCGCCTATCTTATCGATAATCGATACATTACGTCAAAGCAGCGGTATCAAACCTAAAATGTTACTTAATTTTGGCTGTGCCATACCCGATGCTTTGTTCTGCTTAGGAGATATTGAGCTAAGAGAGCAGTGGCTACCAAAATTAGAGACAAGGATTTGTGTCGATCGTGAGGCAACAGAGGCACATCACCTAGGTAATCCAGTCAGTCCATTACAAGCAGATGATGTTGCTGATCCAAACACAGTAGCATATTTGTGTGGGCCACAGCCGATGATTAATGCAGCAACTGCTCGTCTAGTTGAACTTGGAGTAAAGGCTGAAAATATCTTCGCAGAACACTTCGTTGCTAGTCATTGATCAATTGTTTTAACTACAAAGAGATAAATATGAAAACTACTAACTAAAGCGCGCAACCTAATAGATTGATATAATTGGGTAGTTTACAAGGAGTGTTTATAAGGAATAAGAATTATGGAAGATTTAAGTTTTAATATAAATATAAAACCTGAGTTAGTACTCTCTAATTATCGGATTTTTGAATCAAGTGATATGGATGAAGTTCGTTCCAGTTCAGCTAGAGTATTATGTGCAAATGATCTTAAACTAGATAGTAGCAATAAAATACTGAATGCAAGCTTATACTATCGAAAAGTTGGTGGTGTAGGATTTGGAAGGCTTAGTTATGGTACCGAAGTAGCTATTAGCCCAGTTGTGTTTGAAGATTTTATACTTATACAAATACCTATACGGGGTTCTGAAAAAATATATTTAGGAAAGGATAAAATATTATGTACACCAAAAATGGTAGGTATTATCAATTCTGAGGTTAAAACTATAATTAACCATAGTCCTAATACTGAAAAAATAATGATTCGTGTTGACAGAGGTTTAATTGAAAAGAACCTTCAACAAATTATAGGTCGTACCTTAGGTACAGCGGTTGAATTCAATTCGACTATGTCTCTTGAAACAAATGAAGGAAGCCAATGGTTGCAAATGATTGGGTGGATATCTGATCTAATATCTAAACAAAGTGATATTTCTCATTTAATGATAACTCAAATTGAAAATAATATTGTCAATATGCTATTAAATTTTCAACACAGTAATTTTTCAGATGAAATTCATAACAATTCTGTTTCAGTTACGCCATCTTTTATTAGACAAATAGAACATTACATACATGATAATGCTCACAAACCTATTGCCATAAACGATATGGCTGAGTATGCGGGTGTGAGTAGTAGATCCCTATTTATAGGATTTAGAAAGTATAAAAATACTACGCCGATGCGATATTTAAAAGAAGTTCGGCTTCAATATGTAAATGAAGGATTGAAGCGTGGTCATGTGGGATCTGATACTGTGACAAACATAGCGCTTAAGTGGGGTTTTAATCACTTAGGGCATTTTTCTACTGACTACAAACGTCGATTTGGCGAAACGCCTTATGAGACTTTATTACGTTAATAGTAATGCGTGTTGAACATTCACAATTGGGAGTTTCCTAAAAACTGTGTAACTGCTTATAATCCCCTAACAGGAGAATAAGCAATGACTAACCAATCTGACATCAAGAAACTGGCCGAGCAAATGGCTGGTAGCATGAACAGCTTCGATGACATCAAAGATTTTCAAAAGCAGCTCATGCAATCCTTTATCGACACTGCCCTTGAAGCTGAGATGGAAGACCATCTCGGCTATCCTAAGCATGAGAAAGCAGATAAACCAAACAAGCGCAACGGACACACTAAAAAGACCGTCCGCAGTGATACAGGCGATCTTGAGATATCCACCCCAAGAGACCGTGATGGCTTTTTTGAACCTACACTCGTGCGCAAGCATCAAACTCGTATCTCAGGCCTTGATGACAAGATCATCTTCCTTTACGCTAAGGGTCAAACCACCACCGAGATTGTAGAGAGTATCAAAGAGCTCTACGATGTCGACATCTCAAGCAGCTTGGTTTCAAGAGTCACTGACAACATCTTAGACGATATCACCGCTTGGCAGAACAGGCCACTGAGTAGTGTTTATCCTATTGTCTATCTAGACTGCATTGTCGTTAAAGTACGTCAAGACAAGCAGATCATCAACAAGGCTATTTATCTGGCGCTAGGCGTGGGGCTTGATGGTAAAAAAGAGCTGCTTGGTATGTGGCTCTCAGAGAATGAAGGCGCTAAGTTCTGGCTGGGTGTTCTCACTGAACTACAAAACCGCGGGGTACAAGACATCTTAATCGCTTGTGTTGACGGTCTAAAGGGCTTCCCTGATGCCATCAATACCGTTTATCCCAAAGCCAAGGTTCAGCTGTGTATCGTGCACATGGTGCGCTATTCAATGAAGTTTGTGCCATGGACGGATAAGAAAGCCGTAGCGGCTGATTTAAAGGCTATCTACGGCGCTGATACGCTTGAGATAGCAGAACCCAATCTTGAGCACTTTGATGAGACTTGGGGTGATAAGTACCCGCATGTGGTTAAGTCTTGGCGTAATAACTGGGAGGGCTTAACGGTGTTCTTTGGCTACCCTAAAGACATCAGAAAAGTGATTTATACCACCAATGCGATAGAGTCGCTAAACAGTGTGATTCGGACGGCGGTGAATAAGCGTAAAGTATTCCCCTCTGATCAAGCTGCATTCAAAGTGGTGTACTTAGCCACCCAGCAGGCATCCAAAAAGTGGTCGATGCCGATTCGTAACTGGACGTCTGCTTTAAATCGCTTTATGATTATGTTTGATGACCGTATTAGTAAGCATTTAATCTAAATGGCAGTTACACAGAATCTGGGATGGGCTCTCATAATTCCAACCAAAAATAACCGCAAGCGAGTGCTATAATAATTCTGTTTGAGCTTATTGAGCTTATTGAGCTTATTGAGCTTATTGAGCTTATTGAGCTTATTGAGCTTATTGAGCTTATTGAGCTTATTGAGCTTATTGAGCTTTATAGCAGTTACTCTGTAATTTTTCAGCTTAGCGGAATTGTTTTCTACTAAATTGTAAGCTTTTTGCAAGTAACGCTTCATATAGTTATTGGTGAATTTAGCATTCTGTTTGCTAGGAATTCTATTGTAACAACTGGCTTGTTTGATATGCGCTCGTAGCGTATCAGAATTATAGACCTTATTAGCACATAAGGTCATAGTAGTGCTCAAATTTACTTTAGCAGTTAAGTCTTTTGTCACCTTCACATTATGATTTGTGCTATCTCAATAGAGTAATGAGCTTGTTGATACGAGGCCAAAGTTGGTAAGCTTTGTGTATAGTATTAGGTTTACCAAAATACTTAGGTAAGTCACGCAAAAGGCAATTCACCTGCATCCGATAAAGAATACTTTCAACTGTCTGTCACGGTTTTCCTTCATCATAAATATTTGGTTATAGCAAGTTAAATTTTAATCTGATTCAGTGTTCATATTTGAGCATTGTTCGAGGCATAGCAAATGAGGTCTTTTGGTGTGAAAACTTAAAGATTACTCGTTTGCTATTTTTTTACCAAAATTTTATCGACAATGTTCAATACGCACTAATATATCGATAGTGTTTCAAACAATTAAAATTTTTTAGAGTGCGGTTCAGTTTAAGGATAACTGCGTTTTTGGGATAAGTGCTGTGCTAAATGGAGCGCGTTAGGGGATGGATATTTCATAGTATGGAGTTAATGCGAACCATATTGAAAGGAATCACGCTATGCTCATGGATGAACAAGCCCCCAATCTTAATATTGATTCAGATACAGACTACCATGATGTTGCTGTCAACACGCATGATGAAATCTCTACGCAATTAAGCTCATCACATCCAGTCGTAACTGACTATCAAATAACATTAAACTTCTCTGATGGTATTACCAAGCAGTTTAGCGTTGCTCCTAATACGAGTATTCTTGATGCTGCTCTTGAGAACGACGTACCTGTATTGTATCAATGTCGCTCGGGTAGCTGCTCAAGTTGTCTCTGTACTATAAATGATGGTGACGCTAATACTCTAGATGGAGAGAGCTCAACTCTACTGCCTAGTGAATATAGCCTTGGGCAACGTCTAATGTGTGTGTCTCAAGCAAATTCAGATTGTAGTTTTGATCTAGCCTACAGTAGTGACGTAGGTGCTACTAGCGTTCAAGAAGCTAAAGTATTTATTGACTCAATAGAGCGGATAGCAGCCGATACTGTAAGGCTAACTGTAGAATTAGCAGATGGCTATCACATGAGCTTTAGACCTGGTCAATTCATGCAAATCAACGTACCTGGGGTGGGCTTAGTACGTAGCTATTCACCTTCTAGTACCGATCAAGATCTACCTAAAATGGAATTTTTAGTTCGTCTCATTCCAGGCGGAGTCATGTCAACCTACCTTGCCGAACAAGCAGAAGCCGATCAAGTCCTTACCCTCACTGGTCCTTATGGTGCCTTCTTCTTTCGAGAAGAACATAAACGAGCACCGCACATTTTCATCGCTGGCGGCACAGGCCTTGCGCCTATCTTATCGATAATCGATACATTACGTCAAAGCAGCGGTATCAAACCTAAAATGTTACTTAATTTTGGCTGTGCCATACCCGATGCTTTGTTCTGCTTAGGAGATATTGAGCTAAGAGAGCAGTGGCTACCAAAATTAGAGACAAGGATTTGTGTCGATCGTGAGGCAACAGAGGCACATCACCTAGGTAATCCAGTCAGTCCATTACAAGCAGATGATGTTGCTGATCCAAACACAGTAGCATATTTGTGTGGGCCACAGCCGATGATTAATGCAGCAACTGCTCGTCTAGTTGAACTTGGAGTAAAGGCTGAAAATATCTTCGCAGAACACTTCGTTGCTAGTCATTGATCAATTGTTTTAACTACAAAGAGATAAATATGAAAACTACTAAAAAAATGTCTTTTTCAGCTGAACAGACTGAATGGTATGAAAAGGCTCGGTCTAGGCTAAATCCTGAACGCCTGCAAAAACTTTTATTCGATTTAACTAATATTCACAGCCCGACAGGAGCAACGCGCGAAGCAAGTGAGTTTATGGCAGGCCACTTCAAAAAAATAGGCATGAAATCTCGCTATTATCCTATGAGTGATATTACAGGTAATGTAATGGCTGAATACAAAGGATCAGGAGGCGGTGCAACAGTATTGTTATATGCACCTATAGATACCCACCTTGATCGTGTTGCTGGTGAAGAGATTCTCACAGGCGATGGTGAAGAGGCTGATTTGCAGCCTTATGCACAGCAAGTCGATGACTGGGTCTTTGGGTTGGGATCATCTAATCCTAAAGCAATGGTTGCTACTCTTACTGAAGTTGCTAATGCATTAATTGAAGCTAAAGTGCCCTTGATAGGTGATTTGCAAATAGGTATGGCAGATGGTGGTATGCCTGTTGATATCAGCTCTCGAAATTCTGGAATGTCTAATGGCGTTCTCCATATGCTTAATCGTGGTATGTATCCGGATTTTGCTGTCATTATGAAACCATGGAATTGGGTCTTTCATGAAGAACCTGGTATGGCATGGTTCAAACTAAAAGTTTATGGAACTCTTGGTTACGCTGGTGTCCCGCACAATGTACCAGGTTTTCGTAGCTCTGTAGTACCAGCTGCAACGGTTATTACTGAGCTTCAACAATGGATTTTAGAATACACCGAACGAAACACAAGTGGTGTGATACAGCCACACGGTTGGATTGCCGGTGTTCGCGGTGGGGATGTGGAGCGCCCTGCATTTCCAAGTGCTGTTACCGAGATATTTTTTGATGTTAGAGTTAATCCTCGTGTTAGTCCAGCTGATGTAAAGTCTCAGTTTTCTGATTTCATTGAGGATCTTAGGAGCCGTTTTCCAAGCCTTGATCTAGATTGGGAGCAATATGGTTCCGTTCCTGGAGGTACAACTGATCAGGATAACTGGATTATTCAGTCTTGTAAGCGTGGTTGGGAGTTTATCGAGAAGCGTCCACATGGAGTGCCAGATTTGTTAGCTGGTCAAACAGATGGAGCTGCTTTACGTCGCTACGGTGTCCCCACCGCTCGTATTGGTTGGCCATGGCCAGCAACTGGAGCACCATTGCCAGTAGCTGAAGGTCTTGGTGGTATGGGAGCAACATATGTTCCTGATTTGATGCCTTGCGCGGAAAAAATTCTTTACGCGCTAATAGATACCTTAACTCGCTCTAGAAAAGAACTAGATCTTTAGGTATTTAAAGTAATTAATAAAAAAAGAATGGATTATTTAAACGTTGGAAATATTAAGGACAACACTTTCATATCTTGAAGGTTACTAATAAGGAGAGTTTAGATGGAAGTATTTGAACTAGCTTCTCAGGCTATATTGACAGATATCACAATTGCTGAAGCAGTCAGTGACTTTCGTAATGGAAAACTAACGAGTGTTGAGCTGGTCAGTGCTTGTTTGGAACGTGCTAATGAAGGTAAAGAGTTAAATATCTTTGTGACCTTAGATAAGGAAAAAGCGCTTGCAGCTGCCAGAAGTGCTGACAAACAGCGAAAAGATGGTGAAGTCATGAAGCCTCTGAGTGGTATTCCAATTGTGGTCAAGGATAATATTCATACAGCTGGACTACTATGTACAGCTGGGTCACCTGCTTTTTCAGAGTATATACCTAGAGAAGATGCACCAACTGTGGCTAAGTTACGTGAAGCAGGGGCCATTATCTTAGGAAAAACAAATTTGCATGAACTTGCATTTGGTACCACTGGTTATAACAAAGCCTACAACACAGGTATTGGGATAGGTATTCGTAACCCTTACGACAATTCGCGTATTGCAGGAGGCTCCTCCTCAGGTAGTGCTGCTGCGCTTGGGGCTCGTATGGCTCTAGGGTCTTTAGGGACCGATACGGGTGGCTCTATGCGTATTCCATCAGCCCTAAATGGGTGTGCTGCCCTGCGGCCTAGTGCAGGCCGATATTCTAATGAAGGTCTTATACCAATTGCCGAAACACGTGACACGGTTGGACCTATGGCGCTATGTATGTCTGATCTAATTCTGCTAGATAGCATAATTACCGATGAATATGAATTACCACCCATTGCCCTTAAAGAGTTACGCCTCGGTGTACCAACTGAATTTTGGAACAATCTTGATAGTGATACCTCTATGCTAGCAGAAGGTGCTATTGAAAAGCTCAAAGCTCATGGTGTTACTGTCATAAAGATAGATGATGCTGGTTTGCAAGCTCTCAATGAACCAGTTGGGTTTTCTGTTGTTATCTATGAAGCATATGATTGTATGGTCAAATATTTGAATGATTATAGTCATAGTATGACAATTGATGAGCTTGCTGAAAAAATTAGTAGTCCAGATGTTCAGGCTATTTATAAAGAATGGATATTGCCAAGGAAGATGCCTTCCAACGACGGTTTGATTGATGTTGAGCCAATTTATAGAGCTGCACAGAGTAGGGGGCGTCAAGTACTGAGGGAGCGATATCAAGAGTTATTTACTAAGCATAATATTGATGCACTAATATTCCCAACTACTGCTGTAGTTGCTCCATTAGCTAATGATGATATTTATCGGCCAGAGAACTTTGAGCGATTAATGCAGAATACTGAATCTTCTGCTAGCGCAGGCATTCCAAGCATACAGATTCCTATTGGTCTAGGTGACTTTACCGGATTACCTGTAGGCATGGAACTTGATGGTCCAGCTGGTAGTGATCGTCGGTTACTTGCTATTGGCCAAGTTTTAGAAAGCATATTTGGTCGTATACCTATGGCATAACTTATTAAGTTTTTAAAAGTTAATACAAGCAAGGAACGCTAAATACAAAAGTTGGAGCAGAGTTTATGAGTATTGATAATCAATGGCACGATAAAGTTATCTTAGTAACTGGTGGTGCTAGTGGTATGGGCCGAGATGTCAGTTTAACTCTAGCAAACCTAGGGGCTAAGATAGTTATTGGGAATCGTAATTCACAAGCAGGACAAGCAATTATTGATGAAATTATTAATAGTGGTGGACAAGCGGTATTCAAAGTTACTGATGTGTCAGTTGCTGATGATTGTGAAGCATTAGTTCAGTTTGCTTTAGAGACGTACGGATGTCTTGACGCCGCTTTCAATAATTCAGGTACTCAATATGAATTTAGCCCTATGCATGAAACACCAATTAATGATGTTTCAAATACTATAGACGTTAACTTAAAAGGTATTCTATATTTAATGAAGTATGAAACCGCCGCTATGCTGAAAAATGGTGGCGGGTCAATTGTTAACAATGCTTCTATTTTTGGTTTAAAAGGTATGGCTAATACACCTGAGTATATTGCGTCTAAGCATGGAGTTATTGGTGCAACGCGTGCAGTTGCGCTAGATTATGCTAAAAGTAATATTAGAGTTAACGCCATTTGTCCTGGACCTATTAAAACACCTGGTTTTGACCGCGTGACTGGTGGTGATGATCATATGTACGATAATGGTGTACCGATGCATCGAATCGGTCAACTCAAAGAAGTGACTACAGCAGTATTGTGGCTATTGTCTGAACAGGCTTCTATGTGACAGGAACTACTCTTTCTATAGATGGTGGTATGTCAGCAGAATAATACTTTCTGCAAGTATTACTAAATAATTAAAGGGAAATAAATAATGATACAGGCTTTAAGTTATATCGTTGTAGAAACTCCTCATCTAGAGTCTTGGATAAACCAAGCTCGTGATCATGTCGGTATGCAGATTGAAGTCGTTGAGCCTAATCAATGTGTACGTTTACGTGTAGATGAGAAGTTTCAGCGTTTTGTAATTACTAAAATAGATGGTAAAGCCACGATGGGAATGGGTTTCGAAGTAGCCGGAAAAATTGAGCTTAATAAGATTAGTAAGATGCTTAAACAAGAGGGTTATGCTGTTACGGAAGGAAGTCAGCAAGAGTTAATTTTACGTGGTGTGGATGACATGTTCTTTTTTTATGATCCAGATGGGGTACGTATAGAGGTATGTTATGGTTTAGCAGATGCTGATAGTCAGTTTGAGTCGGGTCGTCCTATTGGTGGGTTTCGAACAGGTGATATGGGTTTAGGACATGTAGCTTTGATTACGGAGCATTTTGACAAAATGAGCCATTTATATCGCAATATATTTGGCTTAAAACTAAGTGATCATACTGAAGTACCTTTTCGTGTGGAGTTTTTGCACTGTAATCCACGTCACCATACTATCGGTATTGCACACACTGGGGGCCCTGCTAAAATCTATCACCTAATGCTAGAGTACAATGACTTTGATGATGTTGGTCGTGCCTATGATATGGCATTAATAGATCCAGACAGTATCGGTGTGACACTAGGTCGACATATAAATGATCACGCAATTTCCTTCTATTTAAAAAATCCTGATGGATGGATGATTGAGCTTGGATGGGCTACACGTACTATTGATTCAGATTGGAAGGTTGAAGAGCTTGAAGGAATGAGCTTATGGGGGCATGACCGTACATGGCTGCCTGATAATAAGCGCGAAGAAGCAAGACAAATATTAAAAAAATTATCAAAAAAAGGTCAACGTGCACCCGTAATTACTACTGCTCAAAACAGCCATAACTAACTAAAAGAGGTCAAAAATTATGTCTAATTCAACTACTAGTATACAGTCATCACCAGAAGTTGCTAATAGCATTGATATTGGTGATTATACTCTCAATTACCATGATCAGGGCGAAGGTGAGGCAGTTTTACTAATTCATGGCTCAGGACCAGGCGTAACTAGTTGGGCAAACTGGCGTGGTATTATTCCTGATCTATCTGAACGTTTACGTGTTATTGCTCCAGACATGCTTGGTTTTGGCTATAGCAAATGTCCTGACGATAAGGTGTTAGATACTGATGCATGGGTGGAGTCATTAATTAGTCTATTAGATGCTTTGCAAATTGAACGTGCTTCTATTGTTGGCAACTCATTTGGTGGTGCAATTGCACTAGCACTTGCTAAAAAATATCCAGAACGAGCTAATAAATTAGTGCTTATGGGTGCAGCTGGATTGTCTTTTCCGCTAACAGATGGCTTGGATAAAGTTTGGGGTTATCAACCAACTGTTGAGGCAATGCGTGGATTAATGGAAGTATTTGCTTATGATCATAGTATTATTAATAATGATTTAGTGCAGATGCGCTATGAGGCAAGTATTAGAGATGACGTTCAAACTCGCTTTGAGCAGCTGTTTCCCGAGCCACGCCAGGCTGGGATTGAGATGTTAGCTTCAAGCGAAGATGAAATACGTTCGCTGCCACATAGTACCTTAATTATTCATGGTCGAGATGATTTGGTAATACCTCTTGAAGTATCTGAACGTCTACTACGTTTAATTTCAAAGTCACAATTACATGTGTTTGGTGAATGTGGTCATTGGGTTCAGATTGAAAAAGCAGAAGAGTTTACTCAATTACTTATTAACTTTTTTGATAAATAATTAAACTAATAATAGAAGGATGATAAAAATGAATCGTGAGTCTATTAAAGGACGCTGGGAAGTAATGTCATGGGAGCAGTTATTTGATGATGGACGCAAAGTTTTACCGATGGGTGAAGAGCTAGACGGTTTTATAGAGTATAGCGACTACGGTATGTTTTGTGTCATCTCGAAAAAAAACCGTGAACAGTTTACAACAGGTGGTCAATGGTCTGCTGATGATAGCGAGAAAGCAGGAGCTTATAGTAGTTATTTAACTTATGCAGGTGATTACGACGTTGATGAGAACAACAATGTTATTACACATCAAATACAACAAAGCATTTTTCCTAATTGGGTGGGCGGTAATCAATATCGCAACGCTGAATTAATTGGAGATATACTTTCACTAACGACGGCTAAACTAGAAGAAGGTACTACTGAAGCTCGTGTGTCTAAATTGAAGTTCAGACGTAAAATATTAAAGACTTCATAAAAAAATAACTAATTTTAGAGCTGGTTTGAAATTTTGTAAACTTAAGGACTGAGTTCTTCATTTAGAAGAACTCAGTCCTTTTTACTTGGATTAAATATTACAATGATACTTATTCGAAAATAGTAGTTCTATAGAAATACCCAAATAATAAATAAATTAAGAAAGCGTTTGATCTATAGTATCAAGAATAAAATTAAGAGAGTTAATATTTTTTATTAAAAAATATGACAATAAGTTATTGAAGATAAAGGTGCAATAGATTAACAACATTTTTATCTTTAGAAATATTCTTATGCGGTTATAGGATGTTATCAGCGTTTACGGGAGTGATAAGGGTTTTAAGATAGCATATTATTATTTTGTAGTATTACAAAGCGTAATACTCTTTATCAAAAAAGGAATTTTAATATGTCTGAAGAAAAAATTGTCCGTCGTCGTGTAGTTACAAAAGGAATTAGTGACTCTCGAACCAATGATGCTAAGACTCAGAGTCAATATCAGCCTTATAAAGACGCAGCATGGGGATTCGTAAACCACTGGTATCCAGCTTTATTTAGTGAAGAGCTTGAAGAGGATCAAGTTGAAGGGATTCAAATATGTGGTATTCCTATTGTTTTACGTCGAGCAAACGGGAAAGTATTTGCCCTTAAAGATCAGTGTATTCATCGCGGAGTACGTCTATCTGAAAAGCCAATGTGTTTTAATAAAGATACTATCACCTGCTGGTATCATGGGTTTACTTTTGATTTAGAAGATGGTGATTTAACTACTATTGTCGGTAATCCAAATGATAAACTGATTGGAACCACAGGAATTACTACCTATCCAATTCATGAAGTTAACGGAATGATTTTCGTATTCGTTAGAGAAGATGATTTTCCTTTAGAAGATGTGCCACCATTGTCTGATGACTTGCCGTTTCGTTTTCCTGAGAACAGTGAAAGATTTCCTCATCCATTATGGCCTGCCTCACCGAGCGTACTTGATGAAAATGCAGTGATTCTAGGAATGCATCGTACTGGTTTTGGTGATTGGCGTATTGCTTGTGAAAATGGTTTCGATAATGCCCATATTTTAGTTCATGCTGATAATACTATTGTTCATGCTATGGATTGGGTACTTCCCTTAGGTATTGTACCGACTTCTGACGATGCAATTGAAGTTGTTGAAGATGATCAAGGCCCGAAGGGAATGATGCAGTGGATGTTCACTGATAAATGGGAGCCCATTCTCGAAAACAAAGAGCTTGGTGTCAAGGTTGAAGGTATGAATGGACGATATTATCGTACTTCAGTTGTATTACCTGGCGTCCTAATGGTTGAGAACTGGCCTCAAGATCATGTAGTACAATATGAGTGGTACGTGCCTATCACTGATGATACCCATGAATATTGGGAGATTTTGGTCAAAGTATGTAATACCCCTGAAGAGCGTAAGAAGTATCAAAAAAGATATGATCTTGTATATAAACCATTGGCGCTACATGGCTTCAACGACTGTGATCTGTATGCACGAGAAGCAATGCAGAACTTTTATACAGATGGTACAGGATGGAATCAAGAGCAGTTAGTTTCAACTGACGTATCTCCAATTACTTGGCGTAAACTTGCATCTAGATGGAATCGTGGTATTGCTAAACCAGCACGTGGTGTTGCAGGTTCTGTTAAGAATACTAGCTTAATCTACAAGGATACAGCAGACGGTCATCGTCCAGGCTATAAAGTCAGAAAAATAGAAGAATAAAGCAAAATCCAGTATCAAATATTTGATACTGGATTTTTATTGTATAAAATTACTTATCATGAGTAAGGCTTGAATGATTTTATAAAGTAGGTTTTGCTCTTATTTAGCAATATAAGTAAGTATTACAAATCAGCTTTTAAGTAAATATTTTTACTACTCGTCATACTATGAGATTTATAGTTTCGTTTAATAAAATAAAGATTTTCCAATAATATTTCTATTAGATTTTTTAAGAACAAGGATGTTCTATGAGATTTTTTCTTGGCACGCTTAGTTTGTCTATAACAGCTTTAAGTCTAGCGATAACTGCTTCAGCTTCTGATTCTCATTATGTTCCCGGTCTTGAAGGTGTTAAGGGTTCTGTTCTACCTCCACCTGGCATATATTATAAAGGCTATCTAGTAGGCTATAACGCGGATAAAAATGACTCATTACCATCCGATAGTAAGGTCGATGTTACTGCTTTAGCTCATAGAGTCGCATGGGTTACCCCTAAAAAGGTACTAGGCGGTGATTTAGCATTTGAAGCTGTTCTGCCTGTACTAAAAACTGACCTAAAAATTGCTGGTCAAGAAATCGATGAGCGCACAGGTCTAGGAGATTTGTATGTCGGCGGCATTGTTGGTTGGCATGGTACGCGTTGGGATGTAACTACAGGAGCAGGTTATTGGTCGGACACTGGAGACTTTGATGCTAGAAGGTTTGCAAGCCCTGGTAAGGGTTATGGTTCGGTTATGCTAAGCCTTGGAGGTAATGTGAAAATTAATTCCACAGGTGATATAACTTTTAGTGCTCTTAGCCGTTACGAAATGCCTAATGGTAATGATCGCAATGACGAACTCATTGTAGAGTGGGGTTTAGGTAAAAGCTTTGGTTTAATTGATGCTGGATTAATTGGTTATAATACCTTTGAAACAGGTGATGGTGATGAAGAAAGAAATGCACTAGGATTATCTTTAGGTTATTTTTCTCCACGTAATCTATTAGGTGGAGATGTTGCTGCTTATAAAGAGTATTCTAATAAAAATACTTTTGAAGGAACAACTTTACGTGCTTCATTGACAAAAGTGTTTTAAGTGAAAATAGGCAATAATCAATAATTGAGAACTATTTCTAGTAATTTTATCTTAAGTAATAAATATTATTCTAGTTGTTTATGTTAACGCTGCAATTTTATTACTTAAATATATTTAACAAGAGAGCTTTAAATTATGAAAGATCACAGTAAAGCTGCAGAGTTGGCCACCACAATCTTTGACGCTTATACCAAAGGCGCAATCGCACCACTGCGTGACCAAGTTGATGCTACCGATATCTCTTTGGCTTATCAGATTCAGCAAGAGAATCACCGCCGCTGGAGTGAGCAAGGTAGAGTCACTATTGGTCGCAAGATTGGCCTGACCTCAACCGCCGTGCAAGCACAATTGGGTGTGGATCAACCAGACTACGGCATGGTCTACGCCGATACTTGCTATTGCTCAGGGGCGCAAATATCTGTCGGTCAGTTTTTGCAGCCCAAAATTGAAGCTGAAATTGCCTTTGTACTGAAGTCTGACTTAGATGCTGACCATTTGACGATTATCGATGTCATCAACGCCGTTGACTATGCTGTTGCCGCTTTAGAGATTGTCGATAGCCGTGTGGCGAACTGGGATATTAGCCTGTTTGACACTATTGCTGACAATGCTTCCTATAGCGGAATTATCGTGGGAACCACTCCCGTACCACTCAGCCAACTGGACTTAGAGAGCTGCAAAATGCAGTTAGCAAATGGTGATGCAGTCGTCTCTGAAGGTGAAGGTCGGGCGTGTTTAGGCAACCCTTTATTGGCGACACTCTGGCTTGCCAATATGATGATCGAAAATGGTCAGGCACTCAAAGCAGGTGATGTGGTGCTATCTGGTGCTTTAGGTCCAATGATAGCTGTCAAATCAGGGGATAGCTTTACCGCCAGCATAGATGGCCTCAATAGTGTGTCAGTGAGTTTCATCGATTAATCAACCAAATAGCAAACCGAATAAGAAGTCCACCTATCGAAAAGGATGTCAATAATATGTCAACGAAAGCGAAAGTCGCCATCATCGGTTCAGGAAATATTGGAACCGATCTGATGATTAAAATTCTAAGAACCTCTCAAGAGCTAGAGATTGTCGCCATGGTTGGTGTCGATCCTGAGTCTGATGGCTTGGCGCGCGCCAAACGTATGGGCGTCGCGACCACTCACGAAGGTATCAATGGTTTAGTGGCTATGCCTGAATGGGAAGACATCGCGATTGTCTTTGATGCCACATCAGCCTCTGCACATGCCACCCATTCTAAAGTTTGTAGTGAAGCGGGCAAAGTCATTGTTGATTTGACCCCAGCTGCGATTGGCCCATTTATTGTTCCAGCCGTCAATGGCGAGTCTAATATCGACCAGCCTAACGTCAATATGGTGACGTGTGGTGGTCAAGCGACCATTCCTATGGTGTATGCCGTATCACGTGTGGCACCGGTGCACTATGCAGAAATCATCGCTTCCATCTCATCAAAATCTGCAGGACCCGGTACTCGTGCAAATATTGATGAGTTTACGGAAACCACCTCGCAAGCAATTGAACAGGTAGGCGGTGCCAAAAAAGGCAAAGCGATTATTGTCTTAAACCCTGCTGAGCCTCCGATGATTATGCGTGACACCGTATTGACCTTTTCTGAAGATGCGAATGAGGACGATATTAGAGCCAGTGTTGATGAAATGGTAAAAGAGGTACAAAGCTATGTACCGGGTTATCGTTTAAAGCAGACAGTACAGTTTGAGCGTTATACCGAGCAAAACCCATTGCATATACCAGATATCGGCACGCTGACAGGACTCAAAACCTCAGTATTTCTCGAAGTAGAAGGGGCGGCGCATTATCTGCCTTCGTATGCGGGCAATCTAGACATTATGACCTCAGCGGCACTGAAAACTGCTGAAAAAATTGCGGTAGCCAGACAAGCATTAAGGGGAGCATAAATCATGACTAATAAAAAACTATATATCCAAGACGTCACCCTTCGCGACGGTATGCATGCCATACGTCATCAATACGGTATTGACCAGGTCCGTGATATCGCTAAAGCGCTTGAAGAGGCAGGTGTTGATGCTATTGAAGTCGCGCATGGCGATGGCCTAAGTGGTAGCAGTTTTAACTATGGCTTTGGGGCGCATACCGATTGGGAGTGGCTTGAGGCGGTTGCTGATGTATTAGACAAAACCGTATTGACCACGCTATTGCTACCTGGTATCGGCTCTGTCAAGGATTTAAAGCGCGCTTATGACTTGGGCGTACGTTCAGTGCGTGTTGCGACCCATTGTACAGAAGCGGACGTCTCAAAACAGCATATCGAAACCGCAAAAGCGATGGGCATGGACACCATAGGCTTCTTGATGATGTCGCACATGGTATCGCCCACCAAACTGGCCAAACAAGCAAAAATCATGGAGTCGTATGGCGCAGGTTGTGTCTATGTCGTAGACAGTGGCGGCGCGATGAATATGAATGATATTGCAGATAGGGTTAAAGCGCTAAAAGATACGCTAAATGATACTACTGAGCTTGGTATTCATGCGCATCATAACCTAAGTCTAGGCGTCGCTAATAGTATTGTCGCGGTCGAAAACGGCGTAACGCGTGTCGATGCTTCTTTAACGGGTATGGGCGCTGGCGCTGGAAACGCACCGTTAGAAGTGTTTATTGCCGCCATCAACCGCTTAGGTTGGGAGCATAACTGCGACCTTTATAAATTGATGGACGCGGCTGAAGACTTGGTGCGACCGCTACAAGACCGGCCTGTTCGGGTAGACCGTGAGACGCTGACACTTGGCTATGCTGGTGTTTACTCTAGCTTCTTACGTCACGCTGAAAAAGCGTCGAAGCAATACGATATTGATGTGCGCGAGATATTGGTCGAAGTAGGCAAGCGTAAGCTTATCGGTGGTCAAGAAGATATGATCGTTGATGTGGCCTTGGACTTAATTAATAAAGTTAAGGGGTAGTATAGTCGGTCTTTTTTATAAATAAGATACAATACTATTAAAACTAAGAGAAAGATATTAATAACGATGACTTATTCTGCAGACTTCCGGGCGCAAGTGATCAAAAGCGTCAAAAACAAAGACATGACTATTCGTGAAGCGTGTACTTTCTATGACGTTAGCAAGACGGCATTACAACGCTGGTTGAAAAACCCAACAATCAAACAATCTCGGGATAAAGCACCCAGTAAAATACCAAATGAAGACTTCTTCAAGACGTTGCGCAATATCCAGACGATTACATGTATGAGCGAGCACAGCGTTTAAATTGTAGCAAATCAGGCATTGAGATTGCCTTAAAGCGTCTTGGTATCAGTCAAAAAAAGACCTTGGAACATCCAAAAGCCTGTCCGATCAAAAGAGCGATATTCCAGAGTAGGCTTGATCACTTTAAACAGCAAGGCTATCCCATTGTCTATATGGATGAAAGCGGCTTTGAGCACGAGACTATCCGCTCTCATGGCTATGCACCGATAGGTACACCCTGTATAGATAGCTACAACTGGCAAGCAAAAAAGCGTACGAATGTCATCGGGGCATTGTATGAAAAAATGCTGTTTGCGCTTGATTACTTTGAGCAGAATATTAACAGCACCATATTCTACAACTGGTGCAAACGAACACTAATCCCAAGCCTTAAAACCAAATGCGTTATTGTCATGGATAATGCTCGGTTTCATAAAAATAAGCGTATCCAAAAACTACTCAACAGACATGGTCATCGTATTTTGTGGCTACCACCGTACAGTCCTGATCTTAATCCCATTGAAAAGAAATGGGCTCAAGCTAAGTTTCTACGCCAAGGCTGGATGGAGAATAATCTGCCTAAGGTATTTCATGATATGGGTTGTATCTCTTTTATTGTGGATTGACTATATAGTTGACTCACTTTAAAACCGATACATTGCAGCTAGAATTAATTTTGCGCAGTCTCTGTCAGCGTAGATGCAGGACGTAAAGAAAATCTCTATTAGTTGCAAGTTAATATTAGCGTATCGATTTTATTTTGAACTGAATATAGACTCAAGCATTAGTATTTTAAACCTCATTTATAATGACGCAACTTAATAAAGAATAAAGAATTTAATAATAAGAGGTCGTTTACACTTAACTATAGTCAGTTCAAAATAAAATTGTTATGGTTAGGACAAACATCATAAAACAACTTGGATAAGTCATTTTCCAACCAGCCTTGGCGTAGAAACTTTACCTGAGCCCATTTTTTCTCGATAGGGTTCAGATCAGGGCTGTACGGCGGTAGCCAAAGAATACGATGACCGTGCCTGTTCAGTAGCTTTTGAATGCGTTTATTCTTATGAAATCTGGCATTATCCATGACAATCACGCATTTGGTTTTAAGACTTGGGATTAGCTTGTGTTTGCACCAGTCGTAGAATATGCTGCTGTTAATGTTGTGCTTAAAGTAATCTAGGGCAAACAGCATCTTTTCATATAGAGCACCGATAACGTTGGTTCGCTTTTTACCTTGCCAGTTGTAACTATCGATACAGGGTTTACCAATCGGTGCATAACCATGAGAGCGAATGGTCTCGTGCTCAAAGCCGCTTTCATCCATATAGACGATGGGATAGCCTTGTTGTTTAAAGTTATCAAGCTTACTGTGGTATATCGCTCTTTTGATCGGACAGGCTTTTGGGTGTTCTAAGGTCTTTTTTTTGACTGATGCCAAGTCGCTTTAGGGCATGATAAATGCCTGTTTTACTACAGTTTAGACGACGAGCTCGCTCATACTGGTAATCATCGGGATGTTCTTGAACATCATTAAGTAGCACATCATCTGGTATTTTATAGGGTTTGGTTTGCCTGGTTGTTTTGCTATGAACACGTCTCTTCCAGTTTTGTATGGTGGTTGGGCTGAGGTTATAGAATTTAGCTGCCTCGGCAAAGGTCATACCCTCGTCTAAGCTTTTTAGTACTTGTTTGCGAAAATCTAGTGAGTAAGTCATGGTCTTTATAATAACAATTGAATTTGATAGTTAGTTTATAACACTTTTAGGTGGGATTGACTATAGTATAGTGTTCACGACCTTCTATATTTTTAATTCATTAAGTTAAATTTTGTTACAGTTAATAAATTACTTATATAGATTAAATAATAAGATATAAGGTCATTCTAATAAATATTAAAGCTTGAAGAGTGAATATTCTTAGGGGAAAACAACTAAAGGAAGATTAAGGATGACTATAAATAATGACGTATTACGTGAACGCATCAGCTTATTAGGCTCATTCCTAGGAGATGCGATTTCTCGCCAGACTGGCGAAGAAACACTTAATACGATTGAAACTCTGCGTAAAGGTTTTATTCAACAACGCCGTGAGCCTAACGAAGCGAATAAGCAACAACTTATCGACTTCATCGCCTCGTTAGATAATCGAACCTTAAAAAATGTCATCCGCAGCTTTTCTATCTATTTCTTTTTAGCAAATCTAAGTGAGGAAAATTACTTACGCGAGCAGCGTCATGCCTTACGTATGCAATCCGATCAAAGCTGGGAAGGCTCGTTTCGCCGCACCTTGCTTGAATGTCGCGAACGCAATATTGAACCTGCCCAAATGCAAGAGCTGATTGAACAGCTAAAATTCATCCCAGTCTTTACCGCCCATCCTACTGAAGCGCGCCGCCGTACGACCATGAATCTATTGCAGAGTCTATTTACTCATAGCGACGCCTTAAACAATCTTGCAGAAGACAGCTTTGCCTACGAACAAGCAAAAGAAAAAACGGCGCAGACGATTGATTTATTATGGTCATCGGATGAAGTGCGTACGCGTAAGCCATTAGTCTATGACGAGATAAATAACGGTCTGCATTATTTTAATGCCAGTTTATTTAATGCCATTCCAAAGGTTTATCGTAATATTAAAGACGCCATTATCGATATCTATCCAGAGCTAACAGACTACCCGTTACCTGCCTTTATGAGCTTTGGCTCTTGGATAGGTGGCGATAGAGATGGCAATCCCTTTGTCACTCATGACACCACAGAAATGGCGGTATTGATGCATGCCCATACCGTGCTACGTCATTATCAAGTCCTGCTAAAAAAACTGCGTCGTGAACTCATTCACAGCGATACGATTATCAAGATTGCGCCAGACGTTTATGCTCGTATAAAAGCGTACGCCACTCTCGATCAAAAAGTATTTTATTATAATCCTGACGATTACAACAATGAGCCGTACCGCAGATTGTTGTCGATTATTCTTGCCAAAATAAAAGCGACCAATCGTCATATTCAAAGTAAAGGTACAGACCTCGACGCCGCACACGATGCTTACGCCAACCCGCAAGAGTTGTTAGAAGATTTACGTATCATTCGAAAAAGTGTCAATACTCATGACAAAGCACATGGCGAAGGGCTATTACTCGATACGATTCGTCTGGTCAAAACCTGCGGCTTTCATCTAGCAGCGCTCGATATCCGCCAAGAGTCGTCTTATCATAGTGAAGTGATCGCCGATATTTTCGCCAATGCCTCGAACTTACCAGACTATCAGACTCTAGGTGAAACCGAGCGCCAAGAGTGGTTGACGCGTTTACTTGCAAAGCCCGGTACACCGCTCATTTATACGGATAATTTAAAAGAAAAAACCCGCGAACAGTTAGCCTTGATGCACTCTGTGGCGACATTACGTAAACTGGTCGGGCAAGATACTTTCGGCAGTTATGTGATTTCGATGACCAACAATGCCAGTCAATTATTAGAAGTCTTACTACTGATGCGTTTTGCAGGCTTATGCAGAGTTGATGATGCAGGTCAGCTGTCTGCTGACTTACCCGTTGCGCCCTTGTTTGAAACCATCGAAGATCTTAAAAATATCGATAAGATCTTACCTGCCGTCTTGGACAATCCGCTATATCGAGGGTTGCTTGCGCACTCAGATAATACCCAAGAAATCATGTTAGGTTATTCAGATTCATCGAAAGATGGCGGTATTATTACGTCTGCATGGCAGCTCTATAGCGCGCAGCAAACCATTAACCGTATCGCTGCTGAATATGGTATCAAAACACGCCTGTTTCATGGGCGCGGTGGCTCTGTCAGTCGTGGCGGTGGCTCAACGCATAATGCAATTGCCGCTCAGCCCGCAGGGACACTGCATGGAGAAATTAAAGTAACCGAGCAGGGCGAAGTGCTTTATGCCAAATATGCCAACACCGATACTGCTGTGTTTGAGCTTACCATGGGCATCACTGGTACGCTTAAAGCGTGCTCAACAAGATTTGTGGTGCAACCGCCTGAACTACCAAATTATGAAGCACTCTTTGCGCGTTTAGCAGATGCGGGTGAACAAAGTTATCGTACGCTTACGGACCATACCGAAGGGTTTTATCAGTTCTATTCACAAGTGACGCCAGTGCAGGAAATCTCTTTATTAAATATCGGCTCGCGCCCAGCGCACCGTAATAAAGGGCTGCCAAGTAAGACAACCTTGCGGGCGATTCCTTGGGTATTTGGTTGGTCTTTAGCGCGCTTTACCCTACCAGCTTGGTATGGCGTAGGTAGTGCTCTTCATAGCGTTAAAGAAGACGAAGCTTTAATGAGGGAGATGAATAGCTGCTGGCCATTTTTTAACGTATTTATTAGTAATATTGAAATGGCTTTTACCAAGTCTGAGATGAGCATTGCTCAGGCTTATAGCCAGTTATGTGAAGATGAGGGATTACGTGAAAAGATTATGCAAGCGGTAATCGATGAGCATCATCTAACCTTCTCAGGTTTGAACTCTTTGCTTAACCAGACATCGTTATTGGCGCATCAGCAAAACCTTGCCGCGTCACTACAATGGCGAAACGCTTATTTAGATCCGATTAATTACATCCAAATCGAGTTGTTGAAACGTGCCAGACAAAAAGACACTACAGATAATGACGATGATCTTGCTGTTGAAGATCCATTAATCCGTAGTATCAATGCTTTGGCAGCGGGTCTACGCAATACGGGTTAATAGTATAATTAGTCTTTGCGATGCTATGATCCTAATATTAAGAACCTCACCTAAATAAAATACTAAACTATAAAAGATTGCTAATACTATATTATGTATGGTTCTAGCAATTTTTTTATAGTATTTTAAACTTAAATATTGAAAGCTTTGCTCGTTATAATGATAATCTCATTCCCTTACTAACTAACGTTATAGCACTTAAGAAAACCCCAGTATCAAACCCCAATATTAAGCACATCACCTAAGTAAAATTGTAAATATAGAATAATGTTAACGCTATGCTATATATAGTGTTAGCATTATTTTATACTTTTATTAAAATCAGTTATGCTATATATTGATTCAACATTTTAATATCACTATCACTGTACTAATGAGGTTTTTAGTATAGTCAGTTCACAATAAAATAAATACAGCCCATATCCTGAAATAGCTTAGGCAGATTATTCTCCATCCACCCTTGGCGTAGAAACTTAGCTTGAGCCCATTTCTTTTCAATGGGGTTTAGATCAGGACTGTAGGGTGGCAGCCATAGAATACGATGGCCGTGCCTGTTCAGTAGTTTTTGAATACGCTTGCTCTTATGAAAGCGGGCATTATCCATAACGATCACGCATTTAGTCTTGAGACTTGGAATAAGCGTATATTTGCACCAGTCATAAAATATATGGCTGTTGATATTTTGTTCAAAGTAATCAAGCGCAAACAGCATCTTTCTATACAAAGCACCGATGACATTAGTGCGCTTTTTTGCTTGCCAGTTGTAGCTGTCGATACAGGGTTTGCCTATCGGTGAGTATCCGTAACGTCTTATAGTTTCAGCCTCAAAGCCGCTCTCATTCATATACACAAACCCCGATATTAACAATATCACCTGAGAAGAATAAACTTTATGCCTCAGTCTTATACACTATATAAATAATAGCATATAGGTCTTTTTCGACTCATCAGATTTAAATAAACCCATAGTAAGTATAGATATTAATAATATTCCGAACACTATAATATTGAGGGATCCATTACCTAATAATTTATAGTGTAGGTTAACTGATCTCTAATATCGCTCTCAAATATCACTCTCAAATTCAAAACTGAATCTTTAACTTGATTCAGATATAGTACTCATTTAGCTACTCAGCAAACATATATACTCTTATTCGCTGACCTATTTTTTTATGCCACTACAATCTTTCCATTCACTATTTTTGACTTGATAACGTACTGGACGATTGAGCTTCTTCACAACTTCTTCATCAATAGCGTGTTTAAGCCACTCAGTTAATTGAGACTTATGGAGCTGGGTGCTTTCAATCAGCTCGTCGATAGTGATTGGATCCTCAGCCAAGTGTTGAAGCTCAGAGATAAACAATTTATAAAAATCTATAGGTTCTAATGGCATATTGTCGATTTCGGCAGCATCTGTTGAGTCAGCTTTATTCTCAGCTTGCAGCTCAATAGCTGTTCTATCGATTATTACTTCGTTGACGTTTTCTTTAGAGTCAGGTGTGAGCGCAGGTTCAAAATCTGTTTCAGTAAACAATTCAGGCTGTGCATATGTAGAAAACAGATTACCTGTAGGTTCGCTTACCTGATTCACAGGTTCTTCTTTATTGTTCATTAAATCTGTAATTGAGAAGGCTTGAATATCTGCTTTTAACCAGTTGCCACCTTTGGCAACCAAATCGGCATTAGCAGCATCTTTGTCTGTGGTTTGTTTAATCCATAACGGCACCCAAGTTTTTTTCAGGTTTTCTTGTGCGCCGCTGAGTGTGCCACCTTTTTTACCAGAATGAATTACCAGAGAGCTATCCGCTAGACAATAAATATATTTGTTACGAGCCATGGCGTTACCGACATTAAACCCAGCTTCAGGATAGAAAGGCGATACTAATACAACATTGCCTTCCATCAGACCTTTTCGCCACTTGCTACTGGTTGCAGCTCTTAAAAGGCGGTCAGCCATTACGCCTACGACCATACCCCCTTGTCTCATAGCTCCAATCATTACTGTCTCATCGACACCACGTGCGCCACCAGAGATAATAGCAATATTCTCTGATGATGCTTTAGCACCTATCTGGTCTGTAAAGGCGAGGTCTGAATCACTAGCATTGCGCGAGCCGATCACTGCTAAGCCACCTGAATTTAATAAGTCTTTATTTCCGCAGCCAAACAATACAGGAGGGCAGTCTGTTTTCAATCGCTGTTTTAATCGCTTCGGATATTCCGTGTCGGAACGTGTTACTACCCAAAGGCCTGCACGTTGCCATTTCTCCATAGCCAGTGCAAGGCTATGACCACGCTTCAACAATTCAATGATACGCTCCGCACTGATACGCGTATCATGCCAGCCTTGCAGCAAGGATTGAGGATCGCCAACCAATAGGTCAGCTGGTGTAATAGACTTTTCTTTTAACCACAAGGCAAAGCGACCCCATTCTGCATTACTTAGTGGCTTAGCACTTTCGTTACTGGATTTTGAAAAATAGCTCGTTAGTAGCAAGGTTGCTTGGGCTGTAGGAGATAATAAGTTAGATGCATTCATGAGTCTTTCACCGAAGATGAAGCAAGCGCAATAGGGTAGACCAAACCGCTACCGGCTTGCTGTAAAAGTGCCGCAATTACTGTGAGTGTCCAACCGGAGTCTACAATATCATCTACTAATAAAACCGGTTGTCCCTCATAAGGCTGAGTCACAGCAAATACACCATCCAGATTGCGACATTGGTGGAAGCGATTTTGCTGGCCTTTTTGTGGTTGATTATCTTTGATTTTACTCACGGCATCTACAAATGGTAAACCTAATCGATCAGCCAAACGTTGTGCAAAACCCGGTACCAACTCAGAATGATAGCGTGACGGCACACAACACACCCACTGAGGCGCTGGATTGGGCTGCCAACGTTGTTGAATCATTTCTGCTATAGCTTTAACTAATTCATCACTAAATCGACCTGCATGCTTATTGTCGGCAACCATCTTCCCCCAACCTGCATCACCCCAACGGGACAAAACACGGCCTTCTTGTGCGCGAAGTTTCTGGGGTAGATTGCCGCGAAAGCCATAATCTAGAAACGCATTGGCTGCAACTTTTGCTTTTGGGGTAATCACCATTTCTGCATGCTTAAGGAAAGTACCTGCACGATGTGCCAAAGTAGGATCAACCAAAATATTGATAACAGGTTGACCTAAGCAAGACGAACATTTACCGCACGGTGTAGGATCTAGATCGTCTAGCGCACGGCGTAAAAATGTCATTTTACAATTAGTATTATCCAGATATTTCTGCACTTCTTGCCATTCCTGTACACGTTGTCCTGTTAAGTGAGTGATTCGGGCATGGTCCATTTTATAGGGCACTGGTGTCCTAACCCAACGGCTGCCATCTTTGATTACTGGCGCCGGACTTTCGACACTCAGCAGCTTCAGTACTTTTTCAATCTGGCCATGACGCAGATTAGTTTGCTCTTCCATACTGCGAATCGATAAGCCATCGCTGTTTTCCAATACCTGTAAAATCTCATTCACTTGCACTTCTGAAGGAAAAGCCGATTCTCGGAAGAACTCATGAATATTATGATCTTCCATACCCGACATCAACATACCCACAGCATGATCAATACCGCGACCAGCACGACCCACCTGTTGGTAATAGGCAACGATAGAGCTTGGCGCCTGATAATGAATTACAAAGCTTAAATCAGGCTTGTCGTAACCCATACCTAGCGCCGTGGTGGCTACTAACACCTTTAACTGGTTATTGAGAAGCAGGTTTTCTAGATGCTGACGATAGGTATTACTGTCTTCAAAGCTATCATGTGTAACACTGCCGTGGTATGCCTTGGCATCTATATCATTAGCGACCAGCCACTCGGCTACTTGCTCAGCATCCCTTACTGTTAAGGTATAAACGATACCTGTACCCGGTAACGTAGGTATCACCTGTGCTAACCAAGCTAATCGTGAAGCCTGATCAGGCAATATCATGGTTTGTAGAGCGAGACTTTCACGAGTTAGTGGACCACGATGAATATTGATATCACCCAGCTGGGTTTGTATGTCTTCGATTACCCGGTTGTTAGCTGTCGCTGTAGTACCCAGTACTGGCGTGTTGGAGGGTAACTGGCGCAAAATATTTGTAATACGGCGATAATCTGGGCGAAAGTCATGACCCCAATCAGAAATGCAGTGCGCTTCATCAATCACCATCAGAGCGATGCGGTCGGCAATCGGCTGTAACACCTTTTCGATAAAGCTGTCGTTAGCTAAGCGCTCAGGAGAAATCAACAAACAGTCTATTTCATTATTAAGAATGCGCTGAGTCACCGAATGCCATTCATCGATATTCGTAGAATTCATGGTCTCCGCTACTATACCCAAACGCTGGGCTGATTCGATCTGGTTGCGCATCAGGGCGAGTAGGGGCGAGATAATAATCGTTGGCCCCATACCTCGGTCACGAAAGATTTTGGTACTGATAAAGTAAACCGAGCTTTTACCCCAACCGGTACGCTGCACCACTAGAAGTTTCTGTCGAAGATTGACCAAAGCATCAATGGCTTCCCACTGTCCATCACGGAACTCTGCTGTCGGGTTTGCCAATGCAGTTTGCAATAGTTGTTGGGCTTGGATCCGGTTCATTATCACTCCTTGATTTACACGTTTAGCTCGCGCCGCTCATAAGTTTGGGTAGTAGGAGGTCACGAGCTTGAGCGAGCTTCTTGTTCTATTCTTTTAACTCGTATGCCTGTTCGAATATGTTTTCTACCTGAGTCTTAGACCCTAATTTATTCTAAAATACCTGATAAAGAATAAGATTTAAGAAGTTAACTACAAACTTTGTATTTTGAAAACTTGGCTACATTTTTAGTAACTAAGCTCTAGTTAGGTAGGCTCTCAAAAATATTAAAATATAGGTTTCTGAACCCAAAATACTTTGTAACGTTTCTGGAGTGGCTTGCTCAATCGCCCATATAGCACCTTGCAGTGCTAATCAATGTTAACTGTAGTTTCACGAATGTCTTGCCAGCGCGCCCCTTCTGGAATTTAGAAATGGTGATTTTCTGCAAAGGCGGCGTACTCTATATCGCCATCTGATTCAACTAAAGCTTTCTCAAACTCTTCATCGAACATACGCTTAAAGAATAGTGATGGGAAGATATACTACTTGTAGTCGCCTGTATTGATGGTGCCGCGCATAGTAGTGGCGGCGTCCCAGTTGTATTTCTCTAATTCTTGTTGGGTCATCATATTGATGCTTACTCGATAAGCAAAGTGGCTTCAAACGCTTTATAAATACTCTCAATCAAATGGGCTAAAGGAATAATGTCATTATGGTAAACATCTAATTGTGATAATCTCTCGAAAGGTATTCTTACGTTAATATAATAACCGAAAGAAATATTGAACAAGGTTCTATTTGAATTTAAAACTTTATCTTGCCACTGACACTTGCTTTTCCAATCGAAGCTTATGTGCTCATCTAACAAAGCTTCGGTCTCTTTCCAAGCCTCCCTTCTGACTCTACCCGTGTTTTTTTGAAAATTTCGTTTGGTATAGAGGTTTTTTTTAAAATCATCTTCGTCTAGCCAAAGACCAGTGATGTATGATTGCCCCATTAATTTGATATGGTAGTTTTTCTCTATAGCGTAACATTCACCATCAATATTTAATTGAGGGTTAAATTGGGGTTCATTGCGAAAGATATGATAACCTTGACCTTTGGTATTACCAGGGTATATCTCTACTACAAGATCGCCTGTTTTTTTATCTACATTAAATAACACTTCGTTAGCCCACCCCTTTGTAAATGTGGTGCCTAATCGGTCTCTATAAGCGAGCTTTTCTATTGCTTCGTTATTATCACAAAACTTTATAATTGCTGATTCAATTCTTCTAAAAATAGATTTAGCGTTAACGTTTTTTAGAGACCCGATCGGTGTCTCGGGTAACCAGCTAAAGTTATGTTCTTTGACTAGTTGGATAAAATCGGTGAGGAATCGGTTTGTATTACCTGTCGTCTTTTCAAAACTAGCGACTTTGACGGCTATCGCCATTAATTTTTTCCAATTCAAATCAAACGGCGTAATTGCTTCTTGGTTATTTTCGAAAGGCTTATTCTGCTTATTGAAAATATTGAGTATTTGGTTATAGAGTTGAGAAGTGCAGTCGATGTTATCTCTTTTAGCTTCTACAACAATGAGTATATTGTTTATAGTAATTACTAAATCGCAAATTGGATCATACTCAGAATTGTGATTTTGTTGCCAAAAATTAGACATAGCACTTTCGCTCAACGAAACGGCGAAGACCTTGTCAAACTCTTCAATTAGACTGGTCCTCTTTTGGATCTCTATTTGTACCTCTGTATCGCCATCAAGATCTTCAAATAACCTGTTGTACAAATCTGAGTCATCGATGATTGTTTTCAGTACTTCATGGAAAAACAGCGCGTCTTCTTGTAAGCATATTGCTAAAGCTCTCGTTAAGTCATTTTCTAGTTGATAGCTTCTATTTTTCTTAGTGTATGTTTTAAAAATATTTAAGTGCTTATTCATCATAGAAACCTAGTTAGTATAGTTTTAAACTTATCTTCAGCTTCAAGGCTGGCTTGCCATGCTTGTTTTAAATCAGCCATAGCTTCTTCAAACCCCAATATCACACATACCACCTGAGTATTTCGTAAAACCTTAAAAGCGCTGCTAAGTCATTTCTGATTTGACTTAGCAGTACTTTTCTTTGCTAGGTTATGCTAAACATACAGTTCTTTATTCTATTGAGGCTAATAATAGCACACCCCAAAAAATGATGATATTAACACCTAAGCAGTAGAGTTCGACCAATTTTTATATACTGACAAAAGTCGGTATATGATTTGTTCTATATAATATACATCCATAGGCCTTGTAAAATAACCCGCCTAACAATTAATCATAATTATTGAAACGAACAATTGAATTTAGAATAGTACATAACCTAGAAAATAATTTATTAAGTAGTTCATTATACTTACGTAATAGTCACAAGTAATGAGCGAATTAATATGATAGCTGCTTTGAGTAATGAGTATGACCCTTCTATTGGAGAATTAGCACAAGCTTGTGCAATAACCTTCAAAGGTAACGCTAGTAATAATCTGCAACAAGACGCTTTTTTCTTTTTGGATAATTGGTATCAAGAAGACTTAGGCGTGATGGCAGTGACATTAGTCGAGCTTCCTTTTTGTTTAGCAGTCTCTGACGGTGTTGCCAGCTCCAATCATTCACAGCATTGCTCAAAGGCGGTGGTAAAAGCAATTAGCCGGTTGTGGAGTAATAATACAAAGCCAACGGCCGATGCTATTCATCAGCTGGTTAATCAAACCAAGCATTCATCTAAGCGTCATGGTGCCGCGGCAACCCTCGCAATGGTGGTTGGAGAGTTAAATAGTGATGGAATAATAAAAGTAACAATAACGCATGTAGGTGATAGTCGTGTTTATTGGCTGCCCAAAGGCGCGGCACAATGGCAATGCCTGACTCGCGATCATAATCTGCTAAATGAACTCATTGATCAGCAGGCGCAAGAACAAGGTCGCTACGCAGAGTTTTCAGACTATAACCTAGAAGGGATGGCGGGTAGTCTATATAGTATTACCGAAAGCTTTGCCTTAACCACTGATGACAGTTATATCAGCAGTGAAGCACCAGAGAGCATCTCTCGAAAGATTGATGTTAATAGTGGCGATTGTCTCTTGGTTTGTACGGATGGTATTCATGATTTAGTACCAAGTCATGAATGGCAAGCTGTCAGTGTGGAGATGGATTTACAGGAGTGGCTAATCACTCTTAAAAATCA
Source organism: Psychrobacter sp. H8-1 (assembly GCF_904846575.1). NCBI lineage: Bacteria > Pseudomonadati > Pseudomonadota > Gammaproteobacteria > Moraxellales > Moraxellaceae > Psychrobacter > Psychrobacter sp. H8-1. Next base: position 1,209,849 of record NZ_CAJHBG010000001.1, read on the forward strand.
GGTCTATGATTCAGATGGCAATGCTTATGATAATGGCACCGCGATCTTGGTTCGTTTTGATTGAACCATTGTTTTAGTAATGAAGCTATAAACTTACCATTGAACGATTTAACTGAGAAACCGATATGCCCACGCACCCAACCGTAAGCTATACAAAGTCGACACGTCTATTTGCTTTATATCAATGTCTGCCTCGGAGTGAACTGATGCTATGTCATTAACAGAGCTTATGGTTGGTTATGGTGATGATTCAGATAATTTCGCTAATGAACGTAAAAACTTAGAGAATGATCTGATTGCCTTAAACCAAATTTTTAACGATATTTTTTATAGTAACGCATTAGTGAGAGTCCAGCATGGGGGCAGAATATTAGCGGACAGACAGCACGGTTTTATATTGAGCCGAGCTTTAGCATCGATATTATCAATGAGCAAACGGTGTTCTTTTGGGAGATGCTTGATAAATATACCGCAAACTACTTACCAGCCTCTTTTAAGCAAAGTATTACAGATAAGCTCACCCAATTAGGTCGGCACAATAAGGATGGTTTCCATCAAAGTAAGCTAGGACAATGGCAAAATCATCTCATTACCTTACCGAGCATAGTTCAAGCACCGAAACTTAATGATGATGTGATTACAGGTATTCACCAAGCTCTTCTAAATAGACTTCAACTTAAAATAAGCTATCAAAATAAATGGCATGGCAGTTCTGCTGAGAGAGTCATCTATGCTAAAGGGCTTATCTTTATTGACAATATGATCTATCTCACAGGGTTTAATCCTACTGATGATCATATCGATGATGAGGTACTGCTAAAAGCGCATCGTAATTTTGCGGTTAATCGTATTACTGAAGCAGTAGTTATAGATAAGGTGGTACCTGATTGGGTAGGGAGAAATGCTTTTTCATTAGAGCGTTTGAATAAATTGGGTAAGTTAGAACCTACTGATAATGTTCAGATCAAACTGGTTTTAAGGGTACAGAAATATGCCTGTCAGCACTTATTCGAGCGTCCATTATCGCAAAGTCAGCAGATTACGGTTATCGATAGTACTTGGAATCAAGTCAGCGCTACTGTGGCTAATACGCTTCGTCTGCAAGATTGGTTGGTGAGTATGTCGCAGCTGGCAGTGGTGGTAGAACCAAATGAGCTTAAAACAGTGATTCTTGAGCGTTTAAAGAGTGGACTAGAGCTTTATGAGCATTAGTAAAATACTATGTACTAAATAGCTATTAATAAATTATAAGGAAGCGTAATTGTGAGCGAAGTCCAAACCTTAATAAATGAAGTGAGTCAAAAAATCCAAGCTTTAGAGACAGCGCAAGCACTCTATAGTCGTCAGCTTTCACCAGATTTTAATACTTTTGACTATATCAATACCGATGAGTTGGGGCTTAGTCGTATCTTAGCGTCTTTGCTTGATCCACAAGGTAGTCATGCTCAGCAAGAAACCTTTTTAAAGCTCTTTGTTGAGCATTGCTTACCTACTATTTACTCGAAACTTAATTGGCAGCCATTTATTGAACACTTAGATAAAACTAAAGTTAAGCTTGAAGAGCATACTTTGGCGAGTGGTACTCAGCGACGAATGGATATTTATTTAAGATATCAGGTTGGTGATGACAGTTATGGTATTTGTATTGAGAATAAACCCTATGCAGCAGATCAACATAATCAATTAATTGACTATTAGACCTCTTGCATAAGTCATCGCTAGCGCTTGCAACTCTATGAGTGGAAGTCAATAGGGTGGTACTTTTGCAAGAGATCTAATAATGATATCTATTAAACCAGTCGCACCTATCGTCATTAGCTAGCTATTGAGCAGCAAGATAGGTATATGACATAATAAAGCGTTAGCCAGCATAAAATAGTTTTTGACAGAAACTTAGTTATTGCCAACGAGTATTATTTTAACATAAAAGTAGTCACTGGCAAGTATTTTTTTACTTACCAATAAGGATTTTATTGTGATTTCATGTAATCTACCAGTGCTTTTAGCGGAAAGAAGATTGCGAGTTGCAGATTTAGTAAGAATGACAGACATCAGCAAATCAACGCTTCATAGAATTTATAACGATGAGACAACTCGAATAGAGTTCGATACCCTGAGTAAGTTGTGCCAAGTATTAGAATTCACTCCAGGGGATGTTTTAAAGTATGTTCCCGATGAGAATGAAGAAGACTAAGCTTGATAGGAAGGTCGACTGATATAAGGTGTTAACCTCCTCACCCAACTAAAATTTAAAATACTCTTTAGCCTTTATTTATCATAGGTTGAGGGGTATTTTTTTCGTCTAAAAAATGGTTGTAGATCAACATGTCAGTTATCTAAACATAAGGATATAACAGCGATATTAAGGGGTTTACAATCGTTAAGTTATAACATATCATAATTAATATAATTCACTATTAAAGAAATTTAAATGAATAATATTCACCTAAAGCCTACTCAGAAGTTTATAAATTTTAGTAAATCTAATCTGTTTATTCATCATGATGCGCAAAAGGCATTGTTGATATGGCATCAATTTAGGCCAAGAATGAAAGGTATAAATATAGGTGGCTTGGATGACTATTATCGACCACCTCTACGTTTAATCATTAGCAAAGACTCGACTTACTATTTTTTTAACGAGTTTAGACGAATCAATAAGATTCTCACAGAAGAGACCAGTTTACGTCAGCCTTGCTTGGTTGCGGCTGAAAGCTTGCAAGACATTAAACGCTTGGCTTGGAGTGAGGTTGTCGAGCTGGCTTGCTCAAGAGGGATTTACCATCCTGAGTTTTTTAAGGCATTAAATACCAATGCGCCAAAGAGCATTATTTGCGAACTCATGAATATTGATCGCCTGACGGTAGAGAATTATTGCAAGTTTGCTGGTATCAACCAAAGCGCTTATGAGTATCAGCAGGGCAAAGTGGCCGATGATCAGGCATTGCTGGGATTGCACAAAAATATGAATTGGATGAATGCCTCTTATGAGTCAAACTAAACTATTTGATGATGTGACTGTTAGGCGAGTATTAGACAAGCTTATCCCTATAGACTCGCCACATTATATGCAAATGCATGCGCTTGTGGCTCATATAATCAGCTTGGTGCCAGATGATGATATTGGTTTAGTGTTTTCGACACCGTATGACAATCTTAAAGGCTTTACTGGTATAGACTGTAAAGATGTGATTAAAGAAATAATTCGGCAAGGTAAAACAGTAGAGTGGGCGGTTACCTATATGCTGATTGTCTTTTATCAGGTGTATGGCGAAGTTGATATCAATAATAATGCTTGGCGATTTATGAGCGGCTACTTAAAAGTGATATTTATGATCACAGTACGCCACAACAAACACTTTGCCAAAATTGATAAGCTTAGCGTACGGGTTCGTATGGCGCTAAGACCTACTGATCCACAACGTAGACTTCTCGACCAGTTAATCAGCATTCATGCTCAGTGCGATAACTTGTCCTCATGTTTACCTTATATCAGACAATATGAAGCAAACGTCAAACAGGAAGAGGCAACAGGTGAAACAGCCAACCAATATCTTGGTAGCAAAATTGGTCAAATTAGGTTGGCTTATGAGGTGGCGATTGATAATAAGGCTTTTATTGGTAAAACCTATACTGAAGATACTAAACGCGTAAAGTCGGCTCAAGCGGTCATCAAGACAGTGGTCAATACTGATAATGAGCCATTACAAAGAATAGTGTTTGTTACGAAACAATCAAAAAAGCACAGTAACGTGGCAATCGCTGAAAATATTGCCGATGACGACGAAGTGCCATTGCTAGACAATGACTTTGAGCCCGCCACACAAATCGCTAAATCCTCTGAGCTACAGCAATGGCGATTGAAAAACAACCATCAACACGCCCGCCGTAATCAATTTCACTTCCCAACCAATCATCGTCAGTTGAGTATTACTGGCTACCAAATGCTATTTGCTACGCTTTGGCAACGCTTTATTAGCGAAGATACAGAAGATAAGACTGGATATGCAGTATTACTGCTATCAATACTAAGCGGTCTTAGTATTGATAGCATCATTGCTGATTGGCAATGCAGTCTCAGTCAACGGCAGTATTTTATTTATGACCGGGTCCGTAAAATTAGTTGCATTGCCATCACGATTGATGTGACGACCAATACTCGAAGTCATCTCCTTGCCCACAGACAAAGCTATGGTGGTACCTTTTATCGCGCACTTCCTGAAGCTTTACAGATTATGCTTGAGGATAAAACTACCGTTTCATCCGATACTGTTAAAGCCGCCATCTCTGACGCTAAAGATATATTGAACCTGCCAGCACTGAGTCCCCAGTATATTGAAGCAGGGCTATTTATCCTTATCAAAAACGAACTTAATAAGCCCTTGCATGCTGACCTGATCACAGGCGTTGATGTAAGGCATAGCTCTGCGCTGTATTACACTAGTACTAAAACGGTAGAGCTAGAGCAAACCTATATAAAAGCAGTAGAGCTGATAACTGAATACTGCAATGATGAGCAAAAAGCACTTTTAATAGATGAGTGTAGCGTACCGATGAACGGGCATAGAGACCACATTGGTAGTGATATGGCGCTAAAGACCACAATGTGCCAGCAGTTCCTTAATCAACTGGCTGTCAGTGCCGAGAGCTTTAATGGCAAGCTAAAATCCCACATGGATCGCTATATTGCGCAGTGTAATAGTTATAGTATTTGGCTATGGCATATTGTTATGATCCAAACGGGTATCCGCCCAGTCAGGCACGCACCAGGGTTGCTACATCAGTTTGATTTTAAGCGGCGCACATTATGGGTATCCGATAAAGAAGAACGTCATGGCCAATCTGATGGCAGGCTCATTCCTCTTAGCAAGTTTTTGATAACTGCTATACAAAACTATATGACTTATATTGAGCAATTTGCCGCCATCTATAATCCATTATGTCCAGCAGCGCCTTATCCCATCAATGACATCTTGCAATCTGAGCGTCCTCTAATTCAGCTCTATAAAAAGAACCCAAAGGGCTTTACTAGCATTACGCCAAGCCAAGTTCGCTACCAGTTGCAAGACTTTTTTAGTCATCAGGATAACTGGCTGCGTCATCAGCTGAGGTCTATGTTCACAGGGCGCGTGTCTGACTATCTGATTTGCGCGCTTTACGGTCACGAGCATCCTGACCAAGAATTTATGCACCCGATGTCATCAAGCTCTATCAATCAGCTGCACCAGCTCAGTCCTCATGTAGATGCGATTGCTACAGATCTTCACTTAAAACAAATTGAGGTTCGTCTATATGGATAATATTAGCGCTCATAAACTGCGACAGCTGAATAGAGAAGAATCTAAAAAAAGTGTTAAGCGTGATGCTAAAGTCCTAATTAAAGAGTATATCAATCAAAATCCTATGCAACCGCCTTGTGAGCTGCAGCATCACTATGAAGCAATTAACCAGTTACTAGAGGAGAAGTTCGATACCGCTCAAAACTTCCAATTGGCGCGTCGCGGGTTTTTAGAGTTTGTTCGTGATTATAATAAAGCTCATCAGATATACCTTAATGAGCCTGTGGTACCGATACTGGCGACTCGTGAGCACTTGACCATTAACTATGACTGGTTTGTGAATGGACGCGCTGTAGCAGACAGTAGCGCGATAATGATGGAGGTTTGGCAACGAAAGCGGCGTTTTTCAGTTAATGACTTGGTTGAGGATTTGTTCTATTGCAGTATTCTATATGGCGGTGTTAATGATATTAATGTGTTAAAAGCGCTCTATGATTGGCTGTTTGGTGAGCGCCGTATGTATAAAATTAACATGCCAGCGACTGATGAAAAAAGTAGGGTAGAGCAGTTAGCCGTAATTCCGCTTAGAGTGCGTGATGATAATTATGGAGCTACGGTAGATGACAGCGAATGCTTACACCGTTTTGTTGATTATTTTCCCGATGATATGAGCCTGTGTTTTTTATATGCTCTAAAGGATAAAGAGTTAAACACTGCCAAGATAAAGCCATTTAATACCATCATCAACGATATCTCAAAAACACTTAAACTTACCAATAAAGATATCGAACGCCCGCAGCACTCACTGCTCATCAAATATGCCAACTACTACTGGCGACAGCTAGAGAGTAGCCTGATTGATGGGGCGCTAGCCGTGGTGAAGCAAGGTGATATTAAAACCACTGGTTTGTCTGCGGATAAGCTAATCCATTATAACCGAGAGCTTATCAATCAAAACCCTAAGCCACTCGAGTGGTCTGAGCTGTTTAGTGCCAGCTATCAATCATCGATAAAAACGAATAGCCAAAGTAGTACCATAAACTATCCTAGTTTTAGTAAAAATCTAATCAAAGAGCTGCAAGATACGCTCAAATTGACTAGAAAAACCGCTACTTCCACTATCTCAATATTAAAGACAGATGCTAGCCAGCCTAATGCACAACGCTTGCTTAGCTGGGTATTATCATTACTTGCTGACACTAGTATTAGACTAAATACCATCAGTAAATATGTGGGCTGTATTGGTCGTGACTGGCTGATGCTGACGATGGATGAGGACATTGATCAGTGGGAGGGTAGTGACTTTGAGGAAGTTTACGAGCAGATTATTCAAAGTAAGGTAAAAGATGGCCGCAGGGTATCTGTGCTGAGCAAGTCATCAGAGTTTGATGATGATATTTCTAGTGGTATAGATAATGATAATGCTGGTGAACCGATCTCCTATCTTAATCACCTAAAAGACAGCCAGAAATTTACTTATGGTCGTCTAAAAGCATTTCACGATTACCAGCGTATGCACTTTGATGCCCCTTATGTCTATTTTCCATGGGGGAGTAGTAGGCAAGTCGTTAAAGCGAATATAGTGTCTCCGCGTGTCTATCATGCGATGAAAGAGTATGTGCAGTTATCAGAGTTGGAGGTTGATCAAAAGCGGCTTTGCTTGATTGTACTAACACTCGCTTATCGCACTGGCATGCGTATTAATGAGATCATTGGTATTAAGGTTAAAGACATTAGAGATATAGGTGTTATCAATGGTCAAGTGATTGAAGTACCTAAAGTAATCCTCAAACCCAATCGCTATCGTAGGCTCAAAAGCAGTAGTGCCAAACGGGTGATACCGATAGATAGTCTTTTCAAGGATGATGAGTTAAAGCAGTTCATCGCATTCTATTATCAACAAAAAAGGTTAAAGCGCCGTTATTTATTCTCACAAGGGTCAGGCGATCAACCATTACCATCTGTGTTTTTCAGTAATATGATGAAAATAATATGGGATCGATTGCTAATTACCCATGACTTTACCTTTCACAGCTTTCGGCATACTGCGATTAGTCAGCTGGCATTGGTGTTAAGCGGCTCACCACTTGCGCAGGTGATGACAGATTATGATACAGCCCTTAGCGACGTTATCGCTAGCGCCGTGCTTGCTAATAATAAAGAAAAAGGGATGTGGTTTGGGCTGGCTAGCTTTGCTGGGCATCTAACGCCAGACACCACGTTTGAATACTACATTCATACTGCGCACCTATTGGCTGGCTGGCAAATGAGTCAAGTCAAGCTTGTTATCCCTATAACCGTATTTGATATGGTGACAGGTATTGGTTATCAGACGGTGAATAGACAAGATGGCAGAGCGTATGATGCCAGCACTAAACAGGTTCATCTTGATAAGATGCGTGGCTATTTAACCAACAAAGTTGCGAGCAAAGAGTGTCTACTTTCTTATAACAGCACACCAGCTAATACAGATTATGAGCAAAACACACCAAATGACACAGTAGATACTCAGCCGTCTATATTCATTCATTCGAAAGTTTATGATGTTATTGCATTGTTAGAAGAGCTACAAAAAATAATCGCTGATAAACGAGCAGGGCGGTTGGCAGAGGTCGCACTTCGGCATGGCATTCCTATTCATGAAGCTAGGAAAATCTATGATAGAGCCAGTCAGATTTTTGTCGATAATAGATTGCTTTTGAGTGCGCCAACGGGACATAAAAATCAAGAGGTTTTAGTCAGAGCGCTTGATCGGGCATATCAGATGTCAATTGAGGAGCCGGATGAGCTTCAAAATTTTGTAAAAATATTTTCTATTAAACAAAACTTAAACACCTCGTCGATTCATTTTGGGATTAAAGAGAACCAGCTTGAGATGCTACAGCAGTTCGTGACAGTAGGTTGTCAGCTGATCGATGCCAGTCATTGGCAAGTTAGAACACATAGTGAGCAAGCAGCAAGAGATATTAAAAAAGATCTAGGGCTGGACAGCTCAATACGTATCGGTGCTCGTGAGAGTTTTCATGGTTATGAAGTACGGGTAGTACAGAAAAAACGTAAGCGGTCTGATAAAAATTTAGCGATGACAGATGATTATTATGGCTCGTCAGGGGTGCTGAAGTTTGTGGGGCATCTATTGCAGGCGTTAATTGAAATTAATAATAATCAGTAGGATATTTAATATTTACTTAATTTTAGTCAATGTTGGTGCAGTTAGACATTCAGTATTAACAACAAGAGGCTACTGGCTACGAGAGCTAGAGGCAATATATACAAAAAAGATACTCTTTTTTGTATATAGACTGATAGATATTGATCTGTATCTACAAATCAAGCTGGGCTTTTAGGACTAAGTGTAACTTGTAAACTCATAGCGTCAATGATATTGCGAAGTTGTTAAGAGATTGAGTGAAATCACCAGATGCACCTTCTATAAAAATCTCGTCTAACCTGAATTCGGGATAAGTCAATGCTTAAGTTATTGATACTATTTGCATAATTATTATTTCACCTTATAAAGTCACACTTTTGACAGTGGTTTATAGGGAAGCCTGCCTTCAAAGACTTGGCTGGTTTTCAAGAGTAATAGGAAATATCAATACTAACAGCAGCTTAATGAGTTACTTATCACGAACTGGGGTTCATCTAAGTAGGCGTTGATGAGTGTTTCGTCTGTTAAATATTCTGCTACATCAAAGCGGTTGGTTTTGATATCCGTCACCGGTGCTCTGCTTTTCTTGTTCTTTGAGTTTTCGATGAGTGTCAGTATAGTTTTATACCTATGAAAATTCGCTTAAACTGCTTAAATTGGCTGTAACGCATAATAGGTAAGAGATAAGGTTGAGATAAGGTTTGCTTAACATTACTTAAACTGCTTAAGTTCATCTTAAGCTTATTAGTTTTAAAGTAAGTTTAAGCAGTTTAAGCAAGCTTGAGATTTGATAGTCTTAATGAACAGCCCCTAACTATAAAGGCTAGAGGCTGTTTAAGCAATTTAAGCAAGGTTTCTTAAGCTCAAGTATTAATCGTAGAGACCATCCCAGATTCTGTGTAACTGCCATTTAGATTAAATGCTTACTGATACGGTCATCAAACATAATCATAAAGCGATTCAAAGCAGACGTCCAGTTACGAATCGGCATCGACCACTTTTTGGATGCCTGCTGAGTTGCTAAGTACACCACTTTAAATGCTGCCTGATCAGATGGGAACACCTTACGCTTATTCACCGCCGTCCGAATCACACTGTTTAGCGACTCTATCGCATTGGTGGTATAAATCACTTTTCTGATGTCTTTCGGATACTCAAAGAACACCGTTAAGCCCTCCCAGTTATTGCGCCAAGACTTGACCACGTGCGGGTAATCTTTGCCCCATACCTCATCAAAGTGTTCAAGGTTAGCCTCTGCTATCTCAAGCGTATCAGCGCCGTAGATAGCCTTTAGATCAGCCGCTACTGCCTTTTTATTTGTCCAAGGTACAAACTTCATCGAATAGCGCACCATGTGTACGATACACAGCTGAACCTGAGCGTTGGGATAAACGGTATTGATGGCATCAGGGAAGCCCTTTAAACCATCGACACAAGCGATTAAGATGTCTTGTACGCCGCGGTTTTGTAGTTCAGTGAGAACACCCAGCCAGAACTTAGCGCCTTCATTCTCTGAGAGCCACATGCCAAGCAGCTCTTTTTTACCGTTAAGAGCAACACCTAGGGCTAAGTAAATGGCTTTGTTGATGATCTGCTTGTCTTGACGTACTTTGACGACGATGCAGTCTAAATAGACGATAGGATAAACACTGCTCAGTGGCCGGTTCTGCCAAGCGGTGATGTCGTCTAAGATATTATCGGTGACTCTTGAAACTAAGCTACTGGAGATATCGACATCGTAGAGCTCTTTAATGCTCTCTACGATCTCAGTGGTGGTTTGACCCTTGGCGTAAAGGAAGATGATCTTGTCATCAAGGCCACTAATACGGGTTTGATGCTTACTAACGAGTACAGGCTCAAAGCTGCTATCACGGTCTCTTGGGGTAGAGATTTCAAGCTCGCCTGTGTCACTGCGGACGGTCTTTTTAGTGTGCCCGTTACGCTTATTAGGTTTATCCGCCTTTTCATGCTTGGGATAGCCGAGATGGTCTTCCATCTCAGCTTCAAGGGCAGTGTCGATAAAGGATTGCATGAGCTGCTTTTGGAAGTCTTTGATGTCATCAAAGCTGTTCATGCTACCAGCCATTTGCTCGGCCAGTTTTTTAATGTCAGATTGAGTAGTCATTGCTTATTCTCCTGTTAGGGGATTATAAGCAGTTACACAGTTTTTAGGAAACTCCCTAATCGTATAACTTAGGGTTTATTAATATCATTTTGCTTCGTCCCTCCATATCTTGCCTGATATGCTTAGCAGACTCTAATTTGTCTAACTCAATCTGCAACAACTTTGTACTTTTACGCATAGGATTAGGTGCATGGTTAGCAATATAAGTCCTATTTAGTTTATGTGTATTTTTATCTTTCGACTTATTCACCAGCCAGCTACTTAGTTTCTCACTGTCGTTCTGCTCACCTTGTGGCGTGGCATCAAGATAGCGCAAGCGCTCGCTTGTGGAATATTCAACCAACATAAAAGCTCGGGAAATGTCATCGGTGGTGATTGTGGTGCGTTCATCAAAAAACACCATTAATGAGGCAATACGGCTGGCATTTTCTGCCATTCGTGAGGCATACGCTTTTAAATATTCCAATGCTTGCCCGCGGGCTTGGCGGTTCTCAATCGCCTGCATATGCTCATAAAAGGTTTGTTCGGTTTGTGTGTCCTGCCAGTGTATCTTAACGCGCTTTGGCTGCCCTTGCGCGTCTGTTGGCTCATTGGTGGGCAGGGTATCAAGTAAGGCATGACAGCGTGACCAGTATTCTATTAATGTGGGATTGTCATAAGGGTTATCACTACGGCGCTGTGGATCATTCCAAACACGCTGCCCGCGCAGATCATCAGGGCATGCAATAAGCGCCCGTGCCAAAAAGCCCTGTCCGTTCATCAATGGATCGGTTAACGCCGGTTCTAATACCACGCGCTGACCTTGTAGCAGTAAGGTCATTCTCACATCGTACGCATCAGTGCATGGCGTGGCATATGCAGACTTTTGCGAGCGCACACGGGACACAGTGCCATCACTATACAGCGTGGTTAATGATGATAATGCATTGCCCGCCGTGTCTCCTGTCATGGTGTGACCATTAAAAAATTGCCCCGCCTCGTCGGTTGTCCACGATGCGTTACTGATCTGCCCACTGATAAACATATCAAGGATCGGCTCAATTGTGGCTTCTTTAAACACAGTCTTAGGGTTGCTAGGAAAGGAGTTATTGTCTTGATATTCGGCAAGCTCTTTACTCTTTAAGCCTGCTTTGTCGCTCTCCCATACGTCTATATCTTGCAAATACTGCTCATATTGCTGGCGCTCAAATTCATTGATACTGAAATGCGTTAAGCCCATTGCTTGTGTTTTGCCTGATCCGCTTTCGCTCTCAGTGATTAATATTAAACTGGCTGGCATGTGACCATGCCCCATCGGTGCATCAATAAATTTCTGTCCCATGTGTGCCAATGCCCCTAAAACGCACTGCCCTGCCATCGCAAGTGGGACCTGTGCATAATAGGCCACGCCCTCAATCACTGCCTTTAGAAGTCCCGTGAATGCATTGATAGGGTAGTGTGTAGGGCTTCTAGGGTCGTTTGCTAGTGATTCAGGATCAGGCCATTGCTCATTTTTTATGCTATTATTAACATGATCACTAGATTGACAGTCGCATGTGAATTTATTTTGGTCAGTAACGCTCATGCTACTAACATGAGCGTTTTTATTTTTTATTTTATTCACAGCCATTCTCCTGTACGTTATGAACAGGATTACCATAACTTTCCAGCCATTCTAGAACGTCGCTATTGCGCCACGCAACCATAGTTGGCGACAATCTAATACTAGCAGGGAATCTGCCATCTTGAGACCATTCGTGTAGTGTTGTGCGTCCGAACGGTAAAAGTGGCAGGATATCGCGGGCTCGCGACATGCCTTGAGGTGGTAAAAAAAGAGGGTTTTTAGAAATTTTATCTGAATAATTCGGGTTCTGATTACTCATCCTATATCTCCATGTGAGCCGTGACGGGATGTCACGGTATGGATAGAATGATATGTTTCTAGATGGTAATAAAAAACTCCCAAGTCACTATGATTAAGGGGGTTATCGGAAGGCGACTTATGAGATAGGGGTTATTTTTTCATACACAAAGTAATGTCTTCATTATCGTCTTTTTTAGGCCTACCTCCTTTTTTAGCATAATCAGGAGCGACATCTTTAAGCCACTCACTAATAGAGTCATCTTTAGAGATTTCGAAATCTTTAGAAATCATAGGGCTATCTATATTGAATAATATTGATTTAACCTGCTGAACCATCTGACTTTTTTTGATTTTTTTGTTTTTGTCCATTTTCCATAAATAATCAGCTATAGCTATACCTGTACCTTTAAATAAACTGGTTATGAGATTTTTCTTTTCAACTGGTAATAATTGGGTAGTGACTTTGTCTGAATCGTACTTATCAAGCTTTGATTTGAGTGACCTGTTTTCATTCTCAAGACTTTTTATGGTTTTTTTTATTTTCATTTAACTGAATCATTAAGTTGTCAAACTCTAATAAAGTTCGAATTTCGTTAGAAAATTGAATTAAATCGATAGACTTAAATTTGAGAACACATTTTAATTCATATCTACTGTTTTCGTTTATCTCACTATCTAAACTAAATAAACGATAACCAACAGGTTTTAATGATATGAGTGCCTGCATACTTTCATCTCTATATGTTAAAAGATCTTCTAAAGTATATAGAGGGCTACTATATCCTATCTTTGGCGCAATACCGTGAGGTAATAGCTCTACATTATAAGTCGAAGCTTTAAAGTAGGCTTTACAAGAAACAGACATCTTAAATAAAACAACTTCAGGAGGTTTATTGTCGTAAAATACAGTTTTGGATTGTGCTGCATAAACTACCCCTGAATACAGAACATAAGGAATCAATTTATTAACACGAATATAGTCATAAAGCATAGAAGGTGTAACAGGCTCATTTAAAATTTGTGATAAACCTTCTATAACTTCTTCTAAATCGTAGTATTCTTTTGAGCTGTCAAACATTTTACTACCCTTAGCTAATAACTTTTTTTAATTTACTTTCAATAAAATTTGCCCAATCATTCATCATATCTCGACGATAGTCTAAATGCTGAGCGCCGTTGTAAGCTTTACTAATTTTATTTTCCTGCTCATGAGCCAATTGTAGCTCTATAGCCTCATGCATATAGCCTTGTTCATGTAGGGTAGTACTCGCTAGCCCACGGAAACCGTGACCAGTCATTTTATATTTATAACCCATCTGATAAAGAGCATTAATAAATGCATTTTGGCTGTACGGTTTTCGAGTTGAGGGATTGTAGAACACATACTGTTCTGAGAAATTTAGCTCTTTGATCTGCTCTAATATCTCTATAACCTGTGGCGCAAGTGGCACAATATGGGGTCTATCCATCTTCATTTTGTCTGCAGGTATGCGCCAAATTTTATCGTTCCAATCTATCTCTGACCATTCCATGAACCTAAGCTCATTGGTACGTACGAATGTGTAGCATAGAAACCATAAGCCTAATTTGACTGTGATATGCCCAGTGTAGTCATTAATATCTTGTAAGAGTCTTGGCAACTCTTTCGAGGTAATACGACTATGATTCTTAGTTTTATGCGGTTTAATGGCCGCTGATAAATCTGCTGCTGGGTTTGAGGTACCCACACCTATACGAATAGCATGCTTAAATATCTGTCCAACTTCTGCCATTATTCGCCGTGCCATCTCATTAGCTCCGCGCGCTTCTACGTTTTTTCCAATTGTTAAAATATCAGGTGATGTAATGTCGTCGATTAGCTTATGACCGATAACTGGCTTAACGTCACGTAGATAGGCTGAATAGTTACGACTAAACGTACTTGTGGCTAAAAAGGTTTTACGGTCTGCATACCACGCTTGGGCAATGTTATCAAAAAGTCTTGAACCATCTTGCTCAGCGAGCTTTTCTTTTTTCTTTTCCTTCGGGTTAATACCTTCACTAATTAACTGTTTTATTTCTAGGTTACGCTGGCGTGCTTGTTGTAATGTAATTACTGGGTATTTACCTAAAGTGAGTGACTGCTGCTTTCCTTGCCAGCGATAAGCGCTGACCCAGACCTTGTTTCCAGTATGTCTTACCCACAGCTGCAGACCGTCACCATCACTGTGTTTATCAGGCCGGCTAGGGATGCATTTTCCACTTGGAGTTAGTTTGTTAATACTAGTATGAGTTAATGGCATGTTGGTATATCTCCGCGTTGGTATAATCTATACCAACAAATATACCAATATTCTATATGGTTCGCCATACACCAAGGTATTCTTAAATATTGTGAAACCCCATAAAAAAAGGCTTGCCGCATCACTGCGAACAAGCCTGATTTAAAATTTGGTGGGCCCAGTAGGACTTGAACCTACGACCAAAGGATTATGAGTCCTCTGCTCTAACCAACTGAGCTATGGGCCCTAACGTTAGACGCACAATCATACCTGATTTTTTTAAATTTTCAAGTACAAATAAGCATAGTTTTGACATTATTAATGATTAATGGCCATTACCCGCCAAAGTTAGGCCTCGGCCACCGTCTATAGCGATGATTTCACCAGTGATATAACTGGCCTGAACCAAATAAAGCACGCACTGGGCAATATCCTCTGGTGTCCCAATGCGCTGCAAAGGAATGGAGCTGGTGACCTTTTGTTGCAGCTCACTATCTAGTGCCTGATCACTATTTGTGTCAGGTAGGATGTTCACTCCTGGAGCAACGCCATTAACGCGAACATAAGGCGCCATCTCTAGCGCCAGAGATTGTACCATCATACGGTGGGCAGCCTTTGCCATATTGTAAACAGTATAGCCATTAAACGGCTTATTATGAGCATGGATGTCGAGCAGGCTGATAATGCATCCGTGCTGTACTTGTAGATAGGGTAGGAAGGCTTGACTGAGTAGCAAGGGCGCTTTGGCATTGGTCAAAATGAGTTCGTCCCATTGATCATAGCCAATACGGCCCACAGGTGTTGGATAAAACCGTGAGGCATTATGCACCAGTACATCAAGCTGACCGAATGTTGCAATAATAGTTTGGACAAATTGATGTAATGAGCTGTCATCGTTGACTAGTGCTAGGTCGGCGGTGACGACAGCAGCACTATCAGAGCGGATATTATTGAGTTCATTTGCCAAGTCTTGAGCTTGTTGTTGGCTATTATGGCAATGGATAATGACACGATATCCTTGCTCATGTGCGGCACCAATGATAGCAGCGCCAATACGTTTGGCACTACCAGTGACTAGCATTACAGGGCTATTATCAGGATTTACAGTCAATTTCATTGTCATAAAAATAAATTTTCCATCGTTTAATCGTATTTCGTTTAGCTAAGACGGTTTTAGCTATGATTATTAGAGTGTGCCATAGCAAGTAAGTGCTCGATACGTTTTTCATTCATGGCTTGACCAATTGCCGCTCTTTTTAGCTCAGGGTCGATATCGGCGATGGTGACTGCATGGAAGCTATTGAGAGCGAGCATCATCTGTCTGTGTTGACGTGCCAACTGCAATACATGGCTGGTGACCAACAGTTGTGAAAGCTTGCTCGGGTCTTTATGAGCACTGCAAGCTTGTATCAGATCGATCTTGTCGGCAGCGTTTAACTTTTCTATGACATTTAACCTTTGAGCTTGGGCTACGAATAAAGTGGCAAACTGAGTGTGTGCTTTGGGGACTTTGGCACTGTTGCCTATTTTAATGATCTCTTTTGTAGTATGAGTTTCTTTATCAGATATTTTATGAAACAACGGCTTAT
This sequence comes from Psychrobacter sp. H8-1, assembly GCF_904846575.1. NCBI lineage: Bacteria > Pseudomonadati > Pseudomonadota > Gammaproteobacteria > Moraxellales > Moraxellaceae > Psychrobacter > Psychrobacter sp. H8-1. The sequence continues at coordinate 1,226,097 of NZ_CAJHBG010000001.1, forward strand.
CAAGGCTTGCCATCAGTAGTGCCCAACGCTGCGATAAACTCAATTGCATCTGACCGGCAAAGTATAATGCGGTCTGTATGGTTTCTCTGACGTCTGCGTCATCCCAAGCATCATGCAAGGGGGCAAAGTGTTCAGTCAAAGCGCCAATGGCATAAAGCTGCTGCCAGTAGACTTGCGGAGAGCTTTGCATCGTCGCGCGGCTTGATTCTTGCCAGATACGCTCTGCACTTAGATGAGCAAGCTCGCCTGAGCTGACCAGTTGCTGCATTAGAGTGAGGGTTTCTTCAGCGATCTGAAAGCCCAAATCATAGTAGCGTCCATAAAAGCGCGCGACTCGTAGTACGCGTAGTGGATCTTCACTAAAAGCCGCTGATATATGTCGTAAGGTTTTGCTACCGATATCATCAAGCCCTCCATGATAATCAACCACCTTACCGGTCAGTGGGGTATCGTCAGTTAAGCTAGTCACTTCAATCGCCATGGCGTTGACAGTGAGATCTCGGCGCTGCAAATCCTCTTCTAAGCTGACATCAGGACTGGCATGCACGCTAAAGCCTTGATAGCCGTGACCAAGCTTACGCTCAGTACGAGCCAATGCATATTCTTCTTGGGTGGTTGGGTGCAAAAATACTGGGAAGTCTGCGCCGACTTGTTGAAAGCCTGCCGCTAGCATCTCTTTTATTGTGGCACCGACGACGACAAAGTCTTTGTCTGTAATAGGACGACCTAATAGCTGATCACGGACAGCACCACCAACGAGATAAACTTGCATGACATCCTCTTTTTTATTATTGAACGCATTCATATTTGAGTTTAGAAATGGTTTTTTAGGCAAAAAAAACCAGTCAATGCTATTTATTACAAAGGCATTGACTGGTTTTAGTATAACAGACCACTACCAATAATGATTAGTAGTGAGTTTTTTAGAATTTATTTTGGGGCTGTCCTAGATAAGTAAAATTATTTAGGATAGCACTATGAGAAAAAGCAAACTAAGTTGGTATAAACAAAGCAGACTAATCGAGTTATTTGTTGCCGGTTCTACCGCCAGAACAGCAGCAAGCCTAGTTGGTGTTAATAAAACTACAGCCAGTTATTACTTTCATAGGCTACGACTACTTATTTACGAGAATAGCCAAGACCCTGGTCTATTTGAAGGCGAAATCGAAGTAGACGAATCATACTTTGGTGGAACTCGTAAAGGCAAGCGAGGGCGAGGTGCTGGTAGCAAAGTGCCCGTGTTTGGCCTACTAAAGCGTAATGGCAAGGTCTACGCTTGTATTATACCCAATGCTAAAGCAGATACTTTGATCCCCATCATAAGAGAAAAAGTGAAGCCTGATAGCATTGTTTATACTGACTCATTTAAAAGCTATAACGCATTAGATGTCAGTGAGTTTACTCATTATCGTATCAACCACTCTAAAACCTTTGTTAATGACAAGAATCATATTAACGGTATAGAGAACTTCTGGAACCAAGCTAAACGGCATCTACGTAAGTTTAACGGGGTCCCAAAAGAGCATTTTCACCTCTATTTAAAGGAATGTGAGTGGCGTTTTAATCACAGTGACCCAAAGTCGCAATTACTACAATTAAAACAATGGGTTAAACAGGGTTTGAGCTAATTATCTAGGACAGCCCCTTTATTTTTATTGGCTTTCTAAATCTTGTGCTTCAGTAACTGCAAGCGCAGTCATATTGACCACACGGCGAGCTGTCACTGATGGCGTTAAGATATGAACAGGCTTGTTCACCCCTAACAAGATAGGGCCGATAGAAGCACTTGCGGTTGCCGTTTTTAGCAAGTTAAAGGCAATGTTTGCCGCGTCAAGTGTTGGTAAGATCAGCAGGTTTGCCGCCCCTTTAAACTCACTCGAAGGGAAGTCTTCTAAGCGGATTTGCTCACTGAGTGCCGCATCACCTTGCATCTCACCATCAAACTCAAAGTCTACATCCATCTCTTTTAGGAGCTGATAGACTTTGCGCATTTTTACCGCACTGGCACGATCAGAGGTACCAAAGTTTGAGTGCGAAACCAAAGCGACACGTGGGGTGATACTAAAGCGGCGTAGTTGTTCAGCAGCTAATACTGTCATTTCTGCCAATTGCTCAGCAGTAGGGTCTTCATGCACATAAGTATCAGCGATAAAGATATTACGATCTTGCATGAGTACTGCGTTCATCGCATAAAAGTCATTCACGCCTGCTTTTTTGCCAATCACGTTTTGGACGTATTTTAAGTGTAAATGGTAATGGCTGAATGTACCACAGATCATACCATCAGCATCGCCATTTTCGACCAATAGCGAACCAATTAGAGTGGTTTTTCGGCGCACATCACGGCGGGCAAGCTCGATACTAACGCCATTACGTTTGTTGTTTTCGTAATAACCCTTCCAGTATTCTTTATAGCGTGGGTCATCGTCTTGATTGACGATAGTGACGTTGACACCGTCTTTTAGGCGTAAGCCCAGTTTTTCGATATTTTTTTCGATAATGGCAGGACGACCTACTAGGATTGGTTGAGCCAGATGCTCATCAACAACCACTTGTACGGCCAATAGCACGTTTCTATCTTCACCTTCACAGTATACGATACGCTTAGGATCTGCTTTGGCACGGGCAAAGATTGGCTTCATTACAAATGCAGAGTTGTATACAAACTCAGATAAGCGCTGACGATAAGCATTAAAGTCTTCAATCGGCAGTGTCGCCACGCCAGAGTCCATCGCTGCTTTTGCAACAGCAGGGGCAATCTCGATGATTAAGTTTGGCTCTAGTGGTCCTGGGATGAGGTAGTCACGACCAAAGCTCTTCATCGCTTCAATGTCTTTGACGTTGGTGGTTGGTGTTGCCTCAACGTGTGCCATGGCAGCGATTGCGCGTACGCAAGCGATTTTCATCTCTTCATTGACGGTTGTCGCGCCTACATCTAACGCACCGCGGAAGATGTAAGGGAAGCATAAGGCGTTGTTAACCTGGTTTGGATAGTCTGAGCGACCAGTTGCCATAATCACATCTGGGCGTACAGAATGCGCCAGTTCTGGCATGATTTCAGGGGTTGGGTTGGCAAGTGCAAAGATGATAGGGTCTTTTGCCATACGGCGAACCATGTCTGTGCTCAAGATACCTGGCATAGATAGACCCAAGAACATGTCCACATCGTCCATGACTTCTTCTATGGTAGTGGCGTCAGTGTCGCGAGCATAGCGCTGCTTGGATTCATCAAGGTTTTCACGACTGGTACTGATGATACCGCGTGAGTCAGATACTAGGATGTTATGAGCATCAACGCCAAGGGCGCAGATTAGGTCTAGACATGAGATGGCAGCTGCACCAGCGCCTGAGCAGACAACTTTAATCTCTTCGATTTTTTTGCCTGTTAATAATAAAGCGTTGAGCATGGCAGCGGCAACAATGATCGAAGTACCATGTTGGTCATCATGGAATACTGGAATGTTCATACGTTTACGCAATTCGCGCTCGATTTTGAAACACTCAGGTGCTTTAATATCTTCTAGGTTGATACCGCCAAATGTTGGCTCAAGAGCAGCAACGGCTTCGATGAATTTGTCAGGATCGTTTTGTGCCACTTCGATATCAAAGACATCAATACCAGCGAATTTTTTGAATAGTACCCCTTTACCTTCCATCACTGGCTTTGAGGCCAACGGACCGATATTACCCAATCCCAGTACGGCAGTACCGTTAGTAATAACACCAACCAAGTTGCTACGTGCTGTATATTTGGCAGCCAGCTTTGGATCTCTTTCGATCTCAAGACAAGGCACTGCGACACCTGGCGAATAAGCCAGTGCTAAGTCACGCTGGTTTGCCAGCTGCTTGATAGGGGTGACCGAGATTTTACCAGGTCTAGGAAACTCATGGTAATGCAGAGCTGCTTGTTCAAACTGCTCTTTTTCCATATTAGGATTATCCGTATTCAAATTGGTATCGTCATTCATCATAGTAATGGCCATGGTTGGAATAAATTGAAATAAAATAAAATGTGACAAATAAATGAGTTAACGCCTGACCTAAAAATCATTAAGTGCAGTTTGCTTAATGGCAATCAAATCCGCTATGAATAAGCGCTAACAGACCGATATAAACCAAGCAGCTGCAAGTAAATTATTAAAAGGTAATGCAAAAGTAAACTGGCGATAATCTGCGCTTAGTTGACATCCTAAAACAGCAAGCTAACAAAAATAACCATTCTAGCATTTTTGCTAATTCACTGCCTAGTCAACTATGATGGGATGCGCAAAATATATCATAAATTGATAACGAACATTTAGCCAGTTGATAGTGATAAAAAACTGAACTTTTTTCAATAAAAATACAAACCGTCAGTCTTTGGTTATAAGCCCATGCTAATCATCAGAACACACAAGCAAACATAATCAAGCATTTAGGAGGAGCAGCTTATCGGCATTTGCGGCGCATTAGGAGCAGGTGGGCTACTATCCAATGCTGTGGCGATATCCTGTACGGTATATGGGCTAGCAAGCAGGTCATATAATCGAGCCACTTCTTCAAACTGTCCTTGTTCAGCGGCAGTAATAGCACGCTGCGCCATGCTATTGCGCAGTACATAAGCTGGATTATTGGTTTTGAGGCTGTTGATGACTTGTTCAATTGGAAACGATTGTATCTGTGCCAAATAGCGTGTTGACCAATCCTCCCAAGCTTGTAAGGCTTCACCTTGGAGCTCGCTGGTCAATGTCAGCAGTAGTTGCTGCTCATAAGGGTGCTCATCCGGGGCAACCAATCCTAATAAAGCGCGGAAGCCATTGGTATAATCCAACAAGTTGTCTTCTAATAACGTCAGCCATTCAAAAGCGATGGTGAGGCTTTCGCTTTGATGTGGTAGCCCAAGCTTGCGGCACAGCCCTTGTTGATAATGCTGCATAAAGGTGGCTTCATAAGGTGCTAGGCAATCGGCCAGCGTTTCGCGAGTCACGCCCTCTAAGCGCATAAAGTGCGGAAGCCAAATGTTGAGATTCCAGTGTCCGATGGCTGGCTGGTTTTGATAGGCATAGCGTCCAGTATGGTCAGAGTGGTTGTTAATCCAAGCAGGATTGAAGCGCTCCATAAATCCAAACGGGCCAAAGTCCATGGTACTACCAGTGATTGAAAGGTTGTCAGTATTCATGACCCCGTGGGCAAAACCAATCAGCTGCCAATCAGCAATCATGCGTGCCGTACGCTCGACCACCTTCTGCAAAAATGCCAACACTGGCGTGTCGCTGTCTCGGCATTCTGGGTAATAAGTATCGATCATATAATCGGTAAACTCACTGAGCAAGTCAGGGGCGAAGCTTGCGATCCACTCTATATGGCCAAGGCGAATATGACTATCGGCCACCCGCATCAATGCCGCACCTGCTTCCATACATTCGCGGCGTATGGGCGTGTCAGATACCACAAATCCAAGGGCGTTAGAGGAGGGGATACCAAGCTGATTGAGCGCATGACCACACAGGTATTCACGAATGGTGCTACGGAGTACCGCGCGTCCATCGCCCATTCTTGAGTAAGGCGTCAAGCCACTGCCTTTGAGGTGCAAGTCTTGCAATTGGTCGTTATCATCCAACACTTGCGCCATGAGTAAGCCGCGTCCATCGCCCAACTGTCCCGCCCACTGTCCAAACTGATGACCTGCATAGGCCATGGCTAGAGGTTCAAACTGTGCAGGAACATACTCGCCACCGAGGATATCGACCCAGCGTGCCATTAGGTCTTCATCCTCTGTCCAGCCGAGTTGCTCTGCGACTGACAGGTTGAAGTGTCCAGCCCTTGGGTTTTTTAAGGGTGTTGGTGGCTGCTGATGATATAAGCGTGGATCTAGATGGACGTAAGTATTGTGGTAGCGCATAGATAAGCGGTTCCTAATTAGGTAAAGACGTATTTATATTTTGTGACTTTTAAGTAGATGATTGTAAAACAAATGACTATAGACAAATGCTTTTAATCAATGAAGGACTAAGCGCCTCATCAATAAAAGTAAATAACCTCACTATAACATAGCTAGAATACGACATCACAAGGCTCTGTCCGTATCTTGTAATGTACTTTTTAAAGGCTTTAGATAGATGTTTTTATTACCTTTAAGACATAAAAAACCCTCTATCTGTAGCAGATAGAGGGTAGGAGAAACGTTACAATATTTGTGCTCAATCAAGACTCAATCAGCCATGGTTATGCGGCTCTGCTGCTATGACCAATCGAGCGGAAAGCTGTTTTTAAGTTATCATTATGCTCATGAATTTTCTTTTCAATCTTGGCATATTCAAGCTTCAGCTTGTCATCTACTTCATGTAAGCGATCTGCAAACTCAGTCTTTTTCATCTCAACGGCTTTCGCTTTTAGCGCTTGCCACTCTTCTACAGTCTGCGTAAAGGCATCGTATTCAAACTTAATACGATCTTGGAAGCTCTGCATCGCATGAGGTACGTCGATGTTGTCAGCGTTTAAGTCATCAATTGTTTTCTGAGCCTTCTTAAACTGCATCTGTACTTCAGCATGTTTGATAGTTGTGTCATCTACAGTACGTAGCTCAGTGGTTAAGCCAATTTTTGACAAGCCAGCAATCAACCATTTGGTTGGGTCGTACTGCCACCACTTAACCCCATTACGATAGTCGTATTGGAAGAAGTGATGGTAGTTATGATAACCCTCACCCCAAGTAAAGATGGCTAATATGAAGTTGTCACGCGCCGTATTGGTATCTGTATATGGACGGTTACCAATCATATGACACAGTGAGTTGATAAAGAAGGTGAAGTGATGAGTCAGTACCAGACGTAGCAAGCCAGCCAATACTAAGGTGCCCCAGACATCACCGATCAACCAACCAACTGCTGATACCAAACCAATATTGGTAGCCAGTACCCACAGACCATAATATTTATGCTGGATTTGCAGCACTTTGTCTTTGGTCAAGTCAGGAATGTTTTTGTAATCAAACTTACCACTTGGATAGTTGCGTAGCATCCAGCCAATATGACTAAACCAAAACCCACGCTTCGCTGAGTACGGGTCATCTAGGCGATCATCGACATGACGGTGATGGCTACGATGTCCAGAGACCCAATCAAACGAAGAACCTTGTACTGCTAAGGTTGCACCCAGCAATAAAAAGTTTTTGACGACAGGGTGCGCTTTGTAGGCACGGTGTGCCAACAGACGGTGATAGCCTGCCGTAATACTAAGGCCTGTCCACACCATAAAGGCACCAAAGACGCCCCAAACTGGCGCACTGACTTGGTGGTTCATTAAATACCAAGGAGTAATGATTGCCGCAGCAATCGGCGTCGACACCAAAATAACTGCTGGTATCCAGTTTATTGGCGCTTTTTTAAACTCAAGTTCTCGCAAGCTCAAGGTCACAGCCTCATCACTCATTGCGACGTCACTTGGGCTGGTAGCACTTGCATAGCTACGTTTTGTAGTAGGCTGCTCATCGAGCGCACCTTTCGCTTTGGCATCATCAAACCAAGTCTTAAAACGCGACGCTTGTACGGTCGCATTTTGTAAAATGGTGTCGCCAGATTTGATAGCGAAACGTAAGCCTTTAAGCGGTAAGCCAATTGCTTTTTTTGCAATCATGTAATATTCCTAACGATATTAGTTTCAGGCCCTATATTAACCTAAATAGAGGAGAAAGTGAACAGTCATACACTAGAAAAATATTGCAATAACAATAACTTGTATGAATATATAGATTATATGAGATTAATACCTTACTAGCTTTCAGGAATTAAGCAAAAGTGTAACGATAAGCGAATTCTTGTAGCTCAATGACCACTCCTCGTTAGCTCATAAGGTGACTGTAAAAGCTGATATTTATCAGTCTTTTATACAAATACATAGTATTGCTCGATAAGAGGTTCATACAAATGGACACTATCGTATTCTATAGAGAGTGAGTTTATCATGTCTGTGTATCAGCTCTGTTGCCAAGCTATAAAACTAGGCCAAGACAACTATGCTACAACAACTACGCCATGAAGTTGAGAAACCATCAAAGCGCGTTTTGAAATGAGACAGGGGAATGAACAGGCGACAAAATCTGTGTTGGGATGTCGGTGATGATAAAGTCAACCTGCCATTTTACAAGCTGTTTGATGGTTTCGATATCATTGACCGTCCACGCGCTCACAGGTAAGCCGTAACGATGAGCATTGGCAATGATAGCTTGAGTCAGAAGTGGGTAGTGGATACCTAACTGGGTACAGCCCAGTTGTAGCGCAGTGTTTGGTGCAGAAGCGAGCAATTCTGGCGTGCGAATGAGCAAGCCACGTGGGATTTTTGACAGTAAGGTATTACGCTGTAGTTGGGCAAGGAGTTGTATATCAAAGGTGGTCAGGACGATAGGTAAGCTGGCAAGAGGAGTGTCTATCAAATAACGCGTCAATGCCCCAATCAATTTGGGGTAGTTTGTCCTGTCATGAGTTTTGATTTCCAGCTCGATATGGGCAAATTGAGTCAGCGCTGACTGCTCTTGTAAGGGTAATGTTTGATCCGATGCTGGCAATGCTTGAGCTAATCTATCTAAGGTAATAATTTGATGCCCAAACTGTAAGTGGCGCTGAATCTCAGCCAAACTCAGCTGATCAACGCGTGACTGTAGCCTGCATAGCCGCTGTAGGGTATCGTCATGAAAGACAATCAAATGTCCATCAGCGGTTAGCTGCACATCAAGCTCAACCCCTGCCAAGCCGCGTGACTGTAAGCGCTGAGCATGATGAAAGCCAAACAAAGTGTTTTCTAGTGCTTCATTACGTGCACCGCGATGTCCGAGAAGTCGCGTATTTCCAAGTTTTATCATAGAGCATATATTTTCATGATCAGTTGTTTTTCAATCAATTTAGAATTTATCGTTCAGATTAAGGATACGCCTTAGTGAACACATAACTTTGTTATGGTTTTGCAACCAAAGGCAGGCTTTGAGTGAGTCGATGAGATTTATTTGTATATCAACGGTCTTCATTGATGAACAAGGCTTGCAAACTCCGTATAATAGCGTAATTTTATTCTTCATGGTATACAGCTTTTCATTGTCAGTGACACAAACTTATAACGCTAAAATAGCCATATAGATGATACAGTCCATCGCTGACGGTATGAATCAGTAAATTAGGAGCAAGGCAGATATGAGCGTAGCAAATAAACGTTGGAGCAAGTGGCAAAAGGTTGCCGGAATCAGCATGGTATGTGGTTTAGCCCTTGCAGGCTGTGATCGCTCAGAAAAAGAGGATGCAGCGACTGAAAATGCAGAATTAACAGAACAGCCAACTGCCAGTGAAAATGCGGCAGCAACCTCTGTCAGCTGTGATGACGCTATGGTACAAGATCGTCTCAAAACTGCTCTAAAAAACACGCTCAATCAACAAGCACAAACGCTGGCTGCCAACTATGCTAACGAGGCAGAAGTCAGTCTAAGCAGTGGCGCTGTCAGTGACAAAGTCAATGGCATTATGATTGATGTGCAAAATGCAGCGGTATTACAAGCAGCGAATGCCAACGGTATGACGACGTGTCAAGCAAGTGTCAGCATGACATTGCCAAGTGAGGATCTGTATCAAGCCAGCCAAGTACATGCTGCAAACAATCAGCCGAGCTTGCAAACTCGTTTGGCGCAAAATAACATCCGTATCAACAACAACATGCTGGTCGATAATGCCTTTACTTACGTGGCAGGAGCTCAAGGTGGACAGGTTCAGGCTCGTATCGCAGGCCAGCCAGCACTAATCGCTATCGTTGCGGATGTGATGGCAGGCTCTGTATTTAAGTCGGTCATGGATGAAGAGCAAGCTAAGCGTCAAGCTGCAGAAGCCGAACGCCGTGCGCAAGAAGCTGCTCGTCGCCGCGCTGCGGCTCAAAAAGAACGCGAAAATCAGGCCAATCGTCAGCCAAGTGCTGTGACACCTGCTCAGCCAGTACGTCCCGCTGAACCTGCTACGCCGCCGACTATTAATCAAAGTAACACGGCAGTGACGCCTAGCGCCAACGCTGCGGCACCAGTCACGCCAGCAGTACCTAAGGCTGTACCAAAAGATGACAGTATCGATATGGTCATCATCGAAGATGAAAGCGCTACTTATTAATCAGAAAAGCATTAGTTATAACTACTATCATAAGACAAACCAGCCTATCATTTAAATAATGGGCTGGTTTTTTTATGTGCATATATGGATTATTGATCCTTGGCAAACTTCTGTAAGACTTGACTGTCCCACAGTACTTCTGAGACTTGCTCTGGATCAGTACAAAAGCGTGCCGCTACAAATAACCAGTCAGACAGGCGATTGATAAAGCTGATGGCCGTACTACGAATGGCTTCTGGGCGTTGCTGCTGTAGTAGCACCGCTTGGCGCTCAGCGCGGCGGCAAACACTTCTGGCCACATGGAGTTGGCTGACCAATACTGAGCCTGTCGGCAAAATAAAGTCTTTTAGTGGTGGCAGGGTCGTATTCATCGCATCAATCTGCTGTTCTAACCATTCGATGTGAGTTGCATTCACGCCTTCATATTCTGGCATCGCAAGCTCACCACCGATATTGAATAATAAATGCTGAATGATGACTAAGGCTTGTGCAAAGTCCAGATCGCCTTGATCGCCTTGTTCTAAACGCTTAGGTTCTAAACGCTCAGGCAGTTTTTTCTGAGCAGATTGATCAGTGCTAGCGGTCGTCACCGCTTGGGTAAGATGGGAGCGAACCAGACCGATATGAGAGTTGAGTTCATCGATATCACCCATGACGCTGAATAAGTTATCAGCTTTGCTCACTCGGCTGCCATCTGCCATCCCTGTACTGCCATCATCTCCAGTGCGCGTATATATCTTGCTTAAGCGATTGCCCATAATTTCTAAATCCTTAACGGTTTTATCGTTCAATAGTGTTAGTTTCGCGCTCATTGTAGTATTTTACGGCGGTTTTCGCTAAGATAATGGGTTAAGTTTTATAGTGTAGCTGTATTCATGGCTAGCGCAAAACATTGCATAAACGTTTTTATTTATCACTCAAGCATTTTTGATGTTTTTATAACCTCATTGTATCCATTGTATCCATTGTATTTTTAATCACAGGGCTATTTTATTATGACCACACCACTTGCAGACGCTATGTCTCAGCTTGCCATTTATGATTCACTCACTGGCGGTAAACGCCAGTTTGAGCCGCTCAAAGCAGGGAAGGTAGGTATGTACGTGTGCGGAATGACCGTCTACGACTATTGTCATATCGGACACGCACGGGTCATGGTTGCCTTTGATATGGTGGTGCGCTGGCTAACCAAGCTAGGTTATGACGTCAATTATATCCGTAATATTACCGATATCGATGACAAAATCATCACGCGTGCTGCCGAAAATGGCGAAGATATTGGTCAGCTTACTCAGCGTTTTATTGGCGCAATGCACGAAGATGCGGATGCGCTCGGTTGCCTAATGCCAAACGCTGAGCCTCGCGCCACCGATCATATCGACGAGATGCAGCAGATGATTGAGACCTTGGTCACAGGCAAGTACGCTTATGCAGGCAATAATGGTGATGTTTATTATGCTGTCGATAGCTTCAAGGACTATGGCAAGTTATCCAAGCGTAATCTGGACGATATGCAAGCAGGCTCGCGGGTAGATGTCGAAACTGACAAGCGCAACCCCTTTGACTTTGTATTATGGAAAGCGGCGAAACCTGGTGAGCCGCAGTGGGCATCACCATGGGGCCAAGGGCGTCCAGGCTGGCATATTGAATGCTCTGCGATGTCGACCAAGTGCTTGGGCAATACTTTTGATATTCATGGCGGTGGTCATGACTTGCAGTTTCCGCATCACGAAAACGAGATAGCCCAGTCTGAGGCAGCGACTGGCTGTGAGTACGCACGCAACTGGATGCATGTCGGCTTTATCAATGTCGATGGCGAAAAGATGTCTAAGTCACTTGGCAACTTTTTTACCATTCGTGATGTGACAGCAAAATATCTGCCAGAAACGGTGCGTTTTTTCTTATTATCAAGCCATTATCGTAGCCAAGTAAACTTCTCTGATAGTGCCTTGGATGAGTCGCATAATAGCCTAAGCAGACTATATAATGCTTTAAAACTGGCTGAGCAGCAAAAAGGTCAGACGCTAACAATCAATGATGAACTGATAAATGAGGCTTACAGCAGCACTGCGGGGCAAGATTTTATCAAAGCCATGAATGATGACTTTAATAGCTCAACAGCCATCAGCGTATTATTTGGGCTGGCACGTGATATCAATAAAGCCATTAAAGCCGAAGAGGTGGATACGGCATGGCAATTGGCGCAGCAGCTAAAAGCATTGGCACAAGTGCTGAATATACTGCAGCAGCCAGTACAGAAGTTCTTGCAAGCTGCGATTGGCGGTGAGCAAGAGGGAAGTCTAACAGATGCAGATATCGATGCGTTAATCACCGAGCGTAACGATGTCAAAGCCGACAAAAACTTTGCGCGTGCAGATGAGATACGCGATCAGTTGAAAGAGGCGGGGATTGAGCTTGAAGATAGCCGCGCAGGTACGACATGGCGCCGTGCTTAGTGGCGTCATACTTAGCAGCAAGCTGCATCATATACAAACGGTAATAAATTAAGTCAGCGTTGCGCTGGCTTTTTTTTGCAGACTACTTTAGGTTAACTTAATACCATGGCAGAGACTTTTAATCGTATGCAAATGCCTCCTCAACTCTCAAATAAGAACACTGCTCATCAGACTCAAAACCGTACTCATAGCGAGAGTGCGATAGAGAGCACCATAAAGAGTGCTGATGTCATTGGTGTGCGCTGTTATCAACGTCATAGTACTCTGCAATTAATCCTTGGCTGCTTCGTGATTGTACTCAGCTTTATTTATATACCTGCTCATGCTGCAATCAATGCTGACCAACAAAACTCTAATAAACAAAGTAGCAGTCAGAACAATGACGAGTCGACGCAAGCGCATCAAGAGACTGATAAACCAGATAATTTAATTGAGTATGTTGGGCAAAAGGTCAATACGATCACAGAAGAGGGTATCAGTGCGTCTGAGATTGCTGATGAAGTGTTCGATCCTATCGAGCGCAAGGCGGTAGAGCAAGCTGGCAATTTACAAGGTGATTCAGGACTGACAGGGGAGTACAACCAAAATTACTACCCATTGACCAAGCTCAATACAGGTCTGCCAATATTATCTGAACCGCCAAACTTGTCAACGCCACTGGCGACTTTAGAGTTTTTTCAGTCGGCAGTGATGAAGCAGCAGTTTGATTTGGCTGCTTATGCGCTCAATATGAATTTGATTGATAGTAATACTCAGCGCAGCCGTGCGCTTGAGCTGTCTAAGCGTCTGGATTTTTTATTATCCAAAAAAGAGCTTTATGTCTTTGATGACTTGCCTGATCGTCCAGATGGGTTGATTGAGCCACCTTTAGGCAATACCAGTAGTGTGATGGGTATTCCTAGGCGTTCTATTCAGCTTGGCTATATCGATTATCGTGAACGCCGTGTACCTATTTACTTGGAGCGAGTACGGGTTGAGGATAATGCGCCTCAATGGGTGTTTTCGGCGCAAACGGTTGGTAATATCGACAATCTGTATGAACAATATCATCCAGCAGAGTTTGAGCGTTACTTGCCCACATGGATGAAACTTAAGTTTTTTAGCATTGCCCTATGGGAGTTCTTAGCGCTAGGATTGTTTTTCTTAATGACCATGGGCATAGGTTGGCTGCTCAGTAAAGGTACTGAAAAAATCATCAGCCGTTATATTGATACTGAAAAGTACAGCGCTTATGTCGGCAGTACGCATGGTGTGGCAGATTTAGTCAGTAAGCTGACCGTCCCTTTGACATTTAGCATCAGTTTTTCGCTGGTTTTTACTTTGGTATCAGGTGGGTTTCCCTATCTAGATGCCGTGGCATCATCAACTCGCCCAATCATTTGGGTTGGCTTGGTATTCAGTACCATGTGGCTAGGCATACGAGTGATTAACTTTTTTGCCAATCGTTACCAAAACCTGCAAATCGAAAACCTCGCTGAAGAACATTTCGATAAAGAACGCCGTCGCCGTACTTATGTATCTATTTTTCGCCGGGTATTCATATTTGTCATGATTCTGGGCAGTATCTGGATAGGTCTCAGTGAGTTTGCCAACATGGAGGGGCTAGGCAAGACATTATTGACTTCGGCTGGTATTGCTGGCGTGGTCATCGGTATTGCCGCGCAGCCTATATTGGGTAATATTATCGCCGGTGTGCAGGTAGCTGTTACTCAGCCAATTCGTATTGGCGATACAGTAATAATGGAGGGGGATTGGACGACGATTGAAGATTTGCGCTATACCTATGCGGTGTTAAAGACTTGGGATGAGCGGCGATTAATCGTGCCAATGCGCTACTTAATCAGTGAGGTGATAGAGAATTGGTCGCATACCGAAGTGCATCAAACCTGTGTCGTTTATCTGCACGTTGATTATGGTGCTGATATTGATGCTATTCGTCGAAAGTATATTGAATTGGTCAAAGCAAATACGTTATGGGATGGTGAGACTGAGCCTGAGCTTTTGGTGGTATCTGTCAGTGAAGATACCATCAAGCTGCGTGGTAGCTTGGCATCTGATGGTCCGATAAGTGCTTTTGCTTTGGAGTGTCAGGTACGTGAGCAGATGCTGAAATATCTCTATCATGAACAAAAAGAGTATTTGCCAGCTGAACGCATTATCTATAAAGATGCAAGTCTTAAAGAAAAAAGAGACTAGGAATTGATGCGTTCAAAAGAAGCCAGATATTAAGGTATCTGGCTTTTCTTATGAATGGTGTTTCATCTCAAAAGTGTCAACTAATTTTGGGAGTGAGGTTATAAAATAAGCTGATAAATATATCATGCGGTCAGTCAGCTTATTTGTTATAATATGGCGTTATTTTTAAGGGTTAATTCAGTTATTAAGCGTTTATGTGATTAAGTGTTTGGAGAGTTTAGATACGCTATATTTGTGAGTCTATATTTCTACTAGGTTAATTACTGCTGATAAGTTAATAACGAACGTTTATCGTCAGCGTTTGAAAGCTATCACTTATTGTTTGATTTTATGGTGCTAGCGCAGATTTAATTTATCCACTTAATGCTGCATTACCCACCCATCAAGATAACCACCACTAGGGGTATGTATGTTGCGCATTGTCGATGAAGCCTTAACCTTTGATGACGTTTTATTGTTACCAGCCTATTCTGAAGTCCTGCCAAAAACTGCCGATCTGTCTACCCGCCTGACTAAAAACATCACACTCAATCTTCCGCTTATCTCTGCAGCTATGGATACGGTGACTGAATCTGAAATGGCGATCACGATGGCGCAGTTAGGTGGCATGGGCATCTTACATAAGAGTATGGATATCGCCAAGCAAGCTACCCAAGTACGCCGCGTCAAGAAGTTTGAAGCAGGTACGGTAGTCGATCCTATCACTGTACATCCTGAGATGACTATTGGCGACTTAATACAGTTGACCGAAGACAATAATATCTCAGGCGTACCTGTAGTCGAAAAAGGCACGGATAAAGTCGTGGGCATCGTGACCCACAGAGATTGGCGCTTTGAGACCAATTTATCACTGCCAGTTAGTCAAATTATGACACCAAAAGACCAGCTGGTCACGGTACATGAAGGTGAGAGCAATGAGAATATCAAAAGATTGCTCCACGAATATCGTATCGAAAAAGTGATCGTTATTGATGATGACTTCCGTTTAAAAGGTCTTATCACGGTTAATGACTTTACAAAAGCTGAAAACAATCCAAACGCTTGTAAAGATGAAAAAGGTCGCCTCCGTGTAGGCGCAGCGGTCGGTACTGGTGCAGATACGCAAGCACGTGTTGAAGCATTAATCGATGCTGATGTCGACATTATCGTCGTTGATACAGCTCACGGTCACTCAAAAGGCGTGATTGACAAAGTATCTTGGATTAAAAAGCACTATCCAAATGTACAGGTAATCGGCGGTAATATCGCAACGGGTGATGCTGCCAAAGCCTTACGTGACGCTGGTGCAGACGCGGTAAAAGTGGGCATTGGTCCTGGCTCTATTTGTACCACTCGCATCATTGCTGGTATCGGTGTGCCGCAAATCTCAGCCATTGATAACGTTGCCAGCGCCCTACAAGACAGCATTCCACTGATTGCTGATGGTGGTATTCGCTATTCTGGCGATATGGCAAAAGCCATAGCCGCTGGTGCATCGTGCATTATGGTAGGCTCACTCATGGCTGGTACCGAAGAAGCACCAGGTGAAGTTGAGCTGTTCCAAGGTCGTTACTACAAGGCTTATCGCGGTATGGGTAGTCTTGGCGCCATGTCAGGCTCAAACGGTTCATCAGATCGTTATTTCCAAGATGCCAAAGATGGCATAGAAAAACTGGTGCCAGAAGGTATCGAAGGTCGCGTTCCTTATAAAGGGCCAGTCGCTGGTATCGTCAATCAGTTGGTTGGCGGTCTGCGCTCATCAATGGGATATACCGGTTCTGCGACCATCGAAGAGATGCGCAGCAAGCCGCAGTTCATTAAGGTCACGTCGGCTGGCATGAAAGAGTCGCATGTCCATGATGTGCAAATCACTAAAGAAGCGCCAAACTATCGAGTTGATTAGACTGGCGCGTTGATTAAATAATAGTCTTAGATGATTAGTATTTGGTATATTATGTCATAAGATACAAACAGCCAACAATGCTCGTGTGTTGTTGGCTGTTTTTTTTGTAAAATAGGACATCAATAATTCGCCTTACAGATAGGATGGATTTAATCTCTTACTCTTAGTGGCTAGCATAAGGATATAAAAATAATGAGCTATTTTGGCACCGATGGTATTCGTGGAAAATTTGGTGAGCTTCCGATCACCCCTGATTTTATTTTGAAACTAGGCTATGTGACTGGCCGCGTACTGATAGAAAATAACGACAATCCTGCACGCAGACCCAGTGTGGTTATTGGTAAAGATACTCGTCTTTCAGGCTATGTGATTGAGGGTGCATTGCAAGCAGGTTTTAATGCCGCTGGTGTTGACGTTCATATGCTAGGGCCATTGCCAACCCCTGCGATTGCACATTTGACTCGCAGTTTCCATGCGGATGCTGGCATTGTTATTTCAGCCTCGCATAACCCTTATTACGATAACGGCATTAAACTGTTTTCAGGTGATGGCAAAAAACTCACCGATGAGATGCAAAACGCCATTAATGATAAGCTAAAAGCGATCATGAGTGGAGTAGAGGACGAAGATGCAGACGGTCTACTAATGCCTATAATTGATCCAGCACAGTTAGGTAAAAACCATCGTATTGATGATGCCAAAGGTCGTTATATTGAATTCTGTAAAGGCAGTTTTCCTTATCAGTATGACTTAGGCGGTCTTACCGTAGTAGTAGACTGTGCCAATGGTGCAGGTTATAGCGTGGCACCGCGTGTCATGCGTGAGCTTGGTGCCAATGTGATAGCCATCCACAATAAACCTGACGGCATCAACATTAATGAGAACTGTGGTTCAATGAACCCTGAAAGCTTGCAACAGGCAGTGTTAGAGCATAACGCTGATGTTGGGATTGCCTTAGATGGCGATGGTGATCGTATCGTAATGGTTGATGAGGCCGGCAAACTGGTTGATGGCGATGGTATTCTCTATGTGCTTGCTACTCAAAGTCAGGATCGTACGGAAGGGGTCGTTGGAACGCTCATGAGTAACATGGGACTGGAGCTGGCACTCAAAGCGGCTGACATTGAGTTTACCCGTGCAAAAGTAGGCGATCGCTATGTGATGCAAGACCTAGAAGCCAATGGTTGGATACTTGGCGGAGAGCCATCGGGTCATATCTTGTGTTTAGACAAGAGCCGTACAGGGGATGCGATTATCGCAGGGCTACAAGTGTTGGCAGTGATGCAAGCTCAAGGTAAAGCCCTAAGTGTATTGATGGAAGGTTTTGAAGTGTTGCCTCAAAAGCTGGTCAATGTGCGTTTGAATAAGATGCAAGATCCTTTTGAGCATGAAGAGTTGGTTGCTGCTTTTGACAAAGCACAGGCGACGCTAGAGGGTCGAGGCCGTCTACTGATTCGTCAGTCGGGTACAGAGCCAATGATTCGTGTGATGGTTGAGTCAGATGATGAGATAGAGTGTGATGTAATGGCCAATGACTTAGCCGATCATATTAAAGCAGTATTGGGCTAATAGCATTTAATATGAAAATAAGACAAAAATGAGGAATCACGATGAGCATGGATTTCAGCGATCAACGTCGCTCATATGAGAAAGGCGAGCTTGATCAACAGTCAGTACCAGCGTCACCATTTGAGCTGTTAAGCGCTTGGATGAATGAAGCAATAGAGCAGCAAGTGCAAGAGCCTTATGCGATGAGCTTAGCCACTTGTGGCGCAGACAACAAACCCAGTGTGCGTATTGTGTTGCTGCGTGAGATTACAGAGACTGGTGTTGTCTTTTATACCAATTATGAAAGTGCCAAAGGGCAAGATATCGCAGAAAACCCAAATGCAGAAGTACTCTTCTTTTGGCATGAGCTTGAGCGTCAGATTCGTATCAGCGGACATATCGCTAAAATAGATGCTGGTAAATCTGCGGCATACTTTCAAAAACGTCCGCATGATAGCCAAGTGGGGGCGTGGGTGAGCCAACCACAAAGTGGTGAAGTCGCCAATCGTGAGGTAATGGAACAAACGTTTGTAGATTTGCAAAACGACTATCCAGAAAATAGCCAAGTGCCAACGCCAGAGTTTTGGGGTGGGTATGAGATTACGATTGAGCGTATTGAATTTTGGCAAGGGCGTGCCAGCCGCATGCATGATCGAATTGTTTATACGCAGGATGGTAGTGCTGATACAGACAGCTGGATAACCAAACGTTTGTTGCCATAAGTCATAGGTTAGCTAATATACACCAATTATATTCAAACTGGTTTAAAATCGATATAGTGCTGCTAGAGTATTTTCTTCTAAAATGTAGTAGCGAATTACAAAGCCCAAGTTTATCTTGGGCTTTTTATTTGGGTGTTAACGGGCATATTACTTAATTACCAATAATATTAAGTGTCTGATAAGTACGCTGTTTTACAGAGGCTGTGCTTGACGCTCCTGATAACTCGGGTCAAACTATGAAGCTGAATGATTGGTTTCTATCAATTAATAATAGGCAATTAAAATAAGAATAAATAAGCACAGTCCTGTGCTGAACCATTTATACGGAGAGCAAAATGGATTTTGCGCAAATCGTTCCACCTACAACGCCGAGTGCGTGGCTCGACATGGATGCCCTCGATCATAATATCGCGCTCGTCAATCAAAAGACCCAAGCCGTTAATCTGCGTTTAGCCACCAAATCTATTCGCTCTGTCGATGTTTTGCATTATATAAAAGACCATTCTCCCAATTTTATCGGCCTTATGTCCTATGCCGCCGACGAGTCAGTGCATCTGCTTGAGAGTGGGTTTGATAATATTCTTTGCGCTTATCCAACACTAGATATGATCAGCGTCGTAAAAACGTTTGAACATACCAAACAAGGCGCAACCATGATTTGGATGGTTGATCGCCCTGAGCATGTAGATGTTCTGAATCAAGTCGCTAAAGAGAATGATGTGGTTATTGATATCTGCCTAGATATTAATATGTCGATGCCACTGCCAAAGCTGTATTTTGGTACCAAGCGCTCCGCATTGCTGAGTAAAAAGGACGTGAAAAAACTACTTAAGCACATCAAAAAATCAGCCAATGTGAATGTCTGTGCAGCCATGGGTTATGAGGCGCAAATTGCAGGATTGTCTGAACATCTACCAGGTAAAGCGTTATTGACACTTGCCATCAAACTATTAAAAAAACGCTCGCAAAAACAAGTCAGTCAGCGCCGTGGCTCAATCATCAATTGGTTAAACAAACAAGGCTATCAGTTACAGCTCGTCAATGGTGGTGGTAGCGGTAGTATGGACTTTACCTCAAGCCAGCCTGAAGTTACCGAAATCACGGTAGGGTCAGCGTACTACAAACCTGCGTATTTTGACTATATGGAGAGTATGAATAATTTTCAGCCAGCTGCTGGGTTTGTATTACCTGACACGCGCCAGCCTGAAAAAGGCGTGATTACTTGTCACGGTGGTGGCTTTATCGCCTCGGGTGCGATAGGGGTAGATAAGGCACCTATTGTGCATTACCCCTCTAATTTATCTATATTAAATGACGAAGGTTTTGGGGAGGTGCAAACACCCATGACGGTTGCTAAAGTTAGTAACAAAACGACTAAGGGTGAAAGTGAGCTAAAGATTGGCGATGCTGTCTGGTGCCGACATGCCAAAGCGGGCGAGCTATGTGAGCACTTTAATGCGCTTATATGTTATCGAAGCCCTAGCAAGTATGCAGATAATTTAAATAATGAGGAGGCTATCGCTAGTGAGGAAGTTGTCCAAACTATGACAACTTACCGAGGAGAGGGCAAATGTTTTCATTAAGACAATGGCAAAGGAATAGTGAGTGGCAAAATTGGGTAGGTTATGTGACCGCTCAGCCTGAGCAAAAACTCACGCCTTCATCGCTAGAAGAGCTACAAGATATCATTAAGAGTGCACGAGCTAATAAAAAGCGCGTGAGAGTGACAGGTGCTGCACATTCTTTTAGTGGCTGCGGCAAGCCTGAAGAGATTGCTGTTAGTTTGCATAATATGCGCGGGCTCATTTCAGTGGATGCTGAGGCCAAACTGGCGACTTTACATGCTGGCACCTATTTACACGAAATTGGCGAAGCGTTAAAAGAGCACGGTCTGGCATTAGAAAATATGGGTGACGTACAAGCACAGACCATCGCAGGCGCTGCCAGTACTGCCACTCATGGTACAGGGATTACCTTGGGCTCTATTGCCAGTCAAGTTGTGGCTTGGGAATGGGTGGATGGGCGCGGGCAGATACATACTCATCATCGGGGCGACCCAAAGACAGATGATCTGGGCAATGCCTTACATGTGAGCCTTGGCATGTTGGGTGTATTTACCAAGTTAACGCTAAAAGTTGTGGAATTATACGGGCTGCAAGAACGCAACGAAGTGTTAGATTTTGAAGAAGGGTTAGCAAGGTTTTATGATACTGCTCATGCTCATCGGCATTTAGAATGGTTTTTATTTCCAGGCACCAATAAGTTGCAGCAAAAAACCCTATCAGTGATCGAACCCAAACCGATGAGTAGCATACAAAAAGCCAAAGACCAATTTGACAGTGTGGTGACGCTTAATGGTGCTTTATATGTGTTGTGTGAGCTAGCGCGAATGAAACCATCATTGACAAAAAAGGTCAGTGAAATATCAGCCAATTCCATTCCAAACACCAAGCGAGAAGGGTATAGCTATGAAGTGTTTCCGACACCGCGTGGCGTGAAGTTTAACGAATCAGAGTATTTTATTAAGCTGTCAGATTTTGATGAATGTATCACCGAGGTCAATCGTATCTTATTAGCAGACAATAAAGGCTCGCACTTTCCCATTGAAGTGCGCACGCATAAGGGTGAGACTGGCATGCTAAGCCCGACTCAAGGTGAGGACTGTGCGGTATTATCCTTTCATGTGTATAAGGGCATGGAATGCGAACCACTATTTAAATGGCTGTATGAGTACATGAAAAAATGGCAGGGTCGTCCACACTGGGGTAAAGTCAATAAACTCAATCATGTTGAGCTACAGCATCTATATCCCAAGCTTAATCGGTTTTTAGAAATTCGCCGTGAGTACGATCCTGATAATGTGTTTATGAATAGCTGGCTTGAACAGAAGTTTTTAAATCAGAGCCTTTAGGTTCTCCAAATCGACAACCAATATGCTTCTGTTACGCGCATAAAAAAACAGCTCTTGTTAGGGCTGTTTTTTATACATCCAATAATTATTTAAAACTTAGACAATCAGTAGTTAGACTAAGACATTAAATAGATTGGTCATGATTCGCTTCCAAACGCATACTGCGCTGGTAGCTATCAAGACTGGCTAATTGCAACGCATACTGCTTGATATGTGGATAATCTTCCAATGCTTCACGCTTAGCCAGCATAATCAAATCAAACGACAGCATAAAGTCAGCACCACTTAGCTTGTTGCCAACGATAAATGATTTACCTTCGACCTCATCGTTTAGATAGCTTAACAGTTTGTGCTTTTCAGCAGCGATGTAGCCATTCAAAAACTCATTGTCAGTGATGCCAGCTTTATTAGTAAACAACTCAAGCAACAAAGGCACCATAAGCGAGCTTTCAGCAAAATCAATCCACTGTAGGTAATGCCCATAGTCACTGCTATCTATGGCAGGGCGCAAACTATCAGGTGCAAAGCGTTCAATTAATAGTTGGGTGATCGCTCCTGATTCTGCGTACATCACCCCATCTATTTCGATAACTGGTGATTTACCCAGTGGGTGTACTTCTTTGAGACTGTCTGGTGCCAAATTGGTTTTGGCGTCACGTTGATAGCTGACAATCTCATAAGGTTCGCCAAGCTCTTCTAAGAGCCAAAGCGTACGTAGCGAGCGCGATTGATTAAGATGATGTAAACGAATCATAATATTAGCCTTTTTTGCTTAGTATGTTGTGTTATTCATCAATCGAATGCCATTAGCCTTTAAGCTTAGCAATCAAACGCTTGGCTGCTGCTTCTGATGAGGCTGGATTTTGACCCGTAATCAATAAACCATCTTCGACCACAAACGATTCCCAATCAGCAGCTTTTTCATAGTTGCCACCATTGGCCATCAGCGCATCTTCCACTAGGAATGGTACCACGTCGGTAAGGCCAACTGCTTCTTCTTCAGTGTTAGTAAAGCCAGTAACGGTCTTACCTTTTACTAAGTACTCGCCATCGATCTTGACATTTTTAAGGGCGGCAGGAGAGTGACAAACAAAAGCAACAGGCTTATCTTGCTTGACAAAGGTTTCAATCAAATTGATTGAGTTTTCATCAACGGCCAAATCCCATAAAGGACCATGGCCACCAGGGTAGAATACTGAATCAAAGTCTTCCGCTTTCATATCAGCAAGCTTTTTGGTGTTGGCAAGATGCTTTTGCGCATCGCTGTCTTCTTTAAAACGCTTAGTATCTTTTGTTTGCGCGTCTTCAGTATCGCTACTAGGGTCAAGAGGTGGCTGACCGCCAGCAGGAGAGGCGAGAGTTACATTGACACCAGCATCCAAAAACGCATAGTAAGGTGCCGCGAATTCTTCTAGCCAAAAGCCAGTTTTTTTACCAGTATCGCCCAATTTATCGTGTGAGGTTAGTACCATTAAAATATTCATAATTGTCCTTATTTATTGTTAATATTATTTTTAAATGATTGATGGTTAGCAGTCATTTTTAACTATTCGTACTGAGCTAATTGTTCGTACTAAATTAACTTAATATCGTCATTAATGATGACTGCCAATAGTATTCATGGTTAGTGTGTCACTTTCAGTAGTTGTCTTAACCAGTTGTGTTGTTAAGTCGTTATTTAACGTCAGCTACTTTGACTACTGTTTTACCGAAGTTATCGCCATTTAGCATACGAACGAAAGCATTTGGTGCATCGTCTAAGCCTTCAGCGATAGATTCTTTAGTCTTCACAGCACCTGACTCAACCCATTTGCTCATGGTTTTGAGGAACTCTGGGAAGTGATCGCCATACTCTTCAAAGATGATAAAGCCTTTGATGGTTAGACGGTTGGCCAATACTTGACCCATTAGCATACCTAAACGATCTTTGCCATCAGGCAGTTCAGTGGCGTTGTATTGTGAGACCAGACCACATACTGGGATACGTGCATGAGCATTTAGTAATGGTATCACTGCGTCAAATACTTTACCGCCGACGTTTTCGTAATAGATATCGATACCATCTGGGCAGGCTGCTTTTAATTGTTCAGCGAAATCATCGGCTTTATGGTCAATACAGACATCAAAGCCAAGCTCATTCACTGCAAAGTCACATTTCTCTTTACCGCCTGCGATACCAACGGTGCGTACGCCATATTGATTACCAACTTGACCAACCGTTGCGCCAACGGGACCGGTTGCAGCAGCGACGACGAGCGTCTCACCTTTTTGTGGTTTACCGATATCAGTCAAACCCATATAACCAGTAAAGCCGGGCATACCCAATACGCCTAAACCATAAGAGGGGTTTGGCATATCTTTATCGAGTTTCAGCACGCCTTCGCCATCACTGACGCTATAATCCTGCCAGCCTGAATTTGATACAACCAAATCACCGACGGCAAATTTATCAAGGTTAGATTCAACGACTTGAGCAACTGTTGCGCCCATCATTACATCACCAACTTCTAACGGATCGGCATAGCTTTTTGCATCGCTCATACGTCCACGCATGTAAGGATCTAGTGATAAATAGACAGTACGTAATAGCATTTCGTTGTCATTTGGCGTTGGGATATCGCTGGTGGTCATGTCAAAGTTTTCAGCTTTCGGTTCACCATGAGGGCGGCTTGCCAGTTTAATTTGACGGTTTGTTTCTTGGTTTTGATGTTTATTAAAGCTCATTTTAATAATCCTTATTTTATTTATTGGTTTATAGTTTTAAAGTATAGTTTTGGTTTTAGAGTATAGGTTTTAAAGTTAGCAGCCACTCGACAGTGAATGGCTACTAATAATAAAAAAATACGCAAAGCCGCTGTTTTATATAAAGTTATTATTTTTATTTACTTATATTCTCAGCTTACGGCTTTTAAGAGAATTTACGACTATTAAGCGGCACTGGTTAACGAACGTTCTAATATACGACGTGATACTTCTAAGTCATTGTTACCGTGTTCGCCCAGTTTTACCATGTTATGCGCTTCAAGCTGTTTGATGATTGGGTCAATCGCTGACTTATCTAATTCAGCATCTGCTAAGCTAACTGGTAGGCCAAGGCTACGGAAGAAGTTCTCGGTATATACGATAGCAGTCTCGATGATGCTGTCGTCGTCTTGTTTTGTATCAGTATTGCTATCGAGAGCCCAAACGTTACGGGCATATTGAAGTAACTTGTCTTTTTTGCTGTCTTTCAGCTCACGCATAACTGAGGGTAATAATATGGTTAAAGTGCGAGCATGATCAATGCTATGTAATGACGTTAATTCATGGCCGATCATGTGTGTTGTCCAATCTTGCGGCACGCCCGAGCCAATTAAGCCGTTAAGTGCCATCGTTGCGCTCCACATAATGTTCTGACGTGTTTCTAGATTATCTGGATCTGCTTTGACCGCTGCACCTTCTTCAATCAAAATCTTCAGTAAACTTTCAGCAAAGGTATCTTGCACTTTTGCATTGACTGGATAAGTCAGGTATTGTTCCATGACGTGTACAAAGGCATCCGCAACCCCATTCATTACCTGACGTTCAGGCAAGGTTAGCGTCTTAGTAGGATCTAGAATTGAGAACTTAGGGAAGACCAGTGGACTACGAAAAGGGAGTTTGGCTTGACGTTCGCTATGGTTGACGACACCGCCATTATTCATCTCAGAACCAGTCGCTGGAATAGTGAGTACCACCCCTAAATCGATGGCATTATCAATGTTTGCACAACCACTAAGCAGTGCATCCCATGCTTTCTCACGTGAGACAGTGCTGTCGTCTTCGTTAAGTGAAGACACGAGCGCGACAAACTTACTGCCATCAATAACTGAACCACCGCCAACCGCTAATAGAAAGTCAATGTTATGCTCATTAACCATATCAGCTGCTTTAAGCAGAGTATTAAATTCTGGGTTTGGCTCGATGCCGCCAAACTCAAATACTTCGCGGCTACCACTTGCTGCTAGTGCGGCTCTGACTTCATCTAAAGTACCTGTGCGTTCAGCCGAACCGCCACCATAAGTAATAAGTACTTTTGCCTCACTAGGAACTAAATCTGAGAGCTTTTCGATTTGGCCTTCACCGAAGACAATACGGACTGGATTGTAGTATTGAAAGTTTTTCATAAGATTCCTAAGTTTTATTGAGTATGTTTGAGTGTTTTAACAGTCAGTTTTTAAAAAATAAATTATGCTGTTTTTCGTATGTAGGGCTATTTTACATTAATTAGACCGGTCGTCTAGAGGTGTTTACAAAACACTCGTAAAATTGTAATTTAAGAAAAATCGTATATAAAACTAGAATAATAAAGTCATCAAACAGAAATTAAGGTGAAAGCTTGGTCGCTCACATGTGGCCAAGCGCTGCTCAGATTACTTTGAGAGTAGGGCAGCTAATATGAAAATGACAGACAGAAAAACCAGTTTAATATGGCTAAAAGGCTAGGAATAATGGATCTTAAAAATACTTTGTAAAACTTGAAGCTAACTATAAAAGGGGATACAGAGTAAAGAGCCGCTATTAGCGCCCCATCTCAGTAGTCGTCATCTGCCATACCTCTGCAAGAGGGGTATTGGTTTGACTGATTTTAGCAATCAAACTGGCGCCAAGCCAGGCAAAATACCAACGTTTTGCCATGCTCTCAGCAGCGATATTGCCAGGCTGCGGCACCGAGCTATCTGCCCAGCCCGCTTTGATCTGTTCGGCAAGCCAGTTGATGGTTTGCCCATAGCCGGCATGAAGTGCTTTGCGCATTGGCTCTGACAAGTCTGCCACTTCGGCACTCAGTTTAACCACCAAGCACTTTTCATGATCACAGCCATTCTGCTGTGTGTCATACCAGTTTTGAAAGTAGTTATAAAGCTTCTGCTGCGCACTAATATCTTGGGCATTGATAGCCTCAAGGCGATTCTTATATTTGGTAAAGTAATGATTGATAATCGCTTCACCAAACGCTTCTTTTGAAGCAAAGTAGTGATAAAAAGATCCTTTTGGAACACCCGCTGTATCTAGTATCTGCTTGATACCAACAGCAGTAAAGCCCTTTTGCGCAATGAGTTGATAGCCTATCGCTAGTAGATGTGCCTTTGTGTCTGCTGGCGTGGTACTTAAAGGTTCGCTACTTGATGAAGCTGTAGTTTTAGACATAACAGTCAAATTCTCCTTGGAACAATGTTTGATTATTATAGATATTTTAATAAATAAGGTGTAAGTCATCGTTGAACACTATAATGCATAGTACCATTAGACCAGTCGTCTATCAAGTTAGGTTTTGACACGCTATAATTTTTATTTAAGTTTTTATGCAAAGTGTATTTAAAGTTGCTAGACATGCTCATAAAAAAAGACCGCTTTTATGGCGGCCTTTTGTGTGAGTATTAATTGAGCTGTCTAAAACTGTCCTATCGAGAATGAAAACCTAACAAGGCTTCTATTTCTTCAATAGAAATATTTTTAACGAGTGCTTGCTCTTCTACTGACAAACGATTGGTGTGTTCTTTTATCATCGTATGAATGCTACGAGAGATCTCTGATGTCGTTGCATAATACATTTGCGGCTCTTCCTTGGTAAGCTTCGCCAAAAACTTATTGACGATCTTACGTTTTTCTTCTGGTGTGTTTTCTTCAGTCATATTATTCTCCTAGAAATGAGCCATTTAAGCAGTCCGACGAACTTGAGTCAATGTATATCATAATAATCAAAACAATATTGATATAGCAACGCTTGAGTGTTTAACACGCTTTATACTGTGCCCGCTATCATAAAGCATTATAGTTTTGTTGACCGTTGTCTTTATGAATACTTTACCCAGAGATTCTACTATGTCCAAGCAGTTTACAGAGAAAAAAACCGTACTGGTACTATTTCATAACGACTTACGCTTGCATGACAATGCAACTTTGCATAAAGCGGCTGCTTTGGCTGATGAGGGCAAGCTGATACTTACCTTTGCGCCCACTTTGGCGGATGATTTGCAATCAAAAAACTGGAGTCAGGCTTATAGCTTTGATAAAAAAGGTCCGGCGCGCCAGCAGTTTATAGATGAAAGCTTAGCGGATTTGGATAAGTCCTTACAAAGTCTAGGCAATAGGCTGCTTTATTTAACTTCAGAGCAGCTGCTACAAATCATTGAGTCGCAGGGCGTTAGCTATATTTGTGTCAGTCAAACGGCTGATTATGCGCAGAATGTGGCTTATGAGGCGCTGCAAGATAAGTATCCGCAGATAAGCTGGCACTATCAGGCAACCGCCACGCTATTTGCTACTATGCCGACCAAAGATTTACCGCAAAGCTTTACTCAGTTTCGTAAAAAGGTAGAATATAGCCACGATTTATTAAGCGCTAGCGCTGATTTGGATAGTTGCCAAACACCTGTGACGCTTGCGCCATTGCCGACCAGTCTTGCTAGTAACGATGAATACTATTTTAAGGTGCCGCCCTTTGATGAGCAGCCTAACGAGCCTGCACAGCTAGAGCCGAACTTTAAAAGCGGCGAGACTGAAGCGCTGGCGCATTTACAGCATTATTTTGACTCCGACGCGCCAAGCAGTTACAAAGTCACTCGCAACGCGATGGATGAATGGTCGCATTCTACCAAGTTCTCCCCGTGGCTAGCCAATGGCTCGCTCTCAGTCAAGACAGTGCTCAATCGTTTGCGTCACTATGAGCGTGAGGTCGTCGCCAATGAATCTACCTATTGGATATGGTTTGAGCTGTTGTGGCGTGAGTATTTTTACTGGTATGCGATGACGCATCAGAAAAATCTATTTTTATTTCAAGGTATCAGTGATAAAAAACCGCCAACTCGCTACCATCAAGAGCGCCTTGAGCAATGGCAACAGGGCAAGACTGCTTATCCTATTATTAACGCCTGTATGCAGCAGCTCAATCATACCGGCTATATGTCCAATCGTGGTCGGCAACTGGTAGCCAGCTGCTTTATTCATGAGTTAGGGCTTGATTGGCGCTATGGCGCGACCTATTTTGAGCAGCAATTGATTGATTATGATGTCGCAAGCAACTGGGGCAATTGGCAGTATCTGGCAGGTGTTGGCGCTGACCCTAGAGGCTGCCGGCAGTTTAATCTCAAAAAACAAACCCAGCAGCACGACCCCAATGGCGAGTTTCGAGATAAGTGGTTGGCGTAAAGTAAATGCCATAAAGATTATATGAAGTGAAAAATTTTGATAGATAATGAGTTTTAATAATGAAAAAACCAAGTCCATATTTAACCTTTGCTGGCGCGATTCCTTTTGTCGTCTGCGCGGTCTTTATCACCTTAGGCATTGACGCTGTGATAGGGCTGGGCAAGACGGTAGATATTTTAGCGGCTTATGGCTTAGTGATAGCGTCGTTTATGGCGGGGGCGCATTGGGGCAATCATTTAAGCCTTACCGATGATGACGCTTGGGCGCTCAAGCTGCCGATATTTAGCAGTATTATTGCTGTTTTATTGTGGCTTGGGTTTTTAAGCTTACCAGATTTGGGGTTTATATGGTTGCTGGTGGTTGGTTTTATCAGCTTGCTAGTGATTGATGTCGGTCTTAAGCAAGCCAATATTATCAGTCAGCCGTATTTTCAGGTCAGAAAGTATGTCACTTTGATCGTGGTGGCCTCTTTAATCGTATCCGCCGTGCAATTATAAAAACTATTGACCCTAGTATATATGACCATGCATGTGACCCTGCTCGCCACACTACTTTGAGGCATCAAGACTTTTGACACAGCGTTGGATAAGTAGTCTCATATCACCTAGGTTCCTCTGTTAAGCGCTTATCAAACCTAATATTTGAGGGTTTAACCACACCTCTTGCAATCCCATGAACCAACGCTATTGGCAGACAAATAATGCCGCCTGATAGCATGCCTAACTCATAAGACAATGAGCTGTCCTCATAGGTTTGCCCTTGAAGCCTTGATTGAAATGCGCTGTATGGAATACCATACATATTGCCGGCAAGTATGACTTGTAGCGCTGACAAAATGATAGAGGCGCGCTCTTGACCGTATTCTTTGACCACCGCATCATAAGCATACCGCGCGGGTAATCCCTTTGAATCCGCAAAATGCTGCGCAAACATAATGGCTTTTACTTCTTCAGATTTAATAAACTCATTTCCTCCACTTAAGAAGCTGCTTATTTCCTCATTACTCATACCTTGATGCAGTGCCATTTTAGTATGCTGATATGAGCAGGCTGCGCAACCGTTGACCTCTGTTACCGCTAACATCAGACGCTTCAAAAAATGCTTATCGACTATGGTGTTTTTACTGTTCTGAACAAGTTTGGCAGTCGCTTTTGGTACGTAAGTAAACGCGCTATACAATTCTCTTAAGTTAAATTTGCGCTTATACCCTATGGTTTGGCTGACTGAATCTAACGATTTCATATGTGTCTCATTTTTAAAAATAATGGTGCTTTCCTCAAGTATAGTCAATCTGTAGCAATATCAACACCTATATATAGGTGTTGTATAAGATATAACATTCATTTAAAATGAATCTTTAAGAAAACAGTTATCAACCAATGCTAAGAAGACCACCATGAACTCTATCAATTTACCCAGTAAGCCGCCAACCTCGCCGCATCCCATTCTTAATTTTGGCTTTCGGATTTTTTTTAGTGCAGGCGCGCTGTTTGCCATTATCACCATGACTCTATGGGCGTTTGTCTTTACTGGTCACACGGATATTGATGCGCAGGCGCTCAATCCACTGTATTGGCATGGTCATGAGATGATTTATGGTTATGCGCTGGCGATTGTGGCGGGGTTTTTATTGACCGCAGTGCAGACGTGGACAGGGGTCAAGATGCCACACGGCTATAAGCTGCTTGGTATTTTTGTTTGTTGGTTGTTGGCGCGTTTATGCTGGGCGGCATTTGCTCTTGGCATGACCGTTGGCGGTAGCAGCGCCTCGCTGCTGTATATCGCTGCTATATTTGATATGCTGTTTATCGCATGGATGGCATGGGTGATATTTCACGCTGTGCTACAGGTCAAGCAGTATAAACAGATGGGTATATTATCCAAGCTGGCATTATTGACCCTCGGTAATGGGCTATGCTATTGGGGCGTTTTTAGCAACGACATGAACCTGACTCGAATAGGCATGTATTTGGGGTTTTATCTGATTATTGGTTTGGTGTTGACCATTGGCAGGCGAGTCGTGCCGTTCTTTATTGAGCGTGGCCTGAGCGCAGGGACGACAGACGTGATCAAGTTGCGCAATAGTAAAGCACAAGATATTGCTAGCTTATTATTCTTTTTGGCCTTTTTTATCGTTGATCTGTTTTATCCTAATAAGTACTTGCTGACTATTACCGCACTTGGGGTGGCAATTGTTAATATCGTGCGCCTAAAAGGTTGGTATCATCATCGTATTTGGCAAAAGCCACTACTGTGGTCGCTGTATCTTGCCTTTGCCGGTATGTGTATCAGCTTTGTGCTATATGCTTTGCAACCGTGGCTTGGATTTACTCACAGTATTGCTATGCATGCGCTGGCGGTTTCTGGTATTGGTATGATGACAGTGGCGATGATGGCGCGAGTCTCACTTGGACATACGGGACGCAGTATTCACCAGCCGCCCAAAATGGTCAATGCCATATTTGCACTCATGGTGTTGGCGTTTATCAGTCGGGTGTTTATACCCTTGGTTGATATGGATGATTATCTATTGTGGGTGATGATAGCGCAGGGGGCGTGGATTGCCTGCTTTGTGTTGTTTTGCATCAGCTATTTGCCGATGCTGTCACGTGAGAGACCAGATGGCTTATTTGGGTAATGAAGTTTGAGTAATGAAGTTTAATAAATGAAATGAAAAATAGAGGAGTGTTATCAAATGCGGCTAACCAATTACACTGATTATGCACTGCGTTCGTTGATATATTTGGCAGTCAAGCCCGCGCCGCAAGCGCTTGCTAATATCAGTGATATTGCAGACAGCTATAACATCTCCAAGAGCCATTTGACCAAGATCATTCATCAGTTGGGCCAGCTGGGTTATATCGATAGCGTGCGTGGTAAAAATGGCGGTATTCGGCTAGCACGTGCACCAAAAGATATTAATCTTGGCGTGCTAATTAAGCAGATTGAGCCAGATTTTGCTTTGGTTGAGTGTTTTGCAACTACCTTGGCAAACGATAACAGCAGTCAAAACAATGAAGTCACGCAAAAAGGGTTACCAATTACCCTGATAGAAGAATCAAAAAATGCCGCTTCACTGGGCTGCGTGATTAGCCCTGCTTGCCAGTTAAAAGCGGTATTTTTTGAAGCATTAGACGCATTTATTAACGTGCTTGAGCGTTATACCTTAGCGGATATTATTAATAATAAAGATGAGCTGAATACGTTATTGTCTTTATGACAGTGATGTTTTATAAATACTTTATAAATATTTCGTACACATTAAAAAAGGCTCACAATTAGCCATAATGTATCGCTAATTGTGAGCCTAATTTCTTACTTCGATATGATTTAGAAGTTTATGATTTAAATCATAACAATATTAATTGCTAAGTTGCTCTACGGTACGATTATTCTGAGGCTGTACAGGACGGTTATTACCTTCATATAGGCTAGCCATAGTAGCAATTTGAGCAGGTGCAAGCTCTACTGGTTCTTTGGCTACATACCATTGTACTTGCTCTGAGCAAGGCGGGGTCGTCAGCGAGCCTTCATAATGATAAAAAGTCGGCATGGCAGGAATTATTGCTGACAAATCGATATTATTTGCCATAAAGTCAGTCTTATTCTGAGCACTTACCTTTGTGCCGTTAAGTAATATCTCGACAACTTCATTAGACTGTCCTGGTGTCAGCATCACGCCCATCACTGCAAGATTACCTGTACTATTGGCATGCACAAAATGAACCTCAGCTGGATAATGCTGGCTACCAAACTGATGCTCACTTGGGGTGTGGTAGTGGAACTGTTGTAGCTCAAAAGGCTCATTATTGATGGTTATTGTATTTTCAGAGGTGCTTGGGGTATAGACGATGGTATGACCATTATCGTTGATATTTAGGCTTGCTGATTGGCTATAATTGATAGTAGGAGCGTCTTTTACACTGGCAGTTACCGTCTTGATATCAATAGGGGACTGCTCTTGCCCAATTCCACAAGTGGTTGCACCTTCAACATCTCCCCAATACTCAGGTCCAGTATTGCCAACATATGACCAGCTGGCTTGACGGTCGTCTTTGTTTTTTGACTCAGCGACAACGGGACTGGTTGGGTTGCTTGCTTGCTCGGCGGTTTTATAGCTATTAGAACAGGCGCTAAAACCCATGGCACTAGCGGCTATAATGGCAACGGTGAGAAGATTACGCTTCATACTTAAACTCCTTTTATAAGAAAACAATCTGCTATATTTGATTCAAAACACACCATGTCAAATCCATTTTTATGAGCAATTAAACACTCACTGCTTCTATGAAAAGCAATTAAAAAAATTAAAGTTTGTTGATTAGGTATTATCCATCATGTTTTGGACACTATTAATAGTCACCCGTATGTTGTAACAGATACAAGTAACTGAACCGTGTTTCTTTAGTTAAGAGTTATTAATAAAATAGTTAAATTATCTTGCTGATATAGGCTAGATCCATGTTTATATGAGGGTTTTTATTGAATCCAAATAAATTTTAAATCCCATAAAAAAAGCTGCCTTTGCAGCAGCCCTTTTTGGTATGTTTTTAGTTGAGTTTTTTAGTTCAAGCCTTTTCAAGCTTTGGACGCGCCTTTTCTACGGCTTTTAATAACGCTTTCTCAAAGCCGCCAACTTCAAAGGTAATCAAGCTAGAATGTGCCGCACAGAAATTGTGAGTATCACGCCACTCGTGTGCAAGTTGGGTCGCCCAGTCACAATATTGCTGACCAGCGTTTGGCTCGTCTTTGAGCGCATGCTTGGTAGTAGGGTGCAAAAGTAGCTCAGGCAATACGGCCTCAAGAATTTTTGCAGGCGGGCTCATGAAGGTATCGTCAACGTGCAAGCTTCTGCTGACAGGGTGATATACCAGTAGCGAGCCGGCATGGATTTTGTCATTTGGTGAAATATAGTGGATGCCTTCAGATATAGAAAACTCAAGTTCAGGATAGCGCTTGGCTACCGCGTCACTTTCTACCAAATCCTCTGACCACTCAACTTCAGGTACTTGCTCTTTATGACGGCTACTGCCATAAAAAGTCGCTTTTGGAAAGTCTTTGGCCATTTGTGCACAGCTGACAGTATGGAAAGGGTGGACGTTTAATACCGCCTCTACATCTTGACCGTCATTGGTTAGTGCCATGACTTCATCTCGGACATCACCCGTTAATGTGTAGCTGTCCAAAAAGATAAAGCGCCCTGACTCTAATTTTATCAGTGAGCAATGCGTGCCTATATCGATGACACCGCCTAAGCGAAATGATCCACGAATATTCCAAAACCCTGCGCCCAAGTCATAAATTTTATCTGCCATTGGTGCTAATCCTTAATTATTAGAAAGTAAATGTTTATAAAGTAAAAAAATACTTGGAGTAATATGCTAGTTGATATTAGCGATTAGTATTTTTAATCGTTCGATTATGACTGATAGCGCTGTTAAGGTATGTAAGAAAAAAGCTTTTGTATGTAGTCAGGTATTATGGTCTTTTAGTTGCGGAACCTCGATGTATTGCCATAGAGTCAAATTAACAGCGAAAAGCCGATGTCCAAGTTTGTCTTGAACATCGGCTTTTGATGGTAAGGTTAAAGAGTAGCTTTGATTGAAAGGTTAGCTGTGATTAAGGGGCAGGTTAAAGCTTACTCCGCATAATCAACCCAGATCCAACCGTTTTCTAGCCATTCCATTAACTCATCGGGGTCAACCTCTGTGACATCGTGGCTTTGTAGATGCTCACCATCAGCTAAACGCATCAGTAACGCTGCTGTCGCTTTATCGACGCCATCAAGGCGTTGACCATTGGCATATACAGCAATGCCATCGTCAGTTCGGTTATATAACAGACGATTGCTATAGTCCGCCTGTAGCGTCGCGCCGTCAGCCAAGGCTTGTATTAATTCATCAGTATTTAAGGTCTCTTCTGGTACCAGTGCATCATACTGACGCTTGCTTACCACCTCACTGACTGCTTGACGAATAATATCGTCGCCGCGCTCAGACTGTAGCATTTGTAATAACTTGTTTTTAATTGCAACGATGCTGTCCGCTTGCAGTTCACCAGAGGGTTGTAGGGTTTGCGGCAATAACATTGGTATAAACAAATCGCTATCGTTGGTGGCAACATCAGCCAGACTATCGATGATCTGCATTAAGTTTGGACGACGGCAGCCAAATGAAAAAGTCAGACAGTCATCTTGGGCCACACCAAAGTGTGAGAGTTTCGGCGGTACATAGAGTACATCCCCAGCTTCTAGTACTTCATCAAAGATGATCTCGCCCATATCATCAAAAAGCCTGATTGGCTCATCGGTGACAAACTCAGTATTCTTATCACAGAATTTGCCCAACTGCCAACGCCGGGACCCAAACCCTTGCGCTAAAAACACATCATAATCAT
The DNA here is from genome assembly GCF_904846575.1 of Psychrobacter sp. H8-1. Lineage (NCBI taxonomy): Bacteria > Pseudomonadati > Pseudomonadota > Gammaproteobacteria > Moraxellales > Moraxellaceae > Psychrobacter > Psychrobacter sp. H8-1. Next base: position 1,261,490 of record NZ_CAJHBG010000001.1, read on the forward strand.
CATAGTGTTTGCCAACAGAGCCACCTTTGGGCGCATAGGAGACCATAATGTCATCACGCTGCCATTGCGGGATAAAGTCAAATGCTTGCCATAATTGACCAAGCTCTGGTGACCATTGTTCAAGGTTTTGAACGAGTACGGTCCATTGTGCTGGCAAGTTATCAAAGTCTGCTTCAGTTAGCGGGCTTTTTTTGAGCTGCCATTGTGGTAGGCCTTCTTGCTTGGTTGCTGCTTGTGTCAGTAGGCGCGCCGAAGCGTCCTCTTCAAGCGCAAGACCGAGCATATCCTCTGGCTCAAACATACCGATTAATTGCGGTAAGCCTTGCTTGATTAATAGGGGCTTTTTTTGCCAGTATTCGCTTAGGAACTGCTCTGGACTAATAGAGTCGGGTAAACAAAGGGGTATAGAGGTCATTGATAAATCCGTATCTGAAAATGGCTATGAGATTAATAATAAAGAATACTTTATAGGAAGGTTTTAATAGTTTATGATGAGCGGCTATCTGGTGGCTACTAATAAATAGCTACTAACGAATAGTTACTAGCAGCTAGCATCAGAGCATCCACTCAATCGTAGGACACTTATGAAAAAATTACATTTTATCGTCATCATCGTTAGCATGTTTTTACTACAAGCCTGTGTACATAAGATAGTGACCGTACCTACTAAGGTTGCTTATAAAACCACTAAAGGCGTGGTCAAAGGCACAGTCGCTGTCGGTAAAGCCATCATACCAGGCGACAGTGATGATGATAAAAAAGACGATTAAGGCATCATTTGGTTGTTACGAGTTTGCAATAAAGCAATACAAGCCGCAATCAGTCCACCGAGTAGTGCCAGTGCCATATCACTATGAGCATCCCAGATATCGCCTTGCTGACCATTGTAAGCTTCAGCGGCTTCTGGCGACAAGGTAGTAGCAATACCCCATTCCAATAGCTCGTAGAGTAAGCTTGATGACATATTGATCATCAGCGCTATGACGATCAGCTGCTTGGGAGATTGAATCTTAAAAATAGTTTTTGCGCTTTCATACATGGCACTGAACAGCAGCAGACCATAGCTAAGATGTACCAGCCTGTCATACATATTGCGCTGCCAACCAAATAACTCATTTAAGCTGACGCCAAATAGGTGCTGCGTCCAGTCATCATATGGGACATACGAGTACAGATAACGTGCGCCTATAATATGAATCAGCAAAAATACTGCCGCGAGCATATAAGAGCGCGAGCCAATATAGCCGTAGCGATAAGCGATTATCATTAGAGCTAAAAACAGCAGCGTGCCTAATTGATGCAGTAGGTAGCTTGACCACTCTAAAGGCTCAATGCTTGCCAGCACCATTACGATGAATACCGCAACAGTACTGACAAGCACTGATTTAAAGCTTCGGTTCATTTTCCAGTTTCATTTGTTGATGAGCTGTTACAGCTTAGCAATCCACTCTTTGATGGTTTTTGCTTGCTCAGCCGCATTACCGATATAGGTGGCAGGCGTCAGATCCCTTAGGCGTGCTTTGTCGCTATCTGAAACCGCAGACAGCTCATCACTGTCAACGAAAGTTAGCATGGCTTCGCGGGTCATGGCATTACCACGGGTCAAGGCTTTGAGCTTCTCATATGGGTTTTCAACGCGATAGCGGCGCATGACCGTTTGAATTGGCTCGGCCAACACTTCCTGCGCTTGATGCAGGTCGTCATTGAGGCGCTCTGGATTGACCTCTAGTTTGCCCACACCCTTGAGGCAAGCATCATAAGCAATCATGCTTTGTGCCAGTCCTACGCCGATATTACGTAGTACGGTTGAGTCTGATAAGTCACGCTGCATACGTGAAATCGGTAGCTTTTCGCCCAAATGTGCGAGCATGGCATTGGCCACACCCAAGTTACCTTCAGAGTTTTCAAAATCAATAGGATTGACTTTGTGCGGCATGGTCGATGAACCCACTTCACCATCTTTTAGGCGCTGCTTAAAATAGCCTAAGCTAATATACTGCCAAATATCACGGTTAAAATCGATCAATACGGTATTAAAGCGTTTGACCACATCAAACAATTCAGCGATATAGTCGTGTGGCTCGATTTGCGTGGTATAAGGGTTGAAGGTTAGCTCAAGGCTTTCTGTGATGAACTGCTCTGCATGCGTCTGCCAGTCAACCTCTGGATAGGCTGAGAAGTGAGCGTTGTAGTTACCAACCGCGCCATTGATTTTGCCGAGTAGCTCAACGTCACCGATTTGCTTGATTTGGCGAGCAAGGCGATAGGCGACGTTTGCCATCTCTTTACCTAGCGTGGTGGGGCTGGCAGTCTGACCGTGAGTACGTGACAGCATGGGCTGGTCAGCATGAGTAATGGCTAAGTCAACGATGCTATCAGTGACTTGCTGCATTTTGGCAACTACCAGCTCGCGGCTGTCTTTGAGCATTAACGCATACGATAAGTTGTTGATATCTTCACTGGTACAAGCAAAATGGATAAACTCGAGACTGGCTTCTAGTTGTTCATTACCGCGGAACTTATCCTTAATAAAGTATTCAACCGCTTTGACATCATGGTTGGTCGTCGCTTCAATATCTTTGATCGCTTGCGCATCGGCTTCACTAAAATTATCAACAATGGCATTCAAAAAGGCATTGGTATCTGCATCAAATGCTGCCAATTCACCAATCGCGCTATTATCAGCCAATGACTGTAACCAGCGAATCTCGACAGTGACACGCGCTTTTATCAGACCGAATTCAGATAAATAAGGGCGCAAGCTGTCGGCTTTAGACGCGTAACGGCCATCAATTGGGGAGAGTGCGGTCAAGGCAGATAAAGAGGTAGACATAAATATCCTTAAATAACAATTTTGAATTGAGTGGGTGAGACTTTTTTACATGAAAAATTATTCATAATTAAATAGAGGCGTTTACATCAAAAACTGCTGAGATAAGCACCACTATAAAAACCAACGAGCAAATTATATGAATGGCTAAAAATACCAATAATACATTACGTTTTATAGCAGAGTATTTAGGCTCTCCTTTTTTAGGTAATGTCATAACTCCAAGTACTAGAAACAATAATATTGAGAGCCAAATAGCAACTATAACAATAGGCATCTATTTAACGCTTTGCGTGTATTCTAGAAGCCACACGGTGCATCTATCGACTTAATCACGCCGCCGCCGAGACAAACCTCGTCGATATAGAATACCGCTGACTGACCAGGGGTCACGGCGCGTTGCGGCTCATCAAACACGACTCGCACTTCGCTGCCATCAGTATTTGTCGCAAATACACGGCAAGCTTGGTCAGGCTGACGATAGCGTGACTTTGACATGCTGCGTAAGCCGTCTTCGGTAAAAATATCTGCTGGAGGCAAACCATCGACCCAATCGAGCTTATAAGCGTGCAGCTCATTACTCATTAGCATGGGATGCTCGTGACCTTGACCAACGATTAGGCGGTTTTTGTCCAAGTCTTTGGCGAGTACAAACCAAGGCTCTTCTGGGCGGTCTTTGACACCGCCGATACCGATGCCACCGCGCTGACCTAAGGTGTAATACATCAAGCCATCATGGGTGCCGATGGTCTTATGATCGTCAGTGACGATGTCGCCTTTTTGCGCAGGCAAGTACTGCTGCAAGAAGTCTTTAAAGTGGCGCTCACCAATGAAGCAAATACCCGTAGAGTCTTTCTTTTTTGCGGTAATCAGGTCATGTTCTTCAGCGATTTGACGCACGACAGGCTTTTCAAGCTCACCGACAGGGAATAGAGTCTTGGCAACTTTATCACCGCCAACAGCATGTAAGAAGTAACTTTGGTCTTTATTATTATCCAGACCACGCAATAGCTGTGCGACCTCATCACCATTGCTGTTTGTATAATTGACGCTACGACGTGTGTAGTGACCAGTAGCGATATAGTCTGCACCGAGTGTTAAGGCATAATCCAAAAATGCTTTAAACTTAATTTCTTTATTACACAAGATGTCAGGGTTGGGCGTACGGCCAGCTTTATATTCCGCTAAGAAATGTTCAAAAACACGATCCCAGTACTCCATCGCAAAGTTGGCAGTGTGCAGCTTCATGCCGATTTTGTCACAGACAGCTTGCGCATCCGCTAGGTCGTCCATCGCCGTACAGTATTCGGTACCGTCATCTTCTTCCCAGTTTTTCATAAACAGCCCTTCCACGATAAAGCCTGCTTGCTGCAGCAAAACGGCTGATACGGAAGAGTCGACACCACCGGACATACCCACGATGACGCGCGTCGTCGTAGGATTGGCAATATCGGTTAGGCTTAAGGGAGGGTGGGTACTGAAAGCATCTGAAATAGCTGGCATAAAAATCGCTCAACAACTTATGATAAAATAAGCGTCATATTATACCAGTTAATTGAAACTGGTGGCGACCTATAGTCAGCACACTTTTAAACTGCTACGGTGTCGCTCTAACTACCTTTCACTTATTTTGGAGTGACAATGATAAAAATCGGTCAAGGCATCGATGTTCACGCTTTTCATAACACAGGCGAGCAGCAGCAATATGTCATATTGGCAGGCGTGCCCATTGAACACACGCACAGTCTGCTTGCGCATTCTGATGGGGACGTGGTATTACATGCACTGGCAGATGCGTTGCTTGGCGCTTTGGCACTTGGAGACATCGGTCAGCATTTTCCAGATACGGATGCGGCCAATGCTGGTCTTGATTCACGGGTACTACTACGTTATGTGTATGGCAAAATTCAAGCGGCTGGTTATACTTTGGGTAATGCAGATATTACCGTCATGTGTGAACGCCCAAAGCTCGCCCCTCACAATCAAGCCATGCGTGACAACATTGCCAGTGACTTGCAAACGGATGTGAGTAATATCAGTGTAAAAGCCACGACTACCGAAAAGCTTGGCTTTACCGGTCGCCAAGAGGGTATCATGGCGAGTGCTGTGGTACTATTAGTGCCAACATATAGTGCCTAGCGTATCTAATGGCTAATAATGTATCTGACGTTCAATAGATAAGAGCGTATTCAGTGTATTAATTTGCTTGTAATTTAGTGGCAGTTGCCCCATGTATCAGCAACATAGCGAACCTATATTTTAAATAACTACCTACCTTTAATAAACTGCTTTAGCAATAGGAGCTTTTATGAGTGATCAAACCCCAAATACTGCTGCAACTGACGTTGAACAGCTGATTCGTGACCAAATCAAAGACAATAAAGTGCTGATTTATATGAAAGGCACACCGCAGTTCCCGCAGTGTGGCTTTTCAGCGCGCTCTATTGAAGTGCTGACGCAAATTGGCCGTCCATTTGCCTTTGTCAATATCTTAGAAAACCCAGAAATTCGTGCCACTTTACCAAAAGTCGCTAATTGGCCAACCTTTCCACAGCTATGGATTGATGGCGAATTGATGGGCGGATCAGATATTATCTTGCAAATGTATCAATCAGGTGAGCTTAAGCCATTGGTTGAAGCAAACAGTCCTGCTGCCTAATAACGATACTATTTGTTCAGACAGTCAGCCAGACTAAGCATTACGCACTGTCCGTGCTCTGACTCCGAATAGATCTGAATGAATAAATCCTCGTTTGGTATATAAAAACTCGAGTGGCCTACTACAATGGCTACTCGAGTTTTTTATTGCAACGAGCTTTTATTGTCTTTACAAACTTTATCCCCATAATAGTGTGCAAGATAACCATATATTGAATAAAAAGAGAGTCTTATGAGTAATCAATCCATTGAAAATCAACAAGCCCTTGAGCAAGCTGCCATCGAAAAACGCCGTGAAAAATTAAAATCTGAGTCAGTGCGCATTAGTGACATTGCTGACAATGAGCCAAACTCTGCGCTGAAGTGTATCCATCAGCTGAGTGTGGCAGGCGGCGCGACGGAAGGCACCTATATCGCTATTGAGCAGCGTATCGTGGCCGATCAAGATGCTGCGGGCGCCTATCATCTCGCATTATTGGCCCAAAGCACACCAGATTTGCCGATTGATGCGCGCCAGCTTATCGAACTGGTCATCAACAAAGGTGATAACCACCAACGCTTGGCATTACTCAAAAACTTGCCATTACCGCCCGTTGAGATGATAAAAGAACAAATCTTAGCCAGTAATGATGGTGAGGCAATTGGGCAAATGAATGCTTATCTACAAATCAACCCTGAAGGTCATGGGAGTCAGCATCTGATAACCAGTAGTGAGACAGATAGAGTGGTACCTTTAAGCCCTGGTAATAATCTCAATAACTAGGGCGTAATGATCAATACACCCTAACATAACAATGTAAAAACACAATGCAAAAACGCGAAAACAGCCAAGATGTTTTTGAATGAAATTTCAGCTGTTTTTGCGCTATGGTTTTTTAAACTTCAAAAAATTGCTATAATTATCTGTTACCTATTAACGCTTGGCCGCTGACAGTGGCAGCTATTTATTTTTATATCCTTGACACCTATTCATCGTATTGTAAGCGGTTACTATATCAGTCACTTGCTTACAGTCATCAAGGTATCATCACTCAAGTGAGGCATGCATGCAATATCCCAAAAATTACGACGTGGTAGTGATCGGCGGCGGTCATGCTGGTACGGAAGCTGCTTTGGCTGCTGCACGTATGGGCGCACAGACCTTGCTATTGACACATAATATAGAGACGCTCGGTCAGATGAGCTGCAATCCTGCGATTGGTGGGATTGGTAAATCACACTTAGTACGTGAGATCGATGCCTTGGGTGGGGCGATGGCCTTGGCAACTGATAAAGCAGGGATACAGTTTCGCGTACTGAACAGCCGTAAAGGTGCCGCAGTCCGTGCCACGCGTGCGCAAGCGGATCGTATTTTATATAAAGCCGCTATTCGTCAAACGCTTGAGAATCAGCCCAATCTTGATTTATTTCAGCAAGGTGCTGATGATATTTTGGTTGAAAACGGCCGTGCAACGGCAGTAGTGACATCGACAGGTATTATATTCAATACGCAAACCGTTGTATTAACCTCAGGAACCTTCTTAGGCGGGGTCATTCATATTGGCCTTGAGAACTCAAAAGGTGGACGAGCAGGGGATCAACCTTCTATCAAGCTTGCCGATCGCTTACGTGAGCTTAAGTTGCCAGTGGGTCGTCTAAAGACAGGCACGCCAGCCCGCATCGATGCCCGTAGTGTTGACTTTAGTGTGATGACGGCGCAGCCTGGTGATACGCCATTGCCAGTCATGAGCTATATGGGTGACGTATCTATGCATCCAGAGCAAGTTAACTGTTATATCACGCATACCAACGCGCGTACTCATGACATTATCCGTGCAAACCTAGACCGCTCACCGATGTTCTCTGGCAAAATCGAAGGCGTCGGTCCGCGTTATTGCCCTTCTATTGAAGATAAGATTCATCGCTTTGCTGATAAAGACAGTCATCAGATCTTTATCGAGCCAGAAGGCCTGAACACGCATGAGTTGTATCCAAATGGTATCTCAACCAGTTTGCCGTTTGATGTGCAATTAGACTTTATCCATAGTATGAAAGGACTTGAAAATGCGCACATTACTCGTCCAGGTTACGCCATTGAATATGATTACTTTGATCCGCAGAATCTAAAGCCCACACTCGAAACCAAGTCTATTGACCGCTTGTATTTCGCGGGCCAAATCAATGGTACGACTGGCTATGAAGAAGCAGGCGTGCAAGGACTGCTTGCTGGTACCAATGCGGCACTCGTGACCTGTGATAATAGTGAGTATGAGACTTGGACACCGCGCCGCGACGAGGCCTACCTTGGCGTACTCGTTGATGACCTCATCACTCATGGTACCAATGAGCCGTATCGCATGTTTACCAGCCGTGCAGAGTATCGCTTACTGCTGCGTGAAGACAATGCCGATCAGCGTCTGACTGAGACAGGGCGTAAGCTTGGCTTGGTCGGAGACGCACGCTGGCAAGCCTATCAACAAAAAATGGAAGCCATCGCCACCGAATCTGCGCGTCTAAAAGACATGTGGGCCACGCCTGCCAATGCGTTAGGCAAGCAAGTCACTGCACAAACGGGTGAGGTGCTCAGCAAAGAAGCAACTGCTTATGACTTACTGAAACGTCCGCAAATACATTTTGCTGATATCAAAGCGATTACGGACTCGCAAGTCGACGCACAAGTCGGTGAACAGATAGAAATCTCGGTCAAATATGCAGGCTATATCGATCGTCAACAAGAAGATATCGAGCAGATGAAGCGTTTAGAGAATACGGCGCTGCCGATGGACTTTGATTACAATATAGTGTCAGGTCTATCCAATGAAATCGTGCAAAAGCTCAATCACGTACGACCTGCGACTTTGGCGCAAGCAAGCCGTGTCAGCGGTGTCACGCCTGCTGCTATACAGTTATTGGCGATGACAGTAAAAAAGAACAAAAAAGCCAAGGCCGCGTTAAATTCATAGCTTTGACTTTATAATAGGATGAGATAAATAGAGAGTGTTTGACTGGAGTTGTTATATAAATGCTAGTATAAGTGCTCACTACTCATTTTATCTAACCCCATTATATTGCCAATAAAAATGCCCCTATTATTGTGGGCATTTTATTATTTTGAGCCTGTTTATGATCGACGCCATTGTTTTTGCTATCACGATTGTTTTGCCCAACCTCTTCTTGATGGGGTTGGGTTTTTTTATGCAGCGGCGTGGTGAAGTCAGTCAAACCTTTATCGATCAAGCATCTTACTTTGTCTTTAATTACTGTCTACCAGCACTACTGTTTTTTAGTGTCGTCGATAGCGATGTTGATTATAGTAAGCAAGTGATTTTGATCGCTGCTGGTACTGTCGTGACCTTTATTTTGTTTATAGGGGCTGAGTGGTATGCCAATCGCTTTGTCAAACTACCTGCTGACCAAGGGGTGTTTGTCCAAGGTGTCTTTCGCAGTAATATGGCCATTATTGGATTGGCGACTGTCGCCAACGCCTATGGAGAGCACGGCCTAAGTATTGGCGCAGTGTATATGGGTGTGGTGACGATACTGTTTAATATCCTAGCAGTCATTACCCTCAGCCGCGTCTCTAAGAGTGCTGAAGACACTTGGATCAGCCGCAGCACTATGATTACCAAAAAATTATTCACCAACCCGCTTATTCTGGCATTACTGGCTGCGTTTGCATACAAGGCATTGCCATTGCCGCCACTTGCTGGTGTAATTCATACCACAGGAGGTCTGCTCGCAGCGGTGGCGTTGCCGCTGGCGCTGATCTGTGCAGGTGCCAGCATTGATTTAAAAGCCATGCTGCATCTTTCTGGACTGTCCATGCAAGCCAGTATTGGCCGCATTATTATCGCGCCATTAATAGCTGTCGCAGTTGGATTGGCTTTTGGTTTATCAGGTGTCCATCTGGGCGTGCTGTTTTTGATGGTAGCGTCACCGACGGCGGCTGCCAGTTACGTCATGGCAAAAGCAATGGGTGGCAATGATGTATTGGCGGCCAATATTTTAGCCTTCACCACTGTGGTTGGGATGTTTGGAATGGCAATTGGGGCGGCATTGTTACGTGCTTTAGGGCTGATATAATATAAAATGACAGTGAATGTGTTATACGTTTGATAAAGGAGTGATAGAGTAGTTAGCTATCAAATATTAAGAATTAAGTATTAAACGATAATTTGTCTCTAAAACTAATTTCTAAATTCGATTACAACGTAATAATTCTAACAAGCAAGGAGTACTCAAAGTGCAGTTACTAAACCAAGCGGTAGTCGCCGAACACCTAAATATGCAAGCTGCTATCGATGCGATTGAAGGGCTTTTACGTCTTCAAGAGAAAAACCCTAATTGGATTAAGTCGCCTGATCGCTTAGTTATTGATACCTTTAGCGAGGATGATAACAATAGCCAAGGGTCACATTTATCGATGCCGGCAACCATCTACGATGGTGAGCAAGAGTATACCGCAGTCAAACTGGTTACTATTTGTCCAGACAACCCGAGTCGCGATCTGCCAACGACTACGGCGATTATTACGGTATCAAAAAACGATACGGGTGAGATATTGGCCATTATGGATGGTATCTATACCACTCAAGTACGGACAGCAGCACTATCGGGTATCGCGACTAAATATATGGCAAAGTCTGAGTGTGAGAGTGTGGCAGTTGTTGGGTGCGGTGGTATGGCCTATGAGCAGTTGCATGCGGTACTGACGGTACGCCCTGAGATAAAAACTGTCTACTTATGGAATAGAAGTCATGCAGGTGCTGAGACGTTCAAAGAACGCTTTGCTCAAAACTATAGTCAATGGAATGTAGACATCAAAGTTTGTGAAGCAATTGATGATGCTATCTGTGATGCGGATGTGATTAATGTAGCAACTCGCGCTAACGAAGGCTTGTTTAGTGTCGATAAAGTAAAGTCTGATGCCCATATTAATGCTGTAGGCGCCTATCAGCCATCGATGAAAGAGATCAGCGATGATGTCATTGAAAGCAGTAGTATCGTGGTAATAGATGACTTGGCTGGTGGTCGTCATGAAGCGGGGGATCTGATTCAAGCCCACGATAATTCTGACTGCTCATGGACTTGGGATGATATTAGCGGTGATCTGCAAGCACTAGTGACACAGAAAATTAAAAAATCTAGTGATGGTATCACTCTGTTTAAGTCCGTTGGTGCTGCTAGATTTGATGCGGCAGTGGCGTTATATGTCGCGCAGCAAGCGGCGCAAAAGAGCCTTGGAACATCAGTTGATTGGTAGCTCTAATAACACGAATAACTTTAATACTGTAATATAGTTAGTCCTAGGTAAATACAGTCAAAAAAGCCCCCTTTTCGAATAAGAGAAGGGGGCTTTGACATTAATTTGTTTGAGTTTAGAGTATGTTCAACAGACCCTAATTCAAGTTGTCTTTGTTACGCTTATCTTCTCGGCGCTTCTTGCGTTTTGGGCTAGTACGATACGTCAGATACCCACCAACTGCCATCACTGCAATAAATGCGACGATGTATAAAAATATTGCTGAACCGATAAAAGTGGTAGAGTTTTCCATGACTATTATCTCATTGGAGTTCAATAATAATTATGCAAGCGCTGCTGCCGATTGTAAAGTAAACAAATTTAGCTCGGGTGTAAGTTCAAGTGAACGCAAACGTGCTGCCTGATCATAGACGTTGGCAGTGACAATCAGCTCGTCTGGCTGATATTTTGCCAAGAACTCAGCAAGTTTGGGCTGCACGGTTTCTACAGAGCCAATAAAAGATACCGATAGCGCATTGTCGACCATCATTTTTTCTGTTGGGCTCCAGATGCTATCCATATCATGAGTCGGTTTTGGCATTTGACCTGTTTCACCACGGCGTAAGCGTACAAAACTCTGCTGCGCTGAGGTAAAGTGATACTGTGCAGTTTCATCATCATCAGCAAGTAATAAATTCGCAGCTAGCATCACGTAAGGCTTATCTAAATACTTTGAAGGCTTAAACTGCTCTCGATAAGCGGCGATAGCTTGAGTCAGCATTTGTGGTGCAAAGTGAGAAGCGAACACATAAGGGAGTCCTAAATGTGCAGCTAGGGTCGCTCCAAATAATGATGAGCCTAATATCCAAATGGGAATGTTTGATTTGGCGCCTGGGAATGCCTGTACAGGACTATTATCAGTATCATTGCCCAAAAAATACATCAGTTCTTGTACATCTTGCGGAAAGCGCTCAGCATCTTTCATTTGCCGACGTAGCGCCTGAAACGTCGCTCCATCTGTACCAGGGGCGCGGCCCAAGCCCAAATCAATACGGTCGCCATAGAGTGCTTGCAAGGTACCAAATTGCTCAGCGATGACCAGCGGAGCATGGTTAGGTAACATCACACCGCCTGCACCAATACGGATGCGCTTGGTTTGACTACCAATATGCGATAGTAGCACCGAGGTCGCTGCACTAGCGATACCGGGCATATTGTGGTGCTCTGCCATCCAATAACGGTTGAAGCCGGCTGCCTCTGCTTGTTGTGCGGTCTCAACAGTCTGGGCGATACCTTCAGCGATGGTGTTACCCTCAGGAACGGGCGCTAGGTCTAAAAATGACAAAGGGATTGTATTACTCATGACTCACCTATTGTTATGATGCCGTGTCTCAACGACATTATTATATTTGTATTCAATTATAGTTATAGAAAGCACTAGTTTGACGTGACTGCCTACTGATTGTTCAATAATTAGTATGATGGGGCAGTTATAGTGAATATCAAGGTCAGAGTATGAGGTAATAACAAATCTTAATAATGTGATGGTTGTACAGGAGTGAAATACAGTTTTTAGGAGAAATAATAGTATAAAAAGCAAGCGGCACCGCTATCTGCTGATAACGATGCCGTTGAATTTTTATAGATAAAAGTGCTCATTAGCTATGCGTAGAGTAGTTACTATTTAACAAGCTACTATTTAAAAAGCTACTCACTAAACTGCTTTTGACAGAGCTCCATAAAAGCACGACCATATTGGCGAATTTCTGCATCATCACGTACCGCCATCCAACTGGTAAAGCGCCCAAAATGGTCGACTGGAATCGCCGTTAGGTTTTGATAGTGACTTGGCTCAAAAGCCATCTCAGCAATGATACCAATACCTAAGCCAAGACCAACATAGGTGCTAATGACATCAGCATCAAGCGCGGCTAATACAATATCAGGCTCTAATCCTGCCGCTTCAAAAGTTTTGTCAATGGCACCGCGTCCTGTGAAGCCTCCATGATAAGTCACGATTGGATAGCTTGCCAATGTGGGTAAGTCAATGGATTCTTTTCCAGCAAGTTCGTGGTCGCTCGGCACAATGACGCGATGCGTCCAGTCATAATAACGGTAGCATCTTAGGTAGTTGTTATGAAGTAGGGATTCGGTTGCCACGCCAATATCGGCTTGACCGCGGATGACCATCTGGGCGATGGTTTCGGGGTCAGCCTGCTGCAAGATTAAATTTACTTTGGGAAAGCGCTCTTTGAACTCTTTAACCACTTGTGGCAAGACATAACGTGCCTGCGTATGAGTGGTAGCAATGGTTAATGTGCCGATATTAGGGTCATTGAAATCAAGGCTGAGGTTCTCAATCGTTCGGATCTCAGCGAAAATAGTCTCAATATGCGGCATCAGCGCTGTGCCCATGGTGGTAAGGCCTGTCAGGCGTTTGCCTTGACGCACGAATACTTCAGTTTTGAGTTGGTTCTCAAGTGCCGCGATGTGTTTTGACAAGCTTGACTGACTGGTATGTAATACCGTCGCTGCTTGACTTAAGTTATAGCCATTAATTACCGTATGCCACACCGTCTCCAACTGTTTGAGCTGAATCTGTAGATGCCGCTGATTGACGACCATATCGATTGCCATAACTTAACCCTATTGTATAAATATACAGATCGCGTCTGTATATAAAAAATAAAACGTATAAATACCGACTAATAAGCGACCAGTGTAAATCAAGTCTATTATTCTTGTATATAGCAAATAGCTATCAGCTTATGAACAATAGGAATATATAATAGTTAAGATGAGACAAAGAGGCCATTTCTTTCACAATAAAGCAGGGTATTGACACAGCACGTTACTAGAATGAAACATAAGCAGTTGTGAGAGTCTGTATGCATCAGTTAATACAAAAACATCTAGTCAAGGTAGGCGTTCTCAAGTAACATAATTGAATTTTGTTGTCATGGTCGTATTTGTACAACGTTGAGCAGTTTTTATCGATTTTGTCTAAAGCAAATTTGTCTAAAGCAAAATAATACAAATCGAATAATCGATAAAGACTATGCGCAGTTGTTTTCTTTGTCTCAAGTGTTGGTGAGTTGTTATGTCTGCTGTCAAATCTGTGCCACCTAATTCTGCTGTTCCCAAAAAATCATGGGGCGAGGCGATAAAAGCCTATCTCGAGCCGCGTGCTGTTATTATGCTGTTTTTGGGGTTTTCAGCGGGCATTCCCATTTTGCTGATTTTCTCAAGCTTATCACTGTGGCTGCGAGAAGCAGGCATTGAGCGTAGTGTGGTGACTATGTTTAGCTGGGCGGCGCTTGGTTATTCTTTTAAGTTTATCTGGGCCCCTTTGATTGACGCTCTTCCGGTACCTTTTTTGACCAAATGGCTGGGACGACGACGTGCGTGGATTGTCACTTCACAGCTACTCATAGTCATTGCTATCTTATTGATGGCAAGCTTCAATCCAGTCAGTGAAAGTGTGCTGTGGTTCATGGCGGCATCAGCAGTTCTGTTAGGCTTCTCCTCAGCGACGCAGGATATCGTCATCGATGCTTATCGAATTGAGATTGCACCGCCGACCTTGCAGCCGACTTTAGCGGCTATGTATGTGGCAGGCTACCGCATAGGTATGATTGTTGCGGGGGCAGGGGCGTTATATTTAGCAGACTATTTTGGTTCTACCGAAGCCTTTTATAGCTATGAGGCTTGGCGTAATACCTATTATATTATGGCCGCAGTGATGTCGATTGGTATCCTGACTACCTTTGCAGGCTATGAGCCTATTGCTGAGATTTTGCAAGTTAAAAAGCAAAAACTCAATCTTAAATTATTTTTTATTTATGCTGGGTTATTGGTGATTCCTGGCTCGATTTATGGTGTGTTGAGTTTGATTGAGATTATCTATAATAATTTTTTAGATACGACTATCAATGTCATACCACTCGCTATCATGCCAGCCGTTAATTTCTACTTCCTAGCTTTGGTTGCTTGTGCGCCGCTGCTACTTTTATTCTTTATTATAAACCAGCCTAAGATTATCAATAAAGTCTCTTTGGTGGTTGAGACCAGTGAGGATTACGTCAGAATCGTCTTGCTGTTTGCTTTTACGGTCATCAGCTTTATCGCCGCTTTTATTATTATTGGTAGCTTTTTTGACGATAGTGAAAGCGTATTATTGAGCTTTGTGGCTGAAACCGTACGTTTGCTAGGCAGCTTAGTGGTAGCCGTAGCGGTAGGATATGGATTGACTCATGTGGGACTGGCCAAAAAAGAAGTCGCCAAAACCATGTGGATAGATCCTATTGCTGACTTCTTCAAACGCTATGGCAAAAAGGCATTATTATTATTGCTACTTATTGGTTTGTACCGAGTCTCTGATATCGTGGCGGGGGTAATCTCCAACGTTTTTTACCAAGATATGAGCTTTACCAAAGTTGAGATTGCCAATGCGGTCAAGTTGGTAGGCGTATTAATGGCGCTTGCTGGCGGGTTTTTGGGCGGGGTATTGGCGCAAAAGATGCGGCTGATGCATGCTATGATGCTGGGCGCATTATTAGCCTGTGTGACCAATTTATTATTTGTATTATTGACTTATAATCCAGGTAGCTTACCGCACATGTATCTGGCGGTTATTTTAGACAATTTGGCGGCAGGTTTTGCTAGTGCGGTATTTATTGCCTTTTTATCAGCTTTGACTTCTATTAGGTTTACAGCGGTACAGTATTCAATATTTTCGTCATTGATGACACTGGCACCCAAGGTGTTAGGTGGATACTCTGGCGGTATCGTTGATAATATGGGTTATCCTTTCTTTTTCTTATTCACTTTCGCTATTGGTATTCCGGTATTACTGCTTATTTATCTGGTCGATAGACACATCGTCATTGGCGATAACGACGATATTTATGGCGATGATGAGGGTGACGATGATAGCAATAGTGATGGTAAGCCGTCATTAACAAAGGTAAACCCTAGTTTGACCGATACCAAAGAGCCACCACGGGCAACAGAGTAGCTAAAACTATATCAGCCGCGCTGTTATTTACAGTTGTTACTTAAACCATTATCCAGTATTTTTACGAGTTATCTATGGCAGCGTCTACCGTCGGTCAAATAAAACAGCAGATCCAGCAACTGACAAATGAGGCTTCAGGAAGCACGTTACCGTCATTTTGGTTAAGTGACTGGCTGTTGTATGTTATCGATAAGCCTGCGATATTTTTAATTACAGATGACGATTATCAGCTAACGGATCGTGAGCTTGAGCAGTTCAATGCTGGTGTGCAGCAGATGCAGGCTGGCACGCCGCTCGCCTATCTAACGGGACAGCAAGCGTTTTGGTCGCTTGATTTTAAAGTGAACGCACATACTTTAATACCTAGACCAGACACTGAGGTATTGGTCGAGCAAGTATTAAATTGGATAAAAGTACAGCCAAAGAGCACAGATGATGATAAACCAAAGCGCTTACTGGATCTGGGTACTGGTTCAGGCTGTATCGCCATTAGCGTGGCGCATGAGTTGAATAATAGCAGCATTGGCAGCACATCAGAGAGATGGCAGGTGGTGGCAGTTGATTTATCGCTAGAAGCACTGAAGGTTGCTCAGCACAATGCCACCATGAATAATGTTGCCAATATTGAGTTTGTGCAGAGCAGTTGGTATCTAAATTTGCCTACTCATGCTGAAGCGTTATTCGATGTGATTGTCTCGAACCCGCCTTATATTGATGAGGCCGATGGGCATTTAGCGTGCCTGCAAGCCGAACCCATCAGTGCGTTAAGTGCGCCCAATCAAGGCTTGGCAGACATAGAGCATATTGTTGTATATGCGCCGAAGTACTTGCGTGCTGGCGGGCTTTTAGCAATAGAGCATGGTTTTGATCAAGGGGCAGCCGTTCGTCAGCTGTTTTTGGCTAATGGCTTTGAGTCCGTTGACACTGTGCAAGACTTTGGGGGTAATGATAGAGTGACCCTTGGGCAGCTTTAATTTCTAAATTTGGTGATAAATATGACGCAGTTAATAGACACTGATGCTTCAATTGACCATCAGACACTAACAGACGCTGAACTACTACGCTATGCTCGCCAAGTGTTGCTTGAGGGCTGGGATATTGATGCTCAGCTACGGCTAAAATCATCGCGTGTCGTCATGATAGGGGCGGGCGGCCTTGGCTGTCCTGCCTCTGAGACCTTAGTGCGTGCAGGGCTTGGACAGGTTCATTTGATTGATGACGATGAGATTGAGGCAAGCAACTTACAGCGTCAAACGCTATTTTTACCTGAAGATATTGGACAGTCCAAGGCGCTGACTGCTGCCGAGATGCTAGAGAGAATCAACCCATTAATCACAGCGCGCGGTACGGTTGCACGGCTGAGTGCAGACAACGCTTATGAGCTGCTTGATATGGCGACAGGCAAGCCGAGTCTGTTATTGGATTGTACCGATAACTTTGCTACTCGTGACATTATCAATCGCATTAGTGTGCGTTTCCAAATCCCGCTTTTGACAGCTTCAGCGATCGGAATGCAGGGGCAACTGGCCTTGTTCGAGCCGCAGTTGCATACTGGCTGTTACCACTGTGTATTCGGTGATCCTAGTGCTAATAATGGGCCTGATACTGATATTAATACTGAGGCTGATGAACGCACTTGTGCCAACTCAGGGGTGCTGGCCAGTACGACTGGTATTATGGGTAACTTGCAGGCCAATGCTGCGTTGCAATATTTAGGGCTAACTAAAAATCCACTGACAACCAAGCTGCTTTTGTGGGATGGTAGTCGAATGCAGCAGCGACTCATGGGTTATCGGCAAGATAAGAATTGCCCTGTATGCGCCGTTTAGCTGTTTTTTTGTTTATCTCTATTCTTTTTACTAATTATAGTTGTCGTTTATGAAAATTCATCGTCCTCATTTATTAAAGCATACTTTTAATGTGGTGAACCGTGTGCGCCAAACGGCGAGTGTTGCAGGCTTGTCTGCGCTGCGAGTCGCAAAAGGCGAAAAGCCTGATGCCAGATTGTTAAAAGAAACTTTTGAGCAGTTGGGCACGACTTATATCAAAATCGGGCAGTTTATCGCCAGTACGCCATCGTTGTTTCCACGTGAATATGTAGAAGCTTTTCAAGACTGTTTGGATCAAACAACACCGCTATCGTATGACTATATAGAACAGGTACTGAAAGCTGAGCTGGCGGTTGATGGGCAAACGCTAGACGACAAGTTTGCTCACATTGATCAGCAGCCTTTGGCGTCAGCTTCTATTGCACAGGTACATGCGGCGCGTTTGCATAATGGCGATGAGGTGGTATTAAAAGTACAAAAGCCTGAAGTCGAGACCATCATGCAGACAGATTTGGGTGTGTTGCATGGCGTCACCAAACTGATCGAGCTGCTGATGCCTTCGATGAAGTTTGCCAGCATTGCACCAATTATCGATGAGATTCGTTTGCGTATGTTGGCTGAGACGGACTTTGTTGCTGAAGCGCAAAACATTCGTGATTTTCAGCAGTTCTTGCTGGTATCGGGTAATACTCGAGTGGTTGCGCCGCAGGTTTACGATGAGTTGACCACTAAGCGCGTACTGACCATGAGCCGGTTGTATGGCGTCTCTATGATCGATGAGTCAGCGATGCGACAATATTGTGCTGATCCTGCACAAGTAATGGCAGATACGTTGAACACTTGGTTTGCAAGCCTAATAATGTGTAACAGCTTCCACGCTGACTTGCACGCTGGTAACTTAATGCTATTGACCGATGGTCGCATTGGGTTTCTAGACTTTGGTATCGTGGGTAAGCTAAAAGCCGAGAGCTGGCGTGCGTGCATGGGTATGATGCAAGCTTTGCAAGACAATGACTATCAAGCAATGGCAAAACACATGATAGATATGGAAATGACACATGGCCGCCATGAAGTAGACGAAGCTGCACTAGCAATTGACTTACAGCGTATGATGAAGTCTATCATGGCAGAAGACATGGCATTTACCAGCGGCGTGCCTTTTAATTCAAAAGAGCAGGCAGACGAGCTGAATAAGATGATGTTAGAGATCGTTGATGTCGGCAAGCGACATGGTATTCATTTCCCACGTGATTTTGCCTTATTGACCAAGCAGTTATTATATTTCGATCGTTTTATGCGCACGCTCGCCCCTGATATGGATATGTTTAGTGATCAGCGGGTACAGATATTAGGACAGCCAGATATAGAGCAATCTGCAACGCCACCGCTTAACGTTTCGTAGCCTTTAATAATTTATGGCGGCTTTTGAATATTGCTTATAGATTTTCTAACACAAAGGATTGTGTGCTAATTGCCACAAATTGGCTCTGTCATGACGACTGCTCCCAAAAGCCGCCTATTCCCTATTATTACTAACGAAGCCGCCATCGCTTGGATAGGACTCTACTGTCTAGCGGTGGTAATGGGCTATGGGCGCTTTTTATTTACTGCCACCTTACCCGATATTATGACTCAACTATCGTTATCGACTGCCATCGCTGGTTGGATGGCGTCGATTAATTATATTGGTTATTTTATTGGGGCGCTCATTGCTATGTTTGTGCCGCAGCGATTAACGTGGCAAATGCTGATGTTTTGGACGATTGTCAGTGTGATCACTACCATGCTACTCGTCGTGCCAGAGATGTCATTAAATCTATGGTATGTCATTCGCCTGCTATCAGGTATCGCTAGCGGTGTCGCGATGATTTTGAGCTCGTCACTGGTGATACAAAGCTTTAGTAACGAGCGCCGCTCTGTGCTTTCAGCGTTGCATTATGCGGGGATCGGTGTTGGTATCAGTCTCTCGGCAGTACTGACTTGGTGGTTATTAGTGCTTGGCTACCATTTTGATATCATTTGGTTGGTGGCGGGCGTCAGTAGTTTGCCGTTACTGTGGCTGCTATATGGTTTACGGCCTGTAAGCATAGTCACAGATACATCTGGCGAAGTCGGACAGGAATATTCAAAGCATAGTTCTGCGCAACTATCTATACTTCAAGCTTATACTAATTTTAAACGCGCGCTGTATGAAGCAATCGTTGGTCATAACAAAGCCATTCTGCTCTTGTCAGCAAGCTATGTGCTAGCAGGGTTCGGTTATATTACCTCAGCCACCTTTTTGCCAGTGATGGCTGCACAAAGGCTGACGACACAGAATTATGCTGGATTGCTGATCTGGTTGCTAGTCGGTATTTTTGCGATGCTATCCAACCCTCTATGGGGCGCACTTGCCAAACGCATAGGCGAGATAAAAACCTTGATGGGTTTGACCTTATTGCAGGCATTTGGTATGTTTTTGCCTTTATGGTTCGAAGGTGCGCTTGGCTTATATGCAAATGCGGTCATCTTGGGGTTAACCTTTGTCGGCATGGTCTCAATGACCTTGACCATCATCAAAAACATCAATCCTGCTTACTCAAACTTATTGATAGGGCTTGCGACACTGGCTTATGCGCTTGGGCAGTTTATCGGGCCATTAGTGACGGTGGCGCTGGCAGGGCAGGACGACAACTTTAATGCAGGACTGTTAGTTGCTGCTATCGGGTTACTGATTGGGCTTGGACTGATCATATGGTTTCGTCAGCAACGAAATCATCAGCTTTGATAACATGAGCTCTCATAAGAAGGGCTGAGATATGCAAAATAGGGAAGTTGTCATCTGTTAAACAATACTACGGCTAAATATCTCTCGTAGCTCAAAGCTGGTATGCACTTGTGCGACTCCCTCAATACGATTTAGCCTATGTAATAAAAACTCTTCATAGTGGGCCATATCACGTACCCGTACCTTAATGAGATAATCTTCAGAGCGGCCTGTGACGATGCTACAGCTAATGACTTCATCGAAGCTTTGAACCTTTTGTTCAAACATCTCAAAGCGCTCAGCAGTATGCCGATCCATACTGACAGCGATGAACACTGCCAGAGGATAGCCAAGTTTTTCTGCATCAGTCTGGGTATGGTAACCTGTGATAATACCTGCATCTTCTAGACGTTTGATACGGCGTGCACAGGGAGTCGCTGACAGATTAACGTGCTCGGCCAGCTCAGTAATACTCATGCGTGCTTCAGTCCGTAATAGACGCAAAAGGCGTCTATCGATATCATCAACTACATGAGCGCTTTGGGTAGTCAAATCTCTGTCAGTCATAAAGTTTATTAATTATTAGTGGTTTATATCAATTATATATTGAATATTAGTGTTAATCACTAAAACTAGTCATTAATTTGATTGATAAAGCTGCTTTCTAGCGCATAAACTTTGCTATTATTATAATACAAATTATCATCTCATAAGATGAAGTATATTTCGTAAATACATCCTAGCCTATCACATCATCGAAGAGGATTGATTATGTCTGACAATACCACACAAAATGCGGCCAAACGCCCTGCAAAAATTACCCCAAAGCATGCCGCTTTTGATTATCGCAAATATCGTCCATTTGCTTTTGCACCGTCGCTGCCAGATCGCACTTGGCCAAGCAAAACGCTAGAAAAAGCACCAATATGGGCAAGCGTAGATCTGCGAGATGGTAATCAGGCGCTCATTGATCCTATGACCATTGAGCAAAAAATGCGCTTCTTTAAGACGCTAGTTGGTGTTGGTTTTAAGGAGATAGAGATTGGATTCCCCTCTGCTGCGCAAGTTGAATTCGACTTTGCCCGCCAGCTTATCGAAGAAAACCATGTCCCTGAAGATGTTACATTACAGGTATTGGTACAGGCGCGTGAGCATCTCATTGCGCGTACGTTTGAGTCGTTAAAAGGTGCCAAACGTGCCATTGTGCACGTCTATAACTCTACCTGTAAGATACAGCGCGAAAAGGTGTATGGTAAAGATAAAGCTGAAATCAAACAGATTGCTATCACTGGTGCCAAGCTGTTGCAGCAGTATGCCGCCAAGTATCCAGAAACAGAGTGGGTATTTCAGTATTCACCAGAGAGCTTTAGTCAAACAGAGACTGAGTATGCAGTAGAAGTTTGTGATGCTGTCTGTGAAGTGTGGCAGCCACAGCAAGGGCAGGGGGTTATTATTAACTTACCAGCCACTGTTGAAGCCTCTATGCCTAATGTCTTTGCTGATCAGGTAGAATACTTTTGCCGTCACTTAGCACAGCGTGAACATGTCACTATCAGCCTACATACTCATAACGACCGTGGCTGTGCTGTGGCTGCCGCTGAGCTTGGTGTGCTTGCTGGCGCGGATCGTATCGAAGGCACTTTGCTGGGTAATGGTGAGCGTACGGGTAATATGGATATCATGGTCATGGCGATGAATATGTTCAGCCAAGGTATCGATCCTGAGCTTGATTTTAGCAACATGAGTGAGATTGTACAGGTGGTTAGCGAGTGTAATAACTTGCCATTACATCCGCGCCATCCGTATGTTGGCGAATTGGTATTTACCGCCTTTAGTGGCTCGCATCAAGATGCGATTAAAAAGTCTCTCGATTATAATGAGAAACATCAAGACGAAACAAACAACGTCTGGGACGTGGCTTACCTACCGATTGATCCTGCGCACATTGGTCGCAGTTACCAAGATGTGGTACGTATCAATAGTCAGTCTGGTAAAGGGGGTGTAGCGTATATCTTACAACGTAATTACGGCTTCAACTTACCACGCTGGATGCAAATTGACTTTAGTGGTGTCATTCAGCAACAAGCTGAAGTGGCTGCACGAGAGTTACAAAATGATGAGATTTTGCAGACCTTTGAAGACACTTACTTGAAGCAAGGTAGCTTTGAGCTTCTTGATTATAGTGTCAATAACAAAGGCGGTGAAGTGTTCTTTAATGGTCAAGTGCAGATGAATGGCGATGCCATTACTCTTGATGGCACAGGTAACGGTCCCTTATCTTCATTTATCGATGGGCTTGCACAGTATACTGGTAAGTCGATACATGTCATTAACTATGCTGAACATGCCATCAACCCGCAGCACAATAGCGGCGATGGTATCGATGATGGCAACAACAATGATAATAAGACCAATGCCAATGCGGCGGCTTATATCCAGTTGAATGTCGATGGTGAGGTGTATTCTGGCATCGGTACTTGCAGCAGCACGGTATCTGCAATGCTCAAAGGTGCACTGTCTGCTTTTGCTCAAGCGCCAACGACAGTAGCAGCATAAGCCAAATTGGATTAGTCTGAGTGTCGATAACGCTATGTTTCTTTATGATGCATAGCGTTATTTTGCGTTTGCAGGGGGAGTATAGTCGGAGTACTTTTAAAATTGCTTGACTATGATGCTTTAAGGCTTCTTAGACATATAAATGTCTGTTTTAAGCCAAGCACTAATAGCATAATGTTACTTGTGTGTTCGGTGTCTAAGACTTACACTAATGTGTGCACATTATACCAAACCCAAAAAGTGCGATTAGCTTTGTCAAACTTGCTAAGCTTACTAGATGTAGTACTTGCGCAAGTTTTCCGCGTTATTCTAATTTTTGAAAATGGTATTGCTTATTATTATAAATAAAAATACAAGGTTAATTATGGAACCTATCTCATTTGCGTCATTCACCTTAGCATCTATTTTGGCATCATTACCTGCCAATGGCGAGCCAGTCAGTCAATCGGTCATCAAGACGCATATTAGCCCTGCCATCGCTGGACAATGGGAGATAGATTTAGACAGCGAAGTGACCATGACTAAAGAGGCTGCAGCCAGACAAGCAGCGCAGGAACTTACTCAAAATATCGAAACCAATGAGCCTAAGATAACTGCAGGTGCAGAAGGTGGGGTACTGACTCAAAATGAACAACGCATTTTGAATATTAAGCCTACCGCCATAGACACTGTAAAGACAACAACCAAGACCAATCAATGCCGCGAATTATACAACTTTGGTGCAGATAATGAAATGTGGTCGGTTAGCGGCAAAGAATGGACGTATGGACGTTATTTGGTGACCCACCGTGAAGAGGGCTTACCCATTATCGCCATCAAGACCCTTTATGATAATAATGAAGTCGACTGCTCAGGCAATCAGGTGGATCAAACGGGCGAAGCAGTGATTGCCTTTTTAAACCATGAAGGCAATACAATGCAGTGGTGTGCTGATCCTGATGGCACAGAATGCTATATGAATTTCCATAGAGTATTGCCATAGCTAATGAATGAAATTAGTAAATAAATCTAGCAAATAAAACTACTAAATATAGTAGATAGTGAACATCGCTATTATGTTTGTATATTTGCTTTGCGTTGTCAATCAAACACAAAAAAACCGCTTTCTTTAAGAGAGCGGTTTTTTCAGTTATGAGAAGTATTAGCGTATGTCCTAGGATAAGGTTTTAGCTATTTTGCTGTTTTGGTCTCTTGAGACTTGAGCAGCTCTTCTTCTAGATAGTGAATGTTTTGCGCTTCATTAACAAAACCTTCATCCGCTAAAATGACATCACGATGCATAGGTATATTGGTCTTAATACCTTCAATAATGAGCTCATCAAGGGCATGCAGTGTCTTTGATATTGCTTGCTGGCGTGTCTGCCCGTGACAAATAAGCTTGCCTATTAACGAGTCATAATAAGACGGTATCTCATAACCAGGATACAGATGCGAGTCAAAACGTATTCCCGCACCACTAGGCGTGAACAGTTGGGTGACCGTACCAGGTGACGGCACAAAAGTCACTGGATCTTCAGCATTGATACGACACTCAATGGCATGGCCTTGAACTTCAATTTCACTTTGACGATAAGAGAGACCGTAGCCTGCTGCAATCTTGAGCTGCTCAACGACCACATCAATGCCAGTGATCATCTCAGTGATGGTGTGCTCGACTTGTACCCGTGTGTTCATTTCAATAAAGAAGAATTCATTGTTTTCAAATAAGAACTCAAACGTCCCAGCGCCGCGATACTGAACCAACTCACAAGCTTTCACACACGCTTGCAATATCGGCTCACGAACATCATCAGGGATATCAGGAGCAGGGGCTTCTTCTAGTACTTTTTGATGGCGACGCTGCAGGGAGCAGTCACGATCGTATAGATGAATGGCATTACCATTCCCGTCACCCAATACTTGAATCTCGACATGGCGCGGGTTTTGTAAGTAGCGCTCCATATAGACGGTATCGTCACCAAACCACAGCTCAGCTTCTTGCCTAGCTGCTTGTACCTGACCGATAAGCTCGTCAAAGCGTTCTACGACGCGCATACCACGACCACCGCCACCAGAGGCTGCTTTGATGATAAGCGGAAAGCCGATATTACGGGCTTGCTCTTCAGCATTGTGCAGAGTTACAGCGCCAACGGATCCAGGCACAGTTGGTACGCCTGCTTTTTTCATGGCATTAATGGCAGAGACTTTGTTGCCCATTAGACGGATATGATCAGCAGTGGGTCCCACGAAGGTTAAGCCGGCTTCTTCGATGCGTTCAGCAAATTCAGCATTTTCAGCCAAAAAACCATAACCAGGATGAATAGCGTCAGCACCAGAGATTTCAGCTGCCGTTAAGATGGTATTGATATTCAAATAGCTTTCGCTGGCACTTGGGTTGCCGATACAGATCGCTTCATCAACGAAGCGTAGATGCATGAGGTTGGCGTCTGCGGTGGAATAGACACCGACAGTCTCAATACCTAGCGCTTTACACGCACGTACGATACGTAAGGCAATCTCACCTCGGTTGGCGATGAGCAGTTTTTTTATCATGGGGTCATCCTTGTCAAAGCGGTGTTGATCAACTCAATCGCTGCAATTTACTCATAATTGACTATGAATATGAGCGATAAATTGAGCATAACAAAATAAGGTACAGCAAGTACAATTAGGCTTTATAGCGTATAACTGGCTGGCCAAACTGTACAACCTCAGAGTTGTCCACTAAGATCTCGTCAATAACACCACTTTGAGTCGCTTCAAGCGGGTTCATGATTTTCATTGCTTCAATGATACCTAAGGTATCACCAGCCTGTACTTTTTGACCGACCTTAACATACGGTGGATCATTAGGACTAGCAGCAGAATAAAAGACACCAACCATCGGAGCTGTCTCTACACTACCAGCTTTGCCAGCTGCTTTGGCAGGGGTCGCAGCAATAGGAGCGGCAGCAGCAGGCGCAGCCATCATCGTAGGAGCAGGGGCGTCATAGTGACGGGTTAAACTAATATGCTCATCGTCTGAACTGACTTCTAAATTGACCAGCTCGTTTTCTTCCATGAGGGCGATTAGGGTGCGTATTTTTTCAATATCCATAGTTTTTTTTATACCTCTGCTGAATTTAAAAAGAAATAGTGTAACAAAATATTGTTTAGTTAGTTGCTAATGATACCTATAATTGCTGCAATGAGCAATCAATGTACAGTTGTTAACTGGAATATTTTACATTTTTTTGACGCAAACATACATATTGGTAAGACCTCATATGTTTTCTAAAGCTTCGATGCTGTGCCAACTATATTTAAAAAAGAGGTGGTGTGTCAAAAAGTATGCTGATTAAAACTTGAACAATTTTTGAAGCCTTTAAAGCCCTATAGAATCAGAGAACTTAGCATAGATTTCTTATTGACTTCTATCGCTAGCATACTTTTTAGAACACCACCAAAAAAGAAAGCGTCCTTGCATTTCTGTAGCGGGTAAAGGTGATTGTATTTATTATAGGCATACATTAAAAGAGCCATTATTTATCATAGTCTATGTGGCCAGTAAGTGCTAGCATTTGTTGACTAAGGTTAGCCCCATAGCTCTAGTAGGCGCTTTTGCTGATAGCGTAATCGCAGTGTCAGGAGTATAGAGGATAAGAACAAACCCGTAATCAATGCCACCCAAAAACCCTGCGCTCCAACATCCGTAAAGCGCACTAAATAGATACCAAGTGGCAAGGCGACGAGCCAATAACAAAACAGCGTCACCCACATAGGCACAGTGGTGTCTTGCATACCGCGCAATATACCAGCGACGTTGACCTGCCAACCATCAAACAGCTGATAACCAAGTGCAAAGATAAGCAAGTGCATGGCCTGTGCTCGTACTTCTAAGTTATCAGTAAAAGCGGCGGCTAACTGAGGTCTAAACAGCCAAATTCCAAGCATACAGACAACAGCAATAATCACTGTCCATATTAGCCCAGTCGCTTGTACTTGGCGCAGGGCCATGAGGTTTTTTTCACCAAAGCGGTTAGAGACCATGATGGTCAGTGCCATGGCGACCGATATGGGAATCATAAACAGCTGTGACGTCACTGACAAGGCCACTTGGTGTGACGCCGTCGCCAGCTCACCTAACGGGCTAATAACCAACGCCCCTAAGCTAAATAAACTGGCTTCAAAAAAGATAGAAATACCAATGGGTATGCCTAGCTTCAATAGTTTGGTAATTTGCTCGCGATTGGGTTTGGTAAAGCTATAAAAAAAGCGGGTACTGGCAAATTGCTGACGCTTAGTAAAAGTAGTATAAGTGCCCAAAAGCAATACGTTTATCCATAGAACGATGGCGGTTGCTACGCCGCAACCAGCGCCGCCCATCTCTGGCATGCCAAATAATCCATGGATAAAAATATAGTTGAGCGGAATGTCAGCCAGCAGACCGATGATACTGATAACGGTCACTGGCTCTGGTCGTCCGAGCGCCTCACAGTAGCTGCGTAACACTGCATACACTGCCATAGCAGGGAAACCAAAGGAAACCCCATGTAAATATTGCGAGGCTATGGGCCGAATATTGTCAGGCACACCCATAATGCCCAGTACGTTTGGCATAAGGTTGACGATGATAAACCCAGCGATGCCAATGACCCCAGCCGCCCAGATTGATTGTTGGGTAATATGTGGTACTTGACTGTGTTTGTTTTGACCTATCGCCTCACCAATCAAAGGTGTGGTCGCGATTAAGATGCCTGTGGCTAATAAAAACAGCGGCAGCCAAATACCAGAGCCAACTGCGACAGCAGCCAGATCGAGAGCGGAGACTTGTCCTGCCATAATGGCATCAACGACGCCAAGTGCTGCTTGGCAAAACTGGGTAATCAAGATAGGCAATGCAAGCACGCCCAAGCGTAAGCTGTAGCTTTTAAAATCTGGAAAGGATAATGGAAAAACCATAGTTAGCAACTTTTCATTATTCACGGTGGTTATTATTGATAAGTAAATACTGCCATCAACACTTTCATAGTAAGATGGTGTAGAGAAAAACAGTGCGGACGATAATACTCTGATTGAAAATAAAAGACACTAAAATAAAAATAACCCGTCAATTCAAGTTATGAACTGACAGGTTAAAAGTAGAGAGAATGGTAAAGAAGCCGTTATGTGATGTCAACGCTTCTCAGGACTCGAATATTCATAGTAATGCTATTCAAAACTCTCAGGCAGTATCTCAAGCGTCTCTGCCATAGCCATAATGGCTTGCCAGTGTTTGGGTTCAAGCGGAATCACGGTTAATTGTTCGCAGCCTTTTCTGAGTAGCAATGAATCCTCAAGCATAGGGATAAACTTTAGCTCTGATAATGGTAAAACATCTAAAAACGTCTGCTCAAAGGTGACATCCACCATATACCAACGTGGTTCCTCTTCCGTTGCTATTGGATCGTAATGTCGATGCTCGGGATGGAATTGAGTGGGGTCAGGGTAGCCTGCTTGGCTGATGCTCATGATGCCAGCCACGCCAGATGGCTTGGCACTTGAATGGTAAAAAAATACTTTGTCACCCACCTGCATATCAGCGCGCATGAAGTTACGAGCGCGGTAGTTGCGTACGCCATCCCAACTGTCTGTGCCCAAGCGTTGTAGATCGTCAATACCAAAGAAGCGTGGATTAGATTTCATCAGCCAATAAGCCATGTCATGCATCCTAATATTTTAGTTGTAAAATTCAGTCTAAGTTAACGCTAATAACCTTTGATTAATATGAGCATTCATTAATAATTTTGTTATAAGTTTAGCAACAAGCGTTATTTCACTAGATTAGCAGCAAGTCTTGATTTGTATTCTAATTAAATAGCAAATATCAGTGCTTTCCATTATGGTGTCAAGCCGTTATCCTAGTCGTGTTTTTTCTGTTTACCACAGTCCTTTGCCCAATAAGTTTATGCCATGCCTATCTCTCATTCTAAGCCCGACCATCTTGCAAGCACGACAAGCGCCTCTCTTATAGATGTTAAAAGTGTCCCGTTGGCACTATACATACATATTCCATGGTGCGTCAAAAAATGCCCGTATTGCGATTTTAACTCACATGAGTTGGGGCATGAGTTGCGCGCTGACGCACCGCTATCCATGTATGACGAATATGTAGATGCCCTGTTGTTAGATGCACAGATGCAGCAGCCACTGATGCAAGGACGCCCGATTAGCTCCATATTTATTGGCGGTGGTACGCCTTCATTATTACCCATTACCCAGTATCAGCGCCTGTTTACTGGCTTACGTGACTGTTTTGACGTTACGGACGATGTGGAAGTGACGATGGAGGCCAATCCAGGCACTTTAGAGCATGCGCCCTTTGCTGAGTATTTAGAGGTGGGAATCAACCGCTTATCTATAGGGGTACAGAGCTTCGCTGCCGATAAGTTGCAGACGCTTGGGCGTATTCATGATCCTAAGCAGGCAATTTCTGCTATCAAATCAGCAAGAGTCGCGGGTTTTGAGCGGGTAAATGTGGATTTGATGCACGGTCTCCCGCAGCAAACCCTGAACGAAGCGTTATATGACATTCAAACCGCCCATGAGGCTGGCGCGACGCATATTTCTTGGTATCAGCTAACTATTGAGCCAAATACTGTATTTTATCGTAATCAGCCTGTGTTACCAGATGAAGATAATTTAGCCGATATTGAATCAGAGGGTCAGGCATTATTACAGCGTCTAGGCTATGACAACTATGAAGTATCAGCATGGGCAGGAGCCGCAGACGCCCCTTGTCGACATAATGTAAACTATTGGCAGTTTGGCGACTATCTGGCAATTGGCGCAGGCGCTCACGGTAAAGTAACGCTAGATAATAGCACGCTAAATAAAGGTGCCTTTGGTTTATTATTAGCTGAAGGTTTAACAGACAATGAGCAGCTACCAAACACAGGTATCTATCGTTTTAGTAAGTCTCGCTTACCAAAAGATTATATGAGTTATCAGAACGCCCCAAAAATGGTTGGCTGGCAACAGATTGCAGATGATGAGCTTGTTAGTGAGTTTATGCTAAATGCACTGCGCTTATATGATGGCGTGACGTGGTCGCTATTTGAGACGCGCACAGGACTGAGCTATGAGAGTATTGCACAGCAAGTGCAAGGCCTTATCAAGCAAGGTTTATTGATTGATAGCGCTGAGCAATTACAACCAACCGCACTGGGTCGTCGCTATATGAATCAAATATTACAACCATTTTTATAATGCTCATTTGTGAATGTTCAACAGACCCTAGTTAAGGCTTTGGCCTAAATAAAAAAAGACCCACCAATGGTGAGTCTTTTAAAAAACCTAACGGTTAGCTACTAACTATTGGATTTTCTGCTGAGCGCTTTCTGCACCGCCAGTAACAGCTTCACCAGCGCTTGAGACGTCTTGGCCAAAACCTTTGAAAGTGTTGCAACCAGTTAGTACAAACATAGCAGCTAAAGATGCGATAATTACTTTTTTCATAATAAAGTCCTCAAAATGGGTGGGTTATTACAATTAACGAAAATGATATTAAGCGCTGTGCTCAAACATCATAAACGCTATACAGGACACACTACAAAATAGTGGCATCAGAGTCATATTAAAAAAATATGTTTCTGATATCACGGCATTGTCTGGATATCCATTACAGACATCATAGTGAAAGTTGAAATCTGTGCACAGTATCAAAATGTAAGTATTGACAGTAAACTGTAACTTTTGATTACGCTTGTTATCTTATTATTTTATATCGCTGTTATGTGGTAAGAGTCATTGACAAGTAAAAGTCAGCTAATTTTTGATGACAACCCTCCCAATCCTTTAGAACCCTGTCCAATTAACTTTACGGAATCGTCTTATGACCATTCATATCGTGCTAGTCGCACCAAAAATGCCCAGTAATACGGGTAATATTATTCGTTTGTGTGCCAATAGCGGCGCGCAGCTGCATTTAGTACAGCCGCTGGGATTTGAGCTTGATGATAAAAAACTACGCCGTGCTGGCTTGGATTATCATGAATATGCAAACTTGCAGGTACACACAGATTGGGCAGCGGCAAAGCAGGCATTGCTTACGGCAGGATGTCAGGCAATCACAGCGTTAACCACCAAGCTTAGTCAACCATTTTATGACTACGACTTCATGATGCAAGCAAATACCAATACAGCCGATACATTAGGGGCAGCAGCGAGTGTGGCATTGGTGTTTGGCTCTGAGACAGCAGGCTTGAGCGACGATATACGTGATGATATTGGTGAGGATAACTGGCTAAGACTGCCTATGTTACCTGATTCACGTAGCTTGAACCTAGCTAATAGTGTGGCGATATGCCTCTATGAAGTGTGGCGCCAGCAAGGGTTTTACGGTGATACCGGTCGCAGTACGGGTTATGAGACGCTTGCGGTCTATGATCCCAAATAGCGATAAGGAATAACTGTCACGAATATCTATAAAAAAGTAATTATAAACAAAAAGTAACTATAAAAAAAGTAACTATAAACAGTTAGGCGGCTTGGGTAATCCAGAGAGACGATTGACATGTCTTGCTACCAAGCCAGTATTGAATAACTGCTGTAGTTTTTGATTGCTGATGTCGTGCTCAGGTAAGGTTTTTTGTAGCCATTTAATCAGGGGGCGCGTCGCTGGTGCGTGATTGAATTTGACAAAAAATGCCCGTACTTGCTGCAGAATAGCCAGATGTTCATCCGTTAGCTTTATCTCTAGCGTATCGGCTAATTGTTGGGCGATAGCAGGTGTCCAAATAGTATGATCACAAAGATGACCGTCTTGATCTAAAGCAATGTTGGAAGTAGAAGTAGTCATAGCGCGATTGTCACCACTTTATCGAACTGTGGGTCTTGGGTTAGGGTTACCCACTCAGTATCTGACAAAACTGCTGTTAGCTTTGTATTTAGGTTTAGCTTTGCATTGGTATGGTCACCGAGCTGCGCTACATCATCAGCTAGGGCGTAGATGCTGGCGATGCGGTCTATATCATTATCCTCTAAATAGGCATTGAGCCAGTCAATAAAAGCAGCGGTCGCTCCTAATAAAATAATACTGTCACCAGCGCGCCAAGTTTGCGCCATCTGTTCTGTACTGCGTCTAAGCTTATCCATTGAGCTGTGTAATTGGTATAGAGTTGCCATATGAGGTTCCGATTGATTGCAAAGCGTTGAGCGAATGTTTAATGCTAAAGAATCTGATGCTATAGTCGATACACTCTAAAAATGTCATAGCGCTACTGGGATGCTATCTTTTGAAGTACAGTTGCGCAGCCTCTGGGTACGCAGCACGCAAGTAAAATTTATACCAGTAGCGCGTTTAAATCCATAACAGTTTTACATTCAGCTGACTATATAGAGAGCTAAAAGGTTAAGACTTGCTCAAAGTCTTGTGAGTTCACCACTTCTGGTATCAAGGTGAGCTGTGAGGCTAGGTCGTCTGGCACCATGCCAGTCATCCAACCGCTAAATACATCGTCAGGGAGCCAAGCTTGCGGCATATCGTATAGTTCAAGGGATTGAATCATGCCATGCAAACGCGAATTAGGCTGCATTAACAATCCAAAGACAGGCGCGTCTAAATAAAGCTGTACTTCATGACCGAAAGTCGCAAGCGTCAAGGCTAGGGCGCAGCCTTCATAGCTTGCCATTTCAGTCGGAGTGCGTAGCTGAATGAGTAATTTCATGAGTTTAACCTTTACTATTGGCGTTTTTTTAGCACTTAAAACTGAATCAGGCGGCAATTGTCTTGCATCATCATGGCAAGCTCGCTGAGTCCAACCAAATGAAACCCTTCTGCAAGATTTTCGCTATCTAATTGATGGCGTGCGCTGTTGTCGGTATCACTGATACCGCGACTTAGCGCGGTGCTGACACAAACAGGTAGCGAGAGGTTATGTTGTTTGGCAAGCGCTTGCCATTCTTTGGTTAAATCGCTTTGGTCGGCTGACTGCCAGCGTAAGCGATTGGCAGTATGTGCGGCGTCCGCATAAAAAAACAGGTTTAATGGCGGCGTATCGTTTTTAGCCATGTCGTCAGAAATTTCAGGATCGATGTTATTATGGGCTGCTGTTTGTTGCGACGTGGCCTCTTCTAGCTTTGTTTGTTCTAACGTCTCTTTCTCTAACTTTTTGTGTTTTAAATAGGCACGTGCATAACGTAATGCTAAATGAGCGAGCGGCTGACTAGGATCAGCGGTAATCAACAGTAGTGGCGTAGGCTTATCAGTCATAGGTTATGTCATCAGTCATGTTTTAGTAGTGGTCGCTTTTTAAGGGGCTATTTTGTTTTAAGAGACTAAGTGATTGAGAAAAAGCTTGTTCGAGAGTAACCTATTTTAAAATTAGGGGCTTTAGTATCTATATTCTCAAAATGGAAGCTTGCCCTAGGCATTGTAATTGCCTATTTAGTACTCTTCAACACCTTACTGGTAAAAGAATGCTTTGTCTCTTAAGGATGTGCTATGGATGTCATGCTACCATAAGTACAGCTGAATCAAATACAATACCATTTGTTTTGTAATGACAGTCAGTCAAGCAAACATGATGTGTCTATTTCATATCACTACCCATACGCATGACCACCTCGTAAGAAAAAATTATCAACAATACGGCTGGGTTCAGGTAGTCTTATAGTCCTATGCTGCACGGAGCTTTTATTATTATGTTACCAGCTATGTCTTCTGTTACGCCCGAACAAATTCAAGTCTTATTTACTGCCAGTGAGTTTGCAGCGCAAATATGGGAGAGTCGAACGGCTTCTTGCCAGATGTTTTTACGCAGCTATCCTTTAGATCAGACCTTGACGCGCCAGCAGATAGATGACCTCATTCAAGACTATACCTTAGATGAGAATTATCAGTTGGGTGACGAAGCCACTGTCATGAAAGGCTTGCGAAATTTGCGTATGCTACTAATGATGCGCTGGATTTGGCAAGATGCACTAGGACTAATCGAGCTTGAGCAGCTGACCGATGAGCTATCGGAGCTGGCGGATGGCTGTATTCTGTTTGCCAAAGAATATACCTATCAGCACTTGGTTGCTAAATATGGTCATCCAACCTTCATTGATAGTAAAGGCGTACGACACATCGATGATATGGCCATTATGGCTATGGGCAAGCTTGGAGCACATGAGCTAAATTTATCCAGTGATATTGATTTGATCTTCGTCCATCAAGCGCGCGGTGAAACGGACGGCGATAAAGCGCAGGGCACGCGCAGTATCGACAACAAGCGTTTTATGACTCGTCTAGGTCAAGGTATTATCAAACTGCTCGATAACTGCACGGCAGATGGTTTTGTATTCCGAGTGGATATGCGCTTGCGTCCGTGGGGTGATGGTAGTGATTTGGCGATTCACTTGTCAGCACTACAAAAGTACTTCGCCAATCATGGCCGTGCATGGGAGCGCTTTGCTTGGCTCAAAGCGCGAGTGGTCGGTCAGGTTTCACCGCCGTTTTATGATGAGCTACAAGCACTGATTAAGCCTTTTGTGTTTCGATATTATGTCGATTACAGTGCCTTTTCAGCGCTCAGAGAGATGAAATCGCTCATTCAGAACCAAGTAGCGCAGCGAGAAGATTTGGACAATATTAAGCTGGGTGCAGGTGGTATCCGTGATATTGAGTTTATCGTGCAAGCCTTTCAGCTGATATATGGGGGTCGCCATCCACAACTACAGGTGAAGGCGTGCTTACAAGCGATGCAGGTATTGTGTAAGCTTGAGTATCTAGAGTTATCAACTTACGAGGAGCTGCAAGCAGCCTACCGCTTTTTACGTCGGCTTGAGCATGGTATTCAAGCGATTAATGATCAGCAAACTCAGCGCCTACCACAGGATGCTCAGTGGCAGCACAATCTAGCCGTTACCTTAGGTTTTGAGGACTGGAAAGGCTTACTGACAACGCTGAATCACCATCGAGATAATGTCAACGTGCCATTTGAGCGCATGGTGACCGAGCGTCAAGTGCCAGCGCAGGAAGACACTGCACTTGAACCTGCTGACTTAGACGAACAAGTTGTGCAGCTCGATAAGGTGCTCACTGAATCTAACCGAGAGCTATTACAGACGTTTTGGCAATCAAAGATGGTTGCAAACCTCAGTGATGAAGCCAGAAGCCGCTTAGATGCCGCTTACCCAGTGATCGTCCATGCTTTGCTTGCCCATCAAGAACAGCAGCAGCTGGCCAATACCGCATTACCAAGACTGATTGCCTTGCTTGAAGCGATTTGTCGGCGCTCTATCTACCTAGTGATGATTGCTGAAAACCCTAATGCAACCGTTGAGCTGATCCCGATGTTGTCTGCGAGTCCATGGATTGCCAATGAGCTGGCGCGTTATCCTGTGCTGCTAGATACTTTTTTGCAGCAGCGTTACCGTCATCTGCCGGACAAACCAGAGCTGCGTGATATTTTGCGCCAGCAGCTACTGCGAGTCGAGCCAAACGACGAAGAAGAGTTGCTAAGCGTCCTGAGGCTGTTTAAAAAGAATCAAGTATTGGCAGTTGCTGCGAGTGATGTACTGGCTGAGCGACCAATTATGAAGGTGTCTGACTCACTGACCTATATTGCGGCAGTGGTGTTAGAAGCGGCGCTTGAACGCGCTTTTGCAGAATTGGTCAAACGCCACGGCTATCCCATTGCCCAAAATGGCGATCCAGTGACTGGAAGCGGACTGTGGCTTTGCGATTATTGGCTATGGTAAGCTTGGCGGTCTTGAGCTGTCTTATTCCTCTGATCTAGACTTGGTGTTTTTGCACAAGATAAAAGAGCAGGGTATGACGACTGGAGAAAAGTCTGTTAGTGGGATGAAGTTTGCCGCGCGTCTGGCACAAAAGCTGATGACTTATCTGCATACCCAAACCCGTGATGGGCGAGCATATGAGATTGACATGCGCCTGCGGCCCTCAGGCAATGCTGGCATGATGGTGGTTTCTTGTCACGCATTTGAGACTTATCAACGCGAAAAAGCCTGGTCCTGGGAGCATCAAGCCTTGGTGCGGGCGCGGGCGATATGTGGTGACAAACGCGTCACGGCACACTTTTGTGACATTCGCCGCAAGGTGTTGGCCTTACCACGTACCCTCGATCAAGTGCGCACCGAAGTGACCAGCATGCGTATCAAGATGCAAAAGCATCTGGGTACCAGTCAATGGCAACAACAAGCAGGCAAGTTTCAGCTGAAACAAGATGCTGGCGGTATCATTGATATTGAGTTTTTGGCACAGTTTGCGGTGTTGGCTTACTCGCATGAACATCCAAGCTTGACCAAATGGAGTGATAACGTACGTATCTTTGAAGAAGTCGCGCTGCTTGGTATTTGGGAAGCGCAGGTCTGTCAAGATCTCACTGATGCTTATCTGCGCATTCGTGCTGCTACTCATCAATTAGCGTTGGCCGAGCAGTCACTACTGGTAGATGAAACATTGTGGCAAGAAACTCGCGCACTGGTACAAGCACAGTGGCAGCGTCTGATGGGTGTGCCTTCCAGACAGGGCGAGCCAGAATAAAACGCTGTCTAAGATACGGTATATATAAAATGCGGTATGAAAAAGTGATATCAATAAAAGACAGGTTTTGAGCAGCTAAAAGACAGTGAATCACTAAAATGTTTCATTTGTTTGCTCTGCCAGTGATATAATCGGTTTCACTATAAAAACAGTGTCAGCTTATAGTTTAAATTGCAACACTTACTCAACAAAAAAGTTAGTCGCTAGCACTAACATAAGGATTACTAAATGAATATGGCAACACAGGAAGGCAAGCTTTGGATGAATGGCACGATAATTGAACAGCCTGATGCCAAGGTTCACGTGCTCACACATAGCCTGCATTATGGTATGGCAGTGTTCGAAGGGGTACGTGCATATCAAACTGCTGACAATCGTACCGCAATCTTTCGTCTAAAAGAGCATACTGAGCGCTTATTAGGCTCTGCCAAAATTTTCCAAATGGACGTGCCTTTCGATGCTGCCACTCTTGAGCAAGCACACAAAGATGTGGTTAAGCAAAACAACTTGGCTGAAGCTTACATTCGTCCCCTGATTTGGGTCGGTGCAGAGAAGCTGGGCTTGTCTTCACGTGATAACAGTATCAATGCGATGGTTGCTGCGTGGCACTGGGGTGCCTACCTTGGTGAAGACGGTATCAAAAATGGTATCCGTGTGAAGACCTCATCATTCACGCATCACATGACCAATGTGACCATGTGTAAGGCCAAAGCCTCGAGCAACTATCCAGTCTCTATCATGGCAAACCAAGAAGTGACCCGTAATGGTTACGATGAAGCCATTTTGATGGATCCACAAGGATATGTTTGTCAAGGCGCTGGCGAGAACTTATTCTTAGTGAAAGACGGCGTACTACATACACCAGATTTGGGCGGTGGTGCGCTAGATG
This sequence comes from Psychrobacter sp. H8-1, assembly GCF_904846575.1. Taxonomy (NCBI): domain Bacteria; kingdom Pseudomonadati; phylum Pseudomonadota; class Gammaproteobacteria; order Moraxellales; family Moraxellaceae; genus Psychrobacter; species Psychrobacter sp. H8-1. The sequence goes on from NZ_CAJHBG010000001.1 coordinate 1,298,725, forward strand.
GTATCACCCGTCGTACGATCATTCAGTTTGCTGACGACTTAGGTATCAAAGTCGTTGAGCGCCGTATCACTCGTGACGAGTTTTATTTGGCAGACGAGATCTTTATGACAGGTACGGCTGCCGAAGTGACCCCGATTCGTGAATACGATGACCGTACTATCGGCAATGGTGGTCGTGGTCCGTTGACTGAGCAGCTACAGACGTTATATTTTGACGTAGTACATGGCCGCAATGAGCAGTATATGGATTGGTTAAGTTTTATTGATTAATCATAAGTTAGCATAGTTAGATGTTTTTTATATAGAAAAAGCTAAGATTTCTATGGGTCTTAGCTTTTTTGCGTTTATTCAACAGATCTTAAACACAGCTATTTAAATTTATCTCGCCATTTCACTTTTTTATTTGTCACATAAGGATTGGGATAGTCGCTTGTCAGACCGATACTGTCTTCGTAATAATGATACATCTCTTTGATATCGTCTAATTTATATTCAATAAGTGTCTCGTAAAATAAATGCCAGAAAAACTTATCTTTTTCAAATGGACGTGAAAGGGTAACTGCGAAGTAAGCAAGCTTATGATAAAGAGATTCTAAAGCTTGGTTGTCTATAAAAGTTGTTTTTTTATACAGCTCGATGTATTTATCCCAATTATCGATAGAAAGCTCATGTTTTAATTTTTGATAGAGGTGTTGACTATTTTCAGGAGTGTGACGTTCGAGCTGTTTGGATAGCTCTTGATTGTCAATTGCCACAAGTCCTTTGCCAGTGAAATTGTAATTTCTAAGGCGTGTAAAGTTATATGCCGTCACTAAACCGATCAAATTGCCTTCAGGAGAAATAATACACACTGGCTTTTGACACGCTAAGCCTTCTATAGCGACACGGCCCATTCCAGCAACACCTAAATACCCTGGCATCAGTTCCGCTATATCTCTAACTTCACCTAAAAACCTTACTTGAGTCTTGATATCAAGAGCATTGATACGTTTGCGTAGTTCTAATGGATCACCGCCGCCTGCGATGTCAATATTAGCTATATTACAACTATTTGCTGCCTGCAAAAAACGTAAAATTGACTCGTACTTTTCAGCACTTATACGACTGATCAATAGCCAAGCTGGTGTTATTTCACTTGCTTGATGTCGATATTCATTTAAATTAATTAAGTTGGGAATTACTTTAATCAACGGTGCTTGAGAGAAATATATACCTTCTAAATGTTTAGAGACACTGACTGATAAACTGAAACTATTACCTGTTAGACTCTGAATAAATAACCGATTAAATGGTGCGCGGTATATATCTGGTGTTCCATGAATAGTAGATATGACAGGGATACGACAAAGTTGAGCGGCCATCACAGCTGCACAGGCAAACAAATCAAGCATATGTATGCTCAGTAATTCAATATCATGACTCTCGATAGTATCAACAACATGATCGACCAGTTTGATGAAGTCAGTCGCTAAAGACACGCTTTCTATATCAACTGTAGTAAAATGACAGGTATTGAATAGCTTAGCAATATTCGGATCAAAGGCTCTCTTGTGAGTTAGTAAATAGACGTGATAATTGTGTTTATTTAAATATTGAAATTCATCTATCCAGCGGGTCTCAATACCACCGATGCCGTCAAGACGATGATAAATGAAAAGAATGTTGGTGGGTTTATTAAAATTATTTACAGCCAGTTCAGGTGGCATAAATTATTTCCTTTATTAAATGTTTAGTGAAAAGAGTGATCGCTATTGAATAAGTAGATAAGTGACTGATAGGTGTCTTTGATTATAACTATATAAGCTTATATAACTGTATGGTTTGATAGGGTAAATACGTCCACACATTAGGTAAAAGCTGTATAATACCCATACCCTTAATAGGGAGTGTATATAATAGGGCTATTATAAATGCTATCACTTAATGAGCATAGCTAAGCGATCCATATAGTTTAAAATATAGTCATAATTAAAAAATGATTAGATAGCATGTCAGTAGGCAGCTAGTATAATGGGTGTTAAATAGCTTTTATTCTTAGATTGTTAATTTACGAAGGTGGTATATGAGTAGTGATACTATTAAGGTGTTTGTAGGCTGTGATCCTAACAACTGTGATTTAGAACAAATGATGGTGCTAGACTATAGTATTCATAAATATACTAGCTTGCCTGTTGAGATTGTATGGATGCAATTGTCACGTGATCCACAAAGCTTCTGGTATTCTAACCCTGAGACAGATGAAGGGTGGAACACCACTAAATGGCCAACCCCTTTTTCAGGATTTCGCTGGGCAATACCAGAATATTGCAATTTTTCAGGACGGGCAATCTACATGGATGCAGATATGATTGTGCTGTCTGATCTGGCCGAATTATGGGCACATCCTATAAATGGTAAATCCATTGTAGCAGCTAAGACAAAAGCCGATATGACACGTCTTTGTACTTGTGTATGGGATTGTAGTAAGGCAAAAAATACCATTCCAGCAGTTACAAAGCTCAGAAAAGACCCTAAAGGCCATCGTAAAATGATGAAGCTCATCAAAAAAGACCCTAAGCTTGTCGAGCCGTATCAAGACAGCTATAACTGTGTGGATGGAGAAGGTTTAGCGATTGAAGATATCAGAATATTGCATTATTCAGATATGGGTACTCAGTTCAGCCATAAGCACTCATTAAAGAGATTGAGCGCAGAAGGCCGTGAGCACTGGTTTGATGGAGAAATAATGCCGCATCCAAGACAGGATTTAGTCGAGTTATTCGATAAATACTATTACGAAGCCCTTGATAATGGTTACCAGTTAGATAACTATCGAGTAGAGCCATTTGGTGCTTTTCCAAAAAAAACTCAGCAACGCTATACGGGCAATAAGGTCACTCGTCCACACGTCTCCAGATCGTTATTTTCGAGAGTTTTTAAACGTTAAAAAAATTATGTTCAACATACCTTAATCCATGAGATGAGTGTTACTTTATAATAGGTTTTTATTTATGAATAAACGTACCAAAATAGCGGTACTTGTTATTAACTGTCTACAAGGCGGTGGTGCTGAGCGCTCTGTGCTCACACTGGGGCAAGGGTTTTATGATTTGGGCTATGATGTCCATATTTTGAGGTTTAAGCCGCTCGTAGAATATAATCTGAATGATAATTTGAACTATCACTTATTAAAATTTAAGCCTTATAAGCTCATTCCAGGAGCAGCGCGTCGTCACAAAATTTTTGCCCGTGCTGTTGATAACTATATTTTAAATAAGATTGGTCAACCTGATATTGTTTTATCTAATCTAGAGCGACCAGACAATATTTTTCGTTATAGCCAGTTGCCGAATGTGGCTTATGTGATTCACAGTACATTATCGTTATATTATAAGTTTAATCAGGTAAGCAATCTTGATCAGTTAAAGTTAAAACTGCGAGACATTTACTCTCAACATCCCTGTATATGCGTAAGTGACGGCGTAAAAGATGATTTTATTCAGCATCTGGGTAATATTACCCCTATAACCACTATTAATAATCCTATTGATCGAGATAGTATTCAGGAGTTAGCTACAGAGTTTATTCCTAATTATCAAAATTATATTGTGCATGTTGGTAGCTTTAAAGAAGCTAAGCGCCACGATATACTACTCAAGGCTTATGCAAAAACTGACCAATCCTTACCTTTGTTACTCCTAGGACAAGGTAAGCTAAAAAGTGACATAGAGCAATTAATCGTCGATCTTGGTTTAACAGAGAAGGTAACCCTATTAGGCTTTCAGAAAAACTCATATCCGTATGTCAAGCATGCCCAATTTGAAATCATGACGTCTAATCGAGAAGGGTTTCCGATGGTTCTTGCAGAGGCTTTGGCACTTGGCACGCCAGTTATCAGTACTGACTGCCAGTCTGGACCAAGAGAGATGTTGCCTGAAAAAAACTTAATGCCGATAGATAATGTCGACGCTGTCGCGGAGAAGTTAAGCCAAGCTATGAAAAACCCACAACAATTCTACGCAGACTTCGATGAAGCACTTCTCCCGAAAGAGATTGCCAAAAAATATCTTGAGTTTGTACAAACTGTTGTCTAATGTGCTTTTGGTTCATTGTTATTGTTCAATAGACTCTAATCAATAGGTAAATTAGTTTACTCATAGTATTCGCAGAAAAGAGAAATTTTAAGATGAAAAAAGTAGCTGTTGTTAGCCTTATTGATGAGCATGAACGTCGTCAACATATTGATAGCTTGTTTGATGCACATAATCTTGATTTTAGCTACTTTGATGCTATAAATAAGACTCAAGTTGAAGATACTTTGCAGAAACATGGTTTAAAAGTTCAATCAGCAAGAATGTCTGCAGGAGAGGTTGCTTGTTATCTAAGTCACTATTGTTTGTGGCAGCAAGTTATAGCGCACAAGCTGCCATATTTAATGGTTTTTGAAGATGATATATATTTTTCTAAAAGAGCTAAAACCTTATTAAATAACCTTGATTGGTTACCCAATGATTTTGATGTGATTAAACTTGAGACTATGCATGGTAGGGTTATGATCAATAAAGGCATCGACATCATGCTAGATCATAAGTTATGCCATATGAGGAGCAGTCACATGGGTATGGCTGGATATATTATTAGCCAAAAAGGGGCTAAAAAGCTGGTGACAATGATACAAGGGTTAGGGGTCGATAGGCCTGTTGATCATATTATGTTCGATAGGCTGATTGAGCAAAAAGCGAGCAAAGTGTATCAAGTATCCCCAGCTTTATGTATCCAAGATAAGATATATAATGAACAATCTACGCGCTTTGGAAGTTGTCTTGAAGAAGAAAGGCAGGCTAGGCCTGTTATCAAAGTCAAACTCTCTGCACAACAAAAAATTAATAGAGAGCTAATGAGACTTTGGACACAAATGCAGTTAGTAAATTTTTCGCGTTCACTACTATTGACTGTTGGCGGCTACAAAAAGCAAAAGATCGAATATAAAGAGTAGTGCAATGCTGATACATTAACTAGCAATGGTATTGTCGCTACCGATAAGCTCTAAGTATTGTACAGCAGCATAATCAGGATAAAACTTCTCCTCTAAAGCAATGATAAATTTTTCAGGATTGTCTACTACTGCTAACATTTTTTGCGATAAAGTATCCGTATCATCGACAGGTACTAGGTTTTTGGAAGGTAATACTTCAGGAGGCCCTGATGGACAAGCGGTACTAATAACTGGCGTACCTAAAGAGATGGCTTCAAGCATGGCAATATTTAATCCTTCATAGTCTGATGAGATGACCATGGCTAGAGCGTTCTTTATATAAGGATATGGGTTTGTTGTAAGACCTACAAAATGAACGCGATTAGCGACCCCCAACTGCTTAGCCAGTGCTTCAGATGCTGGACGTTCTACTCCATCACCAACCAATACTAAATCAACGTCTAAGTTGCTTTTTGCATAAGCTTTGATTAACAGATCATGTCTTTTTGCCATTTTAAACGTACTGACATTTATCAAATAGTCTTGATATGGAGGGGTAAATAGCGCTGATAAATCTTCAGCCTTTTGTAGATCAACAGGATCATAAATGGTCGTTATATCAATAGCTTGCTCTAACAGAATAGGCAAATCTGCGGTCACCCCCTGGCTGACACCTATACAAGGCTTTGATAAGTAAATGTCTTTTAACTGCTTCAATGATCTTGATGACATGCTATGAAGCTTAGATAAAGTATTGTGAACCACTAAATAGACATTATCTAAATGACTATGCGCCAAAAACTGATCGATAGATTTTAAGTTAGACAATAATAAGTCGGGAGCACCTATATTTTTTATAATAAACGCATCTATCGCCTTTGCTATGATTTTCTTTCGCATGAATCTTGGTATCTTGCGATAGTTATCATAAGGAAAAATGTGCACAGGTATATCACTAGGGACAGGCAATTTAATCTCATCACGTAGTAGCAAAATATGTACATTATGCTGTGCTTTTTTTAAGGCTTTAGCCAAGGTAATTACAAATTGCTCTGCACCTCCAATATTTAAAGAAGGTATTGCCAGAATAATGGTCTGTAGTTTTTTATTGGGATGTGTAGGTATTGTCATAATATTTAAATGTTCAATAGACCCTAATGAGAGTTAAAAAGTTTTTTAGATACTGGCGAATGATTCATCACGGGAACACCCAGTTTGTTATAAACTCTACTCAGTAAATTAAAAGAGGGCACAATACGATCAGTGATGGCTTTGTCAAGCTTACATGGAGCATTGTTGTCCTCATCTTCATAAAATCGTGGTTTATGACTGTTTAATAAGTCTATACCATACAAGTGAATAGCGCCTGCTTGCCGCGAAAACGCTAATTGAGCTGCAATATAGGCAACAGTTCCCGCTTCAACAAAGCCGTCAGTGACATTCAGCGAGACCCCAATAGCCTCTGGCTTGTGAGAGTCATCAATCACAAAGTTAGAGTGATTGGCAAGTTCACTGAGCGCTATCTTTTTATTTACAAACTTCTTAATGACAGGTAATGAAGTAAGCCAGTGCTTATTGACCCTACTATTTAATGGTCTATCAACGGGAAATATTATTCTCATATTATTGTGATACTGAGATATTAACTCAGGTAAGTCTGCGCTCATTGCTTCATAGACAGCAAGGGTAGCGTATAGAAGCTGCCCTTTATAATATTGAGTTAGAACCTCTGGATTGTTTTTAATGAATCTGGCATCGCTGATCACATAGCCTACAATATTAGAAAAAGCATGCTCTTTCGTTAAGCTTAAACTGCCATTGACAAATATACTTGGTGTGGATGTCAAATGTTTATCAAAAACCAAATCCGCAATAGAAGGCCCGGATGCAAATATATTGACCACTTGCTTGTTCAGGTTTTGACTGTCTTCACTGGCGTCAAAAGCTTTGATACTCACCTTTTTTCCATGGACACTTATAGCTATGGCATCAGGAAAGTTTATAGCTTTTTTTATATTATTATCCAATATAGTATTTCCTACAGAGTTTTATCATTTAGCTTTTAAACAATATTTATTTATCACAGCAGCACGCCCATATTAGCGTATCGGTTTTATTTCGAACGAACCATAGCTCTAGAAAATGCGCAAATTCATAACAATGCAAGCCAATGCTTTAACTGGGTCTGCTAATTTAATTATACCCAATGTCTAATTATACCCAATGTTTCTCAAGCCATGGACTGGACTTCACATGACGATACCATTTTCCGCCGCCACCTTTAATCGCATCGGGCGGATTAATCTCACCATGAAAGATGACGATTTTTGCACCATCAGGGAGTTTTGGCGCTCGCACAAGGTTAAATGGAATAGGGGCAATACACTGGTATTTGAAGCTAACGCACCATGTTTTATCCCAGTACTCTAAGTGATGATGCTCACGTAAGTAGTTAGAGAGATAAGCTTGCTCATGACGAACTTGCTGGCGAATGCTGTCGAAATTACGTTCGAAGTTTGCAAGCAAGTCAGGGTAGGTGTTTTGCCCAATTTTGAAGCGATAGACCGAGCTGTTACCGATCATACGCCAAGGTTTTTTCCAGTCACGAATGATGACCACGCTATCGTCATGCTTGGCTTCGTAAGTAAAAAAAGCATCGATATTATCGACGATAACGATATCGATATCCAAAAACAGCGCAACCCCTTTAAGGTCGTATAGCTCAGGTTTGAAAGTGGTGAGCTTTTTCCAACCACGCTCAGGGCCAGCTGGCAGATCCATCTCTGGAATTGGATAGCATCGAACGGCAGAATCAATACCAGTGCTATCATCGGTCAGACAGACCATCTGAAAATCTAAAGTTAGATGCCTGCTGACCATATTATATAAACGATTGACGTATTCAGGACCGTATTTATCACCCCATTTCATACAGATGATATAACGCTGCTCAGGTGTGCTATCTCTTGTAGAGACTTCTTGCTCTGTCATTAGAGATTCAGTTTGATTGCTTGTCATAATAGACTCTTATTGATATCAAAGAAGGGCAAAGAATGGTACTGATTTTAGCATAAACCTTATTTACTGTACGTCTAAGTCATCGTATTAGCTGTCTTTGCTGCTTTTGCTAAGATTCGTTGAGCTGTCATTGTTAGCTTGCTCATTACAATTGTTATTATTGTGATGAGCGTGAATAAAGTCGGCTAGAGCAGTCTCATCTGCGCGATAAGGGTCTTCTATGATGGGTATATGCTTAAAGCGCCTGTAGCCCCACATGTAATGGTCAAAGTTGTCATAAATCATATCTTCCATCGCTTGATTGAGTGCATGAGCAGCAGTAGATACATTACGGTCATATAGTGCTGGATCATCAAGCTTATAACAATGAATATCAAATCCGCGACCATCGTCACGACGAATGCAGGACAACCCTACCAAGGCACATTTGGTTTTGCTAGCGAGTTTTGAGGCCAGGGTGCTGGTTAATGTCTCGACACCAAAAAACGGTACTACTACGCCGCCTGTTGGTTCAGGAACATGATCAGGCAGGATAATGCTAAAACCACCTTGTTTGAGGGTTTTGAATATCGCCTTGACGCCACTGGCATCGGTAGGCACTAAAGTTGCATTGAGCCGCGAACGTCCTCGCAGGAGAAAGTCATTGGTAATATTGCCTTTCACTGGCTTGTACATGATGGTTGGCGCACCAAACTGGTTGAGCCAAGCGTTCATCATCTCCCACGTACCCAAGTGCGGCACGATAGCGAGCATGCCATTTGGGTTATTAAGACCCTCAAGCAAAATGTCTTTATTATGGACGTCACAGACTTGCTTAATGCTCCATTCAGGAGACATTGCCCAGCTTTTGACAGACTCGACACTGCTAAGACATTGATGTAGCACGATGTCTTTAATCAGTGCTTGTTTTTTAGCAGCAGATAATGCAGGAGCCACCAGCGATAAGTTGATGTTAATCGCACGAGTCAGACTGGCATTAGGCATGCGCATTATGATGTAGGCAACAAAACGCGCCAATACCTGTAAGACAGATAGTGGCACGTATTTGAAAACCTGATAAGGATTCATAATTTTTCACATTGTAATAGATGACTGTGTAGTCTCTCATAACTCGAGATGCTACTGAACACACAATCACGCTGTAAAAAAAATGTATGCATTATCAGACCCTTTATTGGGCAGGTTTATTGGTGTCAGCCTGTGCTTTTTCGCGCACACGAATGCCCAATTCACGCAGTTGTTTGCTGTCAACTTCAGCAGGGGCTTGAGTCAATGGGCATTCAGCAGTTTTGGTTTTCGGAAAGGCGATGACATCACGAATGGAGTCCGCACCAACCATTAGCATAATCAGACGATCCAAACCAAAGGCCAGACCACCGTGCGGCGGCGCACCGAACTTAAGGGCGTCAAGTAAGAAGCTGAATTTCGCTTCTGCTTCGGCCTCGTCGATACCGAGTGCTTCAAACACGGCTTTTTGCATCTCAAGCGTATTGATACGCAAGCTACCACCACCGACTTCAGTACCGTTCAGTACCATGTCATAGGCGACAGAAAGAGCAGTCTCTGGGCTGTTCTTTAATTCATCTACTGAGCCTTATGGCTTAGTGAAGGGATGGTGTACCGAGGTCCATTTTCCATCATCCGTTTCTTCAAACATAGGGAAGTCGGTGACCCATAGCGGCGCCCACGTGCAAGTCTGCATCTCAAGATCTAGACCAATCTTCTGACGCAGTGCTCCCATGGCATCATTAACAACACTGGCTTTATCTGCACCAAAGAAGATAATGTCGCCATCTTGTGCACCAGTGCGCTCGACTAGGCTGGCTAACACCTCATCGGTCATGTTTTTGATGATTGGCGATTGTAATCCAGACTCTTTATCGACGCCATTGTTGATCAAGCTTACATCGTTGACTTTGATATAAGCTAAGCCACGCGCACCATAGATACCAACATATTTGGTATATTCATCGATTTGTCTACGGGTGAGAGCCGCACCATTAGGGATACGTAGTGCCGCGACGCGACCTTTTGGATCATTGGCTGGGCCGGAGAAGACTTTGAAATCAACACTCTGCATGAGATCTGCAACGTCGACCAGTTTTAGGGGAATACGTAGGTCAGGTTTGTCTGAAGCGTAGTCACGCATCGCATCCGCATAGGTCATACGTGGGAAGTCGGCAAGCTCCACATCCATCATGGTTTTGAATAAGTGCTTGATGAGACCTTCGTTGATGTTCATGATTTCTTCTTCATCTAAGAAAGAAGTCTCAATATCCACTTGCGTAAACTCTGGCTGACGATCAGCTCGTAAATCTTCATCACGGAAGCACTTAGCGATTTGATAGTAGCGATCAAAACCAGATACCATCAATAGCTGTTTAAATAACTGTGGCGACTGCGGCAGGGCAAAGAAGTTACCTGGGCGTGTACGTGACGGCACCAGATAGTCACGAGCACCTTCAGGGGTCGCGCGTGTCAAGATAGGAGTTTCAACATCTAAGAAACCATGGTCATCTAAGTAACGACGAATGGCTGATGTGGCCTTGGCACGGAATACCATACGCTCTTGCATCTGCGGACGACGCATATCGAGGTAACGATACTTCAGGCGCAAGTCTTCTGATACAGTGGTGTTTTCATCGTTAAGCGGGAATGGCGGCGTATCAGACTTAGCCAATACTTCGATTTCTTTGCCCAATAGCTCGATTTGACCACTGGTCATATTTGGGTTTTCGGTGCCTTCATAACGACGACGCACGCGACCAGTAATTTTAAGTACGTATTCAGGACGTGCCGCATCGGCAGTCGCAAATGCTTCTGGAGTATCAGGATCGATGACGACTTGCAGGATGCCTGCACGATCACGCATGTCTAAGAAAATTACGCCACCATGATCGCGGCGGCGATGTACCCAGCCTACGATAGTGATGGTTTGTTCTATAAAGCTTTCGGTTACGGCTCCGCAATATTCGTCTCGGTATTTGCCATGCGTCATAGTACTTTGCGTCATAATATTAGTTATCCAGTTGTCAGCCCAGTTCGATGTACAATCATGCGGCCAGCGCTATTTGATTTCAACCAATGCTATCTTTTTTGTCATTGGCTCACGACAAGCCATCATGGCATGAGAACCAGTAGGCAAGAAATGAGCGTTTATCAGTTGCTAAGTATAGGCTTAAGTGGCGCTGCTATTTTAATATAGCGTATCTTATGTCGATGTGATTTAAGATGTTATGAAAAAATAGCAAATAAAACGCGATCAAGACAAAACCTCGTCGCGCTGGCTGCATGGAAATAGATGTAAACGCATATTATGCCTAATCTGCCATTTTTATACAACTCTGCTTGCACAATCCCTTTAGATTCGGTTACGCGTGACAAGCTGATAGCGTCATGGTTCGACGTTCATTTAACAGATGTTTGTACAGCTGCCATATAATAGGTTAAATATCGTATGTAGGCTTGAAAACTGTCGACTGTGCGTGCATATCAGTTTGATATTAACTATATTACTTTCACATACAACCCAAGCTAATAAGTTGTCATACTAAGCGGTTGTAGGTTGTACTGATAACAAGATTGATATCGATTATTTTATTTAAGGAAACTTTATGCTATTTCATCCGCCCAAAAACCCTGTTGAGCTAAAAGTTCTGCATCTCAATAAAAATCAAGAAAAGCGCCGTGAAGACCTTATGGAAGCGACTCAAGGTAAGGCCGCACTTAAGCAGCTCAAAAAGAGCATGGCAAAAAAAGCGAAAAAGGCCTTAAAAGTTAAAGCCAAAAGTAAAGACAAGTCGCAGCAAGTATTTGTGCTTGATTTTGATGGTGATCTGAAAGCCACAGCGGTGAAGCATCTGCGTGAAGAGATCAGCACTCTGATTAGCACGGCTAACAAAGGTGATGAAGTAGTGGTTCGTCTTGAATCATCGGGCGGCTTGGTGCATGGCTATGGTCTGGCTGCGGCGCAGTTGGCACGCCTAAAAGATGCAGGTCTTAAACTTACTGTCTGTGTTGATAAAGTCGCTGCCAGTGGTGGTTATATGATGGCCTGCGTCGCGGATAAGGTCATTGCTGCACCGTTTGCGGTTATTGGATCAATCGGAGTGGTATCACAATTGCCAAACTTCCATAAATGGCTCAAAAATCACGACGTTGATTATGAGATGTTCACCGCAGGTGATTATAAGCGCACAGTTACTATATTTGGTGAAAACGACGAAGAAGATCGTGCGAAGTATCAAGAAGAGCTTGAGCAAACACATCAGCTATTTAAGCATTTCGTCAATACCTATCGTCCGTCTTTGGACTTGGACAAGGTTGCAACTGGCGAACATTGGTATGGTGAGGACGCTTTAGCGCTAAACCTGGTGGATAGCTTACAGACTTCGGACAGTTATATTTTGCAGTTGATGGATAGGAGTCAAGTGTATGCATTGCATTCACGCCAAAAGCCAACTTTGGCCGAAAAGCTGGGTCTGGCACAGGCTGCAGAAGCGACGCTTAATATCGCCGCTGACAAGCTACCAGAAGCCTTGATGCGCTTTGACTTTAATAGTCGCTTAAATATTCTAAAATAAAATCTGAGTCATTAAAGTGTGTTGACAACCTAAAGGTGTGGCCTAGCCGGTCGCGCCTTTTTCTGTTTCAGAACAAGGGTTATGCTATAAATGTAGAGAGCGTTCTACCTAATATAGTCAATCCACTATAAAAGTATTACAGCGTTAACCTCGCTTGAAGCATTTAATATACATCTACACTTGGTTGCCTTGTACTACTTGCAAATTGAATTGACTATCTGCACTAAAGACAGATAGCTAGTGGTCACTGATGGCTAGTGGCTTACGGTAAAATCTAGAATATTTAACAAGGAAGAGGAATATAATAATGACAACCAATACATCACAAACTATGTTTAGCGCAACGGCGCATGGTCAGTCCATGCATCAACAAGTCAAAGAATTCATAGAAACGCATATCGAGCCGATAGAAGCCCAGTTCTGGCAAGACTGTCATGAGCAAAATCCTGATGGCCATTGGGAAAACTGGCAGTGGCCAGAAGCGTACGAGACCCTGAGAGCAAAAGCACGCGCTGCAGGCTTGTGGAATCTGTTTTTACCTGATGAAAATCTAGGTGCTGGGCTATCCGTCACTGATTATGCACCGATTGCAGAGTTGACCGGACGCAGTTTATTGGCACCTTACGTTTTTAACTGTAATGCGCCTGACAGCGGCAATATGGAGCTGTTGTGGCGTTATGGCAGTACTGAGCAGCAAGATAGGTGGCTGACGCCATTATTGGAAGGTAAGACCCGCTCGGTATTCTGTATGACGGAGCCTGATGTTGCCTCTAGTGATGCGACCAACATGCAGGCAACTGCCGTGGTCGATGGTGATGAGATCATCATTAATGGTAGCAAGTGGTGGTCATCTGGTCTTGGTGATCCTGCTGTTGATGTGTTGATAGTCATGGCGTATACCCCTGATGAGAGTAAAGATCGTCATCATCAACACTCTATGGTGCTGGTGCCTGCTAAGACCGCTGGTGTCAAAATCGAGCGTATGCTAAAGGTATTTGGTGATTACGATGCGCCGCATGGTCATGGCGAGGTGAGCTTTACTGACGTGCGTGTGCCAGCCGCTAACTTCATTGGTGGGCCAGGGATGGGCTTTGAGATTGCGCAAGGGCGCTTGGGACCAGGTCGAATACATCACTGTATGCGTTGTATTGGTGCTGCAGAGAAGTCTTTGGAGCTTGCTATTCACCGCGGTATGCAGCGTACGGCTTTTGGTAAGCCGTTATTGCAGTTGGGCGGTAACCTCGAGCGTATTAGCGATGCTCGTATCAAAATTGACCAAGCCCGCTTATTGACGCTATATGCTGCACAAAAAATGGACAGTCAAGGTACCAAAGCGGCGCTAACTGAAATATCAGCCATTAAAGTAGTTGCTCCAACTGTGCTACAAGAAGTGGTCGATATGGCGATTCAGATTTATGGTGGCATGGGTGTGTGTCAAGATGCATTACTACCAAGCTTTTTTGCACAAGCACGCGCACTGCGCTTAGCTGACGGCCCTGATGAAGTGCATAAAACCATGATTGCCAAATTAGAGCTAAAGCGTGAAGGATATCGTCTTAAGCGTTAAGTTGTAATAAGTCAGCTATTAAAATAGCCTAAGCAATAAATATTGATTAATAGAAACTGACTTTGAAGGGGCGTAGGGTGGATTTATCCACCACTATAATAGCTTTTAGGTGCTTAGAAAGCACCCTACGACTAAGTCGGCTCTCGCTTATGATTTATTTTTGATGATAAATAACCAGATGATAAGGAACATCACATGGCAACAGATAATAATGCAAAGAATAATGAGAAAAACAATAATAAAGTATTGGATGAAGGTGGGCCAGTAAGAGACGGGGAAGCCCTTGATGTACAAGCAGTAAGCAGCTGGTTGCAAGATCAGGGTGTAGAGGTAGCAGGTGAACCTACTGTCACTCAGTTTTCAGGAGGTGCGTCAAACTGGACCTATCGTTTACAGTACGAAAACCAAGATCTTATCTTACGTCGTCCACCCAAAGGCACTAAAGCGAAGTCAGCGCATGACATGGTGCGTGAATATACGGTACAAAAAGCGCTAAAAGAAGATTATCCGTATGTACCAAAAATGGTGGCTTTGTGCACAGATGATGAGGTCATTGGTGCCGACTTTTATGTGATGGAGCGGATGGAAGGTATCATTCCACGTGCCAACTTACCAAAAGAAGTGGTGTTAACGCCTACCCAAACGCGTGAGCTATGTAGCAATGTGATTGATGCCTTGATTGAGTTGCATCAAGTAGACTACCAAGACAATCCTGACCTAAAAGCCTTAGGCCGCGGTGATGGTTACTGCGAGCGTCAAGTCAATGGTTGGGATAAGCGTTACGTCAAGGCAAAAACCCCCAATGTACCAAGCTTTGCCTTAGTACGTCAGTGGCTGAATAAGCATACACCCGTCGATATTAAAACCTGCGTCATTCATAATGATTGGCGTTTTGATAATATTGTCTTAGACGCTGCTTATCCTACCAAAGTCATCGGTGTACTCGACTGGGAGATGGCCACCTTAGGCGATCCATTGATGGACTTAGGTAGCGCGCTCGCTTACTGGATTGAGGAAGATGATAATATCATCATGCAGCAGTCGCGCCGTCAGCCGACTCACTTAGAAGGTATGATGACACGTAGTGAAGTGGTGGATTATTACCTTGAGCGTACTGGTCTAAAAGTAGACAACTGGACATTTTATGAAGTGTTTGGTCTGTTTCGCTTAGCAGGTATCGTGCAGCAGATTTATTATCGCTACTATCATAAGCAAACTAAGAATCCTGCCTTCAAAAACTTTTGGATTATCAACCATGTGCTGCATGCTAAGTGTTTAAAGCTGATTGCGCAATACGAAGGTGAGGCGCTATTTAACAGTCATGTACAGCCGCATTTGCAAGATATGGGTGTCGATATGGCTACTATTGAGAAGCTACCAAGCCCTGTGCAGGCCGTCATTAAAGGCATATTACCCAAAAGCTATTTTGAGCAACCATCTGAGTAGCTTATAGGGTATTCATGCCTTAGTCCCAACTATTTTAATATGTTGGCGTAAGCTGTGGCTTTAGCCCAGCATTTTGCTTTTGCAAAGGTTCAAGCTGGGCTAAAGCCACAGCCTACAGCTTAACTAAGTTGAGAGCTTGATGTATTGATATTAAGCTTTATTAAAAATATTACAGTATTTATAGACATAGGCAGTATTTTTATGACAACTATTCTCTTGGCACGCCACGGTCAAGCATCGTTTGGACAACAAAACTACGATCAGCTCTCAGAGTTAGGGGGCTTACAGGCGCGTTTACTTGGTCAGCATTATGCAACCACTCAGCGCCGTATCGATGCGATATTTACAGGCAGCTTGTCAAGACAACAGGACTCAGCGCGCTACTTTTGGGAAGCTTATCAGCCTGCATCAGCGGCCAGTCTTTCGCTACCAGCATTAGACTTGACGGTTCCTGATAGCTATTTGATTGAGAGCTTTAATGAGTTTAATCATAAGGATGTGTTTATAAAATCCAATCCTGCATTTACCAGTCAAGAAGCAATCGCCTCAGAGATTGCCAAAGCAGAGGTACCAAAACAACGCTTGGCTGAGTTGTTTGACTTGGCCATGCAGCGCTGGCATGCGGGAGACAATGATGAGGCTTATCTAGAGAGTTGGCCACAGTTTAATGTGCGCGCTCAGCGAGCGCTCGATCAGGTACGCAAGCAAGCATCACAACTTAATCATTTGGAACGCGACAGTACGGTGCTGGTCTTTACCTCAGGGGGTGTGATTGCTGCAATTACCGCTCAATTATTACGACAAGGCAGTCAAACCGCTTATCAAATAAATAAAAACCTTGTAAATACTGGTGTGACGGCCATCACTGTCAGAGAACAAGTACCGCAACTGTTGTCGTTAAATGAATACAGTCACTTATTTTCTGATGGAGAGCGCTTTGTCACTTGGCGCTAGAATCAAAGTTAATAGCGTTTGTTTTTTAGATTCTTTGATACATATCCGTACTTATTTATTAGGGTATTGCCATTATAATAGAGGGTGCCAACCCTCTTTTTTTTATTCTTATGAACGCATTATTATATAAGGGACTGCTTATGCAAAATAAATTAATGAATTTGGTAACGCAGACTGCCAAACAAGGCAAAGATCAGACATTCAGCGCTATTCAGCCTGCACGCTATTTAAAAGGCTTGACGAAATCGCAAGTTGGCCTCGACAAAACGGTATTGATCACCGGTGCCAGCTCAGGCCTTGGTGAGGCAATGGCGCGCATCTTTGCAAGTCTAGGCTACAATTTAGCCATCTGTGCCCGCCGTGCCGAACGTCTGGAACAGCTCAAAGCTGAGCTCATGGATCGCTATGCTGATATTCGTATTGAGTATCGCGTGCTTGACGTCACTGATTATGATGCGATATTTGAAGTGTTTGATGCTTTTGCTGCTGATTTCGGTCACATCGACCGCGTAGTAGTCAACGCAGGAGTGGGAGAGAGTCGCCGCATTGGTAAAGGCCGTTTTGAGACCAATCGCCGTACGGCTGAGATTAACTTCATCTCAGCGTTGGCACAGTGCGAAGCGGCAATGAAAATATTCCGCGAGCAAAACAGTGGTCATTTGGTGGTAATATCTAGCATGTCAGCGATGCGCGGCTTGCCTAAGCATATGACCACTTATGGCGCTAGCAAGGCTGGTTTGGCATATTTGGCAGAAGGTATTCGTGCGGATATGCTACTCGAGAAACTGCCAATTAAGGTTTCTACTATTTATCCAGGTTATATTCGTACCGAAATCAATACCAATGCCAAACCGTTGCCATTTGAAGTCGATGCTGATACAGGTACCAAAGCCATCGTGGCTGCTATTGAGTCTGGGGTGGCAGAAGCCTGTGTACCAAGCTTGCCTTGGTCAATTGTGGGTCAAGCAATGAAGCACTTACCACTTGGTATTGTTAACAAAATTAGCTAATCAGTTCGTCAATGCTTATTTAAACAGCAAAAACCCCTCTACATTATTGTGTAGAGGGGTTTTTTATGACCATTGATATATTATGTAGTCTAACCATGCTCAGCCATATGCTTTTCACGTAGTTTTTGACGTAGTACTTTGCCAATATTGCTCTTTGGAAGTTCACTGACAAACTCAATATAGCGCGGGCACTTATAGCCAGTTAGGTTGTCTAGAGCAAAATATCTAATCACACCTTCGGTGACGTTGCTGTCTGCAGGTACGATATAAATCTTCACTGCTTCGCCTTGGCGTTCATCTGGAATACCAATGACGGCGCAGTCAACGATAGCGTCACAGTCGAGCATCACGGACTCAACTTCGTTGGGAAATACGTTAAATCCTGAGACTAAGATCATATCTTTTTTTCGATCTAGCAAGGTAAAGTAGCCTTTTTCGTCCATACTGACGATGTCACCAGTACGAAAGTAACCATCTTCAGTGAAGCTGTCACTATTATCATGATTAAAATAGCCAGAGGTGACATTAGGGCCTTTAATACACATCTCACCTGCTTGGCCTATACCGACACGCTCATTGTCTTCATTAACGACGATAACATCAACCCCAGGGCCTGGCACGCCAATTGTGCCATTAAACTGACGATCTGTGACCACGTTTGCTGTGCCTACAGCGACGCCTTCAGTCATACCCCAACCTTCAATCATCGCACAGCCTGTCACCTCTAACCAGCGCGCTGCAGTTTGCTCAGTCGCTGCCATGCCACCTGCTTGTGAGATACGTAAAGAGCTGAAGTTCAACTGTCCAAATTTTGGATGATCAAGTAGTCCTTTAAACAGCGTATTGACAGCGGGAAATATATGAAAAGGCTGCTTTGAGAGAGTTTTGATAAATCCTGGTATGTCGCGTGGGTTTGGTACCAAAATAAAGGTATAGCCTGAGCGCATACCGAGCAAACTCAGCATAAAAGCAAAAATATGGTATAGCGGCAATGCCATAACCATATTGATATACACCTCGTCAATCTCTGAGGTGACCGGACGATACCATGCTTCTGACTGCATGGCTGCGGCAACGATATTGCGCTGAGTCAATACAGCGCCTTTTGATAACCCTGTAGTGCCGCCTGTATATTGTAAAATGGCTTTTTGTTCTAATTCCATCTCCGGTGCTTGATGGGGCAGGTTTTTTCCCGCTTTGAGCACATCAGGAAACTTGGTCACTTTATATTTAGGGTCGTTCAGAGCATATTTGGGCACTAAGCGTTTTACTTGACGAATAACAGTATTTACTAAGATGCCTTTTAGACCCATCATGTCACCCATTTTTGAGAGGATGATACGATTAATAGAGGTCTCACCTACGACTTGTTCGAGAGCTTGAGCAAAGTTATCGACGATAAATATAACTTCAGCACCAGAGTCATTGAGCTGATGGCGTAGCTCACGACCAGTATACAAAGGGTTGATAGGAGTACAGACAAAACCTGCACGCAAGATACCGATCATAATCGGTAAATACTGCGGTACATTGGGCATCATTAGTGCCACGATACTGCCTTTAGCCAATCCTTGTCCTTGTAACCACGCAGCAACTGCGAGTGATGCTTTGTCAACATCATCATAAGTATGAGTAACCCCCATGCAGATACTCATAGGATGGAAACGAAAGCGCTCAAAGCATTCCTCATATAGCTCTATCAGATTGCCATATTGATCTGGATCTATCGTTTTTGGCACATTTGAAGGATAGTGATCTAGCCAGGGTTTGTTCACTGTCATTGCCAGCGTCCTCAAGTTGTAGTCATAGGGAATGTGTACGAGAAAATGACTCAGTTGCTATCTGTAGAGCGGATCAGCACGGATACGACTGATATATGATTAATTGTAATTAAGTCCTACAGAAGAGTAACAACAACGTAATTTCAGCTCATACTAGCATGACAAAACTGGCTAAGATAGAGAAAGTAGACAAATAGGCTGACGGATAAGTCAAACTATATTCGACTGGCGGTATTTAAGGTAGGATGAACTGCTTTTTTTTGTTAAAAAAGCGTCTATAAATCAGGAGTGAGCTTATTGTGCAGCCAAGTGTACTGCTAACACATATCAAAAACATGGTGACAATCTGATAGCGTACAGCTTGAGTAGGGTCTGCGCCGGCGAGTATTTGACCAGTCATCATGCCGGGTAAGCTGACAATACCAACGACTAACATAGAGTTCAGCGTGGGTGTCATACCATTGACGATTGCAGCACGTATTTGCTCGTGTACGGCTTCAAATGGACGGGCAGATAGACTTAACATCATCTCAATACGCGCCTGCTGCTCATGAAAGGCCTCGATAAGTTGGTTACTGGTCAAAGAAATGGCAGTCAAAGAATTCCCTAGTATCAAGCCTAATATCGGGATGATAAACTGCGGCGTATACCAAGGCTGCACCCGTAAGATAAGACTGATAGCAATGATAGTGACCAATACGGCTGAGATGCTGACTGCCATGAGAGTATCGACAAACAAGCCTTTGTAGCTGCGTTTGACACGATTCCTAGCAGCGCTACCCGCAATCAGAGTCATGATGGTCAATATGAGCAATACTTCATACCACTGTTCGCGTGCAAAAATCCATGCCAATATCAGACCAATAAAACTCAGCTGTACCACGGTACGAACAGCAGCCATCAATAGTGTCGATGTTAGCCGTAAGCGTAGTCGCCACGACACAATAAGCACAATGGCAATCAAGCTGCTGGCAAGCACAATGTCACTATAAGTCAGTAAGATTTGCAGGTCGTCTTTAGCAGTCATAGGTGCTCGTTTGAAAAAAATGGCGGTAAAAAAATCTAATATAAAATAGACAAATAACGATTAACTATCGAGCTAGAGTTTGAAAGTTGCTACTAAAAGTTGCTATTAAGTGTGAGGTTCAAAATACTATTAGAATACTTCGGTTAACACACCTGCTTGCATGTGCCAATGCTTATCTGCCAAAGGCATTATGTCTTGCGTATCATGAGTTATCCATAACAATGTGCGCGCTGGTTTTGCACGTAACCAGTTGATCAGTAGGTGAACAAGCTTGGCTGAGGTATCGGCATCTAATGCCGCTGTCGGTTCATCTAACAGTAGTACTTGCGGCTCTAACTGCAATAGACGCAGCGTATTGACCAGTTGTCGCTCGCCGCCAGAGAGATGGTTGGCATCTTGCTGTAAGAAGTCAGCTGTGCGCTCTAACTGCGCAAGCTGTTTGATATGCCACTCCATATCAAAACGACTGTGTTGATAGGCTTGTAGGCGATAAGGCATTGTCAGATTATCAAGGACACTGCCTTCTAGCAGTTGTGGGTGTTGCGCTAATAGAGCGACTTGCGCGCGCCATTGTGTGGGTGAGGTGTTGTGAATGCTGAGACGGTCGTAGCTAGTTTTCTTGCTACTATTTTGTTCACTATTCACTTTCTCATTACCATGCTGTAGCCAGACATTACCTGCGCTCATAGGAGACAGTCCTGATAGCATTCGCAATAATATTGACTTCCCACTGCCAGAGTGACCAGTTAATACAGTTACTTGGCCAGCTATTAGTTTGCCATGAGCGCCAGCGATCAGAGTACGCTGATGCGCAGACAAAGTCTTATCAGCTGTGGCTTCACCCTTTATCCGAGTCAGCCATTTCTTATGCGGTGCGAGCATACTAGCGGCCACAGCAGTGCGGTCTTCCTCAGAGGCTGCTAGAGTAGTGCGCTTGCTGTAAACCCAAATATCCTCGAAGGTGAGCATCGCTGCGCTAGTATCACAATGATCGTTCATCGATTGATATCACTGCTCATCGGCATGGTGCGCAATAGCTTGCTGGATGGTATTATAGAGCTTTTCTGGCACGCGTATGGGCCGCATAGGGGTGGCATTATCTACTGCAGTCGTGGTGCTTGATGCATTGGTTGACTGTGGTGGCTCAGGCTTGATTTGGTTTTGTACACAGGCGATGACGATTTTGCTACTGCTCAATAAGGTGTTTGTAGATGAGCGCTGTTTTTCGTCCGCATCTGCTGGCAGACGGCGATGAATGCTCTGATAAAATACGATGCTGGCAGGCTTTAGCTCAACACGATCGATACGCACATTAATGACCTCATCTAACAGGATGGCTTTTTTGTACTGTAGCTGTGCCTGACTGACGACAAAATGCTGAACTTGACCCTCATCAGAATGCATAAAATAACCGTTTAAGTTAAGCTTGGTAAACCAGTCACGGCGACAGTTTTCAAAAAACACTAAGTGATTAGCGTGGTAGACTATGCCACCTGCATCGGTATGATTAATGTAGATATGATAGTCAGTAGAAAATAGCGGTGTGGCTGTGTGGTTTGTAGCGGTTGTCGTCATAGTTTGGCTCATATAGTTTTGTTGACAGGGATTTCATCGTTTTCTTGAGAGGTTATTGAAAAACGCCATGTAAGAGTGAATCAAAATACAGCGTTTATTAGCACAGTACTTTATAGGATTATTAACACAAGATCTTAATGTATCAATTTTTTTCTACTGTAGCTTAAGATTTGAGGACACGCAACAGCTAGGTTGGCTGAGGTCTGTTATCATAGTGACGCCCAAAAAATAATCAAATTTTAATAAATTAATATAGGATAAGGCATGACTCGTTTTGTTTGTTTTAATATCAATGGTATCCGCGCCCGTCAACATCAGCTCGAAGCAATACGAGAAGTGATTGATCCCGATGTAATGGGTCTGCAAGAAACCAAAGTACATGACGAGCAATTCCCTCTCAAAAATGTAGAAGGTCTTGGCTATCATGTTGAATACTTCGGGCAAAAGGCACACTATGGGGTAGCACTGTTATCAAAAGTCGCCCCTATTTTCGTGCAAAAAGGCTTTCCTGGGGAAGACATTGAGGCGCAAAAGCGTTTCATCCATGCACGTTATCTGCTACAAGGTCGCGAGATTGATGTGCTTAATGGTTATTTTCCGCAAGGTGAGAGTCAAGACCATCCAACCAAATTCCCTATGAAACGTGCCTATTATGCAGATTTAACCGCTTATATCGATACCTTAAAGGCGGAAGGTCGCTCGCTTATCATCATGGGCGATATGAATATCGCACCAGAAGATATCGATGTTGGTATTGGTGAGGCCAATGCTAAGCGTTGGCTTAGAACGGGTAAAACCTCGTTTTTACCAGAGGAGCGTGACTGGTATGAGACACTGATGTCACGTGAGCTTTTTGATACCTATCGCCTGCATTATCCAGACAGTACAGAGCTGTATAGCTGGTTTGACTATCGCAGTCGCGGCTTTAATGATGATCCAAAGCGTGGGTTACGCATCGATCATATTTTATGCACAGCAGACTTGCAGGCGCACTCGGTAGACGCTGGTATCAGTTATGAGCTGCGCGGAATGGAAAAACCTTCTGACCATGCGCCGATTTGGTCGTCGTTTGATTTTAGTAAACCCTAATCTAAATAAACCATGATAAATATCAATAAATAAGGATTGAGCTATGGCTGTCGGAAATGTTGCAATACCTGAGACTATTTATGCCATTGATGGTATCAAACTGAGTGCTACCGCCGCAGGGGTGCGCTACAAAGATCGTGACGATTTAGTGGTTATTGAGATTTCTGAGACCGCGACCAGTGCGGTTGTCACGACTAAAAACACCTTTTGTGCCGCTCCTGTCCGTGTATTGCGTGAGCACTTTGCCAAAGCAAGCCCGCGCTATTTAGTAACCAATACGGGTAATGCCAACGCAGGTACGGGTGCTGACGGCATGCGCCGTGCAGAGGATATTTGTGCGGCATTAGCCAGTAAAGCAGGCGTCGATACCAATAGCGTATTACCATTCTCTACTGGTGTCATTGGTGAGCCGCTCAATAGTGAAGCGGTAATCGCGGGGTTGGATAAGGCGCTAGCTAACCTAGCTGCCGATAACTGGCTGGCAGCCGCCAATGGTATTCGTACCACTGATACTATCCCCAAGCTTGCCAGTCAAAAGGTCGATGTTGCTGGTGCTAGCTACCATGTCACAGGTATCTCTAAAGGCTCTGGGATGATACGCCCAAATATGGCGACCATGCTCGGCTACGTAGCGACCGATGCCAACATTGCCGCTGATGTCTTACAAGAAATGCTCAGCGCCATCAATGAGCAGTCTTTTAACCGAATCACTGTCGATGGTGATACCTCAACCAATGATTGCTGTGTATTGATAGCCACGGGCGCTGCCAGCTCAGATGTGATTGATAGTCCAGAGCATCCGCATTATCAGCCACTATATGCAGCCTTAACCGACGTATTTGTACGTTTGGCACAATTAATCGTGCGTGATGGGGAAGGCGCAACTAAGTTTATGACCGTCAAAGTGACAGGCGGCAAAACCAGTCAAGAGTGCTGCGATGTCGCTTATGCCGTCGCACATTCGCCACTGGTAAAAACAGCATTCTTTGCCAGTGATGCTAATTGGGGACGTATCTTGGCGGCTGTTGGTTATGCAGGTATTGAGGATCTTGATACCGAGCAAGTCGATGTGTCACTCGATGAGGTGAAGATCGTGCAAGGTGGCGGTGTGGCGCCTGACTACACGGAAGAGGCAGGCAATACTGTTATGAGCCGTCCGGAGATTACCATTCATATCGATCTTGCTCGCGGTGATGCCACTGACACCGTATACACTTGTGATCTGTCTTATGATTATGTCAAGATTAATGCTGACTATCGTAGCTAAAAAATTTGTAGGTACGACTTTCGCTTAGCCTATGTATAGTCGATACTAAATAAAATGGATACGTTATTTAATAACGCGAAACTGGTATAAATTTTTCTAGCTTGCTGTGCCTACGCCGACAGAGGCTGCAAAAAATTCATCCCAGTTCCGCTGTATCTTTTTCATATTGGACTGGCTATATAATAGATTCGCTTGAATTACCCTCTATATAATAAAAGTAAATCTGCTACAGATACCCTTTAAGTTATTATTTCATACGTTTGTTTAACATGAGTTGCAAATACTGACGTTATGTTACAAAGTAGTTATAGAGGATAAGGCCTTGGGCACTCTATACTCAGTGAAGTACAACAATAAACGGTGCTGTTGAAACATGGCTGTCTATCAATTCAGGCAGTGCTAACAGCACTATTATTAATGCTTAACATTATTAATGCTTAATATTTAGATAGGTTTTGAAAGATTACGCTTTACGGATCGTTAACTGTAAAGTAGTAAATAAGCCAAATTAGACATTAATACTTAAGCATTAATACTTCAGAAGTAACCAACATAATTAATGAGCATAAATAATTAACTGAGGAAGAATAATGAAAAAATTAGCAATCGCAGCATTGATGACGACATTTGCCCTAGCGGGTTGTTCTACTATGAACTTAGATGATAAGCGCACCATGGTAGTAGAAGGTCAGGCAATGGATGTTAAAGTCGTTAATATTCCAAGTCTAAAAGTAGAGCTTGCACCGCGCAAAGCAGTATGTGATGTACAGACTGCTACTGGCGAGATGATTAAAGCTGAGTGCTTACAGTTCCGTCAAACCTTCCAAAGAAACTACACCACATTTAATGGTGATATCCAGGGCTTCACTTATGAGCCAGGTTATCGCTACGTGTTAGACGTACGTCAAGAAGCAGTGGCTGACGAAGCTGCAGGCGTTGTGAAGCCAGTATGGTATTTGAATGAAGTTATCTCAAAAACCGCTGAGTAATAGGGTTTGTTGAGTAACTTAATAGTTAAATCTATAGCTATATCTTAGATTAAAGGAAAGCCTCTAATTCGTTAGAGGCTTTTTTTATGGCTATTTTAAATGATCATGACTGTTTTAATAGACCCTAACAATTAACATTGGCTGTAGTTGACACTGACACCATGGGTCGCGGTAGGAATGCGGTTATCAGCATAAACCGCTAGGCCACCACGTGCAGTCTCTTTATACTTATCTGACATGTCAGCACCGGTTTGTTTCATCGTTTGGATGGCCTTGTCAAAAGAGACGAAGTGCTGTCCATTACCGCGGCAGGCAAGGCGAGCTGCATTGACTGCTTTTACCGCGCCCATAGCGTTGCGTTCGATACAAGGCACTTGTACGAGACCGCCAATAGGGTCGCAAGTGAGACCTAAGTTATGTTCAATGCCGATTTCGGCAGCGTTGAGACACTTGGCAGGATCACCGCCCATCAGCTCTGCTAGTCCAGAGGCTGCCATTGAGCAGGCTGAGCCCACTTCACCTTGGCAGCCTACTTCAGCGCCAGAGATAGAGGCGTTTTGCTTGATTAAGCCGCCAATCGCAGTCGCATTTAATAAAAAATTGCGGACACCCTGTTGGCTATAGCTTGGGAGGAAATCACGATAATAATGCAGTACTGCTGGAATGATGCCAGCCGCACCATTGGTCGGTGCGGTGACTACTTTGCCGCCATTGGCGTTTTCTTCATTGACGGCCAGTGCATAGAGATCTACCCAATCCATCGCCGCCAACTTATCAGTCTTTGAGATAGGTTGATCCTTCTCAGCGATCAGTTGTAGATGCAGATCTTGGGCACGGCGCTTGACATCAAGCCCGCCAGGCAAGATGCCTGCATTTTCACAGCCCTGTTTGACACAATCTTGCATCACATCCCAGATGGTATCTAAATAGGCAAAGACTTCTTCTTGGTCGCGATAGTGACATTCGTTGGCAAGCACTACCTCGCTGATACTCAACTGATGTTTGCGGCACTGCTCGAGAAGCTCTGCACCCGTACTAAACGGGTAGGGGGCGATGTCAATATTGGGTCTGGCTTGATCTTCGTCTGGGTTATTGGCATCTTCTTCATTGATAACAAAGCCGCCACCGATGGAATAATAGGTTTGCTGATAGCTGGTATCATCTGCCAATACTGCCCGAATGGTTAAGGCATTCGGATGATAGGAGAGGACAGTGTCGCCGTACCAGTGGATATCGCGTTCGCTATTGAAGGTAATAGTATGTTTGCCAGCAAGGTTTAGTTTTTTATCAGAAAATATAGGTGTCAAATACTGACTGGTTAAACGGGTGTCTATGGTGCTGGGAGTATGACCCAACAGTCCTAACAACACGGCTGTATCGGTCGCATGTCCTTTACCTGTCGCAGCGAGGGAACCATACAGCTCGATTTCTATGGCTTTAACATCTGTCAGCTCTGTTTGCTTTGCTAATGAAGCCAAAAATAAATTGGCCGCCACCATAGGGCCTACGGTATGTGAGCTTGAAGGGCCAATCCCGATTTTGAATAAATCAAATACACTGATCATAATAAGTTACCAAAAAAGTGAAATGGAATGAGCATGGTTTTTCATCCTAAATAGCTTTACAACTTTGAGCGTTTCGCTGCTACCATAACACCCAGATACTGACCTCTGATATAAGCATCACAGATATGGCTTATATCAATAATCAATATCATCATCAAAGATGGATTCGGCGAGTTGTCTATGAAAGTATGTAAACGTAGTAATAAGGATGATGGGAGAATAATATCTTTTGTTTATTATTGAATTCCGTTATGATGCTCAGCATCGACGCTTATGTAACATCCTGTAAGCTGTTTGTCACTATAGAATATATCATGACGTAATCAACCTAAGCGCTGAGTTTAGTAGAACATATCTGGGCTAAGACATCTAGTAGAATCTAGCGCATTCATAAAAATAAGTATGTTCTAGTACAACTAAAACTCTTTATGCCTGATACTTGCTAGACCTAATAGATGACAGACTGCATAAAACAATGTTTGCCGTCGTTGATCAAAACTCTATATCTAAGCTTTAATTCAAAGTCTCAGTTACAAACAGTCACATAGGAAACGCGCGCATGGTATCTCCCTCGGAGCACTCCTCTCAATCAGAAAACAACTCTAAAGAGCCACTTTCTTCAACTGCGCAAACAGCTGCTATAGATCCAGCCTCGATGCAGCTCATAGACAACCCAGATTTTGAGAATGGACGTTGGTTCCCAACTTGGCGACCTTATCAAGGAGATCTTGATCACAATCCCGTCGGTATTAATGAGTATCTACCGCCATCTAAAAGTATCTTACTTGGTATTCAGCATACCTTTGCGATGTTTGGTGCGACCGTACTGGCACCCTTATTGATGGGTTTTGACCCCAACTTGGCTATTTTGATGTCTGGCATCTGTACGCTGATGTTCTTTTTGATAACAGGTGGCCGCATGCCTAGCTACTTGGGCTCAAGCTTTGCGTTTATTGGCCCCGTGATTGCCGTGACTGCTTATGCTGGGGTAGGCTTTAATAGTAATCTAGATGTTGCATTAGGCGGTATAATGGTGTGCGGTATCATCTATGCCTTGATAGGGCTGCTGGTCATGAAGACAGGCACAGGTTGGATAGAGCGCCTGATGCCACCGATTGTGACTGGCGCTATTGTGATGATTATCGGTCTGAACTTGGCACCTGTGACCATTCAAGGGGTGTCAGCCAATCAGTTTGATGCATGGATGGCAGCCTTGACTGTACTGTTAATCAGTGGTGTGGCGGTATTTACCCGTGGTATGCTCAGGCGTTTGTTACTCCTAGTTGGTTTGGTACTATCCTATATAGCCTATTTTGTCATGACCAATGTATTAGGGTTTGGGACAGCCATCGACTTTAGTAGCGTGGCTGCTGCCTCATGGTTTGGCCTGCCAAGTATTCATACACCGCGTTTTGAGATGAGTGCGATTATCTTGATTGCACCTGTGGCTTTTATTCTCGTTGCCGAAAACCTCGGGCATTTTAAAGCGGTAGAAGGAATGACCAAAGCACGCGTTACCCCTTATATGGGCCGAGCGTTCTTTGCTGATGGTGTGGCGACGACGTTTTCAGCAGGTTTTGGCGGGACGGGTGTGACTACTTATGCCGAAAATATCGGCGTCATGGCAGTGACCAAGGTCTATAGCACTACTATTTTTGTGGTGGCAGGGCTGGTTGCTATCTTGCTTGGTTTGTCACCAAAGTTTGGCGCCATTATCCAAACCATTCCAGCAGCATTATTGGGCGGTGCTTCTATCGTAGTCTTTGGTTTGATTGCTATTGCTGGTGCAAAAATCTGGATAGACAACCACATTGATTTTAGTAAAAACAGCAATCTAATCATTGCTGCTGTCACTGTCATCATGGGTACGGGCAACTTCAGCTTGCATTTAGGTGGTTTTGATTTGGGCGGTATCGGTACGGCAACTTTGACAGCTATTGTACTGAATGCTCTGTTTAACCGTCAAAAGGACTGAGCTATTTGCTTTTGACTAAATAAAAGCAGTCTCTTTTAAAGCAGTTGGTTGTTAACTAACTGCTTTTTTATTAAAGAGATTTTATTTGTATTTACGCCGATAAAAGCGGGCAAAGAACCGATAGCGACGCAGCGCACGCGGCTTTGGCTTTAGCGAGCCTAAATAAATGGCAAACATAGTCAGCAGCGCGCCTGCCCATTGAAGTGAGTTAATGGGTTTATCTAGCCAGCTATAATCAATAATCAAAGCAGCAATCGGCTCAGTCAAGAGCAATAAGCCTGTCAACGCCAGTGACAACTTTGGAATAGAGTAGGCGATTAACCCCCACGCCAGACATTGCATCACTGCCCCATATACCAGCACCCAACCAAGCTCAGACCAAGTATTTGGTAGTATATTACCCATGTCAAAAATAAACATTGGCACTACCATAGCAAGCCCACCGCCGATACTGACCAGCTGCATCAATACAAATATAGGGGTTGGCTCAGTATCATGAGTTTTGCGGATAAAAGTCATAGAAGCCGCCAGCATACCCCCAGAGACAATACCAGCGATAAAACCCCAAGTGGCGTCAGAGTTATGCGCAAACTCAGGACTACCAATCATTGCCACGCCAAACATCGCTAAAAACAAGCTAATCAGTTGCAGGATTGACTGGCGCTCATTAAAGATCAAAAAGCCAATAGCCGCTAAAAAGAAGATCTGCAAGCTGTTTAGTAAGGTGGAAATGCCAGGGCCAACGGCATAAATACTCTCATGCCATAACGCCAGATCCAAACCTAAAAACACACCTGATAGCAATCCGTAGACAATAGCGCGACGAGCACGCGGCATCCGTTGTCCTGTCATCTTGGCCAGAAAGGTAAATATTACCCCTGAGATCGCCAGTCGCCAAAAAGACATCGCCCAACCGCCAATATCAACATGAGCCACTATTAGACTGCCCAAACCAAAAATAATACAACCAATAATCAAACCGATCAAAGCAGAACGGGAAGATGCGATAGCCATAAGATGTCCTTACCGCGATAAAACGTACAATGACAGAGAAAGGGAGAGTAGTTGCTAGAAGACTGCCAACAGTCTATGGAGTATGCTATCACTAGCCATTGAAGCTCAGCAAATAATAAAAAGGTACAATTGTAAACATTAGGAGCTGTATAGAATTTAGCTATTAGAAAGCTAAATGTTATAGCCAGCTCAAAATAAAAGCAGTATGCTAATCACATACCTTAGTATCACACTCATATCCATAACTCAGGTTTGATTATGTCTCAACGATCTATGCCGCAATTATCAATGTCGCAATTATCAACGTCGCAGCTCATAAAGCCACAGCGACTGACCAATCAACGCTTATACCTCGCCGTTGGTGTCTTATTAAGCACGATGTTTTTAGTGCCTAGTGCTCAGGCAGCCAGTTGTAAGATACCAAAGAGCTATTATAAAAACGTCTCTTGTACCTCTAGTCGTGGTCACTTTCTAGCCATCAAAGACTTTGGTGCGCCTGTCGCTATTATTGATAGTAAAGGCAAAAGAGTGGTGGATTTATCACGCTACCAGCAAGTGGATGCCAATAAAATCTCAGAGGGTTTGCTACCTGTACTGCGTAATGGGCGCGTGGGTTACCTTAATATGCAAGGCCGTGAAGTCGTGCCGACAATGTACGATATGATCAAAGAAGGGCAGAGTTGGGCGCGGCCAGTATCCGAGGGGCGCATCGTGGTCAAAAGAAATGGTAGTTATGGGGTTATCAACACAAGCAATCAAACCATCGTCTCCTTCTCCTCGACGATCAGTGGCATTGATGACTATAAAGGCGGTGTGGCGCGGGTACGTAAAAACAAAGCAGTCAGCTGGCTGGACAAAAGTGGCAATCCGACCACTGATCCAAATAGCAAGAACGACCACGATGGCATCTTACAAGCTCCAAACAATGAGTCCATGATACCGGCCAGACCAGCGCTATTTACGACTCTACAACCGCATCAGCAAGATGGACGTTGGGGTTTTGTTGATGAAAATAATGTCACCATGATTACTTATTCATTCGATGAGGTACGGCCATTCTCTGAAGGTATGGCTGGGGTACGTGTCGATAGTAAGTGGGGGTTTGTTAATTTAGGCGGCGAGTTGGTTGTTCCCTTCCGTTTTGAAAACAATGGTGTACAAGCTGAAGATAACTATAATGGAGCAGCCTCATTTGTCTTTACAGACGGCAAAGCTTGGGTAGGTAATCTACAGAATGGCAGGAAGCTTTGTATCAATAAAGAAGGCACTAACGTGAGCTGTGACTAGATCATTTGTGACTAGATCATTTGTGATTAGGTCAGTTGTGACGAGTATTAAAAAAGAGGTCGCAGTGCATATACAATCTATGCGCTGCGACCTCTTTTTGGTGGGCTAAATTTAAAACAGTGGGTTTTAAAGGTGGCTTAATCCAGTAAGTGCTTACGAATCAAATCAACCAAGTAAGGCTGATAGTACGCAGGAATATCGTGCGCCATCCCCTCAATAAGATGAAACTTGGCATTAGGAATGGTCTTTGCAACCACGCGTCCCTGTGATGGAGGCAGTAATCCATCAGCACTACCATGAATCACGATGGTTGGCGCTTTGACTTGCTTAGCAAAGCGGCTGATAGAGCCTGATGCTAAGATAGCATTTAGCTGCTGTACTGTACCGAGTGGATGAAAGTTACGCTGATAGCGTAGTTTGGCAATCTCACGCACCGTACGGACATTGACATGCCCAGGTGTGCCTACTGTCTTCATAAACCAGACACTATGGCGCACAATATCGCGCTCAGAGTGGCTCTCGGGACGGTTGATTAGGGTATATAGCTGCCTTGGTTTTGGTGGCCGTAAAAACCCGCGATTGGTGGTGGTAAATAGCAAAGCCATGCGCTGTACCAAGCTTGGGTAACGTGCTGCCACGATCTGGGCAATCATGCCGCCCATTGAAGCACCAAGTAGATGCGTACTGCCAAGGTGCAGCGCTTTAATCAGCCGTACCGTATCTTCAGCCATGTCTGTTAGATTGTAAGCGACCTGCTGACCTTTATTAGACAGCCCTGTCTGCAGGCGTAGCATCATTTTTAGCTGACTGACACGTGGTAGGCCGTCGATGCGTACTTTAGAAGACAGACCAATATCACGATTGTCAAAGCGAATCACAAAAAACCCAGCATCAATCAGACGTTTAATAAAATCGTCTGGCCAAAATATCATCTGTGAGCCCAGCCCCATGACCATCAGTAATGGCGGGTTATTTGGGTTGCCACCGGCTTCAACGCACAATTCAATACCATCACCGATATCGATCATGGCTTGATGTAAGTGCTCACTCAAATCAGATTGACGCCAGTAGTGCTCACCGAACTGATGCCACTCAGGCGTCGGGTAATTAATGGCTACTTCAGGTAGGTCGCCGTCAGTAGCCTGATTGGGCTGACTTAACGGCTGTTGATCGTTTGAATCTTTCATGAGATCTCCTATATTAGATCTCTAACATCTCAAAATCTAATTTACCCACACCGCACTCAGGGCAAATCCAATCGTCTGGTACATCATCCCATTTGGTGCCAGGAGCGATGCCTTCTTCGGGGCAACCAAGCTCTTCATCGTAAATCCAGCCACAAACAATACATTCATAACGTTTCATACATAGTCCTATCAATTTTACTAATTTTATCGCTCATTAGCAGCCTGCAAAAACGCACGTAGTTTATCATATAACGATACTTTACGCCGTTAAGTTTACACTTGTATATTGAGGTAAGTAAGTGCTTATCAAGTAAATATTAAAAGTTTATTATAATTAATGTGCGCTGTATTTATGGCTATGTGCACCCAGATAACGCCATTTATGCTATGATAGCGCCGTTAATATCTGCATTATTTACCTTGGTTATCGCTGTTATATTATTATCTAGTAAAGGGTCATTATGAGCGCTATTGCCGCTACACCGTCAGACAATCCAGTCAATGCCAATCCAGCCAATATCGAAACTGAAGCGTTGAACGCGCTCAATACTGACCATCCATTTTGGCAGATTATACGTACCGTACCAGATTTTCCGAAAGCTGGTATTGATTTTTATGATATTACGCCTTTACTGCGCAGTCATATCAATGACGTTATTGATGCGCTATTAGCGGCATTACCTGATGGCTTGATGGATGATGTTGACTGCCTAGGTGCAGTTGAAGCACGTGGGTTTGTCTTTGCAAGCTTGCTCGCAGGTCGTCTGGGCAAAGGTATGATTTTGCTACGTAAGCCAGGCAAGCTGCCGCCACCTGTTGCTAACAAAGCCTACGCGTTAGAATACGGTAAAGACACGCTTGAGATGCAAAATAATTTACCCCCTGAGCGTGTACTTTTAGTCGATGATATCTTAGCGACTGGTGGTACATTGACCACTGCTTATGAGCTGTGTAAATCTGCTGAGCATACGGTAGTAGGCGCTTTAGTATTACTAGATTTGGTTGGCCTACATGGTGAGTTTCCTGTGCCAGTTTATACCGTGTTAAGAGCTTAAAAGTCAATCATACAAAATAAAAAGCGCGCTAACGATTTGGTTAGGGCGCTTTTTTGTGAGGTGGTGAGCTGATAGAAGCCTGAAGTGAGAGAAACGGCGGTGCTAGATTTGATGGCTAACTTTAGCGAATCTCTGCCAAAGCTTTGATTAAATCCTCACGCGCACGGATAAAGCCATCAATACCTTTTGGAAGGAGGTCTTGCGTCACCTTATCCTGCTGATACGCGTCATTAAACTCCTCACGGGTTAAGCTCACACGGTTCATCTTATCCATTTGCATGGCCATATCAGCCGACAGCTGATGGGTGACAGAACTGTCCATTGCTGCCAGCTCGTCAATGAGGTTTGGCGCGATGGTCAATAGATCACAGCCTGCCAGCGCCAATATCTGCTCAGTTGAGCGAAAGCTTGCGCCCATGACTTGCGTATCATAGCCATGCTGTTTGTAGTATTGATAAATAAGCTTCACGGATTGTACGCCCATATCATCAGAGGTAGGTACATTCTGACGGCTCTGCTGACGCTTTTGCCAATCTAAAATACGACCTACAAACGGTGAGATTAGGGTGACACCCGCATCAGCACAGGCAATGGCTTGATGCTGACCGAATAGCAAAGTCAAATTGCAATGAATACCTTGGGTTTCAAGATAGCGTGCTGCTTCGATGCCTTGCCAAGTTGCGGCGATTTTTATCAGTACCCGCTTTGGGTCAACCCCTGCTTTTTCATAAGCTTCCATAAACTCCAAGGCTTTATCAATCGTCGCCTGTGTATCATAAGACAGCCTAGCATCAACTTCAGTTGAGACACGGCCTTCGATCACCTCTAGAATGTTACAGCCGATTTGGATGGTCAGCGCATCAATGACAGCATCGACATCACCTTTGTGGCGACTCATGGTCTCTGACAGCATGGCCTGATTGTCGGGATGGACGAGTGCTTTGGTAATCAGGCTTGGATTGGTGGTCGCATCAATCGGTTTTAAGCGCGCGATGGCGCTAAGGTCACCAGTATCGGCGACAATGGTGGTCATGGTGCGAAGCTGTTGTAAAGCGCTCATCATACATCCTTATGAAAACAATTAACGGTGGCTATTCGCTGATAGCGATGCTGCTAGTATTTAACAATCTATTATTCAGTAATGGACTTTAACATAATTTTGTCGCTAGTTTTAGGGGATAGTGGGCTTTGAGCGGCGATATTAAGGGGATATCCTCTAAAAGCATCACCTAATCATCATTAGGAATACCCTATATAAAGATTTTGCTGCAATTAGCTTGGTTTACGCATGGGCACTGTACGCAGTTTTTGCTATAGTATGAGCGGTCAATCTCATCATAGTAATAAATAATACGTTTGAAAAGGATATGTGGCAATGAGTGAGCAGTCATCAGAGAAAAATATGGATAATCTAAACCCAGCGGCTGCAGACGCCAATGACATCTCAACTGACCAAGAGTTTTTAAATCGTTTGCGTCAAAATATTGATGCAGTGGATTGCGAGATTCAAAACTTAATCAATAATCGTGCCAAGCTGGCTCAGCAAGTGGCTGTTGTCAAAAAAGACCATGCCGCCAAGAGTGATAAGGTTGCAGATCACGATCCTATTTTTTATCGTCCTGAGCGTGAAGCGCAAGTTCTAAAAGCCGTCATGGCACGTAATACTGGGCCTATCGCTGATGAAAAAATGGCGCGTCTGTTCCGTGAAATCATGTCAGTCTGTTTGGACCTAGAAGCGCCGCAACGCATCGCGTTCTTGGGCCCTGTCGGCACCTTTACGCATGCTGCTGCGCTCAAACACTTTGGTAAAGCTGCGGATACTGTCCCACTGACTACCATCACTGATGTGTTCCGTGAAGTGGAGGCGGGTACGGCTATGTATGGTGTGGTGCCAGTCGAGAACTCTTCAGAAGGGGTGGTCAATCATACGTTGGATGGATTCTTATCTTCTACATTAAAAATAATCGGTGAAGTTGAGCTACCCATTCATCAAAACTTCTTGGTCGCTGAGCATACCAAGGTCGATGGACTCAGCCGTATTTACTCGCACCAGCAGTCACTGGCTCAGTGTCGCCATTGGCTTGATGTAAACTTCCCGAATGTGGAGCGTGTGGCTGTATCGAGCAACGGTGAAGCCGCTCGTCGTCTCAAAAATGAATGGCATTCAGCCGCCATTGCAGGTGATGTCGCCGCTGCAGAGTACGGTCTGCATAAGTTATATACTAATATCGAAGACAACCCTAGTAATACCACGCGATTCTTGGTCATTGGTCATGAAGCGATTGCCCCATCAGGTCAAGATAAAACCTCTATCGTGGTGTCAGCTCACGACAAAGCAGGGGCACTTATCGAAATTCTGAAGCCGTTATCCTATCATGGAGTATCGATGACCAGTATTGAGACGCGTCCTGAACGTCCCAATAAGTGGGCGTATGTATTCTTTATTGATATGAATGGTCATATCAACGATCCAAATGTGAGTGCGGCTATTGCGGATATCCGTCCGTTGGTGAAAGATTTGCGTATACTAGGTTCATATCCAAAAGCAGTGCTATAGTTAAAATCCACTATAAAAGAGTGATAGCGTTAATCACGCTTGAGGTATTACAAGTGCATCTGCGCTCGGTTGCCTTGACGCTCTTTTATTTTGAACTGACTATATAACATTGGGGTGGCCAAGCTACTCGCCAAACCGCTTATGGATATTACTAAATAACAAATGCGCCATCACATCTAAGGATCAACCATGCAGTCTACCAAATCGTCAGAGTCGAGTTTGTTGCCGTTAGCGCCTGCCTATGACAGTATCTTAGAGTTGGCACCTTATCAAACGGGGAAGCCGGTTGAAGAGTTGACCCGCGAATATGGCATCTCTGATGTAGTCAAGCTTGCCAGTAATGAAAACCCGCTAGGCTGCTCACCACAAGTGACGCTGGCCATTACTGAGCAGTTGGGCCAGTTGGCACGCTATCCAGACGGCAATGGCTACTACCTCAAGCAAGCACTCGCAGACTTCAACGATATAGACATAGAGCGCATCACTTTGGGTAATGGCTCCAATGATTTGCTTGATATTTTAGCCCGTAGTTTTGTGGGCTCTGATGACGCCATTGTCTATAGCCAGTATGCCTTTGTGGTGTATTCTATGTTGGCTAAAATGCAAGGGGCGACAGGCATAGAAGTGCCGGCGCAGCGCTATGGGCATGATTTAAAAGCGATGTCTCAGGCCGTTCTGGATAACCCAAATACCAAGATGGTCTTTATTGCCAATCCAAACAACCCAACTGGTACCCAGCTCAAGCAAGATGAATTGCATCAATTTGTGGCTGGTTTGCCGCCCTCAGTACTGGTGGTTTTGGATGAAGCCTATATAGAGTACAGCCCTGATAGCAACAACCGTGCACTTTTAGATACGTATGATAATGTGGTCATCGTGCGTACTTTTTCTAAAGCGTATGGGCTGGCAGGTTTGCGTGTTGGTTATGCGCTGAGCTCGGCACGAGTCGCAGAGCTACTGAATCGCATCCGTCAGCCTTTTAATGTTAGCCGTGTTGGACTCGCGGCTGCTGAGGCTGCCCTTGGCGATCAAGACTTTATTGCAAACTCTCGAGAGTCAAATAAAGAACAAATGCGCTGGTTAGAAAAGCAGTTTGATGCGCTAGGCTTGGGTTTTGTAAAATCGCATGCCAACTTTATTATGGTAGAAATAGAAGTTGAGATGGAAGATGTGAGCGCCATTACAGTCAATAAAGCGCTATTAGAGCAGGGCGTTATCGTGCGTCCACTAATCGCTTATGGTCTAAAAAACTGGCTACGTATCACTGTAGGTGTGGCAGAAGATAATCTGCGTTTGATAGATACTTTACGCTCCATTTTGCTAGACGATCAAGTATAGTTGCTCCATCAAAAATAATTTTTTAATTAGGGTGTGTCCTCATTTTTAGCTCATTTAGATGTCCATCAATTGAATTGAGAACACGCCCTAATACACCTGACACCAGTTTTAGCCTATAGATACCTTTAAGTAGGTTAAGACTGGTTTGTTCAATGAGAAAAGCCGTGAGTCTTCAAAAAAACAACCAGAATAATAAACCCCTACAACCACTTACAGCTGCAAATAAGCCTGTTTCCTTAGCCAATGAGTCGGTCATCTTTAGACAAGTTTGTGTCATTGGTCTAGGTCTAATCGGTGCAAGCCTTGCGCAAGCGATTAAAGATAAAGGTTTAACTACGCGACTGGTGGCAGTGGACAGGCATGCACCTAGCATAGCGGAGGCCATGCAGCAGGGCTTGCTGGATGCAGGTAGTTCAGTCTTGAGTGATGTGGTCAGTGGCAGTGATTTGATTGTCATTGCGGTGCCAGTACAAGCGGCAAAAATGGTGTTTGCTGATATTAAGAACGCCATGGAGAGCGGCCAGCTTGCCAGTGATTGTATTATTACTGATGTCTGTAGTACCAAGGTCAATATCGTGGATGCTGCTAAGGCCGTTTTCGAATCACTACCGACAGGTTTTGTGCCTGCGCATCCGATTGCTGGTGCCGAAAATTCAGGGTATCATGCCAGGCGTGCCGAATTGTTTGTCAATCACAGCGTTATTATTTGTGAGTTACCAACGACCAGCGCTACTGCGATTGTTAGTTTACGTCAGCTATGGGAGTCGGTAGGCGCGTCGGTGATGGCTATGTCTGCTGAGCATCATGATGCCATACTGGCGCATACCAGTCATTTGCCGCATTTGCTTGCTTTTAATCTGGTTGAGCAGTTAGCGAGCCATGATGATAATTTAGATATGTTTCGCTACGCTGCCGGCGGGTTTAGAGACTTTACCCGCATCGCTGCCAGCGATCCTAAAATGTGGCATGATATATTTTTTGCCAACGAAAGCGCGATTGTTAGCGCCCTTGATGAGTACAGCGTATATTTACAAAAAATGCGCCAACTTATCATTGATAAAGATTCAACCGCCCTGATGGGACTTTTGGGCCGCGCGCAAGCCGCACGGCGACATTTTGGCCATATGTTAGCCAGCACCCCTTATACGGATACCTCTGCCATGTCAGCTTCTTACCTTATTTCTCCCAGTAACACCGTCACAGGCACCATTGCCATTCCTGGTGACAAATCCATTTCTCATCGCAGTATCATGCTTGGTAGCCTTGCGACAGGCGTGACCCATGTCACTGGGTTTTTGGAAGGTGAGGATGCGCTGGCAACCTTGCAAGCGTTCCGTGACATGGGCGTGACCATTGAAGGCCCCAATAATGGAGAATTAACCATTCACGGCGTCGGTATGAATGGTTTAAAGCCAAGCAAAACACCGCTGTATATGGGCAACTCAGGTACCAGTATGCGCTTGCTAGCGGGTATCTTAGCCGCACAGACGTTTGATAGTGTGCTGACAGGCGATACCAGCTTAAACAAGCGCCCAATGGAGCGTGTGGCGGCACCACTGCGGGCCATGGGTGCCGTTATTCAAAGTACAGGACATAGCGGTACCGCGCCTCTTAGTATCGCTGGCCGTAGCTCTGTCGGTAAGCCACTGCAAGGTGTGGAATATGATATGCCAGTCGCGTCTGCACAGGTCAAGTCTTGCTTGCTATTAGCAGGGTTATGGGCAGAGGGGACAACGACAGTGACTCAGCCTGAGGTTAGCCGTGACCATACTGAGCGTATGCTATCGGCCTTTGGATATCCAGTCACTGTAGAGGGTAATCGGATCAGTGTAGAAGGCGGCGGCACGCTTACAGGTGGTAATATTGCTGTCCCTGCAGATATCTCCTCTGCGGCGTTCTTTATGGTTGCCGCTGCTATCAGTCAAGGTAGCGAGCTGACCCTAACGCAAGTCGGTATTAACCCGACCCGTACTGGGATCATCGATATTCTAAAGCTGATGCAAGCCGATATTAGCCTGAGTAATGAGACGCACGTTGGCGGCGAACCAGTCGCAGACATTACCATTCGTGGCTCAAACTTGGTCGGTATTGAAATTCCAGAGTATCTCGTGCCACTAGCAATTGATGAATTCCCAGTCTTGTTTATTGCTGCCAGCTGTGCGCAGGGACGCACAGTGTTAACTGGTGCAAAAGAGCTGCGTGTCAAAGAGTCAGATCGCATTGCTGTCATGGCAGATGGTCTGCAAACGTTAGGCATTGATTGTACGGTTACCGAAGATGGTTTGATTATTGAAGGCAAGGGCGCTGAAGGTCAAAACGGTGCAGTAAATAATAGCCAACCTGTCTTTGGTGGCGGTCATATTACTTCACATCATGATCATCGTATTGCCATGAGCTTTGCAGTTGCTAGCCTAAGAGCGTCTGAGCAGATTATCATTGAAGGTGTTGAGACAGTTAATACCAGTTTCCCAGGTTTCGCAGAGCTTGCCAATCAAATCGGCATGTCTATCGAAGTCGATACGGGCGATGCTTAATATGAAGTTTAGTAGTAGCTTGATTCATAATAATAGTGGTTTTTAAGTGTAACGCGATTCATTGCCAGCCTTAAAGTCTTGTTGCTAAAGGTTGTGATCGTGAGCAATGTGTTGATACCTCATTTGGTATGAACGCATTGCTTTTTGTTTTTATACCCTATTTAGTAACCCTGCGTTCTTGCCTATCGTTTTCAGTGTTTATCAAAATAGTCAGGCGCGCGCTTTGCTCCAAATTAAGTTGTTTTGTCTTATGACTACCCAAAATGTTCTCAAAAAACCAGTTGTTCCGATTCAAACGACCAGGCGCGGCATCATCACTGCGCTCATCGCTTTTTCGATTTGGGGCGCTTTTCCATTATATTTCAAGCAATTAGCTGCTTACGATGCGACTGAAATTATTGGACACCGAATTATATGGACGTTTTTATGTTTGTTGGTCGTGTTGGTCGTCACCAAACGCTGGCAATGGATTGCAACGCTCAAAGAGCATCCTAAATGGATAGCATTGACTTTTGTATCTGGCTTGATCATCGCGACCAATTGGCTCACCTATGTTTGGGCAGTCAATCATGACCAGATACTAGAAGCCAGTTTGGGCTATTTTATCGGTCCCTTGGTCGGTGTGGCGCTATCGATGATTTTGTTTAAAGAACGCTTGCGGACGCTGCAATGGGTGGCGATTGGTTTTGCGCTCTTATCTGTGGTGATTCAGGTGGTTATGCTCGGTAGTTTGCCATGGATATCATTGATATTGGCCTTTAGTTTTAGCACTTATGGCACCATACAGCGACAAACGCCATTGACCGCTGTTGATGCGATGTTCGTTGAAACAACGATGTTGGTACCGATATGTATTTGGTGGTTTTGGCAGGCAGAGGTGGTCAGTAGCCAGATTAGTTTTTGGTTTACATCAAACATCTGGCTATTAATGTTGGCAGGTCCTATTACGCTGATTCCCTTATTATTGTTTAATAAGTCTACAAAACTGGTTGCCTATAGTATTCTAAGTTTTATGAATTATTTAACCCCAACCTTTATTTTCTTCTTAGCCGTGTTTTATTATAAAGAACCTTTTGATATTAACCGTTTGGCCGTATTTGGTTTGATTTGGCTCGGTCTGTTATTATTCAGCATTGACTTGTGGCGCCATCGCCCAAGTAAAGTGCTAAAAGCGGCGCGTCTGCGTGAAGAGGCTTTGCAGCAAATTAAATAGAACTTGAGCTAAAAACCCAAATTAAAAACTAAGCAAACAAGGATGAGCGCATGTTTCATACCGAATCTGATGTGGTATTTGTAAAAGGCTTGAAAGTAGAAGCAGTGATTGGGGTTTACGCGTGGGAGCGCGCCATTACTCAGCCGCTACTGATTGATATTGCGCTTGAGACAGACATTAGCCGTGCTGCTGCTTCAGACGATGTGAATGATGCACTGAACTACAAAGCGGTCTGTGATGACGTCAGTCGTTTGTGCCAAGAAGTGCAAGCGCAGTTGCTTGAGCATTTAGCAGAGAAGGTCGCTGCTATGCTGCTTACCGACTATGCTTGTCATAAAGTGACATTAAGCATAGCCAAGCCGACTGCTATTACCCAAGCGGATGGCGTTGGCGTGCAAATCACTCGTTATTCAAAAGCCATTGGTGACAAGCCAGTTGCAAACAAGGGCGATGATGCATAAGGTGCATAACGCGCTGACGGACTTAAACCTTGAAACGTTAACAGTCTGTGCGCCTGACATGTTACAAGCACAGCCAGTGACAGCCGTGCTATTGGCTCTGGGCAGTAATTATCAAGCGGATTACTACTTGCCGCGCGTACGTGAAAGTCTGGCTATGCTTGGTCAGATACAGCTATCTACGGCCTTTCAAAACCCTGATTTTACGGCAACTTTGGAGCAGCCAAAGCCCGACTATACCAATCAATGTGTCTATATTTCTCTAACATCACCAATGAAATTACAGCAGTTGCAACAAACCTTTAAAAAGTTTGAAAGTGATTGCAACAGGCAGCGTGTAACGGAAGCGCAGACGGCAATCAAAAAAGTCACGATGGATATCGATATTTTGTTGATAAAGACGGCTCTTGATAAAAATAGCCTAAGCATAGAAAAGGCATTTAAAACACCAGATACTACGCGGGCTACATGGATTATCATGGCAGATCGATATCCATTTAAGGAGCATGAGAGAGTAGGGATTGAGGAGTTAATTTTGAATGGGTTTTTAAAAGAATAAATTGAGCAGGTATAGTTGGAAGTCATCAAAAGTAAGCGAAAATGAAGTTTTTATCAAAAAAATCACAAAATAAAAGCTGGGAAAAATGCCCAGCTTTTATCAAACTCAAATGGTTTCGCTCTCAAAGTCTTACTGCGCGGTCAAGCCACCATCAATGATAAACTCTGAACCCGTTGAATAACTAGAGTCGTCTGATGCCAAGAATAGCACCATGCCGCTGACTTCTTCTGGCTGTGCCACACGTTTCATAGGAATACTCTTAGCAAAAGCCTCAACGGCATCTTTGGTATCGCCCTGCATAATCATGGGCGTGGCAATAACGCCGGGATGAATGGAGTTGACGCGAATGCCATGCGGGGCGCACTCTAGCGCTGCCGCTTTGGTCATACCGCGCACGGCAAATTTCGAATCGGTATAACCGATAGCGCCGCCAACCAAGCCATTAATCGATGAGATATTGATAATAGAGCCTTGCTTGGCACCTTTCATGGATGGAATGACTGCTTTCATGCCCAAAAAGACCGAGACCTGATTAATCTCAAGAATCTTGCGGTAATCCTCTACTGAGGTATCTAAGATTGATTTATGGGTGGTAATACCGGCATTATTGACCAGCACATCGATTTGACCAAACTTGTCTTCAGTTTGCTGCACTACCTGTGCCCAGTCGTCCTCATTAGTGACATCATGCTTGATAAATAAGGCATTATCCCCAAGCTCTTTTGCCAAGGCTTCGCCTTTATCGCTATTGATATCAGTCAATACGATTTTAGCGCCTTCTGCCAGACACAAGCGTGCATGAGTTTCGCCCATACCTTGAGCCGCGCCAGTGATGATGATGACTTTATCTTGTAAACGAGCCATGATGTCTCCTAATTTTTTTAGTTATGGTTGAGGTTTTATATCAGTCAACAAGTATAGTTTATAAGTAAGGGCCTTTCAGTTGCGAACCTTAAAGACTTGTCTTAGATAGGTAATTTCATTGAGTGTATTTGAAAACGAGTCATTAGAAGAGTGGCTGTATACTTTATTAAGTAGGGCAATCAACGGCTTTGGTTTGCTGTGGTAAGGTGAATATATGGTCAAAAATAAGCGTAAAAACAAAAGTAAATATTAAGAAAGCGATGACAAGAGAAACTTCCATCGTCAAGGCTGTCCATATTCCAACCCCATACCACAACATATAAAGCGGTAAACAGACTAAAGTAAGTCCACCTTCAAAGAATATCGCATGCACACTACGTATCTTAAAAGTACGAGCTTTGATTTGATGGCGTCTCTCCCAGTACTCAAAGAGCGTGTTGTAGACGAAATTCCAAACAACAGCAACGATAGCGATGATGATAGCGAGCGGTAGAGACTCTTGCGCGTCGCTACCGCTTAATACTATAAGAATAAAGGTTGTCAAAGTGATGGCAAGTATTTCGAAAAAAAAGACATATACCAAGCGACGTTTGATGGGGCTTAATGTAATCAACCAAAACTCCAATGCGCTTCATTGAGCTGTTAGCTTAGGATGTGTTGTATGTCTATTATAGCTATTAGCTAGAGATA
Organism: Psychrobacter sp. H8-1; assembly: GCF_904846575.1. Taxonomy (NCBI): domain Bacteria; kingdom Pseudomonadati; phylum Pseudomonadota; class Gammaproteobacteria; order Moraxellales; family Moraxellaceae; genus Psychrobacter; species Psychrobacter sp. H8-1. The sequence goes on from NZ_CAJHBG010000001.1 coordinate 1,342,280, forward strand.
AGCATAAGATTAGAGCATTCATTGGCACGATCGAAATACTCACGCGCTCTACTGTAATTTATATACTCTACTATATCTCGAATAGCACTTAACTTACTTTTGCTCAGTGCTTACAACATCCAATTCATCTCTATCAATCACATCTAAGTCTTCTAGACATAGTTTGTCATATTCCTTTCGGCAGAAATCAGGATCAAGTTTGCACATGGCAGCTTGTAGTTGATCCAAACGATTTTCTGACTGCTGAATATGCTCGAGCATTTTAGCAAAAGCTTCAGCGACAGGGTCTTGTGAAGAGGGGTCAATACCATAAGCTTGAAAGGCTGTCTCACGTGCGCTGCGTACAGTGTCTTGCGCTTGCTTTTCGGCAGCGGAATCCTTTTGCTTGCTGCCCTCTACTTTGGGAGTAATTGGATTGCCTTTTTCATCGTGATGCTCTGAAATCATGCGAGCGGCGCTACCGACCATCGTCGCGCCGGCAGGTACAGGTTTGACGACTACAGCATTTGAACCAATTTTGGCATTTTTACCGACCGTGAATGGGCCTAGAACTTTTGCACCCGCACCTACAATCACGCCATCTTCTAGAGTTGGATGGCGCTTGCCGTTATTCCAGGAGACGCCGCCAAGAGTCACACCATGATATAAGGTCACGTCATTACCAATCTCTGCCGTCTCACCAATCACCACACCCACACCGTGATCAATAAAGAAACGCTTACCAATCTTGGCAGCAGGATGAATCTCAATGCCTGTCATGATTCGAGAACCGTAAGATATTGCACGAGCGGCGAACTTTTGGTCATTTTTCCATAGACAGTGCGCGCCGCGATGCAGAATCAGAGCATGAATGCCAGGGTAGGTTAATAGCACCTCTAGACTGTTGCGAGCTGCTGGATCACGATTGAATACCGCTTCAATATCTTCTTTCAGGTCTTGTTTGATATTGGCGATCGATTTGAATAAGGTGGTTGGCAATGACATAAAAAGTCCTATCTATTCTTTAGTAGAATTTCGTCAGTGAAAGTTTGTCAATATAAAAAGATAAATCTATCTAGCAAGCTTATCAGTATATTTTTGCATCCGTGTTATTAAAGTTATAACAGTTTTGTGTGACAAAATATAGCGCTGGCCTATAAAACCCCATAAAAACCACCAATCAACATCGGTTTGTTTTTAATTGATGAGGTTTTTGTTTACCTTTAGCTTTTTAATAGCTTAGCAATCAGTGCGCTCAATAGCTGATACTCTTTTTGATCAAGCTGCACGCGAGAGCCAAGTCGAGACAGTCTTGATGGCAATGATTTTAGATGATCGCTATCTGCTAAGCCGCGCTGAATCATAAGTTCAGTCGTACGCTGGGTCAGTTGTTGCAGCTGCTGATGAGTGATAGCCGGCTCATCCCATTGCTGGCGCAAATGCACATCCAACATAGGGTGAGAGATTGTATCTTTATTATTCTCGTCAGAGTCTTTTAAATGTGCTTGAGCATAAGCAAAGATAAAGCTGGCAATCACCTGTACGGCTGATGCCACATTCAGTACTGGGTAAGCTGGATTGGCGTCAATCTGAATATGGTAGTCAGCATAAGCGAGCTCTTCGTTGGTCAGACCGCGATCCTCACGACCAAATAATATGGCGATGTTTGGCTGGTCTGTGAGATGAGCGCTTTGAGCATCAATAAAGTCAAACATGATTTTTGCCGCTTGGGTTGGCGTAACGACAGGCCGCGGCAAGTGACGGCTGCGACTACTGGCCGCAAAGACTAATTGACAGTCATCAATGGCAGTCTCTAACGTCGGTACAATGGTAGCTGACGATAATACCTCAATACCACCTGCCGCATGAGACTCACTGGTGTCATCAATCGGTAGCTTGGGATCCACTACTGTCAATCGTGATAAGCCCATGGTATGCATGGCCCGTGCTGCTGAGCCAATATTGGCAGGCAGGGTAGTGTTAACCATGACAACTTGTAGGCAAGTGAGATAGTCCTCAACGTTGAGCGCTGATAGAGAGGTTTGAGGAGGTACTGAAGATGAAGGAGAAGTGCTCATTATTGACTCAATCGTTGATTAATCTCTTGTTCGGCACGTTGTAATGCCATTGATAGGTTTTCTATAAGGTCAGCTTGTTGGCTGATAGTTTGTTCACGGCAGTGGAATTCTAATTGATCACTGAGGGCCACCAGCTGTGACGCACCTAAATTAGCACTGGCACCTTTGAGACCGTGAGCTGCATCAAACCCAACGGCATTGTCATTGGCCGCTTGAGCCGCACGTAAAGTGATAATACGCTGCTTACTATCAGTGAGGTAAGTTTGCACCAATTCTATAAAGTCTTCTTCGAGAAGGTCACGCATGTCTTCAAACTGCTCAGAGTTGATGATTTCACCATCGACAGTATGGTTGTTATTATTGACAGTGTTGTTGTCACTATCATTAACGCTAGCTTTGGTCATAATCGAGTATCCGATAATTTAGGACGTGTGATCCATTGGTTTATAATAGTAAAGTTATAAATGCTTTGATGCCTGACACGCCCTAAGCTAATTGTGAGGTAATACCAAACCCAAAAAGTGCAATTCACTTTGTCAAACTTGCTCAGCCTACTAGGTGTAGTACTTGCGCAAGTTTTCCGCGTTACTCTAATTTTTGGAAATGGTATAAGTTTGCATTATCAATTTTGCACTATCAATAAAGCGTAAAGATAGATACTAACTATAATGAAAGTATAGGTCTTCTTCGTCAATCATGCTCTTTAGCTGTTGCAAGTTATCGTCATTGGGATAGACACGCCAGTGTTCAGAAAGGGTTACGTTGGCAATACCATAATCTTCGTAAACGCTCAATCCAAGCGGGATGCAATTGTCATTGATGACAGCTTCTGAATTCACAAATGCCGCGTCAGAGCTCATACCTTGGTCTAGTGCCAATAAGTCATTGCCTTCTTCATCATATAAGTTGCCACCCATGGTTGGATCATAGGAATGGCTACTACCTGTGTCTTGCTCGTCCTGCTCGTTATCATAAGCCAGGCGCGGCGGCGGTATCAGATGAGCTTGCGCTGACTTGAGTAATGGCTGCATATGTGTCAGTAAGTTGATATCACTGCCATGGACTTTGACGCTGATTTTTTTTAGCCAGCGCAGGCGAGCGTCAACCATGCTCATTGCGTTATCAAGACGTGCAAAGATACGACCATCACGTTCACGAATACTGCCTTTAATGATGACCACCTCATCGACTTTTAGCTGATCTTTTACGCGGTTAAAACGCTCAGCATAGCAGCTGACTTCCAGTCGTGAAGTGCCATCATCTAAGGTAATGACGTGACGGTTACCAAAGTTTGCCATATCAATAATAAGGCCAGCAAAGTAACAGCTGCCGTTATAGCCAGTATCTGTTAAGCCATCAAGACGCGCACCTGAGGTATAGCGTTTCAGCTCATCACGGTATTCGTCGATGGGATGTCCAGTTAAGTATAATCCCAAGGTGTTTTTTTCAGCTTTTAGGCGATGTTTGTCTCCCCAAATGAGCTCTGGTGTCATCACCAATGGCGGTGCCGCTACTACGCCGTCCATCTCGCTAAATAAGTCCATCATACCGATCTCGCGGTTCTGACGGTCTTGCTCTGCCGCTTGCACGGCACTGGGTAGCTGACTCATCAGCGCGCCACGTATCTCGTAGGCTTCGTCGCTTGGCAAGTCAGGTCTTAAGGTAGCGGCAAAATCATCAAAACAGCCTGCGCTGACCAAGGCTTCAAGCGTGCGTTTATTGACCTTTTTGATATCCACACGGCGACAAAAGTCGTAAAGATCGATAAAAGGTCCGTCGCGGCGACGTGCTGAAACAATGGATTCAACAGCGCCTTCACCCACGCCTTTGATCGCGCCAAGCCCGTAGATAATATTGGTCGGTGTGTCTGAAACGAAATGCCACTCACTGCGGTTAACAGAAGGGTTTACAACGGTGAGGTCAAAATTCTCACGGCAGTCATTGATAAAGAACACCACGTTGTCGGTGTTGTTCATGTCAGAAGTGAGTACTGCTGCCATAAATTCAGCAGGGTAGTATTGTTTTAGGTAAGCAGTTTGATAGGCCAAGACTCCATAAGCGGCAGAATGCGATCTGTTAAAACCATAACCTGCGAACTTTTCCATCAGATCAAAGACGCCGCCAGAGGTCGCTTCATCGATACCTTGCGCGGTGGCACCAGTCACAAAGATATCACGCTGCTTGGCCATCTCTTCGGGTTTCTTTTTACCCATTGCACGGCGCAGCATGTCAGCACCGCCTAAGCTATAACCTGCCATGACCTGTGATATTTGCATGACCTGCTCTTGATAGACAATAACGCCGTTGGTGTTTTCTAAAATAGGCTCAAGATTTGGGTGGTCATAGATGACTTCTTCGCGGCCATGTTTGCGATCGATATACATCTCTACCATACCGGCATCAAGCGGACCTGGACGATACAGCGCACACATCGCGATGACGTCTTCGATATTGGTTGGTTGTAATTTGGCCAGATACTTTTTCATGCCTGTACTTTCAAGCTGGAAGACAGCGGTGGTCTTGGCTTCTTGCAGTAGTTTATAAGCGTTTTTGTCATCTAGTGGCAGGTCTTCTAGCACTAGCGCCTCTTTGCCTTCTCTAGCGCGGCGTTTATTGATGTTTTCAACGGCAGCATTAATAACCGTTAGGTTACGTAGACCCAAAAAGTCAAATTTTACCAGCCCCACGTCTTCGACGTCATCTTTATCGAACTGACTGACTCGGTGGCCTTCATCATCACAATAAATAGCACTAAAATCGGTAATCCTATGTGGAGCAATCAATACACCACCAGCGTGTTTACCAACGTTTCGGCACACGCCCTCTAATTTAATCGCCATCTCCCAAATCTCAATGGCGTCTTCATAATCCATGTTGTCAGGGTTCGAAACCAAATCTTTGAGCTGCGGCTCTTGTTCAAGCGCTTGACTGAGAGTGATACCAGGGGTTTTAGGAATCAGTTTAGAGAGATTGTTGGCCAAAAAGTAAGATTTGCTTTGTACTCGTGCCACATCTCGTACCACTGCTTTTGCCGCCATGGTACCAAAGGTAATAATCTGCGACACTGCTTCGCGGCCGTAAGTTTGCGCGACATACTCAATGACCCGATCACGACCTTCAATACAAAAGTCAATATCAAAGTCGGGCATGGAGACACGCTCAGGGTTCAAGAAGCGCTCAAATAAGAGATCATAATGAATAGGGTCTAGATCGGTGATGTTTAGCGCATAAGCGACTAACGAGCCCGCACCAGAACCACGACCTGGCCCAACTGGCACGCCATTGGCTTTTGCCCAGCGGATAAAATCCATAACGATTAGGAAGTAACCAGGGAAACCCATGGATAAGATCACTTCAAGCTCATACTCTAGGCGTTCATCATACTGTTTGCGAAAGTCGCTCCAACTATCATCGCGCGCCTCCACAGGAAATAGCTTGTCTAAGCGATTGTCTAGCCCGCGCTGAGATTCTGCTCGAAAAAACGACTCAATGGTTTCACCTTCAGGTACGGGGAATTCAGGTAATACATTGATACCCAGTGTCAGCGTCACGTTGCAGCGAGTAGCGAGCCGTAAAGTATTGTCAACAACCTGAGGAATATCAGCAAACAGTTGCTCCATTTGCGCTTGCGTCTTTAGATATTGCTCATCAGAATACAGACGAGGACGATTTGGGTCAGCCAGTACATAAGACCCTGCGATACAAACCCTAGCTTCGTGAGCGTCAAAGTCCTCTTGCTCTAAGAAACGCACATCATTGTGCGCGATAATAGGTAGACTGTGCTTAGCGCCTGCATGAATGGCAGCCTTGATAAAAGCATCTTCGCCAGAACGACTGGTACGTTTGATGGCGAAGTATAAGCGATCGTCAAACTGTGCTTGCCACTCTAAAATAAGCTCATCGGCTTTTTCTGGCATAGAGCTGACAAGGGCTTGACCGACGTCTGACTTTTCCGTAAATAAGACAATCACACCAGCGGCATGCTCAAGAATATGACAGCGCTTGACGACTGGGGTGCCATGATTGTCAGGGTCTGCCCGTCCTTCAGTGTAGCCAAGTGAGACAATGCGGGTGATGTTTTGATAGCCCTCATTGTTCATCGCCAGTAGCACCAGACGCGTGTCCTCATTATCCATGATGACTTCGCTACCGATAATCGGCTTGATACCAGCGCCTAGGCAGGCACGATAAAACTTCACGGTGCCATAAAGGTTGGATAGGTCGGTCAGCGCAAGTGCACGTTGATTGTCTGCTGCCGCCGCCTTAATTAACGGCTTTATGCGCACGATAGAATCGGTGATTGAATATTCGCTGTGGATGCCAAGGTGTACAAATGCCATAGAGGACTCTTACTGATACGATCAAAGGGAGAATAAGCTACTAAGAAATAATTTATTATTATCAATGATTTAGATTGCTGATTTGAGGTAAATAAGACGTTGCTGGTCGTATTTAGGCGTTTTAAATTAGGTCGTTAATAATAGCATTGTTTGTCACAGACAGCCACTGGTTCGGATGGTTTAATCTCTCTTAGATACTGGACTAAGTGGTTTGAGTGATATTGAAAGCTCGTGAAAGTTACGTCAAAAACCCTTCTATACGCTGAGGCATAGAAGGGTTTTTGGGAGTGATGGTTTTCGGCATTGAAGTCTTTCTGGTTCAATACCCAACCACCGCCGCATCAACGATACGCGGGTCAGAAGAACCATAGACACCGTTTGGCGTAATCATAATCGACTGCGTTGAGCCCATTGTCGCTTTTGGACTGACGGTATGCCCCATAGATTCAAGTTTTTTAACCGTATCAATATTTAACGCCTTTTCAGTGCGAATCTCATCAGGCAGCCACTGGTCATGGATACGCGGCGCATGAGTGGCCTCAGCGATATTCATATCATGGTCGATGACATTGGAGATAATTTGAGTGACGGTGGTAATAATACGGCTACCGCCTGGGCTACCAGTCACGATATAAGGCTTGCTGTCTTTAAATACCAACGTCGGACTCATCGAGGACAGCGGGCGTTTATTTGCTTCTACTGCATTTGCCTCACCGCCAGTTAAACCATAGGCGTTGGCTGTGCCAGGCTTGGCAGAAAAGTCATCCATCTCGTTATTAAGTAAAATGCCGGTACCTTCAGCGACAAGGCCCGTGCCGTAAGAGAAGTTCAGCGTATAAGTATTGGCTATCGCATTGCCGTCTTTATCAACGATAGAGAAATGCGTGGTTTGGTCGCTCTCGTAAGGTAGTGGATTGTTGGCTTTAATTGTGGCTGCTGGCGTGGCTTGGTTTGGATTAATTAAAGTTCGCAGCTTATCGGCATACGCTTGAGAGGTGAGACCGCTGGCAGGCACATCGATGAAGTCCGAATCCCCCAAATACTCAGCTCGATCGGCATAAGCCAACTGCATGGCTTCCGCCATCAAGTGAATGGTTTGGGCGCTATTTTGCCCGTGGTCACCCAGCGGAAAGCCTTCCAAGATATTTAAAATCTGCACGATGTGGATTCCGCCAGAGGAGGGCGGCGGCATAGAGACAATCTCATAACCACGATAGTCCCCTTTGACTGGCTCGCGAGCGATGGCTTGATAGTCAGCCAAATCCTGCAAGCTCATATTGCCACCTGCTTCATTGACAGCTTTGACAAGCTTACGCGCTGTTTCTCCTTTATAAAAGCCATCAGCACCTTGTGCCGCAATCAACTTTAGTGAGCGCGCAAGCTCTGTCTGTTTTAGGCGTTCACCAGGCTGATAGGCACTGCCGTCAGGTTTAAAAAACACCTTTTTGGTACTTGGCCATTTTTGCAGGCGATCGGTTAATGCGGTGAGCGACTCCGACAAGCCAGCAGTGACTTCTATACCATCTTCAGCCAGTGCAATCGCTGGCGCCATCACTTGCCCGCGGCTCATGGTGCCATGATCTTCTAAGGCTTTTAATAGCCCTGCGACTGTTCCCGGTACGCCTACGGCTAAGCCATGATAGCGAGATAAGTCACTTACCGCATTGCCTTCCTCATCGAGATAGATATCACGCGAGGCGCTGCTTGGCGCTTTTTCACGATAATCGAGCGCTACTGTCTTGCCTTGCTCGGCATCATAAATCATCATAAAACCGCCGCCGCCAATGTTGCCCGCGCGCGGCAGGGTCACGGCCAAAGCAAAGCCAACAGCGACGCCAGCATCAACGGCATTGCCACCGTCTTTTAGAATCTTCAAACCAATATCTGACGCTAGCGCTTCTTGAGAGGCGACCATGCCACTTTTTGCCCAGACTGGGTGATGAATGGCATCAGCTGAGTAAATGGCTTGATCAGTTTTTGCAACGGTACTAACGCTAGGGCTAAGCGCACTATTTGGCGCTGCAAGGGTCACACGCCGGTTTTCAGTCAAAACCATGGGCGAATCCGTCATGATAGCGAGATTTATCGCATCCAGATTCAGTGAGCTGTTATTAATGGTATTGTTTTCAGGTGCACTATTTGCATCTGATTCAAGCGCGTGAACAGAGGTAGACAGCAATAACATACTGCTAATAACTAGGGCGGTGACTTTGGAGGGTTTAATCCTACGGTAAGCAGCATCGTGATTAGCATGAAAAAATGGATATGGCATCGCAAATTCCTTTTTACGAGTGAAAGAGTGAGCAGGCTAGTCTTAAAGAGTGTTAAGTTAGATACTTATTTATATATTAGCTTAAATATTAACCTAGATAGTAACGAAAATAACAGATCGTAGAAAGCTATTTATCAACTTTTGCCCTTTATTTTTTCTTTGTTGGATATAGGATTAGTAAGTCTCGAGGTAAAACCTAATGTTGGGTTTTTAAATAATCACGCGTACGCTCATAGCCGTATTGCCACTGCGCTTGCATTTGCTGTACGAAGCCATCGTAATCTGCATGAATCAAGTCTATGCGCCCGTTTAAGATGTTTAAACGCTTGCGTACATGCTGACCCGATAATGCCTTGCCATTGTCGGCAAAAGGTAACCAGTGAATACGTTCGTTGTTAGACGCAGTCCTAGATAAATTACTTGGATAAGCCAGCATTTCTGCTAAGCGCTTGTTTGGATCAAAACCAAAGATACGTTTGATGGCTGGCGCGGCCAGTACCTTATCGTAAGGAGATTTGTGTTCAGCAAATACAGTGTTGCCAAACTGCGCTGCCAGCTCAATGGGCGTCAAGTTAATCACGCCACCAAGACACCAGCCTAAGCTTGGGATATGGGTTGGCCGCAGATAATACATATCAGCCATCGAGGCTCTCACAGCTTGCTTGATATCCCAATGGTCAACGACATGAGTGTTTTTGAGAATGCGCTGCGGTGCATAATGATGGGTAGGGCAGTGTAAGGATAATTGCTCTAAGTGACAGGCTAGCTTATGCGGGGTGAACAGTAACTCTTGTAGTCGAGCGACGGCTTGCTGCTTAGGTTGTAGGTCGATATCGCTCTGCGCTATTCGGCTGGCAACGATGGCGATATCTGGTACTGTAGGTTTGAAATTAGCTAGGGCGTTAGTTGAGATTGAAGGCCCTTTTAGCTTGATAAGCTCATCAAGCCAATAGTCATCATTATCGATTTCGAACATAGCAAGGCGATTCAATTCTGATAACAGATCGTCAGATGTCTCACGGCTGTGGATAGTGCCGAGCAGCGCAGATCTTTGCATAAGACCCCAACGCTTTAAAGCATGGTAAAAGTAGCGCGGTTTTGATGTACTACTGATTTTTGCAAATAGATCTACTGATGAGCGGTAATGTTGGCGTGCCTGAATAGATTGCACCACCTGATATAAGGTCTTACTCTCTGCTAATGCTTTAAGCTGCTGTGGGTCTGAGGTGATGTCTATCAATAGCGCAGATAGACTACCACCACAGGTCGCGAGTATCAGGTCAGGCTTTAAGTCATGAGCGCATAATGCCGCATAACTACCAAGGTAGTAACCAAAGCGCGCGCCACCACCAGAAAACAGCTGAACGCGCGCATAAGGATGAAGAAAGGAATCTGTCATTTTATCAAGTGGCTTTAATAGCGAGGGAGACGGTAAAAATACCGAAGCGGTCAATGCGCATGTCTAGCTTTTTAAAGCCTGCTTGCGTGACCAGTTGATCCATCTCTGCTTGTGAGCGACAGCGCATCACCCAGCTGCTGCCACGATGGTTGTTGAGGGTTTTACTGATGAATTCTTGCTCAGGATGCCAAGGCTGATTGGTATAAAGCAAATAACCTCCCGGCGCCAAACTGTCGTTTATACCCTTTAAAGCAGTACTCACTAAATCATTATCTGAGAATAACTCAAAGACACCAGAGGCAATGGCGATATCAAAGCTGTTGTTTTCAATGCTATTGTTTTCAACGCTATTTCTTGAATCGCTATTTTTTAAATAATTGTCACGATAACTATCTGCGTCAAAAGCATCTTTCTTCACAGCGATAACGCGCTCATCAAAGCCAAGCCTTGCGGCCTTGTCACTGAGCACTTGCACATTATGCGCATCATAATCTCTAAGCTCGGCGTTTAATTGCTCGTATTCAGCAAGCAAGTCAAACACGTAATAACCATTACCACTGGCGATATCTAGAACCCGTACTGCCTGTTCAGCAGATTTTGCTATTGCTGGCTGCTCATGCTGTTTATCCTGCTTACTATGGATAGCCATGCGCGCTAGCTCTAATATATGCTGACGGCGAATACGAATCCCTTGCCAGCCAATGTTGCTCAGATAAAACTTATCAACGGCTTTACCAAAGGCGTTTTTACCTTTAGGCGTGTTGGCATAAACTTTGTCTAAGGAGCTGCCAGAGTCAAATCCGTGTTCAAGCCCAGTAGCAATAGCATCGCTGACGTGACCGAATTTTTGCATGGCAAAGCGAGTCAAGGCAAAGCTTGGATTAAATGGTTTGATCGCTAGGCGGTCGACTTTATCTTTACTGGCGCTGCCCATATGCGCATAGGTTAAGTCTGGCGTCGTAACAGGCTGTGCAAATAGACTGTCTGCGAAATCAATACAATCCGTAAAAACATCCGCTTTATGGGTCTCATGAAAAATGGCGTGAAAACTGTCAGGATATAGCTGCCAACGTTTATTCTGCGAGCTCAGCTGCTCATAAAAGGTGCGCTCAGCTTGCTTGTCCACGACGTAGTCTTTACCTGCGCACAGTATAAAGGTAGGTGTGGTGATAGCGCTGGCATCATCTAGTAGCCTTTGACCAGTGGCATGGGTATCTATCAATAAGTCGCTAGAGATAGAACCTGATATCAATGGATCGGCGTTGTAGGCGGCTTGTGCTTCTTTATCATGGGTGAGCACTTGGGCTTTGACATAGCTTGAGACGCGTGACATAAGGCCAAACTTGCGGGCAACCTTCAAGGCAGGTATTGCCAAGGGTATATATAGGCGAATACTCAGCGCTGGCGTGCCCAGTATCATACCGCGGATGGTTGGCGCATAGTCGTGTACCCAAGCAGCAGCTAATACCGCGCCGATGCTACTAGCGACTATCAATGTATCTTCAATCGCGATACCCGTCTGCCTGATGACTAAGTTCACAAAATCATTGAGGTCACGCTCAAGCTCGGTGACACTATCGGCGTGGTCTTTGATACCGCCAGAGCGTCCATTGCCGCGCGCATCCCAAGCAAATACTTGATAGCCTGCTTGCACAAAGCGTTCAGCCAGCTCAGTTAAGCGCCCTGAATGCTCATGACCACGGTGCAATAGAATGACTTGTCGCTTTTTATTTGGCTTGGCGTGGTCTGCAATATCCGCCAATGGCATGGTCAACCAATAACGATAATAAATCGCTGTGCCATCATAAGCATTAAAGCAGCTTTGCTCAGCGATCATAGGCATGGCTTTACCATTAGCCGAAGTTTTAGAGGTGGTACTAGCGTTTGATTTGGTTATGTTTGTATTTTTATGAGCATTTGATTTGGTGTTGGATGGTTGCATATTGATACGTCCTTGTAAGCTATGCGGTTGCAAAGCAGATGCAGTGGTGTTTTTATGAGTGTTGTTGATATTAATAGGTATGCGAGATTTTATATCAGGCTTGGTGTTAGATGTTGATATTGTTATTAGCCTGTCAATATTTAGGGAGGTTTGCTTGGTAACTGATTTTAGAGCTGGTGCAGGATGCCATTGCGCAAAATAATGGCTAGCAATAAAAGTTAAGCGATTGGCAGTAGTTTTTAATAGTAGTAGCTCATTGAGCCACAATAATGGACGGATGGTATGCATATAGCCGCTATTTGGATAACGCTGCGTAATGCCAGAGCCTATGACTGCCCCGATAATACCCAATTCTAATGCTCGGTCACTTTTACCCAAAGGTCCGTGATTCGCGCGTTGTTTTGTCGTTATATTGGCGGCAATGGCAATCAGTTCAGTAAGCGTGCTTAGAGCAATAATGAGTCCTAGGTGATGGCTGCCATGGCGACTTTGTGTGGGCAGATGTGGCGCTAAGCTGGCTATAAGAAGGTCATCTGAGACGATATCACCCACTTCATTGAGCACAGCGCCAAGCCTAGAGGCTTGGTTGTGCTCGCGTGCCATCATGCCGTCTATAGCATTTAACGCCATGCGTACAAACAAGGAAATAGGTAATAGCCACCAAACTTGATGGCTGTTATGTTTCTGGCTTTTATATATGGATGGTTTTGCAGACTTTGACTCTTTTAAATCCTTATCTGTTGCGTTATTGACAGTACTTGATTGTGTATCAAGCGTCGCAATGACGTAAGCCGTGCTAGCACTTAGTACGATGGCACTAATGGTGACTTGATTGGCAGTCACACCCATATCTACCAATTGGTCACTGATAGGGCGCAGCTTATCTTGAAATTGAGTCTTTAATTGATAGACGGACATGGTGATTAGCTTGGCTCAGGTAATGGTTTTAAAGGTAATATGAATCTTATCATATCCTCGTCAAAGCAGTTTTTTAATTAGAGGCAACTCATTACTTACTAATTTGTAATCTTTTGTGTTATAAATAATAACCATAGCTTATCTACAAATGTCCATCCGTCTAAATAATGGGATCTTTATGCCATCACACCACGTTAGCAACCATGATCAAAAGTACAGTGCTCATTCAGTATCTAATCGTTTATCCATAAATGATACAAACCATAGGCATAAATGGCCATCTTTAGCAGGATGCGCGCTATTGCTAGGTAGCGCTTCTATGGTGCTATCAGGCTGTCAATCAAATCCGACCGTATCTCAGTCTGCTAGCGTGTCAGGATCCTTAATTGATTTTAATAGCGCAAATACTGCGCAAAGCCAAGCACAAGGCCGAGCGTTTAACGCAAGCTTAAATGCGAAGTCCGAACATTATGCGCAGTTATTTGACCAAAGCCAATATCCCAATACTGAAAATCAAGCCAAATTGCGCCTGCTGACCGCTATTCGTCAGCACTTAGCCACAGAGCATGTGGCAGTGGCACAAGCCAATTATCAAGCGGTGCCTTTTATTCATCCAGACAGTATCGATGCGGGCTCTAGCAGTTTACTCAGAACGATTATTGAAACCTATGCTTATAAAGAGGCAGCCTCAGACAACTATGATTCGGACTATGAAGGCTATGATGAATACGGCGAGTATGATGCTGTAGAAGAAGCCGCAGCAGAAGCAGAGGAAGCTTATGACTATGACGCTTATGTTGATGCCGCGGATGAAGTGGTCGTCGTAGAAGAGGAGGCATACGAATCGGCTGCTATAGAATACGATGAATATGGCTATGATGAGGACGGTTTCGATCAGAATGGCTATGATAGAGACGGCTATGACTGGTACGGCTATGACGAAGAAGGTTATGATCCTGATGGCTACGATGAGTATGGTTATGATCGGTATGGAGATAGCCTAGAAGATGATTATAGTCGTGATGCAGATAATAGTTTGCTCTCAAAAATGTCAGATTTGCAGCCCAGAAAACTGTTAAAAAACTACGAAGCCATGCAAACGGCTAAGCAGCAAAAAGAGACTGCTAGCGCAGAAAATGAGTTTCCACCTTCATCATCATTGGGCATGGTAGGTCAACTACTTAGCATGATCCATCGCACCCCAGAGCAGGTAGCAGCATCGAATGCCTATCAGTATCAAAATTTGACTTTTAACAGTGTCAGCCAATACAAGCCTAAGCAAAAGCAACTACAAAGTGTCTATAGCTATGACTATGTCACACCGACGATTAGCTCATCGGTGCAGATACCTTTGGCCTTTGATTTTGCTAACAGTAGCATCACTGTTGACCCTTCGGCAATCATGCCTATTGTGGCGCTTGCCAACCCTGATAATACACCACTGCCTGCGCAGATGACCTCGCATACCGTAAATTTTGGCTTACCTGAGAGCATTGCCTCGCAGCTACCCTCAGCAGTGATCTATGATGCCGCCATTGCCGCCTTACAGGACAGTATGTCAGAGCTGGCACCAGAGCACTTTAGCGCGGTAGACATACGCGGTGATCAATTTGCCAAGCAGGTAGGCGCTTCTAAAGCGGTAAAGGTATATTTTGGTAGCCAACAAACTGGTGAGATGATTGGCAAAGTGCTCAAATACATGACGCAATCTTTACAAGAGTATGTCGATACCAATCCAGAGAAATATCCTGATGGTGCAAAACTTAAAACTGCGCTTGATAAGTTGCAGCTGTACAATAAAGGCTATCAAAGTGCCGATGTGGGCGCACTATTACAGCTCATCGAAGCCATTGCTCCTATCTCGTTTAACCAGATTAATTATTATTACTTGGACAGCTCAGATCGTCTCCTTGCCAAGCAGCAGCGCATGAACATCGGTGGGGATTTGATGGGCTCTACAACGACAGTCGTTAACCAAATACGCTACGATAAAGCCAGCTTCAATAAACATGCGTTAACCCCCTTATTAGTAGAGTCTTTTGGCGCGAATGCTACGCCTGCTATCGATGGTAATGCTTGGATTGCAAAACAACGCCAACACAAAGAGAGACTGAGAGCGGCACGTTATGCGCGTTATGACTATGATTATAACGATGACAGCTACATGAGCGATTACGACACACCATATAATATTACCGATGCTGAGGATGATCTTGAGTATGACGTCGCTGAAGAAAATAAATTTTGATGTCTAAGCAGCAACTTCGATATTAATTAACACTATTTGCTCATATTCAGGATAATGATTTTAAGGAATAAACATGAAAACCGACTCTCGCTCTGTAACGTCACCTTTGCATTTTACGATTACAAAACATAAGGTTTTATTGATTGGTAGCGTTTTGTCTGGGGCTATATTAGCTACTGGCTGCCAATCGACCAGTCTGGCTCAAAGCAATACGCTGGCTACAAAGCAGACACCAGCGGCTGCCAAAACAGCATTGGCAAGCGCATTACAAAAACAGCGCCGCCAGTCTTTTAGCTACCATAGCAATCTTGAAGTCAGTAATGATCAGCAATTCACCGATGTGGATAGTCAGCAACTGGCCGTGTCAGATTATGTCGAAGCGCACTGTGAAGATACTCATGACAAGGCCTATGCTGCATTATTAGAGCAAGCTGAAGCACAAGATAAGGAAGTATTAGCGACAGAGTATGATGCTCAGCGTAGCGCCATCAAACAATCTTATCTGGCATGTTCAGATGCTTATCAAGCATGGGAAGACAATAAGTACAATAGTCGCTATAACGCTGACTATGATGACAGTTCTGATTACGGTTACGGCTCTGATCATACGTCACAAAACAGCGATAATGCTAACGAAGCTAACGAAGATAGTAATCGTAAATTGCTGACTGCCATAGAGGAAGAATATGGAGGTGAAGGAGATAGTCTTGTTGAGACAAGAACCATTAAGAGTAACGCCATTAAGAGCAGCAACGTCGAAGAAAATACCGTTTCACCCTATTATCAGCAGCTGTTTGACAATTATGACGACAAATCAACGCCACAAGATATCAAAAAAGCTCAGCTGTTGGATGCTTATTTACTAAAGCCGTTGTCTATTAATGCGCAAGGGTTTTATCAGCCCATGGCTGGCAAGGCTACCATGCTCGCCAGTGTGCAATATCAAGTACGTAATCATCAAAGCAGTATCAATCAGCCTATCTATATCGATTTTAAAAATGGCAATATTTATCTATGGGCAGATAACTTTGCTATGCTAAATTCAGAGCTGTTAGACGATAAGCTGGGTACTAAGTGGAGAAATAAGTGGCTAAAAATAGCCATGGATGATGGTACGCTGCCCAAAGGTTTTGGTGGCGAGGTGATAAAAGCCCATTTTGAAGCGTTAGATCTTACTTATGAGCGCGCTCCTGTTAACCAGTTCAATTATGTAGCGCCTAATACCTTAGCCTCGCTTACTCCCAAAATGCCTGAGCATCAACTGCCAGCAATGCTAGCGAGTACTCAAGTGATTAGCCGTGTCCAAAGCACGGAGGATTATGAGCAGTTTTATCAAGATTATATGCGCCTCTTTTACGATCGTATTACCAAGCAGTATCCTGAGCTGATTAAAGATAAGGGTATGCATGAGCAGGCAGAAAATATCACTGATTCTAAAAACACTCAATTGACCAGTAAAGCCATGGTACAACAGGCGCTAGCGTTGATAAAAAGCATGATTGATAACGGCAGTAGCCCGACAGATGTCATTCCAAAAGGCAGTCTAAGCGAGGACTTAGCCATACAAGAGCTGTACGGTCTCGATAAACGTGGGCAGATTAAATGGCAGCATATACGCAGCGAATTTCCAAGCCAGACTCAGTCAGTACGCAACAAGTCAGATAAAGGTATCGTCATCGATATTCTGCAGCAGTATTCGCCTTTGCGCACGCAGGATATGGCATTCCCTAATTTAGCAGCCGATGTGCAGATCCCGAACGCGAGTAATAGTATTGACTTGCGCAAATATGGTAGCGAGCTTATCCAGTACTATCGTGATGGCAAGGGTACTACGATGGGTAAGATGATGTTTAGTGTCATGCCGCTGTTGGAAGAGCGGTTTGGTTCGATTGATTAAAGGTTGGTTAAAGCTACATAAGTTAAGCTTGATAAAACTGTGTCATCATTGAAAGCAACAAAGCGCACCGATTATTCGATGCGCTTTTTTATTAGCTGAGATCTAGATGAGCGATATATGTATCAATTTGACAGTTAACTGCGTGTTAGTCTTATTGATTTACGAGCTTACCTTGACCTTTGTTAGATCCTTGGCGTCCTTTTGCTTGTCTTTCTGCTTTTAACGCTTCAAGCTTGGTGCGTTGCTCAGCCGTTAGGACTTCCATGATCGCACTATGATTTTGCATACGATTACCAGAGTTGCTTTGTCTGATGGCTTGTATTTTTGCCTGCTGCGCTGCTGTTAGATTGAGCTCTGATAGTGGGCTGTTCTTACGCCCTTTTTGATTTGAGCCACGACGCCCTTCGGCTTGTCTTTGCGACTTTAATGTTTCAAGCTGCGCCCGCTGCTCGGCAGTTAATATATCCATAACTGCGCTATGATTTTGCATACGGTCGCCACGGTTGTTTTGTCTAATAGCAGCTATTTTTGTTTGCTGTGCTGCTGTCAGGTTGAGTTGTGACATTGGGTTTTTCATGTCGCCTTTGTGCATGCCTTGTTTCATACCTGCTTTATAGTTTTTTTGCACGTTGGTGGTGGGTGACGTATCCGTCGTTGCCCCGACACTGGTACAAGCGCTTACGGCAAATACGCTAGAGAGTGCTAATGCTGAGCCCATTAATAATTTTTTCATAATAAATCCTTTGTTTGACTTGGTTAATGAATAGGTTTTTTCAAAATTTTAGTTTCGACAGGGCCATGAGTAAATCTGACCAGTACTACGCAAATATAGTATTTAACTTAAACGTAGCACCTGCTGCTGATAGAACCTATCTTACGACAGTTAAAGGTTGCGAACATTTATGAAGTATTAAGAAAGGTAACGTTTGTGGCGCAGATAGCGCATTGATAGGTACTTGCCTGATATTATGGGTAATAACACTATTAACCTGTGAGGAGATGGGCATGGCAAGAATATTGCTAGGCGATGATGATGAAGAGTTGACTCAGTTGTTACAAGAATATCTGCATAATCATGGTGTTCAATGCGACTGTGTCCATGATGGAGAGGCAGTCTTACAGCAGCTCAAAGCGGTGAGCAATGATGCTTCTGCCAGTTCAGCTTATGACTTATTGGTGCTCGATATCATGATGCCAAAAATTGATGGGTTAAGTGTGCTACGGCAACTGCCGACCATCAGTGATATTCCAGTCATTATGCTGACGGCAAAGGGCGAGGAGATTGATCGGATTATCGGCTTAGAGCTTGGTGCTGATGATTATATTACCAAACCGTGCAACCCACGCGAGCTGCTGGCACGCATCAATGCCGTTATCAAACGTACCAACGCTGTGCACTCAGAGCATACACTGCTACCAGATAGCCGCTTGCACCTTGATCAAACCCAACGTCTCTGCCAGATAGATGGGATAGATTTACATGTCACCGGCACCGAGTTTGATTTATTAGTGGCTTTATTAAGACAAAAAGGGGAAGTGGTGAGTAAGTCATCGTTGTCAGAGAATGTCTTGCAGCGCGAGTTGCAGCCATTTGATCGTAGCCTTGATGTGCATGTCTCGCGCCTGCGCAAAAAACTACAACCTTTTCATGATGAGCCTATCAAAGCGATTCGTGGTAAAGGCTATCAGCTGGTACTGTAATGATGGACGCATCAATGAAAAAGCCACCTATGTTTAAAGGTCGAATGACGCTATTTTGGCGACTGTTTTTCAGCCTATTGTTGACGATAATATTTACTGCTATCTCATCGGTTTTAATCGAGCGTTGGCTCAATGAGAGGGCGCTAAATGCTCGAATGGAATTGCAGGTTGAGCAGTTATTAGCCAAACGTGAGTTACTAGTGGCCGCATTAGAAGTCGGTGAGATACCTCTGGTTAGACAGTTGTACCAGCAAGACCGTCGTTTTATGCAGCAGATAAGCATATATGATGAACAAGGAGTGGTCCTTTTTCCCAGATATGGTCGCATGCAGCAGCATAGACAAAGAATGCCATCGATGCCTTCTGCAGCGACTAGGCTACCTCAAACCCCTATGAGTCCTGAGGCTGCTATAAACGATACTGACATGGCAAATACGATGATTAATATCAATGATCGTCCTGAGCTGGCAGATACTGTGGTGACTTTGCCAGATGGCACGAGCGTTATCTTACAAATACGTCCAAACCTACCATTTTCTGAAGTTGTAGCGCTGCAACGCGGTAACTTTATAGTGCGACTCATCCTGATCATTTTATTCAGTACTTTGGTCAGCTTTTGGCTGAGCCGTACGATGATTGGGCGTATGCGCAATGTGCAGCATACTGTGCGGCAACTGATTGATGGAAACTATCAGGCCAATCCAAATCTATCTAAGCTTGGGGATGATGAGCTAGGGTTGCTTGCAAAAGATGTGGCAACGCTGTCAACGCGACTGGCTGATAGTGAGCTGGCACGCAAGCAGATGTTAAGTGATATCTCGCATGAGCTACGCTCGCCACTTGCTCGTCTCGACGTTGCGACTGAGCTGACTCGAGACTTTGCGCCGTATGCCAGTCGCTATTTAGATCGCATCGATAAGGAGTCTGCGCGGATGAACGAGCTGATTGAACACATCATTCATATTCAATCTCTACAAATGCAGCAATACACGATCGACAACTTAGAAAGCGAAGCGGTAGATCTCTCTGAGATTATTAGTGAGATTGGCAAAGACGTCTGCTTTGAGTTTCAACATAAAAACGTGCGCTGGCAATGGCAGACACCTGACGCTTCACTCTCTTTATTAGGAGATTCATCAACCACTGCTCCAGACACTCCTTGGGCAGTGCAAGGCAATCAAGAGCAGTTGCATAGTGCGCTTGAGAACGTCATTCGCAATGCTTTTATGCATACTGCAGCTGACTCAATAGTGACGGTAGAGATGATAAAAGTACAGATGGATAACAAGATACCTGCTATTCAAATCAGCGTAACAGACGAGGGCGGCGGGATAGTGGATAAGGATTTAGAGCGTATTTTTCAGCCGTTTGTGCGACTTGATTCTGCGCGTCATCGTGAAACAGGTGGCTATGGGCTGGGATTGGCGATCGTCCATGCGGTGGTCATGGCGCATAACGGTCAGATCAGTGTCGATAATAGACAAGATGGTATTCAAGGATTGGTGGTGAAGATGATTTTACCGACTTGATAGTAGGTAAAAAACATGATGATCAATTAAAGTTAGGTTATAAGCATCCAACATCTTATTCTGCGCATGATGTTGGATGTATTAGGGAGATAAATAAGAATTGTTTTACTGAATAACGGAAGAGAGAATATGTTTAAGTTCTAAACATTGGCGCAGTTGGTTTTAGTCCAACATAAGCCATACCTGCTTGACTCAACCAGTGTGGCTGAATAATACCATGTTGTAGTATTGCATGAATATCTCTATGTCTTTTTTCAATCTTAAAGATTTTGTATACAGAAGAGATGCCTGCAACAGAATAAATCTCAGAAGTCATCGCTCTTGCTTCTCTTGCTGCTTCACAAGCTGCCGCCCAGACATCGGCAAGCTGCACGTCGGTGAAGTTATCGTTATTCTGTGAAACTTCCCATAGAGCTGTAACACTATCATGTAATTGTGAGCGCCTAGAGGCTAGCAACGTCTTACTTTTTGCTATGGTAGTTTGCACTGCGGCACGGTCACGTATATCTGGATTTTTTCCGGGGGTCACATTTTCGACGCATATTTTAGTCAAATCATCCATCGTTGCTTTTAAAACACCTAAAGCCATTGCAGCGCAACCAGCAGCATTAATGCAACCAACGGGTAAACGGCTATAGGCGTTATCGATCCCCGCTTGGCCACCAAAGTTCACGGCATACTCTTCTTTTACGAAGACATCATTAACAACGACATCATGACTTCCTGTGCCGTTTAATCCGCCGACATTCCATGTATCAACTATCTCAACTTCTTCTTTTGGGATAAAGAAAAGCTTTAGGTTTGCTCCAGGGCCAAGATCGTCAAGAGTTACAGGGGACTCAGGTGAGCTAATCAGACATCGTAAAACAAACCAATCTGCCAACTCGCATCCAGATACGATGGTCCATTGACCAGATACGCTATAACCTCCAGGTACAATGGTGGCTACTCCTTCAGGGCGTGCTGAGTTTGCATAAACATGAGAGGGATTGTTAAACACCTCTTTCATACTAGTCTCGTCTAAATAGCGTCCAAGAGTACAGGACATATGGTTATTCCAAACTACCCAGGCAACTGATGCGTCAGCACTGGCTAGCGTCTCATATACTTTTAAGGTTTCTACAGGATTGTCCTCCCAGCCACCTAAAGATTTTGGCAAACCCATTCTAAATAAATTGAAATCTATGAGCCCTTCAACAACTGCTGAGGCAATTTTTCTAGCGCTTTCTGTTTCACCTCTATATAAATCTGCTAATCCGTAAATCTCTTTCGCTGAATCAGAAGGTAGGCTGTCTTTAACTTTTACTGAAGATGTATAACTCATTTTTTTCACCTTATTTTAATATAAGTAATAACTTTGGTCTGTTGTTAGCTTTTATTTTGTCATTACATATATGAATGAGTTAATAAGCACACTAACAAATAGTGGACAACTGAAGTTTAGTTTAGAATTTTATTTTTTTAAATCTGTTTTGTAAGGATGTTACACTATTGTAGTGATAACGTTATTTGATTGCAATATGACTACTACTGCTACCTGAAGAGAGGTGTCTATTGATGTATGAACGGTTATAGATAGGTAAGTATGACTTTGTGTGAAGGATATTATATTAAATGATGAAGGGTAGGTTTATGACGGTATAATAATAAATCCATAATATTTGTAATAATTCAAATAAATAATAAAAAACTTTTGTTTGATTGTATCTTGTTTTTATCAAAATGCATGGGCTGAAAATACAGCATAAATGTTCAGTGTTACCCTCTATTTTATTCACTTATGACTAGGGTGTGCTGAGGTAAGCGAAGTCACGTCTAAATACAGTCAACCAGTCAAGACTCGAACAGCCTGAGGCCATTACTGTGATTGCATAAGCAACAGCATTTAAAAAACGCCATACTTCAAGCATGGCGTTTTTGTATTCAATCTTTCAAACTGAGAGATAGTTTTAGAGCTAATTATTTTTATTGATCCAAACTCTCAATTTTTAATTCTCTACGCTCAAAGTTTGTAAGTTACACATTGTTGACGATGTTTTTTGGTGGATTGTAGTAGTACTGTACACCAACACCGTAAGCGCCGCCGTACTCTTTAACGATATTCATGACATCATCATAAGTCTCTTCACGTGCCCAGTCGCGTTGTAATTCACACAAGACCTGAATCCAAGTCACAGGTGTAACGCCTGCCTCTACCATACGGATGATTGCCATGTCGTGGGCTTCCTTACTCGCGCCGCCACATGCATCGGTAACCACATAAACATCATAGCCCTGATCTGCGGCCGATATGGCTGGTAATAGGACACAGATTTCAGTCCACAGACCTGATATGATGATCTTTTTGCGACCTGTTTTTTTGACTTCATCAACGACGCGCTGATCTTCCCAAGCATTGAGACCAGTTCTGTCAATTGGAGTATGGTCTTCAAATACTCTTTTTTGCTGCTGAGGAATTTCACCGGTGAAATCATCAGTGGTCAACGTCGTTAGAATTGAAGGGATGTCCCAAATTTTTGCGGTTTTGGCTAAGCCTTGGATGGCATTCATGACAGCATTTGCATCATGGCTTTGTAGACCGAAATACATCTGCGGTTGTTGGTCAATGAACATAAAAACAGTATTGTCAGGGGTGATGAGCTTGTCACTACCTTCGGCTTTTACTTGGTCAACATTAAAATTAGACATCATTATCTTCCTTTGATTTTTTGATTATGGTTTAAGGGATCTAGTGTTGTTGGGATACAAGAATCATTCATAATAGCGAACATTGGATACTTAAGAAAGCCTCAATAAGCGCTACACACTAGTAAATAATTCTTAACAGAATATTAGTATTCAATATTAATTTTACATTAGCAAGCTAGTATGTCTTTTGTTCATATTTCGTAAATTGTGGATGATAAGTTATTGAAAGATAAGCTATTAACAGGTAAGAGCGTTGATAGGTTATCTCAGAATATTGTCTATTGTTTTTCTAGATTCTACTACTAGTAGTAGTCTATCTGTGGCTCATAAGTTGGTCGTCAGTGAAGTCCAGTAATACAATGAAACCATCTAACAACGGCTATGTATATATATGTTGTTATCGATTGATAGTCATTGCTGGTCTATGCTAATTTTTAGAAATTAATAGAGCACTGTGAAGATCTGTTGACTGTGAGCATTCTACTGCTGTGAATATTCGCTCGATTATTATTCCAAAAAAGGAGGCGATTATGTTGTTAGAGAAAATTATAACACCTGGGCTTTCGCACCCGTCTTATCTAGTGGGGTCAGGCGGGAAAGCGGCGGTGATTGATCCACGCCGCGACTGTGCCATCTACGTAGACAAAGCCCGCGCGGCAGGACTTGAGATCACTCATATCTTTGAGACGCACCGCAACGAAGACTTGGTTTCTGGTGCGCCGATATTGGCAGAGATGACGGGAGCAAGCGTACTACATGGACCAAATCCAGAGCAGCCCATCGTCTATGCTCAAACAGTGTACGACGGCGACTGCTTTAGCATTGGTCAACTTGAGATTCGCGTGTTAGAGACGCCTGGACATACCGACGATCATTTAGCATATGCTTTATTCGACGCTGCTTATCCAGAAGAAGCTGTTGGGGTTTTTACCGGTGATGCTTTGTTTGTTGGTGATGTTGGTCGTACTGACTTTTATCCTGACAGGCGTGAGGAGGTCGCAGGTCTGCTTTATGACTCGCTACAAAAAATACTAGCTTTGGGAGATCAGGCGATTATTTATCCTGCTCACGGTGCTGGTTCTGTTTGCGGCTCAGGTATGGCAGAACGTGAGTTCTCTACAGTTGGTCACGAAAGGTTGAACAACCCACGCTTACAGATTATGGATCGCGATGAATTTATTCATTTCAAAGTCAGCGAAAACCATTATCAGCCGCCATACTTTCGCTTAATGGAGCGACTCAATATGGAAGGCAGTGAAGCGCCTCCATCTGTTATTCGCCCGCGCAATCTATCGCTTCAACAGCTCAAAAACTGCAATGCTGATCATCTCATTGATATCCGTGAACCGATGGCTTATGCTTCCGGTCACCTGCCTGGCTCAATGAGCTTGCCTGTAGACATGATTTCTGCTTTTGCTGGATGGTATATCCATGAAGGGGAGAGCTTAGCGCTAATTGCCTCTGATGAAGAGCAGCTTGCCATCGCTATGAAGCACTTAATGAGAATCGCCTTCGATAATGTCGAGGGTGGTTATGTTGGGATAGTCTCTGCTGCTAAAAAAGGTGAGGAGATGCAAAAAACTCCAATGATTGACACGGCTGAGGTTAAAAGTCGTCTCGCAGGCGATGCTGACAATTGGACATTACTTGATGTCCGTGACACCGACGAGCGCGCATCTGATGCGATCGCAGAGTCGCAGCATATCTATGTCGGGCATCTTAATGAGCGCTGGCGTGAACTTGACAAAAACCGCCACTACACTTTAATGTGCGCTAGTGGCGAACGGTCAACGGTGGCAGCAGGATGGCTCACTAGTCGAGGGTTTGATAAGCTAGACATCTATCTTGGAGGAATAAGTGCTTGGAATGCACAGCATGATTGATTCTGAGCTCATGGAAACGGTATGGCCACTTTGGGGTAAGATAAGTCTTATACTTTCTTATACTTCAACATAATTTAAGAAACACAACGATAAAAACAAATTAAGGAAAGGTTATGCATATTACTGCTAATTTCGATGCAGGTAATATTGATGTTATCAGTTTAAAAGACAAAAAAGACATTCAATTGGCTATTCGTCCAGATGTTGGTGAAGCGTTTTTCCAGTGGTTTAACTTTCGTCTAACAGGTCAGGTTGGCGAGCAGTATATTCTCAATATTATTAATGCAGGGGAGGCGTCCTACGTTAAAGGCTGGGAGGGTTACCAAGCGGTTGCCTCATACGATCGGGAGTATTGGTTTCGTCTGCCAACCACTTATAAAGATGGTAAGTTGACCATCGTGGCAGAGCTAGAATGTGAAAGCATACAAATTGCGTATTTTGCCCCTTATAGTTATGAGCGTCATCAAGATTTATTGGCTGCTGTACAAATGCATCCGCTAGTCTCTTTAGAGCATCTAGGAGAAACGCTTGATAAGCGCGACTTAACCTTGGTTAAAATTGGTGATAGTAATAGTGCTGCGAATAAGCGCAATATTTGGATCACTGCGCGTCAGCATCCTGGTGAGACGATGGCTGAATGGTTAATCGAGGGATTATTATATAGCTTATTAGACAGCGATAACGCCACGGCTAAGTTGTTATTAGAGAAAGCGAACTTCTATATTGTGCCAAATATGAACCCTGATGGTAGTGTGCGCGGACACCTGCGTACCAACGCTGTCGGTACTAACCTAAACCGCGAATGGTTAAATCCAAGTTTAGAGAAAAGCCCTGAAGTGTTTCATGTGATCAATAAAATGGAAGAGACGGGCGTTGACCTGTTTTATGATGTGCACGGTGATGAAGCATTGCCTTATGTGTTCCTTGCCGGCTCTCAAGGGACGCCTAGTTATAATGACCGCCTTGCAAATCTACGTGATAGATTTTCAGACGTACTAAAGCTAGCCAGTGCTGATTTTCAGTCTGAATTTGGTTATGACATTGATGCGCCAGGTACAGCAAATATGACGGTGGCCACTAATTGGGTGGCTGAACGCTTTGATTGCCTAGCCAATACTTTAGAGATGCCATTCAAAGATAATGATAATCTACCTGATATGGATACGGGCTGGTCACCAGAACGTTCTGTTAAATTAGGGGAGGCCTCGTTAATAGCCATGTTAGCAGTGGTTGATACCTTACGTTATTGATAGAAAGATGGTAATAATAAAAGAGTTACTGGATTTATCTGGTAACTCTTTTTTTGTTTTATGTTGTATTTAACAAAATCTCCTATTAACAAATAACAATACTACCTATTAACACTAAGTGTGGTCAACTCAAGAAATCGATATAGTCTAGTAGCAGTTATTCATTTCACTAGTAGTAGCTATACAAGTTAGGGGAAAGATGCTTCGATGTTATTAGACCTCTTACTTGCTCATAAAATATAGAAACTACTTGCAAAATGAACAAATGTAAATTACATTATAAGAAATGCGTTATCTTATACGTAAACTCACTGGTAGAAATAAACTAACATCACCGCAAGGAGCCATCTATGTCAATGATTGACAAAAATCTCACATCATTTATCGATATCGCTAGCGATTCTGACTTTTCTATTCATAACCTACCTTATGGTGTTTTTAGCGACACTGCTGAGGGCAAGCGCCGAGCTGGTGTTGCCATTGGTGATCACGTTGTAGATCTCTCTGTGCTTGAGGAAAAAGGATTGCTAAAGCTTGAAGGTGGCAGCTACTTTGACCAGCCGACCTTAAACGCTTTTATCGAATCTGGTCGAGATAATTGGACTCAGGCACGTAGCACCATTCAAACATTGCTGTCTGCTGATAACGAGACATTGCGTGATAACCAAGAGCTACAAAGCGCAGCGTTATTTAAGCAAGCGGATGTCACCATGCACCTACCGGTTCATGTTCCTGGTTATACCGATTTTTACTCTTCTAAAGAGCATGCTACCAACGTCGGTACTATGTTCCGTGATCCCAATAACGCTTTGTTGCCTAACTGGACTGAGATGCCTGTTGGGTACAATGGTCGTGCCAGCACTGTCTTTGTCAGTGGTGAAGCAGACATCGTACGTCCATCTGGTCAGCTCAAGCCGAATGATAGCGAGCGTCCTATTTTCTCAGCTTGTAAGCGTCTTGATTTTGAGCTGGAGATGGCTTTTATTGTTGGTAAACCTAACAAGATCGGTGAGCCTATTGCGATTGAAAATGCTTGGGATCACATCTTTGGTATGGTGCTATTTAATGATTGGTCAGCCCGTGATATTCAGAAGTGGGAGTATGTGCCATTAGGTCCGTTTAATGCCAAAACCTTCGCTTCCGAGATTTCTCCTTGGATTGTCACTATGGATGCGCTAGCACCTTTCAAAGCTGAGCTGCCTACTCAAGACCCACAGCCTCTGGCTTATCTACGCGAGAAAAAACCTGAAAGCAGCTTCGATATCAATCTGTCAGTAGCGATACTTCCTGAAAGTGCAGATACCGCTACTGTCGTTGGCGAGACCAACTTTAAATATATGTACTGGTCGATGGCACAGCAGCTGACGCACCATACTATTGCAGGCTGTAAAGTAGAAGTAGGCGATATGATGGGGTCAGGCACCATCTCAGGACCTACGCCAGAATCTTATGGATCTATGCTTGAGATTGCTTGGAACGCCACTAAGCCTGTAACGCTTGAAGGCGGTGAAACCCGTACCTTTATCGAAGATGGTGATACCGTCATTATGAAAGGCTATAGCGAAAAAGACGGCATTCGTGTCGGCTTTGGTGAAGTGCGCGGCAAGGTTCTGCCTGCGTTAGATTTTAATTTTGACGCATAAATTTTCATAAAAATAGGCGTAAGACCATTGGCGACTACTGTTCATCAAGATAGCTTCGTGATTTAGGCTAGAGAGCTGTCCGTTATAGTAATTTTAGAATTAACCCAAGGTTTTACGCCCTATCAAAAGGATATTGATATGAGCTTTAAAATAGAAAAAATCCACCATGTGGCTTACCGCTGCAAAGATGCTAAAGAGACCGTTGAGTGGTACAAAAAACACTTAAACATGGATTTTATCTTGGCATTTGCTGAAGACCATGTGCCCTCAACCCATGCTTTTGATCCTTATATGCACATCTTTTTAGATGCTGGTAACGGTAATGTATTGGCATTTTTTGAAGTGCCCAATCAGCCCGAAATGGGCTTTGATCCCAATACCCCAAACTGGGTACAGCACTTGGCGCTCAAAGTAAAAGATCGTGACGCATTAATGGCTGCTAAAGAGCAGCTAGAATCTGCTGGTATCGATATTGTCGGTGTCACCAATCACGGTATCTTCCATTCTATCTATTTCTTTGATCCTAATGGTCATCGTTTAGAGCTGACCTATGATGACGTTGCTTCAGAAGAAAAAGTCTCTATGATTACTGAAGAGATGAAATACGACATGCTTGAGGAGTGGTCACGTACTAAGCGTGCGCCAGCCCATACGCAGTTTTTGCATGCCGACGAGTTGGCTGAAGCCAAAAAGCAAGTGCCTGCAGGTGAGTAACTGCATCTGAGTAACTGTATTTGATTAACTATGTCTAAGTGACTGTATCTAAGTGATATGGCTAAACAATCATGGACGAATGAATGGCTTGAGCTTAATGAGTCTAATTAGTAGTATATCGGAGACTACTGCACGCGTTTAAAAAGGATTTTAAACATGCACTTCCCAACGCAATTGCCGAGACAGTCATTGTATTTTGACTATCAAGTCTATCCTTATTATCACAGTCAACAAGATACTCAATCTGATGACCAGACCGTTACCCTAGTTGGTGGTGGTCTCATGGGCATGACTACGGCAATTATGTTGGCAAAGTATGGCGTAAAAGTCATATTAATCACCGATGAGCAACAGTTGGCTGAGGGCAGTCGTGCGCTGGTCTATACCAAGCGTAGTCTAGAAATACTCAATGCAGCAGGCGCGGCTGATGCAGTCATGCAAAAGGCACTGCCTTGGACACATGGAAAATCCATCTATAAAGGTAAAACGGTCTTTCGCATGGCGCATGCTGTTGACGAAAACGATCAGTTTCCGCCGCTTAGCAACTTGCAGCAAAACTATCTAGAAAGCTATCTGTTAGAGCAAATTGAACAGCATGACGATATTGAAGTCAGGTGGGGCAATAAGGTCGTCGATCTTGACGATCACAAAGACCACGTCACCTTGAGTCTACAAACGCCAGAGGGCGAATATCAACATACTTCAAACTGGGTGGTTGCTGCCGATGGTGGCCGCTCTTTTATTCGCTCGCATTTAAATCTAAAAATGGAAGGTGACAGTTACGAAGGCAGGTTCGTTATTGCCGACATTCGTATCAAGCTTGATTACCCAACTGAGCGTCTTGCCTTTTTCTCACCAGATTGGAATCCAAACAATACCATATTGATGCATCGTGAGCCTGATGATATCTGGCGCTTTGATTATCAGCTCGATCCTACTGTGACTCCTGAAGAAGCATTAAAACCTGAGAATCTCAAAAAAGCGGTCACCGATCAACTCAAAATGATTGGTAAAGATCACTTAGATTGGAAGCTTGATTGGAGTACGGTATATTCAGCGCGCGCGTTGACTCTCCCTGATTTTGTGCATAACCGCATCATATTTGTCGGCGACGCTGCTCATTTGTTACCGATATTTGGCGTACGCGGAGCCAATACAGGCTTTCAAGATGCTTTGGATGTGAGTTGGAAGCTGGCAGGCGTCATCAACGGCTGGGGCAATCAAGATTTGTTGCATAGCTATAGCGCAGATAGGGTACAGGCAGCCAAAGAAATCTGTGCTGAAGCGGGTAAGTCAACGCGCTTTATGTCACCGCCTAGCCATGGCTACCAAGTTTTGCGCGATGCGGTATTGTCACTATCACTAGAGCATGACTTTGTCCGTCCTTTATATCATTGGCGCACTTCTAGACCTCACGCTTATCATTCATCGCCGCTAAACAGTCAAAATGATGACAATGCTTCCATGAATGCTTTAACTGCTAATGGTGAGCTGTTTCCAAACTTAAAAACTTCTAACGGTACGTATCTATACGATGATCTTACTGGCGGGTTTTCTGTGCTGGTTTTTACCAATGACGCTATCAGCAGTGATTTAAAGCAAGAGATTAACACCTTAAAAAACCTAGGCATTCCTATCAAGATCATTGTCTTATCGGCTACACAGCGGCAAGTTCAAGGTGCTGATGTTACCTATCAAATAGATGAGCAAGTGCAAACCGAGAGGTATTTTGCACAAGAGGGCAGCGTTTACTTTGTACGCCCAGATCATCATATTGCTGGTCGCTGGTTGAATTACGATGACCATGTAGCACGGGCAGCCCATGCAATTACGGAAGCTTTGACCCCTTTTTTACAGCCAAAACAAGCTGTTAAAGTCAATACACAAGGAGGTTGATATGAGTAGCTTAGAGGTTACTAAGAATAATTTAGCTATTGAAAACTTAGAGGAGATTTATGACGTTCTAGCAAATGCAATTGATTCAGCGCCTAAACATAAACGAGAGCTGTTTTTGGTAAAGCTGGCTTTATTAAATGCCAATGCCTTAAATGACAAAGAAGACTTTATTGCAATGATCCATCAAGCATCAGTGTTTGAGGATTAATACGACATCCGCTTTATCACTACTAAAACTTAACCACTGAGAAAGGATTCTATAATGAAGACCAAACTATCTACCTCAATAGCTATGGCCACTGTAATGGCTGTATCTGGATTGACATTATCTGCATGTTCTAATAATGAGCAAGCAGCATCAGCCGATGGTGGCACAGATGAAGTCACAACCCTCAGGTTTTCTCATTTTATGACCGCTAACGACAACATAAATACCGAAGGGTTTGAGCCTTGGGCACGAAAGATTGAAGAAGAATCAAATGGCCGTATTAAGGTTGAGATTTATCCTTCTGCGACCTTGAGCAAACCAGGTGCCACTTACGATGCTGCTGCCAAAGGGACGGTAGATATTGGTATGCAAGTACAGGGTTATACTGCTGGGCGTTTTCCTTTAACTCAGGTAGTTGAGCTGCCCGGTATATCCAATACAGCAGAGCAGCAAACTTGTATCTTATATGAG
Organism: Psychrobacter sp. H8-1; assembly: GCF_904846575.1. Classification (NCBI taxonomy): domain Bacteria; kingdom Pseudomonadati; phylum Pseudomonadota; class Gammaproteobacteria; order Moraxellales; family Moraxellaceae; genus Psychrobacter; species Psychrobacter sp. H8-1. Next base: position 1,373,336 of record NZ_CAJHBG010000001.1, read on the forward strand.
CTGTATAACAGTGGTGCCATCTCTAGCGAATATGAAGACACTCATCTACTCTCCTTAATGGGCTCAGGACAGGGCGCGCTACATACCGTTGACAAGCCGATTCGTACGCCAGCAGATATGAAAGGTTTGCGTATTCGTCAACCATCAGTGGTTGCTAGCCATGTTATCGATACGATTGGTGCAGCGCCTGTAGGGATGCCGGCTAGTGATACCTATACCTCATTGCAGCGCGGTGTCATTGATGGACTCGCCTTTACTTGGCAGCCTATTCAAGCATTCCGTCTCGATGAATTGCTCAACCATCATACAAACATTCCTTTTTATAACTCGACCTTTGTAGTGACCATGAATAAGGATAAATACAACAGCCTGCCTGATGATCTGAAAAAAGTCATCGATGACAATTCAGGTCTAGTGATGTCCAATCGTATCGCTAAGATATTCGATGACAGTAACGACGCCGCGATGGCTGCCGCTCGAGAGAAGGGCGATACGATGATCGATATCCCAGACCCACTAAATGATCCTGATTGGAAAGGTCCATTACTAGAGGGTACTCAAAGATATCTTGATGAGTTAGCAGAGCTTGGTTTGGACGGCGAAGCCGTATATGAGCAAGCAAAAGCCGCTGCCGTTGGCTGCAAAGTCTAACTTACTAGCAGTGGGCGGATAGTTGTCAATAAATGGTTGTTACCTAATCACTATAGGTATCTAACCATTCAAACTTAACCATCAAGAAAGGATTCTATGATGAAAATTAAGCTTTGTAAGACTAGGCTCGGGACCAGAGTCACTTTAGCTACTGCGATTGCCCTGTCTGGAGTTGCCTTATCAGGTTGTTCTAACAACGAGCAATCCACTTCTGCCAAAGGTGAGTCGGATGAGGTCACCATTCTTAGGTTCTCACACTTCCTGAATGCCACTGACAACATCAATACTGAAGGGTTTGAGCCTTGGGCAAAAAAAATCGAAGAGGACTCAAATGGTCGTTTGAAAGTTGAAATCTATCCGTCATCCACTCTTAGTGAGGCGGGCGCTACCTATGACGCCTCTGCTAAAGGCACTATTGATATCGGCATGCAGGTGCAAGGCTATACCGCTGGACGTTTTCCATTGACGCAAGTGGTAGAGTTGCCTGGTATATCTAATACCGGACAGCAGCAGACCTGCATCCTATACAAGCTTTATGACGATGGCATCATCTCTGATGAATATGCAGATGTCCATTTGCTGTCTTTGATGGGTACTGGGCAGGGTGCTTTGCATACTGTTGATACCCCATCCGTACGCCAGCAGATATGAAAGGCATGCGTATTCGTCAGCCCTCGGTGGTTGCCAGCCATGTTATCGATGCTCTAGATGCCGCTCCTATTGGCATGCCGATTGGTGATGTTTATACCTCATTGCAACGCGGCGTCATTGATGGAATGGCCGTTACTTGGCAACCTATTCAAGCGTTTCGTCTCGATGAGTTACTCAACACTCATACCAACATTCCTTTTTATAACTCAACCCTTGTCGTGTCCATGAATAAGGACAAATACAACAGTTTACCTGACGACCTAAAAAAGGTCATTGATGACAACTCAGGGGTAGAGATGTCTACTCGAATCGCTAAGATATTTGATGATAGTAATGCTGAAGTCATGGCTGCCGCACGTGCCAAAGGCGATACGATGATTGATATCCCAGATCCGTTGAACGATCCTAATTGGAGAGGCCCGTTATTGGAAGGGACACAAAAGTATCTTGATGATGTCAATGCTCTAGGTTTAGATGCTGATGGTGTCTACGAAAAAGCCAAGGCTGCTAGTGCTGCTTGTGCAATCTAATTAATCAGAGGCAATGTCAACATGGCATACTTGGTCAAACTCAGCACCCTCATCTCCAGGCTGTGCCAACTTATCGGCGGCATCAGCCTAGTGATCATCGTCCTCGTCACCATCCTTGACGTCGGCGCCCGCTACATCTTCAAACTCACCGGCGGAGAAATGGGCTTCACCGTCAAAGGCAGCGTCGAGATCGTCTCCTACTTCATGCTCTTCGCCCTACTGGCCGCCTTTGCCGCTTTTGTTGAACGCTCACAAATCATCGTCGACGTCTTCACCCAAAAAATGTCCAAAGCCCTCAAAGGCTACCATGATGGGCGTCTTCATGATGGGCTTCTTCCTTATCGGACTCGTCTTCACCTGGGGACTATATGAAAGCGCCCTAGACGCCATAGAATTTGGCAAAGTCACCCAAGACCTTAGAATCTCCATGATGCCCATCTACGTGCTCAGCGCAGTACTCAGCCTACTACTAGCCATCCGCTCATTGATCGAATCCATCAACATCTTTAAAACAGGCGAATTCTTTGACGCCGAGGAGGCAGGCGCATGAGCCCAGAAATTATCGGAGCCATCGGCTTAATCGTCATGATCATACTGGTCGTCGTCAGAGTACCCGTCGCCCTTGCCATGCTCGGCGTTGGCCTCGTCGGCTTTGGCGCCGTCACCTCCCCAGACGGGGCCCTACAAATGCTCAAAGACCTCCCAGTCGACGTCTTAGCAAAGTATGACTTCAGCGCCATCCCACTATTCATCTTAATGGGCGTCTTTGCCACCCACTCAGGCATGGCAGGTAAACTCTTTGAATCCACCCGCACCATCTTTGGTGGCGTCAGAGGCAGCCTAGGTATTGCAGGCATTGGCTCCTCAGGCATCTTTGCCTCCATCTCAGGCTCCTCCCTTGCCACCGCCTCAACCATGACCCGTGTCGCCTTACCGCAAATGGAGAAATACGGCTACCAACCCGGCTTTGCCTGTGGCATCTTAGCCGCTGGTGGCACCCTTGGCATCATGATTCCGCCCAGCATCGCCTTACTGGTCTACGCCATCCTAACCGAACAGTCAGTCGGTGACATGTTCATCGCCGGCTTCCTACCAGGCATCCTTGGCATGGTCATGTACTCATTGACCGTCATGATCATGGTACGCTGGAAACCACATCTCGCCCCGCGCGGCGAGAAGACACCCTGGAAAGACAAACTGCTGTCCCTAACCGGACTCATCCCCTTTGGCTTTATCTTCGTCGTCATCATTGCCGGTATCTTCTTTGGTTTGTTTACCCCAACCGAAGGCGCAGCAGTCGGCGCCTTTGCCTCATGGGCTTATGCCGCCGCCAAAGGCATGCGCCTAAAAGGACTGAAGCAGTCACTGATTGAAACCCTAGCACTGTCTGCCGTGGTGTTCTTTATGCTACTGGGTGCAGAAGCCTTAGGATATTTCATCTCAGTCTCGCGTCTGTCTTATTCGTTAGCCACCTGGATTGGAGGACTGGCCGTCAGTCCGATGATTGTTCTGCTTGCTATCTTGCTGATGTACTTCTTGCTCGGTCTGTTTATGGATGCCTTGGCGATGCTGGTGATCACCATTCCGGTGGTGTTCCCTATCATCCTAGCATTGGGCTTTGATCCGATCTGGTTTGGTATCATTGCGGTACTTACGGTAGAGCTTGGACTGATTACGCCGCCGATGGGGATGAATATCTTTGTGATTAAGGCGGTGGCACCGCATATCAAGCTGTCGGATATGTTTAAGGGGGTGGCGCCCTTTATTGTCTCTGACTTTGTTAGGCTTGCTATCTTGTTGGCTTTCCCGGTGATTTCGTTGGGACTGCTTGGGGCGTAGGGGTGAGTCAGTTAGCAGTATGGTTTTATTGAAACATACTGCTAACAACACAGTGTTTAACAGTGTTTGAAAATAATATAAGGATATAGATAATGACCGCTTTCAATAATAAGCTGATTATAGGTTCAGGTATGATGCTGACAGGGATGTCAGTCACACATGCTGCCACAGTGGCAGATACTGCCTCTAATACTGAAAATCAAAAACCGCCTAATGTCTTGGTCATCATGGCCGATGACTTAGGGTTTTCAGATATCTCTCCTTATGGCGGTGAGATTGAAACCCCTAATTTACAAATGCTCGCAGAAAATGGTGTGAGCTTTACTGACTTTTCCGTAACGCCTTACTCTGCGCCTTCTCGAGCAGCATTCTTAACGGGTTCAGATCCGCATGAAGTCGGCTTGGGTAATTTATTTGTATTTAATACACCTGAGCAAAACAAGGACCCTGATTACGTGGGGCATCTTAATGACAAAGCTTTATCCATTGCGCAGCGCTTGCAGCAAGCAGGCTATTATACGGTGATATCTGGTAAGTGGCATCTCGGCACCAAACCTGAAAACGCACCTACTAACTGGGGCTTTGATGACTCTTTTGTCTATCTAAAAGGTGATGGTAATCATTATAAACGTGATAATTATCCAGACGGTCCTGATGGCGATCAGCCATATCGGTTAAACGGTGAATTGGTTGAGTTACCCGATGACTTCTACTCATCGACGACTTTTGCAGATTACTTGATGAAATCTCTAAATCAGCGTCCAGACAATAAACCGTTCTTTGCCTATCTACAGTTCACCGCCCCGCATTCGCCTTTGCAAGCACCGCTCGAAGATATAAAAAAGTATGATGGTCACTATCAAGATGGGCCACGTGCTTTGGCTGAGCAACGCTTTAAAAATGCCAAAAAACTAAATTTTATTCCTGAATCTGCCAAACAACCTACTATGGTGGGTTATCCATCATGGGACAGCTTTAGTGAGGAGGATAGACAAAAAGAGATCAAACGCATGCAGATCTATGCCGCCATGGTCGATAACATGGATGCCAATATCGGTAGAGTGATTGATGATCTTAAAGAAAAGGGTGAGCTGGATAATACTTATATTTTCTTCTTCTCTGACAATGGTGCTGCGGGGAAATATCGTGAGACCGCAGGACGCTGGAAAGACTGGGTCAATAATGATCATGATAACTCGCTTGCAAACATGGGTAACTTTGACAGCTATGTATCAACAGGAACAGGCTGGGCACAAGCGTCTAATATGCCGTTTTCCCTCTTCAAAGGCTACACCTCAGAAGGAGGCGTGCGTTCTCCTTTGATAGCCAGCGGCCCTAATATTCCTAAGTCCAAAGTATCTGATAAATACAGTAACTTAACAGATTTAGCCCCGACTATTTTGGATATTGCTGGAGTAGCAAAAACCACGCCTAAAGGCAAAGCTTCCTTAGATGGTGAGACATTGATGCCTGCGCTTACGCAGCCTCAACTGGGTGCGCAAGGACCTTATGAACCCAAAGTGCTGGAAATGAATGGTGCTAAAATGGTGCGCTTTGGAGACTTCAAAGCACTTGCTAACACGCATAGGTTTGCTGGATTGGATGATGATGCCGTACCAACACAACAATGGCAGCTTTATAATCTAGCTCAAGATCCTGGTGAAACCACTAATATCGCTGAGCAATATCCAAAAATCCTAGATAGCATGATTGCAAATTATAATGACTATGCGAAAAAGGTTGGTGTGGTTGAAGTATCGCCTACTAGCAAATAAACATAGTTATCTGATAGCAAACCCGAAAATTATACCTATCATAATCAATGATAAAGTCATGTATTGTGATAGGTGTATTTGGATTTTAAAGAGCCTGACTTATGAACCGTATTCCTACCGTACCTATAAATCCAAAATCTATAAATCCAAATGCCTCAAATAACCCAAGCATATATCCTAAACTTAGAATCGCTGATAATGAGCAGGTCGCTTATCGGTTTCATACCATGCTCAAGCCAAGTGGCTCTGCTTGCAATATCAACTGTGACTATTGCTTTTATCTACACAAACAAGATCTACTCAATCAACCTAAGCATCCACGCATGCCTGAAGCGACACTGGATCAGCATATTAGACAGTACATTGAGGCACAGTTTGGTGCCGAAGAAGTGGTGTTCACTTGGCAAGGCGGAGAGCCAACCTTGATGGGGCTAGACTTCTTCGCAAGAGTGGTTGAATTACAAAAGCAATATTGTCCTGATGAGATGGTTATTCTCAACGATATCCAAACCAATGGCCTGCTATTGGATGATAAGTGGTGTCAGTTTTTAGCAGCCAATAACTTTTTAGTGGGCATATCCATCGACGGGCCAAAGCACTTACACGATCGTTACCGCCGTACCAATAATGACAAACCGACGCATGATCTGGTTATGGCAGCTATTAAGCGCCTAAAAACGTACGATATCCCTTTCAATGCACTGTGCGTCATTAATGATGCAAATGCTAAAGAGCCTTTGGCTGTCTATCGGTTTTTGCGTGATGAAGTTGAGCCGCGTATGATTCAGTTTTTGGCTGGGGTGGAGCCGCTTGATTTTAAGCAAGTGGCTCCCTTGCATTGGCAGCCTGATTCGTTAAAGCAAATAGATGAGCTGCAAGATACCTCTGATTTAACAGCGATGCATGAAGTGGTCACTGAATGGTCGGTCACGCCTGAAGGATGGGGTGAGTTTTTGACCATAGTTTGGCAGGAATGGATAGAGGCGGATATCGGTCGTGTATTTGTTGATCATTTCGAAAATACCCTTTCGCAGATCCTTAATAAAGGCGCCCAAAAATGTACTACTGCTGCTATTTGTGGCAAGGCTCTAGCATTGGAGCACAATGGTGATTTGTATTGCTGTGATCACTTTGTTTATCCTGAATACAAGCTAGGCAATATTCATCATACTCATCAAGGAGACTTAGCTTTTAGCAAAAAGCAAACGCAGTTCGGCTATCTTAAACAAAGCACTTTGCCTGAGTATTGTAAACAGTGTGATTTTTTAACACTGTGTTGGGGCGATTGTCCTAAACACCGTTTTATCAAAGCCCCCGATGGTGAAGTGGGGCTAAGCTACCTCTGTGCTGGGTTAAAAATGTATTATGCTCAAGTGAGCTCAGACCTATTACTCGTTAAGAGCAAATTAGGCTGGCATTAGAAAATAGCTTTTCTTATACGTTGTTTAAATCATCTGATAACGCTCAGCGATCGCTATTATTTTATTGGCGATTTGATGCTGTTTACTTGCTGGGAGTTGTTCAGTCGTACCGATAACGGTAACAGCATACTCTAGTGACGTGTGGCTTTCTGGCAGGGTACCATCATCAGATGCGTTAATATTGAGAGTATCAGTAGGTTTGGCAGTTTGTGACAAAAAAACAGGGATGCTAATGGCATTGATACCCATAAAAAGGACACCAGTGACGGCTGCATAACCTTGTTTGCGAATATCTGTTTGTAATTGCGTGAAGTCCTGCCAGTTTGTAGCCAGATCATCTTTATGCTCAGGAATAGAAGAGGAGCTATCGGCTCTGTTTTGCCATTCGGTAGATACTAAGGGTTTGATCATGTTTTCAGGCTGATAACTGGCAAATAGCCTGCCAGTAGCAGAGGTGGTTAATGGCATGCGTGAGCCTATACGGGTGATGATACTAATAGGGCTGTCAGGCTCAACCAAATGGATGACTACTGGCCCTTCATTAAACCATTTGGCGATTTGCACACCGCAGTTGAGTAGGTCTTTGATTTCATTGGCAATAAGCTTCAGTCGCTCGAAAGTGTTGTTTTGATTGAAACCTGTATATGCTAGGGCGTTCACTCGCTCTCCGACTTTATAACGACCATCATCAAGTTGACGAGCATATTTTTTACGGATAAGACTCACTAAATATCGATGCATTTTGGCAGGATGCATCTGCATTGCTTGAGCAATGTCTTTTAGCATCATCGGCTCGTTATGCTCGATAAGTACATCGAGTATGGACAGACCAATCTCAAGTGACTGTATGCCGCCTTGGTTTTTACTTGTGGCAGTTTGTGCTGATGACATGGCTAGCCTTCTAAAAATAACTGAATAAATCACATCGAATATAAAGTGTATTGATTACTGATGATGTCATAGTATACGTTATATTTAATATTTACAGAGTAAAAGATAGCTATCATTGGTCATTAAGCAGTGGCTCTAGACATATACTCCCAGTTTTATTAAACCTTGCAAGCCGCACCGGCTGCTTTGGCTTTTTCATAGACTTCTTGAGTATCAACTCCCTCTACATTTACACTGCTTAGATATTTTTGCATGCCAGCTTCGAGTGGCGCTTTCCAAGCGGGATCATTGAGCGGATCTGGAATCTCCACCATAGTATCGCCTTTATCAACAGCGGCTTGCCTTACCTCAGCATTGACCCGATCAAAGATTTGTGAGGCTTTTATACCCATTTGTGCCCCTGAATTATCATCAATGACTTTTTTTAGATCATCAGGCAGGCTTTCATATTTGTCTTTGTTCATCGTAACTACAAAGGCAGCGTTATAAAATGGAATATAGGTGTGCGAGTTGACCAGCTCGTCCAAGCGAAAAGCTTGAATAGGTTGCCATGGTAGGCTTACCCCGTCGATAACGCCGCGCTGCAAGGAGGTATAAGTATCACTGGCAGGCATACCGACAGTAACGGCTCCCACTGACTCTAGCATATCGGCTGCTACAGATGACGTACGTCGAATGCGCATACCCTTTAAGTCTGCTGGCGTACGGATGGGGGTATCAACAGTATGTATGCCATGTGGCCCTGACCCCATCATAAAGAGCAGATGAGTGTCGGCATATTCGTTTGAGATGACGCCATCATCATATAGCGTATGCAGCACACAGCTCAACTGCTCACCTGACTCAGAAACGCCAGGCAACTCTGCAATTTGGCTAACAGGGAAGCGGCCACTGGTATAGCCATGCGGCTGCACACCTATGTCGATAGTGCCTTTTGCAGCGGCGTCATAGGTGACATCAGGTTTGCTGAGAGTTGCTGAAGGATAAATTTCAACTTTGATGCGCCCATTCGAGTCCTCTTCAACTTGTCTTGCCCAAGGCTCGAAAGCTTCTTTATTCATGGAGTCGTTGAGTGTCATAAAGTGCGAGAACCTAAGCGTTATGACCTCATCGCTATTGGTTGCAGCTTCTTGATTAGAGCAAGCAGACAATGCCAATAAGCTTGCCATGGCTATAGTAGCGGACAGTTTTTTATTCAGCTTATACATCATTGATTCCTTCCTTGGAGAGTGATTTATAGTGTTTTTGAGATGATCTTTAGTATATATCGAAGGGTAAGGATTGGGGAAATTGCCAATTATTTAGCAAAAATTATCGTTTGAACCATAAATATTACGTAATACATAATCAATTACTTGATAAGATAATAGGGCCTCAGGCAAAAGCTTTGATAACAACTGCTATAAACTGGCCATGAAATGATAATAAACTGGCCATGAAATGATAATAGTTAAAAAGATCTTTCAGCCATAAAGCCATTTACGTAGTATGTAAAATGTTGCTTTATAGCGTTATTTATTAATTACAAAAATTAACAAAATATGAGTTTATGATGTCAAATTCTGATAAGAGAAGTAAGGGTGTTCAATCAATGGAGATTGGTCTATCGATATTGGATGTATTGATAGACCAAAGAGAGCCGATGAAACTCAAAAATATCGCTTTGTCTATGCAAATGCATCCTGCCAAGATGCATCGATATTTAGTGAGTCTTATCCGTAAAAAATACGTCGAGCAGCTTGGTGATGGTAGCTATGCTTTAGGCATACGCGTAGATGCTTTGAGGCAGGCAGGACTTAATCAAAATAATGTCATGGAACAGCTGATCAAAATAGCCACTGATATTAAAGACAGTCTTTATTGCGGGGTGCAAATCGCCAAATGGTTTAATGAAGGGCCAATTGTAATCAAGGCTATTGAGCCTGATACGCCGATTAGCATCATCACGCGGGTAGGCTCGCGCATGCCCTTAGTGACCTCGGCAACGGGTCAATTGCTAGCGAGTTATCAGCCGCTTGATACTATTAAGCCGTTGGTACTAGCAGAACTACAAAGCACCATAAAGGCGTCAGTGTCTACAGTTTTTGAGGAAGAGGGTACGCAGGTAGAAACTCGAACACAAGAAATAGAAAAACAATGGCAGCAGTATGAACAATCATTGCATGAGATTAGAGAGCAAGGCTACTCATGCGTGACTGGGGATATGATGAGAGGCATTAACGCTTTTAGTATACCGATTGATATGCAGTATGCTTTAGATGATTCAGACGCCCTAGCAGTCTCTAATAATAGACAGCTAGGGCACTCAATTACCGTTATTGGAACAGCGGAACAACTGCCGTATAGCAAGAAAAAAAGTATCATCAATCAGATGTTGTCGATATCACAGTCTTATATCAGACCTTGATAACATGACTGGTGTTAAAGATATAGTCGGAGCACTTTTAAACCGCTACGGTGTTACCCGCCCTAGATGTACTTAGTGTACTATCTGCGGTCGGTCGCCTTGTAGCGATTTTAAAATTCCTTGACTATAGTTACTGCTGACGATTTCTAAAAGACTCTAATTAAAAACCAGATATCCATGGGTGTATGGGTATCTGGCTCAGTGAAATCATCACTCTATCTTAGGCGAGTGCTTAAGTCAGTGCTTAGATGACATTGACGGTGATACTGCCAAGACCTTCCACACTTGCGACCATGGTGTCGCCTTTGACCACAGGGCCAACGCCTTCTGGCGTACCCGTCATGATCAAGTCCCCAGCTTTTAATTCAAACAACTCAGACAAACGCGAGATGACTTCTGCAGTTTTCCAAATCAGATGGGTGATATCACTTTGCTGCTTGGTCTCACCATTCACTGAAAGCTCGATATTACCAGCGGTTAACTCATTGGTGCCATCGATAGGGGTCAGCTCACCGATAGGTGCAGAGTAGTCAAATGCCTTGCCCACTTCCCATGGACGACCTTGCTCACGCATGGTCATTTGCAAATCACGGCGGGTCATATCAAGACCGACAGCATAACCAAAGATGACGTTTTTGGCATCCTCAACTGAGATGTTTTTGGCGTCTTTACCGATAGCCACTATCAGCTCAACTTCATAATGATAGTTTTCAGTAAGCGGCGGATAAGGCAAGTCGATAGTACCGTCTTTTGCTACTGGTACGACAGACTCGGGATCATTAGGCTTACAAAAAAAGAATGGCGGGTTACGATCTGGGTCAAAGCCCATTTCGCGGGCATGGGCGGCATAGTTGCGACCCACGCAGTAGACGCGGCGCACTGGGAACTTATCTTCTGTGCCTTTAACATTTAGACCAACGTGCTCAAAAGGTTCAATCACATACGACATAAAACACTCCTTGTTAATATTTAATTTTCAAAAACAGTATTACAAAGCATCTTCCTGATTGCTGGGTTCTGCATCGATAAAGGCTTGTAAGGTATGGCAATGCTTGTCAATGGCTTCAATGATAGGATAAGCGCTCATGTCTACCCCAAAGCGCCGTGCCGAGTATACTTGTGGTATCAAATAACACTCTACAAGCGTAGGACTGTTACCATAGCAAAAATCACCGCGTTCTTTATCTTCAGCAAGCAGCTTTTCTAACGCCGTAAACCCATCGTTTATCCAGCGCTGACACCACAGCTTGACTTGTTCTTCTTCGACAGAAAGCTCATTACGCAAATACTGCAAAATACGGCGGTTGTTGATGGGGTGAATGTCACAGCCTATCATGGCACTCAGCGCCCGGACACGCATACGTCCAGCACTGTCTTTAGGCAGCAGCGGTGTATCAGCATAAGTCTCCTCTAGCCATTCTAAAATGGCAGGGCTCTGAAACAGTTGTAGGTCGTTGGTTTGCAGGACAGGTACGAGACCTTGTGGGTTTAACGCTTTAAACTCAGGCTCTAACTGTTGGTCTTTGGCTAAATTGACTGAAATTGACTCATAATCTAGTCCTTTTAAATTTAATGCAATGCGAACACGGTGCGAGGTACCGCTACGAAAGTAGCCATATAGTTTCATTATCATCATTCCTTGTTGTTATTAAAGTTTTGTTATTAAAATGTCGAAAGGTTTATACGTCAGTTCTTGGGCGTTCGGAGTAAAGGCCGAGTTTCTTTTGAAAAGGGGATTCATCTGCCACAAAAACAAAAGCCGGTGTGTCCTTGATATTGGTCAAAGTGATATTGGCAAAGCAAGGGGCGCAGCTGGTATCAGAATCTATCAGCCCATGTCTGACGTCATCGACATCCACGATGATATCACCTTCTATCACATGAAATATCATGGCGCATGAGCGTCTAGGTAAACGCAACACTTCGTTAGGACGCAGCATAATAGCGCTAAAGCCGATGATTTTTTGTGCATCTTGGCCAGTTTCTGGATTGACATAAGTCACTTGCACCATATCTACGTCTTTATTCTCAGCAATGGACTCTAGCGACTTCTTAGTATCCACCCAAGGGTAGCGTAGGATAGGATATTCAATGGTGTCATTACGTTGGAAGTTTTCAGTCGCGACAATGCCAGGGCCATAAATCTTCGGATGTGAATCAGGATGACCCTTTACTTTTTCGCCTTCTTCAACGTAGCTGGTTTCTGAATAATAAACCAAAGGCAAATCCAGAACATCTAACCATACCACTTCTGAATCACCATCATGCGAGTGCTCATGCCACATGCCGCTCGGGGTCAAAATAAGGTCACCTCGCTCCATCTCGCACTTTTCGCCATCGACGCTGGTATAAGCACCATTGCCTTCCACGATCAGACGTACGGCATTAGGTGTGTGACGATGACTGGGTGCCCATTCACCGGGCAACAAAAGCTGCATACCTAGATACATGATAGAGCTGGCGCACATGTTTTCTAGGGTATGTCCAGGATTAGCCAACACCAATACTCGGCGCTCGGCCTTTTCAATGGGCGTGAGCTCGCCTGCCTGCATAAGCAAAGGACGAATATCTTGATACTTCCAAGCGATGGCTTGAGTCTTAGGCTTTGGGGTGTAAGGGGGGAGGACATCTCGCAAACTTGGCCATAAAGGCACCAAGTTTTTTGCAGTGAGTGCCTCAACATATTCTTTAGGGAGGTCTTCTAAAGTACCAAGTCGTTCCATGATTGACTCCAGACATTGTTTAAGTACGTTGAGAGTGGCTTCATGCTTTAACTTGCTTGTCTTAAGCATGAGCGTTGAATTTTAGTATAAAACGTCAATGATAGATTGTGAAGGCGCTCAGCAGAGCAGTAATGAAAGAATAATATCCCTTTATTATTTTAATAAAAAAACATAGTTTACGTAATGGTTAATATATTAGAGGTTATTTATTTAATATTTAAGTCGCTTTTCGTCAATATATTGACGAAAAGCCGCTTTTTAACATCTCAGCGCAGTATTCCTCTACTTCTAAGGTAGTGGGGTGAATGCGTTATTGATAACTACCCTTACTCCCTATGGTATTATAATTAATAATTATAACGCCAATTAACAACAAGCTCCTTATGACCAAGCAAATCCTAAAAGCCCATAAAGTCAGGCTGTACCCCAATGAAGAACAGCAAATATTCTTTGCCAAATCATTCGGCTGCACACGCTTTATTTGGAATAAAATGCTTAATGATAAGATTGAGCACTATAAAAAAACCAAGACCGAATTAAAAAATACTCCTGCTCAATATAAAAAAGAATTTGACTGGCTTAAAGAAGTCGATAGCTTGGCACTGGCTAATGTCCAACAGAATCTTAGGGCGGCTTATAACAAATTCTTCAAAGGCTCAGGCTTCCCTAAGTTCAAGAAGAAAGGTCAGCGTGACAGCTACACCACCAACAACCAAAAAGGCACAGTAGCGATAACTGATGATACTGTCAAACTGCCTAAGATTGGTCATATTAAGGCTAAATTCCCTGATAGTATAAATGGACTGATTAAATCAGCCACCATCAGTCGCACCCCATCGGGCAAATACCACATCAGCCTATTGGTTGAAACAGTAATTGACGAGTTACCTAAGACCAAATCTAATATCGGCATTGATTTAGGATTGACAGACTTCATCGTCTTATCAGACGGCACAAAAGTGGCTAATCCTAAGTTTCTAGCAAAGCTACAAGCTCAGCTTACGCGAGAACAAAAAATTTTAGCCAAACGACGAGAGGTTGCTAAAGCCGCCAATCGCAAATTATCAGACAGTCGCAACTATCAAAAGCAAAGAATTAAAGTCGCCAAAGTCTACGAGCGTATCACGAATTGCCGAAAAGACTTTCTGCATAAGCTCTCATTCAATCTCATCAAAAACCACGATGTGATTGCTGTTGAGGATTTGAACGTCAAAGGCATGGTTAAGAATAAAAAGTTAGCTAAAGCCATAGCAGACAGCTCATGGTCAGCCTTTACTACCATGCTGGCTTATAAAGCGGACTGGTACGGCAAAACGCTGGTGAAAATAGACAGATGGTATCCATCTTCTAAAACCTGCTCAGGGTGCGCTCATGTGCTGACTAAAGCTGAGCTACCATTACAGGTGAAGACATGGAATTGCCCAAGTTGCTTGCAGGACAATGATAGAGACATCAACGCCAGTATCAATATCCTAAACGAAGGATTGAAGCTGGCAACACTCAAAACCGTCGGTACGACGGGGTTAGCTTAGTCAATTTGCCTAACCGCTGATACAAAACATTGTATCAAGTAGGGGTATTACCTAAGAAATCCCTACCTCTTTAGGTAGTGGGTAGTTCATTTCTTAGAAAGTTATGCATTGTGAAGTTACGCTATTTATAGTGAATTACGTAATGTAGAATAATCTATTATTAATAGCATAATTGCGGTTACTTTTATTTACAAATAACAGTAATTAGATAATAAATAGTAATAAAAAGAAAGTTTGCGAGGAGGTTGATAGTAATTGCTCTTTGCTACTCCCTTGAAAAAAGGCTTATCAAAAGATAAGTCTTAATAAACTCTAATAAATCGCCCCAGTATCTGGATCGACAATGATTTCTAACAAATAGCTGCCAGATGCGGCTAAGGCTGTTCTCATCGCCTCGGCTAATTGTTCATGCTGACTCACGCGAGCGGCAGGACAACCCATACCCTCTGCCAGCTTTACAAAGTCAATAGCAGGTAAGTCAATCCCTGGAATGGCTTCGCTTCCTGTAATCTTGCTAAATGAGCGCATTGCCCCGTAGCCAAAGTTATTGAGCACAATCACAGTGAGGGGCAAGTTTGATTGCACCGCCGTCCACAGTGCCTGAATTGAGTACATTGACGAGCCATCACCCACCAAGCATATGACCCGTTTACTGGTAGCGAGCGCTACGCCAACCGCGGCAGGCAGGCCATAACCTAGTCCGCCACTGGCCATGGTATAAAAGCCACCTGTTTGGGTAATGGGCAAAAAACGTTGAATGGTATACTCGATGGGTATTGGCGTTGCTGCACTGACTTGTGGAGCCTGAGGGCGAATGGATTTGGTTATTGGCGCATTGTCGCTATCGCTTCGGCCGGATCGACCTTGAGTGCCATACGAATGGCGATGATACTGGCCAGTACGCAAATGACGAGTACAGCAAAAAACCCAATCACAGAATCTATTGGCGTGAGCAGTACATATTTGGGAAACAGTGGCGCTGCAAAAGTGGCGGTGATTTTACCGACCACAAAGCCAATCACGCCTAAGGCGAGTGCTTGCTGCATAATCATCGCCGCAATCGTTCGATTGCGGGTACCGATAAGCTTTAATACTGCAATTTCGCGGATTTTATCCATCGTTAGTGAATAGATGATAAAGGCGACAATTGCCGCGCTAACGATGGCTAAAATGACTAAAAACATACCGATTTGCTTGGCTGAGGTGGCGATTAGCTTGCCAACGAGAATCTCTTCCATCTGTGCTCGCGTATAGACTGTCATACGTTTCCAGCGCTCGATGGTTTCGGCTGCCGCGTCCTGCTCATAACCGGGTTTTAGGGTGACTAATACGGCATTGACGGAGGCATTGGTGCTCTGTGAGGCAATGACGGCATCTAGCAGGCCTGGTACGCTGGGTCGATTGAAGGCAGGATTGGCTTCGGTACGCCGCCGACTTTGCCAAATGGCGTCATTGTTTTTGAGGAATTGAGCTTCCTGAGCATCCTTGAGCGGAATGAATACCATCGGATCCCCGCTAGATGAGACCATGCGCCTTGTCAGACCTACGACGGTGTAGTTATTGCGGCGAATGGATATATGATCTCCCAGTTTAAAACCAGTGGCGATATCAGCCACCGCCTCATAGTGACCGCGCGTGATCTGGCGGCCAGAGACGAGATAGGGCGGCCATCCTGGTGTGGCGCCCGACTCGCTAGGAGCGATGCCAACCACCATGGCACGTACGTCGCTTTCGCCTTTATGTACTTGGGTGGTTAGGTAGGTCACGTTCGCTGCTTGAGCGACGCCCGGCATGCTAAGGATAGAGCGATATACATCATCATTGATGCTAGACGCTTCTGCATAAGGCCCCAGCGTATCTTTTTGTACTACCCAAAGGTCAGCGCCGCTATTATCGAGCAAGGCCTTGCCATCATCCACCATGCCTCGGTACACGCCCGCCATGACGAGGGTGACGCCAATCAGCAAGCCTAGACCGATGCCTGTGAAGACAAACTTCCCCCAAGCATGGAGAATATCACGGCCTGCTAAGCTTATCATGGTGACACTCCTGGGATTTGGTCGACCACCTTGATACGACTGTTCGCCTTTAGTTGCTTTTGGCTATAAATCACGACTTGGTCGCCATCTTCGAGCCCCTCAAGCACTTGCACGAAGCCATTGAGATCGGATGTACCGAACTTGACTGGCGCGAAACTTAAATCACCATCTACAATCTGCCACACACCAACTTTATCGCCGTCACGTTGCACAGCAGCGTTGGGTATTAGTGGAACGGCTGGCCAGCGCTGGCAAGTCAACCGTCACTTCGGCCAACTCGCCCAATGAAGGTAGAGGTTGTGGCTGATTATCAAACGTCACTTTAGCCAGCATCTCTTCGGTGACCACATCGGCTATCGGCTCCACACGCAGCACTGTTCCTTGCAACACCTGATCGCTGCGTGAACGCAGAGCGATATGTGCTGGCAAACCTCCTGCCAAACCTGAGGCACTGATTTGATCGAAACGCACATTGATCCATAAGCTTTTGGGAACAATTACCTCTACCACGGCTTGCCCTGCAACGATGGTCGTGCCAGGATCGGCATCACGCACAGCGACGATACCAGCAACAGGGGTGATTAAGCGCAGATTACTTTTCTGCGCGATGAGCCCTTCACCGTCAGAGCGTGCTCGGGCAATGTCGGCTTTGGCGACGGATAAGGCTGCATCAGCGACCTGTAAGTCCTGTCGTTTTACAGTGACGCTTTCCTCACTGACCGCTTGCACGTCAAGCAGTTGCGCATA
Source organism: Psychrobacter sp. H8-1 (assembly GCF_904846575.1). Taxonomy (NCBI): domain Bacteria; kingdom Pseudomonadati; phylum Pseudomonadota; class Gammaproteobacteria; order Moraxellales; family Moraxellaceae; genus Psychrobacter; species Psychrobacter sp. H8-1. Next base: position 1,390,542 of record NZ_CAJHBG010000001.1, read on the forward strand.
GCGCTGTAGTTGTTGCTCTGCAAAGACTTTGCGAGCTTCTGCCTCCACCAATGCTGCCTGCGCCCGTTTTAATACAGACTCCTGCGAGCGAATTCTATCATCGAGATCGATAGGCTCCATCTCACTGAGTACTTGTCCTGCCTGCACTTGTTCGCCTACATGCACATCCAAGCTTTTTACGCGACCCGCAAATGTCGGCCCTATCTTGTAGGTGTAGCGTGCTTCCACCGTACCGATGCCGAACAGCGAAGGCGAGATAACGCCTGACTCCACCTTTGCCACCGTTACAGAGACTGGAGCGAGCGGCCCTGAGCGTAGGCCGACATAAATAAAGAGCGCCAGCAACGGAATGATGACAGCCAGCAGTGCTAAAGTACGGCCTTGCAGGGGCAGTTTCTTCATTGCGTACTCCTTATACCGCGCCGATAAATCGCAAAAACTCGCGGTGCATCGTGCTGCATGCGTTTCACATCGTCTGCCAGCATCGATTGCATCACCAAACCCTGAATCGTGCCAATGAACAGTGTCGCCGCTGCTTCGCTGTCGAGGGATTGTGGCAACTCACCACTATCTTTAGCTTTTTCAATGAGAGGGTACAAACGTTCGCTATAGCGCTGAATCAAGGTTTGTACCATGCGCTTGGCTGTTGTTGATTCGGTACGTTGGAGCTCACCAAAAATGATTCTTGGTACTCCTGGATGCTCAGACACAAATTCGATATGACTCATGAACATCGCCTCCATGGCAGCTAAGGGCGACTCGATTCCTTGGGTGGATCGATCAATTTTGGTGAGCAGGCGCTCTACTACCCACTCCATGACCGCTTGCCAAATGGCGTCTTTGTTTGGGAAGTGTCGAAACAGTGCTCCCTGAGTTAAGTTCATGTGTTTGGCGATAGCCGCAGTCGTAATTTTGCTAGGATTTTGTAAACTGGCGAGCTCTACGACGGACTCGACAGTGACGGCACGACGTTCATCGGCAGGTAGATGCTTTGGATAAGGACTCACGGACGCTCCTAAAAGATAGTAATCAATTACTATCTTATTTACAAAGCGCCCTTTAAGCAAGGAATAAGTCAAAATCCATACTAAATCTAGGTTAATTGTTAGACGGGCTCTTTGAAAGATTATTTAAAAATAGGCTTTGAGCGTATGGTTATCGCTAGTAGGAGGTGGTTATTTCAGTATCTTATGTTCACTGGTTGTATCAGCTTCATCGGGGAAATTAAACACTGCAAAAGGATCTAATCGTTCACATCACTTTCTGGCCAATAATGGCTGTCTGGCAAGGCTCTAGCACCAAAGATTGCTTGACCTACTCGAACAATAGTCGCCCCTTCTTCAATAGCTATTTCAAAGTCACCAGACATACCCATAGAGAGCTCTTGCATACTCATATTAGCGGGTAGGGTGTCTAGCAGGCCATCTCTGATATTTCGTAATAAGATAAAGCAGTCTCTCACTTTTTCTGCATTGTTAGACAAGAGTGCCAAGGTCATAAGGCCTTTGACTCTTAATCTATCAAGTGACTTGATTTGTTCAATAAAATCAGCAACTTCAGTAGGATGCAGCCCGTATTTGCTTGCTTCATCTGACGTATTCACTTGTATCAGTACTTCCATGTGTCTATCTTCAAGCTGTAAGCGCTCATTGAGTCTTTTAGCCACTTTTAAACTATCAAGTGCTTGAAACTCTGTAGCAAATCTAGCCACATACTTGATTTTGTTGGTTTGAAGGTGACCGATGACAGACCAATTAATAGGTAAATCATTCATCGACTCCTGTTTTTCTACAGCTTCTTGTACTTTGTTTTCGCCAAAGTAGTCATAGCCAAGCGTGAACGCCATTCTTATGATGTCTTCATCAACTGTCTTGGTGACTGGTAAAAGACGTACAGAGCCTGACTCTCTATTTGCGCGTTGACAGGCTTGTTGAATGCGTTTTTCGATATCAGCAAAGTTTGCAGACAATGCTTTGATACTTTTTGCTTTTTGGTACAAAGGTTTTGTCATCATCCGCTCACCTAGTTAGTGTGTTGGAAATCACTCATGAATTGGATAGCTAATAGCCATCTGAGGTATTTGTTTAATGTGCATTTGTTTAATGTGCAAAGGTGATGCCTCTTTAGTTTTCGGGTTTGTCAAATAGCGCCTCAATAGGTTTGCTATGGATGGTCGAGCTATTAAACAGTGACTTATTGCCTGTATCGCCTTCTGTCCAAAAGTTAATATTAAATTGAGCGTCATCGCTTAATTCTACCCGATGCCAATACTGCGGCGGACTGACAGCAAACTGTCCTGCTTGAATGACTATGGTTTGCTCAGGTTCGGTCGCTGCTTCATTGGCAAACCCATAAAAAGTAACCACCCCTTGCATCACACAGATTTGGCCGAACACACCTTCGGCAGTGTTGTGATGAGTCAGTAGGGCTTTAGGAACTTTATCCTTAGTAAAAAAGTGTGTAGAGCGTTTGATTTTCCAGTGGCTTGGGATGATGGTTGGTTGGTTCATGGTAACTCCTTGATGTGTTGGTTATAGATGTCTTTTGAGCATCTTGATGTCGTATTTAGCAAGCAATGTAAATAATAATGATAATTATTATTAAATATAGCACCTTCCGTGCTTTAGAGCTAAGGTGTTTTTGCTGTTTTATCATCCCATGATTAGCTAATGGGTACAGCACCAATTGGTATTATCTTTTGATGCTCATTTAGTAGTACTAAATGTAGAGTACGTACCGCTTTTGCTCGATAGTGAAGTGGATACATTATTGTTACATTGTCTCCATTAGAACTATCAAGTTTTTTTGGAGGACATTTGTTATGCATGCAAAAGAGCTACTTGAGTTGGAACGCCGTGAGATAAGAGCGCTTCACTACACGTGGATCGCTTTTTTTCTGACGTTTTATGTCTGGTTCAACATGGCGCCGCTTGCGACGTCTATGCTACAGACCGAGAGCTATTTGACACCAGATCATATCAAGCTTTTCTTAATTGCCAACGTGGCTTTGACCATTCCAGGTCGTGTGGTGGTGGGAATGGCATTGGATCGTTTCGGACCTAGAAGAGTGTTTTCGATATTGATGGTGGTGATGGCGATACCGACCTGGTTTTTCGCTTTTGGTACATCAGCCATGCAGCTGTTTGTTGCGCGCTTATTTATGTCTATCGTCGGTGCAGGTTTCGTCGTCGGTATCCATATGACAGCGCTATGGTTTAAGCCAAAAGATATTGGCTTTGCAGAAGGCTTCTATGCGGGCTGGGGAAACTTTGGGTCTGCGGCAGCGGCGATTACTATCCCGACTGTGGCGCTACAGTTCTTTGGTGGTGATGATGGGTGGCGCTGGGCGATTGCTTTATCTGGGCTATTGATGGCGCTATACGGCGTCGCTTATTGGTTTTTAATCACAGATGGTCCGACAGAGGGTACTCATAAGAAATCACGTAAGTCAGGGGCTTTAGAAGTATCTAGCTGGCGTGATCTATGGTTGTATTGTTTGTTTACCATTCCTTTATATGGTGTATTAGGGGTCTTGGTCTATCGTACTCAAGACATGGGGTTTTTGAGTGAGACAGGGGCTTGGATACTTTATATTGTCATCGCTGCTGTGGTTGCGTATCAGATTTATAAGGCGATTAGTGTCAACGTACCAATGCTAAAAGCAGGTATACCTGAAGATGATAAGTACCCCTTTAAGTCAGTGGCTGCGCTCAACGTCAGTTATTTTGCCAACTTTGGTGCAGAGCTTGCCGTGGTCTCTATGCTGCCGATGTTCTTTGCTGCGACATGGAAGCTTGACCCTACCGCAGCAGGATTGGTCGCCTCAACCTTTGCCTTTGTAAACTTATGGGCGCGTCCATTGGGTGGCTATATCTCTGACAAGGTCGGCAACCGCCGTCTGGTCATGCTCATATATATGTTCGGCATCGGTATCGGGTTTGGGCTTATGGGGCTGCTCAATGCCGAGTGGCCGCTATTTATCGCCGTTGTGTTCACTATCTTGTGCTCGGTATTTGTACAAGGGGCTGAGGGCGCAACCTTTGGTATTATTCCCTCAATCAAGCGCCGTCTGACAGGTCAGATATCTGGTATGGCGGGTGCTTATGGCAACGTTGGCGCAGTGTTCTACTTGTTTATTTATACCTTTGTAGAGCCAAATCAGTTCTTTTTGATTATCGCAGTCGGTGCTTTCATCGCTTGGTTGGTTTGTTACTTCTGGTTAGAAGAGCCTGAAGATGCCTTTGGTGATGAATACAAAATGTCATCAGTGGATCGTCAGATTGCGGCTGAAGAAGCTCGATAATCTAGGGCGTGTCACCAATTAGCACTTATAAATATTTGACCGCAATTTATCTTATTTTAAGCCTCGCCATCTAAATGATGACACGTCCTAGTTGGACTTGAGACGTTAATTTAAAATATAAAAAACCACCTAGTGATGAATAAACTGGGTGGTTTTTTTATGACTTATACGCCACTCTCAACTTATTTTGTAGGGTGGGTTAGCGGCAGCGTAACCCGCCAAGTAGTTTAGATAACATTCGCCAATATAACATCGGCGGGTTACGTTTCATCTTCGTTCTCTACGAGAATTTAATAAAACTAACCCACCCTACGAGAGCTTGCTTTTGCAAAGTTACTATGCTGGGCTAAAGCCACAGCCTACGATAGTTCATGCTAAGTTGAGAGTGGGGTGACTTATACAAACGGCCACAATGTTTTAAGGCATCTATTTAGACAAATGATTTACCGTCCATACCGCAGCTTCTACACGGGTACGCAGTCCAGTTTTGTTAAGGATATGTTTGACATGTACCTTTACCGTGGACTCTGCGATATCGAGCTTATTGGCAATCATTTTGTTGCTGAGACCCTCAGCGATCATTTGGATAACTTGCAGCTCTCTGGCGGTCAGATTGCCCGCGATATCATCAATGCTCGGCTTGCGCATGGTTTGCGCCAGTATCGATGCCAGATTTGGACTGATGACCAGCTCTCCTCGCAGCACCTTTCTGATATCGACGATGATTAGCTCTGGCTCCATGTCCTTTAATAGATAACCATCTACTCCTAGCTTTAGCGCCTCTTGTACATCCTCACCACTGTCAGAGACAGTAAATAAGAGAGTTTTTACATCGATACCTCTGGCCTTGATTTCTCTGAGCGTCTCTAGTCCCGTCAATATCGGCATTTTATGATCGAGGATAACCAGGTCTACGTCATTGTTTTCCAAAAATTCCAATGCTTCCATGCCGTTATTTGCCTCACCAACGACTTTTACGTCATTCTCCAGCCCCAACAGCTCTGCAATACCTCGGCGTAGCATAGGATGGTCGTCTACCAATAAAAGCTTGGCAGGAGAGGTGGCGGTATAAACTTTAGTACTCATAAAATACTCACAAATTAAAACTCATACAAATTAAGTGCTTTCAATCTCTGAACCTTTAAATGGATTCTTTGTTGGCACTACCAGTGGTTTGTAGAGTCGTGTAGTCATTAAAAAAATTAGGGGTAAAGAGGGTAGTGACTATCGTGCCAGTAGGCTCGTTGTCCGATAAAGTCACATTCCCTCCTAAATGGCGGGCGCGCTCTTGCATAATCATTAAGCCATGATGCTGAGACTGATCAACGCTACCTGAGATACCAATGCCGTCATCGATGATCTGCATAACAATGTGCTCGTTTGTCTCATCATAACCCAGCTCGATGGCGACGTTTGTGGCTTGAGCATGTCTGCTGATATTTGACAGCGCTTCTCGTGTGATTTGAATCAAGTTCACCTGCTCATTGGCATTTAAGTTGAGCGTCATCACTTTGTTATTGACGACAACCTCAAAGTTGCCCTTCGCAGCGAACTCGTTGGCAGCCTCGTGCAGGGCGTCATCGAAGTTATCACTATCAATGGTCAGACGGAAAGTGACTAGCAGGTCTCTTAGCTGTTGATAAGCTGAATTAAGACCTGTTTTTATTTGCTCGATATGCTGCGAGATATTGGTCGCGCACTCTTGGTCAGAGACATTCCTTAGGTGTCTTTCTAGGACACTGACTTGAATTTTGAGATAAGACAACGACTGCGCCAGAGAGTCATGTAGCTCTCTTGCGATAGTAGAACGCTCTTCAAATAAAATGAGCTGATGCTCCTGCTGTCTTTGTTTACGCAGAGATAGGGCGGTGCTGATCAGGTTAGTGAGCGCGACGATAAGCTCGCTATTCTCCGTATCTAGATAAGTACTATCAATCTCTATGGTTTTAATGCGCTGTGAGGGCGATACAGACTTTTTATCATCCTCTGACTTATTAACACCTGACGTAGAGCTGCCCATCAGCAAGATAGACTTAGGTCTCACCTTTAACTCGCCAAACTCATCATTCAGATGAGTGATCGGGTAAGTTTGGGTGTAGATGTCTTCTTTGATTGAGCAGTTGTCACAGTTGAGCTTGCTACATAGCTCTTTCATTTTGTCATCGTGGAGAGCGATAGAGTCTTTATTGTGTAAGGTGCTGTTTTGTAGACATAAGGTGAAGTCCAAATGCGGAAAAATATTACCGAAGTCGGTGATGAGGCTATCCAGCTTATGTAGGCTTACTTTGCTGGTCGTTAGATGCTTAGAGAAGTCATAAAATAGCGATAGCACTTCGTTGGCTTTGACTAAGTGCTGAGTTTTTGTGTTTACCTCACTCTTAAGTGAGTGCTGATAAGTCTCAATGGTGCCAGCCATATCATTGAAAGACTCTCCCAATGCATTGAACTCTCCATAGCCTGTGATAGACACTCTGGTATCGTGCTTACCTTGTCTAAACTGACGGTTGGCTTGGATTAGCTGTTGTACTGGTATCAATACATTTCTGCGCAGCTTATGCATACCAATCAACAAAATGATGATAGTCAGGATAATCGACGCGACTTGCAGCGACTGCTGCCAAGTCTGGCGCTGCTCGTTCCTATGCTGCAACTCACTGACAAAGCTGTCCACATCTTCAATATATTGAGAGGAAAAAATATAAAAACCTTGCTTATCTTGCGCCAACAAAGCAGGTTTTAAATTGCTTAGCCACTGCGATTCAATACTTTCAAACTGGTTATTGATGACGTCATGTTGGTTGGCATAATTTAACTGATATTCACGCAAGCTTGCCAGCCTGTTTTCCATATCTTCAACCAAAGATAGGACGATGGCAGACTTGCTTTGGTCGCTATAGTTTTGATTGCTATTGTTATTATTACCTTGAGTGGAGCCTTGGTTTCGACTCGCGCTATCATCAGCTGCAAGACCCATATCCAAACCTGCAATATAGTCATCATCAAAATCATTTGCCAGTTGAAAGTTGATGCGATACGTCGCCATGCGTATCGAGCCTGCGCTGTTGATGGCTTGCGCATCTGCTTGTGATACCCATGCCAGCATGCCACTACTCAACGCCGAAAGCAGGCACAAGGCAGAGATGGCAAAGACCGCAGCCCAAGCACGCACTGGTAGTGAGTGTCGTAATATTCGGTTCATCATTAATTAAGATACACCTATCAATAGGACGGGTTTTGAGAGAAAGCAGCTTTCAGTACTTGAGAGTATGAATTTAAATGTACTCCTATCGATGCGGAGTCCGTCATCAATATACCTCTTTAAGCCATCAGTATACCACTATGTATTAATACTCATAATAATGAAAACAAAGTACCGTAAGTCATTGCTCTAAGACATCAATGAGTCATAAAGCGAAGAGGCAATCGTAATACGTAGCTTATCAGGATAAGCCCCCGATGGTCACTGCGTTTTTATAGCTGCTTAGCATGATAAGTTGATGATATAAAAATACCAATCATAACCAAGCATAGACGATACTAAGTGAGGAATAACATGGGCAGTAAATACAATGTAAAAGGCGGCAAGCTCATTACTGATTGGCGGCCTGAAGTAGAAGAGTTTTGGGAAGGAGGTGGTAACAAAGTCGCCAATCGCAACTTGTGGGTCTCGATACCTGCACTGTTACTTGCCTTTGCCGTGTGGATGGTATGGAGTGCAGTCATTGTAAACCTACCAGAGATTGGCTTTGCGTTTGATGATGGTCAACTGTTTTGGCTAGCGGCGCTGCCTGGATTGACAGGCGCGACGCTGCGCATATTTTACTCTTTTATGGTGCCGATATTTGGTGGCAGACGTTGGACAGCGATATCCACGGCCTCGTTATTAATCCCAGCATTATGGATGGGTTTTGCGGTACAAAACCCCGAAACCCCCTTTAGTGTCTTTGCCATTATTGCGCTGTTATGCGGCTTGGGTGGCGCTAACTTCTCATCGTCGATGTCCAACATCTCCTTCTTTTATCCTAAAGCCAAACAAGGCACAGCACTTGGTCTCAACGCCGGACTTGGTAACCTAGGCGTGTCAGTCATGCAGTTTGTGGTGCCTGTAGTCATTGGCCTTGGCATATTTGGTGCATTGGGCGGCGCGCCTCAAGTAACGGCAGCGGGAAAAGAGCTTTATCTACAAAATGCTGGCTTTATTTGGGTGCCATTTATCGTGTTTATATCTGTCGCTGCATGGTTCATGATGAATGATATCTCATCTGCCAAAGCGTCTTTTAAAGACCAGTCAGTTATCTTTAAGCGTAAGCACAACTGGATCATGTGTATCCTTTATATGGCTACTTTTGGCTCGTTTATTGGGTTTTCAGCGGCATTCCCGATGCTGATCAAAAGCTCTTTTCCTGAAATTAATGCGCTGAAATTTGCCTTTTTAGGCCCGTTAGTAGGCGCGTTGTTTCGTCCATTAGGTGGTTGGATCGCTGATAAAGTGGGCGGCGCTAGAGTGACCTTTTGGAACTATATCGTCATGGTATTAGCAGTCATGTCGGTGATGTACTTCTTACCTAGTGAAAGCCATGCAGGCAGCTTTAGTGGTTATTTCATCTCCTTTATGGTGCTGTTCATTACCACAGGCATTGGTAACGGCTCTACCTTTAGTATGATACCTGTTATTTTTAAGACTTTTTTAGAGCGGCTTAAGCCTAGTAAGGTTGGTACTGAAGAGCTGTTTGTCGAGATACGAAAAGAGTCTGCTGCTGTGGTTGGCTTTACCGCTGCCATTGCTGCGTATGGTGCATTCTTTGTGCCGAAGATGTTTGGCTCAGGCTTAGGGGTGAATGGGACGTTCATCGCATTAATCGTCTTTTATATTCTCTGTATCGTTTTGACTTGGTGGTATTACAGCCGCGGTAACGCTGAGATTCCATGCTAAAGCCATTATTCTAAAAGAGTGTATAGTCCAAAACATCCTGCTTAAAAGTTTCAAAAGTGCTACTTGCTGAGGTGAGTCGCACTTTTTTTGTTTGTTTGCGAGGTGCTTAGCTGTCAAAAACGAGCGCTATTGGATGTTTTCAATATATTTGGTTGGGTTTTTGACTGGAGTGTTTTTACCAAAAGTATATTTTTGACTACTACTTAGGGGGTAGTGCTCTGCTCATGTTAGATGATAGTAAGACTATCGCCGCTTATTTAGAATGATGATATCGAAACAGTATTAAACAAAGCAGCATTAATTAAAGCAATATTTACAGCTTTTCGGCACACAGTAGAGACTCTGCATTCGTCTTTATACGCCCAGCTCTAAATACACCCTAGGTCACAAAATAGAGGATAGCAAAATGAGTCATTTACTCGACCAATTCCGCTTTTTTAAACGCAAAAAAGGAGAGTTCGCCGATGGGCATGGCGAGACGCGTGATGAGTCTCGTGAGTGGGAAAACTCCTATCGCAGCCGCTGGCAGTATGACAAGGTGGTGCGCTCGACGCATGGTGTCAACTGTACTGGCTCTTGCTCATGGAAGATCTATGTCAAAAACGGCCTAGTTACTTGGGAAACTCAGCAAACAGACTATCCAGAAACCCGTCCAGACCTGCCAAACCATGAGCCACGTGGCTGTCCTCGCGGCGCAAGCTATAGCTGGTATATGTACTCTGCCAACCGCGTCAAGTACCCAAAAGTTCGTAAGCCGTTATTGAAACTATGGCGCGAAGCCAAAGGGCAATATCCAGATCCTGTAGATGCATGGGGCAGTATCGTCGAAGATCCTGTCAAAGCAGAGCAATATAAGTCTAAGCGCGGTCTGGGCGGCTTTATCCGTTCGACGTGGGCTGAGGTGAATGAAATCATCGCTGCTAGTAACGTCTATACCGCCAAGACTTTTGGTCCTGACCGTATTATTGGGTTTTCTCCTATTCCTGCGATGTCGATGGTGAGCTATGCAGCTGGTAGTCGTTATCTGTCGCTTATCGGTGGTACTTGCTTGTCTTTTTATGACTGGTATTGCGACTTGCCACCAGCCTCGCCAATGGTTTGGGGCGAGCAAACAGACGTGCCAGAATCAGCCGATTGGTACAACTCTGACTACATCATTGCTTGGGGCTCTAACGTTCCGCAAACGCGTACGCCAGATGCGCATTTCTTCACCGAAGTGCGCTATAAAGGTACTAAGACAGTCTCTATCACGCCTGACTACGCGGAAGTGTCTAAGCTTACCGACTTATGGCTAAACCCAAAGCAAGGTACTGATGCGGCTGTTGCGCAAGCGTTTTGTCACGTCATTATCAAAGAGTTTTATCTCAAGCAGCCAAGCGACTATTTCTTAGATTATGCTAAGCGCTATACCGATCTACCTATTTTGGTCTTGTTAGAGGGTGAAGAAGGCGCGCGCCGTGCTGGTCGCTATCTACGTGCTTCTGACTTGGTGGAAGATTTGGGTCAAGAAAATAACCCAGAATGGAAAACCATCGGGCTCAACCATGATGGTGAGCTCGTATCGCCACTTGGCTCTATCGGTTATCGCTGGGGAGAGAAGGGCAAGTGGAACCTAGAAAGTAAGAACGGTACCACAGGTGCAGAGATTGATCTGACGCTCACGCTAAAAGACAGCGGCGAGACTTGCGTAGTCGGCTTTGACTACTTTGGTCATGTCGATCATCCGCACTTCACTTCAGTACCAGGCGAGCCAATTCAACAAAAAACGGTTCCTTGTAAAACCATACAACTGGCTGATGGCACGACCGCTATCGTCGCGACCGTATTTGACTTAACGGTTGCCAACCTTGGGGTCGATAATGGCGTTGGTGGCGAGCATGTCACTGATGACTACAATGATGCTACCGTGCCAGGTACCCCTGCATGGCAAGAAGTGATCACAGGTGTTAGCCGTGAGCGCATCATCCAAGTCGCGCGTGAGTTCGCTGAAAACGCCCATAAGACGCATGGCAAATCCATGATCATTATTGGCGCGGGCATGAACCATTGGTATCACCTCGATATGAACTATCGCGGTGTCATCAACATGCTGATGCTGTGCGGCTGTATCGGCAAGTCAGGTGGCGGCTGGGCGCATTATGTTGGCCAAGAAAAACTGCGTCCACAGACGGGCTGGTTGCCATTAGCATTTGCGCTTGATTGGCATCGTCCGCCACGTCATATGAATGGTACGAGCTTTTTCTATAATCACAGCTCACAGTGGCGTCATGAGAGTATCTCTGCCCACGACATACTATCGCCACTCGTTGACAAAAAGTTCTTCCCTGAGCATATGCTTGATTATAACATTCAAGCAGAGCGTGCAGGTTGGTTGCCATCGGCGCCGCAGCTGAACCGTAACCCACTGACCATCGCTGCTGAAGCGAAGAAAAGTGGCAAGGATGTAGAAGAGTATGTAGTGGACTCGCTACATGAAGGCAGCTTACGCTTCGCTTGTGAGTCACCAGACAACCCTGCGAACTTCCCTCGTAATATGTTTATCTGGCGCTCAAACCTATTGGGCTCATCGGGTAAAGGTCATGAGTATATGCTGCATTATTTCTTGGGCACCAAAAACGGCCTATTGAATGATGAGAACCCTGCAGGTCACTTGCAACCAAAAGAAGTGGATTGGGTAGAAAAAGGCCCAACCGGCAAGCTGGACTTAGTTGTCACCTTAGACTTCCGTATGTCATCGACCTGTCTGTACTCTGACATCGTACTGCCAACGGCAACATGGTACGAAAAAGATGACATGAATACCTCAGACATGCATCCGTTTATTCACCCATTAACCGCAGCGACAGACCCTGCATGGGAATCCAAAACGGATTGGGAGATTTATAAAGGCATCGCCAAGAGCTTCTCTGAAGTCTCAAAAGGTCACTTAGGGGTTGAGACGGATGTCGTCACCCTTCCGATGCAACATGACACCCCAGGCGAGCTTGCACAGCCGTTTGGTGGTACCGACTGGAAAACAGCGGGTGAAAAACCAGTACCTGGTAAAAACTGTCCAATGATCAAGGTCATTGAACGTGACTATCCGAGCACTTATAAAAAGTTCACCTCGCTTGGCCCTGCCTTAGAAAAACTAGGCAATGGCTCAAAAGGTTTGAATTGGGATATGAAAACTGAGGTCAAGCAGTTAGGCGACCTTAACTACCGTGTCACTGATCCTGGTGTTTCTGAAGGACGCCCGCAGATTAGCACCGCCGTTCATGCCTCTGAGACTATCTTGATGCTGGCTCCTGAGACCAATGGTCATGTCGCAGTCAAAGGGTGGGCAGCACTGTCTGAGTTTACAGGTCGCGACCATACCCATCTTGCGGTATCTAGCGAGCATGTGAAGATTCGCTTTAAAGACATCGTCGCGCAGCCACGCAAGATTATCTCTAGCCCAACGTGGTCAGGTATTGAGTCTGATGAGGTGAGCTATAACGCGGGTTATACCAACGTCCATGAGCTGATCCCTTGGCGTACGATTACTGGCCGCCAACAGTTTTATCAAGATCACCCTTGGATGCAGGCATTCGGTGAGCAGATGCAGCAGTATCGTCCACCAATTGATACCAAAACCACTGATATTGTCGAAAACGTCAAGCCTAATGGTAATAAAGAGATCGTACTGAACTTCTTAACGCCGCACCAAAAATGGGGCATCCACAGTACTTACTCCGAAAACCTATTAATGTTGACGCTCAGTCGCGGTGGCCCTTGTGTTTGGATGTCAGAAGTCGATGCCCAAAAGCAGGCATCGTCGATAACGACTGGATTGAGCTGTTCAATGCCAACGGTGCTATCACCGCTCGAGCCGTCGTCAGTCAGCGGGTCAAAGAAGGCATGGTGATGATGTACCACGCACAAGAAAAGCTGGTCAACATTCCAGGCTCTGAGCAGACAGGCACTCGCGGCGGTATCCATAACTCGGTGACACGTACTATCCTCAAGCCGACCCATATGATTGGTAGCTACGCGCAGCAGTCTTATGGCTTTAACTACTATGGCACCGTGGGTTGTAACCGTGATGAGTTTGTCGTGATCCGTAAGATGTCAAAAATCGACTGGTTAGAAGACAAGCCAGATAACGCATTACCACGTCCATTGCCAACCAGCATTGATGGGTAAAGGCATTTTCTCTACTAATATTCGGAGCACAGATCCATGAAAATTCGTTCACAAGTAGGCATGGTGCTAAACCTTGATAAATGTATCGGTTGTCACACCTGCTCAGTCACCTGCAAAAACGTTTGGACCAGCCGTGAAGGCATGGAATATGCGTGGTTCAACAACGTTGAATCCAAGCCAGGTATCGGCTATCCCAAAGAGTGGGAAAACCAAACCAAATGGAAGGGCGGTTGGATACGTAATGCCAATGGCAGCATAAACCCGCGCATCGGTGGTAAATTCAGAGTGTTGGCAAATATCTTTGCCAACCCTGACTTGCCAGAGATTGATGACTATTATGAGCCGTTTGATTTTGACTATCAGCATCTACATACCGCGCCTATCAGTAACCACCAGCCTATCGCGCGCCCACGCTCTGCGATCACCGGCAAGCGTATGCAAAAGATTGAGTGGGGTCCGAACTGGGAAGAAATCCTAGGGTCGGAGTTTGAAAAGCGCCGTAAAGATAAGAACTTTGATGATATCCAAGCGGATATTTATGGGCAGTACGAAAACACATTTATGATGTATCTGCCTCGTCTTTGCGAGCATTGCTTGAACCCTACCTGTGTGGCGTCATGCCCTAGTGGGGCGATCTATAAGCGTGAAGAAGACGGCATCGTACTGATTGACCAAGACAAATGTCGCGGCTGGCGTATGTGTATCTCAGGCTGCCCGTACAAAAAGATCTACTACAACTGGAAGTCGGGCAAGTCGGAAAAATGTACTTTTTGTTACCCACGTATTGAAGCTGGCCTGCCAACCGTCTGTTCTGAGACTTGTGTCGGTCGTATCCGCTATCTAGGCGTGCTGCTCTATGATGCGGACAAAATCGCCGAAGCAGCCAGTACTCCAAATGAGCAGGATCTCTATCAGGCGCAGTTGGATGTGTTTTTAGATCCGAATGACCCTGTCGTGATCGCACAAGCGTTAAAAGACGGCGTGCCGCAGTCGGTGATTGATTCAGCCCAGCGCTCACCTGTCTACAAGCTAGCGATGGACTGGAAACTGGCACTGCCGCTACATCCTGAATATCGCACCTTGCCAATGGTTTGGTATGTACCGCCATTGTCACCGATTCAGAATGCGGCCGAAGCTGGCAAAGTCGGTATGGACGGCTTGATTCCAGATGTAGACAGCTTACGTATTCCACTGCGTTATCTTGCCAATATGCTCACAGCAGGCGATGAAGAGCCAGTACGTTTGGCACTAAAGCGTCTACTTGCCATGCGTAGCTACAAGCGTATGCAACTGGTCGAAAAGCAAGAAGTTCAAAGCATCTTAGATGATGTTGGTCTGACCAAGCTGCAAGTTGAAGAGATGTACCGTTATCTGGCGATTGCCAACTATGAAGACCGTTTTGTCATCCCAACGGCGCATCGTGAAGAAGCGTTAAGTGATGCCTTTGCAGAGCGTAATGGCTGTGGTTTTAGCTTCGGTGAAGGCTGTTCGGGGCATTCTGACAACAGTATGTTTGGACAACGCAAAGCCAACCGTCGTGATTTTATTGACACTGTACAAAAGTGGGAGTCGTAAGATGCAAGCTACTCAGTTACATAATCCTCAGTCTATGAACAGCGTAGTAAACGAGCCTACTGCTCCTGCTACTATCGGACCCTCGGAGCTTAAGCTATTAAAGGTGTTGAGCTTACTCATAGACTATCCAAGTAATGAGCTGTTTACTGGCGACACGCTCGCTGATTGTGCACAGATTGTGGCGACATCGACTTTGATTAGCCCAGACGTGCGCACGCAGATCATCGACTTGATTGAAGACTTAATAGAGACAGGCTCTCTTGAAGCGCAAGCGCGCTATGATGGTCTGTTTGAGCGTGGTCGTTCTTTATCGCTTTGGTTGTTTGAGCATGTCCATGGTGAGTCTCGCGACCGCGGGCAAGCCATGGTCGATTTGATGAATCAATACTCCGATGCTGGGTTTGACATTAGTATCAAAGAGCTACCAGATTATCTGCCTTTATATTTAGAGTTTTTGGCCTATCAGGCGACCGTCATTAACGATGATATTCAGATTCGTATGGATATTGCTGATGTGAGTCATATCATTGCTTTATTGGCGGCAAGGCTTGTCGATCGCGGCAGTGTCTATCAGGGCTGCTTCAATGCGCTACTGCAGATTGCTGGCAAGCCGCTCGATGTGGTGGAGGAGTATCAAGAAAAAGTCAGTAAAGAGAAGCGTGATGACAGCTTTGATGCCTTAGATAAAGAATGGGAAGAAGAAGTCGTCACCTTCTTAGATGCGCAACAAGAAGAGCGCTGCCCCTCACAGACGAGTACCCAAAATCTTGCTGCGAAAGCTGGCGTTAATAAGTCTGCAGCAAATATGGTTGATGCCCCTGTGCATTGGGTCGATTTTAAAACCAACCAGCCGGTCAAACAATCATAAGGAGAAAGGACATGAATATTGCAGATCCTGGTGTACAGTCTTTAGCCAATCTAAATTGGCTGCAGATATTCCTTTTTGGCGTCTATCCCTATATTGCATTGGCTATCGCTATTGTTGGTACTTGGGTACGTTTTGATTTATCTCAGTATTCGTGGAAGACAGGCTCTACCCAGATGCTAAGAACCAAAAACATGCGCTGGGCAAGTAACCTGTTCCATGTTGGTATCATTGTGGTGCTTTTGGGACATCTATTCGGTATGTTAACCCCGCACTTTTTGTATGACAGATTCATCAGTGCAGGGAACAAACAAATATTAGCAGTCGTGGTCGGTGGTATCGCAGGCGTGTTCTGCTGGATTGGATTGGCGATGCTACTGTGGCGACGCTTCACTGACGATCGTATCTCTAATACCTCGTCTTTTTCGGACAAGATGGTACTGGTACTGTTATTTGTGCAGCTGAACTTAGGTTTGATATCCATCTTTACTTCTGTGCAGCATTTAGATGGTTATACGATGATGAACTTAGCGGGTTGGGCACAGGATATTACTATCTTAAGACCATGGCATGCAGCAGCACGTATCGAACAAGCGGACTTGATTTATCAGCTGCATATAGTCCTAGGTATTACCCTTATCATGATTTTCCCATTCACACGACTGATTCATATCATTAGTGCGCCAGTTTGGTACTTTGGTCGCCGCTATCAGATCGTTAGACAAAAGAAATCACAGTAAGACAATAGTGACAGAAACACTGGTAATAGAAATAGTCACAACTGTGATACAGCATTGAAGTTCTGAGGGGGATACCATAAGGTTCATTTAAAATGAATCTTATGGTAATATTCTGATTGTTCAACTTATGAAAGTTTAATGACTGTCTAAAAATTCCAATCAAGGTTGCTAGCGGTAGTCGTACTTTAACCTAAGCCCTGAACTTAAATATTTAATAAAGATTCCCTAACTTATCAATGTGATGATTCACTAAGAGAGACATAATGGCCTCACCAAAAACCATAGAAATCGTAAAAGCAACGGTACCTGTACTTGAAGAGCACGGGACGGCGATTACCACCGTGTTTTATCAAAACATGTTTGACGAGCATCCTGAGCTGTTAGACATATTTAATGAGACCAATCAAAAGCTAGGTCGTCAACAGACTGCCTTGGCGATGACGGTGTTAGCGGCTGCCAAGCATCTAGAAAACCTTGCGACTTTATTGCCGCAAGTCACCCAAATCAGTCATAAACATCGTGCCCTACAAATCTTGCCAGAGCATTATCCTATCGTTGGCAAACATCTACTTGGCGCTATCAAACAAGTGCTAGGAGAAGCGGCTAATGACGACATCATCGATGCTTGGACCGAAGCTTATGATGAAATAGCGGACGTCTTTATTCAGCTAGAAAAGGGCATGTATAAGCAGGAGATGTGGCAAGGGTTTGTCCCTTTCACAGTCACTGAAAAAGTCGCTGTCGCCACTGATATTGCGGCCTTTACCGTAGTACCGGCGGATACTGATGCAGAAAATACCCAAAATATCGACCTGAGTAAACTCACTTTAACAGCAGGTCAATACATCACGGTAAAAACAGATCCAAAGGACAGTGACCATACAGCATTGCGTCATTATTCTTTATGCTCAACCAATACGGATAAAGGCATTCAGTTTGCGGTCAGACGCGACAACCGTAATGAACACCACGGCTTAGTCTCTAACCACTTACATGACGATTTGGAAGTGGGCGACACGGTTTTATTATCCGCACCTGCTGGCGACTTTGCCCTCAATCAAGATCTGGTCAAACAAAACGAGATTCCGATAGTATTTATCAGCGCTGGGGTCGGGGTAACGCCTATTTTATCGATGTTAGAAGCGCAAGTGGCTGCCAACCCACAACGACCTATCATTTGGGTTTATGCGTGCCAAAACGAACAGCATCATGCCTTTGATAGTCAGGTAAATCAGCTCTTAGAATCTGCAACCACGTTAGAGAAGCATGTTTTTTTTTTGAATCAGGGCAAATACTGGATGGATGACTTGGCTAGCGAACTTACCAATGCCTGCCGATATATATGTCTGTGGTTCGATGCCGTTTATGGAAAGCATTATCGATGGCTTGATGAGATTGGATCACGGTCTTGATAGCGTCCATTATGAGCCGTTTGGCCCTAAGATGAGCTTGGAGCTGTCTTAGTATTTAGTACTGACAACCTGTCAGTGAATAATAACAATAAAGCGGCACTGAGAGAGCTTATTAAACAGCTGGCTTATTAAAAAAGCTAAGTTGCATGACTATTAAGGTTTTAAGTGCTGCTTTATTTTATACATTTATCGTCAATCAAAGTCTTAATAGTATTTTTATATTTCTATCATATTCTTATTTATTACACGCACTTTTAGTGGAGTATCAGCCATGACCGTCAGTACCTATAATCCAGCAGACCATACAAATAGCAGTATCAACGGTAATAACTCTCATAACCATGCCGCTCATACTTCTACTACAGCCGACAATATTCCCATGAGTAATGGTGATGATATCGTGCGTATCATGCCGACACTGGCGGATCTCAAAAAGCCGCACTCTGATCAAGAATTCATCGAAAAAGCGATGGTAGAAGAGCGTAGCAATCATAAGAATCTCATTGCTTCTAGCCGAGATGAGCTGCCTTCTGTCTTCGTCAATGGCGTCATGATCAATAGAACGGCTATCGCGCAAGAGCTGCAGTATCACCCAGCCGCCAATAAAGAAGACGCGGTGTTTTTGGCGACTCAAGCACTGGTGGTGCGTGAGTTATTAAGACTGGCTGTGCTGGATGAGCCAAGCCTTGGCGAGGCTGCATGGGACAAAGATGAAGAGCAGGCGATCTCTGCGCTAATAGACAAAAATGTTCAAGCAACGATACCTGATATGGCAACGTGCGAGCGCTACTATCAGCAAAATATGGCTGACTTCAAAACAGACCCTATTATGACGGTTCGCCATATATTATTAGCCTGTCCACCCGAAGATGGTGATGAGAGACTAAAGCTCAAAAAGAGCGCTTACGAATTTATTGAACAGATTAAAAACGACTCAAACCCAAATGCTGAGTTTATTCAATTGGCACAGCAATACTCTGCTTGTCCTTCAAAAGAACAAGGCGGCGAATTAGGGATTGTGAGTAAAGGACAAACCGTGCCAGAGTTTGAAGGTACTTTGTTTAAGTTGGATACAGGGCTTGCGCCTAGTCCCATCGAAAGTAGATATGGTTTTCACGTCGTCGATGTACTGGATAAAAAACCAGGAATACAAATGACTTACGAGCAAGTCAGCCCAGCCATACACAACAAGCTCAGTCAACAAGCCTTTCATCAGTCACTGTGCGATTATCTGTTTGCCTTAGCAGATGAAGCAGACATAGAAGGTATTGAGATGACGCTTGAGCAAGAAAATGTATTCCGTGGGTAGGGAGTTTATATGAGCGTATCTCTTTTGAGGTACGTTTGCTGATGGTCAATCAAAAGAGTATACGTTTATGATTACTGTTGAACAGTTACGGTCTGCAATCATGCAGCGAGTAAATAGCTATAATCAAAATGACTTTCCAATAGCTAAAAGGCCAGTGAGTACTTCTAATTTGTCAGACAGCCTTAACCAGATATTGGCCGAATACATTATTTCATCATTTCCTGTGCCCAGAGAGAATATATCTGCAATGGATGGCTATGCCATTGCCCATAAAACTGATCTGCCAAAAGGCGGTATCATTGAGATCGTTGGAGAGTCACAAGCAGGCGATCCTTATACCGGAACCCTCAAAGCAGGCCAAGGCATCCGTATCTTCACTGGAGCTGTCGTACCAGATAGCTGCGATACGGTTGTCATGCAAGAAAACACCAATTTTGCTTATATCAAAGACAATATCGATAAAACCGAGCCTTATGACATTATTTTGTCAAAGGCGGCAGAGACAGATGCGAACATCCGTAAGCAAGGAGAAGAGATACAGCAGAACGAACTGGTGCTACAGCAAGGTAAGCGTATCAACCCAGCTGATATCAGCTTACTTGCCAACCTTGGTATCAGCAAAGTAAAAGTGTTCAAGCCGCTAACAGTAGGGCTGCTAGCGACTGGCGATGAATTGGTCGCGCTTGGTGATAAGCTAAAAAGCTCAGCACAAATATATAACTCAAACACACCAACGCTCAAAAGCTTGTTAGCGCCATTGCCAATCGTCATTAATGACTATGGCATCATTGCTGATGACAAAGATCAAATCACCAAAGTGGTGACCAAGGCCATGCAGAAATGCGATGTATTAATCTCAACCGCTGGTGTCTCGGTCGGAGATTATGATTATTTGACCACGGTAGTGGAGCAGTTGGGCCAAATAAATCATTATAAAGTAGCGATGAAACCCGGCAAACCTTTCGTGTTTGGTGAGCTGAGCCAAAAAGTTGAGGTGCCTGTTTTATACTTTGGTTTACCCGGTAATCCGTTATCAACGGTAGTAGGCGCTCTACAATTTGTGATTCCAGCGTTATGGAGAGTGTCTGGCGCTGCTATACAAGAGCAACCCATGCAGCTGACTCTGGCGGCAACACTCACCAATGACATCACAAAGTCCGTCGGCCGTACGGACTTTCAAAGAGGAATACTGTCAAAGGCTGAAGATGGTAGCTACCAAGTTGAGTGCTGTTTCAGCCAGCAGTCGCATCGGATAAAACAGCTTAGCCGCGCTAACTGTTTTATAGTATTGGCTCAAGAGAGTGGTAATGTCACATCAGGCAGCACAGTGACTGTGCAGCCATTTCCATGGTTACATATTTAATCGCTTGATTTAACGATATGTCTAGGTTCTAAGAGGCGCAGTTTTCAATTGAACCTCAAATCCTAGATAGTTTGAGTTTGCTTTAAGAACCGATCTCTATAGTTTACAGAGGTCGGTTCTTTTAGTTTAGGCTGTGTCCGAGTCATGATTATAGTAGTGGAGTGGAAACACTCATAAAACTATTGTTGTAAGTATTTAATGGTTATAGGCTTCTCAATATAAATAGTCTTACATTTTAGCGTACTAAAGAAACTCTCTATTAACGTATTATCGAGAAAATATTGCGTAGTAGTTCAGGGAGTTGGTGCTGCTCTATTGCTAGCATTCTTTCAGAATTATCAGTTCTTAACGCTCTACTATCGAGTTATCCAAATATACTCAATTTAGGATAGCAATCTTCACTAGTGCGGACGTATTGAAGTTAATACTGAACAAGGTCATATAAGCATGAGCTTTGGCAGTCACGACTCAACCTAAATATGGCATAAAAAATAACAATTGTTTATAATTTTTACACATATGATAAAAAAAGGGGTATATTAAATATAAGATAAGTTAATCTCTAGTTTAAAGGAGACTTAATAATGTCTGGTATAAGTTCAAACATATCATTGCCAAAAGGTGGAGGAGCCATTGCTGGCTTGGGAGAAACATTCTCACCAGACTTGTTCACAGGAACGGGTAACTTCTCAGTACCTATTAGTGTCCCTCCTGGTCGAAACGGTTTTCAGCCTCAACTAAGCCTTGTTTACAGCACTGGTAATGGCATCAGTCCTTTCGGTTTGGGATGGGAGCTAGCTATTCCAGGTGTTAGCAGAAAAACAAGCAAAGGTATTCCTCGTTATTTGGGTGAAGATACTTTTATTTTGTCAGGCGCTGAAGATCTTGTTCCAATACAAAAAGACAAGGGTATTACTCAATATAAACCTCGCACTGAAGGGCTGTTTGCCAAAATTTTTAGATATTTAGATGCAAACAACGATTATTGGCAGGTGCGTAGCAAAGAAGGGTTAACCAGTTATTATGGAAATCAAAAATCCAGAAAGTCTGATTCCACGGTTATATCAGACCCACAAAATAATGATAATATTTTTGCATGGAAGTTAACCAAAACTGAAGACACGTTTGGTAATCAAATACGCTATAAATATTTTGTTGATTCTGATGAAGACTATACTCAAAGCTATTTGCATGAGATTCTTTACCTAAACTATGGAGAAGAGGTTAATAATAAAATTTCAAAATTTCTCTTAACCATTCGTTTCAATTATGAAGACTTACCAGAACAAAAAAATATCTACCCCTCATCAGATCATCGGGCAGGCTTCGAAGTTCGCACCGCTAAACGTTGTACTTCGATAGAAATTTACAGTAATCCCGATGCACTACCTCAAGATAAACTTACATCAAAACAATTAACACGCAGTTACCATCTCAATTACATAGATCAGTTAAGTTTAGAACAACAACAAGCCCAAAATATAAAACCTCCGCAAAATGGTCTTTCTTACCTTCATCAAATCGAAGTCGTAGGTCATGACAATGGTAAAACAGAAACCTTACCTGCACCTCAATTTAGTTACAGCACTTTTGAGCCAGAACAGCGCAAGTTTAGTCCGTTAGATAGCAAGAACCTTCCCACACAGTCTTTGACTGATCCTGATCTAGAGTTGATCGATCTGTTTGGCAATGGCTTACCGGATATACTTGAAACAAAAGGGGTAATCCGTTATTGGCGTAATCTAGGCAATGGCAACTTTGATATGCCACGCCAAATGAAAGAAGCCCCTACCGCCCTAAGCCTTTCTACTGCGGGTGTTCAGGTGTTGGATGCTAATGGTGACGGTAGACCTGATTTGATGGTCTGTAATAACCAAATGAATGGCTATTTCTCTAGTGAAGCCGGTGCATTATGGGATCGTCGCTCGTTCCAACCCTATCGCACAGCCCCTTCCTTTAGCTTACAAGATCCGCAAGTAAAACTGATTGATCTTAATGGTAATGGCATTACCGATGCTCTTCGGAGCGGCAGCCGTTTTGAGCTGTTCTATAACGATTCTGATAAAGGCTGGTCAAGCACTCAGCAAGTTTCGCGCAAAGCGCTAAAACACTTCCCCAATGTCAATTTCGCTGATCCACGCGTTAAGTGGGCTGATATGTCTGGTGATGGATTAACCGATATTGTAATGATTCATGATGGCAATATCGAATACTGGCCATATCAAGGTTATGGACAATGGGGCAAGCGTGTGCATATGCATAACAGCCCTCGGTTGCCCTATGGTTACGATTCGCAACGTATATATCTTGGCGACATTGACGGTAGTGGTAATGCAGATCTAATTTATATAGATCATAGTAAAGTAACACTTTGGCTTAATCAGGCGGGAAAAGGTTGGAGTGAACCAATAGTCATTAATGGCACACCACCTGTCACTAGTCCTGCAGCAATTAGATTAGTTGATTTGTATGGGAGTGGTGTTAGTGGCCTATTGTGGACAGATAACAAAAGCAGAGCACGCCATCATTATTATTTTCTTGACTTCACGGGCGGTGTAAAACCTTATCTGCTCAATGAGATGGATAATCGGCTCGGTGCCTTAACTCGTGTGTACTATGAGTCTTCTATTCGTTTCTATCTTGCAGATGAAAAAAGCTCTAATACCCGTTGGCAAAGCACCTTACCGTTCCCTGTCCAGGTGGTGAGTAAGGTGGAGTCAATTGATCTTATCTCCCAAGGCAAACTGACCACTGAATACAGTTATCACCATGGATATTGGGATGGTAAAGAGAGAGAGTTCCGTGGCTTTGGCCGCGTTGACCAACGGGATACCGAAAGTTTTGATAATTATCACAAATACACAAGCGACAGTGAATTAGCTTTTCTTGATATTGATTATAGCTATTTTTCAGCACCCACAGAAATACGTAGCTGGTTTCACCAAGGCCCTGTGCGTAAAAAAGATGGCGAGTGGAGTACTTCAAACTATCAACACGAATATTGGGCAGGAGATTCTGGACAACTAGATGGATTATACGATCAACAGAGCTTTTTAAAAACCTTACAACCTCAAGAGAGACGCGATGCTATACGTACATTACGAGGAACCTTGTTACGCTCAGAAACTTATGCACTGGATGGCAATGTAAGAGAAACCATTCCCTACACCGTTTCAGAATCTGCCTTTGAGCTTAAAGAAATAGCTGTTCCTAAGCAAAATGTGTTCAGTAGACAACGTATATTCTTCCCTTTTTCAGTGGTCAGTCGAACCACACAGTGGGAACGCGGTGATGAACCGATGACTCAATTTAGCTTTACTAGCGATTACGATGATTATGGTCAACCGCAAAAAAGCTGGCAAATTGCCTGCCCAAAAGAATGGCGAGATCGATTTAGCAGTGTAGTAAATTATCTTGCTACTGCTAGCCAAACATTATTTGCTCAACGTGATGATGAGCAAGTCTATATCGTAGATCGTCCTGCGGAAGCCAAAAGCTATGAGCTACTCATAAAAATACCGCAAACAATATTGCAAATTAAACAAGCCGTTGAAAGCAATCAAATTAACAAACAGCTAATCGGTCATTCCCTAAGTTTTTATGATGGTAATAAATATACAGGTTTACCACTAGGCAAAATTGGTGATCATGGTGTTCCTGCGCGGAACGAAACATTAGTCTTAACCGAAGAAATCCTTAATAAAATTTACAATAATGAAATTCCTAAATACTTTACCAAAGATGGGCAACCCAATTGGAATGATGAATATCCTCAAGAGTTTATTAATACCCTACTTATAAAAAGCGCTAGTGATGACACACGCCCAAATCTAATTATTACACCACTAGGATATGGCTTCGCTGATGAATTAACTGCACCCTATATCCAAGGTTACTATGCAACAGGTAATCGTCAGGCCGTCAATAATAGGGGTATGGCGATATCAAGCATAGATCCCTATGGCAGCGAATCCACGATAAGCTATGACAAATACGCCTTCCTGCCCGAAATAGCGGTAAATCCTATCGGGCTACAAGTCACTGCTGAATATAACTATCGTACCCTACAAGTCGCAAAAATGACCGATGCTAACGGCAACCAAAGTAGTGCGAGTTACTCGCCTTTGGGAATGTTGCAAAGCACCCAGATCAATGGCAAAGCAGGGGAAAATATCGGCGATAGACCAGAACAACCCAGCATGCTTTATCGCTACGATTTTAATGCGATTATCAATAGTCAAAAACAGGGTGAAAACCCACAACCTATTTATGTTCATACCCTTCAGCGTATAGAGCATGCATGGCAGTTAATTGATGAAGAGAACCACAAAAGAGCGTCAGCAAATCTAGCAGAAATGACAGAATCAGAAATTACTGATTTTTTCGATAACGAAGAAGAACAATACCCTGAACGTTTTATCCAGACGCGTGAATACAGTGATGGTTTAGGTCGGCAAATACAGACTCGTATACAGGCTGCTGAGACTCGTTTTGGCGATGAACATTTTGGTCATAGTAGTTTGCCTGCAGACCAAGCCGATGAACAACTAACAAGAAAAACAATAACAGGCATAGAGAACAGCGACAAACAACAACCCAATGTCATCGTTAATGGCTGGCAAACCTTCAATAATAAAGGTGCAGTTGTTGAGCAATACGAACCGTTTTATCACACTGGCTGGGATTATTTAGATAGAGATGAAAATCAAGCTCAAAATGACAAACACGGCAAAGCTGCTAAAATGTTTTACGACCCCAGAGGTCAAGTTATTCGCACCCAAAATCCAGATGGCTCTGAACAACGGGTTATTTACGGTATTCCTAAAGACATTAATGACCCTGAAGTATTTAAACCAACACCTTGGCAAGCTTACACCTATGATGCCAATGATAATGCAGGGCGAACCCATTTCAACGACAGTCAAAGCTATCAAGATCATTGGGATACACCAGCCCATATTGAAATTGATCCGCTGGGTAGAACGATCAAAGCCGTAGAACGACTAAAAAGCAGTAATGATCCAAATGACTTACTTATTACAAAAACGCGTTACGACATCTTGGGTAATTTATTAGAGGTCACCGATGCGCTAGGTCGACTTGCCTTTAAATACAGTTATTCACTGATACCAGAATCATCGCCGTTACGCATCGACAGCATAGACGCTGGTAGGCGTATAATAATTACTGATGTTATGGGGCTGCAAGTGGAGCGCAGAGATAGCAAAGGCGCACTGACTTTACAAAACTATGATGTACTGCTACGGCCTAAATACTTTTGGGCGCGTAATGGTATAAACGAAAACGTCACCCTACGGCAGCGTAACCACTATGGGGATGATAATGTAGCTGATTTTGATATCGCTAAGATAAATAATACTTTAGGACAATTAATCAAACACTATGATGAAGCTGGTAGCGTGAGTACGTCAGGTTTTGATTTTAAAGGTAATCCACTAGATAGCACCCGACAAGTCATTGCTGAACAGCATCTGTTAAGCGCTTATGATGTTGCTGTCAATAATAACTGGGACATAAAAGCTTTTCAGGTAAATTGGCAAGCACCAGCAGGCATTAGTGAAGAAGATCACGCAAACAATCTATTAAATCCTTTTCAATATACTAGTAGTTCTCGCTTTGATGCACTAAACCGTGCCATAGAAGTCATCTACCCAGAAGATGTAACAGGCAAACGCGCCAAACTAATTCCACATTATAATCGCTCAGGCGCATTAGAAAGTGTGGCACTGGATAATGAGACTTATGTAGAGCGCATTGCTTACAATGCCAAAGGGCAACGTATCTTAATCGCCTATGGTAATGGCGTTCTAACCCGTTATAGCTATGATGATAATACCTTCCGTCTTAATCGTTTACGTACTGTGCGGTTTGACTTAAATGCTCATGCCATCAATCGCTTAAGTTATCAACCAACAGGTAAAGTATTGCAAGACTTTGCCTATCAATATGATCTCAACGGCAATATTCTTAAAATAGCAGATCGCTCCCCTGAATGTGGTATTCCTAATGCACCACAAGACATGGATGCGCTAGATCGACTGTTTAAATATGATCCTTTATCAAGGCTAACCTATGCAACGGGGAGAGAAAGTGACAGGTCGCAATCTACCCCGGACGGCCCTGAATTACCTCACCATAACGACGTAACAAAAACCCGTGCTTACACCCAAACCTATCAGTACGACAAAATGGGCAATATGCAATGGCTCAAGCATACCCATGTCACAAACAGAGGACATGTAGTAAGTAACAGAGGCTTTACAGTTGAAGAAAATAATAACCGACTTACGCAAGTTAGCTTTAGCGGAACCGATTTTTCTTATATTTATGATGATAATGGCAACATGCTAACTGAAGGTTTCGCACGTCATTTTGAATGGAATCACAGTGATCAGATGAGGGTATTTAGAACACAAACAGGCAATAGTGAGCCTAGTGTTCATGCTCAGTATTTATATAATGCCTCAGGGCTGCGTGTTATGAAGCTAGTACGCAAACAAGGCGGTAGCTGGGAAAGCCGAGTTTACATTGGCGAGCTGTTTGAACATTTCCGTTGGGATAATGCAAGCACTAGTCCAAAAGAAAACAATGTCTTGCATGTGATGGATGATCAACAGCGGATTGCATTAGTAAGGAGAGGTGAGGCACATCAAAACGACGCTGGGCCAGCCGTGCAGTTTCATCTTGGCGATCATTTGGGAAGCAGCAATCTGGTACTGGATGATGCTGGAGAATTGATAAATCGGGAAGAGCATTATCCTTATGGAGAAACGAGTTTTGGTAGTTTCGCTCGGAAAAGATATCGGTTTACAGGCAAAGAGCGGGATGAGGAGAGTGGCTTGGGATACTATGGAGCTAGATATTATGCTGCCAGTCTAATGAGCTTTTTAAGTGTAGACCCAGAATATCAAAACTACTTAAACATAAGTCCATACGTTCTAACAAAGAGCTCTCCTCTTAGATATACAGATCCAGATGGTAAAGGACCGAAAGATCGTGTTAATAAGGCTCTTGAGCTTGTAAAAATAGTGAATGATTTAGATGGTGGATATCTGCAAGAAACCGATGCGCACGCAAAAAAAGTAGCAAAAGAGCAAGGGAAGGAGATTACTGCTAAAGATTTGAAGGAAAGTACAGAAAGCTGGGCTATGAAATATATGGATTGTTCAGAATTTGTGTCTCGAGTTTTAAGAGCAGAAGGGTTAATTACAGGAAACCTAGCAACTGGTGGAATGTATAATCTTTTTACTATTACAGAGAAAGATAAATGGACAAGAATTAAGGCAAGTGAGAGTGAGGTGCCACAAATAGGAGACATTTTTCTTCGAAAGGGAAAGCATGTAGCCATAGTGACAGAGATTTTGGACGATGGGAAAAGCGTAATGCTTGCTCATGCGGAAAGTACAAGAAGTGGTGTTTTGATAAACAAACACACTCTAAAGAAACTAAGTGGCAAAAGCAGAGATCCTGCTTTTTATAGACCTGTAAGTGAGACATCTATCACTAAAGAAGAGAAGGGGGTTTCCTCGACTCATAAGGCTTTGGTGCAAGCAATTGGAATTAGCGTAGAAATACAGAAAAATATGGAAGTCCTGTCTGACCTCAATGATCGTAAAGAAGAGTACATAGGCAGGATTTATTTTATCTCTCCCGAGCAAGAAAATAGACGAGAAAAGCTTTTAAGAGAACTTGATGACACACTTCTTGAAATGGCTTTTTCAGAAATTTCAAAACTGGAAAAGAATATAAATAATCTTAAATCTCAGGAAAGTAAAGTATTTAATAGTCTCAGTAATAAGAAAAATTAATCAGTGTCATTAAAAACAACTAAAAGAATGGGAACATAGCTAATTGATTGGAGATAACTGTCAAATAAATACTATTATTGGTACAAAATTCTGTTGCTGATATTTTAAAAGAAATGCTGGGAAATCCTCGAACCAAAAAATAATCTTATAACGCCTATTCGTCAAGAAATCAATACGATGATAAGAAGCAACAAGATGAAAAACTCTATCCAGTCCAATATAAGGTAATAATAGAAAAAGGATTTAGAAAATCAGCAATTAAACAGATTAAATATCATATAGGTGTATTCGTACAAATGAAGTCATAGCGAAAATATATCTATATAACGCCAAGAACTCAGAGGAATACATAATATGAAAACGTATAAGATAACTATCAAAAGCGCACAGCTTGATACTCCTGATACTAAAGCTGCAATCAAGCATGTTTTAGAAAAAATGGTTGGCTATAATCATCTAGAAAAAATAAATAATTTAATTAACTTTGGTGGTGTGGTTGGTGAAAGATATTCCAAAGAAACGGCAAACGACTATGCCAAACAACTCCGCAATGCGGGAGCAGTAGTCGAAGTTGAAGAAATAGAAACTGAAACCACCGAGGAATTATTTCGTGTTATTTTAACATCCGCTGGTACCAACAAAATTCAAGTAATCAAAGCTATTAGAGAGCTTACTAAGCTGGGGTTGAAAGAGTCTAAAAATATCACGGATGAACTTGGAGTTATTGGCGATAAGTTGACTTTAGAAAAAGCTTCTCGCTACAAAAAAACTCTAGAAGCAGTTGGTGCCAAAGTAAACTTGGAATCCTTAAAGTCAAAAGACCCTAAAAATGATAACTACTTGGTAAAAGGTCAGGTCAATCTTGCTAATGGAGAACCTGCCAGCGGCGTGCTAGTTCGAGCTTACGATAAGGACTTGCGCAGTGAGCAATATCTAGGGGGGGCATCGACATCAAAAGCGGGCGAATATGCCATATCTTATAAACAAGAGCAGTTTTCTCGTAGTGAAAAAAACAATGCCGATCTATTGTTACGAGTGTTTAACGAAGTGGGTGTCGAGCTGGCTTCAAAAGCAAAAATTGAAGGCGAGCCAGACATATTTTTTAACAGTCCTAAAAAGATGGAAATTAACCTGCAACTAGAAAAATCGGCAGCTGTTAAAGCCTCAGAATATGAGCGTCTAGAAGTATTACTAAGACCTACATTGGATGGTGCAACACTAGCTGAGTTATCTCTTCAAGATATCAGCTTCCTGATAAATGAAACTGAAATAAATGAATTCTCTGATGAGTTTCCTGCTGGTGCTAATAGCATTCACTTTATAGCCCAAAGTGCAAAACTCTTCCGCGAAACGAGTATACCAGCAGAAGCCTTTTATGGTTGGGCGCGCATAGGACTGGGATTAGTACCTGATGACCATACCGAACGACTTACTTTGCATCTAAACACCTTGCTGGAAGAATCTGATAAAAAGCTAAAAGGCGCACTAGAGCAGGCAATAGCAGAAATTATTATTCCAGCATGGTTAGCAGAGCAAATTGACTTAATATTAAGTCAACTGCAACGTTTACGTGACGAAAAAGTACAACAAGAAAAAAACCATTGGCTACCACATCAAGCAAAAGGAATACTAATAGATGAGGCAAGCGCTGAACCACTGGTAGGTTACTTTGTACATGCTGAAATTATTGATCAAGATGGCGTGATAGATATAGAGGGTAGTGCTACTAATGTTCGAGGTGAATTTATACTCACTTATACATTACCTCCAGAGTCAACACTTTCAAAGCTCTCATTGGTTTTGAATATTAAAACCCCTAATGGTGATGAGCTTGATAAACATGAATTAAAATTGCCAGTAGAGCAAAAAGAAGCTGTCACAATAAAGACAACTGTCCCTATTCCAGTAGAGCCAGGAGAAGCGTTACAACTAGCAGCATTGCCCATATCTTTTTCTGATGACTTAACTACCTTTTTGGAAAAAAATAAACTGACTAATATTGCTGAGCTTCGTAAGCTTGGCACTCTTGAAAATATTAAAGAATTACCAGAAACACTGCGTGCAAGTGATGAGCTAAAACAGTTACAAGCACAGGTTGATTTGTCTTTACTCTCTACTGACTTAAAGCCTGCAGAACAGATTAAGCAAAATCAATTGTTAATAGACAAAGGCTTTACTAGTTTTTCTGCTATTGCTGATATGTCTGTAGAACAATTTGCATCAGTAATAGGTGACAATGGTATTGTTGCACCAACAGTACAGCACGCACAAGCGCGCTATCTAGATTTTCAATTGAATAATGCTTACCTTGATCGAATAACAGGTAATGCTGATGAAACAGAAGAGCTTGAACAAGACTCAGCCTTAAGCTGCCAATGTGAAGACTGTGTATCGGCTCTAAGCCCAGGTGCATACCTAACAGATTTGCTTGGCTACGTCATTAGGCATGTAGAGACTACGGATAGCAACAACCGAACCAAAAACATTGATCTTGACTTTCTAGTAGATACATTCCATCAACCTCTATCCAAACTGCCAATCAATTGTGCAGCAACAAAAACCCAGTTAAGACAAGTTAGAATTGCTTGCGAAGTACTCCTTGCTGCTATAGATACCTCTCAATTGAATTTTGTGATTACAGACGAACGCGTTGCCAGATATCGTCAAGCAGCCTACCAGTCGCTGCTTAGAGCTATAGGCACTTCCCAGTTTGACCTTGATAGAGCATCATCAGATGCCGATATCGAAGCCATTGCCAATCGTCTAGGTATTGACTCTAAGTATGTGCAAGAATTACAGCTGCAATCGGGTGCCCACCAAATTTTAGCTAATGCGTTATCAGAGCATAATTTAGAGCGGATTTTTGGTTTGCCAGCTTATATGGAAACATACATTGATATAGATATTCCACGGGTACGCTTACTTGATCCATTAAGATTTTTAAAAGCCGAGCAAAAACGCCCCGAGCTTTATGACTGGCGATTAGAGCATCTAAAAAAACAATGGAAAGAAATGGATTTTCCTGAAAGTCAGTTGTCACAAAATACACCGATTATTGATCCTGATGTGATTGGGCCTGATGATTTTCGTCATCCTGACGAGCTAAATACTGCTTTTGAGATTTGGAAAACGAGGCGTGAGTGGGTTGATGAACAGATTGCCCGTATTCATGACAAGGTTATTTCTGATTCCAATAAACCCAATGGTCTAGCGACTGCTATTGAAGAAATTGCTATGCCCACGACGCTTGATGATTTGATTGCTCAGCAAGCGCTATTGACAAACGATGCAAAGATTATCGAGGATGCAGCGTTTACTCAATGGCTTAGCGCAAGACAGTTAAGCGTTGAGGCGTTAGCTGAACTCGCAAGGTTCGCAAGTGATGTAAAAGTAGGAAAAGAATATAACGAGGAAGAATGGCAAGCCTACACAAACAATGCCACTAACATACTTGTCAATAGTGTAAAAAGAGCTACTTATGATAGCTGGCTATTAGAAGAAGCCAATATTAACTTGAATATGACTACGTTCTGGCCTTCTTTGACAGAACCGGAACAGGGTGAGTGGTCACTATTTTTAGAAAGCGAAAAGCCACTACTTGATCCTGAAAATATTGAACCTAAAGAGTTACCAGACGGTAAGTTTGGTCTTACTGCACGCACCTTATGGGACGAGCGCCGAATACAGTTAAATGAGAAACAAAAAGAATACGCTGATATTTTAAAATCAAAAATGGTAGATCGATTAGATACTGTGATGAGTGATGCTTTTGGTTCAGTACCTGATATTGAAGACATCAATACCAAACTGAACAGTCTAGATCAAACTGAACAGGCAGAGGCAAAAGCGCAAATATTAGCATTAAATCTAAATCAAGAAAGCTTTGTATCATTAGTATCCGCAAGTTTGATTTTGAATGATGCAGATCAAACATTGTCAGATACGATTCAAAACAATTTATCTGCCGCTCTAGTTTCCGCCTATAAGTTTAATTTCTTATATAGTGATTGGCTGCTAGAAGAAGCCAGCTTGCCATATTGGCAATTGCTCAAAGCGCGTCTACCAAAATGGCGAGCGAGTCAATCACAGAGACAACAATGGCAGCAAGCGTTAAAGCAAGCGAGTACGCCACCGTTAATTGATCCTGATGTGATCTCTGGTGATGTGTTACTTAAGCCTGTCATTGGCAATTTTGCTTATGATACTTGGCGCTCACGTACAAAGCTAATTGATATAGAACTAAATACTATCCGTGACAGTATAGAACAAGGCGGCAATGTTACCGATGATGTCATTAAGCCAGATGCTATAGAAGATTTATTTAGTGAAGAAAAATATCTAGGTATCTCTCATCAAGACCTGATAGCACTTAGTCAACTCGAAGAAAAAGGAGTTTCTATCACAAGCCGGCTACAGCAAATATCGCTGGTAAGAGAGGCCTATTTATTTTTGTTGGATGTCGCTAAGCGCATAGAAAAAGGATCGAAGGTATTAGCTGGTACACGTGAAAATATGTATGCCATTCTTTTGCAAATCTGGAAAATAAAACAGTTTGCCACATGGAGAAAAGAAGAGAAGAGCAGGCTTTCACTTAGCCCTGAGTTTTTTAAATATCCTACCCAGCGTCCTACATTCACAACGCAACAAGAGGCACAAAAATGGCGTATTGATACACGTAGACAACGCGAGTGGTATAGAACGCTAAAAGCAAGAATTGATCAACAAGAGGTGCTTGCATCTAGTCTTAAGTCTATGGTTTCTGAGGTAGAAGAGCAAACGCTTCCTGAATTAAGAGATGCCTTAATTGAGATTGTTGATGACACCAATGATGCATTTAATATTAAAGCAGAAAAGCTCACCAAGCGCTTTCTTATAGACTTGCAACAAAGTGGCTGCCAGATGACGACACGTGTCAGCATGGCACTCGAAGTCTTGCAAACCTTAGTATTCTCAATTAGGTCAGGCAAGATTGATATCACGGATGTTGAGCTGAAACTAAGCTCAAAGCAGTTTGAACAAGAATGGCAATGGATGAGCTCTTATGCCACTTGGAAAGCGGCGATGGGCGTATTTCTTTATCCTGAGCAGATTTTATATCCGTCGTTACGAGAAGATCAAACGTCTGAATTTAGACGGTTAACAAGTGATACCTCGAATCAACTCTCTCCTGAAGAGGCTTGTAAAATAAGCGAAGCTTATTATGAGTACCTTAAAGATATTAGCTCTCTAGAAGTTAAGGCAACTTGTTGGGGCAATACTTCGATAGAAAGTAAACAGAAATGTTTTACACACAGTATTTCGAAAAAAAGAGATAAAAATCTACAGTATCTTTTTGGTATTAATAATGAGACTAAACGTTGTTACTGGTCGACATTTGACTTGGACTTAAAGGCCCGAATCATTGCTATAGCTGAAGGTAATGCAAAAACACAAATATATCAGTCGTCATGGCAGGCATTACCTGTTGGTGATGCTACTGTGACTGATATAGTAGGCGCAACAGCTTATAAGAATAAAGTATATGTAGTTTTACGAATAGTAGTTAATGAAAAAGACAAACTGGGTTCCCTACTGTATGACCTTGAGAAAGGCACATGGAGTGAGTTGGTTGAATTAGATGTTCCTACTAGGAGCGTTTCGTTTGCTCTTGTACAACAAGACAGTATAAATAATGACCCTCAACCACCTACTATTTGTTGCTTGGCTTTAACTGATCCTAAGGTGTTCTTTTCTGAAAAAGCAACTGAGGTCGATACCGTCTACTCATCTGTACTATATTCAAACACTCTAGGAGATGAAAATACTTGGGTAAATGAAAAATGGACAATAATTACTCCTATTGAGGGTTATAATTACTGGAAAAATCGTTTTAATGGGAAGAAATCAAAAATTACTTCCGCTTTACGATATAAAAATGGTTTATTAATTTCGGTAGATATTGAAATAGTTGATCCATCTAATAAAGATCCTAATTTTCTTTTAGGGTATGTATATGGTGTAAATGCGTCAAGTTTAGCAATGGGTTTAAGCATATTCCCAAATCAAATAGAAGATTTAGATATAGTCAGTTCAAAATAAAATTGTTATGGTTAGGACAAACATCATAAAACAACTTGGATAAGTCATTTTCCAACCAGCCTTGGCGTAGAAACTTTACCTGAGCCCATTTTTTCTCGATAGGGTTCAGATCAGGGCTGTACGGCGGTAGCCAAAGAATACGATGACCGTGCCTGTTCAGTAGCTTTTGAATGCGTTTATTCTTATGAAATCTGGCATTATCCATGACAATCACGCATTTGGTTTTAAGACTTGGGATTAGCTTGTGTTTGCACCAGTCGTAGAATATGCTGCTGTTAATGTTGTGCTTAAAGTAATCTAGGGCAAACAGCATCTTTTCATATAGAGCACCGATAACGTTGGTTCGCTTTTTACCTTGCCAGTTGTAACTATCGATACAGGGTTTACCAATCGGTGCATAACCATGAGAGCGAATGGTCTCGTGCTCAAAGCCGCTTTCATCCATATAGACGATGGGATAGCCTTGTTGTTTAAAGTTATCAAGCTTACTGTGGTATATCGCTCTTTTGATCGGACAGGCTTTTGGGTGTTCTAAGGTCTTTTTTTGACTGTGCCAAGTCGCTTTAGGGCATGATAAATGCCTGTTTTACTACAGTTTAGACGACGAGCTCGCTCATACTGGTAATCATCGGGATGTTCTTGAACATCATTAAGTAGCACATCATCTGGTATTTTATAGGGTTTGGTTTGCCTGGTTGTTTTGCTATGAACACGTCTCTTCCAGTTTTGTATGGTGGTTGGGCTGAGGTTATAGAATTTAGCTGCCTCGGCAAAGGTCATACCCTCGTCTAAGCTTTTTAGTACTTGTTTGCGAAAATCTAGTGAGTAAGTCATGGTCTTTATAATAACAATTGAATTTGATAGTTAGTTTATAACACTTTTAGGTGGGATTGACTATATTTACCTAACACTGAAATCTTTAAATATATATCTACTTTCTCATTCGTCAAAAAAAGTAAACCATATAGACGTATTTGAACATATTGGAAAGACTTGGCAATTACAGCTTGAAATATCCTCTCTGGAGGAAAAGACAGGACTCCTATTTACAAATTATAAAGAGTGGTCGGAAGGGGTAGGGAGAAGTGATGATAATTACCTAAACGATAATATAGGTGCGTTACGTCTAGCTCCTAGTAGATTTAATTTAACTAAGCTTCATATCTTTAATAATTGGTTAACTGGTTACGAAGCTAAGGATCTTCCTAGCTCAGATGAAGAGCTAAATGAATTTGCGTCAAACCTTACTTCTCCTCTAAACAATAATTACTTAACTTTTTCTCAATACTATACGGAGATTTCGTTAGCTACACAAAATGGTAGTTCAGGACATAATAGTAGTTATAATATGGTGTACAACATTGCAATAGATACAAATAACTTTACGCCAATACTTGCCGTTATATATAGTGACTTTGATGACGGCCAATTATATCAATTACTTATTCGTAATATGGCTCCTAAAATGCAGTCTAAGCCCATTCAAATTAGCACTAAAGTAAATACTGAGTATCAAGGGTATAGACGAGACTGGATACATGAAAACAGTATCCTTAATGATCATTCAAATGTTAAATATTTGAATGAAGCGTATTATTACTTGCCTGTTTGGATCGCGGAACAACTATCTCGCTCTGGTCACTATAAAGAAGCACTAGATTGGTATAGGCTGGTATTTGACTATACGTCTACTACCAATCGTAAAATTTCATGGGTTCTTCAGCAAGAAGAACGGTTTGGGCATAATTATAATAGGAATAGTGGGTGGCCAGTACAGTTAAATCCTCATGCATTTGCTCAAAGCAGAAAAAATACCTATACCCACTTCACAGTACAATCAATTATTCGTTGTTTGCTTGATTATGCAGATGCTGAATTTACTTTTGATACTAGCGAAAGTATTGCTAAAGCCAGATCGCTTTATCAATCAGCACTTGATCTTATTCAATCAGAATTACCTATTCAACCTGAAAATAAATGCTTAGCTTTAATTGAATCACACAAGTATACAGCCGAAGATATTACCTTACAGCCTTATTATGATTATCTTAAGTTAAAGCTGGCTGAAATCAATCACACAGACTTATTAAAGACTACTCTTGAGCAGGTAGTAGCTGCTCTCAAAGCTTCCAATATTTCTGAACAAGAGCGTTTATTGAGTGCGTTAAAGAAAATACAAAAAGCATTGGGTGAACGTACAGCTATACATACGTTGATTGACATAATGAAAAGATCGGCTGAGAAAAAACAGATAATAAGTCGATCATTATTATCTAATGCCAGTTTATCAATGACGCTAGCTAACACGATGACACTGGTACCCACGCTCGCCACTATCAACACTAGCGTTGAAATTGAAACGGTTGACATAGCTGAATTTAACGAAATTGAAATTGGTTATACTCCGAGCTTGTCTTACGAGTTTTGTATCCCTAATAACCCAACAGTTAAATTTCTCTTGCTAAGAGCAGAGCTTAATTTATTTAAAATCCGTAATTGTATGAATATTGCGGGAATGCAGCGTGAGCTTGAGCCATACTCAGCGCCGATAGACGTAGAGAGTGCATTGCCAAGTATGGGGGCTGGAGGGCAGATAAATCTGGCAGGCGTGACGAGAATCAGACCAACACAATACCGTTATCCAGTATTGGTTGATCGTGCGAAGCAATTAACTAACTTGGCACAGCAAACGGAAGCTTCATTCTTTAGTACTCTGCAGTCGCTAGACCAAGAAAAATATAGTTTATTTGATGCGCGGCAGGATGTTGAGATATCAAAAGAAAGCGTAAAATTACAAAAATTGCGTGTGCGTGAGTCAGAAAATGGCGTCGGCTTAGCTGAGTTGCAGCTAGAGCGAACTTCTGTTTTAGCTGAGACGTATGCTGAATGGTCAAGTGAAGATAAACTTACCTTAGAGGAAGATTTGCTTACTGCCTACGAGAGCGCATCTAACATTCAGCGTGCAGCTAGTGCCTTACGTTATGCAACACAAGGTTTTCAAATTGGTGCATCAGTTGCTGCTAGTTGGGAAGATTTTGGGACAACAACGGCACTCTATAGTTCAGCTCTTCTTACGACAATAGCTGAAGGTGTCTTAGATCAATTTGCGATTACAAAACAACTTTCTATTCAAAAACTTTCGTTAAATATTAGCATTGCGCTACGTAATCGCGAATACGAGCTACAGTATCAACTGGCTGAACAAGATTTGGAGATAGGTAATCAACAAATAAAACTAGCCAATGACCGTGTTCAGATTACCGAGCAAGAACAAGCTATAGCCGAAATTCAGTCGGAACAAGCCAGCGATACCGTTGTTTTCTTACAAGAGAAATTCGCTAATGTAGAACTTTATAACTGGATGAGCGGTGTATTACAGAGTATCTTCCGCTACTATCTGCAGCAGGCTGCTTCCATGTCAAAATTGGCTGAAATACAGTTGGCGTTTGAGCGGCAAGAGCCTTTATTCGGTGTCATTAAAGATGACTATTATGAATTGCCCAATTATGATAGTAATGATTCGGCAAGCGGTGACTCTTCTAGTATAGACAGACGAGGATTAACTGGCTCAGCGAGATTGTTAAGAGATATCACTAAGCTCGATCAATATGCTTTCACCACAGACCAGCGCAAACAACAACTCAGTATTAGTTTTTCATTATCACAACTTGATCCCTTTGCCTTCCAGCAATTTAAACGAACGGGTATTTTAAACTTCGATACATCAGGCAAAGTGTTTGACCGACGTTTTCCAGGGCAATATCTGCGCTTAATTAAACAAGTTAGAATCTCAGTAATTGCGCTTGTTCCACCTGTGCAGGGTATCAGTGCTACATTGACTTCTAGTGGTATATCTCGCGTAGTGATAGCAGGTGATGTATTCCAGACTGTTGCTATTCGCCGTGATCCTGAGTCGATAGCCTTTACCAACCCTATTGGTGCATCAGGTGTCTTTGAATTAAATCCCAATCCTGAAATGCTATTTCCCTTTGAAGGCAACGGTGTGGATACTAGATGGGAATTCCGCTTACCAAAAGCCTCAAATCCAATGGACTTTAATACCATTGCTGATGTGTTACTTACCATTGAATATACGGCTTTGTATGATAGGAATTACCAGCAGCAAGTACAGCAAGAGCTGGACACATATACTAGCTTCGATAGAGCTTTCAGCTTCAGCCAAGAGTTCTCTGATGCGTGGTATGACTTGCATAACCCAGAGCAGACGGACACTCCTATGAGCGTGAGTTTTGAAACCACATTGGCTGACTTTCCCTCTAACGTTAAAGAGTTAAGTATTACTAATGTATTGATGTATATTATTGCTGAAGATGACCTACCCGCTAAATTCGATAAAGCTAAGCTCGATTTCATCCAAGATGGCAATACCTCAGGAGGTGTAGCTGCATTACCGACTGATGGAGTGATTCGATCGAATGCTAATGGAACAAACTGGGCTGCCATAGGTGGGAGAGTACCAGAAGGGAAGTGGCTATTGGAACTTCCTAATGAATCCATTGTTAAGCAGCTATTTGAAGATGAGAAAATTATTGATATTTTGCTGGTTTTAACTTGTGAGGGTGAGCTACCTGGGTATTCCATTATTTAGGTATCGTTTTCATTTGAAGCTCACCAAGAATAGACGATAGTCTGTGAAATAAAGGTTTTCATCAATTTTAAATTTCTATGTCGTTATGGTGCGGTGGTTGCTCTACTATGAAAACAGGGATGTATTGATTATAAAGATATTACTTCTATCTGTATTTCTTGATAACGACAGTATCCAAAATGACTTTTGAATAAGTAGCGCATACAAGTTAGGTCAGCAACCAAAGTAAGTAGTGATATAATGCCGCGATAATTGATAATTTATGAAAGGTTTACATTATGGCTCGTACCGCTAGCGCATTA
Source organism: Psychrobacter sp. H8-1 (assembly GCF_904846575.1). Classification (NCBI taxonomy): domain Bacteria; kingdom Pseudomonadati; phylum Pseudomonadota; class Gammaproteobacteria; order Moraxellales; family Moraxellaceae; genus Psychrobacter; species Psychrobacter sp. H8-1. Next base: position 1,430,024 of record NZ_CAJHBG010000001.1, read on the forward strand.
CACATTTTAGTAAAAGACAAAGAGGTGGCTGAAGATATTATTGGCAAGCTCAAAAAAGGCGCGCAGTTTGATGTGTTGGCCAAGAAGCACTCAACCTGCCCATCAGGTAAAAAGGGCGGCAGCTTAGGTGAGTTTACAAAAGGTCAGATGGTACCGGCATTTGATAAAGTCTGCTTTAACGGCGAGCTATTCACGCCACATTTAGTAAAAACCAAATTTGGCTGGCATGTGGTTAAGGTGCTTTACAGAATGTAAGCATTGAAATCGAAATCGGAGCTATTGTCGGTGTCTTGGCACGATACGATAAAAGTTTTATATAAAAGATAGTAGATATATAGTTATAGGGCTTAAAGCAACACTATCTAAAGTAAGGGCAAAAAATACATGGATATTGAAAGTGGCACCGCTAACCAAATAGACATTATCTATGAAGATGAGTTTCTGGTGGCGATTAACAAAGAAGCCGGTCTCTTGGTGCATCGCAGTTGGCTGGATAAAGGCGAGACGCGCTTTGCTTTGCAACTCACCCGTGATGCGGTCGGGTGCCATGTATTTCCAGTGCATAGGTTAGACAGGCCGACATCGGGCGTGTTGTTGTTTGCCAAGAGCTCAGCTGTGGCGCGCAGCCTTACCGAGGCTTTTGCGGAACACAAGGTTACCAAGCAGTATCTAGCCGTGGTGCGCGGCTATATGGCAGAGCAAGGAGTCGTTGATTATGCGTTGAGCTTTAAGCCCGATGCTATCGCCGATAAGTTTGCTGACTTGGACAAACCCGCTAAAGAGGCAGTGACTCATTGGCAGAGCTTAGCACAAGTTGAGCTGCCATTTGCAGTGTCAAAAAAGCATGATACCAGCCGCTATAGTCTGGTGCGCTTAACACCTAAGACTGGGCGCAAGCATCAGCTGCGTCGGCACATGAGACATGTATTCCATCACATCGTGGGTGATACAAGCTACGGAGACGGACAGCACAATCGGTTTTTTCGTAGTCAGTATGGTTGCACGCGTATGCTGCTGCATGCTCAGAGTTTAGCGTTTAGTCATCCGGTCACTGGTGAGCCATTATTGCTAAAAGCAGGATTAGACGATCAGTGGATGCGCATTTTGGAAGCGTTTTCTTGGGTAGATAGCGTTGAAGGTTAGGCAGTGTCAGATTTATGGGTTATCTGAGACGGTCATATCATTTGAACATTCACTTACTCGCGAGACTATTTCTCTAAATAGCATGTTCACATAATACGAAAAACCAACTATCTTTCGCACGCATATAAAATATATCAGTAGCTATCTCAATAGACGCCCAGTAAAAAGCCCCTGTAGCATACGGCTTACAAGGGTTTTCTGGGGCGTCTTAATATTTTGTAGCTGTAAAGACAATTACCAACTGAGTCAGGATTAATATCATCATCTGTGATTTCAGTAAAAACACCAGATTAAGGCGCTGGTTGAATGTCTAGTTTAAATTCCCACGAGGTCGCCGTCGTCGCCGTACTATCAGGATAATTGATCTTATCCAGACGCACACGCGCATAGCTGTTACCTTCGGCAGATCTAATGAGCGCGCCTTGAGCACTATCAACCGGTTTGGCGTTTAGCTGATGGGTCATGCCATTGTAGGTGTACCAACCAAAATCTAGGTTCGGATAGTTGCCAGTATACGCAGGGTTGAGATCCGAGCCTTTACTGTCAATGACCCAGCTTCTGGCGCTTAGCGGCTTGTCGTAGTCTGCTGTGCTGGTAAGGTCGGCTAAGGTCGCTGCACTACCATCGGTGATAAATTGACTGACAATAGGCTTGTCTTTTGCATCATAATATCCTGCTGGTGTGGCGGCAAGATAACCGCCAATCTTACCACTGCCTGAATCCCCACCGTTTAAAATCACATCATTACGCTTAAAGCCAATTTGCCAAGCGCTGTTTTTATCGGAGCTACTTTTTCCTGTGCTTAAATCAAAATAGACCCAGCTATCATTGTCCGAGGCATCGATGGTTGTCGTCTGTACCTTATTCGGTAGCGCCGTATCAATCCAGCGAAGAGTAGGGTAGCCAGAGGCGCCTGTATTATTATAGTAGTTGGTGATTTGCAGGGCATAAATAGGCTGCTGGACGCTGCTGTCTGTCATGGCGCTACTATTGTCTGTAGTGACAAGATAGACGCGATTGTTCGGGTAGAGCTGATGGTTGCTTTTTAAGTTGTATTCAAACCAAGGCTGTGCATCAAATATACCGCCACTACGGTCTTCATTGTAGTGCATGGTGATGTCACGACTGGTATCAGGGTCTTGAGTTGCATTGTTATAAAGACTCAGATCTGACCAATCAATTAAGCCAAAGACGCCACCCAAACCTGCGCCAGAATCACCGCTATTTGACCAAAGCTTGACCGAACGCGCTTGGTTATCAAACTTGATATCCCATTTATCTTCGTCACACGAGCTTTCAGCTTTGGCATCAAAGTCATAACAGGTCGCGGTATTAGGTGCTAGATTGGTGACTTGCCAAGTTGCCGTTTCGCTAAAGCTGGCTGTGCTAGTAGGCGGTGTACTATCACTATTTTCGCTGCCATTACTATTCGAGTCATCACTGCCGCCCCCGCAACCAGTCATGCTGAGTGCTAAAATGCTGCTACTGAAAAATAATGCCAATTTGGTCGGCTTGGTATTCACTAATGGGATAATTGGGGTCATATCAGCTTCCTTGATGGTTGTCGTTTTATATAAAAGGTGAAAAATAGCAGTGTAAATACAACTGCTTTAGGGTGATTGTCAGTACAAGGTTTCTTACCAATGGTAACTGGCGCCAAGTAACCACTCACGATTATCAATGGGACGATAGTCGCTGGCATCGGTGACATCTCGCTGCACATCAAAGATGTTATTAATCGCCGCGTACAAGCTTAAGTTTGTGGTGGCGTCATAATTGAGCTTGCTATCGAGCGTCCACCAAGACGGCGAGTACGTCTGTGCGTTGGTGCTGACGAGCTGCTTGGATTCGTAGTTGAGGCGTGGGATCAGCTGTAATTTGTCATTGATTTGATAGTCTAGTGCCAGCATGGCTTTGTGATTGGGCTTATAGGTCAGTTCGGTATCCGTCACATTGTTATGCGTCTTGAGGTAAGCGTAGCTGGCTTGTAGTTTCGCGCGCTCGTCCACTTGCCAGTCAATACCAATATCGCCACCATAAGTTTTAGCGCTATCAACGTTCATATATTTATAAATGGCGATGTTACCATCGAAGGTAGCGTTGTCCTCGTCGGTTTGGATCAGATCGTTCACTTCATTATAAAAACCATTAACCGTCAAATTAACACTATCGCTCAGCTGACCTTGATAGCCGATTTGGTAACTGGTTGAGGTTTCAGGCTGCAAGTCGGGATTACCCATGACTTTATAACCCAAATTGCTATGGTCAAAGACGTAGTAGCGTTCTTTTAGGTTGGGCACGCGATAACCACCGCCAATACTGCTACGAAAGACATGGTCGCGACCGCTCGCATCCAAATGGTTGTATTTGAGTGATACCTTTGGCGCCATATGGCCACCAAAGTCTTCATCGTTTTGATAGCGAATACCGCTCAACACCTCCCAGTTATCACCAATCAGCCAATCATCTTGTATATATAGCTCGCCGACATCACGGCTGACGTCATCGCTGATAAGCTCGCTAAATTTATTTTTCGTTTGGCTTAACTTGTCTTGCTGAACCTGACCGCCAATTTGAATAAGGTGAATGTGCTTATCGGATAGCAATAGCTCAGGTAGGTCGAGCTGCGCTTGCGCCAGCGTGGTACTGATGTCTGTATCACGGGCGCTAGTGATGGTTTGCTGCGTTTTAGTATTGGATTCGCTTTGATATTCCTCATGCAGGGCTTGTGCGGACAACCGATAAGTTTTGCTGCGATTATCCGCATGTGGCGTGATATCAGCGCGCGCACCAACACTAAAACGCTGCTTAGTAATGTGTTCATCTCTTTGCTGGGCCAAATAACGCGGCGCGACATAGTAATTGAAACGGCTAATATCGTCTTCTTTATAGTAGCTGGCTTCTAGCCAATATTGAGCGTTTTTGACCATTCGGCTATCGTTATCACTATTGTTGTTGTTTGATATGCCTTTACCGTCCGGGCGGTAGCTAAGTCGGGCACTGATTTGTGACTGCTCGCTGGCGTCTTTTAATCTCGGCCATGCTTCATGGTCTAAGCTCAAGCCATCATTATCCAGATACGAGCCTGATAAACGCGCATGAAAACGCTGGTTTTTATCTAAACCGCCTTCCACGCTGGCTTCTACATAGCGCTTATTGGCATCTAATTTTTGGTGGTGTTCTAAAAAGTATGCTGAGGGAATAAAGGAGGGTGACAGCCGAAGCAAGATGATATATTTGAGGTTATGAAGACACAAATACAGATCAATTGCCCCGACTGTCACAGTCTTAGTCTAAAGAAAAATGGTATAAAAAGCTATGGTAAGCAGAACTATCAATGTAAGGACTGTAAACGCCAATTTATTGGCGATCATGCGATAACCTATAACGGCTGTCACTCTAGAATAGAAGACATCATACGACTGATGACTGTCCGAGGTTGTGGTGTTAGAGACATAGCAGTTATAGCCAAGGTTAGTATTGGAAAAGTGCTTAGCACCATAGGCTCATCCATTTACAAGATTGTACCTAGAAGCGCTACTATGAACGCTTAGAGGTTGATGAGTTCTGGACTTACGTATATCGCAAGAAACGTAAAGTGTGGCTCATCTACGCTTATGACCGTGCTACTAATGAGATTGTCGCTTATGTCTGGGGCAAACGTGACCCCTAAAAACGGCTAAGAAGTTAAGAGCACGTTTAAAGCAGCTTACAGTCAGCTATGGCTCTATCAGTATGGACAACTGGGACAGTTTTATAACCGCCTTTAAAAGTGATAACAAACGAATTGGTAAACAGCATACGATAGGGATTGAAGGCAATAACTGTCGTCTTAGACACCGATTGCGTCGGGCGGTTAGAAAGACTTGTTGCTTCTCAAAAAAGCTTGATAATCACTTTAAAGTATTCGATCTGGTGTTCTTTTATGTCAATTATGGCTACGTCTGATGCCAGCATACTTTTTAGAACACCACCTAATTTTTTACCTGATGGGTTTTGCTGACCATTGCTGGCAATCTCGGTGGTGATATGTCCTGTCGCTGTGCCAATGGGTTTGGTGATGATATTAATGACACCGCCCATGGCCGCGCTCCCAAACTGCGCTGACGCCGCTCCTTGCACCACTTCTATTTGCTCGATATCCATATTCATGTATTGATTCAAGTTTACCGTCGAGCCAGTGCTGGCAGTGATGGGTAAACCATCAATCAATACTAATACTTGATCACCGCTAAAGCCTTGCATGCTGACCTCGTAACCTGTTTTGCCATGGACTTCGCGTAAGTAAACGTTGGGTAAGAGGGCCAGCGCTTCTTTTAAAGTATGAGCATGGTTGTCCTCGAGTTGTTGGCGGCTGAGCACTTGTAGGGAAACTGGTGCATCACTCAATGCACGCTCAGAGCGTGTGGCCGTTACCACGATAGGATCTAAACGTATGCTTGGCATGGCTGCAACGCTTGCAATATTAATATTAGATTCTGTAAGAGGCAGCGCTGCTTGGACTGAAACTGGCGCCAAAGTACACAATGCTAACGTCACACTTATGGCTAATTTGCTACGACGCAACTGTGGCGGATGGGTGTGGTGTAATCTTGTATGAATCAAAGGAAGTTGAGACGCTAAAATCGACATAAATAAACAACCATCGTAAAAGTAAAAAGTAAGAGAGTCGCACTGCCAAAAGACTTTGTGCTTCAAAAAAAGCAATCTGAAGCGACCGAGTTATCGTTTTAATGCTTAAAGGTTTTGTTGCTTGATTCATTCCTTTAAGTAACAAAGCCTAGCTATAATATTTCAAAAGATAATGATTATCAAGATATAAATGATAATTATTATCGTTTACAAAATGGAAAAATATTGCCATAATAATTTCCGTTCAAGATCGCTTAGCAGAAACAGTAAGCGGCAGTTATGAAAAATATTGTATTGATAGCCAGTCTCTTAGTGAAGTTTCAATAAGAAATGCTGTTTCAGGTACCTGTTGTATGAGCTATCACCGCTATTTCAATATATTCATCTTTTAAATTAATGAAGCTATGCTGATTGGTTTTTTATTACCAACTATTTTATGGAGCGCACTATGAGTCACCCGTTATCTTTAAGCAAAAAAAATACTGAGTTGTGGAAACAGTACCAAGTGTTAAAAGCAAAAACGCCGATGCTGTTTCCAACAGAAGGGGCGGCTGTATTGGGGGTCAGCGAATTTGAGCTGATGTTGGCATCACCTTATAGCCAGTATATTGGTGATCAGTGCAGAGCCGTTTTAAAGCAGTTTGAGACGTTTGGTGAAATGGAAAGCATCGTCAGAAATGAGCTGGCCGTGCATGAAAAAACCGCGCCTTATCACAACCTTAAGCTTGGCGAAAAAATGGGTCTTGCACTCAATGTGGGTGGTCTAGATTTACGATTCTTTATGTGGCAGTGGCAGCATATATTGGCGGTAACTGATACCAGTCGCACGGGTAAGCCATCTTATAGTATTCAGTTTTATAACGGCCAGGGTGCTGCTATCGATAAAGTCTATCTGCGAGAGTTAAGCGATGAAACTATCAATCGATGGCAAGCGATGATTGAGGAGCAGCAGCAAAAGGTGAGTAATGTGACGCTAACGTTAGAGGCACAACAGCCGGTAAATGACTGGCGTTACAAGGCGCTGAGCGAGGCGGGGCGCACACAGCTACAACAAGGCTGGCTGGCAATGACAGATGTACATCAGTTTCATTCATTATTAAAAAATCTCGATATAGATCGTGCTAGTAGCTACCGTCAAGCACCAGAACAGATGACGCAGCAGCTTGATATTAGCGCTATCGAATCGGTTTTTGAGCAAGCGCGTGATGCCAAATGCCCAATCATGATATTTGTCGGTAATAGAGGACTCGTACAGATTCAGACTGGCACCGTACAGACGCTGAAGCGCATAGGGGATTGGTTTAATATTTTAGACAAAGACCATAATAATTTTACACTGCATCTCAAAGATAAGGCATTGGCGCAAGTGTGGAGCGTTAAGCGTCCAACCAAAGACGGTATCGTCACTTGCATTGAAGGGTTTGATCGTCACGGCGTTAGTATCTTTAGCGTGTTTGGGCAACGTATTGAAGGTACGCCTGAGCTTGAAGAATGGCAGCAGATCGTTGCTAATACGGTACAAGAGCATTCATATACAGAAGCCCTAGCGTCAGCGGTACTGGCTGAAGCCGAGAATACGTAAGACCGTCATAAAAACATCAGAAAATTTTTAGGATACTGACATTTACATAACAGCTAAGCCACAGCTGTTATGTGAGCTATTTTGAGTCCTTAATGAACGTTAGTGCTCCTTTCAATAGTGTCATCTTTTAGGTTAGCAAATTAGGAATAATTATGTCTTCTGTATTATCAAAAATAATATTAACGAACAACTTGGTTATAAATACAAAATTTGCCACTCGTACGATCAGCAGTGCTGTCATCATTGGGTCATTGGCAGTGCCATCGCTTTCTGCTCAAGCTTATGAGCGTATCGTCGCTATGAGTCCCGATGTCGCCGATGTGGTTGTGGCGCTAGGAGCGACCAATAAGCTGGTGGGCAAAGATGCGACCAATAACAATCCAGCGTTAAAGAATGTACCAACCGTGGGTCTGCATCGTAATATCACCGCCGAGTCAGTGTTAGCCGTTAAGCCAGATCTGGTACTCGGCAGTTATATGGTACAGCCGGCAAGTATTTATCAGCGGCTAAACGGCTTAAAGGTTAAAGCTGTCAATGTCGCGCCCAAAGAAGAAATCAGCACCTTTGCAAGCAGTATTAAATCTATCGGCAGTTACGTTGATAAAAAATCTGCCGGGTCGCAGCTTGCAAATCGTTGGCAGGCAGAGATGAGCCCTATGGCAAAAACTGGTAAGCGCTATCTGCTAAGTTACGATGGTCGTATCGTTGCAGGTAAGGGCACGGTAGGCGATGAGTTGATTCGTCGTGCTGGTGGAATTAATGCGGCAAACGTTTCGGGGTTGAAACCTATGTCGCGTGAAGGCTGGCTGGCAGCCAAGCCTGATGTCATCATTATTGCTGATCACAATCAGGCAGTGGTTGGCGGTGTCAGTCAATTTAGTAAACGTCCAGAGGTTGCGGCCAGTGCTGCTGGTAAAAATGGAGGCGTACACTTTTGGCCAGCCGATGACTTTTTACGATATGGTCTGAACTCACCGCAAGTCTTAAAAAAGCTGAACGCTGTAGCAAGATAGCCTAAGTAAGCAATAACCTCCCTTATATTCAATAAAACGATATCTCACATGGCAAATACGATTTCCGCTTCTATCCCTATACAAACTGGAAAATACAAACATAGCATCTATTATGTTGCCGCTACTGTCGCATCTGTGCTGCTAATTTGGTTGGCGCTTGGTATTGGCTTTGGCGAATGGTCAAGCCCTAGCCATCTTGACGATACTATCTGGCAGCTACGCTATCCGCGTGTGGTGACGGCATTGTTGGTTGGTATGGCATTGTCAGTTAGTGGTGCAGCATTACAGGCTTTATTTGAAAACCCTTTAGCTGACCCAAGTTTAATTGGTACATCAGGTGGCGCAGCGCTTGGTGTTGTTTTGGTTCTGGCACTGGGGTTTGGGGGCATTGGGATACCGCTTGCTGCGTTTACCGGAAGCGTATTGGTATGCTTGTTTATTCTTGCTTGTCATCGGTTTTTGGGTGGCGGTCAGATGGGCTTGCTGATATTGGGATTTGTGATCAGCGCTTTTTGTGCAGCTGTGGTTAGCCTGATTTTATTCATGTCTGATGACATGGTGCTGCGCTCGGCGACCAATTGGCTGTCAGGAAGTATGGCAGAAGCGGGCTTTGTGCCACTGCGTTATTCAATTATTTCTATGGTCTTGGGGCTGGCTATTTTGTTGCCATTAGGTCGTCAGTTAGATGGATTGATGTTAGGTGAGGCAGCTGCTAAGTCCTTGGGTATCAAGGTGGGTGTGGTTCGTTGTTTGGTCGTGATTGCTTCGGCGTTATTGACAGGGGCAGCGGTGTCTTTAGCAGGTGTCATTGGTTTTATTGGTATGATGGTGCCAAACCTGCTGGCTATTCTGTTTGGTGGCGGACGTATGCGCCTCATGGTTTGGTCTGGCTGGCTTGGGGCGATATTATTACTCGTCATTGATGGCACAGCTCGGCATGTTGCTTATCCAGTGGATGTTCCCGTTGGCATCGTTTTAGCGTTACTTGGCGGTCCATTCTTTATTTGGCTGTTTGTGCGTAGTAGCCGCCGTTAATCAAAGAAGGTATTTATGTTTCATTCATTTTTTACCGCTACATCAAAGACATCGCCAGTGAATCGAGACAATCGTATGAATAGTAGTAATATCAAGGGTAGTGATGCAGGCGAATTGCTATCGATGCAAGATATTCATATCTCGCACGGTCATAAAACATTGTTGAAGGTAGACAAACTAACCGTGCCAAGCCAAAAACTGGTCGCCTTTATCGGACCCAATGGCGCGGGTAAAAGCACGTTGCTGCATACGGTCTTGGGTCAGCATACGGGAACCGCGCTTAAAACAGATGGCCATATTCTGATTTACGGCCAGCCGATCAACGAAGTCATGAATCATGGCCATATCGCTTGGGTTGGACAACATGAGCGTTTTGAGCTGCCGCTTACGGTACTGGATTATGCGCTATTAGGGGTCTCACCAAATCTTGCTTGGTATCAGCGCCCAAATAGCAATCATGTTGAGCGCGCGCAACACTTACTACAGGATTTTGAATTATTAAGTTTGGCCAGTGCTCGCGTGCAAACCTTATCAGGTGGTGAGAAACAGCGTTTGGCTATCGTGCGTGCGCTGATGCAAGATACTGATATTATGATGTTTGATGAACCGACCAATCATCTCGATATCCGCCATCAGCGCTTCTTACTTCATTACTTGCACAATCTGGTGCGACAGCAGCGCAAAAGTATATTGGTTGTCCTCCACGATTTGACCCATGCACATCGCTATACTGATGAGGTAATTTTGTTAAATGATGGACAAATTGTTGCGCAAGGAACACCAGTTGAGGTAATGACACGTTCACAATTAAGTGATGTTTATGGTGTTGATATCAAAGTACATCAAACTGAGGATGGTTCAGTATTTGTATAGATTTTATAACGAGATCGAAATTGTTTTTCTATAAAGGCTCTTTGTCCTACCTGAGGAGTAAGAATTGAGCTTTATAAGCTTTATTTTGCGGTGTATTCAATGCTAGCTTCAGCTTCTCGCTCTAAATATGCTGTACACATTCGATTAAATATTCCTTTACTGCGTTAAATAGTGGATCAATTAACCGTCTTTCAGGACAAATCAAATAGAGCAGATAGGGGGCAACTTGCCAGCCATCTAAGTCAATCTCAAGCAGTCGGCCTGTTTTTATATCAGCTGCGACATCTAGACGTGACTTTAGCGCTATGCCGTGCCCCAATATTGCCCAGCGTCTGACTACATCACCATCTTTGCTACGTCGATTGCCCGATACTGCGACATTGATTTGCTTACTTTCTCGCTCAAACGTCCAATGGCTAAAGTATTTATCATTGTGCCCAACACAGAGACAATTATGCTCAGTCAAATCTTTTGGTGTCTTTGGTTCGCCATATTGTGCTAAATTTTCTGGCGCGGCACAAAGCACGGGACGATTGTCCAAAACGATGGGCAATGCTACCAATGAAGAATCTTTCGGGATTCCATAACGCAGTGCCAAGTCAATCTGCTGTCCATATAAATCCACATGACCATCAGAGACATGCAACTGCAAACTCACTTTGGGATGAGTATCCATAAACGTATCAAGCCAAGGTAGCACCCAGTTGCGCCCTAAATCTGAAGGCGCTGACAACCTTATCGTACCGGTTAGCTCAGCATCATTATCATGCAGTCCCGCATAAGCATTATCCAAAATTCCCAGTGCATCCTTACAGTGTTGCAAAAACTGTTCACCCTTGCTGGTTAAGCGTAGCTTGCGCGTCGAGCGGATAAATAATACGGTATCGATATCATTTTCTAAGCGTTTAATAGAGGCACTTACTACTGCTGGCGAGAGGTCCATATGACGCGCACATGCAGACAAGCTGCCCATCCGTGCTGTCTCTATAAAAATACGTAAATCTTGTAGATTTTTCATGATTTCATCTTGTTGAGATATTTAAAATGGGAATATCTAAAACTAAATAGAATGGTTTGGTTGGTTATTTTATTGTCTTAAATATAACAAATAATAGCTTAAGTAACCGCTTAAAAATCAGCCACTTTCAAAATAATATTGAAAGTGTTTTCGGGTATAGCCACTGTTTGAATCACAACACTTTCATTACAATGGGCGCTATTACGATGGATAAAATAGAACACACATCCAAAATTTAAACAGTCGCTTAACTAACAACTCAAACAATAAGGACAGCTCATGACTAAGACTATTTTAATTACTGGCAGCACTGATGGCATTGGCAAATTGACGGCTTTAAAACTGGCAGAAGCTGGGCATCAAGTGTATGTGCATGGTAGAAATGCCGACAAACTTGCCAGTGTCATTGCAGAAGTCAAAGCGGTAGCGACAGGCGCAGCAGTAGATAATATCGACGGGTTTGTGGCTGATTTTTCTGATCTAACCGATGTACTCAAGATGGCAGCAGAAGTGAACGAAAAGCTGCCAAAGCTTGATGTACTCATAAACAACGCAGGGATTTATACAACCGCATCGCCAACGACCAAAGACGGATTGGACGTACGCTTCGTGGTCAATTATCTAGCGCCTTACGAGTTAACCAACGCCTTATTACCACTGCTTAAGAAGTCTGATAAAGCTCGTATCGTAAATCTAAGCTCAGCGGCTCAAGCTCCCATATTATATAAGGCATTTGCAGGACAAGACCATCTCGCTGATAAAGATGCCTATGCGCAAAGTAAGCTGGCACTAACGATGTGGAGTATGGATTTAGCCGACACAGTTGCGGCAGATGACATCAATGTGATCGCTGTCAATCCAGGCTCGCTATTGAATACAAAAATGGTTGATGAAGCTTATGGGCAACATTGGTCATCAGCAGATAAAGGGGCAAATATCCTAACTGAACTTGCCATCTCAGATGAGTTCGCTGACGATACTGGTAAATATTTTGATAATGACATTAAAGATGGCGTCCATGGTGACGCAAGAGGGGCGTTCGGACAACCGCATGCAGACGCTCTAAATAAAGAAGCTATTGCAGAGCTTGAACGCCAAACTCAGACAGTATTGCAGTCGATTTCATAATAGCGACAAAATCTATAGCGACAAAAGCTGCACCAGTAACGTCATCCTAAAAATAATTTTACTCTAAGCATTACCACATTCAATTCATTTATCATCAGGAATAAAAACGATGCAAACTACAAAAGCCATTGGCTATCAAGACAATTTACCTATCGATAACGAACAAGCACTACAAGATATCACTCTTAATAAACCGACTGCTTCAGGCCATGACATATTGGTTGAAGTTAAAGCAATATCCGTCAATCCAGTAGATTATAAAATCCGTGCATCGCGTCCTGCACCAGAGGGTGAGTATGCTGTGATTGGTTGGGATGCTGCCGGTACTGTGACGGCTATCGGTGACGAGGTTAGTCTATTTTCAGTAGGGGATAACGTTTATTACGCAGGCGACTTGACTCGTTCAGGCAGCAATGCTCAGTATCAGCTCGTCGATGAGCGTATCGTTGGGCACATGCCAGCCTCTTTGTCTTTCGCTGAGGCGGCTGCCTTACCACTGACTACTATCACTGCTTGGGAGATGTTATTTGACCGTCTACAAGTGCCTGTTTCTGATAGTTCGACGGATGAAAACGGTAATGATGAGAATACTAATGACGTTTCAGTATTAGTGATTGGCGCGGCGGGCGGGGTAGGCTCAATCTTGACGCAACTATTAAAAGCACGAACGTCAGCTACCATTATTGGTACTGCTTCAAGAGATGAGAGTGTACAGTGGCTCAAAGATTTGGGCGCTGACTATGTTATCAATCACCGCAATCCTTTGTCTGATGAGCTGCAAAAAACGGGCATTACTGAAGTAGACTATGTCGTGAGTCTCAATAACACCGAAGAGCATTATGAAGAAATTATTAAATGCTTAAAGCCTCAAGGTAAACTTGGACTGATTGATGACCCAGCAGCATTAGACGTCCTAGCGCTTAAAGCCAAAAGCTTAAGCCTACATTGGGAGTTTATGTTTGCCCGCTCAATGTTTAATACGCCAGACATGATTGAACAGCACCGTTTATTAAATGCAGTGGCAAAATTGATTGATGCCGGCGAGATTAAAACCACGGTTGCTCATAACCTTGGCATTATAACGGCTGAACATTTACGCAGTGCGCATCAGATGTTAGAGAATCGTCAAGCGCATGGTAAAGTGGTATTAGAAGGCTGGCCTGTATAAAGCGTTACATTATATGGCTTTTAGTACTGTGGAGTCTCTAGCAGGTTGATCTTCGCCTACAAAGTTTACTCGGACAAGCTTGATTCAGGTTTTGTAGGCGAAGTTTTATGTTTTTCAGTATTATTGACTGAGCTCTTTTAGGGCTAATAAAGCCTGCTCTGCTTTTTCAGCTGATACAAAAGTATGGTCGTGATAGTAAGCCGCAATAACATTGGCGCTAATGCCTGTTGTGGTCAGTACGGTTGACACGGCTGCCGTCAAGCCAACAGCATCAAGACTGGAATGGACCATCAAGGTGATTTTTCGAAAAATACCTTCGTATTTCAGACCTGCTTTATCAGCTTGATCCTTGGTTAGTACCAAAGTTAAGCCCTCTGATTCTAAAAACGTGGCAACCGGCTTTAACTCTATATATTCAGACAGCTCTCCTGAAACCGTACAAAACACGAATTTGTCTTGAGTAAGTTCAGGCTTCATCGAAGCAAGTAGCTGATCTAAGTCTTTGATTCCTGACATATTACTTCCATTTGGTGTGAACTAAGTCTATATCCCGTTCTTTATTAATGGTGAAGTGATTGTTGTCGATGCCTAAGCATATCTCCTAAAATATAATCTATACTGAATAGTATTACTACTAAGAGTTTAAATAACAGAGGTTGTATCCGTGAGGAGGTATGAATAGTTACTCCTAGCAAACTTTTAAAACAATCTTACCGACATGTTTCTTTTCCAAGAACACCTCATTAATAATATCTACTGAGAGAATTATACTTTACACATCAGATTTTCATATTATATTAGTAATAGCGTATGGGGCTTTTTCGACCCATCAGAGTTAAGTAAATCTATAACAAGTATAGATTTGGTTTGGATAATTTGAGTATGGGTTTTTAGAGTACATAAGGTTATATATAGATACCAGAAAACCCTTGTAGTATAAGACTTACAAGGGTTTTCTGGGGTTATTCATATATTAACTGGTGCGCTTACAGGGACTCGAACCCCGATCGATCGCTTAGGAGGCAACTGCTCTATCCTGTTGAGCTATAAGCGCATTGTGGGGTGACATTGTAGAAAAAAGAAGCCATAAAAGCAATTAATAAAACCCAAATAGATAAGGTTTGTATTTATTCGCCATTACTGAGCGCGTCAGCAACTTCTACTGAGCTTTCATTTTCTGTAGGTTGTGCACGTGAGGTGGGATTGAACAAATCATCAAGAGTGTTTCTATAGCCTTCAATATTGCTATAATCATATTGTTTCAAGATATCTTGTCCCATGCTTGACAGCAAAAAGTTTCGAAAGCTGACTGCAGCAGGGTTATCTGTCACTATGACACCATCTACTGCTTGAGTGCCTTTGAGAGCATAGCTAAAGGACACCAGTTTACGCGCCTGTGTATTGTCATCTTGAACGGATCCCTCGCTGGCTTCGTCATCGCCGGTCATGTTATCTGCTACGACATCGTCTTGTGCTGGGCTATTGATAGTATCAGTATTATTATTAATTTCATTCTGAGCATCATTCAGTAGGCTCTGTAGCGGCGACAAGCGCTCTTCAGGCAATCTATCATTGGCCAAGATAATGTCGGTGTTGACAGCGTATTTAGAAGGCAGACTGTTAGAAGTGTCTGGCAAGGTCATCAAGCGATAAGTGGGAACGTAGTGAGCGATGACTTGCACATTTGAATGACGGGCCTCAAAATGGCCGATGACATCATCCAGAGCGGTCTTTAGATCGTCCTCTGCTTGTAGGTGCAATACATCAGTAGCAACCTTCTCCGTATCCTCCTCACTGTCGATAGTTTCTTCACGAGTTTCGCTAAATGAAATTGGCATTGGGTCTATATTCTTGCGATTGTTGCTCCATAGCCAAGCAAAAATACCAATAAAGATGATCAGTATTAGCAAAACTAGCATGGCCAGTAGGAACTTATGGTCTTTCATGATGCAAGGCTCATTTATTGATTTATTATTCGGTTTTTTACTGTTTGTTTGTTATATATAAATTGCTCTGATTACTATTGTTAAATCAGCGGTGACGATTGAGCACGTCATTAGTTAAGTCTGCGAGCATATCGGCAAAGACATCAGTTTCTGCAGAAGAGGAAGAGGGGTTGTTAGTATTATTAATAGTGTCATTTGTCTCGTTTTTTACCGAGATTTTTGCAGCCTTGTCATCTGAGCTGGGTATTGTGGTGGTTGATAGGTGAGCAGCCAATGGCGATTTGCCAGCATTTAGTAGCTCTTTTAGCCATTCAAAACCATGAAATGCCCACCATGACTCAAAGCGCGGAAGTGTACTACCACGTACTGCGGCGGGCAAGTTTAAAGTGCGCAGCTTTTGCGCCAATATAGGATCAGCGATGGCTTGATTGCTACTTAGGTACAGCGTATTGATGTCGCCATCATACGGTTGGCGACGCTGCCAAGCGGCGTAATCAATTTTCATGCGAGGCAATTGCCACAGCTCACCGCGAAAGTAAACGACATAACGTCGTCTTTCGGGATTCACAAAAATAGCATCTATGGGACGCAGTGGCATAAATTAGGTTATCTCGTTATTGCAAGGTTAATTGTTACAAGGTTAAAGACATGGTGGCCAAGCTAGTAGCTACTAAAATTGGTAAATATATGACTTTTGGATAATAAATGATAATAGCAAAATCAAAACTAAGACAAGGCGACACTGGTTGTCGTAAGTGCTGCTGGTATCTCGGTAGTGAGCTAGTAAATTGAAGGTATCAGTGGCACACTATCTGCAACAATCAATTGTCTTGTATGCAGCCTATCATTCAACGCAGTCATCTTAGCAGAAATATATAATAGGTACGACAGCTAAACATGAATTCATGAGGTTGTGCTTTTATCTTCTCGCGCCTATACATCGTTTTTTAGCATTTGATGACGTATTATGCTGTACTTGCTTATTTTATTTGGTTCCATTTAGACTTTTTTAGCTAAAAGCTTATGGTCTATATTTTTATTTAGCGGTCAGTTTTTTGCATGTTTTTCATCTTATTATCATAATTAGAATACAACCTATGTTTAAAATCATTCAGTCCCACCGTACCGAGCTTTTGGTTGAGCAGTTGTTGGAAGCTTATAAGTCCAAAAACCAACCCATTTTTGAAGAGTTTGTGGTCATTGTGCCGTCAATGGTACTTGGTGATTGGCTAGATAAGTCTATTGCAAGCCAAGCGGGTATCAGCACCTTAGTGACGACGACGTTTTGGGGTCAGTATCAGTGGACATTGATGCAGGATGTGTTGATCCGCCACAATGCCTATTTACTAGAACAAAACCCTGAAGCGTCAACGTTGAATGTGCCTGAGGTGGCAGTGCTGTCACCAACGGTAATGCAGTGGCGCTTATTTGGTTATTTGACTTATTACCAAGAGGCGATTGTCGCTGATGAAAAACATCCCGTTCATCCACTGCTGGCGTCTTTGATTGATGAGCCGCAAGAAGAAGATCAGCAGGATAAGGCACAGCAAGATGCGCGTATTTGGCAGCTGGCAAGTGATTTGGCGAGGGTGTTTAACCGCTATTTGACCCATCGTGAGGACTGGTTAGATCTATGGTCACACAATAAGCAGCTTAATGTAGATGCGCTGATAGCGGATAAGGATGCACTATCCTTGCGCTTCGATAAGTATGCACGTGGCACCCCTGAATGGTTGGTGGCGCACTATGTAGAGTTAGAGGTCGCCCAGCGTTTCTTATGGTCGCATTTGTTTGCCGATGTGCATCAGCACCGTGTGGCACTTGAAGATACCTTTTGGTTAGCCTTAAAAGAAAACAAGGCGAATGAGCGTGCTCAACTGCCAAAAGTTCTGCGTATTTTTACCATTCAGCAATTGCCACAAACAGAGCTCGACTTTTTACAGCGCTTGTCACAATATATGGATATCACACTGCTGCACTACAACCCATCCAAGCTGTTTTGGGCGGATATTGTTGATAAGTCGTGGCTACAGCGTCAGCAGATTATTAACCCTGAAAGCGTGTTTCTGCGCGATTATGGGCACAGTTTGCTATCGCGTTTGGGTAAGCAGTCACGTGATACCTTTGCGATGCTTGCTAATTTATCGGGTAATGAGCAATACCAAGATGCACTCGTCGAGTGGCAGGATATTTTTAATGAGGGCGATGATAGCAATGATGGCTTGCGCGACGAGTTCGGTATTAATTTTGATGACAGCGCTCAACATATGCAAGATAGCGCAAGTTTATTAAGGCGTTTGCAAAATGATGTGTTGATGCTCGATGAGCAGTCTACCCAGCAAGCAACCGCGGCCAAAGTATCACAAGCAGTCAGTAAACAACTAGAGACGGGCTCTAATCAAGACGAGCAAGAAACGCCGTGGTATGACGATGAAGCGTTAGAGAATAAACGCTTTGAGAAGGAGCGTTTTTGGGCCATGTCTGCGCAAGATAATAGCCTAAGTATTCATTCATGCCATAGTTTGCAGCGTCAACTTGAAGTACTGCGTATTATGATTGGGCGCTGGTTGAATGAGCCATTAAAACCTGGTGAGAAAAAGCGCCATATATCCGATATTGTCGTGTTGCTGCCCGATGTTGAGCGTCACCATGCGCTGATCAGCTCTATTTTCGTCAGCGGTAAAGGTCAAGACGGTTTAACCCTGCCTGCAAAGGTTACGGGTGTTGTCGATGCGGATATTCGTCAGCTATGGGAAGCCATTATTGGTTTTTATAAGCTATTAGGCAGCCATAGTGCCCGCTTTGAAGCCGCTGAGGTGCTTGATTGGCTAATGCTGCCACCGCTGTATGAAAGTTTTGGCTTAACCCATGACCAGATGAGCCGTGGCTGTGATTTACTGGTAGAGGCAGGCTTTATTCGCGGCTTTGATGAATGGCATCTTAAACAAACCCTAGATAGCAACGACTATGACTACCGGTTTACCTTTGCTCAAGCGTTAGATAGATTGACTTTGGGTCTGGTGATGCCAGAGGCCAGTTTGAGCGACTGCTTATATCCTTTGGCACAGGAAGATTGGCCAAGCACTGCCTTGCCAGAGATGAGTTTGCCGCTGCCGCAAGTGAGCCTAAATGATGCGATGATTGTTGAAGCGCTTTGTCGTATTTATGCCGGTTTGACCGCGCGCCGTGATGATCATACACAAAAACTTAAAGCGGAGGATTGGCTTGATCAGATTGAGAAACAAGTCATTCACCGCTACTTTGGTGATGTCGATCAAACCCGTACGATGCGCGCCATCTACAATGCGATGAATGGCTTTAAATCAAGCCTGAGAGCCAATCGCCACTATAGACAGTATGCCAGTAGTGATAGTGTCAGGAATGCTAACAAAAAAGAAGTAGAGCAAAGGCTGGCAGGCGTTGAGCAGTTGCCATTAAAGCTAAATTTTATGTTGGACAGTATTGAGGCGGAGCTTGAGAGTCAGCAGGTCAGTGCCGAGCCGACTGGGGTGATTACCTTTGGTCGATTTGGTGCGTTAAGAAACGTGCCTTTTGATTTGGTGGTGATGCTCAATATGGATCTCTCTGAATTCCCTGGGCGTGATCTTGATAATCGCTATGATTTGATGAAAGCCACCAATGCCCGCCGCGGTGATAGAGTCAGTGAAGATGATGATAATGGTGCGTTTTTAGACGCATTGCTTTGTGCGCGCAGTGCTTGCTGGATATTTTATAACGGTCAAAGTCTGACAGACACCCACGAGCACCTGCCAGCCAACCCAGTGAGTGAGCTATTGCAGTTTTTGCAAGGTGAGGTGCAGTGGCAGGTCAACTCGCTTGAAGCGTTAGACACATTGCCTGAGAATGTTGACTCTATCACCGAGAGCCTTAAGCGTTATTTACCTAAATTGATTAAGCAGTGGCTGGTGACTGAGCATCCAGCTTTGCCTTTTCATGAGAGTTTGTTTGAAACAGACATTGAAGACGCAGATGTTTGTGAGCAAGCGTCTGACACTCCTAAGCTCAATTTGCATGAAAGCGCAGCTATCCACACTGACAATAATATTCAAGACAACAGCCTTATTAATAATGCAGATGGGTTAGATGTTCTTTTGAATAAAGCCATGCGCAAAACCAAGCTGGCGCAAAAACGTCAATTTCCGCCTGCGCCGCTTTGGCAAGCTGTGTTTCATACCTTAAAAGGCCGAGCATTTAGTGAACATGCAGAACTGGTTGGCTTGCCTACCAAAGCACAGTACGAATCAATCGCTCAGCTGCTTGGTCAATCTCTAGGTCAGTTAGGACAAGTAGACAATCAAACCTTAGCTACATTGGCTGAGATGCTGTCATTAGAAGCGACCGCTGTCTCCAGTGATTCTGGTGAGATTAATGACCTTACTAAAAAGGCACTTTCCGAAACTGTATTTAACATTGGAGAGATAGACGTTGAAGGGGTATTGGCGTATCAAGTGCGGCATCCTGCTAAGGCATTTTTACGTACTCAAAAGGTGCATGTGGTGCAAGGCGAGGAAGCGATGGCTCATCAAGAGCCGCTATTTCTAGACAATCTGACAACTTATCAGATTAAAGAGTATTTGATTAATGAGCTGGCGAGCGATGCAGCTAATAGCAGTACCGACAGCACAGCCACGCAAGACAGCCCAATTCTAATGTATCAAAAAATCATGCCAGCAGGTGTGGCGCGTCAAACGACCTTGCCCAATCAACAACAAAAACTGCAGCAGCAATGTCAGGAATTTAAAGAGCAGCTAATTGCTAATGGCTGGGACAATGGCTTGGATGATGCTCAGATATTGGAGGCGAGCGATATAGGTGGTTTGCAGCTACTGACCCCAACCACCGAACATCCCGTTCAGCTAGAGCTAGCGGCTGTATTAAATGATACTGATAATGCGCCATTACTGAAGCTATTACCCCAATTCATTAAGATAAAAGGCTCAGTACCAATATCAGTTCCTACATCAATACCAACATCAGTATCGATAGATGCAAATCACCATCGCGCTAATCTACAGGCTGGCGTATCCTATGCCGAGCAATCCCCCAAGCAGTGGTTAAACATACTGCCCAATTCTGCCAGTCCCAAACATTTAATCAAGTTTTGGTTGTCGCATCTGTATTGGCAAGTTGCCAGACGTACCACTGCTGAGCAAGTGGCTCTGAATGATGGCGTGAGTATTTGGCGCTTTAACAAGTCCAACTCGCAAGTTGGTAAATATAAAGATGTAATCGCATTTAAGTTAAGCCCTATTGTGTATGAAGATGCCGTGGTTGAGCTGATAAAGTGGGCGATATTTGGCAAGCTAGTCGGTCAAGTGCCGATTACCTTATTGCCAGAATATGCGCTCAGTTATCTTGATAAGTGTGCAAACGCGGCAGAGAGTGAAGATGAGAGCGGCAGCTATTGGCCAAAACGCGCAGACTTCTCAGATTGGCTAAGACCTAACTATCACGTAGACACGGTATACGATACCTGCTCGCAGCATGCCATTTGGCAATACGTACTGCGTGATCAAGACGCATTTAAAGCCCTATCAGCAGCATTAACGACGTTAGCACAGCCGCTGTATGAGCCAATGTTCACAGCGCTAGTTGGTCTAGATAATTAGCAGGCTAGCTGGTTACTTAAAACTGTTTAAAACGGTTCGTTTTTTGCCCTTTGGTTTAATTGATAATAAAAAGTGTACGCCCCTATGACAGAATTTACCGCCACCACTCACATCATGGACATTTCTACCCAGCCACACTCATTTGATACATATCAGGGTATGACTGACAGTGAGGTTGCGAATCACGACATGACCAAGCCTAACAGTAAGGCGGAGGTGATACCAGCGGTTGATGTTGCATTGACGGGTCGGCATCTTATCGAAGCGTCAGCCGGTACTGGTAAAACGTGGACACTAACTGGCATTGTACTGCGTCTGTTGATTGAAGCACGGCGTGCGCCAGAGCAAATCATTGCGACGACCTTTACCCGCGCTGCGGCTGCTGAGATGCGTCAGCGCATTCATGATCGTTTGGTGGATTTTTATCAGCTGCTGCAATGGGTGAATAGCCTGAGTGCTGACCCCGCTAATAAAGACAGTTTGTATCCGCATATACTACAGGTGACACCTGATAGTGATAAGGATAAGCAAGCACAAGCAGTCAATAGCTCAAATACGGATTCAAACGCTGAAACAGATGTTGATGAACTAAATCAAGACATTGTTTATGACAAAGCTCATGACAAAAAAGCCGCTGCTGAAAAGCGTGCACAAGCAACAAAAGATCGTGAGGATTGGTTAGTCGCTCAGGCTAAATATGTGCGCTTAGATGACATCATGCAAGACCCTATCAATCTGCATCTGGTCGGCTACTTGCTTGATCATGTATACAGCTATCCAATGACAGAAGCCATTCGACGCACGGCGCTGGTATTAACCACCTTGGATAAGCTGTTTGTCGGCACTCTTGATAGTTTGGCGCAAAAATGGTTGAAGGAGTACAGTAGCGAGACCGGTCATCAGCAAGGCATGGCTATTATTGAAGACAGCAGTATTGAGCAAGTGACGGACAGTATTGTTCATGATGAACTGCGTCAGTTTCAAAGTAGGCTGTATCACGAGCAGCCTAAATTGTATGCATTGATGGATCAGCAAGGTAAGCTGACGGCGGTGGGCGATCATAAAAGTTATGTAACTCGGTCGCTGAATTTTATTTCTGCGCCGATTAATGAAGTTGTAAGCAGTGATTTTTCTTTTGAGGGTTATGAGAGGCTTATCCACAGTATCATTGAGCGCAGCGATGAGCTTGATGCTTTTTTTAAGCCTGATGGCGAATATTATGAAGTTCCCAAAGGACAGTTGCAGAATAACAGAGAGTCTTGGCCGAAAATCGTTCAAGTGTTAGAAGAGTCTGGTCCCGCCTCTTATAAGTTCATATCAGACAAAAAAACTTATACTGGAAAGTTAATTGAAGCTTTTCAGAAAACTGATGATATAGGCAAACAGTTCTACAAGCCAAAAGACGGTGAAAGAGTTAATTTAATATTTAATGAGTTGCAGGTGGTTCGTGACTTTAAACGGTATATTGAAGAAAGTAAAAAGCTTGATGAATACATAGTTAGCGTATTAGCCAATCTCAATCGCCATATCGTGCTGGCGGTTCGTGACAGACTGCCGGTTATCTTAGAAGAGCGCGGTGAAACCACCTTTAGCTTGCAGATGGTACGCTTAAACCAAGCGTTAATCGGTCGACAAGGAGAGAAGCTGGCGCGTTATATTCGTCATCATTATCCAGTGGCTCTGATTGATGAGTCGCAGGATATCAATGGCGAGCAAGCCATTATGATTGAAAGCATCTATCTGCCAAAGCGTAAACGTAAACCGTCGGCCAATGACAAGCAGGCTACTAGCAATGAAGCCAACCATGAGTTTTTATTATTGGTAGGTGATCCTAAGCAGGCCATATATGGGTTTCGCGGCGGTGATGTTGCCAATTACAATTATATGAAAGCCCAGTTTGACAAAAGCAGCCTTTGGACGCTCGATATTAACCGTCGTTCAAACGCTAGTGTGATTAATGCTCTAAACTGCTGGTTTGGTATGCCTGCGCCAGTGACTCATGAGAATAGGCTCGCACAGTTAGGTAGTGGCATTTATTATCAACACATTAAAGCTGAAAAGCAAGAAAATCAGCTGTCTTGGTTTAATGAGCCAGACATACTAATCAGCGACCTAAATAGCGACTTAGTAAATGACGTACTCTCTGCTCAGCCAGTGAGTGTGTTGCACCTACCTTACGATAAGGACAAAGAGCTTGAATACGATGAACATGAAATCACAGCGCGTCATATTGCGACCTTACTCAGCAGTGGTCAGACATTAAAAGGCAAGCCGATTCAGCCGAGCGATATCGGCGTGCTGGCACGTGCCAAAAAAGACTTAAAACGGGTGGAAGACGAGCTGGTAAAGCTCAATGTGCCGACCTTGACCACCAGTGATGTCAGTATCTTTGAAACCGTCATGGCAGAAGATGTGGCAGCGCTGCTGAGTGCCATGCTATATCCGTATCGTCATGACATGATTAATCGGGTGCTGACCAGTCATTTGTATGGCCTGAGTATCAAAGATATCAAAGCCATGATGACTGACCATGAGTCAGGGTCTGTAGATTTAAATAGCGCTAATACAAAAGCCGTTGATAATAAGAAAAGCTATCAAGACTTTATTAGCTATTTAAAAGAAGGCACACAGCGTTGGCAGCACTTTGGCATATTATCGGCCATGCACTACTTGTTAGATCAAAGCCCTGTGCAGCCGCAAGGCGTTTGGCAAGCATTAGCAGCGCATCCAGAAGGCGATCGTCATATTATGGACTTGCGTCATGTGATGGATATATTAGCGCAGTATGGTATCGGCATGGGTGAATATGAGCTGCTGGCCTGGTTTAGACAAAACATAGATAGCGCGCCTAGCAGTGATTGGGCCAAGCAGTATCCGTTACCGACAGAGTCTGGCGTGCAGCTGATGACCATTCATAAATCAAAAGGGTTAGAATTTCCCATTGTTTATGTGCTGGGTATGGGCGATGCCAGTAGGAAGTCAGGTAATAAAGAAGACTATGGATTGTATCTTTATAACGCGCAACAGAATCCTAGCCAGCAAGATGCTATTCAACAAGACGCTATTCAACAAAACCAGTCAGCGCTAGCTCAGCAATCGACAGGCAATCAGCGCCGATTCTCTCCTGTACAAGGCTCTGCGACCACAGAGGGCTACTATACCAATATTGAGACGCAAGAGGGCTTTGATGAGATGCGCCGGCTGGGTTATGTGGCATTTACTCGCGCCAGTGAGCAGCTTTATGTGGTACTGCGAGATCCCCACAACAAAACAGGGTTTGAATTAAAGCCGGTGTTCTATTGGTTTGATTCACCAGAGCCAAAATTTGAATTGCCAGATAGACTCAAAGGCACCATAGGTATGATTAGAGGGCATAAGGTCAATGAGTTCTATAACGATAATTGTGCTGCCGCTAAAGCAGACACATTAACGGAAAGTGGATCGCCCGATTCTATTACGCCCAAAACCGAACCTATTGAGTATGATGATTTTTCAGAGGTCATGAAAATCAATTACTTTTATGGTTGGGCTAAGACCAGTTTTACCGCTTTAGCCCGTCAGCTAGACGAGTCGGCTCAGACAATGGCTGTGATGGATGAGCGTATTGATGATGCGATAGATATTGATATGACCGAAACTTCGGTTTCAGTTGTGCCATCACTGAATAATAATGAGTTTGCCAACCAAGTAGATAAGTTAAATCTCAAGCTAGAGGATGATATTCGTTTTACTTTTGTGAAAGGTGCCAATGCGGGTACATTTTTGCATGAGATATTTGAAAAAATTGATTTTAACAATAAATCCCAGTGGTCTCAGGTTATCGATAGAGCTATTAGTAGCTATCAGCTGCCATTGCTGTATAGCAGTGCCGAAACCCAAAGTCGTCGATTACAAGCGAAGAAGCAAGAGCAAGGCGATGATAGTTCATTTAACACTGATTCATTGGATTCGGACTCGATAGATGCTAGCAAGCATGCAGCTCTCATTGGCTGGATTGAAGAGGTGCTACATACGCCGCTATTGGCGTCCAATCAACCGTTATGCTCTATCGATGCAAGTCAAAGGTTCGCTGAATTAGAGTTCAATATGGGGCTGTCAGAGCGTTTTAAAGCCCAAGATATTAATAGACTCTTTCAGCAGTACCTGCCTAATGAAACCGACAAACACGTCAATCTTGTTCCGCAAAACAAAGCGCATTTATATCGTTATTTACGTGGTGAAATCGATTTGGTGTATGAGCATGCTGGCAAGTATTACGTCGTCGACTATAAGAGTAATTTTTTAGGAAATAGCCTAAGCGATTATGACGAAGATACACTCAAGCAAGCAATGTCCAAAGCAGGGTATTGGTTACAAGCAGCAATTTATCAGGTAGCGTTGCATCGATTCTTATCGATGAGGATTCATGACTATACAGGCAATGAAGATAAGTATTTAGGCGCTGTGGAGTATGTCTTTTTACGGGGCGTATATGATCCAGCTGCCCCGTTAGCTATTAAAGCAGCAGAAGAGGCTAATACGCTTGACGGTAGCAACTTAATGCACAGTAATTCAATAAGCAGTGCCCGCTATGGATTGGTGACTTGGGACATTCCTACTGATTTTATTAAAGCCCTAGATGCATTGTTTGGCATGCCAAGTTAGCAGGCTATACAAAATGCATAAAATAACGGGTTTGATACAACAAATTACTATAGCGATTAATCATATAAATA
This sequence comes from Psychrobacter sp. H8-1, assembly GCF_904846575.1. NCBI lineage: Bacteria > Pseudomonadati > Pseudomonadota > Gammaproteobacteria > Moraxellales > Moraxellaceae > Psychrobacter > Psychrobacter sp. H8-1. The sequence goes on from NZ_CAJHBG010000001.1 coordinate 1,455,907, forward strand.
TAGAGAAAAACAGACCATGAGTAATAATCTATGAATAATAATAAGAGCAGCGCTGCTATTAGCTTACAAGAAAGCTGGGCCAGCAACATCAGTGATTATATTTTGCTGCGCCGTCAGCAAACGCATTTCGCGTATAGCGTGACCGATGCCAAGCCTAATACTGATACTGATACTGATACTGATACTGATACTGATACTGATACTGATACTGATACTGATACTGATACTGATACTGATACTGATACTGATACTGATAGCGCAAAAATAGATAAAACACCAGATAGTGGCTTATTTACGGCTTTATTCACTATGTTGGCGACGCATTTAGAAGAGGGGCATACTGTACTCACCATTCAGGAAACTGAGCATGAGGTGCCGCTGAGCGGTCAAATCAATGGCGAGCTGGTGACACTATATGCTTGGCAACAGCAGCTGTTAGAGACGCTAGCAATGCCGCTTATTGCCTTGATTGATACTCAAATAGAGGTTCAATCAGAGGTGGGTATTACGGCTGAGGCATCAATATTTTTATTGCTAGAGACTTTGTTTGCTAAGCAAGACCAGCTATGGGCGCAGCTGGCACTCAGTAATCATGAAAAAGAGATGTTGGTTAAAAGGTTTGATGCAGTAGCGGCACTCTACCAGTTATTGAAAAATAGCAACTTAACGTCTTTTTCTAAGTTAATCGATAAGCACAATTTGTTCGCTGACGTTAATGCTAACGCAAACAATAATGAAAATAAAAATAGCCTAAGCAAAAATAATCAGCCTATCGTTTATCAGCTCATCAATAACAAAGAGGCTGATAAACACAACGCAGCAATCACTTTTTGGTTACACAGAGCTTGGCAAGCAGAATTTAACTTAGCCGCGCGCATCAATACTATTTTAGACCAGCAGGTAACACCGCTAGAGATAGCAATATCCGAAAACCTTCATGAACATCAGATAAAGGCAATTAATGTCGCTAATAACAATGCCTTTAGCATTATTACTGGTGGGCCAGGGACGGGGAAGACCTACACCGTTGCTCAGCTAGTGATAGCACTGCAACAGGCAACAGAGAGTGGGGCAGATGCGTCTAAAAGCATTAGGTTCAGCACTGACAGTGCCAGCTTGGCATTAGCAGCACCAACTGGTAAAGCTGCACAGCGGATGCAAGAGTCTCTGCAGGCGGCGTTAGACGCAGCGGATGTTGAACTACAGTTGCAAGAGGCAAAAACCATTCATCGCTTATTAGGTATTGGTCGGACGGGCAGACCGCGTTACCATGCTAACAATCCACTTGGCGAAGATATTATCATCGTCGATGAGGCGTCGATGCTAGGGGTGGAGCTAGCGAACTATCTTGTGAGTGCGGTAAAGCCTGGCGCAAGGCTGATCTTATTAGGAGATGCGAACCAATTGGCAGCTGTAGATGCAGGGGCGGTACTGGCTGACTTGTGCCGTATTCCGCGGTTAGAGCCTATCCATGCAGAACTCACAGAGAGCCGCCGATTTACAGCAGACTCGGGTATTGGCAAGCTTGCTTATCAAATCAACAAGGCAGAGACAGATACTCAAGCTATTTGGCAGCTGTTAAAGCATGATAAGGCACTGAGTTTTCAGTATGTGAATAGCGTCAACGCCTTACAAGCAGAAGCCTCTCTAGATAATAAAATAAAAAATAGCCTAAGCAAAAATAAAAATATCTCAAACCTCACTTCAAATTACCATTCATATATAAAAGAAATTAAAAAATTACTAAAGAATCCGATCGAAAAATCCGTACCAGAATCAGTTAAAAATACCATTGCTTCATTAATGGAAACCTTTAATCAGTTCAGGATGTTAACTGCCAGCCACAATGGCGAGTGGGGCGACCATTATATTAATAATTACTTTACTCAATGGCATCTGACTAAGCTTAAGCTACCACTGGGTCAAAACACATGGTTTCATGGTCGTCCCGTTATGGTCCTTCAAAACAACTATGAGCTAGGATTATTTAATGGCGATATTGGTTTTTGTTTGCAAACTGGTGATGAGCGCAGTCGACTCGAAGTGTTTTTTGAAAATAAGAAGCAGGGGATAGCCGTCAATCTGCTTAATGAAGAGGTGATTGCCACCGCCTATGCGATGACCATTCACAAATCACAAGGTTCTGAGTTTGAGCATGTGGCCATTACTTTTGATAATAGTCATGCAAGGCTACTGAGCAAGGAACTCATTTATACCGCAGTGACACGCGCCAAAAAACAGGTAACCATATATAGTACAAAACATGCACTAGAGAAGGCCGTCCAAACACCTACTGAGCGCCATACAGGTTTGGCATTACAGTTTTAGTTGCTGCTCCCTCTATTTAGGCAATAAAAAAGCACCCAATTGGGTGCTTTTTTATTGCTCAAACTGAAGACTGACTAAATCTTGTCTTCCTTGATAGCGTAGATACCTGGCAAGTGACGCAAGTAACCATGGAAATCCATACCACAGCCATAAACATAACGATCATCAACATTGATACCCACAAAATCAACATCGAAGTCAGCTACTTTACGGTCGTGTTCTTTGTTGAGTAAGACGCAGCACTCGATAGACAAAGGTTTTTCTTTACCCAACTCTTCTACGATGGCTTTGAGAGTGATGCCTTCGTCAAAAATATCATCAATTAATAAGACGTGTTCGCCCTCGATACTAACATCTGGCTTAAACTTCCAATCAAGCTCGTTGGTGCCTTCGTTGTCACGATAGCGTGAGGCATGAATGTAATGCATACGATGATAGAAAGTCAGGTGAGTCAGTAATTGACCAGCTGGGATAAGGCCACCATTCATAACCACCATCACAATAGGATTGAGACCGGCATAATGAAGGTTTAGCTGCGCAGCAAGACGTTCATAAGCAGCGGCAACTTCAATGCTACTGATAAGACACTCTGAATTACGCAGGGTTTTTTCTATCTCTTGATTACTGATTTGAGTCATGAATTGCGCCTTCGGTGAAAACCGCTTATTTTAGCAAATTTTAGTGAATTTGCCCAATACCAACTGCTCTTTAAGCAAAGTAAATTACTACAGAGAGAGACTGGGTAATTAGTTGGTTGATTCGTCTGCTATCTCAACAAAAAATGGCTGATAAAAACGTGCCAAACGCTTGAGCCCAGCATCGGGTAGCTGCGGCAGTAGCTTGTTCAGCGCCATACTCAATCCTTTATCAATAGCGGCTTTTGCTACTGGAATCGATTTACGTTTGATCATACCCAGTTTTAGAGTTTCAGTGAATCGGGTAAGAAAGTGGGTAAGAGAGTCTTCGTTGATGGTTTCCAGTGCCTTTTCAAAAGCAGGCTTATCGACCACTTCAAGTTTGACAGCTTCAAAGCCTTTGATAATAGTCTGTGCTGACTCCTCAGACAACTCATAGCCTACGCGGCGTATGCCATCATTATCTATAAACATTGTCTGATCTTTCAAAAAATTAAAACTGGGTAGAATATCTTCGTTTTCGTCTTTACCAAGTAGTACATTTAACAGCGTTTCTGTAGTGCGCTCTATGGTACCGACAATTTTTTTCATAGCGGCTTGACGTTCAGAGTTTGGAATGACGTCAATCAGGCCGACAAGTAAATTATCAATCAGTTCGCGAGCAATTTGTTGGGTAAGCTCGTTACGATACGGATAATACTCCGTTTGTGCATTTGATGTGATGACATGCTCAGCTTCATCAATCATCTGGTTTAATTTGTCTGAGGGTATAAATCCAAAATAGTATGTCATGCCAGCCCTTTAATTCATTAAAATCTATTAACTGTGGTTTAGTATTCAAGTTACGAGCACGTGTTAATGGTGACGTGTTAGATGTGGCCTTATTATAACCAAATAGTCACCACAAAAAATGTTAAAACGTAGCCTTACTTAAGTGCTTAGGGGGTTGTGTTTTGTATCAAAAAGATATAAGCCCAATATTTGAATGTTCAGCAGATTCTAAGCTTGTATTTTTTATAGCGATGGCTTTGTTACAGCATTCATTCTTTATAGGTAATAAAGGTTACATATTATAAGAGATAAGCTACAATTGACTCGAGGTTAAAATTAACTAAAAGTATAAAATGAGATGGATTGTCCGTCGCCACTTGTCTAAGGAGAGATAAGATGAATAGTGCCATTGTATTATTACTTGGGATTGCCGCTATGCTCTGCGGCTACTTTTTTTACTCGAAGTTCATTGCGACTAAGATTTTGGCATTAGATAATAGTCGCCCCACACCAGCCCATACCATGAAAGACGGTGTGGACTATATACCCACCAATAAATATGTCCTCTGGGGGCATCACTTTACCTCTGTCGCTGGTGCGGCTCCCATTATCGGTCCAGCCATTGCTGTTATTTGGGGGTGGGTACCAGCGGTACTCTGGGTAGTCTTTGGTACGATATTCATGGCAGGGGTCCATGATATGTCAGCCATTTGGGCAAGTATGCGTAATCGTGGTCAATCCATTGGCTCTATTGCGGGCACAGTGATGGGTACCCGCGTCCGCAGCCTCATGATGGTGGTTATATTTTTATTATTACTCATGGTCAACGCTGTATTCGGTGTCGCCATCGCCAATATGCTGATTAAAACCCCATCAGCGGTACTGCCAGTATGGGGTGCGTTGATTGTTGCCTTTATCATTGGTCAATGTATTTATCGCTATAATATGAGCCTAGTATGGGTTTCTGTCATTGGGGTAACGGCATTATACGGATTGATTTATCTTGGGCCTATGTTCCCAGTCGTGTTACCTGAGACTCTTTTTGGTTTACCAGACAACGCTATTTGGATCATCATTCTATTCACCTATGCTGCAATTGCATCGCTACTACCAGTATGGATGCTATTGCAACCACGTGACTATATCAATGGACTGCAGTTATTCGTTGGTTTGATTCTACTGTATGCTGCCATCTTTATCTCTACGCCCGATATTGTCGCGCCAGCCATTAATACTGATTTGCCGATAGGTACACCATCAATCATGCCGCTGCTCTTTGTCACCATTGCTTGCGGGGCTATCTCAGGTTTCCACGGTCTGGTGGCAACGGGTACAACGTCCAAGCAAATTGACAAAGAAGAAGATGCGCGGTTTGTTGGATATTTCGGAGCGCTTGGTGAAGGGATGTTGGCGCTAGGGGCTATTTTGGCTGCCACTGCAGGATTTGCTACTCTTGGGGATTGGCAAGCAGTCTATCAAAAGTTTGGTGACGGCTCTATCGGTGCCTTTATTGATGGCGGTGCTGCTATCTTGAACGCAGGCATTGGTATAGAAATGGTATTATCCCAGACCATGCTCACCGTCATGGCGGCTTTGTTTGCTGGTACGACAATGGATACAGGCGTGCGTTTGCAACGTTATATTTTCCAAGAGTTTGGAGAGTTCTATAACTTGCCAATATTGACCAAAGGTGTGGTTGCCACTTTGTTAGCCGTGGGAACTTGTTTGCTATTAGCATTCGGTGCCGGCGGTATTGATGGCTCAGGCGGTATGATTATCTGGCCACTATTCGGTACGACCAACCAGCTAATGGCGGCGCTCACGCTGATGATCGTGACAGTTATCTTACTGCGTAACGGCAAGACGGTTTGGTATACCTTAGCGCCACTGTCGTTCTTATTAATGATGACCATCTTTGCCTTGCTGATTCAGTTAAAAACCTTCTACGTAGATGGTAACTGGTTGCTTATCATCATGGATCTCATCATCTTGATTGCCACAATCTTAGTGACTTTTGAGAGTTTCTCTGTCTTACGCCGTGAGTGGTCATCACATAAAGGCAAAGATAAAGCGTGATGTGTACGTATAGTTGTTCATGACGACAGTAGTCTTCAAAATAGTATTAGAGAAAAAAACGCTAGCAGCAATTGCTGGCGTTTTTATGTTTTGAGATCGTGTAGGGTGTGGTTAGCGCAGCGTAACCCGCCACTTAATGGTAATATCTAAATAAGTTCTTAAGATTAAGGCAGAACTATGGACGATATTAAAAAAAACGACCAGCCCTTATGGCAAAGGTTCCTTGCAGGGCTTAATGAGTTTTATCATGCCCCATATCGACAAACGATGGCGCGGGCAGCACGTGATGAAGAAGATCTCTTTATGCTCATGATGTTTGCAGAGAGCCTCGGCATTGATAATCCCGCCAGTTTTTATACCCTGGAGCTGCAACCGCTGTTTTTGGAAAACTTTCATGAATGGCATACACGTATGGGGATGGAGAAATGTCCCTTTGATCATATTGGCTGCTGCTAATTAGTGTAGGCTATTGGTTATATTAAGAATATATAAATCGAAAAAACGAGAAAACATCATGGCTTTACAACCTTTAAATGCATTGGTCACACAGTTGGCGACTCAACCGATTATATTTGTCGGTGGTAAGGGTGGCGTGGGCAAAACAACGACAGCGGCAGCACTTGCCAGCCGCTATGCCGCGCAGCAAAAAAAGACTCTGATTGTCTCAACTGATCCCGCGCATAGCTTAGGTGATGTACTTAATATGTCACTAAGTAATGAAAAAACGGCAATTACCCCTTACCTTGATGCGCTTGAGCTCAATCCTGATGTCATCGTTGACGCACATTTCAAGCAAGTTGAGCGTACCATCAAAGGCTACGCCAATCCTGATATGATGCCCAAGATTCGCGAACATTTGCGTCTATCAAAATCTGCACCAGGGGCACAAGAAGCCGCCATGCTCGAGTCCATGTGTCAGCACTTGGTAGCGGCAGCAGATGCCGGCTATGAGCACATTGTTTTTGATACGGCGCCGACTGGACATACCTTACGTTTATTGGTATTACCAGAGATGATGGGAGCGTGGACAGATGGGCTATTGGCACAACAAAGGCGGCAGGCTAAACTGCGCTCGGTAGCAAGCAGTCTAGATACTGAGAAAAAGGTTGATGTTAGTAATCCTTTCACCAAACACAAACCAGATCGCTGGGAACAGGCAGTATCGGTACTAGAGAAACGCAAGCAACTGTTTCGTCAGGCAGGAGCACTGCTACATGATCGTGAGAAAACAGCCATTGTATTGGTGATGACTGCCGATGTGTTGCCTTTGGCCGAAACCAAACGTGCCATACAGCAGTTAGAAGAGACCACGCTCACGCCAGCAGCAATTGTCGTCAATCAACTGATAACGCCTATGCAGACGGATGAGTTTTGGCGCAAACGTGCCGATAGGCAGCAGCAGCTCATGAATGAGATTGAAAGCAGCTTTGCAGATTATCCAGTATATCCAATCTATTTACAGCAGACAGACGTGCGCGGAACTGAAGCTTTGAGTACGTTATTAAGCTAAGTCTGACCGTAAGCCTAGTTCAACTTAATATAGACTTTCGTATAGACTATACCGAATACAATAAAAAATTAAGAAAAACCAATCATTCACGATCAAGATTATGCGACTGTAACTTAGCTGAAAGCGACCACGCAGCGTCAATTCGTAAACTTTCGGCTTGTTCTGACTTGCCACTACTGAGCGATGACCATTGCGGCTTGCCGCGAGCCTTTTTTAGCTCGCTTGGCAACTTATGTGTCGGCCAAGGGGTAATCGGGTTGCTCTCATCATCAACAAGCTCACTGTTATCCGTTGTTATTTTTTCTTTAGCATACTGCTCTTTGGCATATAGCAGCTGCGTGGCATCAGTGGCAGCATGACCACGATGGCGCAAGGCTACCAGTAAGTCCATAGCTCGGGTCGCAAGCAAGGTTAGGGTGGCGGGGTCGATATACAAACGCTTTACGCCAATTATCTTATCGGCAATACTACCAGTATTAGATAACAGTCCACCTGCGATACCGCCCAATGCTGCACCCAATCCTAATGTAGTACCTAATGCGGCCGCATCAATACCCAAACCTAGTAACGCGCCAGCTGCTGCACCTGAAGTGGTACGAATACCATAGCTTTTGAGCAATTCAGGATCAAAGGGGTCTTGTTGGTAAGCTTGCAACTCAAGCGGAGTCGCTGCTACCGCATTATCATAAAACTTATAAAGATTTAATAGCTTATGCTGCATGCTACGCTCGCTCTGGCGTACGGCTTCTTGCATTTGCTGCAACACTGGTAGTGGGTCATCGTCTTCGTTAATCTCATGCACAAAGGCTGCGACATTTAATAAAAAATCAGCGATGATGATATTTGCCTCTTCATAAAGACGTGCCCAATTCTCCGTACGGCGCTGCATCAATTGCTCAAGCATTTCCGCATGAGTCAGCATCGTAGCAAGATTTTGCCAAAGTTGCATTTCATCTGCAAACTCAAAAGCCACCGAGTCAAAACGGGTAGAAATATGCAAGTTTCGACGTGCCAGCATGGTTTGCCATTCGTCAATATTGGCGTCTTGGCTATCAGTGAAGTTAAACACTGGCATCACAGGAATCGCTGCCCACGATAAAATGCTTAACTCGTCTTTATACTTACCGAGTACAGGCTCACGCGCATCTACTACATAAATGGCCATATCACTTGCCAGCAGCTGACGAATAACCTTAGCTTCTTGACTATAGTCCTCGCTGCTATCTAAAGCATCACCTTGCGCAACATCTGCCGCCAAAAACTGCTGCAGACGCTCAATCCCATCGCGGCGACTGGCAGTATTGTCTTCTAACCAATCCATCAAGCCAGAGGCGTCTTCTAAACCAGGTGTATCGTATAGAGTCACCAACACTTCGCCTGTTTGGTTATCTGTCAGCTGTGCACTCTCTACATGGCGGGTCGTGGCAGCCTCGTCTTTGACTTCTCCAAAATAGACATCACGTAGTAGGGTACGCAATATCGATGTCTTACCCGTATTGGTATGACCAACGACGGCCAGTTTTAGCGGCTCATCACTGGCGATTGTGGTTTTGTTGGCTGTAGGGTGCTGAGATGATTCAGGCGCTATTGTTGACAGCGGCGTGTTACTAGCTGAAAGAGACTCATCCGCAGGATAGATAGAGTTATTGACCTTTTGCTCTTTATTAATATCAATAGGCTTATTAATGTCAGTAGGCTGTGATACATCAGGCTCTCGAGGATAAGCCTTGTCTGCAAAGAGGCCTTTGGGCTGAGTATTAGAATTATTATTGTCGTGGTTCATATTAGGATCTTATTTTTAATGTTAATAGCTGACTCTCAACTTAGTGTGAGTTATCGTAGGCTGTGGCTTTAGCCCAGCTTAAACCTTTGCGAAAGCAAAATGCTGGGCTAAAGCCACAGCCTACGTGAAGACAGTTAAGAAGATGATTTTAATAGCTATATTATTCAATTGTCCATCCAAGTCTACAACAAACACAGTTAAGGTGAATATAGCTATCAAGTAATAACTGGCTCAGTCAGTAGTCAACGGCTGCTTACTTAACTGAGCTGATGACTAACACTGCTAACTGTTAGCTATCAAGCCAATCTTTCGTGCGGCTAGTGCCGTTTGCCATTGTTGATAACGGACAGCTTGAGGGTTTTTTGGATCATTAGCGTTTGTCGTAGGTGTCGGGATGGTATCGGTATCAGTGCTTTCGTTATTTAACAATTGCACAATCAGGCCGTGTTTTGCGGCGTTGGCAATACGATCAAGCTTACGCAGCGTACCGCGACCCGGCAGTGCTTGGCTATGAATACCCAATAATACCTGTACTGGATGCTGCTCTAGATAAGTAGTCAGACGATCCATATCATCACGATCATCAACGATACCAAAGTTTTCAATGTCATCGATGTCATTATCAGGGGCGTCAAGTCCTACTTGCCACCAGTTATCCTGCTCTGAAGGATACTCAAGTAAAGCAACTAACTTCTTGCCCGCACGCACAGTCGCTTTTGGGGCGACCGGAGCGGGTGCTTCTTTAAAGTCATCAGCATCAACTACTTGCCGCTGCCAAAAGTTCAGAATCTTTTGGTAGTAGGGTAGTTTGATATCCAAACGCATTTTTTTGCGGCGAAACATCAGCGCGCAAAATGCCCACGCTATTGCACGGGGGACGATACCGTACATCAGTAAACTGCCGATTAACAAGCTTGCCCATTGCCGTGCCACAGATAATGGCATAGCCTCTGTGACCAGTCGGCTTTGCACGATGGCAGCACTGTCTGGCACATCAAAACCGACCATGCTTGGTAGCCAGCCAAGGACGTTGGTCAAGCCAATCAGCGCTTGATCAGAGAGCAGTGTTGACTCCCAGCTAAAACTATACTGACGCACAATCAGTAAAAAGATGATGGCAAACATCATTCCTGTCAAGGTAGCTAGCCATAGCTGATGACTAAAACGGCCGAGATACCAACGCATACCGCTGTGCTGCAGTTGACGCTCGTATAAGTCGACTGCCGCCTTGGTGACATCGTCCTTACCGCGTATCAAATAACTCGGGCTGACAAAATTTGCAAACCAGCTAGGCGACTGGCGACCTTGATTGATCAGGGTCATGACTAGCCAGCCGCCAAGCATAATGGTATGAAAGCCCAGCAAGCAGACCAGCACATAAAAGAAATTAACGACATTGGACTGCAATAAGGTAAATAGCCCTAAAAATCCTGACACGCACCACACGATACTCATGATGACCATGATGCCCTTGATACGGCCGTCGATTTTACCCAGTACCCGCGCCAGATTGCCATTACTGTCTATACGTGACGCCCGCCGATGTAGTTTTTGCAGGGGCTTACCCTCTTCTGCTTGCATCTTCTCCGTCACCAGCAATGGATCGGTCGTAAAGACATGCTGCTGGGTCTCAAGCGAACGTACCAGCTCGGTTAATTGGTCTTGTGGTGATAGCATGATGGGGTGATGTCCGTGTCAATAAAACAAGTATTAAGTCGTGCAAGTAGTTAGGGCGTGTCTTCAATTCATTTTACAATGAATGATAGTACACGCTAGATAGAGCATAGACTTGAAATTACGAGCTAACTTCTCATAGCGAGTAGCGATACTACGAAAATGCTTAAGCCTTGCAAACATATTTTCAACAAGATGACGCAATTTGTACAAATAGCTATCAAACTCTGGATTAGGCTGTTTGGCATTTTTCCTTTTAGGCACGACGGGTATCATATTGTGGCTTCGAGCTTTGTCTCTGATAGACTCTGAGTCATAGCCTTTATCAGCGATAAAGTAATCAGCTTGTCCAATCATTTCAATCAATTCACCTGCAACTTGACTGTCGTGGACTTCACCCCCAGTGATTTTAAAATTGAGCGGATATCCATCGGCATCACAGGATAGGTGTATCTTTGTAGTTGCGCCGCCACGGCTTCGTCCAATTGCTCGCTCTTCACCAAGCCGAGCTCCACTTGCATGCTGATGACAGCGAACATAGCTTCCGTCTGTGAATACCCATTCCGTATCAATTTCTTTTCGTAAGCTAAAAAAAAATCCGCCCATAAGCCAGTTTTCGACCAGCGGTTGAAACGACTATAGGCTGTTTTCCACGAGCATAATTCTTCAGGTATGTCACGCCAAGGAGCGCCTGTGCGTAGCTTCCATAGTATGGCTTCCATGATCTCTCGGCTGTTTTGAGTTTGATAGCAGCCGTACTTTATCATCGTCGATTGCAATTGATCCCAAAGCGTATCTGTTAATGCTTTTCTTGCCATAACTTGTATTTCTCGCATCGACTCAATAGATGCGGTATTGTAACTATTATTTAGGGCTTATCCAATTGAAGACATGCCCTAGTCATTCAGATGTATTGTAGCGCATTTGGCATTGGTATTATTTAGGATTGTTCATACTTAATCTATGCGTATTTTTCACAAAAACAAACAATAGTTATACCTTGGCAACTTCTCAGCTAGTAATAAATTGTCTCTAATTATCTGCCATACAGTATGCTATGTTAAAGCTAACAATAGCGTTTATATTAAAATGATACATAAAAGGAATAAAACTGAAAAGGAAGGTGCCATATGGACAATAAAACCTATCTCATCATCGGCGGTACGGGCGGTATTGGTCAGGCTATGGTTCAGCAGCTGGTAACAGCGACGGCTAATGAGCAAGATGACAACAATCGCATTCAAGTATTTGCCACTTACCATAGAAGCGTGCCTGATTTTGAGGCGGATAATCTGTATTGGCTGCAAATGGATGTCAGCGATGAGAGCAGCATCAAGCAAGCTGCCGACGATATTAAGCAGCAAAGTACCCATCTTGACTGGGTCATTAACTGCGTTGGGCTACTGCATACTGAATCTGCCCAGCCAGAGAAGGCACTTCGGCAGGTGGAAACGGGTTTCTTTTTACAAAACATGCAAATCAATGCATTAACAGGGTTGCTTATAGCCAAGCACATCAGACCACTGCTCGCAAAAGCAGAGCGCAGTGCTGACAAACCTGCGATTTTTGCGACCATATCAGCTCGTGTGGGCAGTATCAGTGACAATCAATTGGGCGGCTGGTATAGCTATCGAATGAGTAAGGCGGCGCTGAATATGGGTATGAAAAACCTCAGTATAGAATGGGCGCGCTCACTCAAAGACGTGTGCATAGTGGTAATGCAACCAGGTACGGTCAATACGCAGCTGTCGGCACCGTTTCAAGGTAATGTCGCGGATGGGCAGTTGTTCTCGCCAGCCTACAGCGCAGAATGCCTACTGGAAGTACTATCAGGTATGAGTGCTGATGAGTCAGGCAGTTTTGTCGATTGGGCAGGGGAGTCAATCCCGTGGTAAATTAGAGCTTGGAAAAATCAAAAAGGGTGTGTTGTAGATTAAATCCATAACACACCCTTTTAATTTATAGACATTTAATGCATAAAACCCAGTTATTCACCGGCTAATTAATAACAAACAAGTCCATAAACTCATGCACTGGCGTCTGTTCCAGTCGGGCTTGATCAGCGCACAGCTCAACGATCTCGTCACAACGACTCTCGACAAAGCGGGTGGCAAGGCTAGCCATAAACTTTGCTTCTAAGATAGGAATGCCTGCTTCGCGGCGGCGTTTGTGGCCAAGGGGGTATTCAACGGCGACTTTGTCAGTGCTGCTGCCATCTTTAAAGAAGATTTGGATGGCGTTGGCGATAGAGCGTTTGCTTGGATCATGATAGTCTTTTGAGTAATCTTCGTCCTCTACTACGACCATTTTGCGTCGCAGCACATCGATACGTGGATGCTGTTCATGATAGTCATCTTCGTAGTGCTCTGCCATTAGATCCCCAGTCAACAGTGGTACAGCAACCATATATTGCAGGCAGTGATCACGGTCAGCAGGATTATTAAGCGCTCCTTCTTTGGAGATGATACGAATCGCTGATTCATGGGTGGTCAGGACGATTTTTTCGATATCATCGATTCTATCTTCGATACGTGGATGCAATATCACCGCCGCTTCACAGGCAGTTTGGGCGTGAAACTCAGCGGGGAAGCTAATCTTAAACAAGATGTTTTCCATTACATAACTGCCAAAGTCACGCTGGAAAGTAAAGCGGCGCTCGCTTTCAGGTTTGAGTGCCAGATCTTTATTGGTATGACTAAACAAGACATCATAAAACCCCCACTGCGGGGCGGTTAATGCACCAGGCACTCCCATCTCACCGCGACGGGTAATATCGACCAAACGTACAGCACGGCTGGTTGCGTCACCTGCCGCCCATGATTTACGGCTACCAGCATTGGGCGCATGACGATAGGTGCGTAACGCTTGACCATCGACAAAGGCTTGTGAGATAGCCGCCATGATGCGCTCGCGTGGTAATTCATATAGCTTTGCGACGACAGCGGTTGAGGCCAGCTTAACTAACAGCACGTGGTCTAGCCCAACGCGGTTGAATGAGTTCTCAAGTGCCATCACACCTTGAATCTCATGCGCCATGATCATGGCCTCAAGCACGTCTCTCATAGTGAGCGCTGCACGACCTTGGCTGACGTTTTTCTGACTGATATAATCCGCCACTGCCAAAATACCGCCCAAGTTGTCTGAGGGGTGTCCCCATTCGGCAGCAAGCCACGTATCGTTATAGTCAAGCCAGCGCACCATACAACCAATATCAAAAGCGGCTTTGATAGGGTCTAGCCTATGGGAAGTACCAGGAACGCGTGCGCCATTAGGCGTTATCTGATCAGCGCAATCAGGCCCTAGATGCTTGGTGCATTCAGGGAAGCGCAGGGCAAGTAAACCGCAGCCCAATGTATCCATTAAGCAGTAGCGCGCGGTGTTCCAGGCATCAGCGCTATTTGGAGAGTCGTTATCAATGGAGTAATTGAGCACGTAATCGGCGATTTTTTGAATCTCATCGTCATATTCTGGACGGACATTGCTTTCTACATTGGACATAGTCATTACCTCTTCCTTGAGTTCGCTACTTTTTTGACAATTATTGATCGTCATGATTCAAAAGTAACATACTCAATATGGAACAACAGTGACTTAGTGTAAGAAGACTTGGTACTTTATGTGATGATAAATACGTTTTTTTAAAGGAGTGTTTTTTGAGTGCTTGATTTTAGGGACTGATTTAAGTACTCAGTAAACTCTAAGCAGTTGCTTAAGTCATTAAATAAACCAAACCTGCGATAAACATAAGCCCTAGTACCAACAACAAAAAGCTCAACAGCTTAGTCACAAATCCTGACCCTTCTGCGCTGACGGCTCTTGGCTTCTTTACTTTGACTTTTTTAAGTATTGGTAACACCATGACGACATGTTCGATGTTGTCTTCAAGATAATAATCCCCTTCAAGGATAAACCCCAGTGATTGATAGAAACTAAGCAAGTAGGTCTGTGCTGAGATAATGATGGGTTTTTTGCCGTATTTTTTGCGGCAGTGTTTGATAGCGTGCGTCATTAGCTGTCGCGCCAAGCCATGACCTCGATAATCACTTAACACCAACACTCTACCAATGGCAGGCATTGAGTATGATGGATGCTCTAAAGATTTCTTAGGATTGAATTCAGGTCCGATGATGCGGCAATAGCCAACCAGTGCTTGATTTTGATGAGCGATTAGGTGCAAACAATCAAAATCCACCTCATCCATGTCTTGATAAGCACAGTTCTGCTCCACAACGAATACTTGCGAGCGGGCTTTGAGAATATGGTAGAGGTCAACTGAGGTTAGCTCATCAAAGGTTTTTATTGAAAATTCACAATTCATAGTGAGGGTTTCTTTATGCCTTAAACGGGTTTAATATGAGTTTCTGTCATTATAACAGTTGTCTACTTATTAAAGAAAAAAGGATATTAAAGAAAAAAGGGATTAAGAAAGCTGTCTTTCTTAATCCCTTGATACTGATACCACTACCATTTGATGGTAATAAAATGGCAGGTGTGATTAAAATGGTGTTAATTGACCAAACGCATTTTATTGGCTTCTACCGTTTTGGCATAAGGGCTAATGCCTTTGTCCATAATCTTGGTGGCCTCTACATCAATGTGCACGCCATAGTCATTAAAGGCGTTGTAATTACCTAATATAAGACGCTGCCAATCACTCATCCATTGTTTGCCCAAGGCAATTTGCGACGCTATGATTTGCGAGTTGATATCGCCTATAGACTCAATAAATGCTTTTTCTTTCTCAGCTACCATGGTGTATATCTCTTCTTGCTGCGCACTAGAATCCATAGGCGTGGTAGCAATCTTCCAGATACGAGTGGCCATTACTTGTGGAATAGCCAAGTACATTTCTAGAGCTTTTTTTTGAAGTCTCAAGGCAGGTGCTGAAAGTGTGGGTATTGTAGTCGGTAATGAAAAGCCAACTGCTGAAAAATCAATCATTTGTGTCTCGTTGTTAGTATGAATAATGGGCATTCTACTCCGATGATGACAATTAGCAACCACTAATCATAGTTATTTATTTTATAAATCATGAGTTTATGAGGAGGGCGTGTCCTCATGAGAAGCGCTTTATAATGCTAAGACTCTTAGATCAACCATTGATAGTCTGGCTGATTTTATCCAAGTTCAAACTATCAGACATAGCATTAAATATCTCATAGTACTTACCATGATTGGCATACAGCTCTTCATGTGTTCCTGTCTCCATAACCTGTCCATCTTCAATAACTATCAAGTCGTCGGCATCGATAATTTGTGAGATATTGTGTGAGACGATAATTACGGTACGGTCTTTTTTTATTAAATCTAAGCTCTGCTTAATCTGCTGCGTAGCAATGGCATCAAGGCTGGCCGTTGGCTCATCCAAAAACACAATCGGTGGATCTTTTAAGAACATACGTGCCAGCGCAATACGCTGCTGCTGACCGCCAGAGAGTAGTTTGGCTTCACTTTCGTAGCCTTCAGGCATGCCTATTATTTGCTCGTGAATAGAGGCTTGTTTCGCCGCGTCAACAATCTCCTCATCAGTGGCATCCATGGCACCATAACGAATATTGTCAGCGATAGTACCCGAAAAAATATGGTTTTTTTGTAGTACCAAGCCGATTTGCTCACGTAAGCTCTGGGTACTGTACTCTTCTAAATCACGACCATCTAAGCAAATAGTGCCGCTGCTTGGATCATAAAACTTCACCAATAGATTGATAATAGTGCTCTTACCTGCACCACTTAATCCAACCAAAGCCGTAATGCGATTGGGATAAATATTAAAACTCACATCCTTGAGCGCCTGCTTACCGTTAGGATAGGAGAAATTAACATCTTTTAGCTCAATGTGACCCTTTAAGTCGGTGCATTCAACTTTACCTTCGCTCTCAATCGCCTGATCATCATCCAAGATATCAAAGAAGCCTTCGGCATAGGTCAGGGCATTATTGATTTGGTCATAGATACGGTGCAATTCACGAATAGGGGCGGCGACGTTTTGAAACAGTAAGATATGAAACATAATCGCACCAATGGTCATCTGCCCATTAAGCACGAAATAAGCGGTTAGAATAATAATTACCACGACGCCGATTTGCTCAATAAAGCTCTTACCAGCATTATACATAAAGGCGATACTGCGAATACGCAGCTGATTGGCCGTCATGTCCTTCTGAATTTCCCAGTGCTTATCAGACTCAATCGGCTCACGCACAAAGGATTTAATGACAGTAATAGAGTCGATAATTGAAATGACCAATCCGCTTTTGGTCTCACGGTATTGGCGCATTTGTTTGCGAAACCCTTGTAAACGATTCGCCTGTTTTTGACTAACAAAGAAATAAATCGGTACGATGATTAGCCCGACCATACCGACCCAAAAGTTGGCATTAAACATAATGATTAATGACACGATGGCACTGGCAAACAGCGGCAGCATGTCAATAAAGAAATTTTGCACCAGTTGCGTCAGACTGCTAACACCCAAATCAATACGGGTTTGTAGCTTACCACTGGCGTTTTCATCACTGGTATAAAACGCCATCTTGTAAGACAAAATGCGATCGACTACTTTTTGTGAGAGATCACGCGACAAGTTAATACGGATACGCTCACCAAAATAGCGCTGACCAAAGGTGATGAAGACATTTAGCACCTCTTTTACCAATAAAACCGTACTAATGAGTATCAGTAAATTTAAACCTTCTTCCCACGGATCAGGCAAGTCAACAAGGTTGGTTAAGGTATCAATGGTATATTGCAGTACAAAGGCGTTAACCTGAGCGGTAAACGACCCAAGAACCGTCAGTATAAGGGTTAATATAAATAGTCCGCGATAGGGTCTGGCAAACTCTCCAAGTCTTTTTAAAATAGACCACAACAAAGCCCCCCGTTCTGTTTTCTTAGTGGGAGGCTTATTATCTAAAGGGACACGTTTTGGAGATGAGGCCATAATAGTATACTTATCGTTGATAAATTCTCAAAAACACTATTTTAACCACGTTAGAGCGTACTCAACAGAGCAAGTATGTATAAAGCTTGTCGTTAATCACTGCTAATTTTTAGATTGCTTTAAAGTTGGGTAGATCGAGCCATTTTGCTTTTGGATAATGATTGGCTATGTGCTGTTGTAAGAACAATCGAGTGTCATTGGCAATTTGATTATCTACTGACGCTTGATTACCATCCGTCTGATTGTCACACAAAGGATGGTCATTTTCTGTATCAGAATCAGATCCTTGCCAGTGATTGTAAACCAAAGTGTGTAGCGGGATATTACGCTGTTTCAAGGCATCCAAGCTAAGCAACGTGTGATTGATACTTCCCAGTCTGCCCGAGGTGACCAATATAACGGGATAGCTCTGCGCGGCAATGTAGTCAATAATGAGTAAGTTTTCGGTAATAGGCACCATCAAACCGCCGGCACCCTCTAGCAGTACGGTGTCATAGGTTTGAAGCAGTGTTTGCGTCGATTTGGTGATTATATCAATATCAATCACACGGTTTTCAAGCCGTGAGGCCAAATGCGGTGATGCAGGGACATCAAATACAAATGGGCAAGTTATCTGGTTGCTATCAACATCCTGTAGCGGCAACCCCATCATCTCTCGATGCGTTAATAAATCTTCTGCAATTCCTGTGCATCCTGTTTGTATCAGTTTTTGGGTGATGACAGCATTGGGATTATCAGGTGCATTTTTTAACAGCATCTGGGCCAAATAGCCAGTTGCATAGGTTTTACCAATATCGGTGTCAATGCCGGTGACGAACAGCACACTCATAACAAGGCCTCCAAATATTCAGTCAGAACAGCACTTAAACGCTCACACAGCAACGTTACCTCCTCGTCGGTCATGATGATTGGTGGCATGATGTAGACCAGCCTTCCAAAAGGTCTGACCCAAACCTTATGTTTAATCAGCAACTGTTGAAAACGAGGCATATCTAAACTGTCAAATAGTTCAATGACCCCAATCGCTCCTAAGCAGCGTACTTCTTTGACAGCCGTTTGAGTGTTTAATGCAAATAACTGCTTTTCTAATAGCACCTGAATGTGATGTGCACGTTCAGGGTAGTCACCCTCAATCATTAACTGTAATGATGTGTTTGCTACAGCACAAGCAAGCGGATTACCCATGAATGTGGGCCCATGCATAAGCGCAGGATTGTCACTACTGGCAATCGTATCTGCGACATGGCGTGTACACAAAGTAGCGGCAAATGTCATATAACCACCGGTCAATGCCTTACCCATTGTCATAATATCTGGGACGATATTTGCATGCTCACAGGCGAACATAGCACCCGTACGCCCAAAGCCTGTGGCAATCTCATCTGCAATGAGCAGTACCTGATACTCATCACACAGCTTACGAAGCAGTTGCAAATACTCTGGATTATAAAAGCGCATACCACCAGCGCCCTGCACAATAGGTTCGATGATAAACGCAGCCATTTTAGTATGGTTTGCTGCAAAAAACGCCTCCAGCTCTTGTCGGCTACTGGCTGACATTGGCTTATCGAATCCATCGGTGGGAGCATCAACAAATAACTGAATAGGCAACTGCTTGCCATAGATGGAGTGCATACCTGCTTCAGGATCGCATATGCTCATGGCATGCCAAGTATCACCATAATAGCCTGAACGCGTGGTGGCTATTTGCTTACGATTTTTATGATGACAGCCCAACTGATACTGTAATGCCATTTTTAAGGCAACTTCGACCGCGATACTGCCGCTATCAGCATAAAAAATAGCATCTAGACCTTTAGGAACGATAGACAACAAGGTTTTTCCTAGCTCAATAGCGGGCTTATGCGTTAGACCGCCAAACATAACATGTGCCATATTATCGAGCTGATTTTTCACCGCATCATTTAATGCAGAGTGGTTATAACCATGAACTGCTGCCCACCAAGATGACATGCCATCTATCAGTGTTTCGCCTGATTGGGTGTGCAAGTACACGCCCTCTGCACGTTCAATGATTAAGTTTGGATACGTTGGCGGTAAGCTGGTGTAAGGGTGCCAAAGATGCTGCTCATCAAAGGCGCTATCAGATAAAGAGGTGTCAAACATTGTTATTATTTCTCTATTTTTAAATTTTAAAGTAGATTAGATGAAGCTATGTTATTGAATTTAAGATGCATTATAAAAGCCTTGGGTTTTCAGCATTCATTTTGAGCGATTTTATAAAGCTAATACTATAAAAAAGCACTTATCTCATAAGAATAAGTGCTTTGTATCTTTCATCGTATAGGAATATATTAAAAGATTAGAAACTATCATTTGGTACAAAAACTTCACCAACCATAATACGACGCGCTGAGCGGCTCATGGAAACTTTTTTGGCTTGCCAGCGTCCATCGACTTGTTCGGTCTTACCACCGACGAGCAACGTACCTGATGGATGACCGAATCGCACTTCACCTAACTGTTTTTCAGATTGGCCAGCGCTCGCTGCTTGGTTAACGAGCGTTCCTTGAGTAGTCGCTGCAGCGGCAATAGCAACTGCTGCTGTACCCATCATCGCATGATGCAGTTGTCCCATACTCATAGCGCGTACGACTAAATCAATGTCTGCTGAATTAACTTCTTTACCGCTAGAAGCGCTATAACTTTGTGCAGCGCCGACCCAAGCGATTTTGGGTATATGCTGACTTGCCTGCGCCTCAGAAACATCTTTGAATAAGCCCATTGCAACGCCTCCACGGGCGCGAATTTTTTCAAGCTTGTCTAAGGTTTCGCTATCACTGTTAATATCGCCTTGCAACTCAGTGCCTGTAAACCCTAAGTCTTCTGCCTTCATAAAAATAGTTGGGATACCTGCGCTGATAAAGGTCGCATTAACGCTATCGGTATTTAAACCACAACCAGAGACATCAAAATCATCGACTAGATTGTTGGTCGGGAACATATCACTAGAGGAATCAACCGGATCGATAAACTCGATTTTCACTTCAGCAGCAGGGAAGGTGACACCATCTAACTCAAAGTCACCCGTTTCTTGGACTTGTACCTTGCCATTCGCATCTAAGTGAACAGGCACATGGGCGATAATGGTTTTGCTGATATTCTCTTGCCAAATACGCACTTCGCAAATACCGCTTTCCGCGTCTTTATCAATGCTACTAGCAATTTTATCCGCGTCAACTAAGCCCATATTAATCGCACAAGCGCCTACCGCAGCAGTTAAATTACCACAATTACCTGCCCAATCGATCATGGGTTTTGCAATATTGACCTGTCCAAACAGATAGTTTACATCATGGTCTGGTTGTTTCGCTCCAGACAAAATCACTGTCTTTGAGGTGCTAGAGCTACCGTTGCCTAAGCCATCGATTTGCTTGCCATAAGGATCTGGGCTGCCGATGACACGTAATAAGAAATTATCACGCGCATCCCCTGGTACTTGGCAACGCTCTGGTAGGTCAGATAACTTAAAGAAGGTGCCTTTTGACGTGCCGCCGCGCATATAGGTGGCGGATACGGAGATTTGTGGGGCGAATTTTGGCTTTGATTGGGTCATTATGTAGAGTCCTTTATATAAATTATATGCTTAATAAATGCTAATAAAAAAACCGATGCCATATAGACAATCTATACAACATCGGTTCTTTAATTACTTAAAAATCATGACGCTTACGCAATATCTAGTGTGCCATCGATAAACTCTTTAGCAAAACGCTGGAGCATACCGCCAGAGTTGTACATCTTCACCTCATCAGCAGTGTCTAAGCGGCAGATAACGGGCGCTCTATCGATGCTGCCATCTTTACGATGAATGACCAGTGTCATATCACCGCCAGCAGAGACCTCGCCTTCGATATCGAACACTTCGCTGCCATCGATGTTTAACGTATTACGGTTGACGCCTTCTTTGAACTGAACGGGGAGTGCGCCCATACCGACTAAGTTTTGACGGTGAATACGCTCAAAATCTTCAGCCACGACGACTTCCACACCAGCCAAACGGACACCTTTGGCAGCCCAGTCACGGCTAGAGCCTTGACCATAACCGTCACCAGCGATAATGATCAGCGGCTGTTCACGATTCATGTAAGTTTCAATTGCTTCCCACATACGCATGACTTCACCTTGCGGCTCCACACGAGCGAGTGACCCTTGGATGACGTTACCTTCTTCATCACGTACCATCTCGTTTAGTAGTTTTGGATTGGCAAAGGTCGCACGTTGTGCGGTTAAATGATCGCCGCGGTGAGTCGCATAGGAGTTGTAGTCTTCCTCAGGCAAGCCCATCGTATCAAGATATTCGCCAGCCGCGCTATCACCCATAATGGCATTAGACGGTGACATGTGATCGGTGGTGATGTTGTCACCCAATACTGCTAACGGACGCATGCCTTTTAGTTTGTTCATCGCTGCCATTTTGCCTTCCCAATAAGGAGGGCGACGGATATAGGTACTCATCTCACGCCAGTCATACTGCGGGTCAATGACAGAGGCTTCATTGCGACCAGCATCTGATTTGGCTTCATCAAACATTGGGATATATACTTGGTTAAACTGTTCAGGTTTAACCGCTGACTTAACAATGGCATCAACTTCAGCATCATCAAACCAGATGTCTTTTAGATACACATCGTTGCCGTCTTTATCTTTGCCAAGTGAGTCTTTTTCGATATCGAAGCGGATATTACCAGCGATAGCGTAAGCCACAACCAAAGGCGGTGAGGCGAGGAACGCTTGCTTGGCATACGGATGGATACGACCATCAAAGTTACGGTTACCAGATAGGACAGCCGTACTAAATAGATCACGGTCTATGATTTCTTGCTGGATCTCTGGATCTAATGCGCCGCTCATACCGTTACAAGTGGTACAAGCAAACGCAACCACGTCAAAGCCTAATTTTTGTAGCTCTGGTAATAACTCTGCTTCTTCTAAATACAGCTTAACAGTCTTAGAGCCAGGGGCTAGTGATGATTTTACCCAAGGCTTACGCACGAGACCTTTTTCGACAGCGTTACGAGCGACAATACCAGCAGCAACCATGTTGCGTGGGTTTGAGGTATTGGTACAGCTGGTAATGGCGGCAATAATCACTGCACCATCTGGCATCAAACCATCTTTTGGCTCAGGCTGTTTTTGATCAGCGCCATGAGCAATACCTTCTTTAACCAAATCAGTCGTCGAGACGCGAGCATGAGGACGTGAAGGGCCGGCGATATTACGCACCACTTTTGATAAATCAAAGCGTAATACACGGTCGTATTCAGCACCTTCCATGCCATCAGCCCACAGGCCAGCTTGCTTAGCATAAGCTTCAACGGTTTTGATTTGCTGCTCAGTACGACCCGTTAGACGTAAATAATCAATGGTTTGCTCATCGATAGAGAACATCGCAGCGGTTGCGCCATATTCTGGGGTCATATTGGAGATAGAAGCGCGGTCGCCAACCGTTAGATTGCGTGCACCTTCGCCATAGAATTCTAAATAAGACGACACAACGCCTTCATCACGTAAGAACTCCGTCATTGCTAGTACTAAATCCGTACCAGTAATGCCTTCTTGTAATTTACCCGTCAGCTCGACACCGATGATGTCTGGTAGGCGCATGTATGATGGATTGCCAAGCATCACGCTTTCAGCTTCTAGGCCACCAACACCGATTGAGATAACACCCAATGCATCAACCATAGGCGTATGACTATCGGTACCGACTAATGTATCAGGAAAGGCAATCGCATCACCATTTTGATCAGCCACTACTTGCACGACTGGTGACATTTTTTCTAGGTTAATTTGGTGCATGATGCCGTTACCAGGCGGTACGACGTTGACGTTATCAAAAGCGTACTGACACCAGTTGATAAAGTGGAAACGGTCTTCATTACGGCGCTCTTCGATAGCACGGTTCTTTTCAAACGCGTCTTCTTCAAAACCTGCATGCTCTACTGCTAGCGAGTGGTCAACGATAAGCTGTGTTGGCACGATGGGGTTGACTTTGGAGGGGTCACCGCCTTCAGCAGCGATAGCATCACGCAAGCCTGCCAAATCGACAAAAGCGGTCTGACCTAAAATATCGTGACAAACGACACGGGCAGGGTACCAAGGGAAGTCGATATCTTGCTTACGGTAGATATGCTGTGACAAGGCCTCCGTTAAATCCTCTGGAGGACAGCGGCGTAGTAAGTTTTCACACAATACTTTTGAGCTAAACGGCAGCTTGGCATAAGCACCAGGCTCAATCTCATTGACCGCTTGCTCGACATCAAAGTAATGCAAATCGGTACTGCTATTATCAAGAGCTGGCAGTGGTTTTTTGTACTTTTCATTCATGGTCTGCGGATTAACTTGCGTTAAAGGCTGCTTGTTGTCGCTCATGGCGTGCTTTCCTTTATTGTGAGATGAAAGAGAGGAGAAGATTTGTTTAGCAAAATTTATGATTAATGATAGATTTTGCTAAACAAACATAAGAATAACGTATGGAAAGTTTTGATTTTTCTAAAAGCTGTAGAAATGTAGGGTGCGCAAGGCACACCCTACAAGTTTTACCTCAAAAAATTAACGATTAGCAATATCTGGCACGTCTCTTGGCTCTTCACCGATGTACTCCGCACTTGGGCGAATGATACGGTTGTTTGCACGCTGCTCAAATACGTGAGCCGCCCAACCTGTTAGGCGCGAGCATACAAAAATTGGTGTGAATAGCTTGGTTGGAATACCCATGAAGTTATAAGTTGATGCATGGAAGAAGTCAGCATTACAGAACAGTTTTTTCTCACGCCACATCACTTCTTCACAGCGTACTGATACTGGGTATAAGACCGTATCACCAACGTCTTCGGCCAGTTTTTCAGCCCATTTTTTGATGATAACGTTACGCGGATCTGATTCGCTATAAATCGCATGACCGAAGCCCATGATCTTATCTTTACGCGCCAGCATTGCCATCATCTCTTCTTCAGCCTCGTCAGCTGATTTGAAGTCTTGGATCATATCCATAGCTGCTTCATTCGCGCCGCCATGCAAGTTGCCACGAAGTGAGCCAATAGCACCTGTGATACATGAATGAATATCAGACAGGGTGGAGGCACAAACGCGCGCGGTAAAGGTAGAGGCGTTGAACTCATGCTCTGCATACAAGATAAGTGAGACGTTCATCACTCTTTCATGTAGCTCATTTGGCTTCTCACCTTTTAATAGATGTAAGAAGTGACCGCCGATAGTGTCATCATCGGTTTCGGTTTCGATGCGCACATTGTCGTGGGTAAAACGATACCAGTAATTGATGATGGATGGGAACACAGCCAGCATACGATCGGTTTTATCGTTCTCTTGATCAAAGTCCGTTTCCATCTCAAGGTTGCCAAGCATTGAGCAACCAGTACGCAGCACATCCATTGGATGGGCTTCAGCCGGAATACGCTCAAGCACGTCTTTTAGGGCTTGTGGTAGGCCACGCATTGTTTTGAGCTTAGCTTGATAGGCATCTAGCTCACTTTGAGTAGGTAAGTTGCCATAAAGTAGCAAATATGCTACTTCTTCAAAGATGCATTTTTCTGCAAGATCTGACACATCATAACCGCGATAGGTTAGACCTGAGCCTGACTTTCCGACAGTTGATAATGAAGTCTTGCCAGCGACCTGACCACGTAGTCCTGCGCCTGATAATTGCTTGCCTGCTGCCATGATAAATTCCTTTTGTTAATGGTTTTGTTGCTCGCTTGGGTTGAACGGGGTTAATTGTTAAAAATTCTCAATGAGAAAACAAGTTTTTACCTTACTTGTTGTCAGCAAAAAGTTTGTCTAGTGTTTGCTCAAACTCGTGATAGTTCAAGAAGTCATAGAGCTCCATGCGCGTCTGCATGGTGTCAACGACGTTTTCTTGTGTGCCATCAGACAAGATATGCTGATAAACATTGAGAGCGGCTTTATTCATCGCACGGAAGGCTGATAATGGATATAACACCATGTCTACGCCAACACCGTACAGCTGCTCAGTGGTGTACAGATCAGTTTGACCAAACTCAGTCATGTTTGCTAGTACTGGGATATCTAGCACGTCGGTAAACTTACGATACATCTCAATGTCTGTTAATGCTTCAGCAAAGATCATGTCAGCGCCTGCTTCTTGGAAGGCGACCGCGCGCTCAACAGCAGCGTCCAGTCCTTCAACAGACAAAGCGTCAGTACGTGCCATGACCACAAAATCAGGGTCTGTTTTGGCATCTAACGCCGCTTTTAGACGATCGACCATCTCAGAGATACTGACGATTTCTTTATTAGGGCGATGACCACAGCGCTTTTGAGCTACTTGATCTTCGATATGTACCGCTGCGACGCCCGCTTTTTCCATTTTTCTAACGGTTTGGCTGATGTTAAAGGCGCCGCCCCAACCCGTATCAACATCGACTAATAGTGGCGTATCTACTGCATCAGTAATACGGCGAGCGTCTTCTAGGACATTATCAAGACTCGTCATACCCAAATCTGGCAAGCCAAACGAGGCATTTGCTACGCCGGCACCTGAAAGATATAGTGCCTGATGACCGACTTGTGTTGCCATCATAGCAGTATAGGCATTGATGGTACCAACAATCTGTAGTGGTTGATTATTATCGTTTTTTTGTTTCATTGCACTGCGAAAGCGCGCGCCAGCTGAAGATGTCATTTGATAATCCTTGGGTAAGTAGTTGGTCTTATTTTAATGTAAATAAATAAGTAGCACTGGGCATTCATTGAACCTTAGTTGACTTAGAGTATACGCAATTCCCCCTATATGGAAGTGGTGATTATCCTTAATGCCTTCGCTTACGCTAGCAAAGCGTTGGTTTGTAGTAGTAGTATTTGAATTACGAATAGTAATATCCGTATAGTAATGATTTGCTGTGACCATTATTCATATCAGTAAAATTGGCTAGGATAACGTTTAACTCTAGGAAATAATTTGTTACATTAATTCTGTGTCACCTTTCAAACATACCCGTAAAAAAGCCCTCATAGCTATCAGCTACAAGGGCTTTTTTATTCAATGCGTTTTTTACTTGATAAGACCTTAGCCAAATAGACCAGCAAGGTTTGCCAAAAATAGCAGTGTAAAGCCACTTAAGAACAGCAAGCCTGCAATCGAGTAGGCATTCATACCAGGGGAGAGTTTTTTGTGATTTTTTACCAATGTGTAGTTGAGCCAACCAAAGATAGGTGCGGATACAAAGGCAGATACCATGGCAAACTTCAGCATAGCGCCTAACTGTCCAGTGAAGAAGGTGATAATAACCAGTCCACCACCAATCGCGTAAGTCGTCCAAAAAGCAACCTGCTTTTTATTGATTTCGCTTTCACCTTTGATCAAACGCCAGCACTCAGCGTTGGCACGTCCATAACCGTCAGCACAGGTAATAGTGGTACCAAACATACACATAAAGGCAACGAAGGCGACCAGCAGTCTTGACCATTCACCAATCGTGGCGGTATACATGTTTATGAGCTGATTGATATAGGCACCGCCAACCAGTTCAATCTCTTGACCAGAGCCATACTGCACAAAGACACCCAGTGACAAAAAGAACAACGCTAGGATAGCAGAGACTAAGAAACCCACATTGAAGTCAAGCAAGCCTTGACGATGCGTGGTGTAATCAGCTTTTGCCTTAGCAGAGGTCCACATTGATGTGATAGCTGCAAACTCAAGTGGCGCTGGCATCCAACCCATAAGGGCAACAATAAACCCTAGCGTCGCTAAATTCCAAGGGGAAGTTGCGACAAAATCAGGCGTCATCACTGTTGGCTTGCCAGCAGCAATCATGACCGCTAATACCGTTGCAGTGACCAGAGCAATCATAATCCACTTGGTTACTCCATCAAGCAGCTTGTAATGACCAGCAATCAGAAAGAACCACGATACCGCAACGATTATGACCGCTAAGCTGATACTAGATAGCCCCACAGAAGCTGGCAGCATAAAGCCCAAAATCACCGCAGCCAGTAGCGTCACAGCGCCTGTGCTAATCACTGCAGATAAGATCGAAAGGATAAAGTAAATCCATAGATAGGCTTTTGAACGCTTGGCATAGCCTGCAATCAGGCTCTCACCGGTCTCATAGACATAGTCAGTACCAAAACGGAAAAACGGATACTTAAAAAAGTTGGCAAGGATAATCATAATCGCCAACTGCCAACCGTATATGGCACCCGCTTGGGTGGATGAAATCAGATGTGAGCCACCGATGGCAGCCGTCGCCATCAAGATACCTGGGCCAAATATACGCCAACTAAAGCCTTTTGGCGCTGCGTCACTATTGGCAGTGTTAAGGGGTTGTGCGGTCATGAATACCTCAAGTATATAAAAAGGCCAGTCATAACTGGCCTGTGATGCACTGCTAGTAAACATGACAGCGCATTAGGAAAATTTAAGAAAATAATCTCCGACTGTATCACAACTCATGCTGTGCATGATAATAATTATTTTTTCTATTACTGCCAATAGATAGTTGGTTATCATCCTTAGACAAACTGCTGACGACGATAGGTAATACCGCGCTGCTCATAGACCCGATAGACAGCACTGAGCAAGTTGGGTATTTTGGGATGCACAAAATCTTTGAGAGTGTGCAAATAAATAGGGGAGGTGGCGTTTTCATGAATCAGACGCTGATAACTGATCTGTTCAGTACGCACGGTTTTTAGACTAGCGGGCACCAAAGTAATGCCTTCACCAGCAGCGACCAACCCAAGAGCCACTTGCAGATCACTGACTTCGGTCGTCATTAATGGTGTGATGCCATACTGAGCAAATAAATACAGCAAAGGTTCAGTGACTGGTTTGTTCGTTGGTGGCGTATCATCTGGACTATAACTTTTGGTGGTTGCATTGGTCATAGTAGGCACGGGCAAATGGGTTTGATGATACAGAATCAAACGATTATCTGCCAAGTCAATCAAGCGCTGCTCTTGGTTATCAGCAAGGGGATGTGCTTTGGGTAATGCCACCAAATAGCGTTCATGACGTAATAAAATCTGCTGCACCCAAGCATCTTGATGGGCAAAGCGGCCAAAGCCGATATCAATTTCACCAGATTTAAGTGCCTCGATTTGTTGGTAGGAGCTGATGTCTTTGAGATTAACCGCAATATCAGGGTTTTGCCGTTTCAACGTCGCAATAATCTCTGGTAAATACCCATAAAGTACGGAGGGTACAAAACCAATGTTCAGTGCCGTACTTGGCGCTGATAGCCGCTGAGTCATGCTAGTGATGTTATTGAGCTCTGTCAGTACCGTGCTGACTTTGTCATAAAAAAACTGGCCAGCTTCCGTCAGTTGCAGCGGCCTATGATAACGATCAACCAGCACCACGCCCATTTCTGTCTCGAGCTGTTTCAGCTGTCGACTAAGGCTTGGTTGCGATAAACCTGTCATCTTCGCTGCTGCGCTAAAGCTTTGTAACTCAGCAATGGCAATAAAGGCGTTGAGCTGCTTTAAATCCATGATTATGTCCTTACAAGAGACCTTTTTATTGCTTGATACTGCATTTTTACTGACTTATCACTCTCAATACCTGTTTGTCGTTGACTTATGTTGAGAAAAATAAAGAGATATAAGGTTCTTATGATGCTAAAAATATGCTGTAAAACCGTTTATCGGTCAATTGTATTACTCATCCCAACATCTGTTGCTTACCATCAAAGCTTGCCCTCATAATGTCAATTCAACGCTTATATAGAGCGTTATGAATATTCGCATATAGTCACTGAGGGTCGCTGATAAGATTCCAGAAAAGACGCAAATCGACGATAACATTCCCTTAACCTGATTTGCAATGCGAACTGACTGGGTATCATCTTATGAAAAATTCAAATAATAATACAGGTAACCATGATGGTGGCTCAGGTTTTGCTGACGATGATCTTAGACTAAATATTAATGACCGCAGCCTTAGTGTGTATGAGCGCTACCTCAAAAAGGTGATGCAGGATAACAGCTCTGATAAGCCGCCCAGTGCAGTAAACGCTCATAATAACGTCTCTAGCTATGATAAAACAGTCGTATCAAGCAAAAACACTTCTTTTGATACAGCAGCAAAAGCAAAGACAACTTCTACCAAACACGCAGAGCCAATAGAGGACAGGTCGAGCAGTAGTGTCAAGCTGTTGATTATTCTTGGTGTTTTCTGCGCTGCTTTATTGATTGGCGTTATCGTGGTGATATTAAATGCCACAGGCGTCTTGGTATCGTTAACCGATCGCTTAGCTTCTAGTGATTCTCAAGCGGCAATGGTGAGCAGCAGCTCGCCAGTTATTGAGAGCGCGCAAGCGGTAGCAGATGAAACAGTCACTGACCGTGAAAGTATCAATACAGGTGATTCAAAGATAGAAGATGACAACTTGAGTCATCTCTCCATAACTGCTGCAGCCAAACCAACCAATGAAAATGTAGAGAATACAGAGGTAGGTGAGCTCAGCACAGTCTATTCTGTCAAGCGCGCTGCTGGTACTGAAGATTATGAGCCTGTAGATACCAAACCTAGGATGGTCACGAGAACACAGACATTAAAACTTCCAGACAAGACGGTAGAAAAAACAGATGACGAGGCCTCCCAAAATGAGTCTGAGTCTGCCATAAGTTTCGATGATTTTAGAGAAGAAGCACAGATTGTTATATACCGTGAAGTTCCAGACTAGCATCAATGATAGTAAGCAGGTATAAGATCAACTGAATGTTTCCATGTCCAATACTTACTATGCCTTTCATTGTTTTAGCTCAGACTTCCATTGTTATTATTCTTTTCCAATGAAAGAAGACAGAGATTTCAGTAAAGCCTCTTGATTCATCTCTTCTCCTATAAACACAATATCTCCAGGTCTAGAGTCACTTTCTTCCGCAGGCAGGATCTCTGGTTGTTGCATAACCTTACGTACAGACTGCAGTAATAGCGCGCCTTCGTCTGTCTGCAATACGCCTTTGACTCGCAGGATTGTATCACCCCGAGCATGCAGCAACGCCGACAGCCAAACGGTAAACTCAACCCAATCTATTTCTTTTGGAATCGGTAGCGAAACCACAGTCGTTGGTGTTCCCCCATTAGCGAGAATTGATTCGTAGATTTCGGTCGGCTCTGGCAGTGGTGGCACAGGGCTTTCGACACCGAATGCGGATAATGAAATCGGGGCGGCTGGATTGATTTTGCTGAGGGTTGAAACAAGGTTGGATAAAGACTGCTCGGATACTTTCTCTGATTTTGCAATGACAACGCGATCAGCCGATAGAATTTGCTGACGGCATAAAGCGTCAGTCTTTAGCGCTAC
Source organism: Psychrobacter sp. H8-1 (assembly GCF_904846575.1). Taxonomy (NCBI): domain Bacteria; kingdom Pseudomonadati; phylum Pseudomonadota; class Gammaproteobacteria; order Moraxellales; family Moraxellaceae; genus Psychrobacter; species Psychrobacter sp. H8-1. The sequence goes on from NZ_CAJHBG010000001.1 coordinate 1,486,940, forward strand.
GTGGAAATGTAGCGCATCAGCCATGATGATGGTTTCTTTAAGTGCAAAATGGTAAACCAGAATAGGGTGCTCTCTAATCGCTACGATAATCTCTTCGGGATCAGCTAAGCCGCTGGTTTCTATGATCAGAGTATCAGGAGTAGGAGAGATGTCAGGCTGAGTGGTAGTCAAATCAATCTTTTGTCCGTTTGTTCGGGATTCGGCAACCTCAAGCAGTGCTGATATTAATTCTTCTTTACCTTTTGGGGTGCCCGCGGTTCCAGTCAGAACTTTGACGCTCATCGCTTCGCCTAATAGCAGGTCATCAACAGGTTGCTCTGCCGCTTCTTGAGTGAAGACTTGCGCGTGACCAAACGTCTTAGTAAAAAGCGCATGACGCAGCCATGTAGTCTTCCCTGAACCCAGATAGCCACTTAGTAGAACGATATCCAGACGGTTGTCTTGTGAGGTTTGCATTGAGGTCAGGCCACTGCATACATCGTTAAGGGATCGATTGCAAAGCCTTGACGACGTTCTACTTCAGCCCAAAGCTCGGTTAGATTATTGACCATGACGCGGGCTCCGCTTGGACATATCAGCTGAATCTGCGGGATTACCCCATCCGCATATACTGAAAAACCATAAGGCTTTAGTACGCGCTTTAGTATGGATATTCGATGAAACATGGCTCTGAGGCGGATACCGCCAGTTTGTGCGCCTGCTTCTGTCCAATGCCCTGGAGCCGCTGGATTACCACATGCATTACACATCGCTATTCTCCTTATTACTGGCTTTGGTGACAATAATGCTAACGCCGCCAAAGCCAATGTTAAACATTGCTACTATTCTTGAAAGCCTCTATTTTTAATAGCTTTTAAATAACCTCTGGACGTTTACCACTTTCAAACGGGAAGCGTTTACGGAAGTCTGCAGCAATATCTTCAAACGGCATCCAAACCACGCCTTCATGGCTATTAATGTAATCAATGAGCCGCTCAAGCATCAGCAATACTTGCGGACGCCCAGATACATCTGGATGGATAGTAAAGGGGTAGACCGCATAATCCATGTTGCGATAAACCCAATCAAACTGGTCACGCCACATCTCTTCGATATCGTGTGGATTGACGAACCCGTGGCTGTTGGGGACGTTTTTCATAAACATCATCGGTGGCAAATCATCCATGTACCAGTTGGCACCAATCTCGACCAGGTCGATCTCTTCACCGTGGGTCATAGGGTGCATCCATTCTTCCGCTGTTTTTGAATAATCGATCACGTTCCACTTATCGCCAACCCGAGCATAAAACGGCTGAAAATCACGGTAGCCTTGGCTATGATCGTATTTAAAATCGTATTTGGCGAGGATCTCAGGAGTCGCAGCTGACATCTCCCACCATGGTGCCACATAACCACGCGGGCTTTGACCAGTCAGCTTTATAATCAGCTCAACCGATCTCTCCATAACCGCTTCTTCTTGAGCGCGGGTCATGGCAATTGGGTTTTCATGTAAGTAGCCATGCGCGCCTACTTCATGACCGTGATCGACGATCATTTTAGCAATATCAGGAAAGGTTTCGATACTATGCGCAGGGATGAAAAACGAGGTGCGCATATCGTATTTCTTAAACAGCCGTAATAGGCGCGGGACGCCGACCTCGGATGCCCAGACACCGCGCTGAATGTCTGATGGGCTTTCGCCGCCGCCGTACGAGCCGATTTGACCTGCCACTGAATCAACGTCCGTGCCGAATCCACATATAATAGTTTTAGACATGTCTCACTCCTTTGATGGTATGGGTTGTTTCTTCTTCCTTTGCTTGTTTTAACTTTATTTACTTTACCTTTATTTAATTGTCTCTATAAATCGCTGTTTTCAGTTTTGAGCAAGTAAGCTTTCTACAGAAAGCGCAGCAGCCAGCAAGTCGCTTTCTCGGCCACCGGTCATCGACAGCAAAATACTGGTAGGCATCTGATTGTCATCTACACCATTAGGTAAGGCGACCCCGCACCAGTCCAAAAAGTTACCAAGTGCTGTATTGCGTAGCATTAGCGCATTGGTATAAATATATAGCTCATCATCTTTCTCAATTGGTTTTAGCTCAGGAGCGGTGATGGGTGTAGGAGGAAATAGCACAATTTGATCGCCCAGAATTTGACGGTTTTTTTGAATCAATCTAGCGCGCTCTCTTAAAATCACCAGTAAGTCACGTGCCGTCATGTCTCCTGCATCAAAAATACGCTCAAGCACTCGTGGATCCATCTGCGACGCACGCTCAGAATGCACCAGATCCCAGTGTATATCTAAGGCTTCTGGGCCAACTAAGTAGCCATGTTCCCGAGCAAGCCTGCCTATCTCGTCAAACTCGCTACAGACTCCACGTACCACCGTAGCGCCTGCCAGCTCAAGCGCGCGGACACTTTCTTCAAAATTCTGTATCACTGCCTGTTGCGCATTTTTAAAGACAACATTGGTCGGAATAAAGAATTTAAGCGTGTGAATAGGTGTTGGGAGAGGGGTTTTGATATTACGACCGTTGAGAATCTCTGCCGCACCGATGCAGCTTTTTACATCAGCGGCAAGTGGACCATAGGTATCCAATGTCGGTGAGAGTGGAAACGTCCCTCCTTTTGGAAAGGCTATACTAGAGCCTTTGTAGCCAACTATGCCATTTAGTCCCGCAGGAATACGTATTGAGCCGCCAGTATCGCTACCGATAGCGAGTGGCACCAATCCGCGGGCGACAGCGACTCCGCAACCTGAGGAGGAGCCACCAGGAATGCGATCAGGGCCAGTAGCGTGTGGGTTTTTGGGTGTGCCAAAGTGAGGGTTGAGACCAAGCCCTGAGTAGGCAAACTCAGTCATATTCAGACAGCCTATTGAGATAAGGCCGGCTTGACTGGCATTTGCTACCATATTGGCATCGCGGGTAGCTGGCGCGTTGGATTTGAGCACCACCGATCCTGCGGTGGTCACACGGCCTTCTATATCAAACAGGTCTTTCCACGCAACAGGGATACCATCCCAGGCACTGAGCAGATTGCCTTCGCGGTGCCGCTTCCTTGAGGCATGAGCTTCTTTAAGTGCCCGTTCTTCGAGCAATTCTGTAAAAATGGTCGGGTCGGAAGATTTGATGTCCGCAAAGGTCTTTTCAACAAGCTTAACTGGACAAAGGTTGCCTTTTTTTAGGTCGGCGACCATGTCTATGACTGAAACAGATCCTTTGACAACCCTGCTCATATCCCACTCCATGGTATTGATTTTTTGGAAATTATATTTCTAAATATAGGCCTAAAGAGCACTATAGTCAATTCACTTAAGGATTGGGAGGTAGATCTAAATTCATAGACAGGGTAGTAAACACAAACTTTTGGAGAGTTTTAGGAGAATGACTAATCACTGTAAGTAACCATTCTCAGGAATAATAGCAGGCGGAAGTTCATCTTCTCCCAATGCCTCTAGCAAGTTAATTTCGATAGTTCGTGACAGAGCGGTCAGTGGCAGTTGATTGGCAGCCAAGCCAAAAGGCTCTTCCAACTCTTCGCTGAGGACATCTAAACCAAAAAAAGTATAAGCGATCACGGCGCAGATTAAAGGCGTTGCCCAGCCCAAAGATGAAACCAAGCCAAAGGGCAACATAAAGCAGTATAAGTAGGTAGTACGATGTACCAAGAGCATATAAGCAAAGGGTAGAGGAGTGTTGTGAATACGCTCACAGGCCGCTAAAACAATGGTCATAGAGGTCAAACGCTCATCCATATTTTGTACCATCAGCTCCGAGTATTGCCCCTGACGGCGGCTATCACCAAGCTTTTTGCCCATCAGGCGCATTAAATAGTCAGGCAGATTTTGTGTTTGCCGCATGCTTGCATGATGCTTTGGTTCCACAAAGCGCTCGACGTCCTCCCAAGGCGAGGTCTCCCGAAGTCGGTGACGCAAAGCATGGGTAAAAGCGATGGTTAGATGGATCATTTGCCGCTGGGTATCGCGCCCAGTCTCAGTATCGTCGTCTATAAAGGAAATCACTTGACGGGTCAGGCTACGTGCATCAAACACCAATTGACCCCACAATCCTCGAGCTTCCCACCAACGCTGATAGCTGGCATTGTTACGAAATCCAAGAAATAATGACAGGGCAACGCCCAGTAAAATAAAAGGAGCCGTACCATAAGATGAGAAATAACTGGGATACCAGTGCTGAATAGCCGTAATTAAAGAACTCAAAAAAGTAATCAGCAGTATTTGATAGTAAATCTTCGGGATGATTGAGCCACGGAGGGTAAAAAATATTTTGAGGGCATTTGGTTTCTGCCGGACAATCATGTCAGTTTCCTAGCGATGGGGCAATGACTGCAGTATTAAGGATTTAAGTGTAAAATTGGCGCTTGTGCATTGGCATGATAGTACAGCTGCTGCTCGAATAAAAGCTGTCAAGCCAATGTTAATCCTCTTAATATGCTGAATCCCTTGCTTTAAAGCGTTCGGGTAAATCGCGACAAGGTACGCTTGGCTTATAACGATAAATCACAGTCTCTAAAAATAATCGGTTGTTTCTCTGGTAATACCGATATGCTTTTACGAGCATGTAAAAAAAGCAGATACTCATTGATGGGTATCTGCTTTTTCTATTTAGAAACCAGTTATGAACGAACCAGTTATTAAAAACCTAATTCCTAATTAGCTAAGCAACCACTAGCTTTGCGGGGTGATTAAGTATTTCTCACCTGTCGCTTGTTTAGAGTAAGCTGCTATCGAATCCAATTGTAGCGCCTCTGCCAATGACACTTCATGGGTATAGCGACTAGCAAAGGTGGTGGTGATTTCTTCTGCCACACGTTTACGCATCGACATGACCGTTTCAGTGCCTAATTTGCCTAGTGCATTGAATAACAAGAAGCCGTTAACACCCCAAGCAAAACCGAAGTTACGATTTAGCGTAATAGGGCCACGGTTTAATCCGCCATAAACATAAACTTGTTTGAACGTATTAGAGCCATACACATTGTATTCTTCGACATCGCGAGTGATTGCCGCTTCCATACAGTTCAGGATATCGCTGGCTAGTTTACCGCCACCGATAGGGTCGAATGCAATCGTCGCACCCGTTTCAACAATTGCTGCCGTTAAGTCAGCAAGGAAAGAATCTTTGCTTGAGTTAACCACATATTTTGCGCCCATATCACGTAGCAAGGTTTCTTGTTCTTCTTTGCGTACGATGTTGATTAAATCAATGCCATCAGCCATACAAATACGGTTGAGCATTTGACCGAGGCTAGAGGCAGCTGCCGCATGAATGATGGCTTTGTGACCTTCGGCACGCATGGTTTCAACCATTGCCAGTGCAGTCAGCGGATTCACAAAAGAGGAAGCGCCTTCTTTAGCGGTTGTGCCGTCTTTTAATACTAAGCAGCTTTGTACATTAGCAGATAAATATTGACGATAAGTACCGCCGCCAATCACTGCCACCGTTTTACCCATCAATGCTTGTGCTGCAGGTGAGGAGCCCGCTGCAACCACGGTTCCTGCGCCTTCATTGCCTACAGGTGTGTCTTTACCAATACGCGTTTTCAGCGCTGGCATGAACTGCGCGGGAACGTCCGCTGTGATAACGGGACGCTCTTCTGTACCTGACTGAGTCGCTGTGGACATATCAGCAGCGCTAAACAACACCGCTTGGTCAGATGGGTTTAATGGCGCTGCTTCAATGCGCACGACGACTTCGTCAGCACCTGGCTGCGGCATATCGATGTCTTGCAAAGATAAGGTTAGTTTGTTGTCTGCGCTGATGGTTGAAACCAGTTGGATGTTTGTATCTGACATTGTGTTTTGCTCCTGCAAATAATTAAGGGTGTTAAACCAATCACTTTTTATATTGGTCAAAGTATGTGTTATTGAATTTAGATAGAGCTTAGTTTGAGTGCTTCGACTGATAAATGCTATTCGGTATTAGTCACTTTTCCACTATTAGTGTGATTGTTGTTTTTACTGCCAGAGAAACGAAACTAAGGCTGCAATGTCTAAGTTGAATCTATTATTACTGGTTTTAATTGGCTTGTATATAAGGGTAAATGTGAATCACTATTGCTTTTAAGACAATAATAGAGCGAAAATGCGTAGATGCTTCTTAAAAGCTAATTATTGATGATTGTTTCTTAAAGGGAGAAGTGAGTTGGATCAATTACGGGCAATACGCTATTTCAGTAAAGTCGCCGAAACGGGCAGCTTTACCAAAGCGGCAAAAGTGTTTGATGTGCCGCCCTCATCGCTCTCAAGGCGAGTCGCTGATTTAGAAAAGAGTTTGGGTGCGACGTTATTAAAGCGCTCGACCCGCATCGTCAAACTGACAGAAGTGGGGCAGATTTACTATAACGATGTACAGCAAATATTAAGTCAATTAAAACAAAGCCATGAAACGGTGCGCAGTTACCAAACCACGCCAATGGGACGTTTACGCATCAGCTCAATGGTGGGTTTTGGTGAAAAAATCCTATTGCCATTATTGGATGAATTTAGCGCGTTATACCCCGAGATTGTCCTAGATGTCAGCTTAAGTGATGAGTTATCAACGCTGGGGCGAGACGATGTTGATATCGCTATTCGTGGTGGTTACGCACCCAATGAGCGTGTATTAGCGATAAGGCTCATGGATAATAGTTTTATCCCTGTCGCTTCACCAAGCTATTTAGAAAAATACGGTATGCCTAAAAATGTGATGGAGTTAAAGCAACATAATGGTCTGTACTTTAAAGCGCCGACAGGGCCAACGCCTTGGTTATGTCATATGGATGGTCAATGGCATGATGTTTCAGGACCAGCGGTTGCGATTTCAAATAATGTGCCGTGGCTGGCGAGAAAAGCCTGTGAGGGCGAGGGCATTCTGATGTCAACTCGCTGGGCGTTAGCGTCTTATCTTGAGTCAGGGCAGTTGCAAGCGCTTAAGTTTGAGCATGAACTGGCTATCACGCAACATGCTGATATGGCCGTGTATTTGCTGTATCAAAAGCAGCGCTATCTAGTGCCAAAAGTAAAAGCGGCCGTAGACTTTTTGGTTGAGAGAATAAAAGAGGAAGCATCATGAAAATAAATATTAATCAGATTGATATCACTGATTATCAAGTAGCAGTAGATAATATTTAATGACTGTCTTTGGTACGAGTGTAGATACTATAAGAGGTTTTACAAGCAGTATCAAAATCAAAGATAGTCTCATAGCATTTTTCACAGACCAATTTTGGTTAAGCGATCGGCAGAGTACAGCAGAAGATACGAAAGCACCTTAATGGCGTGAGAATTAAACAGAATATTGCCGACGTATGATTTGATATAAGAATCAGTGATATTAGCAACAATGCAGAGCAAGAGTGACAGTAACAAGATAAATCTGAAACAAAGTTCCTATGGATACAGTGTCCTATATAAATAACTGATAAATATAATAAAAAAACTTCTGAGCCTAATCACAAATAGAGCCTATTTAACTTATGGCTACCTAAAGTTGGGTTCGCGAGTTAAAATAGATAATTATCTATTAAAAACAATGACCTATAGTCAATATAAAAATAAATGGTTCATGAACCTTAATATTCAACTTAGACTGAGTACGATAATCCTCATTTATTAATGTATGCGATTACTGTAAAGCTGACAATGCAGCAATGGCTAGAAAAGGCGGAGATGGTATCTGGTATCAGTAACTATTTCTGGATATTTAGGTAAAGAAGGCAAGGGAAATAAACCAGTTACGTATGATTGATAAGCCAAGTCAAACGCTTATTGTAGAGGGAAGATAACAATAGAAAATGAGCTCGCAGAAAAAGAGGTTGAACTGTTGAATCTAACTATCTATCTAGCAAATGGGAGATGTCTTTTAATACTGTTAGACTATGATAATTAAGGGAATTTAGATGTTAGAACAGCGTATAATCCAGACGCCTCCAAAGAGGATTGGGAGTATGTTAATGGAGAACTTCATAATTCCACAACGGTTATTAGCTATTTATAAGTAGTGAAACAATGCTTTTTAGAGTTCAATGCTACGGGCAACGTGTCTAAGAATATTTTAGATTGACTAAATCATTTAAGGTTATTGAGCCGCCCCGAGTATATCAGTTAGTAATTATACTAGTGATGATTACAATGGTTATTTGAACAGGTAACGAGCCCATCCCAGATTCTGTGTAACTGCCATTTAGATTAAATGCTTACTGATACGGTCATCAAACATAATCATAAAGCGATTCAAAGCAGACGTCCAGTTACGAATCGGCATCGACCACTTTTTGGATGCCTGCTGAGTTGCTAAGTACACCACTTTAAATGCTGCCTGATCAGATGGGAACACCTTACGCTTATTCACTGCCGTCCGAATCACACTGTTTAGCGACTCTATCGCATTAGTAGTATAAATCGCTTTTCTGATGTCTTTAGGATAATTAAAGAACACCGTTAAGCCCTCCCAGTTATTGCGCCAAGACTTGACCACATGCGGATAACTTTCGCCCCACACCTCATCAAAGTGCTCGAGATTGGCCTCTGCTATCTCAAGCGTATCAGCGCCGTAAATGGCCTTTAAATCAGCCGCTACGGCCTTTTTATCCGTCCACGGCACAAACTTCATTGAATAGCGCACCATGTGTACGATACACAGCTGAACCTTGGCTTTGGGATAAACGGTATTGATGGCATCAGGGAAGCCCTTTAGACCGTCAACACAAGCGATTAAGATGTCTTGTACGCCGCGGTTTTGTAGTTCAGTGAGAACACCCAGCCAGAACTTAGCGCCTTCATTCTCTGAGAGCCACATACCAAGCAGCTCTTTTTTACCATCAAGCCCCACGCCTAGCGCCAGATAAATAGCCTTGTTGATGATCTGCTTGTCTTGACGTATCTTCACGACGATGCAGTCTAGATAGACGATAGGATAAACACTGCTCAGCGGCCGGTTCTGCCAAGCAGTGATGTCCTCTAATATGTTATCGGTGACTCTTGAGACAAGAGAGCTTGAGATGTCGACATCGTAGAGCTCTTTAATGCTCTCTACGATCTCAGTGGTGGTTTGACCCTTGGCGTAAAGGAATATGATTTTATCATCGAGACCTGAGATACGGGTTTGATGCTTGCGCACCCACGCGAGCACAGCTCTTGTCTTGCGCTCGGGCGAAGCAGTGCTTCGCTATTTCCTCGCTCAGGTTCAAAGTCACCATGACGGTCTCTTGGGGTGGAGATTTCAAGATCGCCTGTGTCACTGCGGACGGTCTTTTTAGTGTACCCGTTACGCTTATTAGGTTTATCCGCCTTTTCATGCTTGGGGTAGCCAAGATGGTCTTCCATCTCAGCCTCTAAGGCAGTATCGATAAACGACTGCATGAGCTGCTTTTGAAAGTCTTTGATGTCATCGAAGCTATTCATGCTACCAGCCATTTTCTCGGCCAGTTTCTTGATGTCAGATTGAGTAGTCATTGCTTATTCTCCGGTTAGTGGATTATAAGCAGTTACACAGTTTTTAGGAAAGGCTCTATTAGCTTTTTTATTTCATTCATCTTTTTATAGACATCAAAATAGGCTTTTTACTTAGCAGTAGTAAGCCTGTTTCCGATGTAATGAGTCTCGCAAATGTGCAACGAGCAGTTTTAACTTTTGATCCGGTTGTCTGGCCTTAGGATAAACCGCATATAGCCCCAGCTTCTTGCTGGTAAAACATTGTAAAATCTGCGTGAGTGTATTTTTCTGTATTTCCTCATAGATCAACACTTGTGGTAAAAAAGCGATACCTAAATCGCTAAGCGCGGCTTGCTTAATTGCACTCAGATGATTGCTATGAAACCGACCATTGACAGATATTAATTGCTCTTTGCCGTCTATATATAGCGGCCATGTACTGTTAGCCGTATTATCAAACTTGTAAACTAAGCACTCATGATTCTGTAACTGTTCAGGAGTTTGAGGCGTACCATATTGCTTTAAATAGGCTGGAGTCGCGCATATAATCCATTGGCTATCTATAAGGCGCCTTGCAATGAGTGAGGAATCTTCAAGCACAGCGGTCCTTATTGCCAAATCAAAACCTTCTTCTATCAAGTCAACCAAGCGATTGGTAATTTGTAAATCCACCGATATTTCAGGATGTTGTTTACAGAATTCAGCAATAGATTCGCTCAATATCAAATTTGCAGAGACCACAGGCAGGGTTATTCGTATGGTGCCTTTCATATCCTCGCTGTAACCCGTTACTGCATCTTCAGCTTCCTGAAAGGCATGTTTAGCAATTTTAGCTTTGTCGTAAAGCGTCCTGCCGGCATCGGTTAAGCTCAACTTTCTAGTGGTTCTATAAATGAGTTGAGTATTTAAGTTCTCTTCTAATCTTGCAATGCGCTTGCTCACTACTGAGTTCGTCAATGATAATTTTTCAGCGACTCTAGAAAATGACCCTTCTTCAACAACTTGAACGAATAAAATCATATCGTCAGCTTTGACCATACTTGTGCTCCAATTGGCGTAATGCGGATTAGATTATAGCAAAAAAGGAAAATAACATTGTCCATTGATGCAATATATCAATGAATTAACAAGGCGTAGACTATTTCAGGGCGTTTTTGACATTGGGACATAAACTGTCGCAAGTCGTGCTCGGCTTTGTCTACAAGACAGCTTTAGTAAATAAGCAGTCCCTATTTGTGAATATTTAATACAACTTAGTCATCATGAATTCGTCAAAATAAAGGCTTCGATGACTTGGTTCAAGGAAGATCACACAATCAAAAGGATGTAATTTTGAATCAAACAATATATGGGCTTTTGGCATTACTGCCAATCGTTCTCTGTGGTATTTTTCTGATAGGTTTGCAATGGTCAGCTAAAAAAACAATGCCTATCATTTTAGTGGTTACCGCAGCGCTTGCCATTTTTATATGGGATATGACGCTTAACCGAGTGTCATCATCTATTATTCAGGGTTTGGTCATTACGGTTTCGGTATTGTGGATAGTCTTTGGTGCTATTTTTTTGTTGAATACATTGAAACACACTGGTGCAATCGCCGTTATCCGTGCTGGGTTTACCAATGTATCGCCAGATAGGCGTGTGCAAGCCATTATTATTGCATGGTGCTTTGGCTGCTTTCTTGAGGGTGCCTCTGGTTTTGGTACAGCTGCCGCTATTGCAGCGCCTTTGCTGGTGGCAGTAGGATTTCCGGCGCTGGGTGCAGTGCTGATGGGAATGATGATACAAAGTACACCTGTATCATTTGGTGCGGTCGGTACGCCTATTGTGATAGGGGTAAATGATGGGTTAGATAAAGCTGCCATTAGCGCTCAACTGGCACAAGAAGGAGTACAGTGGGGCGAATTTTTACAACTGATTACCAGTCAAGTCGCCATTATTCACGGTGTCATTGGTACGTTTATGCCCCTGTTTATGGTGATGATGCTCACCCGCTTTTTTGGTAAGAATAAAAGCTGGAAAGAAGGCTTCGCTATTTGGCCGTTTGCGATTTTTGCAGGCTTGGCATTTACAATCCCTTATATGATAACCGGTGTTTTTTTAGGGCCAGAGTTTCCGTCACTGGTCGGTGGCTTGGTTAGTATTACTGTCGTTGTTAATGCTGCTAAAAGAGGGTTTTTGGTACCAAAAACCACATGGGATTTTGAACCGCAAAAAAACTGGCCGAGTGAATGGCTTGGTAAGTTAGTGGTCAGTAAAGAAGATATTACGCTGACCTTGAGTGATAAGAAGATGTCCACCCTTATGGCGTGGTTCCCTTATTTACTGGTTGCCCTTTTACTGGTATTTTCAAGAGTATTTACAGGCTTTCAGTCTTTACTTAACAGTGTGGCAGTAGACCTAACCTCGATTTTAGGTGAGACAGATATCAGTGCCAGTTTTAGTCCTTTATACTTACCAGGCGGCTTGTTACTAATTAGTGCTTTGGTTGCCGCCGCTTTTCAAACTAGAAAGCCCGTCAGCGCCCTAAACAGTGCCTTTAAAGAATCAGGCAAGACCGTGTTAGGGGCAGGTTTTGTACTTATTTTTACGATTCCAATGGTTAGAATTTTTATTAATTCAGGCATAAACTTATCAGATGTGGCGAGTATGCCAGTCGCCAGTGCAGAGTTGTTTTCAGGTACTTTTGGCAATGTTTTTCCATTGATTAGTGCAACCATTGGTGCTTTAGGTGCATTTATCGCCGGCTCTAATACCGTATCTAATATGATGTTCAGTCAGTTTCAGTATGAAGCCGCCATGAGCTTACATATTTCACCTTCTCTAATCATCGCGGCGCAAGCGGTTGGTGCCGCAGCCGGTAATATGGTTGCCATACATAACGTGGTGGCTGCATCAGCAACGGTGGGTTTACTTGGTATGGAGGGTGCCACACTTAGGCGTACTATTTTACCTACCATCTATTATGTGTTGTTCTGCGGGATTATCGTTATGGCTGCCATTTACCTCTTTGGTTTTCAAGGGCCTTTAGCATCATGAGTGACACACAATCACTAAATAAAGAGCGTCATATGCCTTCATTAAATAGAGCTTCACCAAACCTTTTTTCATCAAACATAGTGCATCAAGATCAAGATACACTCCATCCTGAGCAAGTGTTAGATAAGCTAACCCATTTACTGGGAGCTAGCAATGTACAGGCCGATCCAGAAAAAAACGAACACTATAGAATGGGGTGGCGCTCTGGTGGCGGCAATGCTTTGGCTGTTTTGTTTCCGCAAACGTTGCTGGAGATTTGGCGTAGCTTAGAGATATGTGTGGAAGGCGATTGTATTATTATCATGCAAGCGGCTAAGACAGGTCTGACTGAAGGCTCAACACCGAGCGGTAATGACTACGACAGACCCGTGGTGGTGATTAATACGCTTGCAATGAACCAGTTGTATTTGGTGAATGACAACGAGCAAGTGATCAGCTTGCCTGGTGCGACATTGCATCAGCTACAAAGTCAGCTTAATGCTGTCAATAGAGCGCCTCATTCCGTCATCGGTTCCTCGACGTTAGGCGCGTCTATTATTGGCGGTATATCTAATAACTCTGGTGGGGCTTTGGTCAAAAGAGGGCCTGCCTATACCGAGCTTGCGTTGTTTGCCCAAATAAACGAACAAGGACAGCTGGTATTGGTTAATCATCTAGACGTAGAGCTAGGTGATACGCCAGAAGAAATACTGACTAATTTGCAAAATGGTAATTTTGATAAAAGAGAATTACCTGATAGTGGCAAGCTCGCATCTGACAAAGAGTACATCGCCAGAGTAAAAGACGTTGATGCAAGCACGCCCAGTCGCTTTAATGCGGACAAGCGCAGACTGTATGAAGCCAGTGGCTGCGCTGGCAAGCTTGCGGTGTTTGCAGTACGTCTTGACACTTATCCAATAGCGGCAAAAGAGAAAACCTTTTACATAGGCACTAACAGTGTGAGTGAGCTTGCACAGCTCAGAAGGCAGATACTATCAAGCTTCGACAATATCCCTGAAGTGGGCGAGTATATGCATCGTGATATATTTGATGTCTCCGCTAAATACGGTAAAGACACGTTCCTAAGTATTAAGCATCTCGGCACAGATGCCTTACCTAGATTGTTTTCTATCAAAGGCGCTATTGACGCTAAATTTCATAAGTGGTCATGGATGCCAAAGCATTTTACTGACAAAGTCATGCAGTTCATCGCTACTCTATTTCCAAAGCATTTACCGAAGCGCATGATTGAGTATCGTGAACAATATGAGCATCACCTAATCTTAAAAATGAGTGATGAAGGGATAGCAGAGGCACAGGATTTTCTGAAGACCTTCTTTGCTGCTTCAGACACGGGTAACTATTTTGAATGTAGCCAGGAAGAGTCAGAAAGCGCGCTTTTAAATCGTTTTGCGGCAGCCGGTGCCGCATTACGCTATGAAATCATACATGAAAAAGAAGTTGGTGAGATATTGGCATTAGATATTGCCATACCGCGTAATGAATTAGAATGGCTTGAAACCCTACCTGAAGAAATTGAAAAACACTTAGAGATGAAGCTGTATTACGGACACTTCTTTTGCTATGTGTTTCATCAAGATTATATTTTGAAGAAGGGCAGTGATGCACACCTTGTTAAAAAGATGATGTTAGAGCTATTGAGCGCACGCGGAGCCAAATATCCTGCTGAGCATAATGTAGGGCATCTATACGAAGCAGAGCCTGATTTGCAGAATTTCTATAAAAGCCTAGACCCAACCAATAGCTTTAATCCCGGCATCGGTAAAATGTCGAAAACCAAACGTAATTGCTCGTGCTGTGTGTAATAGTGAGTGTGGGTTGAGCTTGCCGCTTCAAAAATAAGCCAATTGCATCCATCGTTTAGCACTAATCAATAAACAATTAGAGATTCAAAAATATTACATAGATATTTAACAGAATAAGGGCAAGCGTATGATTATTTCATCTCCAAACGACTACAGGGCTGCTGCCAAGCGCCGACTGCCACCATTTCTATTTCATTATATAGATGGCGGTGCTTATGAGGAATATACCTTAAAACATAATGTTGAAGATTTATCGAAAATTGCCCTTAGACAACGTGTACTAAATGATATGTCACTGCTTAGTCTCGAGACGCAGTTATTTAATGAAACTCTGTCTATGCCTGTCGCGTTGTCACCCGTGGGTCTGACAGGTATGTATGCCCGCCGCGGAGAAGTGCAGGCCGCTATGGCAGCCGATCAAAAAGGCATTCCGTTTACCATGTCGACAGTTTCGGTTTGTCCGATTGAAGAAGTAGCGCCTAAAATTAACCGTCCGATGTGGTTTCAGCTTTATGTATTAAAGGACCGAGGTTTTATGAAAAATGCCTTGGAGCGTGCCAAAGCGGCGGGGTGTTCGACCTTGGTTTTTACGGTAGATATGCCAGTACCAGGGGCACGCTACCGAGATATGCACTCTGGTATGAGCGGTAAAAATGCTGCTATGCGCCGTTACTTACAGTCTATGACGCATCCGCAATGGGCATGGGATGTAGGGCTAAATGGCCGTCCGCACGATCTGGGCAATATCTCTACTTATTTAGGTAAGCCAACAGGATTGGAAGACTATATAGGCTGGCTAGGTAATAACTTTGACCCCTCTATTTCTTGGAAAGATTTAGATTGGATTCGCGAGTACTGGGATGGGCCTATGGTCATCAAAGGTATTTTGGACCCAGAAGATGCCAAAGATGCGGTGCGTTTTGGAGCCGACGGCATAGTCGTATCGAATCATGGTGGGCGACAGCTGGACGGTGTTTTATCCAGTGCACGTGCTCTGCCTCCTATTGCCGATGCAGTTAAAGGAGAGATTAAAATTTTAGCCGACTCTGGTATACGTAATGGCTTAGATATTGTGCGTATGTTGGCTTTGGGCGCTGATATTTGCATGCTAGGGCGCGCTTTTATTTATGCTTTAGCAGCGGATGGCGGTGCAGGGGTAAGCAATTTGTTAGAACTGCTAGATAAAGAAATACGCGTCGCAATGACCTTGACTGGTGCCAAAACGATTGCTGATATTAATTCTGACTGTTTAGTAAAGCTGGAGAATTAAACTTGAAGCCGTTAGTTTAGTCATCAATCGTAATAATGAAACTCATAATATTGTTGGCTGACTAGGGATAGACAGATATACCATTACAGGAATGGCTGACCCAGTATCACCAAAAAATAAATGATTAATACATAAAGCTGACAACGTCTTGGCTGATGAGAAGCGAGAGCTTCGAGATCCACATAAACAGGTTAAATGGCTTACACCATAGAAAACCTACATTTAAGACCGCACGACTATATTTGAATGAATTTGATCAGGAGATCAAGGATGACTATTGATAACGACGTACTACGTGAACGCATCAGCTTATTAGGCTCATTTCTAGGAGAGGCGATTTCTCGGCAAACGGGCGAACAAACACTCAACACGATTGAAACCCTACGCCAAGGTTTTATCCAGCAACGCCGGGCGCCTAACGCAGCGAACCAGCAACAACTCATCGACTTTATTGCCTCGTTAGACAACCAAACCTTAAAAAATGTCATCCGCAGCTTTTCTATCTATTTCTTCTTAGCCAATCTCAGTGAAGAAAATTACTTACGAGAACAACGTCAAGCCTTGCGTATGCAATCGGAACATAGCTGGGAAGGCTCGTTTCGGCGTACGCTGCTTGAATGTCGTGAGCGCAATATTGAACCCGCCCAAATGCAAGAGCTGATTGAGCAACTAAAATTTATCCCAGTGTTCACCGCCCATCCGACTGAAGCGCGTCGCCGTACGACGATGAATCTATTGCAGAGTTTATTCAAGCATAGCGATGCTTTGAATAATCTTCCTGAAAACAGTTTCGCCTATGAGCAAGCGAAAGAACAAACGGCGCAAACCATTGATTTATTATGGTCATCTGATGAAGTACGGACGCGTAAACCTTTAGTCTATGACGAGATCAATAATGGCCTGCATTATTTCAATGCCAGTTTATTCAGCGCCATTCCCAAAGTTTACCGTAATATTAAAGACGCCATTGTTGATATCTATCCTGAGCTAACAGACTATCCCTTACCGGCGTTCATGAGCTTTGGTTCTTGGATCGGTGGTGACAGAGATGGCAATCCCTTTGTCACTCATGACACCACAGAAATGGCCGTATTGATGCATGCCAATACCGTCTTGCGTCACTATCAAGTGTTGATCAAAAAATTGCGTCGTGAACTGATTCACAGCGATACAATTGTCGCTATCGAACCTGACGTGTATACAAAAATTGAAAGTTATCGTGAGCTCGACAGACGAGTCTTTGATTACAATACTGACGATTACAACAATGAGCCGTACCGAAGACTGTTATCGATTATTCTTGCCAAAATAAAATCGACTAATAGCCATATTCAAAGCAAAGGTAGTGATAGCGAGGCTGAAAAAGATGCTTACACCAATCCGCAAGAATTGTTAGAAGATTTACGCATCATTCGGAAAAGTGTCAATACTCACGATACGGCACATGGCGAAGGCTTATTACTTGATATGATTCGTTTGGTCAAAACCTGTGGTTTTCATTTGGCAGCGCTCGATATTCGTCAAGAGTCCTCTTATCATAGCGAGGTGATAGCTGATATTTTTGCCAATGCCTCTAATCTGCCAGATTATCAAATGCTCACTGAAACTGAGCGCCAAGAATGGCTAACGCGCTTACTTGAAAAGCCCGGTACACCGCTCATTTATACCGATAACTTGAGTGATAAAACACGCGAACAATTGGCTTTGATGAACTCTGTGGCAACCTTACGTAAACTGGTCGGGCAAGATACTTTCGGCAGTTACGTCATATCAATGACCAATAACGCCAGTCAATTATTAGAAGTGTTACTACTCATGCGCTTTGCAGGCTTATGTACAGTGAATGACGAAGGGCAACTGTCCGCTGACTTACCCGTCGCACCCTTGTTTGAAACCATCGAAGACCTTAAAAATATCGATAAGATTTTACCTGCCGTCTTGGATAATCCGCTTTATCGAGGGTTGCTGCAACACTTAGATAACACGCAAGAAATCATGCTGGGTTATTCAGATTCATCAAAAGATGGCGGTATTATCACCTCTGCATGGCAGCTGTATAGCGCGCAGCAAACCATTAACCGTATCGCTGAGGAATATGGTATCAAAACCCGCTTGTTTCATGGCCGTGGTGGCTCAGTCAGTCGTGGTGGAGGCTCAACCCATAAAGCAATTGCGGCGCAACCTGCCGGTACACTGCATGGGCAAATCAAAGTGACCGAACAAGGCGAAGTTCTTTATGCCAAATATGCCAACACTGATACTGCGGTATTTGAGCTGACCATGGGTATCACTGGCACGCTCAAAGCTTGCTCCTCAAAATTTGTAATACAACCGCCTGAGTTGCCACATTACGAAGCACTCTTTGCGCGTTTAGCAGACGCGGGTGAACAGCATTATCGTCAGCTGACTGACCATACCGAAGGCTTTTATCAATTCTACTCACAAGCGACGCCAGTGGCAGAAATATCTTTATTAAATATTGGTTCACGTCCGTCGCACCGTAATAAAGGCCTACCAAGTAAAACCACTTTGCGTGCCATTCCTTGGGTATTTGGTTGGTCATTAGCGCGCTTTACACTGCCAGCTTGGTATGGCGTTGGCAGTGCACTGCATAGCGTCATCGATGATGAAGCATTAATGAAGGAAATGATTGACTACTGGCCATTTTTTAACGTGTTTATTAGCAATATTGAAATGGCGTTTACTAAGTCTGATATGAGTATTGCTCATGCCTATAGCCAATTATGTGACGATGAGACTTTACGTGAACAGATTATGAAAGCGGTGACTGACGAGCATGAGCTGACTTATTCAGGTTTAAACTCCCTGCTTAATCAGACCTCATTATTGGCGCATCAGCAGAATCTTGCCGCTTCCCTTGAATGGCGAGATGCTTATTTAGATCCAATTAACTATATACAAATCGAGCTGTTAAAACGTGCCAGACAAAAAGATGCTACTGGTAATGACGGTGATCTTGCTGTTGAAGATACTTTAGTACGCAGTATCAATGCTTTAGCAGCAGGTTTGCGCAATACGGGATGATTGCTAGAGAAGTACATTCAGATACCTAAATACATTACTTTACTCTAATCAACTTAGGAAGGTTGAAGAAGTGTAGGGTTAACTAATTTAGACATTCAGCTATACTAGTAGCTGAATGTCTGTATGAGGAACTAATCTTTATCTTTATAAGAAACGTTATGACAAATGATAATAGATGGAATAAGTCAGTTTTTAGTAGTTCCTTTGAGCTCTAGATTACGGATGCAGATGTGGGTGAGTTTCTATCGTCAGGCTGCCTAACTAAAATATATCAAGTTTGTTTATATAGATTTGACTATAGGGGTCAATAATTTTAGAGGCTAAAGATAAAGATCAGAACATGACAATTGCTTTGATAATACTTCAATACAAAGCATGTGGGAATCACCGAATAGCAAGTTGGTGTACTGGCAAGATTTGAACGCATTATTGGTATTAATAAGTACATTGAGCTAAATCAAAAATACACTATAGTCCAAAAATATTTAGGCGTACAAAAACCCCAGGCAGATCGTAAGAACTGTTTAACTATAAATAGATAGTGAAGTAGGTCAAAGTAAGAACCGAATAATAAGTTGTAGACTATGTGTTGCTATTGAGCTAGAAGGCATTAAACAGATATCATGAACTCAACACCACACAGCCATCATTTAACATAATATACATTATGCGAAAACAAACTAACAGCTTTGAGAGTATTCTGTAAACCAAATATTACAAAACTCCCTCCTAATGTTTGCTAATTTAGTAAGGATATTCATTGTACGCTTAATCAAGCATTGTTCAATCAAAGCTTATTGCAGTACTGATTATAATTTCAATTAACTTAATTTAGTTACGATAAGGATATTTTTATGATGCCGTCATCTTGCCTTAGTATCTCTAAGTCTTGTCTATATAAGTTATCTGCTGCTGTGTGTTTCGCATCCATCCTAACTGCAACTGGCTGTCAATCTTCTGCTGAGTCCAACACGACCATTCCCAATCATCAAAACGGCAATTCATCAGCGCCTGTCGTCTCTGACATGAGTCAGCAAACGCTTAGACAGCAAGCATTACGTATCCAACGTGCGCTTGCCAATAACGACTATGCCAGAATCACCAACGACATCCATCCAACTCGCGGTGTGCGTTTTTCGATGTATGCCTATGTACGTCCAGAGTCAGATAAAGTCTTTAGCCGTGACCAGTTTGCCCAATATCTACAAGAATCTAAAATTCGCTTTACTTGGGGTGAACGTGACGGTACTGGCGATCCCTTAGTCATTCCACTACCAGATTATTTGGAGACTTGGGTCGATGCTGATAAGTTTAATGAATCTACCCTGAGTGTTAATGAGTTTAAGCAAAATGGAAACATGATAAACAACTTAAAAAATATATATCAAAACTCAGAATTTGTTGAGTTTTACTATAAGGGAACAGAAGAGTTTGACGGTATGGACTGGCGCATCATGCGTTTGGTATTTGATGAGTATCAGGGAAAACGCTACCTAGTTGCTATTATTAATGAACAATGGACAGTATAGGCGCTTGATTGTTTAGATGATGAAAAATATTAAAGATTGAGGGCAATGTATCTATCAGGCACTGCCCTTTTTTTGTATTCTGCCACAAAGTCTCGTGCTATTAAAAACCACTAGCATATTCACTTTTTAACATATATTGTAGTAAACCAATTCTTATATCGCATTTACTGCTGCAATCGCGCTCGCTACGCTGATACGACCTAAGGGGTCAATCAGTTCAACTTGATATTCTGTTCCAAAAGGAACCTCTTCATTTGCAAGGTCGGTTAAAACATCATTAATCACAAAAGGTCCTCTACCTGATACCTTGACCTCACTAATCACAGCAAATGCTTGTTCTGTAGCTAATCTGCGTCTTATTTGGATGCGATAGCTACCTACTTTGCCACCAGATAAGTCATCCTCATGATCGACGATTAATTGAACCTCTTTAAGGCCTGTTGGGCCAGTTGTCCCTTTTATCTCTTCGATGCTCGGAGCGCTTGGCGCAGTAGCAGGTGCTAAAATCAAGCTGACAGGGTTTGATGCACGGCTCCAACGTCCAGCTACGACACTAGAAGCCGTTTCGCTTTCTGGTTCTGCTTGTACTTCTGCAACCCAGCTATATTCAACCCAAGGTTTTAACTGTGCAGTCGCTGCAACTTCGACGCTACCATCATCTCGATAGATGGCTGTCTGTAGCCCCGTTGTGGTGTTTTCTAGTGGCAAGTTTTGTGCAACGATGAGCATGTCTTGTATATTACTACTGCTAACAGAAGAGCGTCTCAAGCGCCAGCGATGACCTGGCGTTACTCCAGATTCTAAGGTCAGCGCTACCTTGGCGACATAAGGAGGCTCAGATGGCTCTGCAGGTACTTGCGTTACCGAGATACTAGGGCTAGCTGGCGGATCAGTATTAGGAATGGCATATATCAGCATATCCAACTGCTTTAGGTCAGGCTTTGCTCCTGTGGATGCCATTGTCGCCACTTTATAAAAGTTGAGCAGTTTTAATGAGCCTGACACGCCATGACGAAACCCAACCTCTTCTGCATTAAAAACCACCTGCACATCTGCTAGCTTTTCAAATAAGGCATCGTGGAAAAACGCTTGGTGCTCACGATAAATCGCTGCCCGATCCGCTGCAGTGGCTGCATCGTTTAATATACCCCCCTTCCCCAAAGCCTCTAACTGCGCTAATAAGCGGTTTTCATCGGTATAATATATGTCAAAAGTGCTTTGCTTATCTTTTGGTTGCCAGCGATACTCGATCCAACTGACACCTGTTATATCTGGACGTGCCGCATATTGAACTGTATTTTCAATATCTATTTGTGCAGGTGGCCGTGGGTCATTTAATACCAGCGTCAGGGGTTCAGATTCCATTGACAATCGATTGTTGGTATCTTGCCACGTGGCAACGATACGCATCTTGCGCTGCTCTGCTGGCTCAAGTGTCGGTGCGGTAACAGTGATCATCAAGCAGTAGTTATCAAGATTAGGGTCGTGATGAGTGCTGTTATTAGCATTGCTATGAAGGCTATCAACAATAACTTTTGTGGATTCTAATATCGTTAAGGTAGTGCGCTCTTGAGTAGATAGATCTGTCAAACTTAGGTTTAATTTTTTGAGTAAGAAGCTGCCAGGCGCCAATACATCAGAGTCTGGCACTGGTACTTTGATCAGTATCTCACCGCCGACACTTGCCGCCGCCTCGGCTGTCGGTATGGTATAAAACGCCTGAAGCTGTGGACGTGGCGGATATGGACGAGGACCTGCTGCTGCTGTGATAAAAGTCCAGTTTGACCAACGACCAAACCTGTCTTGCTGCGCCACTGCATACTTGATCGCCTCAGGCACGGCAAGGCGATCACTGATAAACCCTGTACCTGGCTCAGAGACAACGTCACCAATACTACTATTGGTATTGATTGATAATACGATTGGCATGTGAAATCTTCTGGCATTCTTTCTATTTAGGGCTTGATACTGACCTGTTTTAATCAATGGCTGCTTGCCAGCGGCCAGTAACCCTGCTACCAAGGTATCTGCTAAATCCACTCTGACATGCCTTTTAGCTAGCGGAGGTATAGCGGGAAGCCAATCTACATGCTCCGCTTTGTTAATAGTAGGCGCATTCACTTGATCTAAAATAGAGCCCTGATCGGCAATGACGATGGTACTTATACCAATATAACGCTTGGTGTTTGCAAAGTTTTGCAACACACGTCTATTTAACATAAACTCTGACTTACCTTCCGTCAATTTTACGTACCAATCCATCACGGTTTCTGACGAAGCTGTTTTGTAAGGCTGCGGAATATCATTCAGTAATAGTTTGTATAATAGATCTTCATTATTTAATTTCGCTAGCCACTCTGCAATTTTACCTGTTCCTGTTGAGCGCATCGGCTCTGAGTAGTCGTTAAAAAAACCATTGATTTGATAGATGACTATGTCATGATCAGAAGCTGCTGGAGTATCATCGTATAATTTATAACCAATAAGGGCAGCTGTACCAGGATCTATCTGTAATTGATTAAAATAACTTAAGCGCGATATGTTATTGCTGCCAATTGGGGTGGCATTTTCATCAATGATGTCTTCTTCAATCGTCTGTGCAAATGGCGAGTCGCTGCCTGTGAGTAATAACTCTAAATCATCATCCATACCCTCATATAAAGAAGCCACTCGCCGACTCTCAAACCTATCATCACTTAGCGGCGCGGTAGCAGGTGCAGGCGTATTAAGTGTCTCTTGCAGCGGTCGACGTTTAGGCGCTTGCGCTTTGACACGCTCAAAAGCGCGGCGCTCGGCATTCGGTAGTGACAGATATCGTAAGCCTCCGGCATGCGGTAAATTGAGCACAGCATAAGGCTGAAAGTATGAAATGGCTTTTTTGCCCTGTGATTGCTGGGTCAGCTCTTTTGCTTCTATCCACTCTATGCCTGTTACCTCACCTACTCCTGTGATCTTAATCTCGGTGATATTGTGTGAGTTGAACACATAGCGATGTTGAGAGCGCTTCCCAATTGACGCAAGTCCGCTGTTGGCTGTATTAACAAAGGCTTCACACTGTAATGATGACTTGCCTACTGAGGGTTTCTTACGCCTACTGTAATCGACTACCCTATCAAAGCTATCAAAGACAGTGTCAGGCAGCCGCTTACCACCCAAAAATTTTACTCTGTTTAATGGGTTTAGTACTCGCTCATATTTCTGATCTATAAATTTATATATAGGGCGTGATGGCTGCTTGACCAAAACCTGTGCCCAAAGGCAGACCTCATCTGCTTGTAACGGTATTCGTGCAATAACAGGATTATCAGGGGTGACATCAAAAGGTGGCTCCAGAGCATATCCCATCGAGTCGATGAAGACAGCTGCCGTACGCAATAAATTACGGTATTTTAAATCTTTGGCCGTGGTAACGGTACGTTTAATCACAAAAGGCGCGAC
Organism: Psychrobacter sp. H8-1; assembly: GCF_904846575.1. Lineage (NCBI taxonomy): Bacteria > Pseudomonadati > Pseudomonadota > Gammaproteobacteria > Moraxellales > Moraxellaceae > Psychrobacter > Psychrobacter sp. H8-1. The sequence continues at coordinate 1,510,484 of NZ_CAJHBG010000001.1, forward strand.
TGGCAACCCCAGTTTTGGGTGCGCCGAAAGTCTAATATAGTTGCCCTTATGTAGATGAGAGTCGTTATTATCAACTGACAGCGCTTGGGCATTAAAGAGTCCTGGTTTCACTAATGGCAACATGTTATAAGCCCTCTCTGTTGATAATAGCGGGTTGATTGCTGATGGTTTTTTTACCCGTTTTAATGCCTTCTTTACTCATAAATACCAATGCAATATGAGAGGTTGTATCTGATATCAGCAGTGGCTGAGCAGGCTTTAAAAACACCCGTGTCCAGTTTTTATTGGCACTGTGGACACTAAGCGTTTGACCACTTATAAGCGCCTTGTTTAGCATCAACGTGTCTTTTATTATCGCCTTATCATCACTGGCTACCGCACCAGTACGTTTTAAAGGCTCTAGGCTGTCTATAAACAAACCCTCAAGTCGCCATGAGCTGCTATTGGTATCGCCATGAGAGTGGATATTAGAATCGGTAAGAGACCAAACGGCATAAGTCATCGGATGACGCCCGGGTAGCGGTAAGATATCCACGCCCATTATAGTTAAGAGCTCATCTATCAGGCTGTCAGACACCTGCAAATCACTATTTGCTATGACCGTACCACTAGGTAAGATAATATCACTTGGGTAATATGGATTGACTGAACCGCTTAAATCATACCCTAGGTGCTCGATCAGCTCGTCAGCTCCCGCGTAAATAGAGGTTTTAAATCTAGAAGCTGATATCACCAAAGGATCACTTTCATCGTCTTTTAATGCAATAAGATTGAAGTCATACATGGCATTGGGCTCCAGCTCAAAGCTGGCTTGTAGCGACGCCCCACCCATCAAAGTACTATCAGGTAAGCAAGGTGACTGCATTACTGCCTCATTAATGCGCTGATATCCCAAGCTATTGAGCTGATCGGGTGCATTGAGCCAGTCAAGAGATTTGGGTTTTAAGGATTGCAGTATTGCTTGCAGTCTACTAAAGGTAGACTGCGGCGGTGGATCTGTACGTTTTACTTCTACCCAAAGCTTTCGATCATATCGTGCCAGCAACTGCTCAACGTGACCAGTCTCAAAATGCACCCATAATGGATCCTCCGTAAAATGTGCTATCTGACCATTGTCAGGCTCGACCAGTTTGAGATAACGAGCGATATCTCTTGGGTCAAAAATATACTCGTTTAGCCCATCTTGGGTATCATCAGCTAGCGCTGATTCCTCTGCTACGGCAAACTGGAATCGTTGTGAGTCCCCTGCCGTCCAATCTGCCGCTACAGGATCTGGTGGAGAGGTTTCATCATCTTTTGGTTGCCATGATTGCCATGACCAGTCCAAGGCTATCTCATAAGTACAGCCTGCATCTAATAGGATTTCACGGCGCTCATTAGCATCCAGCTCTATTAATAGATGCTCTATTTTCTCTTGCAGGCTCTGCCTAGCGGCTTGATCGGCTTCTTGATTGTCTACTGCCAGCTTATCTATTGCGCATATTGACAGTACGCTGACATCAAAATTAGGCTGACTTTCTATCGCAAACCCGTTCCAAGCAGTTTGTCTGTTATTAGGCGCAGGGCGATATTCGACCAGATAGCAGTCATCTGCTAGTGTCGGCAAATTGATGATCTTATAATCCCACATTAATGACGGGTCATCGTTTACAATCCCAGTAACCTTTGGCACACCGCTGATCTTGCTATTCACTCTAGACGTCGTTGCTGAATCTGCTTCTGTAGACGTGGTTTGAGTATGGGCAATCACCTTGTTGATATCTATGCGCTCTGCATCCAATAAAGACGCTAGTCGTCTTTTTTTGCCAGTCTCAACAGGTAACTTGTAGCAGATTTTGAAAAGGACAGCTTCACTCCTACCGCCTTGCAGTGTAAAAGCAGTGATGCCGTCCTCAGTATTTTCAGGATCAAGTTGTATACGATGAAACTCTTTTGCGCCGCCTGATACTGTCATAGAGGCGATAACTTTCTTATCCTTATTAAACGCCTGTGCCTTAATCGAGGATTTAGCCCAGCTCACCACCCACAGCTCGAGATAGTGACATGGCGCTGATAAAGAGACGTGTATACCTGTATCAGGAAGGGCAATATCTAATGAGCCATCACGGCCGACTACAGGTACTTTTCTACGTTGATCTACAGCATCTACCAATTGTAGATAACGATCTGCCTCTAGAGGGGTGATATAAAAAATACTGTGCTTAAGTGTCTTTTGCCGACGCGATACTGGTTTTAAATCATTAAAGCGCTCACAGATAAGCTTGGTTGTTGGTTCAGTGGGCTCAGTTGCGGTTATCAAGTCGTTAGTGGGTATCACACAGATCTGATATAAGACCGCTGCATTGCCACCCCCTGTGATTTTGATCCGCTGAATGGGATCACGGGCGTTTAAGCGTACAATCAGGGGCTCATCCCGAGTGCTGGTTAGGGTCTTACTCACTATCCTATCACCTTGCTCGCTATAGCCTTGCACCTTAATATCTTTAGGCTTAAGTATCATAAAGCGAGCTTCTATTTGTTTACCAGGCTGAGCAAACGACACATAGATACCACTATCAGGGAAAGACAAGTCTGCATGACCATCCCTTCCTGCCCGCGCAGGCGCTACTCTTTTATCCACACTATCCGTGATACTAAAGTTGTGATTAGGGTTGACCGTTGTTATGGTCATGTCGGTCAGCTCAAGCTTGGTTTTGCTAAGACCTGAGCCATAAGGCTTGATGGTCTCAAATGCTTCACACTTCTTTTTTGCTATAGTAGAGTAAGTGCTGGTTCGGCATACCAGCAAGGTGACGATCGGGTCTAGCACTTGTCTATCAAACATCGCCTCCCATGGCATGGGCAGGCAAAGCGCTGTGTCTTGATCGATCACTTGAATGGCAGGTAGTTTATAGCCTTGACGTAAGGCTGTGCCATGTCGTGAGATGGCTCTTGGCAGCTCAATCATACGGCCTGGTTGCAGCGCTATGTTAGAAGCACTTGCCAGCAATTGCGCCAAGTCTCTGCCAGCGATAAGACGACCAAATGCACGATTGACCGATTGACCGACAACATAAAAGCGGCTGGGATAAGGGGTTGTGGCTCTTGGGGTTTGAATTATTTTTATTTTGAATTGACCGATACTACGAGCAGACTGCCCAAACACGCAGCCATGCTTAGGCGCTGGTAATGGCTCACATACTTGCTCGATGGTTTTGGCAGGGTCACCATCAGTGCCCTCTGCGCCATTACTCATATTGGCTACCCAAGACAGGGCGTTCATGTCTAGGAGTTTTAGGTTCGGACCTTCATGTTCGCTTGGCAGCGGGTTGTTATCACCGCTACTATTGCTTTGACGGTAAGGGGATGTCATCCAAGTGGACTGTAGTTTTTTAGACTGACCAACGCTTATCTCACCCACCAATTTTTTGTTAGTAGGATCTGTCACGTCAGATAAGGTCAATTTGTCCATGCGATACGTGTATTTTAATTGATGGCTACCAAACCACTTGGGCTGGATGGGTGTTGACTCAATTGCAAACTGTACATCTGCTGATAAGGCGTTATGGATATAGTGTGAAAACTGGAGCACAGGTGCAGTATCTGGCCATACGGTATGATTGTCAGCTGGCTTGGCACCGATGTTATTGCCATTCTCATCAATTTTAAAAATAGCTTGTTTTTTTAAGACTACCTCATCATTGTAATTTACCTTGGCGGCCATGCCCATGATTTTATTATGTCGATCGGTTAAAGTGATCGAAACCAGCGGTGGAGCAGGAGGCTCAGGCGCTTCTAAGCTATGACTGCTACCGATACTGACACCGACACAGCCAGAGATGCTAAAGAACCATAAATCGACTTCTCCGCAAAACTCACCGTCTAAATAAACATTGTCATTCATATAGGTGAGTGTCAATGAGCCGCGAGCAGAGATAGAAATAGGGCCTAAATTCAGCTCACCATTGACAAATATACCGCCTTTTATCATCAGTGGCTTGGTGCCAAAGCCCACCAGTATAGTTGCTGAGGCTGATAGATTTATCTTTCCTGATCCCCAATCTATTCCCCAGCCAGCCCCAAACCCGACGGCAAAGCCATCGAAGCTAAAGTCTAAATTGCCATGTAGTGCCTCTATGCCGTCTTGCTCTATCATCAAAAACGCCCAAGCCCGCTCATTGATGGTAGTCGGTAACAACGTCAGGGTAATAGGCTCGCCGTATCTGGGTTTGGCAATATCGGTATTACCATCTGATCCCAGGCGAACGTAGGTGCCCTTGCCCCCGCTTGGGAAGTAAGCGCCAAACGGTACTTTGATACTCAGTAGATTGTCTATCTCGTATCTGCCCAAAACAGCGATCGTTATCGCCGTGTCATTAATGACAATCAAGCCTGTTAAGTTTCCAGCGGCTCCCCCTTCGTCAGTAGCCTCGGTATCAGGTAATGTTAATAAGCTGACATCGACGCCTAAAATAACTTCAGGGTTGGGATAGGCCATGACTAACATGCCAGCGGCTGAGAAACTAAAGCTTAAGTCGGGCAAGGTTCCTACGACCACACCGAGCCCTAAGGCATATTGCCCATGTGCTTTTGTGTATTTATCAAAAGCAGGTTTGGCCCACCAATCCAGCTCCCTTGCTACTGGATCAGCGTTTGTACCCATATTACGGCGGCCATGCATCGTGAAACTGCCTATGAATCCATATATCGCCATGCCAGTTGGGCCTATCGGCAGAGGCGTTGAGAACTGCACCCCAAGCAGAAGGGATAAAAACACATATTCAGGGGTAGTAGCAGAGGCGTTTACTTTTTGCATCGCCAGCGCTGCATTACCGCTTAAGCCAACAGGCGGGGCGATATCTACCGCTACCCCTGCTCTGATCAATCCTCCATCCGCTATCCTCAGATTGCCGACACTCGTCAAGATATTGGGTATGTCCGCCTTAATCTCAAAGCCGCGCAACTCAAACTTGGGTGAGGCGTCTGTATAGGTGATTCTAACAATAGCTTGAGAGATCTCTACAATCCCAATATCGAGCGCAGCAGCAATACCCATCTCTACCCATATCGAACCTGTACCAAAGCTAATATCGACAATCCGTAACAGGTCTGCTAACACCCCATCGATCTGCCATTGGCCTGAGTCTTCAATCTCCATCGAGACTTGGTCATCAAATACCAACCCGATTTTTTCCCACTCAGTTTTGGTGTTATCAAACTCAACACCAACGGATTTATAGCGTATTTTGAGTGGCCGATCGGCTTTTGTCTGTATGCCCATAACCTTGCTGTCAGCATGAATGGTACAGACGTAATCGCTAAGCAGGCTGACTTGATAGCCTTGTGTAGGCTGTGCAATCGAGCTGGTCTGAGCCTGTGCTTCTACGCTCATTAGCACAACCTTGCCGTTATCGACGAAATAATTGCCACCAGCGACAGCGACACCAATTAATGCTGCCAGACGCCCGCCCGCGCCGATGACGTCTTGGTCCAAGTCTACCGTCGAGAGCAGGGCTGGACCAAAAGCTAACGCTGAAACGAGGATTGTATTTTCGGACGATAGCAAACCATCGGCATCGCCTTCTGAGCGTAGTCCTAGCGTGGTATTGGTAAAGCCAGTGTGCGCATCGTGTATCCATTTTGCGTAAGCCGTCAGAACTTTTGTACCACTACTCAGTACTGGCTGGCCCTCTATGGCAGGCACGGTATCTGGTGTCCAAGCAAACTCTGCCTCAGCCAAAACAGGAATGGCGTCTTTTAGCTGAGTCACATAAGGACTTGCCCAGCGCGCTACCAATTTTACTCGATAGTCCATCTCATTGGTACTAGAAACGGTAGGCGCAGCTCGACTATCGACTGAGGCGATCATAGAACGCCGTAAATTCGCGGTATCCGTAGTGTTAGTGACTTCATCGATAATGACGGCCTCTGCCGTTGGCTGACCACCAATGGCATAGATATCAAAGCGGCGGTACTGTTGCCGAAAACGTTCGTAATCCTTGCTCTTGTCTAAGGTGTTGACCCAATTGAGGTGCTCTGGGTATCTATGCCTCATCAGCCAACCATAATTAAAGGCAGCATTAATCGCCTCCGCCTTTTCCTCTGGCATCATGACTGCATCGGCCAAGCTGGCCTCTTTAGCCCTGCATGCGTTTGCCTGCCAATCGGTTGTTTCGCCGCGTGCACAAACTTGACTTTCGGCAATGACCTCGCCTGTAGCGCCAGGCAGTAGCTTAGTCAATAACTCCAGACCTTTTTTTGCCCGTTTTTTTGCCAACTCGATATTGGCGGCATCAGGCTCGATATTAGGTTTTTCTTGTCCGATATCATCACAACGGCCAATAACAACAAAAGTTGCGCCAGGGTACTTGGCCGCCCAAGCAAGCAGCTGTATTTGCAAATCTGCCTCATTGGCAAATGACGGCTTGGTATTAATACCAGGGTTTTTATTACCCCATTGTAAAACCCGATTTTCACTATATTCCATCAACACCTGAATATGACGGTCAAGGGTACTGCTTTCGATACTGGGGCTGGAGCTAGAGGTTTCAGTGCTTAGAGGATGCGCTATGATGACCTGAGCCAGACTGTCAGCTGGCAAGTCTAGCTGGGTCTGATTGGTGGGTAGGATAGCGGCTCGATAGGGATGAAAGATTAATATTCCTCGAGTGAGAAAAGCAGAAAGCTCATAATTTGCTTCGACAGCGGCAAGTTTGACGGGGTTGTTTTCATCTGTGTGGCTAAATACGCCATTTTGGGTACCAAACAGTAGGTCACCTGCAGCCAATATCTCTAACTGCAAGTAGTTGACTTGCTTGGTCTCAGCACTACCGACGACTGTTGTTTTGGTCAATTTGATTGTGTGATGCCCTAATAGCTCAGACTCATCGGCATCAACCTCACTGAGGTCAAATACCACTCCCTGCCCGCTTTTGCTTAATGCAGTATTGGTCAGCTCCCACTGATAAGTACTGTTATCTGTATGAGTAGCATTGCCATCAGCAGGTAGTGTAGGCACTGCATACCATTTAATGGTGCTGATATCCGCGGCAGTACCACTAACATGAATGACTTTTTCGTAAGGCTTGTTATCAAAATGTGCTCTCACTGTCGTTGGTGCAGTGCCAGAAGCCTTAAACCGAAAAGTAATGGCTGGATGACGAAGGCGCGTTTCTTGATCTTCTTCAACGATTATTTCAATAGGCTCAACGATGAGCTTACGGGTATTCCAAGCTGTGCCTGTGGTTGTCAATCCTTCCTCTGAGGCATTATCTCCCCAAGTCCATCTCGCCGTCCAACGGTTTCCATCAGGCGTAGGCGCAGCCGCGGTCAATGCCACATCTATCAACACGTTTTCCTCTTGTGTGGCCACAATCTCAACTTTTCGCGACAATCCTGAGCCCGCTATTTCTAATGGTATATCGGGGGTGATGTCTTGTTGCCTAAACTCAAAGGTACTGGGGTCTAATGGACTACGACCAAACTGAACTTCGAGCTCTCCATAAAGCCCAAAGGGCTTGCCTAACAAAACCTCACGTACGCCCCCTGATAGATCGCCCACCAAAGGTAAGTTGCGCGGTGCATAAAATGTCGCTTCTTGAATGGCAAGCCCCATCCAGTCAGGTCCCACACTAGCATTAGAGATAAAAGCAGGAGACAGCTGTTCTGAAAAATCAAAGACGACCTTGCCGACTATCAGGCCAAAGTCGGAGGATCCAATAAAAAAAGATGAAGGGCTAAAAAAGACCGAAGAAAATGCTTGTGAGCCTTGAAGCTCCTCTGCCGACTGAGGTTGCTCAACAAATGAAAAGTCTACTCCTGATGTTCCTACGGGGCTTGAGAGACGTAACCAAGCAGACTGCCCGATGATTTGGACCTTGTTATTTTTAGGATCAGCAAGCAAATGTCTGGGCGCAGTACCCTGCTCAGGAACATAAATGGCGGGGCGTAGCCCTTCTACTGTCAGTATTAGATTTGATAAAAAAATCTCCAATTGCCAACCGTCGACCGTACCATTAGCGTCTTTCATGGCGATCAATCTAACGGGAAAGCCGCCATTGGTTAATGGCAGCGTCAAGTCACCAATACCGACATCCAATGTCTTTGGGAAGGCATAAGAATCAGTCGGCTTCAGATTGCCCGATACGATCAATACATCTGGTGAGGATTCTGGCGACTCAATATCGATTTCAAAGTGTTCGATAAAGTCTTGAATAGGCTTGGGCACATTCAAGTACGGAATACCTTGGTTTTGGTAGTACTCTGTGAGAAGTATCGACATCCTGTCACCTTCCTATTCAAGTGCTCTTAGAACCTTGCTTGCCTTATAAAACAATCAAGATTTACTTAAAAATAGCACAATTTGTATACTTAATGAGCAATTCACCCCTTATTTTTGTAAATAATTGTTAATTTATTAATAATTTTCCTTGAAAAACAGCATCAAGGTCTGTATATGACAGCATATCACAGCTTAGAAGTATCCCGAGGCGTATAACCAAAATACTATTTATAGATACGCGAAAAGTAACTTTGATCGCCATAGCCTACTTTATGAGCGACTTCCTCAATGGTCACATAACTTTTACTCTTTAAAATATGATTGGCTTGTTTTAGACGCAGCTCTTTTACCCACTCTGAAAAACTATAAGGCAGGTCAGCAAAAAGCTTGTGCAGGTATCTGACAGAAATATGGCAAGCAGCGGCGACTTTTTTTGGGGTCAAAGCAGGGTTTTCTAAGTTCAAATATACGTAATGCTCGATACGTTTTAAATGCACCGACTGTATAGAAGAAGTGTTACTCATCATGACTTCTTTAGGTGCACTCAACGTTAATACAATGAGATTTAGTAGCTGCTGCTCTAGTATTTTTATCTCCAAATCGTCTAGCTGATGGCTCTGCATAAACTCCAGTATTTGCCGCATCTGAAAAACCAGTAGCCTGCCAGCGCCTTCATCGATAGATAGGCTACGGGCAAACTGGCGCTCTATGGTGCGTATTTGCGCAGTGAGTAATGCGAGCGGTACTTTGATCACATATAGCGACGCTTCATGCAGATGGTAAAACTCGTAAGGTAAATTGGATAGCTCAATAAAGAACTGCCCAGGCTTAGAAGTCAGCTGCCGTCCTTTTTGGGCAAAATGCACATCGCCTGTGATAGGAAACGTAATCAAAATACTGTCGTCAGTATAATCAGAGCTCTGCACACCGCGATCATAGTGCACCGTATTAGCATAATAACGCGACACGCCTATATCTAACAGCTTAGAATGCTGCAAAAAACCAGAAAACTTATTTGGCTGCCTGAAGCTGACATCAAGATCAAAATAAGTATCATTAATGGTGCGCTTCCAGTCAAATGCGTCTAGTGTCTGCACCCTACCTATCGGTGGTATCGCTAACACAGAGGTGTCTAAAACACTCTTATCATCTAAGGTATCTTTGACAGTGACCGATAACTCAACTGATGGATTTTGATCAGTGTATTGAGGGTTGTTTGGCTTGTGATTTGCAGTCATCCTTGAATACTCAGTAATTGGTACACAACTGTACTGATATCCTAGCAGTTAATAATGAACGATTCTCTTTTATATTCTAAATAAAGCCAAAAAAGGCGTCAGGAACTGAACGCTGTTCAATACCTGACGCCTTAACGTTAATACAAAGCTTAAATTTTGTTTTATGCCGCTCTGGTCAACTTATAGGTCCCAGTCTCATGCAGCTCTGCTTGCCAGCCGTCCTTAATCACCAGAGTCGTAGTTGGCTCTTGAATAAGCGCAGGGCCAGTGACCACAGCGCCAGCTCCGAACTGTTCGCCATCATAGATAGGCGTGTCGATCCAGTCATAAGATTGATCAAATAACATCTTACGACTGTCAATCTGAGCTTGGCTGATGTCACCTTTCTGGGCAGGCAGAGTTGGTAGCTTTGGCTTACTAATCTTACCAATCACCGCCACTTCAATATTGACTAGCTCAACCTTACTATCACGCTCATCATAGGTATACAACTCTTTGTGACGCTGATGAAACGACTCCAAGATGGTTTGCACGCTCTCAGCATCGAGCTTGCCGTTTGGTATCAGCACATTACATTCATGTACCTGACCGACGTAGCGCATCTCCATGGTACGTTCGATAGAGATGTCTTCATCTGTAAAGCCATCTTCGAGTAGTTTTTGTACGCCTTGCTCTTCGAGCTCTTGTAGTTTTGTATTGAGATCATGCAGATCTGCCTCGGGGGCGATGATCATCATTTGTGTCGCCAAGTAGTTATACTTGATATCAGAGATGATTTGGCCAAAGGCGCACAGGCAAGAAGCTATCTTGGGGATTAAGATAGTACCAATACCCATCTCTTCAGCAAGCGCGATAATATGCATACCGCCCGCGCCGCCAGCACATATCAGGGTAAAGTCACGCGGGTCATAACCTTTTTCAATAGTAATACGGCGAATCGCATTGGACATGTTTTGGTTGACGATGGCACTGATACCAAAAGCCGCGTGAGCCAGATCAATCTTCAGTGGATCAGCAATATGCGTCTGTACCGCTTGTACTGCTTTTTCTTTATCCAAGGTCACACTACCGCCTAACACCGCATTGGGCTGTAGATAACCCAATACCAAGTTGGCATCAGTCACCGTTGGCTGCTCGCCACCTTTACCATAACACGCCGGCCCAGGGGTGGCGCCAGCACTTTGAGGGCCGACTTCTAACATACCAAAGGTATTGACATGACCAATAGAGCCGCCGCCTGCGCCCAAGGTCTCGACATGAATCATCGGCACGCCAATGCGATTTCGCAAAAAATCAATATCACGGTTGAGACTGGTTCTACCGGATTTTGCCATGGTGATGTCAAAAGACGTGCCGCCCATGTCGACCGTGATGATATCGTCAATACCAAAAGGACTGGCGATATACAGACCGGCCTGCGGTGCTGACGCTGGCCCTGAGTTGATGGCATTCACTGCCCGTTCACGCATGATCTCGCCAACCGCAAGTCCGCCATTCGATTGAAAATAACGCACGGGCTGCTCTGCGCCTAACGCCTTAAAATAATCATCAATCTTATGGACATAAGAGGCCATGACTGGGCTTAAATAGGCATTGACCAGTGTCGTTGAGGTACGAGTATATTCCTTAATCTGCGGATATACGTCGCTGCCGCAGCAGACAAACACCCCCGGCATATGCTGCTCAACCAGCTCCTTTGCGCGCTGCTCGTGCTGGGTATTGCGAATAGACCAGACAAAAGAGATGGCCACCGCTTTGACGTCTTTTTCCTTCAATACTTTGATGGCATCGAGGACGTCTTGCTCATTTAGTGGTTCATGCTCAGTACCATCAGCTAAGATACGGCCGCGAATGGGAAAGCGACGATCACGGGTAGCGATTTGTGGCGCTGGCGGGTAACTGGCATCATAGCGGTGCCCTTCTTCTTTATGGCCTAAGCGTATCTCGATACTGTCTTCATGGCCTTTGGTATATAATAGTCCGACCTTAACCCCTTTCATCTGAATCAAGGCGTTGAGCGCCACGGTCGTACCATTGATACATAGATCACAGGCTTGAATAATCTCTTCGATAGGACGGTCAAACTGGGTGGCGATTTGCTGTAAGCCATTGGCAATGGCCAAGGTGCCATCTTCAGGAGTAGACGGTGCTTTAAACAGATGCACGTCGCCGCTTTTTTCTGCCAGTACAAAGTCAGTGAACGTCCCGCCAGCATCGACGCCAATTCGGAAATCATTTTTCATAAGTCATCCTTAACTCAAATTATTTAATATCAGTTCAGTGTCGTAATGTTATTTGGTCATTTACCATTTGCCATTTGATTTTTATATAGTTATGCCGTCAGCTTACGACGTAGCGCGTCAGTCTCGGCTTCATTGACTGCCAGTGTTTGTGGGTCAATCACCACTCCGTATTCAGTCTTAGCCGCTGCTACTGATATGATTCTTTCTTGTACGTCTTTTAATACGGCTGGAATGGGTCGAACAAACGAGCTGCCGTAGCCGCCACCGCCAGGGTTGGTATTACGCGCACGGTCACCAGGTTGGATTTCGGTCACGGTGTTTTGCTTATATAGGTCAGTGACACCGTCTTTATGGATAATCTCCAAGCGTCCTAGCTTCAGCTCAGGTGAGATTTGCTCAGCACCTGCAGCGCCCATCGTCGGATGCTCGCGGCCTTCACCAAAGGCGACTACCGTCATTTCATGACCTAGAGGTTCAACTTCCCATACCGTGCCGCAACCACCACGATACTCACCAGCGCCGCCACTGTCTTCTGCCAGACCATACTTATGAATCAAGATGGGATACTGATACTCGAGCAGCTCGATGTCACCTGAGCTCAGAGCACCGAAGCAGCACAAGGGGCCACAAGCGTGCCAGCCATCCATTTGCTGAGTCGCACCCGCACCAGAGATGATCGAGGCTAATATCATGGTGACGTACTGCTCGCCCGTCTTTGGGTCGATACCTGAGATATTGATGCCAGAGGCATGACCCCAAGAGGCAATCACCCGATCTGGGGCAGCATCTTCAAATGCCATACGTACCGCATCGGTCAAGGTTTCCATCGGTGTGGTGGTACAGTTGACATGGGGCGCTGGCTCTTTGGCATTACACAGCGTGCCATGCTCGCCTAAGTCTACGGTGACACAGCGATACAGCCCTTCGTTATAAGGAGGATCTACTTGCGCAAACATCATCAGCCCCAGTAGCACACCAGACATCGAATTTCCCGCGTAGGAGTTAATAAAGTAAGGCACTTGCGGCGGACTGGTGATCTTGATGTGCACATCGCTGTCTGTAATCTCAATATCAGCGCTGATGGTCAAATCACCCAAACCGTGACCCGAGTCTTATAATACCGCCTCGCCATGATACTGACCATCTGGGATAGAGGCGATTAAAGAGCGCATATGGGTATCAGCCATGTTTTTTAGCTCTTCAATTGCCGCGCGTACTGTCTCGACGCCATACTTGTCTAGCAGCGCAATCATGTTACGCTCACCAACCGCACAAGCCCCAAACTGGGCATTGAGATCGCCTTCTTGGTTGCGACGAGAGCGCATATTACTGTGAATTAAGTTGATGACATCACGGCGTTTAACGCCTTTTTCCCAGATTTTGATGGGCGGGATACGTAGGCCTTCGGCATATATTTCTTTGGCATCTGGGTTATAGCCTGCCGGTACTGGGCCACCAATATCAGTGACATGACCTTTACACACTGTCCAAAACACCAACTCGCCCTGATAAAATACGGGCTTATACATACAGCAATCTAGTATATGACTGCCCATCATCACAGGATCGTTGTGATAAATAACATCGCCCTCATGAATATCATCGCCATAATATTCGGCAACGGCTTTCATGGCGGGCATGAGTGAACCTAAATGAATAGGAATATCCTGACCCTGCAAAATCATCTCAGGCAGATGATCAAACAACGCGTTGCTATAATCGTGAGCTAGGTTGAAGACACTAGAGCGGGTGGTTTTTTCTAAAGTTGTCGTCATCTCGCGCTGTGCCGTTTCTAAGGCACCCCGTACGACGGACAAAGTAATAGGAAATAGGATCAATTGAAGTGTGAGCGTTGCTCATGTGAGACTCCCTGTCTAGTAATTTATATCAGAAGATATGAGAGACTATGTAAAAGTGATATGTAAAATAGGCCGATGTGGCCGTTTATGTTTACAAATACCCTCATTCTTTGTCTGGCTGTCATCCATCCTAATGACTAAGCTTTTTTACTATAACGGGGTTTTTGGCAAATAGATTGGCTGACAGTGCAGAATTTTTGACTGTGAGTGCACACCTTTATCAAAAAAAGTCTATTTTCGATCTTTGTCAGAGGCGCTTAACGTTTACTATGACAAAGGGCAGTGCATCACATACGATGCACTGCCCTTGTTTGTTTCATATTATTACCATATATTCATATTTATATATGAACTATAGTGGCGTTTGTTTAAAGAACTTCACCATAATCTCATAAATATCAGGGTAAGCGTCTACCAGTTTTCGTGGGGTCTCAAAAAACACTTCGCTAAGCACCGCAAAGAATTCAGCGGGATTGGTCGCACCATAACGATCTAATCCTGATTTACGATGCTTTTGGAAGTCTTCAAAATCTCGGCTCATAACCTCAGTCCAACGCTCAGGGTTCATATCGGGCTGTAGTGGCGGGAAGCCATTAGCACGGCCATTAAGCATATCGAGCTTATGCACAAACTCGTGAATGACGACATTGTGACCATCACGTTCGCCTGAGTGCTTGGCATCCTTCCATGACAATATGACCGGCCCGCGTTGCCACGCTTCTCCGCTACGATGTTGGGTGCCCTCATGCACAATACCGAACTCATCTACTGTTTTGGTTTCGCTTTTATACGAACCAGGATAGATGATGACTGACGACCAGCCAGCGTACCATTCAAGCCCTAAGTTTAAGATAGGTAGACAGGCTTGCAAAGCAATAGACTGCCTGATGCTATCTGTAATCTCAAAACCATGAGCGCCATTAATAGATTTGTCATCCAAAAACAATGTCGCCAGCTCAAACAAACGAGACATTTCATCCTTGTCTAACCTATCAAGTATGACAATACGCTCAGCAGCCTGCATCCAATCTGCATCAGTAAACTCGCTGTTATCCAATATACGCTGCTCGCGCCAGTCTTTTATTATGCTAAACATGGATATTGTATCCTTACCTTATTGCTAATAGAGGAGTTTTGCTTTTAACTTTAAGTCTTATTATTAACTCTAATCTAGTGGTAAAACCTTTATTTCAGCTAAATCTAAGCGCGCAAAGCTATCATCAGTTTCAAAATCCCAATCTTTAGGCATACTACGTTGAAGATTTAGCCCCTTTTTAGTATCAATAAATTTTGCTTCGTTTTTGGAGATGAATACAATCTTCCAATGTTTAGCTATTAGTTTAGCAACCTCCTCCTCTGGTTTTCCTTTTTCAAGTAAGCGAATTGATTCCCATATTATAGTTGAGCACGGAACAATATGCTCTGGATAAGGAGTTGCTCCATTTACGACCGCTTGTGATCTTCCGACAGCAACAAACTCCGCTTCTGGGTGAAGAATATGAGATAAAATCCTAGAGTGCACTCCTGATGGAATACCTGCTTTTTTTCGTTTAATACAGCTAGAGAAATGCTGCACTAGAACTACTGAGGCTTGATAAACCGATTCTTGTGCATTCATACTTATATCCTTGAGTAAATTAAGTCGTTCACATATTGTAGATATTTAGAGGTATAACCTGTATTAAATACTGAGTAGGTTTTACTACCTGTGGCAGTTAACGCAAATTTTGCGACAAATGGGTTTTTATCTATCTCATCTTATTTATACCCATCTAACGATAGTACTTTAATCGATAACACTACGCCAATTAACGTTACGCTAATAAAAAGGGCGCAGTTCGGCTGGTCTTTGACTTTGCCACTTCATCAGGTGTGCCTTGAGCGACTATCTGTCCGCCCTCATCCCCTGCCCCTGGCCCGATATCAATAATCCAGTCGCTATTACTGGCCACTTGCATATCATGCTCAACCATAATGACGGTATTACCCGCATCGACGAGTCCGTTCAACTGCGCCATCAACATCGATACGTCTGCTGGATGTAGACCGGTGGTCGGTTCATCAAGGATATAGAGCGTATCACCTCGTTGCGTGCGCTGCAGCTCAGTTGCTAGCTTAATGCGCTGGGCTTCACCACCTGATAGCTCAGTCGCCGGCTGACCCAAACGCAGATAACCGAGCCCGACTTGGAGTAATGCAGCTAGTGCACGCACAATAGACGCCTCATCGGCAAAGAACTCATAAGCCGCTTCCACCGTTAGATTTAGCACTTCAGCGATGTTTTTATCTCGATACGTGATTTCAAGCGTTTCATCATCGTAGCGTTGACCATGGCAGACTTGGCAAGGCGCGTAGACACTAGGCAGGAACAACAGCTCAACACTGACAAAACCTAAACCCTCACAATTTGGACAACGGCCTTTGACCGTGTTAAATGAAAAGCGACCCGCATCATAACCGCGCGCTTTGGCCTGCTCAGTTGCCGCAAATAATTTACGGACATTATCGAACAGTCCAGTATAGGTCGCAAGGTTTGAGCGCGGTGTACGACCAATGGCTTTTTGATTGATATTAATAAGACGACTGACTTTGTCCATGCCAGCAATGATTTTGCCATTCGTAACCGTTTCAAACTCTTGCTCAAGCAAATCCGCTTCGCCCGTTGGAGCATCCACGTGCGCTTTTTGTCCTAAAGCCTCATTGACAAGCTCAACCAATGCCTGACTCACAAGACTTGATTTGCCAGAGCCAGATACGCCAGTGACGCTGGTCATAACGCCTAGCGGAAACTCAACGCTTAACCCTTGTATATTATTGCGTTCAACACCAGCCAGCTTTAGCCACGCTGTTGGCTGTCTTAGTGATGGTGTAGATAGCTGATTTGTCGTTGAATCCGCCAAATCAGTATCAGTATCAGTATCAGTAAATAGATATTGAGCCGTTTGTGAATAAGCGACATCACGTAGTCCCTCTACAGGGCCGCTATACACAATTTCACCACCGTGCGTGCCAGCCTTTGGCCCCACATCTACTACCCAATCAGCATGCCGGATAACGCTCACATCATGCTCAACGACAAACACTGAGTTACCAGCAGCGATGAGTTCATCCAATGCACCCAGCAACGCCTGTGTATCAGCAGGATGCAAGCCAGCGGATGGCTCATCAAGCACATAGACTACGCCAAACAGCTGCGAGCGAATTTGGGTCGCCAGACGCAGACGCTGTAACTCACCTGGCGACAAAGTCGGTGTCGTGCGTTCAAGTGATAAGTAACCCAAGCCCAGTCTCGTTAATGCTTCGACACGAGCGAGAATATCACTGGCGATACGCTGAGCAACGATGGCTTTTTCGCGGTTGGGTGTCTCATTAGCGACCTTGGTGCGAGCCGTCTTTTCGAGTTTAAGCGCTAGCTCGGTTAAGGTGAGCTGCGATAACTCGCCAATATCTAGCCCTTCAAATTTAACGGATAACGATTCTTTTTTTAGCTTCTTCCCATGACACTCAGAACACTCGGATATCTGCATAAATTGCGAAACACGTTTTTTGGTGCGTGGGCTTTGGGTATTAGCAAATGAGTGCAAGATAAAGTTCTTTGCACTGGTAAAGGTGCCCATATAGTTTGGCTTCTCACCTTTTTCAATCGCTTCACGTGTCTGCTCGATATTATATTCAGGATAGACAGGCACCATCGGCGTCTCATCAGTGAATAGAACCCAGTCGCGGGTCTCTTTGGGAAGTTTATTCCATGGCGTATCAATGTCATAGCCAAGCGTCGTTAATATACGACTGAGGTTCTGCCCTTGCCACGCGGGCGGCCATGAGGCAATAGCGCGCTCACGAATGCTTTTAGTCGCATCAGGCACCATCAGCGCTTCGGTGACTTCAAACACACGACCAATGCCCGAGCACGTTGGGCATGCCCCTTCTGGCGTATTGGGCGAAAATGCGTCGGCGTATAGCATCTCCTGACCCGCAGGGTACTCGCCAGCTCGTGAGTACAGCATACGCAGGCCGTTCGATATGGTCGTGACACTACCAACAGATGAGCGCACAGAGGGCGTACCGCGTTGCTGCTGTAATGCGACCGCGGGTGGTAACCCTTCTATTGCATCGACATCCGGCTCATCGACCTGATCTATCAGACGCCGCGCATAAGGCGATACGGAATCAAGATAACGGCGCTGTGACTCAGCAAATAAAGTCCCAAAGGCTAAAGATGATTTACCAGAGCCTGATATACCCGTAAAGACTACTAGTGCATTACGCGGTAAATCAACATCAACGTTTTTTAAATTATGAACACGTGCGCCTCTGACTTGAATTTGATTCTGATTATGCACATGACTGTTAAAACTGTCGGAAATTTTATTTTTATTAGAATTAGCCATAAAGTTATCATTCCTCGCAAATCGTTTTTCTCATAAGAGACGTAGTGAGATATCTATAAATGCAGACAGATACCTATTTGAAGAAAGGTTAACACGTACCTATCGATAGCTATGGATAGGCTTACGTATTAATACATAGATAGACAAAACGATAACTTAAACAATCAGCAGTTGTTAGTAGCGCTCGGGAATTAATGAGCTAAAAAAAGACCGCCTTTAGGCGGGTCTTTTTTCTATGAGCATCAAATATCCGAAATAGGAAATATTCTCACCCCACCACCAGCCGCATCATCTGCGTACTAATATAACCACCAAACGTACCCACCGCATAGCCAAGAATACCCAAGAATACTCCAACTGGCGCAAGTGATGGATGAAATGCCGTAGCGACAATCGGTGCCGATGACGCGCCGCCCGTATTGGCATTGGAGCCGACCGCCAAAAAGAAAAATGGCGCACGAATGAGTCTAGCGACCGCAAAGATAATCACGACGTGAATACTCATCCATAATAGACCAATGAGCAATAAACGCCATTGTGAGACGATGCCGGCTAGATTGATTTGCATACCGATAGCAGCAATCAATACAAAGATAAATACCGTACCGATTTTTGAAGCCCCAACATGGTCGAGCCTGCGAATCTTGGTAAAGGAAAAGATAACGCCTATTAAGGTGATAATCACCACCATCCAAAAGAATGAGCTGGCAAAGCTGTATTGTACTGCCCAGCTGTATGGCGCAAAGAAGCCTGCTATCTGCCCGCCGATAAAGTGTGCCACCCCTACCATCGCAAAGCATAAGCCAAACATCACCATTAAGTCGTTTATTGTCGCTGGACGTGCATGATCGCGCTCATAACTCTCAACCGCTGCGATGACTTTATCAATACTACTGCTATCAGCCCTTAATAGACGATCTATCTTATCGCTATGCTTAGCCATTACCAAGATAGCCAGTAGCCATAACGACGCATTGGTGGTGTCGACCAATATCATCATACCAAACAAGTCATCACTGACGCCAAACAGCTCCTTCATCGCCGCTTGGTTTGCCGCGCCGCCGATCCAGCTGCCAGCGACCGCCGAAAACCCGCGCCATAAAGTATCATCGGTAAACATCTGGGGCGACACCCATTTGGCCACACCCAAACTCATCGGGCCACTGATCACAATGGCGATACTAGCAGCGAAAAACATCGCAATCGCTTTCCAGCCCAAGCCAAGTATCTTGGGAACGTCCATCGACAAGGTCATGAGCAGCAAACTGGCTGGCAATAGATAGGTAGCTGTAAAGCCATAAATTTGCGAGCCCACACCGTCTGCAAACACCCCTAAGCTGTTGAGCGTCGCGGGTATAAAACAGCACAGAACAATCCCTGGCAATACGGCATAAAAACGGCGCCAGAACTTTCCTGGCAAGCCTTGAGTATAAAAAACCAAGCCGATGATGGCCATGATGATGCCAAACGCTAATGGCAGACTATCAATTGCTAAATTTGAGGTGGCGGGCATCAAAGCGCTCCGGATGTTTTGAGTAATTTCAAATTATAAAAATGGGTCAGTATAGACAAGGCCAAAAAGACACGCAAGCAAGTATTGTCTGATTACTCTTGGCTCTAACAGGGTTTTGACACTTATAGGACGGAACAGCAAACACAAAAAAGCCAGATAACAAGTATCTGGCTTTTTTTCGTGCTACGCAATACGATTAAGTATATGGCTTTATATTAAGCCTTTATTAAACGCAAGCAATCACTTTATTACGAGTTTCTACCACGGTTACCGCCAGTTGGACGGCCTTGACCACGGCTATCAGAACGACCTGCTGGGCGACCTTGGCTACCACTTGGACGACCGCGACCCGTTGCAGCGCGATCACCGCGTGGAACGCCAGTGCCATCACCGCGGCTAGGGCCACCGCTACGCTTACCTTGATATGGCTTGCCACCAGAGCGCTCATTTGGCTTACCAGATGAGTCACGTGGCTTACCTTGATAGCCGCTGTCATTGCTTGCGCGTTGACCAGTATTGCTATCGCTTGAACGACCACGGCCTTGACCACCGCCGCTAGACTTGCCAGCATAACCACCGCCTGAACGACCACGGCCTTGACCGCCACCTGAGCGTCCGCGACCACGGCCACGACCACCTTTGTTTTCGCTAGGAACATAAGTCTTTTTGGCTTCTAGGCCTTCAATGACACTGACTTCCATTTTGCGATCGAGATAGCGATTGATAGCGTTTAACTGTGGGCGATCATCCATGCTACATAGACTCACTGCAACACCCGTACGACCAGCACGGCCACAACGACCAATACGGTGTACATAGTCTTCCGTTTGACGCGGCAGATCATAGTTGATTACGTGCGATAGTGCTGGCACGTCAAGGCCGCGAGCAGCAACGTCAGTCGCTACCAAGATTTTGCATTTACCATTACGTAAGTCTTGCACGATACGGTTACGCTTGCTTTGTGGCAAGTCACCATGTAAGAAGCTGGCTTTATGGCCTTGTTCTTGTAAAGACTTCGCCAGTTTTTCAGTACTACGCTTAGTGGCAGCAAAGATAATAATTTGCTCCATCTCAGGCTGGCAAACGATTTTGTCAAGCAATCTGTTTTTGTGATCAAAATCATCACAGTAGTACACTTTTTCGTCAATATGTGCTGATTCAACCTTGATTGAAACGCGCTCTGGGTTTTTGGTGAAGCTGGCAGCAATTTTGCCAACAGGACCGTCCCAAGTAGCCGAACACATAATCGTTTGACGGTTAGAAGGTGCTGCTTTTAAGATGTCGTTGATGTCATCAGCAAAACCCATGTCTAGCATACGGTCAGCTTCATCAAGTACCAACACTTCTAGGTTTGATAAGTCAACGCGGCCAGCATTGATATGGTCAAGTAGACGACCAGGAGTCGCAACAATAACTTGTACGCCTTTTTTCAAAGCGGTGATCTGACCGTTATAAGGTGCGCCGCCAACCAAAGGTACACAAAATACACCGCGCATATCTTTAGAATACGTACGTACGCTATCATGGACTTGCTGAGCAAGCTCACGCGTTGGCGTTAAGATAAGGGCTTTGGTTAGTTTGTCAAAACTAGTAGCACGGCTTAAGCGGTCGAGTACTGGAATAACGAATGCAGCTGTTTTACCACTGCCCGTTTGCGCCGACAATAAAAGGTCACGGCCGTCTAGAGCAAAAGGAATGGCTTGTGCTTGAATAGGAGTTGGGTTGGTATAACCACTGCGATCAAGCGCGCTAAGAATCGGCTTGGCAATATTGAGGTCTTTAAAGGTTACTTGATTTTCTTCAGCAGCGTCAGTATTGGCCGCTTGAGTGTCAGAATTTGAGGCTTTGTTGCTTTCGATGATGCCGTTTTCGGCAGCGATTGTAGATAAGATGTCAGTCATGAAGATCCTTGGTGGTGTTAAGCTGCTGTAAATTCAGCAAACTTGATGCACACCACTGATAACCGTTCATCGCGCAATCTCATTTTAATCATCGTCAATAATAATGAAATTATTGACAATTAGCAGCCAGGCTCATTGGAGCCCATGACTTCTATAAAAGGGGTTGTGCGTTGTCTGACGTATTTTGGTGGTAGTGCCGAGTGTCTCATCCTTGTCTGCTATAAGCGCATTATCGAAGCTTTGTCCAAAGCAGATAAAGGCAAATAACAACCAATCTAGCCTCATTGGCTAGTAGATAAGATATGAGTCAAAAATAATAATTGATTATTTAAGTACACAAAATCATCGGCAACAATTACTCTCGGTCAATCCTAGACCCAAAATCGCAGGCGATGTTATCAATCTCATAATTCACGCTAGTCTATGCTAACGTGGGGACGCAGTATAGCACAGTAAACTTATAATAAACGCTTTATTTTTGAATTTCGATCAACACGGTCATATTTATGATCAATTACAGCCCTCAAAAACAGCTGAAAGACCTTAACCGACTGCTTTTTGGCACCCCAAAGGATTTGATAATACATAAATCGATTGGCTGGCAGCACGCAACATGTCCACTGTAATCTTAGATGCCCTTTACCTCAGATATCCTTTAGCTTATTAGCTTAGATGCTTTTTACTTCCGCTACGAAGGTTGGGAGCTGCCAGGTACCACCCGCTTCAACCATACGGCAGAGTCCTGTGGTGCCTTCATAACTTTTGACAAAGCGTTTACCAGTCCAAATCCAATCGGTCCTGGATAGGCAGTCACCAACCCCGCGTCCTTTTTGTACCGAGCTTATCTTACCGTTAGTATATTCTGTCGCATCAGTGGTCACGAGCGCTGGACTATATGGGCTGCCGTCATTGATTACCCACATACCAGTGCCTGAGTTGTACGCACTTGTCCAGCAGCTATGCTGTACCAAGAGCTGGCTACTATTCAAGCGATTAACACGCCAAGGCGAATTGTCCGTTAACTTTGGACAATCAGCACTGACATCTTTGACGGTGCCTTTGACCAACTCGGTAAGCTGTGATGACTTCATACTAAATTTTCTATTGGTATTTGGTCTAGAGCTTGGGATGATAAGCTGTAGCTGCGGTGCAGGCTGCGGTGCCAACACACTACTATTGGATTTCGTCGGAGGATTTGTCTGCACAAAAGCACTCGGCGTCCCTACTCGGCCTTGTACCTCATCTGCTTTTAGCATGACAGCTGCAGCGCCTTTGTCAGACAACTGCCAGCGAGTATTGCGCAGTGCCAGCTCAATCTTACTCGATTTGGTCAATGCTTCGAGCAAAGCTGTGACTTGCGCTGAAGTCAACTCCGCATCGCCAGCGGCTGTCAAAAAAGGTTTGGTTTCACCCAGGTCTTTGTCGTCGATGACCAGCGAGATACGATGACGTCTGCCCAACTGTAGCAATGCTTTGGTAGAGCTTTCTTTGGCAGCGCCGATCTTGACGCGACCAGTCACGCTAGCATTACTACCTGCACGGCGTGTCAATAAAACCGATACAGGAAGCTCGCTATTACCTTCAGCTTGGTAACCTGCCAGCCGGCATGTGCGTGTATTGTCGCACACCACTTGCCAATCATGATGAGTCATCTCCACTGCCGACGATGCAGCGCTACTCATTGGACTGATGGCAGCGGTACTGATAGCCATCACTATTGGCAGCGCCAGCCTATATTTTAAAATATTGGTTTTTATCAACTTATCCATCAATTTGTTATTTCTCACTGCTTCGAATAACCATATAAAATGGTTTTTTTATTAGTATTCATAATATAACTGCTATTACGTTTCGCTCTTTGCTATATTTCGCTTTTTACTATAGCGGTACAGGATACAGGCCAATGCTCATTCATTTTCATAGCTTTTACTCATCAACACTGGTAAGCAAATATCGAGTCTGTTTTGTACCCGTCTAATGTTAGCGCATTAATATTTCAGTCTATTATACTAATGTAGCATTATGTAATTCCATAAGTAAACAACTTTAGTTGAATATCTGCTAATTATCAATTTATTCATGCCCGCAAAAATAAGACTAATAAGCATGACACCTATTAGTCTTACGGACATGGATAACTTATGTGATATCTCTCAGCTAACAACTACTAAAACCGTCTTATCTAATAGGAGCTAACTCTAACTCTACAGCCCTTTTTACCGCAGGTCTCTCGGCTATTTTTTGCGCCCAGCGTTGGACATGAGAATAATCATCAACTTGCAAAAACTCGGCAGCATCATAGAGCTTTCCGAGTGCTAACTGACCATACCATGCCCAAATAACCATATCAGATATATTATAGGCATCTTCGCCATTACCACACATATATTCACTATTTTTTAGATGTCTGTCCAGAACATCAAGTTGACGCTTGGTTTCCATGGTAAAACGATTGATAGGATATTCCATAGGTTCAGGCGCATAAGCATAAAAATGCCCAAAGCCGCCGCCTAAATAAGGAGCACTAGCCATTTGCCACATCAGCCATGATAAGCACTCTGCTCGAGCTTTGGTTTGCGCTCCAGCCGCAGACGGCACAAACTTGCCAAATTTTTCTGCAAGATATAATGCAATGGCGCCCGATTCAAAAACAGCTATAGGCTTCCCGTCCTCTGTATTGGGAGAGTAATCCACCAAGGCTGGTATTTTAGAGTTCGGGTTAATAG
The DNA here is from genome assembly GCF_904846575.1 of Psychrobacter sp. H8-1. Classification (NCBI taxonomy): domain Bacteria; kingdom Pseudomonadati; phylum Pseudomonadota; class Gammaproteobacteria; order Moraxellales; family Moraxellaceae; genus Psychrobacter; species Psychrobacter sp. H8-1. The sequence goes on from NZ_CAJHBG010000001.1 coordinate 1,534,615, forward strand.
AGACAAAATCTGAGCCAAACTGATCGCCTTCAGAGATATCAATTTTATAGGCATCATAGGCAGCGTCTTTGATACCAAGCTCGGCCAATTCTTCCAAAAGGATATTTATCTTAACGCCATTCGGTGTATTTAGTGAGTACAACTGAAGCGGTGCATCCCCTACTGGTAACACCTTTTCATGGCGCGCGCCAGCAGTTGGGCTATTGGTACTAGCGAATTTACCGCCATTTTCTTTATCATTTTTCCACACTTTGGGCGGTGTATAGCCATTATTGTTGGTATTGGCGTCGCTATCGGTCTGGGTTTTATTATCAATATTACTCATAATCTATCCTTTTTTATTATAAAAACCTAATGAACGGTTTGATAAGTGTACAAATGATTGATGGTTTGGGATGCATTGATACTAGGATACAGCGGCTACAAATGTATATTGGCCTTACTATAACGAGTGTCTAGCAGCTTTTCAAAGTCCCTCTTGTAAATAGGATCTGTTCGACAGACCCTAAGGTAGTGGTTTCTAATCTGAGTTAATCACGTTATCATTGACGTTTTTTTTATTAGAGGCTATATAGAGTTTCAGAGATGAATTCTATATAGCCCCAAGCCGCCAAGAGCTATTAGCTCTCGGCCGCTTTATCTGTTTTATGGTGATGTACATATGGTAACGCTCACAGAAACACAAAGTAAATATCTGCCTTATGTACTGGCGGTGGCGCTGTTTATGCAAATTCTGGATGCCACCATCTTAAACACCTCACTACCACAAATGGCGCAAGCACTTGGTGAATCACCACTCAAAATGCAATGGGCGGTGATCAGCTATGCTTTGACCCTGGCTATTTTTATTCCGATCAGCGGCTTCTTAGCTGATAAATATGGCACACGCCGTGTTTTTCTATCTGCCATTGTTATTTTTTCTATTGGCTCTTTGCTATGTGCAGCCTCGCCTAGTTTAGATTTCTTGATAGGTTCACGCATTGTACAGGGTATTGGCGGCGCCATGATGACACCTGTTGCCCGCTTGATTTTAGTGAAGTCGTATCCACGTAATCAGCTACTGACGGTTATGAACTTTGCAGTGATACCAGCACTGATTGCGCCTTTAGTAGGCCCAGTACTTGGCGGTTATATCGTTGAATACACCAGTTGGCATTGGATATTTTTAATTAACATCCCAATGGGGCTGGCGGGTTTTATCATCGGTAAAAAACTGATACCCGCGTTATTTGAAGATACTAAACGCCTCGACTGGTTGGGCTTTGTCTTGTTTGCCGCTGCTGCCTGCGGGTTCACCCTTGCTGTCGAGTTTGGCTCACAGGTTGGGCGCGGTCTTTATGGTCTCGTGCTGGCTGTGGCTGCTAGTGTTTTGTTAGGGGCTTATGTGGCACATGCCAAACGCCGATCAGCGCCTTTATTCCCCTTAAGCCTATTTGATATTCGCACCTTTCGAATCGGTATCACGGGCAACTTATTTACCCGACTGGGCATCAGCGCTGTACCCTTCTTACTGCCACTATTATTACAAGTAGTGTTTGAGTACTCACCATCCAAGGCAGGTTGGTTACTTGCACCCATCGCTATAGGGGCGATGGGCATTAAACCTTGGGTCAGCAAAATAATCCAGCGCTACAGTTATCGCACCGTACTGGTCTATAACACTACTTTGATTGGCATATTAATCATCTTGTTGGCACAGTTCAATGATCCGTCAAACTGGTTATGGTTTATCCCTCTGTTGATCGTAATGGGTGCTTGTAACTCCATGCAGTTCAGCGCCATGAATACGATTACCATTGGTGACCTAGAGGGCACACAAACCAGTAGTGGCAATAGTCTAATGGCAGTCAATCAGCAGTTGGCCATCAGTTTTGGCATTGCTTTTGGTGCCGCGGTACTAAACTTGTTACGAGAGCAGTTTCATCTCGACACTCTAGCCGCCTTCCAGACCACCTATTGGATTCTAGGGTGTCTAACTATCCTGTCGGGGCTATATTTCTTACGTTTAAAACCTGAAGATGGTCGCGGCTTATATTGAGTGCCAACGAAAAACAGGTAAAAACACCTGTCTTTTAGAAGTGCTTAAATAGAAATGCATAAAGTCTAACCGCAAAAATGCCAGCCTATGTTTTGACAAGTCAAATTGAGACTTATCAAAACATAGGCTGGCGCATGATAGTTCTATGGTGCGCTATCGTCATGCATTTGCGATTGGATATAGCGCTCTACCCCAATGCTTTGAATCAAGTCTTCTTGTGTCTCAAGCCAATCTTGGTACTCTTCATTGCCATCTTTTAGAGTGGTGAGCAGCTGACGAGAGACATAGTCGCGCTGCGCTTCACATAAGGTAATGGCATCGGTAAGGATGGCGAATTTTTGCTTTTCTAGGCGCAGATCACATTCAATCACCTCTGGTACATCTTCACCCACCAATATTTTACCTAACTCTTGCAGATTCGGCAGACCACCTAATAACAAGATACGCGCAATCAAATCATCTGACCACTTCATTTCGGTGATGGACTGCTTGTATAACGAATCATTAAGCGTTTCTAACCCCCAATGCCGTGCAATACGTGCGTGCAAAAAATACTGATTTATCGCAATCAGTGACTGTCCAAGAACCTTATTTAAAGCTTGAATGACCTCTTTATTCCCTTTCATCCTCTCTCTCCCTTCATGTCTGCTATCTATCTAAATATTATTGCTAATCATATCCATAATAGTATCAAACAGTATTAGGAGTGACTTCAGCCATTTGGCTTTGTAGATAATTGGGCAAGCCAATCATGTCGATGAGGCGCAGTTGTTGCTCAAGCCAATGCGCGTGGTCTTCTTCAGTGTCCTTCAGCTGCTCAACCAACATCTCACGTGTGACGTAGTCATGCTCCTCTTCGCAGAGTGCAATACCGTCTTTTAGGTGCTGCTGTACTTCGTATTCTAAATCAAGATCGAACTGTAGCATTTCAGGTACGCTAGTTCCGATGTTGATCTCATTGACGGTCATTTTGGGTGTGCCACTGAGCATTAGGATACGGCGGATAATGGCCTGAGCATGTAAAGTCTCATCCTCCATCTCATGATTGATACGATCGAATAATTTGCCGTACTGCCACTCAGCATACATCTCTGAGTGAATAAAGTATTGGTCACGTGCAGCCAGCTCCCCGCCCAACAAAAAATTCAGATAATCTATGACCTTTTGGCTACCTATCATGATGTGTACTCTCCTATAGTTATTGTTTTAGCTTATTCTCTGTTTATATTACTCAATATATAGCATAACCCTCTTGTCAGCAAACTAAGTAAGCCTTAAGCCAACGAGGATCTTTACGATGTAAAAGTATTCAGTCAGCACAAAGGCTGCAAGCCGATTAACAATACCAAGCTGATTGTCATTCAATCAAGTTATGCCTATACCGCATAAGCCAACACATCGAGCTTAGCGTAGTGCTCATCTAAGTAGTCATTGACCATTGGCTCACAACATCCGCAGCATGTTGCAACGCTCAGTGTCTGTTTGAGACCGTCAAGGGTGTCAACTCCTGAGGCAATAGCAGCTTTGATTTGCTTATCGTTCACGTTATTGCAGATGCATACATGCATGGGCTTCTCTCCTAAGGATAGGACCAATATTCATAAAGTTTTTGATAAATATGATGCTTTTTTGCAAAAATAATATCTCAGACCATTAAATCAGCACGCGATAGCATCATGTTATTATCTATTTTTTTATGATAACGATAATCATTGTTATTTTCAATAACTTTTGTGAAGCTATTATTTACTCGCTTTACACAAATCAATAATGATGTGTGGTTTGTATTTATGTAAGTGAATACTAAATCTAATAGTGACTTAATGTAATCGACATTTCTCAGGTTAGATGAAAGGTGCTATAATGCGGACAAATGGTAAATTCTTAATAAGTGCCAATAAATTAAATATTACGAAACTCATGAATGTTGGTATATTTATTTCTACGCATATAGAGATACAAACTTACTATTTGCTAGATTGTAGCCGCTATTTTGTGAAATATCCTCTTCACTAACCAAATATGGCTGCTCAGACATTGGCTAAACGCAAATGATAGTTCACTAGCTATAGAGATATTATTCAGATCTCATCACTACTTGGAAATCCTTATGTCTAACCATATTCAGATAGAGCCGCTAGAGTTATTCAAAGTACTCTCCGACCCTACTCGTCTCAAGCTATTTCAAATACTTTTTCAAAAAGAGTCTCGCTGTGTCGGTGAGTTGGTTGAGATGCTTGATCAACCACAGCCTACCATATCGCGCCATTTAAACCATCTTAGAAAACTCGGTATCCTCAATTGTGTTCGTGATGGTACTTGGATGTGGTATGAAGTAGCCGATAATTTGCCTGAGTGGTGTCTAGACATCTTAGAAACCACTTATCATGCTTTGGATTACAAAATTCATGCCGAAGAGATATAACGCTTCGCTGGCAAGCTCTTTTATTATCATGTTTATAAAAAGACCTATAAATTATTATAGGTCTTTTTTTGGGTCAAAATTTGTTGCAGTACGAAACGAAAAAACCTACACCAAATCTAAAAAATCACTCACAAAGGCACTGGCTGGCTGATGTATCAACTCTTCTGATGTACCGACCTGCTCCACACGGCCATGATTCATGACGACAATCTCATCCGATACCGCACGCGCCTCTTCTTGATCATGAGTTACCATGATGCTAGTGATTCCCAGCTCGTGGTGAATGTTTCTTAGCCAAGTGCGTAGCTCTTTACGTACCTTTGCATCGAGTGCACCAAACGGCTCATCGAGTAATAATAATTTTGGCTTTACTGCCAAAGCACGTGCCAGCGCAATCCGCTGACGCTGACCACCAGATAGCTGATGCGGATAAGCATTCGCCAGTTGCGGCAATTGTACCAAGTCTAAGAGCTCTGCCACGCGCTTATTAATATCAGCCTTACTTGGTCGCTCATTTTTTGGTAATAAATTCAAGCCAAATGCGACATTATCGGCGATGTTTTTGTGTCGAAATAGCGCATAGTGCTGAAACATAAAGCCGATATGACGCTTTTGTACTGGGGTATTGGTCACGTCCAGCTCATCAAATAAAATCTGCCCAGAGTCAGCATACTCCAGACCCGCAATAATGCGTAGCAAAGTCGTCTTACCACAGCCAGAAGGCCCAAGCAGAGTCGTCAACTTACCAGTCGGTACCGTGATATTGATATCATCTAAGGCGGTGAAGTCGCCAAAAGTTTTGTTAACACTGCGAATCTCGATGCTCATGTCTGTCTCTCTTATTTTGTATTTCTTATATCATTTTAAGCCTCGCCATCTAAGTGATGACACGCCCAAAGCAAGTTAGCTTTTGTTAGCCAATGCTTTGTTTAGATCGGCTCTAGTTTCGCCATCCGTGTCAGTACTTGCTTCAGTGCTGACCAATAACGTCGGAATGTTCTCAATCCGTGCGGATTTGGCAAACTTGCGCTCTTGCATCTTGGTCATGATTTGCTGAACCAATAGGGTTATCAAAGCCAGTCCGGCAAGTAAGCTCGACAAAGCAAAAGCTGCCGTAAAGTTATAATCGTTATAAGCAATCTCGACGAGCAGCGGCATGGTATTGGTCTCACCGCGAATGTGGCCTGATACCACGCTTACCGCGCCAAATTCACCCATCGCCCTTGCGTTGGTCAAGATTAAGCCATAAAGCAGTGCCCATTTGATATTTGGCAAGGTCACATGCCAAAAAGTCTGCCAACCCGTAGCGCCTAAAGTGAGCGCAGCCTGCTCTTCACTATCGCCTTGGGTCTGCATAAGCGGGATCAGCTCACGTGCCACAAATGGGAAGGTGACAAATAATGTCGCCAAAATAATGCCAGGAACGGCATAAATAACCTGAAACCCCATGCTCTCAAGCCAGCCACCAACGGTAGAATTGAGTCCGAATAGCAATACAAACATCAAACCCGCCACCACGGGCGATACCGAGAACGGTAAATCAAGCAAGGTGGTGACCAGTTGTTTACCTTTAAACTGATAGCGCGTCACCAGCCAAGCAATGGCGATACCCATCACCATGTTGATCGGTAACACGATACCAGCGGTAATCAGCGTCAGCTTAATCGCTTGTAGCGCTTCTGGGTCAACTAAGGATGCGATATATAACTGCCAACCGTTTTTAAAGGCTTCATAAAACACTGCCAGCAAAGGGATGACCAACATGACAATCATAAATAACACCGCAACCGCGATAAAAATACGTCTAATCCATGGGGTGTCTTTGGTTGCAGGGTTGCTCTGATAGTCGTAGCTATTGGATATTTGCATATCAGCGGGCTCCTACGCGGCGCGACAGTTTCCACTGTACGATGTTGATACTTAGTAAAATAACAAAAGAGATAAGCAGCATAAACAATGCTACTGCCGATGCGCCTTGCACATCAAACTGCTCAAGTTTACTAATAATAATGATGGGTAAAATCTCAGACTGCATCGGAATATTACCCGCGATAAAAATCACTGAACCGTACTCGCCAGTCGCGCGGGCAAACATCATGCCTGCGCCCATCAGTAGTGCGGGCAACAGCTCTGGTAAGATTACTTTGCGAAACGTCGTTAAGCGATTGGCACCGAGTACTGCAGCCGCTTCTTCAAATTCAACCGATAACTCTGCAAGTACTGGCTGGACAGCGCGGACAATAAAAGGAAAACTGACCACGACCAAGGCCAGCCAAATACCTAATGGCGTAAAAGCCACCTGAATATCGAACTTGGCAAACCATTGGCCAATGAGGCCATTGGGCGCATAAAGGGTGGCAAGTGAGATACCAGTGACCGCGGTTGGCAGTGCAAACGGCAGATCAACCAAGGCATTAATCATAGACTTGCCCCAAAACTCATAACGCACGAGCACCCAAGCAACCAACGTCCCAAACACCATGTTGGTCAGCATCGCTAAAAACGACATCCATAGACTTAGCTTGATAGCTGCAGTCACTTGCGGCTGAGAGATGGTCTCCCAAAATCCCGTCCAGCCCATTTGCGTGGTGGTATAGGCCATCATGGCAAACGGTAGTACCACCAATAGCGATAAGCTAAAGACAGTGATACCCATACTCAGACCGAAACCTGGCAGTACATTGCGTTGACGCAAACGGGTCAGCCAACCTTTTTTGGCAGGGGCTTTGCGGGCAGAAGATGTTGTTGCACTCATAGTGATGTCCTGTTGCTTAACTAATAGCACTTAGCATTGCTACTTATCGTAAGACCCTGTTATATCGAACTACCTGACTCTCAATTTGTTTTGAACTATCGTAGACTGTGGCTTTAGAGCAGTTGAGAGTTGAGAGTGAGGTATCGAACTTATTATTAGTATGCTTACGGTATAAAGGACATAGCGTATATACCATGTCCTTTATGCGGTTTTTCATGACGATTGATGATTGTTTACGACTGGTGACTGCATGACTGTTGCTGCTAGTACCGCGACCGTATCAATCATTACTGCGGTGCATTTATCGCTAATTGATCGAAGACACCATTATCACTAAAGTACGTACCCATGATCTCATCCCATGTGCCAAAGGCGTCATTTGGACGGAAAGTTTCAATTGGAGGTAACTTATCACCATTCTTCTCTAGCACGCTTTGTACGCTAGGACGCAGATATAGGTTGGCCGCTAACTGCTGAGCAGGCTCGCTCCATAAGTAATCAAGATAGGCTGTTGCCGCGTCCGTTGTGCCTTTCTTATCCGTCACCGACTTCACAATAGCAACTGGGCTTTCAGATTTGATCGAATACTTAGGATAAACGATGTCTACTTGCCCAACCCCAAAGTCAGTCGCTGCAAGGTTGGCTTCGTTCTCAAAAGTGACCAATACATCACCGATACCGCGCTGCACGAAAGTCGTCGTCGCTGCACGGCCGCCATTCTCATAGACTTTGACGTTTTTGAGCATGTCGCGGACATAGCCTTTGGCAGGTGCTTCTTCATTATTAAAAGCATGTAGACCGTAACCATAAGCGCCTAAGAACGCATAACGACCGTTACCCGTCACTTTTGGGTTGGCCATCACAATCTCAACGCCCTCTTTGGTCAAATCTTGCCAATCACTGATGCCTTTTGGATTGTCTTTACGTACCAAAAATACGATGGTGCTGGTAAATGGCACCGCATTATCAGGGAATTTGCTTTCCCAATCTGACTCAACCAAACCTTCTTTCTCTAGTAGCTCAATGTCTGAGCCTTGGTTCATGGTCGCAACATCTGCTTGTAGACCGTTAGCCACAGACAATGCCTGCTTGCTTGAGCCGCCATGAGACTGTTTGATTAGAATATTGCTGTTTGGGTGCTCGCTTTTGTAATGCTCAACGAACAGCGGGTTATAGTCTTTATAAAAGTCGCGTGCCACATCATAAGAGACGTTTAGCAACTCAATGTTTTGCGTTTCTGCTGCTGGCGTGCCATCAGCATTAGCAGCGGCTTCTGGCTGGTCGCTGTTGCTACAGCCAACCAGACCTAGCGTGAGCGCTACTCCAGCAATGCTTAAAAGGGTTTTATTTTTGTGTTGATAGCGTGCAGTGTAAGATGTCATTAAATGCCCCAAAAGGTGTTTGTTATGTAATGCAGCTATGCTAACAGCACCTTGTTATTATGTTTAATGACGAATATGCGTATGTTATTGCCACAATGGAATAACAGGAGATTGACAGGCAAATGATCATAAAAGTACGTGCTCGCTGTGATATAAAAAAAAACGATTTGTAAGTACGGTAGTAAGGCGAGCTTGAGGATTCAAGATGCTGCACATGACCTGAATACTCAAAATGCATTGAATAACCCCTATAATCACCGCATAATATGCAGAGATTAGGCTTTTAATGACCGCATCACTTAGGAATAACGATGAAACATGTGACTTATATCCATGAAAGACCAGACTGGACACAGTGGTGCTGGTCGGATAAACAATTGCTACCACTAGTGAGTCGTGTGCGGATATTGCAGGGACATTTGCTTGGAAAATTATTAACGTTAGGGTTTGATTTGAACGTTGAAGCACAGTTAGATGCGGTCACTCTTGAAGTGGTTAAAACATCTGAGATCGAAGGCGAGATGTTAAATGATGAGCAAGTACGCTCCTCTGTCGCACGGCACTTAGGCATAGAAACTTATGACATGCCTGCTGCCACGCGCGAAATTGATGCGATTGTTGAGATGATGCTTGCGGCCACTTATGGTTATCAGACAGCGCTGACACTAAACGACTTACTGGGATGGCATAACGCTTTGTTCCCGACAGGATATAGTGGGCTTTATAGCATTAAAACAGGAGCAATCCGTGATGACAGTAAAGGACCTATGCAAGTGGTGTCTGGTGGCTACGGGCGTGAACAGGTTCATTTTATAGCACCAAGTGGAGATAGGTTGCCCATAGAGTTAGAGCGCTTCTTATCATGGTTCAATACCTCAGCTAATGAACAGGATAATTTAGACCTCGTCATCAAAGCAGGTGTCGCTCATTTATGGTTTGTGACACTGCATCCTTTTGATGATGGAAATGGCCGCTTAACACGTGCAATAACCGAAAGAATGCTGGCGCAGAGTGACGGTAGCATGCAACGCTTTTACAGCATGTCGGCTCAAATACTTAAACAGCGTAATGAATACTACAAAATTCTAGAGCGTACTCAAAAAGGGGATTCAGATATTACAGAATGGTTGGTTTGGTTTTTACAAACGCTAGAGCAAGCACTATTATCTGCACAGAAAACAACGGATAAAATCATCAGCAAAGCCAGCTTTTGGCAGACCCACCGTCAGCAATCATTAAACCCAAGGCAAGTAAAGATGCTCAATATATTACTGACTGACTTTTATGGCAAGCTCACGACCAAAAAGTGGGCGACGATGACGAAGTGTTCAGCGGATACCGCATTAAGAGATATTAATGATTTGGTAGAAAAAGGCATGTTAGAGAAGTCTGCTGCTTCAGGACGTAGTACGAGTTATAAGGTGGTGCTGTAAATTTAGCGCAGGCTTATATAGATAGCATAGACTCATATAGAATAGATAAAAAAGCAAAAACCCCAGTCGTTAGACTGGGTTTTTTTTAAATGTGTTAGCTACAACTAATAGAATCTATACCGAAGATGCACCGACTAACTTCACCTCAGCACGTTCCTCTTTTGCGATGCCCGCATAATAATCACGCAAAATCTGCAATACTTCTGGACGGCTAAAGTTCTCTGGCACGTTTTCATCTTCTGATAATGCCTTACGCAGCTTAGTACCTGATACTTTGACATGCTCAGACGCTTCATGCGGGCAAGTTTTGTCTGAAGCCATGGCATTACAAGCATTGCACCAAAACGTCCAGCCAATTTTTAGCGGCTGCGTAATCAAATCATCTTTACCGACATATTCAAAGATAGTCTGTGCATCAAACGCACCATAATAATCACCAACGCCCGCATGGTCACGACCGACAATCAGATGGCTACAGCCGTAGTTTTGACGGAACACCGCGTGTAGTAGCGCCTCTCGTGGTCCTGCATAACGCATATCTAGCGGATAACCGGCTTGAATGACTGTGTCTTGTTTAAAGTAATTATCAATCAAGGTTTTGATGGCTTCTTGACGCACTTCGGCTGGGATATCGCCTGGCTTCAATGCCCCGAGCAATGAATGAATCAAGACTCCATCACAAATCTCGATAGCAATCTTGGCAAGGTATTCGTGTGAGCGATGCATTGGATTACGCGTTTGGAAAGCGGCAACCGTTTTCCAGCCTTTGGCATCCAGTATTTCCCGCGTTTCAGTAGGGGTTTTATAAATTTCCGGATATAAGGTTGGGAACTCGCCTTCGCTCAATACTTCGACACTACCTGCGATATTTACTTCACCTTGGTTGAGTACTTGTTGCACGCCTGGATGTTCACTGTCAGTAGTGGTAAAGACTTGCTGACACTCATGTTCTTTATCAATGATATAAGTCTCTTCTACCGTCAAGATGCCCATAATCTCACCATCTTGCGCCACTAACGCGACTTTATCACCTTGGTTTAAGTTATCGGCAGTCGCTTTAGGCGCTGATAACGTGATGGGAATCGGCCAAAACAAGCCAGCATTGTCACCACTTTGCAGGCGCATATCATCAACCACCCCTTGCCAATCCGCTTGGTTCATAAAGCCATTTAGCGGCGTAAAGCCACCAATACCGAGCATAATCAAATCACCACGCTCACGCGAGCTCAGAGTAATCGTCGGCAAGTTGCTGGCAAGTTTCAATGCTTGGTTGCGGGCGTCACCCTTTAATAGTAACGGTTTAAGCTCGCTGCTGCCATGTGGCGGAACAAGTTTTGATGGCTGTTGATTAGCAGTGGTAGATGTCATTTTTTGAAACCTTTATAGGTAGTGATGAAATAAGTCGTGATAAATTTGATAAGCATAGGCTACCTAACTTTCGTTATGAAAATTTATGCTGACTTTGGATATACATATGTCTTAAAGGAATTTATGTTTGCAGGCGCAAGCTTATATGATGTGACTCTGAATTGTTTACCTTGCGACTGGCAATAAGATTGATTACACACGCCAATCATTTTCGTCGCTGCTTTTATGTTTAAAAAATTGAGATTACGTCATGTATCAATATAACTACGCTGACCAAACCTTGGTAGAAGAACGAGTCGCCCAGTTTCGCGACCAAACCGAACGGTTTTTGGCAGGCGAGCTGCCAGAAGAGCAATTTTTGCCGCTGCGTTTGCAAAACGGCCTCTATATCCAGCGTTATGCGCCGATGTTGCGTATCGCCATTCCTTACGGCTTGCTTGCCAGCTATCAGCTACGCAAATTGGCTGAGATTACCCGTAAGTATGATAAAGGTTATGGGCACATGACCACCCGTACCAATATTCAGCTGAACTGGCCAAAACTAGAAGAAGTGCCAGACATTTTGGCAGAATTGGCAACGGTACAGATGCATGCCATCCAAACCTCAGGTAACTGTATCCGTAACACCACAACGGATCCTTATGCGGGTATCCATAAAGAAGAAATTGCTGATCCACGTCCTTATTGCGAAATCATTCGTCAGTGGTCAACCTTCCACCCTGAGTTTGCTTTTTTACCACGTAAATTTAAAATTGCAGTCATCGGTACCGAAGCGGATCGTGCGGCAACGCAAGTACATGATGTGGGTCTGCACGTCGTTACCAATGACGCAGGTGAGCTTGGCTTTGAAGTGATCGTTGGTGGTGGCTTAGGACGTACGCCTATTATTGGTAAAACGATTCGCAAGTTTTTACCGCGCGAGCATTTACTCAGTTATCTTGATGCGGTTTTGCGCGTCTATAATTTGCATGGTCGTCGTGACAATAAATACAAAGCCCGTATTAAAATTTTGGTCGACAGCTTAGGCGGCGATCAGTTTGGCAAATTGGTGGAGGCTGAGTGGGAGGCGCACACCAAAGACGGTCCGCTGACCTTGACGGATGACAATTTTGACACCGCTGCCAGCTATTTTAGCATGCCTGATTATCAGTCATTTGATGCGCTCGCAGTACAATCAGAGTTGCAAGCACAATTGGCAGACAATAAAGATTTCGCTGATTGGTATAAGCAAAACACCGTGGCACATAAGGTGGACGGTTACCGTGCGGTAGTAATCTCTTTAAAAGCCGGACTGGTGGACGGTCGTTATGTGCCATCAGGTGACTTGAGTGATGCGCAAATGGATGCGCTTGCCGATTTGTCTGATCGTTATAGCTTTGGTGAATTGCGCGGTACGTATCAGCAAAATCTAGTATTCGCTGATGTGCAAACCAATGAGCTTTATGAATTGTGGCAGCAGCTATCAGATTTGCATTTAGCACGCGCCAATATCAACACCTTAACCGACATGATTGTCTGCCCAGGTTGGGATTATTGCTCACTGGCCAATGCGACTACGCACAATATCGCTGAGCAAATCGAAAAGCAGTTTGATGATTTAGATTACTTGTATGATCTTGGTGATATTCGCCTAAACATGTCAGGTTGCATGAATGCTTGCGCCCATCATCACACAGGTGATATCGGCATCTTGGGTGTGGACAAAAAAGGCGAGCACTGGTATCAGATTAGCCTTGGCGGTAACTCTAGTAATGACGCCAAGTTGGGCAAAATCTTAGGAAAAGCGGTGCCAGCGGATGATGTGGCCAGCACGCTACAAACCATTTTAGATGTGTATCTCGATATACGCGGCACTAACGAACAAGATGTTGAGGGTTTTGGTGACGTGATTGACCGCGTTGGTATCGCCCCCTTTAAGGAGAAGGTCTATGGCTAATCATCATGTGCTTGATAGCCATGGCGCAGACATCAGTGGCGAAGATACTTGGCAAGCGCTAGCGACAGCGCAGCTGCCTGACGGTATCGCGTTATCAAGCCTGACCTTACTTGAGCTGTTACACAAACAAGAAAAAGTTGATGTACTTGTCCCATTAGCAGATTTATTAAATGCTGATGGAAAACTGGCAAACGGTTTGCTCGCGCAAGTATTGGATATCCTAAAGCAGCACAGCAGCCGATTGGGTGTGTGGATCACATCCAACACCGATGCTGATGATCTGTCTGATGTAAAAGAATTTTTATTGACGCAAGACTTGATCGTCATTCATGTCCCAAGTTTTGTGGATGGTCGCGGTTTTAGTTTTGCACAGACCCTGCGTCAGCTTGGTTATGAAGGTGATATTCGCATGGCAGGCGCGTTTGGTCGTGATCAAATCGCTTATTTGCTGCGCGCTGGTGCTACTAGCTTTGTACTCAATGAGCATGATGCTAAATCTGATATTAGCCAAGCCTTCACTGCCCTAGCCAGTAGCTATGATGGTCGAGACGCTTCAGCATTACCGATGTTCTCAAAAAACTGATTTTATTATTCACTATCAAATCGCTATTTTTATATTAACAATTATTAAGGAATGTATTATGAGCCAATTACACCCAAACCTAGATATCGACCAAGCAAACCAAGATTTGCAAGGTAAATCACCTGAGCAAATCGTTGAGTGGGCATTGACGCAAGCCAAAAACCCAATCATCACCACCAACTTCCGTCCTTATGAGTCAGCGATCTTGCATTTGGTTGCCAAGCAGCGCCCTGACATCACGGTATTGTGGGTAGATTCAGGCTATAACACCGATGCGACCTATCAGTTTGCCAACAAATTGATTCGTGATCTTGATCTCAACGTCGTGACGTATATTCCAAAACAAACCGCTGCCCATCGTGACGCCACCATGAATGGCATCCCAGGCATTGACAACCCGCAACATGGCGAGTTCACTGAACAAGTGAAACTTGAGCCATTCCGCCGCGCGCTAGATGAGCTGAAGCCTGACGTGTGGTTCAATGCCATTCGCAAAGATCAAACCGAATTCCGCCAAGGTCTTGATGTGCTTAGCTTATCAAAAGATGGCGTGCTAAAAGTAGCGCCTTTATTTGAAAAAACAGACGCTGATTTAGACGATTATCTGCTTGAGCATAATCTGCCAAATGAGTTTGATTACTTTGATCCGACTAAGGTAGAAGAAAGCCGTGAGTGTGGTTTACATACGCAGCTGTAGTACAAAGCTATAGTCAGCCATAATTTTGAAAGCCCTTTTATACATAGGTAAGAGGGCTTTTTTATGGCAAACACCTTTATTCTCCTCTATTCTCATCTGCTTTTTTATTTTTCTTTCTATTGTTGTCCCTATTCTTTTTTCCACCAAAACTTATCGCTAACATGACAAAAACGAATATGCTAATGCCAATTCACTAAGTGAGAGTGCGCCTGTGATACCTCATAATGGCAACATCTCTTACATTGAATAAATTGCTGGTGATGCTATGAACACCTTTCCCTTATTTTTTAAATTAGAAGACCGCAAAGTACTTATCGTTGGCGGCGGTGATGTCGCGCTACGTAAAGCAGACTTACTCAGCCGCGCTGGTGCTGCCATTACGATTCTTGCACCAAGTATCAGTGCTGAAATACAAGCCTTGCTATCAGATAGTAAGCACGAACTCATCTATGAAAATTATAATAAAGCTTATATGACAGGTGCGCGCGTTATCATCGCCGCGACTGATATTGAGGCGCTGAATCATCAAGTTCACGCTGATGCTAGCGACCTTAATATTCCAGTAAACGTGGTCGACACTCCGCATTTATGTGATTTCATCTTTCCAGCAATCGTCGATCGCAATCCCATTGTGATTGGTATCTCGTCCAATGGTAAAGCGCCCGTGCTGGCACGTCTACTGCGTGCACGTCTTGAAACTCTAATTCCGCAAGGTTATGGCAAATTGGCCAAGCTAGCAGGTGAGTTTCGTAGCGAGGTAAAAACTAAGATACCAACTCTTACAGGACGTCGGCAGTTTTGGGAGCGCGCCTTTGAAGGTCAAGTCAGTCAGCTGATATTTGCTGGTAATGAGAAGAAAGCGACTGCCCAATTGCAAGCGGATTTAGATAACACTGCATCCGCTATCAAGAAAAAAAATACAGTAGAGAATGAATCCACAGAATCCCAAACCGTAAAAAATATAATGGGCGAAGTTTATATCGTTGGTGCAGGACCCGGTGATCCAGAACTGCTCACCTTTAAGGCGCTGCGTCTTATGCAGCAAGCCGATATTGTCTATTATGATGCGCTAGTATCACCGCAAGTATTGGATTTATGCCGCCGCGATGCCGATAAAGTATTTGTCGGTAAAAAGCGTAGCAACCATGCGGTAGCTCAGCTTGGTATCAATGAGCTGTTGGTCAATAGTGCAAAAGAAGGTCGACGCGTCGTTCGTCTAAAAGGTGGCGATCCCTTTATCTTTGGACGTGGCGGTGAAGAAATTGAAAGCTTACGTGCGCATGGTGTACCTTATCAAGTCGTACCCGGTATTACCGCTGCTAACGCTGCCGCCAGTTATGCTGGTATTCCGCTGACTCACCGTGACCACTCACAATCAGTACGTTTCGTCACTGGATTTTTGAAGGCTGGCGCACCCAATAGCAATTTTAAAAGCTTTTTAAATACTGATGAGACCGTGGTGTTTTATATGGGTTTGCATTCGCTGGCGCGTTTGACTGAAGGTTTAATTGACGCTGGGCGCAGTAGCGACACCCCGATAGCTATCGTCTCCAACGCCAGTATGCCCAATCAGCAAGTATTAACTGGTACGCTTGAGACTATTGTTGCTCAGCAAGAACAAGCACAACTACCAACCCCTGCCTTACTTATCATGGGTGACGTCGTCAGCTTACATCATGATTTGGCTTGGTATAACCTATATAATCAGCAAAACAATCAAAATAGTGAACATACAGCTAGTAACTGGCTACGTGAAGGATCAGCTACTACGGACAAAGATTCAAAACAATTTACGAGCCAGCAAGCGCATGCGCTATCTATGGTCGCTAATTTGGCTGGACAACAGGAAGAAGATTTGGAGCAGTTGGTGATTGGCTAATTACTATTAAGGTGAAGCGACTATCGAGATAGTCTCTTCATTACCAAAATACTTTTCCTCAATAAATATTGCACATGAAATATCCGTTACTATTCCATCAGTGCCATGAGGTTATTAAGCATGATAAATAGATATTTGTTCCTAATTCCTATCGTAATTCTATTTCAGTTTGGTTGTTCTGATCAGATAGTAAGTAATACGTCTAACCCAGTGATAAGAGCGAATAATTCACTCGATCTATTCTCTTACTATGATGAAAGCAACAATGTTCAACTAACTGCATTATTATCAGGTAAATTTACAATGAAGAATGGCTGTCTTCTATTTGGTGATGAAGATGGTTATACAACTCCAGTGTTTGATACGAAATCTAGTAATATCAGGGTTAACCTAGATTCAGAGACTGTAATTTTAAACGAAACATCAGTTCCATTTGACACAGAAGTTTACGCAGGAGGCGGTTTTATTGATAAAAAAAGTCTTCCTCCACTTCAAACTACTGGTAATGAAAAATGCTTAACGGATAGAGTAGCAACTATACATTCTATTGAAATCCTAACCCCTGAATTGCGTAAAAAATTCTTGCTTGATTGGGACAATAAGCCCAAACCGTAATGAAATTCAATATTAATAATTAGTGTTAATAAAGAGTTGGTTTTTGGGGTTGATTAACTGTGACAGGATGCGCAAGCCAAGCATTAGAAAATTCACAAAATATTCGTAACAAGCCAGAATGCATTAATACTCTAAGCAATCTCTAATAGCGATTTCTGTAACCCTTACTCTGTAGTCCTTTTTTTCTCAAGTATCTTCATCAGCTTACTATGAACGGACGATGCATCAGCCGGTGGGTTGTTCATCGGTGTGTTTTTAATGAGTAAAGTGTATTCATAATCAGGCTCGTAATCAAAACCCTCTATATTACTATACCGATACTCCCAACCTGTTTGACTATGAGTCTGTCCAGCAAGTTTCGTAAGCAAGCAGCTCTGTGGTCCAACGCCAACACAATCCTCTTGATAATCAGCGACGATGATTTTACGTAAAATATAAGGCATAGCACGGACAGTGATATGGCTTATATTATTTAACCCTGACTGTAATGTCGATTGCTCTCCCATCACTTCTACAACGTCACCGATGGCCAGTTCTTGCATTTGATAGGCATTTTCTTGACCGAAATTAGTTTTACTAATCAATGCTGAATAAGTCTTTCCGTCTTTAGCCACAAGAGTAATTTTCTGCTGCTCTCTATCCTGCGATAGCTTCAGAAGCTTGGATAATATTTGCTTTATTATCCATATTTGCTGACTCATAACCATTGCAAGCTGCTAAAGACGCGCTGAAAATCAAAGCCAATGGGCATAATCTGATAAATAGCATAACGTACCCTTATTAATGATGGCTTAGATATTACTAAATATAGGGTTTTTTTAGTATCATGCATTTGTTACTTGGTGCTATGAATAAACAGTGTTCCATGGCCAGCTATTTAATAGCAAATATGCTTTAATAATTCATCATCTACGTGACCACCACTAAATACTAAATACCGCTATTCGACTTGATCTATTCTGCTTTTCTAAGAAGTTTATAAGCACAGCAAACCGCAACAAATCTTGCTAGAATGACAGCTTTCTACTAAATATTCTTAAGCGCAACTATGTCCACACCTGCCGATACCAAGTTCATGCCTATGAAACCTTTAAACATCTTACATACCTCAGATTGGCATTTGGGGCGTAGGCTTTATGGGCGTATGCGTTATGATGAATTTGAAGCGTTTTTAAATTGGCTGCAGGATGCTATTAGCGCGCAAAAAGTCGATGTCCTTATCGTCGCGGGTGATATCTTTGATACCATGACGCCGAGTAACAGAGCACAAGCGCTATATTATGAGTTTTTAGGCAGGGTCTCAAAATCATGCTGCCAGCATATCGTCATCGTCGCCGGCAACCACGACTCCCCGACTTTTTTGGACGCTCCAAGTAATGTGCTTAAATTTTTAAACGTGCATGTCATTGGCACCGCTTGTGAAGACTTAAACGATGAGGTCTTGGTGTTAGACGATGCAGACGGTACACCGCATTGCATCATCGCCGCAGTCCCTTATTTGCGCGACCGTGACGTGCGTAGCAGTAGCGCTGGCGAGTCCGCAGATAGTAAAGATGCCAACGTTATCAAAGGCATTCGCGCCCATTATGATGAAGTCGCTAGCATTGCCAAAGCGAAGCAAACTGAATTAGCCGAAGCAAACCAGCGTTACATTCCTATTATCGCTACAGGGCATCTATTCGCGGCAGGTGGTACGACTACTGAAGATGATGGCGTGCGTGAGCTTTATGTCGGCTCACTCGGTAAGATTTCTGCTGATATGTTCGATGAAGGCTTTGACTATGTGGCACTTGGGCATTTGCATGTCCCGCAGCGTGTCGGTGGTCGTGAGAGCATTCGCTATTCAGGATCGCCTATCGCCATGGGTTTTGGTGAGGCTAAGCAACAAAAACAAGTATTGCTGGTACAGTTTGGCGAAGTGGAAAATGGTTTTATGGATCAAAAATCAGCGTCAAATAGTACTGCTGAAAGCATTACTTCTCAACTTACCAATACAGTTACCACGATTGAAAAATCGGTAGAAAAAGCCGCTAAAAAAGTAACAGGTCAGGCGACTGATTTTATAGATGACTTGTTTGGCTTCGATGACTCAGTAGAAAGTGATGTAAAGGAAGAAAGCACGGTTAAAGAAGGTTTAACTCAAACAGGTGCTACGCAGAGTATTATTGATAACAATTCAACTGATATCAACTCGAAAGCCACCTCAGCTTTAGCCGCTAAATTAACCACTCAACTGTTGCATCATGATAATTCACGTCAGATGCAGGTAATCTCCCTACCTATTCCAAAATTCCAAAAATTGGCGCAAATCTCAGGTAATTTGGAGTCTATTCATCAGACTATTGATAAAACCATCCAATCTCTTGAGGCAACAGAATCTATTTGGCTAGAAGTTATTTATACGGGTGATGACGTGGTCAGCGAGTTGCGTGAGCATATTCAGGCGATGGTAGATGGCTTGCCGTGTGAAGTATTAAAAATAAAAAACACGCGCACCTATAATAAAGTACTTAACCAACAACAGAGCACTGAAACGCTACAAGACTTAAATGAGGAGGAGGTATTTGAGCGCTGCTTAACCGCTCACAATATTCCTGATGAGCAAAAATTGTCCTTACGTGACGCCTATGATCAAATCGTTTATAACCTGCGTCATGAAGATACTCAGGCCGAATAACAGCAGCGCATTTTAGATGCCAGCCAACAATTTCTTCATTTTCATCATTGCTCTTTTTATCACTGCTCTATATAAAAATAAGACCTGCCCATGCGACTGATTGAACTACGACTTAAAAACTTAAACTCCTTAAAAGGCGAATGGCACATTGATTTTAGTGATCCGGCTTTTCTAAATGAAGGGATTTTTGCCATTACTGGGCAGACGGGCGCTGGCAAGACCACCATCTTGGATGCGATTTGCTTAGCACTATATAGTCAAACGCCAAGATTGGGTGATATTACCGGCTCAACGAACGAAATAATGACCCAAGGTACGGGGGAATGCTCAGCAGAAGTTATTATCGAAATAGATTCCAAACGCTATCAATGCTACTGGTACCAGCATCGCGCCCACAAAAAAGCCAAGGGTAACTTATTACCGATTAAGCATGAGATTAGTGAGGTCAAAACGGGCAAGATTTTAGAAGAGAAGAAATCTAAGACATCCGCCTATATTCAAGACCTAATTGGCATGGATTTTAATCAATTTACCCGCTCTATCATGCTAGCACAGGGCAGTTTTGCCGCGTTTTTAAAGTCAGATATTGGCGATAGAGCAGCGATTTTAGAGAAAATAACGGGCACTGCTATCTATGCCAAGATATCGTTAAACGTCCATGAAAAGAAACGCTTTGAGGAAGAATTGCTTGGCAAGCTACAAGCGGGCGTTAGTAGCTTATCATTATTAAGTCTTGAAGATGAAAAGCTACTGGCAGCAGATTTAGAAAGCCTTAATCAACAGCAAAGCACACAACGACAAACATTCGAAACCCTGAGTGAGCAACTGCAATGGCTAGATAGTGTTCAGCAGCTACAGAAAAATCTGTCGAACTATCAGACCGAGTTTGCAGCAGCACAGCAGATACAGACAGACTTTACTCCAGAAGCGCAGCGCCTAGATATTGCTAATAAAGCCCTAGAGATTGACAGCCAATTTCGAGAGCTGAGCTATAGTCGTGATATGGTCAAGCGGCTAGGTACTGAACAACAGGATTTACTTAGTAAGATTCCATCTCAGAAAGAAGCGCTTGCACAAGCCTCTACCCATGTAAACGATGTCAATAAAATTGAAAAGCAAGCCACGGACAATTTACAAGACACCTTGCCTATCATTGCAAAGACACGCGAGTTCGATGCTGAGATAAAACAGCAATCCCATTCTTTAACAGATGATAATCAACGTAAAGACATATTAGTCAATAATACGCAACGATTACACCAAGAAATAGCCAGCCATGGACAAACAGAGCAAGAGACTAAGGCTCAACTTGCCAATATAGAAAAGTATTTTAGCGATTACCAAGAGTTAAACGACCTCGATACAGATATGGCGACCTTTGATAGCAGCTGTACCCGATTAGTGGCGCTGCTAGAAGATAATGTCAACTTAGCGGCGGATAAACTTGCGCATGACAACCAATCAAGCCAACTACAAGCTCATTTCGATAAGCTATCCAAGCAACAAGACGCAGATGAATTGTTAATTAAGCAAAAACGCGAGCAATTGGTCAGCGTACAACAACAGCAAGACGCACTCATCGAAAAACAATCTCTCGCTAGTATGCGCGGCGAGCAAGAGCAAGTGGATCAGATCAACACTCAGATTGCGCAAGCCAGCTTTAAATTACAGCAGCTGTCTGAACTTGCTCGGCAAATCAAAAAAATCAACCTCTCGCTACCTGCACTAAACGAGGAATTAACGACCTTAGTAGGAATGATTGCTGGTCATCAATCAAATATTCAAAACGCCAAACTTAAACGCCAAGAAAAGCAAGAGCATCTGAGTTTACTACAAAAGGTCGCTAAGCTTGAAGACTACATAGCAGAGCTAGAAGATGGATCGCCCTGCCCGTTATGCGGCGCGCATGAGCATCCTTATAGCAAACATCATCCATTATTAGATAATAGTAATAGCGATGACAATGCCAAGCAAAAACAGTCGTCCACAATAAAACAGACTAAGATACAACAAACTCAGCAGCAAATAGCGGAACTAGAGACCGTTATCGATAACCTTGAACAAGCTCTATCAACATACAATATCGAATACGCCACAAAGAAAGAAGCTCTTAACAACCAGCAACAACAACTAACGCCCTTACAGCAGAAATCCGAAATATTACATGGTGATATTCAGGAGTGCATAGCCTCACTATTTGAGTCTAAAAACAATTACTCTGAAGCAATCGCAGCAATTATCAATCCTCTTACTCAGATAAACGATGATATTAATGCGACCATCACGAATATAGATCATAGCTTATGCTTATTAGACACTGTTAAACATGACCTAACTGAACATAAACAGTCTCTTAAAACCATAGTAGTCGAATATGACAGCCTAACTGAAAGTGCGGCAAAGCTCAGTACTGCCATCGAAGCCGATGAAAAGCAGCAACAGGCAGTTAGTCGCGATATTAATAATCTAACAACTGACATTAAGCTTAACTCACAAAAAGTTGATGGAATAAAAGATAAGATTGACGCTAATTTCTTAGAGCTAGCGCCCCTGATGACTACCGTTTCATCTCTAACGCATAAATACCCAACGGATAAATATAAAGAACACTTAAACTCAACTACAGCGTTCAATGCGGTAGACTTATCTGACGCACTTAAACAATTGCATAACAGTTTTGATAAACAAACCGTAATAGACAGCGCAGACTATGACCGTCATATCGAAAAACTACGTCAACAGCGCAGCGCTTTAAACCAGTTAAAGCGACAGTTTAACGAACAGAAAAACCGTCAGCAGCAGCTAACCAATACCTTAAGCAGTTTGACTGCGCAGATTGAAACGAAGCAAGCACAGCTGAGCAATGATGACACAGCGCTCAAAGAACTAGAGAGTCTAATTGCTCATAAGACCAAGGCTATCGAACAATTAAAGCAAGATAGAAACGAGATTTTCGCAGATAAAAATCCAGACAATGAAGAAACTCAATTACGCAGTGCGGTTGATGCAGCTAAAACCAAGCAAGTAGTAGCACAAAGACAGTTAGATTCTGTACAGCAGGCTCTAGAGCAATTAAAACTTAGAGAGAAACAGCTAGATACAGAGCTACAGTCGGCGACTACCACACTCAATACGCAGCAAAGCACCTTTTCTGATTTACTCGCAGAGTCACAGTTCGTCAATGAAGCCGCTTTTTTGAGTGCCCGCCTGCCTAAAGAAGAGCGCGAAGCACTACATACACGTAAATTAGAGATTAATAACGCATTGCATCAAGCTAAGTTGCAGTTGGACAGCACTCAGCAAGCGTTAGAACAAAAACTTGCCAACCCCATGACAGATGAAAGCCGAGAAATAATTGCTGGCCAGCACCACCAAATACAAATAGATACTGATGAGTTAAGTCAAAAAATCGGTGCGATTGACCAAAAGCTCAAAGATAATGATAGCCAAAAAGGGCAACAAGCGGCACAGCTTATAGCCATTGATGAGCAAAAGCAGAAACTACAAGTTTGGCAGCAGCTACATACGTTAGTCGGTTCGGCTGATGGTAAAAAATATCGTACCTTTGCCCAAGGATTAACGTTTGAGGTCATGATTAGCCATGCTAATACGCAACTGCAAAAAATGAGTGACCGCTATTTGCTCATTCATGATGACAGCAATCCCCTTGAGCTCAATGTCATCGACAACTATCAAGGCGGCGATATTCGTAGTACCAAAAATCTCTCTGGCGGTGAAGGCTTTATTATCAGTCTGGCACTGGCACTTGGGCTATCGCAAATGGCCAGTCACAACATTCGCGTCGATTCATTATTTTTGGATGAAGGCTTTGGTACGCTTGATGAAGAGTCACTCGATATAGCGCTCGACACCTTAACCAACTTGCAGCAAGAAGGTAAGCTCATTGGCATTATCTCGCACGTACAAGCATTAAAGGATCGTATCCTAACCCAAATCAAGGTTGAAAAACTCTCTGGCGGCTTTAGCCAAATCAGTGGTCAAGGCTGTCGCAGAATTGTCAATGAAAAAGCCTCATAAGTTAAAACAATAAGTAAAAAGTGTGATAATAAGGAAATGGTAATGCCTAACAAATTAGCGCTCTTAACATGGCTATCTATTTTGTCTGTTGGTGCAGTTAGTGCTATCACCCCTGCCCACGCTACCATCAATTGTGCCGGCTACCTCCCCAATAGCTATTTTGAGCGTATCGAAAACAATAAGTCTTTTGCTGGCAAGTTGGTCGAGCAAACCGACGGGTCGCAGCAACTACATGACCTAAATGGTAATGTCATCATAGGCAATCTCACCGATGCTTATATATTGATGGACACTTATATGCTTGCCAAACAGCATGGGAAATATGGCGTCATCAATGCCGCTGGCAAGACTATCGTGCCTTTTAAGTATGATGAAATTCAAACAGAGCCTGATATTGTGACCAGCTTTATCGTCAGTGTTAATACATCAGACGATGCCAGCAATGCCACTAAACAAGGCATCATCAATCGTCAAGGTGACTGGATTTATCCATTAGCAGATGTGCATATCCAACACGCGCAATACGACCCTGATTATGACCAAGATTACTTTATAGTCACTGATGACGAAGGGCTAACAGGACTGCTTGATGATAGAGGTTACTGGGCAGTGATGCCGCAGTATGATGCGATTTATCCATTAAATGCCTGTACAGGCGAGCCTTTATATTTACAAGTAAGCCTGCAAAATAAAACCGCGCTTATTGACCAAAATAATGATGTCATCATTCTACTGGCAGCCAACCAACATATTGAGTTGTTTAACAGTTATGGCGATGTGCCGTTATTTCTGCGCAGTACTTTGGTCGCTGGCAGTACCGCAGAGGGCATGAGCGAGGATATTCAAGACGATATCGAGAGCGCCCAAATTATTGATGCCAATGGCAAGCTAATTCTCTCTTCAGACACACCTATTAGAAAGCTGTTATATCATCAACTTTATACTTATAAGCAAGCTGGCAAGGTTGGTTTGATTAACGATCAAGGCAATGTCATATTAGAGCCACAGTTTGACAGCTATCGTGACGACGCAGATAAGGTATGGTTTGAAAAGAATGGCGAAATGCTGCGTTTAAACAGTCTGATTGATTTGGATTAAATGTAGCTTTTATTATGACCTTTATTTCACTCTGGTGATAGTCAGCCAATAAAAAGCCACCATTAATGGTGGCTTTTTGCATCAAAAATATAATAATAGCTTATCTTCTTAATTCTTCATTAACTTCTTGTTGCACCAACTCTATCTGATTACGCAGTCTATCAGAGATTTTATTGGGCAGAGCATTTAAATTTTTGAGTTTGAATGAAAAATAAACGCTAAAGACACCACTGGTGATTAGCGCTAAGCCAGTCCAAATAACAACGGTCATGCCAGAGAGAATAGGATTCCATATTAATAAGAATGAAAATATCAAACCTAAGACCCCCACGAGCATTAAAACACCCCAATCTGAAATACCATAGCGCTTCAAATCTATTGCATAACCAATGGCACTAATAGAGCGAAAGAGCACTAAAAACCCGACATAGAAAGCAAGAGTGATTATTGAGATTGCTGGATTAATTAAAAGTAATACACCAATGGCAAACGTCAAAATACCAAAAGCCAATATCCAACCCCAATTATCTAATACTTGTCTATTAACAACAGAAAATACAATTTCAAATAAGCCTGATAGCAAAAATGATAGGCTAAACAGTAAAGCCAACGCTAAATAAGACTCTTGTGGTGAAGTAAACGTATAAATCCCTAACCCAATAAGGATGATTCCAATAATAAGTGGTATATACCAATATTTAATTGAGTTCCTGACCATTTTAAAGATTTGCGTGTTCATAACTTTCCCTTAATATTCTCTTATTATGTTTTATTAACAAGAGAATGATAAGGGATTGTTACGCAGACTGGCTTAGTCGCTTACTGAACAGCCTATTTAGTAACCAAACTACTCAGCTCACTCATCAATACTGACAAAGTAGATAGGCTGATCACGCTATCATCATTGTCGTCAAGCTTTTGCATCTCGCTTTTTACTGACTCTAACTGATCGAGATGACGTGAGCGCCACTCACTAAATGCTTGCTTGGCATCTGGCTTTGACAATACTGCATCCATTAGTAGACGCAAGCTACGTGATAACTCATTTACCAATGCGTGGCGTGCACGGCGATCCCAATAGTCTTGCTGCGGTAAGGAGGCGATGTTATCCATCATCCAATCTAACTGCAGTACTTGATAGGCCTCAAAGTACAGTGTTGCAATCTCATTGACAGGGCGCTCATATTGCTCAGCAAGTAATGCTGCATCCAGCGCATCGACATGATAAGGCAACATAGCAAACAGCGCCGCATCACTATCTGACAGACCGTCTTGCGTTAACTTGGTAGTATCTTCTTGCAAATACTGGGCAAACTGCTGCTCAATAAAGCCGCCAGATTTGGTTAGGTTTTCGACACTACCCTCAAAGCGGCTGATCATGTCAGCGACTTGTAAGTCTTGACCAAAGGCATTGATAAACCAGACCACACCGCGCTCAATGGCATCGCGCAGACGCAGCTCAAGCTCCAACAATAAAGTCGCATCGACTTTGTTATCCAACGCTTCTAGCGTCTTCCAAGCAGTCGGCACATCAAAGACATCTCGGGCAATCGCATAGCCACGAATGATAGTGGCAAGGGTTTGTCCTGTTTCTTCAAACAAGCGGAATAATGCTTCGATACCTAAGCGGTTGACCACACTATTGGTGAGATAAGTACTGATAATCTCGCGATGCAATCTATGTTCTTTCATCTCGTTAAAGAAACGCCCCACCAGCTCATCAGGGAAGTATTTGCTCAGCTCATTAACGAAGTACGGCGCTTCTGGCAAATCTGACAATAACAAGTTGTCATACACCCACATTTTGCCATAAGCCATGACGATTGCTAGCTCAGGATTGGTTAATCCAGCCCCCGCTTTTTGACGTTTGGCAATCTCTTCGTCTGATGGTAGGTATTCAATCGCACGATCCAGACGTCCTTCACCTTCTAACATCTGAATGAAGCGCTGATGATCATTTAAATTGGCCGCCGCACGAATGTGGCTAAGCTCAATCGCTTGTGGTTGTAGATAGTTTTGGCGCAGTACCAACTCTGCGACGGTATCTGTCATACTTTCAAGCAATTCATTACGCTGCTTGAGAGTCATATCACCTTGCTCGACCACTTTGCCAAGTAAGATTTTGATATTGACTTCATGATCTGAGCAGTTGACGCCGCCTGAGTTGTCGATAGCGTCAGTATAGATGCGTCCACCCGTCTGCGCGTATTCGATACGACCTTGTTGGGTAAAGCCTAGGTTGCCACCTTCACCAACGATAGATGTACGCAGCTCACCACCATTGACCCGTACCGCATCATTGGCACGATCACCGACATCCGCATGGCTTTCATTGGCGCTTTTGACATAAGTACCGATGCCACCATTCCAAATAAGATCGACAGGCGATTTTAATAACGCGCTGATGAGCTCGTTTGGGGATAAGCTATCTGCACTGATGTCAAACAGCGCTTTCATCTCAGCGCTGATCGCAATCGTTTTATCTTGGCGGGAGAAGACACCACCACCTTGGCTGATGAGAGACTTTTCGTAGTCATCCCAGGTCGAGCGTGGCATCTCAAACAAGCGCTCGCGCTCTGCAAAAGAAGCGGCGGTATCCGGATTTGGATCGATAAAGATGTGCAAGTGGTTAAAGGCGGCGACCAGCTTGGTATGAGTGGATCTGAGCATACCATTGCCAAATACGTCCCCACTCATATCACCAATACCGACAACCGTAAAGTCATCACGATTTTGAATATCCATACCGCGCATACGGAAGTGACGTTTGACCGACTCCCAACCACCGCGTGCAGTAATTCCCATTGCTTTGTGATCATAACCAACTGAACCGCCAGAGGCAAAGGCATCATCGAGCCAGAAGTTGTACTCGCTAGATAAGGCGTTGGCTATATCAGAGAAGGTCGCCGTGCCTTTATCGGCTGCAACTACTAAATACGGGTCATCTTCGTCATGACGCACGGTATTGGCTGGCGGGACAATCTCTCCATCAACAATGTTGTCAGTGACATCGAGCATACCGCGAAGGAACGCTTGGTAGCAGGCAATGCCTTCCGCTTGAAACGCTTCACGACCATCGGCCATGGTTTTGGTCTTGACGATGAAACCGCCTTTTGAACCGACAGGGACGATGACAGCGTTTTTGACCATCTGAGCTTTGACTAGGCCGAGCACTTCGGTACGATAGTCTTCCATACGATCTGACCAACGCAGACCACCACGGGCGGCCTTGCCCCCACGTAGATGCACCGCTTCCATACGTGGCGAATAGACAAAGATTTCAAACATGGGTTTCGGCTTCGGTAAGTTTGGAATATCATCCGCCAAAAACTTAAACGACAAGCGGTCTTTACGCTGACCGTCAGCCTCTCTTTGATAAAAGTTGGTGCGCACCATGGCATTAATCAAATCTAAGAACCAACGGAAGATACGATCTTCATCTAAGCTACTGACATTTGCCAGAGCCGCCAAAACTTGTTCCTGAATCTTCTCAGTTTTGCTGGCACGCTCTTCTTCGCTGTGTTCAGGATTCATACGCGCATCAAATAATTCAGACAGCGCCACACTTATAGTGCTATTTTTTGCGACAGTTTGCTGAATATAAGTGCTAGAGAATGGCGCTCGTGCTTGTACCATATAACGCGACAACGCCCGCAGCACCACTACATCATAAGTACCTAGTTGGGTCGTAAGTATCAGCTCATTAAAACTATCGTTTTCAACACGTCCCGCCCAAATCTGCTTGAGACTGTCTTCAAACTGACTGCCTACCACTTGCATATTGACCGTTTCGACATTCTCCAATATTAATTCATACTCTTGCATCCAAATGGGCTGCTCTGGCAGATCAAACTCATAAGTTTGTGCTGAGATCACCGACACCCCGAAGTTTTCAAGTATGGGTAATACTTTAGACAATATGGTGGGTTGCTCGCGGCCATATAGCTTTAAATGCAATTTATTGCCAGCATCCCCTGTAGAGCGATACAAATGCCAGTTCATCGGCTGCTCATCACTCAAAGCGGCCAGACGCTTGGTGTCCTCGACAGCAGAACGCGCATCAAAACGTTCTTCATAAGCAGCTGGAATATACTCTAAAAATTGACGCTTTAAGGTATTGGCTTGTTGCTCGCCGACATTGTCTAGCAGCATACGCTGATAGTGATCAGACCAAGATTCCATCAGTGCAGAGAGCTTGGCTTCAAGCACAGCGGTGTCTACCTCGTTTATTTGACCAGGTACTGTACGTACATGGACATGGACGCGGGCATGCTCAGATTCATTAAATTCGGTGGTAAAGCCAGATGAAGTGCCGCCGTAAGCTTCCTTTAGTACCTCTTGTACTTTGAGTCGCAGTTCAGTATTGAATTTATCGCGTGGAATATATACCAAACAGGAGACAAAACGCTGATAATGGTCAATACGGCTGAATAAGCGCAAGCTCTTCTTGTCTTGTAATTGGCTGATTCCCGACACCATAGGATACAGCTCTTCAACGCTGGCTTGAAACAAGTCATCACGTGGCAAAGTGTTGATTACATGCATCATTTTATAATAAGCATGACCTTCACTTGGCAGCTTTGCCATCGCCATTATTTTGTTGGCTTTTTCACGCAACAGCGGGATTTCTTGCACGCGCAATTGATAGGCTTGTGAGGTCAATAAGCCAATAAAGCGACATTCGCCGACCAGATCGCCATTTTCATCAAACTTATGAATACCCAAAAAGTCCATATAGACGGAGCGATGCACGGGTGAAACACGACTTGATTTCGAGAGCATCAATACCCGTGGTTCAGTGAGCAGTTGCTTGAGGTTTTTAGGAAGTTTATTGAAGCTCTCTGATAGTGTGTCCTCTGCTGCGCCGCGCAATAAACCCAGACCACTGTTACCAATGGCATATAAGTCCAGATCAGCATCTTCACTATCTAACGCTACTTTTTTGCCATTTTCTAAGCGATATTCACGGTATCCCAAAAAGATAAAGTGATCATCTAATATCCAGTCTAAAAATGCTTGTATTTCTTGCTGTGGATAAAACACTTCAGGCAATGGCTGCTGTGATAACTCAGATTTGATTTCAATCAAACGCGACCGCATCTGTTTCCAATCACCGACTACGGTATCGAGTGTATCCACTTTGTCTAACAATATTTGATATAGTGTTGCCAATTCCTCAGTGTCTTGATAAGCAATCTCACAATGAATCAGCGACATATGAGAGGTAGCGCTTTCACTCGCACTATCAATTTTTGCAAGACTGCCATCTTCATTGCGCTCTACACTGACAATCGTATTATAAATGCGGTGTACATCAATGCCCTGAGCTTCCAAACTCATAAGCATAGTATCTACCAAAAATGGGCGATCATACGCAACCATCTGGATAACACTGTGTGAGCTGTGAAAATGATGTTCTTCGGCGACAGGGTTAAAAATAGCGAGTACGGGTTTATTGCCATCATAGGCTTTTAGTAGCGTGAAATGATGTAACGCCATGCCTGCTAAGTCGGCGTTACTAATCGCAGCAGCTACCTCATTATGGAGTAGCTCATAATAGCTATGAATAAAACGCTCAAGCAATGATTGATCCGTTTGTACATAGTTAGTGGCAATATCGCTAATCTGGCCAATGCGTTCTTCCGTGATTCCAAGAGAGTTATGCATAACTTTCTGTCCTTTTTATAGGTTTGGTATTTAAAATAAAATCAGTTTAATCTTTATTGCAATTATTGATGTTTTTAAACGGTATGTTTCTCTAGCAGGTCAACACTAGATTAATTTGAGTCACAACCCTCCATCTCTTCCCTTTTAATGATGCATCTAGATTAGTAGATGACTTTGCAACCTAGGTTTTGAGTGCCATTAGCCCATCAATCTATAAGAGTGTAACGCACCTGAACGAATAGCTAAAGTGTAAAAATTTATTTCATGAATTATTATTAATTTAGTGTCTATTACTGCAACAGACCCTAGTTGATTGCTCACTTAAATACTTCACTCATATAAACAGTTTACGCTATTACCCAACATTTATTAGATAGTTTTATTGGCTGATTGTTGGGATATGATTATCCCTATACCGATGACAGTCTAATAATTGCTAATAATGGGCCAAAAACAAGATAGCAAAGCGGTCGGTTGTTTTTTATCGTCACTATTCAGTGCTGGCAAGTGGATACTCATGGCAATCGCTGCGCTTTTTTTGTTAGAATACGGCACTATATTTAACAGTGCTTAAAGATTTACTATTAACGCTTAATACTATTAATACTAAGGGCAAAACGTATGATGAATATTTTGGTGATTGGCTCAGGTGGTCGCGAACACGCGCTGGCATGGCAGTGTGCCAAAGATGATTCTGTAAAAAATGTCTACGTCGCGCCTGGTAATGCTGGCACTGCCCTTGAACCTAAATGCCAGAATGTTATCTTGCAAGATACCAATGGTGAGCACAGCGCTGTCATCGAGTTTTGCCAAAACAATGCCATTGACATGGTCATCGTAGGTCCTGAGGCGCCATTGGTCACTGGTATCATCGATGCTTGCCGTGCTGCTGGTATCAAAGCATGGGGGCCAACAGCGTATTGCGCACAACTCGAAGGCTCTAAGACTTTTGCCAAAGAATTCATGGCAGAGCATAATATCCCAACGTCTGCCTATCAAGGATTCACAGACGCTACAAGCGCCAAAGCTTATATTGACGAGCAAGGCGCACCTATCGTTATCAAAGCTGATGGACTGGCAGCAGGGAAAGGCGTGATCGTTGCTGAGACCATTGAACAAGCACATGCAGCAATCGATGACATGCTTGCAGACAATAAATTCGGTGATGCTGGTAGCCGTGTGGTCATTGAGCAATTCTTAGAAGGCGAAGAAGCCAGCTTTATTTGCATGGTTGATGGCAATAACATCTTACCCATGGCGACCAGCCAAGATCATAAACGTGCTTATGAAGGCGATACAGGCCCGAACACCGGCGGTATGGGCGCTTATTCTCCTGCACCAGTGGTCACTCAAGACGTTCATGATAAAGTGATGGCACAAGTGATTCAGCCAGTTGTTAATGCGATGAATGCTGCTGGTCACCCTTACACTGGGTTTTTATATGCAGGCTTGATGATTGATAAAGCAGGCGACCCTTACGTGATTGAGTTTAACTGCCGTTTTGGCGACCCAGAGACGCAGCCTATTTTGATGCGTTTGCAATCGTCGATGGTCGAGTTGGTTGCTAAAGGTCTCGCAGGCGAGCTGCCAAGTCAAGCAGACTGGGATGCGCGCCCCGCCCTTGGTATCGTCATGGCATCGAAAGGCTATCCCGAGACCTCCTCTAAAGGTGATGTCATTACTGGTCTGCCAGAGTTAGATCCTCATGACACTTCAGCAGTCAAGGTCTTTCATGCAGGTACTGCGTTTACTCATGATAGTTTTGACGCGGATACCAGCACCAGCCATCCTAAAGAAGTCGTCACCGATGGTGGGCGCGTGCTTTGCGTCACTGCCCTTGCGGATAGTATCTTGGGTGCACAACAAGCGGCTTTAGCGGTTACTGCTGCGATTAGTTTTGATGGAGCACAGTATCGCCGCGACATCGGGCACCACGCGATTGCTCGTAAAGACTCTTAAGGCTAAACACTACTGGGACAAAGCCCTTGGTTCTCTGATAAACTCTATAGATAAACCCCAGTTTTGATAAAGACTGGGGTGCTCCGGTGCTCCTTACTACTTAATACAGTCGCTTTAGAACAGTACATTACTACCGTAAAAAATATTACGATAAATGAAGAGCTTTAATGCATCTGCTTTGATACCGTAATACCATCATTCGTACTATGACCTACGAGTCATTACGATTTTGTATTCTGACATTACATATCTCTTGTATTGTTGGTCTTCAACCCGCAAATCAGTTGCAACTGATGAATGGTTATATCTATGGCACAAAATACATCTAAACCTTCTAATAATAAGCAGTCAATTGACAACCTAAAAACTTCTGGGTTTGAGCGTCGACTGTCAATCGCTAAGACATCTCTCAATATCGGCCGACGTTGGGCGGGTAACAGTATGTCTGGCATATTCTTAGATAAAGACACTCGCTCAAAGCGCAACCAAGAGTTTATGGAGGCGCAGGCAAATTATGTCGTAGAAGAGCTTGGTAAGTTAAAAGGCTCAGTGGTAAAGATTGGCCAAATGCTGGCACTATATGGTGAGCATGTATTGCCACCTGAAATCACTCGTGCACTACAAGCACTCAACGATGACACTGCCACTCTCAGCTGGCCAAAAATCGAACAGACGTTGCGCCGCACTCTGAGAGAAAAACTCGATGAACTTGAAGTCGATCCTGTACCTATTGGTACCGCCTCCCTCGCCCAAGTGCATCGTGCAACTGTCATTGCTACTGGTGAAGAAGTCGTATTAAAAATTCAATATCCGGGCGTTGCAGAAGCTATCGACTCCGATCTTGCCTTATTTAAACGCTTACTTAAGGTAAGCAATATGGTGCCGCAAACACGTGCGCTGGATACTTGGTTCGAAGAAATCCGCGACCTACTCCACCACGAGGTTGATTATGATGCGGAAGCAAATACGACTGAACGCTTTTATGAGCGCTTGATAGATGATCCACGTTATATCGTGCCAAAAGTTAATCGTCAGTACTCAAGTAAGCGCTTGCTATGCATGACCTATGAGCCTGGTGTCTCTGTCACCTCCGAAGCACTTCAGCTATTACCGCATGAACGTCAAAATGCTATTGGTCAAGCGGCAATCGAGATCATGATGCGAGAGATTTTTGTCTGGGGCGAGATGCAGACCGACCCAAACTTTGGAAATTACTTGGTGCGCATTAGCGATAATGAAAATGAGATAGATAAACTGGTATTGTTAGATTTTGGTGCTATTCGTCAGTTTGATGATGGTCTTCTAACAATTGCACATAACCTCCTACGTGCAGGCTATCATCATGATCATCAAGCAATGATGAAAAGTATGACGGGTTATGAATTTTTCGATACGATGAGTGACAAAGTGCGCTCTGATATTGCCTCTTTGTTCTTACTTGCTACCGAGCCATTTAGTCATCCTGACTCAAATCCAGACATTCCAGCAGACTGCTTGGATTCACAAAACCGTTATATCTGGGCAAACAGTAAACTACATTCTCGTATATCGGCAAGTGCTACCAAAGCAGTGCAGTCTTTTGAATTTAATTTGCCTCCGAAAGAGTTTATGTTTATTAGCCGTAAGTTTATCGGTGCTTACACATTCTTAACGGTAGTGAATGCTCATACTGACTCTGAAAAACTAGTAAAGCCTTTTTTATGAATCTATAAAAGTACTTAAATTTTGGAACCGCTCTTTTGTAGCGGTTTTAATTTTGACAATTATTTTTGCTTAGGCTATTTATTTAATATCTTTATCAACAGCAGGCGCATGCCAACTATCAAATCTGGTTCTATAGCCTTGTGGTTTTGTCATGGTTAGCTGCCAACAGCGTTCTCCACGAGCCAGATACTTCACTTCAAAATGAGTACGTTGACTCTCCGCTGCTACTACTTGCCGCTCATGTGGTAGCTGCCAAAGACTCGAAGTTTGCTGCTCTGCATTGTCCATATAAGCCTCGATATTAGTGGCCAATACAATCTCCCCTCCTGTTTGCAAGCGTGATAATAAAAACTCAAAAAACGGCATGTTTAACCATTGCTGATTAGGGTTATGCTGCTCAGGGTTGGGATATAAGATATATATGCTGGCGAGACTGCTAGGAGGGATAGCGTATACCGTCCACGCGATCGCATCTGCATGGATAGGAGTCAAATTGTCAAGCGACTGTTGGTTAAATAGCTTGGTAAAAGCTTCGAACTTATTGCGTGTACGCTCAATAGCAATTAGATGCTTGTCAGGGTTTTCTGCGGAAAAGCTTAATGCATGCTTGCCCTTCCCTGCACCAATCTCAAGTATCAATGGTAGTTTATTATCACTTTGAATAATTTTTGGAATGCTAAAATTACGTGGTGCTGAAAGTTTTTCAGGCTGAAAAGCTCTTTTTTGATTATGGGAATAGGGTTCTGTTTGGTTCATGGATTACTCTATTTGGTTTATATTTTAGTTTTTTAGTTAGACGATAATTGCTTAGGCTATTTTACTTAGTAGATGGATGTTTTATCGTCATTTTTTACATGTATATGGACTTGTATTTGTCTTTTAGCCACTGCGTGCTATTATAACCGCTCTCATTCATTGATAACACTCTCCTCAATACAATATTGATATCATTAGGGCAACCTCACTTTACTATGACAGAACCTACTCCCAATTCCGCACCCAAAACCTACCCATGCCCAAACTGTGGCACTCTCACTGCGTGGCAGGATAATAAATATAAGCCGTTTTGTAGTGATCGCTGCAAACTGATTGATTTAGGTGCTTGGGCAAATGAAGAATATAGTGTCCCTGCTGAGACAACACCGTTTTCTGACGAGTTGTAACCTAATACTGAGAACCTCTTATAACTCTATCTTCTCTAATATGTCTTTACTTCATTGATTTATTTAACACGCTAAGGATGTCCGTATGTCAGCCACTTATCTGATGCCTACTTATAATCGTCAACCGATTAGCTTCACCCGCGGCTTAGGCAGTTGGTTATATACCAAAGATGATACGCCCTATCTAGACGCGCTAACAGGCATCGCTGTATGCGGTCTTGGACATTGCCATCCGCAAATCACTGAGGCCATTCAGCAGCAAGCAGCTACTTTAGTCCATACCAGCAACTTATTCGGCATAGAGTGGCAAGAGCGTGCTGGCGCATCACTTTGTACTGCCGCTGGCATGGATAGCGTATTTTTTGCCAATAGCGGCGCCGAGGCCAATGAAGCGGCACTAAAAATGGCACGCTTATATGCCTACCAACAAGGCTTTAAGCGCCCTAAAGTCATTGTCATGGAGCAGTCCTTTCATGGTCGCACGCTATTATCAGTATCAGCGACTGCCAACCCTAAAGCACGCGAGGGTTTCTTTACGTTAGATGATGATTTTATCCGTGTGACTTTTGGTGATATTGCAGCCGTTAAGCAAGCTGCCGCCGATCACGATGATATCTGTGCGCTGTTTGTAGAGCCTATTCAGGGTGAAGGTGGACTGAATACAGCGATCAATGGCTTTGCCTATTTGGAAGAGCTACAAGCTGAATGTGACGCGCATAACTGGCTATTTATGCTCGACGAAGTGCAAACTGGGAATGGTCGCACAGGGAAATATTTCGCTTATCAGCACAGCAACGCCCGTCCCGATGTCTTAACGACTGCAAAAGGCCTTGGTAATGGCTTTCCTGTCGGTGCCTGTATGGTTCGTGGCCGCGCCAATGGTTTGTTTGGTGCCGGCAGCCACGGCTCTACTTATGGCGGTACGCCACTTGCAAGCCGCGTAGTACATAGTGTTTATGAAGTATTGGCTAACAGCGATATCATGAGCAATGCTGTCACTGAGGGGCAGTTCATCCGTGATAGCATAACAGACAAACTGCAAGCGCATGGGGTCAGTAGTCGTGGGGCTGGGATGATGATAGGTATCGCCCTACCTGAGTCTATCGACTGCAGTAAGTTGGTGGACCGTGCACGCGATGAGCAAAATCTCATCATTAACGTCACTGGCGGACATGTTGTGCGCTTACTGCCGCCATTAAATATGAAGCGTAACGAAAGCGAGCAAGTCGTCGAACGGTTATTAAACTTATTAAACCCCTTGTTTTAGCCGCTGTTTTTAGTTTTTTAGTATAAGTGTCAACGCTTAGAACGCTCAATACTGACTATCCAAAACTGCAGTTAAAAAAACCTCCAGATAAAAAATCTGGAGGTTTTTAGTTATGCATAATAGCTTTTATATTTTGCTCTGGATAATTAACCAGCATGAAAGTATTTTTTTAATACCTCTAAACAGCGCGTAACTTTTGCAGGTTGCTGCTCACGGTTCAAGGTTACGGCATATAGAACAAAGCTTGGTAATTGGTAGCCCGTGAGCACCTCAACCAAATCACCTTTATCAAGCTCTTTTTTGATGTCCATTTCCATCATTCTGACTACACCATGACCTTCTTTGGCCAAAGTCGTCGCCATGAATACATTATTGGTATGGATACGTGATGTCATTTTTAACCGTGTTTTTTTACCGGTTTCGGTTTGGATGAAATCCAGTTGGTTGGAGTCTTTCATGATTTCGATACAAATGAGCTGATGTTCATTTAAGTCTTTGGGAGACTCGAGTTTTTTGTGATGGCGCAGATATTGCGGTGAAGCCACTAGCACTTGACGCACATCAGACAGGGGATGATTACTCAATGTTAGATCATTAATGCTAGGGCTCATACGAATGGCGATATCAATACGCTCATCGATCAAATCAACATAGTGGTTGTCTGCCAAAAAAGTAATACTTAAATCATCATGTGCCGCCATCCAAGTGGATAAGGCGGGTAAAATATGATTGACACCTAGCTCAGGGGTAGTAGCGATACGTAGACTGCCCGCTAACTCATCACGCAACTGGTTGACCTTAATTCGACCCTGCTCAGCAGCGCTGACCACATCTTTTGCCGCTTCATAAAAACTCGCGCCGGCTTCGGTTAGACTTAGCTTACGAGTAGAACGGTGCAATAGCACCACGCCCAGCTCATTTTCTAACGATCGAATCTGTTGGCTAACTGCACTGGTTGTAATACCAAGCTCACGAGCTGAGCCACTAAAAGAACCGTGTCCGACCACGCTGGCGAACACGGCCATACCGCGTAAATTATCTAACATAGTTTCACCTAAGCTGTTTTCAGCTAATTTCATTTTTTAATATAACTTAACTATTATAGCGGAGTATATAGCCATTCCACAAATCACTACGCAAACCATACTTTATTAATACTCAATAACATCAATGAATTACGGTAAAAAACCATTATTCAATACTACCTTGAGTGTTTTTACTAAGGCATAGAACCAATTTTCCCTCAATTGTTTAAGTTAACTTAACCTTACCCATTTTCCCTTCTCCACGGCTCAGCAAATACTGCATCACTGGTGACTCAAGTAACATCGTTTCTGCCACTGAAGAAGCTTGTGCTACCCTTTGACGCTGGCGGCGCTCAGGAGTCTTATTTTCATCTTGCATCACGCTACCATCTACTTGTAAAGCAATCTCCGCTTGCGGGAACTGGTGCTGCAACTTTTCAGCCAATGCTTCAAAGGTGGTTTGTAAGTGTTTGCTATCTACAGCGGTCACAAAGACGGATTTACCATTACAACTACCACTCATCATGCCTTGACGCGCCAGAGCCAGCTCATCTGTTGCGAGGCTACCTGCCTCACGAGCAGTTTGTAACCAGTAGTCCCACTTTTCTGGCGTCCATTCCCCCGTTAGATCTTGCGGTGGACAACGTAGTAGTACACGCGGATCATTCGACTGTGATATTAATTGAGAATCATTTCGACTCGGCTCAACAATCGGTTCAGGCTCAACAATCGGTTCAGGCTCAACAATCGGTTCAGGCTCAACAATCGGTTCAGGCTCAACAATCGCTTCAGGCTCAACAATCGGTTCAGGCTCAACAATCGGTTCAGGCTCAACAATCGGTTCAGGCTCAACAATCGGTTCAGGCTCAACAATCGGTTCAGGCTCAACAATCGGTTCAGGCTCAACAATCAGGTTCAGGCTCAACAATCGGTTCAGGCTCAACAATCGGTTCAGGCTCAACAATCGGTTCAGGCGCGCTGTTATTAATTAACGTTGGCAACTCATCAATGTCGCTACGACTGTCGTCTAGAACTGGCTCAATATCAGCGTAATAACTTGTTGAATTTTCTATTTTACTTTGGTTTTGATAATCAATGTCATAAGTCTGCGCCGGCGCTTGCGATTCCATGTGTCCAGAGACTTTTGCAGGCTCAGTAGAGGAAGTGTTTTCTATAGGTGCAGTTGATGTCGCCGTGGCCGTGGTGGCAGGTGCCTCAGCTAATATTTCATTGGTCGGTAACGGGCGAAATGCGAGTAGGCGTAGAATACACATTTCAAGCGCTTGCATGGGAGTACTAGCAAGCTTGATGCCTTCTCGTGCTTGTATCACAATCTCATAATATAACTGTAAGACGTCAGGGCTTATGTGCTGGGCAAGCGTATTAATATCCTGCGCTTGCGCTTCGTTCACATTCAAAGCAACCTCAGGTAATAACTGAGCCAATGCCAATTGGTGAAGTAGCTCAGCCAACCCATCAAACATGCTGGTCGCATCGACCATTTGTGCACGCATCTGCTCGATATGGGCGGCAACAGCAGGCTTATCATGATTATAAATGTCTGTGATCAAACTGACCAAATCAGCAGCGTCGATCAAGCCAAGCATAGCATTGACCGTCACATCATCTAATCCACCTTGACCAAAAGCAATCGCCTGATCTGTTAATGACAGTGCATCACGAACCGAGCCCTTGGCAGCACTTGCTAGCTGCCAAAGTGCAGGCTGCGTGAAGCCCACCTGCTCTTGGGTTAAAATATTGGCCAAATGTTCACTAAGCAAGGTTTGCGGTAAAGGACGCAGCACAAACTGTAAGCAGCGCGAGATAATGGTAATCGGCAGCTTTTGTGGATCAGTGGTCGCGAGTAAGAATTTGACATGCTCAGGCGGCTCTTCTAAGGTTTTGAGGAGCGCGTTAAAGCTATGCGTCGATAGCATATGCACTTCATCAATAAGATACACTTTATAGCGGCCTTGGCTTGGCGCATAAGGGACATTATCAAGCAGCTCACGCGTGTCTTCAACCTTGGTACGCGAGGCGGCATCAATTTCGATCAAATCGATAAAGCGACCTTGATCAATCGACACACAGTTATCACAGACACCGCACGGCGTGCTGGTCACACCAGTATCGCAGTTCAGACACTTCGCTAAGATGCGAGCAATGGTGGTCTTACCAACACCGCGTGTACCAGTAAACAGATAAGCATGATGCAGTCGGTTATAATCAATCGCGTTGATTAACGCCTGAGAGACATGCGTTTGCCCGATTAACTCATGGAAGTTTTTGGGTCGGTATTTACGCGCTAAGACTTGATATTGCTGCGTCATATCTATCCATTATGCCAAGTGGCTTGAAGTACTTGTTTGAAGTGAGGTTTTGATTATTCATTGTAGCAAAAAGCCAGCGCATTCGTCTGGCTTCTTACCGATTTAACAGTGACTGATAGTACGCTCAATAAGTGGCTTTATTATAAGTAGCCTTACTCAAAGATTGACTCCCACTTAATCAGTCTTGCGGCGCATATGCGGGAATAAAATAACATCACGAATACTGGCAGAGTCAGTGAATAACATAACCAAGCGATCGATGCCGATACCCTCACCTGCCGTTGGTGGTAAACCATAAGACAAGGCTTCGATATACTCTTCATCAAAGTGCATGGCCTCTACATCACCTGCATCTTTTTCAGCGACTTGATCACGGAAGCGCTCCGCCTGATCAGCAGGGTCATTTAACTCACTAAAGCCATTGGCCAATTCACGACCGCCAATAAACAGCTCAAAACGATCCGTGATTTCAGGATTGTCGTCGTTGCGGCGTGCCAGCGGTGACGTCTCAGCTGGGTATTCAGTGATAAAGGTTGGCTGACGTAATTGATGCTCAGCTGTCTCTTCAAATATGATAGTGATTAACTTACCAACGCCAAAGACATCATTTACTGGCTGCTTAAGTGTATTGGCGACATAGTCAGCTAAGTACTCTCGGTCATCAATGCGTGACATATCAAAGTCTTCGGCGTACTTTTCGATAGCCTCAGTCATCGTTATGCGCGCAAATGGTGCTTTTAGACTGATGCTCTCACCTTGATACGTCAGTTCAGTCGTGCCCAAAATATCCATCGCTAATTGATTGAATAAGCGTTCGGTCAAATCCATCAAATCATGATAATCAGCATACGCTTGATAAAACTCAATCATGGTGAATTCAGGGTTATGGCGCGTGGATACACCTTCATTACGGAAACTGCGGTTGATCTCAAATACTTTTTCAAAACCACCAATGACCAAGCGTTTTAGATACAACTCAGGCGCGATACGCAGATATAGCGGCATATCTAGTGCATTGTGATGGGTTACAAACGGACGCGCCACCGCCCCACCAGGGATAGGATGCATCATCGGCGTTTCGACTTCCATAAAACGCTCATTCAGCATAAACTTGCGAATACCGCTGATCACTTGGCTGCGCACAACAAAAGTATCACGAGTAGATTCGTTAGTCATCAAGTCCAGATGGCGATTACGATAACGCGCTTCCACATCTGCCAAGCCATGGAACTTATTTGGCATTGGGCGCAGGGCTTTGGTTAATAATTGAAACTCTTCAATGTGGACATAAAGATCACCTTTACCTGAGCGACCAATATAACCCGATACGCCAACCACATCTCCTAAGTCTAGTGACTTAATGCTAGCAAGCGTCTCTTCATCTAGCTCTTTACGTGCAACGTACAGCTGGATACGACCTGTCATATCTTGAATGACAATAAATGCACCGCGGTTGAGCATGACGCGACCAGCCACATTGACCTGTGTCTTTTCACCTTTGGCAGCATTATCTTCAATTTCTTGCTTTGGGACGCCTTCAAAGGCAGTTTGCAGATCTTGGGCAAAATCAGTACGCTTAAAATCGTTTGGATATGGCTGTTTGCCTGAAGCTTTGATGTCATCTAGCTTCGCTTGTAGTTGGGCGATAAGCTCATTGGCTTCCTCGACAGTTGGGGCTTGTTCTTGGTTCTGATTTTGATTTTGATTTTGATTGTTGGGCTTTGACATAAAATTCTCAAAATTGTTAGATAATTCGATGAATAAAGTAAAATAATAAATTTAGATTAATAATAAGTAGCTTGTTGTTGTAGCTACTGACACCTACGTAGCCTACGGGCTCTACTAATCTCCACCACCGATGCTTGCCATCAAGTCCGCTTGGTGCTCACGTAATAGAGCATCTAGCAGCTCGTCTAAGTCACCTTCCATAATGGAATCAAGCTTATACAGCGTTAGGTTGATACGATGATCAGTCATGCGACCTTGGGGGAAGTTATAAGTACGGATACGT
This sequence comes from Psychrobacter sp. H8-1, assembly GCF_904846575.1. Taxonomy (NCBI): domain Bacteria; kingdom Pseudomonadati; phylum Pseudomonadota; class Gammaproteobacteria; order Moraxellales; family Moraxellaceae; genus Psychrobacter; species Psychrobacter sp. H8-1. Next base: position 1,576,665 of record NZ_CAJHBG010000001.1, read on the forward strand.
TCTGAACGATCACCACTACCCACTAAGTCGCGGCGTATAGAATCTGCCACATCGACCTGCGCTTGTACTTTGGCTTGCTGAATCTTTGAGACCAGCATTTTCATCGCTTTGTCACGGTTTTTGTGCTGACTACGCTCTTGCTGACACTCAACCACCGTACCTGTTGGAATGTGAGTCAAACGCACCGCAGAGTCTGTGGTGTTAACGTGCTGACCACCGGCGCCGCTTGAGCGGAAGGTATCCATCTTGATGTCGGCAGGATTGAGCTCTACTGTATCATCAATCTCAACTTCTGGCATCACTGCCACGGTACAAGCAGAGGTATGTACGCGGCCTTGGCTTTCTGTATCTGGGACACGTTGAACACGATGCGCACCAGACTCAAACTTCAAGCGACCATAAACGCTGTTACCCGATATACGGCTGATGATCTCTTTATAACCGCCATGCTCGCCTTCGTTGGCGGATAGTATCTCTATCGTCCACCCTTGCGTCTGTGCGTATTTCTGATACATACGGAACAGATCACCTGAGAATATCGCCGCTTCATCACCGCCAGTGCCCGCACGAATCTCCAAAAAAGCAGGCACTTTATCATTCGGATCTTTTGGCAACATCATGACGTTGAGCGCTTCTTCCATCTCTAAGATAGCTTCGCGGGCGCTGTCAATCTCTTCCTGCATCATCTCCTTCATTTCTGGATCTGATGCATCGGCCAGCATACTCTCGGCATCGGCTTGATCCGTTTCAGCACGCACATAGTTTTGCCATAAAGTAGTGATGTCCATCAAGTCGCTGTGTTCAACCGACAGCTCACGGAATTTATTATTATCGCTGATGACACCAGGATCGGACAATAAGGCGGTAACCTCTTCGTAGCGGTCTACCATCTGGTCTAAGCGTAAGCGCAAGGATTCTTTCATAAAAGGGCTTTTATCTAAATGAGGAAAATAAGACCGAGATTATAGCAAATTTTTAGGGGTAAATTAAAACCAGTGCGTAATCTTAACGCTTATATCAGCATACCTCTCTCAATATTCTTTAAATATTCTCTAAACTTGTCATATTTTAAGAAATATCATAAAAAATAGCCAAGATTTCTCTTGGCTATTTTTATAATGACAACAGACTCTAGTTAAATATTAAACTTTACGTACCAATACTGAACCAATAGAGTAACCAGCCCCAAATGAGCAGATTACACCCAAGTCACCTGATACTAGCTCATCTTTATAACGATGGAAGACAATCATAGGACTGGCAGAGCTGGTATTGGCAAACTCGTCAATGACGCTTGGCACGATGCCTTTATCCGCCTCTTTACCCATGACCGTACGCAAGATTAAGTCGAGCATATTGGCATTGGCTTGGTGTAGCCACATCATCTTGACTTCATCCGACTGGATATCATTTTCTTTTAAGTGCTCAAGGATAATTTCGGACACTTTTGGACAGACTTCACGGAATACTTTACGGCCATTTTGTAAAAACAGCTTATCCGTGACGGGCTCTTTGATATCCGGATACATTTGCGTTTCGGCTGCCAAGAACTCTGAGCGATCCATAAAACCGTATTCGTTTTTGATATTGGTAGAGAATTCAGTAAACAGCTTACAGTTTACGATTTCATAACCTTTTGGTGTATCCAACTCTTCTACGATACAAGCCGTTGCGACATCACCAAAGATGAAATGGCTGTCACGGTTACGCCAGTTTAGATGCGCTGACGTGATTTCGACGTTGACCACAGCGACACGTTTGGCAAGACCAGATACAATTGAGCCATGTGCTTGTGATAGACCAAAAGTAGCCGCACTACAGGCAACGTTCATGTCATAGGCAAAACCACCAACCATACCGATTTCATTCTGAATCTCGATAGAGACGGCAGGATAAGTACGCTGGAAGTTCGAACAGGCAAGAATAATACCGTCTAAGTCGTTGGCTTCAAGACCGGCATCAGCAAGCGCGTCTTTCAGCGCAGCAGCACCCATCTCGGCCATGACAGACAGCTCTTCACCCAGATTACGATAGGCAATGACTGGCGCCATGATTTCAGGATTTAGGATGCCGTCTTTTTCCATCACGTAGCGCGATTTAATGCCAGAGACTTTTTCGATAAATGCCGCTGAGGAGTGCTCAAGTGCAGTCACCGTCTCTGCTGCTATCTCGTCAGCATGCTGTTCGTTATAATTATCAACATATTGGTTGAATGATTCCACCAGCTCTTCATTGCTGATGCTATAAGGGGGGATGTACAGGCCGGTGCCGGTAATACAAGTCGTCATGATAAGCTTCCTTGTCTACTACTGTTGCGCTTAGTGATTAAGCATAAAAGGTAAGAAGTAAGTGTCGTTTACTTTCGGTGCATAACTGTAAACTTAAAAACAATGCCTTATTATGCCTGAATATAATTATTTTTCTAATACCTTGTTACAAATAATCAAAGTCTGAGCGAAAACTTATGAATTCTGGCTCATTTGGTTTAGTGCTGCTATATAATAAACCTCATGCAAACTTTACATACGACCAATCATAATAATAACCAACTGGAGGCATTGTGACAGGACTTATAGACTGGCTGTTTGGACAATACGCCGACTACCCAACCCTATTCATCATACTTGAATTGATTGGCGTTGTCTTTGGTGTCACTAGCGTCTTACTCGCCCGCAAACTCAATGTATTGGTCTTCCCTATTGGCCTAGTCAGTACTGCCATCTTTGTGTATTTACTTTGGAAATGGCAGTTGTTTGGCGATATGTTTATCAACGCTTATTATACCGTGATGGGTCTGTATGGTTGGTTTAATTGGACAAAGAATAAAACCAACACAAATAACAGCCTTGAGCATAATAAAGACAATAGCAACGCCAATTCAAATGACATAGATATTGAACATATTGAGGCTAGTGATATACCGACAATGGCGCTATTATCTATCGCAACTGTCAGCTTTGTGGCACTGGTTTATTATTTCCGTCCAGTGATTAATAATAACTTCAGTTTCGACGGTGCTGTAATGGGACTGCATTTGTTTACTTGGATCGATTACACCGATATGCTGACCACGGCGCTGTTTTTGATCGCCATGTGGCTGATGGCCAGCCGCAAAATCGAGCATTGGTTGTTATGGATAGTCGCCGATGCCATTTCAGTGCCATTATATTTTTATAAGGGCCTTACTTTCACCGCACTACAGTATGTAGTATTCACCCTCATCGCAATCTGGGCATATTATGAATGGCAACGACGCTACCGCATTCAATCTCACGCAGCATACGCCTAAGTCAGTTTTCAAAGTCGCTGTGTTAGGTGCAGAAAGCACTGGTAAGACGACCTTGTGCCGTGACTTATCAGCGCACTTTAGGAGCCCGTGGGTGCCAGAATATATGCGCACTTATCTGCAAGCAAAATGGGATAGTGAGCAAGCAACTTGCACTTGGGACGACTTATTGCCCATCGCGCAGGGTCAAATAGAGCTAGAAAATGAACTGGCTCAACAAGCGACTAAAAATACTCAACCCAGTAGTATTGGCAGTGAACAAGACTCTAATCCAAAAAAATATTTGTTTTGTGATACCAGTCTGTTTGAGCTGATGGTCTACTCCAATTGGTATTACGGTGATTGTCCTGAGGCGCTTACAAAAGCAGCATTGGCGCATCACTATGATTTGATTTTGTTAACCGAAGTTGATACGCCTTGGGTCGCTGATGATTTGCGTGATGCGCCTCACGAGCGTGAAGAGATGAGTGCGTATTTTGCCAGTCAGCTAGAGACTCATAATAAAACATTTAGGCGTATTGGTGGTGATAGAAATGAGCGAGTTCGGCAAGTGGTTGAATGGCTTGAGGCTTTAAGATAGTTTTAATATTTATCAGTTATTTAACCAATTTTTGCTTAGGCAATTTTTTATTATGATTATTAAGGTTTATTCATGCGCCACTTTCAACTCTTTCACTTTATTGGCGTAGGCTGGTACTTTTAGCCCAGCTTAGAACTTATTAGGAATTACTTTTGAAAGCCACGCTCTATACGGTCATTGCGTTAATCGCTTTTGCCGCAAACTCTCTATTTTGCAGAATGGCCTTAGCAGAAGGATATATAGACGCATGGAATTTTACCATTATTCGCCTAATAAGCGCTGCCGCCTGCCTTGGTATTATCATCGCAGTGCATACACAGTATCTAAAGCTTAACCGTAGCCTTGATGGTGCAACTGTAAAGGAAAAAGGCAGTTGGTTAAGTAGCACAAGCTTAGTCATTTATGCGCTGTGTTTTTCAATCGCTTATGTAGAGCTAGATACGGGTACTGGCGCGCTCATTTTATTTTCAGCGGTGCAGCTCACCATGATTGGTTGGGGCATTTATAAAAAAGAGCAGTTAAGCGCCTTGCAGTGGCTGGCATTTATAGTAGCAGTAGCAGGATTTATATATTTGATGCTACCTTCGGCAGCGATGCCTTCATTATCAGCAGCGACGCTCATGGCGATTAGCGGTAGCGCCTGGGGAGTCTATAGCATACGCGGTAAGTCCTGTGTGTCCCCTCTTCGCGCTACTGGTTTTAACTTCATCAGAAGCCTTGTAGCGGTTCCTATACTCTTATTAGTAGCGATGAGTAGGCTCGGAGAGATCAGCATGCAAGGCATATTACTTGCTTGCGCCTCAGGGGCAATCGCTTCTGGGGTTGGTTATAGCATTTGGTATATGGCCATGCCATTATTAAAAAACACGCAAGCGGCAATCGTACAACTTTGCGTGCCAGTACTTGCAGCGGTATTAGGCGTGGTGTTTTTGTCTGAGCAGCTGACTCTAGAGTTTGTAATAGCAAGCTCGGTGATCTTAGGGGCAGTACTGGTATTTATTTTAAATAAAAAAACTTTAAAAGCACCAATTTAAATAGCATAAATGGACTATCAAAGCTTGCACGTTAGAGTTTAGCACTCAATAGAATAACGCACGCTAGGTAGTAACTCCTGTATACAAGATACTCACGAAAAAGGTCGTAAAAATTACCTTCATGAACTCTAATCACAACATGAAATTACATCTTCTGTTGTATCATATTGCTCGGTGTCACAACTAACATTCACCCACCAACTTGAGGAATAAAACATTATGAAAAAACTATTAGCCGTAGCACCTTTCGCAGTATTACTAGCAGCCTGTGCAACGAATGCACCTACTACTACCGCACCAAGCACTGACGCCCAACAAGTGGTTCAGTCTTTTACTTGTGAAGATGATGGTATGGTTACAGCTGCCTACTCAGCGAGCGGTCAAGCGGCAAAGCTAAACGTTACTTTGCCTAAAGTCGGCCTAAATAACGCCGAAGTCATGATGGAACAAGCAGTATCAGGTTCTGGCGCTCGTTATGTCAACAACGTTAACCCTAAAACAACTTATGACTGGCATACTAAAGCTGACTTTGGTGTGATGACTATCACTTCAGACAATGGTCAGACGTACAGCGTTAATTGTGAGCTTTAATCAATAATAACAATCACAGTTATTGCCATTAGATAGAGAAAAACCTACGTAATTTGAACTGACCCCCTAAACTTAGACAGTTTAATTTTATATTAAGGACTGAGTTCTGTACTGTACAGGGCTCAGTCCTTTTAGTTTAAGCTGAATACGCTCATGATTATAGTAATGAATATACTCATGAATCTGTTTCTCTAAAGCCTCAACGGTTTTAGGTTTATCAATATAAATCGTCTCACACTTCAGCGTACCGAAGAAGCCTTCCATCAATGCATTGTCTAAGCAATTCCCCTTACGGCTCATACTTTGCTTAATATGATTCGCTTTAAGCGACTTTGCAAACGGCTTCATCTGATAATGCCAGCCTTGATCTGAATGTAGTGTTAGCTACTCCTTGCGCTTTTTAGGTATGCCTTTAAGTGCACTATCTAGCATCTGTTTCACTAAGTCATATACCGGTCGTCTTGAGAGCGTATAGCTGATGATCTCATTGTTATAGCAATCTAGTATAGGAGACAGATACAACTTATCCTCGCCCACTTTAAACTCAGTAATGTCAGTAAACCACCTGCGATTAGGCGCACCCGCCCTGAACTTGCGCTTGACTCTATTCTTAGCTATGACGCCGCACTGTCCTTTGTAGGATCGATACTTCTGTTGTCTGATTCTAGCAGTCAGCTTAAGCTCACTCATAAGCCGTGCAATCAGTTTATGGTTGTGAATTAGGCCCTCATTCTTAAGCGCTTGGGTAATTCGACGATAGCCATACCGACCTTTATGATGATGGTAGATATCCCTGATACGCTGCTTGAGATCAGCGTATTTATCTTCACTCCAAAGCTGTGCTCTATGATAGTAGAAACTACTCCTTGCAAGCTTTGCTATGGTGAGTAAGTCAGATAACGAGTGCTTTAGTCTTAATCCTTCGATGAGCCTTGCTTTTTGACAGCTTGTTCCTTTTCCCGAAGCAAGGCATCGAGCTTTTTTAGATAGGCGTTCTCCGCACGCAGATATTGCAGTTCACGCTTGAGCTCTGCTGGGGTCTTTTCATCATCGGGTTTGTCTGTGATAGGAGATGCCATAGTACTACCTTTATATTTGGATGTGAGTCCAGACATACCGTAGAGCCGATAAGCTTTATGCCAATGACTGATAAGAGCTGGTGAGCTGATATTGAATGTCAGCGCCGTCTCAGATTGACTTAATCCTTGCGTCAGCATGGTGGTTAGTACTTGATGTTTAAAGTCGCTACTGTATTTAGCTTTACTGGTTTTAGGTTTGATGGCATCTATACCGCCATGTTGATACTGCTGAACCCACTTAGATACTATCTTGTTATCAAGTCCAAACTTCTCACCTGTCGCACTGCTACTATGTCCTTCTTTGTAGTATGCAATGACTTTGATCTTAAAGTCTAGATCGTAACGCATAAAATAAACCCCAAAAGTTGTGTCCAACTTATGGGGGGCAGTTCAATTCATTACGTAGGTTTTTCTTTGGCTATTTATTATGGCCGTATTTTGCTAGGACATATTTAGCGCTCTCCTAGGCCTTCAGAGAAAGTCTTAGTAATAGGCTTGGTTAAGTATGAAAGGACTGAACGCTCTTGTGCTTTGATATCCACTGAAGCAGTCATCCCTGGTTTGATCACAATCTCATCACTACGCTCAGCGAACTCAGCACCGGTGATTTTTATTTGCACACGATAGTAAGGCTCTTCTCCTTTGGGCGTTTGTTCCATCAATGTATCAGGACTGATGTATGTTACTGTGCCATTCATAGCACCAAAAATAGAATAATCATAAGCATCAAGCTTAACAGTTGCTGCTTGTTGTTCTTTTACATAAGCGACATCCACTGGGGTGACTTTGGCCTCAACAATAAGATCACTACTGGTCGGCAATATCTCCATAATAACCTCGCCAGGTTTCACAACGCCGCCGATAGTGGTAATCAAAATATTATTAACCTTGCCATCTGTCGGTGCAAATAGTTTGGTTTCTTCTAACACTTGTGAATGGTCACGCAGCTGCTCAAGCTCAGTGTCCAGCTCTTCTTGGGCTTTGGTCATCTCTGACTGTGCTTCTTCAAAATACTTATTACGCTTGTTGGTGATTTGGGCTTGGATCTCAGCCACTTGTCTGCGCAATTTGATCACATCAGCTTGACTGACATCACCGTATTCTAATAGCGGCTCATTCATGCTGAGCTCTTGCTGCGCCAGTACCATCATCTTTTGTAAAGAGCTGACATCTTGGTCAATCGCTTGTCGACGACGATTATAGAGTTGGGTTTGGTTTCCGACGTACTCACTATAGCTTTTTATGTCATCTGGAAATCTTAATGGTCGCTCATATATTTCAGCCTCTAATCGCGCCAGCTTAGCCTTTAGCGCTGCTATTTTAGAGCTGGCATTGGCCACTGCTGCTTGTGCCCGCTCTTCTTCAAGTGTGACAACCAATTGCCCTTTAGTGACTTCCTCACCTTCTTTAACCAATATCTCAGTCAGCACCCCACCCTCTACCGCTTGAATATCCTGCGTTCGCGCACTAGCGATGACCGTTGCTGTTGCACGTGTCACTTGGTCAATTTGGGCGAAATAAGCCCAAACAACTAACACAATTATTCCAATCAGCGCGCCCCAAATAATAATCCGTGTACGTCCAATTTTAGGATCATGAGATTTATGTTGGTAGTTATTCATTATTTGGCCCTAGGTTATCATCTTGATGAGATTGATCATCGGTTTTTAGCTCAATGCTTGAAGTGTCTTTACTGACTATGCGCGTCTTAGGGTTACTAATCTTAACTGAAGTCCTCTTTGTATTCTTTTGATCATCATTACCTTTTAACTGTGCAAGTACTTTTTCTTTGGGCCCATCCATTACTATTTGTTGGTTGTCCATAATAATAATACGATCGACCAAGCGTAATAGTGGCATTTTATGGGTAGCAACAATTAGAGTATGCTCCCTGCCAAAATTTTTGCTAAGTACTTCGATACATTGAGCTTCTTGCCGACTATCCATAGAGGCTGTCGGCTCGTCCATCAACAAAACGGAAGGCTTGGTTAGTACTAAGCGAGTAAACGCCACCAGTTGTTTTTGACCACCTGATAACCCCTTACCTCCTTCACTGATCGGCAAGTCTAAGCCACTAGAGTGGCTGGCAACCAACTTAATCAACCCCGTCTTTATGAGTGCATCACGCATGACATCATCACTTGGGGCTGGTAGGCCAATCAATAAGTTCTCCCGTAAAGTACCTTCAAATAGACGATGATCTTGTTGTAGATAGCCGACTTGCGCGCTTAAAGACTCGCGGCTAATCTGTTGAATATCAAGTCCATCTAATAATATTCGGCCTTGAGTAGGTGCATACAATCCTGATAGCACTTTTAACAAAGTCGACTTACCAGAACCAATTGGCCCCAAAACCGCGATGCGCTCGCCCGCCTTTATTTGAAGTCTGTTAATAGCCAATGCAGGCTGGTCATTATTTTGATAGTTAAAAGTTACCTTATCTAGGTCAAAATTACCCGAGATATGACTGGGCGATAGCGGATGACTGACCCCGTGGTTATCTTGTTCTAGCGAGAACAGCTGCTCAATATTAAGCTTTGCTGCTTTGGCATGTGAATGCTGTACCAGTAGATTGGGAATACCCATAATTGGTGCTAGAATACGACCGCCTAAAATAGAGCAGGCAATCAAGCCACCCATGGTCATATCTCCTGACATCACGACAAACGAGCCAACAATCACAATGCCTACATAGCTAGTCTGCTGTATCATCTGCGACAAAAAACTCAAGTTATCATTGGCATGTTTCATGTCCAGATCGTTTTTGGTAGTGATACTCATCACATCAAGCCAACGTGACAAAAACTTCCAGTTGCCTGATCCAGCCTTTATCGTTTCAACGCCCTCTACGGTCTCAACTAAGATACCAGTTTTACGGTAAGAAGCTGACGCGCCAACCGCCGCAATACTATCGATTCTTTTGCGCGCACTGAATCCTATTATAATTGCGACAACAGCAGCCAAAATAGGCACTAGGGCTACCAACGGATTGCCAATAATGACAATGAGCGTCACAAATATAATCGCCATCGGTATATCAACCAAACCAAATAGCGTACTGGCGGTATAGAATCCGCGCACCTGCTCATAACCGCGTAGCTGCGCTGCCATCGACCCTACCGAACCTGGCATCTGATCAATACGTACATTCAGCAAGCGTTGAAAAACTTCGCGAGATAGGTATTGATCTAAGTTGACCACTACTTTATCCATAATCTTGGATCGGGCAAACTTCATAAAAGTTTCAAATAAGATGACGAGACCCACCCCACTGGCTAAAATAATGAGAGTGTATTCACTCCGGGTTGGAATCACACGATCATAAACCTGCATCGAAAAAAGCGACACTGCCAATGCTAAAATATTAATCAAAAATGACGCTACCACCGCTTCAACGACAATACCACGATAGTTTTTTAGATCTTTTTTTAATAGTTGGTCAAAAGACAGCTGTTTACGCTTGCTGGGCTCGCTTTCTAAGCGAATACGCAGTAATTGTGTAAACGCATCACTTGGATGAACACTAATTTTCTCAGACTGGCTAAACTGCCACAGCCCCTGCGGGGTCTGTTGATGAATTACTCCCCATCCCTGGACGGGATGTAAAGCCAATAAAGGCAAAAATGCCGCATCTGGCATTGGTAAAGCCTCTGGCAGCTGATCAACTCCTAACTGCTCCAATATCTTGACAATACTTGCCAGTCTTGTCAGCTCTGTCTGCTGATGTATCACTCCGTAAAGACGCACACTATCAACAGGATACCCTTGCTGAGTGAGCAAAGTGTGTAGCGCAGCAGCCAACTGTGCCCCCTGCTCATTTGTTTGCTCATCGGGATCAAGTGTCAATAAACTTGAAGTAGGATTTGCTGTCAGCTCACTGTCAGATGTAGGGTCACTCGAAGCTGGGACAGGTGTACTCATGATAAATATATCCTACTGATTAACAGGTAGTTAAATAGATAAGTAACGCGAATAAAAGTCATCTTATTTATTCATAAACGTTTTACGATTTAGAAAGCAAAAGGATTAAGGGCTATCTGTTAGCAAGCCTGTGCTGGTATCGCTAAGATAGTTATTACTCAAAGCGTCACTGATAGGATCGTTAATAGGATAAGTTACCATACCTTTATCCTCTTCTTTCATAACGATAGGTTGAATGACTGCCTGATCAGGCGCTTGTCTTGCCACATCTTGACGGGTCAGCCATTTTTTAACAGGATCCAGCGGATGGAATAAGGGCTCTGGCTGACGACTTTGATCAAACTTCTGCCAAGACATCATACCAAAATCAACTTGCAGCTTATAATAAGCTGCAATGATAGAGGTTCGGGTTTCAACCAACTGTGCCTGATACTGAGAATGCTCACGTACTGCATTGAGCACTTCAAGCCAAGATTTACGACCAGCAATGAACTGACGACGGTAAGAGCTGACTACTATCTGCGCACCTGCAACTGCAGCGATCAAGGAGCGCTCTTGATCTTTGGCACTGGCAAATTGCTGATACTGAGTTTGGATGGTTTCAAGCACTGAACGTCTTGATGCTTCTTTTGACTGTACAAGACTGTTCACTCGCGACTCTGATGCCCGCGCCAGCGCCAGATTAGATAAACCCGCTCCTGGATCATAGCTCAGACCTATAGAAAACTCGCCATCACTCTCATTTTGATTGTTATTCTTATTTTTATCATGATAGTAGTCGTATTCGTACTGCGCATAAAAAGTAGGATAACGCGCTGCCTGTAATGACTTTACCCCTTGCTTAGCAGCCTCAACTTGATAGTGTTCTTTTACTACAGTAGGGTTGTAAAAACTGGCTTGATCAAAAGCCATTTGCTCAAAGGTTTGTGAGTAGCCTTTAGCTTGGCTGACAAGCTCGCTTAGATTCGGTACTGGTAGCTCAACAGCTGATAGCCGGCGGCCAGTTATCTGCTCTAAACGCGCCATCGCTATACGCTGCTGCTCTACCGCCGCTTGATAAGCGTTTTGCTCTTGTAATATACGGTTGGTCACTAAATCCATTTCGATACGTGCCGATACTCCTTGACTGACACGGCGTTGCATCATCTCTTCAAACTCAGTCAGCAGCTGCAAGTTATCATAATAGACACGCTGCTTAGACACAGCTGTGATATAGCTTTGCCATGCCTCTATGGTGGTTTTGGCCACTTGGTTTTGTTGCTCATAGACATATTCTGTCGCGGCTTTGTCATCAAAGACAGCTTGATTGACGTTGGCGGTCAGTTTGCCACCCGTCCATAAAGACTGGCGCAGCCGCAGCTGAGAGACCATGCCATCGTCGCGATCATAGCCTGATGACAAGGTAGGAGCAGGTAGCATATTTAGCTTGGCAGCACGAATACTCTCAGTCGTGGCTTGTTGTTCTGCACGCGCCGCGCCGACCAGCGGATGGCTCTGGATGGCTTGACTGATCAAGGTGTTGACATGCATATCAGCATTGGCAAATGCCGCACTTGATAGCGTCATCAGTAACATACCTATTGCGGTTGTCGATACCAAAGGTGATAAGCTATGACGTAGTTTTTTTATGATAAAGCACCTTTTAAACATTGGCTTTTTGATCATTGCTTGGGATTGATCGGGATAAAAATAAAAGTGCAACATGATATTATGGCTTCTTTGCTGCTATTGTTTTTTAGATAATAACAAAGTTCATCGTGATGATTATCAATGCTTAAAGACGTATTGAAGCGTTTATTAAAAAGTTTTGAGCCTCAGCGTCAACATATGGATTACTCTATGCCTCACCCTTCAGCGCCTACGCCAACGAGCAAACCAAAAGATCAGCCAACCCTAACCATCGTATTGGCTCTATTACTGCATGTTTTGCTGGCAATCGTTGTCTATTTTACCGTATTCGACCACAAAAAAACGTCTGAATCGCAAGCCTTAATAAATAAAAACCAGCCTATTACCAGCAAACCTATGATAGCAGAAGACACTAAAATCACAATTGATCAAATAGCGGTTGATCAGGTCACAGTTGATGATACAGAGGTTTTTACCGCTAAAGTGAGCGCAAATACAGAACCTACCGCATCAGCAGCCCACGTATCAAACAACAATACTGCGACCCAAAACCATAAACCGCAAGAGCATACACCACCCCAAAAGCCCACTTCGTCACAAGAGCCGTCTGTTATAGAGACAAGCCGCAGGGCCTCTTTGAGCAAGGATAGCGATGACAATGATGATCTTTCAGTGACGACTATCAATAACAGAGCTGTCAATGGTGAGCAACAAAATCTGTCTGGATATCGACTGCAGCAAACCCAAGAAACTCAGCAGCTAAATGCAGATATTGATAAAGACAGCGAACAACTCTCCAAGCTGATTAATGAGGTCAAGCAACGCAATCAACAGCAAATCGATGCGCGACATGCCAACCAGCCTATAGAGCCGCCTATACTTGCCAGCCCCGCTGATGAGATGATGACGCCTGACTATCCCATCACGCCTATCACTTCACTAGATGAATCAGCGAACAACTAGATAGGTAACAAAAAAGCCATCACAGGTATGGCTTTTTGGATATTGCTATTGCTGATATGTTTTGCGTTATATCACTGTGGTAGTGATATCAGTGTCAATCATCACATTATAACTGCCATTCGTATCACTAAAGCTGTAAACCTCATAAGTGTTACCGTTTTGGGTAGTGGTTGTATTGGTATTTGTCCAATCATTACCAGACAGCTCCACATTATCAGCATTATCGCCATTGATAAATAACTCATTGTTACTATCAGTCATAGCGATGACATCACTGGTACTAAGGTTGGTCAATGACTGTGAACCATTACCTATCATATCAATCACTTCCATGTTATCAATCACGCTACTATCAAAGCTACTAAAGTCGATAGTCGTACCAGCGGTATTGATCAGCAAGGTATCGATGCCGTCGCCACCATCCATCAGTAGGTTATCAGCAGAGAACACCAACTTATCGTTACCAGCACCGCCTATCAGCGTATTAGCACCTGTACCGCCATCAAGGAAGTCATTACCACTGCCACCGATTAAGGTGTCATCACCTGCGCCGCCTTTATAATTCACAGGTACGGACTGTCCTGAGGCATCAAAGATATCATCTTCAGGTGTGCCTCCAAAGGTTTTGGTAAAGACAATATCTACAGATACCTTTTCGGTCACTTCAGTTGATACACTATCAGCCATACCTGTAGCTTTATCGGTAGTACTAAGCGCAAAGTCCAGATCGCCTTTTAACGGTATGGAAGACTGAATTTGTAAATCATTGATTTGCTCAGGAGTAATACCCGTTATGGTATAGCTGTTAGCGACATCATCCCACACGGCAGTCAACATTTCACCTGTACTCTTCACTCTAAGGCGTAAGACATCATCGGTTAAGCTAACACCATTATCAGTGACAACTATATTAACGGTCTCACTACCATCCGTATCTTGCATAATTGCGTTTAGATTCAGCGTGGTCCACTTACCCTGACTACCAAGAATAGTAGAAGGATTAGCAGCTACCCCATCAGCGACTGGTTTGACCTCAAGATCAATCTCTAGCGGATCACTAATCATCCCGCTGTCATTGACCACTTTCATCTCGATACCAGACACGATACCACTGACGTTTTCCGGTGGCATGATGAATATATTTGACGTTTCGCCAGTATTAATATCACCCAGTTTGGAGGCGTCAATAGACCATGAGTTATTACCGCCAGAATTACCATTGTTACTTGCCAAGACGGGATCGCCATTAGTATCGGTATAGTAGACCAGATAACCATTAGGGATATTGTCTAAGGTGATGGCAGTAGCGGCATCGGTATCGTCTTTATCGATAGTCGCAATCTTATAGTCAATAGCAATCATAGTATCTTCATTACCGCTAGCAGTAGTGGTTGATTGATCACTATTATCAGTAATACTTAGATTGTCTGGCTGCGACTCGACTGTGACGTCATAACTGTGCTTGTAAGTCTTTGTACCACTGTCATGTCCGCTGATATTATGACTCTCTTTATGAGCGGCATATATATCAACCGTTGCCGTGCCGTCTTCATTTTCGGCAGGTTCATAAAAAATAGGCGTGCCGACATCTACGATATAATAATCACCAGCTGGAATATCAGCAACGTCACCATCTGCCAATGTTACAAGCGTCAAGTCGTTACCATTGTCATCCGTTAGTTTTCCGCTAGTGCCATTATCAGTCGTTAGACCAGACTCATCCAGCTGCAGATATAGCTTATTATTAATAATCTCAACATTATTACCGTCAGCCGTGTTGGTTAAGTCGATCTCAATTTCTACTTTGGTGTCCTCATCCGTATCAACTGTCGTGGTTTTACCATCATTGTCTATCGGATCCGTAACTGGCTTGATCTCAACCTTGACGTCGTTAACCTGCACTCGTTCCTCGCCACCATCTTTATCTAACGCAGTAAAGTTGGTATTAAAGGTAAGATCTTGGCTACCGTCTGTGACGTTGGTACTAAAATCTTTCGGCGGAGTCACTGTCACTGCATCAAGAGCATCTTCTGGACTGAGGCTACTTGCATCATCCACACTGATGATCCATTTACCGCCAATCTGCTGCACGCTTATGGCTGGATTGGTGATAGATACTTTAGTCCCTGCTGGTAGGTCAGTCAATGAGAAAGCATAAGATCTGACCGTGTTAGCGGTCGCAGGATTTAGAGTCGCATCTAGTATATCGCCAAGAGTAAAACCAGTATCCTCTACCTGTGCTGGTATTTCTGCCTTGCTAGTAAAGCTATCTATTAAGTCCGGCTTGACAGGTGTAACACCACCATCTGTCCTCTCTATTGCGATCTCAAAGCTCTCGGTTACACGCGCTTCGCTACCGTCACTACCTTGACCATTGATATCCTGCGTAATACCCGTCACTGTAATATTAAGAGAACCTTCAGGTATATTGACTGTGCTGTCGTTACGCTCAAGCACTAGCTCATAAGTCGCTGCAGTGTCGGTAATAGCTGGATCATTAGGGACATCAACGTACCAAATACCATCTGACAGGATACCACCTACTACATTTAGACCATCAGGAACATCAGTGACCTCTAGGCGAGTAAAGCTCTCTGAGCCGTCTTGGTCATCTGACGATAGTGAGACGGTGACAGAAGCAGTATTATCTGCACCACTATTATTAATAGTGCCATCTGTTACATTCAAGCTCATGTTTGGTGCATCAGTGACCGCTTGGAAGGTCACATTAACAGTAGCACTACCTGAAGTGGACTCATTAATCTCTGAATTATCAGTCAATTTAGCGGTGTCAGTATAAGTATAGCCAAAGTCTATGCTGACATTATCATCGCTATGGCGTTTATCGTCATCGTACATAATCTCGATTGTCTGATCGGGCGTAAATGTCAAAGTTGGTGGTGGATTAGTTGTTAAGTCTACTTCAATACCGTCAACACGTAATATGACGTTTTTAGCCATTAGATCAGTTGCTGATAGCGTGATACTCTCAAGCACTTCTTGACCTTCAGTTAAACCGCCTTGATCTGTGGTTGTAAATGCTGACTCAAAATCAATTGTCGCCCACAAATCTTCAGTGGCAACGACTTGAGGATTGCTCATCGTGCCATCAGCAGCATCAGGGGTCACTAGAATAGAAACGTCTTTGGTATCATGAGTCACACTGTCACCAGATTTGGTCTCGGTCGTGGTACCCGTGATGGTAAAGTTAATTTCACCAGCGAAGTTATCTGGTGTCTTTAATTGTGCGGTATTATTCTGTAGCGCCTCTAGGGTCACTGACCATACTCGATCAGAACCACTGCTACCTAAGAAAGTGACCCCTGCACCAGTTAAGTTAAAACTAGCAGGTAAGTCTTCGACCCGATAGACCACCTGCTCAGCAGCTGGGCTGTCACCATCATATGCCTCAATATCCGCAACACTAGCAAATACGCTGGATAAGGCAATCTGATGGTTTCCTGTACTGTCTAGCGTTGCCTCGTTAGTTACGTAAGTGAAGTTACTATTATTAGTATCTATCGCTAGCTCATCGCCAACAATCAGATCGGCTTTGCCAATGACTTTAACTGGCAGTGTCAATGCTGGATTGTTTGGAGTACCTGCTGGAAAGAAAGCCGATTCGTCTCCATCATTTTCGATACTTTTTGCTTGAACCTTGAGAGGCACAGTGCCACTAAAGTTCTCGGGTGGGACGAAATACAAGTCTGGCGCACTATCTACAGTATAGCCTGATATGATGGCCGTATATGTATTTGGTTCAGCATTAGGGCTGGTATCTAGCGTTAAGGCAGCTGGGTTTGAGCCAACGTATAATATTGCCCCATCTGGAATATTGCTAATCCGAACCTCATAAGTTTCAGAGTAATCATTATCACGCGAGCTTGGGCGGATATCGAGCGGGATACCAAGAGCAGGATCAATCGTTGCTGGTATTGAACCATCACGATTGTTACCACCAATAATGGCTTGATCTTCATCACCATAAGCAGGATCGACTGCTAAGGTTACAGGATCTGCCACGCCTTTGACTTTAAAGGTTAAGAAACTTTCGCCACTGATGGCTGTATCTGTTGCGCCACCATCTTCGTCAACATCGACGGTTTTTGCTTGGACTTTGATGGTTGTTTTTGCAGTTGATTCACCTGACAATGATGTCGCCGTATAGTCGCTATAGTCTTGCGGTGGGGTTACGGTGACGGTGTCTAGGTACTCCATAGGAATCTCAACGCCTTCACCGTTGTCGGTTAGGCTCACTAGACCATTGCCGTCATTATAAGTAAATACTGCCCCTTCAACCGATTGAAAACCCTTTGTATCATTATAACCAAAAGCCATAATAGCGAAAGTGTCTTCGGAGGTGTCTTGGTTTTCCCAATAACCTTTTAGGTCAAACCCATCGGTATTAAGATCAAAAGCAGTATCTTCTTTTGCGTTAGTCGTATAAGTTTTATCTGGATTAATAGTTAGGTCAGGTGTACCATCGCCGTCACTGTCTACTACGTCACCATTATCGTCAACAACTTTTTCAGCGACTGGGGTGACGACTACCTTTTGCGTTAAATCTTGACTACCTGTTGCTGGTAGACCAATACCACCATCATCATCGGGATCTACCGTAGTTACTGTGAAGGTAAAATCAGCATCTTTTGATGAGTGTGCAGGCGGTGTAATAGAATGATTTGCTAAAAATCCATCTAAGTCATTATTATCAGCCTCCGTAACAGCGATAGTGACTTTCCCATCTGGCTCTACTGAACCAGCACCCGAATAAGTCCAGCCTTCAGGCAAAACAAACTGTATCGTTGTAATGGTTTCTGGTAATAGACCGTTATCATCTTTATCATCCTGCACGGTAAAGCCAAAGCTATCAAGGGTGACTGGCGTATCTTCTTTGGTTTCAACACCTGCATTATCAAGCTCGACTTGACCAGCAACTGGGGTGACGGTGAGATCTACTTTTACTGTCCCGATAAGCTCAACAGTTGCACCTCTTTGATTACCAGTTGTGTTTGGATCAAGATCAGAGTCAGGATCATGATCTTGGGTATAAAGTGATACTTCGATATCACTCATATCTAGTGAGTCAAACTCTCCAGTCTGAATAGTGATTTTTGGCTGTGAGTCACCATTAACCACGATTTTAGTCTCTGTAGGCTTGCCATTAGTATCGAGAGCATCAATACCGATCAATACCTGACCACTACCATCAGCAATGATTGGAGGAAGCGGCTCAGTACTACCAGCAGGTGTAAAGTTAATAATGGCCCCAGGGACTAGACCTGTAATCACAAAGCCATAAGTCTCAGCATCGCCTTTAGCGGCACTACCTACTAAATCACCAAAGGTAGTAGTTATTGGTAACTCAACAGATTCACCTTCTTTAAGAGTTACGGTTAAAGTATCCCCAACAACTTCACTTTGATCATAACCAAACGAGCTAGCATCATCACCACTTTGGTTTTTATCATTACTATCAGTCACGGCTTGAACATCGACCTTGATAGTGGTTGTAGATGTCGCTCCTGCAACAGCTGTGCCACCTGTGTTAACAAGACTGCCATTGGCGTCAACCCGCGCAATATCACCGCTTTCATTAACTTCATATTCCGTCACTGACATATTTATATTAAAGTTAGTGGCATCATTTTTAGGCGGTGTGAGTGTCATTGCCTCAAAATCAGCTTTTGACATAGTAGCGGTAGCAGTGCCTGCGCTATTAATAGTAGGCACATCATCAAGCTTAATTGTAATATTAGCGCCAGTTGATGTTATAGTTTTGTCCACGCCATTGAGCTTATAATTCAACGTTGTGCCCGCACGGACACCACTTAAAGTAATTAAACCAATGCGTTCAGGGTTATCGGTATTGTTACCTGTACCATCAAGGTCTATCGCGTCTTTGATAATAGGTGCTTTGAGACCTAATGCTTTGGTATTATCTTCGTCTATAAATACTGTTTTATTAGGTGCAAGTATAGGCTTGTCAGATACTGGCTTGACAGTAATTGTTAAGGTCTGACTATCTGTTTCACGAGTAGCACCAGTAACACCATTTGAGACGTTCGCAGTGATGACAGGTAGCGTACCACTATAGTCACTGGTCGCTTTATACTCGTAAGTTCCGTCACTATTGAACTTTACGGTACCAACTGTATTGCCGTTGATGACAACATTTTGAGCGGTATTGTTTGTATTGACAGGATCTACAGCAATAGCGGTTCCACCACCAATCTGGAAGCTTTCTACCGTTAGCTGCTCGCCTACATCTGGGTCATCAGTATCATTTGCATCAAAGATAGTGGCTAGCTTGCCACTTTTAGTTGTCGTTCCGTTTTCATTGATGGTAATCGTATTATCAGCCAACGCAATACCACCATCATTTGTACCAGTGATAGTGACTTCAACGTAGCGGATTTCACTGGTGCTGATTTCGTTACCGTTAGCAGCAGTATCCACTCCTTTATTATCATTCACTTGTACCGCGTAGCGGATGGTGATGGTTTCGCCTTCTGGGAGGAAGTCAATATCAGTATCTTTTGCTTCAATCTCCCAAACTCCATTATTATTGGTCGCTTGAGTTATTGAGAAAATATCTTCTAATGCTTCTTCTTGCTTAGTAGTGAGAGACTTTAAAGTGGAATTACCTTGATCAAAGATATATTGGTTTTCATCTTTGATATAGCCCAGTGTCAGCGTATCACTGACATCAATATCACTAAAAGCAATAATGCCACTTTGAGTAATCACTGAGTCATCTGTTTGCTCGACGAAAGATATATTCGCAATATTGCCATTACTATCAGCAGTGATGGTTGGTTGATCATTAGTGCCGGTGATAGTAATGGTAAGCTTGGCAGTATCAGTACTACCATCAGCGTCGGTTATGGTGTATTCAAATGTCTCCTCTCGCCTCTCACGCACTGCTAAAAATTCTACAGCGCTGTTATCAATGTCATAAGTATAACTGCCGTCAGCTTCTAGAGTTAATTCACCAAAATTACCTTGAATACTGCTACCAATGCTACCTGAGACACTACCAAATTCCACTGCCGTTACCGTAGTTGCATCTGCACCTAAATCGTCAGCTTGATCAGGAGCAGTACCCGTCATTACGTTGCCAGTTGCTGTAATTTTGCCAGATGCCTGATCTACATCTATATTTTCAGTAACACTGTTTTTATCATCATTAGCTGTTGGTGCGGTGTCGTTGATTTCAATATCTAAGATGTCATTGATGGTATCGCCAATGGTGTTGGTTAATACCACGTCAAACTGATCGAATACAGCACCAGCGCTATGATCCTCTGCATTACCATTTTCGGTATATTCGTAGGTGAGAATACCTGTTTGTGAATCATAGTTAGTAATGACTAGCGTGCCCGCACTACCGTTAATAGTGATAGGATTGCCAGAGGTTGCTAGAGTGACATCTTGACCGTTGACGGTTAACGCTGTAACGCTCTGTGGATCGGTAATATCAAAGCTACCTGAAACAGTATCACCAGTCGCTTCGGTAACGCTGTTGTCATTTACGGTTAGTGTCGGTGCGGTATCGTTGTCGATAATCGTGCCGGTGCCACTATCATTACCAATGGTCAGCTCAGTAGTTTCATCGTTCTCAAGGATGTTGTCATTCAAGGTCGGGTAGCTGACGGTAAAGTCCGTGACTCCTGCAGGGACGGTAATAGTGCCCGCAACTGCATCATACACGATGTTTGGATTACTAAAGACGGGATTGTTGAGGTAGTCATTACCAGTACCTTCGGTGGCAGGGTTGCTACCACTTGGGGTTAAACTAAACTCATAAGTGACGTCCGCCTGCGTTGTCTCACCATTAACGGTGACTTGATGCACTAAGTCGCCGCCTTCGGTGACGCTTGCATCGCCAACGCTGACGGTCGGTTTGTCGCCTTCTTGCGGGGTGCCGTCTACAGCGTCTTCATCTAATATCGTACCGGTGGCAACAGTGCTGTCTATATCCGCATTATCAGCGGCGGTGATCTCAAAGCTCAGCTGCTCGCTGTCCTCATAGATGGCATCATCAATCACGGTGACGGTAATCACAGGCGCGACCTTGCTGCCTGCAGGCACTTTCACTTGCAAAGTGCTGGTGCCATCAAGTAGCGCTTGGATGGCGGCGCTATCGGTAATGGTCACAGGGTTGCCAGTGGCATCAATGTAGCCAATAGAGGCAATGTCCGCCGCTTCCACGTCGCTGCTACCCGTCGCCACTTGTACGCTGACAACGGTGGCAAGGTTACTCTCGTTGTTTTGTTTGACAGTGTAGCTTAAGGTGTTGTCCACCCCTTCTATGGCGGTGTCTTTGCTCGCCTCTATACTAACCGTTGGACGGTCGCCCTCTAAGATGGTACCCGTCGCACTGTCCGTGCCAATAATGGCGTTCTGTGCATTACTGATGCTCATGCCCAAGCTTTCTGATTGCTCGTAGATGTCGTCATTTTCAGGGGTAATACTAAAGAATGGCATGTCAGCTAGGGCGGTGCCTGCTGGAATAGTCACATTAACCCCAACTATGGCGTCAGCGACGCTGATGCTTTGAGTGCTGCCATCGCTATTGGTTAAGACTATCGTATCAATGTCCGCAGCTAGCGCGCCGCCGATGCCGCCTGGTAGGTCAAGTTTGACGGTGACCGTGCTGTCTTTATCAGTTAAGCCCGTTTGCGATACGGTAAAGACGATAGCGTCTCCAACCCCTTCTATCGCTTGAGGAGTAGTCGCTGCAATGCTCACTACAGGAATCGCATCCCCAGCATCGATAATAGTACCGGTGCCACTGTCATTACCAATGGTCAGCGTGGTGGTTTCATCGTTCTCAAGGATGTTGTCATTGAGTGTCGGGTAGCTGACGGTAAAGTCAGTGACCCTAGCAGGGACGGTAATAGTGCCATCACCATTATTGATGACGCCATTACTAAATACTGGTGCATTGGTGTAGTCACTACCCGCTGTGGCAGGATCAGTGCTGCCATCTGTGAGACTAAAGTCATAGGTGACATCGGCCTGGGTGTCGCCATTCACCGTGACTTGATGCACTAAGTCGCCGCCTTCGGTCGCTGTGGCATCGCCAACAGTGACCGTCGGTTTGTCACCCTCAGTATTGGCGCTTGGATTATTTGGATCATCAGATTCATCTAAGATGGTGCCCGTGGCACTGTTTTTGGTGGGATCAGTATTCACGGTGGCATTAGTCGCACCCGTGATATCCAGTACTAAATCCTCTGAACGCTCATAAATAGCGTCATCTGTCACGGTAATGGTGATGACTGGGACTTTGGTTTGACCCGCTGCAATCTTGACGCTTGCGCCATCGTCTAGGAAGCCTTGGATCTGAGGTTGGGTACCTAATGTCACTACAATACCGTCTGAATTAGTGTAACTAATAGAAGCAATATCTGCCGCTTCGATAGTACTATTTACTGTATTCATCTTAACGTCGACAATAGTGTCAAAGTTACTCAGGTTATCTTGCGAGACATCAAAGATAAGCAAGTTATCGACACCTTCAATGGCAGTGTCTTTAGTGGCAGTAATAGATACCACTGGGGTGTCATCTCCTAGCGTAGGATCGTTAGGATCGACAGGGGTTGTGCCATCGGTGGTGCCATCATCATAGATGGTGGTGTTGACGCTGTCATCAGGGCCTATCGTTGCCGTACCTGAAGTGATATCCGTCACGGTAACGGTAAAGTCCTCGGGGCCTTCAAACAGATTGTCATCCACAATCGGAACGCTGATACCAACCGTCGTTTGACCCGCTGGGATAGTCACAAGCTGGGTGACAGGCGCGGTATAGTCCGCTGACCCTTCGGTGCTGCCATCACTAATGGTGACTTCAATCACCGTATCTTCCGTACTTGGTTTGCTGATGCTGATGGTATAAGTCGCTTCATTGGCACTGCCATCTGCGGCGGTTTCATTCAAGCTTGTGGTACCACTAATGCTGACTAATGCTGGATAATCGACTGTAATGGTTGCTTCGTTAGACTTTAAACCCGTTTTATCAGATACTACATAATCAACTGGCGTTGGGTCATTAGTGAAACCTGCCTCTGGGGTAAAGGTGACTGTACCAGTAGTACTATCTACTTCCCAAGTACCTTCGCCATCTACCACTAAACTGGTGACTTCATCGCCCGTAACAGGGTCGATCAGCTTAACACTTGTTGGGTCTAGATCGTTTTCAGGATCCTTATCATTTGCCACCACATCAATGATGACAGGCTGACCCGTTTCGCCTTCTGCCGTATCGTCTTTGGCAACTGGTGCCTGATTAACAGGTGGAGTGATTGACGAGTTATTATTACTACTGCTAGCCGCAACGATACCTACTGCTCCCAGACCAGCTGCGGCAGGTATCCACCAAGGTATGGCAGCAACTGCTACATATTCCTGACCTCCTAAAGCTTGACCCTCAATATCACCTATCTCTAATTGAGTTACATAGTCGTAGGTCTCACCAGTATCTGGAATATAATAATAGTACTCGCCATCTTCAGCAATACCAAGCAATGCACTGTCTGCGCTATCGTAGAAGCCTTCTATAATAAGATCACTTTCTTCACCGTCTTCTTCAAATGAGATATGTAAATCATTTTTAAGGCGCTTAGTGATAATATGGTTGGGTGCACGACCTATAGCAGTATCATGAAACTCGTAATTCACTTTATCCATAGCGGTGATGATTGTAGGCTTACCATCTTTAGTCACTACTTGTACTTGGTCTACGGTCTGAGTGGCATCATTAGTCTTCACGATAATAGTATTCATATTCTTGTTTATACCTTCTATTTTTTTAAGTCAAATAATACAGATTGAGATATGTTCATATTAGGCAGCTTTATTTGCCAAAAGTTAATACAATTATTAGTTGCCCGAACGCTCTTCAACCACAGCGACAACTCGACGATTGAGTTGTCGACCTTCTACGGTATCATTGCTTGCTCTGGGCTGTGACTCTCCATAACCGATCGCACTTAGACGCTCAACACTAACCCCAAATTGAGAGATTAATACCTGTTTTACCGCATCTACTCGGCGTTGTGATAAGGCTTGGTTATAATCATCCTTACCGCGACTGTCCGTATGCCCTTCAATAGTTACAACCGTATTAGGGTACTGCTTCATAAACTCTGCTAGTTCGGCTATTTTTGCATAATACTCTGGGCGCATAATGGCTTTATCAGTTTCGAACAGTACTTCAAGATCAATAGTCACTTTCTCAGCCAAGACTGGTGTTTGTGTCTCTACCATTGGAGGGGGAGTTATAGGTTGTATAGTTGCTATAGATGGTGGGCAATTATTGGGAATGACGCGGCTGATTTGATGGCTTTGATAACGCTTTTGCGACAGTAATGGCAAGGCATTTTGGGAGGTAATCTGTTCTAATGTGCTTTGTCCTTTTTCGTTCATATTGATATGAAAAAAGTAGGTTTGCCCGCCGGTTAATGCATAGTCTTCTTTGTCTGCCAATAAATTATTATTCTTAAAACCTGTGGCATGGGCACTCAACTGATTGATACCAGCACAGGACTCAACCATCGTATAGTTGCCTGCATGCAAACTGACTTGAAACCGATTGTTTACCGCGATATTGGCACTGGTTTGCTCAGAGTAGTCATCATTTTCTCGAATAAACACCAAGCGGGCTTTGTCACTAGCCACTTCTTTTTTTAATACTTCGTTGATATCCGTATCGGCTTGGTTGTGCCACATCACACCATCAACACGACGAGTGTCCCCTTCATTATCGATACCACCAATCATAGCGTAAGAGGACATAGCAAATAAAACAAAAGGCAAGGCAACTGCAGCAATAGTGTTTTTAAATCCCTTTCTCATAACTAACCTCTAAATAATCGCTTATAAAATTGATCGTTAATAAATATATCTGGCAAGTTTCGTGCCATTTTTTATAAAAAATACAATAATTCTTGTTTGCTGAGTACTCAGTACTAATAAAGATATTTATATATTAAAGTTTAAAGTCCATTGAATATAGCGCCGAAGAATCAGTATGTTAAATCTCAATGGCTTTTGTTATTTGAATTATCTCTGTAAGCTGCTAACAGTAACACCTTTCAGGCCATTTATTATATAGAGTATGTGTTTACCTAAAAGACCTTAAGAGGCAACTTAGCTCGGAAAGTAACAAGATAAAATGATTTTGACCCGAAATATCACAAACAAATCATGACACAATACATTTCTATAATGTATAGATAGTGTAAAAATGTCATAGAGAATAAAAACGAGAACTTAGCATGATTACTAGAGCGCCTCGGTAACCGCCAAAATGACAGCAAATTATATAGGAAACCAGATGTACAGCGCTTAGAAAGCACATACCTATTTATCAGAGCGAGTTACAAACTATTTATTCGAACTATTCAATGCAAGTCTTAGAAGGATACAGCAGATGACTACTCTAAAATACATCGCTCATTACCCTGAGCACATTCACAGCCAAGTAGCAATGCTCATTAGCAATGGTCAACTGGGGAGTTATCTTAAAGAGAAGTATCCTAGCCAGCACCAAATACAAAGTGACAAAGCCCTATATCAATACGTAAATGATCTAAAAAATCAATATATGCGTAAAAGCGGACCTCTGACTCAAGTCAGTTATAACAGCAAGCTCAAAGTACTTAGACATGCCTTGGGCACCCATACCTTTCAATCTCGAGTACAGGGCAGCAAACTTAAGTCCCATAACAGCATCGCAGTCGCGAGCTTATTTAAAGAGGCTCCAGCTGAGTTTTTGCGCATGATTGTCGTGCATGAACTGGCACACTTCAAAGAGCATGAGCATAACAAAGCTTTCTATCAGCTATGCTGTCATATGGAGCCCGACTATCATCAGCTTGAGCTGGATACTCGCTTGTGGCTGCACTGGCGTGAACTGTCGTAAGCAAAAGCTTGCTGCTTGTTGTTTCTGCAAGGTACCGTTTAGTTTTTACGACCGACAAACTGCACAACTGCACTAGGCCCATTATGCATCTTACCTTCCGAAATATTTCGCTGAACTTCATCACCCTTGACTTCTTCAAGATCAGAAAGCTCTGCTCGCAACTTCTCTAACGACATAAACATCTCTTTTTGAGAGGCAGGCGGCCCACCAACTCCTTCCATCTCAAGCTGCTGCTCAGTATAAGCCTCAAGAATCATGACGCCACCTGGTCTTAATGCAGGTGCTACCTGTGCATGCACGTGCTGGCGCACTGCTTCTGGCATATGCGCTGAGATAGAAACAATACCGTCCCATTGCGCCTCACCCAATGCATAATCAGCCAAGTCTGTCACATGAGTAATGATCGCAACGCCTTTATCACAGGCCAATTTTAGCGCTTTATTGAGGCCGACTTCCGATCGGTCAATGGCTGTAACCTTATAACCTTGCTCCGCTAAAAATACCGCGTTTCTGCCCTCTCCTTCTGCCAGACACAGGACATACCCGCCTGCAGGTATCTTTTGGAACTGCTCTCTCAAAAAATCATTGGGTGCTGTGCCATAGACATACTCTGCATTACTATAACGCTGATCCCACATTTCATTTTCCTTTTTGGTGGTGTTCTAAAAAGTATGCTGAGGGAATAAAGGAGGGTGACAGCCGAAGCAAGATGATATATTTGAGGTTATGAAGACACAAATACAGATCAATTGCCCCGACTGTCACAGTCTTAGTCTAAAGAAAAATGGTATAAAAAGCTATGGTAAGCAGAACTATCAATGTAAGGACTGTAAACGCCAATTTATTGGCGATCATGATAACCTATAACGGCTGTCACTCTAGAATAGAAGACATCATACGACTGATGACTGTCCGAGGTTGTGGTGTTAGAGACATAGCAGTTATAGCCAAGGTTAGTATTGGAAAAGTGCTTAGCACCATAGGCTCATCCATTTACAAGATTGTACCTAGAAGCGCTACTATGAACGCTTAGAGGTTGATGAGTTCTGGACTTACGTATATCGCAAGAAACGTAAAGTGTGGCTCATCTACGCTTATGACCGTGCTACTAATGAGATTGTCGCTTATGTCTGGGGCAAACGTGACCTAAAAACGGCTAAGAAGTTAAGAGCACGTTTAAAGCAGCTTACAGTCAGCTATGGCTCTATCAGTATGGACAACTGGGACAGTTTTATAACCGCCTTTAAAAGTGATAACAAACGAATTGGTAAACAGCATACGATAGGGATTGAAGGCAATAACTGTCGTCTTAGACACCGATTGCGTCGGCCGGTTAGAAAGACTTGTTGCTTCTCAAAAAAGCTTGATAATCACTTTAAAGTATTCGATCTGGTGTTCTTTTATGGGAGTTTCCTAAAAACTGTGTAACTGCTTATAATCCACTAACCGGAGAATAAGCAATGACTACTCAATCTGACATCAAGAAACTGGCCGAGAAAATGGCTGGTAGCATGAAAAGCTTCGATGACATCAAAGACTTCCAAAAGCAGCTCATGCAGTCGTTTATCGATACTGCCTTAGAGGCTGAGATGGAAGACCATCTTGGCTACCCCAAGCATGAAAAGGCGGATAAACCTAATAAGCGTAACGGGTACACTAAAAAGACCGTCCGCAGTGACACAGGCGATCTTGAAATCTCCACCCCAAGAGACCGTCATGGTGACTTTGAACCTGAGCGAGGAAATAGCGAAGACTGCTTTCGCCCGAGCGCAAGACAAGAGCTGTGCTCGCGTGGGTGCGCAAGCATCAAACCCGTATCTCAGGTCTCGATGATAAAATCATATTCCTTTACGCCAAGGGTCAAACCACCACTGAGATCGTAGAGAGCATTAAAGAGCTCTACGATGTCGACATCTCAAGCTCTCTTGTCTCAAGAGTCACCGATAACATATTAGAGGACATCACCGCTTGGCAGAACCGGCCGCTGAGCAGTGTTTATCCTATCGTCTATCTAGACTGCATCGTCGTGAAGATACGTCAAGACAAGCAGATCATCAACAAGGCTATTTATCTGGCGCTAGGCGTGGGGCTTGATGGTAAAAAAGAGCTGCTTGGTATGTGGCTCTCAGAGAATGAAGGCGCTAAGTTCTGGCTGGGTGTTCTCACTGAACTACAAAACCGCGGCGTACAAGACATCTTAATCGCTTGTGTTGACGGTCTAAAGGGCTTCCCTGATGCCATCAATACCGTTTATCCCAAAGCCAAGGTTCAGCTGTGTATCGTGCACATGGTGCGCTATTCAATGAAGTTTGTGCCGTGGACGGATAAAAAGGCCGTAGCGGCTGATTTAAAGGCCATATACGGCGCTGATACGCTTGAGATAGCAGAGGCCAATCTCGAGCACTTTGATGAGGTGTGGGGCGAAAGTTATCCGCATGTGGTCAAGTCTTGGCGCAATAACTGGGAGGGCTTAACGGTGTTCTTTAATTATCCTAAAGACATTAGAAAAGCGATTTATACTACTAATGCGATAGAGTCGCTAAACAGTGTGATTCGGACGGCAGTGAATAAGCGTAAGGTGTTCCCATCTGATCAGGCAGCATTTAAAGTGGTGTACTTAGCCACCCAGCAGGCGTCTAAAAAGTGGTCGATGCCAATCCGTAACTGGACGTCTGCTTTAAATCGCTTTATGATTATGTTTGATGACCGTATCAGCAGGCATTTAATCTAAATGGCAGTTACACAGAATCTGGGATGGGCTCTCTTTTATATCAATTATGGCTACGTCTGATGCCAGCATACTTTTTAGAACACCACCTCCTTTTTTAATTAACAATTAATAGTATTTCACACTTTTAGTTAGCTCATATTGCTCACTCACAAGTCAAGCTTTCTCAAAATAACCTTTCTATCGAAATTTACCGAAAACTGCAATTAAAGCCAAACTTAAGTCTCGTAAATAACGACAATTTAGTCTGTTTATAATCTGCAAGTACCAGTTGCCTACTTCAACCTCTAGTAATGATGCTCAAAAATAGATTTAGATGACTTTTATAAGCCATTTATTATCAACAACCATTATAAATTAGCGGATTTGTTGTTTTAGAAATATATACCAGTTCTCATCTATCATCTCATTAACAGAAAATAGTTGACTATTTACCTATATATTCATATTATAGAATATATAACTTACCTACTCATCTAGACCAGTCCCACGACATTATTAACAAGCAATATATTAGGAGGTCTATTATGCTACGTTTAAACTACACACTCAAATGTTGGGCACTAAGCACCATATTTTTTACCTTGTTTTATTTTGGTGTACTGACGAATGACCCTAGTTTGACTAAGCATACCTACCTGCTGGCTTTGAGCACTTTGTTATTCCCTATTGCGAAGCGAGTGGTTGATGTCGTTGGCGAATATCTGATTCCCGATATTGATATGTTTAATAACTTACTCTCAGCAATCATAATTAATATATTGATTTGGTTCTTCACGTCTTTTATTGCTCTATTAGCGTTGTTATCATTCTTATTTTATAGCGTCTATACGCTCAAAAACTCGCTTAGCAATTGATAACGGCAAATACTTTTAGCCAATCACATGCGTTATTTTTTACGACCAATAAACTGCACCACGGCGCTGACTCCCTGATGGCGCTTACCTTCTGATATCATACGTGATGTCTCAACACCCATGACCTCTTCAAGCTCTGACAGCTCTAATCGCAAACTCTCTAACGACCCAAAGCGTTCTCTTTGCGTCGCAGGTGGCCCGCCAACAGCATCCATTGTGAGCTGCTGCTCGGTATAAGCCTCAACGATGAATGCGCCGTTTGGTTTTAAGGCAGGCGCAATCTGAGCATGGACATGCTGGCGAACCGCTTCAGGCATATGCGCCCAAATGGAAACGATGCCATCCCATTGCTCCTTCCCAAACTGATAGTCAGCCAAGTCCGCTACTTGCGTGGTGATTTCAACGCCTCTTTCACTGGCAAGCTTTAAAGCTTTGTTTAAGCCCACATCAGATAAATCCATGGCTGTCACTTGATAGCCTTGCTCAGCCAAAAACACTGCGTTTCTACCCTCGCCTTCTGCCAAACACAACACGCGCCCGCCTGCAGGTATTATGACGAACTCTTGTTTTAAAAAGTCATTAGGCTCTGTACCAAAGACATACTCGGCTTCGCTATAGCGTTCGTTCCACATTATGTTTTCCTTATTCATGATTGAGACCATCTTAACTCAATTATTTAATTCAGTTATTTAATTATGCATCATACAATAATTATTCATTATTAATAGCAACTCAAAAAGCTTATACCATAATGTTGGCTGGATTGACTTACTCGGGCATGTGGTCAATCTAATCTTACAAACTGCCATTTTTTATAAAAATGATAAGATATGCACATTTCAACTAGGGCTTTTTATTGAAGGAATTTTAATGACTACTGCTACTCGCCAAGAATATGACCTACTCGGCCATCGTGATGTTCCCGCTGATGCTTACTACGGCATTCAAACGCTACGTGCTTTTGAAAACTTCACCGTCAGTGGTGTACGTTTGAATCAATTCTCTACCTTTATTCGTGCTTTTGCCACTGTCAAAAAAGCCGCTGCCATTGCTAATAATAAAGTAGGTGTGCTAAATGACACCGTCAAAGACGCTATCGTTGCAGCGTGTGACGACTTAATCGCTGACAAATATCACGACCAGTTCATTGTCGATATGTTCCAAGGCGGCGCAGGTACTTCAACCAATATGAACGTTAACGAGGTCATTGCCAACCGAGCGTTAGAAATTTTAGGCTATGAAAAAGGCCAATATCAGCATGTGCATCCAAACAACCATGTCAACCTCTCGCAGTCAACCAATGACGCCTACCCAACTGCCTTAAATGTGGCGCTAGATGACTACTGCACGCGCTTGCTAGATAAAATGGCAATGTTGCATCAAAGTTTGGTAAATAAAAGCATAGAGTTCGCTGATCATTTAAAGATGGGTCGTACGCACTTGCAAGACGCAGTACCTATGACAGCAGGTCAGGAGTTTAATGCCTTTGCGACGATGATAAAAAAAGAGATGCAGCGTATCGAATCTAGTCGTGCGCTATTTCACGAAATCAATATGGGCGGTACAGCTATTGGCACTGGTTTGAACGCTCCAGCTGGATATTCTGAGCTGTGTGCTGAGACTTTGACAGAGCTGACTGGCAGACCCTACTACATCGCTGAGGATTTGATTGAATCGACGCAAGATACCAGTGCTTATGTTGCTTTGTCTGGTAATGTGCGTCTGTTCGCGGCTCGTTTGTCTAAAATCGCTCATGATTTACGCTTGCAGTCTTCTGGCCCTCGCGCAGGGTTAGCACAATATCGTCTACCAGAAATGCAGCCTGGCAGCTCAATCATGCCTGGTAAAGTAAATCCTGTGATTCCAGAAGTGGTCAACCAAGCTTGCTTTCATGTGATGGGTATTGATAGCGCTATCGTCATGGCCTCAGAAAATGGTCAGCTACAGCTTAACGTCTTTGAGCCAGTGATTGCCTTTAACTTGTTTACTGGTATGAGCATGATGGCCAATATTTGTGAGATGTTTGCCACCCGCTGTATCGATGGGCTGATGATGAATAATGATATGTGTAGTGTGCAAGTATTTAACAATATCGGTCTGGTCACTGCGCTGAACCCGCATCTTGGTTATGATTCGTCTACTTATGTGGCGAGAAAAGCACAAGAAACAGGCGGCAGTGTTTATGACATCGTCTTAGAAGAAAAACTAATGGATAAAGAGACCTTAGACAATCTGCTGTCTCCTGCCAATATGGTATATCCAAAGGCTAAATTAGCGCCTTAATGGATTTTTGATAAAGAAAAGGCTGGGTTAGCAATTGCTAATCCAGCCTTTTCTTTGGGCGTCTACTGGCACTTACTGGACAATTATAATACTCGCTTTATTAACCATTCATTATCTCATGCAAATAAATAGCTTTCCTTGAGTTGATTTATAAAACCAATCGTAAGCATATATTTTATTATATTTTAAAACATAATATAAAATAGTATATTTAAATTATCAAATCAAGCGATGTAACCCACCAAGGAGATCAACATGAGTAATGATATCAACAATCAAGTACAAGAAGTGATTCAATTCCCACAGCTTAATCGTCCAGCACCAGATTTTGATGCTCTAACGACAGATGGCCAAAAAACCCTAGCGGATTATAAAGGTAAATGGTTGGTTCTGTTCTCACACCCAGCTGACTTCACGCCAGTATGTACCACCGAGTTTATGGCTTTCGCTAACAAAGCAGATAATTTCCGTGCCAAAGGCGCTGAGTTATTAGGCCTATCCATTGACAGCGTACATTCGCACATTGCGTGGATGCGTAATATCAAGGAGAATTTTGGGGTAGAAATTACTTTCCCAATCATCGCAGACTTATCCATGCAAGTGGCCAAATCTTACGGTATGGTGCAGCCAGGTGCGAGTGACACTTCTGCAGTACGTGCTACCTTTATCATCGACCCAGAAGGTGTGCTACGTGCAATGGTCTACTATCCAATGAGTAATGGTCGTTCCGTCGATGAGTTCTTGCGCCTACTAGATGCACTACAGACCAGCGATGAGAACCAAGTGGCAACACCAGAGAACTGGTAGAAAGGTGAGCCTGTGATCGTTCCACCACCCAAGACGGCAGCTGAAGCAGAAGCTCGTAAAGCTGAAGGCTACGACTACACGGATTGGTACTTCAGTAAAAAAACGCTTTAATTGGCTTGAAGCAAGTTTGTTAAGATAAACTTTGATTGGCCTCGCTAGTTGCTAGCGGGGCTTTTTTTTGGCTACGGATAATTGATATACGAGATACTATTATTAAAATATTAAGGTTTAATTTAAATGATTAGCCAACCAATCCTCAACCAAAACCATTTCTGTTATCTCACAATCAATATTTACAGACAGCAAGCGTCTTTTCATACCATCACCCATGCCACTGGTGATAAACTTATCAATGCCTTGCAACTCGTCAGGCATCTGACCACTGGCACGAATACTCGCCTCTTTTGGCAGTTCAATCAGCTCTTTGGATACTAGTTCATTATCAACAATATCGAACAACCAGAACTTGCGGCATTTGCCTGCGTGGGCGGTGATGTGTTTTTTATTTTGTGAAGTAATAGCAATTTTCATATTATGGTTTTCTTTTAGAGTTATTTTGGATTTATGGGAGATATTGTAGCAGTGTGAATTTTATTTAGGTACGCCCAACTCACATCTAGCCACTTAGCTGAAAGCACTCTAACCACGATTGATATTTGCAGAATCATGGGCTTACTGCTAGCCTGAGCGAGAACAAAGCAATGCTTTGTCCGAGCACAAGGGAATTCGCATTTTCACAAATTCTAAAGCGGTTGTTCTGTCGTAGCGAAAAGCGCAATGGGTTCTAACATATTTAAAGCATTAAAAACGGTGGGTTACGCATCCGCTAACCCACCCTACAAAACCGAATTTTATCCTAACCCACTTCAAAAAACTCCCCTTTAAGGCTAACTCAAACAAAAGCTTCCTTGCGATGCAAAACATCAATTCAATTTTTTAACTCACCCTATCCCACATCTTACTGAGCCGCTTCGGTGATACTGCCATGCGAGTTTTCATCGGCTGGGCGAATAGTTGGATACGATACTCCTCCACCATCCAGCGGTACTCACTGATGGCCTCATCACTGGCACGATTTGCCAACCGCTCCATGTGCACGTCCAGCGCGTAGACACCATCAAGATCGGATTCAAGGTTGTGTTCAAGGCGTTCAATACGCACCTCTAGCGCCTCAAGATAACGCGGATACTGCTGCCAATGGCTATAATCCATCTGATAGATAAATTTTGACAGCTGCAAATCTTGCAGTTGGTCTTCGATATCGTCAATAGACTCACCGAATACTTCACGGTCTAGCATCAGCAGGCTCTGGCGAACACGCTGCCAGCGTGTGTAGACATTTTTGAGAGTCTTGATGACGCTTTGGCCAGTCAATAGGAAGTTCTTTAACACGACTTCTTCGGTTTGCTGATACTCTTCTGCTGTAAAGGGCAGCTCCTCACTCAATCCAACCGTTTTCTCATCAGCGTTCTCAGGCAGGTCTGAGGCGTGATCAAACAATACGTAATGCTCTTCAAGCGTGGCATCTAAGGTCGCATCAATGACTATGGTCTTCAATGCCTCCATATCACCAAGAGGAGCAAAAGCCAATTTGAATATCTTATCAATTTGACTGGTCAGCTGTTTTTTCTTCGAGCCAAGCTTGCCTTTCATGAGGGTCAAAACCCCAGTGCGATGCGCTTTTAGAGCGGCATTCACGTCAGTATATTGATGAATCGAGACCGCCTCGCCTGCCTCGTCAGCGACCAAGGCGGAGAACTGCTTCATCACTACGCCTGCGCTATGCCGATTCTTACTAAAACTATAGTGTTCAGGGAACTGAGTATGCACGCCTTGCTGCTCGGTCACTGCTTGACTGGTCTCACTGGCATGACGAATCTGCAGTGTTTGTAGGTCGCGACCCTTTTCAATGATACGGTTTTTGTCATCGACCACGCAGATTTGTGGCTGCAAATAGCGGTCAATGCTAGACGGATTGAAGTTATCAGGCGTCACCGACATAATACCGCGACGGTTAAGCGCGTGGCAAAGCTGCTTAAGCAGACCTTGCTCGCCTTCAGGCTCTAACTCATCGAACAAGCTGTCAGCGGTATCAGGAATCGGTACGATCTGACGACGAATCTCTTTGGGTAAGGATTTTAGCAGCTGCAATACCAGCTCAAAGCGCCAACCAGGTACGCCCCATAACAGCTCGATAGCATCCAGCTGCGGCAGTGCGGCAAGGGGCACACGAATGGTCACCCCATCATCATCGCTGGCTGGGTCAAAGACGTAGCGCAGCGGCAAGCGTAAGTCGCCCAACTGCCAAACTTCAGGGAAGTCGCCTGTGGTCGGCGCTTGACTGTTGAGCACATCGCCATCGGTAAAAAACAGATATTTACTATCACTCTTTTCTACCTCGGCACGCCAGTCTTCAAAAGCCTTACGACTGGCAATATGCTCAGGGATTTTATTATCGTAGAACTGATATAGTGCTTCTTCATCGACCAGCAGGTCACGACGACGCAATTTATCCTCAATGCGCTCAACATGGGCAATCTTATCCATATTATGCTGCAGAAACGGCGCTTGACGTCCAAAATTACCCGTCACCAGACCATCACGGATAAATATCTCCCGCGACTCACTCAGATTGACTTGCTCATAGTTGGTCAGCTGTTTACTGATGATAATCAACCCAAATAGGCTAATCTGGGCGTAGGCTTTGACCCGTCCTGTCTTCTTTGACCAATGCGGCTCAAAGTAATGGTATTTCAGCAAGTCGCCCGCTGCCGAGATAATCCACTCAGGCTCAATCTTGGCGACGTTACGCATAAAGACCTGAGATGTCTCTACCATTTGGAACGCCATTACCCAAGGCGGTGTCTGCTTGAATACGGTACTGGATGGGAATATCTTGGCTTTTTGCTGACGTGCTGCCAGATATTCACCGCGATTTTCAGTCTTATGGGCGATGGTGGATAATAACCCTGTCATCAAAGCGCGATGTAAATGCGCGTATCGCACCGCTTTGATCTCTTCATCGTCAACGCTGGTAGGGTCGCTATTGAGCGCATCCTTACCGTTGCCTTTATCTGCGCTAAGCTTGAGCTCGGTGACCATTTGCAGCAATTGGCGATGGGTTTGATGCCATTCGCGCACCCGTGGGAAGCTGAGATAGTGCTTTTTGGCAAATTGGCGGCGTTGACTATTTGACAGTTTATTGCCGTTTTCGTCTTTTTCAAACAAGGCTTTCCATAGACTCAAATAGAATAAGAAATCAGAATCATCCTGACGGAATAAGGCGTGCTTTTGATCCGCTTGCGTGCGCTTATTCGCAGGACGCTCACGCGGGTCTTGTACCGCCAGCGCGGCAACCACAATGAGCATCTCACGCATACAATCAAAATCGCTACCACCAACCAGCATTCGCGCCAGTCGTGGGTCGATCGGCATGCGTGCCATTTGCTGACCGGTACGGGTCAGACGCAGATGGTCAAGACCTTGTTTGCGTTTGCCACTTGGCTTAGCATCAGCCTGTTCACTTTTTGAGGGAATCGCACCCAGCTCATCAAGCAGTTTATGACCATCAGTGACCAATCGGCTATCAGGTGGCTCAATAAAGGCAAAGTCATCGACACTGCCCAAACGCAAATTGGCCATCTGTAGAATGACGGACGCCAAGTTGGTACGCAAGATTTCAGGCTCGGTAAACTCAGGACGGCTGGTAAAGTCTTCTTCACTGTACAGACGAATACAAACGCCTGGTGCGACACGGCCACAGCGACCTTTACGCTGATTGGCTGCTGCTTGCGAAATCGCCTCAATCGGCAAACGCTGAACCCGTGAGCGGTAGGAATAGCGTGAAATACGCGCAAACCCTAAGTCGATGACGTAACGAATACCAGGTACGGTCAGTGCCGTCTCAGCAACGTTGGTCGCGATAACGATACGCCGACCTCGACCTGACGGCTGAAAGATACGTTGCTGCTCCTCATAAGTCTGCCGCGCAAATAATGGCAACACTTCGGTGTGTTTGGGTCCATGACGCTCAAGTACCTCTTGCAGCTCGCGAATCTCGGCTTCAGTCGCCGCAAATATCAAGATATCGGCTTGATCGGCATGGCCTTTACCTTGCGCATCACTAAAGCATTCTTCTACGGCAGCAACCACCGCACGTGGCAAGTTCTCTTCAAAGTCATCGTAGCTGTCCTCATCAGAGCTATTGACCGGCTCGTCAGTCAACGGACGATAACGTACCTCTACAGGGAAGCTGCGACCTTCGACATTAAAAATAGGCGCAGGCACTTGACGTTTAAGCTTGCTGTCATAGCGGCTAAAGTATTCACTAAAGCGCTTGGTATCAAGGGTTGCTGAGGTGATAATGACTTTTAAATCGGGGCGCTTAGGCAGTAGCTTTTTGAGGTAACCCATAATAAAATCAATGTTTAAACTACGTTCATGCGCCTCATCAATGATGATGGTATCGTATTTACTCAAAAATCGATCATGACCCAATTCAGCCAATAAAATACCATCGGTCATTAATTTAACAACTGATTGCGCAGTACCTTGCTCATTAAAACGAATTTTAAAACTGACCGTATGACCTAGCTGCTCACCCAGCTCCTCTGCGATACGGTTCGCCACACTGCGTGCTGCTAACCTGCGCGGCTGCGTATGCCCTATCTGTCCCGTGATACCGCGACCTGCCAGCATTGCAAGCTTTGGCAACTGTGTGGTCTTACCAGAGCCAGTCTCGCCTGCAACGATGATGACTTGATTATCAT
Source organism: Psychrobacter sp. H8-1 (assembly GCF_904846575.1). Taxonomy (NCBI): domain Bacteria; kingdom Pseudomonadati; phylum Pseudomonadota; class Gammaproteobacteria; order Moraxellales; family Moraxellaceae; genus Psychrobacter; species Psychrobacter sp. H8-1. The sequence continues at coordinate 1,614,123 of NZ_CAJHBG010000001.1, forward strand.
GAATAGCCTGCACGATATCTTCTGCACGCTGACTGACTGGCAGCTCTAGATTGAGCTTTTCCGCTAACTTGTCTGGAATACTATCGATACGCGCTTGCACCGCCTGCTGTGAGCGGGTTTTTATTTTGTCGTATTGAGCCCGTTTTTTGACGAGTTCCTTTTCTGCTTTATTATCAGAGTCGTTATCAGCTTTCTTATTCTTAGCGACAGCGGCACGCGCCAGCTCACGCTCTAAACGACTTAGATAGTATTTGTCTTTGGCAAGTACGGGCAAATCAGCATTATTGGCAGCGCCAGAAGATAACGGCGCAACTGGACGCTCAGCATTGGCTATGTGAGTAGTAGGCTGTGCAGATACTGGTTGTTTGGAGTTTTCAGAGTCTTGAAAATTATTAGGCATATTTGCTTAGGCTATTTATTATAGAAAAGTGCTTAGATTATGGAGGTTATGGAGGTGTGATTCAAGTTGGTTGTCGCGTTTGGTTGGCAACTGAGACTTCTTTGAGCTATTTTTAAAGACGCTCCCTTTAATGGCACTGACAACTGTATTATCAATCCCATTAAAGAAAGTTCACATACCGCCTAAATAACAAAGTCAGTCACCACTAGTATAGATAGTCTGCTCCTTAGTAGCAGCCTCTTTAAAAAAGGTCTGCAGCTTTTGCAATGACTCCATAGGAAAAGGCAAGTGCAAGGAGAGTATCAACCTCTCAAACGCGACCATCTCATCAGCCAATGCCGTCGCAATGTCCGGCTCAATCTGCGGATTGTCATAAAGGTTATTAATGAGCCAAGTTAATTGCGGAAAATTGGCATTATCATGAATCTGATAAAGAGGCGGCACTAAGTCATCAGAGATTTGGCAGTGTGTTTTACGAATCATGCCGTTCTTAAAATACATATTTAAAGCCATACGATGGTAACTCCCTTTATTTATACTCAAAGATATTACTGTGAATCTCAGAAATAACAGCGATTTTGCCTGTTTTTTCATGATTAAAATGCGTTATAACCTTTGGTTTCTGAATATAGACCGTTAAAAAGTACCACAAATAACAATGAGACAGCTGTGTATTAAAGTTTTATTTGTTATTTGTTACGAGTGAAACTCTGCTCAAAAACACAGGTTATACTATTATCTAAGCACCTATAGATAGTAAGTTTTTTACAAATCTTCTGTACTTATAAACTTTGTATACTATCAGAGTACTAGGAGTTCCAATGTCCGATACATCAAACAAACTGCCCTTTAATCCCGTGTCAACAGCCATTGCTATCGCCATCGGACTGATTATCTGGTTTGTCATTCCAGTACCAGAAGGCGTCACAGACAATGCTTGGCATTTACTGGCATTATTTGTGGCGACTATTGTAGCGATCATTGGTAAGGCTTTACCACTTGGAGCACTGGCTATTATAGCCGTGACACTGGTCGCCCTCACAGGAGTCACAGCAGATACACCCAAACAAGCCATCAATGATGCGCTATCGAGCTTTTCGAGTCCGCTGATTTGGCTCATCGGTATCTCTGTCATGATATCGCGAGGACTGATTAAGACGGGTCTAGGCTCTCGCATTGCCTATTACTTTATCTCAGTATTTGGTAAAAAAACCCTTGGCATTGGTTACTCTCTCGCCGCAGCAGAGCTAATGATAGCACCTATCACGCCATCTAATACTGCCCGTGGTGGTGGTATCATTCATCCCATCATGCGCTCAATCGCCATCAGCTTCCATTCCACACCTGAGGAAGGCACACAAAATAAGATTGGCCGTTTCCTTGCGATGGTGAACTATCATTCCAACCCTATTACCTCTGGGATGTTTATCACAGCGACTGCGCCCAACCCATTAGTAGTCGACTTGGTAAACAAAGCCACTGGTAGCCAAATTGAGCTGTCTTGGACGACATGGGCTTTGGCCATGTTTGTGCCAGGTATTCTCTGTTTATTAGTTATGCCATTGGTCGTATATATGGTATATCCGCCTGAAGTCAAAGAAACGCCCAACGCTAGACAATATGCTACTGACAATTTGGATAAGCTTGGCAAGATTAGTACTCACGAAAAGATTATGCTTGGCGTCTTTGCGTTGATGTTATTACTCTGGGCAAACATACCTGCCCTGATATTTGGTGAGCAGGTATCAGTAGACGCTACCACGACGGCTTTTTTGGGTTTGTCGCTACTGATCATCACAGGCGTCCTGACTTGGCAAGATGTGCTAAAAGAAAAGTCAGCATGGGATACCATTATTTGGTTTGGCGCACTGGTGATGATGGCCAACTATCTAAACAAGCTGGGATTAATCTCTTGGTTTTCTTCTAGCATCGAATCTGCTATTGGGCTAACTGGTGTAGGCTGGATGGGTGCTGTGGCCATCTTGACTCTGGTTTATTTATACATGCATTATTTCTTTGCCAGTACCACTGCTCATATTACCGCTATGTTTGCCGCTTTTTATGCAGTTGGTCTGAGTTTAGGGGCACCTCCTATGTTGTACGCCTTAATTCTGGCCGCAGCAGGTAACATCATGATGACGTTGACTCATTATGCGACAGGTACCGCGCCTGTTATCTTTAACTCAGGCTATACCACGCTACGTGAATGGTGGACTATTGGAGCCGTCATGAGTGTGGTCAACTTGGTAATTTGGATTGGATCTGGTTTGATTTGGTGGAAAGTCCTTGGATATTATTAAGCTGACCCATTATTAAACTTACCAAAGCTTGCTGCTTTAAAAGCTTTCTACTTATAAATATTTAGCTCTTAACGATTAGAAAAAAAGAGGTCTATCCATTGATAGACCTCTTTTTTATGCGCTTTAACTGAGTTTAGCCTTCATAGAAAAGAAAACTTGTACTAAGTCACTTACAGGAGTATCAGAAACATTAATCTGCACCCAACTCTAGCAGGCTGGCATTACCACCGATCGCCGTCGTATTGATGGTAATGACGCGTTCAGTGACAAAGCGATACAGATAGTCTGGCGTGAGCATTTCTAAAAAGCCTTCCATATCTGTCACGGCTATTACTTGCGTTAAGATACCATCAGTATTAGCCAACGTCTGACTGATTTCTTGAATTTCAGCACTGCTGCCTGCCACGGCTACTTGCGCGAGGCGATCGATATGTAACAAAGTGACCGTCTGTGAATCATTGGCAACGCTCAGCACATTATCACTGATACCCGTCGCATAAAGCGCTTTTGCGGCCGCTTCACACATGTCTTCTTGGCTTGGGCAATGTAATATGACTTCATTACCCGTTAATAATGCCGCGATAAGCTGGCCAAGCACTGCCATTGCCTTGGCTGACTCGCCACCGATGACCATAGTTTTGCCACGTGCAGTCACATACAAGTCGTTAGACTCGCCAGTAGCGCCTGTCATCCGATGCACTTCATCGAGACTGGGTGCTGCGCTTAACAAATGATTGAACAGGCGGCGCGCCTTATTGGCATCACCTGTCAGCAGTGCCAGCTTGGGTATCGCTGCTTCCAGATAGACCGCACGCTCTACCGCGCTCAGTAATCGCCAAGCTTCACAAACCTGGGCATGATCTTTTTTAAATTCAGTCGCCATGTTGTTACTCCTTATGCGATTGCTGCTTGAGTGGATGAAGCCATCATGCTTTTAGTGGCTGATTTTTCAGAGCTCAGCTTTTCAGGGATTAATGATTCATTAGTAAGGCGCATTAGGCGGGCTACATAATGTGGACCACCTGCTTTTGGCCCTGTACCAGACAAGCCGCAACCACCAAACGGCTGTACGTTGACGATGGCACCGATTTGGTTGCGGTTTATGTAGGTATTTCCTACCACCGCGCGGCGCTCGATATGCTCAGAGACGCTTTCAATACGGCTATGAATACCTAGTGTTAGCCCATATCCTGTGGCATTAATCGCGTCAATCAGCTTATCCAAGTCACGAGCTTGATAGCGTAATACATGGAGTATCGGGCCAAAATGCTCACCACCAATCACATCGATATTTTGCACTTCGATTGCAGTTGGCAACACAAAGGTAGACTGCGCTTCGCTGACCACTGAGTTCGCACTCATCGGTGTCTGCGCCAAGATACTGGCTGTCGGTTCAGACTGCATGCGTTCGATATGAGCTTCAAGAGACTTCTTAGCCGTCGCATCAATGACTGGGCCTACATCGGTTGCGACATACGTTGGATTGCCGACCACTAACTCTGCCATATTACCTTGCAGCAGTTCAATCAAATTGTCGGCGATGTCTTCTTGGATACACAGAATACGGCATGCCGAGCAGCGCTGACCTGCTGAGCCAAATGCTGAAAGTACAGCGTCTTGTACGACTTGCTCAGGCAATGCTGTTGAATCAACAATCATAGCGTTTTGACCACCCGTTTCGGCAATCAATACTGGCAACTCACCGCTGGCTTGTGCATGGTCGTTTAAGCTTTGGTTGATACGCTGAGCCGTTTGCGTCGAGCCGGTAAAGACCACGCCAGCTATGTTGTCTGCTGCTGTCAAGGCGCCGCCAACTTCACCGCCACCCGTTACGAACTGTAGCGCACTGGTCGGCACGCCCGCTTGATACATAAGCTGCACAGCAAAGTGCGCCACCAAGCTGGTTTGCTCAGCCGGCTTTGCCACCACAGTATTGCCTGCCGCCAAGGCCGCCATGATCTGACCGCTATAAATAGCAAATGGAAAGTTCCAAGGACTGATACAGACAAAGGTGCCACGGGGCTTGTAGACCTGACGCGACTGATTACCTGCCAAGTCGGTAAACTCATGAGCAACGCCATCTAAACGTTCAGCTTCATCGGCATAAAAACGGCAAAAATCGACTGCTTCTTTGATCTCATCAATGCCGTCTTGGGTGGTTTTACCCGCTTCGATTTGGCATAGTGCCATGACCTCAGCGTAGTTCTCTTCATATAAGTCAGCGACTTTACGTAGTATTTCGGCACGCTTAACAGCAGGAACGGCTTGCCACTCTTGCTGCCCTGCGACTGCTGCATCGATAGCTTGGCGCGCGACTTCAGCATTGGCATATAGTACTTCACCAGCGATGACTTCATGGTTCCAAGGCGCATGCACGCTATGGCTCTCAAGCTTTTGTTTTTTGCCATCCGCTTCATATTCGCTAATCGCTTGGCCATTGATAATCGTCGTCGCTGACCAAGTCTTATTCATATGGCTGTCAATGGCATTTTTGAACGGCTGCCACTGCGACTCTACAAATATATTAGGACCAAAGCTGGCACGGCGTTTGCCATAGATATCTAGCGGTAAGGGTATCGCTGGATTGTGTAAAGTTTCATTCGCCAACAGCTTGTCATACGGATGGACAGTGAGCTGCTCGATTGGATAAGATTTATCTAGGAGCTGATGGACAAATGAGCTGTTCGCACCATTTTCTAATAGACGGCGCACTAGGTATGGAAGCAAGTCTTGATGCGCGCCAACGGGGGCATAGATACGTACAGGAATATTATATGATTGTAAGATATGATCATACAGCGCATCACCCATGCCATGCAGGCGCTGGAACTCAAATTCCTTGTGCGTGCTCATGGTCATCACAGATGCTAAGGTATGCGCATTGTGAGTGGCAAATTGTGGCCAGATGAGACCGCGCAAATGCTCAGATAGTAAGTAGCGTGCGCAGGCAAGATAGGCGACGTCCGTTCCTTCCTTACGAGTCCATACTGGATAGCCTGATAGGCCTTTTTCTTGTGCGAGTTTGATCTCAAAGTCCCAATAAGCGCCTTTGACCAAGCGAATCGGAATGCGATCACCGACCTCTTTTGCCAAGCGTGCCAGCCATGCAAATATCGCAATAGCGCGCTTTGAGTAACCTTGCACGACCAGACCCAGTCCATCCCAGCCAGCGGTCAACGCATCACGATATAAGGACTCAAATAGCTTTAAAGAAATCTCCAGGCGATCGGCTTCTTCGGCATCGATACTGAGATCGACATCGACTTCACGTGCCGCTTCAATCAGTAGCATACAGCGCTGACGTAATAACCCGAGAACTTGCGCCTCTTGTGTGGCTTCATAGCGCGGATGCAGGGCAGACAGCTTGATAGAGACTGACGGCTTTGGCATGCCTTCTTTGACTTTGACATTGGCAGTCGATTTAATCGCATGTAAATAGTCATTAAAGTATTTTTCAGCATCTTTATTGGTAACGGCTGCCTCGCCAAGCATATCAAACGAATAGGTATAGCCTTTATTACGATATGGCTGGCTGTTTTTATTCGCCTCTTCGATGGTCTCACCCAGCACAAACTGATGACCCATGATGCGCATGGCTTTTTGCATCGCAGCACGAATCATCGGCTCGCCCATTCTTTTGGTCATACGATCCAAAAATCCAGACGCTGTGGTACTGCTGTCAATACTGACCACACGGCCAGTCATCATCATGCCCCAAGTCGAGGCATTGACGATAAAATTATTATCATCTTTTAAATGTTTTTTCCAATCAGCGACACTCATTTTGTCGCGGATAAGGGCATCAGCCGTATAACTGTCTGGCACACGAATCAAGGCTTCAGCCAAGCTCATGAGCAAGATACCCTCTTGGGTATCAAGACTGTACTCAAGCAATAATGAATCGACCATCTTCACGGCTTTGCCATCACTGCGTACGTGCTCTACCAACTTACGCGTCTGCTCGCTGGCATCCTCTCGTTCTTTGTCAGTCGGCTTCGCCAGTGGCAGCAGCTCGGTGAGCCAGCGATCTTCATCCACACTATACAGTGGTGAGATACGCGCATACAGCTCATTGCTTGACTTGGTAATATACTCAGAGGTAAGCAAGTCAGTGGGCTTAAATAAAATGGGCTCTTTGGGGGTAAATTGATCTATTGGGTTCATAGCAACTCCACAACTGTCGTTTAAAAAACCATGCTAAATGGTCGCTAGGGCTTTTAAGCGGCATTAATGCCTTCTTCTTATTGTTATTGATCGTGAAAACAGTCCATTGCTCATTCACTATAAGAAAAACCTCTACGGCGTTGATTGAGGTGATGCGCTTAACCCGATCATGCTACCACGAATAGGTTTTATCCTCTATGATGATTGAGTAGCATCGAGTATAAATACAGTTAGTGACAGAGAAATTATCTAAAAAAAAACCCTTCTTATTACTTAATGAATAAGAAGGGTCTTTAGAAGAGTTAGAATAGATAATGAGACTTATAACAGTACAATCTTTGCCAGTAGTACAAATGTAAGTACCCAGACTGGGATGGTGATGTCAGAGAACTTGCCTGTCATCAGCTTGACGGCAGTATAAGTAATAAACCCAAGAGCGATACCATCAGCGATTGAGTAAGTCAAAGGCGTGAGCAGTAATACAACCGCGACAGGGGCTGATTCTGTTAAATCTTCCCAATTGATGTCTTTTAGGGTAAACAACATCAAAACCGACACATAAAAGATCGCGCCCGCAGTTGCGTAGGCTGGAATCATACCTGCCAGCGGTGCAAAGAAAATACTGAGCACAAACAGCACACCGACGGTCACCGCCATCAGACCAGTACGGCCACCTGAGGCAACCCCTGAGGCACTTTCGATATAGCTGGTGGTTGATGACGTACCGAGCATAGCGCCTGCAACGGTCGCTGTTGAGTCTGCCAATAACGCCTTATCCATATTTGGGATATTGCCGTCTTTGTCAATCAGACCCGCTTTGTTGGCGATCCCAACCAAACTGCCTGTGGTATCGAATAAATCCACAAATAAGAAAGCAAAAATCACACTGATCATCGCTACGTCAAAGGCACCTGCAATATCAAGCTGCATGAGCGTAGGCGCGATGGAGGGCGGCGCTGACATGATGCCTGCAAACTCAGTATGACCTGTCAGTAAGCTGATTATGGTAATCAGTAAGATACCTATCGTCACGGCCCCTGGTACCTTTTTGTACACCAGTCCTATAATGACAAAGAAGCCTAAGGCAGCCATCATTGGCGAGAATGACCTCATATCGCCCAGTGTCACTAGCGTTGCATCTTGACCAACAATAATGCCTGAGCTTTGTAGTGCAATAAACGCCAAAAACGCCCCAATACCAGCGACGATACCTTGCTTCAGACTTAACGGAATGGCATTGATAATCCATTCGCGGATCTTAAACAAACTTAACAGGATAAATAGACAACCGGATAAAAACACGGCGCCCAGAGCTGTCTGCCAAGTATAGCCCATACCCAAGACCACACCATAAGTGAAGAAGGCATTAAGCCCCATCCCTGGTGCCAAGGCCACCGGCAAGCGGGCATAAATACCCATGATAAAACAGCCTATCGCAGCGGCAAGACAAGTAGCGACGAATACCGCGCCCTTGTCCATACCCGCCTCTGCTAATATGCTAGGGTTGACAAAGATGATATAAGCCATCGTCAAAAAGGTGGTAATACCGGCTAGGATTTCCGTTTTGATCGTGGTGTTTTCACCGTTGATCCCAAAATAGCGTTCAATTGCATTCATAAGTGTCGCGCCCAGCTTGCTAGTGACTAGTGAAAAGAACCGATTTATAAGCGCCTGAAATAAATAGGGCGTGTTGAACACTCACAAACAGGCTCTGCTGATAGCTAAAATGATTCCAGACAAGGCGCAAGTCGAAGATAATGTTGATACCTTAGCTAGACTTGCAACAAAGTATGGGAGCATTTTAGCTTCAGCCTGAAAGGACAGGACTCTTTTTTGCCGCTTCTGTGTTTAAAATAGACGCTTAGAATGACTAAGCTTACTGTTTTTAACTTTGAACCGCCTAAAAAATAGTCTCTGTCAGTGCCATGGTCGAATGCTCAACACGCCCTAAGACGTCAGCAAAAGTTTTGCGACGTCTTTATAAAAAGGCAGCGGTAACAAAGCGCAACATTTTAGAGAAATTAGCACACAAATTCAATCATTACCCGTGCCTTGCGGGTCCAAAACCACAATACATCTCTAACGTTAGATAAAAAAGCCCTTTTTGACCATTTCTATTGAGTATTCGTCAAAATGACTATTGAGTGGCTATTTAATGCATTAATAAATGACCTTTGTCTCATTTAGAAGTAAACTAGACAGTTAAAATATAGTTATAGTATCTATCATAAAAATTACGTTATATTTCCTTGGGGTTTATCTGATTTCAGCAAAGCTGCTTAATCAGTTATTGTTAATCATTAGCGAGTCCGTTACATGCCTGAATCATTAAATATTATAGATCTTATTACCCAAGCTAGCCTGTTGGTACAGATTGTGATGGCGCTGTTGTTACTGGCTTCTTTGGTCAGCTGGGTGATTATATTTCGCTTGAGTGCGCGTCTCGGCACCGCCAAAAACTTCGATGAACAGTTTGAGACTTGGTTTTGGTCAGGTGAGGATTTAGCCAAACTTTATCAAGGCGTTCAAGGCTCACCTGAGCGCCAAGGGCTTGAGCAAATTTTTTATGTCGGGTTTTCTGAATACTTAAGAATGCATAAAAAACGCCAACCCAAAGATGACATTATTGATGGTGTTGAGCGTAAGCTGCGTGTTGGACTCGGTCGTCAGCAGCAGCTACTTGAGTCAGGTATAGCGACGCTCGCCAGTATCGGGTCGGTTGCCCCTTACGTCGGTTTGTTTGGCACGGTCTGGGGTATTATGAACGCCTTTTTAGGTCTATCGCAGACAGAGCAAGCAACCCTCGCCTCTGTCGCCCCAGGTATCGCTGAAGCTTTGATTGCGACTGCGATGGGGCTATTCGCCGCTATCCCTGCAGTGTTGGCTTATAACCACTTTACCGCCAAGTCAAGTCGACTCTATGAGTCACGCGCTTTGTTTTGCGATGAGATGACCGGTATGCTACAGCGCGAAACCAGCAGCCAAAATACGATGGAGAGAGAAACTGCCATTGCTGAAGGCAGAGCCACTGTCGCTCAGGTGAAAGGACTATGAGACACAGTCCTTATCGCCGTGAAAAAAAAGCGCTCAATGCTGAAATGAACGTCATTCCTTATATCGACGTCATGTTAGTGCTATTGGTGATATTTATGGTGACCGTGCCGATGCTGACCACAGGGGTCGATGTCGACTTGCCCAAAGAGCAGACCAATGCCATGAGCCAAAACCAACTGCCTGTCATCATCTCCTTAACAAGCAGCGGCGAGATCTTTATCAGCTATGAAAACAATATCGATATGCCCATCAGTGAGCCTGAGCTGATTAGTACTTTATCGAATTTACAGATGCAAAATAACAATGCTGGCGAGCCACCCATACAAGTGATGATCAATGCTGATCAAAACAACCAATACGGTGCCATCATGGCATTAATGGCAAACTTGCAGCAAGCAGGTATTCAAAAGGTAGGCTTATTAACTGGCTCACCACTGCCAACACCTCAGCTACAATAACTTCCATTAACAATGTCCATTAAAAACGTCCATTAAAAATATTACCACAAAAACATATTATCGTTTAAAATCAACACTATACATACCTGTATCAACCTATCAGATAGTCTGATTTGTCAAGCTGATGAGTACTCAAATCATGAATAATGCGCCTGTCGTCTATGTTCCAACCCAGCCTGAAGGTGATGGAATAACGCTGCCTACGCTACTCAGCGTACTGGCACACGGCATTGTGCTTGGATTATTAATTTACACCTATCAAAGCCCTGAAATAGAGACAGCTGGCAGCATTGAAACAACCATGGTATCACCAGAGCAACTGGCTGAGATGCAAGGGCAGATATTGGCCAATCGCGCTGCTGCACAAGCTGCTAGTAGCAGTGAAAGTACAACCAGTAGCGACAACACAGCCTCTGTCACACAAATGAGTGCAAACAATAGTAATAATGCCACTCAAGATAGCGCTGGGAAAAGCTCGCAAAGAGTGCCAGTTTTTATGCGCTCAGATGACCTTGCTGATACTGATGCTGATGAACCGATGCTTATGTCACAAGAACATCGACAACGCTTGCTTGAACAAAATCAAGAGTACGAGCGCAATATAGCTGAAATGGCAGCGCAGCTAGACGAGTCCGCGCTAGCAGAGTTGCAGCGTATCGATGAAAGCAAACAAAGAGAGCTTGAAGCTGAACGTGAGAAGCTTAGAGAGCTTAGATACAAGGAGAACAACCCACCTAAGATTGAGCGTCCTACCAGCAGCGATCTTAATATAAAAATCGACACGGGCAGCTCGGATGGTTCAAACAAGAACATTAGCTTATCAGATGGTCAGTCCACGGTATCTAGTGACTCTAATACTGCGAGCACGGCAAAAGGCAGTAGTCGCTCTGCCTCAAGTGGCAGCCGAGGTACTAGTAACAGCGAAATCATCAATTTAATTAAGCGCAATTATAGCCCACCATTAGCTGTTAAAGGCTCTACTCAACGGGCAACCTTGACCATTACCGTCAATAGCAATGGCGATGTGGTCAATGTTTCTGCGTCAGGCTCTGACAGTGCCGTGAACGAGGCGGCCAGACAAGCAGTGCTCGATACACGTAACTTCCCAATCGATGTCGACGATCCTAAATACCCTACTTTTACCGTACAATTTAACGGTAGCAACTAATTGAGTGTCATCTTTTCAGATTATCGCCAATATCCTCTTAAGTAATTTGCTTAAGCAACTTGCACTGAACGCCTTATTGTCTTAACGTAATAATCCCCTTAAAATTCATCATACTTATCTATTAACGATTTTAGGAGCCTGATTTGGCTATGCGTACTCACAAAAAACTATTAATAACATTACTTGCCAGCGCTTCGGGCCTACTGGTTGCTCCTAGTGTGTTCGCTGAACCTGTTGTATTACAATTAGACTATGAGATCCCAGTACAGCAAAACCAAGTGGCTTTTGTGCCTTTTGCAGGTGATAGCGTACTCTCACCTATTATTTTAAATGACTTGAATCGCACGGAGCTGACTGTCACTAGTCGAGATCTGCCGCAACAGCCGCGCAGTAGTAGCGAGCTCGCAGGCACCTTACCAGTTTGGCAAAGCCTAGGTATTCCTTATCTAGTAGTTGGTAGTACCCGTAGCAATCGTGGCAAAATTGTCATTGACTATGAAGTGATAGAAGTAAAATCAGGCCAAGTACTTGAAGGCAAACAAAGTCTAACCGCAGATAACAACCAACAAAGCCTACGCTATGCTGGTCATGTCATCGCCGATAAAGTTTATGAGCTGATCACTGGCACGCCGGGTGACTTCTCAGGACGCATTGCTTATATCGAGGAAACTGGACGCGGTAAAGATAAAACCTCTCGCCTAAAGGTCATGGATGCTGATGGTGAAAATGCCAGAACCATCACCGAAGTCAATGGCTCTATCTTCTCGCCTGCTTGGTCACCTGATGGTAATCGTATCGCTTATAGTGTGCAGCGTGAAAAATCATATCCTACCATCTATGTACAAAACGTCAGTGGCGGCGGTGCTAACGTTCTGACACCCTTCCCTGGCAGTAATTTAAGTCCTTCTTTTTCACCTGACGGTAGCAAAATATTATTTTCTAGCAGCTATCAAGGTAGTGCGGATATTTATGAGATAAGTGCCAGCGGCGGTCAACCTAGAAGATTAATCAACTGGCCAAGCAGTGAGGTACAGCCAAGCTATGCGCCTGACGGCAAGTCCTTTGTTTTTGTCTCTGATAGAACAGGCTTTAACCAGCCGAGAATTTATCGTCATGAGTTTGGGACTGGACGTACTACGCAAGTGTCTAATAGTGGCTATGCGACCAGCCCACAGTTCAATAGTGACGGTAGCCAAATTGCTTTTTTAAGCGGTCGTTCAGCAGCCATTATGAATAGCAATGGCGCAGTGACCACCAATCTTGGTAATACTGGCATTGATGAAGCCCCAAGCTTCTCACCGAATGGCAAACGTGTCGTTTACGCTTCTATCCAAGGTGGTCAAGGGGTATTGACCATCAAATCTCTAAATGGTGGCGAAGCATTTGGCAAGTCAGGACAAGGTATCATCCGCTCACCAGTATGGTCAGCAAGTCCTAAATAACTCTATTATTTTGTAAGGTCGTTAGGGCGTGTCCTCATTTTGAAAATGATAATAAAAATGAGATAAATTGAAGTCAAACAAGGAAAATAACGCAGATAATATCGGGATACTAGCCAGTTATTTGACGCCGTTTGGCAAAATTTAGCCATTTTTAGTCCATTTAGATGCAATCGTTCAGATTGAGGACACGCCCTAATATAAAAAAGCGCTCGATAATTTATTGGGCGTTTTTTTGTTATGTATTCTTAGTTGTTTTCCTATGACTATTGATATGGTTGAATATGGGCAGCGGTTACCAATTCAACAGCCACTAATCTTTGGACATTAACTGGGATTGTTATTTATCAAAACAACGCCATTTAATGTAAAGTTAAAACATAAAAAATATTAAATTTGAATTAGGAAGTTAGCGTAATGATGCGTATTGGATTGTTTTTATTAACCAACTTAGCGGTGATTGTGGTCTTTAGCATCGTGTTTGGTATTTTATCCAGATTTTTTGGGATTGGTGGCGTACACAGCGCAGGTGGGCTAAATTACACCAGTCTTGCCATTATGTGCGGTATATACGGCATGGTTGGCTCGATGGTTTCGCTATTTATCTCAAAATGGATGGCAAAAAGATCAACGGGAACGGTTGTCATTGAAACGCCAAGCAATGCCACGGAACAATGGCTGGTAGATACCGTCGCTAAACAAGCCCGCGCAGTCAATATTGGTATGCCAGAAGTGGGGATTTTTAATAACACCCAGCCAAATGCGTTTGCAACAGGCTGGAATAAAAACAAGGCGCTAGTTGCGGTGTCATCTGGCCTACTACAAAACATGACACCTGACGAAGTGGAAGCAGTCTTGGCGCATGAGATTGGTCATGTGGCCAACGGTGACATGGTGACCCTTGCACTCATCCAAGGAGTGGTAAACGCCTTTGTGATGTTCTTTGCCCGTATTATCGGTAGCTTCGTTGACCGTACTGTCTTTAAGAATACCAGCGACGGCCCTGGTATTGGTTACTTTGTTACCAGTATTGCGATGGATATTCTGCTTGGTTTCTTGGCGTCTGCTATCGTTATGTGGTTCTCACGCCTACGCGAATTTCGTGCTGATGAGATGGGTGCAAAGCTTGCCAGTAAAGACAAAATGATTAGTGCCCTTGATGCCTTGCGTCCTTCTGCACAACGTCCAGATCAAATGCCAGAGAGTATGAAGGCGTTCGCGATTTCCTCAGGGCAGTCTACAGGCTTTAGTATCGCAAACCTTTTCCGCTCACATCCAACGCTTGATGACCGTATTGCGGCGTTGAGGAAGTATAATCCTAGTAAGGCATAGTAAGAAGCGTGATATAAAACACTTGATATGCTACTGCATGTCACTGGTATGGCTTTAAACTGATAGATGCGTAGCGTGCATACCCTACGCATCTATCAGTTGTTATTAAATACTTCTGCAATCATATTTTCAATTTGGTTGTATATAAGCGCGCCGTAGCGTTCATTACTGATGGCCGATAACAAAGACTTTTCTTTTTCTATATCAGTAGCATTTGCTTGCGCGAGTGCATATTGTTCATAGACCTCAGGACACAGCTCAAAATGCACGCCTGAGAGTAAATACTGCCCTCGCCCAAAATCACCGCTGATAACGGCATTTTTACCATCACTGTACGTAGCTAACATATCAAAAGCAGCATTTTCATCGCTCAAAAAATATGAGCCGCCATGATAATACACTTTGTCTTGCTTTCCATCTGCATAGTCCAAGTTAATGACAGCTTTAGAGCCAACTTTCTCATCATACAGCTGCCCATTGGTCAACGACTTTATGCTACCGATTGCTGTTCCCGAAAAGAAAGCCAACTCACGAGCACCTCTAATCTCATAACCCTCACCAAAGAATTCAATGTCACGAGCTCCGTAATAACCGCCTGCACAGATACCGATATAAAGATTACCACGATGAACAAAGTCACGAATGATATCATTGCCAAGTCCGTTAAGCTTTTTGCAATAAGGTAGGTCCGCGCCTCCCGGCATAATCAAAACACCTAAATCTTGCGTCTCCTCATTGAGTTTGTTATCCAGAATATCTTTACTAGAGATAGTACTCACTTGTATAGTATAGTTTGCTGACAGTTTCGTTTTGGCAGTTGCTAATGCAGATCTTACGCTCAACTCACTGGCGCCTTCGTCATCATACACCCAGATACTGATTGCCTTCTTTGTCATAAAAGTTAGATCCCAAAGCTATTAAAATAAAAAGTTGCAACTCAATGAGCAATAGTATATTTTTTAATTCAAGTATACATCCGTACACTATAAATCAATAAGAAAGGAATACCTATGTCAACCGTATTAACATCGACTAAACAGTGGCTTATTTCTCATGAGCAGGCCGCTTTTTTTATTAAAGCCATTTTTGGATCTTTGATGATCGCTTTGTTTGCGCAAATCTCAGTACCAATGTACCCAGTACCCATCACAGGCCAAACCCTTGCTGTTACGGTAGTAGGTCTCTCATTAGGTAGAAAGGCTGGCATAGCAGCAGTACTTCTATATTTGTTCCAAGGCGCTATCGGTCTTCCTGTATTCGCCAATGGCTCTGCAGGCATTGCTGCCTTTTTTGGCCCTACAGGTGGCTATTTGTACGGATTTATTGCCACGGTTGCCATTTTAGGGTATTTCAGTGATAAAGGCATATTAAAGAGCTACTTTATGAGCACTGTGGTTGCACTTATCGCAACTGCCGCTACTTTTGTGTTTGGTCTGATGCATTTATCTTTGTTTGTACCAGAAGGAACTGTCCTACAATTTGGTTTGTATCCGTTTATCATTGGTGGCATTATCAAAGCGGTATTGGCAGCTGCCCTAGTCGTACCAACGCATAAGTTTTTCTCAAAGCTATAATCATAGCTGTACTAAAGCGCCCAACGATCTAATTAAATATTGTCGTTTAAATAAAAAGGACTGAACCCTGTTGAATACAGGGTTCAGTCCTTTTGCAATTAATTACCCAATCTTTTGTACTGGATTCAATAACAAACTCGATTCAATAATAGATAGGTTACTCTTAAGCAGCTATAGCGTATTAAATATCGAATTCTAACGCCCTATCGCCTTCGCTATCTTTGATACGCGTTGGCAAACCAATCTTATTCAATAGATTGATAAATGGCTTGGCATCCAGCTCTTCAACGTTGACCATCTTGCCAGCATCCCATTCGCCAGTTGCAACTAACATCGCAGCAGCAACAGGTGGCACGCCTGCGGTATAAGAGATACCTTGGCTACCGACCTCGTTATAAGCTTCTTTATGATCTGAGATATTGTAGATAAACACTTCAGTATCAACGCCGTTTATTTTACCTTTAACCTTGTCACCGATGCAGGTCTTGCCCGTATAATTCGGCGCCAGCGAGCTTGGATCTGGTAGGACGGCTTTGACCACTTTTAACGGAATCACTTCTTGCCCTTCTGCAGTCATCACCGGCTGCTCAGACAATAGGCCTAAACTCTGTAGTACAGTGAAGACATTAATGTAGTGCTCACCAAAGCCCATCCAAAAGCGAATATTCGGCACGTCTAAGTTGGCTGATAAAGAATGTATCTCGTCATGACCACTTAAGTAGCTGTTTTGTACGCCAACAACTGGTAAATCATCGGTACGCTTCACTTCGAACATTTTGTTAGACTGCCACTTACTGTCCTGCCAAGAGTAGACCGTACCAGTGAACTCACGGAAGTTAATCTCAGGGTCGAAGTTGGTGGCAAAGTACTTACCGTGGCTGCCCGCATTGATATCGATAATATCAATATCAGTCACTGAACCGGCATCCATCATGTCATAGCCAAGACGTGCATAAGCGTTGACCATACCAGGATCAAATCCTGCACCCAAGATTGCCGTGACATTATTATCCGCACAGCGCTGTTTACGTTTCCATTCATAGTTTTCATACCATGGCGGCGTCTCACAAATCTTGCGTGGATCTTCATGAATGGCAGTATCGATATAGGCAGTGCCCGTCTCAATACAAGCTTCTAATACAGTCATATTGATAAATGCCGAGCCGACATTGATTAGGATTTGAATGCCCGTATCGTTGATAAGATCGATGACAGCTTGGCTGTCCATAGCATCGACTTGGTGCGTATGCAAGACAGCAGCTTGCTTAAAGCTCGCTTTGTCTTTTACGCTTTGAGCGATGGCATCGCATTTGTCTTTGGTACGTGAGGCGATATGAATCTCGCCGAGCACATCATTATGCATCGCACACTTATGCGCGACCACTTGAGCGACACCGCCTGCTCCGATGATGAGTACGTCTTTTTTGCTTTGGTTGGTTTTTTGGTTTGTGTTCAATGAACAATCCTCCTTTGTGTCCCTGTCGATACCATTGATATGGCTATGCAAAACAGAAACGAGTGAATGATATGCGTGAATTAAAAAGGAAGACCGAGGAAAACCCACGCACCCGTCGGGCAAGCACCATCTTTTTAATGGCTATTTGCCCGAGGCGATTATAACAACTTTTATTCAGTTATCGGTAAAAATAATGCATAAAAAACACAGTTATTAAACTTACCGAAAAATAGCCTTAAGCCTTTGTTTTTAATAGTATAAAACAAGCCAATAAAACAGTTAAATTAAGACAAACTGGCTTTGTAATCTTGATAATCAAACTCGCGCTGAATATCGATACTACCATCCAGACGACGGATAACGATTGCGGGCATGTTGACACCGTTAAACCAGTTTTTCTTTACCATGGTATACCCTGCGGCATTGCCAAACGCAATCTTATCACCTACTTGTAAATGGCTAGGTAGTACATACTCGCCAAATATATCGCCTGCCAAGCAAGAACGACCGTATATAATAGTATTTTCAGGGGCGTCATCTACTTGGTCTTTATTGACAGGCATAATATCCATTAACTCTGCATTGATAGACGCAATTGGCGCTGACTCACGGTAAATTAGCAAATCTAGCATATGCGCTTCAATAGAGGCATCGACGACGGCTAAGTTTTTTTCATTGTGCATGGTATCTAATACTGTCGTCACCAATGACCCAGCGCCATGAATACTCGCCTCGCCTGGCTCAAGATAGACCCGTACGCCATATTTTTCACTAAAGCCTTTTAAACGAGCGGCTAATTTTTCCAGCGGATAATCAGGGGCGATAAAGTGAATGCCGCCGCCCAAGCTTACCCATTCGAGCTGTGCTAAAATGTCACCAAACCTCTCTTCGATATCCGCCAAGCTTGCGCTAAACGCCTCAAAGCTATCATTCTCACAGTTGTTATGAATCATCACCCCAGTAATCTCATCAAGCACGGCGGCAATTTTATCTTTGTCATGTTCACCAAGACGGCTAAAAGGCCGCGCAGGATCAGCAATGATAAAAGACGAATTGCTGGTCTTTGGGTTTAATCGCAGCCCTACTGGAATGTTCTGTGCACGGGCTTGCTCTTTGAAAGCATTTAGCTGCGAGATTGAGTTAAAGATAATTTTATCTGCATAGCTTAATACTTCATCGATTTCATCCGCGCTATAGGCCACGCTATAGGCATGCGTTTCTTTTTTATCTTTGTCATTGCCTTCATTATCAGCACTATTATTGCCAAAGGTCTCATAGCCTAGACGCACTTCGTTGAGTGACGATGAGGTCGTACCATGCAAATAAGGCTGCATGACATCAAACACGCCCCAAGTCGCAAAGCATTTGAGTGCGAGTAATGCCTTGGCGCCAGACAGCTCGCAGAGACGAGCGATAATCTGCATATTGGCAACGATTGCCGCTTCATCTAGCAAGTAGTAAGGTGTTGGCGGTAGTGATGAATTATTGCTTTGTAGCGAATTTTTTGGATTCATAAGAGGTTACCTAATAGCTGCTGTTGGCAGCATGACAGACCATGACAGGGTTAGTTATTTGCGCTATAGTAGACTAAATCCATCATAATTAGAATATCTTATGTCACTCTCAACCGATTATTCCACCGCTACTAGCCAAGCCAATTTATCTCAGCTCGATCCAAATAATATTGACTTAACGCATCTGAACTCTGATGCGCGTGCAGTCTTGGATTTTTGGTTTGATAAAAACAATGAGCAATATTGGTTTGCGCAAAACGACGACTTTGATAAGCAGATAAAAGAGAAGTTTGGCAACATTTGGCAAGCTGCAAAACATGGTGAATGTGTGACTTGGCGGCTTGCAACATCACAGACAGACAGCAACAGCTCTATCACAGCTTTGGCTGGAAGACTGGCAGAAATTATTGTGTTAGATCAGTTTTCACGCAATCTATGTCGCGGGCAAGCGGATGCTTTTGCACAGGATGGCATGGCACTGGTATTGGCACAAGAAGCCATTAAGCAGCCGCAGTTTGATAATTTGCCGATGCAGTGGCGCAGGTTTATTATCATGCCATTTATGCATTCTGAGTCAGCGATGATACATGAACGCTATCTGCCGCTGTTCGAGCAGCTAAATGATGCAAACACCCTAGATTTTGAACACCGTCATAAAGAAATCATTGATCGATTTGGCCGTTATCCACATCGTAACGACGTATTAGATCGTGAGTCGACTGACGCAGAAGAAGCGTTCTTAAAGCAGCCAAATTCATCGTTTTAAGACAGCAATTTTCAGGAGTTTACACGTTTCATAGTTTCAAACACTTTCTAAACAAGAAGGGCTGAAGCAGTTATCTGCTTCAGCCCTTCTTAGCCTAATGCCTATTTAGGGCGCTTAGCTAATAAGTTACTTCACCCGTTGTAAAAGTGAATGACTGTTTCTCTAAAGTTTTGTTATCAACCAATACATCAAAGCTGACTTGATATTTACTATTACCATAAAGACCGCAGTTCTTACCTTTTCTACGACCAACTTCACAACTCTGGAGACTATCAGTCAGCGGTAGTATAAAAGCTTGGTTTTGCGGTAATTCGTAGGCAGTTCTCTTATGAGGGTCATTACTATAATCTAGCAGGTCTACTGGCACATCTATGTTACGCTGAATATCACGAAACTTGATATTGCTAACTTTGATATTTGTAGCTTTTGGCATGCTGATATAGACAGGTTGACCGATAGGATTGATTCTTAAATCCCTAGTAGGTTGTCCTCCATTAGGGTTTCTAAATGGATCTGGGCTTTCATTATATAGCGCCGTTACCGTATCACTGACGCCTTGACAAGGGTAAGTAAAGATACCCTCAACCGTATCATTTTTAGTTGAAGAAGCTGCTGAAGCGTGATTGACCATTATATAGCCTTGGTACTTGGTAGAGTCCTTGCCATAAGGCTTATAAGCCACCATGGCAGAGCTGGTCAGGCTTGAGCTTGGCAGCATTAATGAGCGCAGATGATAAGGCGCGGCCAGCAGTGACTTGGTCATTGAGAGTGCAGCAACCTCTGGCGCTACAAGGATGCCATCAGAGTTAAAGTACTCCGTTTGCGCGATGTTTTCAGTTACGCCATACATTGAATTAGGGTATGCAGCCTTTCTTATACGATCCTCAAACATATCACCCGTAAAAAACGGGTTGTTACTTCCTGTCCATGCTTTAATATCTTCAATCTCACCTTCATAATGCGCATTAAATGCTGTCGGTGTGCTCTTAGCATACACATACTTAATGTAGTTAGCATGTTTGATCGCAATATCTTCAAGCGCTGGATCATCGGAGAGACCACTAAGACCACAGCCTCTTCGCGCAGAACTGATAGTACCACTTGCAACCAGTGCTGCTGATGCATCATTACTAGCGATCACTTTGTCATTTTCAGTTTGCACATTAGGCTGTATAGGCTCAGAAGGCTCTTCTGGTATCGAAGGTGTAGAAGGTGTTTCTGGTGTGGAAGGTATAGGGTTACCATCATTACTGTTACTCGGGCTATCACTCCCATCCCCACCCCCACCACAAGCTGTCAAAAACAGCGCCGCAAAAAGGGCAATGGCAAGTCTTCTCTCTGAAGTATTAAATGTCATCATTTATCCTAAAGTAACTGTATAAGTATGTGGGGCAACCATGATTAAAATGAGCAATAATTATGCCAATTTAGGACGCAATCACCGTTTATAACCACAAATATACCTTCTGTAAAAAATAGTTTGACATCATATCATATGGGTTTTGAGGATTACTTTAAGAGATGTAATGAATATGACTTAAGATCAGCGTGGATAATTTTATTTTTGCTTAGGCTATTTTAGTATACAGCTGACTTGTTAAAACTTCCGCTTATGTATTTTCGAGCGCTCGCCTCACAGGTGCAAAGCTGCGTCTGTGCTCTGACAATACCCCATAACTCTCAATCGCCTCTATATGAGCGCGAGTCGGATAGCCTTTATGCTTAGCAATACCGTATTGCGGGTACTGAGCGTCCAAATCATACATGGTTTGATCACGACTGACTTTGGCTAATATACTCGCCGCTGCGATACTGGTATGACGCGCATCGCCTTTTACCCATGCTTGGCAGTCGATAGCTGATTGCGTTATTTTTGATGCCGCCAGTCGCTTACAATCAAGCTCAGGGCAACGATTGCCATCGAATAGTATTTGCGCTTGTATCGGACAAGAGACAGCATTTGTAGCGCGCGCAACATGCTCTGCGACCACGACTAATAACTCTTCTGTACACAGTCGCATACCGAGCATGGTTGCTTGCAGGATATTCACCTGATCAATCACCGCCGCTGGAATTTCAGCCACGACATATCCAACAGCATGCTGCTGCACGATGGGATAAAGCATGTCGCGTTTTTTTTCACTGAGCTGCTTAGAGTCGGTCAGTATCGATAGTGGCGTGTCTTTCAATGGCTGCATCTCAATCAGACCTGACCACGTCGTTGGCAATATGGCAGCAGCCACATGGACGCTGCCGAGCAAAGGCCCGCGACCTGCTTCATCAACGCCTATTTGTAATGGACGACGTTCTACGTCTAAGCTTGATTTAGATAAGTCCTGTAGAAACTCATCGGTAACATGCAGCTGGCCTGTTAGATGAATCGGAGCCACCAAGCTAACGTATTGGCCTTTGACATCGATATGGTTTATATGACGATTAATAGTCGTAATATCTTTAATCCTGCCCTCTTTATCATGACCAACGTCAGTATTGTTACGACTTTCGATATTGCTTTTTAGATGACACTCATTACTCATAGCATTAGACTTTTTATGAAAATTTTTATTAAACTTTTAGGTAGTTTTTATTAGCGCACTCTCTAGTAATTCAATGAGTCGTCGTTAAGACTTTCTTTGAGCGAACCACTCTGCAACCACACTGTTTGCAGGGTCATGGTTGCTTTGTTGCTGTAGCTCTTGCTTGGTGGTCACCAGATCTTGCAGTTGCTCAGCATAGGCACGGGGTTGTAACAGCCGCATCACGGTACGACAGATATTATCGCCACTGGCCTGCTCTTGGATCAGCTCAGGCACAATTGCGCTGCCAGCTAGAATATTAGGCAACGCCACGTAAGGGACTTTTACCAAACGCTTAGCCAGCTGATAAGTGAGTTTATTGAGCTGATAAATGACCACCATTGGACGCTCAAGTAGCATCGCTTCAAACGTCGCAGTACCCGATGCCAACATAATAATGTCAGAAGACGCCATCGCTTGTTGACTAAAGTTTGGTTGGCTTTCATCATAGACGACGACAATGGCGCCACGCAGTTGCTCTGAGCGCTGATCGATGACGTCTTGGACGATATACTGATGGTTTTGATCAACGGTTGGAATGATAAAACACAGCTTAGGATCAAGTAACAGCAGTCTTTGGATACCATCTAGCATCAAAGGCAAGATAGCGTTAATCTCCCCGCGGCGTGACCCTGGCATGACGCAAATAAGCTGACTGACGTCATCAAAGCGCTCAATAAAAAACTGCTGCAAGCCATCATTATGCCAAACCAGCTCACTGCGCAGCTGATTGGTCGGTGTATCTACTAACCTTTGATTGATCGTGCGTAATAGCGGATGTCCGACGCAGATCGCAGGGTGATTGTGACGCTCATAGACTGTTAGCTCAAATGGAAACAAGCACAGCACCAGATTGGTCGCCGCCTTGATACCGTGGATACGTGACTCACGCCATGCCCAAATCGAGGGACTGACATACTGCACACAGAATACGCCTTTTGGCTTCAGCTTTTTGGCGACACGTAGGTTAAAATCAGGGGCATCTATGCCGATAAACCAATCAATATGAGCTGTTTTGAAGGCTTCTAGCAACTCGCGACGCGCCTTCAACAAGTCAGGCAACTGTGCCATCACTTCTACCAGACCCATCACCGCTAAGCGTGATAACGGAAAGATACTTTGCAGTCCTTGCGCCTGCATTTTTGCACCGCCCACACCGACCCACACGATATCATCCCGTAAGTTATTCATCTGCTGCATAAAGTCTGCGCCCAAGCTATCGCCAGACACCTCGCCTGCAACGATACCAATGACCAGTGGCTTCTTTTGTCCCTCATTCTCACTCTGGGCATCCGTTATAACAGATGATGTAGATACGAGGGGCGTCACAGAATCAGTCATAACAAACTCTCAAGGTGAATAGGATAGGAAGTAGGGTCTGGTGAACATAATAATACAGCAGACAGATGCTATAACAATCATACGTGACGACAGTCACAATAGCCAAGCCATACAGGCTCAAAATGACTGCACAGACTCAAATGGCGGGCAAGTATAACAAAGTTTTGGTTGTGACATTCCTGTTATCAGTCAATAATCTTGCCGACTGCCCTTGTCAACGGACGTTTTTCACCCCATAATGAATATCCCTATAAATTAGCTAGACGACGTATAATTATGACAACACCAGTTACTCACAACGCAGATATTGATGACGTGAATATTGAACAATTCATCCCTTTGATCACTCCAGCTGAGCTAAAAACTGAGCTTCCATTGACAGATAAAGCTTATCATACTGTCTTAAAAGGTCGTCAGACCATCCAAAATATTTTGAACGGTGAAGATAAGCGCCTGTTTGTGGTCATCGGCCCTTGCTCTATCCACGATATCAAGGCAGCACACGAATATGCTGATCGCTTGGCCGTATTAGCAAAAGAAGTTGAAGACAGTATTTTTGTCGTGATGCGGGTCTATTTTGAAAAGCCGCGCACCACAGTTGGCTGGAAAGGCATGATCAATGACCCTGACATGAATGACAGCTTTGATATCGAAAAAGGCCTACGTACTGCGCGTAAACTCCTGATCGATCTAAACGAAAAAGGTTTGCCCTGTGCCACCGAAGCACTAGATCCAAACACGCCGCAGTACATGCAAGACCTGATTAGCTGGTCAGCGATTGGTGCACGTACTACCGAGAGTCAGACACACCGTGAGATGAGCTCAGGGTTATCATGTCCTGTCGGCTTCAAAAACGGTACAGACGGCGGCATGACAGTCGCGGTAAACGCCATGCAAGCGGTCAAAGCCGGTCATAGCTTCTTAGGTCTATCGGCAGACGGTCAGGTTTCTATCATCAAGTCTAAAGGTAACCCTTACGCGCACGTGGTACTTCGCGGTGGTAACGGTAAGCCTAACTATGATGAAACTGCGGTCGCTCAAGTAGAAAACGAGCTCGCCAAAGGCAAAGTTAGCTCCAAGATTATGATAGACTCAAGCCATGCCAACTCTGGTAAAGACCCCTACTTACAGCCGATGGTCATCAAAAACGTTGCTGAGCAGATTCAAAACGGTAACAAGTCCATCATCGGTATGATGATAGAAAGTCATCTCAAAGGCGGTAATCAAAAGCTCACCGCTGATTTGAGTCAGCTTGAGTATGGTAAATCTATCACTGATGGTTGCCTCGACTGGGACAGCACGGTTACTGCTTTACACAATTTACGTGACATGGTAAAAGACGTATTGCCTAATCGTTAACCTTGTACTTTATGAAAACCAAAAAGCCCCTCTAGTACTCTACTCATGGTATTAAAGGGGCTTTTTAGTATCTTGCTCTGTTTGTTCTATTTGAGCTTCTAGCTTGGCTGCTTTTTTTGCCAGCTTGGATTCTTTACGTTCTTTTTCAAGCTGCTGCAACAGGTCTAATCCCTTTTTTCTATGCGCATGAATCAAGGCGAGTTCGTTAGATATCTTCTCTTTATTACTGTCGTCCTCTGCAAACTTTAACTCCAGCTTCTTTTCCCGTTTCCTGAGTTTTTTGAGGACTTCTTTTAAGTACTTTATCTTTTCTTTACGCTTGCGGTTGTCAGCTCCCAGATACTCGTCTGCCATTTCCATTATTTTATTGGCTTTCATGGGTCACACTCTCCTGTTCTTTGATTTTACGAGCGGCAATAGCATCGGCAGTTTCTTGCTCATCTAGCATGAGGCTTTGTTCCACTTCATGCATGTCTGCATCAGCACTTTTAAACAGTATCGTGGCAATCTCAAGCAGCTGATTGGCGATATTATTGGTATAGTTGTTGTCATTCATCAGGGATGTCGCCATAGCGCCGGTGATTTTTCTTTCGCGAATAAGTTGATTCATATCAGAGACAAAACGCTGATCTGCTTGCATTATATCCACCCTCATTGCCTCAATGGTCGGTAGCACCGTTCTAAGTTCATCGGGATCCTCTTGTATCTCAGCCAAGCTTCTAAGAATAGTCCCTAAGCGATAGCGGATTTTATTATATTCAGCGCGCACATAGGGATTGGGATCACTCAAATATCTGGATAGATTTTTATGGAGATGTTTGGTGCTTTTGATGGCGGCCAGCATACTTCTGCCCGCAGAGCGTAGCTCGAATATCTCATTACTTTGCGCAGCAGACATGTTTTCGTTATTTATTCTGCCAATATAGTTCACTATCTCTACATAAAGCCCTTTTATTTTATTGGTATATTCCTCATCCAAATTGACAGGAATGGGTTTTTCAAAAGAGTCTATGACCTCTTGTATCGGTGTATTTGAGCGAATATCTTTTACCCTAAAGCTCAATCCATGACATATTATCCCAAAGAAGTAATCACCTAGATTTAGGATTTCTTTGTGGACGGCCTCTACGGCAAGCTCGGGAATATCCAAAGCAGAGTCTTTTAAATACATGGGTTCAGCAACTGCGTAAGCTTTATCGGGGAGCAGTTTGGTAATGGCATCGCCCAGTCTACCGATGAAAGGCACCATTAAAATGACGCCTAATAGATTAAATAAGGTGTGAAAGACCGCCAGTTTTAGGGTGTAATTGTCAGCCGCTATTTTTAAGCGCTCGGACAACCAGTCAACCGATAACATCAATTGTGAGATTAAAGCAATTGCCACTAAACCTGTAATCACGTTGAAAACCAGATGCGCGGCAGCCAGCCGTTTACCATTGACCCCAGCACTGATGGCACCGATTATCGCGGTGATGGTGGTGCCGATATTACTGCCAATAGCCAGTGCCAAAGCGTTGTCATAAGTAATTTGCTGGCTCGCTAAAGCGGTTATGATCAGCACCAAGGTGGCGTGGCTTGATTGCATAATCACCGTTGCCGCAATACCAATCAAGGTATAGAGCAGCAAGCCTTTGAGGCCTGTCATGGCATAAGCGGTTAAATCAATATTCTCCCGAAAGAGCTCAAAGCCCTCCTTCATATAATGGATACCGAGGAATAAAAACCCTAGGCCTGCCAATATATAACCCACGCCTTTTAAGTGTTTGGATTTTTGTAGTATTAAGATGACTCCAAACACCAGCATGGGCATCGCATAGGCAGCGATATCGACTTTCAGACCAAAGCCTGCCACCAGCCAAGCCCCTGTCGTCGTCCCTAAGTTTGCGCCAAAAATAATACCAATACCCGATGCCAAACTGATTAAACCTGCGGACAAAAACGAGATGGTAATGACAGAAACCAAAGAGCTAGACTGCATCAAGGTAGTGGTAACCACCCCAAAGCTCATGCTTTTCCAAAGACCGGTGGTGGTTTTTTTCAAAATCTTCTCAAGCAGTCCGCCAGTGAAAGCTCTAAAGCCCTCTTCTAGCGCCAGCATCCCAAACAAGAATATCGCCACACCCGCACTGATTTGCTTTAGGTTAGGACTGATCCAAAAACCATAAGATAAAACTAAGAATACAGTGAGCAGTATTATTCTTCTATACATGCGATGGCTTACCTGCTGATGACAAAACTTATGTTAAAAAGCTGTTTTAAAGACCTCATTAAAAATTCAAATCCTAAAAACCAAATGAAAAAGTGCTGTTTTATTAAGGCAGCAATGCACCTCTGATGGTATAAAAAATTAAGGCGGCCAAAATAGCAGAGGCTGGTACCGTTATCACCCAAGCAGCGGCGATTCTAAGCAGTGCCGAGCGCTTTACCAACTCACGGCGGTAGACCTTTTTTAAATTTTTTCTTTCGCGCTTGGTAAAGTGAGTTGCTGTGTTATTTTCTTTTAGCGTTTGCAGCATGCTATGCTTGCCAGCTACTGACGCTTTTTGAAAGTCTTTTAAAAACGCCTCGACCACTTCATGCTCAGACGCTTTATGATGCTCCATAATTTCTCTGACCATGATATCGTAAGATTTTTTGATATATTCACGCAAAAACCCTACCCCAAAAATACCGCCCACAGCGATATGGGTAGAGCTCACCGGCAGGCCCAATTGTGAGGCAATGATCACAGTAATCGATGCCGCCATAGCCACGCTAAAAGCACGCATCTTATTTAGCTCGGTAATCTCCGAGCCCACAGTACGAATCAGCTTGGGGCCAAATAGCGCTAGACCTAGCACGATGCCTATCGCGCCGACCATCATCACCCACAAAGGAATAGAGGCTTCGCTAGCGATGCCGCCGCTGGTAATCGCATCACTAATCGCCGCGAGTGGCCCTACAGCATTGGCAACATCATTGGCTCCATGAGCAAAGCTAAGCATAGCCGCGGCAAATATCAAAGGCACCGTGAAAAGAGAATTGATGGCATTTTTATCATTTTCAATTTTATCAGCGGCTTTGGCTATTAAAGGTTTGATAATTAGATAAATGACAATGGCAACGACAAAACCCATGCCCAACGCCATGGGAAAGCTCAGCTCCCATAGCTTTTTTAGCCCTTTCATGATGAGATAAGTGGTGAATGACCATGCCATTAATGATATCAGCAGCGGTACCATATGCTTGGCCGCTGCTATTTTGTCGTCTTTATAAGTAATGGTATGTTTGATAAGCATAAGAAAGCCGGCGGCAATAATACCGCCCATGACCGGAGAGATGACCCAACTAGAAGCTATCGCCGCCATCTGACTCCAGTTGACGATGCCCCAGCCCCCAGCCGCGATGCCAGCCCCCATCACGCCGCCGACGATAGAATGCGTGGTCGATACTGGCGCGCCTACTGCCGTAGCAAAGTTCAGCCACACCGCGCCTGCCAACAAGGCCGCCATCATCACCCAAATAAAAACCGAACTATCTTGAATCATACTGGGATCGATGATACCGCTTTTAATCGTGCTGACCACATCCCCGCCAGCAATCAATGCCCCAGCTGCCTCAAATATGCCCGCAATAATAATCGCCCCGACCATGGTCAAAGCTTGCGAACCGACAGCAGGTCCGACATTATTGGCAACATCATTGGCACCGATATTCAATGCCATATAGCCGCCAATCATCGCCGCTACGATCAGCATCATACGGCCAGGCACATCAGCAGTATTAAAATGGGTGTACAGCATCACCCCCATGATAAATACCAACACCCAAGCCATGCGCAGCGCTTCTCCGCGACTAAAGCCTGACTTTTTCTCAATTGTTTCAATACTTTTTAGATCCATGCCACACATGCCTTTTGTTGCTGGATAAAAGAGACATCTGATAAAAGGATATCAACCAGATTTTGGAGGGTGTGCTGATTTATCTACAAGGTGTTCTTAGAATAACTAAATCCACACTATCAGTATAGCTTTAATTCAAAGGTTATTAAATAATGGGCATTTAAAAAGCTAAACCAGCGAACCAGTTTAGCTTTTTTTAATACTCAACATCTCAAAACGTCAATATTTGCCCATAGATTAACCCTTAGCTGCACCTAGCACGCTATCTAAGCTCTCAAGCACATGTTTTGATGACGCTTGTTTTTGCAGCTCTATTAATTGCTCCTGTGCCATTTGACGACGTGGTTCAATCAAAGTATACCAACGCGCGAGCACCTGTAATAACCGTGAAGCTAGCACAGGGTTGGCCTCATCGAGCCTTTGAATCACATCGGTATAGATATCCAAGCCTTCTGATGTCCATAGAACAGTGGGCTGCGCAGTAAAGGCACTGATCACTGAGCGCACACGATTGGGTGTGTTCCAATCAAAGTCTGCATGATTGAGCAGCGCTGTAATATCATCAGTATTGACCTTATCAGCAGATGCTTGCACGCTAAACCACAGATCAATGACTAAGTCGTCTTCTTGAAAACGCTCATAAAAATCAGCTAAGTAATCATTTGCACCTGCAACCTGATGATCGACCATTGCTTTTAGCGCACCAAAACGCTCAGTCATACAGCCAGCATTCTCATACTGCTGCTGCGCCCACTCAGCCGCATG
The DNA here is from genome assembly GCF_904846575.1 of Psychrobacter sp. H8-1. Taxonomy (NCBI): domain Bacteria; kingdom Pseudomonadati; phylum Pseudomonadota; class Gammaproteobacteria; order Moraxellales; family Moraxellaceae; genus Psychrobacter; species Psychrobacter sp. H8-1. The sequence continues at coordinate 1,643,670 of NZ_CAJHBG010000001.1, forward strand.
GGCAACGTTAGCCGTCAAAGCCATATCTAATATCACATTGCGCAAGGCACGTGCGCCGCGCGCTTCAGGGCTATCCTCATAGTCCTGTATCGGTAGCTGCTCATAAAGCGCCGTCCACTGCTCGGCTAACGAGTCCGCGGCTTGTTGATACAAGCCATCACGCTGCTGCTTGATCAACTCTGGATCATAATCTTTATGAATGGCAGAGGCCAGCTCGCGCGCTGAGGGAATATCGAGCAAGCGCGCCGCCAACATTGCATCTTCTATGGCTAGCTGTGGCAAGGTATCGGCCAGCGCTTGTAAATAAACGCTAGGGTTATGATTTTGTAGTAAGATACGATTAACCAGTATCTGTGTCACTTGCCAGCGGTTAAAGCCATTGGTCTCATGTTTGAGCAAGAACGCCAAGTCTTCATCTTGATAGTCATAATTGAGCTGCACTGGCGCACTAAAATCGCGCAGTAATGAGACGATAGGTTCACAGCTCACACCTTCAAAGCTAAAGCTTTGCTCAGCTTGCTCCAGCAATAACATACGTTCACTAATAATCGCTCCAGAATCTGAGTCAAACAGCGCCGTTGCAACAGGAATTGGCAAGGGCTTTGGAGCATCAAACCCAGGTACATGACGCGTCTGCTGACTCAAAGTAATGGTTAGTGTTTGCGTCTGGCTGTCATAGTTTTGATGACCTGAAACGACTGGCGTGCCCGGCTGGCGATACCAATGGATAAAGTCTTCGACTTTACTATCAGCAATACTCAATGCGGATAAAAAGTCCTCAACCGTCACCGCTTGCCCATCATAACGACGGAAGTATTCGTCGGTCCCTTGGCGGAACTTTTCGGGGCCTAAAGTATTGGCCAACATGCGTACGATTTCTGCGCCTTTCTCATAGATGGTGGTGGTATAGAAGTTATTGATTTCCACAAAGCTCTCTGGGCGCACTGGATGCGCGAGCGGCCCTGCATCCTCTGCAAATTGATGGGCGCGTAAAGTTGCGACATCATCAATACGCTGCACCGCGCTTGACTGATGATCTGCTGAAAAAGACTGATCACGATAGACGGTCAAGCCTTCTTTTAGACACAGCTGAAACCAATCTCGGCAGGTAATGCGGTTGCCCGTCCAGTTATGAAAGTACTCATGAGCGATGACCGCTTTGACATTGAAGCTGCGTGTATCCGTCGTGGTTTCAGGGCTAGACAAGACACAGGCGGTATTAAAGATATTTAAGCCCTTATTTTCCATCGCCCCCATATTGAACTGACTGACCGCTACAATCATATAACGATCCAAATCATAAGCGCGGCCATAATTGACCTCATCCCACTCCATGGCGTCTTTGAGTGCCTGCATACCGACATGGCATTTATCGATGTCTTCGGTTTTTGCATATAGCTCAAGTGTCACTTCGCGACCTTCACTGGTCGTATAACGATCCGTAAGCACATCCAAGTCTGCCACCACACAGCCAAACAGATAACTTGGCTTATTGGTCGGGTCATGCCAGATCGCATAATGGCGCTCTGGTGCATCAGCGACATCACCCTGCTCGATTAAATTACCATTGGCGAGTAATGTTGGATAGCGCTTATCGGCCTCAAGGCGCGTGGTAAAGATTGCAAGCACATCAGGACGATCAGGATAAAAGGTAATCTTGCGAAAGCCTTCTGGCTCACACTGGCTGACAAACATGGTCTCGCTACCAGTGCCAGCCATGTATAGACCTTCCAGTGCCGTATTCGTTTGCGGACAAATCCGTACTTGCAGCTGCACCGTTAATTGGTCAGGCGCATCGGTAATCGTCAGCTTGCCATCATGTTGGCTGTAACGGTCAACGCTAAGCGTTTCGCCATTGATCTTTATGTTCAGCAGCTCGACATCTTCACCATATAACACTAAATCGCCTGCTGCCTGACGATTCATAACCAGCTTGCTATCTACCAGCGCATAATCGTCAAAAATCCTAATGTCTAAATCGACCGTATCTACATCATAGCTTGGTCGCTGATAGTCTTTTAGATGGATCTTCTTTGGAGCATGTGGCGGTACATCAGGCAGTTCTGGATTGATACTAGTATTGATAGCTGGGACATCGGTTGCAGTGATAGACATGGGTATTCCTATTATTTTGGCTGTTTTTTGGGACTGTTGGTTTGTGATGGTTTTTGTGGCTGTTAATACAATACTGTTATTTTTACAATACAAAATATGAGTGTTGAGCCATAGGCTACATGATACTCAACTCTAATGCTAGATTGGCCTAACATTGTCAAACTTCAATAGCTTTCAAGACTTAATGGCTGCAAAAGCCAAAGACTATTCATCCTCAAAGTAAAGAAACTCAGTCAGCAAACCTACTGTTTATATTTTATACTAACCATACTCTATATAGACCCCAACCAACTGGTAAGACACTATGACAGCCAGATCGGCAAACACTACCGACCTGAATACCACTACCCTAATGTTTTTACACGACTATATACAGGCATTGTTGCCCACGCTTGGCAGTCCAAATAACCCTAGCAAAGCATGTGACACTTTGCCTGAAGACTCGAGACAGGCGGCACAAACCTCTCATAGCCAACCTATAGCCAAGCCAATACCTGAGCTACTTTGGGCAGTAGAGAATCAACAAGCACTCAGCGAGTTGCGACCCCTACTCGCTAACCATCACCAGAAGGCCAGTGCTGTCAATGGCGATGAAGAAGATGTAGTTCACGAGGCGGCTTTGTTTACCCTACAAGAGCTTACCATGCAGCCGATACCGCAGCGCCATCAACTCGCCTGCTTTTGGTTACCAAACCTATCAGCTGAGACCCTGCAGCAGCATATACCACTACTCATGCGTTACCGTGATCTGTATGCGGCACACATGCTCGTCGCTCTTGATGAGGCATTAGACTTGCGCGCCTATGGTTTTACCCCGCTGGATCTTTTGGAGCAGACTCAATTACCCATAACATCTTCACTACCACCTGCACGATCAGAGCCATCATTAACCTTGTGGCAATTTAATTTATATGATTATAAAAAACTGCCCAACTGGCTGAATAGCGATTATTGGGCCAATCCTGAAAACTGGGACAAGCATCGTTGGTAAAAACTGCTTGAATTTGACATCATTTACAGTAATGCTATTTACATAACGTAACAACGATTCTATTATGGGTAGCAATTGCCTAGGTTTTCTTATAAGCAGTTTTAACAATAACAAATTGATTAAAAATTTAGGAGCTCGACATGTCAACTATTCAAACTTCATCTAAGCTGGTCTCTATCTCTAACAGCAGTCGCTTTGCTAAAATCGCAGCGCTGGCTGTGTTATCAAGTGCTGTAGCACTCACTACAGGGTGTGCTACCAAGCGCTCTACCTCTGAGGTTGTGGTCGCGCCTTTGGGTATCCCAGGCGGTCAAGCAGGATATACCGGCGCTATCATCGTCGATAATCCAAATGCCATCGTGACTGCTGCTGACAATCTACAAGCTGTGGTTTACTTTGATTTTGATAGAAGTGATATCAGAGCAGATGCTGCCAATATCTTAAATCAGCATGCCAGTCTGCTCAGCTCAAACCCAGCAGCAGGCGTGCTTATCGCAGGTCATACTGATGAGCGCGGTAGCCGCGAGTACAACATGGCACTTGGTGAGCGCCGTGCACAGTCTGTCAGTGGTTACTTAGCTGCCCAAGGCGTCCCTGCCAACAATATCCGTGTCATCAGCTATGGTGAAGAGCGTCTGGCCACCACTGGTACTACTGAAGAAGCCCATGCCCAAAACCGCCGTGCTGAGCTGTCTTACTAAGGTGTTTTAATCAAAATTAGTCACTCACAGCATATATAATAAAAGCCTAGCAATACGCATATTGCTAGGCTTTTTCGATTTTGATCGAACGGTTTTGATTAAGCAGTTTTAACATTTCAGCGCAGAATTCCCCTACTTCTAAAGTAGTGGGATGAATGCGTTATTGATAACTACCCTTACTCCCTATGGTATTATAATTAATAATTATAACGCCAATTAACAACAAGCTCCTTATGACCAAGCAAATCCTAAAAGCCTATAAAGTCAGGCTGTACCCCAATGAAGAACAGCAAATATTCTTTGCCAAATCATTCGGCTGTACACGCTTTATTTGGAATAGGATGCTTAGTGACAAGATTGAGCACTATAAAAAAACCAAGACCGAGCTTAAAAACACTCCAGCTCAATATAAGAAAGAGTTTGAGTGGCTCAAAGAAGTCGATAGCTTGGCACTGGCTAACGTCCAGCAAAACCTAAGAGCCGCTTATAGTAAATTCTTCAAAGGTTTAGGCTTTCCTAAGTTTAAGAAAAAAGGTCAACGAGACAGCTACACCACCAATAACCAAAAGGGCACAGTGGCGATCACAGATAGCACTGTCAAACTGCCTAAGATTGGTCATATCAACGCTAAATTTCCAAGCAAGGTAAGTGGCTTAATAAAATCAGCGACAGTATCCAAAACCCCATCAGGCAAGTACTATGTCAGCTTATTGGTGGAAACGGTTATTGAGGTACTGCCTAAGACTGGCTCTAACATCGGCATTGATTTAGGATTAATCGACTTTATCGTCTTATCGGACGGCAGCAAAGTCGCTAATCCTAAGTTCTTATCAAAGCTGCAACATAAGCTTGCGCGAGAACAAAAGATACTTGCCAAGCGTAGAGAAGTGGCCAAGGCCGATCAACGCAAGCTGTCTGAGAGCCGCAACTATCAAAAGCAAAGAATTAAAGTCGCCAAAGTCTACGAGCGTATCACGAATTGCCGAAAAGACTTCCTGCATAAGCTCTCATTCAATCTCATCAAAAACCACGATGTGATTGCCATAGAGGACTTGAATGTAAAGGGTATGGTCAAGAACAAAAAACTGTCCATAGCCATATCAGACAGCTCATGGTCAGCGTTTACCACCATGCTGGCTTATAAAGCGGACTGGTACGGTAAAAAGCTAGTCAAAGTTGATAGATGGTATCCTTCGTCTAAGACCTGCTCAGGGTGCGCTCATGTGCTGACTAAGGCTGAGCTACCATTACAGGTGAGATCATGGAATTGTCCAAGCTGTCAGCAAAAAAATGATAGAGACATCAACGCCAGTATCAATATCCTAAACGAAGGATTGAAGCTGGCCACACTCAAAACCGTCGGTGCGACGGGGTTAGCTTAGTCCATTTGCCTAACCGCTGATACAAAACATCGTATCAAGTAGGGGTATTACCTAAGAAACCCCTACCTCTTTAGGTAGTGGGTAGTTCATTAAAACTTACTGATAGATATGTACAGACTATGCAAAACCTAAAGCTCAGTCGGATTCAATATACTCAGCTTGACGCCACAACATGGTGTGCCACTGCCGATGTTAGCTCAATGGCGCAGCCCACACACGCTCATCATTTATCGCCCTTTTTGACACCGCGAGTACCCGCTACACCTCATAGCAATAGCAGCAATGCTAATAAGTACAATCCCTTAATTGATCTTAGCAATATTGCTTGGCAATACGTTGCTGAGCAACAGCCAGTATCAGCACACAAAGGTGCCCAGAATAAACGCCAGCAGCAGCGTGTTGGTGTGCGTTTGCTACTGCAGCAGCTGCTTTTGACACTGGATATTGATGATACCTTGGACGAATCACAGTTCCCCTATCAGCTGTCAGAGCACAGGTATTATGTATGCTTTAGCCACTCAGGTGACCGTTCACATAGCAAGGTTGCAGTCGCGATCAGCTATCGACGTGCGGTTGGCATCGATATCGAAACTCATGATGTGGAGTGGCATGTAGCGCAGCGATTTTATCATTCTGATGAGATCTCAAAGCTCAACTTGTTACCAGCGGCAAATCGACCTCTAGCATCCAAGCTGTTGTGGCAAGTAAAAGAGAGCTTTATCAAGGTTCATCAGTATACGCTGGCGCAAGGCCTAGGAATGAACTACGCGCCTGTCATTAGCGACTTAGATATTGAGTCAAATAGCGCGGCAATCGGATTTTCTGAACACCCTGAATCTGGCTATCAAATCGTATTTTCGCCGACCCAACAGGTCATCATCGTCTTTTGAACAGCTATTATTGTTAGCAGCTGATTTGGTTAAGCAGTTACGACAGGTGAGCAAGATTGGTTGATTGATTAATAGATTGATATCAGTAGCACGCTACGATGGATATGCTTCTTTTATTTAGGATTGACTAGGATCGCTTTGATAACAATGATACATATGTTAAGTATTTTTAATAATAAACCATCGACCGATAGCTTTAAGATAGGGAGGACTTGTTAATTAATAATACCTTCGCCCACAAACACTGCATTTCCATGGTGCAGAAAACAACAGGTTATGAACAATAAAAAAAACCCACAAACCCCCAGTGATCAGTAGCTGAAATACAATCAATGCCCAGTTTTGTTTGGTGCGTTTGCGAGTGTGCACTACCTCTCTATTTACAATCTCGCAATACCCGTATCTCTCTTCGATGTCATCACACATAGTAGTTTAAGAATACACTTTTGTTGGTTGAGGATATTATTATATCCATAAAACCGAATTTAGTCTATTCTTATAACAAAATTAATTCGTCATTCCATATATACGAATTAATTGATGTTTTAGCAGTGAGGTTTTAGAGCTGATGTATAGCAGAGATTTTTATGCGCGTGTGGCGCATTTATCAAAGAAGTCATGAGACCATGATCGGCTAAAATATAGACAAAGCGCTCACTCTATTGTCTCTGTCCACAGGCAGTACACTTCCACGATCTCTTAAACAGATAGTGGTGAAGAACCACAAGGCTCCATAAACCGCCAGTGATGATTAATTGGAACAAGAGCAATGACCATCTTATGTGAGTACGCTGGCGAGTATGCAATACCTCTCTGCCTACATAATTACAATATAGATATACTTTTTCAGTATCATTACACTCAGTGTCATCAAGCATAGTAACCACAGGATAAAAATTGTAGCCGAGCAATATAACGACCAAAATGATACGAAACCATCAAAAGAACAAACACTTACTAAAAGTTACTCATGCTTACTTTATGAAATGTACAGCAATATAGTAACGATGTTGGAAATGGTACATACAGTAAGACAATGTGAGTTTAAATAGCTTGCATACGATGGCTTTAATATAGACAGGCCATACCATGTACAATGATAAGTTCCATAACTCTATAGCGCGTCATGATGGTCTAAGCTATTAATCTATAGGCATAAAAAAAACGACCCTAAAAAGGGTCGTTCTTTTTTTGCTAACTAATAACAGTACTTAAACTGTGATTGGCTTAGAAGCGGTAAGTTGCACCAAGCTTAACAATTGGCATCCACTCTAACCAGTCTTTATCCTCAAGCTCTTTTTCTGCTTTTTTAGCAACATCGCCTGCAGTAGTTGTTTGGTTGATACCATTCGCATCAGTATAATTAACTATGCTATTCTCATCAACAGCATTTACAGTGGCATTAGTTTTGCCCATATAAGCTGCACCGATTTCGCCGAAGACACCCCAGTTGTTACCGATGTTTGGACGGAAGCCGATAGTACCATAAGGCGCTAGTTTGTTACGGTGCTCCATAGTACCTTGTAGAGTACCTACATCAGCAGAATTATACTGCTGACCATCAATTTTGAAGAAGCCACCGTCAGCATTAGCAGTTACGTCAAGATCGTTGTCAGGTACGATGATACCAGCACCAACCGTGAACCAGTTACCAGCAGGACGCAGCTGTACGCCTAGGTATGGGTTGCTGAAGTCTGCATCAACATCATAGTTTACATCGCCAGCATCGAAATCACCGCCGAATAGATCAGCAACATCGCCACCTGCCCAACCGGCTTGTAGTTCAGTCTTGTCGTTTAGTGCCCAAGCAACGTTGGCACCATAACCTAGTGTACCAATCTCAGCACTAACAGCAGCTGGATTTACAGCCGTGTTAAAGAAAGTCTTGGTACCACCAACGACAGCGCCCGTCGTATTACGGACAGCACCCGCAGTTTTGCCCATCATGCCAGCATTAGCAGGTTCTGCTTCATAAGCAACAGCGACCGGCTCAGCTTCATAAGCAACAGCAACTGGCTCAGCTTCGTATACCACTGCGTCGTTACCATCAACGACGACAACTGGCTCAGCTGCTAGTGCAGCAGTTGATGCCAAAACAGCAGCAGAAATAGCAGTTAATTTAATAAGTTTCATCTGTGTTCTCCTAAAGTATGAAATATCTAGCCCACAAAAAAAGATTGTCTTATTGTATTTTCAAACAATCATTTTGTTGAGGCGATTAAAACAATTTTGGCTCAAAAAGTCACCCCTATATACGCACATTTTATTTACCATTATGTAAAGATTGCATAGGTATTGTAATAATTACTACTTGAACCCGCCAAACATCGAAATTCGGTTACACGATACTCCCAAAGTAACTCAGCGGTATCAAAGAGAAATACGCATCGACTGACAGCTTCTTATCGGAACGGTTTTATTATTGTTCGCGTAACAGCCAATCATATACATAAAGCCATCTATGAGAAATCGTGCAATCAAGTATTAGAGGCTTTCACTTATTTAATACATTGATTATACTATGATTTGTCACATAACTCAGTAGTAGTTATATTACCTAGGGCTCTATGTTGTTATACTTTGTGAGTTGACGTATCAAGGGTTACATATACAGGCAGATTGTAAACAAACTCATGTTTTTCTCTCGATATATCGCTTATATCTCAGTTGTATATCGCTTGAGGTTTTTATAAATGCCAAAAACATATAAATGATTTGTTTTATATCATTTTAATTAATTGAAAAATTGGTTAAAATGTACATGATGCAGTCATTACGTCATAGATTATAAAGGATATCTAAATAAGATAGCTATGATATGTCGTTTATATTATCAATTAATGTGCTAATGCTCTGTACTTGGGTTACTTTTTATTCATTATCTTCGAGCTATTCTTATGCCTAAAGTGTCATCGATTACCCGTGTATTAGAGATTATAGAAGCGGTGTCTTATGCCCCCAAACCCATCACTCCCCTTGAGCTGTCGCAAGAGCTTGATATTCCCAAACCAACCATTCATCGTTTGATTCAAAACTTGGTCGAAGAAGGCTTTGTCGCGGTAGATATCGGTGGCGGCATTATCCCTGGCAAGCGTGTCCGCAATCTAAGCGTGGCACTCTGGCAGCAGCGGCAGTTCTTTAACGAGCGGCAAGTTATTTTGCAAAAGCTGGTTGATGATATCGAAGAGACTTGCGGTATTGGTATTCCCTATCATATGGATATGGTCTATAGCAATCGCGTAGCGACCTCTCTACCACTGCAAATCTACTTACCAGTCGGCGCAAAGTCACCCATGTGGTGCACTGCCACTGGCAAGCTCTATCTAAGCCAACTCTCAGAAGCTAGCCGCCGTAAGATGCTACGAAACCTGCCTTTAACTAAGTTTACCAAAAACACCATCATCGATATTGAGACGCTAAATACTGAACTGGATAATATTGCCAAGACGGGCATCGGCGTTGATAATGAGGAGTTTATCTCAGAGATGGTGGCGATATCGGTACCCATACTGGACAAGAAATCACGCTATTTGGCATCATTGTACGTGCATGCGCCCACTATACGGGTAACGCTAGATGAGCTAATGGTTCATGTGCCACGCTTACAAGCCGCTGCAAAGGACATCCAAACACTTGTTTATGAGCTGCAAGACTAGGGTCTGTCCTCAAAGTATACTTTTCAATAAAAAACGGTCTGCGCTATCGATGATAACGCAGACCGTTTTTTATTAAGTTTAAAGAAGCTGACGCACAGTAGACTAGAGAACTGAGCTATCGTGCAGCGCCATGATACTAGAAAAATCCTTTTCCCCATGCTCCACCACATGCGCATCATACAGCTCAGTGGCTTTGGCACCCATCGGGGTCTTAGCACCAGTATCTTTGGCTGTTTCCATCGCCAGATTGAGATCTTTTTGCATCAAATTGGCCATAAACCCGCCTTTATAACTATTGCTCGATGGGACGTTTTCCATCACTTGCGGATAAGGGTTATAGACCTCTAACGCCCAGTTACGACCTGAGCCTTGCAGCATGATATCTGATAGCACCTTGGCATCCAGACCGTTTTTGACACCCAAATTGATGGCTTCTGCGGTGCCTGCCATTAAGATACCTAGCATCATGTTATTACAGATCTTGGCAACTTGTCCGGCACCATGATCGCCAGCATGAAAGATGTTTTTGCCCATCACATCCAGTATCGGCTTAGCTTTGGCAAATGCTTCTGGCTGACCACCAACGATGAAGGTCAGAGTCCCTGCGATAGCACCGCCAGTACCACCAGATACTGGCGCGTCCAAGAAATCTATGCCAAGCTTAGTGGCCTCGTCTGCTACCTTACGCGCATCAGCAGCGGCTATGGTGCTGCTATCGATGACCAGCGTGCCTTTGGGCAAGGTTGAGAGTAAGCCGTTCGAGCCACTATCACCCAAGAACACCGCATGTACATGTCGACCAGCAGGCAACATACTGATCACAACTTGCGCATTGCTTGCAGCGTCTTCAGGACTACTAGCTACGCTGGCACCTGCTTGCTGCAAGCGCTGGGTCGCCTCTGCTGACAAATCATAAACCTTCAGCGTATAACCTGCTTTTAACAAGTTTTCCGCCATTGGCGCACCCATATTACCCAGACCGATAAAGCCGATTTTTGGCTTGCTGGTCTTACCTTCGCTTGAAGTTGCATCTCTTGTAGTCATAGCATCACTCCTTGATGACTTTATTATTGGTGTATGTCATAAATTTAATTACTGATTTTATCTATAGTCAGTTGAAAATAAAACTGTTACATAAATTTAAGCGCGCTACTGGTATAAATTTTACTTGCGTGCTGTTATCACAGAGGCTGCGCAAAATTCACCCCAGTAGCGCTATGTTCTTTTTAAAGTGCATCGACTATATCAGCAGCCCTAATATTTGAATGTTCAACAGATCCTAGTAATCAGCGTACACACTGACTGCCTAGGGCTTCATCCCCTAGCCAATCTCCCAAAGGATGCTCACCCTTAGCATAAGGGTTTACAAAGTGCTGATGGATGTACGCTTGCCCCTCTGCGCTGAGACACTCTGCCAACGAACGTGACCACTTTGGATTGCGGTCTTTGTCAATCAGTAATGCACGGACGCCTTCCTTAAAGTCTGGATTGGCGGCACAGTGTACCGCGACGTTGGCTTCAAGATATAGGACTTGCTCTAGCGATAAGTCAGTGACTTTATGATAGAGCGCATAGGTCAAAGCCACCGTCACTGGACAGCCTGCTCGGTAAGTTGCCACCGCTCGCTGCGTCCAGCTATCTGCTGCAAAGTCTGCATCTAGGCTTGCTAACGCCTCATCGCTCTGTAGCAGTTCATCAATATCGCCCAAGCCGCCGCTATTCATCAGCTGTCCGATAGGATGCCAATAGGTTGCTAACTTGCTAGCAGGTAGCTCAGCGACAGGCTGCGCTGCCAGTGCACGGCTGACGATACTATGAGCGCTATTGTTGTGGCATTTGTCTGGGCTGTTCGCTGCTGCTTGCCAATCGCTCTTTTTTAAACTTTGTATGATGGCATCATAATCACTGCTAGCGACGGCATACTCTGCAAGGTTAGAGAGTATGGCATCGTTGCCATTACACATGGCACCAGTAAGACCTAGGAACAGGCCTGTTTTGGCTGGCATACGCTGCAAAAACCAACTGCCAGAGGCATCAGGGAATAATCCAATGGTCACCTCAGGCATGGCAAAGCGCGTGCGCTCGGTGACTAAACGATGACTGCAAGCCGCCATCAGCCCCATACCGCCACCCATGATAATGCCATCGCCCCAAAGGATGATGGGCTTCGGGTAAAAGTGCATCTGCCGATAGAGACTATACTCATTACCAAAAAACTCTGTGGCATAAGGGTTCGGCATCGGTGCCGTCTCTGACATGCTGTCATAGAGCTTGCGGATATCGCCGCCAGCACAAAATGCCTTATCGCCTGCACCTTTTAGTACCAGTGCCACTACCTGCTCATCACTTTGCCACTCATCTAGCTGCTGCGATAACAGCTGACACATCTCAACGCTGAGCGCATTGAGAGATTTTGGCATATTTAACGTCATTATCCCAAGCAGATGCCCACAATCTGTTGGCTCGGTATTGAACAATACTGGCGCTTGTTGCTCGGTGTTTTCTGTGGACTGTTGATTATTATTATCCGTTGCTGTCATAAAAAAGACCTACAAAATTTAGAATGAGTAAAGTAAACATTATAGCCAAAGCATCTTACCTACAGCCTATTTATTTTGCCAATTAGGTTTGCGCTTTTCTAAGAATGCTTGCACGCCTTCACGCTGATCTTTGGTATCAAATAGCTTCACAAAGGCTTCGCGCTCATTAATAAGGTTTTGTGCAGGCGGGGTATCTCTCGCAGCTTGAATAAGTGTTTTAGAGTAGCTGACAGCGACGGGTGATTGCTTAGCGACTTTTTGCGCAAGCTTCTGTGCTGCTTGTAGCCCTTCGCCTTTCGCCACGACTTCCTCAACCAAACCAATACGCAGTGCGGTATCGGCATCGACGCGCTCACCGCACAATATCATGCGCTTCGCCCAGCCTTCACCAACGAGCAAAGGTAGATTTTGCGTACCGCCTGCGCAAGGTAAAAGCCCAACGCCTGTCTCTGGCAGCGCCATCTGTGCATGGTCTTCTGCGATACGGATATCACAGGCCAACGCACACTCAAGCCCGCCGCCCATGGCATAGCCGTTGATGACCGCGATACTGACACCGCGATAAGCTGACAAGGCTTCAAACGCTTCACCAAAAGCAATGGCCATGCTGATCGCTCGGCCTTTGTCACCGTCGGAGAAGTTGTTTAGATCAGCACCAGCTGAAAAGAACTTCTCGCCGTCACCATGAATGATCAACGCATAGACATCATCATTGGCATTCAAGTCATTAACGAGCTGCTTGAGCGCTGGCAAACTCTCCATTGTCCAAGTATGCGCGGGTGGGTTATTGAGTGTCACGGTGGCGGTATGACCGTCAATCGAGAGTTTCAGGTTGGTATAATCCGTCATAAATAATCCTTTATTTTATCTGAATTTGCTATGATTTAGTGATAGCGATAATAAGTTATAAAAGTTACTCCACTCTCAACTATTCTAAAATTATCGGTGTAGGCTGTGGCTTTAGCCCAGCTTGGAAACTTTACAGAAGCAAAATGCTGGGCTAAAGCCACAGCCTACGATAGTTCATAATAAGTTCAGAGTCAGGTAAAAGCTGACATAGTATCTAGCGCAACTGGCTCAATGCATCATCTTGCATGAGCTGACGCGAGACAATTACGCGCATGATTTCATTGGTACCTTCTAGTATTTGATGCACACGCAGATCACGCACGTGGCGCTCAAGTGGGTATTCACTTAGATAGCCATAACCACCATGCAGCTGCAAGGCCTCATTGGCGACATCGAAACAAAGATCAGTGGAGAGACGCTTTGCCATCGCGCAGTAGGTAGAGGCTTGCGAATCGTTGTTATCGACTTTATTGGCGGCTAGATAGAGCATTTGCCGCGCGGTAATGGTCTGGGTGAGCATATCAGCAAGTTTAAATTGTACTGACTGCAAGCTGGCAATCGGACTACCAAACTGGCTACGCTCTTGCACGTAATTGGTTGCGGTCTCTAGCGCTGACTGCGCGGTACCTACCGCACAGATACCGATATTGATACGGCCGCCATCCAAGCCTTTCATGGCGATACGAAAACCTTGACCTTCCTCACCGATTAAATTTTCTGCTGGCACTTTGACATCTTTAAAGCTGATGGTGCGCGTTGGCTGTGCTTTCCAGCCCATTTTATGCTCGTTTTTGCCATATTCAATACCAGCGCTATCAGCATCTACCACAAATGCTGATACACCTTTTGCCCCTGCATCGCCTGTACGTGCCATGACTACCAACACATCGGTCGAGCCTGCGCCTGAGATAAAGGTTTTCTCTCCATTGAGCACATAATAGTCGCCTTGTTTGTCGGCTTTGGTGCGTAATGAAGCCGCATCAGAACCAGCATTGGGCTCAGTTAAGCAGTAGCTGCCAAGCCACTCACCGCTGACCATATTAGGCAAATACTTTTTGCACAAAGCGTCGCTGCCATACTCACCGATCATCCAGCCCGCCATATTATGAATGCTCATATAGGCAGCAACGGCCGTATCACCCCATGCCAGCTCCTCAAACACCATGGCAGAGTCTAAGCGCGGTAGCCCTAAGCCATCATAGTCTGGGTTGGTATACAGCCCTAAGAAACCCAGCTCGCCTGATTTTTTGATGACATCAACTGGAAAATGTGAGGTGCGATCCCATTCAGCAGCGTTTGGCTTAAGCTCCTTTACAGCAAACTGTCTGGCGGTTTGGCGAAAGGCGATTTGGTCTTCGGTCAATGAAAAATCCATAAGGTCATCCTTGTGCATGCGTAGCAAATATGGTGGAAAATCTTTATAAGTTTCAGTTTAATTTCATAAGTTTACTATAGTAGCGGCATAACGATAATCATAAAATCGTGCATTACTAGTAAATAATATACTAAGTAACATTGACCCTATACCACCAACATAGTGAATGAACGATTAAATTGAAATAGTGGTATTGACCCCACGACTCGCTTCATCATCAAACCAACGGGCGGTAACCGTCTTGGTTTGCGTGTAAAACTGTACTGCCTGCTTACCATAAGGGCCAAGATCACCAAGCTTACTGGCACGCGAGCCTGAGAATGAGAACATCGGTAACGGCACGGGAATCGGCAGGTTAATACCGATTTGACCGACCTGCACATCCTGTTGGAATTTGTGTGCGGCTGCCCCTGACTGAGTAAAGATAGCCGTACCATTACCATGTGGGTTGGCATTCAGTAGCTCAATCGCTTCATCAAGGTCGGCTGCACGCATGATGCAAAGCACTGGGCCAAAGATTTCTTGCTGATAAATATGCATATCGGCAGTGACATTATCAAATATAGTAGGTCCTACGAAGTTACCTTGCTCATAGCCTTCGACAGTGATACCGCGACCATCGAGCACCAAGCTTGCTCCTTCTTCGACACCCGTACCGATTAAATGCTCAACACGGGCTTTTGCGGCAGGAGAAATCAGTGGACCTAAGTCTTTATCATGCTTACCTGCTGATACCACTAGGCCTTCTGCTTTGGCTTTGATATCGTCAACCCATTCCCCTGCTGCGCCAACCAATACCACCACGGACAGTGCCATACAGCGCTGACCTGCAGCACCAAAGGCTGCGCCCGCCAATTGATTCAGCGTTTGCTCTTTATTGGCATCAGGTAGTATCACGGCATGGTTTTTAGCCCCCATCATGCACTGGGCACGTTTGCCAGATTTGCTCGCGCGCTCGTAGACATGCTTCCCAACAGCGGTAGAACCAACAAACGAAACCGCTTTGATATCTGGGTGATCACAAATGGCATCAACCGTCGCCTTGCCGCCATGTACGACGTTTAGCACACCTTCAGGTACGCCCGCTTCCACTGCTAGCTCGACCAAACGCATGGTGACCATTGGGTCTTGCTCAGAAGGCTTTAAGATAAAAGTATTACCCGTGGCAATTGCCATTGGGAACATCCATAGCGGAATCATCGCTGGGAAGTTAAAGGGTGTAATGCCTGCACAAACGCCAAGTGGCTGCCATATGCTATAAGTATCAACGCCTGAGGCGACGTTTTCGACAAAGTCACCAATCTGTAGATTGGCAATGCCTGCTGCATGCTCGACCACTTCCAAACCACGGAATACATCACCTCTAGCATCGGCAATGGTTTTGCCTTGCTCAGCGGTTAGGATTTCTGCGAGCTCATCCATGTGCTCACGGATCAAGGCTTGATATTTTAAAAAGATACGTGCACGCGTGGTGATTGGCGTCTTGCGCCACGTTTGAAAGGCGGCGTGGGCAGCGGCGACGGCTTGATTGATTTCATCGTCGGTGGTTTGTGGCACCTTGGCGATGACTTCTTGCGTGGCAGGATCGGTGATATCAATCCATTCTTTGGTGTTAGATTCCACAAATTGGCCATTGATGAGCTGCTGAACGTGATGCATAAGATATCCTTATCTTGTTTGCGAGACTGCCATTATATGACGTCTTAATATTGATAAAAGAGCTTAAAAACCAAATACGTCTGCTAATTAAACTTTATTTAAAATGATTTATTTCGTATCGTTATTGACTATAACAACAAATCGAATTTAGGGTCAAGTGCTTTATTGCATTTTAATAAAAAAGCCCATGACGACTCATGAGCTTTCATAGATCATAGTATTAAGAATCCATTAATAATCCTTCATAGACTGTTTAACCGCATCAATAGCAGGTGGATTATCAAGCGTTGACATATCACCCGTTGGCTTATCTTCTGCTAACGCGCGAATAGAGCGGCGTAGGATTTTACCTGAGCGCGTCTTTGGTAGCGCTTGCGGGAAATAAACCGCTGCTGGACGGGCGATACCCCCAAGCGACTTGACCACAGCTCCGATGATTTGCTGCTCAAGACGAAAGCGGTTTTCGGTGGTTGCGACTTGTTCATGATCTTTGAGCACACAAAAGGCAATGGGCAATTCGCCTTTTAGCTCATCTGCAATACCAACCACCGCACATTCTATGATCTCAGGATGTGTGCTAATCGCCTCCTCAATCTCTTGTGTGCCTATCCTATGCCCTGCCACATTAATCACATCATCAGTACGACCCAAGATATGGAAGTAGCCCTCCTCATCAACGACCGCATAATCTGAGGTAGAGTATTGCTTGCCATCAAATAAGTCAAAATAACTACTGATAAAACGCTCATCATTACGCCATACGGTGGTCAGACAACCTGGTGGCAACGGCGCAGTAATAGCAAGCAGCCCCTTTTCCCCAGCGGCGCAAGGCTCGCCAGTCTCTTCGTTAATGACGTGTGCATCATAGCCATACATTGGATAACCAGGAGAGCCTTGCTTGTGCGGTTTGTGATTGAATTTTGGCGTATGACTTAAGATAGGCCAGCCTGACTCTGTTTGCCAATAGTGATCTAAGATGGGTACACCCAAATGCTCAGTCAGCCAGCTGGCAGTCGACTCATCAAGCGGCTCGCCAGCCAAAAAGAAGGACTTGAGACTTGAGACATCATAGCGGGTCATCCACGTCTCGTCTTGCTTTTTGAGCATGCGCACGCCAGTTGGTGCGGTGAACAATATGTTTACTTTATTGGCCTCAACGATTCGCCACCAAATACCTGGATTGGGACGATGCGGGAGGCCTTCATACATGATACTGGTCATACCCGCCAGCAGCGGTGCATAAATAGTATAGGAATGCCCTGCCGCCCAGCCCACATCGGATATGGTCCAAAACGTCTCGCCTGCTTTGCCATCATGGATATAGTCTATAGACGTCGTAAGCGCCACCGCATGACCGCCCGTATCGCGCTGCACGCCTTTTGGGGTGCCAGTGGTGCCCGAGGTATAAAGCAAATACGAAGGTTCGTTAGACTCAAGCCAGACAGGATCTACGATAGCGTTGGCGTCACAGCTGATACGGCGCTCAGTGGCATAATCGACATCTATCGGCTGTGACTCAAAAGGCAAGATACCACGGTTGACGACCAAGACATGCTCTGGTTTATGATTGGCTTGCTCAACGCCTTGATTGATTAGGTTTTTATAATTGATAATTTTACCACCACGTAAGCCTGCATCAACGGTGATGAGCATTTTTGCCTCAGCATCATCCATCCGAATGGCCAGATTGTGCGCGGCAAATCCGCCAAAAACCACTGAGTGTATCGCGCCAATACGGGTACAGGCCAGCATGGCATAAGCCGCTTCCAAAATCATCGGCATATAGATAATGACTCGATCACCTTTGCCGACCCCATGACGCTGCAAGACATCTGCAAAGTAGTTGACCTCTTTATAAAGGTCATTGTAAGTCAGACGGCGCTTGGTATAGTCGGTATAAAACTCGACAGTATTGCCCAAATCACTAAAAGCATCAACGACTGCAGGAAAGGTCTCAATCAACTCTTGGTTAATCTCGGACGATAGCCAAATAAAAGCATCCTGCTCAGCACGGTCGAGCAAGTGACGATCAACGCAGTTATAACAGACGTTGGTCTCACCGCCGACGAACCATCTGGCAAAAGGCAAGTTGCTGTCGTCAAGGATTTGCTCAGGCTCTTTATGCCAATAGATGCGCTGGGCTTGCTCGGCCCAGAATTGCTCACGATTATCAATAGAGGATTGATAAATATCAGCAAAGGATGGGGAATGCTGAGAGTCTGATAGGGATTGAGAAGCTTTATTAGTGGGTTGTTCGCTCATAGTGGCTATCCTTAGCGTAAACGAAATATGGTGCAACACCATAAAATAAGGTCATTTCTTACGAGTGGTATCGTAACGAAGCATAGGCTATCCATGCCTACTATCAATAACTAAAACAGAAAACCGATACACAATGTATCGATTTAATGTATATCGGTTTAAAATGTAGCAGAGCTATCGATAAAGGTCAACTGTTAAGCGCATAAACTGCTATGCGCTTAGGCGTGTTGAGTAATTAGACGCCCGTCTGATTGGCGTACATCTCACGCATTACCTTTTTATCGTGTTTACCGACTGAGGTTTTCGGCAACTCATCTACGAACTTAAAGTCACTGGGCACACCGTATTTGGGAATGATACCTTTGCTGACAGCTTGCTCTGCAATGGCGATGATGTCATCAGCAGTGGTATCTTCTTTGCCAGGCTTAAGTACTACCAACGCTAATGGGCGCTCACCCCACTGCTTATCACGTATGCCTATCACTGATACGTCATCTACTGATGGATGTAAGGACAATATCGTTTCTATCTCTAACGATGAAATCCACTCACCACCAGATTTAATCACGTCTTTGAGACGATCGGTGATTTTGATGTAGCCATCGGGGCGCATATAGGCGATGTCTTGGGTGTGCATATAGCCATTTTCCCACAGCTCAGTACCTGCATCGTCATTTTTGAAGTAGCTTTGGGTGAGCCAAGGCGCTCTTAGTACCAACTCGCCAGTGTTTTCTTTACCGAGACCCACCGAGTTATTGTCAGTATCCCAGACTTGCGCATCGACCATGAGTACTGGCTTACCCGTCATATAGCGGCGAGTGATGTCTTCTTCCTCAGACATCTCAGGCTCATCAAGGCTAAAGTCAGTCAAGCTAATCAAGGGCGCCGTCTCTGACATACCGTAACCCGTATAGACTTCGATACCTTGTGCCAGCGCACTCTTAGCCAAGCCTTCTGTCAATCTTGAGCCTCCTATGATCATTTTTAGACCATTAAAGTTGGCATCTCGATCTTGCGCCTCTTTGAGTACCATTTGCAATATCGTAGGCACACAGTGGGTAATACTTACCTTTTCGTTCAAGATTAAATCTAGCAAAGTATCAGGTGCATAGCGCCCAGGATATACTTGCTTAAGGCCAATCATGGTGGCAGTAAATGGAAAGCCCCATGCATGCACGTGGAACATCGGCGTCATCGGCATATAGACATCACCGTAGCTGACACCTTGTTTGTTTGGCAACATACCAAGCGACGCCGCTTCTGTGAGGGTATGTAATACCAACTGACGATGGCTAAAGTACACCCCTTTTGGATCACCTGTCGTACCTGAGGTATAAAAAGTCGTGGCAATGGTGTTTTCATCAAAGTCAGGGAAGTCAAAAGTGCTGTCAGCAGCTTCTAAAAGCGCTTCATACTCACCGATGACGCGGCCTTGATTGTCTCCAAACACGCCTTCAACCGTAATATCATTGTCATCAAGCCAAATGATATGCTCAATACTCGAGTTCTCAAACTGATAGTCTTTTACCAAGGCGGCAAACTCAGAGTTCAGCATTAATACTTTGGGTTTGGCATGATTAATGGTGTACAGCACCTTCTCGGGTGACAGTCTAATATTGACTGTCTGCAAGACGTACTGTGACATAGGCACGGCAAAGTAAGACTCAAGATAACGATGGCTATCCCAATCCATCACTGCTACGACATCCCCCGCTGCCAAGTTTAGATCAGCTAAGACGTTCGCCAAGCGATTGATACGCGCAAACAGATCTTTGTAAGTTAAGCGTTTTTTATCGGCATATATAATTTCTTGCTCTAAGGACACCGTCTTGGCACGGTTTAATAGTTGTTTAATAAGCAGCGGAAACTCATAAGCTGATGGCGCACTTTTATAGATATCGGACATTTTTTACTTCCTTGTGGGTCATTGAAAAGAACACAGGCATGACATAAGCATTTGCTTCCACTTAATAATAGTCATTAGTAGTGGCACGCAAACACACAATCCATAGTGTTTATTGATAGTAAGAAAAAACCAATACCCTGTAAAGCATACTCTCGTAAGTCAAGCTGAACTCAGTGTCTACAAATAATACTTCTACTCTTTATCAGTGGGTGTTAGTCCATGCTTAACTTATCAAAGGCTGCTTCGAGCTCACCTATTAGGCAGGTTGCATTTTTCTTTTTACCATGCCAAAGCTTGCAACCAGTAGCGCCAATATCTGTACGAACAATAACAACCAAACCGTGAGCTGCCACTCTCCGCGCGCATAAGCAATCCCGCAAATCCACGCCCCCATAGTGCCGCCTGCATAATAAGCCATGTAATACAGCCCAGATGCCAATGAGCGTCCCTTTTTGACATTGACCGCAATATAACTGATGGTCGCTGATTGCGTAATAAAAACGCCCGATGACATGATAATGAGACCAGCAATCACCCCCCAAAGCGGCGTGACCAGTGTCAAAAGAACCCCTATCGTTGAAATTAGAACAGCGACTCGCACGATCCGTGCCGCCCCAAACTTACGCAGCAATGATGTCGTTAAAGGCGTAATAATCACACCAATGAGATAGACTGCAAAAATATTCGCCAATTGCCCAGTGCTCAGCTCGTATGGAGTCTCGGCAAGATGCAAATTAATAAACGTAAAGCAGCCTACTAGCGAAAACAACACACAGCCGCCCAACAAGCAGGCGGTCACCACATAGCGATTGGTCAGATGCTCGCCAAGTGTCTGTATCGCTGAGCGAAAGTTTGGATTGGCTTCAAAGCAGCGCGATGACGGCAGCATCTTACCTACCCATAACGCACCTATCAGCGTCATGGCTGCCATCACATAATACCCATGACGCCAACCGATAAACTCATGCAAATGACCGAGCAAAAAACGTCCCATAAAACCGCCAAATACCGAGCCTGAGACATAAAACGACATCAGCTCTGCCACGGCTCGTCCCTCAAACTCTTCACCTATGTAAGCGATGGTCACCACCGTAATACCAGGCACAGACAGCCCCTGCATAAAGCGCCATAACCCAAGCCAACCTATGGTCGGACTTTGAGCAATCAGCGCTGTGGGTATCGCTAAAAACAATAACGCACCTACAATGAAAGACTTGCGACCAATAGCATCAGAAAGCATGCCCAAAAATGGCGACATGATTGCAATCGCCATTACCGTAGCGCCTACGACCATCCCTGCCTGCACCTCGGTTGCAGAAAAATCTATCATCAGTACAGGTAGTAGTGCTTGAATGGCATAGACCTGCAAAAAAGCAAACATGCCGATTAAACCAATGGTGAGCTTTAAAACCCAAGAGGGCGACTGACTTTGAGAAGTAGGTATGGGTAATGACATTACTGACGCACCATTTGGCTAAGCACTATTGTATGAGTTGTTCTGTAGGTGCTATGGATTAGATTCATAAGAAAGGTATTTGATTTATGAGAGGTATTTTTATTTTATTAATTCAATGGCTAAGAGCATAGCTTACTTTTTAAAAAATAGAAGGATTAAAAAAACCGATGTCTGCATTATGAGTCAGACATCGGTTTTTTGCAGGCTATTTGTTGACTAGATTAAGAAGAAATACGCCCATAACCCAACCACAAATGTCGCAATGATATTCAATATCACTCCAGTACGTACCATTTCTGATTGCTTGATCAAGCCAGTACCAAATACAATCGCGTTTGGTGGCGTGGCAACAGGAAGCATAAAGGCACAAGAGGCACCAATACCAATGACCAATACCAAGACTTCGTGAGGCAGTCCCATTTGCTCAGCGATAGCGGCAAATACTGGTACTAACAGTGCCGCAGAAGCCGTATTGGAGGCAAACTCAGTCAAAAAGATAATAAATGCAGATATCGCAATCATCACCACGATAAGCGGTGCGACAGATAACGCATTGGCGACCGTCTCACCAAGTATCAAAGAGGCACCTGATACTTTTAACACTGTCGATAGGGCTATACCACCACCGAATAGCATGAGCACACCCCAGTCAGTGTTGTCCGACACCTCCTTCCATGATACCAGCCCTAGACTGACCACAGCGGCTGCGGCAGACAGTGCGATGATGGCATCCGTATCAGTGATATCAAGTGCGGCGCCAATCTTTTTGGAAAATATCCAGCTCAGCGCCGTGATTATAAAGACAATAATGGTGACCACACGTGGCTTGTTCCAAGGAATAGGCGCTTCGTCAGAGATGGTCACTTGACGATTAAGTTTGGGTTTTAATACAAAGTACATCGCACCCAATAGGACTGGTAAGAGTACCAGCATCATTGGCACACCAAACTTCATCCAATCGACAAAGGCGATATCCAGCGCTTTTGCTGCAATCGCATTGGGCGGTGAACCAACAATGGTACCCAAGCCGCCCAAACTTGCTGAGTAGGCAATACCCAGTAATACAAACACAAAAGTACCGCGATCTTTTTCACGATCGACTTGCGTTAAGATACCAAGAGCCAAGGGCAACATCATCGCGGCAGTGGCGGTATTCGATATCCACATGGATAAAAACGCAGTGACACCGAAGATCAAAAATACCGCCGTACCAAGCTTGCCACCTGACATTGACAGAATCTTTAAGGCAATCTTTCTATCCAATTGCTGCACGTGCAAAGCGGCTGCTAGCGCAAAACCACCGAAGAACAGATAGATAGTCGGACTGGCAAAGCTCTGTAAACCAATCTTGGCATCGAAATCTGGAATGCCTATCAGCGCCCCCACGACGACAACCAAAATCGCGGTAATGGTGACGTGTACAGCCTCAGTTAGCCACAATGCGCCGATAAAAAACAGCATTGCTAGGCCTTTATTGGCATTAACATCGAATGGTAATACGTTGTAGATAACCATACTGATAATCGCAGCGATTGCGACGACGACTAGCCCTTTACCCGTACCCTTTGGGAAAGTATCGGTAAATAAATACTCGTTGCCATCTGTAGGAAGATGACTATCTAATTTTTGCTTTGACATAAAATGTCCTTATTACAGCACCCTAGAACAGGACGTATGTACCAATATTCAATACACCCTAGTATTAAAAAGTATTAAAATTTAAAAATGCGCTCACAAAACAGCAACTGTTTTCTACTGATACGCTATCGCTATAGTCGATCCATTATAAAACAAATACAGAGCCTATTTACTCTATGACAAACAGCACTGCAGGTCGAAAAAACACTCGATGATACTTAAATGCATCGATACTGTCTAAGTTACACCATGTGTACACCATGTGTACACCGCATTTACACACAGTCACTAAACTCGCTCAGTCTAACCCTGTACAAATAATAATCAATATTACATACTGAATAGGTCATTAAATCAGTGTTAGCCGCCAATTAATTTAACAACTGATGATAGTAATCTGATAACTATAAACAGGAGTGTTTTATGCCACGCAATAAAGTTGATTCAACCACTAAGTTGGCACCGAAAGATATTAACCAAGATGACCTTGCCAAAGAAGATCAGCAGCGTACGGATGACTGTGCGCTTGATATGATGCAAGGTCTACACGAGCATGAAGATCATAGTGAGGATGAAGATAAATAAGTCTTTATTTATCTGTTTGTCCTCATAAAACCTATTTTATAAAAGAATGCAAAAACGCTTATCGGCTTGATGAGCGTTTTTTTGAGTCTGGCTGCCTGATTTCAGGTAAATGGTCTGAGGCATAGTTATATATAAACGCAGCAAGGAGCACAATCGCGATAGGCAAAAGAAAAGCACCATAGCCTACTCTGGCATATAAAAATGCCCCCACGACGCCGCCGCCACAAAAGCAGTACCAAATAATGGCTTGAAAGCCAAGCGTAGGCTTACTGATTGAACGTCCTGCTAGCCAGTTGCCAATTGCAGCCCCCATATCTGAGGTCAGCCCTGTTAAGTGCGTAGTACGAATGACCGCGCCACTATAGGTCGCAACCATGGCGTTTTGTAATCCGCAAGCCATCGCAGCGGCCAATTGCCCCAAGTAATCATGTTGTTGGTAGAGCAAATAACTAATCAGCAGCAGCGCGGCTTCGATATATAGCGCACTTCCATAACGCCTGCCTAACTTTAGCGAAGTCTGTCCAATCACAAACCCACTGAGTATCGCTCCTGCCAAAAATGATAATAATGCGGCGCCAATAAAAAGTATACTGCTGATGTCAAGGTACGCAAGGGCAGCAGCAAACAAACTGACGTTTCCAGTGACATGTGAGACAGACAGTCTGGTAAAACCCATCAAAGCAGCGGTGTTGACACAGCCCGCGCTGAATGCCAACACCGCCCCGCCCCAAAATATCCACCTTGGAAGTCTGGTTATCATATTCGCCGCCTAAGCCTAAAAGCTCATGATCAAAAAAAGCCATAAGTATAACCAAAAAAGACAGCCTTTTGGCTGTCTTCGTTATATTTTAAGTTATATCGTTTATGATCAAAACTTATGATGCAGCATCATTACGGAGCATCTTTACTTAGGTTCATCGAGCATCATTAGCTGCTCACTAATAGCAACCGTATTAAAACCTGCATCCACGAACATAATCTCACCAGTAATACCAGAAGCCCATGGTGATAATAGGAATAATGCGGCATTACCTACTTCTGTCTGAGTAATATTACGCTGCAGTGGTGCTATTTTTTCGCTGATATCCAGCATCTTACGGAATGACTTAATACCACTTGCGGCAAGCGTGCGGATAGGGCCAGCTGAAATGGCATTCACACGAATACCTTCACCGCCCAATGAAGTCGCTAAATAACGCACACTGGCTTCCAAGCTGGCTTTGGCCATGCCCATGACATTATAGTTGGGTAATACTGAAATACTACCTTCATAGGTCAAGGTCAACATAGAGCCATTACGCATGGCAAGCAGCTCGCGCGCGGCTTTGGCCAATGCCACAAAGCTATAGCTAGAGATATCATGCGCAATCTGACTGCCTTCGCGGGTCGTCGCACTGGTAAAGTCGCCATCAAGCTGATCCATGGGTGCAAAGCCAATCGCATGTACCACACCATCGATACCATCACCCCAATGCTTGCTAACTTGCTCAAAGCAAGCAGCTATAGAGTCATCAGATGCGACGTCACACTCAAGCACAAGATCCGCTTCGAACTGCTCAGCTGCCATATCGACGCGCTTTTTAATTTTGTCGTTGGGATAGGTTAGGATTAAAGAGGCGCCTTCGCGATGCAGCGCTTCGGCAATGGCCCATGCGATAGAAAGTTTGCTGGCGATACCAGTGACGACAAAGCGTTGTCCTTGCAGTAGCATAATATTTCCTTGTTGACCGATCGGATGCATGCAAAATACATTCGAGATGATAAATAAACACTGCTTAATGGCAGCAAAATAATCAGATGATTCATTATACACGAATCAAATTAAGTAAACAGTCGTAAACTAATACCATTTTAAGGCATTTTTAGCGCTAGGTTAAATGCTTAACATTAGGCTTAGCAGTATTAAACTGGGTAAATTTCAAGTATAATCACAGCCCTTCCCAGCTTGCACATTTTTGCTAAAATCCTTTATAACCTTTGTTTATAACTAGGGTCTGTTTGATTATCTAACAGATCCTTAGGATTTAGCGTTAAGCTATACCCACATTTTGGATGGCTGCCAAACTTATGAGTAACACCCCAATAAGAACATCAGATTATCAAGAAAGCATCGAATCTTATCGTCAGCTGATCGCCTCAACTGGCGAAGACTTGGCGCGTCCCGGTCTTGTAGATACGCCTATGCGGGCGGCAAAAGCATTTGCACATCTGACTCAAGGCTATCATCAAAACTTGGATGAAGTCGTCAATGAGGCGGTATTCCCATCGACTAACCGTGAATTGGTTTTGGTACAAAACATTGAATTTTATTCATTGTGTGAACACCACATGCTACCTTTTCATGGCGTTGCCCATATTGGCTATTTGCCCAATGGACAAGTATTGGGCTTATCGAAATTTGCCCGTATCGTCGATATGTTTGCCCGTCGTCTACAGATTCAAGAAAACCTGAGCGAACAAGTAGCACAGGCCATCATGGATGTGACAGACTGTCGCGGCGTCGCTGTCATCATGGATGCTGCCCATATGTGCATGATGATGCGCGGTGTCAACAAGCAACATTCAACCACCCGTAGTACGGCCATGCTAGGCGAGTTTGTTCATGACAATCAAGCGCGCAATGAGTTTTTAAATGCAGTCCCTAAGCGTCAACCAGCGTTTTAAGGATCTATTACCTGATAGTTAAGACAAACACATTAAGAAATATGAAAAAGGACGCCTAAGCGTCCTTTTTTGTTGATTATATGGTGAGAATTTATAACAAGTTTTTACTTAGGCTATATTATACTCGCCTGCAATAACTGCTGAGCATATGGATGTTCTGGGTTATTAAAAACCTTTTCAGTACGACCATACTCAATGCACGCGCCTTCTTTTAGCACCATAATATGCTGACATAACGCGCGGACTACTTTTAAATCATGACTGATAAATACATAACTAATTTGCATTTTTTCCTGAATTTCACGTAGCAAGCTGACCACTGTGACTTGTGTAGTGCTATCAAGTGCAGAAGTTGGCTCATCTAATATCAGTAGACTTGGCTGCATAATAAGTGCGCGTGCAAGCGCCACCCGCTGACGCTGCCCACCCGATAGCTCATGAGGATAACGCTGCGCAAACTCAGCAGGCAGGTGCACGGTCGCCAGACTATCCATTACTGCCTGCTGGCGTGCTGCCTTAGCAACACCTTGCACGAGCAATCCTTCCTCGACTATCTGCATGACCGTCATACGCGGGTTAATACTGGCGAAGGGATCTTGAAATACCATTTGAATCTGCGAGCGAAAGGTACGCAGCTCACGTTTTGATAATGCCGAGATATCTTGCCCATTAACCATTATCTGGCCACCGATACGCGCTTGATTGCTGAGCAATTGACTTAGCGCAAGGGCAATCGTGGTTTTTCCAGAGCCTGACTCACCAATGATACCCAGCGCCTGCCCTTTTTGCAGGGTCATATCGACATTTTTTACCGCATCGAACCAGCGTTTGGTACCGCCAAATAGACTTTTCTCTATAGGAAACTGCACTTGTAGGTTACTCACTTGCAATACGGTTGGTTGCTCACTGCTATTAGCGAATAAACTTAGCGCCAGCCCAAAGTCTTGCTTAATAAGCGAGCGAGTATAGTCGGCTTTAGGCTGACTAAACACATCTGCAGTTTTCCCCTGCTCAATAGTGTGCCCTTGACGCATAACGATGACTTCATCACTGTAGCGTCTAACCAAATTGAGATCATGGCTGATAAGTATCATCGCCATCTTGTGCTCACGCTTAAGGTCATTGAGCAGCGCAAGAATGTCATGCTGCAAGGTGACATCAAGCGCGGTGGTTGGCTCATCAGCGATTAAAATATCTGGCTGTTGTGCCAATGCCATGGCAATCATCACCCGCTGGCGTTGACCACCCGATAGCTCATGCGGATAGCGATTCAGCTTATCAGCAGGGTCGCTAATATTGACATCATCTAGCAAAGCGATACTTTTCTCTCGCCATTGCTTTTTGGCTACACCACTGAGACGTAGTGATTCAGCGATTTGCTTGGCAACCGTATGTAATGGATTGAGCGCCGTCATCGGCTCTTGAAATACCATACCGATGCGTTGACCACGGATAGAGCGTAGCCCAGCATCACGTGTTTTGTGATTGCTTATCGGCAATGTAGCCATTCCTGTCGCATCTGCTAACTGCACTTCACCAGTAACGGTCAAGCTATTTGGCAGCAAGCCCAACAGTGCAAGACTGGCAATCGATTTGCCAGAGCCCGACTCACCAACGATGGCTAGCGTTTGCCCTTGCCTAAGCTCATAAGATAGCTTGTCGACCAAAACCGCGCCTGTAGCCGTGACAATACTAAGCGTATCGACTGTCAACATTAGCTTGCTTTGTACCTTGCTGCGTGTGCTGCTATGACTGTCATCCAAAGACTTATTGTGCCCAATAGCCGTTTTTGTGGTAGTAGTGGTTATCGTGGTTGTCATATTAAGAGCGCCTCGGATCAAAGGCATCACGTAGCGCTTCGCCAACGAAGATAAGCAACGATAAAATAAAAGTTAAACTAAAAAATCCAGATAATGCCAACCAAGGCGCATCGAGGTTATTTTTTCCTTGTACCATTAGCTCACCCAGTGACGGTGACCCAGGCGGCAGCCCATAACCCAAGAAGTCTAGCGCTGTTAAAGCAATGATATTAGCGGTTAGGATAAATGGCAATTGGGACAAGCTTGAGGCTAACGCATTGGGCAAGATGTGCCTGAGCATGATTTGACTGTCCGAAACGCCAAGGTTACGAGCAGCACGGACATAATCAAAATTACGCGCCCGTAAAAACTCCGCCCGTACCAAACCGACCAGCCCCATCCAACCAAATAACAGCATCATCGCAAACAGCATAAAGATACTAGGGCTAAACAAGCTAACCAAAATAATAATCATAAACAGCTGCGGCATACCGCCCCACACTTCCATGAAACGCTGCCCTGCCAAATCTACCCAGCCACCATAATACCCTTGTATCGCACCGACGATGATGCCAATCAATGCGCCCGCCAGCGTCAGTGCCAGACCGAACAATAAAGATACGCGCATGCCATAAAGTATGCGCGCCAGCACATCACGACCCATATCATCAGTACCCAGCCAATTCTGGCTATTAGGTGCGGCCGGATAGAGAATACCCAACTCAACGTTTGGCGTCTGGTCGGCAAAGGGAATGAGCGGCATCACATAATAACCCTGATCATTAATCAGCGTTTGCACCGCAGGGTCTTTGTAATTGGTTTCGGTCTCAAATACCCCGCCAAAAGTCGTCTCAGGATAGGCTTTCAACACTGGAAAATAGTAATCGCCTTGATACTGCACCAGTAGCGGCTTGTCATTGGCAATCACATTGGCTGCCATACAAATAACAAATATCGCCAAAAAAACAAACAGCGATATCACCCCAAGACGATTATGGCGGAAGCGATTTAGGCGCGCTTGCCAAATAGGATTTAGGCGAGGTTTTTTTTCTAGTGGAATAGAAGATGCGGTTGAGGACGTTGAAGGTAATGGATGGCTTGACATTAGCGCCCCTCAAAATCAATACGAGGATCAATTAAGTGATAACTTAAATCACTGATTAACTGTAATAACAGTCCCACCAAGGTAAAGATAAATAGCGTACCAAATATCACTGGATAATCGCGCTGCTGAATGGCTTCGAAACCTAACAGCCCTAAGCCATCAAGCTTAAAGATAATCTCAATGAGGAAGTTACCAGCAAAGAAAATCCCAACGATGGCCGCTGGAATGCCAGCGATGATAATCAGCATCGCATTACGAAAGACATGACCATATAGAACCTGACGTTCACCTAAGCCTTTGGCTCGCGCAGTTAGCACGTATTGCTTACCCAGCTCTTCTAGAAAGCTAAACTTGGTCAAATAGGTTAAGCCTGCAAAACCACCAACGGTACTCGCCAGCAGCGGTAATGCCAGATGCCAAAAGTAATCCTTCACTTTACCAAGTACACTTAACTGATCAAAGTTTTCAGAAGTTAATCCTTGCAGTGGAAAAATGTTCCAGTAGCTACCGCCCGCAAAAAATACCAAGAGTATGACGGCAAATACAAAGACGGGTATCGCATGGCCAATGGCAAGTAACATAGCAGTGAATTTATCAATCCCTGAGCCATAATGCATGGCCTTATAGACCCCCAATGGAATGGCGATCATATAAATCAGCAGCGTACTCCAAAGCCCAAGCGATATCGATACGGGTAGTTTCTCTATAATCAGGTCGGTCACCGTCTGACCTTTAAAAAACGACTCACCAAAATCTAACTGGGCATAGTTCTTCAGCATTAGCCAAAAGCGCTCAGGGGCTGACTTGTCAAAGCCGTATTGGGCATTAATTGCCGCAACCATCTCTTCAGATAGACCGCGAGTACCTTGATAAGTGCTATCGTTGCCGCCTGCACTGCCCGCGCCGATATTACCACCGAGCACACTGTCTTTTGCACCTTGCTCAATAAGCGCCAGTTGCTGCTCAACAGGACCACCAGGCGCTGCTTGGACAATCACAAAGTTTGCCAGCAATATCAAAAATAGCGTCGGTAATATCAGTAGCAATCTTTTTAAGATATAACGACCCATAATGGCAGCTTCCTAGTATAAACAGGTATGACAACTGAGCGTTTAGAAGTTATTTTTAAGCTCACGTAAAGCGGCAAATACAGTCAAAGACTTCTCATCATCGATAGTCACTTTGGACTTCACACCTGCAGTCACGCTTGGCTCTTGCGTCCGTAAAAACACGTTTATCGCACGCTCATGTTCTAAGGTCACAGGTAATGTTGGAATACCTTGTGCGGTTTTCTCTTCAGCTTTCGCCAATGCTTGCTGCATCGCTTCATTAGCAGGCTCAATAGATAGGCCGAAGCGTAGATTGCTGGCAGTATATTCGTGAGCTGGGTAAAGTTGCGTCTCAGCTGGTAAGCCATTTAAACGCTTAAAGCTCTCATGCAACTGCTCAATTGTCCCAGTAAACACACGTCCACAGCCCGCACTAAACAAGGTATCCCCGCAAAAACAATGCTTACTACCATCGATATCTAGTATATAAGCCATGTGACTGGCGGTGTGACCTGACACATCCCAAACTTGCGCGGAGCAGCCCCAAGCACTTACCGTACTACCATCTTTAATAGTTTGATCTTCATCTACCGTATGCTCACTGTGTGCGACCAGATGCGTCATCGGATAAGATTCTTGTAGCTCTGCGACGCCGCCGATATGATCATGATGATGATGAGTGGTCCAAATCGAAGTCAGCTCCAACTCATTTTCTTCTAAATAAGCAATGACTGGCTCAGCTTGACCCGGATCAATGACAATCACTTGCTTGTTATTCTCATTAATTAATGTCCAAATGTAGTTATCATTGAACGCTTTAATCGGGTGAATACGAATACTCATATTAAGTCCTTACCAGTAGTTATCTTTATTGCTAATGTTTTTGATTTCAAAACTTTAATAAAGCCCTGAAATCAAAAACCACCATCCGTTACTGTCTTAAATATTTGTTGATGCGTGCTTCGGCTTCTTTATCAACCCACCAATAGTCGATACCGACGGCATTGGTTGGTAGTTTTTCAGTATGACGATACTGATCCCAATAGGCAACATTGGTGCCAGACTTGCCATACAAGGGTACGACATAATGACCAGCACGCAGCAGACGATCTAGCACCTGAGTATATAAAACAATCTCGTCTCGATTTTCAGCATTTGCAAGCGCAGCTGTTATTTCATCGACGGCTGTGTTTTTGATACCGGCTGTATTTCTATTACCGGGTTGATCAGCCGCCGCGCTACCCCAAAATGCCGCTTGCTCAGCACCAGGCGATAGACTCTGGGCAAATACATCAACCACCATATCATAATCAAAACGGCGCACACGCTCGTAATATTGCGGACCATCCACTTGGCGGAGAGTCGCATCGAACCCTAAGCGTTTTAAATTTCGAATATAAGGTAGTAATACACGCCCCATGGTTTCGCCCGTCATCAAAATCTCAATCTGAGCAAGCGCGCCATCAGGCTGATATAGCTGCATATCTTCATAGTAAAAGCCTGCATCTAGCAATAGCTGTCTGGCTTGTAATAATCCTTCGCGATTAAAACCACTACCATCACTGGTGGGCAGTTGCCATTCTGCTAACACCGCTTGACGTTGAACGGGTTCAAGCTTCGATAGCAATGGACTCAGCACCTGCATCTCAGCAGCAGATGGCGTACCCGTAGCGGCAAGCTCTGAACCATGAAAAAAGCTTTGCAGACGCTCATACTGCCCATGAAATAAGGTCTTGTTCATCCATTCAAAGTCATAAGCTGCGGTCAATGCTTGGCGGACGCGAATGTCTTGAAAAATTGGTCGACGCATATTCATGACGAGTGCTTGCATCGGTACGGGATTTTCGCTGCTGATGCTTTCTTTATTAATCATACCTGCTTTGACGGCTGGGAAATTGTAACCGGTTGCCCAATTAGAAGCTTTATTCTCCGGACGGAAACGATATTGCCCTGATTTAAAACCCTCAAAAGCAATCTCATCACTTTGATAATAGACAAACTTAATCATATCAAAGTTATAACGACCGCGATTGACCATCAAATCACGCCCCCAATAATTAGGATCACGTATATAACTGACCGAGCGTCCTGCATCAACGCGTCCGAGCTTATAAGGTCCACTACCCATCAATGGCGTTAAGCTAATTTTTTCAAAGTCAGCATCGATAGAAGTTTTGGCAAAAACAGGAAACTGCCCGACTGTTAATAGAATCTCTTTATTGTCATCAGAAGCAAAGACAAACTTCACTCGTTGCTTATCAATAATTTCAATGTCTTTGATATCGCCCAAATAGCTGCGAATATACATCGGCCCTTTATTCAGTATCGCATCATAAGTGGCTTTGACATCGTGACTGGTTACCGCTGAACCATCCCAAAAGCGGGCGGCAGGATTAATATGATAGATAATCCAACTGGTGTCATCAGGGTCATAAGTTACCTTGCTTGCCAGCTGCGGATACATGGTAAAGGCTTCGTTGAGTGAGCCAGTCATCAAGGTATCATATAAATAGTCCGTACCAACCATCGCCACGCCTGTGATCATCCATTTATTGGCCGCATTAAAGGTACCACGTGCATCAAGCGAGAGCGTGCCACCTGTCGGCGCATTTGGATTGGCGTAGGGCATAAAGGGCACGTCAATATACTCGGTGGTACTATTATGACCAAGCGCAGTAGTAGTGATTGGCACCGCGATACTGGCTGGAATCCAACTCACAACTGCCACTAACAGGACAGTTTTTAGCATGGTATTTTTTATCATAATAAAGTTATAACAAACCCCTCTGCTAAACCAAATGGATATATGGAGAATTTACCTAATGACTGAAAGTGTATTGCATCTTAAATGAGAACTAAACGAAAAAACGCCATATCATAAGCTCTCATAACTACTGCAAAATTTTATCATAACAAACTTCAGTTTTTTAACCTAATGGTTTGCAGCGTTAAGATTGCTACATGACAGATTATTTAGCTTAAAAAACGCTAATGCCCATAAAAAAAGACGCAGCTTATAAAAGCTGCGTCTTTTGTTTTAAAGCCTGTGCTGACTTAAGCGTGCTTTTTTTCAAACGCGATCATAAAGTCAACCAATTGCTGTACCCAATCTAGCGACACCGCATTATAGATACTGGCACGCATACCGCCCACATCACGATGACCTTTTAGATTCATCAAACCTGCAGCTTCTGACTCTTCTAAAAATACTTTATCAAGGCTGCTGTCAGCTAACGTAAACGGCACATTCATGATAGAGCGATATTTAGGATCAACTGGATTACTGTAGAAGCTGCTGTCATCGATTGTCTTATAGAGCAAATCTGCTTTTTGCTTGTTCACTTTATAAATAGCCTCAACGCCGCCCTGCTCTTCTAACCAATCAAACACCAACCCTGCCAAATACCAAGAATACGTCGCTGGCGTGTTTGACATCGACTCTTTTTCAGCCTGATGCGCGTAGTTCATTAGTAGCGGGCACCATTCACTTGCCTGCCCCAGTAAGTCTTCACGAATAATCACAATGATCAGCCCTGCTGGACCGATGTTTTTTTGTGCGCCAGCGTAAATCATGCCAAATTTGGAGACGTCAATTGGCTGTGACAAAATGCAAGAAGACATATCAGCGATAATCGGCGCATCAACTTGTGGCGGCTCAAATATTTGTAGACCATGAATAGTCTCATTGGCGCAGTAGTGGAAGTACGCAGCATCTTCGCTTAGGTTCCAATCGCTTTGAGCCGGCACGTCTGTAAAGTTACTGTCCTTACCCGTTGCCACCTCATTAACCTCACCAAGACCTAAGTTGGCATAGCGCTTGGCTTCTTTGACCGCTTTACCTGACCATGCACCGGTAGTCAGATAGTCACCGCGCCCACCATTTAATAAGTTCAATGGTATCGCTGAGAACTGTAAGCTGGCACCGCCTTGCAAAAATAGCACCTTATAGTTATCTGGAATATCCATTAACGAGCGCAATTTAGCTTCGGCTTTCAGTAATCGCGACATATTCTTTACTACGGTGACTGACTTCCATGACCGACATACCGCGCCCCTGCCAATCAAGCAGCTCACTTTGCGCACGCTCTAGCACTGCGGTCGGTATAGTGGCGGGTCCCGCTGAAAAATTAGGTACACGGTTAGGAGCGGCTTTACTGGTCATAATCAATATCCTAAATATGATGAAATCATCGTGGTTATATAAGTTTTAACAGCTAAGTTTAGAAGCCAAGTTTTCAAACTTCAGCTTTAAAACGCCTTAAGGTATAGTCGATCCACTATAAAATAAATACAGTGCTACTGGGATGCTTTCTTTTAAAATACAGTTATGCAGCATCGAACAGTGACGGAGTCGCACAGCAAGCAAAGAAAATTTATCCCAGTAGCACGCTGTAAAAGCTGTACTCTTTTTATTTAGGACTCACTATAATTTATATCTCTATTTTGTTAATCACAATTTTTAATTTCTTTTTAACATTTGCAGAAGTAAGTCTTTAACTTTAACTTTAACTCTGACTCGACAGCAGCTTCCACAATTGATGCTTGAGGTTACTATCAGCGAGCATCTCATCCAAGGTAGGTACTGCAGTAAGTTTAGGATGGTCAAGGTCATCAGGCAGCGCGGTTAATGACATAACTTTTATTTCTTCAGTGCGACCAATTTTAAACACATATCCAGCAAGGCTGGCATTGGCAAGCTCGGCAGTATCCATACCCTCACATATCGGAAAGGAAGTTGTCTCGCAGGTGATTGATAACGCTTGCGTGATATTTTGCCATAGCTTTTGGCTGTCATTATTAAGTGCTTGGATATCAACCAAAATTACCCAATCGCCATAGCGACCACCTTGTAAGTCAAACGGTGCTACTTTTTTAAAGCTATCGTCATTGCTAATATCGGCGGTATGCGTTTGATTGATAGACGTAATGGAAGTTGTCGTAACTGTTTCTATTAAAGGGGTGACCGCTTGCTCAACGTTTTGTGGTATTTGTTGTAAGCTATCTTGAGAGTCGCTATTGCTTGGAGAGTTCGATGCATGGTTTGTCGTACTGTCAAATCTATAGCTTACTGGGCTTTGCTCATTGGCATGCTCGTTAATATCTTGAACGTCATTATAACTCTGAATATCACCATAATCGCTAGCAGGCGTATTTTCTGTATCCAGTATAGAGTCTGCTGATTCATTGTCTAAAGAGTTATGATTTAAACGCGCCACGACTTCTGCTTCAACGCTTGGTTGTGCAATATTTTGGTTAGAGGCGCTTTGATTTGATAAGCCAAACTCGCTTTCAGTCGCCTCAATATCCGTAATATTTAACGTCGCTGAATTCGGCTGTACCCACTGCTCAATACCCACCATCGCTAGGATTTGGCGCTGCTGCATACGGCGCTGCAATACAATTAGCGGTTCTTGGATATCACTCATGTGTCTCTATTACCTTGCTCATTTTGTTTGAATCATTTAAAGATGTGCTGATCAGTTTGACAGCTTAACCAAAGTATTCATCATAGCTGCTGAATGACTTCTGAGGTGTCAACTAAGCTGCATTCAAAAAAGCTCGCGAACGCCTAGCCATCGCTCTGCGAGTACCATCAAGCAGTCGTATTCATCCTGACTGATTATCGTATCGTGTAACATGACGGTATGCAATGTACTTAGCCATTGTCGATACTCATTATAGTCTATTTGACTGCTTTCTTGTTGCCTCTCTGGATAATTCTCTTTGCCCTGAGTCTCTATTATAGAGTCCGTAGCAATAGATGCAGGATGGGCAGGCACAGCGTTAATTATAGCCAATAGCTGAACGCTATTTAGACTTTGAGCGGTTAACAATAACCACTGCAAATTGGCATCACTGACCGCGGTTAAATCAATATCAATCAAGCGCGCATGGCGGCGCAAATCGACGATATAGTGCGCAACGCTGTCGTTATTATAGCCAAGCCCTGACACATGTATTGAGCTATCTAACGTCGATATCACTTGACCTTTGACGTCTTTCGATAGCCGGTATGCAAGCAACGTTACTATAGCTCTCTTAGCCACATTAAGGCCATTAAATACCTGTCCTGAAGGATCAAGCTGAGCAAATATCTCACTCATACCCCTCTGTAATAGCGGTTGCCATTCAGCCTGTATGTCTCCATCATTATCGTTTAAAATTTCGGAAAATATTGGCAGTAATTGCTGTAAATGCAGCGCCTGCCATAACGATAGAATTGGTGAAGCTTGCTGCGCTGGAGTTGATATTGTCGCATTATTCAAAGGAGTCGGTACTGACTGAGCATCACCTGTTAAATTTTTTTCATCTGATAGGTTATCAGAAAAACTTTTGGTCAGATCAGCTGATAGCTGTTTCCCAAACAACTCAATTAAGCCTTGTTGATAGCGCGACAGCATCGTACGATATTTTTGCTGCTTTACATAGTGTTGATGGGCTTGGTTACTATGACTGGTTTCGCTTTTTAGACGTAATTGATCAATGGTGCTTTCTGATAAATTATGCTGGCGTAGTTTATTTACAGAAAATGCAATCAAAGCACTATCTAAACGTCTATCAAGATTTGCAATTATTTTTAATAATTTATGGTCTAGCGTATGCGCTAAAACTTGAGGGTTACTGAAAGTAACAGTCTTCATCTTAGTATTAGCATTGGTGTCAGCAGCAAATACTCTATCGTTTGGAAGCCCAAGCCAAATATCTTTTAAATCATACATGCCAGTCGTAGATATTGCCTGTCCTTGATGACAAAGCATGATGGCTTCTATTAGTGCTTGCACCCCTAATGGATGATGACTGTGATTGAGCACATATTGTGATAATGTCACTTTGTTTATATCGTCAACACTAATCAAAGCTGCTGATGGCAAATCGCTGTCAGGTTTTGCCATCCATGGTTTTAACAGCTGATAAGTACCAATATCTTCTGCTACCTGCAAACGCCCATCAACAACCACATCTTCCTCTACGACAAATTCAAGTCCTGCATCTATTTCTAATTCATTGCTAGATTCATCAGTAGAAAAAGCTGAAACTTCATTGTCAGTCATATCATTAGGATTTTCGATGAAATTATTATCAACAGCATGATTAACAGATGTTGAGTGAGCTTTAGATATATGAGATTGGGGTGTGATTGCTTCTTTATTTCTGCTTAGGCTATTTGCTTTTATTGCTCTCCAATCACCAAGACGACGCTGTTCATATATCTCTTTTATTTTTTGCTGATTTATGCGCTTCTCTCTTGCGACCTGAACGGCAAAGTCATGATAAGCATTGGCATTGATGGCACTCATGCGCTCGCTTAAGCTAGGATGCGTAGCAAACCACGAAACATCACCCAGATCCGCCCCACTGCTGGCAAAAAAGAAGTGACTCAGCCCGTTAATATCAGCGATATTTGATAAGCGTGAACCAAGCGAGTCTTGATGAATGGCTTTTAAGGTTTCCATGATCGCAGGCGAGCGTGTCAGCTGCACGCTAGTCGCATCAGCGAGCAATTCACGCTGACGGTTAAAGCTATGCTTAATGAGCTGAGCACTTGCCATACTCGAAAAGCTCAACCCATGTAACAGCAATGTCCAAACACTGCGCGGTGCTTGCCGATCAATTACAGGTCTATTCTCTAGCCATCTCGACTGAATTTTTGCTGATGACTGCTGTCTCTGTGACTGGCTGTGCCAATATGCTACCCATTCGCTATGGCTCGTAAAGCTTGCTGTCTGCGCCTCAGTGCTGCGTGCACGACTATCGATTGCGCTTTGTGGCAAAGGCGTGTCTCGATTGACAGCACTATTGAAAGAGCTATCAATCGAGCCATCGAAATAACTGCCTTGCCGACTATAACCAGAGGCTTTATTACTGATAGGATCACTCCAGTCATAGACTATCTGCAAGCCTGCCAATACCACCATTAGCTGCAAATTGAATGTCGCATCGCCATGCAGGATATGACCATATTCATGACCTATAAGCCCATATAACCCCTCATCAGACAGCTTATCAAGCGCGCCTTGGGTAACGACTAACACCATATCCTGACTATGGCGACCCGCGACGAAGCCATTGATGCCTTGCTCATCAGGCAGCACATAGAGAATCGGCATACGCAAACCTGAAGCAATAGCCAACTGCTGGGCAATCTCATAGTAACGCCGATAAACAGGCGGAAAATCTCGCTCATTACGTACCGCTATATGACGGTCACTAAAGCGAACCTTGGCAACAGACTCATGCTGATGGGCGACGCCGCTGCTGTGTTCCCAAGCGTCCTGACTGTTATCGATAAACAAACGCACCGCACCCACGCGCTGGGCAATAGCACGACCACCGGCCTTTAAACGGCGATACTCTAAAAAGCTACCACCAATAAAGCTAGCCAACGTCCAAACAATGACCAGTACCAGTGCCCAATAATACACACCACCAGTAAATAGGGTAAGCAGCAGCGCCATTACCCCAAGCGCCACTGCTATATGTGCAAATACGATGAGAAAAAAAAGCCCATAGAGCAACAGGCTGCGCTGAGTACGTGTCCGCTGTTCACCAAAAAAATCCATCTATATGCCTGACTTAAAGATAGCTAAACGCATCTGAATATAATGAAATATCAGCCCATATTGACGGTAGGCGCTTGAGCAATTGCTTCTCTATCCTCAAACACTAACGGGCTAAGTGGGCGAAAGCCAAAGGTGCTGCTGACAAGATTATTTGGAAACACTTCGCGGTCATTGTTATAAAACATCACGCTATCGTTATAATGCTGACGGGCAAAGCCTATACGGTTTTCCGTATTGGTCAGCTCATCCATCAACTCTTTAATCATACTGTCCGCTTTTAACTCAGGATATGCTTCCACGACCGCTGAGAATTGCCCCAAGGCTTTGGACAGCATACCCTCTGCTTTGGCAAATAATGCCATATGCTCAAGCGAGTCTGGTTGATGCTTACTAGAATCCTGCAAGCTTTGGGCATGATTCCGCGCACTAATCACGCAGGTCAGTGTTTCTTCTTCATGGGTTAAATAACGCTTGGCAGTCTCTACCAAGTTTGGAATCAAATCATGACGGCGCTTTAGCTGCACATCTATCTGTGCAAAGCCATTCTTCGCTTGGTTACGCGCCCGCACCAACTTGTTAAATATCGACACGCCAAAAACAACAATTAGCACCACAATAATGATAAACAGCCAAACAAACATTTTCATAAATGACCCTCAAAGCTTTCAGTATTCATACCAATAGTGATAAATTTAATCATCTTATTTTAACCCATCTGAACCACTGAAACCTCAGAATCAGACGAAATGCAGGCACAAAAAAAGCCCATTATAATAAAGGGCTTACTATCTCAATCTAGCATTCTTAATATTTTTTTAGGGCCTTACTCAAATTTTGGGCAAAAAAAAGCGACTCCACCAGCACATCCTCGGCACACATTATAACTATTACCGTTGCTACCTTCCGGTCCTGGCGGGATTCATAGAACAATGTTGCGAGGCTACCAATGGAGCCACCAGTTGCATATTATACAAGGATTTTTTAGTATTGCAACCCCTAGCTCAAAACTCTTTGATTTATGGGACAAAGAACCCTGTAACTTAAGTGACAAAATTCTCACAGCAGCACTTTTAAATTTTGCTATTTTAGTTAGGGCGTGTTGAATAAGAAATGAATATAGTAGATTCAATTTAAAAATGTTATAGCACTACTGGTATAAATTTTCCTTGCGTGCTGTATCTGTTCGATCCTGCGCAAAATTCATCCCAGTAGCGCTTTAGAACTTATGACAGTTTTGTTTTCAACTGACTATATAAATAAATGAATGTAAATATAGTCACGTCAGTATAAAAATGAGCTCATCACTATACGACTCATATAAATATTAATACCATCACTCACTTAGGAGATAATAATGAAAACCACTCTACTTAATAAAGCAGCACTAGCCACTGGTACCGCTGCATTGCTGACAGTAATGATGGGTAGCGCCCATGCAGAGCCAACGGGCTACAATCAGCTTACTTTTCAAACCGAAGTCAAAGAAGAGATTCAAAATGATGAAGTTCGCGCAAGTATGTACAAAAAAGCGCAAGCAACCACGTCCAAGGCACTGGCCACAACGCTCAATACTTCAATCAATAACGCCATGAAAATTGCCAAACGCTACCCTAGTGTGACTGTCAGTACGGGTCAGCAGCGCACCTACCCTCGCTATGATAAGAACGACAAAATCATCGGCTGGACAGGACAGGCAACTATAGATTTAAAGAGCACAGACTTTGCAGCGACCAGCCAGCTCATTGCCGACTTGCAAGAAACCTTAGTCATGGAAAACCTAAACTTTGGGGTCTCAGATACCAAAAAAGATGCAATAGAACAAAAGCTCATGACCGAAGCTTCTCGCGCCTTTCAAAGTCAAGCCAAAAACCTAACCCGCGCATGGGATGCGAGCGGTTATCGTGTGGTGAATGTCAAACTAAATACGGGTAGCAACTACCCACGTCCCATGTATAGCAGCATGAATATGAGAGCAGAAGCAGCGGATGCCTCAGTACCTAGCCAAAGCTTTGAGTCTGGTAATAGCACCATTTCAGTCACTGCCAACGGTACGATTGAGCTGACCAAATAAGTGCGCTAAGTTCATTCAGTGTAAATTAAACACTGAGCTATAATAATTCTTGAGCCATTGAACAAAAGCTAGGGGCAGTTACTTATCACAGTAACTGCCCCTTTTTCAAACTCCTAAAGACCAAATAATTTAGGCGTCATACTATATTTAGCTATTGCCCAAATTAAGCTATCTCCCAACTTTTTTAGCAAAAGCATCA
Source organism: Psychrobacter sp. H8-1 (assembly GCF_904846575.1). Classification (NCBI taxonomy): domain Bacteria; kingdom Pseudomonadati; phylum Pseudomonadota; class Gammaproteobacteria; order Moraxellales; family Moraxellaceae; genus Psychrobacter; species Psychrobacter sp. H8-1. The sequence continues at coordinate 1,685,123 of NZ_CAJHBG010000001.1, forward strand.
TTAGTCACAGGCTGGCTGTTTTGTATGTTTTGCTGATTATTCTCTTTTTGACGCAACCTCAACAACACTTTTTGATGCCAAGGTAGACGCTCATAAGCCAAAAGCTGTTGGGCAATTTTCTTATTATTTTGCAGTGTTTGCGTATTTTGAATAACATAAACCGTCTGCTCAGCTTGCGCCAGTGTCCGTCCAGCATCATCTTTGACGATAGCTTGTATATTATGCGCACCTGGCATGATATCCACCGTCGCAATAGAAGCGCTCAAGCCTTGCGCTACTTCATCACCGTCTAGATAAATAACCACCCTATCGCCACCTTGTAGCGCAGGCTTTAATTGCAGATTCACCTCAATGCTTTGTGCTGGACGGCGATAAGCGCGCTCCTCATTAGGTTCAGTCATTGTTAGCTGATAGTTCACTGGTGCTTTTGTGGATGCATTGGCGGCTAATTGCGTTGTTACCGCCGCCGAGCTTGTGGTTGGTGTTGCAGCAGGTGCATTGTTAGAGCTGCTATTAATGTTAGCATTACTAATTACATCCGTTTGACTGATCTGTTTACCCGCTTCCTGCTCATAGTTTTGCGGACGATCAGTAAAGGTGACATGGCCTGTTTTTTCATCGATTACTTTGTAAATGGGCGCAGCATTGACCATAGGCGCACAAAGGCTTGCTGCACCCATGACCAAACCTAGCAATAGCCCAGTGAGTTTATGATTGTTGAATTGCAGTATGGGCTGGGTTTTTATTGTTGCTTGGAAAGTTGGGTGCATAGTCAGTCAACCTAATCAGTGCTTATTATTAATAAATATAATGCTACAAATACTATTATGCGGTATTTAACTTGTGAAATCAGTAAGTGTGTCCTAGAAAGTTGGTGATTTAACCCAACTGTCTCTTTTTACAAGCATAAAAAAACCAGCTAAGATTCCCTCAACTGGTTCTTCTTAATCAAGAATTTAAAGTTTTAACAGCTAATTAACAGCTATAGTACAAGTCAAACTCAACAGGATGCACAGTGACATTGACGCGCTGTACTTCTTCCTCTTTTAGCGCGATGAATGCTTCTAGCATCTCTTCGGTGAACACATCACCTTTTAATAAGAACTCATGATCATCACGTAATGCTTGTAGCGCCACTTCTAAGTTCTCTGCAACCGTTGGGATTTGTGCTTCTTCTTCTGGTGGCAAATCATACAAGTTTTTGTCCGCTGCATCGCCAGGGTGCATCTTGTTTTGAATACCATCAAGGCCAGCCATCAATAGCGCAGCAAACGTGAGGTAAGGGTTGGCCGCAGGATCTGGGAAGCGCGCTTCTACACGTACCGCTTTTGGGCTGCTAACGTGTGGAATACGAATAGATGCTGAGCGGTTAGAGGCTGAGTAAGCCAGCTTAATAGGTGCTTCATAATGCGGCACCAGACGCTTATAGCTATTGGTCGATGGGTTAGTAATCGCATTCAAGGCACGGGCGTGCTTGATGATACCGCCGATGAAGTATAGCGCTGTCTCAGACAAGCCAGCATATTCATCACCAGAGAAAGTATTTACGCCATCTTTTGAGATAGACATATGCACGTGCATACCTGAACCATTATCACCAACCACAGGCTTTGGCATAAAGGTGGCTGTTTTGCCAAACTGATGCGCCACGTTGTGTACCACATATTTCAACTGCTGCACTTCATCCGCTTTACGTACTAGGGTGTTGAACGCGACACCAATCTCTGACTGACAAGGTGCGACTTCGTGGTGATGCACTTCAACACAGCCTTCGCCGATGATTTCTTCTAGACGCTCACACATGACAGAACGCATGTCTTGTGAGCTATCGATTGGTGGTACTGGGAAATAAGCACCTTTGACACGTGGGCGATGCCCCATATTGCCCCACTCATAGTCGTTATTGGTCGACCATGCCGCTTCTTCAGCGACAATCTTGTGGCTGACACCTGACATCTCAATCGACCATTTCACTTCGTCGAATACAAAAAACTCAGGCTCAGGACCGAAGTATGCGGTATCACCGATACCCGTTGATTTTAAATACTCTTCAGCACGGCGAGCGATAGAACGCGGGTCGCGGTCGTAGCCTTGCAAGGTCGTTGGCTCAATGATGTCACAAGTCACTACCACAGTCACCGAATCAAAGAACGGATCGATAAAAGCAGTTTCGGGGTCAGGGCGCAAAATCATGTCCGAGGCTTCAATACCTTTCCAGCCAGCGATGGATGAGCCATCAAACATCTTGCCATCTTCCATCACCTCTTCGTCAACGCTATGCGCTGGGAAGCTGATGTGCTGCTCTTTACCGCGGGTATCGGTAAAGCGAAAATCAACCCATTTGGCATTTGATGATTCGATAAGCTCTAATAATTTATTCGACATGAATGGTCTCCCTAATGGTTATCATGTTTCTGCGTTTTAATATGCTGTGCGCACACAGTGCTGGCGCTATTTTAGCAATATCTGATCAATAATGCTGAACTGATATAACCTCTTTCCTCGCTTATCTGTCACTTGGACTATCGCAATAAGCTTTTACAAAATACAAAGTGCAATCGCTGTGCCAAGAAATTTGGCTAAAAGCCTGTAGAGCAGTCCTACTCTAGCTTCAGACTTGATAAGCGAAAATTAAAGGTCCGAAAATAACGTTGCTAACTTATAAGACTCAAACATTATGCACAATAATAGTCTGTATTTAAATAAAAATCGCACCAAATTAGTGCGTTTTATATTTATAAAATATTAAAATGGTGCATCTAAATATACTATATTTACTTACTTTTAAAAAATATTCGATGATTACTGACACGTCTTTGGGCTCATTTTGATATCGACAATGGGATCAAAGCTCTCATCCACATATTTAAAGACTAAAATGTGACCATTCGCTGGCATGAAATTCTCCGAGAGATAATCATCGTTACAAAAATCTTTGATAGAACGCTCAGATAAAAACTCCTCTTTGAGCATCCTTTTTTCTAATGCAGTGAATGCTATCGTATAACGATACGTAAACTCACTGAAGTAAGGGCTCATAAATACGCGCTCAACCTGCAATTGATTATTTACCGGCATAGGTAAAGAGGCAGCAACAGCTCTGGTCACTGAACCAAAGTAGTCTGCTGCTAACGCCAAATCGGTGTATCTAAGCGTATTATCAATAATTCCATGACGGATCAGCTCTTTATCAGTCTCGGATAACTCTACAGCGACAGCATAAGCGGGCATATAAAATAACAAGCCACATAACACCGCTCTATAAAAAACTTTCATCTCTTACCTCTTAATTTTTAAATAGGCATAACATTTCAATAGGTATAACAGTAGCTACCTAAATTACGGCTGACGGCTATAATCATAATTTTCTGCTAACTGATGAACAGAAAATGACTGCCAACTATTAGCCGCATTTGATACCTTGCAAAATAGTGGTAAGATACAAAGCTTATAAGCACCACCACATCAATAGGTTGAAACCATAATGATTCTGATGATCGATAACTACGACAGCTTTACGTACAATATTGTACAGTACTTCGGTGAATTGCAGCAGGATATCATCGTCTGGCGTAACGATCAGGTCACCATCGAACAGATTAAAATTCTAGCGCCTGACATTATCGTCATTGGCCCTGGCCCTTGTGATCCAGATCGTGCAGGTATTTCGCTAGAAGTCATTGATACCTTTAAAGGCGTCATTCCCATTTTAGGAATTTGCCTAGGTCATCAAGCGATTGGGCAAGCATTCGGTGGCAAGGTGGTCAAAGCTGGTGAAGTTATGCATGGACGCTTGTCCGCCGTCTATCATAATGGACAGGGTGTGTTTACAGATCTGCCTAACCCATCGCAAGCCACGCGCTATCATTCACTGGTGATTGACAAAGCCAGTTTGCCAGATTGCTTCGAGATAACTGCTTGGACACAAAACACCGACGGTAGCATTGAAGAAATCATGGGAATACGCCATAACAGCTTTGCCATTGAAGGGGTACAGTTTCACCCTGAGTCCATCTTAAGTGAGGCAGGCTATCAACTGCTTAATAACTTTTTGCAGACTCACAGATTAGCTGTATTAAGCTCAGAGGATTTGCCGCAAGTGGGCTAAAGACTGAGCAATCCTAAACGGTTAACGACAACCCAAACATCTATAAATACATACAAAAGATAATAATAAGCGAGACCCTAATGACCACTGCAACTACACCGGATGATATTGCTCAACTGTCTGATGACGATGTTCATAAATTGCTGACAACTGCACTGGGCAGGATTTTTCAGCATATTGATCTAACCTTTGATGAGATGTATCAAGTCATGCTTATCATCATGCAAGGCAGATGTAGTAATGCCATGATGGGCGCTATCTTGACTGGTCTACGCATGAAGGGTGAATCAATCGATGAGATTACCGCGTCAGCGAGTGCCATGCGTGCTTTGGCGGCCAATATTGAGCCAAAAGGCTGTGATTATCTGGTTGATATCGTTGGTACAGGCGGTGACGGAGCCAATTTATTTAACGTCTCTACCGCTTCAGCCTTAGTGGCAGCAGCAGCTGGTGCGCAAGTTGCTAAGCACGGTAACCGCGGTGTCTCTACCAATTCTGGCAGCTCCGACTTACTTGAGCAAGCGGGTATCAGTCTGGCGCTCACCCCTGAACAAGCAAGAGACTGTATAGAGAACGAAGGCATTGGCTTTTTGTTTGCGCCCAATCATCACAGTGCGATGCGCTATGCCAATCCAGTGCGCCGTGAGCTAAAGGCACGGACGATTTTTAACATTTTAGGGCCATTAACCAACCCTGCTAGCACGCCCAATCTCGTTATCGGCGTATTCACCGCTCAACTGTGCGAGCCTATCGCAAAAGTGATGAAAAACTTAGGCGCACGTCATGTGATGGTCGTCGGCGCAAAAGATGGTTTAGATGAAATTAGCTTAGCAACTTCAACTACCGTTGCTGAATTAAAAGACGGTGAGATATCTGTATATGAGCTGATGCCAGAGGATGCGGGTATCGAATCACAAACCCTTATCGGGCTTGACGTCGACTCTCCTAAGCAAAGTCTCGAGCTGATACGCGCCGCTTTATCAGGTGCAGATACTTATGATCGGGCGGTACTCAAAGCGCGTGATATGATTGCCCTAAATGCTGGAGCAGCTATTTATACGGCAGGACTTGCCAGCAACTATCCTAATGGTGTTAGCCGAGCACAAAAAATCATTCAAAATGGCGATGCGCTAGCCAAACTTGAGTCCTTAGCCAAATATACACAGCAGCTGGCGGTGAGCGCTTAGCCTATTTCATACAAAATAAAGACGCAAACTTAGCCATTACTGCCCTTTTAAATTTAACTATATTCGGATATGAGCATGACCAATACAGATATTCCCTCAGTGTTACAACGCATTGTCGCTACCAAACAAGAGGAAGTAAAGGCTGCACGTGCAGCACTATCTCTTGAAGATTTGCAAGCAAAAGTAGCCGCTGACAACAAACCACGCCGAGGTTTTGCGGCAGCCCTACGAGCTGCGAGCACTAAAGAGAATGGCATCGGTATTATTGCTGAAATCAAAAAAGCTTCACCCTCTAAAGGCATTATCAATCATAACTTCTCGCCTGCATTATTTGCCCAGCAATATGAGCAAGCTGGTGCCAGCTGTCTGTCAGTACTCACCGATCGTGACTACTTCCAAGGCGATGACAGCTATCTTATTGCCGCGTCTAATACCGCCAGCTTACCCGTGCTACGGAAAGACTTTATGATTGATGTGTATCAAATCTATCAGTCCTATTTACTAGGTGCCGACTGCATTCTATTAATCATGGCCTGTCTCGATGATACGCAAGTACAAGAGCTACATGCGCTGAGTATCGAGCTTGGCATGGATGTATTAATTGAAGTCCATACACAGGCTGAGCTTGAACGCGCACTAGAACTGCCTCGTTCAGCGCACAATATCTACGGTATTAACAATCGTGATTTAAATACCTTTGACGTTGACCTGCAAACCACGCTCAATTTAAAAGACATCTTGCTCGAAGCATTAGCTGCTGATGCTGATGGTACAGCGCAAAAACCCCTGATAGTTACTGAAAGTGGTATTCATAATAGCGAAGATATTCGTTTGATGTTGGATCACGACATTCAGCACTTTTTAATCGGTGAGCAGTTTATGAAAACCGATCAGCCTGGACAAGCGTTACAATCCTTACTTGCGGGCGTTGCAGCACAGGCGTAAAGTATGACCATATTTGCAAATTTTTAGCCTGATTATTAACTGTTATCAACTGTATAACTGATTAATCTACTCATTCATCCATTAACCAATGATACGTTAACTTTTATGTCAAACTCTCTATTTTCCAAAGAAATGCAAGACCAGCTCAAAGAGCTCAAAGGCCAACTGAGCAAAGGCCGCGATACTACATCACCTGACGGCGAAGACCAAAAGCCCACTGAGCCTGTTTCATTACCAACCCAAAAGCAGGTTAAAAAAACCGTCAAACAGCTGGGCAGTGAGCATGTCGATGACGACAAAGTCTTGTTTATGCAAGCCATGCATGGCGTCAACCCACTAGAAGACAAAAACGTGCGCTCACCTGCTGGTGCGACAAAAGCAAACAAGCTTGATGCAGCGACCCTGTCAAAACGTGCCGCCGCCCAAGGCAGTGATGATGCAGACTTAGGTGCGGGTTTATCAGACATGCAGGCTCTACTCAACCCTGTGGCTGGTGAAGCGTATTTGTCTTACAAACACCCTACCCTGCAAAACAAGATCTTTGATCAGCTCAAAAAAGGCCAGTTACGTTGGTATGACGCGGTCGATATTCATGGCTGTACCATCGAAGAAGCACGCGTGGCCATGACCCAACTACTGAACCAAGCCAAGCAAAACAATGAAACCATGGTAAAAATTGTCCATGGTAAAGGCAGTGAAGCCATTCTAAAAACGTGCGTCAACGGTTGGCTACGTCAAATACCAGAAGTACTGGCATTTTGCTCTGCACCGCCAAAAGATGGTGGCAATGGCGCGGTATTGGTACTACTCAAAAAGCCTAAAGCCGATAGCAAATAAATCTTAATGATTAAAAACAGAAAAGGACTGCAAATTTGCAGTCCTTTTTGTGATTATATAGTCCATACACTCTAAAAACATCATAGCGCTACTGGGATGAATTTTGCGCAGCCTCTGGATACGCAGCACGCAAGTAAAATTTATACCAGTAGCGCGTTTAAATCCACAACAGTTTTACATTCAGCTGACTATAGTTATTTAAATAACTATTTAGATACTTATACCATTACCAAAAATTAGAGTAACGCGGAAAACTTGTGCAAGCACTACACCTAGTAGGCTCAGCAAGTTTGACAAAGTTAATCGCACTTTTTGGGTTTGGTATTATTAAACCATCTAAGATATTGTCCGTTTATTACCACTGCCTTTCAAACTATTGATTATGAGTCACTTATGAGCCGACAGACCATCGAAACTGCAAAAGAGCTAAAAGAGCATATCATCGAACTCATTGCACTCGAGCCAAGATTTGCTTCTGTCTATGAGCAAGTTGGCGTACCCAACTTGAGACATAATGCAGGTGGCTTTCAGCAGCTCATGAGAGCGATGGTTGGCCAACAGCTGTCTGTGGCAGCGGCGGCAAGTATCTGGCAACGACTCATAGATGCTGGGTTGACTGCTCCGCAAGCCATTCGTGAAGCAACCGATGACACCTTGCGGGCACAAGGATTATCTAAGCAAAAAATCCGCTATACTCGATCTTTAGTAGAGCATGATATAGATTTTGCAGCACTGGAAGCGATGACCAATCAAGACGTAGCCAAGACCCTTACGGCTGTGACTGGCATTGGGAACTGGACAGCTGAGATGTATTTGTTATTCTCTCTAAAGCGCGCGGACATACTCGCTGTCGATGACTTGGCAATCAAAGTCGCTGCCATGCATTTATTAGGCCTGACAGAGCGCCCAACGCCGAAACAGCTAAAGAATTTAACCCAAGACTGGTCGCCACACCTTAGTGCCGCAAGCTTACTGCTATGGGAGCACTACGGTTTTTTACGTAATAAAACCGCAGTGCCTTTGTAGTAATTTATGTAGTAAGTTATGTAGTCAGATTTGTAGTAAAAATAGCCATAATCGCACTAATTACATGAGTATATGAGCAGCTATTATCTTTATAACTGGCTATGCAAACTGTTTAAAAAGTCCCCTAAAGTCAGTATTAAGGTTGGTTCCAGATAGAGAGTTTAAGGTTCTTTTTGACATACCTAAACTTCCTTTTTGCTAACGTATAGCGGCGAGCTTTCTTCCTGTTAACCTTTCGTACTGCTTGCTTATCATCAGCTTGTTTGTTTTCCTCAGTGTTATCAACTTCCTTTTTCAACTCAACAGCCTCTGCTTCGCTATGATCAGTAGCCTCTGATGTCTCATCGACAGAATCAATAGGATCATTTTCGATGCTGTTTTCCATATGATGGTCAAGCTCACTTTGTTCAACAATTAATTGCTGTGTTGGTAGCGCATGCTCAACTTTGTACTTCTTCACTTTTGTCAATATATCGACCAACAATGTGTCTTGTTTGCCGTAGAACTCTATAACATCAACAGAATTCACGTAAGCTCTTAGTTGAATAACATAGCAGTCTTGACGCAGCTCCAAAATATTGGCCTGATTCCATTCTTGGTTGGTCAGCTCATGCTCTTTCAAAAGCTTATCTAAAGCGCCCACCATTTTGAACACTTCGTTGATATCAGCGCTGCGTTTTATGTATAAACTGTGCAAAAAGTGAAACATGTCACGCGAGGCAAAGTTTTCAATCTGCATCGATGAAAAGTCGCCATTGGGCACAGTAACTACAGTACGGTTCAAGGTACGTACTCGTGATGAGCGAATACCGATATCAATAATCGTCCCTTCTTGATCCCCAAACTTACAGTAGTCGCCTATCCGCACTGGCGAATCTGCAACCACCACGACACTACCAACGAGGTTTTCGATCGTCTTTTGCGCACCAAGGGCTAAGGCCAAACCACCCACCCCTAATGCGGCAATACCGGTCGTCAAATCAAAGCCCAAATTGCCGAAGATGACAATAACCGCAAATATCAATAATAGCGCTTTGACGATTTTACGCAGCAAACCTAAGATAGAGACTCGTTCAGTATAGTTTTTCTTATAGCTTAGGTTGACCGCTCGGGTGAATATAGCGTCAATCACCCTTAGTAGCAGCCAAGTTACGGCCAGCCAAGAAGCAATTTCAGTGAAACGATTAATCGGCTCGCGTAGCGTCACTGACACGCCAGCAGAGACCATTATCTCAGACAGCATCAGTGCCATCACCACGACAGATAAAGGCAATATGACTCTATTTGGCAGAGGTAATGGTACGCCGCGCACTCGTGGATAAGCAATTCTTAGCAAGTGATAGCCTAACCACACCATGATATAAGTCAGTATAAAACTACCAACAATCATGATGATGGCAGCCACCAAATCCGCCAACTGATAGCCAAGCAGCTTTTTACCTTCTAACGAATCAATGGTATAACGCGATACCAAAGTCGGCTCAGTATTTTCGATCACCTCTGGCACCGAACTGAGCGTCTCAGAAGAGAACTGCCAATACTGCTCGCCATTTTTTGACACGACGCGCTCAAGTATCAGCGGCACGCTTTTTTCACCGACCTTAATGCTACCCACATTCTCTTGGCTTGGTGGCAGCTGATCGGTTAAATTACCCTCAGGCGTGTTATTAATCTGCAAGTCAGCTTGAAAGCGGCCACCCGCATCAAGCGCCTGCTTGAACTGACGCACTTCTGTGGTGGGATTGTCAGATTTGGACAAGTTTAGATAGTTACTCGCCAGCAGATAGTCATTCTCTCCTAAGGCACTAATGAACCCTTGTACTGTCTGCCGCGGTGTATCGCGCCCAAATGAGTCTGGTATCGATTCGCGGACGACCTCTTCAGTACCACCGCCAACACCAAGCACTCCTGCCTCAGCAGCGACCGCCTTACTATTTGGTAATACCAAGCTTAATATCAGCGCAATTAGAAGTACTGCCACCATTAGCGGTGCTTTTACTAATGGCACCAATACAGACGAGGTAATACTAGGTATAGAATAGTGCTTAATAGACAAAACAAACCTCTTAGCTTTTGATGTGTGACCACTAATCATAAAATCTGCTTATGATAACAATTATTTATCACAGTAGTGGCTTTGATTGCAGGTTTTTATAGCCATCAGTGTTGTTACTTCTCACACTTACCTTGCCAACATTCATAATAAACCACTGACATAAATAACAATATCAGCACTCAAGTGCATAAATGGCGATTCGTCATGAAAATAACTCAGCTTACCGTGAAGAAACATTAGGTTAAATAAGTTTATAAAGTGGTAACTTTTGTAGATAATAAGCGCTGCTGTAACTGTCTAACGTTTTGGTAACTTTTGCTTGATAACTTTTGGATTATTTATGATTTTTTTACGTTCTTCTTCGACCACCTATCTTCGCTTAAGTATCTTAAGCGCGCTTGGTTTATTTGCTGTCAATACAGCAATGGCTGCTACTACAGACGTTAATGCTGCTAATGACAACGAGCTGCCACAGGTCGAGCTTGATAAAATTGTAGTAACCGCGACGCGTACGCCAACTAAAATCAGCAATACCATTGCCCAGACTCGCGTCATTGATAGCGAAGTGCTTAAGCGTTATCAAGGTCAAACGGCTTTAGATGTTATTAAAAACCAACCAGGCTTCAATTACAAACAAAATGGTGGACTAGGAACGGTAGGTAGTTTTTATACCCGTGGTTATGATAGCAAGCAAATATTGGTGCTTATTGATGGTATTCGCTATAGTTCAATATCTACTGGAGAGCCTGCTCTAAGCCTATTACCTGCAGATCAGATTGATCGTATTGAAATATTATACGGTGCATCAGGCTCTAGTATTTATGGTTCTGACGCAATGGGCGGTGTTATTCAAGTATTTACCAAAGGTAGTAATGTTGATCAAAGTCAACTATCAGTCACAGTGGGTGCAGGATCGCACGATCAGTTTTTATATGGTGCTACTGCTCAATTTATTAATGACCAAGGTACCAGCTTAAGTATCTCTGCCAGTCATAATGAAACGGATGGCATTAACGCTACGCTTCCTACTCACCCTTGGGGCATTCATAATTTAGATGAAGATGGCTTCAAAAGTGATAACTACAGCCTACACCTTAGCCAAAAAATCAATCCAGATTTAAAAGTGGGCGTTAGCGGATTATACAGTGAGTCAACGACTGATTTTGACAGTGGCAAAACTACGGGGAAAGATTTTACCCAGGCAGAGCAAAAAAACGGTGCGGCTCAAGCATTCATCGATTGGAATTACTCGCCTACGTCATCAGTAAAACTATCATATGGTCACTCTATCGATGAATCTCAAACGACAGCTACTACTTATACTAGCTTCTATGATACGACACAAAAACAAGTTAGCTTAGTAGGTAGTCACTCAGTAGCGACTGATAAATTGCTATATGGTGTAGAGCATTTAAAACAAGAAATAGATACAAGTGCATACCCCGAAGCTGACAATCGAGAAGTAACCAGTGGCTTTCTAGGCTATATGCTATCTAGAGGTAAGATTGATGCACAAGCTAACGTACGCCATGATGATTACTCTGAGTATGATAGTGAAACTACATATAACCTAGGTGCTGCTTATCGCTTAACACCAGATCTACGTGTTGGTGTTAACTACGCCAAAGGCTATCGTGTTCCAACTTTTAATGATTTATTTGACTGGGGTGGTGATCCAAATTTAAAACCTGAGACAAGTGATAACTATGAAACTTTTGTTGAGTATGACACCTTACTCCAATCTACACGCTTAACTGGCTATCGTAATAAAGTAGAAGATATGATCGCAAGTGATGCAAACTATCAACGTAAAAACTATGCTGAGGCCAAAATTGAAGGTATCACCTTAACTAACGACTGGTTTTTCAATAACTATTTGTTTGGTTTAAGCTATGATTATCAAGAAGCTAAAGATGATAGTGGTAAAGATAACGACGGTAATTATTTGCCTACTCGCCCTAAACATAAAGGTATAGTCTATGTTGGCTACCAACTTTCTGACTTAGACATTCGTGCAGAGTACCAATATGTTGACGATTACTATAGTAATATTGAAAATACGTCTAAAATTGACAACTACAATATTGTAAATATCAGCGGCAACTATCAGCTGTCATCGAACTTATCAATGTCGGCTCGCTTAAATAACGTATTTAATGAAAAATACCTCACTGAGCCAGGTTATAACACTGACGGTACTAACTTCCTAACCTCTCTGACTTATACTTGGAAATAAATCTGTCTAGCAGTATAAAAAGCCTGTCGTTATCAAAATAAATTAAGGTCATCAATCGATGGCCTTTTTTTATGGTCAAAACTATCCCGTTACCTTATGGGATGTTACCAGCTATTATTTATATCAGTAAATAAGTGACAATAGGTGACATTTGAGGCCTCATCTATTACAATAATGACCCTCCGAGAGGTGTTGCACCATAAGAATGGACTTGCGCATTTAAGCTTTACTGTTATGCCAATCTCATCCTATGTTAGGCTCGGTAACTGTTATGTGCTCATTATTTTATCTGAGCACTGACAGCGCAAACAACGGCACCTGCGTTTTTATTCTTTTTATCAATCATTTACCACTGATAGGAGCATATTATGGACGCAGTGTCGAACATACCCTCTGCCCATACGATCGATCCCTCTTTCACTGACTATAAAGTCGCTGACATCAGCCTTGCTGATTACGGCCGCCGTGAAATCACTCTCGCCGAAGCTGAAATGCCTGCCCTCATGGGTTTGCGTCGTCGCTACGAAGCCGAACAGCCACTTAAAGGCGCCAAAATCGTCGGCTGTATCCACATGACGATTCAAACGGCTGTCCTTATCGAGACTTTAGTCGCGCTAGGTGCAGAAGTACGCTGGACTTCATGTAATATCTTCTCAACTCAAGACCATGCTGCTGCAGCCATTGCTGCTGCTGGCATTCCTGTGTTTGCTTGGAAAGGTGAAACGGAAGAAGAGTACGAATGGTGCTTGCGTCAACAAATCCATGTTGGCGGCGAAGAATCTGGTCAGCTTTGGGATGCAAACTTAATCTTGGATGATGGCGGTGATTTGACGGCATTGATTCATAATGAGTATCCGCAAATGCTTGATATCGTCCATGGTGTCTCAGAAGAGACAACCACTGGTGTTCATCGCTTGGTTGAGATGCTTCAAAAAGGCACGCTAAAAGTACCAGCGATCAACGTCAACGATGCGGTTACCAAGTCTAAAAATGATAACAAATACGGCTGCCGCCATAGCTTAAATGATGCGATTAAACGTGCAACCGATATGTTCCTTGCAGGTCGTCGTGCCTTAGTTATTGGTTATGGTGATGTGGGCAAAGGCTCAGCGCAAAGCCTACGTCAAGAAGGCATGATCGTTCGTGTCTCAGAAGTCGATCCAATCTGTGCCATGCAGGCTTGTATGGACGGCTATGAAGTATTGTCACCATACATCAATGGCGACAATACTGGCGGCGCAGAAGGTATCAACACCCGTCTGCTACAAGATACAGATATGATCGTAACCACCACTGGTAACTACCATGTCTGTGATAAGCATATGCTAGCGGCATTAAAACCTGGCGCTGTCGTTTGTAACATCGGCCACTTTGATACCGAAATCGATACGCAGTTTATGCGTGACAACTGGCGCTGGGTTGAGATTAAGCCACAAGTACATCAAATCTTCCGCTCAGACGATGAAAACGATTATCTCATCTTGCTTGCTGAAGGTCGCTTGGTAAACCTAGGTAATGCCACTGGTCACCCATCACGCGTCATGGACGGCTCATTTGCCAACCAAGTATTGGCACAGATGTATTTGTTTGAAGAAAAATTCGCTGACTTGCCAGCTGATGAGCGTACTGACAACTTATACGTCAAAGTATTACCGAAGAAGCTAGACGAAGAAGTCGCTGCTGCCATGGTTGCAGGCTTCAACGGTACGCTAACCAAGCTGACCGAAAAGCAAGCTGAGTATTTGGGTGTTCCTGTCGAAGGGCCATTCAAGCCTGACGCTTATAAATACTAAGAGGAGTCAGACTGTGAGTAAGCCTGCTTTCTCTTTTGAGTTTTTTCCAGCCAAAACCGAGCAAGGGCACGAAAAGCTACTCAGCACTTACGATGAGTTGAATAAACTATCACCTGCGTACTTTTCGGTGACCTACGGTGCGGGCGGCTCAACTCGTAGCCGCACCCTAGATATCGTACAAGCATTGTGCGCGCGCGGTGAGACTGAAATTGCGCCGCATATGTCTTGTATTGGTGATGACAAAAGTGAAATCGCTGAGTTGCTCGATCTTTACAAGAGTTTGGGCATTAAGCGCTTAGTAGCACTTCGTGGTGATTTGCCATCAGGTCAGGTCGGCATGGGTGAACTACCGTTTGCCTTAGACTTGGTGAAGTTCATTCGCGAACACTCAGGTGATCACTTCCGTATCGAAGTCGCTGCATACCCTGAAATGCATCCACAAGCGCGTAGCTTTGAGTCTGATATCGACAATCTAGTCAATAAGTACCAAGCGGGTGCAAACTCTTCAATCACCCAGTTCTTCTATAACGCAGATAGCTATTTGTATTTGCGTGACGCCTTAGAAGGTCGCGGTATCGATACCGTTGCACAGCCATTGGTAGCGGGTATCATGCCGATTACCAACTCTAGCAATCTCGTACGCTTTGCTGATAGCTGTGGCGCTGATATCCCGCGTTATGTGCGTAAGCAACTGGCTGATTTCGGCGATGACCGCACCGCCATTCGCGAGTTTGGCTTTGATGTTGTCTATCGCTTATGTGAGCGTTTAATCTCTGAGGGCGTCCCTGCCATGCATTTTTATAGCATGAATAAGGTTGAGCCAAATAAACGCTTGGTTGAAGCATTGGGATTGACTGGCTAAACGACACGTGTGTTTATTTCTAAACGACTGGCGCTCTTAGGAGTGCCAGTTTTTTTATTGTTGAAGCTTTTTTATCAAAACCACTTTCTTAAAAACAATAACAATGAGCAATGGGCGAAATATTTTGATAAGAATAACAATACTTTTACCTACTCAATGAATATTCTGCTAATATATTTAAACGGATTATTGTTCGGACTATAGGACTGAAAAACTGTGCGACGTTTTTTTTATGCAACAAATAATGAAACTACAAGCAACACTAACACTACTGATAATCCTCGACTTAGTCGCTTAGCCATTGGTACGAGCGTCGCTTTAACAGAGAGCATCGTGCATCACTGGTGCCGTGTACTCCGCGCAAATGTCGGTGATAAGGGCATTTTATTCGACGGCTTTGGCGGTGAATATCAAGTAAAGCTACAAGAAATCAGTAAAAAACAGGCCACTGTCACTTTACTTGCTTATCTAAGCGATGATCGCGCCGCACCTATTATCAGCAACATAGGTCTGGTCATGAGTCGCGGTGAGCGTATGGATTATGCGATTCAAAAAGCCACTGAGCTTGGAGTAACCGCCATCCAACTTCTAAGCAGCCACCATGGTGAGGTCAACCTAAAAGCTGCGCAAGTGGATAAGAAACTTCTCCATTGGCAGCAAGTTGCCATCGCTGCCTGTGAGCAGTGCGGACTCAATCGGCCACCGCTTATTGTTGCGCCGCAGCCTGTCTCGCAATGGTTAAAGAGCAAAAAAACAGAAACTGGTAGCATGATTATTAATCAGAGCGATGATAATAAAAACGCTAGTAACAACGATAATAACGACGACCAGACTGTTAGCAGCATATCAGTCAGCCCTATCGTGGCAGCGTTAAGTCAGGATGCTTATTATCAAGTGTTACAGCAACCAGCAGATATGCGCCTGCAAATGAGCGTACCAGCAGCTGGACAGCCTGCTATGCCTAAGTCGTTATTAACAGTATTAAAGCAGGACTCGCCTTTTATTGAGCTATTAATTGGCCCTGAAGGCGGGCTCAGCGACGATGAATGTAAACAAGCCGAGGCCGTTGGTTTTGCACCTTGGCAAATTGGGTCAAGGGTTTTGCGGACTGAAACGGCACCGGTGGTTGCTTTAGCCACCCTTGATGCACTTTATCAATTGCAACATAACCACTGATAGGCTTTTATCACCCTTAAAAATCACTACCTATTTAACTTCTATTTATCCACTGTATTTTTTACCCTTGAGCATAGTCATGAGCACTTTTAAACAAATATCATCACCCATCAAGCAGCAGCTGCTCTCTGAACTATGTGAACGCCTTGACGATGCTATATTTATCCTAGATGCTGAACTGCGCTATCTGGCCATCAATGCTGCCTACGAGGATATGCTCGGTTATGACGAGGATTTTTTGCTTGGACGACCTTTGGGGATATATGCTTCTGAGTTTTTGTCAGAAAAGGAAGCCGCTCTCTTAAGACATATTACCGATCGCCTAGACAGTAATGGTTTCTATGAAAATGAATTTGTTTTAGCCTCTCGTTATGGTCAAAAGATCAACTGTTATATAGCCTTCAATAGAACGTGTATTGAGGCAACCACCTATTATTTTGCTATCATTCGTGACATCTCATCAGCTGTCAAAGACCGACAACAAATGACCCATTTACTCAATTACAATCAGTTGACAGGCTTAGCCAATCGCAAAGTATTTTTGAGTCATAGCCACGATTTATTAATAACCACTGAGCAACAATTAGTCATCGCTCGAGCCAATATAGATCGCTATCGTACGCTTACCAATAGCCTTGGCCAAGAATTGGTCAACAATCTTATGATAGAGTTTGTCGGTCGGGTCAATAGTTTAGGGCTCAAAAAACTACACTGCTTTGCCCATTTTGGCGGTGATGACTTTGGCTTGCTGTTTGAGTGTAAAGATACCGATATGATCTGTAGTGAGCTTGACAGTATTTTGCAAATGTGTGAACGGCCCTTTAAAGTAAAAGGTAAGGATATCTATCTGCAGATATCTATTGGAGTGAGCTACTATCCTCAAGACGGCAACCAAGTAACCAACTTGGTTAATAAAGCTGAAAAAGCCCTACACTATATCAAGCAGCAAGGTGGTCACGGTATCTGTCGGTATAGCGATAAGATGAACTATATAGCAATAGATAACTTACAACTTGAGTCTGAGCTGCGCAAAGCAATCAATGACAATCAATTTGAGCCATACTATCAGCCCAAAATCGAGTTAAGTACTGGAGCAATCACAGGCTTTGAGGCATTGGTACGTTGGCGACATCCTAGCCGCGGCCTGCTCTCACCAAAAGACTTTATCGACGCTATTATCAGACATAAAATGTCGTTTGAGCTATTTTGTCAAATGGCATTGCAAATAACCGAGCAACTGTCTATTTGGCAAGACATGGGCTTTACCCAATATGTCAGCATCAATGCCGATGCGGCTGAATTTCGCCATCCTGAATTCTTTGGCTTCGTCAGTCAGCTCTTTGATCGCTACCCTATCCATCCTTATCAGCTACACATTGAAGTCACCGAATCCTCTTTAATGCTGCGCCATGCCAATATTAAACAGCAGCTGATTGCACTTAAAGAGTTGGGAGTCTGCTTGGCACTCGATGACTTTGGTACTGGCTATGCGTCATTGAGCTATCTGCAGGAATACCCTTTTGATTTTATTAAAGTCGATAGAAGCTTTATTTCTGAAATCGCTCATAACCGCACTCAACAAGCTATCGTGCAATGCATCTTAGATTTGGCTACGGCTCTCGACATGAGCGCCATCGCTGAAGGTATCGAAACTGAACAACAACGTGATTTGTTATTACAAATGGGTAGCAAGTATGGTCAGGGTTACTGGTTTGGCCGGCCTGTTGCCGCTGAGGTGGCAACCACACTGCTGACTGAATCCCTTCTTAGCAAATAGATACTTAGCAAATAGATAGCTTGATAGCCATTTATGTGATTTATCTTTTATAACAGCCCTATTGTTACGACTTCATTTAGTACCTGTCATTCCTCATATCTCTCTCCTCATTACAATATTCTAAAGTGGTTTTTTGTCCTACAACGTTGATCGAATAAGGATGCAAGAAGGGTTCATGACTTATCAGTATTATGACTAAACTTGTATAATTCTTGGTGAAAGCCTATCTTTTGTCATGAATCTACGAATTACGAATACAGTCATATTTCTTTTATCTCTTCTCAACGTTACTCCATATGACCGATGTCATTATCTATAAAAACTATGGATAATCTGGCATCAGAAAACTATAAACAACGCAGACAGTCATACATTTAGCTATGCCGTCGTTGTCGCTCATATCCCAAAAAAGGACAGAAAGTTATGCAGTACAAAGCTCCCCTACGTGATATCCAGTTTGTGATGCATGAGTTACTTGACAGCGAAAGCCATTACAAGCGTCTGCCAAAGTTTCAAGAGGCCGACCGTGAATTGATGGACAGCCTATTTGAGATGGCTGCAAGCTTTGCTGAAAATGAGCTGTCTCCCTTAAATCAAAGCGGCGATGCTGAAGGCTGTCAGTTTGACAATGGCAAGGTTACGACTCCTAAAGGCTTTAAAGAAGCCTACAAGCAATATTGTGAGCTTGGGTTTCCTGCCTTGACTGCAGAAGAAGCGTTCGGCGGTCAAAACATGCCGTTCTCACTGTCTACTGTCATCAATGAGATGGTCGGTACTGCCAACTGGTCATTCTCTATGTACCCTGGTCTGTCACATGGCGCTATTCAAACCATTGAACATCATGGCACTGATGCGCAAAAAGACACTTATTTAGAAAAAATGGTCACGGGCGAATGGTCTGGCACCATGTGTCTGACTGAAGCACATGCAGGCTCTGACTTAGGTATCATCCGTACCAAAGCAGAGCCTAATGATGATGGCACCTATAGCATCACTGGTCAAAAAATCTTTATTTCAGCGGGCGAGCATGATCTGGCAGAAAACATCATTCATATTTGTTTGGCTCGCCTGCCTGGTGCTCCTGCTGGCACAAAAGGTATCTCATTATTTATCGTACCAAAAGTGATGGTCAACGAAGACAATAGCTTAGGCGAAGACAACCAAGTTACCTGTGGCTCTATTGAGCACAAAATGGGTATCAAAGCCTCTGCGACTTGTGTGATGAACTTCGATGGTGCAACAGGTTATCTGATTGGCCCTGAAAACCGTGGTCTACAGTGCATGTTTACCTTTATGAACGTCGCCCGTATCGGTACTGCTGTTCAAGGTCTAACGGCTGCAGAGTACGCGTTCCAAGGCTCATTGACTTATGCTAAAGAACGTCTGGCCATGCGCTCACTATCAGGTGTCAAAGCGCCAGATAAAGTCGCCGACCCTATCATCGTACATCCAGCAGTCCGTAATATGCTATTGACCGAAAAAGCCTTTGCTGAAGGTGGCCGCGCGTTGGTTTACTACCTTTCACACTTTGCCGATACCGTCGCAAAAGGCGAAGGCGATGAGCTGAAGTTCGCTGACCAAATGCTGTCACTATTGACACCAATTGCCAAGGCTTTCTTGACTGAAACTGGTCTTGAGGCTGCGAACCATGGTGTACAAGTGTATGGTGGTCATGGCTTTATCAGTGAATGGGGCATGGAGCAAAACGTACGTGATACACGCATTGCTTGCTTATACGAAGGTACGACTGAGATTCAAGCGCTGGACTTATTAGGTCGCAAGGTCTTGGGCTCACAAGGTAAGATGCTAGCAAACTTTGTCAATATCATCGAAGCCTTCTGTAAAGAAAACATAGACAATGATGAGATGGGTCAGTTTATCCGCCCACTTGCCAAGCACCTAAAAGAATGGGGCGATCTGACCGCTCGTATCAGCATGCAAGCCACTGAAAACCCTGACGCTGTAGGCGGCGCTGCCGTTGATTATATGTACTTCAGTGGTTACGTCACCCTCGCCTACTTATGGGCACGTATGGCGTTGGTCGCTCAGACAGCTATAAAAGAAGGTCGCGGCGAAAAAGCATTCTATGATGCCAAGATCAAAACGGCGCAGTTCTACTTCGCCAAACTTCTGCCACGTACTACTACCCACGTACAGCGCATCAGCACGGGTGTTGAGCCGTACATGAGCATGGATGTTGATCAGTTTGCCTTTTAATTAAATGTTTTAACTCTTGATTCAGTACTTAATCTTTTAATTGATTGAGAGTTTGGCAACAATATACCTATCGGCAACATACTTC
This sequence comes from Psychrobacter sp. H8-1, assembly GCF_904846575.1. Taxonomy (NCBI): domain Bacteria; kingdom Pseudomonadati; phylum Pseudomonadota; class Gammaproteobacteria; order Moraxellales; family Moraxellaceae; genus Psychrobacter; species Psychrobacter sp. H8-1. Next base: position 1,705,428 of record NZ_CAJHBG010000001.1, read on the forward strand.
GGTGTGTTGCCGATTTTTTTGTATACGGGGTTGTTAATGATCTGCAAATTTAAAAGTATTTTAAGCCGTTCATGTTAATTTTTATTAAAAACCACTATTTATACTCCAAATGGATTCCAATTGGAGTATAATATCGATATTCAGAAGTTTTCTTATAAGGAATATTCGATGGCAAGCAAGAATACAACGCCCATTCGCACCCGCGCAGGCGAGACAGAAAAGGTCACTATCAATCTAGGTTACGTCGATCTTGGGCAAGTAGATTTGATGGTGCAAGAAGGCTTTTATTCTAATCGCACCGACTTTATCCGCACGGCGATACGCAATCAGCTCACCACCCATGCTGATGTGGTACGTCAAACCGTTGCTCGTAAAACCTTAGAGTTAGGCTTACGTCATTACACCCGCGCCGATCTTGAAGCGGTGCAAGAGCGTAATGAAAAACTACACATTCAAGTATTGGGTCTGGCGACCATCGCTGCTGACGTGACACCAGAGCTTGTGGAGGCCACGATCGAAAGCATTACTGTATTAGGCGTGCTTCAGGCAAGCCGAGAGATAAAAGCCGTATTGGCCAACAAAATGAGTTAAGTATCTGCTTTGACAATTACCCTCAAAATTTATAGACATATAACGGAAAACACCCCATGGATTTTTCAAAATTTAATATGACACCGCCGCATCTTAAAGAGGCGATGGAACTGATGAAATCAGGCCGATTAAAAGAGGCCACTACCCTCATTCAAAATAACTTAAGCGGCAACGTATCAGACAGCAATACTACTGACAACACCAGTAATACCAATACAATGAAAGATGTAACGCCTGATAGACCCACGCTACAAGATAGCGCAACCACAAAAAAAGCAAAGCCCACAGAAAAAGAAAAGTCTGTAAAAAAAGAAAATATGGCAAATACTGAAGAGTTTGCTAGTAAATCATCCAATAAGCTGCCTGATAGCATACAAAGTCTTACCGATAAGATTAAGAACTTTAAACTAGACTTGCCATCAGCTATGAATATAAGTGGTATCAGCGCTGGACTTAATACGCATATTGAGCCGACTATTCCTGAGAATGCGCAGTTTCTGAAAGGTACATTTAAGTCCTCTCAAGGCAGTCATGACTACAGACTATATATTCCCTCAAACTATGTACAAGCTGTAGAGCAAAGCTTACAAGTGCCTTTGATAGTTATGCTACACGGCTGCACTCAATCGCCAGAAGATTTTGCCGTGGGCACACGCATGAATGAATTAGCAGAAGAGCACCAGTGCCTAATTGTCTATCCCTCTCAGCCCGCCTCTGCCAACCCCAATCGCTGTTGGAACTGGTTTAGACCTACTGATCAACAGCAAGGTCAAGGTGAGCCTGCATGGCTTGCAGAATTGACTCGATCCGTTGTCAAAGATTACGCAGTAGATCCATCACGGGTGTATATTGCAGGGTTATCTGCTGGCGCTGCTATGGCGGTGATTATGGCTGAGACTTATCCAGAATTGTATGCTGCAGTTGGTGTGCATTCAGGATTGGCTTATCGCAGTGCCACCGATTTTCCATCAGCAATGCTAGCGATGCATAAGGGTGGCTCGGCTGATCTACAAGCTGCAAAAAACAGTCAGTTTGTACCGATGATTGTGTTTCATGGTGATCAGGATCATACGGTGAGTATTCGTAATGGTGAGCAGGTCGTCGAGCAGGCAAAACAGCGTTTACAAGCGCAAAAGACTGGTTTAAACATACAACAGCATAAAAAGAGCTCTGAGCAAAATTGTCGCAGTACTCAACTAGAGATTAAGGATGACAAAGGCGTTAGTCAGTTGGAGTATTGGAAGATGCACGGTGCTGGGCATAGCTGGGCAGGTGGCAGTAGCGCAGGGTCTTATACTGATCCCAATGGGCCAGATGCTTCAAAGGAGATGCTGCGGTTTTTCTTGAATCGTTAATTGCTCACACGCTCGCTTGGTGAGGCAAAAACCTGCCTCATCAATAAATGATTTTAACATAAAGTGTCCTGTGCTCTTCAAGCATCTTACTCTCATAGCCTAGCGTCTTACGCTCTCATAAACAGTTACTTACTGTTCATGTGTGGTTCGTTCATCCAAAACTGTGATATTAGATTCAGCTATCTGAGTCTGGTTTATAGTATTATATGATACATTATGTCCTATCTAAGTACTGCAAGCGTTTGGGTTAACTTTTAGTGTACGCATAATTCACTAAGAGATACACAAGCTTATTAGCTAATTTGCTAAACTTTATTTATCATTTGCAAACGACACCTCCAATCTCAAAATAAGTTAATTTTCTACTTTAAAACCAAAGGAATGTTTATGTCTGTTTATAACGCCCCTCTTACTGATATGCGCTTTATCTTAAACGATGTATTTAAAGCGCCTGAGTTTTGGCAAAATAACGAAAGCTTGGCTCACGTTGACATAGAAACGGTCGATATGATTTTGGAAGAAATGGCAAAATTGTCAAAAAACATTCTATTACCTATCAACCGCAGTGGTGATGAAGAAGGCGCAACTTTTGAAGGGGATGGCGTTGTCACTACGCCCACAGGTTTTAAAGACGCTTACAAACAGTATGCCGAATCAGGCTGGGTTGGCCTAAGCGGTGACCCTGAGTATGGTGGTCAAGGCTTTCCAAAGATGGTGACCATGCTGACCGAAGAGATGGTTTTTACTACCAACCAATCTTTTGCCTTGTATCCAAACTTGACCGTTGGTGCGACCATTTGTATGAATGCGGCTGCCTCTGAAGAGCAAAAGAAAACCTACCTAGAAAAAATGTATTCTGGCGAATGGTCAGGTACGATGTGCTTAACTGAGCCACATGCTGGTACTGACTTAGGTATTATTAAGACGAAAGCTGTGCCTAATGATGACGGTAGCTATGATATTTCTGGTACCAAAATTTTTATCACTGGCGGTGAGCACGACCTAACTGACAACATCATTCACTTAGTATTGGCAAAAACACCCAATGCACCAGAAGGCTCAAAAGGCATCTCGCTGTTTGTGGTACCAAAATTCTTGGTCAATGAAGATGGTAGCTTAGGCGAGCGCAATACCTTGGCAGTCGGCTCTATCGAGCACAAAATGGGTATCAAAGCCTCTGCGACCTGTGTGATGAACTTTGACAGTGCCAAAGGCTGGATGGTTGGTGCTGAGAACACTGGCCTATCTTCAATGTTCATTATGATGAACTACGAGCGTGTCACCATGGGTCTGCAAGGCCTAGGTGGTTCTGAGCTTGCTTATCAAAATGCGGCGTTATACGCTAATGATCGTGGTCAAGGTCGTAGCGATACACAGATTCAAAGCCCAGAAAAACCCGCTGATGCCATCATCCATCATGCCGATGTGCGCCGTATGCTATTGAACGCAAAAGCCAATACTGAAGCCTCTCGTTGCTTTGCCATGTATGTTGCCAAAAACCTTGATGAAGAGAAGTTTAGTACCGATCCTGATGCCGCTCAAGCCGCAGCCGCTCGTGTTGCGCTGCTAACGCCAGTGGCCAAAGCATTCTTAACGGACAAAGCGCTAGAAGCGACCATTGATTGCCAACAAGTATTTGGCGGTCATGGCTATATCCGTGAATGGGGTATGGAACAGATCGTTCGTGATACTCGTATTGCACAGATTTATGAGGGCACCAACGGTATTCAAGCGCTTGATTTATTGGGTCGTAAAGTCGCTCGTAATAACGGCAAATATGTCACTCACTTCTTGGGTGAGATTCGTGATTTTGTCAATAACATGCAAGCGGAGCACGGTATCAAACAAGCAACGCTAGATGCTGCTGATACAATTGAAGAATTGACCACCAGTGTTCTTAGCAATATCAGTGAACGTAAAAATGAGATTAATGGCTGTGCCGTTGACTACATGCATGCATTTGGCTACCTTGCCTACTCATACATGTTTGCGTTGATGGTGGAAGCCGCTAATGGTAAAGAAGGCGAGTTTTATACCAATAAAGCCAAGCTCGCTGACTATTTCGTTGGTCGCATCTTGCCACGCATTGATGCTCATGCACAGATGGTTAAAGCGGGTAGTGATCCAATGATGAACTTTGATCTGGATTACTTTGACGTACCTGCTAGCTAAGTAGTCATCGAACGCACTCTATAATATTCTAATGAAAGGGACAGTTATGCTACTGTCCCTTTTTTTGCCAAAATGACGCTCACAATAACTGCTAACAAAATAATTAACTATCTATGCATGGTTACGATTAGAATAACCCTTATTAAACCTCTCGTCACATCACAATAGAATAACAACGATAAAGGGTACAATGTGTCCGAAATAAAACGCATTTTACAGCAGATTACCGCCTTAGCTGACGTACCAGATCCAGCGATGCTTAAGCGCTTAATCCAGGAGCTGCGAGTAACTGAAAAGCAGCCTGCCCTTGCCAATCAGAAAATTCAGACTCTGATCGACATCTTACGTCAGCATCCAGAATATGGAGATGGTCTCGCCAGCTTTGTCTTAAAGCTTATCATTCAGTATCGTCAAATCGCCCTTTATACAGATACTGGCATTATGTCGGATGAAGGGTTTTTTAGTAGTTTACGTCGACTGGTTGGTCACAGGTTTTTGCCATTATTACCGCAAGATGACTCTGTGGTTGAGCTGGTCGGTTATTTGTTTGATAAGCCCCAAGATGAACGCTGGCTGGCAAATGTCGAAAAAGATAAGTGGGATACCCTCGTAAGCCTTCTTAAAGTGCAAGAAGAACACCTGCATCTGTTGGCCACGGCAAAAAACAATATTTTGAATGCGATTGTGATTTTGTCCTATCGTATTAGCGGGATTGGCCTGCATCCAGACCTGATGGAAGCCTATCCCCCCAGATATTAAACTACTCCGCCTCCTTTGTCGCACAAAACCAAGAAGCAGTACTGTTCGTCAACCAGTATCGGCAAGCACATGAGCTTGACACTTTGACTGATATTACTCCAGAGCACGCCGTCGACCAAGCGCCCTTACTGGTCATGTTAGAGCAATGTGATGATATCGTCGCCACCGTGCGTAAGCGTATCTATAAAACTGGCATCTCGATTCGTTTGACCAATATGATGTTGCGCCTTGATCAAAGCTTGCAACGTATGCGTATCTTGACGGATTTGGTCGCTGACAAAAGCCCTAATCGCGATAAAGCCATCATAGAGCTGATACAAACCATCATTACAACGGCTAATCGTCGTTATAGTATCGGCTATTTGATAGACAATAATACCAAGCTACTGTCGCGAAAAGTCACTGAAAATGCCAGCCGTGTTGGTGAACACTACATCAGCACTGATAGAGCTGGCTATCAAAAAATGTTCAAAAAAGCCTCGATTGGCGGATTCTTAATTGCCTTTATGGCGACCCTAAAAATATTGGCTTACCACTTGGCGCTTGCTCCCATGGGCCGGGCATTTGTCAACAGTATGATTTATGGTCTAGGCTTTGTGTTTATCCACATCGTGCACGGTACCGTCGCGACCAAACAGCCAGCGATGACTGCCGCTGCTATCGCCTCAACCATATCAGATGGCTCTGGCAAAAAATCACATCAACTTACCAAGCTATCGGAGCTGGTAGTCGATATCCTGCGTACTCAGTTCATCGCCATCATGGGTAACGTCATGCTTGCTGTGCCAGTCGCTTTAATCATCTCTTTCGCCTGGCTGCAGTATACTGGCGCACCAATGATCGATAGTAATATGGCGGCAAGCCTCTTACATGATCTTGATCCTTTTTATTCTTTGGCACTCCCTCATGCTGCCATAGCTGGAGTCTATTTATTTTTGTCTGGCCTCATTGCGGGTTACTATGATAATTTGGCCGTATATAATCAAATTGGCGCTCGTATCTATAAACACTGGTTACTGCAATATATGATGCCTAAGTCATGGCTCCAACGCTTAGGTCGTTTTGTTGAGGCCAACCTCGGCGCTATCATGGGTAACTTCTTATTCGGGGTGTTCTTAGGGAGTACCGCCACCATAGGTTTCTTATTTGGCTTACCCATTGATATTCGCCATATTGCCTTTGCCTCCGCAAACCTAGCACACGGACTGTTTAACTTATCAGCAGCCCAAATCAGTTGGCCTTTAATTTTGGTCTCTATCCTTGGGGTTGCACTTATCGGTTTGGTCAACCTCATGGTCAGCTTTTCACTGGCCTTAATCGTAGCGCTGCGCTCAAAAGAAGTACGCTTCTTTGAGTGGAGCCGACTTACCAAGTTGGTTTTTGGTCATATTATTAGTCATCCATCTGACTTCTTTTGGCCGCGTGATAAACCCATGAAATATGCGCGTATCGATAGTCAAGGCCATATGATATTTGATGATACGTCAGCACAAAAAGGCGGCAAAACCTTACCTAGTAATTATGTCGTACGGCGTTTGTCTGATGTCAGAGTCCTACCCGAATCTAGGCAGGGCAATGCACAAAGCGCTGACACAGCCACAGATATATACTACGACAACCAGCCAAAGGGTAATCATATACAACCTCATGCCCCGTCTACCAAAGTGGTGGATCTCGATGATGGTCTCGTAGATGAAGAGCTCAATAGTGTGCCCTACACTGATGATATCCAGTACGACAAAATAACAAAAACGCTTGGCGCTATCGATGGCAATACAAATCATGATTCACAAAGCGCAGATACAATAAGCAGTTCTGAGAGCAAAGTGGCAGGAGATGCCAAAACATCACTGCCAAAACCAAAAAAGCCGCCTAATCTACCTAGTTAATGCGGCCGTTTTGGTATTTTAATCGTTAGAGACTTATTTAGGTTAAAAATTATTTATTATGACATCGATTGTTAGAATACGTTCAATGTCTGTATAGGGAACTGAACCCAATTAAGGTATCTTAGCAAGTACTTCTTCATTCAGTGATTTCGGTACCCTAGTGAGGACTTGAATCTTAGGCTGTAGGCTAATGAGGACAGCGTTTTAGCTCACTAAGTTTGCTTTGACATAACTTGATCAAAACTAAATCTTTTTAGGACTAATCAGTAATTGCCACTGAAGAAATATTGACCCCTACCGTCAATACCATGCACTCAAGCTTGAGATGTTTGATGAGTGGAGCAAGTACCCCGTCACTGCCTGTGATAGGTTTACCTGCTTAAATGCCTTTTAAGGCTTCGTTAAAGTCAAAGTTTTGCATGGTGTCATTCCTTGTTTTTTTACATAGTTTAGGGGAATGACACAGAATTTTGAACACTACCAAATAATGACAATAACGTTGCATTTTTTTGTTTTCCCGTTACTAGAATAGATTGATACTCGATGTTTTCAAAACGATTCAAATTATCATTCGTAATACACCAGCTTTATCTTTACAATCCCCCTTTATTTACACTATCAGATAGATTTAAGGTGAGTATTCCATGCTTTTGAGTATAGTTTACATTATTGGTATTACAGCAGAGGCAATGACGGGGGCACTAAGCGCGGGGCGACAGAATATGGATTGGTTTGGGGTTATGCTTATCTCGAGTGTAACAGCGATAGGTGGTGGTAGTGTAAGAGATATCCTACTTGGTAACTACCCTTTAACTTGGGTAGAACATCCTAAATATTTATTAATTGTCTGTGTGGCCGGGCTTATAACGACTTGGTTGGCTAAATGGGTTGTTAAATTTAATGGCATTTTCATACGTTTGGATGCTTTAGGGCTGGCGGCCTTTAGTATCATTGGTTGTCAAGTAGGGCTTAATATGGGACTCCATTACGGTGTTTGTATAGTTGCGGCCATTGCAACAGGCGTCTTTGGCGGATTGCTGCGTGATTTAATATGTCGCCAAACCCCATTGGTTTTACATCATGAGTTATACGCTTCAGTTTCTTTAATCATTGCTTGTTTATATTTGATACTTCAGCATTTTGCTATTAGTAGTAATGTCAGCGTCATTATTAGTTTAGTTACTGGTTACTTAATCCGTATGGTAGCAGTTAGAGCAAAGTGGCGATTACCCGTATTTCGTTTGTTAGAGAATGCGAAATAAAATATTGACCCTACCGTTGTAAGGATGTCTACGAGCGAGCTGTGTTATTTCAGAGAGCCTTCAAGGCTCTCTACTTTTCTACCATCATACTGACTCTTTTTTTGAGTGGTTAACGCCAAAAATATGCTGATCTAGCTAATTTTTAGCATATTTACAAGCTTCATTAAGGCTTAGTAAGTATGGTATACCTCTCATCAAACCGTCAAGCACTTTAAAACTAGTGCTCTGACCTAAAATGACTCTATAATTTTTTATCGTAGTAAGGTGGAAAGTTAGGATAGAATAGAGGTGCCAATAACAGTTAGATTAAAGGAAGCCTTATGTCAGCAACCAAGGAAGAGATAGCTGAGTTCATGAAGTCTGAGTTCCCTCAAGCAAAGTACATGATTGAGGCGGTAAATAGCGATGGCTCAATTTTATCCCATGATATTGGGATAGATGAGTTGAGACCTGGAGGTACTGTGTCGGGACCTGTAATGATGGGAATTGCTGATGTGGCTCTTTATGTGGCTATCTTAGGTAGAATTGGCATAGTACCGTTAGCAGTCACCACAAGTTTAACTATCAACTTTTTACGTAAGCCCACTGCAAAATCACGTATTATTGCTGAGTGCAAACTGCTAAAAGTGGGAAGGAGTCTAGTCGTAGGTGAGGTTTCTTTATACTCAGATGGATCTGACGAATTAGTTGCCCATGTTGTGGGAACCTACTCAGTACCACCAACCGAGAACAAGTCTGAAAATCTGTAAAAGATATCAACTTAAGGCCCTTTGCTTAAATCCTAGGGAGTAGATCAGGCGTCTTTACTGGTCTAGTACCCTAGTGAGGACTTAAATCTTTAGTTACAAGCTAATGATATCAAAGGCTATAATCACAGAAATAGTTTCAGTGTACTTCATGGTATACCAATCATACAGACACTATCATCATCGATCGAGTCTACTATTTAATCTAAGATACCAGTCTTGAGTATCAAGGATATTTGGATCAACCGCGTCAGTTACAAGTTAGAGTCAGAGATTAATTATAATAACCTACTAAACTATAAGAGAGTACCATGAAGACTTTACAACTCGGCTCAATCATTTTATTAGCAGCCTTATCCACGCTAACTGGTTGCCAAAAAACTGATGAGTCATTAGAGACATCACTAGAAACAAAATCCCCTAGTGTCATGAAAAAGTTATTCAGTATTGATGTTGATAAGTCATTTTATATCACTTTTCCCGATCATAAGAATCAAATCCAATTGACAGAGTTTACCAAGTTGAACACTAGTAAAAATGAAAAGCCTTATGTAAAAGGCGTTCTGTCAAACAATGAACATTATGCAGCATGGCTTGACTATACTAATATCACTGCGTTGAATATTTCAAATGATAAGAACATTTTTAAGTTTGTTGCACCTTATACTTTAACGAATACCAATCCTGATACGGATAAAAAATCCAGTCTGGATAGCCCTGATCTACCTAGTAGCGCACTCTATCTAGGTGCTTTTGAGCTAGATTACCGTACCAATGACATCAACCAATACGGGCAACAGCTCTTAGGTAAGTACAGTACACTGACTGCGATAGATTATGATGGAAAAAAGATTGTTGATGTCACTATACGTCAGTATCCAACACAGGGTGACCAAGATAAAGAAATCAACTCAAGTGCTCATAGGCTAACGTTTGATGTAGATGAAGGGTTGAGCTTAGTTGATGACGTTATCGTAGAATAAGCGTTAATGGCTTTAATTATGCGTTAGTCTCGTTTTTACCTGCATTATTAGTGATGAAGCATAAAAAGTTACTGATAAAGCTAGACAGATAAAAGTCAGAGGTAAAAACAGACTTTCTTGAAGTACGCCTTCAGAATCAATGCCGCCGTAAAACATAGTTTCCATTAGTCCAAAAAACGCAGCAACCGCTAACAGTATTGAGCCAACGATAAATAGTTTAGATTTCATAAAAGCTCCTTGAGATGATAAATTGAGGTCATAAGCATGCTTTCTCTCATTGCGGCAGTATCGTTATCTTTCAATGACACAAATAGGATAGTGTCCTGGATTCTGACCACCGCCTAGATCTAAGCAAACATCATTATAGTGACGTTCGTGAGCTTTGATACCTAGCCAGAAAGCAAGAATGGTAGTAACAGCCATGATCACAATCATTTTAATATTTATATAGAGATCCTAAGTAAACAAGTAACCACAACAATATTGAATTGGGTCTATCTTATATGAGTTAGAAATAAAAAGAACTGTAGCTTATTCTTTTCACAAACTATTCATACCATGTGTTTTGTAGGATGATTTAAATTAGGGGCTGTCCTAGATAACTAGTTCAAACCTTGTTTAACCCATTGTTTTAATTGTAGTAATTGCGACTTTGGGTCACTGTGAGCTTTTTGAAAACATCGAGTATCAATCTACTCTAGTAACGGGAAAACAAAAAAATGCAACATTATTGTCACTTTATGTGTAGAAACACTGCTTTTCCCAAGCATAAATCGCAGCTTATGCTTAAGCATCAAACTTTCATAAAAAGTAAAAAGTTACTGAATACACATGGTCACAGGCTTTGAACTCCACTATCTCAGTGTCCTGACTTGAATCCTATCGAAAAAAATAGGTACAAATCAATATTCCACTACAAGAATGGATAATGACTTTCTTAAACTGCTAAATAACATGGGCTGTACTACATTTATTATGATCTGCCTATATAAATAATAACCTTCTAGAGAACTAAAAATTATGATGAGAAAAACGTTACTGCTCAGCATGCTGTTAGTAAGTCTGACTGCGTGCCAGAACACTAATACACAGGGCATTGAGACAACAACAGTTTTACAAAACAACCTACCGACGACAACCGCAACCGATAAACATACTAACAATATAACGGGCGATTACGTCACAGATGGCTATACAAAGCGTAACGAGGGTTACGACTGGTTTGCGATCAGCGTACGTGATGCTGGTCAAGATGCTATTAGTGTGTCTATTCGTTCTCGCATAGACAAAAAGAAACCTACTTGTACATTAGACACCGTACTTCATAAGGCTCATGATGGACGGTATCAGTTTTGGGTAGATAATAATCCCGTTTATTTTCGCTTTAACGACAATAGCTTATCCATTGAAGGTGAAACATCCCGTCTACAAAAAACAGCTTTTTATTGTAGCGGCGGTGCAACGCTTGGTGGCGTATATCAAAAATTAAGCGATACGCTGGATACTCGACAATTGGACAACTCGCAATACGCTACCTCACTCAACTATGGTGATTTTTCTACTCAAGTGACCAGCACCTCTGACGGTAATGGTGGCTATATCTTGCAGATTCAGTCAATGGGCGAAGACATTATCGAGCGACCAATTAGCGATCCTGTTGTTAGTGCTGATGTGGGTGATATGAATGGCGATGGATATCCTGAAATTCTGGTGTTCACCCAAAGCGTGGGTAGTGGCTCATATGGTGACGTGGTTGCTTATTCGAGTAATAAAGGGCTGTCATGGAGTGAAGTCTCTTATCCAGAGCTGACTGATACACTCAAACAAGGTTATATGGGGCACGATGCGTTTGCATTGGTTGAGAATGTATTGGTTAGACGTTTCCCACTCTATTTAGAAGACGATAGCAATGCCAATCCACAAGGTAAAACACGCCAAATTCAGTATGATATGAAGGATGGGGAAGCTTCTCGTCAGTTTGTAGTTGACACGGTTAATGAGTTTTAAACTCCTCTTAAAAGTTTACTGGATAATAGGATAAAGCAAGTGCTATATAAAAACTTTGAAATACAGTTAATTTTAGCATTAACTGTATCCATAACTGCTTGTACAAATACGGATCTTATGCATACTACCGCTATTGATACTGTACTTGAAGAGACGGCGCTGGTAAAAGCTAAACCAATAGCTATCGAAAAATCGAATATAAATTTCGACAGTCATCCAATTGCAAAACGTTATAGAACTGTAATTAGTAAGGAGTATGCGAAACAGGACGTAAATTTTGCAAGCCATTACGTAGTAATAACATGGGGCTGTGGTTCAGGTTGTGTCAGTGGTGCGATGGTGGATAGCCGAAATGGTATGGTCTACCCTTTACCAGAAGATAAAGAATGGGGTGGTAATGGCACATATGTTACATTTGAACAGGAAAGCAATATTCTAACGTCAGTATGGGTAATTCCGACCCCAACAGGCGATACTGAAGAAACGCAAAAATACTGGAGATGGGATGAGCAATCTAAAATATTTGCACATGCTTCTGCATTTCCAACCTATCTTCAGAATAAATAAGAGAGAAAACCTGTGAAAAAAATTACCAAAGTGCAAATGGCAACGATAATCGCCATACTACTTTATATTGTATGGGAAATTTATATAGGCATATGGTCTAGAACACAAATTGGAGCGATAATAAGAGTAGATATATTCATTATTTATCCAATTTTGATCGCTCTAATTGTTATTTCAATTAGACAATACATAAGAAATAAGCGAAGCAATCATATAGTCGATGCACTCTAAAAAGAACATACCTCAGTGGAACCAGTAATTCCGCGCTTTAAGCCTATTAATAGACCACTCAAAATAGACTGCTATAACAGAACCACTTAAAACAGACCGCTTATCTAGCCTTGTATATCAAGGTTAGATAAGCGGTCATTAAGAGTTTGGACAGTGCGCAATTGAGCGAATCACTTTACCATCGCTTAGACGATAAGCCAATAAAGCATTACCCCAGACGCAGCCACCATCAAGCGCGCGCGCGTGGGGCAAGTCTACCTCGCCCCTGAGTGCTGCCCAATGTCCAAATAGTATCTTGCGCTCACGTGGCACCTGCCATGCAAACCAGGGCAAAAACCCATCTGGCATATGATCATCTAGACTTGCTGTAAAACTAAACTCAAGCGTGCCGTCTTGCTTGCAAAGGCGCATACGTGTGAAATAATTGGATATCGCCCGCAGCTTGGTAAAGCCTTCGATATTGTCATGCCAATGATCGGCTGTCTTACTATAAAGTTTAGGTAACAACTTATCGAGTTTCTTTAAACTGCCTCTTAGCGGCGCTTCTAACTGCTGCGCATATTCTGCAGCATCATTGATAGACCAATGCGGCGGTATACCAGCATGCACCAATACTGTGTGCTCATCAGGATAGGCTAAAATCGGCTGATGTCGCAACCAATGTAGCAGCTCATCGCTATCGTCTGCAGCAAAAATCGGCGCCGTCTTGTCTTTTTTCTTGATCTTAGTCGCTCCGCGCCATACAGCAAGTAAGTTTAAGTCATGATTACCAAGCACAGTCGCAGCAGCGCCCTGCTCACATAACGCTTTGACATGACGTAACGTACTTAATGAATCTTCTCCGCGTGCGACTAAGTCCCCAGCAAACCATAATTTATCTTGCTTGGGATCAAAGTCTATGGTCTTAAGAAGCTTTTGATACGCAGCATAACACCCTTGCAAGTCACCGATGACGTATTGGTGGCGAAAACTCATAAACCCTCAATAATTACTTAAATAATCTATTTAAACTCTATAACTATCACTCATCGAAAGCAAACAAAGCTCAAACCTCTACACGCTTGGACTGATTGCTTAAAGCCACAAAATCACTGACGCTGAGTGTCTCTGGACGTGCTTGTGGATCGATACCACAGGCAGCAAAGTCCTCTTCAGTCAATGTTGGCAATAGGGTTGAGTTTTTGAAGATGGCACGCAAGGTTTTACGGCGATGATTAAAGGTCTCTCGTACCACAATAGCAAAATACTCTTCATCCTCTGCCACCACTGGCTTATCGATATGCGGCGTGAGACGAAATACAGCGCTGGTGACTTTTGGCGGTGGATTAAACGCACCCCGTGGCACGGTTAACAGATAGTCCGTATCGCAATAATATTGCATGATCACCGACAGACGACCATAAATCTTGCTACCGACATCAGCGGTAATACGCTCAACGACTTCCTTTTGGAGCATAAAGTGCATGTCTTGAATGACATCAGCGTAACTGAGCAAATGGAACAATATTGGCGTTGAGATGTTGTAAGGCAGATTCCCCACTACACGCAGTTTACCGCGCTCAGGACTATAGAACTCACGATAGTCCACATTCATGGCGTTTTCTTTGACAATCGTAAAGTTAGGATGACTATTAGCACCAATACGAATACGTAGACTGTCTGCCAAGTCCCGATCCAGCTCGACGACTGTCATGGCATCAACTTCTGCCAATAACGGCTCGGTTAATGCCCCCATACCTGGGCCAATCTCTAGCAAATTGTCGTCACGGCTTAAGTGAATGCTATCGACAATCTGGCGGATAATACTGCTGTCATGCAAAAAGTTTTGACCAAAGCGTTTACGCGGTTGGTGTTTGGCAGATCGCAAGCTGGCAGCTAATGTCTTAGCGTCAAACGAGTTTGTGGACATAAAGGATTCTTAATGATTAAAAAATAAAAAACTGTGAATAAATTCAACGTCATAAGAACATTGGATTTAAAGCTTTGTAAGCAGTGTGAAATTATAACACAGCTGACAATCAGACTGTATTTTGGCGTCATATTCAATGCGGTATTTATCACTTACGTTAATGCTTTATCTGCCATCTCATTCGCCATCACTAGCGCTTGATACAAGCTTGTGGCACTCGCACCGCCCTTGCCAGCCAAATCAAGCGCCGTTCCATGATCGACTGACGTACGAATATAGGGCAATCCCAAAGTTAAATTGACCGTATCACCAAAGCCGTGTGACTTGAGCACTGGCAAGCCTTGATCGTGATACATTGCAATCACCGCATCACAGCTCTCCAGATGCCGAGAAGTAAACAAGGTATCAGCAGGCATCGCTTCTGATATGTCTACGCCAGCTGCGATAAACTCTTGCAATACTGGATTGATAATCTCGATCTCCTCCATGCCTAGATGTCCACCCTCACCAGCATGCGGATTGAGACCGCAGACCAAGATACGCGGCGCATCTATACCAAACTTTGAACGCATTTCATCAACAACGATTTGCACAGTTTGACGGACACTGTCTTGCGTGATGGCAGCAGGCACATCTTTTAGAGCCAAATGGGTAGTCACAAGCGCAACTTTCATGGCTTGATTGGCAAGCATCATCACCACTTTATCGCAGCCACTTTGCTGCATAAAAAACTCGGTATGACCACTAAACATGATGCCATCCAATAATTTAATATTGGCATCGATCAGCGCAGATTTCTGTAGAGGGCCTGTGACAATAGCTTCTACGATGTTGTTTGCTGCCAGTTGGTGAGCAACCTCCAATTGCCGCGCCACCATGATGGCATTATTAATATCGATCCGACCAGCGACCACAGGTGCACCGCAATTGACTTCAAGCAAAGTGAAAGCGTTATTATGACTCTCCTGACTATGATTCTCGCTACTGTTGCCGCCAGTGCCTTCACTTTTATCATCCAGATACAGCGATGACATCTGCTGCGCAAACTCTGCAATATCTATAGGTGCGGCGACAGTTTGCCAAGTTGGAGACTCAGTTAACACGCCAGCAGCGATGAGTTCATCAGCGCGCGCTTGCATGGCCTCATTCTCAGCGAGCACCCAAATAGGCCTAGCAAAACCTTGCAGCTTACCCTCAGCCGCCAACAGTAATACTACGTCCATACCAATACCAGCTGGCTCGCCTGTGGTAATTAACAACGGTTGTTTTGTCATTATAAAATCATCCTTACTTTATCTTAACTATCAAATATTATTATATTCTCATTAAGTCTAACGCTGTTTAATGTCACGATTTTTACTGCTCAGACTTGAACCCTTATCTCTACATACACAGATACTCACTGATACATCACTGACTAACGCGGTACTGATAGAGCAAGAAAAAATCCTATAATGTGTTAAACTTTCGCTTTTGATTGTAGCACCATTTGTTACACTGCTCTGACGCGTTTTAGTACCACTAATGTAGTGATAGCACTCACTGCTTACGATAATGACAGTTCTTGTTCTCTCTTTATTACCATTTTTTGCATACCTTATTACCGACTTTTAGATAAATTAGGCACTCATGGCAGACTCTAGCAAAAACGACGACTTACTCAATCAGCAGCCGCCACACAATATCGATATTGAAAAGGCGCTACTGGCTTCTTTGATGAGTATCGAAGAAGCCTATGACAAGATTGCCGATATCGTTACCAAAGATGACTTCTATGCAGGACGCCATCAGCATATTTTTGATGCCATCGCTCATCTAGCAGCGGTCAATGAACCCTACGATACCGTGATGGTACATGATTGGCTAGAAGCACAGAAACTGCTCAAATCTGCAGGTGGTGACAGTTATTTGGCTGATATTTTGAGTCAAAGCCCTGCGACATTATTTAACCTGACCGCCTATGCTCAACGTGTACGAGAGTTGTCGACACTGCGCCAATTGATTACCACTGGCAATGATATGTTAAGCCTTGCCTACAACCCCAAAGATCAAACCGTTAGTGATATTTTGGACAATGTTGAGGCCAAAATATTTAGTATTAATGAGCAGCACAATAAACGCGCAGAACAACGCGGCCCCGTTGGCATCACCTCAGTACTAACCAATGTCATTGATAAAATTCAAGAGCTAAAATCCAATCCTGACGGCATGATTGGATTGCAGACGCCATTTGCTGAGCTAAATAACAAAACCCAAGGGCTGCAAGCTGGTGACTTAATCATTGTTGCGGCGCGTCCTTCTATGGGTAAAACCACCTTTGCGATGAACTTGGCAGAAGGCGTCTTATTCAATGAAGATCTGCCTGTGGTGGTGTTTTCTATGGAGATGCCAGCGGAATCTATCGTCATGCGTTTGCTGTCATCTTGGGGTGCTATCAATCAGACCCATCTGCGTTCAGGACAAATGAACGAAGACGAATGGGCAAAAATGATGAATGCTATTCAACATTTGCAGTCTAAGCATTTATATATCGATGACAGTACCGCATTGCCACCATCAGAGCTGCGCTCACGCTGTCGCCGTATCGCCAAAAACCATGATGGTAAGCTTGGCGCCATCATCGTCGACTATCTACAGTTGATGAAAGTCCCTAGTCTTGATGGCAACCGCGTTGGCGAAATCTCCGAGATTTCTCGAAGTCTAAAAGCCTTAGCACGTGAGCTTGAATGCCCTGTTATCGCCTTATCGCAGCTGAACCGTAGTCTAGAAAACCGACCCAACAAACGTCCTATCATGTCAGATTTACGTGAGTCTGGTGCCATCGAGCAGGATGCGGATTTGATTATGTTTATTTATCGCGATGAGGTTTATAATGAAAACTCAGATCACAAAGGCGTGGCTGAAATCATTATCGGCAAGCAGCGTAATGGCCCTATCGGTACCATACGTTTGGGTTTTGAAGGTCAGTTTACCCGCTTTATCAACCTGACACCTGAGTACTATCAAGGTGTTACTTTTGATGATGAATAACGCTTAGCCATGAATGATCTGTACCTGTAATATCCAAAACCTAACCACAAGTTATTTTACACCATAAAATGACTATTAATATCTATAGCCCTGCTCAACTGTCGGCCTAAAATACTAATAAAGATCTTAATTATGCGTACTGCTACCGTAACCATTAATCCTCAAGCCCTTACTCACAACTTATTTCAAGTAAAGAAGCGCGCGCCCAATTCCAAAGTATTGGCTATGGTAAAAGCCAATGCTTATGGTCATGGCGTGGCTGCCGTGTTGCCAGCATTGCAGCAAGCAGATGGGATTGGTGTTGCCACATTTACTGAGGCATTAGAGGCTCGGCAATTAGGCTGGGACAAAACGATTGGTTTGGTTGAAGGCGTGTTTAGCGCCGACGAGTGGCAGCAAGCCATTGATAACGCTTGCAGCTGCGTGATTCACCACTCACCGCAGTTAGACTGGGCACTGGCCAATATACCAGCAGCCAAAAGCCCAACACGGCAGGTCTGGATAAAATATAATACTGGCATGAATCGTTTAGGTTTCAACGAAAAAACGGTTGTAGAAGCAGCGCAGCGTTTACATGATGCTGGTTACCAACTTATTCTCACGACGCACTTTGCCAATGCTGATAGTCGCGAGCATCCGCTCAACAGCATGCAAATACAGCGCTTTTCTGACATGCTAAGCCACTTACAAGCGCATGTCAGTGCAGATATCAAGGGCTCGTTGTGCAACTCTGCAGGGATCGTAAACTTCTCAGATAATCATTATGACTGGGTACGTCCAGGTATTATGCTCTATGGCAGCTCACCAGTCATTGATCAATCGGCTGAGGATTTAGACCTACAGCCTGCGATGGAGTTCAGTGCGCAGATCATGGCGGTACATACAGTCAGTGCTGGCGAGGCGATTGGTTATGGCAGTCGCTGGACTGCTCAGCAAGATACTAGAACCGCTCTCGTCAGTATTGGTTACGGTGACGGCTATCCGCGTGTCATCAGTGATGATGCTTATGTCATGATGATTGATGCTGTTAGCAACACCAGCTATCCCTGTCCTATCCGAGGACGAGTGGCCATGGATATGATTGTCATTGATTTGAGTGCGGCTCAAGTAGATATTGCGCTTGATAGCAAAGTCGTGCTTTGGGGGGCGAAGCCGCATGTCGATGAGGTCGCTAATCATGCAGGCACGATTGGTTATGAGCTACTATGTAGGCTCAGTGCGCGTCCCCTCCGCAAACTGGTGTAAATTTACCACTGGGTTATTTTAGAAGAATTTTTAGAAAAATTTGGCGTTTACATTGAAACTAATTACGCTATACTAAAAGTTTGTTGTCGCCATGGCTTGGGTAGTTTCCTATTGCCACTGACGGCTGATAACGTTTCATTGACTGTGATCGACTGCTAGGATTGCTATGAGTTTGCGCCACTTTTTAACCTTATCTGATTTAACCAAACAAGAATTACAAAACCTCATTATACGTGCAAGCGAACTGCGTAAAATGCAACACGCTGGCGAGATCTATCAGCCCTTTGTTGGCCGTACGCTTGGTATGATTTTTGAAAAGTCATCAACCCGCACTCGCATCTCTTTTGAGACTGGTATGGGACAGTTTGGTGGCAATGCGATATTTTTATCACCAAATGATACCCAACTCGGTCGCGGTGAGCCTTTAGAAGATTCAGCTCGCGTCATCTCTAGCATGGTCGATATCATCATGATTCGCACCTTTGGACACGAAAAGGTTGAGACTTTTGCTGAATACTCAAGTGTGCCCATCATCAATGCCTTGACCGACGACTTTCATCCTTGCCAGCTATTGGCCGATATGCAAACCTATTACGAGCATCGTGGCAGTATCGAAAATAAAATCGTCACTTGGGTCGGTGATGGCAACAATATGTGCGCCTCCTTTATGCAAGCAGCGAATCAATTCGGTTTTGAGCTACGCGTTGCAGCGCCTTATGGCTTTGAGCCTGATGCAAAGTTAATGGAACGCTTTTCACATTGCGTTAGCCTCGTCGAAAACGTACAAGATGCGGCAAAAGACGCCAACCTCATTGTCACTGACGTCTGGGCAAGTATGGGCCAAGAGTCCGAGCAAAATACCCGTGCGCGTCGCTTTGCCCCTTATCAAGTTACACCGTCTTTATTAGACAAGGCCGATCCAGATGTGGTCTTTATGCACTGCTTGCCTGCGCATCGCGGTGAGGAGATTTCTCACGACATGCTTGATGATCCGCGCTCTGTCGTCTGGGATGAGGCAGAAAACCGCTTGCATGCACAAAAGGCATTGATGGAATTCTTGCTAAAAGATAAGATCAAACTATCAGATCGATAACCGTTTAGCTTGAGCTAAAACAATCTTAAGATAGTAGCAAAAAGGCAGATTACTTATGTAGTCTGCCTTTATATATGCTCGAGATTTAAGACTATATCAAACCCAAAAACTGCGGATGGTTTAATAATTATTACTTTAACGTGTTATCGTTTCAACCCCATTATTACCCGCTTTTAACAGTACATCTGCTTGATTTGCAGCAAAAATACCGTTACACACCACGCCAACGATATTATTTAGCTCTTTTTCTAGAGCTATTGGATTACTCACATCCAAATCGTACACATCTAAGATGACGTTACCATAATCGGTGACAAACCCTTCACGGTATACTGGCTCTGCGCCCATTTCAGCCAACTGCCTTGCAACATATGAGCGCGCTTGCGGTAGCACCTCGATGGGCACTGGAAAATTTCGGCCCAATATATCTACACGTTTGCTTTCATCGACCATACAAATAAACTTCTTGGAAGCGGCAGCAACGATCTTTTCACGTGTGAGCGCGCCGCCACCCCCTTTGATCAATTGTAGGTGCTCATTGACTTCATCCGCGCCATCGATATATATGTCTAATGTTCCGGCAAAGTTCAGATCCACCACTTCAATTCCAAGGGCTTTTAGCCTATCTTCGGTCACTTGCGAACTAGCCACAGCGCCTGCAAGCCTAATTGTGGGTAACAACTCAATCAAACAGTTCACGGTGCTGCCCGTCCCTACTCCTAATATCATTCCATCTTCGATATACTCTAGAGCCGCTTTGGCAGCAGATTTCTTTTGTGTTTGCTGATCACTCATTATAAATCCTTGGCAACGTGAAAAATATCAAAATGCGCGGCCATTATACCCGATGACCACAAAAGATGTCAGCGCAGGAGTGATTGTAATTTAACTTGTGTCAGTTGATGAATTTTGATATGGATTTGCCAGTCATTCATACTTTGTCATAAAAACAACCATGAAAACTGCAATTGAGTCTTGCAAGATGACAAAAATCAGCATAGGCTAATCTATTTCATTTTTATCTCCATTTATTGCCTATTTAGGAATCATTATGCTATCACATTGGGTACGAGCCATCTTACAAGCCACTGTCTATGACGTCGCCATTCAGACTCCACTTGAAGCTGCACCCAAGCTCACTCAACGTTTTGCTAATGATATTCGTCTAAAACGCGAAGACCTACAGCCCGTCAAGTCCTTTAAACTGCGCGGTGCATACAACCGTATCAGTCAATTGAGTGATGAGCAAAAAGCACGCGGCGTTATCTGCGCATCGGCAGGCAACCATGCTCAAGGTGTTGCCTACTCTGCCCGTAGGTTAGATCTGAATAATATTATCGTCATGCCCACCACCACACCAGACATCAAAGTTGATGCTGTCAGAGCACTGGGTGGCAATGTGGACTTGCATGGTGACAGCTTTGATGAAGCCAATCGTTATGCCATTGACCGTGCTGAGCGTGAAGGTCTGACTTTCATACCACCTTACGATGATGAGCTGGTCATTGCTGGGCAAGGAACTATTGGTCTTGAGCTGACTCAGCAATGGCGCAATATGGATTATGTCTTTGTCGCGGTCGGCGGTGGCGGCCTGATATCAGGTGTTGCGGCATTCTTAGGGGAAGTGGCACCACACGTCAAGGTCATCGCGGTAGAAGCAGCACAATCAGCTTGCCTAAAAGCGGCGCTAGAAACTGGTGAGCGCGTCAAACTTGAACAAGTCGGACTGTTCGTCGATGGCGTCGCCGTTGCCCAAATCGGCGAGTTGCCGTTTGATGTTATTCGTACCCAAAAGAGCGATGGTTCGGGCACTATTGTTGAGCCTGAAGTCGTGACCTGTACTAATGACGAAGTCTGCGCCGCTATAAAAGATGTCTTTGAAGAGAACCGTAGCATTGTTGAGCCTGCTGGCGCACTATCAATCGCGGGTATGAAAAAGTATATTAATGCCAATAATCTCCAAGGTAAAAACTGCGTCGGCATCGTTTGCGGTGCTAATATGAACTTTGACCGTCTGCGCTATATCACGGAACGTACCGAGATTGGCGAAAAGAAAGAAGCCATCTTTGCAGTCACTATCCCTGAGCAAACTGGCGCATTTTTAGACTTTTGCCGCAGCTTACAAGGCCGTAACATCACCGAATTTAACTATCGTGCTGACAATCAGCTGTCACCTGACTCGATGGAGCCTGCTTCAATATTTGTGGGTATCGCTCTCAAAGAAGGCGATAAAGAGCGTCAGACTATCAGTAATCAAATGGCAAATGACGGCTATACGGCATACGATTTGACCGATGATGATATTGCAAAATCGCATATTCGTCATTTGATTGGGGGTCATGCGCATGTTGAAAATGAACAATTATTAAAAATTGTCTTTCCAGAAAGACCTGGAGCGCTGCTGACTTTCCTAGAAAAGCTTGGTAATGATTTTAATATTACTTTATTCCACTACCGTAATCATGGCGCCGCTGAAGGTCGTGTACTGGTAGGCTTACAAGCCTCAGAAAGTAACTCACGCCAATTACAAGACGCTCTACTCGATATCGGCTATGACTGTACGATGCTCAATGACAATATTGGTTATCAGTTGTTTTTGAAATAAAAAATAAAGACGTAAACATTCAGGCGTGTCATTTCATTTACAACTAAGCTATATTAGGGTCTATGAAACACGCCTAAATGCTAAGTTAGTTACTAATGTTAGCGATTGATATCATAATCTATCAACGAGGTTTTGATGAGTAAAAATAACGATACGCCTAGTACACCAACTAAAATCCGTCTTGATAAATGGTTATGGGCGGCGCGTTTTTATCGCACGCGTACCCTTGCCAAGCAAGCCATTGAAAGCGGACGTGTACATTATGCTGGCAGCCGTGTAAAGACCAGTAAAGAGATTGCTGTCGGTGACGAGTTGACCATTCGACAAGGGTCGGCAACCGCAATGACGGAAAAAACCGTCATCGTTGAAGCGCTATCGGCACAGCGTGGCAATGCGACTGCTGCGCAAGTCTTGTATTCAGAAACCCAAGAGAGCGAAGAGCGCCGCGCTTATTATGCTGAACAGCGCAAGCTTGCTAATCTTGCACGCCCTGATAATAAGCCCAACAAAAAACAACGTCGCGACCTGCAGCGCTTTAAGCATCAGCAAGACTAAAAAACACTAAAATAGTTTAACATTTCAGCGCAGAATTCCCCTACTTCTAAAGTAGTGGGATGAATGCGTTATTGATAACTACCCTTACTCCCTATGGTATTATAATTAATAATTATAACGCCAATTAACAACAAGCTCCTTATGACCAAGCAAATTCTAAAAGCCCATAAAGTCAGGCTGTACCCTAATGAAGAACAGCAAATATTCTTTGCCAAATCATTCGGCTGTACACGCTTTATCTGGAATAGGATGCTTAGTGACAAAATTGAGCATTATAAAAACACCAAGACCGAGCTTAAAAACACTCCAGCTCAATATAAGAAAGAGTTTGAGTGGCTCAAAGAAGTCGATAGCTTGGCACTGGCTAACGTCCAGCAAAATCTTAGAGCCGCTTATAGTAAATTCTTCAAAGGTTTTGGCTTCCCAAAATTCAAAAAAAAGGACACCGCGACAGCTACACCACCAACAACCAAAAAGGCACAGTAGCGGTCACAAACAACACCGTCAAACTGCCTAAAATTGGTCATATTAAAGCCAAATTCCCAAGTATTATTAATGGCTTAATCAAGTCAGCGACCATCAGTAAAGAGCCTACAGGTAAGTATTTTGTCAGTTTACTGGTTGAGACTATTGTAGAGCCATTACCAAAAACCTACTCAAACATCGGCATTGACTTAGGCTTAACCGACTTTATCGTCTTATCAGACGGCACAAAAGTGGCTAATCCTAAGTTTCTAGCAAAGCTACAAGCTCAGCTTACGCGAGAACAAAAAATTTTAGCCAAACGACGAGAGGTTGCTAAAGCCGCCAATCGCAAATTATCAGACAGTCGCAACTATCAAAAGCAAAGAATTAAAGTCGCCAAAGTCTACGAGCGTATCACGAATTGCCGAAAAGACTTTCTGCATAAGCTCTCATTCAATCTCATCAAAAACCACGATGTGATTGCTGTTGAGGATTTGAACGTCAAAGGCATGGTTAAGAATAAAAAGTTAGCTAAAGCCATAGCAGACAGCTCATGGTCAGCCTTTACTACCATGCTGGCTTATAAAGCGGACTGGTACGGCAAAACGCTGGTGAAAATAGACAGATGGTATCCATCTTCTAAAACCTGCTCAGGGTGCGCTCATGTGCTGACTAAAGCTGAGCTACCATTACAGGTGAAGACATGGAATTGCCCAAGTTGCTTGCAGGACAATGATAGAGACATCAACGCCAGTATCAATATCCTAAACGAAGGATTGAAGCTGGCAACACTCAAAACCGTCGGTACGACGGGGTTAGCTTAGTCAATTTGCCTAACCGCTGATACAAAACATTGTATCAAGTAGGGGTATTACCTAAGAAATCCCTACCTCTTTAGGTAGTGGGTAGTTCATAGACTGCATTCCTTGCATGATCTTTGTTGCCTAGAGCATGCCCTTGTTATTTACGACATTAAGCGTTACGCTAAACGCCTTGCGACAAGCTTCAACAGCTCGATCATTAGAACATTGAAAGCTACTACTTCTTCACTCTTCATTTATTCAACCAATCACATGCTAGTGAGCCGCATTAAAAGTGCTGGTTTTTTATAGCATGTTTTTTTATTGTCATAAAAGGTCATATTATGCAGATTAAAGCGTCTACACCATCGTCAGTATTATTGGTTTGTTTGGGCAATATTTGTAGATCACCGACGGCCGAAGAGATCTTTCGCCAACAAGCTGCCATAGCAGGACTTTCGCTAAAAATAGATTCTGCAGGTACAAGTGATTGGCATATCGGTAAAGCGCCCGATCCGCGCTCACAGCGCCATGCCAAAAGTCAGGGCTATAACCTCAGTAAGTTGGTTGCGCGTCAAGTCAGTGCAGAGGATTTTTATAACTTTGATCTTATCTTAGCCATGGATACGCAAAACTTAGCTGACCTGCAAGCGATTAAAGATGGCCTGCCAAATACAGATGATAAACTGGCTAGACTGGCATTGTTTAGCGAAGAAGATCCCAACTATGGTGGCGATGATGTTCCTGATCCCTATCAAGGTGACGGGGATGACTTTGAAGAAGTCATTGAGCGTATCGAATCCAGTGTACAAGCTTGGATTGAGAGCTGGAATGCTATGTAGTTGTATCTGATAGACATTTATATCGCTCAGAGCTTTGCTGATACTAACCACAAAACCTGCATGTTTTATCTGATTTTATCTTGTGTATGCCTTATAATAACGAGCGTATTAAGGTCTATTTAATCTCTGATCATAGCCTTACTCACGCTCATTTATTTGCTAAATAGACTGCCTTATGATTACAGACTTGTGCCTTGATACCAGTAAGCAAAATGATCCATTGTATGACCTTTCTCATGCTAATACGATGGCACTTGCTTGTCTGGCTGACACAGTGGTGACGCTCACAGCTGAGTCTCAGCTTGATACCTTTATGGCAAGCACCGATAGCAGTCAGCCGTTATTTGTATTATCTGGTGGTAGTAATGTCCTGCTTCCTTCAAAGCTCCATGCTATTGTGTTACGACCAAAAATGCGTGGCATCACCATCACCGCGCAAACTCAAGATTATGTAGAAATCGAAGTCATGGCAGGTGAAAATTGGCATGACTTGGTCATCCATACCGTTGACCAAGGCTGGTATGGACTCGAGAACTTAGCCCTCATTCCTGGGCTGACAGGTGCCGCCCCTGTACAGAATATTGGTGCATACGGTGTTCAACTTGAAGACTATATGCAATATGTCCGTGCTTATCATTTACCAAGCAAAACTTGGCATCAGCTAACTGCCGCAGACTGTGAGTTTGGCTATCGAGACAGTCTTTTCAAACGCACGCCCAATACTTGGCTCATCAGCCGTGTCGGTTTTCGTTTGCATACTGATCCAACCAAAGTTTTAGCCAATTACGGCGATGTACAAACCGTTGCCCAAACCTATGCTGAGCAGCAAGGGCGTGCCCTACCTGCCCCACGCGATGTGATGCATGCCATCATTGATATTCGCAAACAAAAGCTACCAGACCCGCAGCAATTACCAAACTGCGGCAGCTTTTTCCAAAATCCGATCATCTCTCAAAACCAGTTCGAATCATTACAGAGCATCTACCCTAATATTGTCGGCTACCCTATGCCCACATCAACCGTCAAAGTCGCTGCAGGTTGGTTGATAGAGCAAGCTGGGCTAAAAGGTAGCGGTATTGAGCCGATAGTCACTCATAAGCATCAAGCGCTCGTGCTTACCAACCATACTCCCTATCAAGCTACCCAAGCAGACGTGGCAACAGCCCAAAACCATATCGCAAGCAGCGTTTATGACAAGTTTGCCATTACCCTGTGTCGTGAACCAGTTTGGGTAAACGCTGACGGTACGATTGGACAAGAGCATGCGGTCTAAACGCCCATGGTCAAAACGGCTGTGGCGTCATTACTTACGCTCAGCTGAGCGTATGATAAGATTATTTCGTATCATTAACATCACTTTTTTGCTTGGCTCGACAATGATTATTCTTGTCCTTGTCAGCCTATTTACCCCGCTGTTCTCGCGTGCGGTGGTATATATGTTTCAACACCTGCCCCTATCTGCTATGCCGCCTACAGCGACAAGCTCACCACCAACGGCTTACGTGATATTAGGTGGTGGCCTTACCAACGACAATAACAACCAAATCATCCTAAATGGCTACAGCTTAAACCGTGTTCGCACTGCTGCGACAGCCTATCATGATCTGCCATTACCGATTGTCCTAAGTGGCGCTGAAGCTCCTTGGATGAATCAATGGCTTATCGAACATGGTATTGAAGGCTCGATAAGTGAAAATGCCAGTATGAATACCTGCGAAAATGCACGTTTTATTGCCAAGCGTATCCCGCTACAGCATGTCTACCTAGTGACCGACAGTTACCACATGGCACGGGCACGCAGACAGCTGGCCTTAAATGGTATTAATAGTACACCTCTCAGCGCCCCACTACCCGTCAATCGTGACTGGATGGAACCGGCGCAAAACTTAAGCCATTCTAGGCGTGCAGTCTATGAAATAGCGGCCTACCTGCGGGATGTTTTGCGCCCGCAGTCAGATTGTCGCCGGGCAGACGAAGTCACCATCGAGCAGCTACTAACGCCGAGAGGTAAGGCGGTCAAAACCTTTAACTGACACCAGCCACATATTTAAAAACAAGTTTAACGCGTCATTAAGATCTATTAAATGTTCGATCTATACAGGTCACTTATTACACTTGCAAAAAGTGTATAATAATATAAGAAACTGCTATTTAAGAGGTTTACCATGCTCAGTATATTTTTATTAATCCCGTTGAGTTTGATGCTGTTTGTGGTGGCCATTTGGGCGGTGCGTTACGCAGTAAAATCCAATCAATTTGAAGATTTGGACAATGCTTCACAGCGCATTATATTGGATGACCGACAAGAGCGGCGTCAAGTCTTGCAGTCTCATGAGCCCCTCAATCCTACTGAAGAAGCTGAAGCGAGCGCTCTTGATAATGAGGCTAAAGACATGAGTTTGGATGATTCTGCCCCTATCCAAGCCAAAGACTCTGATCTTCCCAAAACATAGCCCTAAACCTTTTTTGAACCATGTTTTCAAGCCTTGCCGTTAGGCACTGCGATCAAGTATGACTTTTAGATTCACTATTTCATCCACTACCTGTTGTCTTTATTTGTGAAAAACAGGTTTGCATACTATGCATTATTTAGGAGACAGTCCTTATGACCACAGCGTTATTAGTTGCGGCATTTTTAATGGGGTTTTTGGGTTCACCACACTGCTTGGGCATGTGCGGTGGTCTGGTCGCGGCTTTTAGTCTATCTATGAAAGACGTCAGCCCAGCCAAGCGTCGTCGCCTAATCGCTACCTATCATTTTGGACGCCTAGTCAGTTATTCTATTTTGGGCTTAGTTGCAGGTCTCATCGGTACGACTGTCTTAGAGCCCCTGATGAAAGGTAACAGTACACCGCGTATCTTGCTAGGACTGGTCTTAGTCTTTGTAGGCGTTACCATGCTTGGTATGCCGTTTTTGAACAAACTTGAGCGGGTAGGCATGCGTTTTTGGCAGTATCTTAGCCCAGTACGTCAAAAAGTATTTCCACTCAATACTTATCCTCGCGCACTGGCGGCAGGGCTGTTGTGGGGCTACTTACCCTGTGGACTGGTCTATGGCGCATTGCTGATCGCTGTCGTTGCCCATGATCCGTTGAGCGGTGCGGCACTGATGTTTGTCTTTGGTCTAGGTACAGTCCCGATGTTGGTTGCTACTCATGAGACCGTTGGGTGGCTACGTGATAAAATTGGACGTTTCCGCTTACGCCAAGTAAATGGCGCACTAATGGTACTGTCAGGTATGGCCGTTATTTTTGTACCTATGATTATGATGTCCATGCATAGCGGACATGGTGGGCATGGCGGAGAAGACGATCATGCACAGATGGATCATGGTAGCCCTTCTGCTATGGTGTCTGAAGCAGATAACGCTAGCCATCAAGATATGAGTCAGATGAACAACAGCACACATGACATGAATGAACATGCAGAGACTGTGGATCACACTCAATAATTGAGCACCAAACCAAATTAGCCACAGAAAAGCCCTCAACGTGCATCTCATCGTTGAGGGCTTTTTTATAATTGCTTATTAACAGGCATTTATAATAGCTATTTATGATGGCTATTTATAAAACAAGCAAAACAACTTTATACGCTAGGCTATAGTCAAGGAGTTTTAAAATCGCTACAAGGCGACCGACCGCAGATAGTACACTAAGTACATCTAGGGCGGATAACACCGTAGCGGTTTAAAAGTGCTCCGACTATATTATGCTTGCCATTGCTCAAGGCTAAACTTAGTATCCAAATGCTTTTCAAGCGCGGGTATGTTGAAGGCATCGTCTTCACTGACAAAGCTGATACTGATACCCGTTTGCCCAGCACGGCCTGTACGACCGATACGATGCACGTAATCATCTGGCTGATCTGGTAATGTATAGTTGACCACGTGGCTGATATCATCGACATGAATACCACGTCCTGCAACATCGGTCGCTACCAAAATAGAGGCATGACCATCTTTAAAGCGCTGTAAATACTTTTCACGCTTTTGCTGAATCACATCACCTGACAGCATCACAACTTTATGGCCTTGACGCAATTTATGATATAAGCGCTTTACCTGATCCTTGCGATTGGCAAAGACGATTACCTTATCCACTGCTGTATCAGCCAAAATACCTTGTAAGGCATCTAACTTTTGGTCTTCTGTCAATAAGTAAAAATGCTGATCGACCAATTCACTGGTTTTGTGCTCAGGCTCTATTTCAACAAACTGCGGCTCATGTAACCAGCGGTAGGCAAGATTCATTACATCTTGGTTAAAGGTAGCGGAAAATAACAAGCTCTGACGGTCTGTATTCGGTGGCATACGACCAACCAAGCGTTTGATATCAGGGATAAAGCCCATATCGAGCATACGATCTGCTTCATCCAATACCAATACTTCTACACGGTCAAGATACACCATGCCTTTGTTCATCAGATCAATCAAACGTCCAGGTGTGGCAATCAAAATATCAACATATTGACGCTCAAGCTCGTGCTGCTGCGTTTCATAGTTGGTGCCGCCCATGATACAGACGCTATGTAATGAGGTATATTTGGTCAGCGCGATACAATCATCGAATATCTGCTGTGCCAGCTCACGTGTTGGCGCCATAACGACTGCGCGCGGCTCACCTAAAAACCGCTGTTCGTCATCAGCGAAAGAGCGCTTTAGTAAGGTTTCCATAATGGTCAGCAAAAACGTCGCTGTCTTACCAGTACCGGTTTGCGCCTGACCAATAGCATCTTGATGCGCCAAAGTATGCGGCAATATCTGGGCTTGAATGGCAGTCAATTCGGTGAATCCCAAATCACTGATCGCTTTTAAGGTTGGCTCTGAAAGTGGGAGATCAGTGAATGTTTTAAAATTACTCAAAAAATTATCCTTGTGTATGAATCGCTGATATATGAATTGCTTGTATATAAATCGCTTATATATAAATCAACAGTAGGCTTATCTCAAGTTTTGGCTGGGCTTATAGTAAATGCAAACAAGAGTGGCCAAACTCAGCAAACTCTACAGTATAATGACATATAAAATCTATAAGCACAAAAAAGCCAAGCCTTATGTCTGCCCTTTACCAAAACATTGCAACATGCTCAACATTGGTAAGTTATGACCGGCTTGACTCAGTAGTATATCAGTAGTTTGCTCTGCAATATGGTTAAACACTCATATTGGCCAGGCTGATTATTCGTCTACTTTTCTGACTTCTTCGGCTTGCAGGCCTTTTTGACCTTCAACCACACTAAACTCAACCTTTTCACCATCTTTTAAAGAGCGATAGCCATCACCTTGAATCGCGCGGAAATGGACAAAGATGTCTTCTCCGCTATCACGTTGAATGAAACCAAAGCCTTTTGAGTCATTAAACCACTTAACAGTACCTTGTTCACGAGCTGACATAATAGTGCTTCCTAAAAAGTGCGATTAGCCCCAAATTCCTTTGCAACATTGCATATAAACGGGTGCTAAAATCATGAAATCAAAAAATAAACAGGTTGTCTCAAATACCAAAACGATATTTGTAACAAACTTGCAATACTTATCGTATAAAAAATATCATAACACGTGTTTTTAGTAACACAAAGCCTTTTAACATGGTTTTTAGCACTTATGTGGGGTTTTTATGTAATTTTTTTATAACATGGTGGTCAAGCTGTTATTATAAAGCCATTCTTTATCCTGTTAATCATTTATCATTTTCCTATTTCCAGTCATCTATAGAGTATAGAGAGAGCTATGAGCGCACCTTCTCATCAATCAGTAACGACAAATACCACAACAACAGACCGCTCTGATACAGAGACAAAGCCTACACTGACACGTAAGCTTCTATTGATCAATGGGGTGAACTTAAACTTATTAGGTAAGCGTGAGCCTGAAATTTATGGTCACACCACACTTGCTGATATTGAAGCACAGCTGACCGCTCGTGCAGCCAAACACAATATTGAGCTTATTTGCATTCAATCAAATCACGAAGGACAACTGGTCGATGATATTCAACATCATGGCCTACTAGCCAATGCAGCATCACAGGTAGACGCTATTATTATCAATCCAGCTGCCTTTACCCATACCTCAGTAGCGCTACGTGACGCCCTGCTCGCCACCCAAAAACCATTTATCGAAGTGCATTTATCCAATGTGCATAGCCGCGAGCCGTTTCGTCAGCACTCATATCTAAGCGATATAGCCGTCGGTGTCATTTGCGGTTTGGGTCATTTTGGCTATCAGATGGCGCTTGATTATTGGTTGCTCCATACATATAACATAGCCTTAACTGACTGATTGGCTTTAAGATCTGTCAGACAAGCTAAGCTTCTTAAGTATTGAAAACTTGAGTATTTAGTAACTTAAGCATACTGGCTAAACCGCTTGGGCTTAATTAGAATAGAGCTGCATCAACATAACGACTTAATATACCAATAATGACTCAACACACGGTGATATGAATGGCAAAATCGTCCGGAAAACGCTTTATGAAACTTGCTGGTATGACTGCAAGCATCGCAGGCAAAGCGGCTAAGAACTCATTAAAGCACCTGTCTAGTGACGAAGAAAAGCGTCTGCAAGCACGCTCTGAGATGATGCAAGATGTGGGGATTCAGATTGCTGAGACCTTAGGTGAGATGAAAGGCGCTGTCATGAAAGTGGGACAAATTGCCTCACAGTATAAAGATGTGTTTCCGCCTGAAGTCGCAACCGCTCTAGAAAAACTGCAAAAAGACGCGCCACCAATGCCTTACGCTCAGATTCGTATGCAGGTTGAGCGCGAGCTCAAAGCACCTATTAATGAGTTATTTACTGAATTTGAAGACGTGCCTTTTGCGGCAGCATCCATCGGTCAGGTTCATAGAGCCATCTTACCCTCCGGACAAAAGGTAGTGGTCAAAGTGCAGTATCCCGATGTCGATGAAAACTGCGACAGTGACCTCAAACAAGTACGCATGGCCTTAAAAGTCGCAGGCGTGCTTAATATGAGTCGCAAACTGCAAGAGCAACTGTTTGATGAGATACGTCAAAGCTTGCATGATGAACTCGACTATATCAAGGAAGCGCATAACTTATTAGTATTTGGCGCCTTCCACGCCGACGACGAAGGTCTCATTATCCCCAAAGTTATCAGCAGTCATTCTACCAAGCGGATTTTGACCTTGACGGAAGAGATGGGAGAAAGCCTGACCACTGCGGCGACTTGGGACAACAGCGTCAAACAAAAAATTGCTCAGCGACTATTTCACTTTAGTGCAGGTCAGTTATTTGGCTTATATCGCATGCACTGTGATCCGCATCCTGGCAACTTTGCCTTTCGCCCTGACGGCAGCGTCGTTGCCTATGATTTCGGTGGTATCCGCAGCTATAGCAATGCGGAAGTACAGTTGTTTCGCAGGTTCGCTTATCATGCTGTAAAAGGCGATACGATAGCACTTGAACAAGATTTGATCGCGTTGGGCATCCGCCGTGATGATGAAAAAAACGTACCGGGAGAGTTTTACCAGCAGTGGCTTGCCATTGGCCTAAAACCTCTGTCTATAGCGCCCTATCAAGAAGGCCCTTTTGATTTTGCGGGTAGCCAAGTCCATCATGAAGCCATTACGCAGATGCGGACGTCTTTGAAGTACTTTGGTCAGTTTCAACCGTCAGCGACGACTATGATGCTCGATCGTACGGTATCGGGACAATATTGGAACTTGGTAAACCTAGGCGTCGAGATAGATTTGTCGCCAC
Organism: Psychrobacter sp. H8-1; assembly: GCF_904846575.1. Taxonomy (NCBI): domain Bacteria; kingdom Pseudomonadati; phylum Pseudomonadota; class Gammaproteobacteria; order Moraxellales; family Moraxellaceae; genus Psychrobacter; species Psychrobacter sp. H8-1. The sequence goes on from NZ_CAJHBG010000001.1 coordinate 1,738,257, forward strand.
TGGTAGAGGAATACTTGGAAACACCAAAGTATTAATAAGTTAGATGTTAATAACTTAATATCAATAAAACTCACACATGCAGAGCATGGCCACAGCGATCACAGAATACCGCACCTACTGCATGACCAAACTTACCGCAGTTTGGGCAGGTGACAGGATTGAGCTGTGGGCGCATGTTACGCGCCAGCTCAGAGGTAAAAATCCCTGTCGGCACCGCAATGATAGAGTAACCCGTGATCATGACCATGGTCGCAATAGCCTGACCCAGTGGTGTTTTTGGCGACATATCACCATAACCAACGGTGGTCATCGTGACGACTGCCCAATAGATAGAGACTGGAATACTGGTAAAACCATTCTCAGGCCCTTCTACCACATAAATAATTGAGCCGAAAATTGTTACCAGTAGCACCAATGATAAAAAGAATACGGTGATTTTTTGTTGGCTGGTTCTGAGGGCAGATGCCAAAAAACCCGCTTGCTGCATGTAGGCTTTTAGCTTGAGCACACGAAACACGCGTAAGATACGTAAAATTCGTATGACCAGTAGATACTGTACACCACCAAAAAACAAGCTTAAGTAGCTTGGTAAGATGGACAATAAATCTACTACACCAAAAAAACTAAAAGCGTAGCGAAGACGATTGGGCGCTGAAAACAGTCTTAAAAGATATTCAAAAGTAAATAAAATGGTGAAGAACCATTCTGCATAATAAAATATCGTCCCATATTGCAAACGCATATATAGCACACTATCAAGCATCACTACGCCGACACTGGTCAAAATCGCAATTAACAATACAATATCGAAAAACTTACCCAAACGGGTGTCTGTGCCTTCGATAATAATATGAATGCGGTTACGTAGATAAGTAATGGCTTCAGCAGTTGGTTGCTTCATAGAATCTGTGGGCTCATAAAGTCAGTAGCTATAGTCGATTCAGTTAAAAAAATAGTACTGCTAACATGAGTTTTCGCAGCATCAAACCGTGCAAAGTGCGCAGCAAGCGAGAAAAACTGATACTAGCAGAACGCTATTTTGAATGTGCCTCTTTTATATTGAATTGACTATACATAATATCGGATGGTTTGACGTAATAGAGATAAGCGCGGGTTAGTCAAAATGCGCAGAAGTGGTTTATAATATAGACCGCTCAAGCTCACCATCATGGCACATAATTTGCCACAGTGTAGCAAAAAACTGCTGTTAACGACATACAATTCGCAAGCATAAGCCTAAGCTGGTTACGCTAGGAAAGTGTATCGACACACCTCTACAAAGCGTGATTGCTAGAGCATATTGAACATGCTAATAAATAAAAACATTATCATGTATGTGACTCACATTGAGCATGTACTAAATAGCCAGTGAAACTTAAGGATATAATATGGCAGGTCATTCAAAATGGGCAAATATAAAACACCGTAAAGCCCGTCAGGATGCAGTTAGAGGCAAGGTGTTTACCAAAGTTATCCGTGAAATCGTCTCAGCCGCCAAACAAGGTGATCCTGATCCTGATAAAAACCCGCGTCTACGGGCCGCTATCGAAAAAGGTCTGTCCGTCAATATGACCCGCGACACTATTAATCGTGCGGTCGATCGTGGTACTGGTGGCGGCGACACTACCAATATGGATGAGATCAGCTATGAGGGTTACGGCGTCGGCGGCGTGGCTGTGCTTGTCGAAACCATGACCGACAATGTCAATCGCACCGTCAGTGAGGTGCGTCATGCTTTTACTAAGCACGATGGCAACCTTGGCACCTCAGGCTCAGTGGCTTATCTGTTTACTAAGCGTGGTGAGATCTCCTTTAATGACACAAGCTTAGAAGATGAAGTTATGCTTGCCGCACTAGATGCTGGCGCTCTTGATATCGAAAATGATGGCGACAGCCTGCTTGTCATCACTGAATGGGAAAGTTTTGGTCAGGTCAAAGATGCCCTTAATGCTGCTGGTCTTGTCTCAGACAATGCTGAAGTGACTATGTCACCCTCTACGCAAGCTGAAATTGATAATATCGATGATGCACAACAAGTAATGAAAATGATCGATATGCTGGAGGATATAGACGATGTACAAGAGGTCTATACCAACGTCAGCTTCACCGATGAGGTGATGGCTCAGCTTGAAGAGTAGCTTGCATTTATAGTTCACTCATTAAGAAATAAAAAAGCCAAACGCTATAGATAACGTTTGGCTTTTTACCTGCTTCTCAGTTTACATCTCTCTAGCAGAGAGCTTTAATACTAGTTTTGAATACTCATTTTGAGTTTTAGGTTTTATACTGCACCCCTTCAAGTGCTAGCAAGTACGCTTTTTTATCTAGCCCGCCAGTATAGCCCCCAAGCTTACCATCGCTGGCAATGACCCGATGGCAAGGGACAATAATGCTAAAGGGGTTTTTGCCGTTAGCATTGGCCACCGCGCGAAAGCCTTTTGGATTACCCACGCGCTGTGCTAGCGTAGCATAGCTGATAGCCTCACCGTAATTGATAGCTTGTAGTGCTTGCCATACTTTTTGCTGAAAATCAGTACCCATTGAGGTATCTAGTGGCAAGTCAAAACTATCGCGCTTGCCAGCAGCATATTCATTAAGCTGGTTAATGGCATCAAGCAGTAAAGCCTGAGCAGGATACTGTTTACTTAGGCTATTCTTATCTATGAATATGAAATCATCCTCGCTAAGCTTATAGTGCTTTTTGAGCTTGGCAGAGGATTTAGACTGTCGCCATGACTGATCTTTTGACAGCCAATTAATCTCAACAAGCTTGGGGCTTTGATGCTCATCTGTGCTTGCTATCAAAATTAATTGATCTTGAGCAAAATTTGTCATTGTTACAATCATAATACCTCCCCTGCCTTGTTAACTGCTCATCTTGCTAAAAGGTTAACTTTCATCCGTCTCAAACAAAGCGGCAACAAACTGCTTGGGACTAAAGGCACGCAAGTCATCAATTGACTCGCCAACCCCAATATAACGGATGGGTACATCGGTCGTTTCAGCGATATTGAATACCACCCCACCTTTGGCCGTACCGTCAAGCTTAGTAATGGTAATGCCCGTTAGTGGCACCACTTTATTGAACAGCTCCACTTGATTGATGGCATTTTGACCTGTACCAGCATCAAGGACAATCATGCCCTCATGCGGGGCACTCGGGTCTGACTTTTGCATCACTCGTACTACTTTTTCTAATTCGTTCATCAAGTAAGTCTTATTCTGCAAGCGCCCTGCAGTATCCGCAATCAGCACGTCGATGTTTTTGGCTTTTGCAGATTGCATCGCATCAAAGATGACCGAAGCGCTGTCAGAGCCATGACCTTGAGCGACGACTGGAATATTGTTACGCTCACCCCAAATCTGTAGCTGCTCGGTAGCAGCGGCGCGGAAAGTATCACCAGCCGCTAGCATGACCGACTTACCTTCACCTTGTAAACGCTTGGCAAGCTTTCCGATGGTAGTCGTTTTACCTACACCATTCACGCCAACAACCAAGATAACAAAGGGTTTTTTACTGGTATCAATCACCAGCGGCGCTACTTTTGGCGTTAAGATGTCAACCAGCTCGCTTTGTAAGGCCTTATACAGTGAATGCGCATAAATCAAATCACCACGAGCTGTTTGCTCAGTCAAACTTTTAATAATACGATTGGTCGCATTTACCCCAATATCAGCGACCAACAGTTGGTCTTCAACTTCCTCTAACAGCTCATCATCGATCTCTTTGCCACCGATAAGGATACTAACCATGCCTTCTGCTAGATTCTTACGTGACTTACTGAGTCCTGATTTCATCCGATTAAACCAGCTGCCCTGTTGACGACCTTGCTTCTCATCTACATGCTTTGGTTTAGCTTCAGCCATCTCAGTACTGGCTACTAATGACTTTGCTGCTGCGCTCTCACTTGCATGCTCTTGCAAAGGCATCGTTGGGATAGTAGGCCGATTGGTATCACTTTTGATATGTTGTTCGTTGGCCGCCGTGCTTTCAGACGTATCTTTTGTGTCAGTCGATACAATTGGCGTACCCAGCTCGATACTTTCTGCAGCGTTTGCTGTTGATACTTCTACATTTGCGCCTATATTCTTTGCTGTACTCTCTTGCGTGCGCACAGCACTCGTCTCAGGCTCATCTATGATGGGGACGGATTGCGCTGGCAAACTGGGTAAGGTAATATCATCGTCATCTAAATCATCAAGGTCACCATCCAAGTTGATGACCACACGATTGCTATTATTTGGATTATTCATATGCTTGCCCTAAAGGTTATCACTGTCAGTAATGTGTTTGTTGTGCCGTTTATAGCAGTATCAACGGCATCATTAGAATAAGAGATGGTTTTTGTGCTAGTTTAGCATAATTCAAGGCAAGCTCAGCGACGTCAATAACAGTAACCGCTGATGCGTGACAAATCAGCTGAGCAAGCTTCTCTTAAGGTTTGGACACAAATCTCTGACTTTGCTGATGTTAAAGTTCGCTACAGTCAGCTATAAGCGATTATTTAAACAGGAACAGACATGTTACCGCTAACTCAATCATGCCCATCGAGCGACATCAAACCTAATATTAAGCAGGGTTTTAAGAGCGACTCTATTTATAGAAAAACCCATAAATTAAGCCTACCGCTTGTTTTATTGGCTTTGTCTTTTTCAACCGTAGGCTGCGCCACCATGCAAGCACTTGAACCCACGGCCATCTTAATCTCCGATATGAAAAAAATATTGTAATACGTCTTATTGTCTTACCTTTTTAAAACAACTTTTTATAACCGATCCACTATAAAACAAATACAGTGCTACTGGGGTGAATTTTGTGCAGCATCGAACAGTGACACAGTCGCAAAGCAAGCAAGCAAGCAAGCAAGCAAAGAAAATTTATACCAGTAGCACGCCGTAAAAGCGGTACTCTTTTTATTTAGGATTCACTATATTAAAAATCAGGAATATTTATGTCAGCAATACTATCAACTCATAAGACGTCAACCACTTCGCGTGCGAACACCATCATAAAAATTATGGTCGCTATGATTATGAGCATTTTATTATTAGCAGCCGTAGGTTGTAGCACAACTCAAGAATTCAAGCCAACCGCTAGCGTTATTGTTGGTGGACATAAATCTCTATAAAGCCTATATCGTACACAATAACCCTTCTTTATTTAGCCATATTCAGCCGTTATTTTATAAGTAGAACCTATCATGTCTCTGTCTTTATCACTACCTGCTAACTCACTACGCATGGCCTGTGCCTTAGCGCTTGCTACCACCCTTGCTGCCTGTCAAACCAGTAATCTTAAACCAACCGCACAACCCGATGTAACCAGTGTGACAACCGTCACTCCTAGCACCCCAACAACAGATGCAACTGAGCAGTCTTCAGCGCTGGCTATGGATATGTCAGGTCGGCATGAGTATCAGCTAGACAATGGACTTAAAATCATCGTAAAAGAAGACCACCGTGCCCCAGTCGTGATGACACAAATTTGGTATCGTGTGGGCTCAGCAGATGAACCGCACGATAAAGGCGGCATCTCGCACCTACTTGAGCACATGATGTTTAAAGGCACTGCTGATGTATCAAGTGATGACTATGAGCGTTTGATTGCCAAGTTTGGCGGGGTAAATAATGCCTTTACTAGCTACGACTATACTGGTTACTATGAGCTGTTTCCAGCGAACCGTATGCCGCTCGCGCTAGAGTTAGAAGCCGACCGTATGACTAATTTGCGCTTCGATGCCGCCGCGTTTGATAAAGAGCGGCAAGTCGTCATGGAAGAGCGCCGCCAACGTACCGATGACAACCCACTGGCCAAGGCCTATGAGTCATTTCGCTTACTAGCTCTACCTGACAGCCCTAAAGGCGAATCTGTAATCGGACCCATGAGCGAGCTTGAGTCTATTACACTGGCTGAGTTAAAAGACTGGTATAAAACATGGTATGCACCTAATAACGCAACCTTGGTGATCGTCGGTGATGTTGAACCAGAAGACGTGCTGACGCAAGTCAAACGCTACTTTGACGATCTAAAACCCAGCACTACTCTGCCTGAGCGTTCTGCCGTCAGCCAACAAGGCTTTCGTGGCTATCAAAAAGTAGACTCTGAGCAAGCGGTTCAGGTACCCGTATTACTTATGGGTTATAACGTACCTAGTCTGTCAACAGTTGCTGTAAATAATGAAAAGCAAGCATACGCTCTGTCACTTGCGCAAGATGTGCTTGACGGCGGTCTGTCTGCTCGACTAGAGAGTCGGCTCATCCGTGAACAAGGCCTACTGACCTCTGTGGGAACTTCTTATAACTTGCTTGATCGCGGCGACGGCTTGTTTCTGATACAAGCTACTGCGCGTGAAGGTATTAGCTTGACGCAAGCACAAGACGCCATCACGGCTGAGATAGGCAAGCTTGCTACCGACCCCATCAATGCCGATGAAATAAGCCGCGCAAAGACCAATACTGTCACTGGTCTAGTTTACGCGCAAGACAGTATGCAAGGACAAGCCCAGATGATTGGCTCACTACAGACTATCGGACTCGATGACAGACTACTTGCAACCCTGCCCGCCAAGCTAGATAGCGTGAGTGTCGCTGACATCCAAGCCGCCAGCAAAAAATACCTAGTGCCAGACAATCTGACCGTGATGCATATCGTACCACCTGCCAGTCAAACGGATAAAGCTGAGACAAGCACAGCAGAAACGACTGACTAGACCGTGTCCTAATACTAAGAAGAAAAATATGACTAAGAAGGCTTTTATATCCATGCTAAAAACAACACTACAACACGCAACTCTAGCACAGCAAAAACGCACCAAATCTATGCGTATATCCTCTCTCAGTGCGGGTATGGTTTTGGGGTTAGCAGCGCTGACCACTCCAGCTTATACAAATTCAGCTCATGCTGCTTTGGCTGCCGAAGACGGCTATCGCGACTCTACCGCGACTGTGGATGCAAGCGCACCCATTGCAGCATTATCTAAGCTTACCAGCCTTGATAACGCCAAACCGCTACAGCTCACTGTACCAACGATTGAGCATTTCAAGACCTCTGCTGGTGTGCCCGTCTCTTTTGTGCGTGCAACTACCCTCCCTATCGTAGATATCGACTTGCGCTTCAATGCTGGTAGCGCCCGTGACGGGGATATACGTAACAATGGTTTTGGTATCGCCAACATGGCCGCTACGATGCTCACTCAAGGCACCAACCGCTTAGATGAAGAGGCCTTTACCCGCGCTGTTGAGACTTTAGGTATTGATTTAGGGAGTCGTGCCTACAAAGACATGTTTATCGTCTCGCTGCGCAGCTTGTCTGATGATGAGCATTTGCTACCCGCAGTTGATTTAATGACCCAAACCCTCACCCAGCCAACTTTTGATCCGCAGATTTTGGAGCGCAATAAAGCAAGATTACTGGTCGGTCTACAGCAGCAAAAACAAGACCCAGGCAGCCTTGCCAGCCTCGCTTTCAATGAGGCTCTGTATGGGTCGCACCCTTATGCCCACCCTTCATCGGGCACACTTGAGACCGTACCAAGCATCAAAAAAGAAGATCTGACGGACTTTCAAGACCGCTACCTCGTCGCTGCCAATGCGTCACTTGCCATGACGGGCAATCTAACATTAGCCCAAGCCAAACAACTCGCTGACGCCATCACTGGCGACTTACCTACAGGTAAAGCCGCTGAGCCCTTACCTGAACCAAAACCACTCACCCAAGCACAGCACATTCATATTCCATTTCCCAGTACTCAAACCACGGTATTAATGGGTCAATTGGGCAACAAGCGCGCCACTGATACCAAGGCTCAGCAGCAGCAAACCAACTTTGCAGTGGGTAATGAAGTCATGGCAGGCGGTAACTTCAATGCCCGACTGATGACACAAATACGTCAAAACCTTGGGCTTACCTATGGCATCTCAGGCTCTATGAGTCCAATGTTGGCTCGCGGCCCTTATCAGATAGGGTTTTCCACACGTAATGACAAATCCCGCGATGCTATCGATGCCAGCTTAGCAGTCATTCACGACACGTTAGACAAGGGAATTACTCTTGATGAGATGCGCTTGACCACGGACAACATGAAGAATAGCTTTCCGATGAGTTTTGCGAGTAATGCAGGGATTAATGGTTTATTGGGGATGATGAATTTTTATAAACTACCAGATAACTATTTGACCGACTATATGAGACGCATTGACAACGTCCAGCTACTAGCAGTCAATCAGACCATGCGTGAGACACTTGATCCTGATCGCTTTTTGATTGTGACGGTAGGAGCAGAGGATCCGAAACTGAAAGTCTCAACTGAGAATAAGGTTACAGATTAGTCTGTAACCGTTATGGCTACATCATAGCTTAAGTGCTTAGGCTTGTAGGTGGCACCATCATAAGCTAAGCGAATGACATGTTTATCATATGAAGACACCACCTCATAGTCGCCGTTGGCAAAATTATGCAGCGTAGGCACAATTAGTAATGCTTCTATCTGTCTATTGTCAAGAGTAACAGCAAGCTTCTGTCCGCGACGTAAATACAAAAAATAATCGCAGTGATCATTCACCATCACCTCAGAAGCACGCTCAATAGTAGCTTCACCTATACTTCCTTGCAGCAACTTGGGGCATATATCAGCATGCTGAGCCGCTAGCCGCGCATAGGAGTTTTTGATATTGTCCTCAATTTCAGCAGCTTTTTGCTGCTGTTGCTTGATTGCTGTAGGGTTTACATCAACCAAACTTGTATTAGGATCACTTGGGCTACAAGCATTGCTCACAAAAAGCACGGATGCAGCTGTAACAATCAATGCTAGCTCTTTTTTATTAATATATTTACTTGGCTTAAACTTACGTATAGCAGCCATTGAAAACCTAGTATTTTTCATAAAATCTGCTTATATCAAACACTTATGTCACTACTTGATGAATGAATGTCATTAAAACAAACAATAATTCATGGCTATTAAAACATATATAACCAAAATCTCACTAACTTTCAGTGACCTATACGTCAGCTCAAATTTATAACGCATCAACGATCAAGGCTACTAGTACCTTCGTTCATCACTGGTTGATTGATACTATCCCCTGTACCCATAGGCTGCTTAGAGTGATACTAATACCGACAAGACGAGCTACTCGTAGCATGATTAAAGCCCCACTTACGATAACCTTGCGTGTCTAAATGCACAGAGCCTGTTGAGTACAAACCCAGTCCAAAGTTATAAGACTCCCCTTGATATTGCCAAAACTGACACAGATCGTCTTGCATCTTACTCAGTAGCCAAAAGTTATCTTGGTACTCAGGAACCCAAATATCTATTGCGCCCGCAGTCATATGCTTACTGCTATTAGCACCGCCAGCACAGCTATTGAGTCCCGGACTACGATAGACAGAACGGATTTCCGTGCTTGCTGGCAAGATTCCTTGATTTTTTAATAAGCTATAGAGCCGCAACGTAGGCACGATATTTGACCATAAGTCTTGCGGTGGCAGCTGATAAGGCTCATAACCGCACTTATCCCAACTACGCGCTGTGGTAAGCAATTGTTCAAGCGGTGGGACATTATGAGCCCCGATTTGCGAGCTTAGGTAACGTTGGTAGTTTGCAACTTCTTGTGCCCGAAAGCGATTGCTATTGAGCCAAGTGTTAAAATCCATCGCAGTGGCATTACTATAATAATTATCGCTTGTGCTATAACTATTGTTATAACCAGTGCTTGCTCTAGGCTTATTGATATACACGCGTTTGTTTTCTTCTATTGATACGTTGGCATCAAAATTATATTCGCGCTGTTTTTGTTTGATCAGCCCCTGCATACGATCATCGCTTGATAGCGCCTGATTAGAGTTGCTAGAATAATTACTGGTAACAGCCGTACCTTGACGTATTTGAATGCGGCGCTCACTATTGTCTTGCAAGATGGCCGCTTGAGCACCCACACTACTGGCACATACAGCAAGAGCTATCATGGATTTTTTTATAAAGGTAATACTACTGTTCGTATTTTTCATGTGGGCAATTATCGCTAAAAACATTTTATCGATACTATCAAATTTTATGCAGGCAAGCTAAACTATTGCATCGTATAATAGGTAATAGAAATCTAATTAACATTTATCATCATTATTTTTATAATTACGTTACCTTTGACGAGTTTGCTTTTATACAAACTTACTCTCCCATCATCCATGACCGCTAGCTTTTGCAAAAACCTGACAACAGTCACCTTGCACGCTATTACGATTAACTTATCGCTAATTTTAGTCACTGTTTGCATGCATTTAAATTATAGTTACTTAAATTATAGCCACTTATAGCTGCCTTTATATATGTCTCTAAATCCACAATATCGTTTTTCACGTCAAAGCCATCATTTCGGTCAACATCATGAGCCGACTTTGTGGCAACGCATTCATATAGATCCATGGCTAACGATACTACTCCTAACTATCTGCAGCATTGGGCTGACTATACTCTATAGCGCTTCTTCGCAAGATAATGCAATGGTCATTCGCCAACTGGTGAGCTATGGCGTAGGATTTACCGTGATGTTTATCATGGCACAGATTCCACCGAATATTTATCGCAGCTTTACACCGATATTTTATATATTAGGCATCGTTTTGCTGGTGTTGGTTGAGATTATTGGTGAAGTACGGATGGGGGCAAAGCGTTGGATTGATATTCCTGGATTTGGTAGCGTGCAACCGTCAGAATTTATGAAGCTTGGCATGCCTATGATGTGTGCTTGGTTTTTGTCTAAACGTGAGCTGCCGCCCTCATTCTTAAGCGTTATAGTGACATTAGCGATTATCATCATACCTGTGCTATTGGTGGCTATAGAGCCCGATCTTGGCACTTCCTTACTGGTCGCTGCCAGTGGCATTTTTGTGTTATTTTTGGCAGGCTTGTCATGGCGAATGATATCAGGCGCGTTGGCGCTGACCATACCTTTAGTCGCTTTTGCATGGCAATTTTTACTGCACGATTACCAACGTACTCGCGTCTTAACCTTATTCAATCCTGAAGGCGATGCGCAAGGGGCTGGCTGGAATATTATCCAGTCCAAGACAGCAATCGGTGCTGGCGGACTCTCTGGAAAAGGCTACCTAGAAGGCACGCAGTCACATCTACACTTTTTACCTGAAGGGCATACTGACTTCATCATTGCGGCATTCTCAGAAGAATTTGGTCTGTTTGGCGTGATACTGCTAATGTTTATCTATGCTTGCCTATTGACACGTGCGCTATACATTGCTTTTACTCACCCTGACACCTATAGTCGCCTACTGGCAGGGGCGATCGCCATGTCATTTTTTGTTTATATATTTGTCAATGTCGGCATGGTCGGAGGACTTTTGCCCGTTGTGGGCGTTCCGCTTCCGTTTATCAGTTATGGCGGCACAGCGATAGTGACCTTAATGGCGGGATTTGGACTACTGATGTCCATCCATACTCACAAATCATATTAGCTATTGGGTCATATTGTTGAATCATATATAAATACAAGTGGGAAAATACTCACCTATCTAGCACCGTACCCGCTCCTAATTTTATGCAGTAAAATTTTATAGAAAAAGCAAAAGCTATAACTTTATTTTTGCAATTAGTATTAAATTGTCACTTGTATAATATATAAATACATTAGACCTATAGGTCATATAAGTAGTTGATATTATTAAAATAAGACCTTATAAACATGTAGAACTCCTTGCCAGTGCAAGTAGTAATCCATAATTACCTATAAGTTTTAATGCTTGTTATTTGCAAAAAAGTGCGCTAATCTCTTGTCAATACGTGTTGATACATAACTTATACATAGCTACTCATAAAGTTAGCAATCAATCATACTTCAGTCGGAGCTCATCCGTATAGTGAGCATCTAGGTTTTCATACGCACTACTTAATTAACGCTTTACTAACAAAGATTCACGCAAAGCTATTTAGTTAAGCAAGTCAAAAAACCTATGTAGAAAACTCCTAACAGTGTGCCAAATTCTTTTAGTGGCATTAATATTTATATTATTAATACATCTCATGAATATCAGTTGGTAATAGTTACTACCTGTAAATTCATCAAAGATGATAAGAAGCTTAACCATACGTCAAAACCTATTTATAAAGCCATGATGAATATCTTATATTCGCATATTTAAAGGCTTTATGACTTACTTGTAATGACAAAGTTAGGTTCTGACGTATCAGTTATAGAGGAATTTATGAATAAGCGTCTGTCTGGTTTACTTACAATGTCGGTGTGTTTATGTGCTGGATCTGCAGTGGCATCTAACGCAAACGCAGTAGAAGCAAAAACATCCCTTGCGACTTTGTCACAAGATAACGCCTCCCATATTGATCGCGTGCTCGGTGAGCTTACTCGCCAACATGATAATGCTTCAAGCCTAGTCAAGTCCGCCCGTCAGCCGACATCGTTAGCATTGAACAGCTCTTTATTAGCCAATGATACCAGCCAAGTCACTGATGACGAAGACGTATTAGAGCGTTTAACTGCTGTGGCGTCGAACTCTGTGAGCAAATTTAAGCAGACTGGTCTGGCTTCTTGGTATGGTCGTAAGTTTCATGGTCGTAAAACCGCCAGTGGTGAAACATTTGATATGAATGCTTTGACTGCAGCCCATCGCTCATTACCCCTTAACTGCTATGTTAAAGTAACCAATAAAACCAATGGCAAAAGCGTCGTGGTTAAAGTCAATGACCGTGGGCCTTTTCATGGCAACCGCGTCATGGATTTATCTTATGGGGCAGCTAAACAATTGGGTATCACCAACAAAGGGGTTGGCAACGTTTCGATTGAGCGGGTTGATGGACCTTAGTCTTAAACACTTAATTGATATTAAAGTACTTTAGAACTGTAATGTTAAAATAAAAACTGTCAAGCGTATTACGCTTGGCAGTTTTTTTATGGGTGATCTATTTAAAAGCTATAGCTCAAACGCCCTTTCTATCGCATCGTCCAAGCGCTCAACAGCGATTATATTAATGCCTTTAAATTGAGCAGAATTAGTTGTTGGCGCATTAGACTTGGGTACAATGGCATGCTTAAACCCATGCTTCATTGCTTCTTTTAGACGCTCCTGCCCGTTTGGTACAGGGCGAATTTCACCCGATAGACCTACCTCACCGAATACCGCTAACGATGATGGTAACGCTCTTTCTTTAATGCTCGATGCGCACGCCAATAACACGGCTAAATCAGAACCCGTTTCTATCACCTTGACACCGCCAACCACGTTGACGTAAACATCTTGCCCACTGGTATGAATGCCACCATGACGATGCATAACCGCTAGCAGCATTGATAGACGCTGATAATCAAGACCAAGTGCCATACGTCGCGGCTGTCCTTGCGAGTCATCAACCAGTGCCTGCACTTCGACCAGTAGCGGTCTGGTACCTTCACGGCTGACCATGACGACTGAGCCAGCAACGGGCTTATCATAACGGCTCAAAAATATGGCGGATGGATTGGCCACCTCCTTTAAGCCCACATCCGTCATACCAAAGATACCCAGCTCATTCACCGCACCAAAGCGGTTTTTAACGGCTCGAATCATGCGAAAGCGTGAGTCAGACTGCCCTTCAAAATACAAGACCGTATCGACCATGTGCTCAAGCACACGTGGACCTGCCAGCGTTCCTTCTTTGGTGACATGACCCACCAAAAATAGCGCCGTCCCTGTCTGCTTAGCATATCGGGTCAAAATAGCAGCCGACTCACGGATTTGGCTGACACCGCCTGGTGCAGAGTTAATGGCATCGGTATAGATGGTCTGAATGGAGTCGATAATAGCAACCGCTGGCTGCTCTTGGGTTAGCGCCGCGCAGATAGTCTCTACATTGGTCTCAGCCAGTACTCGTAATCGATCAGCAGGCAAATCCAAGCGTTTGGCTCGCATGGCTACCTGAGCCAGCGACTCTTCACCTGTCACGTAGAGCGCACTACCGGCTAAAGAGTCTGCGCGTGCCATATTGGTTGCTGTTTGAAGCAAAATCGTTGACTTACCAATACCGGGATCACCGCCTATCAACACTACTGAACCTGCCACCAATCCACCGCCCAACACTCGATCAAACTCGCTGATGCCTGTTGGCAGACGCGTATCTAGCGTAACACTGACAGCATTGAGCGGCATGACTGCACTGTGCGTTCCAGAATAGTTGCCAGCAGGTGCACCTGCATTACGAGAGGCAGCTCGACTGGTACTAGGCTTGGCAGTGTTTTTATTATGATGCGGCATACTAACATTGGGGGCTTCTACCAAACTGTTCCATTCGCCACAATCAGAACATTGTCCTGACCATTTGCCAAAATGCGCTCCGCAGTGCTGACAGACATAGCTACTTTTATTTTTTGCCATCGTATGTGCGCCTTATTTAAGTTCTAAAATAAAGAAGAGAAAAGATGTTTTTATTGATGCAGGTTGAATCATCATGGACGATGATGAGCCAGTAAGATATTTGATAAAAATGAATGAGGGATAATAACGCTAGCGTAGAGATACAAAGAAAATGACTTTAAATAACAGGGTTTTAAATATTTTTATTTGAATCCATTCATACTGCTACAGTTAGCCACTTATAGATGAGACAAGGCTTTATCAAAAAGTGGCTATAACCATAGTTTACTTATACTTGAAAGTCCTTACCTAGATAGACAGACTTAACCAAATCGTTGCTCAAGATGTCTTGCGGGGTGCCTTCAGCGATAATAGCGCCTTCTGAGACGATATAAGCCTTTTCACAAATTGCCAACGTATCACGGACATTATGATCAGTGATTAGCACTCCAATACCGCGATTCTTCAGGGTCAAAATGACCTCTTTAATATCACCCACAGAAATAGGGTCAACGCCCGCAAAAGGTTCATCCAATAAGATAAACTTAGGATCAGCAGCTAACGCGCGCGCAATCTCGCAACGACGACGCTCACCACCGGAGACACTCATCCCCAAAGACTTGCGCACATGTCCTAGATTGAACTCACCGATTAACTTTTCTAGCTCTTGGCGCTGCTCGGCGGCCGTCAGCTCCTTACGCGTCTGCAAAATAGCCAAGATATTGTCTTCAATAGACAGCTTACGAAAGATAGAAGCCTCTTGCGGCAAATAGCCAATACCAGCACGGGCACGCTCATGCATGGCATATTTGGATAAATCCATCTTGCCTAACGTCACACGGCCTTTGTCCATATTGACCAGACCGACTACCATATAAAAGCTGGTCGTTTTACCCGCACCATTAGGCCCTAATAACCCAACCACTTGTCCTTGCTCAACAGAGAATGAGACATCTTTGACTACCCAGCGCTTGCCATAGCGCTTGCCTAGGTTTTGCATCGTCAGTCGCGCATTGACTGGCGAGGTTGGCTCACTCGTTGCGGCTACTGTTTGACTGTCAGAACTGCTATTGATAGAACTACTATTTACAGAATGGTTATCTAAATCTTTGCTATCACTCATATCATACTCATACTCATGCAAAATTTAAGCGCTTAGGCAAAACCACAGAATTGTCTTAGCGTATGCTGCTCTGGTTAGTACTATTACTAGGTGGCAGTATCAACTCAACACGCTGATTACCGCCAGCAGTCGCTTCTACATCTCCCGCTTTGAGACTATAACGAATAACATTACCTGCAAAGCTGGCACCGTTTTGATCTAGCTTGGCATTACCCGTTAAGGTGATGATGCCCGTGACCGCATTGTAATCTATTTTATTGGCTTGGCCTTTTGCTAGGCCTTTTTCTTTAGTGACTATCTGCTGCATGGTCGCTGGACGTCCAGTCGCTACCGCCGAATTAATGCTACGCTGCTGAGAGAGGTTTACCGTAATATCATCAGCAGTCAACCTAAGCGTGCCTTGAGTAATAATGACATTACCAGAATAACTGGTGACACCTGTACGCTCACTATAAGTCGCTTTATCCGCTAGCAACTTAATTGGCTGATTGGCATCAGATGGCAATGCATGACCGTATAGAGGCAAAGCCAATAGCATCACTGTCGGCAATACGCATAAATAACGCTGGATATGATTGAGGCGTTTAGTAAGCAAAAAACTTGATTTCATAAGCAGTGACTCTTTTTATAATGAGTAGGCAATGAGTGTTAGAGAAATAAATAGGGTTCGTTAGCTCACTCTAAACGTTTATTTTAGCTTATATGAGAGCAATAGGCGTGATTAAAAACGATCAAAACAGCGCCTGATCTTGACGCTTAGCAGGGTTGAAAGTGACGGCCACTTGCCCAAACTCATACTCACCAGTTTCAAGGTTGGCTGTCATACTTGAGGCCTGAAAACGATTCATGCCTTGTTCAACTTTGACAGGTTCATCACTGTAAACTTGTCGTGACTTAGTATTGCCTTTGAGCGTCTGACCCGTGATCTTGATTGGTTCGATATCAGATGCAGCGCCTTCTTCACCTGTCTTCTCTTCACTCACTAAGCTAAAGCCACCAGATAAACGCAGCTCACCAGTTTGTTGATTAATAGTAGCACTGCCCGCTTGGATAACATAGCGCTGCTCATCAGAAGGCTCCCAGTTCATAGTAATGCCCGACATCTCATCTTGATTGGTCACTGGGTTGTGTGTCAACGAATCGGCATTGAGCTCGTACTCAGTTTCGCCTTGCTCGTTGGTCTGTATCGCTTGAATATCGGTCGCTTCATAGTCTACTTCTGAAGCCTCTATATTGACCGGAGGTGTTATTTCACCTTGCTTTTGGAAGAACCAGCCAGCGATGACCGCAATAATCAAGGCGATGATGATTAAAACACGAGTACTCACGACAATTCATCCTGAGTATTGGTTTCATCAAGCGTATAGTGCGCGATAAAATCTTGATAATGTCCATGACCTTTTAAAATAAGATCGCATACTTCACGTACCGCGCCTGTACCACCAGATCTGGTCGTCACCATGTCACTACGCTGAATGACCTCGGCATGCGCATTGGGGACGGTGGCGGCAAAACCGACCGTTTGCATGGCTTTTATATCAGGCAAGTCATCACCCATATAGGCACAATCGGCAGCGGTAATTTTGAGCGCAGGATCTAAGGTTGCAAGTAGCTCATTTAGAGCGACAAGCTTATCATCACGGCCTTGTACCACATGGTTAACACCCATCTCAGCCGCGCGTTTATCTACCATAGCGCTGCTGCGACCAGTAATAATAGCCGTCAAGATACCATAACGCGCCAAAGATTTGACCCCTACGCCGTCGTGTACCGAAAATGCTTTGGTCTCGACACCGTTGCCATCATAGATGATCTGTCCATTTGACAAGATACCGTCAACATCCATTACCAGTAGCTTTACTTGTCCCGCTTTTTTGATTAAGTCCTGCATAGTTTATTCTCTTATCAAGTCTTTTTATTAGGATCTGTTGAATATGAAGCGTAATTTATGTAGAGACGAGGGTTTATTTCACACCCGCTTGCAGTAAGTCATGGACAGTAATAATAGCATCTAAATGACCCTGCTCGTCCATTATCAATAGCTGGTTAATCGCGTTCTCATTCATGACACTTAGTGCATCAGAAGCACGCATCGTTCTGCTGACTTGGCGTGGGTTGCTGGTCATCACCGCACTCATAGGAGTAGCCAAATCAATTCCCTTCTCAAGTCCACGGCGCAGGTCGCCATCGGTAAACACCCCAACGACTCTTTGCTCATCATCGGTCACTACTGTCATACCCAAACGTCCAGCAGACATCGTAAACAAAGCTTCTTGCAGTGGCGCTTGCTGATTGATGAGTGGTAAGTCCTCTACACTACTATGCATCAAATCTTCAACCCGCGTTAACAACTGACGACCAAGCGCACCAGCAGGATGTGATAAGGCAAAGTCTTCTGAAGTAAAATTGCGCGCATGTACTAAAGCAACAGCCAAGGCATCCCCTAGTGCTAAAGTAGCAGTGGTACTTGAGGTGGGTGCAAGATTGAGCGGACAAGCTTCCTGCGACTTACCCAATGTCAATACAATGTCAGCTGCGCGCGGTAACATGCCACGCTTATCACGGCTGATACTGATCAATGGGATATTTAGGCGTTTGACCACTGGTAGCAACATCTTAATCTCATCTGACTCACCAGAATTGGAAATAGCCAGCAGCACATCGCCTTTTACCAGCATTCCTAAGTCGCCATGACCCGCTTCACCTGGATGCATAAAAAAAGCAGGGGTACCAGTAGAGGCGAAGGTTGCGGCTATTTTGCGGCCAATGAGTCCTGACTTGCCCATACCAGTCACAACGACCCGACCCTTACAAGCCAAAATAATATCACACGCCTGCGCAAACCTATCATCAATCTGCTCTGTCAATAATGCCAAGGCAGCTTTTTCAGTATTTATCGCGTCAATCGCGGTACTTATAAATTGCTCATGAGTCAGGTTTTTTGCACGGTTATTCATCGTTTAGCTCAATACGTTTATTAGTCGGTGAGGTGTTCTTATCAATCAGTGAGGTATTTTACTATATTAATAGCCATATTAATAATATAGGAGAAAATAGATAGTTCTCGCCTAGTATAGGAATGCTTTATATAGTGAGTCCTAAATAAAAAGAGTACCGCTTTTACGGCGTGCTACTGGTATAAATTTTCTTTGCTTGCTGTGCGACTGCGTCACTGTTCGATGCTGCATAACCTATATTTTAATGCTATAGCATCCCAGTAGCACTGTATTTATTTTATAGTGGATCGACTATATAAAAAAAGACCCACTTATATAGCAGGTCTAGTTGTAATATAAGTATGTCCGTTAAAAGCACACCGATAACGTACCTTTAACGATAGCAGCATCTAAATAGCGACTTGCTGTCTCTATTTATTATTTATTGTCATCAAAATCATTGCTTGACCCTTCAGAGCCTGTGCCTTCTGCCGGTGTCTCAAAGCCGCGATCTTGACCAAAACCACCACGCTCAAAGCCGCGATCAGCTCCCTGACCTAAAGCGCCACGCTCAAAGCCACGATCCTGACCTTGGCTAAATCCACCACGATTGAAGCCACTACGATTAGAGGCAAATCCGCGCTCTTCAAAACCGCCACCTGCACTGCCACCACGTTCAAAGCCAGCGCCTACAGCACCGCCTTGGTAACCGGCAGCACCTTGAGTCGTGCTACTACCAGTCGTTGATGCTGTACCACTACTGCGTGGATTGCGCGCTGGTACCACTGTCGAAATAGCGTGCTTGTAGACCATCTGGCTCACTGTGTTTTTCAGCAACACCACATACTGATCAAATGATTCGATTTGACCTTGCAATTTAATTCCATTAACCAAAAAAATTGAGACAGGAATACGGTCTTTACGTAGCGAGTTCAAAAACGGATCTTGTAAGGTTTGTCCTTTTGACATGAAAACTCTCCTAAATAATATATATAGTTATAGTATAAGTGCTTGTTTAATTATAATGGTTAGTAGCAGATACAATAGTAAATTGTTATTGATAAAACGTATCTAAATAAACACTTATTTGTTCTTAAGTCATTCTACTTTATCGCGAATGGTATATTATTGTAAATAATTAAGTAACCAGTTATTTCAACGAGCGTTTTGTTAAAACCTAGGGTTCATAACCATTGCTTGTAACGATATCTAGCCGTCTGTCAATACTATAATAATAAATTATAACAGTTATTTTGGCTAGTTTTTGCAACTTATTGTCACCTGCTTTTTACATATTGCTGTTATGAATACTTAATATTCATTATAAACGTAAGACTTTCTCCTTTCACCTAGATAACTAATAATTAACGTACATACTAAATAAAGTAAACAGTCACTTTAGTAAATAGTCACTTGCTTGGGTCATTGTCGTAAATGAAGCGATCTCTATTTTGTTAGCTGATGTGCCAGATGAGGTTTCTACAACAAGGTTTTCACTTGGCAACTGAGTCAGTTTACGTAACCACGTATATTGGCGCTTTGCCAACTGCCTGGTTGCATATAGCGACTTGTTTTGCATCTGCTGAAAAGCAAGCACTTCGGTCTGACTATCGCTATTTGATGGCTGCGCTTGCGGCTGAATTACTTTATTTTGTGTTGCTTTTGGACTACCTGACTCATCAAGCTCTCCAAAAGCATCATAAAACTGTGCCTTATCCAAATGCGGTTGTTCTAATACTGGATGATTGATATGTACCAGATACTCCAATACCTGTCGATAGCCAACACAGCGCATAGATGGTAAGTTGGGTGTCAGAGGATACTGCTCGAGCAAACTAACGACTTCAGCCACTAGCCCCTCGTCCCACATGATATCCAAACGCTGCGCAATACGCTCATGCAGCCATACGCGATCAGGCATCACAGCCAGCGCATGCCACTGCTGATTGGGATTATGTGCCAATGCCTGCTTGGGCTTACGCTGCCATTCACTTATTGGAATATCTGTTTGCAGATAGACTTCAACAGCACGGGTAATACGCTGAGTGTCGGTTGCATTGAGACGCTGGTGGCTCACAGGATCAACCTTGCCAAGATAATCATAGAGCGCACTAATGCCCTCGTCTTGTCGCCACTGCTCTACGCGCATGCGGACGCTATCATCGCTATCTGGCACAGGAGACAGTCCATCAAGTAGCGCCATGTAATACATCATGGTACCACCTACCAACAAGGGTATCTTGCCGTTCTCATGACAGCCACCAATCAAATGTGCGACATCACTGACAAACTCAGCGACACTATAGCTCTGCATAGGGTCTATGATATCGACTAAATGGTGCGGATAGCGCGCCAGCTCACTCGCCGTTGGCTTTGCCGTACCGATATTCATGTCACGATATATCAGCGCTGAGTCTACCGAGATTAGCTCATAACGCCCTGTATCATATAGCTCATAAGCCAGTGCGGTCTTACCACTCGCTGTTGGTGCCATCAGGCACACCACGCTATTATCCGCTAAATTAGGACTCAAACCATGAGATAAGCCATCAGACGAATGTCGCATAGAGTTGCCTTTACTAGTTATATTGTGAGTAGCAGGAGTAGCATTTAGCTATGTAATTGTTCGGACACGGACGACAACATCAACGAAACCAATCTATTGCGATCTATAACTTTGATTGCGTTGTTACTCAGTAACTCCTCAACATCTACGATAAAGACTGCCACATCCTGCGCTGACATTTGCGTGCTGATGGTAGCAAGTTGCTGATTGATAGATGCTGCGCTATTTAAATTTTGGTCTTTTTTGAATACATTACTGCTAAGTACATGGGACTCAAATAACAAACGTAGCTTTGACTGCCAATCCACTGCACTAATAAGTAAACATCGTCCTTGGTTATAAAACAATAACCAAGGTAGCGTTTTATCATCAGCCTCTTTATTGATAGTAGGTTCATTGACTAAACCATTTAAGCTGATAATAACATCCAAGCAAATGGGTAATCGTCCTGTTTCTATAAATGGGCTACTAAAAGCATTAACGCTATCAGCTATAGCCACACTTACAGTATTAACATTAGTATCAGACGATTCATCAATATAAGATTTTGCTGAGCTTTTAGAAAACGGCTTGCCTGCTGACAGCTGATACGGATATTTCGGAGCTTGTACTTGCCTGCTCTGTGTTGAATCAATAGTAGATATCTTGGGCAATAAATTATCGAACGATTTACCTTTATAGGTGTTATCGTTTAGCGCCTGTCTATCATAGTTGGTAGCTACTAGCGTATCAGTGTTACTTAGCGTCTTAAGTCTTGCACGAATGGCATGGCTTAAATGCGCCATAATATTGTTTAATGGACTGATTTTGATACGCTGTTTGGAGGGATGTACATTGATATTGAGCCACTCAGTTGGCATATCGAAATACAGAGCATACCCTAGGCTACTTAGCCCAGCATTGTGAGCAAGTTGCCGCAACTGATTGCTAACGATCGGCTCTTTGACCAAACGATCATTCACATATAGCAATTTTGGTAAAGCATCTTTTGAGTCAGTGATAGGCCATAACCAACCACTAATACTTGCCTGATTATCTGAGTATTTATGATCGCTGTATTCTATAGGCTGCTGCATGAGACTGGATAAATCAATCACAATCTCTAGCGCGTTATCGGTCAATAGCAATCCAGTTGCTTGCTCGAGACGTGATAAGGGCAGACGGTTGGCGCTATCGTGACTACTGTCAATAGACCTTGCAGATAATGACAGCCGCTTCTTATTATCATGAAATAGAGTAAGTGCCACATCGGCTCGTGCTAGAGCCACTTCACGGACAATCGTTTCAATATGGTTAAATTCTGTTGCGATAGATTTTAAGTTACCGCGACGTGCCGGCACATTAAAGTATAAGTCCTTGACTGTAATCGTCGTTCCACGATTATGTACGACAGGGAGCAGTTTTGGCCTATCATCCAAGATACCTGCAACTTGCAACTGACGACCAATACCACTGTCATCATGACTACTGGTTAGGGTCAAACGAGAAACCGCGGCCGTTGCTGCCAATGCTTCTCCGCGAAAACCCAACGTCGTAATGCCATGCAAATTGGCGACATCTGCGACCTTACTGGTCGCATGACGGGTAATCGCCATCACCATATCATCTGGATGAATACCAACGCCATCGTCCACTACCTCAATCATACCCATGCCACCTTGGGTAATGTGAACTTCAATGTTGCTCGCACCAGCATCGATAGCGTTTTCCAGCAACTCTTTAACCACAGCGGCTGGACGTGTCACCACCTCACCTGCGGCTAATTGATTGATCAGCAGCGGCGATAGTTTTTTTATACGGATACTAGAAGAATTATCTGGCATGAATGAGTGTCATATTCTTTAAATATTAGGGCATGTTGGTTAAAGCTAAATCTTTAATACCGACAAGTCTAACCCTTGCGCTTGTCCTGCTTTCGATAGTCGCAGCTCAACCTGACGTGATTGGCTATTATTGTCGCCTTGCATTATATCGATAAATAATGTCGGCGGCGGTAGATAACTATCTGCACGGCTCGCCCATTCAATAATGACCAAGGCATTTGGCTCATCTAGATACTCATCAAAGCCTATAAAAGACAGCTCTTCTGGATCTTGCAAACGATACAAATCAGCATGGTAAACGGGCTTAGTCGTACCATCATCTTGCTGAATACTATAAGGCTCAACCAAAGTATAAGTCGGGCTTTTAACCGCGCCTGTATGACCCAGCGCTTGTAGCCAATAACGCGTCAAGGTCGTTTTACCAGCGCCCAAATCACCTGACAGCCACACACTCCCCGTCAATGGCAAAGCAGCCAACTGCTTAGCCAATGCTTGGGTATCGTCTTCAGAATGCAGTGTCAAGGTTTGCAAGTTTTTATCATCTGCTATATTGTTATCATGATGCATCAGGCTGTACCTGCCTGTACTTGCATAGTCACTGTTGGATTGACAAAGCTTTCACCGCGAATCAGTTTGTCATACAACTCAGGATCGTGCCACTCAGCACGAACTTGATCGCTAAAGTCAAACTCCTTTAACACCAGCTTACCCATTTGTTCATTGGCCACATCATCAGCAAAACACTGTGCGTAGCCAGTTGCAGTCTCATGCGCAATGACAGAGTATACGCTGACATCGGCTTCACCATTTTGCATTTGGGTTTGCTGCAAGATTTCTTGCGCCCAAAAGAATATCACTCGCGAGAACTGCTCTGCTGATGGCGAGACTGGCAAACTTATCCAGCGTGCGCTGAATTTTTTACAAGCAGCGATATACTCAGGATCGTCTTTATTCCAAAAACAAATCGCATGATCAAAACTATCGATAATGTCCTTAATCGAAGATTTTAATAAGCCAAAATCATACACCATCTGACCGTGGTCTAGACGATTGGCCTCAAGTATCAGCTCGATCTGATAACTATGACCATGGATAGAGTGTTTGCAGCGCTCAGAGCTACAGTTTCGCACAATATGAGCATTTTCAAATTTAAAGAGTTTACGAATACGCATAATAATTTTTAACCAAAACAGTAAGCACCATTGTGCTAAATATTGATGTGTAAGAGTTTGCCGCATATATTGATCGGCTTGCTGCTCATTATAGCAAATCGCCATCTATCCGTAAGTAAGCACTTATTAATACTCATATTGATTGAACGAATCCATTAGGCTTAGCTTATGAACTTAGGTTAGAAGCTTAGATTAGGAGTTTTACTCAACAGCCTTAAACCAACTATGCTTGATTTGGCAAATATATAGGAAGGTTGATTTGGATAAATATTAGATGAAAAAAGGATTGAGTTGAGAATCTGATTTGAATCATAGGCGAACTCTGCTATTGCTACCTATTGCGTAGGCTTAGGACTATACTCAAGACAGCTCGCAATCATTGCGTCAACTGTATCGATATAGCCCTTAGCTCAGCACAGTCTGATATAAAGGGCGGTATACGATGCCTCAAAAGGAATAAATCATGAGCAAAGGTCAAGATAGTAAGAAGAATGTCAAAAAGAAACCGCTGTTAACCGCAAAAGAGAAAAAAGCGGCCAAAAAATCCAAGAAAGATGACAACAGTATTCTAGGAAAACACTAAACTGAGCTTTCCTAGCATCTTTATGGGAATTTTCAATCCACAATAAATAGCTTAGCGCCTGTCTTAGTTGACGAGCGATGAGCAATCGTATCATCCGCTACTTGATAAGTCATACCTGGTGTTAAGGTAAAAGTACGACCATCTTTTAACTCAGTATTAAGCTCTCCCTCAACACACAGCAAAATGTGCCCTTTATAGCACCAGTGGTCAGCTAGGTAGCCTGCGGAGTATTCAACCATATGCACATTAATGTTGTTAAATTCGCAGGTTTTCCAATATCCTGTGCCAGTCTCACCTTTATTCTCTACTACTTCTACTTGCGTCCAGTCAGTAATACCAAAAGGTATATTCTTCATTTCCATGACATCTTCTCCCTGATGTAGATATTTATTTATTCATCATAAAATTCTTTGCTTACTAAACGCTATATCCATCTTCGTACTCGCATCAGATAAGCTTGATAATCATTGCCAAACTTTCGCGCCATCATCCTTTCTTCTGGCTGAATTTGAAAGCGCGTCATATAAAGCATAAAAACTGGCACTAGCACAAACGGTAGAACGTGAGACAAATAGAACCCCAACCAAATAAGGCTAGCACTAATCCCAAATACATGGGATTGCGACTGTATTGATAGATGCCACTTGTCACTAAGCTGGATACCCTGTCAAGCGCCTGCGGATTCGGTGTGGTCTGCGCTTTTCTAAATTGAGCAATGCCCATCATGCCGATGCATAGACCTAAAACTATCAAACCAATAGCTATTAAAGTTGAGCCATTAAACGAGAACTGTAAGCTTGGCATGATTTTAGAGACGCCATACATGACAATCGCTATGATAATGACTTGTGCTACCGGTGGTACTTTAAGCTCTAGAGAGTTCATGGCTTTACCCTGCTCATATTTATAGATAACTTTCAGCACATTTTATTGTTTGATAACGCTGGCCAAGCCCTTTATGATTGCCAATCAATTCAGTGTAGCAGGTAGTAAACTTTATGCTATTGATTATTTTGTACTGAAATAATACTTGTGTGAAAGTGTTGTTTGTATCTACAGCAGGCAGAGTGATTTCGTTAGAGGACTATTGAGACATACTCTAAACAAAGTATCGTCAGCTAAAACCATACTTTATTTGCATGGGATTTTTCAATACAACCATTTACTGAGCAAACGACTCAATACTCTAGGATCTCGTGTAGCGCTATGACAGTAGTCTACTCCAGCTGCTTTTAAGCCAGGCTCAAAATCATCGAGATAGCGCTCTTCATCTGGTGGATACCAATAGATAAGTAATGTTCGATACGTCGTTTCATGCTCACGGATACGCTTAGCCAGCCGCTCTACCCGCTCTGGTGGCACCTCTTCAGCAAACATCACCATAGCTACCTCCTTTTCAGCCAAATGATCCAACACCAGCTGCTCATGCTGATGACAGGTGACATTAGCGCCGAACCGTTGCAGCGTCTCTACCTCAAACCCTGTTTCATCTTGGTGACAATATAAGATATTAATATCTTGCAACAAGCTTTGTTGCTTCGATTGATATCTCTGACGCAGTGGCATCGTTACGGTAAACTGACTGCCCACACCCAGATCACTGCTGACTTCAATAGAGGCGCCAATAAGCTGAGCTATTTGCTTGATTACTGATAAGCCAACCCCTATGCCTTCATACTCACGAGTTTGGGAAGAGTCAACCTGAAAAAATGGCAAGAAAATATCTTCAAAATAGATATCTTCGATACCTATACCTGTATCTATAATATGCACCTGCCAACGCATGCTTTCATTAAGGTGAGTCAGTTGAGACTCAATAACGACTTGACCATTTTCTGTAAATTTAATCGCATTATTAATGAGCGTGGTCAAGATTTGCTGAATTTTCGTCGTATCTCCTTCAAGCATATAACCAGTATGATGAACGCGACTAACCAGATCTAACCCCTTTTTTTTGGCTACTGGTTCAAACTCTAATAATAAGTCAGCTATCATTTGTAATGGATTAAACTCATTGAGACTCACTGCTACTTGACCTTTTTCTATCTTATTGAGCTGAATAATCTGCTCAAGAGTAAACTCTAGATGTTGACTGCCCTTGCGAATAATGGCCAGCGTGTCTTTTTGTTCATCATTGAGATACTGATTGTCCAATAGCTGCAACCCCCCCTGAAATAGCATTGAGTGAGGTCTTAAGCTCATGAGTGATCATACTTTGAAAGTTGGAGCGCTGTATATCAAGTGATAAGTCTTTATTGTGCAATTGCAGTTCAAAGTCAGCGAGAGCTTGATAGTCTTTTTGTGCAGCTTGCAGCCTGTCAAATAAAACAACCAATGTTTTTTTAACTTTTAGCAGTTCTTGAAAATAAAACTTCTGCTGGATAACCGGTAAATGTTCAAGCTCTGGATCATCAATGACGACATCACACACCTTAACTAGCTCAGTAAGATCTTTGGTCGGTTGGTTTAGTTTACGCAATACAAACCAACCGATAAATATAGGAATGCAGATAGTTGCAAACCATGATAATAAGTTGATATATATCCACTGCCAACGCAGCTTATGAATATCTAAAGTAATATTAATATAACCAACCAAAGCATTCGGAGTAGCCGTCTGACTTGATGATTCCGCTGTGTCCATCTCATTATTGACAGTTGCAGGAGTAAGCTGTAGTACAGAACTATCTCGCTGAGTACTACTACCACTCAGATAACGGCTGGTCACTGGATAGTTGAAGCTAATAGAATCACTGAATAAGGCATTGTACCAATCGCTACTTATACGGCCAATAGCAGTTTGATTGGCGTCGGATATGGGTTGGTCAGTAGAATAAAACAGAATGCTTTGTAAGGTAGGGTCATCTTCTAGCAACGAGCTGACTTGTCTCGCAACTAAGTTTGCACCGTCAGGACTTGAGGCATTGCTGGCAAGCAGCTCACCCAAGTTCTGAACATGGATGGCTTTTTGCTGGTATTGATAAACATAGGTGTAGGAAAAAGACAGCACAAAAGCCGCCAATACTGAAAAGCTGATGGCCTGAAAAATAGTACGTCGAATAAGCGTAGGTATGTTTTTAACTGAGTCTCTACTCATGTAACTCACTCAAGGTGGGTTGATTTTTATTTATAATACATGATACGCATGGAGCTTAAGGGTAGTTATAAGCTATTGAGAAGGGAGCCACCACTGCTCCCTTTTTGATTTACAAAACTCTTATCTGCCTCTAAATATTCACAGCTCATAGAGGTATATAAAACTCAGCCCCCTATTCAAAAACCATCTAATTAATCAGCTATCTAGTCAATTAAGCATTTAGCGACCTTTTTTATCGGTCTTTCTATCGGATTTAGAGTACTTTTGCTTGCGATTACGCTGACGCTGAAGCAGCTGTTGCGCTTTGGCTTTGGTTGGCGTATCACTTTTATTGGCGTACGGATTCTCATTGAGCTTAAAGACTACATTGAGTGGTGTACCTTCAAGCTTGAACACCTGTCGGAACTGATTTTCAAGATAACGCTGATAGCTCTTAGGTAGTGAGCCAGTTTGATTACCATGAATAACGATAACCGGCGGATTATGACCACCGATATGTGCATAACGTAGCTTGATACGGCGACCACCAACGGTTGGTGGTGGATTTGCTGTGACCGCATCTTGCAGTATTTGCGTTAAGCGATTGGTAGAAACTTCAAACATCGAAGATTGATAAGCACGTAATATAGACGGATAGAGATTACCTACGCCAGTACCATGCAATGCTGAGATAAGATGCACTTTCACATAAGGTATAAAGCTAAAACGGCGATCCATCTCAATTTTGATATAGTCTTTTTGTTCTTGAGTCAGACCATCCCACTTATTAATCGCAACCACTAGGGCACGGCCAGCATCAAGCGCATAGCCAATCATATGCAAGTCTTGGTCAACGATACCTTCTTGGGCATCAATCACAATAACCGTGACGTTTGAGTCTTCAATCGCTTGCAATGTCTTGATAACAGAGAACTTCTCTACCTTATCATCGATTTTGCCGCGGCGACGTACGCCAGCAGTATCAATCAATACATAGTCTTTGCCATCGCGCTTATAAGGAATGTAGATACTATCGCGGGTAGTACCAGGCATATCAAAGACGACAACCCTATCCTCACCCAGTAGACGATTCACCAACGTCGACTTACCAACGTTTGGACGACCAATGATGGCAAGCTTTAAGCCATTAGGCTCACGTACTGTCTCTTGTTCAGGCATGTCAGTGGTGATGGCTTCTAGCAAGTTACCGACACCGCGGCCATGACTCGCGGCCATTGGAAACGGCTCACCCAGTCCCAGTGCATAAAATTCGGCAGGTGCAGAATCATGAGCACCATCGACTTTGTTTGCCACTACATAGACAGGCTTGCCTAAAGTATGTAAAAACTTGCCAATCTCAGCATCCGCGCCAATCATACCAGCACGAGCGTCGACGACAAAGACAATGATATCAGCTTCATGAATCGCTGTATGCGACTGCTCAGACATATAATCATCGATATCCCCTCGGCCATCATCTGCTTCACCAATACCACCAGTGTCGACAACGATGAATGCCTTGCCCTCATATACTGCATCACCATACTGACGATCACGAGTCAGACCTGATAGATCGGCAACAAGTGCCTGCCGACTTTTGGTAAATTGGTTAAACAAGGTAGACTTACCTACGTTTGGGCGGCCAATTAAAGCGACCACAGGCTTGATACTCATTCGTTACTCTCTATTGTGTGCATAGTTATGGATACAGTAGCGGATAATGATGACAGCGAATAGGCGTCATATTACCGAAAATTTAGATGGATACTATATAAGGCAAGACAAGGCGTGTTGGTATAGACGCGTCTCTTACTACCAGATGACGGATGAAAGTCATCCACTTGATAAGTAGGCACAGCTTATTAACAAGGTTGTCGCTGCTGCATTATATCAGGATCAGGGGCGCATAGATTACGTGAAATGCAGCAGTTACACAAGACATTAAACGCTGACTCAGCAGCGTTTAAATTCAATACAAGCCATACTCTTCTTACTTTATAGATCTAAATAGCGATCACGCAGTAATAGATCGTATAAAGTACGTTTAACGAACCATTTGCCAAATAGCAACTTGCCCTGATGTGCTTTGAGTCATTAAACGACTACCTTGTACTTGCAGACTGGTTAACGCACCTTTGGTCTCAACTCGGCTAACAATGTCACCCGTTCCAGGATCAAATAAATGTACGACTCCTTCAAGATCACCAACAGCGATATAGTTGCCAATCATCACAGGATTAGTTAACGCACGATAAGCCAGTGCTTCACTCTCCCACATCACTTGACCATTAGTACGATCATAAGCGACTACTTTACCATCCAAGCTGGTAGCAACGATTTGCTGAGCATTGACTGCTAAAGACTTAAGACTGGCAAGTTCATTGACGAACATCACTTGACGCGATGCTAAATCAATACCAATTAACTGTCCGCTATAGCTAATGGCGAATAATTGATTGTTATTGATGATAGGCATGCCATCCACATCACTCATGCGCTCAACTTCGCTGCTGCCTGTACCAACACCGACTCGTCTTGACCACAGTGGCAGACCGCTATCAATAGTAAGCGCATGCAGACGACCATCAGCCGTAGCAAGCAAAGCTGTCTTATCGTCTAGCAATGTCGGGGCGGCCGTGCCGCGAATACTAATCGCTGGTACTTGGGTTGCAAACTGCCAAACTGACTGTCCGTTTTGGAGAGACAACCCATGTAAAAAACCATCATTGGCAGATAGAACCACTCGATTATTGCTAATAAGCGCAGGTGTCAGCACGGATCCCGATAGCTGCTTCTGCCAGTGTTTGGCGCCAGTCGCACTATCAAACGCCATCACCAAACCGCCACGGGTACTGATAATAGCCGTCTGGCTAAACTCGTCTAATGTCACGCCACCTGTGATTTGATCATCAACATTCACCGACCATAGGCGCTGTCCAGCAGTATTAAAGCCAGTTAAATCACCTCCACGTGAAGCGGTGATAATTTGCTCATTACCATAACCCACTTGCAAATTAAGTGGGTCTTTTTTGCTGGCTTTTTTATTACCGACATCAACGCTAAACACAGGCTGCAGCACACTTATAGGCTGCGCAATTTGCACCAGTTTTACTGGATCGTTTACGACTGGCTTGATACCGCGGTTACAGCCAACGACAGCAGTCGTCATTAGCGCCAATACCGCCACGTGCATGACAGTGGTCTTTATGGTTTTGCCCTTTGACATCTTGCTGAAGCGAATAGATCGGGTCATTGTATGTTCTCACTACGAATAAATTAACTGTCAATAAAATAACAGATATCATCAATATAAACTATGGCTTATTGTACTGCTGATTTACTGCGCTGCTGAGTCAGAATCGTTACTATTGTTAACACCGGCTTCAATACTGCCGTTTTCTATTAGTATTGGCTCTGCTGCTGGAGCGGCAGCTTGAATAAGACTGGCTTGCTCGCTGATTGGTTCAGGCACGATACCTAAACTTTCCATCTTTAAAGCCAATACTGCACGGGTTTCTTGACGCTTACGAAGTAGCTCCCACGCATTTTCGTAAGACTTTATGGCTGATTCTTTATTATCTTGTGCCAAATAGATATCACCTAACAGCTCTTGCTGACTCGCTTCAAAAGAAACAGGCACATCATTATTTGCTTCCGACCGCGCCGCATCTGCATCACCCGCTGACAATAGTGTCTGCGCATAGCGTAAGCGAGTAATGGCACTTAATCCTGCATCACCCAAGTCTATTGATAACGCTTGTTTTAAGCTTTCGGTAGCACCAGCGAAGTCATCGCTATCAACTTGCTGACGAGCTTTAATCATGAGTGCCTGCCAAGCATAGACCGAGTTGCCGTGAGTACTTACTAAAGCATCAATATCTTGATTGAGCTGTTCACGGCTCGCAGCCAGCTCTGCTAGCGCTTCTGCTTCTAGATCTGGGTTTTGCGCCGCCAAGCTGACTTGTTCATTCAGTCTTTGGATATCAGCATAGTGATCGGCAGCAACGGTATCTACCCGCGCGTGATTGTCTTGCCAATAGGTCCAGCCAAAATAGCCTGCCAGTGCTAATAGAATAGCGGTGACGATATAGCTGCCGTATTGCTTGAGCGCTTGCATCGAATTGTCTGCATTTGGCGATTGAGTATTCTGAACCATGTTTGTTTACCTGATAAAATCTAGTTATTAAAACTCATTGCGAAAGAGCGAGTGATTATAAGTTAGCTTGCTAAATTGAATGCATCTGACGACATTTCAACCAATAACGAATTTATTGAGGACGCATAAAGTTCTCTGTTGCCTCTAGCCAATCTTGCGCCACAGTGCTCTGCTCACCCGTCTGCATGTTTTTAATGCTAATGGTGCTGTCATCCAGCTCTTGCTGTGCAATGATGACGGTCAATGCCGCTCCTGACTTGTCCGCTTTTTTCATTTGCGCTTTCAAACTGGTCGCACTCGCCATTTTTACTCTGAGATCTGGGCGGCTATAACGCAATCTTTGCGCATAACTAAAGCCTGCGCTGAATACGTCAGGATGAGCAACGACAAAAACATCACAGGCCGAGGTCTCTGGCATCGGAGCGACTGCTTCAATAAGCAATAATAAGCGCTCAAGACCCATTGCAAAACCAACGCCAGGCTCAGATTTGGCTGGCTTATCATCGCGCGCGCCGACAGACTTTAACTGTCCGATTAGTCCGTCATAACGTCCACCAGCACAGACAGTCGCTTGACTACCAAGCTTGTCTGTTACCCACTCAAAGACTGTTTTATTATAATAATCAAGCCCGCGTACCAAGTGCGGATTGATTTCATAATCAATGCCTAGCTCCGTCAAATACGCTTGCACTTGCTCAAAATGCGCAATGCTTTCTTCACCCAAAAAGTCCGCCAGTTTGGGCGCATCAGCAAGTAGCGCCTGTGTATTGGCATCTTTACTATCGAGGATACGTAGTGGATTGGTGGTTAGGCGGCGCTTACTATCCTCATCAAGCTGATCTTGCTTATCGGTTAAATAAGCCACCAGCGCCTCGCGATAAGCACGACGCTCATCGGTCTCTCCTAGGCTATTCAGCTCTAGGCGCATCTCATCTTTTAGACCCAGCTCTTGCCACATCAGATGCGTCATCGCAATCAATTCGGCATCAGCATCTGGCAACGCACTACCGAAACTCTCCACGCCTATCTGATGGAACTGACGATAGCGGCCTTTTTGTGGACGCTCATAGCGAAACATCGGCCCAATGTACCAAAGCTTTGGCGTATCGCCGCGCAGTAGGTTATGTTCAATCACCGCACGTACCGCGCCTGCCGTGCCCTCAGGACGTAAGGTTAGAGGCGTTGGCGGATCTGATTTGTCAGCAAAGCTATACATTTCTTTTTCGACGATATCGGTCGCACCGCCGATAGCACGAGCGAACAAATCTGTCTGCTCAACGATCGGTAAGCGAATATGCTCGTAACCGTATCTACCTAATACATCTGCCAATATGGCTTCCAACTTTAGCCACTTAGCCGACTGTTCTGGCAAGATATCATTAAACCCTTTAATAGCCTTGATCATGATGCAATCATATCCTTAAAAGTTATAACCGTTGTTTCTATTGTTGTTATCGGTGCCAAATTTATAACTATTAACCAATTATAGTTATTAACCCCACTCTTAACTATTCTAAAATTATTGATGTAGGCTGTGGCTTTAGCCCAGCTTTGAAACTTTATAGGAGCACAATGCTGGGCTAAAGCCACAGCCTACGATAGTTCGTAATAAGTTGAGAATCAGGTAGTTATTAGCTAATCGTAATGATTTATCACTACCTTACTTAACTCTAATGATTTCGTTTTCACGCAGCTTTGCCAAGTCATCAGCATGCGCACGTACCATTTCCTCGATCTCATCAACCAAATTATCGGTATCGATGAGGTGACTTTTTTCACCCATACGGTAGACCAATGATTTTGGCGCTGCACCCACGATGCCGATGTCAGCCTCTTTCGCTTCACCTGGACCGTTCACTTTACAGCCAATAACCGATAGGTTCATCGGTTCACGAATATCTTCTAAACGCGCTTCTAGCGCCGTCATCACTTTGATGACATCAAACTCTTGGCGTGAGCAGCTTGGGCAAGCAATGAAGTTGACGCCGTTAGAGCGGATATTGAGCGATTTTAAAATATCAAACCCGATCTTAATCTCTTCTTCAGGCTCTGCTGCCAAGGAGATGCGTATGGTATCGCCGATACCATCTAATAATAAACCACCCAGGGCAATAGCAGACTTGACCGCGCCAGTACGATAGACGCCAGCTTCGGTGACACCAAGATGCAGCGGGTTATCGATTTGTGCCGATATCAAGCGATACGCATCCAAAGTCAAAAATACATTACTGGCTTTGACCGACACCTTATACTGGTCAAAGTTTAGACGCTCCAAAATATCGATATGGCGCATGGCCGACTCTAGCATCGCTTCGCCAGTTGGCTCAGTATATTTACGCTGAATGTCTTTTTCGAGTGAGCCAGCATTGACGCCAATACGAATTGGAATATTGTAGTCTTTGGCACAAGCAACCACTTCACGTACCTTGGCATCGCTACCGATGTTGCCCGGGTTGATACGCAAACAATCCGCGCCCGCTTCGGCAACCGCAAGCGCAATTTTATGATCGAAATGTACATCGGCTATCAAGGGCACGCTGACACGTTTGCGAATCTCAGCAAAAGCTTTGACCGTATCCATTGTGGGCGTCGATATACGCATCAAATCAGCACCTGCTTCAACACAGCGCTCAATTTGGGCAACCGTCGCTGCCACATCACAAGTGTCAGTGTTGGTCATACTCTGCACACTGATCGGTGCATCGCCGCCAATCGCGACATCACCGACATATATTTTTTTGGTAGGACGACGGTTAATAGGCGATGACGTTGACATATATGAATCCTTTAAGCATAGCAAAAGATAGAATTAAACCATGAATTGATAATGAATGCGCTAATTGAAATGAATGCTTCTAAAAATCAGGACCGCTTAAGGTGTTAGCGCAAAGCTGGCCTGTTTATCGGTCGCATATTGATCTAAAGCAACCGCTTCTTGATTAAGCGATAAATTAACATTGTCTACATTATCAATCTGAATATTGAAAGGAGGTGTACCAAACAGCTTATAGTCACCAACCGTTTGACGACCAGACATCAGGCTGGCGCCTGACGCATCGGTGATAGTGATATCAGCATTAGCCGTTACATTGACGTCTAGTGCCGCATTTGTCATAGCAGCCGTATTATTTAAATTGAGCGCAGAGCCAGATGCACCGACATTATCGATAGCGCTCGTATCGATTGCTGCTCCTTGCGCTTGCTCTGATGCTGACAGGTTTTCAACAACTGGGGTTGTGTCTTGAGAGTCTTTACTGGCATTGGTCACCATACGGAATAAAAACACTGCCAAGATAATCAAGCCTATGACGGCAATGATCAGTAACGGATTGAAGCGAATCCGGCTACGGCTATCACGTTGCAAGGTACCCATCGGCCGTAATGGGGAGTCAATATTACTTGTCGACTGTACCTTCAATTCATTAGGGTAAGCTGCATCAAAACTGGTCGCTACTTGTACAGGATCTAAATCTAGGAACTTTGCATAATTAATAGCAAAACCGCGGGCAAAAGCAGCTTGTGGCAGCGCTGAGAAGTTTTCGTCTTCCATCGCTTGCAGATGACGCTTTAAAATAAACAGCTCGCGTGATGCATCCTCTAAGCTTAATTGCTTAGTCTTACGGGCTTGCTGCAGCATGGCACCAAATGATCCCTGAGCGTTAGATTGATTGTTCGTTGATGGGTTGGTCATTTCCATGGTGCCTCTGGATTGTTAAGCCAAGTCTTAAGTTGTTTTGCTTCATCACTTAATGGATAAGCGGATAGCAACTGCTGCGCCAACTGTTGACGCGCCGTTATGTCATTTTGCGCGGCGGCAAGTTTGATACCTTGCAACAGAAGTCGCGGGCTCATACCCTGCCCCTTTACCAGTATCAAAGTCTCATCATAGAGTCTTTGCGCTTGCTGCACACGCTGTTGTTCAAGGAGTAAGTCAACCAGCTCGATATGAGCAATGATGCTGTTGTGATTACCCTCTAATGCCCGTAAAAAAGCTTTGGCCGCGGCGTGTCTATTATCAAGCTGCAAATACGTACGCCCTAGGTTTTCAAGCGCGCCGATGCGTCCTTCATAACCCAAAGCCGAGCCTGCAACCTCAAACTGCTCTACTGCTTCGCTATAGCGTCCCATCTGGGATAAGTAAACGCCATAATTATTACGTGCTTGTTCAAAATCTCTATCTAGCGCAATCGCTTTCTTGAAATACTGATCTGCTTTTTCAAGATTAATGCGGCTGCCCTCTTGCTGCAACAGGACGCCCATCATATCATAGGCGGGTGCATATCGGCTATCAGCAGCGAAGGCTTTTTCTAGTTGACGCTGTGCGGTATCAAGCTCGTTTTTGCGGATATATTGCGCCGCAAGCGACGTGCGAACGCGGGCGATTTCTTGCTTATCAAGGTTGCGATTATTGCTGGGCTGGGTTGAGGTTTGATACTCCATCCCAGCAAGCTCGTTACTGGGCGTACTTTGACACCCAGCCGCCATCAAGGCCATAAGCGCACTTGCTATCAGTAAGCACTTAGGCATTAAGTACTTAGGCATTAAGTACTTAGGGAGTAAACATTTCGGCTTACGCCAAGCGTTTTTAATGGTCATCATAGCCGCCTTCATAAAACTGCAAATCAACAAAGCCATTAGTTTAATGGATTTAGATACCTTAAGTACAATTTAGTTTACATTACTACATTTCCTCATTGTTTCAGAGTATGAATGACAGCTGTATTTCTTGCTACAAGCTATGATAAAAGAGATATCAAACCTCTACATCACTATTCATACCGCGATCCTTGATGCTTTGTTGCCATGCTGCCGAGCGTCTGGTTCGATCCGCTACCTGCCCAACTAACTGACCACAGGCGGCATCAATATCATCACCACGCGTTTGACGAATGGTACAAACAAAACCCGCTTCACTCAGGATATTGCTAAA
The DNA here is from genome assembly GCF_904846575.1 of Psychrobacter sp. H8-1. NCBI lineage: Bacteria > Pseudomonadati > Pseudomonadota > Gammaproteobacteria > Moraxellales > Moraxellaceae > Psychrobacter > Psychrobacter sp. H8-1. The sequence continues at coordinate 1,774,981 of NZ_CAJHBG010000001.1, forward strand.
AGCATGAATGCGGTTATTGCTTGATTTGTCATAAGGCGCATGCGGAAATGGGTTAAACGGGATTAAGTTAATCTTACTTGGCAAGCCATCGAGCAGCGCAACCATTTGTTTGGCATGCTCATCGCTATCGTTGACCCCATCTAGCATGACATACTCAATGGTCACATGCTTTTTATGGCGCGGATTGACGTCATAGACATAGTTTTTTGCGGCGGCAATGAGCTCCTCTAACGGATATTTTTTGTTAATTGGTACCAGCTCATTACGCAGCTCGTCATTGGGTGCATGCAGTGAAATGGCGAGTGCCACATCTATATCTTGCGCCAGCTGATACATTTTTGGTACTACGCCTGATGTCGATAAGGTGACACGGCGTTTTGATAAACCATACGCATGATCGCTGAGCATCAGCTCCATCGAGCCGACCACTGGCTTGTAATTCAATAGCGGTTCGCCCATGCCCATCATGACCACGTTGGTCACATTGTTTTCCCATAAGCTGTGATCAACACCCTCTAGGCTGTCATGCTCATCAGTCATATATGAGGCATTGGCGACCCATAGCTGCCCGATGATCTCCGCCGCCGTCAGATCACGCTCAAAGCCTTGTTTGCCAGTACTACAAAAACTACAGTCAAGCGCGCAGCCAACTTGTGAAGACACACATAAGGTCTTACGGCCGTTTACCTTACTGTCATCTGCGGGAATAAGCACCGTCTCAACCAGCGAGCCACCCGTCACTTCAAACACCCATTTACGTGTGCCATCATCGCTATATTGACGATGAATGACTTTGGGCGGAGTCACACAAGCATTCAGTGACAATTTATCACGCAATGACTTACTAAGGTTGGTCATCTGTTCAAAATCAGTCACACCGTGCTGATATATCCACTTAATCACTTGGGTCGCACGAAACGGCTTTTCACCGATACTTTTAAAGTAGTCGGCAAGTTGCGCTTGCGTCATTCCTAATAGATTGGTCTTGGCTTGTGCCTCATCTACCAGCTTAATGCTATTAGTAGTCTTTGCAGGTACGTGCTGAACGGGTGTTTGAATAGTGGACATAATAGACAACCTTTTTGCATGAGCGTATTTATACGAGCTTTGCAATTATTTATAGGGATTTGACCATACCGTGGTGCATGATCAATCCGTTATGAGCGCAGGTTTTATCAATTTAACATTGTATTCATTTACTATGAACGCTTAGAACTCATAAATAGCAATTGATAAAAGTATGCTGATAAGGGATTGATAATGCTGAGTAATTATAGATAATGAGGGAAACAACGACAGTTTTCAATAAAGAATACGATTATTATAATAGCTAAAACGGCTTATACCATAAGATATAAGCCGCTTGGCGAAACTAATACCGTTTCCAAAAATTAGAGTAGCTAGGAAAACGAGTGCAAGTACTACACTTAGTAGGCTTAGCGAGTTTGACACCGCTAGTCGTAATTTTTGGGTTTGGTATAATTATTAACAATCATCCTTAATCATAACAGATGATATCAATAATCACCGCTATTAACGCGTACGTGCACAAACTTCATCATCATTGAAGAAGTAGCTGATTTCACGGCTGGCTGATTCAGCTGAATCTGAACCATGAACGGCGTTTTCATCGATGCTGCTAGCAAAATCAGCACGGATAGTACCTTCAGCAGCATCAGCTGGGTTGGTTGCGCCCATGATTTCACGGTGCTTAGCAATAGCGTTTTCGCCTTCCAATACAGACACAACAACTGGACCTGAAGTCATGAATGATACTAGGTCATTGTAGAATGGACGCTCTTTGTGCTCAGCGTAGAAACCGCCTGCTTTTTCGTCATCAAGATGCAGCATTTTTGCCGCAACGATTTTTAGACCAGCGTCTTCAAAACGGCTGTAAATTGCGCCAATGTTGTTGCCGCCAACAGCGTCAGGTTTGATGATAGATAAAGTACGTTCGTTAGCCATAAAAAGCTCCTAATAAATGGTTGGTTAAACAGGAAATGAAAGGGATTGTTTTATCTCTAGCCATCACGCCAAGTCCATTGCTATGTATCACCAATACGGACACACAACACTCAACGTAAGATTGTTGCCTATTATAATGATTGACGCTATAAATGATAGGGTTAATTTATGATTGTCTCTTACATGAACTACCCACTACCTAAAGAGGTAGGGGTTTCTTAGGTAATACCCATACTTGATACGATATTCTGTATCAGCGGTTAGGCAAATGGACTAAGCTAACCCCGTCGCACCGACGGTTTTGAGTCTTGCCGTCTCAAACCCTCATTGAGGATATTGATACTGGCGTTGATGTCTCTATCATTTTTTTGCAAGCAACTTGGGCAATCCCATGATCTTAATGACAACGGCAAATCAGCCTTAGTTAGCACATGAGCGCACCCTGAGCAGGTTTTAGACGATGGATACCATCTGTCTATTTTAACAAGCTGCTTACCGTACCAGTCTGCTTTATAAGCCAGCATGGTGGTAAACGCTGACCATGAGCTGTCTGATATGGCTTTGGACAGTTTTTTGTTCTTGACCATACCCTTTACATTCAAATCCTCTATGGCAATCACATCGTGGTTTTTGATGAGATTGAATGAGAGTTTGTGTAGAAAGTCTTTGCGGGCATTGCTTATTTTTTCATATACTTTGGCAACTTTAATTTTTTGCTTTTGGTCATTACGACTGTCTGACAGCTTGCGTTGATCGGCCTTGGCCACTTCTCTACGTTTGGCTAATATCTTTTGTTCTCGCGCAAGCCTATCTTGCAGTTTCGATAAAAACTTAGGATTAGCCACTTTTGTGCCATCCGATAAGACGATAAAGTCGGTTAATCCTAAATCAATACCTACTTTTGAGTGTGTTTTAGTGAATGGTTCGACAACCGTTTCAACCAGTAAACTGACAAAATACTTACCTGTAGGCTCTTTACTGATGGTCGCTGACTTGATTAAGCCATTAATAATACTTGGGAATTTGGCTTTAATATGACCAATTTTAGGCAGTTTGACGGTGTTGTTTGTGACCGCTACTGTGCCTTTTTGGTTGTTGGTGGTGTAGCTGTCGCGGTGTCCTTTTTTTTTGAATTTTGGGAAGCCAAAACCTTTGAAGAATTTACTATAAGCGGCTCTAAGATTTTGCTGGACGTTAGCCAGTGCCAAGCTATCGACTTCTTTGAGCCACTCAAACTCTTTCTTATATTGAGCTGGAGTGTTTTTAAGCTCGGTCTTGGTGTTTTTATAATGCTCAATTTTGTCACTAAGCATCCTATTCCAGATAAAGCGTGTACAGCCGAATGATTTGGCAAAGAATATTTGCTGTTCTTCATTAGGGTACAGCCTGACTTTATGGGCTTTTAGAATTTGCTTTGGCATGAAGCTATTGTACCATATCAAAAGTCTGACGCATTCATCCCGCCACCTAAGAGGTAGGGGAATTCTGCGCTGAAATGTTAAACGTAAAATTAACAGTAAGACATGCTATAAATCCTAAGCAGCGACAGTGTTTAAATGATAAACCCCCATGCTCAGGCATCGGGGTCTATTTATTCGCTTAAAATAGTCTGCTTTCGGTCTATCTATTTACGCATCATATGGATCGCGCAGTACGATCGTCTCTTCACGGTCAGGACCGGTTGAGATGATATCGATAGGACAGTCAATCAAGGCTTCGATACGCTTGATGTACTTTTTGGCATTTTCTGGCAAGTCATCATAGTTAGTAATACCAACCGTCGACTCGCTCCAGCCTTCTAATGTTTCGTATCTTGGCGTCACTGACTCATAGAATTCAGCATCATGCGCGCCTGCACATTCAGTCTCTGGTAAATCATAGCCTATACCAATGAGTAGCTCTTCAAGACCATCTAACACGTCAAGTTTGGTCAAGCAGATACCCGACATAGAGTTAAGTACCACCGCACGGCGTAGCGCTTCGGCATCGAACCAACCACAGCGACGCGCACGTCCAGTCGTCGCACCAAATTCATGGCCAACTCGCGCTAAATGTGCACCAACATCATCAAACAACTCAGTTGGGAACGGACCGCTACCAACGCGTGTGGTGTAGGCTTTAGTGATACCAAGTACATAGTCTAAATACAGTGGACCGATACCCGTACCAGTAGACACGCCACCTGCAGTGACGCTTGAGCTGGTCACAAACGGATAAGTACCGTGATCGATATCAAGTAACGTACCTTGAGCACCTTCAAACATCAAGTTTTTACCTTCAAGGCGCATCTGATTCAGATCTTCAGTCACATCAGTGACCAGACCAGTTAGCTCTTCTTTCCACTCTTGGCACAGCTTGAAAGTCTCATCAAAATCGATGGCATCAACCTTATAGTACTGAGTCAGTTGGAAGTTATGATATTCGATTAAATTACGTAGTTTTTCTTCTAGATCTGCACGGAATAAGTCAGCAAGCTTGATAGCACGGCGAGCAACCTTATCTTCGTACGCAGGACCGATACCGCGGCCAGTCGTACCGATTTTACCCGTGCCGCGTTTGGCTTCACGTGCTTGGTCGAGTGCCACATGGTATGGCATGATGAGTGGGCAATTAGGCGAGATACGCAGACGCGCGCGTACCGGTACGTTGTTGTCTTCTAGCTCTTTCATCTCTTTTAATAGGGCATCTGGCGCTAACACCACACCGTTACCGATGAAGCAAGTGACGCCTTCACGTAAGATACCTGAGGGAATCAAGTGTAAAATAGTGGTTTTACCATCGACAACCAAGGTATGACCTGCGTTGTGACCGCCTTGGAAACGTGCAACGGCTGAGGCTTTTTCGGTGAGCAAGTCAACGATTTTTCCTTTACCTTCATCGCCCCATTGGCTACCTAAAACTACGACGTTCTTACCCATGATTAATCCTTACAATGATGTATTGAGGTGTGTACGATAACTTTGTAAATTTAAAATTTTAAAACATCTATAAAGTGATGTTGTTTTTCAATCCAGATAGCATTTGGCTATATAGTCGATTCAGTTTGAAAGAGAGTCAAGGCAACCGAGTACAGATGTATAAGTAATACACCAAGCGAGGTTAACGCTGTCACTCTTTTATAATGGATTGGCTATACGGCTTGTAGCTGCCACTGGTCATCTATAATGCTTAAACGATGTGTGAGCCCAACGGGACGATCATGCTCATTTAGCGGCATGGTGACACGACAACCTTGCTGACGTAAGCTTTTTACTTGCTGCTGTAAAGCCTGTGTTTTCAAGCCATCAGCATGACTCATATCGCTGTAGTTAATGACCACAACTGTGGGGTCATCCAAATGTGTATGGGCGAGCAAACGGCTGACATCCATACTAAAGCCGGTAGCATCTCTTGGCTCTTCATTATGGATTTGCATACCGTCAAACCGACCACCACGAACCAGTGGCTGAGTTTCACTATTGATATAACCATTGAAGACGATACCAGTATGATAGTGATAGCCTGACAACTCAGTAATATCGATACTGACATCACACTGCCATTGCTGCTGTAGATGCTCTTTTAAGCGTTGCAGCTCATCGACTGCGGTGGCAATATCGGTGTCTTGCTGCGCCGTATCTGATAGCTTGGCCAACAATTGAGACATATCGTGCCCATAACGCGCCAATGCATAAAAATCCTTACCCATTGGCAGCGCTTGGCAGACACGTTTCAACTCTGGTAGGTTTTTATTCGCATATAAGTGCATCAACTGTTTGGTATCACTATCAGGCAATTCTGCTAATATGGCTAAGCGCTTGAATATCGCTACGTGACCCAAATCAATATGCAGCGCTGCACTCATGTTTAGGTTGTTTATCATCGTAAACAACACATCTATCAGCTCAATATCTGCACTCAGCGACGCACAGCCAAATATCTCTGCACCCAACTGTAGCGGCGTACGTGAGCCAAATAGCCCTGATGGCAAGGTATGAATCACATCGCCTGCATAACAATAACGAGCAATACCATCGCCTCCATGATGCGCATCAATACGCAAAATCTGCGGTGTGATGTCAGCGCGCACGCCCATTAAGCGGCCCGTCAGCTGGTCAATAATCTTAAAAGTCTGACGTTTAAGATCTTCTGACGCCTCACTCAGCAATGACTCGGTATACTCGATCATCGGTGGACATACCAGTTGATAACCATGCGTAATGAGCTGCTGAGTCAGTTGATGACGCAGCACTTCTTGCTTTTGTGCGTCTTCAAACAACACATCGACGACACCATCAGGCAATAGCCAACTATTGGCAACCTCTGCACTGAAGTTACTCAAATGAGAATTGCTTAAATGTGGAGCACCACCAGATGCGGTACTATGATCCATAGACTGGGTATTGCTTTCAGAGCGTGATAGGTCGAGAACAGCTGATTCAGAACTTGCAGACACAATAAATCCTTGTTTGGCGTATCGCTTACCAAAAAAACGCGGCATTATAAGGGTGTTTTTATGAACTCATTAATGATGAGCTGTGTTTTTTAAACGCACCATCATTGACCCAATTATGATAAACAAACTAGGTAATACCAAAAAATAGGGATAATGAGCATAAATGGAAATGATAAAACGACTAAATTAATGCGATAAATGATCAAGGCACTTTAAGTTTTAAGTTTAGCATAGCAGCCAAGTTTCGCCTAGTCACAATTACAGCCAATATAGGGTTAGTTGTTATAGGAAGTTATGGATAGCTGAATGCTCTCTTAAAATGATTAGAGTGCATCTATCCTAAACCCTGTTCGCAGCTAGCTTTTGATACCCGTAGACAAGCATTTGAAATTTATAGCAATGTTTTGTATGACAATATCCTATCGAACCCATGTTACACTAACCCACATTTGACGGTGCCATCATGCATAGCGATATTTATCGATTGCGAGGGCATACGCTTAATTCATTTACCAAACCCTATAATAATATCATCTACCTCGGAGACCCTATGTCATCTGACTACCATCCTAACCCAGCCGACAATCAAACCAACGTACTGGGCACTGCCCTTGCCAGCTGCTGCTTTGACCCTATTACTGGCTATTATCGTAATGGCTTTTGCCATACTGGCAATCATGACGTTGGTCAACATACCGTCTGCATCAAAATGACCAGTGAATTTTTGAACTTTTCAGCCAGCCGTGGCAATGACTTAATCACGCCGCTACCTGAATACAACTTCCCTGGTCTAAAGCCAGGCGACTACTGGTGTGTCTGCGCTTTACGTTGGGTCGAAGCTTTGGACTTCGGTGTTGCCCCGCAGATTAAGCTTGAAGCTTGTCACGAAAGCTTGTTAGCACTAGTCGATATCGACACTTTGAAGCGCTATGCCCTATAAATGTAAAAACTTCATTTAGCCTGTCTGCGTAGCATCTACGCTGGCTGGCAACACACATCATAAGTTATAACTGCGGCGTCTTGGTAGCTTACGCCATCAGCAGCGATTTTTTTTATACGATATGACAGGAGGTGATATGAATCACGATGACAAGCAGCCTATCAAGATGACCACACGTATCACCCCTGACTCCAATATCAATCATCTGTATTCTGTTAATAACAGTGACCACCCTTATCGGGTCAATTATGACAGTTATATCTATGGCGATGCAGATGCAACCGCAGAAGATACCCTAGAGACCATGACGGTCTACGACCCTGATGCTGAACGCTATGAAGACATTGAGCCTTTAAGCATCAATGAGATCGTTAACTGTCACTCTTACTCTCGAAAGACAGGCGAGCGACTCAATCAGGTAGCGATCAGTGATGTCAGCAAGGCACTCACCAACAACGGCCAGTTCATCTGGCTCGGTCTATATGAGCCTAGCCTTCAAACCATCGCTGAAGTACAAAGTGCGTTTGATTTGCATGAGCTAGCGATTGAAGATGCTTTTGCAGATCATCAACGCGCCAAGATAGAAAGCTATAATAACGACACCATCTTCTTAGTGATACGGACGGCAAAGTTAGAAGGCAGTGTGATTCGCTATGGTACGACCGCCATTTTTATGGGTAAAAACTACCTAATTACTATTCGCACTGGTCCCTCAAACTCTTATGCTCCAGTGCGTGACCATTGCCACCGCCGTCCTGAAAAACTGCGCATGGGACCTATCTTTGTCTTGCATGCCATTCTTGACTTTATCGTCGATAACTATATGCCTATCACCGATCGTTTAGGCAGCTACTTACGTGAGCAAGAACGTAATATATTTACTTATGAGTTTAATAAAGAGACGCTGCACAATTTGTACGGATTGAAGTCTCAGTTGGTACATATGCGCGCGGTTATCTTGCCAGTCCAAGATATCTGTAGTTTTTTTATCAATCATAACCACAGTGATTTAGTCTCGCCTTTTTCGCAAGCAGCCAGACCCTACTTCCGTGACGTGAATGACCATTTGTTACACTCTTTAGATGCCATCAACGGCTTAAATGAGATGCTGAGCGTGGTGATGAACACCTACATGGCCATGGTCAATATGGGACAGAACGAGGTCGTACGTAAGCTTGCCGCTTGGGCGGGTATATTGGCAGTACCGACAGCCATAGCGGGGATCTATGGTATGAACTTTGACTTTATGCCTGAGCTGCACTGGGAATATTCATATCTTGTCATCATGTTAGTCATCGGCTCATTATGCGGCTATTTATACTACAACTTTAAGCGCTTGGGTTGGTTGTAAGTCATACACTCAACATACTCCACTATCTAACTTTTTGGTGTAAGCTAGTTGGCATAATTTTTGGCAACGACATAACCCATTCACTTGAGAAAATTAAATATAAAAAGGGGCTAAATATTATATTTAGCCCCTTTTTTATTTTAGCTGAGTGGTTGGCTAGATCAGACCTGCCGATTTCTCAGCCGCTTCAACCGTTTGACGAATCAAGGTATTAATGGTCATCGGCCCTACGCCGCCTGGTACTGGCGTATAGGCACTAGCGATGTTTTCTACGCCGCGCATTTCGATATCGCCGACACCGCCATCATCCGTTGGATGGAAGCCTGCATCGATGACGACTGCGCCTTCTTTGATCCAGGCTGCTTTGATGAGCTCTGGCACGCCTACCGCTCCAACGACAATATCAGCACGCTTAATATACTCAGCCAAATCTTGGGTTTTTGAATGACACATAGTCACTGTGCAGTTGGCATTCAGGAGCATCATCGCCATCGGCTTACCTAAGATAGGACTACGCCCCACCACCACTGCCTGCTTGCCAGCAAGCTCGATATCATGATGCGCTAATAAATGCATGATGCCTTGCGGGGTACATGAGCCATAGGCTGACTCCCCCATACTCATGCGTCCAAAGCCCAAGCAAGTCACGCCATCCACATCTTTTGCAAGGTCAATCTGCTCAAAACAAGCGCGCTCATCGATATGGCTAGGTACTGGATGCTGGAGCAAGATTCCATGTACGTCTGGGTTATTATTAAGCTCGTCTATCTTAGCCATCAACTGCTCTGTGGTCGTCGCGCTTGGCATTTCTACTCGAATAGAATCCATACCGACGCGTTTGCAGGCATTGCCCTTCATACGCACATAAGTGGCAGAAGCGGGATCTTCACCGACCAATATCGTAGCAAGGCTTGGTGTGCGTCCAGTCTTTTCTTTGATGGCGTCCACGCGTGTGCGCAGTAGCTGTTCTATTTGTTTAGCAAGTGCTTTGCCGTCCAAAACGGTAGCGGACCCATGGGCAGTCGACATAGTAACTCCAATAGAGAAAGCGATAAAAAATATGAATAGCGCTGGCAGGTTTTTTAGCTAGAAATAGCTATGTATCGGCATGCAAATATGTCTTTACATACATGAATGTCAATCGATATATTGATCATAATAATATCAATATATAACCATTAACAGCACCAAATTAAACATGCGTATTGTACCTGTCTAGCCGCCAAAAGCCTAGTATTCAATATGATTTAAGCAAAAACATACCCAGAAACTGACCTACTTTATAGATACCTTCAAGCGAATATTATTATCTCAATATCGTTATTTTTAAGCATTCAAATGACGGTGCGATTCAGTTTGAAAACTAAAAATCAAGAGATTTGAGATTAAGCTGGTAATACGTTACCCTTACTATCCATAAATGTTACACATGTTTAACATAGTTGTAGTTTTATTGATGAACTCAATAGATCTTACTTCTTATGTATCAATTGCAGTTGGCCAATTACTTTTGCCAATATGCCTATCAAGATCAACCAGCATCCACATCGTAATGAATGCTGGTATGCAGTCATTATCGCGACATGCAAATGCATCGTTTGTCAGCATCATGGCAATGCCATTATCAAACGCTAGCCATAGACTGCGCCTATAGTTTGGTACATAGCTGTACCAGCGCATCACGCTTATTAGATTTCACGCCAATGATTGGCTCTAATAACTGATAGTTAATAAGGCCAGTTGATAATGCAAATTTTGCCACTCTCGATAGCGATAGACTGCTGATTCAATCATCAAGAGCTGAGATTATATTTGATGATGTCAGCTTTTTATAGTTAACAATAGCGAGGTATCAATTTGAAAACTGAGTCATTGTTCCAATTCTCAGCGCTAACTATTATTTTATTATTGTTAGCGTTTTATGGTGGTACATACTTACTGTCCTTATTGATTAAAAAAGACAAGGAGACCACCTCTGGATTTATGGTAGCAGGTCATGGGGTCGGTTTCGGTATGGGCGCGGCCAGTATGACAGCCACTTGGATCTGGGCGGCGTCCTTTTATGCAGCGGCCACATCTGGATACAAATATGGGGTATCAGGGCCGATTCATTATGGTTTTTGGGGCGCCTTGATGATTTTATTCATCTATCCATTTGGTAAGCGTTTTCGAGAGCTTGCACCCAATGGACACACATTAGGCGAACTCATCAATGCTCGCCATGGATCATCAAGCCAATTAATTTTAGCAGTATCTAACCTTATGGGCAGCTTAATTAGCTTGATGGTCAACTTCACTGCAGCTGGTGCATTGGTATCCGTACTATCACCTCTCTCTTTCCAAACTGGGGTGATAGTCGCAGGCGTTGGCGTGCTTAGCTATACATTAACGTCTGGCTTCCGTGCCTCTGTCTTTACTGACTTTGCGCAGCTCATAGCCCTGATGGCAATTGGCGCTATCATTATTCCGTTGATATTGTTTTCGATGGGCGGCCCTTCAGCGATGGTTAGCGGACTACCCAATCTCACCCTGCAGCAGCAGGATTTCTTTTCATCTGAAGCGTTTTTTCAACAAGGAGCGCCTTATTTTGTCGCGGTATTGGCTTATGCCATTGGTAACCAAACTATTACTCAGCGTTTATTTGCCATTGAAAAGACGAAGATTAAATCCACCTTTCTAACAGCCACTGTCGGCTACGCTGGCATCGTCATTGGTTTGGGTATGATTGGTCTCATGGCGCTGACCGTTGGTATTGAACCCCTGAATGGCGATATGAACAACTTGATACCACAGATGGTGAGTACTTATTTACATCCAGTATTTATTGGACTGTTTTTCATTTTGGTGATTGGCGCGCTATCATCGACAGCCGATTCTGATTTGTCCGCCCTGTCAACGATTATGATGGCTGATATCTATGGTAAAAATATCTCCAAAGGTCGGGTGAAACCCAAAACAATGATACTCGTTGGTCGTACGACCATGATTGTTGCCACTGTTTTAGGTTTGATATTTGCCAGCTTTAAGCTTGATATTTTGGTCATGCTGGTATTTGTAGGTGCTCTATGGGGTGCTGTGGTCTTCCCTGTGATTGCCAGTGTGTTCTGGAATCGTGTGACCAATGTTGCTTTTACCTCCTCTGTAATTGTCGCACTGATTTTCTTTTGTATTGCGCGTTTTGAGCTCATACCAATCACTGGTTTTACTGCTTTATTCTTTGAGGTTATGGCAAGTGTCGGTGCGGCTGTCGTCATCGGTCTGATGGTGTTTGGTTTCTTGGGTCGTAAGATAGGCATGCTTGCCGCTGCCATCACTTTGATATTGATGCTCATCTATGCGACAGGGTTTTTACGTCAATACATGGTCTTGGTCGCTTCTTTGACCGCTTATGGCGTCAGTACGATCGTTTGTGTTGTGGTCAGTCTCATGGGAGATGAGCACTTTGACTTTGACTTGATCAAAAAGCGGGTGGGCAATTATGACAAACCAAAAGCAAATCTAGGATCAAAAACCAATGCCTAACTCATTTGTCATTCTCATCTGACCAATACTATATAAGGAGCTAATATGGATAATGTGTTTATATACGGATTGTACATTTTAATTTGGCCTGCACTCACATTGGCCGTGTTGATACTTATCTGCACCGCAACTTACCGTGATGTAAAAAAGGCCCGCCGCCAAAATAAGGACATTGTTTAACCTTTATCTTGGTTGCAATCTTTATAAGCCTAAGCATCGTCACAAAGTACTACTTTAGTGGTGATACGTTTAGTGATGATGCGTTTTTAAGTAAGGCCACGCTGACCAAAATAGCGTGGCCTTATGGTTTGTACCATTATCTAGCAGTAGGCGTTAAAAACAGTAAGCATAAAATATCAATTTTCAGTGTTTTTATGACGGCTAGGCACCGTTAGCGTGCTTAAAAACGCCTGTTTGCTAAAATAACTGGGTTTTGGCTAAAAAATGACTTGTAATTTAAATTATCTTTGCTAATATAGTCCACCTTGATTGGCTGGATGGCAGAGTGGTCATGCAGCGGACTGCAACTCCGTTAACGCCGGTTCGATTCCGACTCCAGCCTCCAATTATTTATTAACTTTACGTTAATTTAGGCTTGCATTATTAGCGTAACCGCTTATAATAGCGACCACTTATCTAGTGACTAGATGGTCTATCAGCTAGTTTACATTAAAGATAAAACAAGTTTTGCCCGGGTGGTGAAATTGGTAGACACAAGGGATTTAAAATCCCTCGCTAGCAATAGCGTGCCGGTTCAAGTCCGGCTCCGGGTACCATTATATAGTTCTATACTTCTTTTTGAAGTCGCTAAAGCCCCTGATATCAGGGGCTTTGTTGTATCTGACGTTCCATACTGTCCTATGAATCTATCCTAATCCATGCACTTTGAGTATACTGTCAAGTATACCGAGTTTTGAGTCTACTCATGGAGATCTAGGATATGGAAAGAAAAGCGATCAGTTCAGACAGAAGCATCAGCAGCCATAAGCCTGAAGATAGAAAGTACTTCGTTGCTGTCAAAAATCATCCTAAACTCTTCCTAATGGTACGTCCTACTGAGACTAAGTCATGGATGTATCGATACTACCCACCTTCCAATCCTAAACAAAGCATTATCTCCATCGGTATATATCCAAATATCTCGTATGCTCGTGCCTGTGAAGTTTGGCGTGAGTATGAAAATCTGTTGAGCAAAGGTATTGACCCAAAACTCCATCGTGAAGAAATTAAGAAAAGTATTATTAGTAAAACTAAAAACTCTTTTAATCATTTTGCTTGGGAGTATTTTGACAGTCTAGATCAGACTCAGAAGAGCAATACCCTCATTCGTAAGAAAGGTCGTCTTGAGCTTATATGCAAATATATTGGTGACGAGCCAATCAGCGATATCACCTCACCTAAAATGCTTGAAGTGCTGTTAGACATTCAAGCAAACTCATTGAACAAGGATGGTAAGCCCACAGACAAGGCTGAACGCTGTGCTGGCATTGCCAGTGATGTGTTTGTCTATGCTGGAGCACGAGGCTTCTGTACGAGCGATCCTGCGGCGCTCATTAAGAGCCAGTTGGCTAAGTCAAATTACGGTCATCGTCCTGCGGTTACTAAACCGAAGGACTTGGCTAAATTACTTAAAGCTATCGAGACAATAGAAGGTGACCCAAACACCATAAATTCCCTTAGGCTATTAGCTTTACTCTTTGTGCGTAACGGTGACCTAAGGCGCATGCGCTGGGCAGATCTAGACCTAGAGGCTGGTAGGTGGCAATTAAAGCCATTGAAGGGTCAAGGCAAGGTAAATATGGTCAAGGACATGGTGGTTCCCCTACCTCGTCAAGCTGTGGCTATATTGCGCGAACAGCAAAAGATTAATGGCCATACTGAATATGTCTTTTTTAGCCAGACGGCAAAAAAGCATCAGATTATCTCTGATGCGACTGCTAATAAGCGTCTAAAGGATTTAGGTTATAAAGATATACATTGTGCTCATGGCTTTAGAGCGACGGCTAAGACCATACTGCAAGAGCAGTTGAAGTACCCTCTAGTGCTTGTAGAGATGGCACTGGGTCATACAACGAAAGATCCTAATGGAACGGCTTACGGTCGATTTGAGTACATTGATGATCGTGCGGAAATGATGCAAAAATGGGCTGACTATTTAGATGCTTTGAGAGAAGGTAGAGATACAGCAGAGTTTAAAGCAGATGCGCAAACCAAAGCTGACTCTAACGCGCAACTGCAAATATTGATTGATCAGCTGGGAGAAGATAAAGTGCTTGAAATGCTTAAGAGTAAATCCTGAGACTGAAATTTGAAATAATATTGAGTAATATAGTATCTATTAAAAACTTAGTTTTACTTATAAAACAGTTATAGCTCTTATCCTACCAATTTATCACACAATTAAAAGCTGACCCATGAAACTTATAGACAATTTAAACCACAGATTTGGCGATGACATAAAGGAAAACCTGCATGCTGGCTCTAAGCTACAGATAGCAGCCTCATTTTTTTCTATTTATGCTTATGCTGCGTTAAAGCAAGAGCTTAAGAATATCGATGGGATGCAGTTTTTATTTACCTCTCCCACTTTTGTACCTAATGATGTCACTGATAAGTTTAAGAAAGAAAAGCGTGAGTTTATTATTCCTAAGTTTAATAGAGAGGACAGCCTATATGGCACTGAGTTTGAGATTCATCTAAGGAACAAACTGACTCAAAAAGCTATTGCTAAAGAATGTGCCGAATGGATACGTAAAAAAGCTGTTTTTAAGTCAAATACTACCAACGCGCCTATGCAAGAGTTTGTATGCGTTAAAGACAATGCATCATTATTTACTTACATGCCTATCCAAGGCTTTACCCCTGTTGGACTTGGCTATGAAAAAGGCGACGCTGTCTCAAACATGGTTAATCGGTTTGATTCAGACTATGCGCTACCCTACCTGAATTTATTTAATCAAATATGGCAGGATCAGCAAAAGGTGACTGATATTACTGACGATATTGTTCGCCATATTGAGTCGGTATATCAAGAGAATGATCCTGAGCGTATATACTTTCTAATACTCTATAATGTTTTTAAAGAGTTTCTTGAAGATCTAAATGAAGACGTTATGCCTAACGACCTAACAGGCTATCATGACACTCTTATATGGCAAAAGCTTTATAACTTCCAAACTGATGCAGCCGTAGGCATTATCAATAAACTTGAAACCTATAATGGTTGTATCTTAGCGGATAGCGTAGGTTTAGGTAAAACGTTTACTGCTCTTGCAGTCGTTAAGTATTATGAGCTACGCAACAAAAGCGTTTTGGTCCTTTGCCCCAAAAAGCTTGGTGCCAACTGGACTAACTATAACGCCAATTTGACCACCAATATTTTTGCTAAAGATCGTTTCAATTACGATGTGCTTTTTCATACCGACCTATCTAGAAATAGCGGTGAAACCCTAGGGATAGACTTAGCGAAAATCAATTGGGGTAACTATGATTTAGTAGTTATCGATGAATCGCACAACTTTCGTAACCGTGAGAACTTCAAAGATAAGAAGACTCGCTATGATCGCTTGATGGAGCAAGTCATACAACAAGGTGTGAAAACTAAAGTGCTGATGCTTTCAGCTACGCCAGTAAACAACCGCTTTAATGACTTAAAGAATCAGCTTGCGTTAGCATACGAAGGGGATAGTAAGAACCTAGATGATAAGCTCGATACTAAGCGAGATATTGACACTATATTCAGAAATGCTCAGGCAAGTTTCAACAACTGGTCAAAACTGCCAGTGGAGAATCGCACCACTAAAGCCATACTGGATATGCTGGATTTTGACTTTTTTAAACTATTAGATAGCGTCACTATTGCACGTTCACGTAAGCATATTCAGCGCTTCTACGACACCAAAGAAGTCGGACAATTCCCGACACGCTTAACGCCACTTTCATATCGCTGTGCCATTACTGAAGACAATAGTATTGCCTTCAATCAGATTTACAAAGAGCTAGCCTCAATTAGAATGGTTGTGTATGCACCGCTTACATACATATTTCCTAGCGCTTTAGAGAAATACGAAGACCTATATGACACTGAGATCGAAGGTAAAAGACAATTCAAACAACAAGATAGAGAAAAAAGCTTACAAGCCTTGATGACAGTCAACTTACTCAAACGTTTAGAGAGCTCTGTTCATGCGTTTCGTTTAACATTGCACAACTTAAAAAATCGCTTGGAGCAAGCCTTATCTAGCATCGCTGAGTATCAGGCTCGAAAAAGTAATGATCTATTATCTATAGATATTAGTACAGGATACGATGATGACGCCTATGATGAAGGGCTTGATGAGTCAGTTAATCCTAATGATTGGGTGGGTGGTAAGCTTAAGGTTCATCTTGATGACATGGATATATTAAAGTGGCACACAGATTTGAAGGCAGACTACGCTGTTGTCAGACGACTAATCGCCACTATTAGTACGGTCACGCCAGAGCGTGATCATAAGCTTCAACACCTCAAAAAACACCTTATCAATAAAATTAACAACCCTATAAATCCTGGTAACCAAAAGGTACTGATATTCACTGCTTTTGCCGATACTGCTAATTATTTATACGAGCATATAGCGCCAGAGCTATTGCATGATTTCAATTTACATACTGCTAAAATCACTGGTAGTGAAAATCATACTACTATTAAGAGTATGATTGGCAGTCGTAAGGGCTACGACATGCAAGGGTTATTGACACTTTTTTCGCCTAGATCTAAACAGAAAGATGATATCTTTCCTGATGAGACTAGAGAGATAGATATCTTAATAGCCACCGACTGTATTTCTGAAGGGCAGAACTTACAAGACTGCGATTATCTTATCAACTATGATATTCACTGGAATCCTGTGCGTATCATTCAACGCTTTGGTCGAATAGATCGTATCGGCTCTACCAACGATCAAATTCAACTGGTGAACTACTGGCCAGATATCAGCCTAGATGAGTACATTAATTTGCGTGAGCGCGTTGAAAATCGCATGATTATTGTCGATATGGCTAGTACAGGTGATGATAACGTACTCAGTGCTAAAGCCAATGATATCGCTTACCGACATGAACAACTAAAACGTATGCAGACTGAAGTACTAGATTTAGAAGACGCCAATACTGGCGTATCTATTACTGATTTAGGCCTCAACGATTTTCGAATGGATTTACTGAGCTATATAGACGCCAATCCCACCTTAAAGCGACTGCCTAATGGACTACATGCCGTCGTTCCTGCTAATGACAGATTAGGACTACCTGCTGGTGTTATTTTTGCTCTGAAAGCACGCCAAACTTCTGAAGTTAATGGTCGTACAAACCATAAAACTGACGGTGAAAAAACCAACCAGCTCTACCCTTATTATCTCATGTATATTGATAACGATGGCAAAATCATAGCGGACTATACTCAAGCGAAGCATTTGCTTAGCTTGGCACGGCAGGCTTGCCGTGGTCAGCCTGAGCCCATATTAGAAGTATGTAAGACGTTTAATAAGCGCACCGCTGACGGTCAAGATATGAGTCACTATAGCTTACTACTAGACTTAGCTATAGAAGCCATTAAGGAAGTTAAAGCTGACAAAGATATCGATAGCCTATTCAGCGGCATGACGACTACCGCTTTAAAAAACGACATAAAAGAGCTCAATGACTTTGAACTTATTGGGTTTGTTGTGGTAGAAGAGCTAACTTCAAACAATGCTCAACATATAAGAACTGCTAGCGAATTATGATTTTATACCAATACCCTCAATCAGCTGCCGTTGATAGATCCATACCCAAAAACAAGCTCTATGAGCAAGGCGCTGCTAACAGTAAGCTTAAGCAAAAGTTTATCGATGAAGTTGCAAAAATTACTTGGGCATATAAGCTCTCTGCTGGCTCGCTAAATATTCAAACCGATACTCTGTTTCAAGAGGTGCAGATATTTAGAATTGTTGCTCGCACTGCTGATATAGACCTAAGTATCATCAAGTACATCGATAAGCTCATCCCTACTCCCGTTATTTTTGAAGTTGTCTATAACGATCGGGTTAAGGTCATTGCTACTTATAAGCGGGTTAGCCAAGCAGATAAGTCAAAAGTTGTACTCAATAAATACTATAGCTCAGCATGGCTAGCTGATGATCAGCGCAAGCCTTTGCCACTGATACTTAATCTGACTGATTTATATACTCATTTGATTGAGCAGTTGCTGCCTAGTATTCCTAGTGTTGCTGTGACGGATAAGCATACTGATACGCCAAAGCCGCCTAGTCAACATATTAAGCCAAAAGCTATTGAGAGTAACACGCCTTCTACTGAAGTGAGTATCGTTGCAAAAGCAGAGCTGAAGCCAACAGCTACCGTCTCTATGACTACCACAATGGGTATAGAAGATAAGCTCAAGCACGTGCAGCAAGTAGAGAGCCTGACCAAACAAGTCGAGCAACTTCAAAAAAAGGTCAAAAAAGAGCCTCAATTTAATCGAAAAGTTGAGCTTAATATGCGTTTGCACAAGCTTAAAGAGCAGCTCAATCAGCTCATTAATAAAGCTCATCAATAAAGCTCATTAATAAAACTTATTTACAAATAATTTCTACAACCAATTGTCATACCTCATTCATACTCACCAGATTTAGGAAGACCTAGATGACCAACGCCGCACAAGCAAACAAACATGATAGCGATACTCTCGACATGCACAGCCCTAACCTAGTCGATGATAATGTGCAAAAAATCATGGCCCTGTTTCCCAACTGTATTACGGAGTCAGAGGATGAACACGGTAATCTAAAAAAGGCGGTAGATTTTGATTTGCTACGTCAAGAGCTGTCACAGTCGTTGGTTGAGGGCGGGCAAGAACGCTATCGGTTAGACTGGCCGGGTAAGCGTCAAGCGATACTAGAAGCCAACTCACCTATCGCTAAAATGCTACGTCCTGCGCGTGATGAGAGTGTGAACTTTGATACTACCGAAAATCTATTTATAGAAGGGGATAACTTAGAGGCGTTAAAGCTACTGCAAGAGAGCTATCTAGGGCAGGTCAAGATGATCTATATTGACCCACCATACAACACGGGGAATGACTTTATCTATGAAGATGACTTTAGCGAGGATACTGCTGACTTTTTAGCGCGTTCAGAGCAACTCGATGAAGAAGGCAATCGCTTAGTGACCAATACCGAAAGCAACGGTCGCTTTCATTCTGACTGGCTAACCATGATGTATAGTCGGTTGAAACTGGCTAGAAACCTACTAAGAGATGACGGTGTGATAGTAATTCATATTGATGAACATGAGTATGCTAATCTGGGGAAAATTCTAAATGAGGTTTTTGGAGAAGCTAATAGTTTAGGAAATATTGTTTGGGACAAAAGAAACCCTAAAGGAGATTCTATTAATGTAGCCAGTCAGCATGAAAATATAATTTTATTTGCGAAGAATAGGAATATATTCAAACAAGAGAGTCAGTTAAAACAAAAAAAAGAAAATGCTGAAAAAATATTATCCAAAGCTTCATATCTTATAAATAAGTATGGTCTTAGTGATAGTACAAGAGCTCTCTTCAAAGACTGGGTTAAAACTCAAATCTTTAGCGGTGGTGAACTAGCTTATAACCAGATTGATGATGAAGGTGAAGTATTCCAACCAGTATCAATGGCATGGCCTAATAGCAAAAAGGCGCCTGATGAATACTTCATTCCATTAGTTCATCCGATAACAGGAAAACCATGCCCTATACCAGATAAAGGATGGCGCAATCCACAAAAAACAATGAAAGAATTGCTTAAAAACAATCTCATAATTTTTGGGGTGGATGAAAGTACTCAACCACGTAGAAAATACTTATTAAAGGAAAACTTGTACGAAAACGTGCCATCTCTATTATATTGTGGTGGTAGTGACAGGGCATTGGATATGCCTTTTGATAATCCTAAACCAGTCTATATTGCTAATAAATTAATTGATTCAGTTACAAAAGAAGAAGATATTATTCTTGATTTCTTTGCTGGCTCTTCAACCACTGCCCATGCTGTAATGCAACTAAATGCTGAAGACGGGAGGAATCGCAAATTTGTAATGGTTCAAATCAATGAGAATACAGAAGAAAAATCTGAAGCTCATAAAGCAGGTTATTCTACTATCTCTGAAATATCTAAAGAACGCATACGCAGAGCAGGTAAGAAAATCGTAGCAGACAATCAAGACAAAGACGGTATCGAAAACCTCGATATCGGCTTTCGCGTACTTAAAATCGACAGCACCAATATGAAGGATGTGTACTACACACCTGACAGCTATGACCAAGCTACCTTAGCCAATCTTGAGTCGCATATCAAAGAAGACCGCTCAGGTGAAGACTTGCTGTTCCAAGTCATGCTCGATTGGGGTGTGCCTTTATCCTTACCTATTGATGTCAAAGACATTCAAGGCAGCTCAGTCTATTACGTGGGTATAGATAGCTTAGTCGCTTGTTTTGATACGCTAACGACTGATTTAATAGATGAGATATCAAAGGACAAGCCCCTTAAATTTGTCTCAAGCGAGCTGGCAATAGCTCATGACCAAGACAAAACCAATATTAAAGCACGTTTTGCTCAACTGTCACCCGCAAGTGAAATTCATCTAAGGAGCTCAGTCATGAAAATTGAATTTAAAGAGCTTCAATACCAGCTTGACTCGGTTAATGCGGTTGCAGATTGCTTTATCGGACAACCCAAAGGGATTGCGCAGCGATATACTATGACCAAGGTAAGCAAAACCTATTACCTGAGCCAAAAGGCGAAAACTTATCCTTATTCACCAATGACGAGCTGGCTAGCACTGGGCAATCCTCATTATTCGATGAGCTACATATCGGCTATGCCAATGCGCCTATTGACGACCCCTCAAAAGTATTAGAGAACATAAAACGTGTGCAGGCAAGCCAAGGCTTACCACAGTCATCTGAGCTAATCACGGATGACACCTCTACTAAAGGTGGTAAAGGACAGAACCTAACCACTAGTGCTATCAACCTAAACATTGAGATGGAAACGGGTACGGGTAAGACCTATTGCTATATCCGCTCTATGATGGAATTAAATAAGTGTTATGGTTGGTCAAAATTTATTATCGTCGTACCGAGTATTGCTATCCGTGAAGGTGTGGCAAAAACTTTTGAGATGACGGCTAACCACTTCCAAGAAGAGTTTGGCAAAAAGCCCAGATCGTTTATTTATAACTCTGACCAGTTACATGAGCTTGAAACCTTTAGCTCAGACGCTAGCGTTAATGCAATGATAATTAACGTTCAAGCTTTTAATACCATAAAGCAAGGCGCTAACAATAAAGCCGCCCGTAAGATTTATGCTGAAATGGATGACTTTGGCTCACGTCGCCCTATTGATGTGATACGTCGCAACCGCCCTATCCTTATTCTGGATGAACCTCAGAAAATGCAGTCTAAGAACACGTTAGAGAGCCTGAGTTATTTTAATCCTTTATTCATCATGCGTTATTCAGCGACACATAAGCGTGAATACAATCTGGTTTATCGCTTGGACGCGCTAGATGCCTACAATCAAAAGCTGGTTAAAAAGATTACCGTCAAAGGGGTTGAAGTCAAAGGATTGTCTGGCGCTCATAGCTACTTGTATCTACAAGATATAGAAGTGTCTTCATCCGACCCTACGGCTAGGCTTGATATCGAAGAAAAAACCAAAACAGGCGTCAAGCGTCGTGTTCGCCGTGTCCAAAAAGGCGATGACCTCTACACACTATCCAACCAAGCTGCACAGTACAAAGACCGTTACGTCGTCGCTGAAATAGACGCTCGCGATCAGTCTTTGACTTTTACTAATGGTATCAAAATCCACGTCGGTGAGGCACTCGGTCAAATCGACGAGCAGCTAATGCGTACTATTCAGATACGAGAGACTATTCGCGCTCACTTAGATAAAGAGCGCCTGCTCTTTGATCAAGGACTGAAAGTACTGAGCTTATTCTTTATCGACGAAGTAGCAAAATACCGTCAGTACGATGACCAAGGCAATCGTATTGATGGAGAGTATGCGCAGATATTCGTTGAGCAGTATCAACAATTGGTCAATGAGATGGTAGGTCTAAATATAGAAAACGATGCTTATCTTAACTATCTAAGTGAGATCGACGTCGATCGCACTCATAATGGCTACTTCTCATTGGATAAAAATAAGCATATGGTTGATCCTACAACCAAAAACTTTGTAGATGAAGAGCTGGGCGGTAAAGTCAGTCTTACAGATGATATCGATGCTTACGATCTTATTTTAAAAGATAAAGAAAGCTTACTGTCATTTCCGGAGCCACATGACTCAGAAGAGACTCGTCATAAGAAAAATGTTCGCTTTATATTCTCACATTCTGCGCTAAGAGAAGGCTGGGATAACCCTAACGTATTTGTCATTTGTACCTTAAAACATTCAGAAAACACCATTTCTCGCCGTCAAGAAGTAGGTCGTGGTCTACGTTTGGCAGTACGTAAAGACGGTATGCGTATGGATGCCAACCATTTATCCAAAGGTGATATTCATCTTATAAACAATCTTACTGTAGTCACTAATGAAAGCTACACCGACTTTGTGACTAACTTGCAAAAAGAGTTGGCAGCAGCCTTGTCTAGTCGCCCCACAAAGGCAACCAAAGACTATTTTTATAATAAAGTACTAACGCTAGATAATGGTAGCAAGCATGAGGTAAGCGAGCGTGATGCTGATATGATTGTCCATTATCTTATTAAAAATGATTACATAGATTTTGATAATCATATCACGGATAGCTATCATGAAGCCGTCAATAATGACAGCTTAGCACCGCTACCAGAGGCACTTGCACCTTTAACAAATCAAATAGTAAAACTAATCGGCGGTATCTTTAATCCCAAAGACCTTGAAGGTATGACCGAGAATGATAACAAAACCACGCATAACCCGATTAATGAGAACAACATCAAGAGAAAAGAATTCTTAGAGTTATGGAATCTTATTAATCATAAGGCAGTATTTGAGATTCAGATCGATAGTGAAAAACTTATAGCGCAGAGCATTCAATCCGTTGAAGCAGCCGCAAAGCAAAGGAATAATAACTTTGTAGAATCACTTAGCTATAAGCTCGCTCAATCTACTCAGCGCGATACTATTACTCATGAAGAATTGACCGCTAGGCAGTCATTTGATAGCCCTACTACCTCGACTGAATCAGCAGATGTTTCTATACGTTCACAAGTAAAATATGACTTGATAGGCTCACTGAGTGAACAAACTGATCTCACCCGTCGTAGTATCGTGACTATTTTAAAAGGTATTAATAACGGTATTTTTGCGCAGTTCAAAAATAACCCTGAGGCTTTCATCCGTGAGGTAGCTCGCCTTATCAACGAAGCACGTATCAAGATGGTTATCCAAGGACTTACTTATTATACGACCGACCAGACCTACCCGATTAATGAGATTTTTATGTCTAATCAAAAAATTCCTAGTGACTCGCTAAAGGTTAGCCGACACGTCTTTGACTATGTAGCAACTGACTCGAGCATTGAAAGGCGCTTTGCTCAGGAGCTCGAAGGTGCCATTGATGATGTAGCGGTATATGCCAAGCTGCCTGATAGATTCAAAATACCAACCCCAGTGGGCGACTACAATCCTGACTGGGCCATTGCTTTCAACGAAGGCAAAGTGCGTCATATTTATTTTGTCGCTGAAACTAAAGGTTCAATGGTCGATGCAGACTTGCGTGAAAAAGAAAAGTATCGGATAGAGAGTGCTAAATGTTTCTTTGATGCATTAAATTTAAAAGCCAGTGAGGACAACAGCCTTGCAGGTCAAGCTGTAAAGTATGGTGTGATTGACAGCTTTGATGAGTTATTAAAGCTGGTTGGATAAAGTATCCATGACCTAGTAAAAAACCAAGCCACCTTAGCATTACGCAAGGTGGCTTTTTTATTGAAGTAAGATATACGTAAATAGCTTAGTTTATGTGCATTCAATAACTCGGCACACCTAAGAAGTAGCCATTCATCGTCATCCTATTAAATCTATATGCATGAGAATGAGGCGACCCCTTACAGCGCCCTACTAGCGGCTGCTTTTGATCAAGATAGTGATAGATGATTATTAATAAGATAAATATTTTTATCACCTCTCTAGAGAGACCCTTAAATCCTTGTTTTATATATGTTTAATAGTGAAAAATAGTCTTTGAAGAATCTTTAAATAGTCTTTTAGCCTGTTTAAATAGTCTTTTATTCGAAAGACTATTTGCCTATTTCTATGAACGCCAAGTACCACCCTACACAATTTTTTCCTAACAAGATTTTGCGCATGAAATAGCCTTTTAATTGCGATAAAACTTTAATTGTAAACACAAAGTGGCTGAGGCCTTTTCTTCTGCCTAAAGTATATTGACCCATGCTGTCAAATCCGTAGAACCAAACTTGGGAGATTTTAATTACGCAGCCTGACGATAGTAGTCAAACCACACCTGTCTTGGCGCTCGATAGCCCAAGCCCTTTTGAATCCTAGTCTGATTATAATACAGCTCAATATACCCAATGATATCGCTAGTGGCTGCAAACCTCGTTTTATAATCTTGATGATATACTAGCTCATTCTTCAAGACGCCCCAGAAGCTTTCTATAGGTGCGTTGTCATAGCAATTACCTTTGCCGCTCATTGAGCCTGTAAACTTATGCTGCTCGATAATCTTATGGTACGCATGGCTACAATATTGGCTACCTCTATCTGAATGAACAATCAGTCCTTGAGTAGGTCGTTTGTTCTTGATTGCCATATTGAGTGCACGGCATACTAAATCAGCGGTCATGCGCTTATTGATAGCGTAGCCGACAAGCTTTTTGGTGTATAAATCTTTCACTCCAGCTAAATATAACCAGCCCTCAGCAGTCCAGATATAGGTAATGTCGCTGACCCATGCTTCGTTAGGACGCTTAGCGTCAAACCTCTGATCTAAAACATTGTCATAGACCAGCTTGTTGTGGTTTGAGTCAGTGGTGACTTTAAAGCGCTTGTGGCGACGGCATTTGATGCCATGCTCCTCTTTAATGCTTCTAACCATGTAAGGGCTGATATCATGTCCTTGCCCGTTTAGGTGCGCCTGTAGACGCTCAAAGCCGTAGCGTTCCTTGGTTTCACTGTGCGCAGCTTTAACCAGTAACTCGCACTGATTACGATGTATCTGCTGCTCGCTTAAGTCACGACTTAGCCAATCGTAGTAGCTTGAGGGCTTAACGCTTAATACACGGCACATAGTAGTGGTGCTAAATATCTGACGATTGTCTTTGATAAAAGCGTACTTTACGGGCTGTTTTTCGCGAAGTACGCGGTCGCCTTTTTTAGAATCTCGCGCTCCTCTTCAGCCACTTTGAGCTGACGCTTGAGCTGCTTTATTTCTTGAAGAGCACTCATAAGGTCAGGATCATATTGCTCTGTGCCAACAAGCTTGCCTTGATTGGCTTTGTTATGCCAGTTTGATAGCGTTTGCATGGCAATACCTAACTGCTTTGCAGTAGCTGAGATATTGCCATTATTATCTGCTATCTTCTTGACAGCTTCAGCTTTAAATTCGTTACTGTAGGTTCTTAATTTCTTGGTCATGGTAAACTCCTATAATTGTGCTTAGTTTACCAAGTTTAGTTGTACGGTTTCTTCAGCATAGCTCATATTACTTAGTGTATTAGATTAAGAAACCTCTCATAATACAAAAAAATAAACCGCCCTACTTTTAAAGTTAGGGCGGTCAGATAAATCTATACTGAACGTTCTGCAATCTTCGTATTAATCCATTCTGCAATCTCGCTTGCTACCCACACTACTCTTACCTGTGTCAGTTGTACCTTCTTAGGGAATGTTGGGTCATAACGATCAGAATTTTCATTAACCATCTCATAAATCGTAGAACGACTAAGACCAGTATAGCTACCAACATCTTTAATACTCAGTAGTTGTGGTATGTGATTACATTGCTCGATTACTGGCTGTGCTGCGTTTAAATTTTCCATGATTATCTCCGAATTATTGTATGGGAACATCTGTTCTCATACAGTCAGGGAGTCCTGTATTTTTTTATGAGACTTATATCGTCCGATAGACCTTATGCATAGAGTAATAACATAGAGTAATAAAAAGGAGCTGATGATTCAGCTCCTTTTTTTGTGTCAAAAATACTTTTAATAATAAGTTACATACACGACTATCTTAACTATTTAGAGCTTTCCTAAGCCTTTTGTTTGTGTAGCCTTTAGCCCGTTTATAAATATACTCTTCAATGAGATATAAAATAACTCGATCTTTGAAAAAACGCATGCTGATAAGACTGTGTTCATCTATGTCTGATGGCGTACTCTTAGCTGAATCAGCTAGGATCGTACGCAGGCTTTCAATTTGAAGGTAGAGGGCATTAAATTCATAGTCTTCTAAAGCATCGACCAGTGAACCAACATATTCTACAACCATGGACTCGTAAACCTTGCCGCAAAATTCTTCTGTTTGGAACTTATAGCAAATATCATCCCATACATTTTTAAGAGGTTTTGTGGTTACCGTATCTTCACCAAAGCTCTGTAAATAACGTTCAGTCTGATTGGCAATTCTTTTAGATATTTTCTTAGACAGTTGTACTGAATTACTTAATGCCATTGTCTTTTCTAAATCCATTTTAGCTATCCTTACGTTAAACAGTAATAATCTGTTTTTAATATGCCGTTATGAAGAACTAGCACATTGTAAGACTTAACCTAGGTATTAAGCCACTAAAAATAAACCGATAAGAAATAAAACAAGCGACCTAAAATCGCTTGTTTCAACCTAACTAATTTACGCCGCATATCTTCCTCAATTACTTTAGCTCACCGCCGTCACGCTTTGCCGTAGCCCTTGCTCTATGCTAGTCACGTTATGAGTGGCTAACCCGTTCTGATAATTCCCCTGCTGACTATTGCTAACGTCATCTGTCTGCATGGGATAAAACTCTTCAGCCACGTCTAACAAACCATCATTATCAATTTCAAAGGATGAATTGACGTAACCCTGTTTTGCAGCCTGTTCTAGCGCGGCTTGATCAAAGCCGTGTTCGCTAAGCTCCGCATCAATTGCCTGTGCATCTTGCACTGCTTGCTTTAGTGTCACACCATCACGCAGCGTTAAATCAACAAAGTAAATCGGCGTACGATAGCTTTGCGTGGTGCTTTTACCCCTTAAGGTGAGTTGCAACGGCAAACACGACAGCTTATTACCTGACACCGCAGCAAAGTAGCTCAGCCGTGCGGCTAATGTACGAATACTATTAAAGCCTGTGGTGCGAAAGATAAACGTACCTAGCTCATCGTCCTCAGACAGATTGACGTAGAGCCTGCCATATGGCTTACAAGCACCGCCTTGCGCTAATGGGCAACGATCAGGTGATGGGCAAGGCAGTGTTTCCACGCCATTGTTTGTACGGCGTTGGCACTGCTCACCGTCACCCACACATAGCGGGCGTCCAGTTTGACGAT
The DNA here is from genome assembly GCF_904846575.1 of Psychrobacter sp. H8-1. Lineage (NCBI taxonomy): Bacteria > Pseudomonadati > Pseudomonadota > Gammaproteobacteria > Moraxellales > Moraxellaceae > Psychrobacter > Psychrobacter sp. H8-1. Next base: position 1,802,735 of record NZ_CAJHBG010000001.1, read on the forward strand.
CAAACAAGGTATATTCTGCTCGCAAATTAAGCTCAGGATCATTGAACAACATACGCACAGGTATTTGTCTCAGCTTACCGTCATTATTTGCGCGTAGCTTTTCATCGAGTGGATGATTAATCCAGCCATCCTTATTTTGAACTTGACTGGTGATAGTGAACTGATCGTCTTTAGCAGGCAAACGCTTACCATCTTTTTGAATGACACGTCCAATACTGATACGGCCTAAAACTGGTGGGGTTATGGTTAGACCTTTAATCATGATGATAGTCCTTATAGGTTTAATAAAATGTGTTTAGCCATAAAAAAGCCCACCGATTAGGGTGGGCAGTTATGCGCTTGTTTTGGTTAAATGTAGTAGGTTTCGACTTAGTCGTTTAAGATGACGAAGCGGCGACTGCCTTGCTTAGTTTTACTAAATTTAGCTAACAGCTCAGGATGCGCTGTGATAACGGCCTTGCTATCCAAACCAATACTATCTTTCGAGCGTTTCCAAGAGATTGCGCCTTTATCGAACACAGCGACTTCATTATCGGCAATCAGTGTTTGCAGCTGGTGCTTAACCTGATCATGGCGCTGCTCTAGCTCTTGCATGTAATCACGATAACTCAGCAGTTGCTCAAATAACTTATTGGCACCATCATCATCTCGCAAATCAACCTTGCTTGAGGGCTCAGGAGTTGGATAAAGCAGCTTTAATGCACGAGCTGCTGATTCAGAGTGATCAGGCGTTGGCGGGGTGTCGGTCTCCACGTATTGCCAGAACAGCCGCTCATGCTCGATGATGGACGCAATCAGCTTCTCATCACGCTCAACCTTAAATATCTTCGCCTCATGTCCACAGATTAACACGCAGATATGAGCAGCCTGTTTACCAGTGACTGCCAGTTGATGCTGTACTTGGCAAGTGACATACAAAGGCACGCCATGCTTCCAGAGCTTAGCGCCATGCTCCCCTGCGGTTTTGCACTCAAGAATTTGCACCTCTTCATTACCTGTGATGGCGTAGTCTAAGTTAGCCAGCATAAAGTGATTGTCAGGATCAGGATGCTGCAAGATGGCATTAACACGCCGAACTTTATTGCCTGTGTGCTGCTGATAATACTTAGCAACCATAGGCTCCAAGATATTGCCCCAGTACAAGGGAGAATAGCCATCAATATCGTCATCTAAGTGTGAGTGCAAACGACCGGTCTTGATCATCCACAGCTCAAGCATAGAGAGATACGGATGAATACCACAAGCTGCTGCTGCGTCACTACTACCAATACCTTGCTTGCGAACTTGTAGCCATTCCTCATGACTGAGCGTTTTGGTATTGACCAGACGTTTTGCGGTGTTTGATTGAGTGGCAGACGGCTTTACCGTTTCACTATCTATATTGGTTTTTGTGGTGATGGGCGTTTTTACCTTAACGGTTACACGCTTGGTTTGTCTTAGCTGAGCGATATGGTTTAAAGCGATTGTGTTCATGGTGAACTCCTTCGTTAGATTTGTTATTGGTTAATACTGTTTATTAAAAAGACGGCATAAAAAAACCACGCTCGAAGGCGTGGTTGATTGTGTTGTCAGATTTTAAATGTGGCTGGTTAAGCCAACATCAGCAGCGACTCTTCTAAGCCCTTTTGTTTAAGTTTAGCGCCAGAGCCAAACCAAGCGCCGTCTAATCGATGGTCTCTCGACATCGCCCGTCTTTCATGATCGACGTATTCAGTGATGCTGCATAGCAAGCCATAAGCGGTATCTTTGGCAGCATCAAGATCGGCTCCGCGACCTTGACCGTTAAACATGTTCATCACCTGATTCATCGCCTTGGCATTGGGCACCGCGTCTTTCTCTTTCTTAGCGCTGTTAAAAAGAATGATGTCATTGTCCTGATCGTTAAATACACGGCTAAGATAATTAGCAGCTTCTGCTTGAGTAACACGGCGCTCTGATAACTGCTTCATCTCATAGCTGTGTTCATCCCATTGCTTCACCGATACGCCTAATTGCTGCTTGACCTTTTGCGCATCAAACGAGGTGCTGTGCGGTACTTTAACGATGCCTCCTGAACCGTTCGCTAAGCTGATAGCAAGCGTGTTATTACACACCACACGAATGGATGTGAACTGTGCTGTGGTCGCTAGCGTGCCATCACAAGCGGTTGCAAGAAGCAAGTAGCCATTACTGACATCTTTACCCTTAAGCGTTGCTGACTGCCCTGTACGAGCCAATGCCCATAGCTTACGACCTCCTTTTAAGATGCCTGCCGTTTCCAGCTCAAAGTCGGATTGCTCGGTAAGATCACGATAGAATTCTAAAATCTCACGCGGCTGTACTTCTTGATAACGCTGACTGACCACCGATAGCGGCTCAAAGTTATCGCTACGATACAACACCTTTTGCTCTGCAAAGGGCAGAATCAGGTTATGCCCTTTATCGTTATTCGCCATGTAGCTGACGTCTGATGATTCGATACGCCAATCCATACCCGCTTGCTTTGCCCAGATCTCGATAGACTGCTTGGGAGCCAGCTCATTACCTAAACCATGCCAAGGGGTTTCGCCAACGTATGCCATTGATTCGATTAAATGTGCCATTATGATTTTTCCTTTTAGATTTGATTAGAATTATGGGTTATATAGATAGGTTAAATGCTGAAAGTTCTTGAGCAGGTATTGCAGGTATAACTGGGCTTTACTGCCAAAACGAGTAAGGGTGGCTGTTGTAGCTTGTCTTTAGCCAAGCTAATCGCAGAAGCCAGTGCAGTACCTACCACTACACCAATTGCTGAATTGATTTTGTAGTACCTACAGATGCTTACACCAAGACCTGATAGGGCAGATTGTGAGCACAGTTGCTCGAAGATATTAAAAGGACTGTCAGTATCCGTAGTGCTTCTGACGTTCGCTGAATGACAGTGTGGGCAAATGGGTCTCATAAATAGCTCCTTTTAGATTGCGCATAAAAAAAGGCCTGCGATTAAGCAGACCTTTAATTAGGATGGATTGGGGTTAAACAGTCAGGAGAGCGATGCTTCCTGACTGATCTCATAGGGATAATATATATTTAAAATTATTTTAATATAGCCAATCTATTTAAAATTAGTTTTGTTAAACTAAATTTAAGAAAAACCTATAACAACATTACTTTTCTCAATAAATATCTTTCTGGCGAACACAATATTTATTTTTTAAAATGATGGGTTATATCACTTGATGTATCACTAAAATCAAGAGTAAGCTAGAACTGTAAAAACTATGTAGTTTGTTTTTTTATGCTTTTACCAAAGGTACGCATACCAGGTAGCTTTACTTTAAGACGTTGGTAACTATCATCTGATTTAAATGGTCTGGTTAAATATAATGCTGCGTTGACGGCATTCTCAACTTCCTGAATATTACTCCGATGAATCATGCCTATACCAAGCGTATTCTTATATTCAAACCGCTTTTTATAATTAGGAGTGTGTAAATTAAAGAAATACCCTAACCCTTCTGTAATATCTTGCCATTTCTCCCCCACTTTCATAGCCAAATACGTATCGCTATAACGCTCTGAGCCATCATAAACGAGTAATAGATGACAGTGAAAACTACCGTTTTCCTCTCCTTGTTCTAAGGACCAAGCATTTAAAAGCAAGTCTCCAAAACAAGTTCTTTTATTACCTATGAAATCCCGCAGTTTCTGCATGTGAGCATCGAAATCGTAAATAGTAATATGGTCACTAACTTCCTGAAAATACTTTAAGTCAACACGTACAAAAAGCAGTCTAGATCTTTTAATAAATAGTTTTCTTATACTATTTTCAAGCTTATTGGAATTACTTATTCCTTGTGAGTACCACTTATTATAGTCATAATTAATATGGCTTTTATAAGATAACAGCAACCGAATAAAACTCTCAGTCAAACTATTATTCCATGAAACGTTGAATGGGTAGGAATCACCAACAATAGCATTGGTAGTACTTATAAATGCATTGATTGGTTGTGAGTACGCTAATTCATCATCTAAAATTGTCATAAATGGATAATACAGCCTATTCAATTCACTTTTAACATTCTTAAGCGAAATGCATTGATATATTATCTTTCTAACGAGAATATCAACATCTGATATTATTTTGGAGTTATTGACCGAGTTATACATCGTGATTATCATCCTTATGAATTTGTATTCATAAGTTAATAAGACTTAGTAATTTTATAATTATAATTACTGAGAGCTACTCTCTCAGTTTAGAAAAACATATCTAGTGTGTGTGTTAATAATATATATACCCGATCTGTAACATGGTATTAAAGTAGACTATATCCTAAGCAGAGCTGAGTATTTAGCTAAATCCAATCCTAAGCTACCCTTTAGTATAAGGAAGTGGTTCGAATGGAGTTAGAGTCATAATGAAGGTAATTTGGCATAGAAATCCCCGTACAGTATCCATAACCTCAAGGTATAGCGATCATATCCTCTGACAATATTCTGACCAAAAATACAGTATATGATGACCATTTTTTGCGATATAATAGAGCTTGTTTATTGATTTTGACTACGCAGAACTAGGTAGATTTCGATCCTTATATACTCTAATCATGGATGTAATTTTTATTATGGAAGAACCTAAATTAAATAAAATTATCTCTAATAAAGAATACATAACAAGCAAAGTAAATCAACTAACGGCTCATGAATCATACTGGTGTTTATATTACTTAAATCAAATAAATCCGGTAGAAAAAGTTTTTCTAGTAAAGGATGATAGGAATTGCAAGAAAAAACTAATTACTGTTTTAGAGATAAGAAATTTCTCACCTACTAGAGTCGATAATTTGCTAGCTGAGATGTCTGCTATTATAATTCCACAGAGTCATATTAGCTGGCTTCATGGAAAAGATAGAGCAACATTATGGTTTATAATGGCATTAAGATCGTCTGATTATAGAATAAAATATATAACTACTCGTGAAGAGATAATGACAGCCAATCACGATATCATCTATTCAAAAAATTTACTATCTCTCTAGAAAAATAATAAACCCTAAAGATTACCAATTAGAGTATACAGTTCATAAAAAAATAGCTGTGCTGAATACACTTAGAGATATGTTTATTCTAAGTAAAATTAGAGATAATGAACTTGAATGGTTAGATAGAAAAGATAGGAAACAAATTGATTGGGCGTATGAATATATGCTGAATAAGAGAAGTAAAGACAACACTTTAAATACTTATCTTGGTGCAAGTGATTATATTTATTTTGATATTGATGAAACCGCTAGTCGATACAATCATATCTTAGCTTCGTTTGATTACATGGCTTTTATTTTCCTTAACTCTACTACTATCTCTAGCCCCGTACCCTTAAATCACTATACCTTTGAAACAAGAACTAAATTTATAAGAACCATGAAAAATACATGGCAAAAGCAAAAATCAAGATTAAAGACTCTAAAGGATATCGATTCTAATACTAAGCTCAATAAACCCACTACAAAAACTTCAAAAATAGCATATATCAATAAACATACATTAAAAGAACAATCATTTAAAGCTATCTCTACAGTTTATAATAAAAAAAATAACAATTGGCTTAGACACTATAAGAAACCTCATATTAGTCAGTTTGAAACTGAGCAAACTTTACAAGTACAAAATAATACTCCTGAGCATCTACTAGTCGATTGTGAGGGCAATGATATAATAAATGTAAACGTTCAGGTTAAGGCGTTAGACTTACCACCAGATATTGAAGACTCTGTTTGCACTGACAATGCCGAGCCAATCGTAAATGCTCAACAGAACCAATCTGATGATAAAACTGTGAGTTTGGATAACGTTGACGATACTGCTACTGAAAACTCAATTGGTGAGGAAATTAATCGTCATGAAGTTATGATTGCAACTACAAATATCTCCACAATGAAAGGTAATGATCCACTAACGAAACTACAGGCTACTGAAAGTAATCTAGCTTCAGATGAGAATCTTCACAACATTGATGATAAAATAGCTGATGGCGATCCTTTTTCGATAAACGCCAAGCTGATAAAGCAAAAGGTTGGAAGAGCATAAAAAAACCAATTAGTAACTCAGTAGTGATTGAAGCCATCAATTCTCTGTTACGAAATTACCATAAAACTGAAAAACGAATCTTAAGTATACTGACAAGTGTACTAAAATACATATTTAAATATTTATCTATATATATCAAATGCTTAACCACGAATTACCGTTCCGGCTCCGGGTACCATTATAGTAGTACTAAAAACACCGCAAATCGTTATGATTTGCGGTGTTTTTCTTTGTGCGAGCTATCAAAATGTTCAGTTTAAACGTCATATAGTGAGTCCTAAATAAAAAGAGTACAGCTTTTACGGCGTGCTACTGTTATAAATTTTCTTTGCTTGCTGTGCGACTCCGTCACTGTTCGATGCTGCATAAAATTCATCCCAGTAGCACTGTATTTATTTTATAGTGGATCGACTATACTAAGAGGTGATTAAATCAAAAATATATCTGCTATGCTTAAACCACCCTATGCTTCTTAAAGTTTTCCGCCTGTTCGAATATCTCTTTATAGACCTCTTTTGAATCAACTGGCGGATAGCCCCACGCGTCAAGCAATACCATCAAATCAAACTGTAGTTCCGCTTTGATGTCATCACGCTTGTTCCAGTCCGTATATTTAGCCTTCTCATCGATGAGCTTTTTCACTTCTTTAGACAGCTCAATCAGTTTGTCTTCGGGATAGGTAAAGTCGTACTTATGCGCTAGTGACAGCAGAATGTCGTAAAAGGCTTTTTCTTCAAAGTCGATACCCATCTCACCAAACGATGCCATCTCGTCGCGTAGCTCGTGATATAGCTTGATAATCTCATCAGAGAAGTCGCCAATGACTTCGGCACGTAGTAAGTCCTGCTCGTCACGGTCATTATACTTCTCGACCAAAGCATTCATCTTCTTACTGAAATCAACGCCCTTTACCTTGTTGGTCTTTTTCAGCTCACCAATGGCTTTAGCGAGTAGCTGCTGTAGTAGCTCAAGCTTAGTATTGGGCTGCTTAATCACTTCAAGCTTGGCTAGGTAGTCTTCATCGAAGATATCAATCTCACCATCGGTATTGTCACCGAGCTTAAAGATTTCTTCAACGCCATCACTAAGTAGGGCATCTTTCACCAGATCACGTACCTTTTGGTTCATCTGTTCAACGTCAGGTGCGCCGCCAGTGGTGATTTTAAAGATGATGGTACGTATGGCTAGGTAGTAATGAATCTTGTCCTTGTGCGCCTTTGTGAGCTCACTGCTACCGACGCAAATATCATAGGCAGACTTCAAACGCTTGGCTAAATCCATAAAACGTTTTTCTAGCTTTTTAGATTGCAGCGCAAAGTCAGCCGCCGCATTTAAGCAGTTAAGCTGCTGCAGTGGCGTACCATTAAAGTAAAGACTAGAGTCAAACTTATGGTAAACCGTATCCAGTAGGTTTAAATGGTCTTTGACCACCACCACTGACTTTTGAATATCCTCTAGGTTTTGAATCTGACCGCCAGTGTAATGCGAGAGCGCTAGGTTCATCTGCTTTTTGATGCCGATATAATCGACCACTAAGCCGCTCTCTTTACCTTCAAACTTACGGTTGACCCGTGAGATGGTTTGAATCAGGCTATGCTTTTGCAAAGGTTTATCAATGTATATGGTATCGAGAAAAGGTACGTCAAAGCCTGTGAGCCACATATCGACGACGATGGCGATTTTAAAGTTAGATTTGCCATTTTTAAACTGACGGTCGAGCTCTTTACGATAGTCTTTATTACCAAGGTTATCCCACATGCCTTTTTCATCATCCTTGTTTCGAGTCATGATCATTTTGACTCGCTCCATAGGTTTAACTTTTTTCTTATCACTTTCCGATAAGGTTGAGCCTTCCTCGCACGCTCGTACCTCATCCCATTCAGGACGCAGGTCTATTATGTCTTTATATAACTGATAGGCGGCTTCACGGCTGCTACAGACGAACATTGCCTTGCCTTTTTGTGTGGTGCCCTCAGCGACTCGTGCTTCATAATGCTGAACAAAGTCTTCTGCTATAGCTCTAATGCGGTCAGGGTCACCAAGTATGGTAGACATGCTCGCCATGGCTTTTTTGCTTTTCTCTATCTGATATTCATTGGTGCCAGCGTCGGCGCTTTCTTGATAGTACTTCTCTACTTCATCAAGCTGTTTGCTATCGAGTAGCACTTTAGCGGCGCGACCTTCATAGACGATACGCACGGTGATTTCATCGAATACCGACTCGACCATGGTGTAGCTATCAACGACGGGACCGAAGACATCAAGGGTGGCATCAATCGGCGTGCCTGTGAAGCCAACGTAAGTGGCATTGGGTAATGAGTCATGCAGATACTTAGCGAAGCCGTAGGTCTTTTTGACGCCATCTTCGGTAACGGTGATTTTTTGCTGGAGGTTGATTTGGCTACGGTGCGCTTCATCTGAGATACAGATAACGTTGGTACGCTCTGTTAGTAGGGCTAAGTCTTCGGTGAACTTATGAATGGTGGTTAGGAATACGCCGCCACTCTTACGTCCTTTGAGCTCTTCTCGTAGCTCAGCACGACTCTCGACACTGATGATGTTCTCATCGCCGATATAGGTCTTGGCATTGGTGAAGGTTTTGGATAACTGATCATCCAAATCGGTGCGGTCAGTGATTAAGATAATGGTTGGGCTACCAAGCGTCGCGTCTTTTATTAGCAGACGGGCTAAGAACAGCATGGTAAAGCTCTTACCACAGCCAGTCGCGCCAAAGTACGTACCACCCTTCCCGTCACGTAAGCCATTATCGTCAATCAAGTTGCCATGACTATCGAGCAACTTCATGTGCTGCTTGATGTTGGCGTATAGCTTGGTGGCCGCATAGTACTGCGGATAGCGACAAACGATTTTTTCTTCCTTGCTTGATTTGTCAGGTACGTAAATAAAATTACGGATGACATCAAGCAAGCGCGCTTTATCAAATAAACCGCTCATCATGGTCAATAAGGAGTGGATACCGTCTTTCTCTAACTTCTCATGGCCAGTGACTTTACGCCAAGAGTAGTAGAACTCATAAGGGGCAAAGAATGAGCCCATTTTTGAGTTGACCCCATCGCTAATGACGCATAGGGCATTGTATTTAAACAGCTCTGGAATATCGCGCTTATAGCGAGTGGTCAGCTGGGTGTAGGCATCAAACATGGTGGCATCTTCACGGATGCTACTCTTAAACTCAAACACCACCAGTGGTAAGCCATTGATATAAAGAATGCCATCAGGAATACGCAGCTCAAAGCCTTGTATCTCCATCTGATTGACGATGCGATAGCGATTGTTATCCAGTGCTTCATAATCAAGTAGCTGAATGTATAAGTCTTTTTGGGTATAGTCCTCACGCTTGAGAGTAAAACCATCAGCGACAAACTTCATAATAGCTTTGTTAGTGTCGTAGAGATCAGATGCCGGAAGGTATTCCAGCTTATGAATGATGGACTCAATCTCATACTCTGTGATCAAGTCATTTTTATAGCGAGTCGCTAAAAACTGTCGAAGATCAGACTTGATGAGCACGTCATCAGGATTACGGCCAGTCTCAAAACTAAGCGCCGCGCCTACGCTATGTGGATAGCCCTCAGCTGCTAGTAGCTCGATAATGGCTTGTTCTAGCCTGTCTTCAGTGAATTTCAATGATACGTCCTCGTATGATCTTATAAACTACTTTCAACTTAAAAGCCTGAATTTATCGAGGTTCAACTGGAACTGCGTTATACCAACTATTGGTTACTTCGACATCAAGCTCATGATTAGTCACTTCTACATCTAACTTGTGATTAGTTATCTCAACAGGCACTGGATCACCATAACTGTCGTTTTGAATTTCTACAGGCATGTCTCCATAGCCAGCATAATAAACATCAAAGGATTCGTTTAGTCTGAAAAATATCATTAGACCAAGCACCCATATACTAATAAGAATATATATTAACAATGCCTTAATGGTTACTTTATCTTCAATTTTACTTAAATAGGCCATATTTGAATTCCAAATTGATTAAAACATAAGCTCAGTTATTTTACTGATACTCTTTTTTTACAGGATTGAACTTCATAATTTTGCTGTAATTGACACTGTTGATACGCTCATAATCTTCAGTCGGTTTATCGCCTTTAAAAGTTAATTTGATCGGGTAGTAGGTGGTGGCATCAGGTAATACCTTAAAAGTCACCTCATAGTCATAATATAAAGGTGAGTCTTCTTCATAGTTGCCCGCATTGCTTGAACCTGCATCCCCTAGTGTATAGACATCAATAAAGGCGTTTTCAGGTAAATGTAGGACATCCCACCAGCTCTCCGTTGTGCCCGTAGAGCTGTAACCATTCATAAATATACTGCCTATTAGGTTTTTCCCTAATGGCTGTAAACCCTCTTTAACATCTTCAGCATACAGTCCAACACGACCCCAGCTGGTCGAGAACTCAACGTTTTTTGGCGTGCGACTCACCAATTGAAACTGTCCGTTACTGAGTTTTTTAAAGCTGTATAAGTCAGCCGTCGCGTCGCACGCATGACACTGCACCAGTGAACCGTTATTGACTTGAACTTTTTCGATAGTCACTAAGTAACGGGATTCTCCAGCCGTATTTTTATACGTCATGACAGGATGCATGACGGCAACCGTTCTTTCGCCATCGCTATCGACACTATCTAAGCCAATATTGGGCATGGACTTAATATCCTCATCATTGACAAACTGCTGACCCATACGCCCACTATAAAACTGACGCATGACTTCTTTAAAGCTTAAGTCTTTGATTTTGATCTGAGCCATTTGACTGGCAGAGAAAGCAGGAGCGGCAGCCATTACAGGAGTTACTGATAAAGCACCTAAACTAAGTGCCAAACTAAGTAAAAGCTTCTTCATCTTAAACTCCATTAATGATTGTATTTTTGGGATAAACGTTTACTGTCAAAAGCTATATAGCTTCATCCACAAGTGCCGCAGCGTCTGAGATACGCAACTCACCTGATATTAATTTAGGTAAAAGAGTGTCGCGAAGTTTGGATATTATCTCTACTTGCAAATCCAGCTCTTTTCTTTTAACTAAACTGTCACTAAAAATATTCGAGGCTTTTTTTAGTAACTTTGTGCTGGGGTGTAGTAATGGATATTCTAATAAATAGCTTATCTTCATATTTGGACGAGTTGAAGACTCTCCAGTGATTCTATCAATATAAGTTCTAAACTCTTTAGTCTGAAATGCTTGATATACATATATAGGGTTAGTATTAACTCGTATTCTAATTAGACCATTATTATAAACTGCACTTAAGTCTTCGAGGATAATCTTACTTAGTCCTAAAATACTTGTACGTGTTATTAGGATATCCCCTTTTAACAGTTTAAATTTTTCAAAATTTTCAGCTGTTACATTGGAGAACCCCCAAGATGCAATATCCCTATTGTTACTAAAATCGCCAATGCGAGCGCATTTTATACCAGTATCGTAATCTACTATCGGAGCTTTCTGTATGGCATCAGCGCCAGTATTCGACTTTTCAATAAAGCTAGATAAAGGTTCATTTACCCAGCCTTTGGGAATCCAGCCCATTTCCTCAGTAAACTCAAACTCATTAGGAAATAAATTCTGAATATCTGGGCTGTCTTTTTTCTCAATCCCTTTACGTTGCTCGGCACGATCTAACAGCTCATCAGGAATCGGCTTGCCTGCTGCTAGGGCATTATCAATCACGGGGTCAAAATCCACAAACCAACTTTTAAATAACGCCTGCGCCATCGCTTCTAGCGTCTCGTTCATTCGGCGGTTGAGTTCGATTTTGTCGTCTAAGGAACCGAGGATATGAGCAATGGCTTTTTGTTCTTGATGCGATGGCATCGGAACATTAACATTTTCTAAATCAGAACCTCTTATGCCAGATTGACCAGCCCCTTGTTCGGTTATCGACCATATTTCAGAACGACCTTGAGGACTTTTGAAAAAGTAATATAAGTATTCTGAATAAACTTTCTTTTCATCTGGTCTAACCCTAATTAAATGAGACTCAAAAACTACAGGTTCATTATCACCAAGAAAAATAGCACATTTACCTGCGCCCGATAGCACTAATGATTGGCGAGCAAATAACAAGTCATTATTTCTCAATTCAGAACTATCAAACTCTTTCTTGTTTACAGGGACTCTATCAGTAGGAATATTAAACATCCTATCAAACTTGAAAATTTCTCCCATATTGATAAATTTAACACCTTCTCCTCTAACTTTTTTTGGTTTAGACAAACCATTTCTAGACGGAATTAAATAAAGCTCTTTAAATTTCACAACTTCCCAATCATTCGCCATAACCCAATACCTCCAAATTCTGACGTATGGTTGTATCTAATTTTGATGATTCTTGCATCTGCGCATATAACGTTTGGCTTAGCTCTAACATCTTAGTCTCAAACAAGATGCCGTCATCTTCTATTGCCGCAGCCCCGACATAACGCCCCGGAGTCAGTACATAGTCATTGGCTTTGATATCATCAAGGCTTGCCGATTTACAGTAGCCTGCTTCGTCGCTATAGGCTTCATAACCGCCAGCTTCTTTCTCACCGCGCCACGCATGATACGTCTTAGCAATTGCTTCGATATCATCTTTTGTGAGTTCTTTATTAGTACGGCTAATCATCGCGCCAATATTACGCGCATCAATGAATAACGTTTCACCGCTACGATTACGCAAGCCGCGAGCTTGGCTATGTGCTGACTTGGCTTGTTTATCTTTACTGATAAACCATAAGCACACCGGAATTTGCGTGGTATAAAACAGCTGTCCCGGTAGCGCGATCATACAATCGACCAAGTCATTCTCGATGATTTGCTGGCGTATCTCACCTTCACCACTGGTGGTGGTAGACATCGAACCGTTTGCCAATACGAAACCCGCAGTCCCATGCTCAGACAATTTAGATATCATGTGCAATATCCATGCGTAGTTGGCATTGCCCGTCGGCGGTGTCGGATAGCCTGCCCAGCGCGGATCATCGACCAGCTCATCAGCGGCGCGCCAATCCTTTTGGTTAAACGGTGGGTTTGCCATGATGAAGTCGGCTTTGAGATCTTCGTGCTGATCTTTAAAGAAAGTATCGGCAGCCACATCACCCAAGTTGCTAGATATGCCACGAATAGCAAGGTTCATCTTCGCGAGTTTGTAGGTGGTGCTGGTGTACTCTTGCCCATAGATAGACACGTCTTTGGTATTGCCGTGATGACTCTCGATGAACTTGATGGACTGCACGAACATACCGCCTGAACCGCAGCAGGGGTCATAGATTTTGCCTTGATACGGCTCTAGCATCTCTGCAATGAGGTTGACCACCGATTTAGGCGTATAGAACTCACCACCGCCCTTGCCTTCAGTCGCGGCAAACTTACCCAAGAAATACTCGTATACGCGCCCTACAGTATCTTCCTCAGGATTCCCGATAGTATCGATGTTATTGACCACATCGATCAAGGCGGCAAGCTTACTAGCAGTCAAACCAAGACGAGAGAAGTAATTATCAGGCAATGCGCCTTTGAGTGATGGGTTGGTCTTCTCAATGGTGCTAAGCGCCGTATCAATCTTGAGCGCGATATCTTCTTGCTTGGCATTCTGCTGAATGAAACTCCAACGGCTCTCCTCTGGCAAATAGAACACGTTATCCTTGGTATAAGCAGGCACCATGTCGATGTGCTTCTCATAGCCTGTATCGATGAGCTTTTGGCGCTGCTGCTCAAAGGTATCACTGATGAACTTTAAGAAAATCAGGCTAAGGACGATGTGCTTATATTCTGATGATTCGACGCTACCTCGCAATTTATTAGCAGCATCCCAAAGGGCTTCTTCAAAGCGACCATCTTTGGCTTGGTCGTTCTTATTTGCAGGTGTTTTAGCCATGTTTCTTTAACTTCCTTCTTTTCTTAAATAAAGGTTTATGTCATTGCTTTGACTATGCTTTGACTATGCTTTGACTATGCTTTGACTATTATTAGATTGTTAGATAAATATGAGCAATGAGTGTGATTGTGGCGATACTTTGGCCACATATGCTATCAGCTATTTTTAGTATTTTCTTTACAAAGGTTCAAGAGTTAGCCAATCACACTCTATCAAATTGTTTTATATGTCAAGCAATGTTAATATTCCTTGCTAAAAATCACTGCTTTGTAAGTATACACCAGAATTTCAACGATTATTAAGTCGCTACAAGGCGACCGACCGCAGATAGTACACTAAGTACCTCTAGAGCGGGTAACACCGTAGCGGTTTCAAAGTGCTCCGACTATATCTTGTGCGCGATAGGTTAATAACTCATTTCATCCATATTTTAGGAGAGCTTTTTTGAAAAAACTTTTGCCTTGGTTAGCGGGCTTGCTTGTTATATTTGCAATCTACCTTTATGCATCACCCTATATAGCGTTGAACAATATTAAAAATGCTGCTGTACAAGGAGATGCAGACAAGCTCTCGGGGTACATTGACTTCCCTAATGTGAAACAAAGTATGAAGGATCAAGTCAAAGCCGCTATGCTTAAGGATCTTGCTTCAAGTGATGAGCAAGATGGCTTTGAGGCTTTGGGCACCATGTTAGCCACTGCGATGATAGACCCAATTATAGACAGTGTAGTCACACCCGATGGCGTTGCATTAATGCTTCAAGGGCAAAAACTAGATTTTGACTTAAATAATGACACCTCTGAAGATAAGCCTGAAGCCAAAAATGAGTATATTGATTATAAAGCCGGCTACCTGTCATTTAATCGATTCAAAGTTCAGATCTTTGATGATGCTGATAAAGAGTCATTAGATGTGATTATGCATAGAGACGGCCTTAGCTGGAAAGTCACAAGGATTGCCTTTCCCTTAGACTTAAACGATAAAGAGTCTAATAATACAGTCGAAGAACCATCTGTCGCTGACTTAGACTGGGCTGATGCAGAGGATGAAATATATACCACTGAAAATGATGAGTTTGAAGATGTCTTTCACGGCATTATTGATAGTGAAGAAGTAGCTGATATTGGAAATAGTAATATCGACACTGATAGTTTTTATGATGAGGACTACTACAATAATGGTACAGGTGCCCACGCTGTACAAATAACCGAATCACTAACACCCGCACAAGCGGCCCGCATTGATTATCTCGTTGACAATGACATAGAAACATCACAAGACATGATAGATTTATTGAATGATTTCACGCTTGATGGTAGTCAAGAGGGTGAGTTACGTAAATTCATTATCGAACGTTCACGTTATGACGATGGGTATGATGGATTGAAAGACTGTCGTAACCCAGACTTAACAGAAGCAGAGTATATGAACAACTGTACTTAATAAATAGTTAATAGTTAATCTACAAACTAGATAACACCCGTAGTTGGCACATAATACAGCTCACCCTCACCATAAATCACCCAAAGCAATCCAACCGAAAATGAGTATAGTCGATCCAATTTAAAACAAATACAGTGTTACTGGGATGAATTTTATGCAGCATCGAACAGTGACGCAGTCGCACAGCAAGCAAAGAAAATTTATACCAGTAGCACGCCGTAAAAGCTGTACTCTTTTTATTTAGGACTCACTATATAAATACTACATTTTATCAGGATAGCTAATAGATGATAGAACAACCATACACTAGAATTGACAACATCTGTTTATAAGAGCTATAGTCTTAAAGGCTATAGCTCTTATAAGGAGTTACTATCCATAGAGAATATTCTTTTTCTTAAGTGTATTAACTTTCTGTTTTGAAATGACACTCACTGATATCAAAAGCTCACACTTTTCGATTCACTTCGAAAAGTATGCTATTTGGTGTTTAGTGAATTTTCACTGCTGCACATGAAGCTTAGCAATAGAGTAAATAAAAATAACCATGGAGAGGAATTTTATGACTACTCAAAAGCATGATAATGAGTTATCCGCAAGCCAACAAGTCACTAATTGGCTGCAAGGTTTTGATCAAGCCTTGCGCACAAAAGATATAGACCAAGCAGCTGAGTACTTTGAAGCCGAAGGGTATTGGCGTGATTTAGTTTCATTTACTTGGAATATCAAGACATTAGAGGGACAAGATAAAATTAAAGATATGCTCTCGCATACCCTAGAAACGGCTGAACCATATAATTGGCAGCTTGAAGAAGATGCAGTAGAAAACGATGGTGTTATAGAAGCTTGGATAACCTTCAACACCAAGGTGGCAAAAGGCTATGGACACTTACGTCTGCGTAATGGTAAAGCTTGGACATTATTAACCACTATGACCGAGCTCAAAGATTTCCCTGAAAAGCGTAAAAGATTACGTCCAAAAGGCGCTGAACATGGTGCTGACCCTGATCGTCTAACGTGGCAGGAAAAACGGGAAATTGAAGAAAAAAACCTCGGTTATAGCGAGCAGCCTTATTGCTTAGTTATCGGTGGTGGACAGGGCGGTATCGGTCTAGGAGCTCGCTTACGGCAACTCGACGTTCCGACAATTGTCATAGATAAGCAGCCTAGACCAGGTGATACATGGCGTAATCGTTATAAGTCATTATGTTTGCATGATCCTGTCTGGTATGACCATATGCCGTACCTCCCCTTCCCTGAGAACTGGCCAGTATTTACGCCAAAAGACAAAATTGGTGATTGGTTAGAAATGTATACCAAGGTTATGGAGTTAAACTACTGGGGATCAACTGAATGTATCAGTGCTGAATTCGATGAGGAGTTAAAGCAGTGGAACGTAGAGGTTGATAGAGCGGGTGAACATTTAGTATTACATCCTAAGCAATTGGTTTTGGCGACTGGTATGTCAGGGTTGCCAAACATACCAGAAATTCCTGGTATGGAAGATTTTGCTGGAGAGCAGCATCACTCAAGCCAGCACCCAGGCGGTGAGGCTTATCGAGGAAAAAAATGTATCGTACTAGGTGCCAATAACTCAGCGCATGATATTTGTGCCGCCCTTTGGGAAAATGGCGCAGACGTCACCATGATACAACGTTCATCAACGCATATTATTAAATCAGATACTTTGATGGATGAGGTATTAGGGGGTTTGTATTCTGAAGAAGCAGTTGAGAATGGAATGACTACCTATAAGGCAGACCTGACCTTTGGTTCTATTCCTTTTAAAATCATGCCGCAATTTCATGAGCCTGTTTACCGTAAAGTAGCAGAGTTAGATGCTGACTTTTATCAAAAGTTAACTGACGCAGGGTTTATGCTCGACTTTGGTGAAGATCATACTGGTCTCTTTATGAAATACTTACGTCGAGGCTCTGGTTACTATATCGATGTCGGTGCTTCTGAGCTAGTAGCGGAAGGGAAGATAAAGCTTAAATCTGGTGTTAGTATTGATCACATTAAGCCGAACTCAGTGGTGCTAACGGATGGTACAGAGCTAGAGGCAGATTTGATTGTATATGCTACTGGATTTGGCTCTATGAACGGTTGGGCGGCAAAAATAATCTCCCAAGAAGTAGCCGATAAAGTCGGTAAGTGCTGGGGAATGGGCTCAGATACCAAAAAAGACCCAGGCCCTTGGGAAGGTGAGTTAAGAAATATGTGGAAACCAACGCAGCAAGAGGCGTTATGGTTCCATGGCGGAAACTTGCATCAGTCGCGGCACTACTCTCAATACTTATCACTGCAACTTAAGGCCAGAATGGAAGGGATAGAAACGCCTGTTTATGGTTTACAGGAAGTTCATCACTTAGAGTAAGTTTGAGCGCTACTACTCTAAATAACGGACAAAAAATGGTAAGCATGATGGCCGCACTGGTTTGATTCAGTACGGCCATTTTTGTATTAGGTCAGCTAATTATTACGAGTTGCTTTGCTCATGCGGGCAAAATTCCTTAACCATACCTAAAAATGGTCATGTCTGGAAATTAATGGTTGTGTAGCGTGGTTAACATTGCTCCATTTGTACCAAACGTCTCAATCAATTAGAGCCTGCAAATAATGTAATACTAACAAAACCGAAGTCGATCCTTAGTGCCATATGCTGCATTGAAAGCACTTAATGACCATTGCCTAATTACTTTATAGGTGTATACCGGGTAAGATTCAATTTCGCACCTATTAATTTGCTATCTAAATTATTAACAACTTATCTCTACTTCCAAACGCTGTTTCACCATCGCGATTAAATACTCTCAAATTAAGCTCAATTCTTTCTTCATTTGCATTTATGGTTAAGAAGTTTTGGTAAAGACCTTCATGCCATAATCGATGCACATCTCCAAAGTCTTCAGAGCTTTCCAAAAACCCTAAAGAGCCGTCAATGCTAATAAAATTGGTTACATCTTCATTCGCAATAGATGGTGGATTTGTTAAGCCAGACGAGGTCACCTGATATATTTTCTTTGTAAATCCCGGCGGCTGATAACTAAATGCATTCGAGATATGAATATCACCCGACAGATTTATCATCTCCATATCTGGACGCTTTTGATGTAAATCGCGCATAATGTCAATTAGGCGATTCAACTGCCGTCGATTACCTGGTGAATGCCAGCTGTCACGCATATCATCACGGGCCTCTTGACCAAGATCGCCTGCCATTAATTCTAATTCTGACGCTAAGCTTTCAATAATATCATTCACATAAATAAAAGGTACACTGTTACCAAGTAGCAAATACTTAACATTTGGTTGCCCAGCAATATGACGACAAAATCTTTCAAAGTCACGTAGTTGTTGATCTGAAATCACTGCACCTGGGTTATCCCAACGATACATATCAATAAGGTATTTTTCGATAGCAATCGTGGATCCAACTGTAGCTCCAATCGTCGCGGCTCCAACTATGAGCCCAATTGGCCCTCCTGCTAAAGCTCCAAGCGCTATGCCAGCTGAAGCTAGTGCTGATGCAATTAGAGGTATATCAGGAGATATAGGTAGGTCTTTACCATAATTACGACTATTGCGACCGTCAAAAATAAAACTCGCAATCGGATTATCGACGTAAGCAAGATGGTTATCACTTTTAAGATTACGTTTCGACTCGCTACGCAAGGGAGTATTCCACGAAAACAAATACTCTTGAGCGGCCTGAGAGGCAATTTGCTTCATAACAGTATTTTCATCGCTAAAATCCGTAGCATCACTACCATAACCATCACGAATCTCATGATCATCCCACATAGCAATGTGTGGATAACGCCGCATCACGTCTTGCATGGCGTCAAAACTCCAGTGAAAACGGTAATTCAACCGGTATAGCGACAATAAGTCCTTACGTAAGTCCCAATTATTATGCCAGCCCGATTTATTGTTCACCTGAGCGACAAAGTTTAACGAGCCGGTACCGTCAGAATAACTCGAATCTCCTAGTGCCCAGATACGATGCGGTTCAAACTTGATTACCTGATGCGCGTACCACTGCATAATTTCGGCGCGCTCTGCTGGAACCTCAGCACCACTATGACCGGAGGTATAGGGTTGGTGACAAGACCATACGACCATTCGTGACATGACTCGATTAGATTCTTCAGAAAACTCAATGCTAGCCTCCATAACAGAGCGCGCTTCATACAATAAATATGAAAACGAGTTATTCAGATGTGCTTCACAAGCCATATCCGCAGAACTTTGACCGTCTAACAACCCGTCACCTGGCTGCTGCAATATGTCAAGTAATTCAAACTCTTTCTCTGAAGAATCTAACTCTTCGATCTTTATCAAACGCCAATGCCAACTACGAAAATCACGTAACGTAGTGGGAATTTGTATTTCTACCGTTTTTGGCGCGCTATTGAAATTAGGGAAACTAACTTCTTTTCTTATCACTGTAGTAATTGAGATATTATCTACAGGATAAAGTAAGAATAAATAACGACCTGCATATTTGGGGCGCAGCAGCCAGCTGCGCTTCCATACCCCAGTACGACCAAACACTGCGATATCATTAAGACGATTGGGATAGCCAACCGGCTTCAGAGTTGCTGTCGCAACACTTGCTATTCCGGTTGCACCAGCTAGTGCTATAGGCACCTCGACTGGTATTCTGCCAAAGTTACTCATCGTTCTAAAAACTTAGTTTGGCTAAGTACAGCTTCAAGATGTTGCCCCAACACTAACTCTGATTTGTACTTGTCCAAAGTCAGTTGAGCCATATCCTCATCATTCATACGCTCCGTCATGAGTGCGACTAAATTTCGTTGTGTATCTATGTATTCTTTAACTTTCTCAAACAGCGCTGCCCAATCAGCATCCATGGTATTGCCCACAGCCTCAAAAAAGGCAGCTTCAGAGCCCTTATGGATAGGCAGAAAAAAGCGGATCGCATTAACGTTCAAGAAATGGTAAGGCGAAAGACCATCGGCAGCCAGATGGCTAGGATCTGCTGGCTCAGAATCAAATCTAGCATTATCCCAATCAATACAACTCTTTATGATGCCATGGTAGTACGACCAGTGGGCGTCAGCCGATACACCAAACATCATTTTCATTAGAGATATAAAGGTATAGTCTCGTAATTCAACTGGATCGTTATGGTAGCGACTGATCAACTCTTCTTTTTTAAGTCGCGCATATTTCTTAGCCTGAGCTTTCACTGCAGCACGCCGCGCTATATTAACTTCCCCTATAGTCTTGTTGTAATCTTTTAGTTGTTCCAAGTATGCCGCAGTATACTTGTACTTACTGACCGATACCTTAAGATAAAAATAGTCCGGATCGTCCCAAAATGGAAAATCCAGAATTTGTACACGAGTGGAAATGGTAATACTTTTGTTGGGCACATGATTGACTACTACAGGATCGAATACCCTGTACTGGTCAGCTTCAAAATCGTCATCGCTGGTATCTTGTATAAACTCTAACTCTACATCAGCGTCTAAAAAGTAACCATTATTGCTCTGAGCATCTGTCAGCTCTATAGTAACTTCGGCTCTGTAAATATGGTTTGTATCATCATTCTTATAATCCTTTTCCAATACCTTCTTAGTTTTACCTGTTATGCGTTCAAAGCCTTCATAACTAGGTAAAGGTTCGGCTGGATCTACTACGTAGTTTTCAGCGATGTACTGCGCCTGTGTATTTCTCTCGAACCTTTCAATTCTCCGGTGTAACGCTAAAAACGGATTACGCATCCTGGGCGACCAAACCGCACCGATCTCATCTAAATAGTGCGTAACCTCTACGGGAGCAAATGCCTCGAATGACACTGCTGTAGTCGCAAAATCAGTGTCTTTGCCTTCTGTCCGATACTCTCGCGTTAAAGCATTACTCACCGTAGATGCAGATATGGTCTTTGATGCATTTTTTTCTGATATTTCAAGTAGTGTCGCTTCAACCATTGAGCGCTTCTCACCTTTAGAGACATCTCGAGAAAAGCCCTGCTCGCTCATGGTCTGCCCTAGGTTCGAACCATAATCATAAAGCGTACCTAGTTTTTCTTTCATTTTACTAGAGACCAACTGACTGGTCCCTGAACGACTACCGCGCTCATTGGAAGCAACACCAATTTGTTGATTTGCAACAGTCTGGCTGCTGCTATAGGAAAGCTCGCTGTTAGGTGCCACCGAGTCAACGGACAACGGACCCCGAAACTGCGGTTGACCTATGATTAATTCGACTCGTTCGTGGCGTAAAAATGCCCATTCACGGCTGTCAACAATCACTGAGTCGTCAACGCTCTGCATATCATCTGAGATTATTCCAGCAGATCTTAAAGCGTCGGCGATTGAATTAGTGATTAATTTGGCTTCTGTTAGCACAACATCTTTAAGGTTATCCTTGATATGCATACTGGATACTTCATCAAAGATTGTTTTAGCTAACGCTGTTTCAACTGCGTTGCTTTTTCGCCCCTTAGTAGTTGAAGCCTTTAAAATTTTTGTCATCTTTTCCGCTGGAGGTAATGCGGCTAAATCCATTCTGAACTCGCCATTTTTATCAATCAACTTCCCTGACTCTACCAATCTTTTTACTATTGGATTCGACTCTCTCATTGCCTGCAATATAAAGCTATTACTGTTGACCAGCTGATTATTAGCATTGGGATTAGTTGCACTCATCTCTAACGATAATATTTCAACATCTGACGTACTCAGTCCACGCACGTCATGCAGAATATCTAGCAAAACATGGCTATCATGAGCAACGGTAGATGCACGATCTACATTAATTACACGCTTAGGGACGTAATTTCTAATCGGTGGCGGCTCAAGAACAACAACGGACGGATCTATAAACAGAATCGGCGCTACACTCCACTCGTCTTTTTGTTTTTGTACAGCATCTAATAATAGATATGTAGTTTTGATCCTATCCCAATGCTTAAGTCCGATGGTTCGCAAATGCGTGTAAGTAAGTGGTCCCAGTCGCGGAATTAGCGTGAATGTCTCATATTTAGTGACAATCTTGTTTGGAACAGCAAGTTCTGTAGGTAAGGAAGTTGTTGGTATAGACGCATGAATATTTGGCATGGAGCAAATCCTTGTGTAGGTTGGACTAGCACATAAAAACCATCAACTCAACATACTCATGCTTGCCCATAAAAATGAAATTTCGTCTGTTTAGAAAAAAATGTTTAATTTGATTAAATTACATTTACCACCATAATTCAAACTCAAAAACATTTTATATTTGTCACAATCCTTACTTGATATTCAAACCATACTTAAGATTAATTATGATATAACCCATTTTAGATATATTAACAATAACAATTAGTCTCTTAATATAATTTATTTAGCAAAATAAACTCAATACTCTCCCAGTTTTTTTAAATAATATATAAAGAAAATAACTCTTTAGAGGCTAGCAATACTCTTAAACAGAGATATTGAAATATAGTCAATCCCACCTAAAAGTGTTATAAACTAACTATCAAATTCAATTGTTATTATAAAGACCATGACTTACTCACTAGATTTTCGCAAACAAGTACTAAAAAGCTTAGACGAGGGTATGACCTTTGCCGAGGCAGCTAAATTCTATAACCTCAGCCCAACCACCATACAAAACTGGAAGAGACGTGTTCATAGCAAAACAACCAGGCAAACCAAACCCTATAAAATACCAGATGATGTGCTACTTAATGATGTTCAAGAACATCCCGATGATTACCAGTATGAGCGAGCTCGTCGTCTAAACTGTAGTAAAACAGGCATTTATCATGCCCTAAAGCGACTTGGCATCAGTCAAAAAAGACCTTAGAACACCCAAAAGCCTGTCCGATCAAAAGAGCGATATACCACAGTAAGCTTGATAACTTTAAACAACAAGGCTATCCCATCGTCTATATGGATGAAAGCGGCTTTGAGCACGAGACCATTCGCTCTCATGGTTATGCACCGATTGGTAAACCCTGTATCGATAGTTACACTGGCAAGGTAAAAAGCGAACCAACGTTATCGGTGCTCTATATGAAAAGATGATGCTGTTTGCCCTAGATTACTTTAAGCCAACATTAACAGCAGCATATTCTACGACTGGTGCAAACACAAGCTAATCCCAAGTCTTAAAACCAAATGCGTGATTGTCATGGATAATGCCAGATTTCATAAGAATAAACGCATTCAAAAGCTACTGAACAGGCACGGTCATCGTATTTTGTGGCTACCGCCGTACAGCCCTGATCTGAACCCTATCGAGAAAAAATGGGCTCAGGTAAAGTTTCTACGCCAAGGCTGGTTGGAAAATGACTTATCCAAGTTGTTTTATGATGTTTGTCCTAACCATAACAATTTTATTTTGAACTGACTATATAGATTACTACTGAAATTACTAGTGAGTCGGATACCTTCCAAGAATTCTAATCTGTTATAGTAAAGCTCTTATAGTCAATCCACAATAAAAGAGATACAACCCATATCATGAAATAGCTTAGGCAGATTATTCTCCATCCAGCCTTGGCGTAGAAACTTAGCTTGAGCCCATTTCTTTTCAATGGGATTAAGATCAGGACTGTACGGTGGTAGCCACAAAATACGATGACCATGTCTGTTGAGTAGTTTTTGGATACGCTTATTTTTATGAAACCGAGCATTATCCATGACAATAACGCATTTGGTTTTAAGGCTTGGGATTAGTGTTCGTTTGCACCAGTTGTAGAATATGGTGCTGTTAATATTCTGCTCAAAGTAATCAAGCGCAAACAGCATTTTTTCATACAATGCCCCGATGACATTCGTACGCTTTTTTGCTTGCCAGTTGTAGCTATCTATACAGGGTGTACCTATCGGTGCATAGCCATGAGAGCGGATAGTCTCGTGCTCAAAGCCGCTTTCATCCATATAGACAATGGGATAGCCTTGCTGTTTAAAGTGATCAAGCCTACTCTGGAATATCGCTCTTTTGATCGGACAGGCTTTTGGATGTTCCAAGGTCTTTTTTTGACTGATACCAAGACGCTTTAAGGCAATCTCAATGCCTGATTTGCTACAATTTAAACGCTGTGCTCGCTCATACATGTAATCGTCTGGATATTGCGCAACGTCTTGAAGAAGTGCTTCATTTGGTATTTTACTGGGTGCTTTATCCCGAGATTGTTTGATTGTTGGGTTTTTCAACCAGCGTTGTAATGCCGTCTTGCTAACGTCATAGAAAGTACACGCTTCACGAATAGTCATGTCTTTGTTTTTGACGCTTTTGATCACTTGCGCCCGGAAGTCTGCAGAATAAGTCATCGTTATTAATATCTTTCTCTTAGTTTTAATAGTATTGTATCTTATTTATAAAAGACCGACTATATAACACCAACATAGACCATCTACTAAATATGTCGCAAGCCAAATTGATGATAATGTGCTACGACTAAAAACATAGAGACAATAAACACATGTTTGGTTAATTTATATAGATAAATTACCTTTTGTCTTGGATTTCTACTGGTTAGCAATCACTTTTTTAGAGGGCTTTATGACCATCATCTTGATATTGAGCACCAAGCTTTTGATTATTAGGTTTTTTATCCTTTAACTTGACCGCATCACATGCTCTACTACCATCTCGCTACTACTTTTTATCTATGCAAACACTAAAAATGACCTAACTACCTGACTTATAGGACAAAAAATATCTTCGCTAAAGATATAGCTGACCCTGCGAAATAACCATTTAGCTGGTATTTCCTCAAAAACCTACAATATTTAAGGGGCTGTCCTAGATAATTAGCTCAAACCCTGTTTAACCCATTGTTTTAATTGTAGTAATTGCGACTTTGGGTCACTGTGATTAAAACGCCACTCACATTCCTTTAAATAGAGGTGAAAATGCTCTTTTGGGACCCCGTTAAACTTACGTAGATGCCGTTTAGCTTGGTTCCAGAAGTTCTCTATACCGTTAATATGATTCTTGTCATTAACAAAGGTTTTAGAGTGGTTGATACGATAATGAGTAAACTCACTGACATCTAATGCGTTATAGCTTTTAAATGAGTCAGTATAAACAATGCTATCAGGCTTCACTTTTTCTCTTATGATGGGGATCAAAGTATCTGCTTTAGCATTGGGTATAATACAAGCGTAGACCTTGCCATTACGCTTTAGTAGGCCAAACACGGGCACTTTGCTACCAGCACCTCGCCCTCGCTTGCCTTTACGAGTTCCACCAAAGTATGATTCGTCTACTTCGATTTCGCCTTCAAATAGACCAGGGTCTTGGCTATTCTCGTAAATAAGTAGTCGTAGCCTATGAAAGTAATAACTGGCTGTAGTTTTATTAACACCAACTAGGCTTGCTGCTGTTCTGGCGGTAGAACCGGCAACAAATAACTCGATTAGTCTGCTTTGTTTATACCAACTTAGTTTGCTTTTTCTCATAGTGCTATCCTAAATAATTTTACTTATCTAGGACAGCCCCATATTTAAAGTAAATAACATACGATATTTGGTAGTATAAAATTAGACACACTCTTTTAGATATGGTTACTGGCTAGATTCTTACACCTGATCGGACTATATTTGATGGTTTTTTAGATGGAGAAATGCACCGTTCATCGTGAGATCAAACCTAGTATCAACAATGTTTTTAGACAGGAAACGATGACAAGGATCTCGAAGCTGATTGATGACTAAGGAAGAGGCTTATGGATGCACTGAGTAGGTTGCTGCAGCAATCTCAGCACCTAAAGGAAACTAAATATTATTGTTTGAGTTTTTCTGGTGACTGGGCATTTTCACTCACGAGTAGCGACAATATTTATTTTTATTTGATTCAAGCTGGCAGCTTTTATATCACTATAAATGAAGTATCACGACAAGTGTATACTGGTGATATTGTGATGATTCCTAATTCCAATAAACATGTCTGTCATGCACCAGACTATCATAGTCAACATGTCCAAGAGTTAGATAAAACTTTGCTTGAGGGTGATAAATGTCCTGCCGACCCTCTCAAAGACAGTAACTCTAATACGCAATTTATAGTAATCGAATGTCAATACGATAAAGACCTGCTTCGACCGCTACTATCAGCATTACCCGCCATTTTGCCTGAGCATGATGAAAGCCATGGAAGTCAATTTAAAGCGCTCGGCTGGGCCCTTGGCTTCTTAACAATAGAGTCTCAATATGAGCGCTTAGGTAAGCTTGCGATGATTAATCTTTGGGCAAGTATTGTCATGGTTGAATGCTTACGCACATATATTGAAAGATTGCCTGAGAAGGCAGAGAATTGGTTGTTTGCTATGAGAGATCCGTATTTATCAAAAACACTAGCCATTCTTCATGATTCACCAGATCATAAATGGACGACTCATGAGCTGGCAGAAAAGGTCGGCATGTCTCGTTCAAGCTTTACTCAGCGCTTCAAAAACATTATGGGTGTGCCGCCCTTGACTTACCTGACTACCTACCGCTTGTGTCTTGCTGCTCGCCAACTACGCCTACAACATAATAGTATCGGTCAAATCAGTGAGCTAGTTGGTTACACATCAAACTCAACTTTTAGCCAGGCATTTAAGCGAGTATATGGTATGTCACCGAAAGCGTATCGAGAACGGCAACAAGCTGCTATAAGCAATTAAGGTCTATAGGAAGCTATGTTTTTACGAATAGGCTCAAAAACGAGGCCATTATAGATAAGTAATCGAGTCAACTTGTACAGTTGATGGATAACCATCGCCATATCATCATGTTTATCATAGATATCTTTTCCCTTTATCTTTGCCCTTTACAGATAAAGAGCCAAATACGATCTTTTTCTGACGCTTGAACACCCCTGCTAAAGACAATTCACAAAGCATGCGCTCCTTATTAACACTCTTTTTGTTGTTTTATAAAAAACGACATAATCAGCCCGCTAACCGCCAGTACAATTCCCAAAATAAACGCTGTTTGTACACCAGCGGTCAATGACGTACTTGCGACAGAGGGATCTGAAGGATCGGTAACCGTCTTCAAAAAATTATTTTGTAAAGTAGACATAATTGTGATTGCAAGCGCGGTTCCGATTGATCCAGATACTTGCAGTAACGTGTTTATCAAAGCGGTTCCGTCTGGATAAAGATTTTTGGGTAGTGCGTTCAAACCATGAGTTTGCAAGGGCATCATGACGAACGTCACGCCAATCATAAGACCAGAATGCAAGAGAATGGCCATTAAAATAGTGGTTTCAGTAGTGACATTCGACAGGCTCCACAACATGATAATCATTATGATAAAACCCGGTGTAAAAAGCCATTTGGAACCAAACTTATCGTATACACGCCCTGCGACTGGAGACAAAATACCATTTAGCGCACCCCCTGGCATCAGTATCAGACCAGCAGTGAGCGCTGATAGCCCGAGTCCAATCTGTAGATATAATGGCAAAAGAATCATAGATGACAAAATAATCATGAAGGTAGCAGAGACACTTAGCAAGGCTAAGGTAAACACGGGATACTGTAAAGTCCGCAGATCCAACATGGGATTATCGAGTTTGAACTGTCTTGACGAAAATACAAGAAGAGACATTAGACCAATGATAAGGGTGCTAATGACCAATGGACTGCCCCATCCTTTGTGTCCTGCGATACTAAAGCCGTATACAATGCCGCCAAAGCCAATCGTCGATAAGATGATGGAAAGCACATCTATTTTTGGTTTTGTCAGTTCAGATACGTTCTGCATAAAAAGCAGTCCATATACTAATGAAAAAGCCAGAAATGGAATGAGTAGCCAAAGAATCCAGTTCCAACTCAGTACTTCAATAATTAATCCCGCAGTAGCCGGTCCAATAGCTGGTGCTGACATCATGACCAGTCCAACCAACCCCATGATCGTCCCTCTTTTATGAATAGGGAAAATGATTAATACGGTGTTGAACATAAGCGGGATTAATAAACCCGTGCCGACTGCCTGAATGACACGTCCTAAGAGTAACACTTCAAAAATAGGCGCCATACCAGAGACTATCGCTCCAGCAATTGAAAATAGTAGAGAGGCAACAAATAACTGCCGAGTACTGAACCATTGTATTAATAGGGCAGATACGGGAATGAGTATGCCCATTGTCAATAAGTAGCCTGTGGTTATCCACTGCACCGTCGAAGAAACGACATTAAATTCACTCATCAAGTTGCCAAGCGCCATATTTAAAGCCGTTTCGCTAAATAATCCAGCGAACCCTGCTATTAAAAAGGATATTAAAATGGGGATTGGTTTTATACCTGCTTGACTTTGTTCAATTGCAATTGTAGACATTAAAACTCTCTTCGTTTATCAGGGCGTGCCCTCAATCTGAACGATAAGTTTCAGATGAGCACACGTTCTAGCTAAATCATTCTTTGCTATGTTGTATGATTTACTTTTCAGTAAATAATGAGGGGATTTGTTCTGCTATCGTTTCAAGTGGCTTGCCGCTTTTCATCGTTAACGCCAACAAAATCCCGCCTTCAGTCAGCGCATGGAAAACTGTCGCTAAACTAGTGGCTTGCTCCTTGGGATAGCCTGCTTCCAGGAACTTCTCCGTATAGATGGATTGCCAATCCTTAAAAGTTGCTTCACATGCCAATCGAATTGGTTCGCTAGTAGAATGCTTTTCTCCAGCGATGGTTCCAATCGGAGAACCAATAGGATCACCGCCTTCCCCAAATACTCTGGACAATTCATATACATAAGCCTGAAAAGCATCTACCGGATTGGAGGCACCATCGAAAACGGCCTTGATATCTTCCATGACCAATGTTTTGGTGTTATTGATTGCTGCAATCGCCAACTGTTCTTTGCCTTTTGGAAAGTAATGATACAAGGAGCCCTTAGGTATTCCGCTTTCCTCAATAATGTCATTGAGACCCACTCCGCAATATCCGCGTACCTTGAACAGGCGTGACGCCGTCTCAATGAGCACATCTTTTGGCTTTACTTTGTCATCCATTATTAAAACCTCTAAAATTATAACAACCGGTCTATTAGTTGCGCATGATAGTGAGTTCTTTCCTATCTGTCAATGTTATAAAGATATGCTAGAAGTAAATCTCATTCTTCTCAAAATGATTTACAGATGACTTTGACTATTTTTCTTAGTCTCACTTAGCTTTTGCTTGAAACAAAAAAAACACCCAACCAAGTTGAGTGTTTTTTGTTTTTAGATAAATCAAAGAGCGGATAAGAGGCTACTTAAAGACGTGGTAATGATATAGGTTTTAAATTCGATAACTTAATTAGTATTAAGACAAGCTCATAATTTATTTTTTATTAGGTTTCACAAAATTAATTACTAGCATCAAAACTACCCCAATAGAAATTCCGATAATATAATTGTCTATCGCCGCTCCAACTCCTATTCCAATAGCTAATCCAACCCAAGACCCTAAAGAATATTTGCCCTTATTTTTATCATCTTCCATAATAAACTGGCTCCTTACCCGATAGCTCTTCTAGTACTTTCTTATCATTAACTATATTTCTAGTATTTTGCATAATGAATGATTCTTTATAACCTCTGATGATCTTAACTATGACTATAGCCAGTACAATATGAAAAAAATACAGCGGAACTGGGATGAATTTTTTGCAGCCTCTGTCGGCGTAGGCACAGCAAGCTAGAAAAATTTATACCAGTTTCGCGTTATTAAATAACGTATTCATTTTATTTAGTATCGACTATACTCAAATTAACCCTTTATAAAGGAAATAAAATCCCACCACGGTTAATAACAGCGCAAAGCATTTCTTTAACAATGCTGGTGATAGTATATGAGCGACTTTTGCGCCTACCTTCGCGGTGAAAAAACTCATGATGCTGATACCTAAGAAGGCATAAATGTGCACAAAGCCAATGGTATTAGGTACATTTATTTGCGCCTGCGTTCCAAATACCATATACCCTAGCGCACCAGCAATGGCAATCGGCAAGCCGCATGCAGCGGATGTACCAACCGCTTTTTGCATGACCACATTATAACGGGTGAGATAAGGCACCGTTAAGCTGCCGCCACCAATACCAAAAATGGCCGAAGCAACGCCAATAACCCCGCCTGCTGCCAACTGTTTAGGTTTTGAAGGCAGTTCTGTATTATTATGGTTGGCATTACTGACATTATTAGCATGACTGGCGACCTGTTTTTTGCCACCGAAGAACATCTTATAGGCGACCCAAAGCAAAAATACACCGACAATAAGCTGCAGATAAAGCCCAGATATTTGCCCTGCTATTCCCGCACCCAAAAAGCAACCAATCGCTAAACCTGGCGCTAAGTTTTTAAAGACAGGCCACATGACGGCGCCCTTTTTATTGTGTGCCATTAACGAGCTGATCGAGGTGACAATGATGGTTGCCAGTGAGGTACCTAACGCCAGATGCATGATGTTGTCAGGACTGTAGTCCATTTGCGTAAAAACGATAAATAACAGTGGCACGATGATGGTGCCGCCGCCCACGCCAAATAGCCCTGCAGCAAACCCTGCTAGCGCCCCTATTATTAAAAAAATGATTAATTCCACAGGATAGTTACTTCTTATTTAGATTTAGTTAAATATAGTCAACTCGAAATAAAATCGATACGTTTATATTGTCGTGCTACTGGTACAAATTTTCCTTGCTTGCTGTGCGCTTCGCACTCCAGAGGCTGCACAAAATTTATCCCAGTAGCACTGTGTCGGTTTTAAAGTGTATCAACTATAGTTATTTTAGCTAGATAGTAATTAGGGTCTATTGGATATCCAACAGACCCTAGAAAATAATGTACGCGGTTTACCCTTGATCGGCTTGACCCACTTGATGATAGGCACGATTAAAATAGGCCAAACTTTCATTTTGCCCATCTTGCTTCTCCTGCTTGATAGCGACAACACGGCATATAAAAATACTGTGCGTGCCAACTTCCTGAACTTGCTCAATCTCACAATCGAAGCTGACGAGCGCATCTTCTAAAACAGGAGCGCCTGTTGCTAACTGCGTCCAAGAACCCTGTTTGAATCGCTCTTTTGAACCGAGTTTGGAGGCAAAGGTATTGGATATATATTCATGCTGTACCCCTAGCACATTGACACTCAAGATTTTATTTTCAATAAAACTTTTATGTGATCGAGCCATCCGATTCATACAGACCAGTAAGGTTGGCGGTGTGTCCGTGACACTACATACCGCAGATGCGGTAAACCCATGCATACCAGAAGGGCCTTTTGTGGTGACCACATTGACCGCTGTCGTTAACATAGACATTGCATCTCTAAAGTCGGTTGCTTCAATCATATCCTTAATCATTACTGTAATCCTAAATTTGAGCTCGGTAAGTAGTAGGGCGTGTCAATCCTAAAAACAATACAAGGCAAGCGCGCAAGTATTATAATGATAGGCACAGGGACTTAATACCGTAACACTTTAAGCGTGGTTCGACTATAGATTTTCTTCAGTTATCGATAGGATTACTTAATGATTCTAATCGGATTTTACAATCAAACCAAACTCTCGAGCATTGATCCCCACACATCTTAAGATTGGTTAGTACTGGGTAATAGATGCTATGTAGTAAGTGCCGTGCAATACGTACTAAGCTGTCAGTTCTTTACGAACGATTGCCGCACCTGCACTTAATGCTGCAAGCTTACCACGTGCCACTTGGCGAGACAGAGGTGCCATGCCGCAGTTGGTCGAAGGATAAAGCTTATCAGCATCAACAAATTGCAGGGCCTTGCGTAGCGTATCCGCAACTTCTTCAGGAGTTTCAATAGTATTGGTTGCCACATCAATGGCACCGATCATCACTTTTTTGCCGCGAATCAATTCAATCAAATCCATCGGCACATGTGAGTTTTGACACTCGAGTGAAACAATATCGATAGCAGACTGCTGCAGTTTTGGAAATGCTTGCTCATACTGGCGCCACTCTGAACCTAGCGTCTTTTTCCAGTCATTATTGGCTTTGATACCATAGCCATAGCAAATATGCACCGCCGTCTCACACTTTAGACCTTCAATGGCACGCTCTAACGTGGCGATGCCCCAGTCGTTGACGTCATCGAAGAACACGTTAAAGGCAGGCTCATCGAATTGGATGATATCTACCCCAGCCGCTTCTAACTCTCTGGCTTCTTGATTGAGAATTTTGGCAAATTCCCAAGCCAGTTTTTCACGGCTTTTATAATGACCATCATACAGCGTATCAATCATCGTCATTGGGCCAGGCAGCGCCCATTTTATCGGCTGATCTGTTTGCTGACGTAAAAACTTGGCGTCGTCCACAAATACTGGTCTTTGACGGCTCACAGCCCCAACGACAGATGGCACACTCGCCTCATAACGATCACGGATTTTGACCGTTTTACGGTTCTCAAAATCGACGCCATCTAGATGTTCAATAAAGGTGGTCACAAAATGCTGACGGGTCTGCTCGCCATCACTGACAATATCTATCCCTGCATGCCGCTGTTCTTGTAATGACACCCGTAGCGCATCTTGTTTGGCTTCAAGCAGTTGTTCGCCTTCCAATGCCCAAGGTGACCAAATTTTTTCAGGTTCGGCAAGCCAAGAAGGTTTTGGTAAGCTGCCTGCTGTTGACGTCGGTAATAATAATTCCATAATATTTAATCTTCTCTATTATCTAATCTTTTATATTTTGGTTGATAAGGGTCTATTAAGCTGCGCGTTTTTTAGCCGCTTCTTTTTGAATTGTCTCGCTTGTCACAACATAGTTTGCCGCCCACTCACCAAGAATGGCCTGATAGGGTTTTATGAACTCATCTTCCGTGAACTTACCTTGCGTCACCGCCATTTGGCTGCGCTCCGCGCGATCATAGACAATTTGAGTCAATGAATAGTCTTGGTACTTCAAACTTGGCTGATATATGTGACCAGCGGTAGAGTTGGCATTGTAAATTTCAGGTCGGTAGATCTTCTGGAAAGTCTCCATCGTACTGATGGCACTGATCAGCTCAAGGTCGGTGTAATCACGTAGCAAGTCACCAGCGAAATAAAACGCTAAAGGCGCAACACTACCTGCAGGCATGAAATAGCGAACGGTTAAGCCCATTTTGTGGAAGTAGTCATCGGTCAATGAATACTCATCCTGTCTGTATTCGACCCCTAATACAGGATGCTCATTGCCCGTGCGCTGATAGATCTTACTGCTTGACACACTCAGGCAAATCACAGGTTGCTTGTGAAAGTTGGCTTGATAGGCCTCTGATTGTAATAAATGTTGAAACAGCTTACCGTGCAAATCGCCAAAATCAGTTGGTGGCGCGGAGTCTGGATGGTTTGCGAAATGCTCTGGTAACACAATGCTAAAGTCATAATCGCGTACATAAGATGAGAAGCTATTGCCAATCATACCGTCGATACGGGTGTTTTCTTTATGGTCGACAATCGTTGTTTTCAGCGTCTCAATGACTGGAAACGTATTGCCATTGCCTTCGATATCTAAGTCTGCTGAAATGATATCGACTTCAACAGAATAACGGTCGGCGGTTGGATTGTCCCAGTGCGCCAAGTCGTTAAAACGATTGTTTATCATGGCAAGCGTTTTGCGTAAGTTCTCTTGGCGATTGTCGCCACGTGCCAAGTTCGCAAAGTTAGTGGTCAGACGCGTGCTGTCTGCAGGCTGATAGTTTTCGTCAAAACGAATGTGTGAGATGGTATATGTGAACTGTTTACTCATGATAATCTGCTACCTTAATCTACTCTCATTAACTGAGATAAAACCAAATTTGTGTATGGGGTGAATCATACCCAAAGTAGAACATGAATAAAAACGACTTAACTTAAACATAAGATGAATAAAATTCATGTTGAGCAATTATCGTACTTCTCAAACTTGCCACAGCCCCTCAACACTTATCATGTTTTTATTATCAATGACTGGATAATCAGTAAAGCTCATGCCATAGCCGCCTAGAGCGTTCGGGCTTATCTCACACCTTGCGCCCAGTGGGAAGCTGTGTTTTTTACTGATATGCCCGAAGCTCATGCCGCTGTAGATAGGCAGTCCAGTCAGCTTATGCAACTGACGAATGACCATCGCCACATCATAGCGTTTGTCATAGCTGTCTTCACCAGTACCAGACAACGACCCAAAAACAATGGCTTGCTGACGCTGAAACACGCCAGCCAAATACAAGTCATAGAGCATGCGCTCAATACGATATGCCTGCTCGCCCACGTCCTCCAAAAAGACAATGCCACCATCAATGTTCGGTAAGTACTTACTCCCTGCCAGCGCCGATACCACGCTGAGATTACCACCCCAAATCGTTCCTGTTAATGTTTGACTATCATCAGTGGCTAAAATCGTGGGTAGCTGGGCACTGGTCAACGCTGCACTCTGTATATCGATGCGTAAATTAGGATTAGTGAGTGCCGCTACAAACTGGCGACAACTCACCTCATCAGGTGTGGTTTTACCAAACTCACTGTAGAGCATGGGCGCAGCAAGCGAGCTCATTTTCCCTTGTGCCAATAGCGCACACTGAATAGCAGTGACGTCACTAAAACCAGCCAATATAGTGCCACGCTCGTGCATAACACGTCCTAGCGTCGGCCAATCAATCAACGGTAGCAAGCGTATGGCGCCATAGCCACCGCGCACGCCGAGTAGCAGTTTGGGCGCTTTAATGGCACCAGTGGCGATATTCTGCAGGTCACTGGCCCGCTGCGCATCCGTACCAGCAAAGCGTAAATACTGGCGTTTGGTGATAGCAGGATTGTGTACCTCAAAACCTGCACAGGCCAATCGCTCCAATGCTAGCTGGTTGCGCTCATTACTACCGCCAACGTTGGAGCTGGCAAATAGACGCGTTTCAATCGTAGGTATTATGCACTTTGAGGTAGACCCTATTAACTGATTATCTTCAACCGCTGAGGTAGGCAACTCTGAGAGAGGTAATTCGTCTTTGGTCAAGGATGTAGCACTTTTTTGGTCTCTTGTAGCAACGCTCAAGCTTTGCGCAAGGCTCTGGGTTGCAAGCAGCCCTGCTCCTGCAGTCATGCCTAACTGCCAAAAAAACTGGCGGCGATTAAGCTCGTTGTTTGTCGTAGTGTCTGTTGATGACTGCTGTAGAGTTTTTGTGGTTGCACGCATAACGGATCATTGCCTTAAAAAATTATCTTAAAATAGAGCACGAATCGAATTTGGTCTATAGATATATGCTTGCTATAGTATGAATATACTAAAAATACGTGGAAGGAGAATAGTAATGACTGCTGATTATAAAGAGGGTAGCAAAAACGGCAACACTGACAGGATTGCTGATGCTGACCTCGAATACATCATTCGTGAAGAAGAAAAACTTAAAGACAAGCTGCAAGACAACAGCTATCTAGAACGCTTTACTAAAGACTTGATGTTGTTTATGAGCTTAGTGAAAGACTACTATCAAGGCAACTATAAAGACATTCCCTACAAAACCATATCAGCGGTCGTCGTAGGCTTGTTATATATTCTAAATCCTATCGATATCATTCCGGACTTCATCCCAATTATTGGTTATATTGATGATGCCTTAGTCATTACTTTTTGCTTAAAACTGGTCGAAAAAGATCTGCACAAGTATCAGTCATGGAAAAAACGCCAAACTTCTCTCAAAGCTCAAGCTGAGACTGAGACTGAGACTGAGACTGAGACTGAGACTGAGACTGAGACTGAGACTGAGACTGAGACTGAGACTGAGACTGAGATAAAAGCAGAAAAGACCGATGACAACAACACCCTTTCTGACAGCCCATAGCTCTTAACTAAAGCTCTTAACTAAAGCGCCCAACTAAGACCACAAAAAATAGCAACGACTCACGGTTTTTATTAACCCGTCGTTGCTTATTTATCAGCTCTATAGTGAATCCTAAAAAACGGATGCGTTTTTTGTCACGTGCTGCTGCTATTCATTTTGCTTGTTCAGTTCGGCAGATCATAACGTGAGTTTTCTGGATTTAGACCAAATGAATAGACGAAGGTCGCAACCAAACTATTGATAACAATAAACGGCAGATCAAGGCTAACATGACCGAGCAAGTAGCGACCAATCAGCCACGACACCACCAGCATGATGATAAAAAACCCACCTAGATACCCCAAAATCGTTGGATGTTTCAAGCCATACGGCTGTTCAGGTGCAGGCTTTTTATTCAGTACATAATTTCGTATTGCCCAACCAGCTGCATAAGACAATCCGCCTAACACCACATAACTAAAAAAATTCATATTTTTAACTCTATTACAAAACACTGGATAGCAAACACTGTTCAAACAATCAGTAACTGTCTAAGGGCCTTTATATCCATCATTAATAGCTGTCTTCATTGACATTATTAATCACAATGTTGGCATGTGGATTGGCTAAAATATCCGTATTAACCTCATCACAATCTACCCGATAAATGGTATTGGCCCCTCTATAAATATAAGACAAATACTCACTGTCAAGGAGTGGATCAATATTGGCATAGACAGGTTTGACATGTGCCAACACCAATACCCTATCAGGACGCGCAATGACTGCATCGACATTATCAGGATCGATGGAGAAAAACTTAGGTATCTCACTGTTATCAACGATTTCTAACGGTTCAGCGACATCCCAGACACGGTTAGCACTTGCAGGCTCTTTCATCTGCATCACCCACTCACCTGATTGCTCACTGATTTTAATCTGTGCAGGTTCGTTATGGCTGACGGTATAACAGCCTGCAAAGACAGATAAATCCGCTTCAGCTTTTGTCTCTGTATTCTCAGCGTCTGAAAGACTACTGTCGTTACACCCAGTTAAAAATAACGCACTGCAGGCTATGCTACTGATTGCGAGAATGGCAAGTTTATTGCATAGTTTACTGTTTATAGTGACTAAGCGACCGTCTAAGCGTTTAGGCATGTTAGGATTATCCTACAATAAAGGGTTTTGAGACCTGAAAAGCTCAATTCAAATTAAGGTGAATTCATCAGGCTTATTTTAACAGAAAATTTCTATCCTGCTGTGCTGATATGTCGCTTTACAGTTTCGTCATTAGCAAGAGCACATATTGGTCATGGATTTGCTATAATCAAGCGCATTCATTTAAGTGACACTAGCAGCAGTTGAGCCATGCTTTTATATAAATTGTGTGTGGCTGCAGGTTAGTATTTAATAGGTTATTGAGTTTTTATGTCAGACAATCATGTTTCATCACTGCATGCCTCTAGCGCTTCTATTGACGTATCAGTAAGCGCTGCAAGTACTCGTCAGCAAAATACAGCCGACCCACTGGCAGTGAAGGCAAACACCACCGTCGCCTATACTGATGGGGCTTGCAAAGGCAACCCGGGCGTTGGTGGTTGGGGCGCACATCTGATATTTAGCGATGGACGTACACAAGACCTATACGGCGGCGATAAAGAAACCACCAATAACCGTATGGAGCTGATGGGAGCAATAAAAGCCCTAGAGCACAGCCCACGCGGCTCAAAGCTTGAAATCTGGACTGACTCTAGCTACGTAAAAAACGGCATTACGCAGTGGATTGCCAATTGGAAACAACGCGGATGGAAAACCGCCAGCAAAAAGCCCGTTGCCAATCAGGATTTGTGGCAACAGCTAGATAAGCTTCGTCAGGATCGCGATGTTGATTGGCATTGGGTAAAAGGTCATGCAGGTCATGCAGGCAATGAAAAGGCCGACGAGCTGGCCAACCTTGGAGTCACTTCAAGTAGTGAGCCGTCAGCTGCAGGCAATAGCACGCCTAAAGATGATAATCATAAAGATAATGCTAAAAAAAAACTCAAATAACCGCTAATGACTGGCTTAACTTTGATCCCTTGGGCTTTGATATGATGGATGACGAGGCAGCCCTATTAGAGGAAGTGTTAGATGACATCGCTTCAGACGAGACACTTTTAGATGCAACAAATAGCTTCTCACATTCCATGCAAGTCAGTAGCCAACTGAGCCACGATATACAGCCAATGAGTACCGAGTCTATGAGTACAGATGCAATGACAGCAGATAATAACTTGCCAGATGAGACGGCAGATTTGCCACAGTTTGACGGCGATACCAGCCGTGCCAATCCGCATTTTCGCCCACTGCTACCCAAGCCTATTCATCGTCATGAAGCCAACCGCCAATTGATTATGGATACGGAGACCACAGGTCTTGATGCTCTAAAAGGGGATCGAATAGTCGAAGTGGGTATCGTTGAGCTAGTCGGTCGTAAGTTCACGGGCGAAAAGCTACATGTTTATATCAATCCAGAACGCAGTATGGACGAAGAAGTCATCCGTATTCATGGTATCTCTGAGGCTTTTTTAACCGACAAACCAACCTTTGATCAAGTAGCCAAATCGCTCTATGAATTTATGGATGGTGCAGAGATCATCGCTCACAACGCGGCGTTTGATATGACCTTCTTATCCATGGAGTTTGACAAGGTTGGTATGACTGACTTTGCGCAGCGAGTAAAAGTCACTGACTCGCTGGCGATGGCCAAACAGCAATACCCAGGACAGAAAAACACCCTTGATGCACTGGTACGCCGCCTTGATGTGGGTAAACAAGACCGAACCTTTCACGGCGCTTTACTTGACTCAGAGATCTTAGCCGAAGTCTATTTGGCGATGACTGGTGGTCAGGTCGCGCTAGCTATCGAGGATGATGCTGAAGCAGATGGTGGTCATACCGCTCATGCGAGCTTTGCCAGTCTTGCTGCCATGTTATTGGAGTCCAAAGCTGACAGCAGCGCCAATCAGAGCTGGTTTGCAGGCTTAGCAGAAGATTATCCCGATATAAAAACCAACATGTCTCAGTGGTAAAAGTGATAAACACCCTCCCAAATAACACTCTGAGACGCTATGACTATTATTGACATATATTGACTTAGCAGATATCTGCCTTAACGGATTTAATAGATTATGGCTGATAACTTAAATTAACCATGAATTATTAGTCATTTTCATCTATCATCAGAATATGAATTTATCAGCATTTTGTGGAAAACAACTATGAGCCAAGCTGAAAAAACCACTGCAAGCCCGCCTGCCCTTAGTATCACTAACTTTAACTTACCATCATTGCATCTGCTCTATGATGAGATCATTGTCATTCTTAAAGACAGTGAAACTCACTTAAGCGAGTTCAATGATGATACTGCACAGGCACCTTTACTACTAGACTCCATTGATGTATTGACGCAGCTGTCCCGTATTTTTGAGCTGATCGGGTTAAAGGGTGGACAGATATTAAGCACAGCGATCGCCTTTGGCTTTCAGAAGCTATACGACAATGGCAATAATAATGATACGGCGCTGATTATGGATCTATCAGAAGCCATTATGACGCTTGATCGCTACGTTGAATTTGTTTTGTTAAAAGAGACGGTAGAGCCAACGTTATTACTACCGATCATTAATAAGCTGCATATCCATAGTGAGCAGGATACTATCGATGCCAGCTATTTTTCTAATTTTGGTAGCAGTAGTGTCGTCATCGCCAACCCTGAACAGAACTATCAGCCGCTAAGTGAGCTCAATCTCGATATCGAGCTATTAACGAGTGCTTATCGTAGTGGTCTGGGTGTGGCGCTCACCAAAAACAACAGCCTATTAACCCCAGATGCACAGCAAAAACTGGATGCCATGAGTGCAGCCTGTGCTTTGATCGCAGCGCATACCAGCAGTTTATTTTGGCAAGCGGCAACGGCGGCAGTCACTGATCTAAAAGACATACTACCGCTGAAAATGAGCCAGAAACATACCCTTATCTATCTAGAACAGCAGTTTCAAAACTATCTGCCCGTCATGGATAGGCGTTTTGCTGATTTAGTCAGCTTTGCTTGCCGGCGTGATAATGAACAGGCACAAAAACTGCGTGAGCAATACGCTATCAATCAGCTAGAGTCGCCGCAGCGCAAGCAAATGGAACGCTTTTTGTTTGGGCCTAATCGCGCCATTACCGACACACTGAATCATATCATTCAAAATCAAATCAATAGCATTAAAGAAAAAGCCGAAAGCTATGGACGTGGCGATACCTCTGACGCACTTGTCCTACAAGTGTCTTCGATAACAGAAAGTTTAACTGAACTAAGCTCGGCCATGCAGTTACTGGGTTTAGATGATGCCGCAAGTGCGCTTGAGTCTGCTGCTGCAAAAGTAGCAAAATGGCAGACACCGACCTCAGAGGATTTTGATCACCTACTCTTATCTCTGATGCTTGCAGAAAACGCCTCGACGGCGATGGCAAGAAGACATACCCCAGGTATGACGCACCTGCCTATGAATAACCAACATATCTCATTACATCAGCTAGATACAGCTTATGATACCTTGGTTAAAGAGAGTCGCTTGACGATATCCAGTATCGAGCAAGCCATCACTGATTATTTAGCCGATCCCAACCGCGACATAGTCAAAATTCAAAACACTCCTGAAATGCTCCGCCAAGTGGCAGGCGCGGTCAGGTTTTTGCAGATTCCTGCCGCTGCCAACTTGTTTGGCCAGCTTTCTGTTTATATAGAAGAGCGCTTGGCAGATGGCTCTGTTATCGATGAGCAAACACTGGCACGTATCGCTGACGTCATAATGGCGGTAGATTATCGCTTGGAGGGTTTTGAAAACAATCGCCCTATTAGCAAGCAGTCTCTTGATATTGCATTGGATAGTTTAAACCAGCTGCTGACTGCTTAAATACCCTCAGCATGTATCGCTTTTATGCACGCTCACTCATAGTTTGGATAGTTGACGATGACCACCGCTTTTGTACTTGATAACGAGACCATACTGTGTCGACATACAGTGGCAGGTTGGTGGCCATTACAAGTGATGCTCCCAAACACTGAAGACCTTGCATTACAAAACGATGCTGTAGTGAGTGATGCGACTGATGCTGATGCCTATCAAGTAGGACGTGTGGAGCTTATAGAAAGCTTAGCACCCAGCCACTGGGAAGAAGCACTCAAACATACTGAGACTAAAGACTTTCGCGCGACCAGTGCCATTACGTCTCATTATGCAGAAGTGCACGGTATTGCTATCCCAGACTTGAGTACAGCTTCTGAT
Source organism: Psychrobacter sp. H8-1 (assembly GCF_904846575.1). NCBI lineage: Bacteria > Pseudomonadati > Pseudomonadota > Gammaproteobacteria > Moraxellales > Moraxellaceae > Psychrobacter > Psychrobacter sp. H8-1. Next base: position 1,844,182 of record NZ_CAJHBG010000001.1, read on the forward strand.
ACGCTCCTCTTTACACCTGAAACAGAAGGCGCTGTTGATAATTCTCAGCCTAGTGACACTGTCGACTTTATTTCTTATCGGCAGCTGATTACGCAACTGCCTGCTGCGCTTGCCGCGCAGTTGAGCCAAGCTATTCAACTCTTACGCTGGCAGGCAGATACGCAGTTTTGTAGTCGTTGCAGTGCGCCAGTCCATGCAGATAAATCTGGTGAGCGTGCCATGGTTTGTCAAGTCTGCCGTTTACGTCAATATCCACGTGTGCAGCCTTGTATCATCACTGCTATTACTCGCCCAAATCCTAAGACTGGAGAGATGCAAATACTATTGGCCCACCATCATCGCTATGGCAAGCCAAGCTCGGAGCTACAGTACGGTCTCATTGCAGGGTTTGTAGAGGTAGGCGAAAGCTTGGAGCATGCGGTCGTACGCGAAGTCGCTGAAGAAGTGGCCATCAGCTTAACGGACATACGCTATGTGAGCAGTCAGCCGTGGCCTTTTCCTTCTAATTTGATGTTGGGCTTTCGCGCGTCGTATGCCAGCGGCGAGATTGCCATACAACAAAAAGAGCTGTCGCATGCTGATTTTTTTGATCTCTCAAATCTGCCTAAGATACCTTTTAAAGGCAGTATCGCTTATGAACTAATCGCGCAGATTATGCATGAACAAGGGATGTCACTTTAGATAAGTTATGATTGAATACCCACGTATAAACCCCATTATTTATCGCCAGTTTTAAGGCCGTTATTTACATGCCCAGTAATATTGACACACGCTTAGAAAATCTTCCCCTCTTATTTGACACATTGACCTTAGCTTCTTTGCCGTCTGATATTCAGCAGCAGATTGCAGCCATTGATGCCTGTCTACCGCAGACTCAATGTGGACTTTGTGAGCACCCAGATGGCTGCTTGCCTTATGCTACTGCGATCGTGGTAGAGGGTGAGCCGTATAATAAATGTGTGCCGGGTGGACAGCCTGTTACAGACGCTATTCATCAAATACTTAACATTGATAGTAAAGAGCCATTAACGGCTGCCGCATCACAATGGCCAATAGATCCTAGCACTGAGCGCCCAACCGAGGTTCGCGCCGTCATTCGTGAAAATGACTGTATCGGTTGTACCAAATGCATTCCTGCCTGCCCAGTGGATGCTATCATCGGTACCGGCAAGCACATGCATACGATTTTTACAGATTTATGTACTGGCTGCGAGCTATGTATAGCGCCCTGCCCTGTTGACTGTATCGACTTAGTCCCTATTGAGCGCAAGCTCACTGAAAGTGTACGTATTCAAGAACAGGATAATTTGCGTCAGCGTTATCATACTCATCTAAACCGCGTGACTCTGCAGCTTGCAGATAGCAGTAATACCAAGCCTGTCGTCAGTATGGTTGAAGCCAAACTCAATAACGCCGCCAGCCAAACATTAGATATCAGTGAACAACAAGCCAAAGACACCATTGCCGCCGCCAAGTTGCGAAGCAAAATTAAAAAGCTCGAAAAACAGCTAAGCGTGCGTGAGAATAGCAATAAGCGCTTAGAGCTGACAGAGCTACAAGCACAACTTGCAAAACTATAACTATAAAGGCTTCGTTAAAGCAAAGAACGTTTAACGTTATTTCAGCGCATAAATATAATACTAAAAGATTTAAAGCCACCGCTTTTAAATATTACTGTTAAAAGATAATCAAAATACCATGAGTAAAACTGTCAAACACAAGACTGCAGAGACACCGCCATCAAGACGATTGCCCAATCGTAATGTTCGGCCGTTTTTTGAAAAGCTAGCCGCCACTATTGATGAGCCAGTAACCGAACTAAACTACAGTAGTGACTTTGAACTACTTATCGCCGTCATTTTGTCTGCACAAGCGACTGATGTGAGCGTCAATATTGCCACCCAACAATTATATCCAGTGGCAAATACACCAGAGGCAATCTTGGCTCTGGGTGAAGAAGGGCTAAAATCTTATATAAAAAACATCGGCCTATATAACTCTAAAGCCAAAAATGTCATAAAAACTTGTCGCGACTTGATTGAAAAATTCGACAGTCAAGTTCCCGATAACCGTAAAGATTTGGAGTCGTTGGCAGGCGTTGGCCGCAAAACCGCTAATGTGGTCTTAAATACTGCTTTTGGACAGCCGACCATGGCCGTCGATACCCATATCTTTCGAGTTGGTAATCGCACAGGTCTGGCTACTGGCAAAACCGTGTTGATGGTCGAAAAAAAACTGGTCGAGCGTATCCCAGAAGACTTAATCGTTGATGCCCATCATTATCTTATTCTGCATGGGCGCTATACCTGCCAAGCACGTACACCAAAATGCGGTGCCTGTCCTGTCTTTGAGGAATGCATGTTTAAGGATAAAGCCAAGTTTTTAGAGATCTAAAAATTCTTTATTATTGTTAGCATTGCCTTTCATAGCCATTTTAACTTAAGGAAGAGTGATGCAAACACTCACTGCCCTAGTATTTGATAATTTTGAAACGCTAGACCTGTTTGGACCGATCGAGATGTTCGGTAACCTGCCTGAGCATTTTCATATCCAATTTACCTCTTTGACAGGTGGTATCATTTATAATCATCATGGGGTTGCCCTGCACACTATCGCGGTAACAGAGTTAGAGCATCAAACTGATATCTTATTGATTGTTGGTGGCAAAGGTACTCGCCAAGTAATCGAGGATAACCAGTTTTTGCAAACTCTTACCAAGCTTTGTGATGATGCCGACTGGGTGCTTAGCGTCTGCACTGGTAGTGCGTTATTGGCGAAGGCTAGTATTTTAGATAACAAGCGCGCAACCTCTAATAAGCTTGCTTGGCAATGGGTTATTGAGCAATCAAATAAAGTTCATTGGGTACAGCAAGCACGCTGGGTAGTAGATGGTAAATTTTACACCTCCTCAGGCGTCAGTGCTGGAGTGGATATGGCGCTTGGTTTTATTGCCGATAGACATGATATTGATACCGCGCGGCAGATTGCTAGCTATACAGAATACCGCTGGCAAGAAGACAGCCAGCTTGATGATTTCTATAATTGTTAGCAGCAATGCCTAACACTAGAGTTTTAACCCGATTCACGGTAAAATGTGCTAATTTTTTGATTCACTTTTGCCTCTTATTTTCCGTTAACATTCAATTATGACTGGTCTTACTAATGACAGTCCTTGCTATTAAGCGATCCCATTATGCGTGAATACAACTTATTTACTTCAGAATCCGTGAGTGAAGGCCATCCTGATAAAATGGCTGACCAAATCTCCGATGCTATCCTCGATGCCATTTTACGTGAAGACCTGCAAGCACGTGTTGCCTGCGAGACTTTAGTAAAAACAGGTGCCGTAATATTAGCAGGCGAAGTGACGACTACTGCCAACATCGATGTTGAACGTATTGTGCGTGATACGGTCAATGGCATTGGCTATCACCACTCAGACCTTGGCTTTGACGGTGAGACCTGCGCCGTTATCAACATGCTGGGCAAGCAATCTCCTGAAATCGCGCAAGGTGTTGATCGCAGTAGTCCAGAAGAGCAAGGCGCTGGCGACCAAGGGTTGATGTTTGGCTATGCCAGTAATGAAACAGACGTCTTGATGCCTGCGCCAATCGAGTTTGCGCATCGTCTGATGGAACGTCAATCTGAGCTGCGCCGTGCTGGTGACCTGCCTTGGTTACGTCCAGATGCCAAAGCACAAGTCACTCTAAGATATGATGGTGATATTCCAGCTGCTATTGACGCTGTGGTTCTCTCCACTCAGCACGACCCAAGCATTTCACAAAAAGACTTACAAGAAGCGGTGATGGAAAATATCATCAAGCAAGTATTACCTGCTGATCTATTGCATGCTGGTACCCGCTATCACATCAACCCAACTGGCAAATTCGTCATTGGCGGTCCAGTCGGAGATGCAGGACTCACTGGTCGCAAGATCATCGTTGATACTTATGGCGGCATGGCTCGTCATGGCGGCGGTGCATTCAGCGGCAAAGATCCTTCAAAAGTTGATCGTAGTGCGGCTTATGCCGTACGTTATGTTGCCAAAAACATCGTCGCTGCAGGCTTAGCCGACCGCTGTGAAGTACAAGTTAGCTATGCTATTGGGGTTGCTGAACCTACCTCAATCTCTGTTAATACCTTTGGCACCAGCAAGATCAGCTCTGAGGAAATCATTCGCTTGATTCGTACGCATTTTGATCTGCGCCCTTATGGCATTACACAAATGCTGAACTTGCTACAGCCAATGTACCAAAAAACAGCCACGTTCGGACACTTTGGTCGTGTTGGCTCAGACATCGCCTTCACTTGGGAAAAAACAGACAAAGCCGAAATCTTAAAAGCAGATGCTGGCCTATAAATCTTAAATTCTACAACTGGTTTCTACCACTGATTCAACTCTGTCTCATCCGTTATGATAGGGTTGTTCAGGAGATAAGAGCCAAATTACTCATACTTACTCGTTTATCTAAACTTTACAGGAGTAGCTAATGTCACAAGATACGACTCAAGACCAAGATAATGGTGTTGACGCTAACATCGAAATCACCCCAGAAATGCAGGCGTTTTACCAGCGCGCCGATGCCATCATCGGTGTGGCAAACAGCCAATTAGGCCCTGATGCTCATTCAGGCCAAGTAGGCGCTTCTTTATTATATGCTGCCGCCCGTTACAGTGCCTCAGTCGCATCTATTGGCTTTGTAAAAGGTGATGATTTTGCTAAAGAAAAAGATGACATCGTAGAGTTTTATGTCAAACAGTACCGTCAGATGCTAAGCGACAACCTAACTGACTATGCACAAAACTTTGATAAATATGTACAGCTCAATAAAGACGACAAAGCTGCTGACTAAAGTTTTGGAGCATTAAAGTACTCAAAACCCAAGCTTAATACTAAGCTTGGGTTTTTTATTGGGCCTGGTTTTTTATCAAGAGTATATGGGCTAGATGACTACCAAAAAATAGTCTAAGATAAAATGATGCAGCAATTATCAGATATAGTCAGTTTAATATAAAATCGATACAGCCCATATCATGAAACAGTTTAGGTAGATTATTCTCCATCCATCCTTGGCGTAGGAATTTTACTTGTGCCCATTTCTTTTCAATAGGGTTCAGATCAGGACTGTAGGGTGGCAGCCATAAAATACGATGGCCATGTCTATTGAGCAATTTTTGAATGCGCTTACTCTTATGAAACCGAGCATTGTCCATCACAATCACGCATTTTCTCTTAAGGCTTGGTATTAGTGTGTATTTACACCAGTGATAGAATATGGTGCTATTAATGTTCTGCTCAAAGTAATCAAGCGCAAATAGCATCTTTTCATACAGAGCACCAATGACATTAGTACGCTTTTTTGCTTGCCAGTTGTAGCGATCAATACAAGGTTTACCTATCGGTGCATAGCCGTAAGGTCTAATGGTTTCAGCTTCAAAGCCACTTTCATCCATATAAACAATGGGATAACCCTGAGTTATATAACTATAGTCGGTCTTTTATAAATAAGATACAATACTATTAAAACTAAGAGAAAGATATTAATAACGATGACTTATTCTGCAGACTTCCGGGCGCAAGTGATCAAAAGCGTCAAAAACAAAGACATGACTATTCGTGAAGCGTGTACTTTCTATGACGTTAGCAAGACGGCATTACAACGCTGGTTGAAAAACCCAACAATCAAACAATCTCGGGATAAAGCACCCAGTAAAATACCAAATGAAGCACTTCTTCAAGACGTTGCGCAATATCCAGACGATTACATGTATGAGCGAGCACAGCGTTTAAATTGTAGCAAATCAGGCATTGAGATTGCCTTAAAGCGTCTTGGTATCAGTCAAAAAAAAGACCTTGGAACATCCAAAAGCCTGTCCGATCAAAAGAGCGATATTCCAGAGTAGGCTTGATCACTTTAAACAGCAAGGCTATCCCATTGTCTATATGGATGAAAGCGGCTTTGAGCACGAGACTATCCGCTCTCATGGCTATGCACCGATAGGTACACCCTGTATAGATAGCTACAACTGGCAAGCAAAAAAGCGTACGAATGTCATCGGGGCATTGTATGAAAAAATGCTGTTTGCGCTTGATTACTTTGAGCAGAATATTAACAGCACCATATTCTACAACTGGTGCAAACGAACACTAATCCCAAGCCTTAAAACCAAATGCGTTATTGTCATGGATAATGCTCGGTTTCATAAAAATAAGCGTATCCAAAAACTACTCAACAGACATGGTCATCGTATTTTGTGGCTACCACCGTACAGTCCTGATCTTAATCCCATTGAAAAGAAATGGGCTCAAGCTAAGTTTCTACGCCAAGGCTGGATGGAGAATAATCTGCCTAAGCTATTTCATGATATGGGTTGTATCTCTTTTATTGTGGATTGACTATACTCAAATGATTGAGATACTTAGCTCTTTTTATCGGACAGACTTTTGGATGTTCCAAGGTCTTTTTTTTGACTGATTTTCAATCGTTTTAAGGCATGATGAATGCCAGTTTTACTACAGCCAAGACGGTTTGCGCGCTCATACTGATAGTCATCAGGATACGCTTTAACATCATGAAGCAAAGCGTCATCAGGTATTTTAGTCGGGGCTTTATCTCGCCCTTTCTTAGGCTCTAAAATCTGTCTCCAGCTATGTATAGTACTGGTGCTAAGCTGGTAAAAAGCAGCAGCTTCTCTAACAGTCAGACCATTATCGATGCTAGACAGCACTTGTTTACGATAGTCGATTGAATAAGTCATGGTTTATCTAAATAATTGATTAGTTTTTATGTATTGTATCGGTTTTATCTGAACCCTACTATACTTTTGATTTTATGCTGATATATACCATTCCAAAGAACTATAACCATAAGCAGACGAGCGCAAGTACTACTTCTCGTAGACTTAATGAGTTTGGCATAGTCAAACGTAGTTTTGGGATTGGTATGATAATAACAGGAGGTTATTACACTCACTTATAAGGATGTTCATCATGATAAAAAATTCATGTAAATCTTGGCTATCGTTACTAGGACTATCCGTAGCGATGACATTAGTAGGCTGTAGTAATATACCGAGTGTCGCCGAGCCTGATGCCACTTCGAATCATATACCGCCTATCAACCAACCAGCACCCAGTGACAATCTGTTTACTAAGTGCCCGCCTCACAACCCAGAGCAAAACATGTGTACTATGCAATATGACCCTGTTTGCGTTACCACCAAAGTTGGCTCGGTAGTCAGTTATCGAACGGCGGGCAACGCCTGTTCAGCCTGTGGCACAGCTGCCGCGATTGGTTATGTAAAAGGAGAATGCATCCAACCTAACGCGACATTAGAATAACTTACAGATAAGCCATTTACAAAAAATCCCAGTTTAAAACAAACTGGGATTTTTACTTATTACATTTTCAGTGCCGTATTATCGTAGGTAAGTCAAAAACGATTACTCACTTGTTTCTTTGACTGCTGGCGGACCTTTCAGTAAATCTTCATCAGGGAGCTCATTTGCTGAATTGTGCTCTGCTGACTCCTCAGTGATAAACCACTGCTGCTGACGATAGAGAATTAGATGATCGCGACTCAAACCGCGTAATAATGAATACATCATCACCAATATCACCACTGCAAATGGCAGACCTGATACGATAGAAGCTGCTTGCAACGCCCCTAAGCCACCAGCCGCCAATAGCACTGCCGCGATGACGCCCTCAGTCCCTGCCCAAAACAAGCGCTGGACTTTTGGAGGATCGGTATCACCGCCTGAGGTCAGCATATCAATCACAAAGCTGGCAGAGTCCGATGAAGTCACAAACCATAGCACAATCATGATAACAATGAGTAGGTTAAATACTGCTGTTAACGGGTAAGATTCCATTAGTTTGAAGATGGCACTGCCGGTATCTGCTCTAACAGCCTCGACAAGACCAGGGCTTGCTATATCAGGGTTGACTGCAGCCATCAGCTCCATATGTACCGCAGAACCACCGAAAGCGGTGAACCACAAGAACAATATCGCCACAGGGATTAATAACACGCCCAATGTGAACTCACGAATGGTACGACCACGAGAGATACGAGCCACGAACACACCAACGAATGGCGACCAACTAATCCACCATGCCCAATAGAAAATCGTCCACGAAGACTGCCAGTTTTCTTGACCTTCATAAGACTCAGTCCAAAAACCTAATGGAATGACTTGGTGTAAATAATTACCGATATTTTCAATAAAACTATTAAAAATAAACTGCGTAGGCCCCAAGAGGATAACGAAACTCAATAGTATAATAGTCAAAAAGATATTGATATCGCTTAAGCGCTTAATACCTTTATCCAGCCCTAAGAACAGTGACATCCCTGCAAGTACCGTAATAACGGCAATTAAGATGATTTGTACACTGATGTTGTTAGGAATACCAAATAAGCTCTCAAGGCCAGAGATAATCTGCAAAACCCCAAGACCCAAGGTGGTCACTACCCCAAACATCGTACCGAATACCGCTAAGGTATCAACCGTATGTCCCCAGCCACCATAGATTTTTTTGCCCAATATTGGATATAGCGTTGAGCGAATAGCCAATGGCAAACCGCGGCGATAGTGAAAATAAGCCAAAGCCAAAGCCACCATGCCATAGAGCGCCCATACATGAATACCATAATGTAGAAATGAGATGTTCATCGCAAGCTTAGCAGATGCAACCGTCTCACCCTCACCCAGAGGTGGTGCCATATAATGATATAGCGGCTCAGCCGTACCCCAATATAGGAGTCCGATACCGATACCTGCGGAAAACAGCATACCAATCCAAGAGATGAGCTTATACTCAGGCTCCTCATTCTGATGACCCAACCTGATGTCACCATATCGACTAAATATCATATAGATACTCATCAAGACAGTGGCATTAATCACCACAATAAAAAACCATCCAAAACGTAGAGAAACAAATGCTTTGGCTTGATTAAATACTACTTCTGCTTGCTCATTAAAAAACGCACCAAAAATAATAAAGACAGTAATTAAAATCACTGAGGTTAAAAACACCGGCTTACTTACTCGCGGAAAAGGGCCTACTCTGCCAACCTTCACATGATCCATAGATCTTCCCAAAGACAAAAGAGCGTCACCATAACAAGATGTTAACGAATTATCAAATATAACCCTGTTATGTTGCGTTTTGTATACACAGAGTCACCTGATTATAAAAGCGTATTATCTTTGGGCAAAATAAAACCCCAGCCTACAATGAGACTGGGGTTTTTATTGATGCCACTGAATGCAGAATATATCTATTGTCAGTCTTTAATCGCCTTTAACAACCTCAGGCGGACCTTCTAGTAGCTCCTCATCCCTGAACTCATTAGCCGTATTATGCTCAACCGACTCATCAGTGATAAATCGTTGTTCTGCACGATAAAGTATCAACTCATCACGATTAAACCCTTTTATCATCGCATACAACATAATAAACACAACAATAGCAAAAGGAAATCCTGCGACGATAGCAGCGGCCTGTAACGCCCCTAAACCACCAGCTGCGAGTAAAATCGCGGCAACCAAACCCTGCATAATTGCCCAAAACAAACGCTGAATTTTAGGCGGATTGGTTTCACCACCAGAAGTCAGCATATCAATGACAAAGCTGGCTGAGTCTGATGACGTCACAAACCACAGTACAATCATGAGCACAATCAGCATGGTGGTGGCTTTGGCAAATGGGTAAAACTCCATCAGCTTAAAGATAGCACTACCATAATCGTTTTGGACAACTTCAATAAACCCAGGGTTACCGATTAGCTCCATATTTACTGCCACACCACCAAAGGTTGTGAACCAGAAAAACAGGATAATCATCGGAATAAATAGCACACCGAGTAGGAATTCACGAATGGTACGACCACGGGAAATACGAGCGATAAACACCCCTACAAATGGTGACCAGCTGATCCACCAAGCCCAGTAGAATATCGTCCATGAAGACTGCCAATCGCCTTTGCTATAGGCCTCGCTCCAAAAGCTTAATTGCACGATATTTTGTATATAGTTACCAGTGTTTTCGACCAAACTGTCCATAATGTACTGAGTTGGGCCCATGATAAAAGCAAACCCTAACAACACAAAAGTAAGAATGATATTGGTATCACTGAGACGTTTGATACCTTTGTCCAAGCCCATTAGCAACGAGCCACAAGCCAGCATCGTAATGAGGGCGATTAAGATCACTTGCACCGTGACAGAGTTAGGCAAGCCAAATAACCCTTCGAGTCCAGAGTTAATCTGCAACACACCAAAACCTAAGGTTGTCACAACACCAAACATCGTCCCAAATACTGCCAACGTATCAACCGTGTGTCCCCATTTGCCATAAATTCTCTGGCCCAATATTGGATAAAGGCTAGAACGAATCGATAATGGGAGACCACGGCGAAAATGAAAATAGGCCAATGACAATGCCACGACAGCATAAATTGCCCAAGCGTGAATCCCATAATGTAAAAACGAGATATTCATTGCTTGTTTGGCAGCTTCTACGGTCTCTGCATCACCTAGTGGCGGCGCCATAAAGTGATAAACCGGCTCAGCCGTACCCCAGTACATAATACCGATACCGATACCCGCTGAGAATAGCATTCCTATCCAAGATGGCAGGCTGTATTGCGGTGTTTCAGTCTGATGACCTAAGCGAATATCACCATATTTGCTGAAAATCAAATACAAACATAAAACCACAGCAACGTTCATCAGGATAATAAACATCCAACCAAATCGTTGGGTAATAAAACTCTGCGCACTCGTAAATATAGTATCTGCCAGTTCTTGAAATAGGGCACCAAAAATAATAAACCCGACAATCAATACCGCTGAGGCAATAAACACAGGTTTATTCACTCGTGGAAAAGGCCCTAAACGACCTATTTTGAGTTCACTCATATTACTTATCCAATATTTTAGAGTTAACAACCTTAACAAGATGTTACCCAATTATCAAACATAACGCCCATATTTGTTATTTTTGATACAAAAAAATAGCCCTGAAATATCAGAGCTATTGTTTGAAGCTATCTCTTGAAACTGTCATTGACACCCAGTCTCAAATCAAAAATTAATCGCCATCCACAATCTTGGGTGGACCTTTTAGCAAGTGCTCATCGACGAATTCATCAGCCGAGTTGTGCTCTGCCGACTCATCAGTAATGAAGCGCAGCTGATTACGATATAAAATGAGACGATCGCGACTAAGACCACGCAGTAATGCATACATCATGACAAAAACCACAATAGCAAACGGTAGTCCAGCAACAATCGCTGCGGCTTGTAGAGCGCCCAAACCACCTGCGGCTAACAATATGGCAGCAATCAGACCTTGCATGATCGCCCAAAACAGACGTTGGATTTTTGGTGGATTGGTATCACCACCAGCGGTCAGCATGTCGATAACAAAACTGGCCGAGTCAGACGAGGTCACAAACCATAGTACAATCATGATAACGATCAAAAACGTAATAGGTTTGGTGAGTGGGTAGTATTCGACCAACTTAAAGATGGCACTACCTGTATCTGCTTGTACCGCTTCAACCAATCCTGGGCTAACCAGTTCAGGATTAATGGCTGCCAGCAACTCCATATGAATGGCCACGCCGCCAAAAGTCGTAAACCAGAAAAACAAAATGGTCATTGGTATTAACAATACACCTAATACAAACTCACGAATGGTACGGCCACGGCTAATACGAGCGATAAATACCCCGACGAATGGTGCCCAACTAACCCACCATGCCCAGTAGAAAATCGTCCATGCGCCCTGCCAATCGGTATTGCTATAAGCCTCACCCCAAAAACCCAATGGAACGACCGCTGTCAGATAGTTACCGATGTTTTCAATGAAACTATCAAAAATGAAGAGTGTCGGGCCTAAAATCACCATAAATGCCAACAGCACACCGGTGAACCCCATATTAATATCGCTTAAACGCTTGATACCCTTATCAAGACCTAACATCAGCGAGCCACAAGCCAATGCCGTCACAAAAGCAATAATGATGAACTGCATAATGATGGTGTTTGGTATGCCAAATAGCTCTTCAAGACCAGAGTTAATCTGCATCACCCCAAGACCCAAGGAAGTCACGACACCGAACATAGTGCCGAATACTGCTAAGATATCGACGGTATGCCCCCAACGACCATAAATCCTTTGACCCAAGATAGGATATAGCGTTGAGCGAATCGATAACGGCAGTCCGCGGCGAAAATGAAAATAAGCTAGGGACAAAGCAACGATGGTATAAATAGCCCAAGCATGTAAACCCCAGTGTAAAAACGAGAGGTTCATCGCCTGCTTGGCAGCTTCTACCGTTTCTGGCTCACCAAGTGGCGGTGCCATAAAGTGATATAGCGGCTCTGCTGTTCCCCAGTACACTAGCCCAATACCGATTCCCGCTGAAAACAGCATCGCAATCCACGAGAATAAGGGGTATTGCGGCTCTTCTGTTTGTCTGCCCAAACGAATATCACCGTAGCGGCTCGCTGCTAGGTAAATACAAAACACCAGCGCCACGTTCATCAAAATAATGAATAGCCAACCGAAGTTTGTGGTAATAAAGCCCTGTAAAAAACTAAAAAGTGCGCCAGCGGTCTCAGTGAAGAACGCACCAAATATAATGAAGCCGACGATTAAAATACCTGATGTAATAAAGACAGGTTTATTCACCCTTGGAAATAGGCCTAATCTTTCAACTTTTACATGATCCATTTATTCATTAGCCTTAATTTTTTTAGGAGTGCCACCATAACAAATTAACTGTTTATTATCAATAAATTACAATCCTTAACTTACTAGAAATAACAGCTGCACTCTCATGGTTCTGCTATATATCTCTTAAAAACACAGCTTTCGTTGTGCTGCTAAACACCTCCTAACTATTTGGGCAGTAAGCGTAACAACTGAGAATTATCGCCATCTTCTACCAACCACACCTCACCATCCACAGCCAATACGCTACGGATACGCTCTCCCATATCATAACGGTAACGCTCAGAAGCCTCATTGTTTTCGTCCATATCAACCACTATCAGCGCCTTTGATGACAATCCACTGATCAGAGCACTTCCCTCCCATGCTGGAAAGTCATTGTGCTGACCCGATGAGTATATGCTCATCGATGACGGTGATATTACTGGTGTCCAAGTGATCTTAGGCGCTTCAAATTCAGGACGTGTGTCATGATCAGGTATATCAATGCCAGAATAATTACGACCATTTGATACTATCGGCCAACCATAGTTTTTGCCTTTTTCGATCAAATTAAACTCATCACCGCCTCTTGGTCCCATCTCATGTGCCCAAAGTCTGCCCGTATCATCAAACGTCATGCCTAGCACATTGCGATGTCCTGTCGTCCAAAACTGGCTAGAAATATCATTAGGGCTGGCAGCATCACTGACAAATGGATTGTCTGTTGGCACAGAACCATCAAGGTTCAATCGTATTATTTTCCCCAAGTTCACACTCATATCCTGTGCAGGATCTTGTTTTTGTCTGTCACCTGAGCTGATATACAAGTACTGACCATCAGGTGAAAAAAGTAATCGATGACTATAGTGCCCCTGCCCCTTAAGCTTCGGGGTCTGCTGCCAGATCGGAGTAATCTGCTGTAGGCTTGGCGCGGTGTCTAAGTCTACAAGCTTAGCTTTAATGACTTTGGCGCCATATTTATTACTGTCCTTTCCTACGCCTGCCTCGACATAGCTAAGATAGACCATCATGCTATCTGCAAAATCTGGCGTAAGTACAATATCCCCTAAGCCGCCCTGTCCACCGTAAGCCACGTTAGGTACGCCGCTCACGGTTACCTTTTCTCCTGTAGCGGTATCGACGATAAACAATTCACCTGTTTTTTGCGTCACCAATATTTTTGGTGATTCATTATCTATTTTAGGTAACGCTGTCATTGCCCATGGCTCATCAAAACTGGCGACAGGCGTCGTCGTAAACTCAGGCTTGGCAGCACTGGCTTGTGTATTGGCAGGTTGTGTATCGGTGGCAGCATTGCCTGATGCTTCTGATTGTAAAGCGGCCTTCTCAGCATTGGTCGTTGATGGGTTAGAGCAAGCCGAAGCACTAAACAGTAATGCTACGATGGTCAAAGGCACTTTCAAATGCATAATTGTCGTTGTCATAATATCAATCCTTTCAGTTTGCTTTTATATCACTTCTAATGATATCTACTCCCAATATAGCAAGCATCGCTCAGGCTCTGGTACAGATTATGTTTTTCTATAGCCGATGTCTTAAAAAAGAAAAAACCCCTTACTTGCCCATGCAAGTAAGGGGTTGGTTACTTCTGAACTGACTGTATTAACTCATTCTAAGCTTATCAAAAGTTAGCTTATCATCAACACCGACATCGACCTTGATGATATCACCAGCGACAAAGTCACCTGCCAGCAGCTTCAATGACAGCGGGTTTTCGATCTCTTGCTGGATAGCACGCTTCAGCGGACGCGCACCATACACCGGATCATAGCCAACCGCAACCAGTTTACTCATCGCGTCAGGCGATAACTCAATATCCAGCTCACGCTCTTGTAAACGTTGACGCAGTCTGTCCAATTGAATATCAGCGATACCTGCCATCTGCGACATACCTAGCGGATGGAATACCACGATTTCATCAATACGGTTGACAAACTCTGGACGGAAATGCTGTCCAACCGACTCCATTACCTCCGCTTTGATATCCTCGTAGCTCTCGCCAACCATCTCTTGGATTTTGTGCGACCCCAAATTACTGGTCATGATGATAACGGTGTTTTTAAAGTCGACCACGCGACCTTGTGAATCCGTCAAGCGCCCATCGTCCAACACTTGCAATAAGATATTGAACACATCTGGATGCGCTTTTTCGACCTCATCAAACAAAATAACACTATAAGGCTTACGGCGTACCGCTTCCGTCAAAGTACCACCTTCTTCATAGCCCACATAACCTGGAGGCGCACCCACCAAACGACTGACACTGTGCTTCTCCATATACTCACTCATGTCGATACGAACAATCGCATCCTCACTATCGAATAAGAAGTTCGCTAGTGACTTGGTCAACTCAGTCTTACCGACACCCGTTGGTCCTAAAAATAAGAACGAACCTGAAGGGCGATTCGGATCAGACAAACCAGCACGGCTACGGCGTACCGCATTGGCTACCGCTTCGACTGCTTCATCTTGACCGATGACGCGTTCATGGAGCTTTTCTTCCATCGCTATCATCTTGTCACGCTCGCCTTGCATCATTTTACTCACAGGAATACCTGTCGCTGCCGCTACGACTTCTGCGATTTCGTTATCAGTGACCTTAGTCCGTAGCAGCTTGCCACCTATAGCATCATCTGCCTGCTCTTCTTGTTCAGCCAAATCCGACTCAGCGATACGACGCTCAAGTTGCGGTATCGTTTCGTACTGTAGCTTACTCATGGTCTCATAGTCGCCTTCACGGCTGGCTTTGTCATAAGCAATACGTGCCTTGTCTAGCTCGTCTTTTAGCTGCTGACTGCCTTTGACCAATGCTTTTTCTGCTTGCCAAATCTCATTAAGGTCAGCGTACTCTTTTTCTAGCTCTTCAATTTGTGCATCAAGCACTTTACGCTCGGCTTGCGCACCAGCGTCTTCTTCATTTTTAAGCACTTCGCGCTGCATTTTCAACTGAATCAAGCGACTATCAAGCTTACCTAAGGCTTCAGGCTTGCTGTCCATCTCCATACGTAAACGACTCGCCGCTTCATCAATTAAATCAATCGCTTTATCCGGCAGTTTGCGATCAGTAATATAGCGATGGCTCATCCGCGCAGCAGCAATAATCGCGCTGTCTTGGATATCAACACCGTGATGCAGCTCATAACGCTCTTTTAGACCACGCAAAATCGCAATGGTGTCTTCGACCGTTGGCTCATCGACCAGTACCTTTTGAAAACGACGCTCAAGAGCCGCATCTTTTTCGATGTACTGGCGATACTCATCGAGAGTTGTCGCACCGACACAGTGTAGCTCACCACGCGCAAGCGCAGGCTTTAGCATATTACCGGCATCCATCGCACCATCGGCTTTACCAGCACCTACTAAAGTATGCAACTCATCGATAAATAAGATGACATTGCCTTCTTGCTTTGATAAGTCGCTGAGTACCGCTTTGAGTCGCTCTTCAAACTCACCACGGAATTTTGCACCCGCAATCAATGAGCCCAAATCTAACGACAACACTTCTTTGCGGCGTAGTCCTTCTGGTACGTCACCATTGATGATTTTTTGTGCCAAACCTTCAATGATAGCCGTTTTACCAACACCTGGCTCACCGATGAGTACCGGGTTGTTTTTAGTACGGCGTGACAGCACTTGGATAGTACGGCGAATCTCTTCGTCACGACCGATCACTGGATCAAGCTTGCCAAGTTCTGCTTGCTCAGTTAAGTTAATGGTATATTTATTCAGCGCATCACGCTGATCTTCAGCATTTTGATTATTCACGGTATCATCACCTCGCAATTGCTCAATGACTGTTTTTAATTTACTCGCTGTTACGCCCGCACTCTCAAATATCTTTTTGGTTTCACCTTGCTCAGCGAGCGCCAACATCACCCATTCAGTGGCGATAAAATCGTCGCCTTCTTTTTGCGCTTGACGGTCTGCCAAGTTCAAGATTTTCACCGAGTTTGGGTTTAAATTCACATCGCCGGTTGGCTCACTAATCGTCGCTTGATTGTCCAATGCTTTTGCCACGCCGTTCTTCAGCGCAGGAATAGAAGCACCCGCCTGTTGGCAAATTGATAAATTGGACTCATCCTGCAACAATACGGCGAGTAAATGCACAGGGTCAATACCGGTGTGATCGCGGCCTAACGCCAGACTTTGTGCTTCTTGAATAGCTGATTGTAGTTTCTGGGTAAATTTTTCGAACCTCATAATTGTGTCCTTTTATAATTAGTATTATCAGTCAGTGGATGCAACATAAAATACCGAACGCGCAGCCTTTAAAATATAGCGCTTATCGTTAGTTTTATCGTGTCTCAATCACCGTTAGTTGTTATATATATAGGGTATAACATACAAGATTTCAACCTACCTATGCAAGTTGTCAATCAATATCTATGACTTATTAGTAAATACTGAAAAATAGTAAGATTTTATATAGGTAAAAACCTTACCCATAGCAATGATATTATCACAAACTATCAATAGGCACACTAAGAGAGTATTTCAAGAGGATAAATAAAAAAAACAACTAAAAGAGAAGCTTGCTCGATAATGAAAGGCAAGCAAGAGACAGCTATAGCAGAGATTTTAATGCGCTGTAAATGCTAAAAATTTACTACACGATAGTCAGCATTAACATAACGCTCATTCTACAATTTCTATCGATGTACCAACCTTAACTGCCGCCATAATCTCATCCATCTCATTATCAGTGACGGCAATGCAACCATCGGTCCAATCACGTTGTTGGTTAATCCATGCTAGATGACCGAAGCCGTTCATCTGCCCATGAATCATAATATCGCCACCAGGATGGACGCCGCGTGATCGTGCCCGAGCTTTGTCAGCAGCATTGGGGTAGCTTATATGGATGGAGCGATGGGCAATAGAGTTCTCATTTTTATAATCTAAGATGTACGCTCCCACGGGTGTGCGCTGATCACCTTCTTGCTGCTTGTGACCTACTGGACTATCTCCTAGTGCAATAGGATAAGATTTAATAACGGTATCACCGCTCAAGAGTTGCATCCGGCGCTCTGACTTATCAACAAACACTTTATCAATCACCACTGTGTTAGGGATGGGCTGTGTTTGTTTTGCGGTATTAGCAGAAGAAGCACTGACTCTGATGCTAAGAATGACTGTAAGGCTAATCCCTATCGCCATCAACATCCAAATTGAGTGTTTCCTAGAGCCTTTAAAGAAAAATGACATGACTTTTGCTTCTTATTATTAATGAATAAATTCAACTTTTATAAAATAGCAAAAGACCATGCCAAGTTTTGTGCAAAACTTATGAATCAAACCATAAACACGTTTGAAAGAGGACTAAATCATACGAATCGCACCATCTAGGCGAATGACTTCTCCATTTAGATAAGCGTTATCAATGATATGCATGGCCAGTTTGGCAAACTCATTAGGTGCACCCATACGCTTAGGATAAGGAACACCTGCTTCTAGCTGTTCACGTGCTTTTTCAGGGATACTTTGCATCATAGGAGTAGCAAAGACGCCAGGCGCAATTGTCATGACGCGGATACCGTGACGTGCCAGCTCACGTGCTAATGGTAAGGTCAGACCCACCACGCCAGCTTTGGATGAGGAGTAGCTGGCTTGTCCTACTTGACCGTCGAAGGCAGCAATGGAGGCGGTATTGATAATTACACCTTGGTCGGCGTTTTTTTCGGCATCATCGTCAGTCGCTACGCGCTTGGCAATACTGGCTGCGACTAAGCGCGCTACGTTAAATGAGCCGACGAGGTTGATATTAACACCGCGGCTAAAGGCATCAAGGTCCGCTGGATTGTTTTCGCGATCCAGTAGCTTTTGTACCACCACAATACCCGCACAGTTGATTGATCCTTGCAGACCACCGAACGCTTTTTCGGCCATATCGACAGCGGCCTGTACCTCATCGCCACTCGTAACATCACAGCACACAAAACGTACGTTGGCGCCCAGTTCATCTGCCAACGCTTGCCCCGCTGCTTCATTGAGGTCAGCGATGACGACGTTGCCGCCTTCAGCGACGATGGCGCGAACGACTGATTCACCTAAACCCGATGCACCACCAGTAACCAAAAAGCTGTGTTGTTGAATTTGCATGATCATTCCTTAACCATTTAATATTGTTAGTTGAAAGTATTAAAAATTGCGATATTACGACAATGAAGTTTATTTATTCAGCAGACAAACTACGCAGCAAAAAGCGTTGGATCTTACCACTTGGCGTTTTTGGTAATGCTGCAACAAACTCAATATCGCGTGGATAGGCATGTTTTGCTAAGCGCTCGCGTACCAAGTCTTTAATCTGCTGCGCAATCTCATCACTGCCTTCAATACCCTCTTTTAGTACCACAAACGACTTAATATTATGCCCGCGTATCTCATCAGGTACACCTACTGCAGCCGACTCTGCAACCGCCTCGTGCTCTAACACGGTGTTTTCGACATCGGTTGGCCCAACACGATAACCTGCGGTCGTAATGATGTCATCGTCACGCCCTGAGAACCAATAAGTACCGTCACTGTGACGCTCGACCACATCACCTGTCAGATAATAATCATCAGCGAAGGCTTGTTTTTCATTCCAGCTATAACCACGGAAGTAAAACGCTGGCGACTGACTGACCACCACTGCCAATTGTCCCTGCTCGCCATCAGGCAATACTTGCATGTCATCATCTAATACCACGAGGGTATGTCCTGGTAGCGGCATACCCATCGAGCCTACTGGACACTTATGCGTTAGCGCATGATGCTCACAGCAAGTCATGCCAGTCTCTGTCTGTCCATACTGATCACAGACTCGGCAGCCTAAATGGCTCTCCACCCAGCTTACTACTTCCGTATTCAAAGTTTCACCTGCTGAGTTGGCACAGCGTAATGATAATTTCGAAGGATTATTTTCAGAAATCTCTTCAAAGACACCGCTAGACTTCATCATACGAAATGCCGTTGGTGAAGAGGCTAAGTTGGTAATCTTATGGCGCACCATAAAATCGCGCGTATTGGTGGCATCAAAACCCGCTTCATTGAAATAAGTGGTGATACCTAATAATAGAGGTCCAGTAATCGCATAATACAAGCCATATGCCCAGCCTGGATCTGCCATGTTCCAATAGTTATCATCTGCGCGCAGGTCAATGGCATAGCGCATATATAGATAAAAAGCTGACAGCGCTGCTAATGGCACACTCACCCCTTTGGACTTGCCGACTGTCCCTGAGGTAAACATTTGTAAGAATGGCGCATCACTGTCTAACAATACTGGAGCACACTCCTGAGACTGCAGAGCCTTTTTATTGGCATAATTGTCATCGCCCCAGCTTTGAGACTCATCTTGACTGCCTATCAATACCATTTTTGTTTGCTGTGCTAAGTCTGCAAACTTGCTACGGTTTTCTTGATTGGTGAAAACCACTTTTGTATTGGCTTTATCCATCCGATACTTAATCGAATCATAGCCAAAAGCGGTAAATAACGGTTGATACACTGCCCCAATCCGCCAAGCTGCTAATACAATGGTTAGTAGCTCAGGCGTACGCGGTAGCATGGTCGATACTTGATCGCCAGCCTGTACCCCGTAAGACAGCAGTAGATTCGCTACCTGTGCGCTTGCTTTGTCCAGCTCATCGAAGCTCATGCGTGTCACAGTGCCTGAGGTACCTTCATGCACCAAAGCAGTAGCATCAGCGTCGCCATCTCGCACATGACGTCCACAGCAGGCCATATAGGCATTGAGACGATCGTCTAAATGCGCACCAAAGATTTCTTTCAGTAGGGCGTTTTTATCGAAGTTATTGTAGTAATCGGCGTAGCTTGTAAGCGTGTTTTCAGATGAAGAGGTGTTTGAAGATGAGAGAGTCATGAGCTAATCCTTTAGCAATTGAGAGATAAACAGTCACTGGAGAGACCTGTTATCTACTGGTTTCAATAGAAAAGCAGTCATATCCTATGGACCGTTTGGTATTCTTATATTTAAGACACCCTATTAGTAACGCATTTCTATGTTTATTTCAATACGTAACGTATCATTTTTATAGATTTATGGTTTCTTTGGCTGATAGGGTTCTACTTTGGAGTGTTATTTCACAGTGCTTAAAAATCCAAGTAACGCCTTTTCATCCATGCTTTGATGTTGTTTTGTGCGTCCACGGCGGCCGTGTTTGTATGGCTCAAAGAATTGCCCCGCTAAAAACCGCTCAATAATAATGGGATGGATATAGGAAGCTCGGCACACTGCCGGTGTATTGCCTAGCTCATCTGCCACCTCTTTGACCATATCAGTCACCAGTTGCTGCCGCTCATCACTATCAGGCTCACTTGCCAAAACTTCCTTGCCTGCCGAGGTTTGCAGCTCATCATACAGATAGCTGGCAGCAAGCACACTCGCCATCCATGTGCGAAAGTCCTTTGCGCTGTACATTTTGCTTTCACACTCATTACCGCAAGTATGTGTGCGCAGATAATCATTGATATCAGCACTATCCACGACCTGTTTGTCACCGTTGTCATCGAAGTATTTAAAAACCTGATAACCAGGCAGCTCACTACAAGCCTGCACAATGTCAATTAAACGCTCGTCTTGCAATTTAATGTGATGCTCTTTGGCACTTTTTCCGACAAAATCAAACGCCAGTCCATTGTCTGTTTCACTGACATGCTTACTACGTAACGTACTTAGCCCATAGCTTTTATTCAGCTTGGCATAGCGGCTGTTGCCAATACGAATCAAGGTCGTCTCAAGCAATTTGACGATTGCAGCCAATATGTTTTCACGCGACAATGACTCAGCCTCTAAGTCTTTTTCGACTTGCGCGCGTAAATTTGGCAATGCGGTCGCAAACCCTATCATGGCATCAAACTTGGCTTGGTCACGTATTCGATCCCACTCTGGATGATACAAATACTGCTTACGCGCCTTATCATCGCGACCTGTCGATTGCAGATGACCTTTGTCATCTTGGCATATCCAGACCTCTGACCACATCGGCGGTATCACCAAGGCATCAAAGCGCTTACGCAGCGCTTTATCCTTTACTGTTTTGCCAGTCGCATCGCGATAGGTAAATCCGCGACCCCAACGTCTGCGCTCATAACCTGGCTCATTGTCACTGACATAGCGCAAGTTGGCACGGCGTGCCAGACGTTCATAGTCATGACGCAAATCCTCTTTAATCAGCTGCTGGTTTGCTTTTGTCATAAAATAGTACGCCTGTTAAAAGTTATCGTTTTAGCATAAATAACTGCGGCAGTTTTTGCTGTTTGCTTGCCACAGATAAAGTGTAATGCTGTGTAAAACCTAGCTTAATAAACAACCACAAAAAAACGCCAAGCGTCAAACACTTGGCGTTAATTTATCTAATACGCATTGATTAAAAGCGATTATTTACCATAAGTACATAAATAAGCCGTCTCTACTTCCACTTTGACATTAAACTTCTGGTTAGCTTCGATGGTAAATGACTCGCCAGCATTAAAGGTTTGCCAGTCATTACTGTCTGGCAGTTTAACGGTTAATGCACCGCTGACCACAGTCATGGTCTCAAACTCACTGGTGCCAAACTCATACTCACCGATACTCATGACACCGACAGTCGCGGGCTTGGTCGCCGTTTGGAAGGCAATAGAGGTTACTTTGTCATCAAAATAGTTATTTACGCTTAGCATGGCTTTTCCTTAAGTAGCTTTGTTTAATTTCTGGTTTCTTTAAATCCTATAAATTTTTTACAGTCCCGCTTTTAGACTTGCTTCAATGAATTGATCAAGATCACCGTCCAGTACAGCACTGGTATTTGAGGTTTCAACGCCAGTGCGCAAATCTTTGATACGCGCGTCATCGAGCACGTAAGAGCGAATCTGACTGCCCCAACCGATATCAGACTTATTATCTTCAACTACTTGTTGTTTTTCCATGCGTTTTTGCATCTCAAGCTCATAAAGCTTGGCACGTAGCATCTTCATAGCGGTGGCTTTGTTACCATGCTGGCTGCGTTCATTTTGACAGGCCACTACGACACCAGTTGGTTCGTGAGTGATTCGCACAGCCGAATCGGTAGTATTGACGTGCTGACCACCGGCACCAGATGAGCGATAGGTATCGATACGCAAATCGGCAGGATTGATATCAATCTCGACATCATCATCGATCTCAGGCGAGACAAATACCGCAGCAAATGACGTATGACGACCATGATTACTATCAAACGGTGACTTACGCACTAGGCGATGCACGCCAATCTCGGTACGCAACCAGCCAAAGGCATAATCGCCCTTGATAGCAATAGTCGCCGATTTGATGCCCGCCACCCCGCCAGAAGAAACTTCAATCACCTCAACTTTAAAGCCATGTGACTCTGCCCAGCGCGTGTACATACGCAGTAGCATCTCCGCCCAGTCTTGCGCTTCGGTACCGCCACTGCCTGACTGAATGTCCAAGTAGCAGTTATTTGTATCCATCTCACCACTAAACATACGGCGAAACTCTAAGTCAGCAACTCTCTCTTCAGCACTGTCCAGCTCTGCTTGCACATCTGCCAGCAACGACTCATCTTCTGCCTCTACCGCCAAATCAAGCATCGCAGCAGCATCTTCTAATGTCGTCTCAAGCGAGACAACCACATCGATGACACTATCAAGATGGCTTTTTTCTTTATTAATCTTGGTCGCACGCTCTGGATCATTCCACAGCTCAGGGTTTTCTAGTTCTAAATTGACTTCTTCTAAGCGTTCTTGCTTGCCATCGAAGTCAAAGATACCTCCTGAGGTCCTGTCCACGCTCGGATAAATCTTTGATTTTCTCTTGATACGGATTGATTTCCATAAGTTTTCCTAAAGTAATAAATGTCTGGCTAATATAGTTAATCCTAAATAAAACTGGCATGCTCTATGTCACGTGCTGCTAGTATCAATTTCTCTTGCGTGCTGCCTACGCCGACAGAGGCTGCGAAAAATTAATCCTAGCAGCACTGTACTTATTTTAGAGTGTGTTAACCCTACTGCGCTATTTTAAATGAGATTGACGCTAAATAGTTGGCTAATTGTCCTTGCAATGACTTTTAAAAAACTAAATTGACCAGTCTTCTACCGCCCAACGATGCGCCAATGCATGCGCATGCAGGGCATCATCAGGTGAGACACAAATGGCAATATCTGCCCATTCCAGTAATGGAATATCATTTTTGGAGTCTGAATAAGCGTAAGTCTTATCAAAACTAATCCCTTCAGATTTTCGTTGCTCTAACCATTTATTCAGATGATAAATCTTACCCTCTTTGAAGTTTGGCTTATCTGTTAATTTGCCAGTATAACGCTCATCTTTTATTTCAAGTGGCGTCGATAACACATCGACAGCAGCCACCCCGAAACGCTCAGCAATGGCTGATACCACAAAGTCATTGGTTGCCGAAATAATCACGACATGATGACCGAGTTCAATATGCTGACGCAGTACAGATAAAGCCTTTGGACGAATATGTGGCTCGATTTCCCTGTTGATATAGTCTTCACGCAGCTCATGCAGGCGCTGCATGGGCAAGCTACTCAAAAACTCTGCCACAAACTCATTATACTCAGTGGCATCAAGCGTACCCTCGATGTAGTCGTTATAAAACTTCTGGTTAGCAGTACGATATTCGGCTTCGTCAACGAGGTCGTGCTTGACAATATACTCGCCCCATAGATAGTCACTATCGACATCTAGGAGCGTATGATCCAAATCAAATAATGCCAGTTCTTTTTTATCGACTTGTAAGTGAGTTGCCTGCATATTGAGACCTTATCTTTGATTATTAAATGATATAAATCGCTTTGTGATGAAATTTAAACGCAAAAACCAGCAAATTACTGCGCGACAGTTTTACTGCTTAATGAGCAAATTTGTGGTAGCTTAACATAGGTATGCCAATCTTTTAGAGCGCCTAGGGGCTGTATAGCACTCAATCCTAATAAGAAAGTAAGAATACCGTATGAAACCACCTATTGGTAAAACCTCTACTGTTAAAAGACCTCGTCGGCCTGCGCGCTCAATCAAAGAGATTAGAAGGCGGCAGTTAGGTGATGCTTATCAATCGCCGATGGATCGCGTGATATACGCACTCCTAAATGGATTGATGTATGGCTTCGTTGGTTTACTCATAGATCTTGCTATTGTAGTTATTCGTTCAATACTGGATATTGGTAATGGCGAGATGCTGTGGTTATTCGCGCCTTTTATGTTAGCGCTAGGCGCACTGATCGGCTTAATTTTCGGTAAGAGCGCGGGTGCAGACAGTGTCAACGCTTTGAGTAGCGACGATACAGACTACCATCACCCTTATATCGATGACTATGCTGTGCGCCATGACGTCTTTCGTGGCATCGTCATTGGCATTGTCATCTTTGGCCTAATCTGGCTAATTATGATGCTAGTCGTTTAGACTTAAGCCCATAAACCCCAGCACTTATTACCAATCCCTTATAGCTCTGTTACTCTGGCTGCTCAAGCTCTACCAGACCAGTTTTAAACTTTTGGCAACGCTCCGCATAATGCAGCGCTGACAGCTTCAACATAGCCGCTTGCTCATCGGTTAAGGTCTTAACTACTTTTGCAGGAGCACCCATGACCAGCGAGTTATCTGGAATCTCTTTACCTTCAGTGACCAAGGCTTTGGCACCAATAATACAGTTCTTACCAATTTTGGCGTTATTCAGCACCACAGCGCCAATCCCAATCAGGCTATTATCACCGACTTCGCAGCCATGGAGCATCGCTAGATGTCCAATAGTGACATAATCACCTATTTTGACCTCAATGCCTGCATCGGTATGAATGACGCTGTTCTCTTGCACGTTGCTATAGTCACCGATATGAATGCGCTCATTATCACCGCGAATCACCGCGCCAAACCATACGCTGGCTTGATGACCTAAGTACACGTCGCCTATCACTCGTGCGGTGTCTGCCACCCAACCGTTAAATGGTACGGCAAACTCAGGTGCTTTGTCTAAATACTGATAAATCATAACGATTCCTTGTTTTACTGGTGATTTTATTAGTTGTTGTATTAGGTCGTGGTAAACATTCCTAAGTAGTATTTGCCACTCTTATGGCTGATGAGCTAAGTAAATAACGACACCCATTGTGACAAAGCCGACTCTTAAAATCTAGACGTTTTTAGATTTAAGGTGTTTGATCGATTTTACAGATGATAGAGTAGCTTGACCTCTCGCTTAGGCTATTTTGTTCATCTTAACGCAAGCAACTGCTGCTAAGCCATTGAAGTGTTTTATACATCTACGAGTATTCGTTCTTTCTGGGTGATAACTGCGCCGCAGCCACAAAATCGTCTGGCTATCTGTGCCTATATTGTATATAATGCGCAAAATCTGTGCCTAAGCGAGCGGACATGATGCAAGTTACCTATTCACTACCCAGTGGGTTTTGTAGTTTCCATCGATAATGTCTTCTCGCTTTTTTGTGGGAAATTTTTGTCTTAAGTGATTAGTTTTAGTCGTTTTTTGTAGCTATAAATGGTTGTTTTTGGCAGACATATTTACTCACAAAACATAGTGGCACTCACTAACAACAGCGGAGGCAACCCTTGAATTCATCGGCAAATATACAAGCAATTTTGGCACTAGCAGACGGTACTATTTTTCGCGGTGTGAGTATCGGTAGCCTCGGTCATCGTGTCGGTGAGGTGGTATTCAATACAGCCATGACAGGGTACCAAGAAATCCTAACCGACCCAAGCTATGCGCGTCAGCTGGTTACCCTTACCTATCCGCACATTGGCAATACCGGCACCAACGCTGAAGACGCTGAATCTGGCAATAGCCATAAAATCTGGGCAGAAGGCCTTATCATTCGTGATGCGACCATGTCCACGTCAAGCTTCCGCAACTCTGAACCTCTTACCGATTACCTAAAGCGCCATGACACTGTCGCCATCGCTGAGATTGACACCCGTCAGCTCACGCGTTTGTTACGTGAAAAAGGCAATCAAAACGGTTGTATCATGACTGCCTCTAATGGTGAGACTATCAGCAGCAACGATGAGCAACAAGCCATCAAACTGGCGCAAGAGTTCGCTGGTATCAAAGGCATGGACTTGGCAAAAGAATGTAGCACTCCGACTGTTTTTGAATGGACAGAAGGTACGTGGGAGTTATCAGATACCCTACTCAACCGTGATGCAGTGGGTAGCCATGACAGTGGCACGGGCGGGTTTTTCAAACAAATAGGTACTCATATTGACAAAAAATTCAATGTTGTGGCCTATGATTTTGGTATAAAAACCAATCTACTACGGTTGCTAGTAGATAGAGGCTGCCATGTGACGGTTGTACCCGCGCAAACACCTATCGCAGAGGTACTGGCAATGAATCCAGACGGTATCTTTTTATCCAATGGTCCAGGCGATCCATCAGCCTGTGATTATGCCATCGATAGCGTCCGTCATATCATTGAGCAAACAGACATCCCAACTTTCGGTATCTGTTTGGGGCATCAAATCATTGCCCTTGCCAGCGGCGCAAAAACCCTGAAAATGAAAACAGGGCATCATGGTGCCAACCATCCAGTACAAGACTTAGCTTCTAGCAAGGTCATGATTACCAGTCAAAACCATGGCTTTGCGGTCGATGAAGACTCGCTGCCTGAACATATTAACTCTACCCATCGCTCGTTATTTGATGGCACTAACCAAGGCATCGAGTTGACCAGCAAGCCTGTATTTAGCTTCCAAGGTCACCCAGAAGCCAGCCCAGGTCCACATGAGTCTGCTGCGCTGTTTGATAAGTTTGCGGAGATGATGGAAAAGGCGAAGTCTGCATAAGCGTAACGAGGTATTTAGCAAGGTTAAGGCGAATAGCGCTTTCACCTTGCAATCAGCACATAAGGCGCAGATATCAATGACAGTCATTAGAATACTATCAATACTATCAGCGCCTACATCTATACCGGTTAAAAAACATACTGAACATTTCAATTAAAATATCAATCAAACGAAGGTAGCCCTAACTATGCCAAAACGTACCGACATAAAAAGCATTCTTATCATTGGCGCAGGCCCTATCGTCATCGGCCAAGCATGTGAGTTTGACTACTCAGGCGCGCAGGCGTGTAAAGCGCTAAAGGAAGAAGGCTACCGCGTCATCTTGGTCAACTCAAACCCTGCGACCATTATGACCGACCCTGTCATGGCTGACGCGACGTATATCGAGCCAATTACATGGCAGACGGTTGAGCAAATCATTGCCAAAGAGCGTCCTGATGCCATTTTGCCAACCATGGGCGGACAGACGGCGCTGAACTGTGCGCTAGATTTAGACAAGCATGGCGTATTGACCAAGTACAACTGTGAGCTGATTGGGGCGACCAAAGATTCAATCGAGATGGCAGAAGACCGTGAGCTGTTTGACCAAGCCATGAAGCGTATCGGCCTTGAGTGTCCACGTGCCGAAACCGCTGAGACCATGGAAGAGGCCTTTGCCACTCAAGAAAAAATGGGCTACCCCTGTATCATTCGCCCCTCATTTACGATGGGCGGATCAGGTGGCGGTATTGCCTATAACCGCGACGAGTTTATCGAAATCTGTGAGCGCGGCTTTGATTTATCACCGAACCATCAATTGCTTATCGATGAGTCATTAATCGGTTGGAAAGAATATGAGATGGAAGTGGTGCGTGACAAAAACGATAACTGCATCATCATCTGCGCGATTGAGAACTTTGATCCAATGGGCGTGCACACGGGCGATTCGATCACCGTCGCGCCAGCACAAACATTGACCGACAAAGAATACCAAATCATGCGTAACGCATCGCTAGCGGTACTGCGTGAGATTGGGGTGGAAACTGGCGGCTCAAACGTGCAGTTCGGTATCAACCCTGAGACTGGGCGCATGGTCGTTATCGAGATGAACCCACGTGTATCACGCTCATCAGCGTTGGCATCAAAAGCCACTGGCTTCCCAATTGCCAAAATCGCGGCCAAACTGGCGGTTGGTTATACGCTAGATGAATTGCAAAATGACATCACTGGTGGCAAAACGCCAGCCAGCTTCGAGCCTGCGCTTGATTATGTCGTCACTAAAATACCAAGATTTAACTTTGAAAAGTTCCCACAAGCAGACAATATCCTATCAACGCAAATGAAGTCAGTCGGTGAAGTCATGGCAATTGGCCGTAACTTCCAAGAATCGATGCAAAAAGCGCTACGCGGCATGGAAACAGGCTCTGATGGCTTTGACGAGCAGATTGATTTTGCCGCTATCAAAGACGGCAAGCTGAGCGCTGAAAAAGCCCGTTCTGAAGTCATTAATCGTCTGACCATTCCTACGCCTGAACGCATCTATTATGTCGCTGATGCTTTCCGCCTAGGTATGAGCGTCGATGAAGTCTTTAACTATACCAAAATCGACCCATGGTTTTTGGTACAGATAGAAGATATCGTCAACACTGAAGCACAAATCAAAACCTTAGGCTTTGGCGGTTTGACCGAACAGAACCTACGTAGCTTTAAGCGTAAAGGCTCATCTGACTTGCGTTTGGCAAAATTACTTGGCGTCTCCCAAAAGCAACTGCGCAAAAAGCGCTGGGATTTGGGTGTTTATCCCGTTTATAAACGTGTGGACACTTGTGCGGCAGAGTTTGCCACTAGCACTGCTTATATGTACTCCACGTATGACAGCGAATGTGAAGCCAACCCAACAGATAACAAAAAAATCATGGTGATTGGTGGCGGCCCTAACCGTATCGGTCAAGGTATCGAGTTTGACTACTGCTGCGTGCACGCTGCCCTAGCTATGCGCGAAGATGGTTATGAAACCATCATGGTCAACTGTAACCCTGAAACCGTTTCAACCGACTATGACACTTCAGACCGTCTGTACTTTGAGCCAATCACCTTAGAAGACGTGTTAGAGATTGTGCGTATCGAAAACCCTGATGGCGTCATCGTACAGTTCGGTGGTCAGACTCCATTGAAACTGGCGCGCGCTTTAGAATCTGCTGGCGTGAAAATCATCGGTACCAGCCCAGACGCAATTGACCGTGCTGAAGACCGTGAGCGTTTCCAGCATATGATTCATCAATTAGACCTTATCCAGCCATCAAACGCCCTAGCGACGAGCTTGGAAGATGGCTTGGTCAAAGCCAAAGACGTTGGCTATCCATTGGTTGTCCGCCCCTCTTATGTACTTGGTGGTCGCGCGATGGAAATCGTCTATAACGAAGATGAGCTAAGACATTACTTGCGCACAGCGGTACAAGCATCTAACGAAGCACCCGTACTCCTTGACCGCTTCTTGGATGATGCCATTGAAGTCGATGTGGATTGTGTCTGCGACGGTACTGACGTTGTGATTGGCGGTATCATGCAGCATATCGAACAAGCTGGCGTGCACTCTGGTGACTCTGCGTGCTCACTGCCACCGTACTCACTCTCTAAAGAGCTGTGTGATGTGATGCGTGCGCAAACAGTCGCCATGGCAAAAGAGCTTGGCGTGGTCGGTCTGATGAACGTGCAGTTCGCAGTAAAAGGTGAAACCGTTTATATTCTTGAGGTCAACCCTCGTGCCGCGCGTACCGTGCCGTTTGTCTCTAAATGCATCGGTACCTCATTGGCGCAAGTGGCAGCTCGCTGTATGGCTGGCATGTCACTAAAAGACCAAGGCTTTACGACCGAGATTGTTCCTTCGTTTTACGCAGTCAAAGAAGCGGTATTCCCCTTTGCCAAGTTCCCAGGTGTTGACCCTATCTTGAGCCCTGAGATGAAATCAACCGGTGAAGTCATGGGCGTGGGTAAAACCTTTGGCGAAGCATTTTACAAAGCGGTGATTGGTAGTAATGAGCGCTTGCCTGGCCTACCAACTGAAGGCGAGACAAAAACGGTCTTTATCTCAGTCCGTGATAGCGATAAAGAGCAAGTCGCTCCGATCGCCCGTCAGCTCATCGACTTTGGCTTTGATATCGTTGCTACCACTGGTACACAAAAAATATTGAGTGATAATGGTATTGAGTGTAAGCAGATTAACAAAGTCACCGAAGGCCGTCCGCATATCGTCGATGCCTTGAAAAATGGTAAAATCGACCTTATTATTAACACCACTGAAGGCAAACAGGCGCAAGAGGATTCATTCTCTATCCGCCGTAGCGCGCTACAAGGCAAAGTCTTTTATGTGACTACTTTAGGTGCTGCTGATGCAGTCTGTAAATCTTATGCCATCGACTTACCGTTTGATGTGTATAAGCTCCAAGATTTGCATGAGCAAGCAAAGTCTATTGACTTGGTTGAATAACTTCAGTAGATTAAGCATAATCGTTAGGCACGCCTAAAAGCCTTTTTGAGCATTGTTTATTTATATCAAATAATGCTCGAAGACAACATCTTTAAAATAATAGACCTAAAAAGCATAGTGGCTAAACTGCGACTATGCTTTTTATTACGTAAGCTTAAGTGCGCCTACTCTTGCATTGAGATGAGACACACTCATAAACGATGGCTCACTTACTTATTATTCAGTCTTAACCATTACTCTTTTTATATTTAATATCCATTGCAACAACGCTGACACCATCTCACTATTCAGTAGGAGGTGGTGTGGTGTTATTGGTTTAAGGAAAAAACATGCAACGTTACCCCATGACTCCGCAAGGACACGCGGCTTTAGAAGCCGAATTAAAACAGCTAAAAACCATCGACCGTCCACGCATTACTGCGGCTATCGCTGACGCACGCGAACACGGCGACTTAAAAGAAAATGCTGAATATCACGCCGCTCGTGAGCAGCAAGGATTTTGTGAGGCTCGTATCCGTGATATTGAAGCCAAGCTTGGCGCTGCTCAGGTGATCGACCCAACCACGCTACCCAAAGATGGGCGCATCGTATTTGGTGTCTCCGTCATTATCGAAAACATGGACACTGAAGAAGAAAGAAGCTATCAGATCGTTGGTGATGATGAGGCTGACTTTAAAGCTGGCAAAATCTCTGTCAACTCTCCTATCGCTCGCGGCCTTATCGGTAAATCTGAAGGCGACGAAGCCCGTATCGAAACGCCAAAAGGCGTGGTCGAGTATGAAATTATGAAAGTGATTTACGGCTAGCGTGACAGACTGTTTTCGCGCGTTCTTATAAAAAACAGGTGCGATACAAGCATTTTTAGTGACAGTTAAGTTTAACTGTTATCAGTACTCAATACCCTCGTTATTTGGCATGCCTTACCGTGTCATTTAACGGGGTTTTTTCTTATTCAAGCATTATTTCTTGCTACTTTTTATTGTTTTTGGCTGCGACATTTGCTGTTATTTTAAAGGAGTCTTTTATGATCTTAACTTCGATATCTAGGGTCTGTTGAATATTCAAAAAACATCCTAGCTATCAAATCATTCAACAAGTTGGTAGTATGTGCCAATGCTCAATAAAGATAAAACTGAGGTTGAAACTCAAAAAATATTAAAGTTGATAAAAGGTCTTGTGGGCTAAATATTTAGTCGGCAAGACTTTTTTTAGTTGGTGATAGCTTTTCATTACTTTGTCATACAGTCGTTTAATCACTCCTTACCAGTAAAACCCTGTATCCACAGTGCGACACTATCTGTCGTGTTGTTTTATAAATTATCCTATAAATACAAAGACTTATCGGTTATTTTGCTAAAATAATACCCTATTAACTGATTGTAACTACCGCTTATGGCAACCATCAATTATGAACGATTACAAGGCAAGCTCAATATCTTAGCGGACGCTGCTAAGTATGACGTCTCTTGCTCATCCTCTGCTGGCACTCGCAAAAATCAAGGCGGTGGCCTCGGTGACGCTTCAGCAACGGGTATCTGTCACAGCTATACCGAAGATGGTCGCTGCGTTAGCTTGCTGAAAATTTTGCTGACCAATCACTGTATTTATGACTGCGCGTACTGCACCTCACGCAAGAGCAATGACACGCCGCGTGCCGCTTTTAGTGTCGAGGAAGTCGTTGATCTAACCATGCAGTTTTATCGCCGTAACTATATCGAAGGGCTATTTCTCAGCTCAGGCATCTTTAAAAGTGGCGACTACACGATGGAGCGCTTGGTGGAAGTGGCAAAGATACTGCGTACTCGTGAGCGCTTCAACGGTTATATTCATCTAAAAACCATCCCTGGCGCTTCAAAAGAGCTATTGTTAGAAGCAGGACTGTACGCAGACCGTCTTAGCGTCAATATTGAGATTCCCACCAAGTCTGGACTTGCTTTGCTTGCACCAGAGAAGTCGCATGAGCAATTAAAAGCACCGATGGAGACGGTAAAAGAGGAAATCATTACCATCCGTGAAAGCCGTAAAACGCATAAAGAAGCACCTAAATTCACCCCAGCTGGGCAAACCAGCCAGATGATTGTTGGCGCTAGTAATGAGACCGACTTGCAGGTAATTCAGCTATCGAGTCATTTTTATAAACAGTATGATCTCAAGCGTGTTTACTATTCAGGTTACGTACCGATGCTATCCGATAGTCGCTTGCCAGCGATTGGCACGCCTGTGCCCATGATACGTGAAAACCGTTTGTATCAAGCCGACTGGCTGATGCGTTTTTATGGTTTTGGCGCACATGAAATCGTGGAACCAGAAGCACCCTTTTTGGATTTGGACTGTGACCCAAAGCTGGCTTGGGCCATTCGTCATCGCGAGCACTTCCCCGTCAATATTCAAACCGCCTCTTATGAGATGATTGTACGCATCCCAGGTATCGGTACTAAGACGGCTAAAAAAATAGTAAAAGCACGTAAGTTTAATCAGTTGACCCTTTATCATCTAAAAAAGATGGGGGCTGCGGTCAATCGCGCCAAATACTTCATCGCTACCACAGGCAAAAATGAGCATCTGGCCCATTTAACCCGTGATAACTTTCGCCAATACGTGCTGGCGCAGACCCAGACGAAATATAAAGATCAGCGTAGTGGCCAGTTGGCGTTATTTTAAGGGGATCTTATGTCGCAACTGATGCCAAACAATGCCTTTGCAGTCGGAAATATAACGTCCAGTATTGTGCTTTACGAGCCGAGCTTTGAAGGCTGGCTAAGTGCCGTATTTTACATTTATGCCAACCGATTACAAGACGGTGAAGCGTTACAGCTGACCGCTCAGGACTGTTATGTACCCTCACTAATAGCCGAGGCGACGAGTGTTGCTACCGATGAAGATAAAGCCGAACGGGTACTAACCAAGTTAAATAAGCTATTAGGTCGCTCAGGTATGCGTAACTTGCTTTGGGGGTTTTTATCTGAAAAAGACAACATCGGCACCACTTTATTTCAAGTGGTGAAGTATGCCATTGACTACCCTAGCCGTCATATTATGCAGGATTTAGTTAATTTAGATGTGCTTGAACTGGTACAGACGGTCAAGTCTGTCGGTCGCGAGAAGCATCGCATGGAAGCTTTTGTGCGGTTTGAGCATACCACTGATGATATCTACTTTGCCCGCGTTGAGCCTGACTTCAATGTGCTGCCATTGATTGGTGAGCATTTTCGTCAGCGCTACCAAGACCAACACTGGGCGATTTATGATTTGGCACGCGGTTATGGTATTTATTATGATAAAAGCCAAAGCACACGGTCGCGTCCTGCTGCTTTGCAAACTATCACTGACCTTGATGATGCCGTCCTGCATAATCCTGCCAGTATCCATAGCGCGGACGAACAGCGTTATCAAAAATTCTGGCAAGGATATTTTACCAACGTTAATATAAAAGAGCGTAAAAACCCGCGCTTGCATAAGCAATATCTACCGCAGCGCTATTGGAAATACCTGAGTGAAAAGCAAGTGCTGCCAAATGCCGAGCATCTGCAAAAAAAACGTTAGTGTTGACTGACCTCATTTATTTGTCACAATCAATCAAGCTACAAGGTTGAGTTTTGAGCGCTTTTAATTGACAATAGCAACTTGATATTACTAACCGGTGGCCGACGCTATTATGAAAGTTATGCGCTTACTGTCGTCTTTGAAGCATGATGAATCCGAACGTGGTATTTTTCATCTTGGACGCGCATTGGTCAAAAATGAGCATACCTCCATCATTGTTTCTAGCGCTGATGATGATAATGAGTTGGTCAAACGCTTAGAGCGTGATGGCAATATATATCATCAATTGCATATGTACAAAAAGTCATGGTTATCGCTCCTGCAAGTAGCGCCACTGCGTCACCTTATCGAGCAATACAACCCTGACATTATTCATGTGCATTCGCGCACGCCTGCATGGATATTGCACTTAGCGCTGCGCCGTGCTCGGGTCAACCCTCGCCCAAAGCTGGTCTCAACCATGTATGGCTTTTATTCGATTAATAAGTACTCACAGGCCTTGCTCGATGTCGACACCATCATTACCGTATCAGACAGCGTAACAAACTACCTAGAAAAAGGTCTGAAACGTGAGGGTATCGGTAACAGAGTGATCAAACGTATTTATCGCGGTGTCGATACCCGCCGCTATCCGTATCGGCATAATCCTTCAGTGTATTGGCTGCGGCGCACTTTTGCAGAATACCCTGAGCTTGAGCACAAAAAATGGCTAGTCTTTCCGACTATTATTGGCAACGAATACGGACAAGAATGGTTGATTGATATTTTGGGGAATTTGCAAGAACAGTTTCCTAATATTCACGTCATTATCATGGATGAGGATCTGAGATATGGCGATGTGGCACATGAGGATTTCCGCCAACGAACCAACACGCTTGATCTGTCTGAGCGCATTACCTACGTTGGGCAAAAGCGTAATGACATGCGCGAGTGGCTATCTGCAGCGAATATCGTGCTGGCACTTGCCAATCAACCCGAATCGATCGGTATCAACGCGCTGCAAGCTATTCATCTGGGCACGCCAGTGGTTGGCTGGGATCAAGCCGCGTTCAGTGAGATTTTACAGCCTCTGTATCCACAAGGTCTGGTCAAAAAATATAATGCCCAAGCCTTGTGTAAAGTGATCAAAAGTCAGTTGGAGAGCGTTACTCGTCCTGAGATGACTGATAAATTCACCATGCGTGAGATGATCACAGAGACCCTTGCCGTCTATCAAAGCCTCTACGATGAGTCACAAGCACAGCAACAGGCACAAGCAGATGCGGACTCAGTACGCAGAATCAAGAAACACCTAAAGTCTACTGATAGACTCATCAAAACCGAGCCCATTAATCTAAAGAAGAAAAGCCCTCAAATCTCAGAGCGACAAATAGAAAAACCGCCTAAAACAGACGGTTTGGTCAAAAAAGAAAATCTTAAAAACACAGAGAATAAAAATAAGCAAAATAAATAGTACCAATCGCTCGCTTTTATTAGACCTGTATTAGGACTTGTCATCAATGAGATTATGAGGGTAAAAATATAAATGCTCTAATTGATGGCACACCCTAGTAAGTCGTTGGCGTATGGGCACTGACAATACGCGTTATCGCATCCGTGGGATTGATGAAAGTATGCGGATGATTGGTATCAATCACATAGCTATCACCCTCATTTAGCAGATAAGTAGTGTCTTCAATCCGTATGAGAATTTTACCCTCAATAACCGTCCCTATCTCCTCACCTTCATGAGTGATCTTCTCTTCTGTTGAGCTGTTTGACTGATACGTCTCTATCAGAAACCCTAAGTTTTTTGTGGTACTACAGTTATACACCTGTTTCAGAGACACCTTACTATTGGGTTCACTCAGCTCTAGCAAATCCTTTGGCGTAACGACCACTCTTGGCTTACGCTCTTTCCACTCATCACTAAAAAACGTCGCCAAATCAGAATCAAGAACCTGCAAAATGGCCTTCAAGGTATTGATAGCAGGACTCACCTTGTTGCGCTCGATAGAGCTGATCGCCGTATTGGTCAGTCCTGCCATTCTTGCCAGCTTACGCTGTGAGTAGCCTTTATCAAGACGCATCTGATTGATTTTTTTGCCGATATCTTCCTCTGCCAGTTCAATCGCCGCAGATACCTGCTGTGCTGGGCTAGAGGTAGACTCACTCTCGTCTACTATACTGATATCGCCGATGCAACTATCTTCAGTCTCTTGATGGTCGATACTATCGTCGATGTCAACAGTATTAGAAATATCGTTATTGCACTTGGGTTTGGCTGGCATAATGGATGAATTCCGTGAACAAAAATTTGGACAAGTTATCTTGTGCATAATTTAACTCAGGATGCCATTGTACACCAATCATAAACGGATGTTCTAGCAGGCTGATGGCTTCTACCAATCCATCTGGCGCCAACGCTTCGACAAATAACCCCTCACCCACCTTGTTAATCGCTTGCTTATGTAGAGAGTTCACGTGCCACTTATCACCAAAGGTCTGCAATCGGCCATCAGACTGGATGATAACGTCATGCACTGGCTGATACTGCACTTCAAGTGGTGCACTACTGTCTTCTAAGTGTGGCTCATAGAATCCTTCTACTTCACGCCAATCTGGATGTAGCGTGCCTGCAAAATACACATTCATCTCTTGCAAGCCGCGGCATATCGCCAGTAAAGGAATGTCATGGTTTTTGGCGTGTGCTAACAGTTTAAAGCTCAACTCATCACGACCCAAATCCTCTTTTTCTTCGACATGTGATGCGTTATAACGCGCTGGTGCCACATTACTATAACTGCCTGTTAACAAAATACCATCTACCACTGCTATCAATGCGTCAAAGTTTTCACCTTCGGCAGCGGTATTTGGCAGCAAAATAGGGTTGCCACCATAAAAATGTACTGCATCGATATATTTTTGATATACCGCTTGTGCTGGTTGGCCATCAACTATCTTATGACAGGACACAATGGCAATAATGGGTCTACGATTTTGCATATTATTCTTCCTTGATTGTTACAGTGAACGTTAAAAACTCAAATAATGCGCTGATTTCAGATGCTATGAGCATCTGTACTAGCCTAAAATCTATCATAACCCATCAACGAATGTAAACTATAAAACTCACTATTATCAGTTATGGGGCAAAATAGCATTTTTTAAGTTTCTTTTTAATATTTCA
This sequence comes from Psychrobacter sp. H8-1, assembly GCF_904846575.1. Classification (NCBI taxonomy): domain Bacteria; kingdom Pseudomonadati; phylum Pseudomonadota; class Gammaproteobacteria; order Moraxellales; family Moraxellaceae; genus Psychrobacter; species Psychrobacter sp. H8-1. Next base: position 1,881,931 of record NZ_CAJHBG010000001.1, read on the forward strand.
GATTATAATTGACATATATAGATTTCACTTATATATTGAAGGTCATTAGTAACATAAAAGAAACAATCTGCACACCAAATAGGTTGATAAATAACAATACCAAGCGAGGTTAAGCGCTTGATATTAAGGCATAAATACTGATTTCGATTTTTGGTGGTGTGTCAAAAAGTATGCTGATTAAAACTTGAACAGTTTTTGAAGCCTTGAAAGCCCTATAGAATCAGAGAACTTAGCATAGATTTTTTATTGGCTTCTATCGCCAGCATACTTTTTAGAACACCACCCGATTTTTAAATGACGGTAACGACAATCATGGAAGCTTCGTCAGTTATTTCATTTTTAATCCCTGTATTTATTCCAAATCTGGCATCAACTTTAAATAACGTGCATCAAAATTAGCAAAACCAATTTTTAAGTTAGAAAACCAACAGTCTGAAAACCAACAGGAAGAATAGACATGACGACAACCAATGGAATGGTCGAATCTGCAAACAACACCGAATATGTATATATTGCAGCAGGTGATATCAATGGCTTACTTCGTGGTAAGCGCATCCCATTTAACCAAATGGATAAAGCAGAAAGCGGCGGCGTACGCTTGCCTTTATCAATTTTAGGTGTCGATATCTGGGGTGCAGATGTCATTGAGTCTTCACAGTCTAATGGTGATATTGATGCCATTGCACGTCCTACTGGGCGCGCAGCATATCCACTCCTTAATACCAGCTCACCCTCATCTCTGTTACCCGTTTGGCTGTATACCGAAGACAACGAGCCTTATTATGGTGACGCCAGGCATGTTTTAGATTACATCAGCAAAAGATTCAAAGAGCTTGGACTCACGCCTGTCATGGCAACAGAGCTTGAGTTTTATCTGGTTGACTATACCGAAGGCGAAACTCCTAAACCGCCTATCCGCCCAAAAAGCGGCCTTAGACTCAATAAGACCTCTATTCTAAGCATCAATGATTTATTACAGTTTGATGAGTTTTTAGATGAGATTTATGCTCAGTGCGAAAAACTTGATATCCCTGTTGATGCTGCTTTGGCCGAAAACGGCTGTGGTCAATTCGAGATTAACTTACTACACGTCGATGACCCCTTAAAAGCTGCGGACGATGCCATCTTATTCAAACAAGTCGTCAAATCTGTGGCTGCACGCCGCAAGCTAACCGCCACCTTTATGGCAAAACCGTTTGGCACTCAATCAGGAAACGGCTTTCACGTTCACTGTAGCCTACTGGATAAAGACGGTAACAACGTCTTTGATGACGGGACCGAAGCAGGATCAGACATGCTACGTCATGCGGTCGCTGGTCTATTGGCCACCATGTCAGACTGCACTCTATTGTTTGCCCCACATGTCAATTCTTATCGTCGGTTTACCCCTGGTACGCTTGCGCCAAACAATGTCTCATGGGGCTATGAAAACCGCACGGCTGCCGTCCGTATCCCTGGTGGCGACACCAAAGCGCGCCGTATTGAGCATCGTGTCTCTGGTGCAGATGCCAACCCTTATTTGGTCTGTAGCGCTGTACTAGCAGGCATGCTGTATGGTATCGAAAACAAGCTTGAAGCCCCTGAGCCAATCAACAGCATTACTTATGATGAAGCAAATCTTAAGACCTTGCCTTTAGACTGGCTCTCTGCCATTCGTGAGTTTGAAAACAGCGACTTAATCGATTCACTATTTCCAACCGAGATGATTGAGCTATTAACTGCCGTCAAAAAGCAAGAAGCCAAACGCTTTGCTTTACAAGTAACCAATCTTGAGTACCTCACCTATTTACAGGATGTTTAATATGTCAAATAGCAATGCTACACCACCTATGAGCCCAAGCCGCCAGTCTAATAACAAGCGCAATATTCCGCATTATTCTGACAAAGGACAATACCCTGATAGCTATTATGCTGCCAGTCGCAACCCTAAGCCTGATAGACCTACCCTAGAGAATGATATCCAAGCTGAGATTTGTGTGGTTGGTGGTGGGTATAGCGGCCTATCAGCGGCGCTACATCTAATCGAGACAGATCATGAAGTCGTCGTCCTTGAAGGCGCACAAATCGGTTGGGGTGCATCCGGTCGCAATGGCGGTCAAATCGTCAACGGTCTGAATGCCAGTTTGCAAAAGATCAAAAAGTCTTATGGACAAGACAATGCAGACTTTGTCGGTCAATTAGTCACTCGCGGTGGCAAGATTATTCGCCGTTTTATTAGCGATTATAATATCGACTGCGATCTCAAAGAAAAGAACATCTTTGCCGCTTTGAATAACGGCCAGTTAAAAGACTTACAAGAGACCCATGCCCTGTGGGAAAGTCACGGCATGCATGATCGAGAGATGCTAGACAAAGCTGGCATTCAAGAGCACATAAAAACCGATGCCTATGTGGGCGGAATCATAGATCATTCAGGCGGGCACTTTCATCCGCTAAATCTTGCGCTTGGCGAGGCTGTTGCTGTTGAGCAAGGTGGTGGTACTATTTATGAAAACACGCTAGTCGTCGATGTCGAATATGCTGACGACTCAATTAAAATCATCACCGAGTTTGGCAGTGTGACCTGTAAGCAGGCCATCATTTGTGGCAACGCTTATCTGAATAAAGTCATCCCAAAACTGACCGATCGGGTGATGCCAGTGTCTACTCAAATCATCGCCACCGAGCCTCTAGGAGACTTGGCAGACCAGCTACTTCCGACTGACGTCTGTGTCGAGGATGTGCGCTATATCCTTGATTATTATCGCCTCTCTGCAGACAAGCGCATGTTATTCGGCGGGGGCACTGTCTATGGCGGTCAAGATCCAGCAGATATCACTGCCAAAATCAGACCCAATATGAATAAGATTTTCCCAGAGCTACGTGACGTCAAGATTGACTATGCGTGGAGTGGTAACTTTGCCTTGTCTTTTTCTCGCGTACCACAAATGGGCAAACTCCATGACAGGGTTTATTTCGCCCACGGATATAGTGGCCATGGCGTGACAGGCTCGCATTTATTTGGACAGATACTGGCTGACGCTATCAATGGTAATACGGCAGAGTTTGATACTTTTACAAAGATTCCGTGGATACCTTTCCCAGGTGGCCGCGCCTTGCGAGTACCTTACTCTATGATGGGCTCATGGTGGTATGCGCTAAAAGATCGCACGGGAATGTAGTCTTTCCTGTTACCCGCTGCGTGGCTGCGCAGCTTTATTAAAAAATTTAGAGAGGATTTCATTAGAAACACGCTTATTAGAAACATGCTTATTAGATAGAGATTTTACTTTGAGGATAGGTGTCAGAGTACGCCTTCACAACAATGGATTGTTGTTAATAGCTCGATAGACAGTCAAACCGTGACTGTCTATCAAGCAATAATCTTAAAAAAAACTATAGTTTTACAGGGAGCGTAACTATGAACATGAAACTCACTGATGCTGTCAAAGATCAGTATCATAACAAGCGAGTATTTTTAACCCTAATAGTCGCAGTGGCTATTTATTTTGCTTTTACCTGGATGTCTCTTAGCCGCGATAGTACTGAGTCTTGGGGCGCCCTATCACTACTACCAACCTTACTAGTACTAGTCACTGCCATTATCTCTAGACGTCCATTTGAATCCATGATAGCCGGCTGTGTCGCCGGCCTAGTCATGCTTAATCCCTTTGATCTGATTTCTCCTTTTGCTGACAACATGTCGATGGTACTGGGTAATGAAACCATTATCTGGATTGTCCTTGTCTGTGGTTTGATGGGTGGTCTTATTCAGCTACTTGAAATCAGTGGCTGTCTAGACGGCTTTAGTGAATGGCTACAAAAAGTCATCAAGTCGCGTCGGCAGTCATTGCTAGCAACTTTTGGTTTGGGTGTTGTCGTTTTCATTGATGATTATTTGAACTGTTTGGCAGTTTCGACCTCGGTCAAAAAGCTGACTGACGTATATAACGTCTCACGCGAAAAGCTGGCCTACATTGTCGATTCAACTGCAGCACCGATGTGTATCATCGTGCCTATCTCTACTTGGGCGGTATACTTCGCTGGTCTGTTAGAAGAGAACGGCGTCGCTGGAGACGGTGAAGGTATTGGGCTTTATATCAGCGCCATCCCTTTTATGGCGTATGCTTGGTTTGCACTTATCATTGTATTCCTAGTGGCTTACGGCATCTTAGGTGATTGGGGCCCAATGAAAAAGGCAGAGGCTCGCGCCAAAGCTGGCAACCCTGTTCCTGAAGCGTTCGTAGAAGAGCAATTGGTCTCAAACGTCAAAGCAAAACGCAAACTATCATTCAAAGCCAATATTATGAACTTTGCTTTTCCAATGATTTTGCTGATTATTTCAACCGTTTATTTTGAGATTGATCTGTTACGTGGTGCATTACTGACTTGTTTTGTGACCGTTGTTGTCTATTGGGCACAGGGCATTCTGAGCTTTGAGACTCAAGTTGAAGCCATTTTTAAAGGCTTTAAAGTCATGCTATATCCACTATCAACTGTCGTTGGTGGATTCTTTCTAAAAGCCATCAATGATGAGCTAGGCATGACCACCTATGTTATTGATTCCATCACCCCTTATATGACTATCATCATTTTCCCTGCGGTGATTTTTGCTGTCATGGCTTTCTTAACCTTCGCAACTTCATCAAGCTGGGGTCTATACGTCCTTGCCATGCCGATTGTATTTCCAATCTCGTTAGCGCTTGGCGTAAGCACGCCCCTCATGATTGGTGCGTTGTTGTCTGCCTCTTCATTTGGTAGTCATGCGTGTTTCTTTAGTGATTCATCATTACTAGCAGCGCAAGGTGCAGGGTGTTCACCCATGCAGCATGCCTTTACGCAGTTCCCCTATGCGATGCTCGGTGCGGTACTGTCCGTCGTGACCTTCTTAGCTTTGGGTTATATGATGGCTTAAGTATAACTTAGCCTTATTACCAAACCGTTCGTTACATTATGGGCAATTACTGATGAGTAGTTGCCCATTGCTAACTGTCCAACACCTTTTTTTTGTTTGACATTACTTATTCGTATTCGCTACTAAAAGGATTTAGATTATGCGCACCGTAACCGTTGCTACAACCCAAATGACTTGCAGTTGGGACAAACAACAAAATATTGATACCGCTACCGATTTGGTCACTCAAGCTGCCAAAGCTGGTGCCAATATCGTCTTGCTACAAGAGTTGTTTGAGACCCCTTACTTCTGCCAAGTCCATAATTTTGATTATTTTAAGCTTGCTACCTCAGTAGCAGACAATACTGCCATTCAATATTTCAAAAAGTTGGCTAAAGAGCTAGAAGTGGTACTACCCATCAGCTTTTATGAAAAATCAGGCAATACTTTTTTTAATAGCGTGACTGTCATTGATGCTGATGGTGAGATACTGGGCACTTATCGTAAAACTCATATACCTGATGGCATTCCTTACGCCGAAAAATTTTACTTTACCCCAGGAGATACTGGCTTTAAGGTTTGGCAAACCAAGTACGCCAAGATTGGTGTCGGTATCTGCTGGGATCAGTGGTTCCCTGAATGTGCGCGCAGTATGGCGCTAATGGGTGCTGAGATATTATTTTACCCGACGGCGATTGGCGATGAGCCAACATTAGATATAGACTCAAAGGCACATTGGCAGCGTTGTATGCAAGGTCATGCAGCAGCCAACCTAATGCCAGTCGTTGCTTCTAATCGTATCGGCGCAGAAACCATCACGCACCAAGGCCATGACAACACAGTACAGTTCTATGGTGGCTCTTTTATCACTGATGGTCGCGGCGAGATACTACAAGAAGCATCAGCCGATAAAAATGAGTTTATAAACGTCACCTTTGACTTGGACAAGCTGGCTATCGAGCGCCGCCAATGGGGCGTCTTCCGTGATCGTCGCCCATCCATGTATGGAACCTTACTGACGCATGGCTGATATACAGCTCAGTCCTAAATACCACTTATAAATACTATTGTTTGATAAGGTTATTTATATGTCTACAGCAAATACAGAGTCTTTTAAAGAGTCTTTTAAAGAGTCTTTTAAAGAGTCATTTAAAGAACTATCTAAAGAGTCACCTAACTTGCTAATCACAGGCTCAACTCCGATTGATGACGGTTTTTATATGCCAGCGGAGTTTGCGCCAATACAAAAAGTATGGATGGTATGGCCATACCGCGCTGACAACTGGCGGCAGCAAGCTATCCCTGCCAAAGCAGCTTACGCGGCAGTAGCTATGGCGATCCGGCCCTTTGCGCAGGTTGCCGTTTTAGTCATTGCTGATGACTATCAAGCGTGCCGCGACAGCCTCGCTGATGATATCGAAGTCATCTCTATGCCAAGCAATGATGCTTGGGCACGTGATATTGTGCCGACATTTTTGATTAATGATAGCGGCGAGCTACGCGCTTGTGATTGGACTTTTAACGCATGGGGCGGCGATTATGATGGGCTGTATACGCCTTGGGATGACGATGATAGGCTGGCTGCCCGCTTATGTGAGTACCTTGGCATTAAACGCTACCGTACTGATGGCTTTGTGATGGAAGGCGGTGCGTTTCATGTCGATGGCGAAGGCACGATACTGACCACCCGCATGTGTTTGCTCAGTCCAGGACGTAATCCACATCTTACCGAGCGCCAAATTGAAGACAAGCTCAAAGCTTATCTTAATGCTCAAAAAGTACTATGGATTGATGACGGCATTGATCCTGATGAAACTACCGGTCATATCGATGATATTGCCTGCTTTGCCCGACCTGGCGAAGTGGTTTGCTTATTTACTGACGACCCTGAACATCCTTTTTATGAGGCGACGCAAAAAGCTTATCAACAGCTTTCTAACATGACAGATGCACAAGGCAGACGTTTGAAAGTCCATAAGCTATGCTGTACTAAACATCCAGTGACTTTGCCTGACAATTATGACATTGTGCAGTCTGATGATGCCAAGGCTCGCCGTACTGGTGATATTTGTATCGCCTCTTACGCCAATTTTTTGATTTGTAATGACGCTATCATTGTGCCGCAATACGATGATATAAATGACAGCTTAGCAATCGCGCAGCTTGAAAAAGTCTTTCCTCAGCATCAGGTAGTTGGGGTACATACCAAAGAGATTGTCTTTGGTGGTGGTAATATTCATTGTATTACTCAGCAGCAGCCCGCAGTTAAAAAATGCACTAATTCATGAAAGTATAACCAAAAACGGATTTTGACCCTAAGGAATATTTATGAGCGATTATCAAGTTAACAACCCAGCCACTGGCGAAGTAGAAGCCACCTATCCTACTGCCAGCGACAATGATATCCAGCAGGTGATTGAGCGTGCTGATAGCGCCTATCAAGACTGGCGTCAGGTAGCGCTTAGTGAGCGCAGTGCCATCCTCCATAAGATTGCTGATATCTATCTTGAGCGTAAAGACGAGCTGGCACGTATCATGACTGCGGAGATGGGAAAGCCTGTTGCCCAAGGCAAGGGTGAGCTTGGTCTGGTTGCTGAGATCTTTCGCTATTATGCAGACAATGCTGAACAGCTATTGGCACCTGACAGAATCGAAGTGGATACAGGCTCAGCCTCTGTACAAAAACTGCCTGTTGGCGTGCTACTAGGTATCATGCCGTGGAACTATCCCCATTATCAAGTCGCTCGCTTCGTTGCGCCAAACTTTATGGTAGGTAACACCATCATCCTAAAGCATGCGCCGCAGTGCCCGAAAACAGCAGAAATCATCGTTGAGATCTTCGAAGCAGCAGGCTTGCCTGATGGTGTTTATAACAATGTGTTTGCCACCAACGATCAAGCGGCAACCATCATCAAAGACAGCCGCGTACAGGGCGTGTCTTTGACTGGCTCTGAGCGTGCTGGACAAGCAGTCGCCAAAGTAGCTGGCGACGCACTCAAAAAAGTCGTCTTAGAGCTTGGCGGCTCGGATGCGTTCATCGTCGCAGCAGATGCTGATATTGAACTGGCCATCAAAGGCGCTATCTCTGGACGCTTTGGCAATACAGGACAAGCCTGTAACGCAGCTAAGCGCCTTATCGTCGTTGACTCTGTCTACGACACGTTCGTCGAGGGCTTCACTGATGCTGTACGCTCGATGACCTTGGCGGATCCATTAGATGATAAAACCACAATCGGCCCAATGTCATCAAAAGCGGCAGCGCAGGGTCTGCAGCAACAGCTCGATAGCGCAGTACAAGCTGGTGCTAACGTTTTAGTCGAGGGCGGTCTACTAAAAGATAAGCCTGGTGCTTGGTTTGCACCCGCTGTACTGGCCGATGTTGATGACTCAATGGATGTCTATCGTCAGGAGTTATTTGGACCTGTGGCTGTCGTCTACAAAGCTCGTGATATAGAGCATGCTATTAAGATTGCTAACGACGTACCATACGGTCTTGGCGCTTCAGTCCAAACGCAAGACCCAGCTTTGGCAGCAGACATCGCAAACAAACTAGAGGTCGGCATGGTAACGATCAACGCCCCGTCTGGCAGTGAAGCCAACACTCCGTTTGGTGGCGTTAAATGCTCAGGATTTGGGCGTGAGCTGGGTACGCTTGGTATCACAGAATTCTTAAATCATAAGCTGATTCGTGATATGTCTTAATTGATATTGGCACAGCTCTCATTCAGAAAAAAGAAAGCCTAACGTCCAACGTTAGGCTTTCTTTTTATTTAGAACTTTCTAATTCACTTTATACAAGCGACTTTCTATTCATTGCTTTCTATAAACTACTTTTTATAAGGGTTATCCTTCACCCACTGCTGATTGATGACTTTGAGCCCCTCTAACTCCTCATCCATGACCTTCTTACTCATTCCTGGATTTTTCATGGATTCATAAGCGAAGAATACAATCCCCAATGCTGTCCAGCCAAGGAATATTGACCACTCAAGACCACTAAGTGCCGCTGGCATACCAGGTAAGTACAGAACAAATAAGCCCAATCCAAGTACGATAGCAATCATCCCGACGATTTTACCTTGCGGTATTCTAAAAGGACGTACCATCTCAGGCTCACGATAGCGCAATACCAAAAATGACACTGCTACCAAAGTATAAGCAATGACCACGCCGAAACCACCAGCAGTCACAATCCATACCAACATCTTACGGCCAAATAACGGCGCAAGCGTTGCCAAACCACCAATAAATAAAATAGCGTTGATTGGTGTCTTATGCACAGGATGCAGTTTACCTAAAAACGCCGGCAACATATGAGTCTTAGACATCGCATATAGTAAGCGACTACCCCCAATTAAGAAGGCATTCCAGCTCGACATAATACCGAGTACACCGCCAATCACCAGTAAAACACCTGCCCATCTACCCTGCCATGCACTTTCCATCGCATCAGCCGTTGCCAAAGTAGAGGTTTCTGCCAATGCCATGGGTAGCGTTACCCCGACACTCCAGATGACGCCCACATACCACATCACAGCCACAATCAAGGCAATAATCAAAAACTTACCAATGTTGGGACGGGTTAAATCTATCTCTTCAGCTGCTTGCGGAATGACATCAAAGCCGACAAACATAAAGGGCACCATCACAATAACCCCTGCAATAGCAGCAGCAACACCAGAGAAGCCTTCACCAACAAAAGCTGGCGATAGCTCAGTATTGGTCGCCTCAGGGTTAAACAACACCGCACCTATAAACAGTAACGTTCCAACAAATAAAATCCCAGCTACTGCGGTCTTTTGGAACCAAGCACTGACCTCCATCCCGCGGGTATTCAGCCAAGTGACCAAAACGGAGCCCGCCATACCGACGGCTGCCCAAGTCGCATACACCTCGTAGCCAGCGACTGACCATAAATAGCCCTGATTATAGTTAGGAATCAGGTACTCAACCACTGTAGGCAGTGCCACAGCCTCAAAGGCCACTACTGACAAATAACCAAACAACATGCTCCATGAGCATATAAAGGAGGCATTAACCCCCAGCGCTCGGTGGGTATATGTATGCTCACCGCCAGTCACTGGCATGGATGCAATCAGCTCAGCATAAGTGATACCGATCATGATTACTATCAGACCGCCAATAAAGAACGCCGTCATAGCGCCCCAAGTACCCGCTGAAAACACCCAACCACCGGCCAGTACTACCCAGCCCCAGCCAACCATAGCCCCGAATGCTAAGGCAATAATATCGACTACCCCTAGCGATTTTTTCATTACAGACATAACCTACTCCTTGTCCAAGTTTCGTCCATGTTAACCCTCTACTCTTTTTGGGTTAAGTTGGTTTTTATTTAGCTTACGATTTATTTTTTATTAAATATCATTTTATTAGAGCGTATCCTCATATTTGCCTGTCGCTACCTGTAATATAGTGTTTCAACATCTTACTCATATATGTAGCAACAAAAAACTGACACTATACAGAGTAAACCGATAAACATATTTATGCCACTTATATTCGACATTAATTCAGTATTTTTATCAAAAACCAAGATGCCATAAAAAGTGTTTGTTTGGCATTGTTGAAATCAGAAAACAAAAACGGCGCCCTGTGATACAAGGCGCCGTTGTCATTTACTTACTTAGAGCGAGTGCCATAAGAGCAGCCTTGTTGTAGTCAAACAACCTTTTAAACAAAACGATGTTTGATTAAAAGTTAAGCCGTCAAAATACCTTTGATAATATCTAGGCCTTCTTGTAGCACTTCATCTTGGACAGTTAACGGCACCATTACCCGAATGGCATTACCATGCATACCGCAAGAGGCTAACAGTAGACCCTGCTCAAACGCTTTTGCTTTTAGATTAGCCGTTGCATCCGTGTCTGGCTTACCTTCGCTATCGATCAGCTCAAATGCAAGCATTGCGCCTTTATGGCGGATATGACCGATACTGCCTAGATTTAAGTCTTTTAAGAACGAGGCAATTTTATCGCCAATCTCAACACTACGCTCAAGTAGGTTTTCTTCTTCAATCACTTCCATGACTGCCAATGCAGCGACACAAGCAAGCGGGTTGCCAGAATAAGTACCACCTAGACCACCAACTTGTGGAGCATCCATGATGTCAGCACGGCCGATAACAGCAGAGATAGGATAGCCACCCGCCAAGCTCTTAGCGCTGGTCATAAGATCAGGCTCAACACCCAACTGCTCACTGGCAAACAAAGTACCGGTACGGGCAAAACCACACTGTACTTCGTCAAAAATTAGTACGATACCGTGCTCATCACAAATAGCGCGCAAGGCTTTAGCAAATGAGGGTGTCACTTGATGAAAGCCGCCCTCGCCTTGTACTGGCTCAATGATCATCGCCGCCACTTCACTAGGATCGATATCCGCTTGGAAGATCATCTCAAGGCTGTGCAGTGCCTGCTCTTCAGTGACGTTAAGCTCTTGCGCAGGGAACAGTGCATGAAAGACAGGACCTGGCATAGGGCCAAAGTTCTTTTTGTATGGCAACACTTTACCAGTCAAGCTCATGCACATAAGGGTACGACCATGCCAACCACCAACGAAAGAGATGACACCTGGGCGGCCTGTCTTCGCACGTGCAATCTTGATGCAGTTCTCGACTGCTTCAGCGCCAGTGGTTAAGAAAAACGCCTTTTTGTCACCGCTGATGGGTGATTTTTCGCAAAGCTTTTCTGCAAGATCTACGTAGCACTCGTAGTTGATCATTTGTGCAGCAGTATGGGTAAACTTATCTAGCTGCTCATGTACACGCTGGGTAATCTTTGGATGGCTGTGACCCGTGTTCAATACCGAAATACCACCAACAAAGTCGATATAGCGATTGCCTTCCACATCCCAAACTTCTGAGTTCTGTGCTTTTTCGGCAAAGACAGGAAAAGCAACACCAAGTCCTGTTGGTAAGACAGCTTTACGGCGTTCGAGTAATGATTGATTAGTAGTAGTCATAAGAATGTCCTTTTCTCTTTTTTAACGTAAGTGCCAATTATTGAGTGGCGATTTATCTAAAAAGTATTAGATGTTGAGTGATGTTACATTTACGTAGAACACAAAAACTAGCTGATGTCAGAGCACCAGTACTTGGTCACAACATACTCTTCGAGACCGTATTTTGAGCCTTCACGGCCGAAGCCAGATTGCTTCACGCCGCCAAATGGTGCAACTTCGGTAGAAATCAAACCTGTATTATGACCAATGATGCCGTACTCAAGGCCTTCAGAAACGCGCCATGAGCGGGCATAATCGCCACTATAGAAGTAAGCGGCTAGGCCATAAATAGTATCGTTGGCCTTACGAATGACTTCTTCTTCATCCTTAAAAGTAAAGATGGTGGCAATAGGACCAAAGATTTCTTCGTGCGCAATATCCATATCACTACTAATATCAGTGATGACGGTTGGATTGTAGGTCAGTTCTGATGCGTTGTTCGTACTACCACCAGCGACTAGATTAGCGCCTTTATCCAGCGCATCTTTTAATAAGGCTTGCACTTTTTCTAAGGCTTTTTGGTTGATGAGAGGACCAATATCAATACCTTCTTCCAAACCATTACCGACGTTAAGCTCAGCGACTTTTTTGACAAATATATTTAAAAACTCATCTTTAATGCTGTCTTGAACATACACACGGTTGGCACAAACACAGGTTTGACCAGCGTTACGATATTTGGAAGCGATTAAGCCTTCAGCCGCTTTTTCAAGATCGGCATCATCAAAGACGATGAACGGTGCGTTGCCGCCGAGCTCTAGTGACAATTTTTTGACGGTTGGCGCACATTGAGCCATCAAAGTACGACCCACTTCGGTGGAGCCTGTAAACGATAGCTTCTGAATGCGAGCATCGCCCGTGAGGATATCGCCGATGGTTGATGACTTACCAGTGACGACTTGGATGACGCCTGCTGGAATACCCGCTTGCTCGGCCAATGCGCCCAATGCCAAAGCTGAAAATGGCGTTTCGGTTGCCGGTTTAATAATCATTGTACAGCCGGCCGCGAGCGCCGGAGCAGCTTTACGGGTGATCATGGCTGATGGGAAGTTCCAAGGCGTAATGGCCGCACAAACACCGACTGGCTGCTTAAGAATGACGTGACGCAGTTGTGATTTGTTGGCCGGAATAACATCGCCGTAGACGCGCTTACCTTCCTCTGCAAACCAACGAATAAAGCTATTGGCATAACCAATCTCACCACGCGACTCACCTAAAGGCTTACCTTGCTCAGCCGTCATAATGATAGCCAGATCTTCTTTATTGGCATCGATAAGATCTGCCCATTTTTGCAATAGATCTGCGCGCTCTTGCGCAGTCTTAGCAGCCCATGCTGCTTGTACTTCATGAGCATAGGCGACAGCGTCATCGACGTCTTGTTTGGTCAGGCTTGGCACAGTACCGATGATATCGCCATTAAACGGATTGCTCACGTCAATAGTAGCGGCGTCACTGGCAGCGTGCCAGCCGTCTTTGATTAGACACTGTTGTTTGATGAGATCTTGGTTTGATAGCTTTAGCATATCAACACTCCTTGTCGGTAAGCTTGGCGGTTATGAGGGTCATTGGAATCTACAATTATTTCATCAACGATATTTTTTATGGCGTTCATAAGCGGTTTTCATAAACATCTTTGATAAAACCTTTCATTCATATATAACTATTGATAATTATATATCTGTTCAATATACTGAACACTAATTCCATATAAGAGACATCATTATAGGAATGATATGCTACTATTTGCAACCCTTATTACAGCTTTATTTGTCTTTTTGTGCATTATTTTGCACATTTATTATTTCACCCTCTTCATATAGGTAACTTATGACTGCGACTACGGTACCAGCACTGGACAAAACCTTTCAAATTCTAGACTTAATTACGGCGTCATCGCAGCCATTAACAGCCGCACAGGTCGCTAAGGAGTTAGATCTGCCACGGAGCTCCACTCACAATATCCTACAGAGCTTACTGGGCAAGCACGTCATCTATAAAGACAACGACGGTCGTTTTCATTTGGGCTCATATCTACTGTACTGGGCAGGTGAGTATGAGCGTCAACAAGGGGTGATACAGTTATTTAAAGATCTTATTTTGCAGTATCCAGTTCTGCTTCAGCATACTGTCACTTTATCGAAGTTGGATTTGGGTGAGGTGGTGTTTTTGGCATGTCATGAAGCCCCTGCTCCGCTTGGTTTTACCTTCCGTGCCGGTGTGCGCGTACCTGCTGTGTTTTCGGCAACGGGCAAAGCCATGCTCTCTACTCTGTCGAACCACACCATCGAATCTTTGTACGAAGGCGAGTTTCCTGAGCCGATCACCTCTAATGGTGTCAACAGCTTTGAAGCCTTGTCTGATGAATTAAGTGCGATTCATAATAGCCGTATCTCGCTCGATGACGGACAACTGCGTGATGGCATGTATTGCTTAGGTACTTATATTCGTAACGCTTCAGGCAATGCGATTGCAGGCATGGCCGTCAGCTTTTTACAGGCAGAATACGAGTCTAAGTATGAAGAAGTCAGTACCGCGCTCATCGAGCTGGCAGAACAAATCGAACAACGCTTGGGCTTTATTAGTGCTCAATCAGCTTAGCTAAAAAAAAACAGCCAAAAAATAAGCAGCCAAAAAATAAGCAGCCCGATTCAAAATATTGAATCGGGCTGCTAATGCTTACTTATTACACTAAGCTCAAGTCAAACTTTAAACTCAGATCAAACAATGCCATCGGCTTTTAGCTTCGCTATCATGTCGCTATCATAACCAAGGTCTGCGAGTGTGCTGTCGGTATGCTCACTCAAACGTGGTGGCGGCGTGCGATAAGTAACAGGTGATGCTGAAAGCTTGATCGGACTACCTAGCGCTTTTACAGGGCTACCCTGCGCTGCGAAATCTACGACCATCTCACGTGCCTGAGCTTGCGGCATCGCCAACGCCTCAGAGATGTTATTAATCGGTCCGCACGGTATGCCTGCTTGACTCAACACATCCAGCCAATGCACACGCGATTGCTCAGCAAACTTTTCTACCAGCATATCGCACAATACTTGACGATTGGCGACTCGTGAGGGGTTGGTCGCAAACCGACTGTCTTGATGCCAATCAACGTCGAGTAGATGGCAGAGTCTGCCAAACTGCTGATCATTACCACAAGCTAAGATAAAGTGCTGCTTCCCTGCTCCTGCAAACACTTGATAAGGCACGATATTGGGATGTTGATTGCCTAGGCGTGGTGGCACGGTGCCTGAAGCCAAATGGTTCATACCAACGTTAGCCAGCATAGACAAAGCACTGTCTAGCAATGCCACATCGACATGCTGACCTAGACCCGTATGCTGCCGTGCTAGCAACGCCGCTTGGATGCCGATCGTCAGCTGCAAGCCTGCAAATAAATCCACCACTGCCACGCCGACTTTATGCGGCTCACCATCACTCGGACCTGTGATACTCATCAGCCCTGATAAGCCTTGGATAATGTAATCATAACCAGGCAGCTTGGCATCAGGCCCTGTCTGACCAAAACCCGTTAAGGACGCATAAATCAGGCGCGGATTGTCTTGTTTTAGACTGTCATAGTCTAAGCCGTATTTTTTTAGACCACCGACCTTAAAGTTTTCGACCACGATATCGCTATCAGCGGCAAGCTGCTTAATAATCTTCTGTCCCGCAGGTGTGGTAATATCGACCGTCAATGATTTTTTATTGCGATTAATAGTGGCGTAATAGGCAGACGTCTCATCGCTAAACGCAGGCGGTGCCCAGTGGCGTGTCTCGTCACCTATCTTTGGACGCTCGACCTTGATGACTTCTGCGCCGAGATCAGCGAGCACTTGCGTACAAGAGGGGCCGGCCAACACTCGAGATAAGTCCAGTACCTTGATACCCTGCAATGCCCCTTGTGGCACATCATTGCCAGTAGCATTATTAACATTTTCAGGCTGTGAAGATTCATTGATGGTGGCAGTCATAATAATCCCTTATTGTGTCACGTGTGCTTTGCTATTCTTACCATTAAACTGTTATTCATTATTTAATTTTCGATAAAAAAGCTGAATAATAAATGATGAATAACAACTGAAAAACGTACGCTACTGCCTATAAATCGCTTCGTAAAAAGCCAAACAGTAACGTACGTAATAACGTAAAGATGTGCTAATAGTAGTTGGCTAACATTTAGTTATTAGCTAAATACCATTAAAAGAACGCTTGAATACCAGTCTGTGCACGACCTAGGATCAGTGCATGGATGTCATGCGTACCTTCATAAGTATTAACCGCTTCTAGGTTCATCACATGGCGAATGATATGGAACTCATCTGAGATACCATTACCACCATGCATATCACGAGAAACACGCGCGATATCGAGTGCCTTACCGCAGTTATTACGCTTGATAAGTGAGATCATCTCAGGCGCTGCATTGTCTTCATCCATTAGACGACCGACACGTAGTGCTGCTTGTAGGCCAAGCGCAATCTCAGTCTGCATATTGGCAAGCTTTAGCTGCACAAGCTGCGTGGCTGCTAGTGGACGTCCGAACTGCTTACGGTCTAGGGTGTACTGACGAGCGCCTTTCCAGCAAAACTCAGCAGCGCCCATTGCACCCCAAGCGATACCGTAACGGGCTTTGTTTAAGCAACCAAACGGACCTTTTAGACCACGGATATCTGGGAAAGCATTGGTTTCAGGGACAAACACTTTGTCCATCACAATCTCACCTGTGACAGAAGCTCGTAGTGAAAACTTACCTTCGATCTTTGGTGCTGATAAGCCTTTCATGCCCTTATCTAAGATAAAGCCGCGAATCACGTCTTCATCATCTTTTGCCCATACCACAAATACATCAGCGATAGGACTGTTGGTAATCCACATCTTAGTACCAGTCAGCTCGTAACCACCATCGACAGCGCGCGCACGCGTTGACATCGATGAAGGGTCTGATCCTGAATCTGGCTCGGTCAAACCAAAGCAACCGACATACTCACCTGAGGCAAGCTTAGGCAGGTATTTTTCTCTTTGCTCTTCAGTACCGTAAGCATGGATAGGATGCATGACCAAACTTGACTGTACGCTCATCGCAGAACGATAGCCTGAATCTACTGCTTCAACTTCTTTGGCAATCAAACCATAAGCCACACTTGATAGACCCGCACAGCCGTAGCCATCGATGGTCACACCTAGCAGACCCATCTCACCCATTTGACGCATGATATTGCGGTCAAAGTTCTCATTGCGGTTGGCTTCAATGATGCCAGGCATTAGCTCTTTTTGAAAAAACTGACGTGAGCTGTCATTAACCATACGCTCTTCATCGGTTAACTGATCACGTAATAAAAATGGATCTTCCCAATCAAAACTCGGGACCGTGTAATTTGACATATCGTGCTCCTTGGTGTCAGTCATCCTGACCGACGAATGATGGTTGAGTGAACAAATTGCTTTAAGCGATTGTTAATTTATCACAGCTCTTAACTTATGATTGACTTAATAGTTTCGCTGTGCAAAACTTAGTTTCATAATTTATATCTATTTAAGCAAAATTTATCGTGTCTGTAAACCTTTATCCACAAATATGGTCATAAAAATGAAAAAAGACTCATCGACAGCAGCGCCATTATTAGATCGCATGACTACCAAACTAGCTCAAAGCAAGGAGAATGACGATAGGCAATTTGTCACTGCTCTCGGGCGTGGGCTGACTTTACTTGCTGCATTTGAACATCATGATCAGCTCAGTCATCAACACTTATGCAAAATGACAGAGCTACCAAAAGCGACCGTCACCCGTCTTATCTACACCTTGACCACGCTTGGGTTTTTGCGCACGACGATACATGGACAATACCAACTGGGCAGTAATGCAGTGCGCCTGAGCGCTATCGCTTGGAGTCGTCATGATGTGGTCGCGTTTGCAGAGCCGCTGTTACGTCAGTTTGCCGATCAAAACGAAGTGTCAGTGAACTTAGCGACAGAAGTCGAGGGTGAGATGCGCTATCTGGCCTGCTGCCGTAGCCCTGCGCGCCTATCGGTCAATTTGCAAGTTGGCTCAGCCGTTCCAGTGGCACGGACAGCCATTGGCCGCGCTTTTTATGCTGTCAGCAACCCTACTAGACAAAAGGTTATTGATACTAATTTGCAAGAAAACTTATCTAAAGCTGAGTATGAGCAAGCGCAAAATCTGCTAGATGAAGCAGTAGACTATTATCAAGTGCACAGCTATACGCTATCAGATGGTGAGTTTTCTAATGATATTTTGGCGGTCGCGGTTGGGGTATTTGATGTCGCAACGGGACACTATGCCTATTCTCTCAATGCCAGTGTGCCGAGTGCCAACTGGGAAGCAAAAGAGTATGCAAAGGTAATCGTGCCCAAATTGCAGGAATTGGCTGAGAGGATTGGCAGTGGTGTTTAAAACGGTTGGTATTCAGCATTTACGATATCGTAGACCATCACTGAACCATCTGCATTAACCCTATAGCGATTACGCACATGAGCAATATTAGGATCACCACCGCAAGTTTCATTATGAATCTCGACAGCTGCAAACTCCCAAACCAATTCAGAATCCGTAGCAAAGTTATTTTCTGTACGAAACTGCAAACAATCAAGATCAGCAACCTGATGCTGCTCTAAAGCTACTAATAACCATTTAAGTGCGACATCCTCGCTAATACCTATCATTGCAATTGATTCATTAACAACGGGCTCACCCCTATGCTCTGGTTGATACAATGGATTACAAGCAGTCAGTAAGACAACTATTAGCATATAATTAATGGTTTTAAAAGAAGGCATGTAAGTGCTCCATTGATTAAGTAAAACTGATAGTGTGCCATATAAGTCTACCCCAACTCAGCAGAGCTAAACCTAAACCTCATTAAATACTTACCTTTTACTCTAAAAACACTTACACAATCAATTGCCATTTATTTTTACCTTTAATATCAATAACTTAAATCAGAATATGCTATAATGCTATACAGTTGGTCCTAATTAAAACTGGTACATCTATCTTTGACATGTGCTGTTGGGATGGGTTTTGCGCCGCCTCTGGAGTGACAACGTCGCACAGCAAGCAAGGAAAATTTATACTAACAGTACTACACCATTTTTAAAGGGTCTTAACTATAGCTTTGGCCTAACCTTAGCTAATAAAAAAATAACGATTAAATAATTATTAAAAACACCTGTCATTAATAAATTAACATTGATAAATTTGGAAGAATTTTTATGCAACCGATAAACCATAACATCATTCAAGATGGTGGAACTCCTATTAGACTTTGGACCAAGGGCGTCCCTGTCGATCCAAAAGCGCACGACCAACTTATCAAAGCCTCGCAAATGCCATTTATTTATAAGTGGCTTGCGGTGATGCCTGATGTGCATGTTGGAATTGGCGCAACCATCGGTACCGTATTGCCGACCAAAGAAGCGATTATCCCTGCTGCCGTTGGCGTCGATATCGGCTGCGGAATGATGGCGGTGCAAACCACCCTAACCGCTGATGATTTGCCTGATAACTTACGCGGTCTGCGCAGCGAGCTAGAAAAAGCGATTCCTCATGGTCGTAGCAAGTCTCGTGGTCGCGGCTCAAATCGTGATGTCGGCGCATGGTCAAATCCTGATGACACGGTTAAAGATGGTTGGGCAGCACTGGTTGATGACTTTAACTATATAACCCAAAAGCACCCTAAACTTAAAAACACCAATAACCTTAAGCATCTGGGAACGCTGGGTACAGGCAACCACTTTGTAGAAGTCTGCTTAGACGAAACCAATCAGGTGTGGATTATGCTGCATTCAGGCTCGCGCGGCGTGGGTAACGCCATCGGTCGCTACTTCATCGAGCTGGCACGGGAGGATATGCGTAAGTGGTTTATCAACTTGCCCGATAAAGATTTGGCTTACTTTGCCGAAGGGACTGAGCACTTCAATGACTATTGGTTTGCGGTCGGTTGGGCGCAGCGTTTTGCTTTTAAAAACCGTGAAATTATGATGGAAAATGCGATTAAAGCACTGCGAAAAGTGGTTACCAAACCCTTCAATGCCCAAAGAAAAGCGGTGAACTGTCACCATAACTACGTGGATAAAGAAGAGCACTACGGTGAGGAAGTATTCGTCACTCGCAAAGGCGCGGTACGTGCGCGTGTCGGTGAGTACGGTATTATCCCCGGCTCTATGGGCGCAAAGTCCTTTATCGTGCGCGGTAAGGGTAACGCAGAATCGTTTCATTCTTGCTCGCATGGCGCAGGTCGCATCATGTCGCGCACTGAGGCCAAAAAGACCTTTACGGTAGATGATCAAATCGCGCAGACTGAGGGCGTAGAATGCCGTAAAGATAAAGAAGTGATTGATGAAATTCCAGCAGCGTATAAAGACATCGATGATGTAATGAAAGCGCAAAGTGACTTGGTAGAGGTGGTGCATACGCTGCGTCAGGTGGTTTGTGTGAAGGGGTAAGAAGTGTTAATAAAAGGTCTGGGTTGAGAAGCACTGCTTCGCAAGGTGCAGCAAGCGCTAAGCTGTGCTTGGCTGAAAAGGAAAAAGTAATCTCATGTCAAAAACCAAACCCCTAAAAATAGATGGCAGCACAGGCGAAGGCGGCGGACAAATCATCCGTACCGCAGCACACTGTTACTCAAATATTATCAAGCCGTGATATTATAGGGCTATAATACGCGCGTTAAGTAGGGTGGCTATTTTCTGACAGTCCCTTACTATCGCGTTTTTTGACTTTTATACTTTATCGTTGAGTTTTGCTATGCCTGAGTCTCGTACCAATTTAAACCCTAAGCCTGTAAGCAACTCCCCTTACCTGACTGGTGTCTTGCTACGCTATAGCACCTTTGCCGCGGTCGTCATGCTCTTCTTTGCAGGACTGCTGCTTATCAACTGGTGGTTGATAGTTATCGGTGGTTTGGGAGTCGCCTTAGGTATCTATGACTTAGCACAGTCTAAGCACTCAATTTTAAAGAACTACCCCATCGCTGGTCACATCCGCTATGTACTTGAGGATTTTCGTCCTGAGATTCGCCAGTATTTGTTAGAGGACGATAAGGAACAAGTGCCGTTCTCACGCCAACAGCGGGCGCTCGTCTATCAACGCGCCAAAAACGTCAGTGATACCAATGCTTTTGGTACTCTTGATAATTTATATACGCATGGTAAAGAGTGGTTTTTGCAGTCATCTATCAGCGAGCCACTGCAGAATAAAGACTTTCGTATCATTGTCGGTGGTGAGCGTTGCCAGCAGCCCCACGATATGTCAGTGTTTAATATCTCAGCGATGAGCTTCGGTAGCTTGTCAGCCAATGCGATTATGGCGCTCAACCAAGGTGCCAAGATGGGCGGCTTCACCCATGACACGGGTGAAGGTGCAATCAGTCCTTATCACCGCAAGTTTGGTGGTGATTTGATTTGGGAGCTGGGCACGGGTTACTTCGGTTGCCGTGACGCTCATGGGAACTTTGATCCTCAGTCTTTTGCCGAAAAAGCCGTCGATCCGCAAGTCAAAATGATTGAAATCAAGCTCTCTCAAGGTGCCAAGCCAGGTCAAGGCGGCGTGCTACCGGCAGAAAAAATCACGCAAGAGATTGCTGATACGCGTGAAGTCCCAGTAGGTGAGGATTGCATCTCGCCTTCATCACATAGTGCTTTTAGCACCCCGCGTGAGCTAGTTGATTTTTGGCAACAACTACGTGAGCTATCAGGCGGTAAACCTGTTGGATTTAAGCTCTGTATCGGTCAACCTTGGCAGTTTATGGCAATCGTCAAAGCCATGATAGAAGCTGATAACTATCCTGACTTTATTGTCATTGATGGTGCAGAAGGCGGTACAGGTGCTGCTCCAGTCGAGTTTATGGACAGCGTGGGTATGCCAATGGTTGATGGATTCTTATTGGTTCACAATACCTTGGTCGGTGCTGGTATCCGTGACAAGGTCAAACTGGGCGTCAGTGGCAAAATCGTCTCAGGCTTTGATATTGCGCGCTTAATCGCACTGGGTGCAGACTGGTGTAACTCAGCACGTGGCTTTATGTTTGCGGTCGGCTGTATTCAATCGCGCTCTTGCCACACCAACACTTGTCCCACTGGCGTTGCCACTCAAGACCCTTATCGTCAAAAAGCCCTCGATGTACCAAGTAAAGCTGAGCGCGTGGCAAACTATCACAAAAACACTTTGAATTCTCTCGCCAGTATCGTGGCTGCCGTTGGTCTACAGCATCCAAGTCAATTGCAACCGTATCATATTGCCAGACGTCTCGATGATGGACAGATCAAACTGCTATCGAAGTTCTTTTACTTTACTGATACAGGTGCGCTACTTGATCATAGCGCCCGTGCAGACGTGTTCAATCAGATGTGGGTGATGGCAAATCCTGATAGTTTCCTAGCCGATAACGATGCGCTAATCGCTTACAACAAAGACTCGCGTGATAAAGGTAAAGAAACCAATGCGCCAACCGAAGAAACTATTGGTAGCCCAGAGTACGATGAGATAGATGGTGGCAGATTGATTGGTAATGTCAATAATACCTTTCGCGACTTTCCGCCCATCAATGAGTAAAAAGAAAAAGCGCGGAGCGTGAGCCTTAACAGCTATATAGCTATTTATATGAACAAAAACAGAGACGACCGCTCATTTCTAAATGACCAAAGATAAGTGACTCATGCCCCGCTCTACTCTAACAACGCCTTATACTTTACTGGCAGCAGCGCTTTTTGCTTTGAGCATAAGCGCGTGCCAGCCTACCACCTCAGATGCCTATATGTCCTCAACTGAGGATTGGTCATGTCAGGTGCAAGACTCGCCCTTTCGTTATAGCGCTTGTCACATAAACGCCGATGTGTTGGGTGATAAAACAGACTCGCCCTATTCGCTACAGCTATTTTGGCAACAGACCGATGGCTCTGAGCCCTTACTCACTTTTGATAATCTGATAGATGCATTGCCAGCGCAGCAAAACCTTGCCTTTGCAATGAACGCAGGCATGTATAACGAAAGCTACGCGCCGATTGGCTATACCGTCATCGAAGGTAAAGAGATTCGCGCCTTGAATACCAAAGAGGGTGGCGGCAACTTTCATTTATTGCCTAACGGGGTGCTCTGGTGGGATAAAGATGGCAAGGTGCAGATTAGCGAAAGTAATGCTTTGAATACGCAGCTTAACAGTGGCCGAGCGCAGCCTTGGTATGCGACTCAGTCAGGGCCGATGCTGGTCATTGATGGAGAGATTCATCCGCAGTTTAATCCAGACAGTCAGTCATTGAAGTTTCGTAATGGCGCAGGCGTTTGCAGCGATGGCAGCATACAGCTTGTCAATAGTAACGAGCCTGTGAGCTTCTATCAATTTGCGTCATTGTTTAGGGATGATTTAAAGTGTCCTAATGCGTTATTTTTGGACGGCGGTATCGCCTCGGCACTTTATGCGCCCAGTATCGACAAGCATGACAAAAAAGAGATGGGCGTGATAATCGGGGTGGTTGTTGATACAGACAATTAAGGATTTACTGCTTTCAAGCTTAAAGATCATCTGTTTGTTTGGCTTGCTCCTGACTTATTTTTACCATCAACTTTGACCAATCTTTATTCAAAAAAACCTTATAAAACTTTATTTTTAATAAGACTTTGTGGTTATAAAGCCAATTAGACTGCATCTCTTGCAAGTGCTGCTGTATCTCAGGGATAATATAATCTTCATCAAACCCTTCCCAGACAGTAGGCGTGGGTACTAATAAGTTACTCATACAAATCGGCGCCACTTCATAAAACAAAATGTGTTCTATTTCAGGGATGGTCAGATGGGCAACTCGTTTGGCGATGTACTCGTGATTTATTTCATTATCAATGAACAAATCTGACAATGCCATCCATACCGCTTCTTTTTCGTTCAAGCTTTTCATGCACTTGCCTCAGTTTCGCATTATTTAACAATGCGTTACTATGAAATTAGCACATCTATACGCCCGCTAATAGCTAAACTTTGCTACAATAGCGCCAATTTTTATTCAACATATCACTAACTGATTTTATCAAAATATTGAGAGACTATTATGGGTTTTAACTGCGGCATCGTCGGCCTACCAAACGTGGGTAAATCCACTCTATTTAACGCTTTAACCAAAGCAGGTATCGCGGCTGAAAACTTTCCGTTTTGTACCAAAGATCCCAACACTGGCATTGTGCCTGTACCAGACCCACGCCTTAAAGAACTGGCCGATATCGTCAAGCCTGAGCGTGTATTACCGACCACTATGGAGTTTGTAGATATTGCAGGCCTAGTCGCTGGCGCCTCACAAGGCGAAGGCATGGGCAACCAGTTTTTAGCCAATATCCGTGAGACTGACGCCATTGCTCATGTGGTACGCTGTTTTGACGATGATAACGTGGTACACGTCGATGGCCGCGTCAGTCCCATTGATGACATCGAAACCATCAATACCGAGTTGGCGCTCGCTGACCTAGAAGCAGTTGAACGGGCGATAACAAACCTCTCCAAAAAAGCCAAAGGCGGCGACAAAGACGCTGCTGCTATGCTTGATGTGTTCAAAAAAATCGAACCATTACTCGCTGATGGCACAGCCGCGCGCGCAGCCAACCTAGATGATGATGAAAAGAAACTCATTAGAAGCTATGGTTTGATTACCTTAAAACCAACCATGTATATCGCCAACGTCTCTGAGGACGGTTTTGAAAACAACCCGTACCTGGATGCCGTCCGTGACTATGCGACTGGCGAGGACTCCATCGTCATCGCCCTATGCAATCAAATCGAATCTGAGATTGCCCAGCTGGATGAAGCAGACAAAAAAGACTTCTTAGAAGACATGGGTATGGAAGAAGCTGGCCTTGATCAAGTGATTCGCGGCGGATATGAGTTGCTTGACATGCAGACTTACTTTACCGCTGGTGTCAAAGAAGTACGCGCTTGGACGGTAGCCATTGGCGCAACTGCCCCGCAAGCAGCAGGGGTGATTCACACTGACTTTGAGCGCGGATTTATTCGTGCCGAAGTGATCTCTTATGAGGACTTTATCGAATACAACGGTGAAAAAGGCGCAGCTGCCGCTGGTAAGTCTCGTCTGGAAGGTAAAACTTATATCGTACAAGATGGCGATGTGATGCATTTCCGCTTTAACGTATAAACAATTCGACATTTCCATACAGCGCTTACAAAGCCTAGCATAGAACAACCAAAAGCCAGCTGCATTGCTGGCTTTTTCTATTATAATAACTTAGCTAACGAGACTTAAAAAATAAAAGTTAAAATAGACAAGCCACTTTAAAAATAATAATAACAAACAATATTAATAAATAATGGAATGTAGTTTATGAGCACTCAATTAGATAGACCAAAGAACGCAAGCGAGCACTGGGCAAGACTATTCAATGCCAGACGCTTAGGAAGCGACAAGCTGCCACCTACTCAAGATAGCGCGCGCTCCTCTTTTCATAAAGACTATGATCGCTTGGTATTTTCACATTCGTTTCGTCAGCTCAATCAAAAAACCCAAGTACACCCGCTGACCAATCAACTGGGTATCCGTACCCGTTTGACCCATTCGCTAGAAGTCTCCTGCATTGGGCGCTCGCTTGGCATGATGGCAGCAGAAAAGCTGCATGATAAATTAGATAACGGCCTACCTTCAGGTGTCACGCCTGCGGATGTCGGCGTCATCGTACAAGCGGCTTGTCTCGCCCATGATATTGGCAACCCACCCTTTGGTCATGCTGGTGAGTACGCCATTCGCGACTGGTTTATGCACTCAGATCGCGAGCCCATCTTGCAGCACCTCAGCATCAATGAGCGTTTGGACTTGCTCGCTTATGAAGGCAATGCCCAAGGGTTTCGACTATTGGTACGCAACGAGCACCACCCTGATAATGGCGGTATGCGCTTGACTTGCGCCACCTTGGGCGCATTTATGAAGTATCCATGGCTGGCCACTCATAGTAATAACAAGGATGCAGACAAGCTCACTGACGATGTACAGAAATTTGGCTGTTTTTATAGTGAAGCCGCTCAGCTAGAACAGTTGGCAGAGTGCTTAAATCTGCCGCGCTCACAGCAGCATGACGGTTATGCACGCCATCCACTGGCTTATTTACTAGAGGCGGCAGACGATATTTGCTACGCGCTGATAGACTTAGAAGACGGCATCCACCTCAATATGCTCAGCTACGCAGAAGTGGCAGACATCTTCTATCAATTAATCGGTGAGCGCCCTGACACGATCACGCTACCAGCGCAAATGTCTGCCAGACAGCAGCTGGCAGCGCTGCGCGCTCGCGCCATGATGCGTTTGGTCAATGCCGTCACTGACGCCTTTGTGGCCAATAGCGATGCCTTGCTTGCAGGAACGCTCAGCGGCAGCTTATTTGCGCACTGCGATCCGACGATAAAGAGCGGCATCAATCAAGCCAAAGCCTTGGCCCGTGAAAAAATCTTTAATCATCCTAGCAAAGTACGCATGGAGCTGATGGCCAATCAGTGCCTCCATCGCCTGCTTGATGCTTTTATGCCTCTAGCATGGATGGCACTGACGAAAGCACCAAAGCCATTTGAGCAGCAAAGACTATTAAGCCTATTGCAACCACATCTTGATGAGCATCGCCGTGTCTTATCAGAGGATATCTATCAAAACATTCTCAATATTCTAGACTTTATCACTGGGATGAATGACCACGAAGCCTATAGATTGGCGCAAGAATTGCAGGGACATCTGGGCACAATCGTCTAATAACTAGACCATGTTAAGCATTCTGAAATATGAGTAATAAGAATTTCATTCGTATCTTTGCGTTGAAATGAGTATCATAAACATCTATTGGATAATGATTAAATACTATGAGCAGTCGCGAAAAAAAGAAACTTCAAACTCGGCACGCATTTTTTAGTGCGGTATTAGACTTGTGTATGACAGGGCAGTCTTTTAGCTCTATCAGCCTACGACAGGTAACTCGTGAGGTTGGCGTCGTGCCGACGGCTTTCTATCGTCATTTTGATGACATGGAATCCTTGGGCGAGGCACTGGTGGTTGAGGAGCTCGGCAGCACGCTTGCCATCTTACGTGACGGCTTACAAATCGGCCGTAAACGCAGTTTTGATCGGCAAATTGCCAAGAGTATTCAACTGTTTTTGCACACCGTCAGCGCCCAGCCACAATATTGGCAGTTCCTAGTCAGTGAACGCTTTGGTGGTTCAGAGTCAGTGCGTAAAGCCATTAGTAATTTGGTAAAAATGCACGGCAAGATTTTAGGGGAAGATCTGGCGTTACAGCCTGCTTTTGCTCATATCAATGACTATGACCGTCGCCTACTCGCTGAAGCTGGGGTCAATATGTTTTTTTCTTGGATTATTGACTGGCTAGAATTAACTTATTCTGAAGAGCATGATGATGAGGTTGATTCAGCGGAGATTGAAGCGAAAAAGCAGCTGATGTTACACAATTGCACCCGTCAGGCACAGATGCTGTTTTATGGCGCTTATAATTGGAAATCCAGCGAAGAGACGCAGCTTAACGATTGATAGCTTGAAGCCATTAACAAGATTCACAGTTAGAGTACAGCCGACTCATTTTAGACCTAATACAGTACTGCGTTCCTACTTTATTTTTAACGACTGTATTAGGTATTAAAGACTAGGACGAAATGCCCACAACCGCTGCGAGACTACTTTTATTACTTTTGGCTGATTAGCGTCACCATCAGCGCTATTAGAACGGTCGTTGGCATTGTTGTTAATATCACCATTACTCTCATTACTATTGCTTACCTTACTGATCAGCACCGTCGCAAACCTCTGCCGCGGTGCCTCATCAGGACTACTATCCGTCGCCGTAATCAGCGCTATAAATGCCTGACTCTCTACTGCCAATAATGGGGTCAGTGCTTGACGCTGCTCAGTATTTAAAGTACTAAGAGGTGGTAGCTGCCACAACTCATCGATGGCACTTAGTACTTGCTGCTCGCGCAATTTTATCAGCGTTTGCATCTGTTCTGTGGTCGCTTCTTCTACTAACGCTGCGAGTAACACCGGACTTGCTGTATTGACGTTAATGGGTAAAAAATAAGGCACTGCAGTAATATAGGGTCGTAGGGTCGCAAGCACCTCAGCGCTTACTCCGCGTACTTCTGCTAACTGCTCAATACTTATAAAAGGCTGATTTGGGAGTTTTTTATCCGCTATATTGCCTTGCTGAGCATAGACCACGCTTTCATCACCACCATCATTATAGACTTCGCTGTCCGCATCTTGCCAATCCAGTACGGCAACGGCTATGTCAGGCTCTAGATTTAGCTGACTCAATAGACGCTGAAACACAGCTAGTGCCGCTGTATCCACCGTACCATCGTGATATAAATTATTGATATTAAAACGACTGGCCTCATCGCGTAGCTCAGTAGTGACGCTGTGCCTACCTATAGTATAGGGGGCTAATGGCTGAGCCCAAACGTCTTGCGCGCTATCGGTATCATTGAGCTGATTGTCAGCACGTATCACCGTCAATGCCAGCTGCTGCCCTGCATTGATACCTTGCAACAACTGATCCTGATTGAATAATAAACCACTACGGCGAATGACAATCTTTTGACTGGCAAGCATCGCCCCTGCCACGACCGTGATACTGACAACCAATAGTAAGATGGTCAATAGTGCCACGCCGCGCTGGGAGTCTGATGGCAGCTTTGATGGCATTGTCATAAGTCCCTCGTATTATTGATCTGTTGGCGTGTTTTCAGAGTTGTTTTCAAGATTGTTTTTGAGTTTATTATCAGAATTACTTTCTGTGTTGTTGACGTTATTATTAGCTGTCTTAGCAGCATGACCACCACCGTTACGCGGTATGGCTTGCGGAGCAAGTGCCCACTGCCAGGTGATTGGCATGTCCTGATAAGTAAAGCTGACGCCCACCCCTTTTGGCAGTAGCTTAGGCAACATAGGCTGCGCTTTATTACTTTCACTACTGCCTTGACTAGCATTCATAGGATTATTGCCATTGTTACCCTGTTGGCTATTTGCATTAGGGAACTTGGCACTTACCTCAGGTAGGTAGGCTTGCCAGCGCCCTGCTGTCACCTCATCTACCAGTACCGTATCTAAACTGATGCTCTCAGCACCCTCTTCGACGCTGTTATATTGCCGACGAATAAGGCGCTGATCTGCAAAGATATAGTCTACACGCTGTATGCTTAGGCTGGTTTGATAACGCGGATCTGGATCGGCATAACGCACAAAGCTAACCCGTTCAGCATCCAAACTCATAAAAGGCTCAGCAGCTATCGGGTTAACTTGGTTATTACCTGAATTGCTATTAACGTTGTTGTTATTTTCAGAATTGTTGTTAGCATTTTCATTAGTATTATTCAAGTCAGGCGCACTGGCAGTATCTACCCTAATATTTTGCGTCGGTGGCGCTTGATAAGCAATGATCTGCCCCATGTCTTGTTGCAACTGTAAATAGGCATACTGCAATGCAGCTAAGTTGTCAGCATGAAACTGTGCGCGTTCGCGAGCACGGTTGACACTATCAAACACTTGCCAACCTGCAACGGCAAGCATGGCAAATATCGACATTGCCACCATCAGCTCGAGCAAGGTAAAGCCGCGCTGCTGCCTCACGGGTTACCTCCCGACATCCCCAGATTGCCTTGACCTAAACCACTCAAGTCGAGACTGCCAATTTCTTGCTGCTCATTGCTAATCATCACATCAATGTCCGTCACCGCTGAACGCGCTTGCCCATCAACAATAGGAGCGACACTGATATTCACCTCTTTTAATGCGGGCGTAAGACTGTCCGAAACCGTCATCACTATTTGCCACGCGCGACCTTGAGCGTTGATGGTTTGCGTGCGACTGGCCGTGAGCCAAGCCTCTTGAATCCGTAAATCAGCCGCTGCATTTTGTGCCACGAAGTGCGCAAGCGTTTGCGTACGCAGTACATCGACTGAGCTTAAATAAGCGCTACTGGCACGACTGGCAGCAACCGCAACTACTGCTAAAATTGCGAGCGCCACCATCACCTCTATCAAGGTAAATCCGCCTTCTCGCTTTGATAGCATTGGGATTTGGCTGATAGGTTTCTTTATTAGTTTATTCTTGTCATTCATCTGCTAACGCCCATGCCCTATCTTTATACTACCATCAGGCATGATAGTAATGACTTCCCCGACCAAGCGCGAGTCATGACGCACCTCTATCGTCACAGGCGTTGCCTGGCCATTACCAAACCATAATACTTGCGGCACTGTTTGCGACCTAAACCACGGCTGTAAGGTTTGCGTTTGTGCGATACCAGACATATTCGTCTCCAAGCTCTCAATACTCAGGCTCACCCTAGCAGGCAATGTTGGCAAAGACACTGCAGGCTCAAGCTCCCAGCTTGGGGTTGGTGGTTGGTTTCCGGAGGTGCCTGACACTCCAGACAAATCAGCAGACAACTCCATTGAGTTTTTGAGCGTACTATCACCGCCACTTGTGGTTAACGCTTGAGTCTGGTAACCAATATATGGATTTGATAAAGTCACAATAACAGGCGTCACTTGACCTTGCTTGTCTGCTTGCAAACTTAATCCCATCGGCTGCATACCCTCAGCAGCTAATAGCCTAACGTAGCTGAGTGAATCTGTCAGATGCTCATAAAAAGCACGGTTTTTGCGAGACTCACTGCTACCGACAGACAGACTCATCATGCCAGCAAATATGGACAAAATAACCACCACCACCACAATCTCAACCAAGGTGAAGCCAGCTTGTGCATGGTTGCCTATATGTTTAGATGATATTTCTTTAAAACATAGCTGTTTAGAAGTAGAAGGTATACGCTTAATAGATATGTGCTCAGAGGATAAAGATTTAATATGATTGGCAGCAGACGGATAAGGCGCTGAGCTGGACTGAGTTTTGACAGTAACCGGCATAGGGCACCTATTATCATTAATGTGAGATATCGCAATAGAGGTGATTTGAGAGGACAGTCTTTAGGGTAAGCTAAACTTTTGAGTATTAACCAGTGTAAATAATGACTGGTTAATACTTTAAGTGATTAATAAGTCGTCTTACGATGCTCTTCTGATTCCGTATCGATTTGCTCCACAAGCTCTTGCATGTCCTCATCCATCACCTCTTCATCATCGGCATAGATAGGATAATGACTGGGCAGCTCTAAAATCTGCTGCACAAAAGCATAGCGTAGGGTATCTCGGCGACCAAGATAGCGCTGATAGAAGCTTGAATTTAACAGCCCAGCACCGCCCTGACCCAGCGCCCAAAGGGAAGACAAATAATCACGAGTCGTCATCCGGCTGCGCTCATCTTTTAGATACAAGCTAATAATGTCAATCATACGCTTCATGCGCTGACGACGAATATCGTATAGCTCGCCAAATAATCGATTGAGACCAGTTACAGAAGCCGCCAGACGCTCCTCGATTTGATTGAGCAGCATGGCTTTTTGTGGATTCATCAGCTGCTGCAAGATCATACGTGAAATGCCTGCTGCTGGCGTATCATCGATACGATTGATCTCAAACAATTGCTCTTCGTAGCGAATGATAATACGCAAATACAACTCATCTTTGCTAGAAAAGTGCTTGTACAGTGTGCCTTTGGCCAAATCAAGCTGATCGGCCAAGCTATCCAAAGTGATATCACCATCGCCAGATTCAAGTAACAGTTGCTCAGCCATCGCCAAGATATTTTCTTCTCGTACTTTAAATTGGTGTTGACGACTCATAACGTCTCCTAAAATCTGACAAGATGAAGCATAGGTTTATAGTTGCAATAGCTAAATATATGACAGGTCATGATGACCGTACAAAAACCATACGATGACTATAAAAGGCTTCCATGCTTATGTTTTCTGAATAGTCATTGATAATCATGCTGTTAGCTTTATCGCAAAATATGCAATAGCACAGCGCTCAAATTATCCAGTGAATGACTGACTGGTCATAGCATAACCATTTTAATGGTACTGTGCCAGTAGATTTTCAAAGTTTTTTGCAGTGAGTGCGCCGACTTCATCGCTACTACATCCATACATGTCTGCAAGATAGCTTGCCACATAAGGTACGTATGCAGGTTCATTAGGTCTACCACGTTTGGGTACAGGGGCTAAATAAGGACTATCGGTTTCGATAAGTATTCGGTCTCTAGGCATTTGTCTAGCGGCATCTTGAATCATTTTTGCGCTCTTAAAGCTAACAATGCCCGAAAACGACACGTAAAACCCTAAATCCAGTGCGCGCTTTGCCGTTTCCCAGTCTTCAGTAAAGCAGTGAATGATACCATGCTCAGCACCTTCCGCTTTTAAGATATCCATCGTGTCTTCTTTGGCATCACGCATATGCACAACGAGCGGTTTTTTGAGTTGCTTGCTGGCATGAATGTGACGCGCAAAACTTTCACGCTGCTCATGGGCGTTTTCGGTTGACCAATAGTAATCCAGACCTGTCTCCCCTATTGCCCACACATGCTCGGCATTGGCAGTTTCTACCAAACGCTCGACGGTCGCTGACTGCAAGACATTGATGTCTTCACAAGGATGAATACCGACACTCATCCCTAGATTTAATGTCTCATCACTATAGGTGCTGACAATGTTGGCAATCTCATCGTATTCAGCAAAATCACACATAATTGCCATCGCACGAGTGACTTGGGCGTCTTTCATCGCAGCAATCGCGCCAGATAATTGACCATCATACTTCGTTAAATCCAAACGGTTAAGATG
The DNA here is from genome assembly GCF_904846575.1 of Psychrobacter sp. H8-1. NCBI lineage: Bacteria > Pseudomonadati > Pseudomonadota > Gammaproteobacteria > Moraxellales > Moraxellaceae > Psychrobacter > Psychrobacter sp. H8-1. The sequence continues at coordinate 1,914,569 of NZ_CAJHBG010000001.1, forward strand.
ACAGTGACTATCAGTAAACATAAACTATCTCGTTAATAAAAATTAGTAAGTGGAATATTTTAAACAATAGATTTGGTAATCAAATTTGGTGATCGTAATACTAATCATTGCTCTAAAGAGGGCTGTTTTCAAGGTGTCATTAACAGTAAACTATCAGGTTCGCTGTTCATAATATTTAAATTTGCTCTATTGGTGCTATAAGTATGGCGAACAGCCTACAAAAGCGCTACGCTGATAATGGCATGGTAGTAACAAAAATTTCGCATTTTTTATTCACCTTTCAAAAGTCCTGTTATTATGACCCAGAAAAAAACGATTACCCTGCCACCTATTATCAAGACTCTGCTGCCTAAGTATTTGTACAAGCAACGATTCCTATTGCAAGACAAAGGGCATGATAATCATATCCAGATTGCTAAAGATGCGCGCATTATTGGCCATTCAGCCATTACCATTCGTAAAGGTCATGACAATCATATTACGATTGGTGAGCATGGTAAATTTAACAAGTTAAAAATCGATATCAATGGCAATCACAATCAAATAATTATCGGTGAACATGTCAAATTCTCTGGTCAATTATTAATCGTCGGTAACCATTTGCACATTCACATCGGTGACCGTACCACCGCCATTGATTGCTATGTTTTGGCACGTGACAAAAGCGTGGCCATCGGTAAAGCTTGCATGATATCTCGAGGTATTGAAATTCGTGCAACTGACGTCCACAAGGTCTACGATATGGACTCGGATGTAAGGCTTAATAATGCTCATTCCGATGTCATTTTAGGAGACCAGATTTGGGTTGCCGCCAACGTTACCATCTCTAAAAATGTCTCTGTTGCCAGTGGCTGTATCATTGCGGCAGGGGCTTTTGTGAACAAACCAATCGAAACACCAAATTGTATGGTCGCAGGCACACCTGCAAAAATCATTCGCCAAAATGTACGCTGGGAGCGCTAAAAACAGCTGAGACCATTATAGTCAATTAAGAGGCACCACGCGCATCACTTCTTCTATGGTCGTCACCCCTTCACTGATGCGCTTGGCACCAGATAGGCGCAGTGGCTGCACGCCTTCGCGGTAGGCTTGCTGCTTCAATACATCCAAATTGGCATCAGCCGCTACCAGCTTTTTTAGCTCATTTGATAAGGGCATGATTTCATAAAGACCGACTCGGCCTTGATAGCCAGTATGGCGACAGTGCTCACAGCCACGCGCTGTATAAACTTGAGCGGGCACTGCAGCACGCCAAGGCTGTACCAACTCCTGCCACTGGATGGCCACCTCACTATCTGCACTCACCTCCACTGCTTGCTTGCAATGCGGACATAAGGTCCGTAGCAATCTTTGTGCCATCACGCCCAATATGGTCGCCGACGTCAAAAACGGCTGAATACCCAAGTCATGCAGGCGAGTGATAGAACTGGGCGCATCATTGGTATGCAAAGTTGATAGCACTAAGTGTCCAGTCAGTGAGGCTTGCACTGCCATATTGGCGGTCTCAGCATCACGAATCTCGCCGACCATAATAATGTCTGGATCTTGACGCATCAGGGAGCGAATACCGTCAGCGAAGTGCAAGTCCACGCCTGGATTGACTTGCATCTGATTAAAAGCCGGCTCAATCATCTCAATAGGATCTTCGATGGTACAGACATTAACTTGCTCAGTGGCGAGCTGCTTGAGCGTACTATATAAAGTCGTGGTCTTACCTGAGCCTGTCGGGCCTGTCACCAGAATAATGCCATTTGGATGCGCGGTCAGCTCATGCCAAGTCTCGAGCTGCTTACCTGACAGGCCAAGCTGAGCAAACGAGCGTACCAACACTTCAGGGTCAAATACCCGCATGACCAGCTTTTCACCAAAGGCAGTCGGCATGGTAGACAGACGTAGCTCGGTCTCCATGCCATTATGGGTACGTGTCTTTAAACGCCCGTCTTGCGGTTTGCGCTTCTCTGCAACATTGAGCCGCCCTAGGATTTTGATTCGCGCCGTCACTGCTACTACAATCGCCAGTGGCATCTCATAAACCGTATGCAGCACTCCATCGATACGAAAGCGCACCTTGCCTGTCTCACGCCGTGGCTCTAGATGGATATCACTGGCACGCTGCTCAAAGGCATATTGCAGTAGCCAGTCGACGACTTTGACGATATGTTGGTCATTGGCATCGGGATTATTGTTGTCGCCCAGCTGTAATAGCGCCTCGACGTTGGTTACATCCGCAGCAGCGCGTTTATGGATGGAGTTGGCACCTGCAATCGCTTGCGTGACTTGATAGAACTCTTGCCGATAGCGATTGATCTGTTCAGGATTGATATAGACGGTGCGATAAGTTTTGGATTTAATCAGCTTTTCTATATTAGCGTGCCAATCCGTATAAAACGGCTGATCAGTACCAATGACCACTTCATCCATCGTGACTTCAATCGGCAAAATATGCTGCGAGCGCGCGTATTCAAACGACATCAGCTGCGTCACGGCGGGCACATCGATCTTTAGCGGATCAATACGCACAAGCGCCATATCTGCTTTGGCTGCTAGCCACTGATTGAGCCATGCCAGCGTCAATGTTTGCTCTGGGTCGCTACCAAAGGCGTGGCCATTCGGCAGCCCAAACTCACTGATGGTCAACAGTGGATGCTGATCTTTATCACGGCGACTGGTCATCACTAAATTATAGCCGCGCTGATCAATGACTCTATCCGCTAGTAGCTCATCTAAGCACCAACGCAGATCAATCATTATCGAATACTTCTGAGCAGACATATTTTTCTTCTTTTATAATGGTCAAATATAATTGGTATAGTAGATTCAACAACTTAAAAATCAGCCTGCAATACTATAAGGCATCCTTAACCTCTACAACAGCCGTTATCTGCAACTGCCCCGACTCTATGAGCTGAAAATTCACATCGACCGACTTATAACGTATGATAAAGGTGGTATTCATCTCATCACGGCGATAAGCAGGGCGCGGATCATAGGCGATAAGGTCTTTAATACGCTCAATATCTGCATCTATCAAGCGGCTTTGTAGATGGTAGAGCACGCTGTCATGCGTCGATGGTTGTTTGTCAGCGTTTTGCTGAGCCTGCTGTTGCTCATGAGCGATGTGCATAAACTGCTGCTTGGCTGTGTCAGTCATCTGCACTACTAACTTCTCAAGCGCAGCGGTCGCAAAGCCACTCTTAGCGTCAGCCACAGCATCGCTGTAAGCGATATAAGGCTTAATATCGATAATCGGCGTACCATCGATCATATCAGCGCCGCTAATCATCAGTAGCACGCGCCCTTCGATCACCTCAATGCGCTCAAGCTTGACCACAGACAGTCCCAGAGCTGACGGTCGATACATACTACGACTGGCAAATACGCCAACCTTTTGATTACCGCCGAGTCTTGGTGGACGGACTTGCGGACGAAACGTAGTGCTATTTGCATTTGCTGTGTTCGACTGCTCGTTATGGCGCTCGTTAGAATGGCCTTTAGTTTCATTTTGCTTAGCTTTAGCTTGTTTAATATAGTTATGATGAAACTGCCAACTGAGCCACAGATGGCTAAAATGCTCTAAACCGACAAACGCCTCGGGCACATCGTAAGGCGCCACCATCTCAATCACGCTCATCAGCGCAACCAAGTTTGGCTGTCTTGGCGCACCAAATTTCTGTGATAAAGGCGCACGGTGATAGCCAATAATGGGCGCTTGATGATAACCATTTAACCATGCATTGTCAGCAGACATACAATCCCTCCAAAAAAACTTCCAAATACCCCTCCAAAACCTTCTCCAAAAAAACGTCTAAAAATCTCTGCAATAGTGACAATCTACCTTAGGTAAAACAAATATGTCTCATGATACAAAATTACTCACTAACGATATTCCATTTTATCATGCCACACAGTCGCTGCCATACGGACTTTTATTTTAAAGTTTGGTATTATGAGCGGGAAATTCGAGGAAGGCCTTTTAATTTCGTACTTTACCGTACTCTAACTAAGCGCTACAAGCATCCTCTATACGCTATAGGCACCTCTACTTATTTATAATGCGGCATAAGATGTTAGAATAGCGCCCCATAAGCTAGTAGATACATACGCAGTATTATTGATATTATGAATACGTTTTCGAAAAACAAGCATTTCCTATAACGATAACAACTTGTTGGTTTGATAAAATTTAGCCCATTATTTTCATCATTGAAAAGTTTTATTTAGCGCCTATTTATAGACGTATAAACCTACTGACGCAGACAGCAACTTATAAACGAGGACTTTATGTCAAAACTTCGCACCGAAACGGTCACAGAGGTTCATCACTGGAACGACTCTCTATTTAGCATCAAAACCACGCGCGACGACGGCTTACGCTTTCGCAATGGCGAGTTTGCGATGATAGGTCTCGTTGTCGATGGCAGGCCACTGCTGCGTGCTTACTCACTTGCAAGTCCTAATTATGAAGAGCACTTAGAGTTCTTTTCGATCAAAGTTCAAGACGGCCCGCTTACCTCACGCTTGCAGCATATCAAGGTCGGCGACGAGCTACTGGTCAGCAAAAAGCCCACAGGCACGCTGGTATTAGACGATCTATTACCGGGCAAAAACCTATACATGCTCTCAAGCGGCACAGGACTTGCGCCCTTCTTGTCTTTGTCACGCGATCCTGAGGTCTATGAGCGCTTTGATAAAGTCATCTTGGTACATGGTGTGCGCCATGTAGAGGATTTGGCGTATCGTGATATGTTCGAAAACGAGCTGCCCAATGATGAGATCTTCGGTGAGTGGTTCCGTGAAAAGTTCATCTACTATCCGACCGTCACACGCGATGAGTTTAGAAATACGGGTCGTATCACGGACTTAATGAAGTCTGGCAAGTTCTTTGAAGATATTGGTTTACCTCCGATGAACAAAGAAGATGACCGCGTTATGATTTGCGGTAGTATGCCTTTCAACGCTGACCTGTCCAAAATTTTAGACGACTTTGGTCTCACGGTCTCACCACGTATGGGCGTGCAAGCGGACTATGTGGTTGAGCGTGCCTTTGTCGGTTAAGTAGTCATACTAATAATCAATTGAGTACGATTTGTTAGGTATGGCCAGCTATGAAGCGTTAAATCTAAAGTTTTACGCCAAAATAGCAAAATCCCAGTAAATAATTCTTGACGCTCCAAAATAGGCTGTTATAATACGCAGCCTATACAGTTAACCCTGTAGCCCAATTCGATAATGTTTAGCAGTATAAACTTATCACCTTACATGCCAGTGTGATGGAATTGGTAGACATGACGGATTCAAAATCCGTTGCCTTTAAAAGCGTGTCGGTTCGAGTCCGACCACTGGTACCATATACAAAACCCTTACAGTCTATTGATTGTGAGGGTTTTTTATTGCCTATCAATATTGTCTAACAAATCATCTTCATAACCGTCCAGTTGCTCTATATTTGCTTATTTGCGCTAACTAATACCATTTCCAAAAATTAGAGTCACGCGAAAAACTTGTGCAAGTACTACACCTAGTAGGCTTAGCAAGTTTGACAAAGCTAATCGCACTTTTTGAGTTTGGTATAACTCATGAGCAGTAGCTTTACCGATAATAAGCGCTTTATGATAAGGCAACACCATAACCTACTGATTGATAAACTAAGCAGTTCTCACATTAGATTTCGCTACGGTAGTTTATTGAACCAATATCCCGTATCATAACCACACTTTAGTTATGGTTATTATGGCTTTGTTAGTGAAACAGCCTTTATTTTTAATATTTATTTCCAAAAAACAAACTACTTCTCAAAAATCAGTCTATCGATTTATATCGAATATAGTGTTTTCAAGTGACACAGGGTTTTTGTCAGCTTACTTATAAGCCACTATGATCATCGTAAAAGGTTGCTTTTAGCCTCTGTTGTTAAAAATTACTGAAAAACTTTCAAAATATTTGAGGATGACAGAATTAGCCAACATATCGATTGGTCGTTTTCCGTTCTGTTTTCCGCATAAAAAAGATGCATAGAGAAGAATAGGAACTCATCATGAAAAAGTCGTGGATTTTAATTCTCCTAGTTGTGGCTGCTGCTGTCGGTTGGTACTTCTGGCAACAGCAGCAACAGGCCGAAGCCCTTCCTTCAGGCATAGTCAGCTCAAACGGTAGGCTAGAGCTAGAACAGTTTGATATTGCCAGCCTCTATCCAGGACGCATTGAGCAAATACTGGTTGATGAGGGAGAGGATGTCATGGCAGATCAATTGTTGGTTAAGCTGTCCTCCACTCAAAGCGAAAGCCAGCTCATGGCAGCGCAGGCTACTGAGCAGCGCGCTTATCAAATGGTGTCGCAGGCTCAAGCAGGACGTAATCAAGCTGAGCAGGCAATGGCTCGCGCCCAAGCTGAGATCAATGCTCATCTTGAACAGCAAAAAGTAGCAAAAATGGATTTAGACAATGCACGTAAGATGCGCAGTGAAAACTTGATTTCAGACTCAGAGGTCAGTAAGAGAATGGCGGCCTACAATGGTGCCGTTGCAGCGGTGCAAGCGGCGCGAGCAGCACGAGCAGAAGCCCAAGCAGCTGCGCAACAAGTCGATGCTCAAATAGCAGAAGCCAAAGCTGGCGTCAATCAGGCAAAAGCTCAGCAACAAGCCGCTACTTCAATGAATGACGATATGCTCATCCGTAGCCCTAAAGCTGGGCGTGTCGAGTACCGTATTGCTGAGGTTGGTAGTGTCATTGCTGCAGGCAGTAAAGTAGTTAGCCTGCTCGATACCGAGGATGCATATATGAACATCTTCCTTCCTAACCAGCAGATGAGTAGTTTACAGGTGGGTGATGACGCAAGAATTGTCCTCGATGGGCTCGATAGTGTCTGGCCGGCACAAGTCTCGTTTATTGCTTCAGAAGCTCAGTTTACGCCCAAATCAGTAGAGACTCAAAATGAGCGCGAAAAGCTGATGTTTAAGGTGCGTATTAAATTGCCTCTTGAAGTGGCACAAAAATATAAAGGCTTACTGAAGGGCGGTATGACAGGGAACGGTTATGTGCGTAGCGATACTGATGTAGCGTGGCCTGATGAGCTAACGATCAAGCTTCCTGCAGTAAAAATGCCTGTGCAAAATGCATCATAAATTATTCAGCAGCTTTTATGGTCAATAAAACTGAATCCTTACGATGATAGAAAAGTTACCAGTACAAGATAAAGAGATGATGTATGGACAGCCAGCTTAATACAGTTGAGGTTAGCCATGTTTCTCATAGCTATGGCGAGACGATTGCTCTTGATGATATCTCCTTCAACATTCCACGCGGCGCCACCATGGGCCTGATTGGTCCTGACGGGGTGGGAAAATCCACTTTATTGTCTGTTATTGCTGGAGTCAAGATCATTCAAGAAGGCTCGGTGCAAGTGCTCGGTCAGGACATGGCAAAAAAAGCGGTGCGTGACGATTTATCGCAGCATATTGCTTTTATGCCGCAAGGGCTGGGACACAACCTCTACCCCACGCTTTCAGTGTACGAGAATGTGGAGTTTCATGCGCGTTTGTTTGGCTTGGATGCGCACGAACGCCGTGCCCGAATCGCTCGATTACTTAAGGCAACAGGACTAGATCCCTTTCCAGATCGTCCGGCTGGCAAGCTCTCAGGTGGCATGAAACAAAAGCTTAGTCTTTGCTGCGCCTTGGTGAACAACCCAGAGCTGCTTATCCTTGATGAGCCAACCACTGGGGTGGACCCTTTAGCCCGTCGCCAGTTCTGGGCATTGGTGGCCTCGCTGCAAGCCGAACGCAAAGAGATGACCGTCATCGTCTCGACCGCCTATATAGAAGAAGCCGAAGACTTTGAATACTTGCTGGCGATGGATGATGGTAAGCTGCTGGCCAATGATCGCACGCAAACCGTCATGGAGCAGCTTGGGGTCACCTCGCTTGAAGAGGCGTACATCAAGCTTTTGCCAGCAGAGAAACAAACCAACTCAGGCAAACTAAAAATCCCTCCGTTCGAGCCCGATCCAGATGCGCCGCCCGCCATTGAGGCCGAAAACTTAACCAAGCGTTTTGGCGACTTCACTGCGGTCGATAGTGTCAGCTTTCGTATTGAAAAGGGAGAGATTTTTGGTTTTTTAGGCTCTAATGGTTGTGGTAAATCCACTACTATGAAAATGCTTACTGGCTTGATTGATAAGACTGAGGGATCAGCAAAGCTACTTGGTCAATCTATCGATGATGAAAATGTCGATACTCGCATGCGAGTTGGCTACATGTCGCAGACCTTCTCACTCTATGAAGAGCTGACCGTACGGCAAAACTTAGAGCTACACGCTAGGCTTTATCAGATAAAAGGCGCACGCGGACAGCAAGCGGTCAAGGACTCTTTAGAGCAGTTTGATTTGGTTGATGTGGCAGAGACTGACCCTTCCTCATTGTCGCTTGGTATTCGCCAAAGACTACAGCTGGCAGCCGCCTGTTTGCATCGTCCAGAGGTATTAATCCTCGATGAGCCAACCTCAGGGGTAGATCCAGAAGCGCGTGATATGTTTTGGCAAAAACTAATAGAGCTTTCTCGCGAAGAAAAAGTGACGATATTTATCTCTACTCATTTTATGAATGAGGCCTCTCGCTGTGATCGAATCTCCTTTATGCATCAAGGGCGCGTGCTCGATGTTGGTACGCCGCCAGAGCTAACACGCAATAAGAAGGCGGAAAACCTTGAAGAAGCCTTTGTGCAATATCTGCTTGACGATGAGCAAAGTCAAAAAGAGGACAGTCAGAACGCAGAACATGCAAACAACACAAATGACAGTCAAGGCCAGCCAACTAAAACAGCTGAAAACAGCACAGCTAAAAGCAGCACGGCTGAAAGTGAAGACCGCCCTATCGGCTCAGATATCATAGCATCTGCACCTGAGAAGCAGGCCAATAAGACTGATACGCTTAGCTACTGGTTTAGTACTGTTTGGACATTTGCAACTCGTGAAGCTAAAGAGCTACTGCGCGATAAAATCAGATTCTTTTTTGCGATTCTCGGCCCCATCATCCTAATGGTTATGACTGGCTGGAGTATCTCTTTTGATGTCAATAATTTGCCATATACTGTTCTCGACCGAGATCAGACTATGCAAAGTCGACAGTTAACCGAGTATTTTTCTGGTTCAGAATACTTTATCACCAAGCCGCCTGTATATTCTTTAGAAGAGGCTGAGTATGCACTCAAAAGCTCCGAGGCCAAACTGGTGATCGATATTCCAGCGGGTTTTGGACGTGACATAGCAGCCAACAGACAGCCAGAAGTCAGCTTTTATATCGATGGAACTGTCCCCTTTAATGCGACTAACATTGAGGGCTATGTGGGCGGCATCATGAGGATGTATATGCAGGACCGCTTTCAGGACACGGGCTTGCCTATCGATCTAACGCCTGCTGCTGAAATAGTCCCGCGTTTTATGTATAACCAGGACTTTAGAAGTGTCAGCGCCGTCATCCCCAGTGTGATCATGATGATCCTGATGCTCATTCCAGCGATGATGACCACACTTGGGGTAGTACGTGAGCGCGAAATTGGCTCGATATCCAACCTCTATACGTCACCTGCCAGTGTGCCACAATACCTCATTGGCAAGCAGCTGCCTTATGTCGCTCTAGGCTTTATCAACTATATCATCCTGGTATTAATGGCTGTTTTTTGGTTTCAAGTACCGGTAAAAGGCTCTTTTTTGGGCATGTCCTTTGGTGCCTTATTATTGGTATATGTATCTACAGGACTGGGGCTGCTAGTATCCAGTTTGGTTCGCACCCAAATTGCAGCGCTACTGATAACCGCTATCGTGACTCTCATACCTACCATCAACTATTCTGGACTGCTCTACCCCATCTCCAGTATGGACGGTTTCGCTTATGCTCTGGGTGTCGGGTTTCCAGCATCTTGGTATCAGCGTATCAGTATTGGCGGTTTTACCAAAGGACTTGGCTGGAGCAGCTTTTTGACTGAGTATATGGTTCTGGCTGCCTTTGCCCTCACGTTTATCACACTGGCTTCTATTTTCCTGAAAAAGCAGGAGGTGTAAATGCGCTCTTTAAAGAATATCTGGACCTTAACCATCAAAGAGTTGCGTAGCTTGTTTGGAGATACCGTCCTATTTTTGATGATCGGCGTGGTTTTTTCTGTCACCATCTATACAGTAGCCGTCGGTATCAATACCGAGGTACGTAATGCCCCCATAGGTATTATAGATTCAGACCGTACCGCTCTGACCAGACAAATCCAAGAAGCTTTGCAGCAGCCCTACTTCATCCCGCCCGTTGACGTAAAGCGCGAAGAGGTTGATGAGTTGATGGATAAAGGCGAGCTTATCTTTGTATTGGATTTTCCGCCTGGGTTTGAGCGCGATGTGCTGGCTGGACGCAAACCGCAAGCCCAGCTACTGATTGACGCCACCACCATGACCCAAGCGGGTGTGGGACAGATTTATATCGCCCAAATATTTAATGAACAAATCAGCAGCTTTTTGAAGCAAGGAGATCCACCACTAATAGCTAAGCCTGTGCTCAATATGGTCTATAACCCAAATGCAGACAGCTATTGGTATACCCCAGTCATGGAGGTCTCTAATATGATCACGCTCTTGGCACTCGGCTTGTCGGGAGCTGCCGTCATCCGCGAGCGTGAACGAGGTACTATCGAGCACTTATTGGTGATGCCCGTTAATGCCACCGAGATTGTCATGTCAAAAATACTGGCCAACGGGGTGGTTATTTTGGTGGCCTCTATGCTGTCGATGGTTTTTATGGTGCAGTACTTCCTCGGTATTCCTATTAACGGCTCACTAGTGCTATTCGGTATCGGCGTGGCAGTTTATCTGTTCTCGATATCTGCTTTGGGGATCATGCTATCGACCATAGCACCGACCATGCCACAGTTTGCGCTGTTGATGTTGCCGGTATTGGTGGTCTCACTATTGTTATCTGGCTCTATAGCGCCGCGCAGTAATATGCCCGAGATGGTGCAGCTGCTAAGTGAGTATTGGCCCACTACCCAGTTCATTGCTTTTGGCCAAAATGTGTTATTTCGTAATGCAGGATTAGATATTGTTTGGCCTGAGCTATTGGCGATGACGGGTATCGGAGGATTGTTTCTTATTTTTGCTTTGATACGCTTCAAAGCCATGCTTGAGCAATTGGGATAACCACTTAGATAGAGTCAGTCCAATATAAAGGAGAGATATTCAAAATAGCGTTATTAATTTACTGTAGTTATATACGATAACCTTATAAAAATAACGCCGCTATATAGCCATATAATTAGGAGTAGCTTATGTTGCCAGTATCCAGAGTGGTTGCGTTGAGCGCATTAACTTTATTTATCAGCGCCTGTCAAACTCAGCCCACACAGGTGGTTAGACAAAGCGATGTACTCATTCCAACCAGCTTTAGCCAAGATCAAGCAGCAAAAGGCAGTCAAGATATCAGTCAGTGGTGGCAGCGCTGGGATGATCCAGTATTGACCCAGCTTATTGAGCAGGGACTGCAAAGTGGATTTGATGTAAGAGTGGCCCAAAGTCGTCTTGCCGAAGCCTCTGCCATCAGCCGCTTAGCCAACGCTGACCTTGGTCCTCAAGCTGGTGTTAATGCCTCTACAGGCATCACAAGGAGCTCATCCAATATCTACTCTACCGATAGATTGGGCTTGCCTGGCGGGAGCGTACCCTTATTAGAAGATCGTGTGCGCACCAGTGGCGACTATGGATCGGTTGGGTTTGCCGCAGCTTGGGAGCCTGATATTTTCGGACAAAAGCAAAGCGATGCAGATGCTGCTTATTATGCAGCACTAGGAGTACAAGAAAAGGTTTATGGCGCGCAAATGCTGGTGGCAAGCCAAATAGCTGATCACTATTTGCAGGCGCGTGCAGCGCAAAAACGTGAAGCCATCATTGATCAAAGTATCGCTACTCTGACGCAGTTCGAACGCTACGTACAGCTACGCTTTAACGCCGGTGACGCTACTATTAATGAGGTCAATAATACCAAAAGTAAGCTCAACGCTGCGCGTGCCCAAAAAAGCACCTTGAATGCTGAGTATGCCGCAAATGTACGCAGTATCGCAGTGCTAATAGGTCAGACGCCGCAAAGCTTTACCCTTCCTAAAGCACCCAAAGATATTTTTACTCATCTGCCATCGGCTCCCAGTGGCCAGACGCCGCAAGGCCTACTTGAGCGTCGTCCAGATATCAGAGCCTACGCCGCACTGGTAAACGCCTACTCTGCCAAACTGGCCAGTGCTGAGGCTGATTTGCTCCCGCGCTTCTCGATTAACTTTTTGGGTCAAGGGGGTCGTATTGATATTGATAGCGACGTGCCTAAATTAAAAGGCTGGGGTAGTATTTTAAACGTAGGCGTACAGCTGCCATTATTTACCAATGGCCGTATCCAAGCCAATATTGACAATGCGGATGCCAGATTACAGACCGCTTTATTAGAGTATGACCAAACTCTATTACGCGCACTCGGCGAAGTAGACAGTGCCTACCAGTTCCATTATGCGCTACAAAAGCAGCAATCCCTGTTAGAGACTGCTTATCGACAATCTGAGCAACATGCCAGCGATGCACAAAAGCTATTCCGCTATGGTCATCATACTCTGGATTATGCGCTAAGGGCTCAGCTTGAATCGCAAGAGCTGCGTGAGAATTTGCTTAAGTCGCGACTCGCTCAAGCACAAATGCTAATAAACCTTAATAAAGCGCTTGGTGGTGGCTGGTCAACGAGTAACCAGCCATCTTAACTGATGGCTTGTCGGCTTACTCTAGAGTACAGCGCACCTATCATATACAGAACTAAACCCTATTCAGCGTCATCTATTAGGGTATTCAGCGCTTCTGCCATCTCATCATCGATCAGATTGTCTTCAATATAATTGACCAGTTGATGGATGGTGTTCAGATCCATCTCCCTGATACCTAAGCTGGCCAGCTCTTCGTTGATAGACTCTAAGCTTGCTAATTCTTTAGGATCACCCAATAGATGCTCTTCAAACCCCGCATTTACCAGCCAGTATATTTTTTCTAATGCGGTGTTTTTTTCGGTCAAGGTAGAATAACCGTCGCCTTGAACAAACAAATTAAAGTGATAAGGTATCTCTACATCATTGATAAAAAAGGTACGCATACAGTCTATCGTGTAGGCTTGGTTGTCTAGGCTTTCTTGACTTTCTTCATCTTCTTCTACTTCAATCTGCTCTGTGACTAAGCTCCCTACTATCTGATAATTGCCTGTTTTTACTTTGTGATTATAGATGATAGTAGAGTCGGCTATGGCATCAAAGATGACAGCGCTGATGTCTAAAGTATTATTATCGATATCATAAAACCGCTTTAGCGCAGGTAAAAACTCGGTTAGCTGGTCTTCAGGTACTTGCGTGAGAAACTGCTGCTCATATATCTTTATCATGTCTTCAGGAGCATAGGTATTTACGTTGTCTGTCTCGTTTCTGCCGGTAGGTTGTAGCGGCAAAAAATTATAAGGATTATCTTTGGTCATACAGGACTGCCTTGTTATATAAGTTTGCGATATTGGATGTCTATCTATGGCTATAAGTTTCGGCTTATTTTAGCTGTTATAGTGTCACAGAATCCATAACGGCTATTATCCCTTATTCGGTGGCTTTTAGATATATGGTCTACTTTAGTAAAAAGCTATGCTATAAACGGTTAGCCCGTAGGCTGTGGCTTTAGCCCAGCACAAACCCTGAAACATTATAGTGATTGGCATAAAAGGTGACTAGATAGCTCAGAGTTAAACCCCTAAATTTCATATAATAAAGTCACAATTAGATGCTATCGACAACATTACGATATAAGAAAGCAGCTGCTTTCAGAGCTTGTAAAATTTAAAATTAAAAAATTTTCAAACAAACACGACTCTAGATGTCGCGTGTTTTCATATTCAAATTATATTATATGTTAGTATCTGCTATATTCTAAATAGGTGAAAGAACATTATAGAGACACCTCAATTAAACCGTCTCTATAGACTTGAATGTTCATGTTCTGCAGGTTTATCACTAAAAATGCATTAATATTAACTTTAGAATATTACTTGCCTCTATGCCTTGCTAAAGGCATAACTATCAAGTAAGCTTCAACTCCGATCACCTATTCTCAGTACCATCTATGGAAAACCATCTCTTAGATTAATGGCTTTTTTCCACTCTCGTCAACTAAAGGCTAACAGGTTTTGAATGAATAACAGATTACATGAAGTCTTATCTACTTTTATAAGACCAAACTACTCCACTGAAGATCAAGATACAATTGCGAATGAACTATCAAAAATTGACTGCTTAAAAGATATTGATTTTACAAGCAATAATGTAATAGAAAATGAAATTTCTTATGATAAGCTGCAAAGCATATTATCTGTGTTTAATGAAAAGGAAAGTATCAGAAAAAAAAATGGTGTTTACTACACACCAAAAGATTTAGTTAATTTTATTACTATTAATAGCATAAAGCAGTTTTACGACACTCTAAATCCCGACAATATCTCAACACTTTTACTTGACGATATTGACTACGAGGACTTTGTATTTGAGCGCAGTATATTTGAGCCAACATGTGGAACTGGTGAATTCCTATTACATGCACTTGAGCTCAAATTCAAATTATTTACTAGCAGGCCTCACATAACAACTAAAGAATCTGTCCACACAGCAGTTAAGACCATCTATGGCAATGACATTAACAAGCTATCAACTTCAATCACAATTGTAAGGATCTTACTGCTTGTTTTAAGCTATTTTGGAATTGATGCAATCAAAGGACTTGCAAATATATTAATACCAAACTTTGATAATAATGATTTTGTCAGCAACCCCTCACTAAGAACTTACGATATTATTATTGGCAATCCACCATATGTTGAAAGCTCTAAATACAGTGGTGAATTAGAAGAGAGGTTTGGCAACATATACGCCAACGTACTTCACAACTCAGCAAAAATGCTCTCTAAAAATGGCTCATTTGCCTTTGTTATCCCCTTATCTTATATTGCGACACCGAGAATGAAGAAAGTGAGAGATGCATTATTTGACATAATGCCTACTCAGTACATTATAAACTACTCCGATAGGCCCGACTGCTTATTCGTTTCCGTTCATCAAAAACTTTGTATTCTTATCGCAAAGAAAGGTAACAGTCCTAAAACTGTATATACAAGCAATTACCAATACTGGTACAAATATGAGCGCCCTAATCTTTTTGAGAAAACATGCGTCATTGAAAATCACTATATCCAAGACAAATTTATTCCTAAGTTAGGCTGTGCTTTAGATAGTCAGATATATTCAAAAGTCTCTAATCACTCTGGTACGCGGTTGTTTGAGGGCAACGAGACACTTAAAGACTTACTCAACAGTGGTAATGCAGAAGTTTATTTGAATATGCGATCCACCTTTTGGATGAAAGCCTTCTTAAATGGAAAGGTAGGAGGTGAGTATAAAAAATATGGCTGCAGTGATAAATCATCTGTTGCTTTAGCGATGTGCCTACTAAACTCATCTCTTTTTTGGTGGTTCTGGGTTTGTATTTCGGATTGTTGGCATATTACTAATAAGGAATTAGAGAACTTCCTACTACCTATTAAACCAGTAAATAGCAAACGTATTATTGAGTTAGCAACATTACTTGAGAACAAGTTAGAAAAAACTAAAGTGTTCGTAGGTACTAAGCAGGTAGAATATGAGTATAAGCACAAACTTTGTATTCATGAAATTCATGCCATTGATAACTACATCAATGAACTATATGAATTAAATAACGAAGAGAGTGAGTATATAAAAAACTTTGCATACAAATATAGAATGGGTGAAAAAGATAATAATGAAAGTAATTGATTTGTTTTCAGGTTGTGGAGGACTCTCTCTCGGGTTTATTCAAAATGGATTTAAAATAGTCAAAGCAGTTGAGTTTGACTCAAGCATCGCTAATACTTATAAAAAGAACCATCCCGAAATCGAGATACTTGTTGATGATATACGCAATATAGATAACTGTAACAACTTTAATAAAGGTGATGCAGATATAGTAATAGGTGGTCCACCATGTCAAGGATTTTCGATGGCAGGTGCTAGAATCAGGGATGGTTTTATTGATGATGATCGTAACTATCTGTTTAAGCACTTCTTTAATATAGTCAGGACTGTTAAGCCTAAAATATTCATTATGGAGAATGTCAAAGGTTTGATGACCATGCAAGGGGGTAAAACCTTTGATGAAATATGTAATATTTTTTCAGATGAAAACTTAATGAATGGGACAAAGTATCATATTTATCATAAGGTACTGAAGGCCGTTGACTTAGGTATACCACAAAAAAGAGAAAGACTTTTTATAATTGGAATTAGGGATACTTCTATTGAATTTGAGCTTAAGCTAAAGGGAACAACTCAGAGAATCATCAACAAACATCCAACTTTCTTTGATCCCGTTACTGTATATGATGCTATTTGTAATATGCCTACTGTCACTAACAATGGAGATGTTGCTAACCCTGTACCTGTAAGTGCTTATCAAAAATATTTAGCAACCAGAGAGGCTACATTAAGCAACCATATTAAAACTAATCATTCAAAAGTAGCAGTCGAAAGAATGCAAAAAATAGCTAATGGCGATAACTTCACTTCTCTTGATGAGGATATCAAATCTGTACATAGTGGTTCTTATGGTAGGTTGAGATGGGATGATGTTGCACCGACAATTACAACAAGGTTTGATACCCCAACAGGTGGGAGATTTATTCATCCAGTTGAACACAGAACTTTGACACCAAGAGAGGCTGCAAGAATTCAAAGCTTTCCTGATGACTTCATATTTTACGGTAACAAAACCTCTGTTTGTAAACAAATAGGAAATGCAGTTCCACCAAAAATGTCTTATTTTTGGGCAAACTTTGTTGAAACTCTAGTTACAGATGCTGATAAAATTTCGACCAAGCTTATCTAAAACAAAAAAATATTTATTAAGAGCTATAGTTTATGAACCCCCTTTTAAAACAAAAACTAGATGAATTAGACATTACTGAACCAGGAGAATGTTGGTACTTCCCTAGACATAGAGCTGATTTTATAAATGTTTGTTATATTATTTCAAAAATAAAACTAGCCAAGGAAAATGGTTTCACTACCCCAAAAGAAATAGAGGACTTTGTTAGTAAGGAAATTAATGAAGAGAATAAGAGGCTATCCTCAAAAGGTATAACATTGTCTAGCGGTACAAGAATAACAAATGTTGGAGAGTATTACGGTTTAGTTTCTCATGCAAGACTAGCATCAGAAAAAGAGCCTACAGCAACCTTTACAGAGATTACTAATCGTTGCAAAGGAGAGTTCGAAAATACTAGATCTTATCAAGATATTGTTAATCGCCAAATTGAAAAAATTTATTTAAGCTCCTCTATTGATCGTGAATCTGCATCTGGGAAAGCTCGTAGTGAGTTTCGCTTACATCCTATTTTATTACTTTATAAGATACTTTTAGAGCTTGGTATCGCAACAGGTACCCACGAAGTTTCTATAACTGAGTACAGAACTTTCATAGTGACCACTAAACAATATACTGACTTTTTGGACACATTATTATTAATTAAATTATATAGAGACTCAGATGACAGTGAATTAGAAAATAAACTACAAGAATACATTGATAAATCTAATAACTTTAATCACTTACTGAGTGTTATCCCATATCTTGAAAATTTACATATAGAAAATAATAAAATAAAATTAAACCTAGAAAAACTTGTAGAAGTTACTCAAAAGGTTGTTAACTTTGAGAGAAAATTAAAAGAGTATACTTTAGATCCCAACATATACCTTGATTTTCTAGGTTCCACTAAAAGTCTTTATGAAGTAGATAGCCTTGACAACACTGTTGACAGTCAAAACATGGTTCGTTCTGACAATGCTAATTACACTATATCTAAAAATATGAGCGGCAAAAATATATTGCTTTATGGTGCTCCTGGAGTTGGTAAAAGTCACCTTATCGAAACTCAATACTGTAGTGACCCTAGTAAAATTGAACGAGTAGTATTTCATCCAGACTATATGAATACAGATTTCATAGGCCAAATACTGCCTAAATTAGATGGTATTATGATTAGCTACAAATTTAAAGCTGGTCCTTTTACTAAAATTTTAAAAAATGCTATTGAAGATACGAATGGTCATTACTATTTGATTATTGAAGAGATTAATCGAGGTAATGCACCAGCTATCTTTGGTGAGATTTTTCAATTACTGGATAGAGATTCGGATGGAATAAGTAAGTACGCTATATCAAACCAAGATATCTCTGAATATATTAATGATGAGGTTGATACTAAAATAAGGATTCCTAGTAACCTCACTATTCTTGCCACGATGAATACTGCAGACCAAAATGTCTTTACCTTAGATACAGCTTTTCAGCGTAGATGGCAAATGCAAATGATAGAAAATAATATAGATAAATGCAGCTTTAAGGACACTAAAATATTAGATACTTCAGTTACTTGGGGGGTGTTTAATACTTTAATTAATCAACATATTTTAGACAATAGTGGTGCAACATTGTCATCTGAAGATAAGAGATTAGGTGCTTACTTTATTTCTGAAGATGTATTGACGCAGGAATTAGATGACCAAACTGAGCATATTTTTTTCTCTGAAAAGGTTATAAAGTATCTTTGGGATGACGTCTATAAGTTTAACAGAGAGCAATTATTCGATAGTCATTATCAAAGTTTGGAGCAAGTGATTAACGATTTCGCCTCACTTAGAACTGATAAAAGATTTAATATCTTCATCAAAGAGTTAGCTACAAAGCTATCCGAAAATGAAGGTTTACAACTAGAGCCATTGTTAGATGAGTAATGATAAAGATACTACTTTAGCTAGTCTATGCAGCAATGCTACGAATCAGGATGGCGATGATTTCGTTGGTCTAAGTTATATTTGGGATGAAATTCAAAAAAAATATATTGTAAAAGTCAAGTTCCCACTCGGCTACAGAATTTCAGAAGACGACATATCAATCAGGCAAGAGATATTACAACTCATGTCTGTACTTCGCGATTATGGTGATATGCACTCTTCTCTACCAAATTTCACTCAAGACAGCTCTACAAAATATAATTCTTTTCCTATAAATGCATACAGAGTACTTATATATGATTATCTGAATAGAGGCGGTTATTACCAAGAGTATGAAGAAATTTACGTTAGTCGTAGCTCTGGTAAGGTAAATTGGAACCGAACTATTAGAAAAGAGAGACCTATGGTTCAAAAAAGTGGGGTCGCGTATCTCACTATGCAGGTAAGAAAGAATAATTTTACAGATAAGAACTTAATAACTGAGATTAGTCAGTACTGTGTTTATGAAAGCTTTCTCAAACTTGGATGGCTATACAATCTTAAACTTCCACCAAAACCTAGCTTAGTTTTTAATAAGACAAGATACATAATAGCTTTAAATACTAAGCTATTGAGCGTTAATCAAGATAGCGATAAAAAGCTTTTTCAAAGTATGCTTGATATCATAAGCTCCTCAGATAGACCTACTAAACAAAATGAGCCTCTACACTTTGGCACTCATAATTTTGAATACATATGGGAAAATATTATTGAAGAAGTATTTGGTAATATGGATAAAAAGCGCTATTTCCCCAAAGCGCGTTGGGAGCTATATTTCGGTAATGACACTGATAGTAGTAAATTAAAACCTGATACGATTATGAGAAAAGATAATATATTTGTGTTAGACGCAAAATATTATCAATATGGTGAGACTGCTGACGAAAAGAGGCACCTTCCTTATTCCTCTGACATCAATAAGCAAATTACCTATGGTGAACACATTGCTAATCATGAATGTAATACCGATCTAAAAGTTTTTAACGCTTTTTTGATGCCTTTTAGAAAAAACCATCCTATTTTCTCTACTGATAAAGACTATCTACTAATCGGTACAACTAAAGCTAATTGGAAAGCTGATGCTTACTCTTACGAATCTGTAAAAGGTATACTTGTAGATACAAAGCACCTTATGTCCATTAAGTCAAGTCTTCATGACTATGAAAAGGATAAGCTTTCTCAAGTTATTGAGCAAGGCTCTTATGAACGCATAGCTGGAAAATAAGACGATAAATTTAACATAATGATATTATTACTTGTTTGAGCTGGGCAAGCCACTAACTCTAAAAAACATGGTTTCTCGTGTCCCTCATCGCCCTTTCAAAAACTCAATGAAGCTCACTACCCTAGATCACTTACAGCAAGCAGCTACGTTTAATGAGCTTCAGACAGTTTATTAAAACGCCGCGATACAGTAAAGCTAAAGCAGGGATGCTCATCGACATCTTGATTGTCCACATGAAGACATTTCAAAAAAATCCTGAATAATGATACACTTAGTTAATAATTTAAACGTATTGTTAACTGTAGCTATAAAATATAGGGAAAATAAAAAAATGCAAATTGTAATCTTAGAGTCGCTAGGAATTAGTGATGAAGTATTAAATACATTATCAAAACCTTTAACGGATAATGGCCATGAGTTGGTGGTATATGACGATGGAAAATTAGACGATGAGACGCTCAAAACACGGATCAAAGATGCAGAGGTTATAGTCCTCGCTAATACACCACTGAGCGGTGAAGTCATCGATACTGCAGAAAATTTAAAATATATTTCAGTCGCCTTCACGGGCTTCAATCATATCGATTTAGAAAAGTGCAAAGAGAAAGGGATTAAAGTTTCCAATGCTGCGGGTTACAGTACCAACTCTGTAGCAGAAATTACGTTTGGGCTGATCATTTCGTTGTTACGTAATATTGTCCCTTTAGAGGCGGTCGTCAGAGACGGCGGTACCAAAGATGGCTACAGACAGCTTGATTTAAAAGGTAAAACTTTGGGCGTCTTAGGTACGGGAGACATAGGCGGGGCAGTCGCTGAACTAGGCTTAGCGTTCGGCTGTCAGGTCATCGCTTATAACAGAAGTGAAAAGCCAGAGTTGATCAGTAAAGGCGTCGAGTATAAGTCGTTAGATGAAGTCCTAAAGACGAGTGATATTGTGACCCTGCATACGCCACTCACCGATGAAACCAAACACTTAATTGATAAAGATAAACTAGCATTGATGAAAACCAGCTCATTCTTAATCAATACCGCAGTAGGTCCGATTGTTGATAATGATGCATTGGCAGAAGCACTGCGCAAGGGAGAAATCGCGGGCGCAGGCTTAGATAGAGTCGATATGGAGCCACCAGTTCCCGCAGACTACCCGATCCTAGCTGCTCCGAATGTCGTTTTACTTCCACATATCGGCTTTGCAACAGAAGAAGCGATGGTAAGAAGAGCCGAAATTACCTTTGACAATATTGTTAAATGGGAAAAAGGCGAACAAGAAAACATTGTTCTTTAGCAAATTGTGCTTTAGACCAGTTCTTTAAAGTACGGTTCTTTAAAACAGCTTAAAACAAACCTATCGTGGCGGTAGGTTTGTTTTTATTTATTGGAAACTTCTTAATGAGTCCATATCTAATACCATTCCCAAAAATTAGAGTAACGCGGAAAACTTGTGCAAGTACTACTCCTAGTAGACTTAGCAAGTTTGACAAAGTTAATCGTACTTTTTGGGTTTGGTATAAGGATATGGTTGCAGAGGTCATGAGCTTACCACCTGCTCTTCTGGTTCACGACTGATAAACCCTTAAGCCGAGAAGCGCTCACGACCATGAGGCGTGGTAAAGTCCAGATACGGCCCGACAGGCACGATGCGCGTTGGATTGATATTTGCATGGCTGCCGTAGTAATGCTCCTTGATATGATCCATATCCACCGTCTCTGCGATACCTGGTACCTGATACAAGTCGCGCAGATAGCCCCAAAGATTTGGATAATCAAGGATACGGCGTATATTACATTTAAAGTGACCCACATATACCGCATCAAAACGCACTAAAGTTGTAAATAAGCGCCAATCTGCTTCAGTGATGGTATCACCCGTCAGGTAACGACGATCTGCCAGACGCTGCTCTAATATATCTAGCGCATCGAAAATCTCTACAACCGCTTCTTCGTAGGCTGCTTGCGTCGTCGCAAAGCCAGTACGATACACACCGTTATTGATCGCAGGGTAGATCAGATCATTCATCGCCTCGATGTCTGCTAATAGCGCGGACGGTGTACAATCACCTGATAAAGCACCCACCTCGTCAAATGCCGAATCAAACATCCGAATGATTTCAGACGACTCATTACTGACGATGGTATTGGTTTTTTTGTCCCACAGCGTCGGTACAGTGACGCGCCCTGTATAGTCGGACTTGGCTGCTATATAGACTTCATAAAGATAATTTGCATTGAGTACTGGATCAGCGACCACCCCTTCACCTTCTGCAAACGTCCAACCGTTTTCGCCCATAAACGGATGCACCACCGAGACTGATATCATATCCTCCAAGCCTTTTAGCTTACGATAAATCATGGTACGGTGCGCCCAAGGGCAGGCCAAAGACACATACAAATGATAACGATTGGGCTCGGCTTTAAAGCCGCCAATACCTGATGGCCCAGCACTGCCGTCTGCGGTGATCCAGTTTCTAAAGCCAGATTCTTCACGCTGGAAACGGCCGTCACTAGCCTCTGTGTCGTACCATTTATCTTGCCATTTTCCATCCACTAATAAACCCATATCGCGCTCCTTGTTAGTATTTATTTCCAATTATTTATCCTGCATTATGTATTCTTCATTAGGATCTCTTCAACACGCCTTAATATTTCGCCAAAGCATAATAACAGTGTACTGGTTAACTCAAGCGAAATAAACAGCAGCAATCACAAATCAAAGTTCTGATTTGGAGAACAGTTGTTTATCAGATGACAGTATGCCTTGAGAATGACACAGCCAAGACTTTGAAGAAATTCTCCTATGATCCATCCACTATAAAACTAATATAGAGTTGATCCTACATAAAACTGGCTTTTATTGATTTGGCAGCATGGGTAACCAAAACACCAAGGCCAACAGCGTGACTAATAATACCGGCGGCGTGATAAGTAGGCCGATTTTCATATACTGCCCCCAGCTTATTTTATAGTCCTTCTCTGCTAAGACATGTAGCCATAACAAGGTCGCAAGGCTACCGATGGGCGTAAACTTCGGTCCCAAATCATTGCCAATCACATTGGCATAAATCATCAGCTCGCGAGTCGCTGCGGGTACTTGCGCGCTATCAATAGCCAGCGCGCCTACCAAGGTTGATGGCATATTATTCATGATAGAAGCCACAATCGCTGAAAGGAATCCAGTCCCTACTGTAGCGATGATATTGCCCTGTTGTCCTAACCAATTCAGTATTTGAGCACCATAAGCCGTTAGCCCTGCATTACCCAAGCCATACACCACCAAATACATACCGACAGAAAACAAGACGATTTGCCAAGGCGCTTTACGTACGACGTCAGATACAGAAACAACGGCATCTCGCCCGCCCTGCCACCAGCGGCCTGCAATAGCCATCAGCACCAACGCAGCAGCGCCAGTCACGAAGGAAATAGGAATACCTAGTGATTCAGTCGCAAAATAAGCAACCAATAACAATGCTAATAGCGGAAAAGCGGCTTTAAACACCAGCGGATCTTCAATAGCAGATGCAGGCGCGCTAAGATTGGCAATGGAATATTGTGTTGGAATTTGGCGCGCATAGACTACCCACAGCACTGCTAATGTTGCGATGACAGAGACAATATTGACTGGCACCATGACCGCCGCATAACGTCCAAAGCCGATATCAAAATAATTGGCGCTGACGATATTAACCAGATTAGAAGTCACTAACGGCAGGCTGGCGGTATCAGCGATAAAACCTGTGGCGATGATAAAAGCCAATGCCGACGGCGGTGAGAAATTAAGCCGTAGCAAGATAGCGATGACAATCGGTGTCAGAAGTAATGCAGCGCCATCATTGGCAAAAAACGCCGAGATAAACGCGCCCAATATCACAATCATGGGAAACAACAACCGTCCCTGCCCATTGCCAAGTCTGGCCACATGTAGCGCCGCCCAACCAAAAAATCCCGCTCTATCCAAGATAAGCGAGATGATAATTAGCGCCACGAAGGTAAAAGTCGCATCCCAGACGATGTCCCATACCACAGCGACATCGGATAGCTGCACCACGCCAAAAGCCAAAGCGACCAATGCCCCACCCAGCGCGCTCCAACCAATACCCAAGCCTTTAGGCTGCCATATCACCAAAACCAAGGTCACGATAAAGATAATTAATGCGAGCATGGAGCAACCTTATTTGAGCTGACTTTTTTTAACCGGCTTGTTTTAACCGATTTGCTTTAAACGACTTAGTTTAGTCAATTTAATATACAAAAGATTAGAGCGACTTTTGATTGACACGTTGCGATACTGCTTCGGCACTTTCCACCCGTTCTGAATAGCGATCAGTCAGATAGGCTGAGCGTCCACGAGTAAGCCAAGTAAACTTTACTAGCTCCTCACAGACATCAACGAGACGCAGATATAAGGGCGACTTGTCCATGCGATTATCGTCGTTAAACTCTAAAAAGGCCTTAGGGATAGACGATTGATTGGGGATAGTAATCATACGCATCCAACGCCCAAGAATGCGCAGCTGATTGACGGTATTAAAGCTTTGGCTGCCACCGCTGACTTGCATCACCGCTAAGGTTTTGCCTTGAGTTGGTCGTACGCCGCCCAGTGCGAGTGGTATCCAATCAATTTGTGCTTTCATAATACTGGTGATGCTGCCATGACGTTCTGGACTTACCCACAGCATGCCTTCTGACCACTGCGCCAGCTCGCGCAGCTCTTGTACCTTTGGATGATCGCTATCAGCATCATCAGGCAGCGGCAACCCCGATGGATTAAACATCCGTACCTCGCAGCCGTACCAACGCAACAGACGACTTGCCTCTTCGGCCGCTAGCCTAGAGAATGAGCGCTCA
Source organism: Psychrobacter sp. H8-1 (assembly GCF_904846575.1). NCBI lineage: Bacteria > Pseudomonadati > Pseudomonadota > Gammaproteobacteria > Moraxellales > Moraxellaceae > Psychrobacter > Psychrobacter sp. H8-1. The sequence goes on from NZ_CAJHBG010000001.1 coordinate 1,939,571, forward strand.
CGTAACGACCCGTATAGCACGAGTATCTTTGGCGGATGACGTGGGTCATTTGGGGCAATCAACGACTCAATATCAATCGGTTGTAATTTACTTGCATCAATATTGGGCAAGTCATCTAGATTGGATAAGTCATCGACGTCAGATTGCCCTGTATTAACCTTTACCATGATGTAGAACCTCTCCATCTTCTTTAGTAAAGCTGCTCACTGGATTTTCTAACAATTCAAACACTCGCTCTGATGGTCGGCATAGCGCTGCGCCTTTATTTGTGACCACGATAGGACGGTTGATTAAAATAGGATGGGCAATCATTGCATCGATAATCTCATCATCAGATAACTCAGGATTATCTAAGCCCAGCTCATCATTGATGGCTTCTTTACTACGTAGCAACTCTCTTGGCGAGATATTCATTTTTGCCAATAGCTCAACCAAGTAATCACGGCTTGGCGGGTTTTTCAGATACTCTACTACTTCTGGTTGCTCGCCTGACGCCTTCATGATGGCTAGTGTATTACGAGAAGTACCGCAGTTAGGATTATGAAAAATTAATGGTTTCATAGCAATCTCACCTATTTTTTGAATCTATAGAGAATTCAGCATAAAAACGATACAGTGGAACTGGGATGAATTTTACGCAGCCTCTATCTGCGCAGGCACAGCACGCCAGAAAAATTTATACCAGTTCCACGTTGACATATAATGTATCTGTTTTATTTAGAATAGACTATAGTTATTAAGAAGATGTTTATTAAAGTAGCTAGCTGCTTAGCTTAGCGCTTGCCCTAAAAACTGTCTTGTTTATTAGATTTGGCAGTCTCACAGCCGCTTAAACTATCCAGCAGCGAAGCACACAGCTCTGGATGTCCTGCGCAGCAGTCTTGCAATAAAAACTGCACGACCGCCTCCATATGCGACAACGACGCGCGATAGATTATCTGCCGACTTTGGCGTTTTGACACTACCCACCCTGCTCGTGCCAGCACCGATAAATGCGCCGACATAGTGTTATGTGGTACAGACAGCTGACGGGCTATCTCACCCGCAGGTAAACCCTCGGGCTCTTGACTGACAAGTAACCTAAAGGCTTTGAGACGAGTATCTTGAGAGAGCGCAGCGAAGCTTGCGATAGCATTTATTATTTCCATATGTCCAATAATACAGACATATTAATTTAATGTCAAAAATTATAGTTTATTGGTGGCCGGCTACTCATAGCCACTGCCATGACTTATCAAAAATATATACAAGTGACTGATAGCACTTAACAATATGATTCGAGCACATTTACTAAAACAAAGTAATAAGCTTATCTAACCCATCGACTTTATCCCTATTTATTGCTACAGTTATTTTTCAGCGTTGCTAAGTGACAACCCTCAGCACAGACGCTTTATGAGCTTAACCTTGTTGTAAATTTGACCTATTTTTCTACAACCCTTTGTCGTCCTTACCGATACCCGAGACCTGTTATGATGTTAAAAAAGCGCTATTTTGCCCTGTTACCCATCGTGTTCGCTGCCAGCTGTGTCAGCCAACCAACCAAGCAAACCAGTAAACCGGTGCGCCAAGGCAATGTTAAGATTGAGCAAACCCAGACCATTCAAGTCAAACCTGCCCCCGTCATCATTCAAAAAGAAACGGTCATAACGCCCAAGCCGACCTATGGTAGCTTTTCGGACTGGAAGTCAGACTTTTCTATGCGTGCCATGTCTGCTGGTTACAGTGCTTCGGATGTGCAGCGTCTACTAGGCTCCGCCTACCTAAACCAACAAGTGGTTTCGCTGGATAGAGGTCAGCCTGAATTTGCTAAAATGCCGTGGGATTACGCAGATTCTGCCGTGTCAGGTGGCCGAGTATCAACAGGTAAAAACAAGTTTTCAGAGCAGCGCTCATATCTCTCAGGTCTAGAGTCACAATACGGGGTGAATGCCGAGATCATCGCAGCGATCTGGGGAATGGAGTCGTCTTTTGGTGCAGTGACAGGCAACAGTCACCTGCCGAGCGCACTTGCTACCTTGGCCTATGATGGTCGTCGCCAAGAGTTTGCAGAGACTCAGCTATTGTCTCTAATGACGCTGTTACAGCGCGGTGATGTCTCTTGGTCACAGCTCGAAGGCTCTTGGGCAGGCGGCATGGGACAGACTCAGTTCATCCCTGGCACTTGGCTTGATCATGGTGTCGACGGTGATGGCAACGGACATCGTAATCCCTGGTCAACGGCTGATGCCCTCGCCTCAACGGCTAACTATCTAAGTAATTCTGGTTGGGTACGTGGCTTAGCACCCTTCTATGAAGTGGTATTGCCACCGTCTTTTGATTACTCTACTGTCAGTACTAAGCTGCCTGCCGCTCGATGGGCAGCACTTGGGGTTGATACCATAGATGATGTATTTTTGGATGCTGATACACAGATGGAGCTTTGGTTGCCTGCTGGAAAAAACGGCCCAGCACTGCTACTAAGCCCTAACTTTGATGTGATCAAAGTCTATAACAACTCTTCAAACTATGCTCTAGGTGTCAGCTTGCTGGCGAAGGCAATCGCTGGCCAAACTGGTCTACGCACCTCATGGCCACGCTATGAACGTCCACTCTCAACCTCTCAAGTCACGCGCTTACAGCAGCGTTTGACCAGTGCTGGCTACGATACCAAAGGTGCAGATGGCATTCTCGGTACTAACACCCGTAAAGCGTTTCAGCGCTGGCAGGCGGATAATGGTCAGACACCTGATGGCTTTGTCAGTCAAACCAGCGCCTCATCATTGACTGCTTGGTAAGGCTATTTAGACATTAGCACTTAGTAAGAGTAAGCTAGCAAAAAGAAAGGAATGATTGGTCAACAAAACCCTCATTCCTTTTTTAATGCTGCATTTATCTCATTTTTATCTTTAACTGGCTATAATCAGTTGAAAGTAGAGCTGTTATATAGATCTAAACGCGCTACTGGTGTAAATTCTTTAAATCCCTTAATACCTCCTCCATACTCCGATAACGCTTCTCTACATGCTTGGCTAATGTCTGATTGATGATCGTTTGATAATGCTCGTACTCTATCGGCAACGATGGAATGGGCTGTTGGCAATGCTGCAGTGCCCAGTCTCTTAGCGGCTCGCTGCTTTGTGATGCAACCTTAAAAGGGCGCTCACCGATTAATAATTGATACATCATGATACCAAATGCATAGATATCGCTTTGCAGCGTTGCACTCTGCCCTTGCCAGCGCTCAGGTGCCAGATAAGCAGGCGTGCCGGCCGATTTATGGCTATCAACCCTGTTATTTTCATCAGCCCTCTCAAACCGCTCCGCCAAGGCAAAGTCATTCAACAATAAACGAAATGAGATGCTGCTATTATCAGCATCATTTGCTTGCAATATCTCTAGCAAAATATTGCTTGGCTTGATATCGTTATGTAGCCAACCGACTTGGTGTAGGTTGTTTATGAGGTGGGCGGCTTGTAGGATGAGTTGCTGCTTGTGTTTGTCAATTAATGAGCGATGTTTTTTACCATCGATTAGACTCGCCAAACTACCATTGGTATAGTACGGCATGGTAAGGAGGCTCAGCTGCCAACTCTGCTGTAGAACTTGTATCTGTAGCGCCTCACAACTTAAGACGGGCGGCGCTATAAATGAGACAGGCTTAGCATGAGTTTGAGATAAGCATAGATGGTTTAATTCTTTTAAAATACCCACTTCATAGGGTAAGCCTAACTTTTGCTGCATACGATGAGTGTCAAGCTGCCATTTAATCATCACACGACCAAACTGTGACTGCTGCGCACGTGTGAGCCCTTGATAAATAGTATCGTTATCATACACATTTTGCTCAGTGTTTTGCTGAGCAATACGCTGATGCACTATCTCGGCATAGCCTAGCTTTGACAATGCCGCCGTCACTGGTGGCAATATTTGCACAGCTTGCACTTGCAAAGCTGGTATAGAGGCTAGATTACTGACACTATCTTTCATGATATAGTAATGCCCCTATAAGCCTGTTATTAACCACATTAAACATCACCTTTTAATTATTAGAGTCACTGTGTCTCCATTATCTACTGCGTCTACCTCATCTGAACATTATGCCCTGCCCGACCCTTTGTTGGATTTATTAAGTCAATACTTAAAGGAGCGTGTGACCCCAACGATTGAAATTGACCCTAGCCAGTTGGCTTATCGCTGGGTCGGTGGTCGCACTGGACACTTAGAACCATTATCGGTCAATTTGTTTTTAAGTTTAGACGACCTGCAAGGTATCGATACGCAAAAATCCAAACTGGTACAAAACACGCGGCAATTCCTCAAAGGCTATCCGGCTAATCACGTACTGATGACAGGTACACGCGGCGCAGGTAAGTCTTCACTTATCCGAGCATTACTGCAAGCCTATCATAGCGAAGGGCTGCGCATCATCGAAATCGCCCGTGATGACTTACTGGTGCTAGATAAGATTCGCACCGCCATCAATGAGCTACCAGCGGATTGTGGTTGCCGCTATGTGGTGTACTGTGATGATCTTGCTTTTAATGGTCAAGACGAGAGCTATCGAACGCTCAAGAGTGTGCTTGATGGATCTCTTGATTCTGAGCAAGACAATTTATTGGTCTATGCCACCAGTAATCGCCGCCATTTATTGCCACAATTGATGAAAGACAATGTCAATATTTATGATGGGCAAACCGACGAGGTCAACCCTTATGAAACCATTGATGAGACCGTCTCCCTCTCTGATCGTTTTGGCTTGTGGTTGTCTTTTTATCCGATGAACCAACAGACTTATTTGCAGATCGTTCAGCATTATTTAAGTTTGCAACAAGCGCAGATAATTGACAGTGTGGCTAATGTTAATGTCGACGCTGATACTAGCAACGACAGCGATGATCAAGCGCTTGATGAAAACATCAGAGCAGAAGCATTACGCTGGGCATCACAACGTGGAGGACGTTCGGGACGTGTGGCCTATCAATTTAGCCGCTATTGGATAGGGCAAGCAAAACTGGCCGCTGATGATAATAGTCAATCCACTTTAAAAGAGTAACAGCGTTAACCTCGCTTAAAGTATGACATATACATCTGCACTCGGTTGCCTTGTACTTCTTCTAAATTAAATCAACCACCGCCAATCTTAGATGATGACATCTGCAAAAATCAGAGTCACGCAGAGTGGTCTTGCTATGATTTTGCATCGCTGCGTACAGAGCCTAAATACTGTACGCGGCTGTCTTTTTGCCCATCAGTAACTTCTACTGCTCCATTGACCCTATATTGATCAAAATCAGCAGCCAACCATAGATTGCCTTTGTAAGTATTTTCGGCATCTAAACGAATATGTCCCATGTTTGGCGTATCACTGTTAGGATTATCAAAGCTTTGATAACGGGCGCTGAAGTGAGTCAGTATTAAATTAGGCAGACCAATGTCTTGCGCAAACTGACCCACTTGCGCGGCACTACTGTGCATCGGGTCGTAGTCCGAATGGCTGGCTTGCATCTTAGCCTGTACTTTTGCGAGCACATCAGCGGTATAGGTCGCTTCGTGTATCAATAGGTCTGCATCCCTAAGTGCCGCGGTCAAGCAAGCTGGCGTGTCATTATCGCCTGCTACTACGATTCTGCTACGCAGCTCTTCAATATCGACGTAGTCTTTCGAGCGTAGCTGTCTGCCACCCTCGGTAGACACATCTTTGCCCTGCTGTAACTTTCCCCATAATTCACTGGCTGGGATACCTTCTGCCAGAAGTTTATCGGTATTCAGGGTACGACGATTGATGCTCTGAGTAATGCCAAATCCGTAACAAGGTACCCGATGCGATAAAGGATGAATATCAATCGTTAGCTGCTGTTGCTTGTCCAAATGAATGTCTACCTTACCGTTACTTTCACTGTCTGGTTGCGATAGCAAATCTTCAATGGCCATAAAATTGATGGCAAATGGAAAGTACAGTTCAGTGGTGAGCGTTATAGTATCCAATAATTTAGCGATCGCTTTTGGTGCGATAAGCGTCAGTGGCGCAGTCCGTCCTGACATGGCAGCACTGGCAAGCAGCCCAGGTAGTCCATAACAGTGGTCGCCGTGCACATGAGTGATGCAAATAGCGCTAAGCTGATGCAGCGATAGTTTGGTATGCAGCAATTGCTGCTGCGTCCCCTCGCCGCAATCAATGAGCAACCACGGACGCGACTTTTTATTATACTGCTTGGAGCCTGATAGATAGGGATTGAGACACTCAACCGCCAGCGCGGTCACATTGCGCTGCTTGGTCGGTACACCTGCGGATGTGCCCAAAAAAGTCAGTTGTAGCATGCGTTGTCATTCATATAATGGATTCATAATAGCTAATGCCGCTTAAGGTAGCTCACACAGGATGGTTTTAGCGCCCTCAACGATTTGCCCACCACTGGCAAAACATTGATTTACCATGCTGGATTCATGCGACTTCCAGCCGCCGTAAAAGCTTGCCACACATAACAAAACCACCAACAGCTTTTGTGACCATGCTTTAATGGATACTTGCTGCGCATTCACCTGTTGCCTTGCAATGCTATCGGCCTCAGTATCCGTGGTTTTAGTATTGAGTTTATTAGGATCTGTCATTGTTTTACCTTTTGAGAGTTCTTGCCACACTGAGTACGAGACTTATACCATTTCCAAAAATCAGAGTAGCTAGGAAAGCGAGTGCAAGTACTACACTTAGTAGACTTAGCGAGTTTGACACCGCTAATCGTACTTTTTGGGTTTGGTATTGCTTAAAACTGGATGCTACCGCCCTTAGCTTCAGCACGTTTAAAGGCCTCACGTTCTTGGCAGCGTTTCAGCCAAATCAGTATGTTTGCATATTTGACCTTGTCCAGCCCTTCACCAGCATTGGTAGCGACGACGGCGAGGTGCATTTGAATATCCGCAGCGCTAAAGGTATCGCCTGCGAACCAATGATTGTCCTGTAGCTGCTGCTCCATCATCGTCAGCATCTTTGTCAAACTGCTATTAATCATATTGTTTTCAACTTGCTTATGAATACTTTTGCTAACAGGTTTGATGAGTAATGGCGATTTTTCGACAACCTTGGTAAAAACCAAACGCATCACCAATAGCGGCATGATTGAAGCCTCAGCGAAATGTAGCCAAAAAGTATAAGCTTCCCACGCTTCTTCATTATCATCAGCAGGCTTAAATTTTTGTTCTTTATCATAGTGCTTGAGCAGATATTCAATGATAAAACCAGACTCAACCAGTGGCCGATCATTCACTTCCAATATAGGCGTGTGACCGAGTGGATGGATTTGCTTCAAGCTCTCAGGCGCGCGAAAATCTTTATTGCGCTGATAACTCGTCAGCTGATAGTCGACATTCAACTCTTCTAACAACCATATGATACGAAACGAGCGTGAGTTTTCCAAATGATGCAGGTGTAACATAGACTTATCCTCATAGTAGTAAATGCTGATGAACCAGATTTATATTTTACTCAGCAAAGTATTTTAAACTGTAGCCTCAATGCCGCAGAGCGACACAAATTTGCTGTTGATAATAACGCACTTGTTCTACTATTAATATAACTTAGACAGGCAATCGTCGCGAAAACATCAAGAAAACTGTGCCTGTAGAGTCAGCTTTATAGCCAGCGTTGATTTATCATTCTGCGCCTGATGCGGTCATCAGTTATTCACCCATCGTATTAGGCGTCGTGACCACCTTATCGTTAATCCTAAATAATACTGGCACGCTCTATGTCACGTGCTGCTAGCATTAATTTTCCTTGCGTGCTGTGCCTACGCCGACAGAGGCTACGAAAAATCAATACCAGCAGCACTGTACCTATTTTCAAGTGTTTAATTATATCGCAGATATTGTTACTACTTAGAATATAGCTGGTCAATCTTATGCGCCATCTTATCTATTTTGTGCTGATAACGTCTGATTTTACGGAATCGATGCGCCGTCAACACACCTTGAATTCGGCGGTTTTTTAGACGACGACGCGGCGGAAAGCTACCGACTTGTGGCTCATTGTAGCCATGTAGCCGATTGTCACGGCGGCGTGCTAAGTAACCAAGCGCGCTATCCAAGATCATAATCATCAGTGCGATGAAGATCATAGCGTACATCAGTACAGAGCCGCCCTCATCGACACTTTGATGAAAGATAGTGATGGAGAATATAAACAAAAATATCGGCTCAAGATAGCACAAAGTGCCAAACAAAGAGACTGGCAGCTTGCGGCTCGCAACCATCGTTAGCGACATCGCAGCCGTACTGATGACACCCAATAACGGCAATAGATACCAAAGCTTATTGGTCGTGATGGCAAGCTCAAAACCACCGCTAACATAGAGCGCTACCAGCACCACTGGCAACAGTAAAATCAGGTCAGAGATAAGCCCTGTGATTGGCGGAACTGCTAGTTTACGGCGTAAAAGATAATAAGGCGGATATCCCAAACAGACAAACAAGGTCGCCCAAGAAATCGTACCGTATTGAAATATATCATAAGCAATGCCTGCGCCTGCACATATGGTTGCAAGCCACTGCAGCGGACTCATCTCTTCATTATAAAAAAACCGCCCCACTATAATCATGATCATCGGGTATAAAAAATAGCCCAGGGTAACATCCAAACCATAGCCATTCACTGGCGCCCACATAAAGATCCAAATTTGGGCACCCAAAATCGGCGTTGGAATGATGAATAAAAACCACTCCATCGGGGTCTTTAATGTCTTTAAATAATCAAAGATATGTTGCCACTGCTTCAGCACAGTCACTAATAGCACCAAACTGAACAGCATCATAAGGACGCGCCATGAAGCCACTTGCGTACCTGACAGCGGCTGCATAATCAAGCCGAATAAAAACAATAACGAGTATAAGAAGTTTGCCGCCACCGCAGTAACAGTACCCTGCGCAGTTTGGTTGGTGGTGAACATAACAATAGCCTTAAAGAGTTAGCGCGCTTCCTTGGCAATTTTAGAAAAAAACAAAAGCCTCAGACGCGAACGTCGGAGGCTTTTTGTCTATACGATATCTATACTACAAAGATAATCATAGTATTTATTCTGCGATAAATGCTTTGGGTTTGCTTAGCTTTTATCATGGGCAGCATTATGTCAAAGTCAGAGCAGATAAACAATGAACTTACGCAACTGATCCGTCAACTTATACGTTCAGTTTAATTAATTGGTTTTATATAACACCTTACTCTGAATCTAACTGCTCAATTTTTTGCTTGATTCTATCTATCCGCTCTTGATAGCGACGAATTCTGCGAAATCTATGTGCCCTTAATACCCCTTCTATACGGCGATTTATCAAGCGTTGACGCGGCGGGTACGTGTCTATTTGTGGTTCATTGTACCCATGCAAGCTACCCTCACGGCTGCGGGTAATATAGCCCATTATACTGTCCATAATCATGAATAATAATGCCAAACTGACCATGCCATACATAAATAGAGAGCCGCCTTCATCGATACTTTGATTCAATACCGTCACGGACAACACAAACAACAGCATCGGCTCAAGGTAGCTCAAAGCACCAAATAACGAGACAGGTAATTTACGACTGGCAACCATCGACAGCGCCATAGCAAGCGCACTAAACGCACCCAATAGCGGCAACAAGTACCAAAACTTGACAGACTCCAACGCCAGACTAAAGCCACCACTACTATAAAGCATGATTAACATCAGTGGCGACAGTAAGGTCAAATCAGACAGCAAACCAGTAACCGGTGGTACGGCAAGTTTACGGCGCAATAAATAATAGGGCGGATAACCCAAGCACGCAAACAAAGTCACCCAAGATATCGAACCATATTGAAAGATATCGAAGCCTACACCCATCGCAGCACAGAGCGCTGCTACCCACTGCCAGATACTCATATCTTCGTGATAAAAAAAGCGCCCAATCAGTATCATCACCAGTGGTAGTAAAAAGTAACCCAAGGTCACATCTAGACCATAACCGTTGACTGGCCCCCACATAAACAGCCAGATTTGCCCACCCAATATCGGCGTTGGCAACACAAATAACAGCCACTCTTTGGGGGCTTTTAACTTTTTTATATAATCAAAAACATGCTGCCACTGTTTGGTAAAACTGACCAATAACACCAAGCTTAATAGCATCATGAGTATGCGCCATGATGCTACTTGGGTACCCGATAAGGGTTGCATAAACAGGCCAAACAAAAACATCAATGAGAATAAAAAACTTGATGATACCGAGGCAACGGTTCCTTGAAAGGTGCGATTGGTAGTTATCATGAAAACAGCCTTAAAAAATAGAACTTTGTTGGCATTATTTATAAGAAATCTTAGAGCCGTTAAGAATTAAAAAAGACCTATGGTCTACTTACTTCATTTTTTTGCACTGACTGCAGAAAAAAAGCCTCCAACGATAACGTCAGAGGCTTTTTTAGAACAGTTATAAAAACCAGACTAAAAACTATTTAGATAGACATTTATTCGTCATCTTTAGCCTCATCACCGCCATCTTCATTATCAATATCGCTGTCAATGGAGATGTCATCATTCACAAGAATATCCGTAGCATCTACTTCTGTTTGCGCATGAGACTCTGATTCAAAAGTGCCTTCTTCTTTCATGGCGTCGATTAGTTCATTGTCATCTTCTTCATGCTCAACACGCGCCATAGCGACCAGCTTTTCATCTTTTGATAGACGAATAAGAGTGACACCCTGCGTATTACGACCAGAGCTGGCCACATGCTCAACTGGCGTGCGTACTAGCGTTCCTTTGTCTGAGATTAAGATAATATCATCTTCAGGCTCAACCTTAGTGGCACGAACGAGTGCACCATTACGGTCACTGGTCTTGATAGCGATCACACCGCCGCCACCGCGATTTTGGGTGTTGAACTCATCGACAAAGGTACGTTTACCATAGCCGTTTTCACAAGCGATTAAGATTTCGCGTACATCATCTTCGATAACGACCAATGACTTGATAAACTCATCGGCAGCCAGACGCATACCACGAACGCCTTTTGCAGTACGGCCCATAGCGCGGGCATCATTCTCATCAAAACGAATGGCTTTACCACTTGAAGCAAACAGCATCACTTCTTGGCTACCGCTAGTGATACGTGCGCTCACCAACTTATCGCCTTCTTCCAAACCAACCGCAATCAAACCGTTCGAACGGATATTAGCAAACTGCTTGAGCTCTACCCGCTTCACCGTACCATTGGCGGTTGCAAAGAATACAAAAGGCGGCTCTGCTTCGTTGCTGCCTTCGTTACTATCTTCTAATAAGCCGTCATCACTATTTATATCATTATCTATTGAAGTGTCTGTTAATGCTGTATCGCCTTTAGCAGATAACTCTTCCACTACTTTTGGAATGGGCAATATCGTCGTAACGGTTTCATCGCCGTTCAAGCCAATTAGGTTTACGAGTGGACGACCACGAGAGCCGCGACTGGCAATAGGCACTTCAAAACCACGTAAGCTAAAGACACGGCCACTATCAGTGAAGCAAAGTACAGTGGCATGGGTGGAGGTCACGACCAGATGATCAATCACATCATCTTCTTTCATCGCCGTAGCAGACTTACCTTTGCCGCCACGCTTTTGTGCGACATAATCATCAATCGGCTGAGTTTTGGCGTAGCCAGTGCGCGATACGGTCATTACAACCGTTTGTTCAGGGATCAGGTCTTCACGGCTAAAGTCAGTACGTGAATCAATAATATCGGTGCGGCGCTCGTCACCAAAGTTATCACGGATTTCGATCATCTCGTTAGAGATAATGGTCATCAGCTTATTAAAATCACCAAGGATAGACTCTAAGTGAGCAATCTCACGCAAGAGATCCTGATATTCTTCAGTCAATTTGTCTTGCTCAAGACCCGTCAAGCGATGCAACTGCATCTCTAAAATAGCATTGACCTGATCGAGCGACAAACGATAGCGCTGTTCACCTTCAACGCTGCCATCGATTAAGCCAAACGGTGCTTTTGGATCTTCACCTTCGATAAACTCAGGACGTACAGACTGACTGCCAGCAGCTTCTAGCATGGCTACCACGCTACCTGAGCCCCAAGTGTTATTCAATAAGCTTTCACGTGCTTCACCGCGACTAGCAGAGGCTTTAATAGTAGCAATAATCTCGTCAATATTCGCCAGTGCAACGGTTAGGCCTTCTAGCAAATGTCCACGAACTCGCGCTTTATTCAGCTCAAAAATAGTACGGCGGGTCACGACTTCTTGACGATGACGGACAAAAGCAGCAATCAGCTGACGCAAGGTCAGTAGTTTTGGCTGACCGTTATCCAGCGCCACCATGTTGATACTGAAGCTTGATTCTAGTGGCGTTTGTAGGAACAAGTTGTTAACAATCACTTCAGCCGTCTCGCCGCGACGCAGGTCAATGGCGATACGCATGCCGTCTTTATCAGACTCGTCACGAATCTCGCTGATGCCTTCGATTTTTTTGTCACGTACCAGTTCTGCGATACGTTCAATCAGCTTGGCTTTGTTGGCTTGATAAGGAACTTCAGTGAAGACAATACGCTCACGATCACGGTTGACACCGCTGTCACTCATGGCTTCGATATGGTAGCGACCACGTACATGTAGACGACCTTTACCAGTACGATAAGCATCTAAAATACCTGCGCGGCCATAGATGATACCGCCTGTTGGAAAGTCGGGACCCGATATGTGTGACATCAGCTCTTCCGCCGAAACTTGCGGATTCTCAGCATAAGCCAGACAAGCATTGATCACTTCGGTCAGGTTATGCGGCGCCATATTGGTCGCCATGCCGACTGCGATACCAGTCGCACCGTTGACCAGTAGGTTGGGAATACGCGCTGGCATCACGCTTGGCATGCGCTCAGAGCCATCGTAGTTATCTTCCCAATCAACCGTGTCTTTATCCAGATCAGCGAGCATCTGGTGGGTAAGCTTGGTCATACGTACTTCGGTATAACGCATCGCTGCCGGTGGATCGTCATCGATCGAGCCAAAGTTACCTTGACCGTCAACCATTGGATAACGCAAACTAAAGTCCTGCGCCATCCGCACAATCGCATCATAGACGGCACTATCGCCATGCGGGTGATATTTACCGATGACATCACCGACCACACGCGCCGACTTCTTGTAAGGCTTGTTGTAGTCGTTAGATAGCACGTGCATGGCATACATCACACGGCGGTGTACAGGCTTGAACCCATCACGCACATCAGGCAGCGCACGCGAGACGATCACGCTCATCGCATAATCCAAATAGGATTGCTTTAGTTCCTCTACGATGCCAATAGGACTGACCGATTCGCTCATATACACTCCTTCACTCACACCTACTCTCTAGTATTTATATATAAGCATTTACAGTCAAAAATAACGGCACAAATGCGCCGTTATTTTATTAAGTTAGTGACCATCAAAAAAGCTTACAAACAACTCAAACCTATAGAGAAATAGCGATAGTTTTAATGTTGAATAAAAGAAGCCATTTTAGCACAAATTTGCCGTGTTAGGGGCATTTGCACGGTATTAAAATCAAGCAAATCAGGTTACTAGTAGTCATTATTTAGACCATTTATTAACATTTCACTGACCCTAGCGACATATCTATTTAGATTGATAGATTTTGCTGTTTTATAAAAAAAACTGCATCCAATGGATACAGTCTTTTAATGCTAATACTATTTGCCTAACGTAAATTTTAAAGCTTTTTAGATCGAATTAAATTCTTGATCGAAGAACTGGCGTGTGGCGTTGGTACAAGCCGTACTCACAAGACCAGCGTGATACGTACTTATGAATGCCACTTCTGGTGATACACCTTGAGAGGGTGCATTGTCCATCACTAGCTGAGCTGTACTTGAGAAGTTAGCTTGGACATTATCAACAATCGCTTGAATATCCCAAGGATTCGTCGACGCTTGGCCGATTGTAGTTAATGTACTTTGATTACGATCTGCTAAATTAGTAGCGTCAACATCCAATACTGTGACATTAATGTTTGCCGCTGGGTTCTGTAGACTTGCGCCTTGTAGCAATGCAGCCATTGAGCCAGTATTTAGATCAAAAAACACCATTGGATCCTGATTGCCACCACATATTAAAGTTGGCATAGTGGGTACATAGCCGCGCAAGTCATTGACTTTGAGGGCCTTTCGTAGTGTATTGCCTGGACTTAAGGCTGGCATGGCATTGCCACCTTTGACCAACAATCCATCAGGATTTGACTGAACATCCATCAAATAAGTTGCGCGAAAACTGGTTTGAATCAAGTAATTGCTATCTGCAAAACCAAAACCTTCTTCTGGAGTAGTGGCATCAAGGCTTGGAATACCAGTCGGGGCTGTTTGAAAGAGTGCCGTTTGCGGCAGTTTTCCAGTTATTATAAGATCTTCAAAGCTTGATGCTGTTGGTAACTTGGAATCTGCAAACTGCGGTAAGAAAAGATCGGTAGGACGATCATATATGTCATTATTCACGTTTTGTAGGCTTCTCGCCAACAACGGCGCAAAGGCAGTGGCACCAAGATTGACGTTCCCTGCAAATATTGCATCACCAAATGCTGCGAGCGCATAAGGGCCTGAAGAGGGTGCCATCGCTGTTACTGACTTTCCTTGCTGCTCTAAAAGTCGTGCCGTTGCCATCGCAACATGCCCACCCTGCGAGTAACCTGTCAAAAATAGCTTGCCAGAGTCATTAACCTTGGTGTATTTGATATTACCTGCGCTTTTTTGTTGTTGCATCATCGTACGCGCAGTATCTAAGGCTGTCACCATCTCTTCTGATTGCTGCTTAGCATTTAAATACGGATGATAATCGAGCGTAGATGTGTCATATCCCGCATAGTTAGGAGCGACGACGATATAACCTTGGGCAGCGAAGTTTGCCGCCATCAAAGTTGCTCTCGCACCAGCAGGATTATCAATATTGCCTACTTGAGTAAAGTCATACGACTTCTCAGTCGCCGTACCATGTGCATGCAATAATACAGGACGATCACCTTGACAGTCTTCACTATCACCAGTTGGTAACATCAGAGCCGCAGTCGCATTAGTCGTTTCACCTGCTGAACCTTTGGTCTGATAGCTGATTTTTTCTACTGCAACGCCGCAGACGGCATCTGGCGTGACTGCTTTGCCTATCTCTGAGGCTTTATACAGCTCTGCATCTATTTGACTCGGAGTAAAGGTGGCGATCGGTTTGGGTGCATTATTATAATAAATACTAGAGTTACTATCTTCTCCGCAACCCGCCATTAGTAGGCTGCTTGCTAGCGTGACTGTCAGTATACAGCGCGTTAATGTTGATGTATTTTTAATACTGGTCAAAACAGATAACGAATCTGAACGGAAGTCTTGTGCGGTATCAGGTTTAGATTTAATCATGATTTCTATCCTTAGCAGTGATAAAATAGAAAACTACCTTGTATCCTTGGCAGTATATAAAAGCCATTTTGTGAGCTTTTTTTAATAAGTATAAATTTTTAATGCTATTTCTTATACCTTACTGTTTATACCGTAAACCCTTATAAAAAGCTACCGCAAAACGTCTCACTAGATACTTCTCCTCTTTCGATGCTAAAGTTACGCGCCGCTCTAAAAATCACTTTTGATACCATAAAAACATTCAGATATTGTAGACAAAAAATTTCTACCCGCTACACTGTCTCATCACTTTTACCCTAAATGTCATTACTTCAAGTCACTACTCTTAAGTAACTATTAAACAGGCTCTCATTATTATGGATATCATTCTTGCTATCGTCTGGATTTTGGCCATGGTGCTGTACAGCTTTTCTAGCGATTATGTTGCCAGTTTTCCTAACCATGACAACCGCGCATTGCCTTATATCCGCTGGGGAGCACTGTTGGCCGCTATGGCTTTATCCGCTTATTTAGCGCAAGCCTACCAAGAAAACCTACAAGGCAATGGTATGTGGGTATTTGTCGCAGTGGTCTTTGTCATCATCACCTTATCCAAAGTAGTCTTTAAATGGGTGATTAACAGAAGGCTGAAGCGCTAAGAGCTTAAGTGAACACCTTAAATACAAAACCCGTCAAATGTCCTAATAAGTCCAAAATTTTAACGACCTAAACCTCCTATGCAAACTGATAATCAAAATATGCAAAATCAAGTAGACAACTCAATAGTGCTACCACAAGAAGAACGGACGGATCGTAGCTTTGATGCCATTGCTGATCATTTTGAAAAAAAGGTCTACGGTGGTTTAAAAGGTGAGATTCGACTGGCGGTGTTACGCCGTGATATTTTTGCATATAGCGCACAGATGAGCCAAAGTCTTGGGCGGCCTTTACGTATCTTAGATGTGGGCGCTGGTCTGGCTCAGATTGTGCTTGAGCTTGCCAAGCAAGGCCATAGCGTGGTGATTAATGATATCTCAGAGAACATGCTCGAAAAAGCCAAAGCAAACGCAAACCAGACTGATAAGCATTTAGACATCACTTGGCATGTCTGCCCTTATCAAGCGCTTGAAGATAAGCTGGCTAAAGATGATGCAATTAAGTTTGATTTGATACTGTGTCACGCGTTGCTTGAATGGCTAGCAGAGCCTGAGGCAGTGATGGACTTCTTTGATAGGCAGTTGGCTGATGGTGGCGTGCTTTCATTGTGCTTTTACAATCCAGCGAGCTTTGATTATCGTAATTTAATTATGGGTAATTTCAACATGCTTGATGCCTTGGTTGATGAGAGTGGCAATAAAGCAGACAACAAAAAAAGCCTAACTCCCAATCATCCAGTCGCCAAAGAAGAAGTAGCCGCTTGGCTACAGCAGCATGATTATAAAATCGTGCTAGGGAGCGGTCTGCGGGTCTTTCATGACTATGCACCGCTAAAGCGCGGTGGACATAACGACCCAGAAGCCGTCATTCGAATGGAGTTACGCTACTCACAACAAGAGCCTTATAAATGGCTCGGACGCTATCTGCATGTGATGGCCACTCGATAAATATCACCGTCTTAAACTCAAGCTTTATTAGATCATATGGAGTAGCTATTCGGTTTCATCCACCATCGAAGCTCGATCATATTCTGACCAAGTCGTGGCATTGATGTCTTTTTCATCAAACACCACCACATGCTCTAGTATGGGCAAAATACCGATATGAGTACCAATCTCATGATTGTGATGACTGGGGACGAGAGAGAGAACGGTCTGACCATCGGCAAGTTGTAAGCGATATAGATAATTGGCACCGCGAAAGACGCGACCGACAACCAGTGCTGTCTGAGTACTCTCATCATCGTGAATGATGTCATCTGGACGCACCAATACTTTGATCGGCGTACCATTTGGATAATCGTACTCACAGTACTGCGGCTGCCCTGACTCATCATAGACTTCCATCCGCCGATAGATATCACCGAGTGCGGTCTCAACGTGTCCCTCTTGAATAATCCCATCTATCATCGCCCCTTCACCGACGAACTCGGCAACGAACGGACTGATAGGCTCATGATAGAGATCGCTCGGTGTTGCCCACTGCACCAGCTTTCCTTTATACATGACACCCACTTTATCAGCGATAGCAAAGGCTTCGTTCTGATCATGAGTGACCAGTATCGCCGTGGTATTCGTACGTTTTAGGATATCGCGGACACTCATGGCAAGTGATTCACGCAGTACCACATCAAGGTTGGAAAACGGCTCATCAAGTAACAATAGCTTTGGTTTCGGTGCTAAAGCGCGTGCCAAAGCGACACGCTGCTGCTGCCCACCTGAAAGCTCGGCAGGACGCTTATCAGCATGCTCAGTCAACTCAACAAGACTCAGCATCTCAGTCACTCGTGCCTGCTTGTCTGCCTTTGACCAGTTATTGAGTCCAAAAGCGATGTTTTTGGCGACCGTCAAGTGTCCGAATAGCGCATAGTCTTGAAACACCATACCCATGCCACGCTTGGCAGGTGCGACGGCAAAAGATGTACGCGCTGTCTGCTCCGTGAGACGCTGACCGTTCAAACTAATGATCCCTCGACGCGTAGGCTCTAACCCTGCAATAGCCCGTAATGCTGTCGTCTTACCACAGCCGCTATACCCCAAAAAACACCCAATCTCACCTTGCTTCAGAATCAAAGACAAACCATCAACAATGGTGATGTCATCATAGCCAACCACCAAATCTTTAACGCTCAAATAAGGCTTTTCATCAGCAGTCGCTGTCGCTTGCTTGACACTCTCAAACTGGGCTTTGTGATGAGTAAGAGTTTGCTTGGATTGATCGGCTGAGTCTTTAATCAGGTCAGTATGCATAAGCGTTACCAATAAGCGATGGGATGAGTAAAAGGATGAATATGATAACAATAACGATGAGTAATAAGTAATGATAAGCGAATAAACCAGACTAGACAAAAAACACTAGCTATTTTTATCACTTTGCCGCAGTAATATCCAAACAGGAATCAGTCCAACCAGCACAATAAGTAAGCTTGGCAAGGCTGCTCTCGCCCACATCCCCTCACTGGTCATCTCAAACACTCGCACGGCAAGCGTATCCCAGCTTTGCCGCCGCGTCATAAGCGTAATCGGCATCTCTTTCATTACTTCGACAAAACCCATTAAAAGAGCAGTCAGCATACCTGGTTTGAGTACCGGCAAGACCACTTGACGCCACCGCTGCAGGGGATTGGTGGTGAGTATTTTTGCCGCAGCTTCTTGATTGACAGTCAAGCGCTGTAGCTGACGGTCGATAGGTTGAAAGCTCACTGTCATAAAACGGGTTGAGAGCGCAAGCAGCATGATAATGACACTGCCTGATAATACTTGTTTTGAGGTAATACCAAAGGCGATTAACTGATTATCTAGCCAAGCGATAGGAATAAAAACACCGACTGCCAATACCGTACCCGGTACGACATAGCCTAAATTGGCCAGAGTTATCATGAGCTTGGTTGATTTGTCAGCATACTGACGCTTAATCCACGCAATGATAACGGCAAGAAAGGCAATCAGCAGCGTGGTCATACCCGCTATCATCAGACTATTGGTGACAAAATCGATGTAACGCGCATCAAAATCTTGGCGAAAATTCATCGCTGTCCAATACAGAAGCTGTAAAAACGGTATTAAAAACGCAATCAAAAACACGGTCGTACAGAATAACGTCATCGCAATTTTGGCAGCAGTGCTGGTCTCAAAGCGGCGATTGCTACCTTGGGTCACCGTACTGCCGCGCCGAGCTTGCCAATACTGCTCAAAGAACACCACAACGAACACCACCCCAATGAGCAGCGCGGCCAGTTGAGCGGCAGTGGTTAGACTAAAAAAGCCAAACCACACTTTATAAATAGCCGTGGTGAAAGTGTCGACATTAAACACTGAGACCGCGCCAAAATCTGCGAGCGTCTCCATACAGGCTAATAACAACCCGCCAATTATCCAAGGCAGCGCTTGTGGTAATGCCAAACGAAGCAGTACCTTACCACGGCTAAGCCCTAGCATTTGACCTGCTTCAATCGCCCGCCTTCCTTGTGACAAAAAAGCCTGCCTTGCCAGCAAGTATACATAAGGATAAAACGCCAGAGACAGTATCAGCCCAGCACCCCAGACATTGCGTACTGATGGTATCGCGGTGCTAAACCCCAAGTCACGTAGCCCAGTCTGCAATGGCCCACTAAAATCAACGATTCCGACCGTGACAAAGGCCAGCACATAGGCGGGCATCGCTAGCGGCAACATCAGCGCCCACGAAAAAAACCGCTGTCCTGGGAAGCGGTACATGCTTGTTATCAAAGCCAATGCGGTGCCGATACTACCGGCTATCACCGTCACCATCAGCAATAAAATAGCGGTGTTTTTAATTACTTGTGGCAGTACATAGTCCGTCATGTGCTGCCAGATATCTGCGACTGGCTGTGTCCATGAAAAGAGTACAATTAAAATCGGAATCAGCATAAACAACGAAATCAGCCCTAGGACTGATTTCGATAAAATACGCTTAATGATGACATGCTCTTGACCGATAGCATGGTTGTCACTGACAGTGTCTTCTTTGACAGCATTACCTTCTTTAGTAGAAGCTTTTGTCATTGTCATAATAAAAATACTACCGTGTCATACGCATAAAGGCCAAATTGTATAGGGCGTGTTTAGCATGCAATCATAGCACTGACAGCGGCTATTTGTGAATGCAAAACACGCTCTATTTTATAACAGATTATTTATAGCCCACTTTATCCATCATTTGAATGGCTTGAGTTTGCAGTTCACCAAACTTTTGCACATTGATATTATCTTGCGTAAACGTACCCCAAGATCTGAGCATCTCTGACTCATCGATACCTTCTTTGACAGGATATTCTTTATCAGCACTGGCATAGATACCTTGTGCTTCATCAGAAGATAGCCACTCCATCAATTTGAGCGCGCCATCTGGATTGTCTGAGTTGGTGACCACGCCAGCACCAGAAATATTCACATGCGTGCCTGTAGTGCCTTGATTAGCCCAGAATATTTGCACAGGGAAATCAGGCTTCTCATCAAGTACACGGCCATAGTAATAACTATTGGCAATCCCAACTTCACACTGACCTGCGGCAATGGCCTCTAGCATACTGGTGTCATTGCTAAAGACGTCCGTCGCTAGGTTATCTACCCAGCCACGAATGATTTCTTCCGTTTTTTCCGCGCCCAAATTCTCAATCATGCTAGCAACCAATGACTGGTTATAGACGGCATTTGACGTACGCAAGCACAGCTTACCCTTCCACTTTGGATCGGCAAGATCTGCATAGGTAGAGAGCTGATTGGCGTCTACTTTGCTTGGATCATAAAATATAGTCCGCGCACGTAGTGACAGACCGGTCCACTGACCTTTTGGATCACGGTATTTGGCGGGTACATTGCTCTCTAGTACCGACGAAGCGACTGGCTGCAACAATCCTTGCTGTGCGGCTTGCCATAGGTTACCCGCATCAACCGTCAACAACATATCTGCAGGCGTATTCTGGCCTTCAGCTTCAAGGCGCGCCATGAGTGGACCCGTCTTATCAGTGACCAGTTCAATTTTTACGCCCGTGGCTTCGGTATACTTATCTAATAACGGCTTAATCAGCTGCTCATTACGCGATGAATAAATGGTAACCACTTGATCACTATCAGTCGCCACTGCTGCGGTATCAGTTACCGTCTCTTGGTCAGGGGCTTGCGAATCGACATCGGCATTTTCTGCAGGCGTTGAGGCGTTATTACAGCCCACAAGACCCATCATCATGCTGAATATAGCAACAGATAAAGTGGCTTTAACGGGACGAGACAACGATAAGTTCTCGGTAATCGCAGTCAATGACATGGCTTTCTCCATAATTAGCGCGATAAATAATAGATAGGTGAGATTGCATTAATAGCATTATATGATGAGCTGTTGATTAATCTTTAAAACTAATAAATTGAACTAATAAAGAGCCAGTCAGTCATAAAACTAAAACCATATACTAATCTAAATGAGATTAATTATCAATACATTTGTCATACCTAACAGCATAACTGACAAGAATGCCTTTAACAGTATTTTTCAGCGACTTAAATTCCACTACTTTCGGTTTGGATGTCATCTTTGATACTCGCTATTATTCACCGTTATGTAATAGCCACTGCCCAAGAAGCACATTGACCGCGGCCTCCGTCCGTAAAATCCTTGAACCCATATGGACGGCCTGACAACCCTGCGCGGCAAGCAGCTCAATCTCATAATCAATCCAGCCGCCCTCACTACCGATACAAACCACATTTGGCAATGCTGCTTTTGTAGAGGGTGCTGGCTGTGAAGCATGCTGCTGTATATACTGTGTAAATGACAGCTCACTATAAGGGTGCGCAACAATAGCATCATGGGTGATTAAACTGGCCAGCTCATCTTCGACAAAAGGCTTAAAGCGTTTTTGCAAACGAATACGCGGCGCTACCGTATCAACGCCTTGCTGCAACCCATCCAAGACAAACTCATCAAGTCGCGCCAGTAGTGGACTTTGCCAATAGCTTTTTTGGGTACGATAACTGTTAATCAAAATAATATCACGCACACCCAGTGCCGTCATATCCATGATTAAGCGTCGTAATACTTTTGGGCGCGGCAAGGCCAACACTACCGTAACATCGAGCTTAGGCGGCGGTGCAGTATCAAGCTGCACATCAGCAAGCTGTATGTTATTAGGTGTCATTTCATTAATAATCGCTGTACCAAGATGACCACCTAGCTGGCCTATTTTTAGGGTATCACCAGGCTGCAGATTCAACACTTTATGAATGTGGGTAATTTGTGCAGGATCATTAATTTGCGCATAAGGCAGTGCAATATCGGATTCAGACAATAAGATACAGTTCATACAGCATATCGCTTCATAAAAACAAGAAAATGGGCACTATAATTAAAACACTCTAAAAGCGATACAGTACTATTGGGATAAACTTTTCGAAGCCTCTGGAGTGCAAAGCGCACAGCAAGCGAGGAAAGTTTATTCCAGTATCAAGCTATTATCTATCCAACTATCAATACCTCAGCTTTATTTTACGCTGACTATATTAACGTCTGTTGAGCACCTACAAAATATTCAATCGTTTCTTCAATCATGTTTAGCTGACGGGTTAATACCTCTTGTTGCTGCACCGTCATTTTCTCGCCTGCCTGCCCTGCCTGCTTGGCAACTTTTGGATGACTGAGCCAAAGCCTTAATTGCTGATAAATGAGCTCAACATCATCGCTTATCGCAACGTCAGTATCTGTTATAGATGACGGTGCTAAAGACGCAACCATAGACTCAGAGATTGGCTGATTATCTAAGGTAATCGGTTGATAAAAGTCATTATCTGGCTGATATAAAGCACCGACACTCGCAAGCTTATCTACCACGCTCTGACATGACTGCGTATATCGACCCATTAGCACCGGAGTTCCGACACTCATAGGCTCAACTGGATTGTGCCCACCAATATCTACCAAAGAACCACCAACCAGCGCCACATCTGACAGCGCATACCAGTGCATGAGCTCGCCCATACTATCCGCCAGATATACTTGCGTTTGCTCAGTGATAGCTTCGTTCATACTACGCTTTGCCATCTGCAATCCTGACTCTTTAATCAATGTCGCCACTTCATCAAAGCGTTCAGGATGTCTGGGCACGATAATTAGCAAGGTTTTGTTCAATTCAGCTATGTCTAACAGTTGCTTTTGTAATATTAAAGCCGCTTTTTCTTCACCGTTATGAGTACTCGCAGCTATCCAAACGGGACGATCTAAACACACTGCATGACCTGAACCTTGCGGATTCACAGTGGCAATGTCTTCTCTGGTTTCATCAGTAGTTTTTTCGGGCTCAACCTTTTTTTTAGGCTCGGTGACTTTTTTAGCCTCAGTCGCTTTGGGGGTATTAATCACCCATTTAAGCGAGCCAGCAACACGTATCTGAGTGCAGTGCGCGCCCAACTCGCGAAAGCGTTTAGCAGATTCACCATCTTGAGCAATGATTAAAGATAAATTTTGCATCATACTGGCACTGACCGCCGTTATCTTTTGATAACGTGTAAAAGATGCCGCGGATAAACGCCCATTAACGAGGATACTGGGGATATTTTTTTGAGAGAGTATTGCCAAAATACTTGCCCACAGCTCAGTCTCTACAAACAAAGCAGCAATTGGCTGCACATGCGCTAAAAAGGTTTCGATAACCGTAGGTGTGTCTACTGGTACGTAACTATGGCTCATACGACCTTGGGCAATCTCGTCAGCGAAACGACTAGCAGCGCGCGCATGACCAGTCTGCGTCGTATTGGTCAACCAAACTTGGTAGCCCTGCGCTAACAATGCATCCAGTAGGGGCGCCACTGTGTTGGTCTCTCCTAAAGAAACTGCATGGCACCAAACCACCTTATTCGTGGCATGATCTGCACCAGACATAGGCCGCGGTGGATACTGCTTGCCAAAGCGCTCTGCCACTTCTTGCGGATAGTTCTCACGCTTATGCGAACGACGCCATACTTGCACCCGATACAGGGGCTTCAATAAGGCAATGATAAGCCGATAATACCAAGGCGGCTTGACAGCGGCGCGCTTGCTTAGCGATGCCTGTCTAGAGGGCGACTTAGATTCAGTCGTTGAAGGCGGCGTAGAAGAAGATGGCATGAAGTAGACCAAATTAGTAGAAAGTGTGGCACTTGCAAAGAAGTGCTCAACAAGCCCTAGTCAAAAAAACCAAATGGTATGAAAAAACCAGCCAAAATAATGGCAAAAAATGTGCCAATTTTAGCGTAATTGACAGACCAACCCTATCTCTTATTGCCAAATCGGTAAAATATGTCCCACTCTCCACTATCTAAATATGTTGGCGTAGGCTGTGGCTTTAGCCCAGCATTTTGCTTTTGCAAATATTTAAGCTGGGCTAAAGCCACAGCCTACGATAGCCCACATTAATTTGAGAGTCAGGTTAAAACATATCAACAATTAAAGAAAGATAAGTTAGCCTTTTATTTATACAAAAACCACTAACAACAAAGCAAACACAATTACTGACCCTATCAATAATTGATAGCGCTTAATACTATGTTGTTCTTGCTGCTGCGTCGTTATCAACGCTTGCGCTTTTTGCCACTGCGCTACCAGCTCTGCCGCTTCTTCATGGCCATTTTTAGCGGCTTGCTCTAGCCAGTGTTGACCGTTATTAATATCTTGTGGCACACCAACACCTTGATAATACATTTTGCTCAATAACCGCTGAGCACGGATATCTTGTTTATCAGCCGCTTGTTTGACCAGGGCCACGCCTGCTTCTTTGCCAGCCGCTATCTCTGTTACCAGTCCTTCATTCAATAGCTCATACATTGCCAGTCGCAGCATAGCAGCGGTATTACCCAGCTTGGCAGAGCTTTCCAACAGTAGCAACGCTTGCTGGCGAGACGTTTGATGCTGCTCTGAAAATTTTACGTCATGGCGCGGCTTTGATTGCCGTGCAATATGGCGCTCAAACTGATCCAGTATTTTACGTGCTTGTTGATATTCATCATTACCTACATTCTGTGACACGTCAATATCATCAAGCTCTGCTAGCAGTTGAGTAAATATTTCTGCTGTTGGTGCTGCACGTTTAGTAGACGTTGAATTGGTAGTAGCACTCGACTCAGCTGTTTGCTGTGATGGCAATGGCAAGCTCGTATCTACAATATCATTATTAACTGCTGAGGTTATAGCAGCAGTATTTGCGTCAGCTTGCTTTTGCATGACTTGTTGTTGGGTGCGTGAATCTTTAACCGTTATTTTTGGAGAAACGTCTTCTTCAATGACTTCCTCCGCAGGCGCTTTTTGTAACGCAGCTCTGGTCGTAGAGTGCTTTTGCAAAGAAGCTCTTGCCTCTACAAAAAACTGATTTGTATTTAATACTGGACGAAGCTCTGCATGTTCAGAAGGTGCTTTAGACGCTATAGCACCGATATTGTTAGGCGGCAATCGAGAGCTGACGGCTTGATATAGACCACTTGCAACCTGCCCTCCGCCTTGTACCGCCTGAAACTTGCGGTCGATATGTCCAAATAGTCTCTGACCTATTGGCTCTAATGCAAAAAATACACTCGCACTGCCTAAAGCATCATCTAAAACGTCACTTGAAATATCAGCTAAACCACTGTCACGATATACCACCGCCATTTGCTGATAAAAGTCATCGGTAGTTTCGGTAGTTAAAACAAGCTTAGGATAGTGCTTTTTCAGCTCAAACTGACCATACCAATGCGGCAAGCTTTGCCACTGCCTTGCCAGCACTCGCCCAGCATAAAAAGCTAAAAACCATAGCAAATGACGATAGCGATCATCAGCCAGCAGTTTGGCTTCATCTAAGGTGTTTGACTTGGTATGGTCACGGCGAATTTGCGAGATCAGCGTATCTACTCGCTGCAGGCTTTCTAGCGTCTCATCTAACTGACACTCATGTAGCTGCGCTTCATATGCAATACCACCAGCGATCGGCTCGGCTGCCAAAAAATCCTGCCAATAACCCTCAGCCATATAATCTAGAGATGTTTTGGTTGTTTTTCTATTAGTATGAGAGTCAGTATGAACGGACATAAGACAGACAAATCCTTTATATAAAAATCACTTGAGCATAACTCATAACCACTATAGCAGAGGACTAAATAAGCGCACCACATTATCAAACAAACGCTGTGAGTCAGGACGCTGTTGCCACTCCTCTAGGCTTAAGAATCGGCAGTTTTGTAAATAAACTTCTTGGCAATCAGCAACTTGAGCGACCATCTCAGGGGTGTAGATAGCCAGACTGACCTCCATATTCAAATAAAAACTGCGCATATCAATATTTACCGTCCCAAACAGACAGTAATCATCATCAACCACCACCGTTTTAGCATGTAACAGCCCGCCCTTAAACAGCGCAATCTTTACCCCTACTTCCAGTAATTCTTGATAATAAGCTTGTGAAGCATGCTGCACCAAAAACGAATCAACCTTTTCTGGAATAATAAGCGTCACATCAACCCCACGCTTGGCAGCTGTGACCAAGGCACCTGATAATGGCTCATCAGGAACAAAATACGGGGTGGTGATTTGAATGCGCTTGTTAGCACGATGAATCACCGTCACCAACGTATTATAGATCACATGCGCGGTCAACTGCGGTGCTGAAGGAATAAGCTGCGCGAGCACATTATCAACTGCAGGCATCTGCGGAATCAAAATCGATGTCGATCCTACCTCTGGTACGACATCATGTGTCTCATCAGCCAATACCTCTATACGACTATTAATATCGTTGATAGTCGGGTTCAATACATATAACTTACGTGTATAGCTGTTTACACGTTGATGTAAGGCATGCAGATTATCATTGTTTTCAGCACCTATATCAGTCACCACTACTTTGGCCATCGCCGTCGCGATACTAACCGGCTGCTCACTGACACTACGTATCATCAAATCAATCCACTGCCCGACATTCTTATCTTGTTTAAAATACCTAGGATCTACTAAATTAAAACTGCCGGTATAACCAACATACTCGTCAATAACTACGATTTTACGATGATTACGCAAATCTGAGCGTTTAAACAGTGTTTTGAGCAGTCCTACTGGCAATGATTGATGCACAAACACCCCAGCGCGCTCCAAAGCTCGGTGCTCAGCACTGTTAAAGAAACTAAAGCTACCGACACTATCGACCAATATATGACATTCTACCCCACGCTTGACAGCTGCTTCTAGAGCTTTTAACACATCCAGCACCTGTCCCTTAGGATAGATAATATAAAACTCCATAAAAATAGTGCGCTTAGCATTTTCGATATCATGGATAAAATGATTAAAAATCGTTTGAGGAGACGTCAGTAGCTGCATCTGATGCCCAGGGAACACTCCAAACCCTGTCCGGCGTGTACCGATACGACTGACACCGCTATAGCTGTCCGATAACAGCTCTTGCCCTTGATTGAATATCAAACGCTCACGCACTGCCATATCATTCATGAGCAGACTTGCTTGCCCCATGCGCTCACGATAACGACGGCCAATCATCGGCTCGCCCACCAAAATATAAGCGAAGAACCCCACCAAAGGCAGTATGTACAAAACCGCTATCCACGCAATCGTCACCCCAATATTGCGCTGTACCGACACAACACGTAAGCTCATCACTACCATCAGGATAATATGCAATACCAAACCCATCCCTGCAAAGTCGCTCCACGACCATGCTGCAAAGTACTGCCCAGTAGTTAAAGCGTCTATAATGGCCTCCACCAATCAAGATAAAACAAAAAACATAAGCAGTATAATAGCTTTTAGCCACCAAACAATAGGTAACAATGCTAAGTCTCTTTGTAGCGACCCTAATAAATACCTGACTCATGCTACTATAATTGATGATATTCAGAAGGTATTTATGCTTATTTGATAAAATTGTCAAAATACTGTTTGACAGCCATGTGTAAATGTATATAATACACACCCACAGCAAGGGTGATTAGCTCAGTTGGTAGAGCGTCTGCCTTACACGCAGAATGTCGGCGGTTCGAATCCGTCATCACCCACCACTCATTTAGCGAAGTGGGCTCTGGCTATAAAGAGCAAGACGCTAAAGACGACCTAAGCAGCGGTAGTTCAGTTGGTTAGAATACCGGCCTGTCACGCCGGGGGTCGCGGGTTCGAGTCCCGTCCGCTGCGCCATATTTAAAACTTAGTTTTAATACAAAAGTTTCAACCTTAAGCATTAGATTGTTTGAGGTTTTTTTGTGTCTGAATTTTCTCTTAAAGTCTTTATTTATAAGGGTTGTTGATTTTATCCCTATTATCCCACCAGGGTTAACGGACTCTCTCTTATCGCATCCCATATAAGATTATCAATAGATAAACTGGCTTCAGAAAATCGGTGACCAAGTACTCGGTGACCAAATGGTGACCATTTTGTGACCAAGATTGTTGAAAGTTGGTTGCGGTAACTGATTCTTAAAATTTATACTTATTGATAAGTTTAGTAGCTTAAATATTAAGCTCAAACTAAGCTTTAGATAAAGATGGAAAGCTTTCTATCCACTCACCCATAATTATTTTGTCAGTTTCAATACAAAACGGTATACCCCACAATCTCAACTCTTCTGCTAAATAAAAACATTCCAAAGGTATTTCGAATTGATGATGCTTGGGATAAATAAGCATCATGTCCCCACACCCATTCAAATATTTGTGACCATAAGCAAATAGCTGATAAATATCATCCTGTTCTATATCAAAATTCTTTTTATTTGAGTTTATTAACTTCCATTTGGTATCAAGTACATGGTAATTTTTTCTTTCTTTACTGATTAATAGATCAGGCTTTAACTGAAAGCGCGATTTTAAACCTTCTTGGTCATTCACCATGTGCTTACTAGAAGCTTGTGTTATTAGCTGCCAGGGAGCCTTGATATCTTGTCGTAAGCAGTTTGCCACATACTTCTCGAACAAAATTTCCATTGGAAATAACAATGCAATACCTCGGTGCTCTCCCTTTTGAAAGTTTGGATTAAGCTTTTCAAGTATTAGTTGGCACCATGGCTTTATCGCTCGGTAAGATTGCAATATTTTGATGTCTGACCATTTATGCATTGAGTTTAGAGGCTCTCTAAGACTCGTTATAGGATCTAAGATGTGTGAGAGCTCATTAGCCAGTCGCCAGTTCTCAGAACTCCTACAATGCTGCTGTACGTAATCCAATGCCGTTTTGATTAGTTGGTTCTCAAGTCGATTTGGATGATAGACATCATGACGAATATGAAAAAGATGAGCTCGGCCAACCGTTTGTCTTTGTTGAACTGCAATATCAAGCTGGCCACGAATAAATCTACTTTCTTCTTCAATTCTTTGATAGTCAAATCTGAGCCCAGACGCTACCAGCTCCTTTAGCAAATATAAAAACTGGTAGTATATCCACTCATGAATAGGTAAGCTCATTCGATTGAGACTGGCAAATTGAGCCTCTTTATAGGATAGGTTTAATACGGAGCTTAGCATTTTGCATAAGACCTCTCTGCTCTTGCCTGGCTCCTGTAAACCTAAACCTGTTTTTGGCAGTATTTCAATACCTTCGCCGCAAGGACTTTCTAAATAACCTACATAAGAGTGCAGCTGCAAGTATTGTGGACGCTTATAAGTAATAAAACGTCCATAGCTCTCTTTTTCACTCAATTCCACTAACCAATCAAAAGTTTCTCGCTTGATAATAGCTAAATCTAAGCTAGATAATACTGTCTGATCGGTAGTCAACTGAGCATACTCTCTGACTTGAATCATTCTTCACCTGTAGCTGCATCAAGGTGTAATATCCTTTGGTAGGCTTTTGGCGTAGTAAATGCATCAGCATTAATATAATAGCGTCTATCTGCTGTAATTTGGCTTAGAACTTCACTAGGAAAAAGTTGATTCATAGTAGGATTTATTTTTTCAGTCTGTATAAATCGATCTTCAAAATCTTTGGCAGGATCATTCAATACCCAGCCAATACGTTCCCAATCTGAAAAGAAGTATTCTTGCAGTAACGGGATAATCCGTCTCTTGAAAATGTTGCCTAACTCACTTTCTCTATCTTTACCTGTCTCCAAGTCTTTCAAAGACCAGAAGTATGAGTGACCTATGGTGTGTTCACGATCTAATAGTACTTCAATACGCTGATTCATTATTGTCAATATTTTAGATACAGGAACCCCATAAACTTCTATATCATCTAAAAGTTCAGGCTTAGGTAATAGCTCGATAAAATCAAAGCGGCGACGTAATGCAAAATCCAACTGAGCGAGAGACTTATCAGCGGTATTCATCGTGCCTAGTACGTAAAGATTTGAGGGCACTGAGAATTTCTTTTTAGAATAAGGCAGTATAACTTCGCGCGCATCTGTACCATCTTTACGTTTGTCAGGCTCAAGCAAAGTAATAAGCTCACCGAAGATACGAGATATGTTGCCGCGGTTAATTTCGTCAATAATAAGTATATGGTTATTTGAACCTTTTGTAGAATTACTTATAGATTGGCTATCTAGTGAATAACCTTGATTTTCCAAGCTTTCAGCTAAATCATTCCATGTAAACCTATCAATCTTATAACAAGTTTTTTGAGTTAAGTTGATATTGTTATTTAAGGCATATATATCAAAACTTATACCTTGTAGTATCCAATTTACCTTACGGGTATGATGGAACTCGGCAAGACCCTTGAAGCTTGTATCAAAATAATAATCTGACGTTACAATGCCAATAGCTCTTACAGTGTTTTTATTTTTAAGACAAAGCAATACATCTCCAACTTGAATTTTTTCAGAAAAAGTTTATAGAAGATCTATCGTTGCTACCGAGTCCTTCAAGATATGACAACTCTTTTTCTGTTCGCTCAGATATGTCAGAGTTCAAATCTCCAGTATACCCCCAGCCAATTCGAGCCTCACCATTACTGAAGCAGTATTCGCGCAACTCTTTCTGCTCGGAATCACCAAGAGATATCTTCCAAAAATTGGGCGCATCTGATAAGCCAGATATATTATTTCTCGTTACTGTGCGTGAAGCACGCTCTGAAATCTCCTTAAATATACCTGCCTCAACAGTATAAGATATCTGACCTTCTTCGTTAGTACTTGCTCTAATTCCCTCAACGAAATCTTCATAAGCAAAGCTTTGATGAAATGTAGTGAACGCAATACGCTCTTTCGCTGTGAGTTCGTCATACTTATCTTTGATCTTTTGACGCTTGAACTTGTCATTATTTAGAGACTCATACCAATCGGGTTCAACGCACTGTACAGCGAGTTCTGTAGTACAGTAGGTCTTACCTGTTCCAGGTGGACCGTAGAGAATACGATTAAGCGCTTCATTATCAAGCATGCTTATCGTTAGTTCATCTAACTCTTCGTTGGTATCGTTGTAGATAGATATTCTGCTTGGCTTAATACCTAATTGCTCGCTGTAAAGCACAGACATAAACTGATGCGGAGTGATACCTAAATCATGTTCCTTTTTAATAGCCTGATATATGTCGGTGAGCATCAATAAACGTCGAATGACATGATTATAAGGTGGTATTTTTGACTCTGGAACATTAAACGCTTTCAGGAAGTGCTCGATATGGTCTGTAGATGAAATTGGTAAGATAGTCTCTGGATTGTATATAGATATTAAACGCGCACGACGTCCTGCTCCCATAACACATCTAGGCTCTACACCTGCGCGATCATATACCTCATTATCTTGATCAATCCAAGTGATATCAACGTTAACGTCAGCATCGATTATTACTTGATGGATTTTAAGAACATAACTTAATGCATCATCGTCATTTAAGTCGCTTAAGCTTTGATGCTTATATAGTGTCCCATCTTTTTGTAGATAAAGTAGATGCCCTTTTGCAGTGCCTGGCATATAACGACCAAATATAGGCTGTAGCCCGCGCTCTATCCATCGACAATAATTATCTGTGATAGATCCGTGACCTAAGCAATATTGCTCCTGAGTTAATTCTGTTATTTCATTTCTAGGAAACTTACTTAAAAACTCTTTATAAAGCTCTTCAACGCCTTCTGGCCTACTTGTGATCGCATCGTCTTGGCTTAACTCAATAATCTTCGATACTAAATCACTATCTATTTTTGTTGTATCCATACTGTTGTTTCCTCTAAAAAACTCAAAAAATATAACTAAAAAACGGCTTGTAAAGCATTTAATCAAAAATAAAAATTTTCTCGGCACTAACCCAGTGGAGATTGAAGCTACTATTTGTCAATATTGTTAAGCCACTAATGGCATACACACAATAGGAGCGACACCATGAGTAAGTCTACACAAGCAAAGCCAACTTCGAACCAAGGCAACGGCGGAAACTGGCCAACTAAAAATGGTTCAAGCAATCCATCAGGATCAAATCGCGGAAATGCAAAGCCTAAATAAATTCAAATATAATTAATTTGGAGAGGTAGATGCGGTAGCAAGCCACATCTGCTTTCAAAAATATGAGATATTCAAGCAATAAAGATTTTAATAACCATATAAAGTGCCTAATAAAGCAAGGTTGGTTATTTAGAAAGAAACGAAAACACAATCAGATCGTTGCACCATGCGGACAGTCTGTTACTTTTTCTAAAACGCCGAGCGATCATAGGGCACTTAAGAATTTTATTAACGATATTAGACATGCAAAGAAAGGATATGCGCAATGAGCAATACAAGCACTCAGAAAACTCCTTATTTCCTCCCTGCTGAAGTAGTAAGGGCTATTGCTAGAGCACTCGACAGCAAGAATAACAGTGAACTATTAGACAACAAGTGTCAAGATTTATATCTAAATAAGAATGAGCTTGACCAACTTATCAATACACATATATATAAAGTTATTGAAAAAGTTGAGCTAAAAAAATCGGTTGAAAACGAGCTTAAAACTTTAATTGCTCAGATGTTTGACGATTATCTAAAGGTAGTAGCAAACTACGGTCTATCAGAGCGACATAGAGATGAGATTGGACCTTGGGTTGTTGAAGCTTTTTTCTGTCCATATTTAATTAATATTGTCTCTTTTTTAGGAATAAGAACAAGACCCTTTGAAAAAACTGACTACATTGAACTAATGACCAATAACTCTACAAGCTTAGAGCTTGCTTTTAAAATTATTGAAAGACGAGTTAAAGATTGGAATACTTTTTATGCAGATTTACCTCAAGGTGATAAAGATAAGATTACTGCATGGCGTCGTGGCGATGATATTCCTAGTCAGACCAGCTTAATGTCTATTCTTAACACTCAAAATGCACCAAAGAACGTCTTAGTTTTCTTGTTAACTGCCCGCGCTATTGAGTACTTTAAAAAACAGAATGATTATGAGTTATTAACCCAATACTTCAAATCACCTGTATCTTTTGAAGCTCTAATGGTTCAATTCGAAGACTTAATGTCAGCACTATACGAAAGAGATATGCAATATGTAAATACTCTATATCAGAATAAAGATGAGCAATTTTTTGATCGACCTTCTACTATTATTGTTAAACTTCTGGATCTTAGTTTAAACAGTTTTTCAAAAGATGAAATAAAGCAGGCCAAAGAATGTTTTGTTAAAGCCTTTGAACTTAGTCTATATCGATCAGGAAGATTATGTAATCACATTATCGAAGTTGGTTTTGTCATTGCTAGCTGGCAAGAGAGTCCTGATATGAGCTTAATATCAAAGCTAAAAAGTGTCCAAAATTTATATGGCTACACTCTGCCTACAATAGTGACTGAGGATGCCAAACGGAAGAAGGAAAACCTAGTTGAAGACTGGGAAATAAATATGTGGCGGAGTAATGCTCAAAAAGTATTCAATGACTTTAAAGTTGAACTACCCGAAAAATATCAAGTGAGTTCAGCTATCCTACCTGTATATTTAGATGCAAAAGAGCTAGAGCTTGATCTTAAAAAACCCAATAAGAAAGTAAAGCTAAATGAAAATAGCAAGCTCCATAGAGATAAGAATAAGAAGAAACAAATAACGACACAGCTCATTTGGAATACGTTGCTAGAAGATCTAGATGCTGTCAATAAACTCTTGCAAGCTGGTGCTGACATTAATATCCTCTCTGATAACAACGAATCAGCTTTATTAATCGCTTTGCAATATATGAACTTAATTGAAATTAATGAACCAGATGATAGCTTTTATCAAGCACTTAAAGATTTGAGCTATACACCAAAAACAATTAATGCAATGACCTCTAAAAAGCATCTTTTACCATTACTAAGTGCAGTGCAGACAGGGCGACTTGATGTCGTTGAACATATTGTAAAATTAGGAGCAGATGTCAATAAAAAAGGCGGTGGAAGCCATCTAGACGCCCTAACCACATGCCTATTCTTAATTGGAACGATCAAAAATTCGAAACTGTCAAATAACCGTTTTTCTATGATTGCTCAAGATCCAAAAACTGCAATAAAGAGAATGAGTGATTTTGAGTTTTCTACTTTTGTTAGAGAAACTCAAGGTAGTCTAGGTTTCAATAGACAACAAGTAACGAACCATCTTGCTCAAATGATGAAAAGTTCGGACGCAATGGCTCTTCTTAAAGAGGTATCTGAAGTTTTTAAAGAACAAACTCAGGCAAACTACGAGTTATTCGATTTGAGCAAAATGCGCAAAATAGCAAAGCTACTGATTGATCAAGGTGCAAATCCTAGCGCTAGATATGACTGGCATGGCATCCACGGGTACACTCCATTCTTACTAGCCTGCGAGCTAAATGAAGCTGAACTAGTCTCTTATATCCTAGATAACGCTACTGAGTACTCAAAAGATGACATCATCAATACGGTATATAGAGATCGTAGAGATGGTCAAGCTATCGGCTATGAGAGAATTTGTAAACACTTCAAGGCTGACGATGTACTGGAGGTTATAGACAGGCATTTAACTTTAGAGATTAGTGATGAAGTGAATTAAATTCATCTATGTGGAGTTTGCACAAGATATCATGAAAAAAGTTTTGGGTACCTCAAAGTTTTGAAGCTGGTTGATGTCCTTCTAAATCAGCTATTTCATCCTCAATAGCACTCATAACATTTTCACTTAATGATCTGAACTCTTCCATAATTGCGAGCTTACCTCTCAAAGACTCTATTTTATCTTGGTTCGCTTTAGACTCATCTTCATCTGGATAAAGGAATCTAATATTAACAACGGGGTCTTCTAAGGGCTGTGCTATTTCATTAAGCCAGCTCTTGGTATCTTCATCTATAGTTTCTTTAATGGCTTTGTCAATACAAAAATAGATAAGGATACGGGAAGTTTCATCTAAAACCTTCGACATTTTAAGCCAATCGTTCAAATCAGTGTCATCTTTATCTGAAGAGAGCCGAGCAAATGGATTAGATAAGTATCTATTATTTTGATTATTAGGATTTAGCGAAACCAATGTTTCTAAAATGGGCTCAAGATTTTCAAATGGACGTTTGCCATCAGGAAATGAAGAATGTCTTTCCCAAAGCTTAAGTATAGTGTCAAAGCATTCTTGCTTAGTAACTTCATTATCAGTCTGTTCAGCTAATAATATTTTTTCAGCGATATAGTTACACATCCATGCTGTTATTTCGTCAACTTCATCGTCTTTAAAATTATCAGTTAAACTCTTACCTAAGTTGATAACACTTTGTTGCGTCTCTAAGCGTTCCATCTGCAGATAAGAGGAAGGTTTTGCTGTATGGCGGGATATATCCGAGGTCATCGTCATTACTCCATCTACTGAATGAGTCTTTATATCTTCTTTCAATATCAACTTGAATGGCAATTTCTACATCCATTTTCTTGCATATGAGGGTTAATAAATCTAAAGATGCTAACGCTTGATTACCATTTCTTATATAGTCTTCATTATGACTTGGCTTATCCTCGCTCCAATACGTGCTTTGTAAGTATGGCTTAGCATCAAGTTGCCAGTCTTTCATATCATTGCTATGAGTGCAATTTATTACCTCTGTAATAGCAGAGTGTAGTTTAAATGGCTGTATCCTTCTGACGCCACCAAGAAAGGGATCCATAGAGCCAACACCATATTTTTGTCCATCTAACTCAAGCAATTTTACTGCTGTGAATGCTTTGTCGTCATGTCCATCATCGATCGAGCAAAAGTCATACAGAAAGCATCTATGGATATAGTTCTCGTGATTGATAGTAGTGTGTAGTAAGGACTGACTAAAATTTTTGGATACTATTATGCTTTCAAATGAAACATGTTCGATTCTACTATGTTCAACCTCTTCCCATTCGCCTTCTACATTCAACCAAGTATCATTACCTTGAGTGCTAAGTAGTAAATCAATAAAATCACTCTCTTGTATTTGCCATTGCCATTGCCATTCTTCACTGTCATCTGCAAACACCCAATCTCTTCTCTCGATAGGTATATAGTCTCTGCTTTCTGATAACAACTTAAGATTGTCATCTAGTAATAAGTGTTCATCCAACCATTCTAACCAAGACGATTTTTCGTGATAGCTGACCTGAACAACTGGCATAGCTTCAATCAATTTTGAAGCTACCGCAAACATCAAATGATAAGAGATATAAAAACTATAGAAGACGTCAACTGGGCAGGTGGTAGTGGCTTCAAGTTTTATCGATTAGGTGAAGTCATCTTTAATGAGAACGGTTCGTTAAGAGAGGGTATCAGCTTTGATGCGCTGGCTTCGCATATTTGGTATGGCGATACTAGGCAATCGCTACAGCAGTCCGCTAAATCACCACTACTTGGCGTGCACAATGGCGTGGCTTACTACCTACTTTATAACGGTATTTTAGGTGATAAACGTCCTAACGGTGGCAACGTACTCACGTCGAAAGTGCTGTCAATACTACCGCTACACCCTGAAGACCCCGAAAATGGTAAAAAAGTCATCTATGGTGAGACGAGCCGAATGGGAGAAGCCCGTCTTAAGAGTGAAAATATTATATTTAAGCAAATACCATACGATGTGAAAGGAAGATAAGCGATGTTTGAGCTAAAGAGTTATCAGCAAGGTGCACTTGATGCGCTTACGAGTTTTTTTCAGCGTTGCCGTATGGATGGCAACATTGACACAGCATTTCAGCAGACACTACAGGATAACAATTTTGTAGAAACCCCTTATCGTGCTTACTCTTTTGATGATACACCTTATGTCTGTATTCGTATTCCGACAGGTGGTGGCAAGATTGTGCTAGGCGCTTATGCGGTCTCTACAGCAGCGACTCATTATCTATCACAAGATTTTCCGATTGTATTATGGCTAGTACCGACTACTACTATTCAGCAGCAGACCGTTTCGGCGCTCAAGAGCAACCCAGACTATACCGATCATTTAAACCGTGCATTTGCCAATCAAGTTAGTGTCTACGATATCGCTGATGTCAATCAAATCCGTGCGCAAGATATTGGCAATAAAACAATCATAGTCGTCTCTACGATTGCCAATTTACGAGTAGCTAAAACGTCCGATCGCAAGGTATATCAGTATCATGAAGACTTTGAACCGCATTTTGCCAAATTAAGTCGTCAGCATCCCTTTTATGACAAGCTTGAAACCGTCAGCGAAGATGACGTCTCTGAAAATGGTTTGACCGTCAATGATATTGGTAAGATAAAGTACTCTTTTGCCAACCTATTGGCGCTGTACAATCCTCTAGTCATCGTTGATGAAGCCCATAATGCTAGGACGTCATTAACCTTTGACACCCTAAAGCGCGTGCATCCTGCGGCTATTATCGAGTTTACTGCCACTCCTAATACCTCAACGACCAATGGTAGTAATATCTTATATCATGTCTCAGCGGCACAACTAAAAGCCGAAGAGATGATCAAGCTACCTATCATTTTGACCGAACATATTAATGGCTGGGAAGAAGCGGTACGTGATGCGGTATTAACACGCGATAGATTAGCGCTCAAAGCACAACAAGATATCGACTATATACGTCCTATCGTCCTACTACAGGCAGAGAATAAGAACGGCAAGGTAACGGTTGAAATACTCAAAAAGTGTCTGATTGAAGATCATAATATTACTGAGGATAAAATCGCGGTAGCTACAGGGACGCAGCGAGAGCTAGATGGTATCGATCTTTTTGACCCTAACTGTCCTATCGAGTACATCATTACTATAGAAGCTCTGAAAGAAGGTTGGGATTGCTCATTTGCCTACGTATTCTGTTCAGTTAAACAGGTGTCCTCTAGCAAAGATGCTGAGCAGCTATTGGGGCGTGTATTGCGCATGCCTTATGCAAAACGCCGCGTGATAGAAGATCTAAATAGAGCTTATGCACATTTGGCAACCACAAGTTTGGCACAGGCGGCAAAAGAGCTGACAGATAAACTTATCTCAATGGGTTTTGAAGAGATGGAGGTAGCCACGTTCCTTCGACAGCAAGATGCCAATCAAGGTGATTTATTTGGTCAGGTAGATAAAGATGACTCTGTAAACTCGAGACCTAAATTGACGCCACCTTCTTTGATGGTTGAGGTGGAAGATACGCCAGATACTACCGAGTTATCAGAAGAAGAACGCAGTAGCATTAAAATATCTGAGGTAGATGGTCGACAAGTAGTTACGGTTACGGGTAAAGTCTCAGAGCCGTTAAAAAAAGCCATTACCAAAGTGGCCGTTGAAGATAAAAAAGAGATTGAGACTTCAGTTGATAGGCATAACCTCAGTGTACATGCAGCTTTGTCACCAGCAGAGAATGGAGTGAAGTTTGCCCCATTACCAAGATTGTGTGTCATGGTTCAGGGTGAGCTTGAACTGGTTGAGAAAGAAGTATTATTGGACGTATCAGGTTGGAATTTATTGGATTATCCAGCTAAGCTCGACTACCAGCCAACTGAAGAGACGACAAGCTTTCTAGTCGATGTAGAAGGCAAAAAAGTTAAATACAACCTTGCTCATGAGTCACAAACTTTAAATCTAAACCTGGCTAATACCGAAGTAACCCAAGATGAGCTTATAGGCTGGCTAGACCATGAATGTCGTCAAAGTGATGTCACTCAGCGTGAAATGACGAGTTTCTTAACTAAGGTAATCAACCAATTATTGCAAATACCGTCGCTGACACTCACTACTCTCATACGTAATAAGTATCCACTTGCTCGTTCTATACAGGAGCTGGTATCTGCATATAGACAGCGAGCAATGACTAAAGGATATCAACAAACTTTATTCGCAAATGATGCTGACGTGCTTACGACTTATGATTTTAGTTACGAATTCAAAGCAGATAATTATCCAACACGACCTCCTTACTATTCGGGTAGTTATGCGTTTGACAAACATTATTATCCGCAAATCGAAGACATGAAATCTTCAGGTGAAGAGTTTGATTGTGCTCAGACTATTGATTTATTACCTCAAGTGAAGCATTGGGTAAGAAATCTAGTTAGACGTGGGGAAGCGTCGTTTAGCTTGCCACTGGCACATACCAACTTTTATCCTGATTTTATCGTTGAATTGCAGGACGGTCGTATCTTAGTGGTGGAGTATAAAGGCAAGCCTTACGAAACCAATGATGATTCAGCAGAGAAACGTATGGTAGGCGAACTTTGGGCAAGTCACAGCCAAGGGCAATGCTTATTTTTAATGGCGGTTAAAAAAGATGATAAAGGTCAAGAAGTGCGACAGCAGATACTTAACATTATTGGATAAAGTAGCTAACCTATGTATAGTTTGCTAACGGACCTAGATAAGCTACCTGACCCTGAAGATATAGCGAGTGACATTATTGACAATATCAAAGCTAGGCTGACAAGCTTTCACACGGTATTGTATGAGCTTGAGTGTTGAGTAGTTTAACCTTTATGACTCACGTAAATATAAAAAAGACGCCTATATATTATATAGGCGTCTTTTTTATTCGCTTGAATATATTTGGCTTACATACAGAATTTTCGTGCGAGATTATTTACTACCTGTTGAGGTATTATGTAATCAGCTACTGCTTCGTCTAAACTTTTAGAGTCTTTGTCGCCCTCTATTCTCGAATATCGAGGATTGTCACAATTTACGTTAATAATTCCTCTAAATCCGCTCATTTTACCGTTAGCTGTCAATGCTACTAGCATAGTTGATGGTATGTTTTGTTTAGTGCCAATATAACTTTCAACAGTCATAGGATAGGCTGTCCAAAGCGTTGAATACACGCCTTCGTGTTGATCATCGAGTATGGTGATACCTTTAGGAAAACTAGGCGCTGCTGCAGCAACAGTAGAAATAAGAGATGAAAGCGTTAAAACAGCTATAGATAGTAAAAAGGTGATTTCATAGTTACTCCAAAAATATAATTAATTAATGTTACGCAATTATTGCTAAATAAATATAGCATAATAATTGTATTTTTTATAATGAACTATAAATAAGCGACAATATATGTCGCGAACCAACTAGTTAGCTATTGTAAAGATATCTGGACATAGTAGATTAAGTATATCGAAATTAATTTTGTTGAAAAGAAGTAAGTCCACTCAACGACTGCTAAATTTAGTTCATAAATTCCTGCCATACGGATGAAATATAATTAAATCAAATTAACGAGCAATAACATATCATTAGAGGGTAAATCGTAGATGGATTCTAGTAGAAGAATGTATTGGGAAGCATTGTGGTGGCTTACAGGAGTATATTTTGTAATTGAAGTAGTTATCAACATTATTGTTTTCAAACAACTCTCAATCAAAAGTGATTTTATTACCATTGAGGGCATGGAGTTTTGGGGAAAAATCATCACAGGTGTTGGTGCTGCCCTCGCGTTCACGAAAATTTTTTATGCACTTAAGTCTCAGTTTGGTTTTGGTGATGACGAGTATTACTATGCTACTGAAAGTCTGAAAGTCATGTTTTTAGGTCTGTTAATCTGCATCCCCCTTAGTTTCTACTTGCAAAACAAGTTGATCGAAACGATGGTAGATAATTCTACGGCTGAGGAGAGGAATAGAGCGATACTTATCATTAATACCCAAGTGACTATGAAGCCTCATTACAACCCTTTAATTACTATCGATAAGAAACCAACAACAATGAATAAGCTGTTACTGCCAATTGGTGGAATGAAAGACAGCTTTATACATAACTACGAGCAAAAACAAAACGTATTGTTTTCAGCATCAAAAAAATGTATTGAAGGCAGCGGTGAAATGTTGGGTGTGATCTCTAATATCGATAAGGCTTTCTTTGCTTATAATGCGCTTAATTCACCTATGCAAGAGCAGCTATATAAAGACACTATTATTTACTATAATTCATGTCTTTTAAGTAATGGAACATACCTAAAGCTAGCAATTCCAACGCCAGAATTTGACGATACTAAGTTCCGTAAGTTTTACGAAAAATACCAAGATAAAACTAGGGTATATTACGAGGCAAATGCTAAGGCGGAAAAGTCTATATGGAGCTCAGTAGCAAAAGAGAAAGTTTACAAAGAATGGTTAAAAGGTGTCAGTAAGACTCTAGGATTCGAATCAACCTTAAGCCCCTACCTTAACTATGACCAGTTTGTTAGAGACCCTGATATTCAAAAATATTTTAGAAAAAAAGCAAAACCAGAGGAACTAAGCTTAATTCCTTATAGCGATGGGTTTGAAGAATCCTTGCGACTAAAGATGGCTGAACCATTGAAAGAATTGTTGCCAAATACTGCTATACCTACCTATATCAGTGAAGGGGATGATGAACCATTAGGAAATTTTATTAAATACCCTAAAAAGTATCAAGGCGAAAAAGCTGAGGTCACACAAGAACAAATAGAGCACAGTGGAAAACAGGCGTATAAAGGCATTGTTATGCCTATAGTTGCACTAGGGGCATCATTGACCTTCTTGCTGTTAAATATAGTCATTGTTATATCTCAACTTATCGTTATGATTATCTTTGTTAAGTTCGGTCAAGAGAAACCACCTTTCGGTCTTAAATTGCTTATATCTTTAGTTTTAGTAGCAGTAATCATTGGAGTGCCGATTAGCTCAAACATTAATGATGATGAGAATGGCAATGTAAGCAAGATGAAAAAGGCAGTTGAGATTCTATACTACTATGAAAAAGCGCTAGTAAGTATCCTAGGCATTAATGATAATAGTATTAGCCGCGCCTCATTTAAAATCGGAGAAATAATCACAGATACTGAGACTAATGAAAACAATAATGCTGTAGCAAAAGTATCAGGATTTAACATTAGTGAATTGGAAAAACGGACAGAAAAATAGCGCCTTAGATAATCCTTGCTAAATAAGTAGATTTAAAAATAGAGGTTTTATGGAAAAAACCAGAGAGCATATGCAATCTGGTTATTATGTACTCTTTAAATAATCATCTGCCAACGGTAAGCCGCCCGCCAGAGAAGCTAGTACACGACTCGCAGAACCAAGATGATTGTTTTCTGATATAAGGTATATCCGCTGGTACATCAAGTTGATACGGCCGTCCACAGTACTCACAGTGCACATCATCTAAGTAAGCCTGACACTCCGCTAATACGCCAAACAAAATATGATAATCGATATGGTATTGTTTGCAGAGTATTTCTATATGCTCTACATACCGCCCATCATGGCCGTATGCCCAATAGTCTTCACATAGTTGTATGTCGGACTGATCTGCATTAGCGCTAAAAATAAGTTTTAAGCTCATGGTTATCTCCAAACCAAATAGTTGACATTAATCACAACGAATAAGGGATCTCGTAATGATTCATAATGGCCAAAAATTTGGTCTCAAGATTCGTTAAGGTATAACGATTCAGCGCTAATCCTTCATTTAGCTCTCGTTGCACCCATATTCTAATCGCCTCATTATTATAAAATATCGGATTGACGCCTAGCATCTTTGCTAACTGTGAACCCTGTTGTATTTGCAGGTTTACCATAAGCTTGGTAGATAGCGATATCGCTTCAGCGCTTAACCAAATTGAAGCATGCGGCGGTTTAATAAATGTGTTCATGTATAATCTCCTGTAGGTTAATATTCATTTCCGTTAGTCGTAATGACTTTCTACAGATTAAATTATACATACATTTTGAGCTATTACAACTTAAAATAAACTTCTATAGAGCTTTTTATTACTGAATAGAGCCTTTAACTTATTTAAGAGCTATAGTTTGCTGCGTATTAGTTGGCGTAATAACTGATAAGCGCAGTATTATCTTGTGTTCTAAAGGAGGAAGGTTTATTGTTCTTCCTTAACTATCTCATAAAGGTCGCCCACTTCAATATCCAAATATAAACATAGCTTCTCTACAACTTCTAGATCCACTCTTGTCGCTTCTTCGTTATACATACGTGTGATTGTGCCTCTATTTACATCCGTATCCCTAGACACATCAGCAATCTTTAACCTTTTCTCACCCATAATTCTAGATAAATTACACTTCACCATAACCTCCCCCATAATAAAATAACCTACTGTAGATAAAAATGTCTTGCAAAAGATTATTTTTAGTGTAAATTATGTTCTATA
This sequence comes from Psychrobacter sp. H8-1, assembly GCF_904846575.1. Lineage (NCBI taxonomy): Bacteria > Pseudomonadati > Pseudomonadota > Gammaproteobacteria > Moraxellales > Moraxellaceae > Psychrobacter > Psychrobacter sp. H8-1. Next base: position 1,983,025 of record NZ_CAJHBG010000001.1, read on the forward strand.
GCAGGTCATAAAGCTATCAGATAATAACACTTTAATCTTTAGTAAGGATTTTACTATGAGTTATACCTATTTAACAACCGAAGAGCTGTCACAACGCATTAAATATGACAGCAAGACTATACGCAATCAACTTAAGGATGCGGTATTCATTGAGGGCGTTCATTACATCAAACCATTTGGAGGTAGAAAAATCCTTTTTATATGGCAAAAGATTGAAGAGTTGATGCTGACAGGCTATGACGATACCATTCCATTTACAGCGGGAGCATAATCATGGCGAGTATCAATAGCCGTAATGGCAATCTGTACGTAGATTTTCGATACATAGGCCAACGTTGTAGAGAGCAAACCTTGCTGGCAGACACTAAGCCTAATCGAAAGCGTCTAGAAAACTTCGTTAGCAAAATGGAAGCAGAGATTCAATTAGGTAGTTTTCGATATGAAAACTATTTTCCGCAGAGTAAAAAGCTTGAGCAGTTTCAAAGCTTAGAGCTTATGAGAGCAACGAATAGTCATAAGGACTCAAGCTCAGGCTTTGATAGTTTTAGCAAAGCTTGGTTAGAGGAAAAAAAGCCGGAATGGCGGGACTCTCAAATAAGTAATGTGGAAGATATATTTAGAATTTACCTAATTCCTCATTTTAGCAATTTACCGCTAAATACCATTAGCAAAGCCAAAATCATGACTTTTCGAGGCAAGTTAGTCAAAGATGGTAATAACGGACGAACTTTATCAGCGTCTCGCATTAATCATATCATGACGCCATTACGTATGGTGCTGACCGAAGCCTCTGAGCGTTTTGATTTTGACAGCCCTTGGAAGAATATAAAACCACTCAGTGAGCCTAAAAATAATGTCAGTCCTTTTGATCTAGATGAGGTCATGCTCATTATCAATAACGTGAGAGCAGATTATAAGCCTTACTATATCGTACGATTTCTTACAGGTATGCGTACAGGTGAGATTGATGGCTTGCCTTGGAAAAATATAGATTTTGAACGCCGACAAATCATCGTTGATCAGGCAGTCGTCAATGGTGTCATAGGCGAAACTAAAACCTCAGGTTCGAATCGTATCATTCAGATGAACCAACTGGTTTATGATGCATTAATTGGTCAGCGGAAACTAACTAAACATCTAAGTGAGTTCGTGTTCTGCACAAAAGCGGGTACACCTTTGAATCATCGTAATGTGACAAAGCGAGTTTGGTATCCGTTACTACGATATTTAGAACTTGATAAGCGAAATCCTTACCAAAGTAGACATACCTCTGCAACTCTTTGGCTTGCTGCTGGTGAGTCGCCTGAATGGATTGCTGCTCAAATGGGTCATAGCAACACAAAAATGCTATTCACAGTGTATTCTCGCTATGTGCCAAACCTAACTCGTCAAGACGGAAGTGCTTTAGATAAGCTACTGATAGCACGAGGAATATTACAAAACATATGAAAAAGCCTATATTTAACAAAAAGACATCCAAACAGGTGTCTTTTTTTTGTTTTATCGCTAGATGCTTTATATAAATGGAGCTACAGTTAAGGAAATGGTTTGTAATGGTTACAGAACAATGGCTGATGAAGATAATAACTCAAAACAGAGCAATAATATTGAAAAGTGGCTAAATTTAAATATTTTAGAACTAAGTTACAATCACGAAATCGAAAGTCTACTTGTTGAACTGATTTTCTTATTAAATATTATGCCTTCTCATTACAAGACAGAGCTTGTTGAAGAGCGTCAGTATTTATGTGCTTGGATTGAAAAACAACCTTCTAATTCAGATTTGATAGATCCTAAAAACAGTCCGATTTACTATAACGGGATTCAAGATAAATCGTTTGTACAAGAAGTTGGTGAACGCTACGTTATTGCGTTTCTAGCAAGCCGTGCTTCTTGCTCTAAAATTAATGCATATCGCTCAGTTTACTTTCTACTTTGCCTGAAAATGGTTGAGTTAACAGACTATGAGAGCCGTATTAAAACAACCTTAAACGAATGCCGTTATCTGACAACCAAAGTTAGAAGCTTTTTAGCACCTTTTTTGCCAGATATCCTACAGATTAAGGGGTTACAACAATTACGGCAGACACTTGAGCAAGTAAAAGGTAATGACCTTTACGATTTCTGGGAAAATGCAGATCCTAATGCTTTAAAAGATTTTGTTGAAAAAATTCAACATACTGAGGAAGGTGGAGTTCAGTCAACACAACAAGATGAAGTAAGTGAAAAATTATTAAGCTACATTTACGAGTTTATTTTACCGATTGAAAATAGCTTTAAAAATCAATCTGGTATTACACGTAACGTCAAACAAGCTGAGAAGCTTATCGTCGGTTCGAAATCTGTAGATGACATCACAGGAAATATGACTAGTGATTTAATTTTAGTCACAGAAGTAGTTGATGATACTAGCGCTTTTGAGTCAGAAGAGCGTCAAGATGATGAAGAGCAGTCATTTGCGCAGGTGTCTATTACACAGCCTACTAATTATTATTTAGATAGAGTGCGAGCAGAGCAGCAAACAAATAGTCGTCATCAGCGCACTATGAGTCAAGCGACCGATGTGAACAATGCACATCCAGATGACATCAAACTCTTGGTTAACAACCTAATGACTACGTTACTAAAATTGAAGTTAGAAAGGTTAAACGATATATATGATCAAGATAGTATAAACATTGAGTTTGATATCAATCATCAAGCAGCGCTCTATTTGCTAATGCTTTTATTATCAGGGCTGCCTAATATATTCATCTCTGAAAACCTTAAATTAAGCTATCAGTCTTATAAGTATTCTTTAGGATTCGCACCGACACGAAGTGTCATTCAAGATAGCTGGGATACTAGCCTGTGTGCTGATAACAGTGAGAGTCTTACGCTTTTTTTTCCTAAAATTGTGGGTGAATTGCATTACTGCATTGCAAGCGATATAAGTCCAAAGTTTTTTGAACAAATTAAACAGCAAGCAAATGATCAGCTTAAAACCATCAATAAAGAGCATAAAACTAGACTTACAATAAACAAGGTTAAAAATTATATTTCTCACTTTTTAACTCAAAAAGGACGTGATACTGCTTTGATAGATGTCATAACTGAACAGCCTATCAATCATCAATCAGCCCTCCCTTACTTCAATGTCAGTCAATACGATCTATATAGTTGCCAGCATGAATTTATTGAACACTTAAATAATATGCTTGATGATGATCGTTCTTATGGTAGATATGCATGTCAGTTTTTCACATTGCTAGAAGATAAGTTAACTGGATATTGGGAAAAACAAACAGGCAGTGCTTTAGCTATTAATGAAATACGTTTGAAGGATGTCGTATCTATACTGCGTGATAGATTACGAAAGCGAATTGATGAGAGACGTCTTGATGACTTTGAATCAATGGTTGAGATGCATAATACGTTTACTGACTATTTATATATCATGTTATCAATATCGAGTGGTTATCGTCCCGTTAGTGAACCATTTGGTAGGCTCAGTCATATCGATACGATGACAAAAAAGTTTTTTATCAGTGATAAAGAAAACCATCAAGATACGCAGGGACGGTTCATTTATCTACCAGATACGGCAAATGAACAAATTCAAGAGTATGTTCACTTTTTGCAGAAGAACGCCAGCATTCTATGCAGACTAGATAATCCGCTTGGTGGTATTTACCAAAGCATTCTTAAAAGTCACATCGGTTTGATCGTATATCTTAATTTTGATCAGAAGACCAATAAGATTGCTGAAGTTACCCTCAACAAGAATTACCTTCATGAACGATTATCTAAACACATCAACCTACCTATGAATTGGCATCGGCATTTTATCCGATCATTTCAATCCATTGAAGAGGGCTTGTATTCCATACAGGAATATTCAGAAGATAGTTTTGGTCACGATATTATTGGCGCATGGATGGGACATGCTGATGCTCTTGGTTTTGATTTCTATCATCGATATAGTGGCCTTAAACGTAGCGAATTGAGACGATTTTCGGTGTACTTGGATGAAGTGCTTAAGAATATTGGTTTTAAGACGATGACACTGGAGAGAAGAAAGTGAATCAGCGTGCATCTTGTATTGAAAAAAGAGAGAAAAATAGAAGTGTAAATTTAGAAAAAAGCAACAAACGAGCGCAACGTTTGGTTAAAAAGCACGTTGATTTTGATTTGGTTGCACAATCAGAAGATAAGCAAGAAGTTTTTAATATTATGTGGGAGAAGTTTGACAATGAATTAAAAAAGCATAAAAGTTTTCGTAACTATCGCAGCTATGTCCACGGATATAATGAAGCTATCCGTTATTGCCAAGATTATATTGAAGATCATGACATCAATGTAGGCTTTCCAAAATATATTGTGGTCTCTGATCGACCAAAGAGTTTTCGTACTGAGTCATGGTTTATAGACGGACAAAAAATACTTAGATTTTATATCAACTGGATGGATGATTTAACTAATAAAAAACAACTTGTATTAGAAGATCTGATGTTGTCAATAGTTTTTCATAGCGCAGTACTAAAAGCACCAGTATTACAGACCATTTTAAATAGCGTTATTGATGGTTCATTAAATATAGAATCTGTTTTTGGTTTGCCTTCAATCAGTATCATAGTTGACGATACGACGTATCATACAAATACTATTATAGACTCAAAAGCGGTACATCAAGCTCAAGTCTTTTTATCACCATTATCTGTGCGATTAATCGACCTATATCAGCAGCAACCAAAATCTGCTCGAAAAACGAATGACATTAAAGTCAATGACCTACACACTAGCCTGCGAATGCAGCGTTCAACTAGCCATGCTCCGTTAGACATGGGTTTGAGCAAATTTTTAAAGGGTTCAATCTACGTATTAGAGGACTACCTTGGTATAGATATACCTGAGCATACTTGGTATCTGATTACTGGTGAGGAGCATACATACAGTCTTCCAAGAGATAATTGGCAATCTATTATTTATAACATCAGTCATCACACTGGCATGCAGTATGACTTAAAGTCCCATACATTAAACGTTAGTGTGAACAAAATCAAAAAACCTAATCACTCCATAGCTATAGAAATCGCAAAATTATTTAAAAGAAAGAAAGGTCAAAAAGTCTCAAAATCAACTTTTATATCCGATTTAAAGCAACTTCATCAAAGTTTATTGTCCGATAGTGCACCCTTGAATGAGTTATCTATTGTAGGATGGCTACTGTCTAAAACTGACAGCTGTCAAGTTAGTAGTATTCAAACTTATAGCAATATGATCACTTATCGCTGGCTAGCTGTAACTGAAAACGTAGATTTTTACGACTGCTCTACGGAAGACTTTGAGGGTATCTATAATGAATTGATTGAACTTGGTAAAACTGATAAAGCTAAGAACACCATAGCTGCTCATATTGATGATATTCATCGTTATATGGTTAACAGTTTTAATATTGAACCTATTGCACCATTATCTTCTGCAACTCGAGCCCATCATAAAACAGGCTATATATCAGAGATAATGTTTCAAGCTGTCCTAATTAACGCTCAAAACCTTGAGGTAACTAAAGATGAGTCAGAGGCTATACAGCTCTCATTGATATTAGGTCAACGCTGCGGGCTTAGAATAGGCGAAATAGTTAAAATAAGGCTAAGAGATGTCGCCCAGTCATTAGCTTATCTAGAAGTGCGTGATAATAAATATGGAAATAACAAAAGCAGCTCTGCGCTACGGCGAGTACTATTAAATCAGCTATTGACTGACTCAGATATGTTACTGCTTAAAAGAGTAGTAATCAGGCGATATCAAAGTACAGGAGATACTCTTATAGCCAGTCAAGCTGGTAGACCATATTCGTCAGGTGATATGTCACGTATTTTAACAGACTTGATCAAAGGTACCACTGGTCTTACGTACTTAACGACCCATCATTTGAGGCACAGCTGCCTGACCAATTTTCAGCTCATGTCATTTTTATATGATAAAAGCTATTGTTTCGATGATTTTGAACATGACAGCTTGCAGAGACTAAAAAACTTATTGCCCTACGATGAAGATAAAGCATGTGCATTACTGAACTATATTGAAACATCGATACAGTATAAGAAGATATATGCATTAGCTGGCATAGCGGGTCATGCAAGCCCCAGCACTACTTTTTCTTCTTACGTACATTTGATATATATTGAGCTAGGACTACTTCTTTATCACACAGACTTCATGCTACAACCTGAGCACTGTGAGATGTTGGGTGTGCCTAGGCGTAGAAAAAATGAACTGAAAAACAACCCGATTGCTTTGAACGATTATTTCATTAAGAAAATAAAGCTCAAGCCGCTCAAAAAGCCTAAAATTAAAAACAACTTTGCAGAAACAATAAGCGTAAAGCATAAAAAACGTAAGAAATATGCGTTTGACGACGTGCGTCAAGTTTTAAATGCTTACACGCAAGAAGGGGACTATACGCATACTGAGTTAATAGATATTTTTGAGATAGAGCAGCATGTTTTTGATAGTTGGTTGAATAATGCTCAGCACCTTAGAAATCATGCTGATTTTCAAACCATTCATAATAAACCCAGGTTGTTTACGTCCGAAAACAGTGATCATCTCTTGCCAACTCTAGATAGGTTTGCCGAGGATAGAGACTTAATGAAAAAAATGACTAGTAAATTTCGAGACTTATACAAGGTAGATGATAAATATTTCATTCATCAGTTTGTGTTGTATACGCTCAAAAACTCTCAATATCATAAAAACTATATTAACTTCAACGACTCCGATATATTAAAGAGCTATCTAAAAATTATTTTAAACCTAATATATAAAAAAGACATACGCTTAAAAATTTATAATTACGAACAAGCAGATAGCGCTGAAGTTAAACGATGGCGTTCAATAATTGAGAGTTTTCCGAAATCTCAATTAGATTTTATAAAGAAGAGTAGCACTCAAAATATAGGTGTAGAATACCAGAAAAGGATACGTGTTGATTTATCACTGGTTAGCCAAACAGAACAGGAACGGATTGAAAATAGATCCGAGTCTGATCTGCCTATCAGCGGATGGACGGTAAGAACGCTGCAAGTATTCTGTCATTATGTATTTATTATCATTGGTGATCTTATACCGGATAATCAGCCTCAATGATTTAGGAAAAAATAATGAACTTGGCTTCTAAAACCATAATTCCAAATAGCAAAACAGTTATTAAATTCCATCCTCTAGCTCAGAGTCTATATACACTTATTAATGAGGCCTATGTGTTTGGCGGTCAACAGGACTTTTTAGCCGATGTGACTGCTAGGCTCCAGCCTCATAGAGGACTGCCAATCAATAATATATCAATGATTAGCCAAGGATCAGGGACAAATACTTATCGTGTAATAGGTGGCTGTTTTAATCCTATATTTGATATCAATAGCATTAATGCTAATAACACGTTGTTCCACAGCTATAGTCAACCTAAAAAAAGTAGCAGGGCTGCATTTGAGCAAGATGTTATAGACTTTATTTATCTGGACTTCATTAGATCTATCTCAGTTTTATCCTTAAGAAAGCCTGGGGCGATTGAGCCTCAACTGCGAATGCTTAGCAAAGAGTATAAAAGTGATATTTGGAGCGCGTTATTCGATCGCGGTAAAAATTATTTACGCCAGATTGATTTTGCAAACCTGCTAGATACGGAGCGTGATACGATCAGCAAGCAGCGTAAGCCTTCTGTTAACAAAAAGAGCAATAGTGATTAGAGCTTTATACTACTAAATACTAGGAATAACTCAAAAATGTAAAATGCGCTAGTAGCGCCATAATGATCAACAATCAAACCTGTAAAGATTACTGAGATATTAAAACCCATATATGCCATCAAAATAACCCGTACTGGCACGGCTGCTCATTAACAGCAAAGTGCGTTACTCCAGATAATAAGTATAATATTACTTACTTGATCCATTTTAAATTAGAGCTCCTGAAATATATGCAATCACCTAATAATCGTTGGCTAACTTATTGGTATAAAACTTTAAAATACGCTGAAATTAAACCTATTGAAATTATTAATGACCCGCTTATACGAGATAGCTTTCACTGTATCAAGGAGTTAGACAAGTCTCTTGCTGACAAGCTATGGCGTCAAGCACAGGCAAGGCAGGACGACACTAGCATAGAGGTTGCGCTTTGTCCTGCACAATCAAAAATAGTCGTAGAAGATCAATATACTGAAGATAAGTCCGTAGAGCTATTTTGGATTATCGTCAAAATGGATAGAGACGGAAAGCTATTTGTAAATTCTGGTAATAAACCAAACTCAAAGCCGTTCTTTGTTCGTGACTACCTATCTCCAAACCCCAAAAACTATACTGCCCTGTCGGATATAGCTACCGTCGATAATGCTTTAGCATCGTTTAAATTTGATAGCAACTGTATTGAGAGTCATTGGAAAGAGTGCGAAGCGCTATTTCGTAAAATTACAGGAAAGACTTTTGTTGAGTTTAACAGTCTTGAGAGGTGTCATTTATGTGTAGAAGTTGCGCCAAAACGTGGTATGGCTAACAATGTGTTTACACTCTATAAGCATCTGCTCACAGAAGATAGCGCTACTGATACCTTAAAATTATTATCAAATATCATCAATGATAAACCAGTGTCTAAACAGCTATATCCTAAACCGCAAAAAGTATTGAATGATAAAAACCACATTGGACAGTTTAGTGGGCAATTCCCGTTATCACAATCACAGAGAGTTAGCATGTGTGCCTTTAATGCTCATGCTAAAGGCGAAATAATCGCTGTTAATGGTCCACCTGGTACAGGCAAAACAACGCTATTACAGTCTATCGTCGCTAATCTAACCGTACAGCATGTTATAGATGACAAACCGCCTCCGTTGATCATGGCAAGCTCAACCAACAATCAAGCCATTACCAACATACTATCAGGATTCGCGCTTCCTGACGATGATGACCTTCTTACCAATCGCTGGTTACCAGATATCTCTTCGCTTGGTCTGTACATGTCATCTAAAAAGTCTAAAGAGTATTTGATGTATGCTTTAGGTGATAGGAACAAAACAGTAGGCTTCTTTGGGGACTATGAAGAGCGCTCGGCAGATGAACTTGAAGCATCATTTCTCAAAAATGCACAAGATTATTTAGGCACAGCCATCCGTTCGGTTGTCCATGCAAAAACGTTATTAAAGTCTGAAATTCTCAAACGTCAACAGCAGATTGTCTCAGCTTTAGATACTGTGTCAAATTTCAGTAACATTGAGCAAATACTGCACTATTCGGGTTTTGAGAGTGTTAATGCACTGCATAATGCCATTACTCAATCACGTCAACACTATAGCGAGCTGGCTAACAACACGAAAACTTGGGAACAAAGTAAAGAGGCTCTATATCAAACTTATGACTCGCAACCTTTCCTCGCCAAATTATTTCGTTTTTTACCATTTTTAAAGCACAGACGGGCCAGTCAATTTAAGCTTATTATCTCAAAAGTGGATATTTCAGCACTCAAGGTGACTGACTGGAGTAATCACCATCATATTATAGAGCATATAGATAACTTACTGATCAAAAACCATGAGAAGCTACTGGTGCAAAAAGATGATTTGACATCAAAGATTGCTCTCAAAGAAGGTATCGATAAGCTTGAGCAAGACTGGCATCATTTAGTTATAGACTGGAATCGTACTTATCAATCTAAACTAAATACGCTCTATGATAAGACTGGCGAAGAGTATAGGAACCTGAGCGCCCAAGAAGATATTAATATTAGATTGGACATCTCCTATCGCTATGAAGCATTTTGGCTAGCTCTGCATTATCGAGAAGCTGATTATATATCGAAACTGGCTAAAATTACTGATAAGTCTAATGCCGAGTATGGACTTCAAACATACAAAGCAAAACTGCAACGTTATGCCTGTCTCACGCCAATATTTATATCTACGTTCTATTCCGCGCCAAAGTACAGTCGATATTTTAACGGTAAAGAAGAGCGCTCTTATGATGAATTGTATGATTATTTGATAGTTGATGAGTCAGGACAAGTTGCGCCTGATATCGCATTACCTACGTTTTCTTTGGCTAAAACTGCGCTAGTAGTTGGTGATACCAAACAAATAGAACCTATATATTCTGTCAGTAAGCCTATGGATACTGTGAACTATGGCTTATACGTATGTGAAGATCTTGACGATGTAAGCGAGAACCAACTTAATATACACGAGTCTCAAGGAAAACTTGGTAGCTGCGGCTCACTCATGAAAATGGCTCAATATGCCAATATTTACGAAGATAATCCTACAAATAGTACTGACAGCAAAGATTTAATTAATGGTTTGCTATTGACTGAGCATAGACGTTGTGTCGATCAGATCATATCTTATTGTAATGACTATGTTTATAGTGGTCAGCTTGAACCTATGCGTGGTAAAAAGCCAGATGTTAACCTTGAGTTTATTTTAGGTAATAAAGGCTATGTTCATATTGATTATGCCAGTGAGCACCGTGGAAAAAGTCGTATTAATGCTTTAGAGGCATTAGCAATAGCTGCTTGGATTAATACCAATAGCAAGGTTTTAGAGAAAGAATATGGCAAGGATATCCATGACATAGTAGCTGTAGTGACACCATTTAAACCGCAGACTTTAGAGATAAAAGAAGCATTAAGTCAGTATAAGTCGACTTACCAAAAAATAACCGTGGGCACAGCGCATGCGCTTCAAGGTGCTGAAAGACCGCTTATACTATTTTCTTTAGTTGCTAGTCCAAATGACAGTGTAAGTTTTATAAATAGCCAATATAACTTGCTTAATGTAGCCGTCTCACGTGCAAGAGACTACTTTGTACTATTTGGCAATATGGAAACGCTTGCGATATTGCCGCGTACGCCGCTAGGAAACCTGGGAAAATGGTTATTAAACAATCAGGATGCACAGATTGATAACAGTTTCGTCTATGACCTCGTTGGAGAAGGAAAACCTTCTAAAGTTTATACTAATCTTATTAAAGAGCACATTAATCAGCTTGATCGTCACGATGAAATACTTATTGAAGCTTGTAAAAGAACAATCAATGAGTTAGTCATTGTATCTCCTTTTTTATCAGACAACGCGTTATCAGATCATCTAAAACTAGAACTGAAAAACGCTGTTAGTAGAGGCGTCGTGGTTATTGTGTATTGCGATGCTAAGTTGGATATCGATAACACAAAGACGCGCAGAAAAAACTCTAAAGAAGCTATATCGATTTTACAAAACATTGGTGTGAGTATTAAAGTGATTGACGGTATTCACTCAAAATCAATGATGTTTGAAACAGACAAAGGAATGGTACTAGTAGAGGGGTCATTTAATTGGCTGTCAGCGGTGAGAGATAAAAGCAATCATTTTAGCCGCTATGAAGCTTCTATTTTACTGGTAGGTGAAAGTATTAGACCGCGCATAGAATCAGTCAAAAAGCTACTTAAGGAGCGCAGTCATAGTATCAACCACTAGGCCCTATCACAATATTATTGTATAATTTTTATACTTATAAACCGACATAAAGTATAAATATTATACATTATAAGTGACCATTATATAGTTTATAGCTTAACCAAAGCACTTTAAAGTACGCTAAACGTCTTAAGGAAATAACCCCTACAGGCCTTATCATACAAAGACTTATAGGTTAACGTAGATTAAAGTAACTTAACGAAATATGGTAGTTCTAGCCTGTCACGTCGCGGGTGTTACTGAAAGTTTAAACAATGAAAAATTATTAAGTTCTTCTAATAATGCATTAAGAAAAACTACGGTGACCAAACCCTCGGTGACACTATTTATAGGCTGGGGTGACCATTTTGTGACCAAATTCGAAAAAGACAGGAGCGGATTGCCAGATGTAAAACATATTGCTAGAGTGTCTAGGAATGCTCTAGGTAGCTTTCATACTATAAACAGTGATAATAGCAGTTCAATTGCCACAAGTTAAATTAGCAAGTTAGTGTACATCTCATAATAAAAAATAAGGGAGTAGCTAAACAAGAGAATGCGCAACCCACTCATAAATTTTTTAAACAAGGTATGGGTTTTTTTGACCCGAACCCATCAACTCGTTACCTTGGTATCCGATTTGACTTAAGTGATATTGAAGCAACCAAAATATCAGATAATCGTTACCGCATTCACAGACTTAATGATAAGAGGATCTCTACAAAACCAACAACACTTTACCATCTGAAAAATAATCGTGTAGACCATCCTCAACAACAGGTTGCCCTATAGTCAATAACTGAGTGTTAAAATTGCTGGCATGTTGAGAGACCTCCTTAGCAAAGCTATCTCTTTGACTATCTATATCCGCATCCACCTTATGCAATAATGTTGGGATACCTTTGTGGAAAGTCACTGCTAATCCATCATCATAGCTAATCGCACCTAGCCACTGCTTTTTATCATTGTCAGGATTTATTCCTGCATACCACCAGCGGATATGTACTCGTTTACTTAACGTTCCTGCCTTTTGATAGGCATAATTTTGTGGCTGACCTTGCCAAAACAAATCAGAAACAGGTGGTGTTTTATTTTTCAGCAACTGCCAATAGTCACTAATTTCAAGCTCGTTACGAGAAAAGGTCTTATTCTCTATCCAGCCTATGGTTTGCATTAAACCTTTTGGATTATCGCCATTAAACACAATATTTATGCCTTGTGCTTCATATCCGTATGACTGACCCGCATACGTTTTTAAATTATCATTCAATCTATTATTCAATAGCGGTTTTGATGATTGTTGTGATACCTCTAAATCAGTGATTTTTGTATGCAATGGCTGAGACACCAACGACGAAGTATTAATAAAATCATCACTTTTATCAAAAAAATGGTTGTAATTTTGCCAGCCAATGCCCCCTAATAAAACTATTATTATCGACGTTTTATAATAAGGTATAGACCAAAATCTACGGCTTAGCATCACTAAAAATACCAATAATAATATTATCAACGCACTTTGATGCTCTATTAAAAATATATTAAATTCCGCCAGCCATATACTCACATTAGGAAATAGAAGCAAGCTGATATCGATACCTGAGGCTAAGAGGTATCCCCAAAATACCCAAAGTCCGACACCTAAGATCAAACCTATGCTTGAAAAAAAGCTAAATCTTTGCCATTTGATTTGTTGACTACCTGCTAAAAAAGGCACAACCCATGCGACGGGTCCTAGTAAGCGCGCGAACATAAGCAAGAAATTACCCTTTGTTCGCATTAGTAGACGAAATCGGGCAATGGGACGTTTGGTTTTTGGTTGCCAATTAATAAGCCAACGTTGAGCGTTAGTACCCATTTTACGACCAATAAAAAAGCTGGTTTGGTCACCAATAAAACCGCCCATTGCTACCGCTAATACACCAAGCCATGAACCATGGAATAGCTGATAACCCGCAGTGAGTAAAAAAGGCTCACCGTGTACAAACAGGTTAATGCCAATAACTGCATCGAAAAAAGCACCCAAAAGTAAAATAAATATAGACATGATGATTTTTGCCTAAAGATTGTGTCTAAAAATTATGCTGATGGTTTGTGCTTAAGAGCTAATAATGCGTTTATTTTCTAGCGGTTTTGAATCAGCTTCATAGTGACCAAATTTATATTCAATTTCATTGTTCTTGAGTTCTCCAAAGAAGAATCTACGAACGTTTGCATGCAAATATTTTAATCCAGTGCTAAAAAATCCATCTTGTTTAAGTCGTCTTGGGTCAAAAGAGAAAGCCACAGGGATAAATCGAAACCGCCATGTCTTAGACGCTCGTTTGACATAATCGCAGTCTTCACAAAGCTGAATCTCTTGGTCAAATCCACCCAATTGTTGATGTGCTCGTTTGGTTGATAAAATACAAGCCCCTACTGCTGTGGGAAATCCAAATTGAGTTAAATACATGCCCGCATTAAATCCGATATACGCAATCTTATAATGTAGTGGCAAGTCTTTAGCACTCATATACACACCTGCTACTTCAATACCATTGGCACTTAGATGTGTCTCTGCTTTGGCTAAAAAGTCTGGCTCAAGACGAACATCGGCATCTAAAAATAACAGTCGTTCATGTTTGGCAAGCTTCACCCCTGTGTTACGCCCTAAGCTGACGCCTTTGGTGTGCATATTGTGAATGGTCAAGTTTGGAATACGATCGGCAAACGCTTTTGCTAAATCTCTTGTATTGTCATTACTGTCTGAATCGACAACGATAACTTCAAAGTTTTGATAAGTTTGCTTAGCAATATCAGATAATAGATTTTCGATTCGCTCAGATTCATTAAGGGTAATAATAACGATACTAAAAGGATTGCCTGCGGTTGCGATATTCATTTTGTGTATTCCTTGGCTAGATAAAACTGTGAAGTGCATGTTGATTTTTAAAGTTTAGCAAGGGTTTCTGAATGATTTCTGAATGACTCAATAAACTTATAATTTTTATGTCAAAAAAAAGAAGTCAGCTGTTAGACTGACTTCCTGTGGAGAAAGCATTATTATTATTATTTTCTAATTATTATTATTTTTGTTAAGTGTTTTATGCGCTTAATATAAAAAGGTTTTCTGTATCTAAGAAGCTTTTCACTTAAGTGCTTTTTATCTTAGGTAAATTAGGATTGGCACTAGGAGCAGATAACCAATTTATATTATTTAAATGTGTCATTAGTAATGATAAGCTGACAAATATGCCTATCACACCAGAGATTATTAACATCTGCCAACCACTGCTGACACCAATACCAGCTCTAACCATTAGTAGAATGGAGCACGACAAATGCAAGGCGATGATTATCAGCATAGATTTGCCTGTGAGTAGTGATGTCCAGTGTTGATGATACTTGTTAAACCAAGCGATACCCATGATTACTGAAAACCAGCCTAAGCACGCCCCTAAAACCACATCTAAATACCAATGCGCACCGACAGCGACTCTTGCTAAACCAACAACCCCTGCAAAAAGAACCCCAAATATCACCCACACGGCTTGAGTTTTATTGTTTATTTTAGGGGATAAGCCGATAACGATGGCAATAATTCCTGTAAATGCTGTTATGGTGTGACCTGATGGTAAGCTGTTGTGTGCTGTCAAAAAATCACCAATGACTATAAATTGTTCTGCCTCTAATACAGCGCCAGGGCGAGGAACATCTAATAAATGCTTACCTATCGCTGAGGCAAATGTCGCAATAGGTGCTGATGCTAATATGAGTAACCATACTCGCTTTTGGTAGAGTAAAATTGGAGACAATAACATTAGCAAAACAGAGGTATCACCTAACATATTTATATTACCCCAAACCTCTGCTGGCAAGACAGTCAACGCTTGAGTATTTAAGAATAGGAAGGTGTTCATTTGTGACTGCCAATACCCCTCAATTGATGTGTACCCGTCACTGCCTATAAAAATAGTTAAAAAAAATCCAACCAATAGTAAGGTTGGCGCAATCATCCATCTTTTGAGTGATATATTTTGATAAGGAGAAACTTGGTTGTCAGTGCCATTTTGACTTTGACTCAATTCAATAGCCGTTAGTTTTTTATCATATGCCTGAACATCATTTTTCGCAATATCATTGGCTTGACTAGTAAATGTTTGACTGTCTTTTATTAGATTATCTATAGATGTGTTCATGATGTGCCTTTAAAAGATAAATCCTAAACAGCCGTAGCTATTTGAATGTTTAAAACTAATGAGACAAATATATCTATGAAAACTGAAGGTTTTCTGAATGTCTGGCACTATTTTTAATTTATTTATCCTTTTATACTGGTTCAGAAACCCTTCAGTTTGGTTTGCTATACTCAGCATTTAAAAAACTCTAGAGTGTGAAGGTTAATATGCGAATATTGGTACTTGAAGACGATTTGGGCATTGGCGATGCTCTCTCAAGTGGCTTAAGTGAGATGGGCTTTAATGTGGATTGGCTAACAGATGGTGCGTTAGGCTTGCATGCGCCTGATACAGCGCCTTACGAAGTTATTATTTTAGATTTAGGTTTGCCAAATATTGATGGGATAGCGTTGCTAAACCACTGGCGAAGTCGAGGGATTAAAACTCCTGTCCTCATTCTGACTGCTCGTGATGCTCTGCCAGAGCGTGTGGCAGGATTAAACGCAGGTGCAGATGACTACCTTTGTAAGCCTTTTGCGATAGAAGAAGTCGTCGCTCGTTTATATGCATTGAGTCGTCGGCAACGTGGACAAAGTAATAATGAAATTGATTTTGGTACATTAACACTTAATCGTACGAATAAAGTAGCAACCCTAAAAGGAGAAACGGTGGCGCTCAACAAACAAGAGTATCAATTATTAGATTTACTTCTGTCACACCCAAATAAAATCTTCTCTCGTGCTGATATTGAAGAGAGCTTATATAGCTGGGATGATGATATTGAAAGTAACACAGTAGAGGTTTATATCTCCCGACTGCGTAAAAAGTTTGGCAAATCTTTGATTAAAACATGGCGAAATATGGGATATCAGCTTGATGAGAAACCAAAACTGTAACTTATATAAATGAGCCATATCTATAGTCAACAAATATTATCTATTAGGAATTATTTTGTGAAATCTAAAGACGCTAAACCATTAGATGCGCAGTCGCTAACCCCCCAAGCAGTAAACTCTCAGGCAGCGCTTCAGCGGTCTTGGTGGCATAGTACCCTAGACGATATTTCACATATTACCCATGCTAATAGCATTAAGGGCAGTCTGTTACGTAAGATGCTGGTTGGACTGCCTTTAATTTGGCTCATTGCATTAATCTTAGCAAGCGTGTCTATTTTTCATGAAACAAATCGGCAAAATGATATTGAAATAGAGCAAATGGCACGTCTATTAGCCTCTATTATCGGTAATAAGGATATACAGGGTGGAGAGGTTATCCCTGATGTGATGCTATCTAAAAAAGAGGATGATTCACAGTTAGATGCAGGTTTCGCAGTTTGGGATAACAATAATAATTTGATAATGGTAAGCGAATTGGGTCGACAGTTCCCCATCAAAGCAGACCCCGAAGGCTTCATTGACAGCAATGATTGGTGGCAGACCGATGCCAATCGTATCTTTTATCTAAAAATGGATGATGGTAAGACTATTGCTATCGGTCGTAAGTGGGATGAACGCTTACAAATCACACAAACCTCTATATTATCTATATTTTTAGTCTTTTTTTTAACCATCCCTATTTTAATAATATTTGCCCTATGGACGATTCGTAAAGGCTTAATGCCTTTGCAAGTTTTATCTCTAGAATTAGACAAACGCAATGCAGGTGACTTGACGGTCTTAGACAAAACTGTGCCAGATGAATTAAATCCCTTTGTTCAAGCTTTGAATCGCTTGTTTTTAAGAGTCAAAAAGACCATGGAACAAGAGCAACGCTTTACTGCTGATGCCTCCCATGAATTGCGAACGCCTTTATCAGCTATTAAAGCTCAAAGTGAGGTGCTGACAATGACGCAAGACAGAGAAAAGCAACAGCATCATGCACACAAAATATCTCAGTCCGTCGATAGAGCCACTCATTTGGTAGAACAATTGCTTATCTTATCTCGCTTAGATAGCATAACTAATGATAGTGAAAGTAATATCAATGCGCCTATCCAAGAGGATAAAGTTGATTGGATTGAAGTGAGTAATCAAGCCTTAAAAAGTGTACATCGACAGGCGCGTGAAAAGCGTGTGACTTTAAAACGATATATTCTAGTTGATGATAAAGCAGTGTTACCTTTATCAAAAGGGGTGACAGGTGATGATACGCTTCTCATACTATTGCTTAGAAATTTACTCGATAATGCCATTCGTTATGGGAGTAATAGCGTTGACGATCATATTTATGAGGGTAATGACAAAGAGACTAACATCCTCGTTGAGCTAACGTTAGCATCTGACTATATTAGCGTGCGGGACTATGGGAAAGGCATTGCAGAAAAAGATATTAAGCGCGTTCAAGAACGCTTTTATCGTCCAGCAGGTCAAACCGAAACAGGTAGTGGTCTTGGGCTGTCTATTATTGAGCGAATTACCCAACTATATGGTTTAGCGTTTTCACTAGAAAACCACCCTGAAGGTGGCGTTCTAGCAAAAATTCAAAGACGTAATCCTTAAGTGAATTTTATGGCAAGCTGTGGGTGATTTTTATCAGTTACCTAAGGCATAATGAAGTCTAAGGCTTAAAGTTAAAATGCTCAAAATGAAACGCATTAGGAGCAAGTCCTTCTTCTATAAGCGTGGTACGGATACTCTCACGCATGGCAGTAGCGCCACAAAAATAAACACCAGCCTTTGCAATGTCTTTTTTATCCAGATATTCTATATCGTGCAAAATCCTTTGTGGCGTTAATCTTGCTTGCTCTGATAACACCAATTGATATTGAATACTTGGATGACTTGATAGCAGTGACAGTATTTCGTTGTGATAAATGGCTTCTTGTTTTGTGCGCACGCAATAATAAAAATATACATCAATATTATCGGTATTGATTGTGCTGTGTAACCATGCCAAAAATGGGGTGATACCGATGCCTGCACCTATCCAAACTTGTGTTTTACGCTTTGGATTGAATATAAAGTCGCCATAAGGCATTTCTAGCTCAACCAAGTCATTTTGCTTAATGTGTTCTCCCAATTTTTTTGTATAGTCACCTAGACCCGCAACCGAAAATCTGGGCATATGGATTAAGTTTTTTTCATTCGATATATTGTTCTTATTATCTTGAGTAAAGTCTGATGGTGTCGCTGACGATATAGTAAAGGGGTGTGATTCAGTCGGTATGTTTTTGTTTTTTAGAAATTTAATAAAAGCAAACTGTCCTGCCTGCCATTGAACAGCATTGCCAATAGGACTGATGGTAAACTCAGTGGTGTCGCCTAAGTGTTTTATCGCTTTAACTTTGCCTAACATACGCTTTGATTTATTAAAACCAAAAGCATAATAAACCCATGCCCATATACCAACGATAGATACTGCAATAAGTAATAAGCCTATTGGTGATAACAATGCAAAAGGTTTAACAGCAAATAATAGATGAAAAACACTGACAATAAAAACCACGCCCATCAATTTATGTGTCCACTTCCAAAATCGATAAGGCAAAAAATTAGTAAAACTAATAGCAACCAATCCTAACAATAGCAAAGTTGCCCATTCACCTGTATCACTACCTATACCTACTAGCGTGTTATCGCTATAGTGGACAGTTTGTGGAACGAACCACCAGTGTAAGAAAATACATATCACTGCTAACATACCCGCCCAGCGATGCAATATATAAAGCTTATCTAACCCCCCTAATAGTCTCTCTAAAATAGGATGCCGAGTCGCCATCACAAAAGCAACCATCATAGCAGTTAATGCCAAGCCTGCATTATAAGCGGCAAACCAACGTACTAAGGGCAGTTCATCAGGCAGTAATACACCGATTCCGATCAGTACGGCTAGCAAGCAAATAAAAGCAAACCACTGCTGTTTGGTAGTGCTTCTAAATATATGGTTAATGGCATTAAAAAAAGAGGAGGTTTTGCTCATGAGAATGTCTACATATCTAGGATTTGAAATATAGCCGAACCACTGTTAAAGCGTTAAGCTCGCTTAGCCTACAATTGTATTACTTGCGCTCGCTTGCCTTATAGCACTTTTAAGATTGATTGACTACAAAGGGGGGGGTTATAACATGCAATATATCGAAAACTTCTGAAGGTTTTCTGAAATAGAGCCATAGCTATATAAGAAGTGATGGCGTTAACCTCGTTTAGGTTACGCCAGTCGTATATTAGCCATTAAGTTGGCGTAATTTTAAATGATTAGGGTAACACAAAGTCCAGAATGACCATTTGTATTATCTAAATCACACTGAGCCTCTGTAAGATAAAGACCAATACCTGATTGTTCGCAAATGGTTTTAACAATTGATAGCCCCAAACCAGTGCCCTCAATACTATAGTTCTTTTTGCTGGCACCATCTGATCTATCCTTTGACGTAAACATCTGATTGTCAGCTTGGCTTAATCGAACAAAAGGCTCAAAGATACTAGCATAGTCTTTTGGATTAATACCTATACCTGAGTCCATAACTTGAAGCACTACTGGATTCATTATTGATGAGGATTTGTTCTTCAAATATGGTTTGACTATTTGTGTGCCAAAGTCATGTTCTAATTTATGATTAGAGGATAGGAAAAACTGTTTAATCGTTACTTTCGTATTATTAGGTGTATAAACAATAGCGTTTTGAATGATGTTTTTTATGACCAATAATAAAAGGGTTTCATCAATATAGACGCTTTTGTTGTCTGTAACATCCACCTCTAGTTCAATATTTTTATCATCCACAATAGGCAATAATAAACTGATGACCTGTTCAATATGACCCCTGCCGTCAAATCCGTATAACTAAACTTGGGATATCTTAATCACGCCGTATAACAGTAAAAACCACATCTAGTTCAGCGATCAGTAGCCATTCGCTAATAATGAAACAGTGTGATACGATTTTTGGAGGAGTAAGGGTGTGTATTGATGCACTTTTAGCGATACCGGTCTAAAGTTAATGTATAAAATATATACCTGTTTTTTTATGTCAAAGTATAATTTTTATACATTATTAGTGACCAAAAATAGTGTATCTGACTTGATAAACAACGTTAAATGACGCTAAACATCATTTGGATAATTTCTTCTTAACTCTTTATACATAAGGGTTTGTAGGTTAAAGCACTTTAATATATATCAATGAAATATAGTGGGTCTAACCTGTCACGCCGGGGGTCGCGGGTTCGAGTCCCGTCCGCTGCGCCATATTTAAAACGAATTTAGACTCTCGAGTTTAAGCAAGTTTCGCCTCAAACATTAGATTGTTTGGGGTTTTTTTGTGTCTAATAAAAAAACTGTTTCTTTAATACTCATGCATTGTGTAGTATCAATATTGAATAACTTGAATAATTAACACTAATAGATAACACTCAATCTAGGGCGTGTCCTCATTTTAAAAATGGAGATAAAAATGAGATAAATCGCCGTCAAACAAGGAAAATAGCGAAGATAATATCGGGATATTACCTAGCTATTTAACGCTGTTTGGCAAGATTTAGCCATTTTTAGCCCATTTAGGTATCCTTCGATTGAATTGAGGACATGCCCTAATAACATCTCTAACTATAAAGTGAACAACACATGGACTATAACCACATACCAAGACAGTCATTAGGCTACTTCCCCACCCCTTTAATTGAGCTGACCAGATTAAGTAAAGAACTTGCTGGTCCTAAAATCTTTATGAAACGAGATGACAATACGGGACTGGCACTCGGTGGCAATAAAACCCGTAAGCTTGAGTTTATTATCGGTGATGCGCTTGCCAAAGGTGCTGATACCATCGTTACTGCAGGGGCTGCGCAGTCAAATCATTGCCGCCAGACGGCAGCCGCTGCAGCAAGCTTGGGGCTTGAGTGCCATTTGGTTTTGGGTGGAGAAGAACCTGAGCAATTAAGCGGCAATTTGTTACTGGATAAAATTTTTGGTTGCCATATTCACTGGGCAGGAAGTCACCGTAAAGGTGAAGACATCCCTCAAATCGTTGAACAATTGGCCCAAGCAGGCAAAAACGTCTATGTCGTCACTTATGGCGGCTCAAGCGAGCTTGGCGCTTTGGCATTTGTAGAGGCCTTTAAAGAATTAGAATCGCAACGTGAAAGCATAAACGAAACATTTACTCATATCGTCTTTGCCTCTAGCTCTGGCGGCACGCAAGCAGGGTTAATGCTTGGTAATAGAGTGTTCAACTCACCCTATCAAATAATGGGCATCAATATTGATAAAGGCGAAACCGATAAAGTGCCTTTTGATCAATATACCCTCTCTCTTGCTAATAGCACGGCAAAACTCATCGGTGCAGATTATGAGTTTTCGGAGTCAGACTTTATACTGAACTCCGATTATGTTGGCGAAGGGTATGGCGTGGTTGGCGCACTCGAAAATGAAGCCATTGCTCTGACTGCGCAAACTGAAGGCATACTATTAGATCCTGTCTATACAGGTCGTGCGATGGGCGGCCTCATAGATATGATTCGTACAGGCAAAATCAAGAAAACGGATAGTGTCTTGTTTTGGCATACGGGCGGTGCACCCGCTTTATTTGCTTATTCAAGTGACTTAGATATCGCTCAAAAGCGCTAAACCTCAAACACTTTACTTTGATCATTTAATGTGCCGTTTTTATAGGGTGCTTTTTGAATGCTTTAAAGAAAATTTGAGTGATTTGAGGGAGTATCTTTGGGTGAAAAACCAAAGTGCCTTTTGTAGATGCGTGAAAAGTAGCTTTGATCAGTGAAACCGACCTGATACCCTACTTCAGCAACAGAGCTATGATTGCCTTTCATTAGTATTTTATTAGCGACTGTCAGTCTGTTTACCTTAACCCACTCCGCAAACGTATAAGGCAAGTTTTGAAATAGCAGATGAATATAACGCTCAGAAATATGACAAGCTTGTGAGACTAGCTTCAGAGAGATGTCTGGATTGGCCAAATTTTGATAGATAAAGCCTTCGATACGCTGTAGATGAGCCGCTTTTATTGTTGATACATCACTGTCTGCTAGAGACAGTGTGGGACGATGCAATGTATGAATAACCAAATCCAACAGTTGCTGCTCCAACAATTGTGATTCTACACCAGACAACTGCAGACTAGTGGCTAACTGTAATGCTTGATTGATTTGATGATTAAGCAATCTGCCAGAGCCTTTTTCAGTCGTAATAGGCTGTGCGAAATACTGCTCGATCAAACGTTGGTGTGCAGCTAATTTACCTATAGGGACCTTTAAAACCTGTAACTCTACTTTTTGAGTGTGAAAGAACTTATAAGGCTGATGTGACAGCTCAATAAAGAACTGGCCGGGATGACAGATTAACTCGCGTTTTTGCTGTTGAAAAGAGACCGAACCCTTAAGTGGAAATGTCAGCAAGATGCTGTCGTCATTCTGGCATAGGTCTTTACCATTACGGTGATAATGCACTGGATCAGCCAGATAGCTTGAGATACCCATTTGATCTAAATTAGCTTTTTAAATTTGACCCACAAATTGATTAGGCTTTTGAAACTGTACCTGCAGATCAAAATATGTGTCATTGATAGTACCTTGCCAACCATCCGCACTCAGTAGACTTTTAGCCTGCTGTTGCATGGTAAAAGTACGTTCAGCGTACCCACTCATTGTTTCATTCGAATCCATATCATACTGCATCCGCATTTATCCTTAAATGTCAGATAATCAACGCCTATTTACTAGAGTTTGCCTCACTAAATTTCGTTTAACATTTGGGCGTGTTCAACACACAATAGTTTTAAAAAGACAAAAACCATCTTAAAAAAACAGATGGATTTGTGAATATATTTATAAATACCGCTTGATCGCATTTAAATGAGTCGAAAAGCTATTATAGTTATAGCAAAAAAACACCCCTCAAGGTGTATTTTCTTTATTCTATAATGACGATATCGACAAAACCTTACTTCTGTTGTTATCAAGTTATTGCTTTTATTGGTGACTGCAAAAAATTTTGTTGATATTTAGGCATTAATATGGCGTACAAGATAGTCGCTGTAACAAAAGTTAATGTTGCATACCAATTGATCCAGTTTCCTCCCACATTCATCAATACGATTCCTACTATCGAAGCAACGATCCAAGCTATCAATCCTGACTTATCAAAGGCTGGTATGCGTTGCGGATCAATAACAGGTACAGCACCAAAGACAGCTTCTCTTTTTGGGTACAAAATATGAGTCAATGCAATAGCCACCCAAGCTACTACAAACACGCCTTGGTAAGCCAAAGCTTGTAATAAGTAATTGAACACATCTAACAGCATGAGTACAAAAATAAATGCACCAATCAATAGAGCACCGACGTATTTTGGAATGTTGATATTAATGGTATCTTTAAGAAATGCTTGTAAGTTGGTAGTAGCTAATAAGTAATTTGCAGTGTTGATACGAGTCTGAGTAATGACAACAAAAATCAGACCAAATATACCCATTAGCTTGACGAGACTTAACGTGATTGATACCTCTGACAGCTCACCCTCCATAGGAATGGTACTAACTAAGTAAATACCTGCTAGTCCACTCAAAAAGAAAGCCACTAAGTAAAAAGGTATGCCAAAATTGAACCAAGACAAATACTGACTGTCTTCTTGTTTACCATAACGGGCATAATCGAAAGTGTACATCATCAACACCCATATACCCATGTAGTACACAGCGACATTCCACCAACCAAAAGGCGATGGTTCAGCAGGTCCTCCATTTAACCAAGCATCGCTATAGCCAAACTCGTTGGTTGCCATGACTACTGCAGCTATAAGTCCAATTAAATAAAACGGCAACAGTATGCCGTTTAGTTTATCTAGCCAGTTTTGCACGCTACCCATAATCATAGGTACACTATAGGCCACGACTATCAAAGCAGCGAGCCAATAGGGCAAGGATGGATAGGTTTGATGAAAAGTGACCGCAATGACAGAGCCCTCAAAGACAGCGTAATACATGGCAGTAGCAAAAAATATCAAGGTAGCTAAAGCCGCGCCTTTATTACCGAATAGGACTCGAGAAAACAATGCCACCGACATACCAGTGCGAATGGCATAGCGAGTAATGACTCCGTTGATAACGCCATAAGCCACACAGCTTATCAATAAACCAATAATTGCATTTTTAGTGCCATAGTTCTCTGCCATAGCAATACCAATGACCAGATAAAACATGGCACTACATACTCCCCACCATGCCATAGTGAGCGAGCCTCTGGTGGCTCGATCTTCGATAGGGACCAGCTCTTGGTTAGGATCAGAGGGAATATCAGAAGTATTACGTCCTGTATTCTTTGGTTGAATCACACCTGCCATATCATGCTCCTTATGATAATTTGCTGGTTGCTTTTTACTCTGTCATTATCGGCTCTAGCATTGATGCGATAGTTTTTACTCAACGCATCGACTTCTAATTCCTGCAACAACCGCAACCAACCTCACCCTTTACGTCCTGTAAAGGTTTTTACTTCCATAACATAGTTATAACTAAAGCTGCTAGATTAGAGGATAGTCATTTAACTATAGAGAATACTTGAAGAAATAAATTGACTGTATGTGCAGTGTTTTTGATTGCAGGCGCAGTTTAACTTAGTTTTTTGACTAATTATTCAGAACTAATTATCAACTGTTTGGCTAGCTGCTCTGAAAAACATAAACACCATCAACCCTCTAGCTTTTGACGCACAAATTTATGTCGGAAAGCAACACTAAAACCCAAGCACAAATTCAGGTAAAATAGAGCGCATGACAGACTCTATCATCCCTGCCCCACGTAAGATTATTCATCTCGATATGGATGCTTTTTATGCCAGTGTCGAACAGCGTGACTTTCCGCAGTATCGCGGCAAGCCATTAGTGGTTGGTGGGGATCCGAGCGGACGCGGTGTGGTAGCCGCTGCCAGTTACGAGGTACGGCCGTTTGGAGTACGCTCTGCCATGTCCTGCTACGAAGCACGCAAACGTTGCCCAGAGGTGATATTCGTAAGACCACGATTTGATGTCTACCGCGCTGTCAGTGCCCAAATCCGCACTATTATGCACCGCTTAACGCCTCACGTTGAGCCATTATCATTGGATGAAGCCTATCTGGATGTCACAGGCTTGCAAGCCCATCAAGGCTCAGCCACATTGATGGCCAATTGGCTGCGGGCGCAGATATTAGAGCAGACTGGTCTGACTGCCTCAGCAGGCGTGTCATTTAATAAAATGCTCGCAAAGATTGCCTCTGATCTGAACAAACCCAATGGTACGGCTGTCATCACCCCAGCGGATGCAGAGGCTTTTATCAGTGCGTTACCCGTAGAGCGCTTTCATGGTATCGGTAAAGCCACGGCCAAACGCTTACACGCAATGGGAGTGAGTAATGGCGCTGACCTTCGTCAAGTGCCACCTGAGTTGCTCATCAATGAATTTGGTAAGCGCGGACAGTTTTACCATGATATTGCGCATGGGCGCGACGAGAGAGCAATCAAATCTGAGCGCCAACACAAATCAGTTGGCTCAGAGACCACTTTTAGAGACAATTTAATTAACGATACCGAGTTACTGCCGCAAATATATGCACAAAATGCCGACGCCTTTCATCAAATGCATAATAAGCAGCTGATTGCTTATACCATTACCCTCAAAATAAAATACGCTGATTTCACCCAAATTACGCGCTCACATACTCTATCTACGGCTTTTAGCAGTGCCGAATCGGCACATTACTGGTTAGATAAGCTGTTTTTGGATATACCGCGCGACTTGCCGATCAGATTGGTCGGTGTGACCTACTCTTCCTTAGCGCTTGCGACCGAAACCCTACCGCAGTTAGATTTATTTGATTAGGGTCTGTTGAACATTCAAATGTGGTACTGGCGGTGACTATTTTTTAGGCAATACGCAGTGAAATTTTTGACGCCTAGTCATTCTAGGGTAGACAATTTCACCATGTATTGGCAAAAAATAGTCCCGCCCCGAAGGGCTGATGCTAAAATCACCCCAAACAGTGTTACAAACCTAGCTAAGGTCTAGATATTATCGTCGGTTTGCGCCTAGTTTGGTGCGATTTTATCTATCAGCAGCCCTAATATTTGAGTGTTCAACAGACCCTAGATTTTTAACTGTCTTTTTAATTTATATCTAAAAAATGCAGATATCATGAAAACTTAGATGGCTGTGATTAAATGACAACGTTTGGACGACTTTGTGTATCTAATAACGCTTAGGCTATTTAATATTTTCATACCAATCTTATAACTTATGATCACTAGGAATTTGTCACGTTCTTGGCGGGTTTCTGCTAAACTGACGCCAAAATTTTCACCTATTTAACGACTCTACTATGACCAATCCAAATTCAGAAACCAATCATCAAAATACTGATAGCACACTTACCTATCTTAGCGTCGCTGATTATGATTATGAGCTACCTGACAGCTTTATCGCCCGCTACCCTTTAACACAGCGCTCAGCTTCCAAGCTCTTATATTTACCTGCTAGCGAGCAAAAAGAGCAAACAAACCAGCCACAAGACTATATATTTACTGAGTTGCCTTCACTACTCAATACTGGCGATCTGATTGTGTTTAATGATACCAAAGTAATGAAAGCGCGACTGTTCGGAAAAAAGGACACGGGTGGCCGTGTTGAAGTCCTAATCGAGCGCTTAGTAGATGGCGAAACTTTAAGCGCAAATACAGAAAACCTCGACATTGACAGCGAGGTGATTTCTGCACAGCAACACATCGCCCTTTGTCATGTAAAAGCCAGCAAAGCACCAAAGCTTGGGCAGCGCTTGTGGTTAGCTGACGAAAATATGGGCTGTGTGATGATCGGTCGACAAGACAACTTGTTCGTTTTGGGCTTTGATGCGCCTATCTTGCCTGATTTAGAGCGTTATGGAGAACTACCAATACCGCCTTACTTTGAGCGCCATGCTGATGCTACTGACAATACACGCTACCAAACCGTCTTTCATGATCCTGCAAAACTTGCCAGCGTCGCCGCGCCCACGGCGAGCTTACATTTTGATGACACTATTTTAACTGCGTTGGCTGATAAAGGCATTAACACTGCCTTTGTGACCTTACATGTAGGTGCAGGTACCTTTGCGCCAGTGAAAACAGACAATCTGCTCAACCATACGATGCACAGTGAGTACGCGCACTTACCACAAGCCACAGCCGATCTAATCAATCAAACTCATGCCAATGGCAAAAAGATCATTGCAGTTGGCACGACTGTTGCACGTGTTTTAGAGACGGCTTATCAAAAAACGGCAGATGACAGACAGTTTGTGGCGAGTTGGTCAGGAGATACAGATATTTTTATTTATCCTGGTTTTAAGTTTGGGGTGATCGATAGGCTGCTGACCAACTTTCATTTACCTAAATCTACTCTATTAATGTTGGTATCAGCATTTGCAGGTAAAAGTGCAATTGAATGTGCTTATCAGCACGCCATTGACAATCAATATAGATTTTTTAGCTACGGCGATGCCATGCTACTCGATAGAGTAGATTATTGATCGGGAAGTTAAGCAGCAGTTACCTGTATTGGCCGCAATGCCTATCAATTAAACTGGTAAACTAGATACTATTTTGTTATAACAACATTGATACATTATCATCATTGTTATTACCAATCATTATTCTAAGTCACTATAAAAGGGCTGCGCATGTCTTGGCATTTACCTCACCGATTGACCAGTATCCATCGCGCGGTGTCAATCGCACTACTATACTCAGTAAGCTCTACGGTATTGTTGCCTGCTGCACAAGCTGCCACTATGGGCAAAACAATCATTACCTCCGCCCAGCACGAGCCCTTGGCCGCGAGTATTGCGGTCAGCGACATCAACGCTCAAGACTTTGCAGCCAGTATTGCAAGCCCTGTCGTCTATCAACAAATGGGATTGACTCCCACTGCCTCAATGTCGGTGCGATTCATACCAACCTCGGCGACGACTGGTCAGCTGCTTATCAATACTTCACAGCCTGTATCGATGCCGTTTGCGGATGTGGTGCTGGCGATTAATGATAGTGGCCAACGTAATGTGATGCCGAAGACCTTACTCATGCCACTTGGTAATAGTGTCCCTGTTAAACCTTCAAATAGTGTGATTGCTGGTGCAAAAAAACCAAATCTACCAGTCGTCTCAAACCCCACTGCCCAGCCTTTGGCGGTAAAGCGTGGAGCACCGCCGCCATTATTTACAGAGCCAAACATTAACGCGCCGATACAACCACAAACTCAGACCTTACCACAAAACAATACTCTAAAAACCTCTGCCGCAAGTACCTTACCAACGATGAGTGCGACTGCTTTACCGCCTTTCAAAGCAGCTGAAACGGCAAGTATACCAAGCACAATTGCCCGTGCGCCGCAAACAGTTGAGCCCAATATCGCACCGAGGAGTAAAGCTGACAGTACTTCGGTCAATAACAATGATGCAAATAATGTCAGTGCTAATGTCAGCGCTTTGAACAACACTAGTTCGACTGCTAAGGCTAGCAATACTGCAACAGCAAACACGTTGAACGCTACTACTAATAGTATTGAAAAAAATAGTGACACAAGCTTGCCGACTAATAACAGCGTTACGGCACAAGAGCCTAGTACTCCTGTACAAACACCTTTAGAGGCCAATACTCAAAACAATACTGTGCCAGCGGTGAACATTGACAACAAACAATTAGATATTTTAAATATCCAAGTGACACGGCAAATTCAAGCCAAAAAAGATGCTCGTAAAGAAAATACGGATAAAAGCATTGTTAGTCAGTCAACACCTTTGATGATTGGCGCTGGGAAGAGTGACGCTGATGAGAAGCCCTCCGAAGAGAAAGGCGCTACTACCAGTGCCGCACTGGCAGCAGAAACGGCGATGCAACCTGCAGCTAGCAGTAATTCTGCTGCACCTACCTCATCCACAGTAGCAAATAATACAGCTGCCGCAGCAAGCATTTATACCGTACAGCGTAATGATAACCTGTGGATTATCTCTCAGCAGATTGCTAAGCAAAACAACCTAGACGTACAAACCGTCATGACGCAAATCAAAGAGCAAAATCCTGACGCCTTTATTGCACGAGATGCCGACTTGCTAAGAGCTGATGCTCAGTTAAAACTTCCTGATTATGACACTGTGCCTTCACAGCAGAGCTTACAAACTGCCATTGCTGCCCAAAGACAGTATTACTCGCAGAGTCATTCAGCCAAAGCAAAGGACAGTAATAAGAAAAAACCTTTATCAAAAACTGATAGTAATACACCAAAAGTGGCTTCGAAACCCATACCCGCTACGACAAAGCCCTCAGCTAAAGACACTGATAAGCCTGTGCGGACCACCACCAAAAAACTACCACAGGCACGATTTTCAGTGCTCGCTCCTGGTCGTGATGGTAGCGCAGATGGCACCCAAACCAAAGCAGCAGCGGCAACTGGAAGCGGCTTAAGCACTGATATCTTAGCCACCCTTAAATCGGCTCGACAAAACACAGCAGATCAAGCTAAGCGGGTAGCAACTACCAGAAACACCCTTGGTAGTTATGCCCAAAAGTTACAATTACAAAATCAAAAACTGGCTGAGCTTGAAGCTCGTCTAAAAAAATTACGCAATCAATAATTGCCTAGCTGTTCAGCCTCATTGCTGTAAACAGCCCTCATAGGCGTGGGAGTATTTATGGATAACATGCTAAATATCGTTGCAGGCCTAATGGTCATTATACTGTTGGCAGTATTATTACTACGTAGAAATAAAGCGCAAAAACCACCCACTAGGTCTATTACTAAAGCCAGTAAAAGCACGGCTACTAGTGTACCTGTAGCAAGAAAACCTACAGAGAGTAGCCGTCCTGATCAAAGCGTCATTGATCAAGGTGCGACTAGGTTTGATCCTTTGACCATCGCCCAGCGTTTTATAGATCAGCAGCGTTATGATAAAGCGATTGAGACATTAGAACGTGGCTTAAAAGACAAGCCGCAAGATACGCAGTTATCACTTAAATTATTAAATATTTATGCTATTACCAATCAGCATGAAGATTTTAATAAAACCTATGATGCCATTCATTCATCCGCTGATACAGTCGCTATCGATGAAGCGAATCAGCTCAAAGCGTTGTTAGATCAAGAACAAGTACAGAATACGCCAGTACAACCGCAAGCTGACAAGGAAGCAGACTTTGAAAGTATAGACTTTGACCTTTCTACATCGCAGCAAGCTACGCAGACCCAACCTATCCAAAATGTAGATAGCTTCGACAATTCAGATGACTTCAATACACTCGATCTAAATGTACAAAGTGAGACTGTAGATGCACAGCACATTGACTCTGATAATAACGCTAATGATGATGGATTTGCTCTTACTTTAGACGACCTCGAAACATCGGAGCTAGAAGTCAGTGACTCAGAGACTTCTCATGCTGGCTCTGATAACACTGAGTTTGACATCAGTGCAGACGAGACTTTTGAAAAGCCCTCCAGTACTGTTGAAAACATTGATAATGACTTTACATTTGATTTCGATTCCCCTGCAGATACTGATCTTTTTGTAGAAGAAACCCCTAAAACTCATGCACAAGAAAGCCATTCTGAAGAGAGCATCAGCTTAGAAAATGACTTTGTTTTGGACTTAGAGGACTTTACCAGAGAAGCAGATGATTTTGATATTCAAGAGAACGAGAAAGCTGAGCAAAATACAGAGATAGATAGTAGCGAAGATTTTATGCTCTTCTTAGAAGATGAAGAAGAGCGTAAAGATGAAGCTAATACTTTAAGCGACTTTAACGCTCAAACAGAAGAGGCTGATAGTGTCTTAGGCATGGGAGTTGCAGACACCATATCGCAACTTGATGAGCTCAGTTTTGATGACGAAATATCTATTAATACTAATATAGATACTAATGTTGATACTGCCATTAATACTGATACACAGCCGACAACTGAAGACGTAACAGCAGCGACAACTGATACCTCTATACAGGATAGCGCACCAGCTGATGACAACATGCTGATCGATGATGACTTTGACTTTGATTTTGATGCATTGATCTCTTCACCGTCTGCTGATACCCCAGTAGCCACTGAAGGCGATGATACTGATGCTATCAGTTTTAGTGAAGATGCAGACACACACAGCCAAGTTCCAGTGGCGCTAGGGGCATCAGCTGACTTTGCCGCGCAGTTTGATGCTGACTTTGATTTTGTCAAAACTTTAGACAATAACCAAGTTACTTTAGATTTGGCAACGCAATACCTGCAGTTGGGTGAGTACGATAGTGCTAAACGCTTGCTTAATGAAGTTGTCATGCAAGGTAACAGCGAACAACAAAGTCAAGCGCAAGCGCTGCTTGCCCGTACCGCTTAAAGTGCTGTAAAAGTCATTCACGCCTAGACTAAGCGCCAACGTGCTCTTTACAAGCATTCTGTGAAAATAGGATGCTTGTTTCTATTTTAGCGTTGCACGTCCTGTGGTAATCTAGGTTATTACTCATCCTATTCTGGGCGGTGATTCATGCCAGCATCTTCTACCTCTTTAAAGCAAAAACCCTCTGTGTTAACCCCTATTCAGCTTATTTATGCTGGAGGTACATTTGGTAGTTATGGACGCCCTTTAGCGCCACTTGATGCTGATGTGTTCTTGCCAGCTTTGCAACAGCTTCTGAGCGAGCATAATAAAACTGATAACCTACCAGCTATCTCTTGGTTGGACAATACGCTGATTAAAGACAGTAGCCAGCTGACACCAAACGACTTTGTACATTTTTATACTTTATTATTAGAGGCTTATGCTCAGGGCTTGCGGCAGTTTGTCTTAATTACTGGTACAGATACTCTCAGTTATCTAGGTGCTTTTTTGGCAGAGGCATTTGCAGGTTCTGATATCTGTGTGGTCGTTACTGGTAGTATGCGTCCACTACTAGACAGTGAGATACTGCAGACTTATGCTATCGATGCAAATAGCGATGCTTGGGATAATCTCAGTGCTCTCTACGCTTAGCTGCTGGCGGAGAGCCTGGTGTCAAGATAAGCTTTGGCGGTGAAGCATGGCCGGCACAAACGGTACAAAAGATCCATAGTCATGATTTTATGGCTTTCACTGGACACATGCGCGCCGCTTATCCCGCCAATAGTTACCAAAAGCGCTTGCCAGCTGCCCGCCTGCAACACTGGATAGATGATCAGCTAGCGCTTAGCGCATCTATTCAGGCACATGTAGAGCACGCTAGCATTTATCCCATATATTGCGTGCCTAATAGCCCTGATGTCTTAAGTGCACAGCTAAGCGCTTTATTAGAGCAGCCGCCATCTGGCATCATATTATTAGGCTTTGGTGCGGGTAATGTTCCCTACTCTGCAGGCTTGGCTGACGCTTTGAATCGTGCTTATGAAGCAGGCCACATGGTCGTGTGTGCCAGCCAATGCCCGTTTGGCGGCGTGAGCGACAGCTACGCGGCTGGCAGTTGGCAATACGACTATCACGTACTTGCCGGTGGTCGCTTAACCATTGCCGCTATTTATGCGCGTTTACTGTGGTTGTTATTGCGTTATGATACTCCTACGCGCAGACGCCAACGCTGGACTCATACCATAAACCAGTCCGACACTGCCGCTAAAAGAAATCGCTAAATATACAATACACCTTAGAGGCCTTATATACTATAGCCCCTCATAAAACCAAATCATCACCCTTTGTTCTGAGCCCTTTATGACTTCATCGGTAACACCTGACCAACCCACATTGTCCGAATCTAAAACCACCCTCACACAGGCCGCTGAAAATCAAGATACCCCTACTTATACGTTGGCCATTGCCATTGAGTTTTTGGGTACCAACTATCATGGCTGGCAACGGCAAAAAGAAGTACTGGGCGTACAAGAAGCCTTAGAAAAAGCCATTAGCACGGTGGCAAACGAGACAGTAGAGGTAATCGCTGCTGGCCGTACAGACGCTAGCGTGCATGCGAGCAATATGATTGCCCACTTCGTCACCCATGCCTATCGCCCAACTCACAATTGGCTACGCGGCGTCAACAGCTTACTGCCTGATGATATCGCTCTACGCTGGGTACAGCCGATGCCTGCTGACTTCCATGCCCGCTTTGGTGCCATTGCTCGCCGTTATCGTTATATTACTTTGAATCAAGCGCAGCGCCCCGCTATTCTCAATCACCAAGTGACTCATATTCACGAGCCACTAGACCTGGCAGCAATGCAAACTGCCGCTGCAGACATAGCTGGAACGCATGACTTTAGTAGCTACCGAGCAGCAGCCTGCCAATCCAATCAGCCCATACGCAATGTGAGCCATGCCAATCTCTTTGCCCATGGGCAGTTCATTGTCTTTGATATTCAAGCAGATGGTTTTTTGCATCACATGGTGCGTAACCTTATGGGTACGCTCTATGCCATAGGTAAGCATGAATTACAGCCTACAGACTTCTTAGACATTCTGGCCAAAAAAGATCGCACGATCGCACCACCCACTGCATCTGGTGATGGTCTATACTTCATTAACGCTTATTATCCCGAGCATTATCAGCAGTTGTTACCCAAAGCACCGCTAACACCCATTTGGCTCAACCTACCTGATTAAACCAATGTAAGGCTAGGGTCTGTTGAACATTTAAATAGGGTACTGACATACATAACGATTACATGCTGTCAAGTAAAAACCTGAGACCGTATTGCTTTAATCTCAAAACCTGCGTATAATACTCGCTTATTTTTCATTGATTGATACAGATTATGGCTAAAGACGAAATTATTGAATTTGAAGGCGAAGTCATCGACACCCTTCCAAACACTTTGTTTAAAGTTCGTTTAGAAAACGGACACGAAATCATTGCTCATATCTCAGGCAAAATGCGCAAGCACTATATTCGCATTCTAACTGGTGATAAAGTTAAGGTTGAAATGACCCCTTACGACTTAACCAAAGGTCGTATTACTTATCGCGGCAAAAACTAATTTTTTGTTATATGGCGTGTACTAAATAACAGTTGCTCAATGATAGGCTGTTAAACGGGTTATTAAGTGGGCTGGTTATTCAGCTAATATAATAGCTTGGCTGTTTTACATGACAATAATAACAAAACCAATGACCTGTCTACTAACTCGCCATAGATAGTGGCTCGTTTAATAACTGACGTTAGTTTTGTACTGCCCAAAAAATACCGCTAATTTTTTAGCGGTATTTTTTTATGGATGCGACTAATGAAGAAGATTGTTTTAACGTTTCTTTATTTCAACTCGTTTTATTCCTATTCATTTTATTCCCATCCGCTCTACTTAAACTCTACTGTGGCACCATCTTTGATGGTACCTAAGAGTGCCAAAGCATCCCAATTAGTCAGGCGTATACAGCCTTCCGAGGCCTGACGACTAATACGCTCAGGGTCTGGTGAGCCATGGATACCATAAGAAGGCTTACTCAAACCAATCCAGACACTACCGACGGGATTATTAGGTCCTGGCGGGATAATCGTCTGACTGTCATCAGCATGTGTAAAGGTATAATTCGGCTCATGCACTTTTACTTCAACCGTATGTGTACCGGATGGTGAAGGTGTTGCCGTGCTACCCACTGTGGTCGGATAACTGGCAACAAGGGTACCATTGTCATCATAAGCATATAAGGTTTCGGTTGTTTTGTCGGCTACTACTCGGCTTACTTGCTCGGTATTTGGGTTACCAGGATTATAGATAATGATGGTCTCGCCAGCCCTGAACTTGGCGTTCGGATTGAGCGTTTTGAGGTACTTTTTACTCATGTGAAATTTTTCTGCCAGTGCTTCGATGACACTTTCGTAATACATGCCCTCAAGCTTAGCCTTGGCCTCTGCACCAGCGGGGATGGTTGTGGTCTTAATATCAATATCGCTATCTTTGAGGGTATAATTAACCAATACTGGCTGCGTAGCAAGCTTGTCATCACTAGTCAGTGCTTGCCACGTCTCTGTATTCAGCTGCTCTGTCACCGCTAGTCCGTTAGTCTTTTGAAAGGCTTGCATGGCTTTTCGGGTGTTTTTACCCCAATAACCATCGACCGCTCCAACACCGTTATGTTGCCAATTCAGTAAGGCTTGTAACTTGGTACCTATGCTGCGATCGATATCAGCGCCTTCTGACCAGTTGGCATTATTCACTTTCTTTGCTACTGTCGAGAGATTGTCGGTGTTATATTTGATCGTTGGTAATAGATTATTTAGTAAACTTGCAGTCTCCGTATCTCGGGTAATCTTTTGACTCACGCCATTGGTTACTGGACTAACCTCACTGTTTTTAACACTGCTATTGTTTTTAATATCGGTATTATTTGTTGTAGCAGCACTACTTGGACTCATAAATAGTACAGTAGATAAACCAATAGCTACCACTGCACTACTGACTTTTGTTAATGGGTACATGAACACTCCTAAAGTTATTATTTATTATTCATTTTGTTATCTGGCTTTTTATTGTCTAACCATTTATTTTATTGCTCAACCATCATGTCACATCGCCCTGTGAGCATATAACACCTTTATGTTAAGAAGTGCTTATTCTTATAGTGGCTGTGTTATACAAAACTAAATAATAAAAGATCAAATAGACGTCACAATCTGACTGCAAAGCCATTTAAAAAGTCTCATAACTTGCCAAAATAGTGCGCTGATAAATTTTATATTCCCACAAAAAAACCCATAAACCACTCAGTAGTTTATGGGTCATAAAAGCTTAAGTACTTAACTTTACAACGGCGGTTCGCTTATGACAATTTAGCCAATACTGCTTCACCCATTTGTTTACAGCCCACTTGAATCAGGCCACTCTCATCACTGTCTAAGATATCAAGCGTCCGTAGACCATCATCGAGTACATCACTAACCGCTTGCTCAATCGCTTGCGCTGCTTGTTCTTGCTTAAAAGTATAACGCAGCATCATAGCAACAGAAAGAATTGTCGCCAATGGATTGGCTTTATCTTGGCCTGCAATATCAGGTGCTGAACCATGGCAAGGCTCATACATACCTTTGCCATCTTCATCAAGGCTGGCAGAAGGTAACATACCGATAGAGCCTGTTAGCATGGCCGCTTCATCAGACAAGATATCGCCAAACATATTGCCCGTCACCATCACGTCGAACTGCTTTGGATCACGAATCAGCTGCATACAGGCATTGTCTGCATACATATGCGACAAGCTTACATCACTATAGTCGGCTTGCTGCATTTCAATCATCGTCTGCTTCCACAGCTCTGTGACTTCTAGGACGTTCGCCTTATCGACCGAACATACTTTGGCAGGTGTGCCAGCTGCTTTTGCGCGAGTTTGTGCCAACTCAAAAGCAACTTTTCCGATACGCTCAATCTCGCTGGTTTTATAGACCATGGTGTTGTAGCCTTGCTGCTCACCATTGTCTAACGTGCGGATGCCGCGCGGCTCACCGAAATATATACCACCAGTCAACTCACGCACGATGAGTAAATCTAAGCCAGAGATAATCTCGGGCTTGATACTAGAAGCATTTGCCAGTTGCGGATAGAGTTTTGCTACACGCAAGTTGGCAAACAAGCCAAGCTCGCTACGGATTTTTAGTAGGCCACGTTCAGGACGCTTGCTACGCTCGATAGCATCCCACTTAGGACCACCTACAGCACCTAATAACACCGCATCTGCGTTACGCGCTTGATTCAACGTCTCTTCGGGCAGTGGTTCGCCCGTCGCATCGATTGCCACGCCGCCAATCAGTCCAGACTCAAGCGTCAACCCCAAATCAAACTTCTTATTGACGGCCTTTAGCACATCAATGGCTTGAGTCATGATTTCAGGGCCAATGCCATCGCCTGCTAATGTTAATATCGTTGCCATACTGATCCTTGTCGGTAATTAAGTAAAAGGTTATGAGTGCTGAGTTGTTTACGCTTAGCTTTTGGTGACCGCAACTTCGATAAATTCACCTTGCTGCTGCGCATCCGTTTGTTTACAAAAATGACGTACAACCGTGCCATCTTCTACCAACTCAACACATAGGGGTTTTGGCGATGCTTTATCGAGTAAGCTACCAGCCTCTTGATTAGACTTATCTTGATAGGCTCGTATCTGATAGGTGGCATCAACAAACTCATGAATGATAGCAAAGCGCTCAACATAGCCAAGATTATTTTCAGGATAAAAGTTCACATGTACTTCACGCTTGATAGGCTTCACTCGTGCATAATAATTGGTCAGCCCCTTTATACTAGAGGGTGCTAAAGGGACTATTTTGACCGATTTGGTGTCTAATAGTGAAGTGACCTCGTCAGCGCTAGGTGTCGTCGTCAACATACTCATGTCAACAGGTTCATGGGTTTCTGGCGAAATAATAGGGGTTCTATCTATATGGGTGACTTCACAATGATAGGTACCAAAACAAGCGAGATTTACCTCACCTGCCACAGGAATGAGCTTACCCATCCACTTATCCGCATTTTCAGCTCTATCAATCTGCTGATAACCGGTTAATAGCTGACAGCCTGACAGCGCTAGACTGGCAGCTATGAGCGTACTAGTAAATAGAGCATAACGTTTTTTATTCATAATGGTGGCTACTGTTCATATAAATAGAAGTGTGCTTAATATTCATTTTAGCCAGTTCGTCACCATAACTCAACGCTGTATGCTTGACTATTTGACATTTATTCAGGCTTCACTTTATGCCCGCACCTCATTAAAGATCCAAGGGGTTTTTTGCATCATTTTTTGCTCATATGCCTTGATTGAGTCGCTTTGCTGCAAGGTTAGACCAATGTCATCAAGACCATTTAGCAAACAATGCTTACGAAAGGCATCTACTTCAAAGGCATACTCTTCACCAGTCGGCGTAGTAACTACTTGACGCTCAAGATCCGCAGTCAGCTCGTAACCTTCATTCTCAAGCGTGGCTTTCATCAGCTTATCGACGATGGCTTCGTCCAAAACTATCGGCAACATGCCATTTTTAAAGCAGTTGTTATAAAAAATATCAGCAAAACTTGGTGCAATTACGGTACGAAACCCATATTCAGACAGTGCCCAAGGCGCATGCTCACGGCTAGAACCGCAGCCAAAGTTCTTACGAGCCAGCAAGATCGTAGCCCCTTGATAACGCGGTTGGTTCAATACAAAGTCTGGGTTGATAGGACGCTTACTGTTGTCCTGACCTGGGAAGCCTTCATCTAGATAGCGCCAGTCATCGAATAAGTTGACGCCAAAGCCAGTACGCTTAATAGACTTTAAAAACTGCTTAGGGATAATTTGGTCGGTATCAACGTTGGCGCGATCTAGCGGACAGACGATACCCGTTTGAGTGTTATAAGCTTGCATGGTAATTCCTATATGATAAAAATGTGAGAAGCGTCAAAGGCCAATAAACCATTAAAAAGTACGCACATCGACGAAGTGACCAGCCAATGCGGCGGCCGCTGCCATCGCTGGACTCACCAAATGCGTGCGCCCACCCGTACCTTGACGTCCTTCAAAGTTACGGTTAGAAGTCGATGCGCAGTGCTCTTCTGGCTCAAGCTTATCGGCGTTCATCGCCAAGCACATAGAGCAACCAGGCTCGCGCCACTCAAAGCCTGCATCGGTAAATACCGTGTCTAAGCCTTCTGCTTCTGCTTGCAACTTCACCTGTCCAGAGCCAGCAACCACAATGGCTTCTTTGATATTATCTGCAACTTTACGACCTTTAATAACCGCAGCTGCATCGCGTAAATCTTCGATACGTGAGTTGGTGCAAGAGCCGATAAAGATTCGATCAAGCTCAATATCAGTAATCGGCTGTCCAGCTTCTAAGCCCATATAGGTATAGGCACGTAACCAACCTTCACGTTGTGATTCATCCGCTGCTTGGTCTGGCGTGGGCACTGACTGAGTCACATCCACGACCATCTCAGGTGAAGTGCCCCAAGACACTTGCGGTGCAATCTGGCTACCATCAATCTCGATAACCGTATCAAACACCGCATCATCATCTGAGTACAATGTACGCCAGTAGGCTTCTGCTTGCTCCCACTGCTCAGCAGTCGGTGCATAAGGACGGCCTTTGACATAGTCAATCGTCGTATCGTCGACAGCGACCATACCGACGCGCGCACCCGCTTCAATCGCCATGTTACAGACGGTCATGCGCCCTTCCATGCTCATCTCTTCAAACACTTGTCCTGCAAACTCAATGGCATGGCCTGTACCACCAGCGGTACCGATCTGCGCAATGATTGCGAGCACCACGTCTTTTGGAGTCACGCCAACACCAAGCTCACCAGTAACGCGGATTTGCATGTTTTTTGATTTCTTTTGAATCAGGCACTGAGTGGCAAGTACATGCTCAACCTCAGAAGTACCGATACCATGAGCAAGACAACCAAGCGCCCCATGAGTCGCCGTATGTGAGTCGCCGCACACTACCGTCATACCTGGCAGTACTAAGCCTTGCTCAGGGCCGACGACGTGCAAGATGCCTTGACGGGCATCATTAATAGTGAATTCAGCGATATCAAACTTAGCGCA
Organism: Psychrobacter sp. H8-1; assembly: GCF_904846575.1. Taxonomy (NCBI): domain Bacteria; kingdom Pseudomonadati; phylum Pseudomonadota; class Gammaproteobacteria; order Moraxellales; family Moraxellaceae; genus Psychrobacter; species Psychrobacter sp. H8-1. Next base: position 2,023,127 of record NZ_CAJHBG010000001.1, read on the forward strand.
GTTATCATCTAAAGTTACTACTTGCAGACGTGAGACTTTATCTTTGATACCTTCCACGCCTTCTGAGCGCTCTTTGGTCACCGTTGGGACGTTGTGATCGGGACTGGCGATATTGGCAGACAAACGCCAAGGCTCTCTATTGGCAAGCTCCAAGCCCTCAAATGCTTGTGGACTGGTCACCTCATGTAATAAATGACGGTCAATATAAATTAGGCTCGAGCCATCATCGCGCTTGGTGACTTCGTGAGCGTTCCAGAGTTTGTCATATAAAGTTTGACCGGCCATGTTGCTATCCTTATTAATTTTAATTGCTAATTGCTTGCTGACTATATGTCGTTATGCGTTGTCAGTGATAATATTCAAGTGGTTGTGGCATATTATATAACTGACATAAATTATATAATTGACATAACTGACGCTGTCTTACGTCAAAAAGTATTTGTGTGCTGTTCAAATTAGAATGTGACAAAATAAATTCATCAAAAGTGTCTCTATACCTTGTGATTATAACAGCCTAATTCTATAATAATAATTGATGATTTTTATCTATTCACAAACTTTTATTTCTAATTCATTGTGACTGGGTATACCAACTTTTACTTATGGCTCGCTTTATAGCTAAGGACATCGTTTTGAACACCACTAATTTGACGACGTTTGTGACTGTCATGCAGACAGGCAGTATCTCAGGTGCCGCAGAAAAGCTCTTTATCACCCAACCTGCAGTCAGTAAGCGCATCAAAAATTTAGAAGAAGAGTTTAAAATCACTTTGTTTGATACCGTGGGTCGCGGCATTGTTCCAACCCAAGCGGCAACTGAGATGCTCCCTCATGCCAAGCGCTGGCTTGATGATTATGAAAACTTCAAAATTAATCTACAACATTCCAAGCAAACCGTTTCTGGCAAGCTGGTCATAGGTACCAGCCATCATATTGGCTTGCATCATTTAGCGCCAGTATTAAAACACTTCATTCAGCGTTATCCTTCTGTACAGCTAGAAGTACACTTTGTAGACTCAGAAGAAGCGCATAAAGCGGTTATCGATGGTAATTTGTCTTTGGCATTTTTGACCTTACCGCCAGTCTATGACAAGCGCCTAACTTACCACACCTTATGGTCAGATCCACTATATTTTATGACTGGCGCTTTATCACCGCTCGCCACCAAAAACAATGTCACGTTAGAGCAACTGGCACACTACCCTGCTATTCTGCCTTCTGCCAATACCTTCACCAGCCAGATAACCCTAGCAGAGTTTGCCAAACATAACCTAAAACCTTATGCCACCATGAGTACCAATCCGCTTGAGTCTATTCGCATGTTGGTCTCTGTTGGACTTGGCTGGTCGGTATTACCGCAGACCCTAATCAGCCAGGATTTAGAACGCATTGATATGGCGAATAATATAGAACTGCAGCGTTATTTAGGCGTGGTCATCAACCCCAAACTGACTCGCTCGACCAGCGTTGAAGCCTTACTTGAACTACTCGCTCCTATCGATTAATGACTGACAGTGATCAATAGCTAACCCCTGAGTTTAAAGGCGCAATTCGCAATCATAACCTCTTTACGTTATAATGCGGCAAGTTTGCTTATACAACATATAGTTACCATAACGGCACAAATAGTCACTTAACGGCATGTATTGAGTAAGGTATTATGGCGAAAAGGCTGCAAAACACAGCTGCTTTCACTGAATGGTTATTATTTACTAATTAACTTAATCGCTGATTAATAGTATTTATGCCCTGATTCTATGAAGATACCTATTCCAATAGATGTAGATTTAATAGAGTAGAAAAATTAACGATCAGTGAATAACGTCCAATGTCTAATAATGGTAGCTTTATGTTTGTTCTTTGCACATCGGCGTATGACTTGGCAAAAGATTATGCAGCCAATGTAGCAAAACAGACGGTTTTAAATGATTGATTTTATCTGTTGCCCATCAGCCAGCACTATTGATGTGGCACAGGCGAAGCGAAAAGCATCGAAAAATACCATCAATCATATAAAACTAAAAGCGAATAATTAAGATAAATAAAAAGCCATTTTGTTTTACTTAATGGCTTTTTTTGTCTTTACGAATCGTACCTTAATAATAAATTTGAAGGTTAAACATAATTACAGCCAATACAGTTGGTTAAGGATAGTTTTATGAATGGAGTTTCTAGTGGCGTAATGATTTCACTGGGCGCCTATTTTTTGGTGATGATTGGGATTGGTATTTATGCTTACTTCAAGCAAGCCAATGACACTGAAGGCTATATGCTCGGTGGTCGTAACCTAAGCCCTGCCGTCACAGCGTTATCGGCTGGCGCCTCAGACATGTCAGGTTGGTTACTATTGGGTTTACCTGGCGCTATGTATGCTGATGGTGTGGTTAGTGCTTGGATTGCCATCGGTCTGACAATGGGTGCGTTTTTGAACTATCTCATTGTTGCCCCAAGATTGCGTGTCTATACTGAAGTCGCTGATAACGCGATCACTCTTCCTGATTACTTCGCCAACCGCTTTGAAGATAAGTCGCACTTGCTGCGTGTTATCTCAGCGATAGTGATTATCTTATTCTTTACGGTCTATACAGCTGCCAGCTTGGTTGGCGGCGGTAAGCTCTTCGAAAGCTCGCTCAACCTCTCTTATGGTACTGGTCTTTGGGTCACGGCTGGTGTCGTTGTTGTCTATACTTTGTTCGGGGGTTTCTTAGCAGTATCTATGACTGACTTTGTACAGGGCGTAATCATGCTCTTTGCAATGGTGATTGTACCTATTGTGGCCTTGACCGATCTTGGCGGTGTAGGTGCTACGACGAACGCTATCAGAGCTATCGATCCAAGTATGCTCGACATTACCAGTGGTATGACTGCGCTTGGTATTATATCCTTACTGGCATGGGGCTTAGGCTATTTTGGTCAGCCACATATCATCGTACGTTTTATGGCGATTCGTTCAGTCAAAGACGTGCCTACAGCACGTAGAATCGGTATGAGTTGGATGATTATCAGTCTTATTGGTGCGTGTGTGACGGGTATCGCTGGTCGCGCTTATGTGGCCAAAACAGCAATGACCTTGGATGATCCTGAGACCATCTTTTTAGTATTTACTCAGTTCTTATTCCATCCGCTGGTTTCGGGCTTCTTGTTAGCGGCGATCTTAGCGGCCATTATGAGTACCATCTCCTCTCAGTTATTGGTGGTATCAAGCTCATTAACCAAAGACGTTTACAAGCTGTTCTTTGATAGAGAAGCACCAGAAGCGCGCCAAGTACTGGTCGGTCGTATCTCAGTAATAGTCGTCGCTATTGTCGCTATATTATTGGCTTCTAATCCAGATAGCTCAGTATTGAACTTGGTCTCTAACGCTTGGGCAGGGTTTGGCGCAGCATTCGGACCCCTAGTTATCTTCAGTCTCACATGGCGCGGTATGAACCGTAACGGCGCGGTTGCTGGTATGGTCGTTGGTGCGTTGACTGTCATCTTATGGGTCTATGGTCCATTTGAGATGAATGGTGTGGCATTGAATAGTTGGTTATACGCCATCGTTCCAGGCTTTATCTTAAGTACCATCGCCATCTTCGCTGTCAGTACCATGACTGGTGGTCCAAGACCTTCAGTATCTGCCAAATTTGAAGAGATGGAGCTTAACTTAGATAAGTAAGTCAAACAATCTTCTCATAAAATATTTGCCAACAACCTCGCTACTGTCATAGTAGCGAGGTTTTTTTATTGTCTCTTATGACTGTCCGACTCGTTGTATTTGCACCAGATCAGCGCTTATCTAGAGCGTGTCATCGATCAAAGTAATTAGGAAATTGAATGCAGCTATAGTTCATTCTTTTAATAGCACATACACTCTGACTCTATTCAAGACAAGCTTTTATAGTCTCTATCTGGCTTACCCACGGTAAGCAATGAATACTTTCTCAGTTATACTCATAGATCTTACTGTCGCTACTTTTGCTCGCAACAAAAAGACTGAATCCATCCAATCTATACTATTATAAAAATATCACACTATTTATAATCTCTATGTTTTCTCAATTCGGACTCATAAAAAAAGCGACCCATTTATGGATCGCTTTTTTATTCGTTGACTATCGATAGTTTTTAGATATAAAAACTAGCTATTTAGCTTGGTAAGATACTTTTACACCAAGTACATAGCCATCATTGTCTTCGAAGTTAGAAACAACATCACCATCTGGCAATGAACCTTCAGCATCACCGAACCATAAGTATTTACCACCAGCAGATACTGCCCAGTTTTCAGTCACATCATACTTAGCACCAAGGCCTACACTGTAGTAACCCTCAATAGGACCTAAAGAAGACACTGGATTACCGGCGCCACTATCCCAGCCCACAGTGCCTGAAACAGCTAGTTTTGGAGCAAGACGCTTGCCTAATCCCAACTCTACTTGCCATTGATCTTTATCATAATCAACTAACGGTAAGTTTGACGCTTGAGTATATACAGGCGGTCTAATTGCGAAGTCACCCCATGGTACCCAGCGTACTTTGGCAGTGGCCAAGGTTGTTGGATTCACCCCTGTTTGAAGATCTAAGTTGACCGATTCAGGCGTGGTTACTTCAAATTTAGTAGTGCTATTAGGGTTCAACCCTCGAATTGCAAGTGCTGGGAAGTATTCGGCGGCATTTAATGTATGGTCTATCTCAGAGCGGTAAGTCAAGGCTGCTTTTAAAGCAATCTCAGGCTTACTATAAGAAATACCAGCCAACCAACCATAGTCCTGATCAGGGCTTATGTGCGCAGTATATCCAGCAGCACCCTTATAAGCATTACCTCTTAGCTTAACATCTGCTTCTAAACGCTGAGCAACGGGGCCGCCATATACTTGAAATTGATTCTGAGCACCAAACTTCATACCACCGATCAGTGATAGCGTATGAGAACGTACTTCTACATTGGTCGCCTCATCAATGCTCAATAAGTTGGCGACTGCATCACGGGTGGCTTCACTTTGTGCTAGATCTGCTTTATTACCGTCCAACAGAGTTTGTGCCAGTTGATTAGTCTCAGGCGACAACCCTGGCGACAGTTGATTAAGTCTGCCTTCGGTTTGTGCAATATTTTGTTTGGTACTTTCGATCAAACCATTATAATTTTCAAGTGTTGGCGCATCATTTAATGACTCAAAGCCTGTAACAGCATTTGTTAGAGCAACACTTGCTAGCCCTAAAACCTGTTTATTTTGATTTAATGCTTGCTGTTGCGCTGGTGGCAGATTGGGGTTTGCTAAAGCTGCATCAATACCTGCTATTTGTGTATTAATTTGATCAATTTTATCTTGAGTTCTTCCAACAGCAGTTTGAGCAACTGTTTGAATCGCCCCAGCGCCTGTTATATCTGCTACTCCAGTGAAATTATTATCACCTTCATACTTTGCGGCTGCGCCAAAAGGCTCATCATACAATACACCCACACTGAATCTATTGTTTATATCTGTTTTAACACCATAGCGAAAGAAGTCATAAGATTCGGCAATATCACCACTTTTATTACCATCATTATCAACACCTGTCACATCAGCATTAATATAGGTGTAGACAGTCTCTGCATACGTGCCATCTTGTAAGAATGCAGTGATATCTTGACCTGAGCGATCAAGACCAGCGGCGCTAGCGAAGCTAGCAACAGAAAGAGCAGCGACAGCTACCGAAAGAGTTTTTAAATGAAAGGTGGCGCGCATTGTGTATCTCCAAACGTCCTAGTTGTATAAACGCTTTCATATTCAGCAACTAGCATTATTTTAAATACCAAGCTGACTATTCAAACGATGTCCTAAACTGAATAGTAATAGCTTTTTGACACTAAGACAACATATAAAGCACTTTATTTCGCCATTATGACTGTACAGTTCTCATTTATAATTAGTCCGTAACCTAGCCAATGATCAAGATCATGCCACCTGATTTTTGTATTGATTAAAACCTGATCAGCTTAATTTTCTTGATTAAAACCCTATCTGCCATTCAATCCGCTAGTAATTGAAATCGACATCATAGAGCAGTCTTTTGATTACTCTTTAAGCACATTTAAGCACAAAAAAAGCGACCCACTACGGATCGCTTCTTTATCAAGACTAAAAGGAGGTTAGTTACTTAGATTGATAAGATATTTTTGCACCAAGTACATAACCATCATTGTCTTGGAAATCACTAACAACCGTTTTACTTGGTATTTGACCTTTGGCATCACCAAACCAAAGATATTTACCACCTGCTGAGATTGCCCAGTTTTCAGTGACGTTATATTTCGCACCCAGACCCGCACTGTAGTAACCTTCGATAGGCCCTAAAGACGTCACTGGATTACCCGCACCGCTATCCCAACCGATATTACCTGAAACGGCCAAAGCAGGTGTTAAGCGCTTGGCGAGGCCTAGCTCTACCTGCCATTGATCTTTATCATAGCTTACTAAATCTAGACCTTCAGGAGGTATACCAGCACCCTGAGGTCTTGTCGCTAATACTTGACTAGCCTCATTGTACAATGATGGTGTAATCGCAAAATCGCTCCATGGTACCCAGCGGACTTTTGCGGTCGCCAATGTGGTTGGATTGATACCCGTTTGGAAGTCAAAGTTTACCGATTCAGGTGTAGTAATTTCAATATTACCGCTTCTGTTTGCTGAAAGACCGATTAATGGACTTTGCGCAAAAGGATATAGCTCAGCAGCATTGGTAGTATGCTCAATCTCAGAACGATAGGTCAATGCAGCTTGTAAAGCAATTTCTGGCTTACTATAAGCCATACCAGCTATCCAACCATAATCCTGATCAGCACTGATATGGGTGGTATAACCATCAGCAACACTGTAAGCAGTACCACGCAACTTTACATCCGCTTGGACACGTTGGGCGACTGGACCACCGTAAACTTGGAAGTTTTTATTTTCGCCAAGTTTGGCACCAATAATAGCTGTGATGCTTTCCGTGCGGACTTCTACATTGGTACCTTCGCCATTAGGTGGTATAAGCCCTTCAAAAATAGGGTTTGGTTCATGCGATACAAAGTCATTTTTACCACTATAATCAGCAGCGGCACCAAAAGGTTCATCGTATAATACGCCAACGCTAAAGGTATCGTTGATATCTGCTTTTACGCCATAACGAAAAAAATCATACGACTCTGCAATATCATCAATGTTATTACCAGATATGTCTTTACCTGTAACGTCGGCATCAAGATAGGTATAACTGACTTCTGCATAGGTACCGTCTTGTAAGAAGGCAGTGATGTCTTGACCAGAGCGATCAAGGCCAGCCGCGTTACTCATGCTGGCTACAGAAAAAGCCGCAACAGCAACTGCCAGTGTTTTTAGATTGAAATTAGTGCCCATTGTATTTCTCCAAACGTCCTTATTGTCATATCACTACAATAACCAGTACTGTAAAAGCCACTTTGCAGATGATACGTTGGCGAGCCATGGTAATGACTTTCAAACACTAAAACAACATCAATAACACATTATTTCTCATTTATGACTGTTTGGTCATACTGTATTAATAGCATTACCTAAGGTGAGTGCATAGCAGCTTAATAGTGAGGCGGTCTGTCTGCTATCACATCGAAGGGTGCAATCCCCTCTTCAGCACTTTGACTTTCTACTTGCTTATAGACCAGCTGTAGCTGACGTTGTAGGGTTTGGATATGTCTGTCTTGACTAGTGATGACTTGATCTAAGCGCTCTACAGTGAGCTCAAGATGCGCCATACTCATTTGCAGCTCAATCATTTGCGCTTGCAGCTCAGACTGCTCTGCAGCACTATCATTTTGGGTTGTAGAATTCGTTTTACTTTCAGATGCTGATGTATTCATACTTTTCTCAATATCGTAACTATTTATATAGTTGATCCACTATAAAATAAACACAGTGCTACTGGGATGAATTTTGCGCAGCCTCTGGGAACGCAGCACGCAAGTAAAATTTATACCAGTAGCACGCTGTCATATCTGTACTCTTTTTATTTAGTATTCACTACAGTATAGGTATGGTTATGCGTATTATAGACAGTAATGACAGAGCGTGTTGATCATTCGACTATGATACTTGTCTTAAAATGAAGAGACATCCTCTCCTTCATGGCTTTTAACCCTTCCTTATGCATAACAAGCGCGATAAAAAAGCCTTGCTCACACTAAACTGGCGCAGCAGCATGTTATACTGCTGACAACTTAGTAACACCCTTTATATAACCATTATCCAACTCACTACTTTCATCACTATATATAAGCTTAAGATACTCTATGGCACTGATACATTTAAAGAACATCCATCTCGCCTTTGGCGTCGCCCCTATCCTCGATGGCATTGATTTTTCCCTCGATGCTGGTGAGCGCGTGTGCTTAATTGGCCGCAATGGCGAAGGCAAATCAACTTTATTCAAACTGATTAGCGGCTCACTACAGCCTGATAGTGGCGAAGTCATTATCAACGGTAGTACAAGCGTTGCAATGCTCGAGCAGGACGTACCCGAAACCAGTGGACGTATATTAGACATCGTCATGGGGGGCAGTCGCCGCACCGCAGATTTACTCATCAGCTATAACCAACAGACTGATTTATGCGCAGATGGTGATATGGATGCCTGCGAGCGTATGGCAAGCTTGCAACACGATATCGACGCTGTACATGGTTGGGATTTGGAGCGTGAAGCTACCCGCCTTATCACCACCATGGGACTGGACCCTGAAGACGACCTCTCCTCACTTTCTGGTGGTCGTAAGCGCCGCGTATTACTTGCACGCGCTTTGGTGACCAAGCCTGATGTACTCCTTCTTGATGAGCCAACCAACCATTTGGACGTCGATAGTATTGAGTGGTTAGAGCGTTTCTTATTGGATTGGCAGGGTTTGACGCTATTATTCGTCACCCATGATAGAGCGTTCGTTGACAAGCTTTCGACTCGTATCGTAGAGCTAGATCGTGGCAAACTCTCAAGCTACGACGTTACCCAAGGTGCAAAAGGGTACGCGCGTTATCAAGAGCTAAAAGAACAACAGCTCTTGGCAGAAGAGAAAAACAACGCCAACTTCGATAAAAAACTGGCGCAAGAAGAAGTCTGGATTCGTCAAGGAATTAAAGCCCGTCGTACCCGTAATGAAGGCCGCGTACGTGATCTAAAAGCATTACGTGAAGAGCGCCGCGCCCGCCGTGAGCAAGTCGGTAATGTCAATATCACCATGGGTGAAGGCGAGAAAAGCGGCAAGCTGGTCTGTAAAGTCAAAAACCTACATCTTGAATACGATGGTAATGTGTTGGTCGATAACTTTAGCACCTCTATTATGCGCGGTGATAAGATCGGTATTATTGGCCCTAATGGTGCTGGTAAAACCACCCTTATCAAAGCCTTGCTTGATTTGTCTGATGATGAAGTAACCAAGTCAGGTAGCGTCACCTTGGGCACCAACTTAGAAATCGCCTTCTTTGATCAGCTGCGAGATCAGTTAGATCTTGAAGCCACCGTCGCTCAAAACGTCTCTGAAGGCTCAGATTTTGTAGAAGTAGGTGGTCGCAAGACTCATATTATGAGCTACTTGCAAGATTTCTTATTTGCCCCCGAGCGCGCGCGTACTCCCGTCAAGGCATTATCTGGCGGTGAACGTAACCGTGTACTTTTGGCAAAACAGCTGCTAAAGCCTGCCAACATCTTGGTGCTTGATGAGCCAACCAACGATTTAGATATGGCAACCCTTGAGCTGCTAGAAGAATCGGTCAGTAAGTTTAACGGTACGATTCTATTGATTAGCCATGATCGCTCATTTATGGACAACGTGGTCACCTCGACTTGGGTATTTGACCAAGATGAGGATGGCAACGGAATTGTGAAGGAATATGTCGGCGGCTACCAAGAGTATCTGGTACAAAAAAACCGTGAGCAAGCTGCAAACGCCGCTAGGTCTGCTAACAGCTCAGCGGTAAACAGCAAGGCGACTACGAAACCATCACAAACAACAGCCAAACCAAATAAGGCAGTCAAAAAGCTCAACTTCAATGAGCAACGCGAACTTGATAGTCTGCCCAAAGAAATCGCTGCCCTTGAGACTGAGCAACAACAGCTACAAGACAAACTGGCAGACGGTTCATGGTTCACGACAGATATTGAGGCGGCGACTGCTGCTAGTGAGCGCTTGTTGGCTTTAGAAGATGAGATGATGAGCAAACTTGAGCGCTGGGAAGCCCTAGAGAGTGATTAAGACATTTATCATTGCTTAAGTTAACGCTACAATGGTAATAAATAGAGAGAGTGACGCAATCTTAAGGAAAGTTAGTGAACATTTCCTTAATTTCAAGTATCATTCCCCTATTGTTAAATACCCTTATCAATTCTAAGGTAATTATTAAAATTTGCCTCTGATATCTGACCGACTTTGACCCATTTTATAAGGTCTCACAGTCAAGTCTGAGTTATTAGAGCGGTTTTATTTTTAACACATCAATTTATTTTATGACCAAAATAGCTTAGAATAGCAACAATTAGCAAGATTAGGCACAGCTAACGTGGCTTGTATATTGATATTGCAGATTTCTAAGTCACAAACCCAGTGTGGGATAATCCCATTTCATTCACCTGGAGGAAGTATTAATGAGCCATGCCGAAGGCGTTAATGTACAACGTCGTAGAGTTCTAATAGCTTCGACTGCCGCGATTGGCGCAGTTGGAGTAGCTGCTGTGGCGACACCTTTTGTCCGCTCTTGGACTCCAAGCGCAAAAGCAGAAGCTGCAGGTGCTGCAGTTACCCAAGATATTGGTTCTGTTGAAGAAGGTCAGATGATCGTCGTCAAGTATCGCGGCAAGCCTATCTATATAGTCAAACGCACTGAAGATATGTTGGCCACATTAGATCCTGTGCAGTCACTTTTGTCAGACCCTGATTCTAACGAATCACTACAACCAGAATACACCAAAAACCAAACCCGTTCTTTGGAACCAGGTATATTGGTTGTTGAAGGCGTATGTACACACTTAGGCTGTGCACCCGGATTTCGTCCCGATGTTGGCGCTGCTGACTTAGGTGGTAATGATTGGTATGGTGGATTTTTCTGCGCGTGCCATGGATCTAAATATGACTTAGCGGGACGCGTTTATAAGGGGGTTCCAGCTCCACTTAATTTACCCATCCCAGACTACAGCTTGGATGGTACCATCTTGACGGTTGGAGAAGCTTAATATGAGTATGGGTAAAAAGTTAATGCATTGGGTAGATGCACGCTTTCCAGCGACTGAAACCTATGAATACCATATGTCAAAGTACTATGCACCAAAGAACTTTAACTTTTGGTACTTCTTTGGCGTACTATCAATGATCGTATTGGTCAACCAGTTGGTGACCGGTATCTGGCTAACGATGATGTACAACCCAAGTGCCGAAGGGGCATTTGCGTCTGTTGAATACATCATGCGTGACGTTAAAGGTGGTTGGCTCATCCGTTATATGCACTCGACAGGCGCATCTGCGTTCTTCGTCGTCGTATACCTGCATATGTTTAGAGCGCTGCTTTATGGTTCATATCAAAAACCACGTGAGCTTATCTGGCTCATCGGCATGGGTATCTACTTAGCGCTCATGGCAGAAGGTTTCTTTGGATACTTACTCCCTTGGGGCAACATGTCATTCTGGGGTGCGCAGGTTATTTTGAACCTACCTGCAGCTCTGCCAGTGATTGGTGACGGTCTTGCTGAATGGGTACGTGGTGACTATATTATCTCAGGTATCACCCTGAACCGTTTCTTCGCTCTACACGTCGTTGCTATTCCCTTAGTACTTGTGGGCTTAGTCTTCATGCATATTGTGGCGCTGCACCATGTGGGTTCAAACAACCCTGATGGCATTGATATCAAAAAGCTGAAAGACAAAAACGGTGTACCACTAGACGGTATCGAATTCCATCCGTACTACACTGTGCATGACATGGTTGGTATCGTAGTATTCTTTATCTGCTTCTTTGCAGTGGTGTTCTTCTTCCCAGAAGGCGGCGGTTTCTTCTTAGAGCCACCAAACTTTGAAAAAGCAAACTCACTGAAAACACCAGCACATATTGCACCAGTGTGGTATTACACACCTTTCTATGCCATCTTACGTGCGGTTCCTGATAAGCTTGGTGGTGTAATTGCCATGGGTGGCGCGATTGCTGTGTTGTTCTTGATACCATGGCTTGATAGATCGCCAGTACGCTCTATACGTTATAAAGGCATCTTATCTAAGATTGCGTTGACCATATTTGCCATCAGCTTTGTAGTACTTGGTTACTTAGGTGCGACACCTGCAACGCCAACCGCGACAATTATGTCACGCGTATTCACCATTCTATATTTCTTGTTCTTCTTATTGATGCCGTTTTACACTGCTATTGAGAAGTGTAAACAGCCACCAGAACGCGTTACCGGAGGTCACTAATGAACACGCTAACAAAATCCTTAACAGGTTTGGGCTTAGGCGCGGCATTGACCTTAACTGCCGGTACAGCAATGGCAGCAGGCGGCGGTGGATGCGGGACATTCACCAACGCTGACGGTGTCGTAGAGCATTTGGCTTGTAGCTCTGCCCCGATTGATTTTACCAATAAGGGCTCGCTACAAAACGGTGCGAAGCTGTTTATGAACTACTGTGCTGGCTGTCACTCAGCCGAGTTTGTTCGTCACTCTCGTATCGCAAAAGACTTAGAGATACCACCTGAGCTGGTCGAAAAATACTTGATGGTGACGACGGATCAAATCGGTGATTTTATTAACCCTGAGATAGACCCTGAGATTCAAGCGTCGTGGTTTGGCGCTGCACCTCCAGATCTAACGATGGTAAATAGACTTCGCGGTGATGATTGGGTTTATACCTATCTGTTGTCGTTTTATGAAGATCCAAGTCGTCCTTGGGGCGCTAATAACCTCGTGCTCGAAAACGCAGCTATGCCGCATGTATTGCATAATATGCAAAAAAGCTTGAGTCAAGAAGAGTTCGAAAGCGAAGTTGGTGACTTAGTAAACTATATGGCATGGATGGGTGAGCCTGTCCGCCATGATCGTAAAGTTATTGGTTTTTTTGTGATTCTGTTTTTACTAGTACTGCTTATCCCTGTTTATCTACTGAATAAAGAGTTTTGGAAAGACATTAAGTAGACAAACTTTAGATACTGTATTGTATAAAAAGGCACTCTTCGGTAGTGCCTTTTTATGCTTTATGGCTTGTACTATAGACAGGTTACGCTTAGCACCTTGATAAACTAAGCGACATTGTTTACGATGACAACCTTAACTCTTAATATTAGGCTTTCATGATTGATGCAAATGACATTCCAAGTAGTCAGCTGATTCTATACGCTGATGACGGCTACGACAGTCATGTAGTGCGCCTATTACTTGAAGAAAAAAAGCTGGATTATTATCTATCTCGTTTGCACTCTGAGCGCCCTGAAGATTTGACTGAACTGAATCCTTATCATACCTTGCCTGTATTACAACAGCGTGAGATTGCGCTCTACGAGATAAACGTCATCTTTGAATATCTTGAAGAACGCTATCATGCTAATAAGCTGCTGCCTGATACACCGCAAGAACGCGCACAGTTTCGGCAGTTGGCATGGCGTATTCAACACGATTGGTTGGTACTTGGCAAACGCCTGCTCATGCATCCAGACAGCTTTAATAAAGCCCAAGCAGCTATCGCCAAAAAAAAGCTCTCGGATTCATTGATTACCCTGTCACCTCTATTTGCTCATAAGCCCTATTTTATGGGAGATGATTTTGGTTGGTGTGATGTCTTGCTCGCACCACTATTATGGCGACTAGAAGAAATGCAGATTACTTTGCCGCGCGCTATTAGTCGCCCGCTGTTTGAGTATCAAACCCGATTGTTTGAGCGTCCTAGCTTTCAGGCCAGTATTCGCTAACTTGATATATTTAATGACCAATAAACTATAAACTCACAAAAATAACTTACTACATTTGTCTTAGTATAGGAAACCATAAGATGAGCGAAACCACATCGATCACCCCAACCCGTCCCTATATGGTGCGTGCCATTTATCAATGGATAGAAGACAATGCGCTCACCCCCTATCTAATGGTTGATGCAACTGCAGAGAATGTGCAGGTGCCTACAGAACATGTACAAGATGGCCGTATCGTCCTCAATATTGCCAGCCGTGCCACAGGCAATATGAGCATGGAAAATGATTATATTCATTTTAGTGCGCGCTTTGGCGGCGTCTCACAAGATATTTGGGTGCCATTGACTGCGGTAATGGGCATTTATGCCAAAGAGAACTCGCAAGGTATGTTCTTTGATCCAAAAGAGTATGAGAACTATCAACCTGAAGAGGAATCGCAAGCTTCACCGTCTGCCTCTCCTAATGCAACCGCTCCTAAGCCCAAACGCGAAAACAGAGCAGGTTTAAAAGTTTTAAAATAATCAAATCTGATGCAAAAAAAAGCTGGGCGTACTTGATACGCCCAGCTTTTTTATTTGTAATTTTTTCTATTAAACCTTCAAAATTAGTTCTTGTCTAGCTTTAGGTTTTAGATCTAGGTTCTTGGTAGTGTCACTCCGCGCTGACCTTGATACTTACCGCCGCGATCTTTATAGCTTATCTCACAGACGTCATCGGCATCACTTTGGAAAAACAGCATTTGCGCCACCCCTTCTCCAGCATAGATACGTGCTGGCAGATTGGTGGTATTACTAAACTCTAAAGTGACATGCCCTTCCCATTCAGGCTCAAGTGGCGTCACGTTGACGATGATACCGCAGCGTGCATACGTAGATTTACCAAGGCAAATGGTCAATACATCACGTGGAATACGGAAATACTCCATGGTGCGTGCCAATGCAAATGAATTTGGTGGAATGATACATTCGTCACCAACGATATCGATAAAGCTTTTTTCATCGAAGTTCTTTGGGTCAACGACTACTGAATGTACGTTGGTAAATACTTTGAACTCAGGGGCACAGCGCACATCATAACCATAACTTGAAGTGCCGTAGCTCACCAAACGCTCGCCAGCATCATTGAAGCGCACTTGACCTGGCTCATATGGCTCAATCATGCCATGCTCTTCGGCCATTTTACGGATCCAGCGGTCGGATTTGATAGACATTGTTATTCCTTAGCAAATATTTAATAGCGACGATTATACGTAATTGAAGGCTTAATTTATAGAGCGGTGGCTACTTTAAAAGCAATACTTATGGAAATCACTGATTGGCTCTAATAAATCACCATTTGGCAAAATGATCTTCTGCCAACCCCATCACATTCTCAAGTTTAATGATCTCATCTCCTAGCCGTACCTCACCGTTATAAATACCAATCCACTGCTCAAAGATACTGGCAACCATGCCGAAGTTATCAGTCTTTTTATAAACGGTGATAGGCGTGAAGGTTAAGTCAATATCTACATTGCTCCAGCCTAAGTTTTGATGATACACACGCCAAGTATTCTGCGCTACTGCGTCCAAATCTTTACGTATAAACATTACAGGCGGTAGATAAGCTATCTGCCCATCAAGCCAGCACGCATTTTCACTGGCACCTGTTTCATTGACGCCCATTGATAAGTTCAATGCAAAATGACGACCATTTGGCAGATAGCTATTAATACACGTCCAAAACCAATTGGTCTTGTGGCGCATATAGCCAAGCGTCCAATCTAAATTGGCGATAGTGGTCTCAGTAAAGTCTGTTTGAACTGCTTGTGAGTCTGTAGTAAATACTGAATTCCCTTTGATAAGTAAATGCCCAGATAAGGCAGTCAATGGCTCTTTTTGGGTAAACGTCCAGCCTCGTCTGCCCGTCGGTGTACAGATAGCGAGTGGCTGCGATTGCCGCGCCAACGTTGCATGGAGTGCAAGGTTTTGGCTATCTAGCGCTACTTTAATCTGAGAAGGCGTAAAATCTAAATTGACGGTCAGTTTGGCATGGGTAAATACCATCTGACCTTGATAGCAATCACCCTGCAAATGCGTTTGGCGAGTCAAAGGTTGTAGCGCTTCACAAACTTCTAGCTGACTGGTCTCATCATTATAAAGATAGACGAAAGCACTGGTCGCAAGCTTGATCGTCGCAAGTGCCAAACAGACTCGATAAGGCGGCTGAATAATTTGGATAAAACAGAATTGATTGGCTTTTAAATCTTTGCGCCAGTTTGGCAGCACCTTTTGCGAAATAAGATGGCTATGGTAGTCAAGATAGTTGATGCGCTTAACTTTAGCAAATACGCCAAAGGTAGGTTGACCGTTTTGAACAAGTTGATCAACGATGGGCAAGCTGCATTGCTTAAAACTGTCAACTGTACCCATAGTAATTCCTTTTAAAAAATCCGCTTATCATCGGCAGGCTTCGCGAATTTATTAATATTGGCTTCGATGTTCTTCGCAATACTGAGATAGTACGGCGCAAACTCATCATCAGCGAGTACGCTTGGTACGCCTTTATCCACTTGTGCACGGATACCGCTAGCAAGGGGCAACTGCCCTAATAGTGGTACCTGATATTGCTCAGCGATAAACTCGCCACCGCCTGCGCCAAAGATGGCTTCGGTATGGTTACAATTACTACAGGTATGCAGCGCCATGTTTTCAACCACCCCAAGTACCGGAATATTGGTTTTGTTAAACATCTCAACGCCTTTTTGCGCATCAAGCAGTGCAATATGCTGCGGCGTCGTCACAATCACCGCACCAGTCACTGGAATACGCTGTGCTAGCGTTAGCTGTATATCACCCGTACCTGGCGGCATATCAATCACCAGATAATCTAGCTGCGGCCAGTTGGTTTGATTATACAGCTGCATCAGCGCACCAGTGGCTTTTGGTCCGCGCCATGCCACAGGCGTGTTGTCGCCATCTAGCAAGCTGCCAATAGACAGCATCGCCATGCCATGCGCATCGACTGGGACAAACTGATCATTTTCTAGCTGCGGCTTGACCTCAGCAACACCAAGCATAGTCGGCATACTAGGACCATAGATATCAGCATCAAGCACCCCTACACGGTTGCCCAGCTTTTGTAACGCCAAGGCGATATTGACAGTAGTGGTTGATTTGCCGACACCGCCTTTGCCAGAGGCGACTACGATAATATGACGAATACGGGGATGCGGCGTCAGTGATGCTTGGGTTGGCGCAGCTTTGGTAATCGGTGGTTCGCTATTTGTATCGGGCTGTGCGCTAGACTTAGCTTGCTGAGCCATTGCATCCGTCGTCTTTGGCATTTGCTTCGGTAAGCTTGATCCTGCGCCCTTAGCGGCAGCTGGCAGACGCACATTCATATGGATAGTGTTGATGCCATGTGGTTGCAGCAGTTGCCCAAGCTCTTGCTGAATGGTCTCAGGGCTACTGTCTTGTGGCAAGCGCAGATCTAAGGTGAGCTGACCACCTTCGCGCTCAAGACCCGTCACCATGGTAGCAATACTGATCCCATCTACTTCATAGCCGAGCAGTACCTTATCCACGGCACTATCGCGCTCTGCTTGCTGCTGCGGACTTTCAGGTTTTTCGGACGTTATTTTTTTTATAAAATTAAACATAGCTACCTTTACTACCTATACAAGTGGGTGGATATGCTAAAAACAGCTCCATCGATATCGTAGCAGCTATTTTTTTAACATAGCCAGTAAGCTGTTTGGCCAAACCTTTTATCGTGGCAGTGTAGCTGAATTGCAAGTATAAAAAAACCACAACGCCAATAGGCTTAAGCTTTGGACACTGTCTCTACACTGAATTACAGCATATACTCAACGACTACTATTTCTTTGTTTATCTCAGCCGATGCCCAATAATTTCGAAGCAATGAACAGATATATAAGTACGCCTGAGGCATCGCTTATCGAGGTAATCAAAGGCGCACTGGCAGTAGCAGGGTCCAGACCCATTTTACTTAATATAAACGGCAGGCTCATACCGATCACACTACCGATCATCACTATCGATATCATACTAAGAGCCAAGACCAGTGATACAATAGCATCACCGCGCACATAACCAATAATGGAGACAGCAACCGCCATCGTAGCACCAAGCATGAGTGCAACCAACGCTTCTCGACCCAGTAGCGAGAACCAGTCGCGCATCACCACATCCCCTGTCGCCAAGGCGCGTACCATCAAGGTGGCAGACTGAGAGCCCGCGTTACCACCACTATCGACCAACAATGGTAAGAAGAACACTAGTACTAAGTTGGCAGCAATTACGTCCTCAAAGCTTGCAATGCTAAGCCCAGAGAGCAGGTTGCCAAATACTAAAAATACCAGCCAAAACACACGCTTACGATACAGCACTCTGATACTGACGTCTTTTAGACGACCTACCATGGTCGAGACACCACCTGACTTATGAAAGTCATCGGTCGCCTCATCACTAGCCACGTCCATAGCATCATCGTGAGTGACAATACCGACCAAAGCACCATTCGCATCAGTAATCGGTAAGGCGATTAAGTCGTAGCGTGCCACGGTTTTGGCGACGTCCTCTTGATCATCATTAACATCAGAAGAGACGATAGAGCTCACCATGATGTCAGATATTATCTGCTCTGGTGATGCTAAAATAAGCACCCTTAACGATACCACGCCCAATAATTTACGCTCATCATCGATGACATAAGCATGATAAATGGTTTCTGCATCGGGGGCTTCTAATCGTAATGCATCTAATGCTTCGGCGACCGTCATCTGAGGATCCAAAGTCGCATAGTCAGATGTCATCAAGGCGCCAGCGGTGCGCTCCTCATAGGCAGACAGCCTGCGAATATCCTCACGTTTGGCCTGTGCCAGGGCTGGCAAAAGGGCATCACGTTGTTCTTGATTGAGATGCTTATATAAGTCAGTGCGTTCATCAGCAGGCATCTCACCCACTATCCTCGCCAGACTTGCTCGCGGAAACTCATGCGCCATCGCGACCTGAATATCAGGCTCTAAATAAGAAAATATCGTCGAGCGATTGGGTAGCCGCTCCAACAACTGCCGAGCAAGCGTAGATTCAATAAGCGCTAACACATCAGCAACATCAATAGGTCGCAGGTCTTCAACTTGATTGATGGCTTGTTCAAACTGCTGCTGTTCAGCAGCCATGCTCAATGACAATGCTAGGGCTTCATGGTTCATTTTTTACTCCGTGCGACCCAAAACGGTGCAACAAGCGCTAATAAAAAAGAGCCAATATTATTGGCTCAAGTCAATATAAAAGCAGATGCTAATGGATTGGGCTTTTATTAGCAAGTAATGACTGTCAAATCAGCGCCATAGCCAAAGAAACTCTAAGTCGCTACAGTGCTAACCTCACCAGATCTACTGTTTTTACCATCTGCGCACGGTCGTCTTGTATTGATCTTAGAGCTTCCCGACCATATAGCTACGAAGGTCATTAGTTCATAAACCAACCATGACTGGCAACGATAGACTGCCCTGTAAATACGTTGGTTGGGAACGCTGCCAAAAACAATGCTAATTGAGCAATATCGTCGATGGTGGTGAATTCTTTATCCACAGTATTGACTAGCATAATATCGTTAACCACTTCCTCTTCGCTGATGCCTTTTTCTTTGGCTTGCTCAGGGATTTGTTTTTCGACCAGTGGTGTTTTTACAAACCCTGGACACACGACATGCGAGCGTACATTGTGCTCAGCGCCCTCTTTTGCCAATACTCGGCATAGTCCAAGTAAGCCATGCTTAGCAGTGACATAAGGCGATTTATATAATGAAGCTTCATGCGAATGCACTGAGCCCATATAGATGACTGTACCGCCTTTGCCATCTTTATACATGTGCTTGACCGCCGCTTTGGTAGTCAAAAACGCGCCGTCTAAGTGAATGGCAAGCATTTTTTTCCAGTCAGCAAACGCCATCTTGTCAATCGGGTTGATGATTTGAATACCCGCATTTGAAACCAAAATATCAATGCCGCCAAAGGTATCGACCAGCTGTTGTACGCCGTCGTTTACAGCATCCTCTGAGGTGACATCCATCTCGATAGCAAGCGCCTGACCGCCAGCAGCTTTGATAGTGTCCACGGCTTTTTGTGCCGCTTCAAGATTGATATCAGCGATGCCAACTGCTGCTCCTGCTTTTGCGTAAGTCTCAGCGATATCAAGTCCGATGCCACTGGCAGAGCCTGTGACCAATGCTACTTTGCCTGTTAAATCCTGTTGTAATTCGGTCGCCATATTTTATATTCCTTAATTTGGTAGCTTTATAAGATGACTATATGACATTGGGTGACAGCTGCTTACTGAGCAATGCTGACTGGCGTTTTTTCTTGTAGCTCTTCAAAACTGACACCATCTGCCAACTCAACCAGCTTTAAGCCATTGTCAGTGACATCTAATACACCCAGCTCAGTAATAATACGATCGACGACCCCTTTACCCGTGAGTGGCAGCTCACAATTGGCAAGGATTTTTGGATCCCCATGTTTATTGACCTGCTCCATGAGTACAATCACGCGCTGTACGCCTGCGACCAGATCCATCGCGCCGCCCATGCCCTTGACCATTTTCTTGGGAATCATCCAGTTAGCCAAGTCGCCATGCTCTGAGACTTCCATCGCACCCAATATAGCCAGATTGACATGGCCGCCACGAATCATCGCAAATGATTCTGAACTACTAAAATAACTGGCGCCTAGCTCTGCTGTTACGGTTTGCTTGCCCGCATTAATCAAATCAGCATCGACGTTTTCTGCGGTAGGAAACTCGCCAATACCTAACAGACCATTTTCAGACTGTAACCAAACATCCACATCTTCAGGAATATAGTTGGCTACTAAGGTTGGCAGTCCAATGCCTAAGTTTACATAATAGCCATCTTGCAACTCTTTTGCGGCACGCTGTGCCATCTGCTCTCTTGTCCATGCCATGGTAACTTCCTTATTTTTTACGATATTTTATGTTTACAATACTTTATTATCAATAATCTAAACGTTCGATAATTATCGTGATAAACCCTTTATTTAAGCGCCTTCAGCTGCTTTGGTCGTGGTCTTTTCGATACGCTTTTCAGGGCTACTATTTAAGACAATGCGCTGTACAAATATACCTGGCAGATGCACTTCGTCAGGATCAAATGTACCCATCTCTACGATTTCTTCTACTTCGACGATGGTTACTTTCCCAGCCATGGCGCAATCTGGATTGAAGTTACGCGCGGTCTTATTAAACATCAGGTTGCCTGCTTTGTCCGCTTTTTGCGCTTTGATTAACGACACATCAGCGCGCAATGAATGCTCAAGCACATAAGTACGACCATCAAAGTCACGTGTCTCTTTGCCTTCAGCCACCAGTGTACCAACGCCAGTTGCGGTATAAAACGCAGGGATACCCGCGCCGCCCGAACGTAGCTTCTCAGCTAAAGTACCCTGCGGGGTTAGCTCAACTTCTAACTCACCTGCCAAGTATTGACGCTCAAACTCTTTGTTTTCACCCACATAAGACGAGATCATTTTTTTGATTTGACGGGTTTGTAATAGAAGACCCAAACCAAAGTCATCAACGCCGGCGTTATTACTGATACAGGTCAAGTCCTTGACCCCACTATCGCGTAATGCTTCGATTAATGCTTCAGGTATGCCGCACAGACCAAAGCCGCCAATAGCGAGCGTTTGCCCATCACTAACGATACCTTTTAGCGCCTCTTCGGCACTGCTATATACTTTTGATTGACTCATGCTTATCTCCTTGCAAGTCTCATATTTGTTATTCAAGCGTGTGGTTTGTAGGTGCCTGTTGTAGATAGTTACTGCTCTCTTGAGAGCTTGTCCATATCAACTATCATATGTAATCATCATCTTAATAACAATAAGTTTTGTATTGATATTCCATAAATGGGAAACCTGTGCTAACTTAGCACATTATTCTCGTAGCGACTAGAGGATAACATTAAGACACGGACAGCGAGAATCAGTACAGTAGCTCAACAGGCTATTTATCAATTAGCTGTCAGAAATAATAATACAGAGGTAGATTTAATAAAAAAACTTAACAACTCTGTATTCATTTATCTATTGATCACTATTGACTGACACTGCATACTCGCTGACTTAATTTCGCCAAGGAGGGCGCTTATGTTTAGCACACTTGCTATTGTCATTACTTTATTACTATTGATGTTCTTTGCCTATCGCGGTTATTCAGTGTTGATTTTAGCACCGATTATGGCGACCTTAGCTGTATTCCTTTCAGGTGACTTTTTAAGCAGTATCCCCGCCTATACCGATGTATTTATGGGCGCTTTGAGTGGGTTCTTACTGAAATTTTTCCCTATTTTCTTATTAGGCGCACTGTTTGGGCGTTTGATGGCAGACTCTGGTGCGGCAACAGCGATTGCCAATACTGTGGTCGAAAAACTCGGTGCCAGCAAAGCCATTCTAGCGGTTATCTTGGTTTGTGCTATTCTAACTTATGGCGGCGTATCGTTATTTGTCGTAGCATTTGCCATCTATCCAATCGCCAAAGATCTATTCAAAGCCGCAGATATTCCTAAGCGCTTGATTCCAGCAGCGATTGCTCTAGGCTCATTCACCTTTACCATGACAGCATTACCAGGCACGCCAGCCATTCAAAATGCCATTCCGATTCCTTACTATAATACCAACGTTTTTGCCGCGCCTATCTTGGGTATCATCGGTGGTACGATTATGTTTATCGGCGGTTGGTTATGGCTACAGTCACGGGCCAAAAAAGCCAACGCAGCGGGCGAAGGCTATGGTCAGCATGAAGAAGAAGATGTCGGCGGCGTTGGTGCAGCCAAAAAAGAATCTGAAACGCTCAGTACGCATCATACGTCATTTACCGTTGCTATGATTCCACTGGTGCTTGTCATTGGCCTAAACGCTGTCCTGACTTATTTTATCTTTCCGTCAATGGACTTTAGCGCGTTGCAAACTCAGTTCCCTGATCTCAATATCGCAGGCTCACTCGGTTTATGGTCAATTATCATCTCGTTGGTTGTGGCTTGTATCGTTTTAATTGTGCTGCGTATCGGTCACTGGAACAATTTACAAAAAACCATCAACCGTGGTACTTATGATTCTATGTTGCCGATCTTTAACACGGCATCGGAAGTGGGTTATGGTGCGGTGATTGCCTCACTTGCAGGTTTCCTTATCATTCGTGATAGCATCTTGAACCTAAACCCTAACAACCCGCTCATCTCAGAAGCAGTGGCGATGACCACGCTCGCTGGTATTACTGGCTCATCGTCTGGTGGTTTGAGTATCGCTTTATCGACGTTGGGTGACGACTATCTGAGAATGGCGGTCGCCGCTGGTATTGACCCTGAGCTGATGCACCGTGTTGCCGTTATGGCAGCAGGTGGTCTTGATACCCTGCCCCACAGTGGTGCGGTCATCACCTTACTGGCTATTTGTGGTTTGACTCATAAACAGTCTTATCTAAACGTCGCTATGGTGACCATGATTATCCCGTTAATTGCAGTGGTAGCCATCATCACTTTAGGAACATTATTCGGTTCATTCTAAATAGCTTAAAACCGTTAACACTTACTCCAAAAACCCACTGAGTTCAGCGCTTGGTGGGTTTTTTGGTAATCAATATTGAGATAATTGCTAAGCAATATCACAAATTCAGTCAATTTACGGTATCATAGACACATTTTTTAAACTCTATAGAGTTGGGCTTAATAGTTTTGAAGCTCTAACCCTATCTATCAAAATAAAGGTGATTTTGTGCGTGAGATTCTAGTAACCAGTGCGCTGCCATATGCCAATGGCGATATTCATTTGGGGCATCTTGTAGAATATATTCAAACCGACATCTGGGCGCGTGCGATGAAAGCACAAGGCCATCAAGTCACCTATGTCTGCGCGGATGATGCACACGGTACAGCCATCATGCTCAAGGCCGAAGAAAATGGCATCACCCCTGAAGAGCAAATTTCATCGGTCAAAGCAGCACATGAAGCCGATTTTGCCAAATTTTTGATTGAGTTTGATAATTACCACACCACCCATTCAGAAGAAAACAAGCACTTCTCCGAGCTGATCTATCGTAGGCTTAATAGTGCTGGGCATATCTCCACTCATGATGTGAAGCAACTGTTTGATCCTGAGAAACAGCTGTTTTTGGCAGATCGATTTGTCAAAGGCACCTGTCCTGAATGTAATTCGCCAGATCAATACGGTGATAACTGTGAAGTATGCGGTACCACTTATGATGCGACAGATCTCAAAGACCCGCATTCAACCCTGTCTAATGCCACGCCTGTTCTAAAAACTTCTAAGCATTATTTCTTTAATTTGCCCGAATTTGAGCAATTTTTAAAACAGTGGACGCGTAGTGAAAATCGCCTGCAAACATCGGTAGTCAACAAACTACAAGAGTGGTTCGATGCAGGTCTTGCCAGCTGGGATATCTCGCGTGATGCGCCCTACTTTGGCTTTCAGATTCCAGATACCCCAAGCGATGAGCCAGACAAATATTTTTATGTGTGGCTAGATGCACCTGTCGGCTATATGGCGAGCTTCAAAAACCTATGCGACAAACGCATGGGCACCGAAAACGAATTGGACTTTGATCGTTATTGGATGCAGGAAAACGAAAATAAAACCGAGGTCTATCACTTTATTGGTAAAGACATCGTTTACTTCCATGCGTTGTTTTGGCCAGCCATGCTTGCAGGGAGTGAGTTCCGTACGCCAACTGGTGTCTTCGCTCATGGCTTTTTGATGGTTAATGGCGAAAAGATGAGTAAATCACGCGGCACTTTTATCAAGGCCGAAACTTACGCCGAGCATTTGCATCCTGAATACTTACGCTATTACTTTGCCAGCAAGCTCACTGATAAAGTCGAAGATATCAACCTAGATCTAGAAGACTTCATGCAAAAGGTCAACTCTGACTTGGTTGGTAAGGTAGTCAACATTGCCAGTCGCAGTGCCGGCTTTATTGTCAAAAAATATGACGGTGTGCTGTCGGATGTTTGCGTAGAGTCAGAGTTATTAGAAGACATTACCAAAACGGGTGATGAGATTGCCGCTGCTTATGAGAATCGCGAATTCTCCCGTGCGATGCGCTTAATCATGCAGTGTGCAGATAAGGCCAACGAGTATATTGACGAGAAAAAACCCTGGTCGCTTGCCAAGCAAGAAGGCACTGAGCAAGAAGTGCAAGACGTGTGCTCGGTTGCGATTAATATCTTCCGTCAACTGATGGTTTATCTCGCGCCAGTATTACCTGAGCTGACTGCCAATGCCAAAGAATTTTTAAACATTGACGATTTAAGCTTTGCCAGTCGTAATGAGTGGTTACTTGGTCATAAAATCAATAAGTTCAAGCCTTTGATGCAGCGTATCGAAGAAAAAGACGTGACAGCGATGGTTGAAGCCTCAAAAGCGTCATTAGCCCAAGCAGATGCTCCCGTTGCTAATGAATCAGTCGCTAACAACGACAGCAAAACAGCAGCCAAAAGCACGCCACCAGTGACAACAGATGCTGATCAAGCTGACCATATCGGTATCGAGGATTTTGCCAAAGTTGAGATGAAAGTGGCGCACGTCTTAGAATGCAATCATGTCGAAGGCGCGGACAAGCTACTGCAATTTACCTTGGACGTTGGCGAAGACAAGCCGCGCAATGTATTTAGCGGAATTCGTAAATTTTATGAGCCTGAGCAATTGGTTGATAAAAAAGTGATTTGCGTGACCAATCTTGCCCCGCGTAAGATGAAATTCGGTGTCTCAGAAGGCATGGTATTGTCGACTGGTGATCCAAAGACTGGCCTGACGGTAGTCACTTTGCCTGATGCTTGTGTGGTTGGTGATAAGCTCGCTTAAGTGCTTTAATTCGTACCTTAAATCCAAAAACACTATTAGAGCGTCTTATGGTACTGCTGAGATTACTCGCCGATATCCTGATATATTTAGCGCTCGGTCTAGTTGCCTACTGGTACTTTACTGATGATACCACCGCCATATGGATTGCGCTTGGTAGTGGTATTATTAGCGCTTTACTATTTGTGTATACTGCGGAAATCAAACGCTCACGGCGTAACCGTCATTCAGAGCCTTCGAGTATATGGGACTGGTTATATTTTATAGATATATTAGAGATTCCTTTTTATTTGATCGGCTGGCTATTCCGTAGCCTATGGCGTGTTTTTGATTAATCTCTAACTGACTGCTATCTAAATGAATGAATCATAAAAAAAGATGCTCTCGTGGCATCTTTTTTATTGCCCTAAGCTACCAAATTTAGCTCAATAAAACAGCTAATACCGGCATTAATAGCATCCGTGACGAATACGCTTTAATTTTTTATTGCGATAAGTTACATTACTGTCATAATATGATCATAATGATCGACGGAACGATTACTTTATTGTTAGCCTGCTATCTTGGCATCAACATAGCATTGACTCGGCTAACCTGCACTTTCTAATACCATTTTTAAAATCAAACCTTGTCAATTAGACCATTATAAGTACTGCATCAAGTAGACTTAACTAGTCTGGCAACGTCAACGTGATTTTAAGACTGGTATCACTAATGAGTTAAACTAATAATGAATATTGCTTCTACTCTACGTCTTAGCCTATATGGTGCTGCCCTCAGCGCCACACTTGGATTGATCGGCTGCTCAAACTCTACAGACACTGCTGCAACGACTGATGAGACTACAGCCACTGACAAACCTGCCAAAACTTTGGCCATTACTCAAATCGTTGAGCACCCCTCATTGGACGCCATGCGCCGTGGTATCATCGATGAGCTGGCGGACAATGGCTACATAGAGGGTCAAAACCTGACCGTCAACTTTCAGAGTGCACAAGGGAATACCGGTACAGCCGGTCAAATTGCCAAGCAGTTTGCAGGCGACATGCCTGATGCCATCGTTGCCATCTCTACCCCATCAGCACAATCCGTTGTTGCGTCGACCACGACTGTACCCGTTATTTATACCGCCATTTCCGACCCTGTCGCGGCCAAACTCATTGATGAAAACGACGTTCCTATTCAATCTAACGTGACTGGGTTATCCAGCGAGTTACCTATCGAGCCGCAGTTAGACAACATTCTCAAAATTGTACCCAATGCAAAAACCATTGGCTATGTCTATAGCCCAGGTGAGGTCAACTCCGTGGTGGTGCTCAATCAGCTTAAAAAAGCCGCACCAGCGCGTGGTCTTCAGATATTAGACGTGACAGCCAACCGCCCCACTGACGTTGCCATGGCAACACGTAGCCTTGCTGGTCGCGTAGATGTTATTTACACGTCACTAGATAACAACGTAGTATCTGCCTTTGAAGCGATGGCAGGCGCTGCAAATGAGCTAGACATCCCTGTGATTGCTTCAGACGAGTTTAGTGTGCGACGCGGCGCGACTGCGGCCCTTGGTGTCAACGATTATGACTTTGGACGCACCACTGGCAAAATGGTCTATCGAGTGCTAAATGGTGAAGCTGTCACAGATATCTCACCACAAATAATGAATACATTAACTTTATATGCAAGCCCTAAGCACGCAGCTGAACAAGGCACGACTTTGACCACAGAGCTACTTAATAATGCCATTAATGTTGATACTGATACCCAAACTGCCAGCAAATAATCAGCAGTGATTTAAAAAACATTTAATTTTTGTATGGAAACACTATCTACCTTTAGGAGTAAGACTCATGTTGTACCAAAATCGTTTTGCCAAGGCTCTGTTATGGGGCGGCGTTTGTACCGCTATCTTGACTGGTTGCAACCAATCAGCACAAGAGACCACTGATGCTGCATCTGGTGACACAGCTACTGATGTGAAGACCGTTGCTATTACTGCCATTGTTGAACATCCAGCGCTTGACGATGTGCGCAAAGGTGTCATCGATGAGCTAAATGAAGCAGGTTTTACAGACGGTGAAAACTTAACGATTAACTTCCAAAGTGCACAGGGTAACACCGCTACAGCAGGACAGATTGCCAAGCAGTTTGTGGCGGACTCTCCAGATGTGATCGTCGCTATCGCCACGCCTTCAGCTCAGTCTGTTGCCGCCGCAACCAGTAGCATTCCATTGGTGTTTTCAGCGGTTACTGATCCAGTAGCAGCCAAATTGGTACCTAAGCTTGACGGCTCTGGCACTAACGTTACAGGTGCATCCGATGCCCTACCGTATGAGCCACAAATCGAGCTTATGCGCCAGATTATTCCAGATCTAAAAAACGTCGGTTATGTTTATAGCCCAGGTGAAGTAAACTCAACCATCGTCTTAAAAGCATTGAAAGAAAACCTAGCGCCACTCGGTATCGATGTACATGAGGCACCAGCTCAGCGTAGTAATGACATCGCTATGGCAGCACGTAGTCTAGAAGGTAAGGTCGATATGATCTATACCTCAACGGATAACAACGTCGTATCAGCCTATGAGTCACTGTTCCAAATCGCTAAAGAAAGTAAGATTCCCCTCATTGCCTCTGACACCAGCTCAGTTGCTCGCGGTGCTGTTGCCGCATTAGGAGTCGACTATTACGTGCTTGGTCGCGAAACAGGGAAAATCGTCGTACGTATCCTGAATGGTGAAAATGCAGGTGAGATACCTGTTTATACACCGCAGAATCTTGATTTGTATGTCAGTCCAAAAAATGCTGAGGCAGAAGGCATCACCTTGCCACAAGCAGTTATCGATAGAGCAAAAGAAGTGGTAGAATAACGACTGGTTATACTGGGGGTATTGATAGCGTATCGGTCATAGATATGCTATTAATGAAACCTTCAAAGTAAAAGATGTTTTGTTGTAATAAACCTTAAAGTGTCGTCTACCTTAGCTTTATATTGCTGTTTATGCAGCACGGACTCAGCATAGACAAGACCCAGCTACTAATCAGATAGGCTGGGCTTGTTTTTTAAAAGCTTTAAAATACAAAAGCTTATGATGACTTATTACTGTGATATGTTTTGGTTTACCCTAACTGCAGATTTTTTAATCTGTTAAATTCACCGCTCAGTCGTTTAATAGGTAGATGATACTGGTCTATGCCACTCACCCATCTGCCCTAATATTTATTAAACGCTTGGTTATGACTTACTGATCTCTTATGTCTTTAATTGCTTTTTTTGGTGCGCTTGAAAGTGGTCTGATTTATGGCCTTGTGGCTCTAGGCGTCCTCATCTCATTTCGTACGCTCGATTTTCCTGACTTGACAGCCGACGGTAGCTTTCCATTAGGTGGCGCGGTCGCTGGTATCTCTATCATAGCGGGTATCAACCCTTGGCTTGCTTGTCTCTTTGGCATGTTGGCAGGTTCGGTGGCAGGTATCGTGACAGCATGGCTACATGTCAAGCTTGGTATCTTACAGCTACTGGCCAGTATTTTAGTCATGGTAGCTTTATATTCTGTCAACCTACGCATCATGGGGGCGCCAAACTTACCTTTGTTGGGTGAGACCACTGTGTTTAGTACCTTGGTTAATGACGGTAACGGCTTTTGGATGCGTTGTCTCATCATTGGTGTGGTGGTGATACTGGCGAAGTTATTCTTAGATTGGTTTTATAGTACTGAATCTGGTCTATCTATGCGCGCCACTGGTTCTAACCTGCGCATGGCTCAGGCGCAAGGCATCAACACCTCATGGATGACGGTCATTGGTATGGCAATCTCTAACGGTCTGATTGCTTTAGCAGGGGCGCTGTTTGTACAGACTCAAGGTGGGGCAGATATCTCTATCGGTATCGGTACCATTGTCATTGGTTTGGCAGCAGTTATCATTGGTGAAACCATCATTCCCGCCAAGCGTATTTGGCTGATTACTTTTGCCGTTATACTTGGCGCGGTACTTTATAAGCTATTTATTCAGGTCGCCCTATCAAGTGATACGCTGCGTAGTATTGGCTTTGGTCCGCAGGATTTGAACTTGATTACAGCGCTACTTGTGGTAGTCGCATTGGTATTGCCAAAAGCCAAGACCAAGTTTTTATCAAAAAAGCGCCGTAAATCCACGTCCTTCTAGGGCGTGGATTTACGGCGTCAGCCTTTGTTGTTTAATCCTGAATACCCCTTGTCAACCAACCGCGCTGAGATCATAATCATACCATGAAAACACTCAAGCTACGCATCAAAGACAAACATGCTACCCAATTAAACACATTGGCGGGATCGGTCAATTTTGTGTGGAACTATGTGAATGACTTGAGCTTTAAACACCTTCAACGTACAGGACATTTCTTTTCAGCTTACGACATCGCAGCTTATGTGAAAGGCAGTGGCGAGCTTCTAAACCTGCACAGTCAAACTTTGCAAGCCATCACCGAAACCCATGCCAAAAGTCGCAAACAGTTCAACAAAGCCAAGCTCAACTGGCGCACCAACAACCCTAAAGCCAAGCGCAAGAGTTTGGGCTGGATACCCTTTAAAAAGACCGCTATTAAATATCTCGGTGTTAAAAAAGTGGGTAAGAAAAGTCTTAAATCCACCATTCAATTTAGTCTTGCTAAAGGTCAAAAACTGACGATTGATGTATGGGACAGCTATAACCTTGCCCTCTATAGTATTAATACCTGTGAGCTGGTACAGGACAATCGTGGTCTTTGGTATGCCTGTGTCACCGTTAAGGAATTTCCAAACAACAAGTGTGGTAGTGGTAAAGTCGGCATTGATTTGGGCTGTAAAGAATCAGCCATTAGCAGCCAAGGCGATAAACTCACCATCAAGCAAACGCAAAAATGGGCTAAAAAGCTCGCTATTGCCCAAAGAGCAAATAATAAAAAGCGGGTTAAGGCTGTTCATGCCAAAATCAAAAACACCCGCCAAGACCTGATCCATAAATTCACATCGAAACTAAGCAAAGATAACAACGTGATTGTCGTTGGCAAACTTCAATCACACTCATTCACTCGGGGCAACCTTGCCAAGTCTGTCTATGACGCAGGTTGGTTTGAAATAAAACGACAACTGACCTACAAATGCAAGCATGCAGGTTGCCATTATATTGAGGTGAATGAAAGCTACACCACCCAAACCTGTTCGCGTTGCGGCTCACGCCAAAACAGTCCGAAAGGTAGGACAGAGCTTGGAATAAGAGAATGGTGGTGTGAGTGCGGTGTCACTCATGACCGCGATATCAATGCGGCAAAAAACATTCTCGCGCTCGGGCTTGAGCGTCTAGCGGTAGGAATCCCCTCCGTTTAAGGAGGGGAGGAAGTCAACTCGTAAAGTTCGTGCATAATATCGAGCCACAAAAACAGTGATAAAAACTTGCGACGCTTGAAGAGACAATAAGGAATAACGATTATGATGCAAGCCAATGATTTGCGCCTGACCTTTAACCCAGGTACGCCCATCGAAAACCCTGCACTGCGTGGTATTGATTTAAACATTGCTGACGGTGAGTTTGTTACCGTCATTGGTACCAATGGCGCAGGGAAATCGACGTTTTTGAATGCGGTAAGCGGTACGACCCGTGTCGATAGTGGCTCAATATTGCTCAATGGCATCGATGTCACCAAAAAAACTGCCCACCAACGTGCCCATTGGGTCGCACGTGTGTTCCAAGATCCGATGGCTGGTACTTGCGAGGCATTAACCATTGAAGAGAATATGGCGCTTGCGTATAAGCGCGGTGGCAAGCGTAGCTTGAAGTTTGCACTCAATTCAAACAACCGTGAGCTGTTTCGAGAGAGATTATCAGTCCTTAAGCTGGGTTTGGAACATCGTTTATCCGACCGCATGGGTCTATTGTCTGGTGGGCAACGCCAAGCAGTGAGCTTGTTAATGGCGTCATTGCAACCCTCTAAGATTTTGCTGCTCGATGAGCATACTGCCGCACTTGATCCAAAAACCGCTGCTTTCGTTTTAGAGCTGACCGATAAGATCGTCACTGACAATCAGCTGACGACCATGATGGTCACTCACTCTATGCAACAAGCACTGGCGCATGGCACGCGTACCGTGATGCTGCATCAAGGACAGGTGGTACTCGATGTGGCAGGTGATGATCGTAAAGGCATGACCGTACACGACCTGCTCGATATGTTTGAGCAGACACGGGGTGAAAAGGTTGAAGATGACAGTTTAATTTTGAGTTAGGTTAGCTATTTACTTTTTAAATTAAAGCCCATTCCTGTATTTAAGAATGGGCTTTTTAGTTTTTCAAAAAACGTGTTGGGTTACGCCGCTATTATAGTCAAGGAATTTTAAAATCGCTACAAGGCGACCGACCGCAGATAGTACACTGAGTACATCTAGGGCGGGTAACACCGTAGCGGTTTAAAAGTACTCCGACTATATTAACCCGATTTACGATTAGGAACACACATGAGTATCGATCAAACCATCAGCAATGAAGCCGCCATTAATAATAAAACCATCAGCGTCACTGAGGCGCTAAAGCTGGTAAAAAACGATCAACATATCGTCACGGGTTTAGCGGCAGCTGAAGCTAAGCTGTTCATGGAAAACCTACATACCATAGCCAATGACGTCGAAAATGTGACTGTTACCAATTGCTTATCGCTCTATCAAAATGCTTTCTTGGATAAACAGCACAAAAAATCATTCAATATTGATAGTCTCTTCTTCTCACCGCCCATGCGCAAAGCGCATAGGCATGGCAATGCTGAATTTGTACCGAACAATTTGCATTTAGCAGGCAGCGATAGACTTAAACATATCACCCCTGATATTTATATCGGTGCTGCAACGCCGCCAGACAAGCACGGCTTTGTATCCTTGTCCTTGTCTAATACTTACGAAAAGCAAATGATTGAAAAAGCCAAGCTGGTCATTTTGGAGATTAACCACAATTATCCTAGAACTTTTGGGGATGTCGAGGTGCATATCGATGACATTGATTATTTGATTGAAGCGGATTACGATGCGCCTGTGCTGCCTGATATTGAGCCCAATGAGAAAGACCTAAAAATCGGCGCACTTATCGCCGGGCAGATTCAAGATGGTGATACTATTCAGCTTGGCATTGGCGGTATCCCAAATGCAGTTGCCGCCTGCTTACAAGATAAAAAGAATCTGGGTGTGCATACAGAAATGATGACTTCGGGCATGCTAGATTTAATCGAGCAAGGCGTTATCAACGGCAAGAAAAAGTCTCTGCATCCTGGCAAGGTGGTGTTTTCATTTGCGCTTGGCAATCAGAGGCTTTATGAATACTTGGACAACAACCCCTCAGTAATGGTGCTCAAAGGCTCTTACGTCATCGATCCTTATGTCATTAGCCAAAATGACAACATGGTCTCGATTAATACCACCATAGAAGTGGATTTGACTGGGCAAGTTTGCTCTGAGTCTATTGGTCATGTGCAATTTAGCGGCTCAGGTGGTCAAACCGATACGGCTTTGGGTGCGCAGATGGCAAAAAACGGCAGAAGTATTATCGCTTTGTATTCAACGGCTATGGTCAAAAATGAGCAAGGCGAACGTGTGGAAGTCTCAAAAATCGTCACCACTCTCAAACGCGGCGCAATTGTCACCTTATCGCGTAATAGTATCGATATGATAGCGACTGAATATGGCATCGTCCGCTTGCAAGGCACCAATATAAAAGAGCGCATAGAGCGTCTCATATCTATCGCGCATCCAAAGTTTCGAGAGGCGCTGCGTCAGGAAGCAATGGATTTTGGCATACTGATAGAGTAACCGCTGTTTATAAACCTTTGTCATTGAGTGATGGGCATATACTTTCATCTATCCCCTCGCCTGCAACTTAGTATAGACTATCGTAAGCTGTGGACTTGGCTGGTTGAGACCAGTCTATAATCTAAAAACACTCAAAAAGGAGTAATAAATGCGACTAAAAAATAAAATTGCGGTTATCACAGGTGCCAGCCAAGGTATTGGTAAGCAAACCGCGCAAACCTTTTTGAGAGAAGGGGCAACGGTTATAAATTTGGATATTGGTGATGCAAAGTGGCAGCAAGAAAACCTGAGCTTCAAATCAGCCGATGTGACCGATAGAGAGCGTCTAAGAACAGTGGTCGATGAGATTGCAGAGACCTTTGGGCGTATCGATATCTTAGTTAATAACGCTGGGGTCACTAAAGACGCACTGCTGCATAAAATGACTGAAGAGATGTGGGATAGAGTCATCGATGTCAATTTAAAAGGGACTTTCAACGTGACTCAGCTGATAGGTCCTATGATGATGGCGCAAGGGTCAGGCTCTATTGTGAATATCAGCTCAATAGTCGGTGAAGATGGCAATATTGGTCAAACCAACTATGCGGCGACAAAAGCGGGCGTCATTGCCATGGCAAAGACGTGGGCAAAAGAGTTTTCGAGAAAAGGCGCAGCGGTACGGGTCAATGTGGTTGCTCCAGGTTTTGCCAATACGGACTTAATGAAAACTATACCTTATAAGGTTTTAAATCCGATTCGTGAGAAAACCATGCTTGGTCGCTTAGCGGAGCCGCAAGAGATAGCAAACGGTGTGTTATTCTTGGCAAGCGATGAAGCTTCCTTTATAACAGGCCAAGTTTTGAGTATTAATGGTGGGCTGCGGTTTTAATAAGTGGTAACCTAAACTTATAAAATGACGTAGAGTATGCTGAGCTGCACCGATAAAAAGTATATTTCATGACAGTATATTTTATAACATTGGTGCAGCTTGGCACATGCTACAAACATTACTACTTATTTATCAACTCTACTCAGCAAGCAACACCAGTTTCTGAATCAACTCACTGACATGCTGTGCTTGCATTTTTTTCATCACTTGCGAGCGATGCACCTCCACTGTCCGCACTGATACGTCTAAATGGTCAGCAATGACTTTATTAATATTGCCTTGCATCAGCTCATCTGCTACCTGCTTTTCTTTGTCCGTCAGCTCTGAATAAAGTTTGCGAATCTCATAGAGTTTTGCGCGTTTGATGGTGAGCGCTTGAGCGTTTGTAATCGCCTCTTGTAAGCGGCGGCTGTTAATGGGCTTTTCTAGATAGTCTGCTGCGCCTTGTTTGAGCATATTTACCGCATCAGGGATTTCACCATTGCCCGTTAATGCAATCAGTGCCATCGGGCTGTCATTGTCATTGAGATGAGCCTGCAGCTCCTGACCGCTCATCGCTGGCATCATCAAGTCGCTGACCACCACCGCTGGGCTATGAATATCTACTTGCTGCAAGAACTCTACTGCACTTGCCCACGCCTCAGTTGGTAATCCCAAACTGCTGATCAAAAAATCACACGAGGTGCGGACGCTTTCCTCATCATCAATGATATGGATCACTAACGATTCAGGCCTAACATCGGACAGACCATTCGATAAGTTATCAGTATCTACTAGAGTGCTTATCTGATCGCTTGGCATTTGCTTAGAAGTCATACACTACCCACTATCTTGTTGGCTATATTTGTGAGGTCTTAATAGGGTCTTTATCCGCTACGTGTACCGGCAGATAAAAAGACACTTGCGCACCAATAGCGTTTGCTAGTGGATAAGAAGCCTCTGTACGCATAAGCTGAACTTTACCATTGATGCTACGCTTGTGACGCTGCTGATAATACGCATCTAAAGCTTTTATATCATTAAGTTCGGTCTGCACATAGACATTGCTAAGCTGCATGATACCGCCGAGTGATTTACAGAGCCGCTGACAGATCATCAGCCCCAAGCCAAGCCCCTCTTCTTTCGTCGAGCGGATATCATACTGACTCTGCGTTTGATTCACTGCCAACCGCTCTTCATCAAATCCGCCTGCGTCATCCGTGAGATGCAACACCAGCCAACGACCTGTCTTATTTTCTGTCATCTGACAGCGCAGCATAATATGGGCAGCGCCTTGCTGTTGGCTATTTAACATAGTATTAATCAATAACTGATCGAGCACCAAGTTTGGCAGTCGTAGCTGCTGATAGTCACTAGCATACCAAAAGCTAAGCGCGTTTGCCTTGTCGCCGAGTAGTAGCACGCACTGCTGATAAGTGGCTGCTATATCGACACTGACTTCATCAGGTTGCGACCTGCCCGCCCAGCGCCGAATATTACTGATTACCGCTGCGACGCGTTCGGTCTCACTGACTATTTGCTGTAGCGCGGTCTCCGTGGTTTGTTTTTCTACCGCATTCTTCTTTACATCTTCTATGTCAGCTCGTGCTTTTTGACTGCGAATCAATAATCCTTGCGCATAGTTCTGTATCGTCGACAGTGGCTGATTAATTTCATGCGCTATTGAGCCACTCATTTCACCAATCACCGCAAAGTGCTCCGATTGTCGCAGTCTATTATCATAGTCACGAATCAGACGGTTTTGCATCATTATTTGCTGCCGCCGACGCCATGCCAGCCAGCTCATCCAGCCATAGTTGATGGTCGATATGACAATAATAAAAGCCAGTACACCCACCCACAGTCGATGCGCATATATCCAATCGACCATATGAGTGGTTAAGGTTTTTTGTGCAGGATGACGATTCATTTCGTACAAAATGCGCTCGGCATCACTACTCGATTCAGGCGGTAACCAGCGCAGTCCAATCGTCGAGTCACTTGAGCTACTTGATTCATTAACCTGACTAACTGCTGATTGTCCCAATTCATTTTGCTGTATTTGAGAGACAAATAAATGCTGATTGATCTCACGCACCAGTGCCGCAGGTGCTTGCTCTGTCGCTGCGAGCGTCCAATTTGGATAAATCTTGGTTGATGACTGGCAGTTTGAAGTCGTCTCTACTTTATGGATAAGACGATATTTACTTTTATCAATTTTGCCTTGCTGTGCCATCTCCTCCATCAAACAAAGCGGCGCTATAGCGGCATCCACTGCTCCGCTCGCCAGCGTGCTCAAAGTGCGCTCGATGGGATAACCGACAAACTGCGTTTGATAACGACTGGGCGGCACGCCGTTATTTTGCAATAAATGCGCGATGAGTAAATAGCCACCAAATGCATCAGCATCCACAGCCACGACTTTACGCTGTTCTAAATCCTGTAGATGATAAATATTACTGTCGGCCTTGACCCATAGCGCACTTGCAACCTGTTCAATCGCACTTGGCTCATGCGACTGCTTGAGCTCATTAAGTTTGTTCAACTCATTTGCCAATACAACGGTGGCAGAAAACGGCTGTTGCGTTTTTTCAGTTCTAAAAGCTTTGGAGCCAGGATCGATAGAGGTGCTCAGTGGAGATGTGGCTGCACCCGTCTGCAAGGTCGCAAGCCAGCGCCAACCGATGGTATCCATCCTAATAAACTGTACTTGTGGCCCTAGTACTAGCGCAAACTGCTGCGCTTCAATTTGCTGTTGCCAGTTTTCGAGTCCCAACGGCACCAGTACCAAAGTGTCATCGGACAACTTAGTGTTCATCTCGCTCAGCCAAGGCTGCCAGCGCTCTTGAGCAGCACGCTCCCCTTGAGGAGCCAGCACACCTAAATAGTAGGTTTGCGCCTGCGAGACTGATGCACCACTAAGCATCACAATCACGAGCGCAAAAATAGAAGCCTGTAAGAATAGACGTCTAAGCATTATTGATATTTCTACTATTTAAAACGCTAAGTTGGCACATCTCATCAAAACCTTATAATTAATGTGGTTTTCCACAATACCTTAATGTTACTCTCTACCCTATACTATATAGTAAGAATGTATCCTTTGATTAGCCAAGCTGTAGATAAGCATCATCTAATACCAAGTTTGGCAAATATTTTATTATGGAGGGCGGGCTTATGAAAAAGTGGCCACTGATTATTATAATGGCAGCCGCTATCGGGCTGGCAATAGCTTTTATCATTGGGTTGTTGTTGCCCAATATGCGCACTACTACCAGCGACATTGAGGTTAACATTACTGACCCCGCCTTGATCAAAAAAGGCGAATATGTCGCGCGAACCTCTGACTGTGTGGCTTGTCATACCACTTTGGGCGGTGAAACTTATGCTGGCGGTCTGCCAATGCTGACGCCACTTGGTGCGATTTACTCTACCAACATCACGCCAGATAAAGAAACCGGTATCGGCAACTATAGCTTTGATGACTTCAAAAACGCCGTCAAACATGGCGTAGCCCCTGGTAATAGAGCACTATACCCTGCTATGCCATATCCATCTTACCAAATCATGCCAGATGAAGACATGGCAGCCATGTACGCCTACTTCATGACTGATGTGAAGCCCGTCAATCAGGCAAACTTGAAGAGCGAGCTGCCACCAGTGACCAACTGGCGCTGGCCTTTGGCCTACTGGCAAGCCCTGTTTGCACCTGAACGTGAGTTTGTTGCAGAGACAGACGATGCTGTACTGGCTCGTGGTCAGTACTTGATTGAAGGTCCAGGTCATTGCGGCTCCTGTCATACTGAGCGCGGTATCGGCTACCAAGAAGTGACGCTGACCAACGCAGGCTCAGATGAATACTTAAGCGGCGCGGTCATCGATGGCTGGCGTGCCAAAAGCCTACGCGGCGAACATCGTGGTCTAGGCACTTGGAAAGTAGAAGAGTTGGTGGATTTCTTCAAAACTGGGCGTACAGATAAAGTTGCCGCATTTGGCGCGATGGCTGAAGTGGTTGAGCACAGCACCCAATACATGACTGACGATGACCTGTATGCGATGTCAGCGTATCTAAAGACCCTTAGCCCTGCACCGAATAAAGAAGTGACACTACCTGCAAAAGAAGACGTGACCACGCAAAAGCTCCTCGATGGTGATTATGACAGTCGCGGTGCTATTTTATATGCAGAGTACTGCCAAGTTTGTCACCGTGCAGACGGTAAGGGTGTACCACGTATTTTCCCAGCATTAGAGGACAACAGTGCTGTCTATGCCAGAAACGCAGACTCAGTATTACAAATCACGCTGAGTGGTGGACGGATGCCAAAAACACCGCATGACCGTATGGCATTTACGATGCCTGAGTTCAGCCATTTAAGTGATTCTGATATCGCTGAAGTCGTGAACTATGTGCGTAACAGCTGGACCAACCAAGCACCCATGATCAATACCACAGATGTGGTCAAGATGCGTGCATTCTTAGATGCAAAACCTACGACGGCTACCGATTTGCCCATGGATCTGACGGTGCCTGCAGAGACACAAGGAGCGGGTAATGAATAATTTTACGAACCTCACTCATAAACTTAAAAGCCCAGTATTGGTACTGGGTGTGGCAGCTCTCCTCGCCTCTGGTCTGACAGCTTGTGGCAACCCAGAGCCAGCTGAGCGTGCTGCTCCCGAGTTCGTAGTGACCACTGCTGATGATGCTAACGAAGATATTGGTAAGTATGTACTGCCACAAGATACAGAAATATTGAACGAGCCCAATGCGGATGAGATTTTTTATGGCAAGCGTCTATTAAACGAGACCAAGCGCTTGTTGCCAGAGCACGTTGGCGCTGAGATGAACTGTAACAGCTGCCACATCTCGCAAGGCAAAATTCCACTTGGCGACCCGTACATCAACAGCTTTAACACTTACCCTCGCGTGATGCCGCGCTCAGAGTCTATGGTTGATTTAGAAGCGCGGATTAATGGCTGTTTTAGACGTTCTATGAATGGTGTACCCCTTGATCGTGAAGGGCCAGAGATGAAAGCCATGATTGCATACATGGAATGGCTCAGCCAAAAAATTCCTGAAAGCCAACGCGTCGATATCCAAAACGCGGGTGATGTAGACACCTCTTTAGTGGCAGATACAGATCGCGGTGAGAAGATTTATTTTGCTCAGTGTGCTAGCTGTCACGGCGACAACGGTGAAGGCAAGAGAGACAACCTTGGTCACATTGTTTTCCCGCCACTCTGGGGTGATGAATCCTTTAACATTGGGGCTGGTATGGCACGTACTTATAAAGCGGCAGCTTTTGTTAAGTACAACATGCCCATGAGTGTTCAAACTAAGGGTTTATGGGGTCATGGTGGCATCTTATCCGATCAAGATGCTGTAGACGTCGCTGAGTTCTTTGCGCACAAACCTCGCCCTGACTTCGCTGGCAAAGTAAATGACTGGCCAAGTGGTAAGAAACCGAAAGATGCGCGTTACTGATTTTAATTAAGCAATAGTAGCCCATGCTTTTTATCGCTCAATAAGCGCTTAGTTAATAGGTACACAGTTAACCAGCACTCAATGAACAAATACATGACCAACCTTCAAGAAAATGCACTTTTCTTGAAGGTTTTTTTGTTATCTATGGTTAATTATCTACAAACTTCGCGCTGGGTCTTATATAGTTGGCATATTAGTCTATCGTCATTTATTCATGAGGTCTGTCATGCGCAAAATCCCTGTCTACTCTCACCCTGCTGCCGGTTGGCCTGCGCTGATATCCTCTACTCGTAAACTGATGGATTATCAGACTTTTTTGCGCGGCAGTTTAAGTGTGCTCAAAAGCAACCAGCCTAAAGGGGGGTTCGATTGTCCGGGCTGCGCTTGGCCAGATCATAAGTCACATAAGTCCATTGATGTCTGCGAAAACGGCATCAAAGTCATCGCTAGTGAGACCATGTCAAAAAAGGCAGATGCCCAGTTTTTTGCGCGGCATACCGTCACAGAGTTACAAGGATGGTCAGGCTACGAGCTTGAGCACAGTGGCCGCTTGTCAGAGCCAGTCTATTATGATGCGACGCAAGACCGCTATGTACCGATTTCTTGGGCAGCGGCATATAAGCGTATCGCTGAGCAATTAAGACAGCTTGATTCGCCAGATGAGGCGTTATTTTATACCTCAGGCCGTGTCACCAACGAGCCAGCCTTTATGTATCAGTTATTTGTACGCTGTTTTGGCACCAATAATTTGCCAGATTGCTCCAACATGTGTCACGAGCCCACCTCAGTAATGCTTGGTAGACAGTAGGCATTGGTAAAGCAACCGTGAAATTAGAAGACTTTGAGCAGGCCAAGCTGATATTAATGTTTGGACAAAACCCTGCGACCAATCACCCGCGCATGCTTGAAATGCTCGCTCATGCTCACGAGCAAGGCTGCCGCATTATCTCGATAAACCCCATGCGTGAGCAAGGTTTGAGTAAATTTAGAAATCCGCAAAAACCTACCCATATGGCAGCAGGTCAAAGCGACAACGTGGTTGATGATGTCATTCAAATCCAAATCGGCGGTGATACCTCGCTGTTGACGGGTATTGCCAAGTGGCTGATTGAAAACGATAAAATTAATAACGACTTTATTGCCACCCATACTTCAGGTTTTGAGCCATTAAAGCAATGGCTGACAGAGCAATCATGGGCAGATATTGAGCTCGGGTGCGGTATTGCTCAAGCAGAAATTATCAATCTTGCAAAATTGGTAGCGGCAAGTCCAGCCACGATTTGTACTTGGGGTATGGGCATCACCCAGCACGTACAAGGCGATGATAATGTGGCGATGATTACCAATTTACTACTACTGATGGGTATGATCGGGATTGATGGTGCAGGCGCCTCCCCAGTTCGTGGGCACTCTAATGTGCAAGGCGACCGTACTATGGGCATTCATGAGCATCCTGCCCAAAGCCTGCTTGATAGTTTGGAGCGTGTCTTTGAGCGTCCAATGCCGCAAGAAGATGGGTTTGATGTCGTCTCTGGCGCCAAAGCGTTAATTGCTGGTAAGCTTAAAGTCTTTATGGCTATGGGTGGTAATTATGCGGTTGCAGCACCTGATACCAGTGCCATTCAACAGGCCTTGACCACTACCCAACTCAATATCTTTGTGGGCACTAAGCTCAATGAGACCATGCTGTATCCAGGTGCAAATAACTTGATCTTACCTTGCTTAGGTCGTACCGAACGCATAGTCACTGCTAAAGGCGAGCAGTTTGCGACTATCGAAGACTCTATGTGTCAGATAGTACCTACTCAGGGCAGTCTTAAGCCTGTTAGTGATACATTAAAGTCTGAAGCGCAGATTGTGGCAGACATTGCCACCCATGTGCTTGGGGCTGATTCATCTATTCCTTGGCAAGCGATGAGCGAGGACTTCGATGTTATTCGTGATTACATCGCCCAAGCGATCGACGGGTTTGAGAACTTCAACGAGCGTATACGTGCTACTGAGCGTGGCTTTCATTTATATCATCCAGCGCGCCATCGGGTGTGGAATACCGACAGTGGTAAAGCACAGTTTGAAGTGCCGCAATACCCAATTACTTATGTCGCAGCGCAGATGGCAGAGACAACCTCAGCCTTTAAAGACAATACGAGAGCAACCAATAGTACTGATGCTCAGGGCATAGCCCAAAAGAACAGTCAAAAAGTTTGGCAATTAACCAGCGTTCGTAGTCATGATCAATTTAATACCATGATTTTTGGCTATCAAGATCGCTATCGTCAAACCAATCGCCGTGATGTCCTGTTTATGCATCCAGATGAGATGAGCCGCTTAGGTTGGCAAAAAGGCGATAGCGTTATGGTATCGCGTCAAGCCAGTTCAAATAGCGCAAACCATACAGACAGCACAGAGCAGTCTCGTACATTGGGTCCACTGATATTGACTGAGATGGATATCGCCTCTAATGCCGTAGCAGCGTACTATCCTGAATGCAATGACCTATTTGATCTAGACACTCATGCGCCAGACTCCCACATACCGGCATACAAATCAACGACCGTTGTTTTGCAAAGAGTAAATAGCAATACAGGAGTCACTGACCCTGCATAAGCGACATAAACGAGCGATTAAATAATACCACTTCCAAAAATGAAAGGAAAGCGGAACACTTGCGCAAGTACTACACCTAGTAGGCTTAACAAGTTTGACACCGTTAATCGCACTTTTCGGGTTTGGTATAATGATGACTTAAAAGGATAATGGTCATAACCATACCCATGATAATACGATACGATGAGCCGTGATGATAGCTGAAGATAGTACTGAGTATGACGCAAGATATAGCGATCAATGCTTGGCAGATAACCTGATAGACAAGGTGTCAGAGACTGTAGAATCGTCTACGATACCCCTTGCGCGTAAACATATAGCGCAAAAGCATTATTACGCATCAGATAAGCAGGGTCATCATAGTGGTACTCAGATCAATATGGAATGTAAGCAAGCCAGTTTGGCCGTGGAAGCAGCGGTAGCTATTATTATCAATGGTATTCACTATGCGGTATTGATGGCCAGTCCTCACCAACTAGAGTATTTAGCCGTCGGCTTTTTGTTTAGTGAAGGTTTGATCGAGCACAGTCATGAACTACTTGATTGGGAAGTGACCCAGCTGACCGATAGCGCAAGCTATCAACAGTTTACGCAAGACTCCTTTGCGCAAGATTCAACGAATATGAGTCTTGAATCAACAGTCTTTGAACAAAGCTTAGAGCAACTACAAGATTATGATATTTATGTGGTGGAGCTGATACTGAACCAACGCTGCCATCAGCGTATCCAAGCACAAAGGCGTCAGCTTGCTGGTCGCACAGGATGCGGTATGTGCGGCATCACTGGACTGACACAGGCATTACCTGACCTAAATGCTTATGCTCAAGATATACAAAAAGTCAAAGCAAACACTCCAAGTCTTAATCATCTATTATCGATACGGCAACAAGTGGATAGCATGCAACATATACATCAATTGACAGGTGCCGTGCATGCTGCTGCAACGATGCATAGTCAACAACTGTATCTGTTTGAAGACGTAGGACGCCATAATGCGCTTGATAAGCTTATCGGCTGGCAACTGCGAAACAAGGTGGATATCGACTGTGTCCTTATGACTTCTCGCCTCTCTATCGAGCTGGTACAAAAATCTATTCGTGGTCGCATACCCTGGTTGGTAGGTATGTCTGCCCCTACCAGTACGGCGGTGCGTGTGGCTGAGAGATATAACTTGGGCTTGGCTGGATTCTTACGTAATGACAGAGTGACTTACTACTCAGGTAATTAAGATATTCAGTTCGAAAGAATATATATAGTTAACACACTTTAAAATAGATACAGTGCTGTTGGTATTAGTTTTTCGCAGCCTCTGTCAGCGTAGGCACAGCACGCAAGGAAAACGAATGCCAGCAGCACGTGACATAGAGCGTGATATTTTTATTCAGGATTAGCTATAGTTGATTCACTTTATAGATATTTTGTTTTGTGTTCTAATATTAGGATTTTTCATTAAAAAAGATCGAGATACTTAATATCTCGATCTTTTTTTCTTGCTTTAAAATTATAACTCTTAGCTAAATATCGCTACTAAATCAGCGCTCAATTTTTGGCATACTGACCACATGATGCCGGTTGCCAATAAAACTCAGTAGCTTGGAAGCTATCACCACGAAGTTTTCCTTCATAACCGTTATCAAAGATGATTTTATAAAGGCAAGTTTCCATATTGTTATTGTCGTCATAAAACTTGAGGATATAATCCCATTCGCGAGCATTAAACCCTTCTTGGAAATGCGGTGCGCCAATGACTTGATAAATCTCTTCTTTTGTAGAACCAACTTTAATCTTAGCAAGATCCTTTTGCTCAGCGACTTTTCCAGCTTTTTGCCATGCTGAGTTTTGATCAGGAAAGACTACGTCTTCGGGACTGACAGACCCATGCTGAGCACCAGGGCTCAAATGCCAAGTACAACCCGTTGCAGCGAATAACAGAGCGGTAGCTAGCAGTCCATGTCGATATATAGATACTTTCATTTTTATTCCTTAATATGTCATGAGTGATTTGACAGAGCCTGCCTGTTTGAGCACAGGCAGTGTCATAATACTTTTGGTTGAATTAAAAGTGGAAGCCTGCTCCGATAGCTCCGCCAGCATTACCTTGAGTATCTGCTGTACCATTTATCTTCATCACCCACCGACCATTGTCTGAGACTCTCGAGACACCAATAGCAACGGCACTTTCACCATTGTATGAGGCAATACCGCCACCTATCATGGATTTACCAGGTATATAAGCCTGTGGCAGTGAAGACATCGCCATTGCTGCTGAGATACCTGCATTCGCATCGTCTTCAACATCGTCAATTCTATAACCTAACGAGTTGACTCGATCATCAAGTTTTGAGTCCATATTAGCGAGCTCGCTATTGATCAACCT
The DNA here is from genome assembly GCF_904846575.1 of Psychrobacter sp. H8-1. NCBI lineage: Bacteria > Pseudomonadati > Pseudomonadota > Gammaproteobacteria > Moraxellales > Moraxellaceae > Psychrobacter > Psychrobacter sp. H8-1. The sequence continues at coordinate 2,068,048 of NZ_CAJHBG010000001.1, forward strand.
ATCAATCGTATCGAACTGATTGTTGAGCTGTCCTCTATTCACAGCATCAGTATCCTTAACACCGTCAGCGACTCCAGTAATCACTTTGCCACCCGCATTAATGCCGTCAACTGTCATACTAGGGCCACCTGCGATGGTGACACCATTATTGTTAATTGTCGTATTGCCAGCGACAACGCTACCAGTTGTCACACTGTCGACATTAATGTTGCCATTTAAATCAAACCTAATACTGCTACCCACCGTAGTGGTTGTGATGTTATTACCACCTACAAAACCAAGTACGCTATCATCACCTATAGGCTTATTGATATTGTTACCATTATCAGCACCAAAGTTGAGACCAGCAGTTAGCTTATCAGCATTATTTTGGATGTTGGTAGTATTGGTTTCGATCTTTTGATTGATCACAATACTACCTTCTTCGATAGAAGTAACGACGTCATGTAACTGTCCACCATTTACCGCATCCTTACTATCTGCTGCGACAGTACCATCTGCAACGCTAGTAATTTTATTACCTGCTACATCAACTTTGGTTTTAGTAAACGTTGGGCCTCCATCAATGGTGAGACCATTAGTATCAAGAAAGCTGTCACCTGCTTTCACGCTCTCTATGACGAGCTCTTTATTCAGCTCAAAAGATATATCATGACTACTTGCATCTTTAGATACTGCAATATTGGTATCCTTACTATTGAAGTCAACTGTATCCGTGGGTTTCACGGTACTGACATTGCCGCCTTGAGCGCTGATATCCCAGCCTTTATTGGCTGTGTCTGCACTGTTTTTGACTGCATTTAGTTGCTCAACATTTACAGCATCCATATCATCTTCGCCAGCTGCGACATTGATGATTTTATTACCACCGTTATTTAGGCCGCTGCTACTAAGCATGACCGTTTTATCTACACTGCCCTGACTGATGAATGTAAAGCCGTCTTGATTCATTAGGGTATTGCCTATCATAAAGCGACCGTTTTCACCAAGATCTATATTTTCGGCCAGCTTAACATTGAGGTTACCATCAGCATCAGCGACCACGCCGATATTATTATCAGTTAATTCAGTGGCACCACCTTTGATAGACAGCGTTTCACCAAGCTGACGCTTAACGATGACATTGGTATTATCACCTGTAAAGCTCAAACCTTGGCCTATAGTACTGTTAATATTACTGTTTACTTGTGACAGCTGCTCTTGAGTAGCCGCTAGACCGTTTTTATAAGTCTTAGTCTCATCAAATGTTGTGTTGGTCAATCCTGAGACAGTGCCTTTTTTACCATTTATCTTCACTGGGTTTTTAGTACCGATGTTGACTACATCGTTAAGGGCTAGCTTAATTCCATCATTGGTAGATAACGGCGTAGTGGTTAGGTTGGCGTCCGTATCAAACTTAATCTCTTCACCTAAGGCAAAGGTTTTCTTGTGCGTGTCATTCACATTGAATTTGATACCACGATTGATGGTGGTGTTGATGTCGGTATTCACTTGTGACAATTGCTCTTGAGTAGCCGCTAGACCGTTTTTATAAGTCTTAGTCTCATCAAATGTTGTGTTGGTCAATCCTGAGACAGTGCCTTTTTTACCATTTATCTTCACTGGGTTTTTAGTACCGATGTTGACTACATCGTTAAGGGCTAGCTTAATTCCATCATTGGTAGATAACGGCGTAGTGGTTAGGTTGGCGTCCGTATCAAACTTAATCTCTTCACCTAAGGCAAAGGTTTTCTTGTGCGTGTCATTCACATTGAATTTGATACCACGATTGATGGTGGTGTTGATGTCGGTATTCACTTGTGACAATTGCTCTTGAGTAGCCGCTAGACCGTTTTTATAAGTCTTAGTCTCATCAAATGTTGTGTTGGTCAATCCTGAGACAGTGCCTTTTTTACCATTTATCTTCACTGGGTTTTTAGTACCGATGTTGACTACATCGTTAAGGGCTAGCTTAATTCCATCATTGGTAGATAACGGCGTAGTGGTTAGGTTGGCGTCCGTATCAAACTTAATCTCTTCACCTAAGGCAAAGGTTTTCTTGTGCGTGTCATTCACATTGAATTTGATACCACGATTGATGGTGGTGTTAGTTGCATGAAGCTGACTACCATTGACAGCATCGGTACTGGTTTTACTGACTTTACCGCCTGCCACATTTTTAATTTGTCTTTCAAACCCAGCAGAACCAACTGATACTTGCGCACCAGGCATTAGGGTGTTGTTGTGATATAAAACGTTGCCAGCGATTTTATAAGTTTCCCCACCGACAGTCATGACTTTCTCAGAAGTAGCAGCGCTATCTGTTCTTGAACCAGCACCAAGCGCGACTGATCCATGTTCAGTCGCGAAAGCTCCTGCACCAAAGGCCGAGGATGCAACACCCTTACTTCTAGCATGTGTCCCCACAGCAGTAGAGAGCACACCATCAGCTTGAGCATGTTTGCCTATAGCAATAGCGTAATAAGGATTGGCATTGGCATTTATACCGCATTCTACTGAAGTCATACCTACACAAAGAGGCACAGGAGGAGCTGCGTTTGCTTGAATACCAAAACCAGCGACCATCATCCCTATTCCAATCGCACTTGAGCGCAGAATACCTGTAGAAGAATGCTTAGAAGTAGTGTTTATTCTAGCGTTAGAACTTACGCTAGACTTCGACGACTTACCACGTGCCTTCGCATATTCTGCGACAGCAGTGAAGCAGTTAAGAGCGTTGTTCCATATGACTTTATAGTTGCGATTCATAACATATACTCCAGTATAGATCTATTAGATCCAAATCAAAAACCTATGATATAGAGAGTCAAAATTACGATATGAAACGAGCTGTAAGCTTAGATGATTTGAAACTCTAAGCTTCAATATAATTCTTATTAAGGTTTAAAAAATGCAGCATCTTGTTTAAATTCGCCTACCTCTCTATATATATTCATATTACAGGATATTTATGAAAACAGACAACACCGTTCAGCAGCCATTAACAACCGTTCGTCATATAACTATCGATTTTTTTCGATTAAATTTACTATTTTCTTTTTATGCTCTATGTATGATTTTTGGTTAATAATAGTCATTTATCATATGAATAACAGATAAATATAGATAATAACTCTGCTTAAATAGCAACCCCTCACCACAGTTGTTACTAAAAATACTATATATTACAGTAACTTATAAAACCATCATTAGGATTTAACTTAAGTAACTCGTATCTTCCATAGTTATGGACTATTATAAAGTATGAATATCTTAAGATATCATTCAACTTTCAATCTATAAATTCAAATAATACAAATCGAATTAAGTTCATAAAAAACCAGTGTTGAATTAAGCTCCTGCAAGTCTAGTCATGATTGCTATCAAGACTTAACGATAGGATTATTGATAGACATTCTTGTAACACCTGCGCGACCAGAATGGTTGGTACAAATTATTTTGACTCTTATTTATATATATCTTTAGGTCAAATAAGCTAATAAAAAAGCAGCCACTATTGATATAGTGGCTGCTTTTTTATGTTAAATAAACTCAGAGCACTCGCACAAATATACCAGCGCATGGTTATTCAGTATCGACTAACAACTAGCGTGCTAAATAGGCTGTCATGTCTTCTATCCCATGTAATGTCATCGGATACATGTGATTATCAACCAACTTTTTTATCTCGACGATCGTCTGAGTATATTGCCAATAAGCTTGGTTTTCAGGATTTAGCCAAGCGACCTTGTCAAAATGATCAAGGACGCGCTTTAGCCACACTACGCCAGCCTCTTTATTCATATACTCAACACTACCACCAACTGAAAATAGCTCGTAAGGCGACATCGATGCATCACCTACGAAGATTACTCGATACTCACGGCCATATTTATTTAGCAGCTCAAACGTTGGCATAGGCGCACTATGACGACGATTATTGTCCTTCCAAACATAATCGTAAAGACAGTTATGAAAGTAGAAAAACTCAAGTGTTTTAAACTCATTTTTAGCCGCAGAGAACAGCTTTTCTAACGATTCTATATGGACATCCATACTACCGCCCACATCAAATAGCATCAGCACTTTGACACGGTTACGGCGCTCAGCCTGCATATGAATATCGAGTACACCCTTTTTGGCAGTATGCTTGATGGTCTCATGTATATCTAGCTCATCAGCGCTACCTGTGCGTGCAAATTGGCGCAGATTACGCAATACCATTTGAATTTGTCGGGTGCCAAGCAGATTATCATCGTCAAGATTACGGTATTTACGCTGCTCCCAGACTTTGACCGCGCTGCGTTTACGTGACTCTCCGCCCACGCGTATACCTTCTGGGTGATCGCCATAAGCGCCAAACGGCGAGGTGCCACCTGTGCCAACCCACTTACTGCCCCCTTGATGACGCTCTTTTTGCTCTTTGAGACGCTCTTCTAAAGCTTTCATCAACTCTTCAAGCGAACCGTACTTTTTTAGCAGTCGCCGCTGCTCCTCTGTTAGATTCTTTGGGTCAAGCTTTAAGTCGAGCCACTCTTGGGGAATATCAGTGAGCTTTGCCATCAGCTCATCGATATCTAAGCTATCGACTCCCTCAAAATAATCTGCCATTGCCCGATCAAATTTATCAAAGTGGCGTTCGTCCTTGACCATACACAGACGAATAAGGCGATACATATCTTCCCGACTGGCAAAATCGCGCAGCTCTGGGTCATCTGGGTATTCAGGATGCGGCTGCATCATCAAACCCTGCTCAAGGGCAGCGTTTAGATCAAGCAGCTCGCGAGTACTCACAGGCACACCGTAAGTACGTAAGGTATAGAATAGTTTGATAAACATAGTGTTTAACCTTAACGACGCATCATATTGGCAAAACGCTGTAATAAGTTGACATCGGCTTCGTTTTTCAGCAGCGCACCATACAGTGGCGGAATAGACTTTTCACCGCGTAAGTTCTCTTCCAACTCTTCTTGTGCCATATCATCAGCGAGTAATAAGGTTAACCAGTCAACCAACTCTGAGGTTGATGGTGGCTTTTTGAACCCTTGAATATTGCGTAACTTATAGAAAATGTCGAGCGCATCATTGACCAGTTTTTCTTGAATATTAGGGAAATGCACGTCAATGATTTGACGCATGGTATGCTCATCAGGGAAGTCAATATAATGGAAAAAACAGCGACGCAAAAAGGCATCTGGCAGCTCTTTTTCATTGTTTGAAGTAATGATCACGACTGGGCGCTGCTCGGCAGTAATGGTCTCACCAGTCTCGTAAACGTAAAAAGACATTTTATCGAGCTCATGCAGCAGGTCATTAGGGAACTCGATATCTGCTTTATCCACTTCATCAATCAAGAGCACACTGCGCTGATCACTGGTAAAGGCTTCCCAAAGCTTACCAGGTTTGATGTAGTTGCCGATCTCATATACCTTATCATCACCCAACTGCGAATCCCGCAAGCGCGATACTGCATCGTACTCGTACAGCCCTTGTTCAGCTTTGGTCGTGGATTTGATATGCCAGGTAATAAGCGGCATACCTAAACTTGCGGCCACCTCCTCTGCCAATAAGGTCTTGCCTGTGCCTGGCTCACCTTTGATCAGCAGTGGCTTTTGTAGCGTCATCGCCGCGTTGACTGCCAGTTGCAGATCATCAGTAGCAATATAGCTATCTGTACCCGTAAAGCTTGGTTTTGCGATGTTATTTTCAGTACTCATGGTTAAGTCTCAATCAGTATTATTAGAAGATATAGAGGATCAATACAAAAAATGATGGTTTAGGTTAGCACAGCCCTACTGAATGCCAAAATACTCATGCGTTCGCAGTTAACTAGAGCGCGTTCTAACAAATCTTAAATATTTTCAATGACTTTAAGTTAGCGTATCGCCATAAAAAAAGACACTCATAGGTGTCTTTTATCTTTATATAACTATAGTGTGCAGATTACAGCTTTTTATCAGTTACTTCTTTAACAGGTGTGGTGGTGTTAGTAGTATCAATAGGTTCATCAAGCGCTTTACTGACAGGCTCGGTTGGTTTTTCTAGGGCAATTGGTGACGCCAAATCAGCCTTGCTATCAACGGAGCTTGCAATCGAGCTTGGCTTCTGCAAACTTACTTCAGACTCCTGCTTGGTTAGCTGGCTACTCTCTGGTGGCGCTTTCACTTTTGAGTTTTTAGCTGCCAAGACTTCTTTTACCAAGTGCTTACCACTCTTTTTTTCTGAGCTTTTTTCTTCTAACGCAGCTTCTTTTTCTAAATAATTCCCTGTCGCCAGTTGCATATTTGCTTGCGCATCTTCCTCAGTACTGCGACGCGCCTTGTCCAGGCTTGATTCAAATGCCCCGCGGATGAGCTGCCAGACAAAACCAACAAATAACCCGACGACCAATACCACCAAAATGGGTAAAGAGTTGGCAACCGCCCCAGCGATGTCTTTCATCATAATCGCATAGACAACACTGATACTGGCTGGTGCTATTTGACTGGGATCACCGAGCGCTGTGCCTGGAGCAAGTAAGACGGCAAATATCACCATCCAGCTCATACCACCCAATGGACGCGGCATCATACGCGCGACCAATATCCATAGTAGCAGTACGATAGTACTACCACCAAGATATGCATACATAGGCAGATCAGCGGGTGGCACACCCTTCACCATCTGACTCCACCAAATAATAATCTCGCCGAGAAGGTCGCTTATTTTATCTAATGGTAAGCTTTGTAAGATACTTTTTAACCAGTCCATGCGTGTTTAGATACCTGCGTTTATAGGTCGCGCGCGACATTGATATGGCTTAGCAAGTCAGTCATCCGAGCATCCAACAAGGTTTAACTTTGATGGGTTAAGGTTGCTAGATAACGCTGAACGTGCACGCTTGATAAGTAGCTAGTTTATCACGACTTTATAGTAAAAGGCATATTCACCTTTTATCGAGAGGCTTTTTTACGTGGGCTTTTGGTAGCCGTTTTATACAGACTCAACTATCAATCATCCCTGCCTCGCTCCCTTCACTAGTAGCGGTTTAGTGTTGTGAAGCATGACTCTACTCATAATCAGTCGTAAATATTATCTTGAGCTTCACGAGCACGTAGCTCAGCCTGTCGGCGCATGACATCCTGCGGTGGCATTTGGACGAAGTAACCTTGTGATTGTAATTTTGCCAACACCTCCTCCTTGTCAACGCGCGCAAGCTTGGTAGTCTCTGTAAGGTCTAAATGCATGACAAACTTGCTAACTCCAAGCCCTGCTCGAAAATCTTTTGGCAACACACCTAACCAATCTTTAATCTCATCGGTATCATCAGGATAGTCAGGACGAGCGATGTACACATACATGTCGTCATGTTTGGGAAATTTATAAATATCACAATGCATAAGGCACCCTATCTCATACTAAGAATTAAAAAATGTGGATTATAACAGTCTTTCAAAACACTTAAAAACAACTCGAACATAACGAGATAATAAGACTAGCACGGTTTACTGCACTATCTATAGTGGCATTTGGTTATGGCTTACTAGACAAGCTTACCGTTTCATACTCTCTTGCTCTATGGCTACTACCGTAATTAATTAGTAGTTCTGGCTAATATTCTTACAACTACTCTTATTGATACAATGATGAGAATTGGACTTATAAACGGCTAAAAACAGTGATTTGGTGGCTTTTTATAAAATTATTGACATTAATCCTGTAGATGACTTGTAAAAAGCGTGTGAACCTTTCATAATAAAAGTGTTTTTCAGGAGAGAGTTTTTTGACAGCAATGCGCGTTTATTAAACGCCACTTATACTGTCATACAACCACCGAAGGCGCATCCACCCTGCCAATCGCTCAGGTAAAAGGACTGAAAGACACATGCCTGCTATGTTTATCTGCTGACGCGATAAACTATATCACTGCATAACAAATCTGGAGAGCGGTAAGGACGAACGACGCCTTATCCACCGAAGGGGAGAAAACACGACGCTATAGGTTTTGAGCTCATATTGAGTACATAGCCTTTAATATACAGCTATCGTGTTGAAAATCTCAGGTCACAGGACAGATGGGGCTTTTGCTTAAACCGACGTTTGGCGTCTGTTTGGCACACGGCTTTGTTTTTTTTGTGGCACCTTTTAGCGCAATGTCTGCACCCTGCATACTTGCTTCTCGCTACTGTTACGACGCTTATCAAACACCGTACTTATTCTACTTGGTGCTGATAACGTCTACATAAGGATTTGTTATGACCGATACCAATTCTCAAAATACGAATACTCAAGCCCCTCAGCGTACTCCTTTATATCAGTCTCATGTCGATAGTAACGGCAAGATTGTGGACTTTTCTGGTTGGGAATTGCCGATTCATTACGGCTCACAAATCGAAGAGCATGAAGCCGTCCGTACTGATGCAGGGATGTTCGACGTCTCACACATGGTCATCGCTGATGTCAAAGGCAGCGACGCCAAAGCATGGTTACAAAAACTGCTCGCCAATGACGTCGACAAGCTTAAGACCGTCGGTAAAGCTTTGTACTCTCCTATGCTCAATGAGCAAGGTGGCATCATTGACGACCTCATTGTCTGCCTATCCACTGCAGATGAAACCGAATACCGTATCGTCTCAAACGCTGGTACTCGTGACAAAGACATTGCTCACTTCCATAAGACTGCTGAAGGCTATGATATCACCATCACTGAGCGTACAGAGCTTGCCATGCTAGCCGTCCAAGGCCCGAATGCCGTCGCGAAGTTGACGCAGGTTAAGCCTAGCTGGGCTGACATTATCGCTGAGCTCAAGCCTTTTGTTGGTGCTGATCTGACTGATCTCGAAGGGTCAGATTGGTTCGTCGCACGTACTGGCTACACTGGCGAAGACGGCGTCGAGGTGATCATGCCTGCTGATGATGCGGCCGCTTTCTTTGAGCAACTAAAAGCTGCTGGCATCAAGCCTGCTGGACTTGGCGCACGTGACACCCTACGTATGGAAGCAGGTATGAACCTGTATGGCCATGATATGGATGAGAGCGTCAGCCCTTATGAGTGCAACATGGGCTGGACATTGGCATTAAAAGACGAGCGTGATTTTATTGGTCGTGAAGCACTGGTTAGCAAGCGTAAACAAGCAAAAGAAGACAATACGGCGATGAAGCAAGTCGGCCTATTGCTGACCACTCGTGGCGTATTACGTGAAGGCATGGAAGTGACTATTAACCAAGGCGCTGACAATGAGCAAAAAGGTCTCATCACCAGTGGCACCTTCTCTCCTAGCCTAAAATACTCTATCGCTATCGCTCGTGTACCTGCTAGCCTATCAGATGACGATAATGTACAAATTGACTTACGCGGTAAAGGTAAGTTCGTTGATGTCCGCGTCCTTAAGCTGCCTTTCGTCCGTAACGGTAAGCAGCAGTTTGATTAATTTAAAGTAGATTAATTTTAGTATTGACTACCTGTAACGAATACTGTTTTATGAGGGGTTAATCGAGACTTTCGTTGTCAACTTATGACAACTTCGGTTAATCCTAGCCTATCATTGGCATTTGTGATTTTTTATCCTCAAAGGAGTACTTCATGAGCAATATCCCAGCAGAACTAAAATATATCGCTAGCCACGAATGGCTTCGCTTAGAAGACGACGGTACTATTACCGTTGGCATCACTGACCATGCTCAAGACCTATTGGGTGACGTAGTCTATGTTGAGCTACCAGAAGTTGGTGACACTATCGTAGTAGACGATGAAATCTCAGTGGTAGAGTCAGTAAAAGCCGCCTCTGACGTCTATGCTCCTATCTCAGGTGAAGTCGTTGCGGTTAACGAAAGCCTTGAAGACGATCCTGAAATCATCAACTCAGACCCATACGGTGAAGGCTGGTTCTTTAGAATGAAGCCTGACAACATGGCTGACTACGAAGCGCTATTGACTGCTGAAGAGTATCAAAGCGAGCTGTAATCTCAAAAGCATTAATGCTTTTAAGTAATATTGATTGTTGAGAATAACTGCAGATATTAGCATCCGCTGATGTCTGCTTATATTTACGATAAATAAGATCTATTGAACATTCAAATATTGGGACTGCCAGTACCTCATTTGAATCTTCAATAGACCCTAACCTAATTCAAAATCTCGAATCACTGTCGCATCATTCTATTCATGCCACGCTGCCACTGCCTGTTTTTATTACCCTTTATATTAATTATTGCTACGCCTTGGAGTCGTATATGAATCAAGCAAATACTTATACCCACTCTACAGATACGATCAATATACATAGTGTCGATAAACTTAGTATCAATAAGTAAAATACCGATAAACAAAGTATCTATAAACAAAGTAACTATATGAGCAATAAAAAATGAGTAAGAATAAAGTAGACAACACAGCAACGCCTGAGCATACACCGCAGCTACAAGCGTTTCGTGAAGTTGTAGAATCGCGTCGTTCAGTACGCCGCTTTACCGATACGGCTATTCCTGATGATGTGCTTGCAGAATGTCTACGCTTGGCCATGCTAGCACCAAACTCTAGCAATTTGCAGCCGTGGGAGTTTTATGTGATTGACAGCGCAAACAGTCGCAAACGTGCTATCAAAAATTGCATGAACCAAAACGCCGCAAAAACATCTGCGCGCTTAATCGCTGTGGTGGCACGTACGGATAATTGGCATGATAATGCCAAGCAGGTGTTACGTGAGTATCCAACCAATCCTGTGCCCAAAAAAGTCAAAGACTACTACACCAAGGTCGTCACGTTGGACTTTTTGCGTGGACCAGTAAATGTGGTGTCCGCCGCCAAATGGGGTGCTATTCAAGTGATTAGACGCGCTAAAGGGCCAATTAAGTCCCCTTACTATACTTTTGATGATGTCAAAAACTGGGCGACTAACAATACCGCGCTTGCCGCTGAAAACTTAATGTTGGCTCTGCGAGCACATGGTTTTGATAGCTGTCCAATGGGCGGCTTTGATGAACCTGCCATGAAAAAACTGCTCGGCCTTGGCGATGACCATCATGTGGTGATGATGATTGGTGCAGGCGAGCGTGCTGACAACGGCATCTATAGTGAACAGTTTCGCTTCGACCAAGATCAATTTGTCCATTACGTTTAGATTTATATTATTGATATAGCTGTACCTTTTTAAAAACTTTTTTTATTAGGGTCTGCTTTATAAACCTTGTTCTCACAATACTTACTGTCTTTTTCATCGACTCTATTAAGGAATGTCATGACTATCTCTCAAAACCCGACGCTCGACACCTTTGAAGGTTTATTTAACGAAGCGGAATTCGTCTATCGCCATTTAGGCTCTAACGATACCAAGCAAGCTGCCTTGCTAAGTGCCATCGGTTATAAAGACATGGACAGCTTTATTGACAATACTGTCCCTGAGCCAGTGCGTATGCATAAAGAGCTAAATCTGCCTTTGGCGATGAGTGAACATGGCGCACTCGCCAGACTACGCGCGATGGCGGACAACATCACCGTCAATAAAAGCTATATTGGTCAAGGTTACTCGCCGGTACGTATGCCTGCCGTCATTCAGCGCAACGTCCTAGAAAATCCAGGCTGGTACACCGCTTATACCCCTTATCAAGCTGAGATTGCTCAAGGTCGCCTTGAAGCACTATTGAACTTCCAACAAGTTTGTATCGATCTGACTGGCCTCGAGCTTGCTGGTGCCTCACTACTAGATGAAGCAACTGCAGCCGCTGAAGCCATGGCAATGTCAAAACGTATGAGCAAAAGTAAATCAACACAGTTCTTTGTCGATGATCGCGTATATCCACAAACGCTAGACGTCATCCGCACTCGTGCCAAGTATTTCGGTTGGGAAGTCGTGGTTGGTGATTTTGAAACGGCTAAATCTGGCGATTTCTTCGGTGCACTATTCCAGTATGTCGGTAAAGAAGGCGATGTCAAAGACTTAACCGACGTGATCAGCGCTGTTAAGAAAAACAAAACCTATACCTCAGTTGTCAGCGATATTTTGAGCTTGGTATTATTAAAATCACCTGCTGATATGGGTGCAGATGTGGCGTTAGGTAGCACGCAGCGCTTTGGTATTCCTATGGGCTTTGGTGGTCCACATGCCGCCTATTTTGCTTTTTCTGATAAAGCCAAGCGTTCAGCGCCTGGTCGTATCATTGGTGTCTCAAAAGACGCGCAAGGTAATACTGCTCTACGTATGGCGCTACAAACGCGCGAGCAGCATATCCGCCGCGAAAAAGCCAACTCAAACATCTGTACCTCGCAAGTATTGCTCGCCAACCTAGCGGGTATGTATGCCGTCTATCATGGCCCAACGGGCGTTAAGCGTATCGCAACCCGTATCCATGCGATGGCTACCGCTTTTGCTGAGGTGATTAGAAACAACAGCGACTCATTGAGTGTGGTACATGATCAATTCTTCGATACCGTCGTCGTTGATTGCGGTTCAGAGAAGCTGGCCACTCAAATCTTCGAAAATGCAGATAACGTTGGCTTTAACTTATGGCGTATTAACCATACTAGAATCAGTGTTTCTTTCAGTGAAGTGAGTGATCAAGAAGACTTCAACGTCTTGACTCAGCTGTTTGTCAATAAAGCACACAACCTACCTGCCTCTGCGACTGTTTCACTCAATACAGAGCATCTGCGCACTGACGACATTTTAACGCATCCAGTGTTCAACTCACATCATACCGAACACGAAATGCTACGCTACCTAAAGACCCTTGAAGACAGAGACTTGGCGATGAACCGCAGCATGATCTCCTTGGGTAGCTGTACCATGAAGCTGAATGCGACCAGTGAGATGCTACCAATCACATGGCCTGAATTTGCCAATGTGCATCCCTTTGCGCCGCGTGACCAAGTCACTGGCTATATCTCTATGATTGATAGCTTACAAGAGCAGTTAAAAGCCATTACTGGCTTCGATGAGATATCCATGCAGCCAAACTCTGGTGCATCAGGTGAATATGCAGGTCTGCTCGCTATTCGCCGCTATCATGAGTCGCTTGGCGAGACGGACCGTGACATTTGCTTGATTCCCCAGTCAGCACACGGTACCAACCCTGCGACCGCAATCATGATGGGTATGCAAGTTGTGGTGGTCAAAACTGACGAAAATGGTAACGTAGACATCGATAACCTAACTGCTAAGTGTGAAGAGCATAGCACGAATCTAGGCGCTTTGATGATCACTTATCCATCAACACATGGTGTGTTTGAAGAAGGCATCCGCCATATCTGTGACCTCATCCATAAACATGGTGGTCAGGTCTATATGGATGGCGCTAATATGAACGCACAGGTTGGCATCATGCAGCCTGCTGAAGTCGGTGCCGACGTGTTGCATATGAACTTGCACAAAACCTTTTGTATTCCCCATGGCGGCGGTGGCCCAGGTATGGGTCCTATCGGTATGCAAGCGCATCTAGCACCCTTTATCGCCAACCATACTATTAGCCCTGTGCATAACGCGCAAAACGACTGCTCAGCTGTATCAGCTGCGCCTTATGGCTCAGCAAGCATTTTACCAATCTCGTGGATGTATATCGCGATGATGGGACGTGACGGTCTACTTGAAGCGACTAAGCTTGCATTGTTGAATGCCAACTATGTGGCTGACAGCTTAAAAGACCACTACCCTGTTTTGTACACGGGTAAAAATGGCCGTGTGGCGCACGAATGTATCATCGATATTCGTCCGCTAAAAGAAGAGACTGGCATCACTGAAAGTGATATCGCTAAGCGTTTGATGGATTATGGCTTCCACTCGCCAACCATGAGTTTCCCAGTAGCAGGGACTCTGATGATTGAGCCAACGGAGTCTGAATCAAAAGAAGAGATAGATCGCTTTATCAATGCTCTAAAATCTATCAAAGCTGAAGCCATGAAAGCCAAAGCTGGTGAAGATGGTTGGACGTTAGAGGACAACCCTCTAGTTAATGCGCCACATACTGCAGCAGTCATCACTGCTGATGAGTGGACACATCCGTACAGCCGTGATGTTGCGGCATTCCCACTACCGTATATACGTCAGAATAAGTTCTGGCCTTCGGTTGGCCGTGTCGATGATGTCTATGGTGATAAGAACCTAATGTGCTCATGCCCAAGTATCGAAAACTACATGTAGTCCTCGATACTGACAGACGCAAACTCTGATCTGTCATAATTTAAAGAAAAACCTCCAAGTCAGCGATGATTTGGAGGTTTTTTGATATGGTCAGTATAATTACTAATAATTAGAACGCTATACAGCCATTAATTCTCAAAGCCATACCAACACCCCATGGAATGAAATATCATGCTTACCAGCCTATTCTCTAGTAATACGCCGCCAACAACAGAGCATGATGCCTCAGAGCCCTTCGTCGTCTTAACTCACGGACTGCACCAAAATGCATTGTATATGGAGTTTTTGGCCAAAAAACTGCAAATCAAAGGCTTTCATCCTTTTAAGTTTGATTACGATAGCTTGGGTGAAACGCTTGACCAGCATAGTGACAACTTAAATAATTGGCTGGAAAAAAACCACGATCCAAATATAGCCATTAATATGGTTGGGCATAGTTTGGGTGGTCTGGTGATCAGAGATTTTATTGCCCGCTATTCACAATGGGAGATTGGCCGCTGCGTCACTCTAGGTACGCCTCACATTGGCAGTATCAAAGCAAAATACATAAAGGACTTGATACCACCTCTGATTGGTAAATCCTATGAAAAATCCTTAGATGGCAACATAGCACCATTGAAAGAAGGGGTTTGCATGGGCGTCATTGCAGGTAATGTGCCCAATAACTTTAGCCAAGTTGTTTTGATGTATCATGAATATCAGGCCAACTTGACGCTCGATGAACGCGAGCATGATGGGGCCGTTTTTGTTTACGAGACCCAGCTACCCAACGCTGCAGACCATATTACTCTGCCTGTCTCGCACATGGAGATGTTGGTAGATGACAGTGTCGCCTATCAGACCGCTTACTTTTTAAAGTATGGTAAGTTTGAGAGATAGTTTTTTGTACTGCTAAGGCTCATCATATCGAAGGCGCTGTCTATGTCAGCACTTGATTTGGCACGTTTTGTTTGCTTTACTGATCAATAAATTACTATTACATAGCCATTGGACAACCGCATGAGCCAAAAAAACCGCCTGATTCTTATTCATGGTCTGCATCAAGCGCCCTTTATCATGCGCCCAATGGCAAGACGCATGCAAGCACAAGGGTTTGATACTTATCAATATGGCTATCGCAGTATGCGTGATGGCATCAAGACCAATAGCGCACGCCTCAATAACTGGCTTGAAGCCAATCACCATCCTGACCAGTTGCTAGACTTGGTGGCGCATAGCTTGGGCGGCTTAATTGTTCGTGATTTTATTTACAATTATCCACAGTGGCAGATTGGTCGCTGCGTGACGCTCGGCACGCCGCATAATGGCAGCGTCTGCGCGGATTATATTTGGCAACTCACGCCAGCGATCGTCGGCAAGTCATATGAAAACGCCTTAGATGGCACTGCTGCGCCACTGCCTGAGCATATTGATTTAGGAGTGATTGCTGGCAATAAGCCCCAAGGGTTGGGACAGCCATTTTTGCACTATCATAACCGCAAACTACGCAAATCAGGTACGGCACTGTCTGATGAGCTGCTCGCCCACGATGGCACTGTCTATGTCTCTGAGACCAAGCTTGACGCTGCTAGCGACCATCTCATCATGCCTGTCACCCATACGGGTATGCTTATCAATAAAGATGTCGCTTGGCAAACAGCGCATTTCTTACAGCATGGACAGTTTAAACGCTAGCTGATAGTCAGACACCGCTAACTCCTGATGCCCATGCCCTGCTGTAGCTCAGTTTTATGCACTTCAATCACTGGAATAAGCGTTTGTGTCACCCACTCATAGCGCCAACCCTGCAAACCTTGTGGCATGTCTGCTAGATCTTTATCAAAAGCAATGACCTCATAAAGTTGCCCAAGCCACTTTTTGCGCATCAGCACATTGGCTGGGACACCGAGCTTCTCAGCCTGCTCATCAATCGCTTCCTGCACTGCCTTTGACAGCACTTTGTTTTTTGAGCGATAAGGCGGTAGCGGCGGTTCTGGATATTCAACAGGCGCAAGCGCTTTGGCGTCTTTGATGACTTTTAGCAGCTCCTCACCATATAGTCTGAGCATACTACGGTGCATCGTGGTTTTGTGCGCAAGCCCACGCATACTCGTCGGCTGCTCAGTGATAATCTCCCGCACCGCTTGTTTTTTGATGACAAAAGTACGCGGCTGATTGGTCGCACGAGCCAATTCCTCACGCCAAGTCGCCACTGACTTTAGTACTGCCATTTGCTGCGAGGTATAACGATAATCTGCCATGGTCAGATATATGGCATCATCTGCGACATGCTGCGATTGATACAGCTCATGAGCATAAAGCTGACAGTCTTCCCATACATGGTCATACAGCCCTTGCGATTTCAGTGCATACTCAATACTGAGATACAGTGCGGGTAAATAGCGCACATCATCAATCGCATATTGCTCCTGCTCATCAGTCAGTGGACGCTGTAGCCAATCAGACAGACTGTGTTCTTTGTCAATGTGCATATCCAACTGCTCATCGAGCGCTTGCTGATAGCCCATTTGTAGCTGACCTGTCAAATAAGACAGTGCAATCTGGGTATCAAAAATATTGGTCAATGGAGGACAGCCAGATAACAGGTAAAAAATACCCAGATCTTCTCCGCAAGCATGCCAAATAGCAATATCAACTTCGGTCAGTGCCTGCCATAATTCCTCTAAACGCAGCTGCGGCGCATCTAACAAATAAATATGGTCACCAATATTTAACTGCACTAAGGCGAGACGCGGATAATAAGTATCACGCTTGATAAATTCAGTATCAAGTGCCACCCTCCCGCAAGTCTCTAACGCATCAATCACTTCATCCAACTGGCTTTGCTCTCGCACCCACGTGATGGCGACTTCATCCGCAATGTCTAATAATGCATCGATATCAGGCTCAGCAGGTAACATTGCCTCGTTTGTGTTTGTCGCTGTTTTTCCCTGCTGTTCTTGCATAGAATCAGCAGGCTGAGCGTATGAGGAAGAGTCAGATTGAGTATTTATATTGGATAAAGGGTCAGACACGGGCAGATACCTGCATAATTAAAAGAAAAGAAAGCGCTAACAAGAGCGCCTAGATAAAAGACTGAGCTTTCAGTCTACAGTGATTTCCAGTCTACAAAAGTTTCATTGAATGGAGAAACCATGACAGATCATAAGAAAGAGCGGTTTTGCATGGCTTGCCCAAGGGTCATGCTATCAAGGTATTCAAGCTCGCCGCCCATGGGCACGCCTTGTGCCAAACGGGTGACTTTTTTAACATGGCGACTCACCGCTTCGCTGATAAAGTGCGCGGTGGTCTGGCCTTCTACAGTGGTACCCGTTGCCAGTATCAGCTCCTCGACAGGCTCCTGTTTGACACGCCATACCAATTGATCAATATTTAAATCATCAGCACTGACACCGTCAATAGGTGACAGATGTCCCCCTAGGACAAAATAACGTCCGCGGTAGCCTGCCGTTTGCTCAATAGCCATCACATCCGCTGCGGTCTCAACCACGCATAGTAACCCATCGTCACGCCTTGGATCTTGGCATAATGGGCAGATAGCGTCATCACTAAAGCTATGACAGCGCTGACACTCTACGATATCACGCATCGCCTCATCAAGCGCTTGTGCAAGCGCCATGCCTTGTGGGCGTTTTTTGCTAAGCAGATGCAGCGCCATACGTTGAGCACTTTTTTGGCCAACGCCAGGCAAGATACGCAATTGTTTCACCAGATGATCAAATTTGGCTGTGAGCAAAGTTGCTTCCTTTATCTATAAACCGTAGCTATAAAAATGGGGTCGCATCCTATAGATAACAACCCCATTATTGTCTTCAATATACAGTACTTACCATAAAAATGCTTAGAACAGGCCTTGCATACCTGGTGGTAAACCCATACCTGAAGTCGCGCCAGCCATCGTTTCTTCGTACAGCTCATCCGCTTGACGCACCGCATCATTAATCGCAGCTGCGATCAAATCTTCGATCATATCAGGCTCATCTTCAAGCAAGCTTGGATCGATGGTCAAGCGTTTCACTACATGACGTCCAGTCATGGTCACCTTTACCAAACCACTACCCGACTCTGCCTGAACTTCTTTATTGGCTAGGTCTTTTTTGGCGTTTTCAACGTTTGCTTCGACTTTCTTTTGCATCGTTTGTGCTTGCTGCATCAGTGCTTGAATATTCATAGTTGCCTCTTTGCATTTTGGAGTAATGAGTCATTAGTAATAACGTCATTTTTAATTAATGTAGCTAACTAACATAGCTAATTAACGTCGCTTTCATGTGTTATTAGCATGCATTATTGGCATGCGTTGACAGCGATTATACAGTCATCTTCACAAACTGTCTAAACCGCGCGCCAAGTCCTTAACAATATCTTCTACATCTTCCAGCCCAACCGACAAGCGAATAAGGCTATCGTTGACGCCCGCTTCAGCACGTGCCTCTGCAGTCAGGCGGAAGTGAGTGGTCGTTGCAGGATGAGTAATAGTCGTTTTGGCATCACCAAGATTATTGGTGATAGATATCATTTGCGTCGAGTCAATGATATGCCAAGCAGCCGCGGTCGCATCACGGTTAGCAGAAGCTTTTACTTCAAACCCCATAATGGCGCCATAACCCTCTGGCATATGATGCTGACGCTTCACTAACTCGTGAGCAGGATGGTCGGACAATCCCGAAAAATGCACTTTATTGACGTTAGGATGATTAACCAAAAACTGTGCCACTTGATTGGCGTTGGCACAGTGAGCCTGCATACGGAGCTTGAGCGTTTCAAGACCTTTGGTAAATACCCAAGCGTTAAACGGGCTCATACTGATACCACCAGAGCGTACGACAGTGAACGCCTCTTGCATCAGCTTATCACTACCCACGAGCGCTCCGCCAAGCACTCGACCCTGACCATCTAGATATTTGGTCGCAGAATGAATAATCACATCGGCACCCAAATCTAATGGGCGTTGCAGCGCAGGTGTCGCAAAGCAGTTATCAACGACCAACAAAATATTATTGGCTTTACACAGCTGACTCAAATAGCCAATATCACAAATCTGCGCTAAGGGATTGCTTGGACTTTCACAGTAAATAACCTTGGTATTCGGCTGAACTGCGTTTGCCCATGCTTCATTATCGTAGCAATCAACATAGCTGACCTCGACACCAAACTTAGCCATGTAGTTATTAAATAAGCCAATAGATGAGCCAAATAACTGATTGGCAGCAAGCAGATGATCACCCGCCTTTAGATAAGCCAAGCACATGGTCAAAATTGCGCCCATACCCGAGGCCGTAGCGACCGCACGCTCACCATTTTCTAAGGCTGCTAAACGGCGCTCAAAGGTGCGCACACTTGGGTTGGTGTGGCGCGAGTAGACATTACCCGTCTTAGTACCATTAAAGTGCGCGGCCGCATCGCTTGCTGAAGTATAGACGTATGAGCTGGTCGTAAATATCGCTTCTGAGTGCTCACCCTCATCGGTACGGTGGTGTCCTGCTCGTACAGCGATGGTTTGCATACCATAACCCAATTCCAAATCGAGGGCGTCATCACGCCAGTTCGAATCTAAACCATTATCATCATGCGCTTGCGACTGACTCATAACTTTTCCATTACTATTATTGATATTATCGTTCATGCTAGCATTGGTCATACTTTTGGACTTTGCTAATCCTAAAAAGACTAACACAAGGACATATTGAATATGCCCGAAACGCCATTAATGACTATCTGAACCTTAATTGTAGAGTAGCTCTAAATGCAGCGTTATCATATCATGTCACTTTATTCCAAACATCTTATTTTGACGAGCCACAAATCTTGCTTATGAATATCAGGCTGTGTTGGCCATGCTAAGAAAAATAACGAATTTTTAATAGGAAGATATCACTACACCTGCTAAGCTTAGCGGCAATTTGACTTTTGCTTCACCCAGTATTCTTAATCGATTATTTTGGACCAGATTATGGCTAGATTTGCCTTATTAAATTACAGTACACTTTACAATAAACCAAGCTCATCAAGGTAAATAGTTATGTCGATGTTCAGTATAGAGCCAAGTAACTTGTCACTCAGCCTAACGCTTGGACTGACGTTGGGGCTTAGTGCGTGTCAAATCTTGCCCGGACAGCCACACTTGCCTGAAAGCCAAGCCTTATCAGCACGTGTCAATGCTCTATATCAACAAGCAAACAACCTAGAAGAAGCTCAAAATAAAGAAACTGACAGCAGTAGCAATATTAATCATGTTCAAAGCAATAATAACCAAAATAATGGCGAAAACTCACTGCCTGCTGATATAGAAAACACCAATCTGGTAGCAGCCATTACTGAACAAAACGAGAGTCATCCCGAACTGTCAGGCTATCACCCTATTGTTACTGGTGCGAATGCTTTTGCCTCACGTAGTATTTTGACTGATATGGCCACTCGTAATATTGATGTGCAATATTATATCTGGCACGATGACCAAGCTGGTCAGCTGATGTTAAAAGACTTGTGGGAAGCAGCTGAGCGCGGGGTCATTGTGCGCTTATTACTTGACGATTTTAATAACGATGCTAAGTTTGATCAACACCTACTGCGCTTTTCTAGTCACCCAAATATTGCCGTGCGTATCGTAAACCCATTGATGTATCGTAAATTTCAATCACTTAACTATGTGACTGGACTGCCCCGCATCAATAGACGTATGCACAATAAAAGCATGACTTTTGACAGACAGATTACCATCATCGGTGGCCGAAATATTGGCAACGAATATCTGAGCAATGATCAAAACAGCCAGTTTGCAGACTTAGATGTCTTGCTGATTGGCAAAGTAGTGGCCGACATTGATAATGGCTTTGCCAGCTACTGGTCTTCGCCAATATCTTTTGATATCGAAACGCTGGTGACGCTCAATAAAGGCGCTACCGATGACTTTTTGACGGGGCTAGATAAGTTAGACGAAGACGAAAAGACCAACTCGCGTAGCAGCTTAGCCATCTATAAAGCCGCTATTGAGGACTCCTCTATCGATACCGATCTGGTCAATAAGCGCGTGCCGTTTCGCTGGACAGACATGCAGTTTTTGAGTGACGATGTTGGTAAATTGACCAAATCTGTGCCAGCTGACACCAATCTTGTTCATCAGCTGCGTACCTTATTAGGCAGTCCTTCTAAAAACTTGACCATCATTTCATCGTACTTCGTTCCTACTAGAGACGGAGTAAATACGCTGGTACAGTTGGCCGAGTCTGGTATCGATATCAAGATTTTGACCAACTCCTTTGATGCAACCGATGTCACTGCTGTGCATTCTGGATACAGTCAATGGCGACCCAGATTGCTACGTTCAGGTATCAAAATCTATGAGCTAAAGTCTACTGCCAGTGAGGAGAAACGTGAAAACAAACTGTGGAAAGCTCGCAGTCAATCATCAACCAGTCTGCATGCCAAGACTTTTGCGGTTGATGATCATCAAGTTTTTATCGGTTCTTATAATGTAGATCCCCGTTCTGCCAATATTAATACTGAAATGGGTGTACTCATTAATGATAATGAGCTGGCACGGCAATTGCACGAAACACTTGGCGACAATCTGCTGAGTCAAGCTTATGAAGTCAGGTTAGTAGAGAATGATCAGCTGCAGTGGCATACCCTCGAAAATGGCGAAAAAGTAGTTTATACCTCAGAGCCAAAGGTAGATTTTAAAGATCATGTTTGGCTAACCGTCATGTCGTGGCTACCGATTGATTGGCTGCTCTAGGGCTTTGAGAGCAGCTATTTATATCTGTCTTCTCTTAAGTCTTGAACCTTCTGCAACAACGCTTATCTAAAAATCTTTATATTTATTTTGGTGAGTCATTCGTTAATACTAATGGCTTAGCTTTTTTTATGATGTTGGTTGTCTACCTGATGACCGACTCTATAACCGCTTTTATATGTGGATGCGTGATACATTATGCCTTCTCGTCCTCAATATGAACTCATGTCTCCTAAAGACAGAAATATAGTATTATTTGTTTGCTTTAGCAGTGCCGTGATGTTCTTTGATTTTTTGATCTACTTGTACATGGTAGATGTCATCTCGGCAGCTTTTTTCCCTGCCAATGCTGACTCTGCAATTACTAGATTGCAAGGGCTTGGGCTCTTTACCATTGGTTACTTAGCCCGCCCGCTTGGCGGCATTATCTTTGGTCGTTATGGCGACATCAAAGGCCGCAAGCCTGTGTTATTAATAAGCATACTGGTCACTGCAGCTTCTATGCTAGCGATGGCATTGTTACCTACTTATGCGCAGTGGGGACTGGCTGCTCCAGCTTTATTTATTGCACTTCGCATCATACAAGGCATGGCCTTTGGTGTCTTTGCGCCATTAACATGGATTTTCGTCGCTGAGCATGTGCCTCGGCAATACCTTTCGGCTGGCTGTAGCTACATCATGGCCAGTTTTTTGCTAGGTGTGTTATTTTCCAATGCTTTTTTTATGTGGCTCACGGCTTCGATGACCACAGAGCAGTTAATCACTGATGGTTGGCGCTTACCGTTTATCGTTGCGACCATTCTCAGCTTTTTGCCCATCTTGGCATGGCGCTATATCAGTGAGTCACCATTCTTTATCGAAATGAAAGAGCAAAAACCTGGTAAATGTTTTGCAAAGCCATTCACTCTGCTATTCAAACATTGTAAGCATTCAATATTCATCGGCATGATATTGACATTGATTATCTCTAGCCTCGTCACTGTCGTGGTGTTGCTCCTACCAAAGTTAATCACGCTACGTTTTACCATAGACAGTGATTTGTTTGGGTTTTCGCACAGCCTTGGTATCATCTTCATGATTTTTGGCTGTCTTTTTTATGGCATTTTATCTAATTATCAAAACTTCGGTAAAATCTTAGTCATTGGGTCTGCATTACTCATCGCGCAAGTTTTTGCTTTTTTCTATCATTTGGATGCAGGTGGTGATTATATCCTCATCATGTATGCTCTTTTGGGTTTTTGTGCAGGCATCGTCGGTATGATACCAGCGATTTTTGTACAGTTATTCCCAACCAATGTACGTCTGACGGGGATGGCTTTTTCTTATAACGTGACCTATGGTATCGTAGGCGGCCTAGTGCCTTTTGCACTCAGTTATGCCACTGTTTTTGTGAGCTTTTCACCAGCATTGTATATCGCTTTTATTGGCTTTATCGGGATAATCATTGGGCTTTATTTTTATAATCTGCCCGAATTCAAACAAATCAACCAGCTCGTTTAGCTTTCTAAGCTGATAGCAGATAGATATTGAACGCATAAAAATTAAGGGTAATACCATGGTTGATATGACCAATAAGCGACTGTCGGTCGCTCCTATGATTGACTGGACTACCACAGATTATCGTTACTTTGCGCGGCTGTTTAATCCGCATGTGTACCTATATACCGAGATGATAAGTACGGGGGCGCTGATCCATGGCAATCGTGCACGGCATCTGCGCTTTGATGCCCTCGAGCATCCGCTTGTGCTGCAACTTGGTGGCGCAGATATCAGTGAGATGACCGAGTGCGCCGAGTTCGCTCAGCAGCATGGTTATGATGAGGTAAATATCAATGTTGGCTGCCCATCCGACCGTGTACAGCATAATAAGATTGGTGCCTGTTTGATGGCTGAGCCTGAGACGGTTGCTGATTTGGTAAAACATATGCAAGCGGCCGTCGACATTCCAGTGACGGTGAAGCATCGTATTGGTATTGATGATTTCGACAGTTATGAATTTATGTCGCAGTTTGTGCAGACAGTGGCTGCGGCTGGCTGTACACGCTTTATTGTGCATGCGCGTACTGCATGGCTGCAAGGGCTTAGTCCCAAACAAAACCGTGAGATACCGCCGCTGCGTTATGACGATGTCTACCGCCTGAAACAAGAGTTTCCAGCGCTTGATATCGAGATCAATGGCGGTATCGACACTGTCGCAGACATTGCAGCACACTTGCAGCATATCGATGGAGTGATGATTGGTCGGGCCTTTTATCACAACCCTTACCTATTAGCAGAGGCCAATAGCTTATGGGATCAGCCCGCACCGAAACGCTCAGATATTTTGGCGCAGCTATATCCATACTTAGAAGAGCAAGTCGCAAAAGGTGAAGCGCTGCCGACGATGACGCGACATTACTTAGGATTGTTTCAAGGGCTAATGGGTGCACGTAAATGGCGACAAGCCTTGAGCGGTAAGCCGCATTTAACGATTGCAGATATTAAACAAGCAGCATCTGAGGTGCTACAGTTAAATCCTGACGCATAGTGAGTTCTATTGGCACTTTCGCCAAATGTTTAAAACCTCTAGCAACTAAGCCACTTGCGATAGATACTGCCACATCGCTGTGCCATTATTGAGTATGTGTAACAATATTGGCAGTATTAAAGAGCCTGATTTGAGGCGCGCATAACAAAATATCAAAGCCAATACCACGATGGTGCTTATCTCATAAATACCATATTGCAAATGAATAACGGCAAAAATAAGACTGGTGATTATGCTAGCAACCAACGCACCGCGCTGCTCCGAATATGAGGGCGCGGAGAACTGCTCAGCGATCGCCGACCACAAGATACCGCGAAACACCAACTCCTCATATATCGGTGCAACAATCACCATCGCAAAAACCAACAACCATACCGAACTAACAGATTGATATAACGGATCGACAAAAACTAAGGGTGACTTATCTAATACATAGGTCAACACCTGACTGCCAATCATAAAGAGAATGAGCACCCCAAGCAAACCCATACCGACCGCTAATGAAAACGGTTTGAGCGCCAAATACTGACGCACATCAGCAGTTTTTAATCGTAGGATTAAAACGCTAAGCACTGTTATTAATGCACAGCTGATGATGATTGAGACACTGACCACCGTGCCGTCGTTACCGCCAAAAAGAAAAACATCGCCCACTGTCGCAGTCTTAACTGCCGGCAATAACCACTTGCCTGCCACATATATTCCTATCAATTGGCTGATAAAAAAAGCCACTATCATACCGATGACCAGAAAAAACACACCCAAACGTGAAAACAAAGGTGTACGGCCAAAATCAGGCTGAGAGGCAGTGTTGTTTAAAACGGAAACAGGGTTAAGCTTATTATGGTTTGTCATAGAACAGGAACTCAAGATGGTAACCTATAGTCAAGGAGTTTTAAAATCGCTACAAGGCGACCGATCGCAGATAGTACACTAAGTACATTTAGGCCGGGTAACACCGTAGCGGTTTAAAAGCGCTCCGACTATATCGGCTCTTATAGATAGCCTAGTCTCAGTAATAGCAAGCTCTAAGTCGATAGCTGCTGATTGATAAGCGTTAAGACTTGCTTCGAGACAGACTCTGGATATTCTAAGGGGAACATGTGACCACCAGCATGGGTTTCATAAGGGATACCCAAGCGCGTTTTAATTTTTTTGGGAAATTTCTGTTTCAAAAATATACTATCGTCACCGATGATCAAGGTAACAGGTGGCTTAGGTCTACGATTCGGTACCAGCCAATACCAAGACGGGTTGGTCCGAAACACGGCCACCTCAGTCGCTTTGGGTATCGCCAGTGTTACTTTGCCATTCGCACAGTCATGTAATCCATGCTCAATATATCCCTCAAAGCTACGCTCATCAAAATTCTTAAAAAACCCTTTATAACGCATTTTTTCATAGGCTTCTTCGCGGCTGTCCCACACGTCTCGGCGGTTTTTGGAAATGCCAGAAGGCGAAAGCTTATCCATCAAGCGATTATTCATCAGGGGCAATTTATCCGCTGTCTTCGCCAGATGCCACAGCAGACTGGTCGTCCCATAAATCCAAGGCGGATCCATCAGTACTGCTTGGTTAAAGCGCTCAGGTGCACGATACAGCGCCTGCAACGTACACATAGCACCAAGTGAATGTCCGACGGCTACTAGCTGTGTCACGCCATGCTGCTCGCAGGTATGCTCCACACTATCAATAATTTGCTGCGTTAAACTGCGCCAGTGATCATCAACAGGATAATCTGGATCGACTCCCATCATCGGAATATATTCGATGGTAAAAAACTCAGCCAGTCCAGCAAAGAATGGCTCATAGACAGCGCTAGGCATGCCGTTGGCGTGCGCAAAATGTATGACAGGCTTTTTTGTTTTTTGAGATACAGGTAATGACGCAAAGTTCTGTAAGCTTAGTTCACTCATGACAGACTCTCGTGGGTTTATATAATTATTTAGTGTTTTTTATAATTGTAAGGTTTTATATATAATTAAGGCTGAGCATAACCATATACTCAGCCTGAATAATCATACACATTTAATCGGCTATAGAAAATACTTAGCGCATCTCAACATTACCATCTTCTTTTGGTAAAACATCAAGATTGATACTTGAGCCAACGCCTGCACCTAACTTAACTGCAAAACGCTCCATGAATAACTGGAATGGATCTCGCGGCGTATAGTTCACCACATTATCGAGCTCCAACTGTCTTTCTAAGCTGGCAACACTGCCCTTTTTATCTGCCAATCCAAGCTCAATTGATTGCTCGCCTGTCCAAAATAATCCCGAAAACAGTTTGTTATCTTCTGGGTTTTTTAAACGGTCGCCGCGGCCTTCTTTAACCGCATTAATGAAGTGCTTGTGAGTGTTGTCCAGCACTTTTTCGACATGCTGCGCTTCATAATTACTTAGTGGACGCGACAGACTCAAGATGTCTTTATATTCACCTGCAGTGATGGTTCGATCTTCAATGCCAACCTTGTCCATCAAGCTTTCGATATTGTAGCTTGGCATAATGACGCCAATAGAACCAACAAGGCTTGAAGGATTCACATAGATCTCATCTGCAGCAGAAGCGATGTAATACGCGCCAGAGGCACCGATATCACCAATGACAGCATAGAGCTTTTTATCAGGGTACTCTTGGCGTAAGTCCATCATGGTTTGCCAGATTTCATCCGACTGCACTGGTGAGCCACCAGGCGAGTTAATTTCTAATGCTACCGCTTTTGAGTTTTTATTTTCAAAAGCGCGAGTCAAAGCCTTGCTCACATCGTAAGAGTTGGCAACATCATTAGCACTTATCGTACCTTGCACCTCGACGACAGCCAAATGTGGTTTAGTGGTATCGATACCGTCAAGGGTCGCTGGTTTTTCAGCACTACAACCGCGCCCAATGGTAATAAATACCAATAAGATGTAACCGAAAGTCAGTAGCTTAAAAAAGATACCCCAACGTCTCGAGCGACGCTGCTCTTCCACGCTAGCCAGTAGAGTTTTTTCAATGAGACGCCACTCTTGTCCACTCGGCTGATTTGACGACATTTGTTGCATTGGCGCTGGCTGGTTTGTCCCGTTATCAGGACGTTTATTAGGGTCTGGCGGCCAGTTAGGCATATAACTTCCTAGGTAAGATTCAATCTAAAACGATAAATAAAAAAGTATTTATTCGATTTTGATATCAGATCGATATCAATAAAACAATAAGCTACTAAGTATGGTGGCTTTTTAGTTGCGGTTCAATAGTGAAAGCGTGAAATGTCGCCTTATTATACAATTATAGTCGGAGCACTTTTAAACCGCTACGGTGTTACCTGCCCTAGAGGTACTTAGTGTACTATCTGCGGTCGGTCGCCCTGTAGCGATTTTAAAATTCCTTGACTATAGCAATACTACGACCTGCTTTAAGGTACAGAACCAAGAGGTAAAGCCACTGCTAAATCCTTACCATCATAGCTTACTACCTCTGTTACTTGCTGACGACTTAGCACATCAGGAGAAACTTGCGACATACTATGAGTTACCCACCGAGTAGATAGAGCAATTGACCGCTGAACGGAAAGGTTAGGCATCCTGTCAGTAGCCAATGGCTCAGCGGGGCATATTAGTGACCATAGTTGCCAGACACGCTGATGAGTCGCTGTATCTAGCACAAGACGTGATTGTAGACGCTCTGGTTGATAAGTATCCTGCTGTGATATTGAGTTTAGTTCTGGCAGTTGCTTTAATAGTGGCTTAGACACTGTTGATATCTCTGTAGTCAGCTTTTGAGTATTGAGTAGTAACGGCTGCTGCGGGTTGGCAGCATTGTATTGAACCACTTCAATTGGCTGTCCACTATCAATCGCGATACTACAATCCCAAACGCTACTATCTGCTATTTCACTCCAACCTGTCATTGCTTGCAGCATTAAATCTCCAGTGGGAAGCTGCCAAGCTTTACCCTGATCACAGGGTTGGGCGCTGATAGTCGTTACCGCTGTAGATGGATTACTGTCGCTATATAACTGCTGAAACGTCGACCATCGTTCATGACGTCCTGCCTGCCAATATTGATTAGTCGGCAAGCTCTGGCTCAATTGTAAAACGGTCATCGGCAGCAGCTCAGACACTTGTGTATTATGACGAGCACTGTTATTAGGCTTTAGCTGGTCTGACGACTGCTTCGATAGCGTATCGGTTAATTGTGGCACGCTGGTCTGTACCACAATACCTTCTATGCGTTTGACAGACAATGTACGCAACTGTTGCTCTAAAGTCGCAGACAGATTGTCCGCCGTTAGCGTACTAGCCATCGTATGTTTACTTTGTAGTCGATGATCCGCTAAAAACAGCCAGCTGACGTTACCTGCAGCTGAGTGTGAGTCTCCACTAGCACCCTTATTATCCTCAATAGGATACTGCAACAGTGCGGCACTTATATATTGATCACCTGTTGGCAAGACATATAATGTTGGCGTTGTAGAGAATGACTGCTGATTGGCATAGACTGTCATCATTAGAAGAGTCAATGGCGGCAGGGCCAACCAACGACTGATCACGCCACGTGGTAATATCCAAGGCAACATACCCATTAACGCTATCAATATTATAGCCATATTCACTGGTGTATATAGCCATGCACCTGATAATGCTGGCAATGATGTCATCCAAGTTATCAACTCATGTAAACTGGCGACTATCATGCTGACCAATGCCCAGATGCTATCAGCGACAGTAGGTAATAACACAAAGCAAAGCCCTGCCAACAGATTCAGTGGCACAATAATCCAGCCAAATAGACCGATGGCAAATAGATTGATAACCAAGCCCCATAGCGATGCCTTGCCAAACAATAGCAAGGTAATAGGTAGCAGCGCTATAAACAGCCAAAACTGCAGTTTAAATATGCGTTTCCCTGTCAGCCATATCCGCGTGAGCAGAGTGTTACTTTTTTCGATATTATGGCTAGGGGCTCGCCGATGAGGTTGTGGTAACTGTGAGTGACTTTGCCTGTGCAGGGTATCATCATATTTTAGCAACAGCGCCACGGCGATAAAAGACAACCAATATCCTGCCTGCCATAATACATAGGGATCAACCCACGCCATCAATACGGCTAATGCCAGTAGTACGCGCATAGTACTGATAGGTAATAAAGTTAACCTGATCAGCCCTATTGCTAATAACATCCACGCGGTACGCGCAGCTGGTACGTCAAACCCTGTGAATAAAGCATAGATAAAAGCGGCACTGATCATCACCCACCAACGCACTTGCCAACGTGGTAGAGTGCGATACAGCGCGGGCCACAGACGATCGAATAATAATACTGCGGTACTGGCCAACATAATTGCTAAAAATAAAACATGCGTGCCTGAGATGGCTAGCAAATGCGAGATACCTGCCAGTTGGTATAGGTCTTTGGTATCGCGGTTAATTAAGCTGCGATCTCCCGTTAGCAGGCTTAAAGTCACCGCTTTTGTTTGTTGCTCGGCGGTAGTTTGTAATGGCCAATCTTGATAGAAATGCTGCCGTAGCTGCCAGCGCCATTGATCAATATGAATGCGTAAGCGTTTCAAGGACGAGTGAGACGCAGAGTTAGAAAAGCTCTCAGATGCAGCTGCCAAAGTCTCTGAGCCATTGACTGATTTAATGGGGGTTCCAGCTGCTATAACAGTCGCCACCCCATCAATATGACGAGCGCGCAACCAACGATAACTGTCAAAGCCAGATGGGTTATTAAGAGCCTGCTGTGAGGTTGCCAACGGTGCAATTGCCAATGTCATTAGCAGTTGATCGTTAGGCTGCAGATGGTTTAAAGCCATCAAATCATTATTTTTATTAGCACTTTGTGGATATGCATTAAGTAAAACTCGATATTGGAGATTATTATCGCCCTCTATGCTACTTAGGCTATTTTCGTTAAGATAGTCTTGCGTTTGTGTCTGCAAATCTTGAGAGCTTAATTCAGAAACCAAGGGGGAAAGTGCTTGTATTGTCGCCACTTGGCGATAGCCGCTGTTGGTCTCAGGGTCATAGACACTATCACTAATGCCCTCAACAGTGACCCATGCTTGCACTCGCATAGATTCAGTAAGCTTTGTCGATTCTGCCTGCCAATGGCCAGATAACGCTTGTAGCGCACTGCTGATAATAAGAAAGCTTGCTACTAAAATCGCCAATAGATGACGAGAAAACTTGAAGAACAAAGCACGAGTAAACGATTGGGTTTTTGAAAGTGAACTATTGCTAGTATTTAATGGCAAAGCGTTGCGCTGAATGATAAATAATAAAAGGATGGTCGTTATGATTAAGAAAAGCCAAACCAAGGAGCTCGGCATACTTTCTAATAGTGAAACCTTTGGCAAAGCAATATCATCAGCGACGTCCAATACCGCTATCATGATAGTAATCACTAAAATACCAACTAGCCAATACACCAGCACTCCTTGCTTGATGATTTAAAAATTTACCAAGAATATTTGACTCTCAATTTAGGGCTTATAATCAATTAAATTACGAGGGTAGAAGTATAAATGCTTTAATTGCCGACACGACCTACTATAGACCATCATAGACTCTGGCTTTAGATAGCGAAAAGTGGCATCAAAAATATCAGCAACTTATCGACAATCTACTTTGTAATATCTCATTGTAAAGCACCGACAATAGCATTTATTACTATATTAGCCTATACTAATTAGGCATGTCGCGGATACATTTATTCGCTAATTTTTGACCCTTACCATCCTATTTTTCTACTCAAGATCGTGTAATCGCACACCAGTCTTTCGCATTATACCCAGCGGAATGTAGATAATGATTTAAGGCAAGCCTGTGCCCAATAAAAGTCTTAAAAAACTACTGCCCACGCCCGAAACAATACTAGCAAGTCGCACCTTAAAACTATTTGCGCCGCATCTTGCTGACCCGCGTTTGTGGCAATTCAACCGCCACAGTTTGAATAAAGCTGTATATATTGGTGTGCTCAGTGCTTTTTTTCCACTACCAGGACAGATGCTGTTAGCCTTGATTGGAGCGCTTATTTTTCGCGCCAACGTACCTATGGCACTTGGCCTGACATGGATTACCAATCCTTTGACGACCCTACCCATTTTTTATGCAGGCTACTATGTGGGCGCAAAGATTATGGGTGAACCGATGATTAGCTTACGCCTGATCGGCAGGATGATTGCTGACTTTAGCTTATGGGTATTGTCAGATGGCGCCAATCCCTTTGTTACCTATAGTGGCACGGTATCTTTGACGGCGTTCTGCTTGGGATTAACGATACTGGCAATTATCACCAGTATTATTTGTGGATTGGCATTCAAAGGTATTTGGCGTTACAAAACTGTCACTAGTTGGCAAAAACGTCAACGACAGCGTTCAAACAAACCACCAAAATTTTAATCAAGTCTCTCATCATAATCAGAACCAAAAACCAAAAAAGCCGTTATTAAAACGGCTTTTATCTTATCTAAATGGGTCATTCCCTTTTTCGATACTATCAAAAGCAGAAACCGGAACATCATTTTGATTCATAATGTTGCTTTTTATAGTTTGAATGACGTAGGTTAAAGTCGAAGCTATCTTGCGACTTTATAGTAAATCCTAAATAAAAAAGTACGACTATGATAGCGTGCCTCTAGTATAAATTTTCCTTGCGTGCTGTATTCACAGAGGCTGCACAAAATTCATCCTAGTGGCACTGTGTTTATTTTATAGTGGGTCGACTATATTAGTGATAAAGCTTAATACTCTTCCCAATGCCCGTTGCGTAACAACAACTGTCTATCTGCCAGTGCCGCTAAATTACGATCATGCGTGACCATCAATAGTGCGGTTTGCATGGTACTCTGTAGCTCTGACAACAGACCGAAGACACTTTGGGCATTGTCATAGTCTAAGTTACCAGTAGGTTCATCTGCTAAGATAACCGACGGCTTGGTCACTAGTGCACGGGCGATGGCCACACGCTGACGCTCACCGCCTGACAGCTCACCTGGTCTATGATTCAATCTGTGTCCCAAACCTACATTTTCCAAGATTTCAACTGCTTGCTGCCGCGCATCCGTGGTGGAGACTTTTGGACGCATCAATAAAGGCATTGCAACGTTTTCTATCGCAGTGAACTCTGCTAATAGATGATGGAATTGATAAATAAATCCCAAATACTGATTGCGCATTGCACCGCGCTGAGTTTCATTCATGTTGTTTAGACATTTGCCATGTAGCCATACCTCACCACTGGTCGGAGTGTCCAGCCCCCCCAGTAAATGCAACAAAGTACTTTTACCTGAGCCACTAGTGCCAACGATAGCAATACGCTCGCCAGCATTAACGGACAGATCCAAACCCGTCAGTACTTGCGTACGCACCGCACCCTCATCGTATATCTTACTGATGTTACTTGCTTCTAAGATGGCCGCCATACTGCTTCCTTCATTTATACTTATTATCAATTTAAAAACCGCCCTGTAGTTTTTATAACCCTATAGGGCGTATTGTAAGCTACTCATAACGCAGCGTCTGTGCAGGCTGAATTTTGGCTGCGCGACGTGCAGGGTAAATGGTTGCCAAAAAGCTCAATACAAATGAAGCACCCGTAATGAGCACCACGTCAGACAAACGCAGCTGTGATGGCAGATAATTAATAAAATAAGCATCAAATAGGTTCAGACCAAAGCTTTGATTAATCCAGCCTAAGATATCACTGACACTTAGGGCAAACACAATACCAAGTATCGTACCTGCGACCGTACCAATCACTCCAATCACGACACCTTGCACCATAAAAACTTGCGTAATCAAGCGCGGTGAGGCGCCAAAAGTTTTTAAGATCGCAATGTCTGCTTTTTTGTCCGTCACTAGCATGACCAAGCTTGAGACAATATTAAAAGCGGCAACCAAAATGATCAAAAATAGCAGCAAACCAACCATCGCTTTTTCCATTTGGATTGCACCAAATAGATTGCCATGGGTTTGTGTCCAATCATTTGGATACAACTGCTGAGGCGCAATGGCAGCGGCGTTTTGCGCGGCAATGGGTGCATTAAACAGATCGTCAAGCTTCATACGTACCCCTTGTGCGCCTTCTGGCAGACGTAGGAGCTTGGCGGCATCATTCATCGGAATAAAGGCCATTAAGCTATCGACTTCAGGACTAATGCTGAAGATACCCGTCAAGGTAAAACGCTTAAAGCGTGGTATCACCCCTGCAGGTGATGGGGAGGCTTCTGGCAATACCAGCGTGACTTTGTCACCTAACCCCAACCCTAAAGACCGCACCATCTCTTCACCCAGCA
This sequence comes from Psychrobacter sp. H8-1, assembly GCF_904846575.1. Taxonomy (NCBI): domain Bacteria; kingdom Pseudomonadati; phylum Pseudomonadota; class Gammaproteobacteria; order Moraxellales; family Moraxellaceae; genus Psychrobacter; species Psychrobacter sp. H8-1. The sequence continues at coordinate 2,101,681 of NZ_CAJHBG010000001.1, forward strand.
CGATACTAAAGTCACCGTTTTTTAACGTATCAATACTGCCTTCTGTCATATGATTATCAATAATAGAGACGTTTTTTTCATATTCAGGCTCTATACCAGTCACCATAATTCCAGCGACTTGACCGTTTGCTGTCAGCATCCCTTGGAGCTGAATAAAAGGTGCAACTGCGGTGACTTCGGGATCTTCTTCAATACGATCAGCCAACAACTTCCAATCGCTAATAACCTCAGGAGATGTCACTGTCGCCTGCGGCACCATCCCCAAAATACGGGTTTTTAACTCACGATCAAAGCCATTCATTACCGATAAGACTGTGATCAACACTGCGACCCCAAGGGTCAAACCCACCATTGATATCAACGATATAAAAGAGATAAAGCCATTACTACGCTCTGCTCGGGTGTACCGTAAGCCGATAAATAACGCTAAAGGACGAAACATATTCAAACTCTTTATCTTATTCACATACCTATTTTGGCTATCTTAGGCACATCAATCTGGTTTAAGACAGGCCAGCTATTTATCTGGCTTTTATTTAACTATTATTTAACTATTATTTAACTATTTTTATTTATTTAATTTTATCTAACAGGCGCTGCCAAAAAGTGGATAGTTTGACACAATTTATCTAACATATGCCAATCATTCGCAAAAACTGCTGGGTATTTTCTAACAAAAAACTTGGCTTTGTTATTATTTTTTTGTGAGGGGCTTGCTATTAGTTGCTTCCATACCTATATATTGTATGCTAAGGACAATTGTCATTAACCCATCATTGTCGTTTGATGCGCCTTTGCTAGTCATATTAGCTGCATAAACATAGCATATCAGCTAGCAAAGACCTTATAGATTGCTTAGACATTAACTTACTGCGCTAGCAACAAAGACTAGTAATAAAGTCTTCGCGACCAAATGACATGGCTGACTTAATTTTGAGTATTTTCATGACCATCAATTATCAATATAAAAACGTACAATCTCCCACAAAAATCACCTTATCTGACGAGCAGACCGCTGGTCATGCTGACCATTGGCGTATTTTAACCGACGATATGAGTCATGATGTGCCAGAATGGTTACAGCAGATGATCGAAAAAGCGGCGATTCCAAAGGGTTTAAACGCTAACGTTAGCACCCAAGACAACTGCTTGCTGCTTTCAGAAGATCAGCCATGCCATATTAACCAAGTGTTGGCCATGAAAGATGGCAAGCCTGAATGCTTTATCAACGCTTATCCTTGTATCAATGGTCCCTATGGTCTGACTTGCACCATCGAACGTATGATCGTTAATGACAATTCACATGACGCAGTACTACGCCTGCGGAGTGATGATGGCAGCATCATTTATGCTTTTGACCAACTATATACTGCCAACCGTCATTTATATCAACAAAACACGCCTTACTTTGTCAATTTTAGCGCCTGGGCTCATGAGTTTACGCTTAGTCAGCAAGACGAAGTCATCATGGTGGAAGATAAGGAAGCCATTCGTTATCACCGTGCCTTTAACGACATCGTTGCTGCTAATGATGGACAAGTTCCAGACGATATCCAAGAGCAAATCCAAAATTGGCAGCCCAAAACCGAAGAACAAATGGCTCCAGTAGAGATTAATCTGGGTCATATGTGCGCTTATCTATTCGGTGATACCTTGGGTCAAGAAGATGAAGCCTGGTGTCAAGGTCAAGTATTAGGCAAGCAGGAGACCTCATTCAATGGCAAATCCATCCTTTTGTTTGATGTCGTCATACTGCGTGAGCAAAATTCTACCCCATTTGTGGTGCGTATCGGCGTAGTCAATACAACAGAGACTCAAGCTATCCAAGTCAATGATTATATCCAAGCAAATATCTGGCTCCAAGCTGCGATCTATAAAGAAAATCAAAACTCTGAATCATCAAATCAGCAGTCGCAAGCGAGCTAGATAACAACCGCATTTGGCAGGCTTTATCTTGTGATGACTGTCTTATGTAATGTAACAGCAGCCATAAAGAAAGCCCCTAACATGGTTAGGGGCTTTCTTTATGGCTTTTATATATTGCAAACTTACGTGATTATGCCAATGTCGTCATTGACTTAATATTTCTGAATAGCTCTTTTTGCTCTGAGCTTGGGCGTGCGCTTTGCAGCGCCATCAACTGTGACATATCTCCTTCCACGCGGATATTACCATTCATAAACGCACCCATAATCTGATTCATATCAAAATCAGTGACAATAGACTGTAAAGTATCACGATCTAACAATAGCGTCGTGGTAGCGTTGTCATTCAAGCCTTTATGTAACAAACCATTGGCGTAATTGGCTTCAATGTCTTGCTCAGCGTCAGAAACTTTTAGATTAATGACCATAGTGGCCAATGCCGGTGGTAAGTTTAACTCGCCAGCCTCATTTCCCAACTGCTCAACTTGCTCAAACCATGCGTCTGTCAAAAAAACTGCCATATTATTATCCTCTAAGAATTAATGATTATTAATACTACTGCGCTCCATTATGGCGTGGTTTTGTTATAAGTAAAACCAAAAACCTCACCATTTGCCAAATTGTAACAAATTATCATGGATTTGGGTCTATGGACGGTTATCTTTTATAAAAAACAGCCTATGACCTTTTAGCATCGTTTAGCTTCTACCAGACTGCTAGCAGTCATAGAGTTCTGACAAGCGTATTAGAATAATCCCTTACATCTTATATTGATATATTGGGGTTTTTTGTTATGATAAGCGCCGGTAATGATGGCTAAAATTGTTATTCATGCATATTATCAAGCTAACTGTATGATCAAACTTAACTAAAAATCACAAACACCCTCCGATAAATTTGTTCTTAACATCTTGCCTTTATCGGAGTATCATAAGTTAAATCATATGGTTATCAATTACGAGTCAGTATTGATGATAAGAAAGCGCTGCTCTTAGGGATTGATAATATATATGAATACTATAAATAGTGTTTAGTACACAAAGTGAGCGGATCATTTGGCTTGATGGCATTTGTCTTATCATTGCTTCTAATCTTAATTAACAAATAGAGATTTATCGCTGCTCTACTAGGCATTAGTAAAGATAGTCGGCTAAATTATTTATTAAAGAGTTTGTATTTGGCGTATAGTCCTGATGATATTTCATTAAGATTGCGTTACAATACCTTCAAACAGAGTCGGGAGTGTTAACTGAACGTTACATAAGCATGTTTTGTCAGCTGCTATTAGCATACATCTATAGTTATTAGGCTTTTATTAGCCAAGTATCGATACTTTTATACAGTCAGATGTTTGATGCTAAAAGACAGCTTACTTTTCAATCAGCTTTAACAATGTATTAATCATCTCAGATTTGCTTGGCCGAGATCATAGCGCCTCTCAGTGCTCATCTCTTATCAGTTTCGCTGATAACTTGCGACAACCTAAACAGATAATTAATGAATTGTTACGGTGATAATTAAGTTAGACAACGACATGTGCTACTGTGTTGCTATAGTTTTAAATACCTTGCTATAGCCTATACATTGCGTAGAATCAGTTAATACTGTTGATAATTCGGGCTGTAAAGGAATCATCCAATGAGTTTACAAAACACAGCAGTCGCCCCAGTTGACCGTGAATACGAAATCACTATCGTACGATTTTTTACGATCATGGCCGTAGTATGGGGCATCGTCGGCATGAGTCTTGGTGTGTTCATTGCTTCACAGTTGGCATGGCCAGCACTTAACTTTGACATTCCATGGTTGACCTTTAGTCGTCTAAGACCATTGCATACTAATGCCGTCATTTTTGCGTTCGGTGGCTCTGCCCTGTTCGCGACGTCTTATTATATTGTCCAACGGACGTGTAAAACGAGGTTATTCGCACCTTATCTGGCGTGGTTTACCTTTTGGGGTTGGCAAGCCGTTATTGTAGCAGCTGTCATTACGCTTCCTTTAGGGTTAACGTCTACCAAAGAATACGCTGAACTTGAGTGGCCAATCGATATTCTAATTGCTTTGGTATGGGTCTCTTATGCCATTGTTTTCTTTGGAACATTGATCAAACGTAAAACCTCACATATCTATGTGGCTAACTGGTTCTTTGCAGCTTTTATTATTACGATTGCATTACTGCATATCGTTAACAGTATGGCTATTCCTGTTAGTGCGTTTAAATCTTACTCACTATTTGGCGGTGCAACTGACGCCATGGTGCAGTGGTGGTACGGGCATAACGCAGTAGGTTTTTATCTAACAGCGGCATTCTTGGGAATGATGTATTACTTCGTTCCTGTACAGATTGGTCGCCCTATCTATTCTTATCGTTTGTCTATCGTTCACTTTTGGGCGCTCATTGCGTCTTATATGTGGGCTGGTGGTCACCATTTGCATTACTCAGCACTACCAGACTGGACGCAGTCACTGGCGATGGTATTCTCTATCATCCTATTCGCACCCTCTTGGGGTGGTATGATTAACGGTGTTTTAACCTTGTCTGGCAGCTGGGATAAGCTACGTACTGATCCAATCATTCGCTTTATGATTGTGGCATTGTCGTTCTATGCGATGTCAACTTTCGAAGGCCCAATGATGTCTATCAAGACGGTCAACGCGTTATCGCATAACACTGACTGGACAGTAGGTCACGTACACTCAGGTGCGCTTGGTTGGGTAGGTATGATTACCATAGGGTCATTATATGTACTGTTACCACGTATCTATAACAAACCAAAAATGTATTCTATCAGTCTGATTAATACTCACTTTTGGTTTGCAACTGCAGGTACTATTTTCTATATTGTTTCAATGTGGATCTCAGGTATTGGTCAAGGCATGATGTGGTTAGCTACGAACCCTGATGGTACTTTGGTATATAGCTTCGTTGATACGGTTGAATTCTCGCATTACCCATATATCGGGCGTGCCTTTGGTGGTCTGTTATATGTGACTGGTATGTTTGTGATGGCGTACAACGTCTACAAGACACTCCAAATGCCTGAAGGTAAGCCAGTTGATGTGGCTGATCCAACAGATCATAAACCTAGTGTCGATGCACCACAGACAGCTAACGTATAAGGAGCGATCATGGCTGGTACACCGCATGAAATTATTGAAAAAAATACAGGCTTATTGGTCATCTTTATTGTCATCGCAATCAGCTTTGCAACTTTGGTTGAGATCGTACCGCTGATTTATGATAACAAAAGTCCTGAAGATGGCGGGGTGAATGCTCCCCTGCCCGCTATGGAGCCTTGGACTGCGCTTGAGTTTGAAGGTCGTGACATTTATATTCGTGAAGGTTGTCACGTTTGTCACACTCAAATGATTCGCCCGCTACGTGCTGAAGTTGAACGTTATGGGCCATACTCACGCGCTGCTGAGTCAACATGGGATCATCCATTCTTATGGGGATCAAAACGTACTGGACCTGACTTGGCACGTGTTGGTCAGCGCTATTCAGAGGAATGGCAAAAACAACATTTGATTGATCCACAATCATTAGTTCCTGAGTCAGTCATGCCAGGCTTTCCATGGCTTGCCACCAACGAAGTTAATGGTGTAAAAGTCCAAACTAAAATGCGTCTATTCCGCGATCGTTTCGGCGTTCCTTATACTGAAGAAGATATCGAAGGGGCCCCTGATGTAGTGCTCGGCGCTACTGAACTTGACGCTCTGGTTGCCTATCTGCAACAGCTAGGTACTGCAATGGAAGGACAGCGCTAATGGGTATTGGTGAATTACAAACAATTGCAACCGTTTCTGCCTTCATTGCCTTTATAGGCGTTGCATGGTGGGCGTATTCGCCAAAAAACAAAAAACGCTTCGAAGAAGATGCACAACTTGCGCTTGATGACGAGGTCAAAGAGCCTTTATCTGAAGAGCAGCGCAATAAGGATGAACGATGACATTTTTTTGGAGTTCTTGGATTACCATCCTCAGTATCATGTGTTGGGCAGGTATTCTTGGGGTCTTGTTATATGTATTAAAATATAAACCTGATCTCGAAGAAGACGGTACTACTGGTCATACTTATGACGGTATTCAAGAATACGATAAACCGCTTCCTAAATGGTGGTTGGTAATATTTTTTGGCTCAATCATTTGGGGTGCTGCATACTGGGTATTTTTCCCAGCTATTCAACCAGCAAACTGGGACGGCATCGCAACGGTAGAAGTCGATGGCGAGACTGTACCTTGGTCGTCAAAAAATGAGTTATATAGTGAACTTGAAAGCAATAACAAAGTATTCACCGATAACTTTGAGCAAAACATTTTGGCAAAGGCAGGTGCCAGTGACGCGACAAAAACGCTAGCAGCACTTGCTGATATGCAAACGACTCTGCGTCGCAGTGAAGAACCACCAGCAGACCTACAAACTCAGATCGATGACAAAGTTACTGAATTAGCACCTTATGTTGAAAAGCTATCTTCAGATCCAAATGCATTGAAAGTTGGTAGCCGTCTCTTCTTACAGAACTGCTCGGTCTGTCACGGCTCTAACGCTAAGGGTGCCATTGGTTATCCAAATCTAACGGATAATGAATGGATACATGGAGGCAAGCCTGAAAATATCTTGCTGACCTTACATAACGGTCGAAATGCTGGTATAGACTACAGCAAGAATCCTGCTGCGTTGCCGATGCCTGCTTGGCGCGACGACCTTGGCGAAGATGGCATACGTGCTGTAGCAGAATATGTACTGTCAATCTCTGGCAATCAAAGAGATTATGATCTAGACCAGACGATGGTTACACAGGGTGAGGCTTTATTTAAAGAACCTACTAACTGTGTGCTTTGTCACGGTGAAGATGGTAAGGGCATGATATCTACTGGTGCTCCAAATCTAACTGACAACATCTGGCTATGGGGCGATACTCGCGAATCACTCCGTGAAACCTTACGTTATGGCCGTGCTGGTGTGATGCCTGAGTGGCAGACTAAACTGGGTAATGAGCGTATTATGCTACTAGCTGCCTATGTTTACTCACTATCAGACAAAACTCCTGCAACAGCCACAGCTACTAATGCCGCTGAAGCTACTGCTGCAAATTGATATTGATTCGATGGTTTATGTGATATACGCCGCTGAATATTAGTTTTTTAAGCAATTGCTTCATATGGAATTGAAAGATGTTATAAAAAGGAGGACTGTCACTACAGTTCTCCTTTTTTATTTCAATGCTCCCACTACAGCGTCAAAACATATTGAGGCTTTGGAGCGCTCAGTGATTGTTTTTTCATATTGATTCCTCATTATTATGAGGGAGGTGATATAATAGTCATTATAATAATCAGTATTATATAATCGTTCATTTGGTAGACAGTATGGTGGTTTTATTTTTGACATACCTACTCTCTACTTACTGACATTGATAACAATTCAAGCCCACGCACCCCAGTTTTCTTAGTAGGTGCTTGTTACTCATGCCAGCAGACTGATTCTTTGTTTAAAGAGGCAAGTTTATGTCAGCACAACAACCCAATAAAATCCCCGTACAACAAATAGATCTCAACGCCGAAAAGAAACGTGTCCATCCTCGATTTGTGACAGGCTTTTATCAAAACATCCGTGTCATTACCATGTATGCGCTGTTGGCAGCGTTCTTGCTATTACCTTGGCTGCGTTATAATGGCAGACAAGCCATTTGGTTTGATGTCCCTTCTCAGCACTATTATATTTTTGGCTTGACGTTTTTGACGCAAGACTTCTATTTTGTCGCGGCATTCGCGATTATTTCTGCCTTTACTTTATTTATGGTAACGGTTTACGCTGGACGCGTATGGTGCGGCTATGCATGTCCACAGACCATTTGGACACACCTGTATCAACATATAGAGAAGTGGGTTATTGGCGAGCGTAACAAGCGCATCAAATTCGACAAGTCGCCAATGAGCGCGACTAAAGCCTTTAAACGCTTCTTGATATACTTTATTTGGTTTGTGTTATCTGTCATTACCGCAGCGACTTTTGTCAGCTACGTTGCGGGTACTGACTTTATGTACGGCAATTGGCAGATGATAGGCTTCATCCCATTCCCTGATTGGCCAACGTGGGTATGGATAGCAATGTTTATCTTTACTTTTGCCACTTACGCAAACGCCGGCTACATGCGTGAGCAGATGTGTGTTCAGATCTGTCCTTATGGTCGCTTTCAAAGCGTAATGTTTGACAAAGATACCTTGATTGTCTCTTATGACTATGAGCGCGGCGAGCCTCGCGGGGCCCGCAAAAAAGGCACAAATCCAGATCACTTAGGCGACTGTATTGAATGTACCATGTGTGTGCAGGTCTGCCCTACTGGCATTGATATTCGCGACGGTCTGCAAGTCGCTTGTATTCAATGCGCTGCTTGTGTCGATGCCTGTAATGAAATCATGGATAAAGTTGGCTATCCACGTGGATTGATCCGCTATACGACCGAAAGACAGTTAGCCGAAAAAGAACCAAGTCGTGTCTTACGTCCGCGTCTTTTTGCTTACTTAGCGGTGCTCACTATATTATGTGGTGGACTTTTATATACCTTGATAGATCGTGTGCCGCTAGAGATTGATATTCGCCGTGACCGCAATCAGCTATCTTCGATTAATAATCAGGGTATGATTGAAAACAGCTATATCGTCAAACTGACCAATAAAACACAAGATGAGCATACCTACAAGATTACACTTGAGCCGCAAGACGGGCTAAGTTTGCAGCTACGTTTTAATGATGTGCCGCTTGTAGCGGGTGAAAGCTTCGATATGTCTGTTAGTATTTATGGTGATCCGGATATTGTAGAGCCAGGTCAAACTCCCATTGTTTTGACAGTCGCCAGTGAAGATGGCAAATATAAAGTAAGTAAGCAAAACGTCTTTACGACTCAAGGTCAATAAGCTGATAGCCGACTAGAATGCCAAACTTGTAATGCTAGGTATGCATTAAGCGCATACTTAGCAGATGCAAGATTTGGATAATCAAGCTATAATAAGGACTAGAGGCTGTATAAAATTTTGTTTGAACTTATTGTTATTTATCAGTTTTTTCCTCTGATCCAGTAAGCCTCTGCTACAGCATATAGGTATATTATGTCTACACCAACTCAAGCACCAAACTTTAAGCATCAAGATAGCCAGCCATGGTACAAAAACTACATGGTGATTATCTTTGTTATCGGGCTACCAGCCTTCGTCGTGGTGGCTTGTATTTTTTTCGTTTATTATTCCTATCAAATCCGTGACAGCGTGGTACGTGACGACTGGTATATGGATGGTAAAACACTGTATCATGATGTATCGCGTGACAAGCTCACTTATGATTTAGACTTACGTGGTGACTTGCAGTTCTCACCTGAAGGGGAGATTGTCTTTGAGCTCAATTATCCAGAGCAAAGCCTACAAACTGGCAAGCTTTTAAATGGTGAGCCGCTCACTTATCCAGATAAGCTGGAGTTATCTATCTCTCATGCTACTGATATCAAAAAAGATCGTGATGTCATTCTCGAGCATCAAGGTGGTAACAAATATAGTGCGCAGGTAGATCTTGATCCGCTCAAGGCCAAATACTACTTGCAGGTAAGTAATGATGGAAAGGATGATTGGCGCATGCAGGATGTCGCAAAACTGCCCAGTGCAGAAGTGATCTTTAATCCATTGCCTGTGTTTGCAAAAGAATCTTAATGATACCTCTTATATGCCACGGTTAAATCAATAAAAAGTACTACCGACAGTGGACAGTGCCACATCTGACTCTTTAACACATCATAATTATTTCCAATAAAAAAACTAGCTATTAAATAGCTGGTTTTTTATTGTGTTGATGCTGATTAAATAACGGGATTAATCGTTGGTATTTTCTGCGCTACACTGGAATTATCGCTAGTCGTACTGTCATTTGCTGATAGCTTACTATTGGCGAATCTTGGATTATAGGTCTGCGTTTTTGGGGCAACTGGCAATCCAATATCAGCAAGGCTCTCGGTCTGCCCTGCCTGAATATTATCACCTTCAAATAAGCGCTCATCATCATCACGCTCTAAATTTAATCGCTCAAAATCAAACAGCTCACGATCTGCTAATTGCGACGGTGCGACATTTTGCATCGCCTTAAAGATGGACGCCAAACGCTGTGGATGTGCGTCATCCCACTCCCGTAGCATGTCATTGATGATGGCACGTTGTAGGTTGGTTTGACTGCCGCATAGGTTACAAGGAATAATTGGAAACTCTTTCATACGAGCATATTCGATGATGTCTTTTTCTTCAACATAAGCCAATGGACGAATTAAAATGTTTTGTTTGTCATCGCTGAGCAGCTTAGGTGGCATGGCTTTTAGCGCGCCACCATGAAAAAGGTTAAGAAAAAAAGTTGCTAAAATATCATCACGATGATGACCAAGGGCTATTTTGGTTGCGCCAATCTGTTTGGCAAAGCCATACAAAGAGCCGCGGCGCAAGCGTGAACATGCCGAGCAGTAAGTTTTACCTTCTGGCACCACGCTTTTGACAATGCTATACGTATCTTTTTCTAAAATATAATGGGCGATGCCTTGTTCGTTTAAGTAGTTAGGCAATATATCTTCTGGGTAACCAGGCTGCTTTTGGTCCAAGTTCACCGCCACAATATCAAAGCTAATCGGTGCAATGCGTTTTAATAACAGCAGAATATCTAGCAAGGTATAGCTGTCTTTGCCCCCTGACACACAAACCATTACCACGTCACCCTCTTCGATCATATTAAAGTCACGAATCGCCCATGATACTTGTCTGCGTAGTTTTTTCTGTAATTTACGAAAGCTTGCTGACTCGGTCGCCACTTGCTCAGTATTATCCTTTCCAATATCTCCATGATCAGAGTCGCTATTGAACGGCTCGGTGTCAGTAGATGTAACATTAGATGATGGCACCAACTCTGGTACATATAGATTGGCTGTGGTCATAAATTACTCAATATCATTACAGGGATGGTTTGCAATAAGGCGACTGTCAATGAGTGAAATGAAGCGTCTCATAAAAATCCCAGCGATTATAACAAATTTTGCTAACAGTTTGAAAAGATAGCCATTAAATGATGACGTTAAATATGATCGTTATTGAGCATAGGCTTTGTAGCTCAGTCTTTTTAGTATGGTCTTTTTAGCATAGTATTTTTAACATAGTCTCTGTCGTTTTGCCTTTACGGTTCAGTAATGAGGCTAAATTTGCTAAAATAGCCGCTTTTCGCCAATTGATGATAGACCCAACACTATGACTAATGTTTCGCTGCCACCTACCTCACTGAATCAAGAACTTGACTCTACTGTGACTACTCTAGAGAATAATCAAAACGCTGTCGTTCTATTGTCAGGAGGGCTTGACTCGGTCACTTGTCTTTATTGGGCTAAGGCGCGCTATGCAGCTGTCACCGCGGTAAGCTTTAACTATGGTCAGCGCCACAATAGCGAGCTTGTCGCGGCAAAGACTATTGCCGAAACGGCTGGAGTCAATCACCGCATTATTGATATCGACATTGCCCAGCTTGGCGGCTCATCCCTAACTGATCACAGTATGATCGTGCCAGACGGTGATGCTGATAAGTTTCCTAATAAAAAATACGATACGATTGATAACGATGCCATTCCTAATACCTACGTACCCGCGCGTAATACGATATTTTTGTCCTATGCGCTTGCTGTTGCAGAAGTGACCGATGCCAATCACATCGTCATCGGTGTCAGTTCAGTGGATTACTCTGGCTATCCTGACTGCCGTCCTGAATATATTGCCGCTTTTGAACATATGGCCAACCTAGCAACCAAAGCTGGGGTTACTGGTCATCGGCTAACCATTCAAACGCCACTACAGCAGCTCTCTAAAGCAAAAACCATTGAGCTTGGATTATCGCTTGGGGTTGACTATGCGCAAACCATCTCTTGTTATCAAGCAGACAATCAAGGCCGTGCGTGCGGAGTATGCGATAGCTGCGCGCTACGCCGTCAAGGGTTTGCTCAAGCTGGCGTCTCTGATCCTACTCACTATCAGCCCCAATATCAGTCTCAAAATTAGTTGCTAGCTCAAGCGCTTTCAGGTGGCAACTATGTATGAGCATTGGCGGCTTCGAGATAGTATAAACAAAAGCGTAACATTTACTTGCATCAAGACAGCACGCGCACGGTGTTATTTAGCCAATATAATTGCTATCGTATGAGCCACTGTATTCATAGTAAATAAGAGGAAGTTTATGAAGCTGTTGCAAGCACTACCTTTAGCGCTGATCGGTCTTATGGCTATACCACAAGCGAACGCTACCGATATCAAGCAAGATAATATCAACCAGTGTGTCGCTGGCGCCGTCAAATACAAAGTCGCTGATAAAAGTACTGCGACAAAACTGTGTAACTGTACCATTGGTGTTCGTAGTAAAATGACCATCGGTCAAATGTGGGAAATCGAGAGCTATGCTAAGGATAAAAAAGATCCTTCAAGCCTGCCATACGTTAAAAAGATGCAAAAAGACTTGCAGCAATGCACCGAAGGGCTGGACCTAAAGCAGCCACAAAAACCTGCTTAATCTCATAAGTGAAATGTCTCATATAAAAGACTGACAATCGTCAGTCTTTTTTTCGTTTTGCAGTTGCCAATGTAAGAGCAAAGTGTGAAACTAATCATCAAACAGTACTAAAGCTCTAATAACATTCACAAACAATATATAAATGACAAGGAATTTATAATGGCTAAACCTACTACTGAAGTGATTGACCTACCCGACTTTCCAGTCACTATCGTACGTGAGCTCGATGGTAACTTTATCCATGATAATATCAGTCTAAAAGAGTTGGTGACAAACTCTAGCAAGGGACTTATTCTCTATTTCTATCCAAAAGACAATACGCCTGGTTGTACTACGCAAGCCACAGACTTTACTGCTCATATCAATGATTTTGATACGCTTGGCTACGATATTATCGGCGTATCGCGTGATAGTGTGGAGTCACATGAGAAGTTCATTGCCAAGCACGATTTGCATATCCCGTTGATCAGTGATGGCGATGAAAAGCTATGTCAGTACTTTGATGTGATTAAAGAAAAAAATATGTATGGCAACATCACGCTTGGACTCGTACGCTCTACCTTTGTGTTTGATAAAAGTGGTACGCTCACTCATGCTCAGCGTAACCTACGTGCCAAAGACTATGCAGAACGTTTATTGGCTGTGCTGGCTTCTTAAATCATAAGTCTTGCCTAAGAATGAACCTTGGGCAAGACTTTATTTGAATATTATCGCAGGACTGATTGTAGGATTGGTATTAGCGACTCATAAATCCTAGATCTGGCTTATCAAACTTATAAAGATTTGGTGCTATCAACCCCAAATCACTATCTGATACCCCAAACCACTTTGCTAATGTCGCTGAATATTCGTCAATAGATGACGTTGGAAGCAATCTACCTTGACCTACATCTTCAGGAGTATCCAAACCAATCTCTGGCGCTTTCCCATAAAACTCCCTACCGTTAACCGCGCCACCCATGATCAGATGATGACTGCCCCAACCATGGTCGGAGCCGTTACCATTACTACTAAAGGTACGTCCAAAATCTGATGCCGTAAAGGTAGTAACATTTTGAGTCACACCCAATTCTTCAGTGGCTTGGTAAAAGCTAGATAAAGCATCATCGAGCACAGCCATCAGCTTTTCATGTCTACTGAGCAGATTACTATGGGTATCAAAGTCACCAACTTTTACAAAAAACACCTGCCTTTTGACCCCAAGAGTATCACGAGATTTTATCAATCTTGCCACGGTCTTTAGCTGATCAGCCAGTGAATTACCAGTAGTAAACTGCGTCTTTAACTCACCAGACTCTCTTAGGGCAGACGACATAAGCTTTTCAGCCTCCATAGAACGCCTAGTAACTAAATTAATATGGTTTTCCATAATATTGTTACGGGGTGAGGTAATAATTTTTCTCAACGCTGCGGCGGTTTTTTGTGAATTATATAGCCAACTGTTTTCTCTAGCATACCAAATAGGAATAATACCGTCAGAGCTGACATTGATCGCGGTGGAGCGATCACCTGTTAAGAACAAAGAGTTGTCAGTGGTACTAATACAGGTAAACATAGATTGCGTATTCTGATTCAGAATCAAATCACCAATCTTTCCTCCCCAACCCTCTCTAAAGGCTTTGGAAGCGGTCGTTTCCCATAAATCCTTTTGGCTATTATGCGCAAATAGCTTTTGTGGTAGCGCGACAGATTTGCTTTTATATTGAGCAAGCGAGGTTGGTTCAATTAAGGTGCCGACATTCTGTAAGACCGCAAGCTTTTTAAGATGGAACAAACTGTTTAAGCCTGTAAGCTTAGGGTGAAACCCCCATTTTAACCCATCTGCTAAGTTGGTCGTTGGCCTCAATGGCAACACGGCGGATCGATCTAACGCAATATCTTGTCGCACTTTTTTATAAGTGTTGTAGTTGGTAGTATCGATTGGAATAAGAGTATTTGCTTGATCATTACCCCCGTCCAAAAATACACAGACTAACGCTTTATAGTCGGTAGCTGTGTGTGTAGCTGCTTCTGCCACACCCATCATATTGAGCGTAAGAGGACTGGCTACACCTGCTGCCGTTAAGTAGCCTAAACGCTTTAGAAATGCTCTTCTTGATAGTTCACTCATAATCATTTACTCATAATATTTTAATCGAAGTACTATGCTTGATATATAGCAATAACAATGCTCTTATTTTTGCACCAAGTACTCAGGACTGGCCATTGTCAGTAATACCGCTGAATAGACACGGTTTTTACCCCAATCAGGATCTCGGTCCGTTATATCTTCTAGCGCTTCAACGATAAGGGATGTAGTATCGTCTGACATCTGGTTCGCGCACAAAACCAGATTGAGATGAGCAACGAGCTTTTCAGGTTGATCATATAGTTTCATTTCTTCACTATATTCTGGCAATATCTCAGGCTGGGACTCATCAAATAAATAATGCACCCCATTCTGAATAATTATTTTCATAAAATTAATGTAGCCCACTGTAGAAGTCTCATTATGCAACTGCAATTCTGGGGCTACTAAGTTATTACTAACGAAGTCACTAGTACTAGGCGCATAATCGACATCGAAAAAATTAAATACAGAAGGCCCTTTGAGAGGGCTTTGATTGAAGTGCCATCTACTACTTAACGTGTTACTAATAGCCCACTCACCTGATATGCTTTTACGGTTCGTAAAAGTATGTACCCACTGGATATATCTCACTATAGGTTCACGCACTTTACCAATAGCCGGTATATCTTTAACGGGCAACTTTCGCGCCTCAATATCGGTTAAAATAGCCTGTAAAACTGACCTTAAATTACCACGTGTACCACTATCATCACGATTAAACACAGTGGCTACTCTTCTGACATAGTCAGGACTTGGGTTGCTGGTTACCAGACGCTGAATAAGTTGTTTTGAGATAAAAGGAGCAATATTAGCGTGGTTAAATAAGGTGTCCATTACAATATCTAACGCTTGCTCGCCACTTGCTCCTGCTGGTACAGTGATACCAAAAAAACTCACGCTACGAGTATCATGATTGTCTGGTGAATTAACCATGGGAGCACGATGCGCGCTAGGATCTGTAGTAGTGTAGTGTGTATCATAAGATTCATCTACGCTCCATCCAGTCAATGCCTGAGCTATATTGGTTACCGTCTCTTGAGTATAAGTCTCTATTGGCTGGCCACCATTTAACTTAGGGGTACCATCAAGATTTAACTCTATCAGCCCAATAGTAAACAGCTGCATAAGCTCACGGGCAAAATTTTCATCTGGCCTACGCCCTCTATCATTGGCTTTTTTGCTACTGATTAAATCTAAGAAGTCTCCCATCGCTAAGTTTAAGGTAATCGCCTTTAGAAGATCTCTAAAGTTACCAAAAGCATGCTCATTGAGAACATCCCAGTAGGCAGCGATAGAAAAAGAATGCAAGGGCAAAAACACGCCATGAGAAGACACGACCAAAATTTCAGAAAGAGCTAAAGCGGTACGTTTACGTAAAGTATCTTTAGAAGAGAACAGTTGTTGCCATGCCATCCAATCCACAGGGTTTCTATCAAAGCGATACTTTTCATTGTTCACACCGCGTTGCAGTAACCAGTCATAACCTGTGATCGCAATGGGCATAGCAAATTGATTATTTAACCATTGATGGATACCGATACTTTTAAGCGATTCAATTTCAGCTTTCGTCGATGAAAATTGGGCTTGTTGTAAGAACCTAGCAGCGTCAGTATCAGTCAGAAGGGTGGAAGGGTTGTTAGGTTTTTGAGTGGGTTTGCTACTATCAGGGCCCGTATTGCTAGAACCTGTATTCCCAGAACCTGTATTCCCAGAACCTGTATTCCCAGAACCTGTATTCCCAGAACCTGTATTCCCAGAACCTGTATTCCCAGAACTTGTATTCCCAGAACTTGTATTCCCAGAACTTGTATTCCCAGAACTTGTATTCCCAGAACTTGTATTCCCAGAACTTGTGCTTGGCGATTCGTCTCCACCTCCGCCTCCACAGGCAGCGAGCATTAAAGCGGTAGAGCTTATGATAGGCAACTTTAAGTCAAATGAATAGAAATTTTGTCTCTTATCAGTAGGTTCAAACTTTATTTGCTGTAACACAGCATCGCTACCAGTGCTATCAATAGTAGATAGCAATGGCTTTTTGCTAAAACATTCCATTAAGTCGCCTTCAATTATATAATTTAATATTTTTAATTTATGATTCAATCAAAGCTGTGGTATAAAAATAATGCACAGCTCTTCTTTCAAACCTCCATTACATACAAACTAAAATAATGCATGTTTATTCATTAAATGTGGCAATTCACTGCAATTTATATGCCACAGAAATAGTAAGTATTTGTTAATTAAAGTAGTGATGATGGCAGTGTTTTTTCTATTCCTTGCTACCCTAATGCTGCTGAGTGATAATAAAGGATGCCTTAATAATTGAAATTTACCTCCGAAAATCTAGCTATCAAAATCATAACTAAAATCACTAACTTGAGAGTAATATGAACCAAAAATCTAACAACGCCTCTACGAATACCTCTGAAAAAACAACCCGCAAAGTCTCAGTTGCAGTCATTGGTGCTGGTACCGCTGGGCAAAACGCCTTTCGCCAAGCACAGAAAACCACTGAAAACATTGTAATTATCAATGATGGGATTTGGACCACAATCTGTGCCACCATTGGATGTATGCCAAGCAAACTACTGATTGCAGCAGCAGCTCGCGCCCATGAAGCAAAGAGCTCCAAGGAGTTTGGCGTTCATGCAGATGTGCAGATAGACGGCAAGCAAGTCATGTCCCGAGTACAAGCTGAGCGTGATCGGTTTGCTGGGTTCGTCAAAAGACAAGTTGAGAGCTGGCCTGAGGATAAAAAGATATCAGGGCGTGCTTATATTAATAAAGAAGGACTGATCGAGGTAAACGATGAGCTGATTGCCGCAGATAAAATCATTGTCGCCACAGGTATCTCACCATTTGTACCAGAAGGTTGGGTAGATAAGCTCGGTAAAACTCTGATTACCTCCGATACCGTGTTTGAACTAACAGACCTGCCAGCATCTATAGCTGTCGTTGGCGCGGGTGCTATTGGCTTAGAGCTGGCACAGGCGTTTACTCGCTTGGGCGTCGATGTCACCTTATTCAATCGAGTCAATCGTGTCGGTGGTTTAAGAGATGAAGACATCAATCAAAAAGCCATTGAGTGCCTAGGTCATGAGCTCACTATGCAGCTCGACAGTAAAATCATAGACGTTGGCACGCAAACCAATGCAGACAATGAAGCTCCATCAGCATTTATTGATTATAAAGACAGTGCTGGCCAATCGCAGCAGTGGCAAGGTGAATGTGTTCTAGTAGCGACTGGACGTCGCAACAATATCAATCAGCTAGGGATAGAAAACCTAGGAGTCGAGCTCGATGACAAAAATCGTCCAAAAAACCTAAACATCAATACTGGCCAGATCGGCGACTTGCAGCTATATATCGTTGGCGACGCTAATGCACATTTACCTCTTCTTCATGTCGCCAGTGACGAAGGTTTCAGTGCAGGAAGCGAGGTTTGCCGTGATAATGTCGGTGCTTATATTCGCCCACCTGCTATCCCACTAGGCATTGTATTTTGTGAGCCCCAAATCGCTAACGTTGGTATGTCACTACCAGAGATTGAACGTTCAGAGCGCACGCATGTCACTGGTAAAGTCAGTTTCGATAACCAAGGGCGTAGCCGTATTATGGGAGTCAACTGTGGTCTATTGCACATCTATGCTTGCAAAGAAACCGATAAGATTTTGGGCGCATGTATGGTGGGTCCTGATGCTGAGTATGTCGCCCATATATTGGCCGTTGCCGTTACCAATGAGTTGAGTGTTAAGGAGCTGCTGGACACGCCTTTTTATCATCCAACTATTTTAGAGGGACTACGCAGCGCACTACGAGATGTACAAAAGCAAATGTCTATCCCACATCAAGCTGAAAAGAGAGAGGAAGATGGCTTTTAAACAATGACTCGGTTACAATTTTAGATAAGTATCAACTACCCAATACTCATGGATAACATAATGGCAATCGCTGGTATTACTGATTTTTTTGAAGAAATCATTCGTGATTTACATACCAGCCTATATCTCGCCATTGGTGGCTCGATAGAAGAGGATTCACTCAACTGGTCTTCTTATGCAGCTGAGTTAGTCAGTACTGGCATCAAAATCCTAATACTGCTTGCGGTATTGGGATTTTTTTATTGGTTAGCGACCTATATTATTAAGAAAAACAAAACGCGCCTGCGCTTGAATGAGCGCCGCATTAAAATGGCACGCTCTACTCTGCGTTATATGTGGGTGGTTGCCAGTGTGATTGCCGTCATGAGTCAAATGAGCTTTGAGCCAGATACTGTCAAAGCCACAGCAAAAGCCAGTATTTGGGCGGGCATCTACTATGTCCTCTGGACGACATCTGATCATATTATCCATAAAGTATTGCAGCATTATGGACTCAATGCTTCTATTGAACAGCTGCTTAAGAATGTTTTTTCAGTACTGATTTGGATACTTGGAACGGCCAGTGTCATGGCTCAATTTGGCTTTGATATTGTCTCTTTAGTCGCAGGTTTAGGTATTGTTGGTTTGGCAGTGGGCTTTGCTGCCCAGTCGACGCTTGCCAACTTTATTGCAGGCATTACGATCTTACTTGAGCAATCCTTTCAGGTAGGCGACTGGATTAACATTAATGACAATGAAGGTCGTGTCGTGGTTATCGCTTTGCGCACCACGCATATCTTGACCCGAGACAATATTACGGTCATCATTCCAAACTCTAACGTGGCCTCCTCCGAGGTGACCAACCTGACCTCCAAAAACTTCATACGCTTTGATATTCGTATGCGCATTGCATTTGAGGATGATATTGACCTTGCTCGTAAGGAGATTTTGCAAGTTCTGTCCGATACTGATGTGGTGCTCAGCCGCCCTGAGGCCTCAGCGACAGTAGCTGAGATTGGGGAATATGGAGTGTTTTTCATCGTGCGTTTTTGGGTCAAGCCTGCGTCAGTTGCTCGCATGCCTAAGATAAAAGAAGACCTGCAAGAAAAGATCAAACTTGCATTTGATGCGGCCAATATCTCAACCCCTTACCCGCATATGCGCCTGCTCATGCCAAAGGACGTCGACTACCCTATTGCAACTAAACCGTTTGCCACGACGACGCAAGTGCTCACAGAAGGAGTCACTCTTACAAAAGATGACTAGAGTACGCCCTTATTGTGTTGAGATGAGCTTTATATTAAACCTATACGCTTTGAACCATCCACTCTTGAAATATGGTAAAATTGCTGGTTGAATCTCCTATTTTATTATTCGTTCAGCACATTTAGCCACAGGTATCCGTATGACCGCATCAAGCACGCCTCCCTCTGTACAAGCCTCCTCACAAACCATGTCGCTCAATCTTATCGTTACTTGTGCTGATGGGCTTGAGGCACCGCTACAGACTGAACTGACTAGCTTTGGCATTGCAAGCGAAATCAAAAGCACAGGTCGTCTGACTGTTACGGGTACATTGCCTGATCTCTATACGATCTGCCTCTGGTCACGTGTGGCCTCGCGGGTATTGATGCTGATCAAACGCAAAAACATCAACACCGAATATGATGTGGCTGAGCAGCTGTATGGTTTGGCAAAATCAATCAATTGGACTGAGCAATTTAGTCTTGAGCAAACCTTTGCTATTCGCCTATCTGTCGATAAGCGTGTTGCGGTCAG
Organism: Psychrobacter sp. H8-1; assembly: GCF_904846575.1. Taxonomy (NCBI): domain Bacteria; kingdom Pseudomonadati; phylum Pseudomonadota; class Gammaproteobacteria; order Moraxellales; family Moraxellaceae; genus Psychrobacter; species Psychrobacter sp. H8-1. The sequence continues at coordinate 2,121,925 of NZ_CAJHBG010000001.1, forward strand.
TCAGCAGTTTGCGATGCTGCGTATCAAAGATGCCATCGCTGATACCTTTAATGAAGCTTATGACAGCCGTCCGAATGTGGATAGTAGAAATCCAGATTTTTCAATCTTTGCGACCGTCAATGATAAGCAAGCAGAGCTATATTTGGATTTATCAGGCACCAGTTTGCATCGCCGTGGTTACCGCGTGGCGATGACAGAAGCACCGCTCAAAGAAAACTTGGCCGCTGCCCTTCTGTATAGCGCTGGTTGGCATCAAAAAAACAGCGATGGCACGCCTTATTACAATGCACTCATCGATCCTATGTGCGGCTCAGGTACTTTTATTATTGAAGCGCTACTCATGCACTGTGATTATGCTGTCGGCATTGACAAAGCTGCCAATCAATTTGGGTTTTATGAGTGGCAGCACCATGATGAGACGCTATGGCAGCAGATGATAGACGATGCGCAAACACGTTTCCGTGAAGCGTTAGACATCGCTAATGAGCAGCCAGACACCTTACCGCTTATCTTAGGTTTTGACGCTGACAACGGCGCGATTATCGCCACAGAAAAAAACCTAATCGCTGCTGGCCTGCAAGATCTGCTTCCCCTATTAGACCTTGAGACCCGTGCACTTAATCAGCTCAGCTCTGTTCTGCGCCCAATGGTCAAAGATGGCAGATTGAGCAATCCCTTGGTCATTACCAACCCACCTTACGGTGAGTGTTTGGGCGATGAAGAGATGATTAAGCCGCTGTATCACGCATTGGGGCTGATTTTACAAGACAGCTTTGCTGGTAGCGGTATTGATCCGATGCTCGGTATTCTGGCTGCTCATGTTGAGCAGGTCGATATTTTACCCATTAAAGAGCCAAAAACTTTGCGCTGCCATAACGGTGCGATCACCGTATATTTCCGTTATGGTAACTTGATTGCTGGGCAGCTCGGTAACCTAGTCAGCCGCTTTGAGAAGCGTGAGATAGAGTCTGAAGAAGCGCAAGACTTTATCAATCGTCTGCAAAAAAACTTGGTAAAGCTCAAAAAACTGGCCAAAAAAGACGCTGTCAGCAATATACGCGCCTACGATGCTGATTTGCCTGACTTCAAAGTTGCCATCGATTTATATGGTGATTACGCACACGTACAAGAATATGCGCCGCCCAAAACCATCCCACCTGAAACGGCTAAAAAACGCTTTAATCTTGCCTTGATGGGTATTCGTGAGGTATTTGATATTAACCGTGAGCAGGTCTTTATCAAGACCCGCGCACGCCAATCAGGTAATGAGCAATATAGTAAGCAAGGTCAAACAGATAAGCGTGGCAAGTTCTATGTCGCCCGTGAAGATGGCGCATACTTTTATGTCAACTTTACTGATTATCTAGACACTGGCTTATTTATCGATCACCGTAATATGCGTATGCGCATCAAAGCCAATAGTCGCGGCAAAGCCGTGTTGAATCTATTTGCTTACACGTGTACTGCCAGTGTGCATGCTGCGCTTGCCGGTGCCAAAAAAGTCACCAGTGTCGATTTATCACAGAATTACTTGGACTGGGGCAAGCAAAACTTTGTCCTGAATGGTTTGGATGTAAGCCGTAACAAGTATCAATTTGTGGCTGCCGATATTTTTGAGTGGATTAAAGACAATACCGAACAATATGATATTATCTTTATTGATCCACCGACTTTCTCAAATTCAAAAAAGTTCCAAGGAACCTTTGATGTGCAGCGCGATCATGCCGCCTTAATCAACCGCGCCATGAACCGTTTGACTTCTGATGGAGTGTTATATTTCTCCAATAACTTCACCCGTTTTGAGCTGGATGAACAACTCACTCAGCGTTATGACGTTACCAATATTACCCATCAGACGATTGGCTTTGATTTTAATATCAAAAAGCCCATTCATCAGAGCTTTGAGATTCGCCATCGTCAAGAAACATAAACTGATAAGACATAGTAGCTCTCACCTGAAAAATAGCAAATGAATACCCATAATAGTTGTATTCAACAGATCCTAAGCTTAAAAATTTATTCTCATTAAGAATGACCCATCCCACTTTGATTGGGTCATTTTTTGTTGTTATGATAGTGCGTTGCCATTAGCATCTATAAATCGGCAGTAACTTTTACACTTACAATAAGGAAATACTCATGGCTTTATCACTGAATAAAGGCGGTAACTTATCGCTAACGAAAACCGATCCAAATCTAACCAAACTGCTTATCGGTCTTGGTTGGGATGAGCGCGCCACTTCGGGCGCTGAGTTTGATCTTGACGCGAGCGTGTTCTTGCTGAGTACTGCGGGCAAAGTGCGCGGCGACCATGATTTCATCTTCTACAATCAGCTAAAGTCTGACAACGGTGCCGTTGAGCATACTGGTGACAACCGTACTGGCGAAGGTGACGGTGATGATGAAGTGGTCAAAGTAAACTTAACTCAAGTGCCTGCTGACGTCGATAAAATTGTCGTCACAGTGACTATTCATGATGCTGCTGCACGCAGTCAAAACTTCGGTCAAGTTGCCAACGCCTTTATCCGTGTCGTTAACGAAGAGACTGGTACTGAAGTCGTACGTTTTGATTTGGCAGAAGACTATTCTGTCGAAACCGCGATGGTATTTGGTGAGGTTTATCGTCATAACGGTGAGTGGAAATTCCGTGCGGTAGGCCAAGGCTATTCAGGTGGTCTACAAGCAATGTGTCAGCAGTATGGCGTCAATATCTAATACTGAATCTAGGCTGGTTTCAGCACTTTATTGGTCGTCAATATACTGCCAATGGGTGCTGATAAATGTAAAGCGCAAATAGTTGCAAAACAGTCACAACTTTCTATAGCAAAACGTTCAATAATGCTTTATGTTCCATTTAAAATTATGCATAAAAAGTGGTTAGCAATAGCCACTTTTTTGCGGTTTGTGTCTATAATAGGCCGACCTTAGCTTTACGCAACCAGACAGGATGTGTCATGAGACATTTTTATTTAGACTTTATCTTCACGGCCATTGCCTTAGCGGTAGCGGCGTGGTGGGGGTATTCACATGGCGGTATGGGCGGGCTGATAGCCACGCTGTCGATTACTGCCATTTTGGCCGTCATGGAGATTTCGTTATCGTTTGATAACGCGGTGGTCAACGCCTCAGTACTTAAGGGCTGGGACGAGTTTTGGAAAAAGATCTTCTTAACCGTTGGTATTTTGATCGCGGTATTTGGTATGCGCTTGGTATTCCCAATTGTCATCGTTGCGGTTACCGCAGACCTTGGCATGATGGAAGTCATCAACTTAGCCTTGTACAACCCAGAAGAGTACTCTGCCCGATTGATGGCGCACCATGCAGAAATCTCAGCCTTTGGTGGTATCTTCTTACTATTAGTATTCTTAAACTTCGTGTTCGATGACAAAGACGTGCACTGGTTCAACTGGCTTGAAAGCCGCCTTGCGAAGCTGGGCAAAGTTGATGCCATGAGCGTATTTGTTGCACTCATTATCTTAATGATTGCCGTATCGTGGGCCAACGCTGATCAGTCAGCGGCTGTTCTGATTGCGGGTGTCTGGGGTATTTTGGTGTACCTTGGTGTACAGGTTGTATCTGGTATGCTTGAGGGCGACCTTGAGGAAGGGCTAGAAGAAGACGGATCGGGTGCAGCAGCAACCAGTGCCATTATGAAAGGTGGTATTATCGGTTTCTTATACCTTGAAGTACTTGATGCCTCATTCAGTTTTGACGGTGTGATTGGTGCTTTTGCCATTACCAACGACGTGATTGTCATTATGTTAGGTCTAGCGATTGGTGCCATGTTTGTCCGCTCTATGACCATCTTTTTGGTGGACAAAGGTACGCTTGATGAGTTCATTTATCTTGAGCACGGTGCGCATTACGCCATCGGTGCGTTGGCTATCATCATGCTACTATCCGTGAAGTTCCATGTGCCAGAGCTTATTACTGGTCTCATTGGTATTGCCTTTATCGGTTGGGCATTTGTGGCCTCACTTCAGTACCGTAAACGACAAGCCAAAAACATTACTGAACATTAACTGTAAACTGTTTTAAAATCATATCGTAGCACGTAGCATATATAGGCCATATCACTCATGTGATATGGCCTTTTTTATAATAAATGATTACAACTCATTCAAAAATACGATGATCAATGGCTACTTGTAAACTTTATATATTCTTATTTACGGCAACAAAACTTGTTAAAAAACTATCAGCTATATAAAATTACTGTGTCCCTTAGTAAACTTAGGACTAAGCGCACAAAATTCGCCTTGCTTAGTAACGGCGTGCTTAGTATAGTGAAATACAACACTATTTAAGATGCATAATACGAGTTGCTATAGTATTTATCATGCTATGACTCTGTAAATGTGTTTTGAGTAGGGCGTCATTTAACTATCAACCATTCACTAATAATTAACGATTAATAAACAGGATACCTATATGGCTATTAGCTTAACGAAAGGCGGCAACGTAAACTTATCAAAAGAAGCACCAGGTTTAACCAACATCACTGTTGGTCTGGGTTGGGATCCACGTGCAACTGACGGTCAAGAGTTTGACTTAGATGCCATCGGATTTTTGGTCAATGAAGCAGGCAAAGTACGTAACGATCAAGATTTCATTTTCTTCAACAACTTAAAGTCAGACAACGGCGCGGTTGAGCACACTGGTGATAACCGTACTGGTGAAGGCGATGGTGATGATGAAAAAATTAAAATCAATCTTGCTAGCATCCCTGCTGACGTGAGCAAAGTAGCTGTCTGCGCTATCATCTATGAAGGTCAAGCCCGTAATCAAAACTTCGGTCAAGTTGGTGAAGCTTATATTCGTGTCGTAAATGACAATGGCAACTCTGAAATTGCGCGCTATGACTTGTCAGAAGACGGCAGTACTGAAACAGCAATGATATTTGGCGAGTTGTATCGTCATAGCGGTGACTGGAAATTCCGCGCCGTTGGTCAAGGCTTCAGCGGTGGTCTTGGACCATTAGCCGCTTCTTATGGCGTCAATGTGTAAGCTTTTAACAGCTATAGTTACGCATGAGAGTTTACGCTTTAGAATGTAGACTCTAAGTTCAACGCAATAATAAGGCGTGATTCATAAAGTAAATTGCGCCCAATAAGGCTATCAAGTGTGTCCTATCATCGCATTTGATGGCCTTAACATTAATGGCATACCAAAATACCTAATAACGTAAGTAAGCTACTTTGAGAGTATTACTCAAGAACCACACTTACAAGCATTCATTAAAACCGTAATTAGAAAAAAATAAAAGAACCATATTTAAGAATATAGAATAAGGACCTGCATCTCATGGCCGCAACTTTTAGCTTAATCGGTACGATTGAACCATTTTTGCATTGCAATCTCAAAAAGGGTGATTCGATATATTGCGAAGCCAATGCGATGGTGATGATGGAGTCAAACCTTGAATTAAAAGGTAAGCTACAAGGCGGAATCATGCAGTCATTGATGCGCCGTTTTGCGAATGATGAATCATTGTTTCAACAACAGATTGAAGCGGTCAATGGTGAAGGTGATTGTCTACTTGCCCCTACCCTAGATGGCGATATGCAAATCTTGGACGTCGGGGCGCAGCAGTATACACTGAGTGATGGTGCATTTGTCGCCGCGCAAACGGGTGTCGATATCAGAGCCAATATCCAACGTAATCTTGGCGGGGCAGTATTTGGTGATACTGGTGGCTTTATGGTCATGCAAACCCAAGGCCAAGGTCAAGTCGTGGTATCAGGTTTCGGCTCGCTATTTGAGATTGAAGTCACACCAGGCAAAGATGTCATCATCGACAATGGGCATGTGGTGTGTTGGGATTCGCAGCTTGAATATAAGCTGTCCGTCTCTACCAGCAAGAAAAAAGGCATCATGAGTAACATCATCAACTCCGTCACCAGTGGCGAAGGCATGGTACTCAACTTCTCTGGCTCTGGCAAAGTCGTCATCTGTTCACGCAATCGCGATAGCTACCAAGGCTGGTTACAAAGCATTCTAGGCAGTAGCTCAGGTGGACGCGGCGGTGGTGGCGGATTTCTAGATAATATTTTATAACTCAATTTTTACTCATAACTATTATAAGGCTAAGAATATGGCAGTTAATCTACAAAAAGGGCAAAAAATCTCGCTCAGTAAAGAAGCAGGTGGTACGCTTACCCAAGTTAAGCTAGGTCTGGGTTGGGATGTCGCACAAGGCCCGCAAGCTAAAAAAGGTGGCTTCTTAGGCAAGTTATTTGGTGGTGGTAGTGGCGGTGACACTATTGACTTAGATGCTTCATGCATCATGTTCGATAGTAACAAACAGCCAATCGATGCGATTTGGTTCGGTCAGCTACAATCAAAAGATGGCAGTATCCTCCACACTGGTGATAACCGTACGGGTGATGGCGAGGGCGATGATGAAGTCATCAAAGTTGACCTATCAAAAATACCAGAAAACGTGGTATCGCTGATGTTTACTGTCAATAGCTTTACTGGTCAAACGTTTGAGACGGTAGAAAACGCTTTTTGCCGTATCGTCAATGCCAACAACAATCAGGAGGTCGCCCGTTATAATTTATCTGCACAGGGCGGTCATACGGCTATGATAATGGCAAAAGTCTATCGTCATGACAATGAATGGAAAATGCATGCTATTGGCGAGACCGCTTCTGGTCGCACCTTCCATGACTTGATGCCTTCTATCTCTCCGCATGCATAGCTCATACTATCAATAGTTTCAAAAAACCGCCGAGCGACATGTCGTTCGGCGGTTTTTTATTAATGTAGGCTAGTATTTTTTGTCCAGAATTTCTTATATTTTATGGCTGCTACTTGCGTCCTTTTTTCCAGCTAAAGCCCCAATTAAAGGCTTTATCCATCTCCTGATGGCCTTTAAAATACTGGTTGATACGTTCAACATTGATGCTGCCTTGTTGGTTCACTAAACGCGCAATGGCGCACATTGGCAAGTTGCCAGTGCCTTCCGTTAAACGGGTTTCAATCGGCGGCTGCTCAGGCACATGAATGGTCACTACCCCATCCGTTTGCGCCCAATTTGGTGCACCTTCGTAGATGAAAGCAAAGATGAATACTTCCTCAATCTGTGACCACTGTTGGCCATTGATATCGAGCCATTCACCGCCACTGACTTGCCCCGTTCTATCATCAGCACGTAATAAAACGTAAGGCGCGGATTGCAAACTTCCAAAGCGATTACCTAAGGCCTGAATGAGTGTTTTTTCACCATTTTTTAGATGAATCATCGCACCGACATCCAAGTCGATACCGCCAGATTTATGCTGCTTAAACAGATCGCCCAACAAGCCTTTTTTGGGCGCTTGCTTGTCCATATCTGGACGTTGGTTCCAGTTTAGGTTGACTGAGATCTTACCAAAGTCATCACGTTTTTTGAGATTGATACTGGTTTGGTTTTTGGTGAGCGTAATTTTATTTAAATTAACCGCAGGGCTAGAAGGAATCGGCGGTGGTGTACTTGCTTGAGGGGCACTGCTTGCTTTTTGGGTATTGATTGGCCGCTGCGTATTAATAGGTTGAGACTGACTTTGTGACTGGTTCTGGGCTTGAGCGGGTGCTTCATCAGCAATCTCAACGCCGAAGTGCTCTGATAACGGCTTAAGACCGCCGTCAAAACCTTGAGCAATAAAGCGAAACTTCCAGCTGCCTTGCCGACGATAGCATTCGGCTAAGATAATGGCTTTTTCGCTACGACCAGCACTGCTTAACTGGCAGCTCATTAGCACTTGGCTACCTTGCAATACCTGAATATCCACATCACCGACTTGAGCCAAAGTCTGCGCACTTGAAAAGGCCAAGGCAATCTTATCAATGCTTGCAGGCTGCGCAGGCAAGTTAATATCAAAAAACCCATCACTATCGTGACCTCGAAAGCTCACATTACCATCATCGCTACGCGTCTGACCATAAAATATCATATCGCCATCACCGCGGACTTTACCATCGGTAGTCAAGCGGTAAGCGGCGCAATCAATCGCGTTTTGACTCAAAATACGGATACTGATATTGTCATTTGGTAGGGGCGCATTGGCACCTGCAATTAACTTTTGCGGCTGGTTTTGGCTCATAATCTGTCCTTATAATTATTGATAACACCTATTGATTTATAGCTTTACTTGCCATTTTAAACATTGCCATATAGTAGCATGGATATCATGAGACTTTTAATAAGCAAGCTCATTGATTGAGCGTTAAAAACCCTCTTACAAATCCCTGACGCTATTTTATCAGGAACATTTATAACCTGTGCCATTTGTATATAATAGACTCTGCTATCAATAATAGCTTTAGGATCGCTGCATCAAGTGACCCAACTATTTATACCAACTACTTATAAAACTTATCATCACGCTGAGAAGATTATGGATAACCCTGCAAACCCTAACCACCGCACGATGCCAATAGCAGCTTGGTTGGCTGAAGGTCAGTCCAGCCAGCGCGACATGTTAGCCAGTCTACAAGCACTGAAGACACAATCGACCACCCCTTTTAATATAATCGCATCACATCGCCATCATAGACCTGAGATTTTTGAATTTGCTGACTTAGTGTATCGCGAGCCAGTCAATACGGCTGCAAATAATGATGAGCATACGCAGGCTGAATCCATATTGCCGCGCTGGCAGTTTGTACTTGAAGAGGCTCAGCGTCAAAACGTGAAAGTATTGCTGACTGGTCGTAACGGTATTGACTATGAGGCGCATCGTGAGACATTTAAGGCAGCAGGCATTCGCTTATTGACAGGTGCGACGAGCGTCGCTGCATTGCAGTCGATTGATGATAAATTTGCCTTTATGCAGCATTGCCATGCTCATGACATCCCAGTGGCTGATGCTTGGCGTTTTGATAATACTGCTGAGCTTGAAGCGTTACTGGCGCAGCATGGACATCAGCCTTTATGCGTAAAGCCAGTCACTGGTATTTTTGCGCAAGGATTTTGGCGACTTGATACCGGTAAACCTTCAGGTGAGCGGTATGATAGTTTTGAGCATTTATACTTTACTGAAGAGAAAAAAATAAATACCACACAGTTCATAAACGCCTACGCCAATAGCCAAATGGTACATGAGCGCCCTATTCCCATGCTACTGATGCCTTATTTGTCAGGGCAAGAGTACTCTATCGATGTCGTCTGCGAACATGGTGAAGTATTGGCAGCAATCACTCGCCATAAGACGGGGAAAATCCAACATATCGGTTATGAGCAATCAGTGATGGAGGTCGTCATCCCACTGATTGAAGCCTTTGGCTGTGATGGCATCGTCAGTGTACAAACCAAGGCGGACGACGATGGTCAACACCGTGTCCTTGAGATCAACTCTCGCCCCTCAGGTGGCATCGGCTACACCGCTCATAGCGGTGTAGACTTAACGCAAGTGGGATTTGCTTATTGGCTTGGCTTAACGGATAAACCCAAACTGGCTGATATTACTCAGCAGATTACGCCTTGTCAGGTACGATCAATTATGATGAGTGTAAAAATTGAAGAAGTGACTGCTGAATAAAATACCTCCTTAAAACAGATAAGCCCCGAATGTAAGTTTGATCAGAGGGCAAGCGATGACAGCACAGACCACATTAGCATTAGGCGCCAACACCGTAATTGAACAAGCGCAGTGCGCTATGTCTGGTTGGCTGTCAGGGTTAAGAAATAACAAGTAAATTATAAAAACATATAAAATAGTCACTTTGAGAAAGTGTGTTAAGGAACATAAATGCCAGCTAAGCTCAACAATATCGCCGTACTTATCGATGCTGATAACGCCGCTGCAAAAAATATTGGCCACATTTTGCAAGAGATAGAAAAACTTGGTCACATCACTTGTAAAAAGATCTACGGTGATTGGGGCAATGCTCATATTCAAAGCTGGCAAGAGGCGCTACTCAAATATGCTATAGATCCCATGCAGCACTTTGCTTATGTCAAAGGTAAAAATGCCACAGATATTGGCATGGTGATTGAGGCGATGGATTTACTTTATAGTCAGCGCTACGATGGCTTTTGCCTGATATCGAGTGATAGCGACTTTACCTCGCTGGCGCTACGCATTCGCAAAAATGGTGTCAAAGTATTTGGCTTCGGTAAACGCAGTACTGTTGACGCTTTTGCCAAATCTTGCGATCAATTTTTTTATGTAGAAGATTTACTACCAACACCAAACCAAGTTAAACATACGGTTCGTCCTCCTACTGCTACTCCTAACAAAAGCACTCAAAGCAGTGCTAAGATAAATAATAAGGCAGTCACCGCATGGGATGAAAAACGTTTAAAATGTGATACCAAACTGCTCACTAGTTTGCGCGCTGCTATTACTGATCATCCTAAAGCAGAAGATAGTCATTGGGTGAATTTTGCTTTGATTGGAAATGAGATTAAAAAGCACTATCCTTCCTTTGATCCTAAGTATTACGGATATTCAAAGCTTGCTGACATCATCAAAACTATTGATTTATTTGAGACCAAAGTTGTCAAATCTACTTTATACGTACGAGAAAAAAGCGCTAATAAAGTCAGCAAACTACCTAAGCTTAGCAGCAATAAAGCCGTCACACGCGCGACTACCAAAAGGCTGCAAGCACAAACCCACTTAATTGGGGTGATCAATAAACTCATAAGGGAAGATCCGAAGTCTGATAATGGCTGGTCAACCCTTTCTTATATCGCTAGCCGCATCAAGCAAGATTATCAGAATATAAAACTTGAAAAATACGGTTATAAAAAGTTTTCTGACCTGATTGGCGCGATAGATAGGTATGATATTGAGCATAAAAACAACACGGTATTGGTCAGATTAAGAAATGAACTCGACAATAAGTACCAAATCCTTTGCGACAAACATGGAGCAGAATTAAGCGATGCCTAAAATTAAGAATAATGCTATCTCCCATAATATACATAAACAAAGCATCACTCTACCTCGCGGTAAATTAGATTTAACTTATCAAACCAATAGCGCACTAGATAACGATGCCACTTACCAATTAGAAGACTTGCTTGGATTTGCCCAACGCATTAACCCTAAACGCGCGTTTTTATTCGTCTCAAAAGTCTTAGGTCGTCATATCCCAGTTGCGCCTAGTACCATGCGCAATGCTTTTACTGACTTAGCAAATTTAGTACCTAGCGATTTACCCGAGCCTATTTTGGTCATAGGTATGGCAGAGACTGCTGTTGGGTTATCTGCTGGTGTGCATCAAGCGCTACAAACACGCTATCCTAATGCTTTATTATTAAACTCCACGCGTCATGCCCAGCATAATAGTGAAACGTTATTAACGACTTTTAGCGAAGACCACAGTCACGCCAGCCAACATTTAATTTATCAAAGTGCAGATAAAGCTACGCAAGAGCAATTACTTGCTAGCAAGACGCTTATTATGGTTGATGACGAAGCCTCAACAGGCAATACTTGCGTCAATGTCGTGACTGCACTACGTAGTGCTGGACTTTCGCAATTAGGGCAGGTACACCTCACCACCTTGGTTGATTGGTCGTTAAATCAGAATCAGGATGCAGCCGATATGGAGGATACAATATCTACACGCCTACCTAATATCGACTTTTATCGTCATCACCTATTATCTGGTGCATGGCAATGGACGGATGCACCCAACCCTGAGCCGATTACTATGCCGTCGGTTGATACGACTGAGGCTGGCAGTCAACCATTAGGCAATACTGGTAATTGGGGACGCTTCCCAACGCTAGATATCACAGATGGATTTAATAATTATTTAGCGAAGTTTCAATCCGCATTTACCCGTTTTAGTGGGCAAGCACCGTTTGATAAAGAACAACTGCCTGAGCGTATTTTAGTATTGGGTAGTAATGAGTTTGTGTGGGTGCCGTTCTTATTAGCAGAATGGCTAGAGCAGAATACTGGCTCACAGAACAATAGTCATAGCGATAGTCAAACAGTGAAATTTAGCGCTTTGACACGCTCACCCATTGCCCTTGGTGGCGCGATTACCACTATGCTAAGCTTTCATGATAATTACGGATTGGGTATGACCAATTTTGCTTATAACGTTGAACCTAGCGATTGGGATTTGATTGTGCTATGTGTAGAAACGGCTTCTGATAGCGTAGATGAGATATGGCAGGGTTTGGATAATGTGTTGGTGGTGAGTCCTTAGATTTAACTTAGCCTTTAAGAAATTCTTTGATTTTCAAATCTATTACTACGGACACTTTTATGACCATCCCATTCTTCAAGAGCGACTCCAACATTATCAAACCTTACGCTTTAATGGATTTAGACGATACCCTATTTCAAACGCAGCGTAAGATCGACGCTTGGGATTTACCAACGGCTGAATCTGAAAGCTTAGTCTGCGCCACAGTAAACAAACAAGCCGAACCATTAAGCTTTATGAGTCAGCGTCAAGCGACGTTTTTTAATTGGTTGCTTGCTAGCACTGAGTTAATAGTCGTCACCGCGCGTGATCGTAGTGAAATCAAACGTGTAAAGCTGCCTTTTGACAGCTGGCAAGTTTTGACTCATGGCGCGATTATTTTGACAGCTGATGGCGAACTATTAAGCGCATGGCAACAGCATATGTATGAGCAGCTTAGCCCCTTGCAAGACAAACTTAACCAGCTAAGCCAATTATTCGCGGGTCACAGTAGAAAAGATGACAGTCAATTAGTATTTACACCGCATATTGATAGCTTTGACAATGGTTCTGTTAATGAAGAGCTAACTATTTATCTGGCTATCAAACATGCGCAAAAAGATCATCAAGCATTGGCAGAATTAGCCAAAAAGCTACCTACATTAATACGTGATTTTGATCAGGATTTTTATGTCCATGTAAACGCAAATAATCTCGCGATACTGCCGCATGTAGTTCATAAACGTCATGCGGTACAGTTTTTATTAGACCATCATTTAGATAGTCAGCGTCCAAGTTTTGGCTTTGGTGACAGTCTGGCAGATTTGCCGTTTCTGCAACTGCTAGACTGGTATGGCATGCCCAATCGTGGTCAACTGCATGACAATCTTAGTTCTTAGTAATTCTCAGCTCTTAACAACTCTCAAATATTAATAATTATAATAACGACAACAGCTTATATGAGTAAAAAACCTTCTATGACCAATCCCAATATTCAGAAATTAGAAAAATACGGCTCAGGCAGTTACCTTGCCAGCGATGTGACCGTATTGCTTGATATTGTCGATAAAGACGCGGTTGCAGACGTGCCGGTTAGCCAAAAAGAAGCATTGATCCAAAGTGGGCAGCGCCATTATTCAGACATGCTGACCTTAGAGCAAGAACCGACAGCCATGCATGAGCAATTATACGCGCAGGCATTAGAGCAAGGCACAAATAGAACCGCGACTGATATCGCTAATTTAGCGCATACGCTACACAATACTTTCGAGCAAACGGTCAGTACTGAGCGCCCATTAGTATTGGTCAGCTTAGTACGAGCAGGTTTGCCAGTTGGCGTATTATTACAACGTGCCCTATCAGATAAGAAAGGGTCAGATGCCGATAGCGATTACTCTCTGCCCAGTGTGCATTACGGTATTAGCATCATCCGTGATCGTGGCCTTGATCCAGTCGCTTTACAGATGATATTGGACGCTTACCCAGAAAGCCCCATCGTATTCGTCGATGGCTGGACGGGTAAAGGTGCCATTTATCAAGAGCTTGCTCGTAGCTTAGAAGTCTTTAGCGACCCAAGTCACCCAAATTTTGCCAATATATTCCATCAAGGAAAAGACACCATCCCGCTACTTACACTTGCTGATCCAGCGGGCGTGGCGTGGCTGGCTGCTAGTGAAGAAGACTGGTTGATTCCATCAGGCTTATTAAATAGCACGGTGTCAGGACTGATTTCACGTAGTCTTTATACTGAGCCACAATCGGGTCTACACCGCAGTGTGTTTTATGATAGCTTTGTAAAGGCAGATCATAGCTTGGCGTTTATCGATCATATCGATGCAGCACGACGTGCATTAACGACATCTTTGCAACGTTTGCCAACTTTTAAACAACCACGCTATCAGACTGCTGATTTAATTAATGAGTTGGCAAAAACCTATCAAATCACCAATCGTAACCGCATTAAGCCCACGATTGCAGAGGCAACACGCGCCATATTACGCCGCGATCCCGAGCGCATTCTACTGGCTACTGCCGAGCATCCCGATACCGTTCTATTGCGACATTTATGTACCGAACGAAATATCAATATCAGTGTATTAGGTGATAAAATACTGCCCTACCAAGCCATCAACCTTATCAAGCAGCGTAGCAAAGACAGTTAAGCCATTGCCATCGACTCATTGATATGTCCTGCCTCTTATAACCGCCGATAACCAGATAACCCCTTATTTATCACTATTTACGATGCCAATTATGTCCGACATGCCAAACAACGAATCCAATATCTATAGTCATACTCAGTCTTACGAGCATCTGATTACTGAACGTCATGCGATGCTTAAGCCACGTGCTCATCACCCTTATCAGTTAGGCGCCAGTCTCTATATGCCTGCTACTCGCCAAGATATCTGGCAAGTCATCAAGCGTGACAAGCTATCGACCATTAACAGCATTATTATTTGTTTAGAAGATGCTGTTAGCCATAGCGATGTTGAGTTGGCACTTGAACGTTTGCAAGCTTTACTTCATACGTGGGCTGAGCATGTTGACAGTATCAATGACCCTTCAAAGCAAGCTGGTCTTCATTCAGAGCAGCAAATAGGTCAGAAAAATCAGCAACCAACACGGCCCTTAGTCTTTGTACGGCCACGTAATCCAGCGATGCTAGAGCATCTGGTGGAGTTTGCACATATCGATCTGATTGATGGTTTTGTATTGCCTAAAGTCGATATGTATAGTTTATCCAATTGGCGAATGGCCTGTCAGAACTTAAGCACAGACCAGCTATTGATGCCAACCTTAGAGACCGCGGCTTTATTTGACCCGCATCATAACCAAGAGCTGGCGATCGGTTTTAAAGAAGCCTTTAATCAACCAGTCTTTGCCTTGCGTATCGGTGGCAATGATTTATTTGCCGCATTGCGCCTGCGTCGTCCTAAAAATAGTATCATCTACGCTTCACCGATTGGCACACTGGTCTATCAGCTGCTTGGCTGCTTCGTACCGCACGGCTTTTATTTAAGCGCGCCTGTCTTTGAGTACTTAGATCAGCCAACGCTATTTATGCAAGAGCTGACCCGCGATGTGAGCTTGGGACTGGTAGGAAAAACGGTCATACACCCAAGCCAAATCGCCTTGGTACAACAAGCTTATTGCGTGCCAAAAAGCATGCTAGATGAAGCACAAGCGATACTCCATAGTGAAGCCAAAGCGGTGTTTAAATATAATAACACCATGCTAGAGCCTGCCACCCATCGCGCTTGGGCAGCTGAAATTGTCAATCGTGCTGAGGTGTTTGGAACGATTGATGACGGTAATAGTGAGTATAGCTCACGCATGTAGCAGTTAAGAATCTAACTTCGATGTCAATTTAAAAAGCCGCTATTATTTTTGATAGCGGCTTTTTATTTGGACGTGTGCTCATTTTCAAACGCTATACACAGCATTCTAAAAACTGACTCATTACTCGATTGATCTGCTCGGGCTCTTCTACCGTTGCGGTATGGCCAGCGCCTTTGATGACTGCCAGTTTAGAGCCTGCAACTGCCAAATGCATACGTTCTGATTTGGCATAAGGCGTCGCTGCATCTTCATCACCGACCACAATCAGTGTCGGCGTGTTAATATCGCCAAGCTGCTCATAAGTCCCTGAGCGTTCTATGACACCCAGTGTGGCCTTTATCACACCAGTCTTATGATTGTCTTGCATCAGCGCCAACCATTCTTTACATTCAGGTCTGCGCGCCTTATCTGCCAAAAAACTACTGCCAAACATGATAGGCAGCACCTTTTTGCTCACACGCCTCATGCCCAGCCAGCGAATCGCAGTCATCAGCTTTCGATACTTTGGTATGTTTGTTGGATCTTCAGGATCGGCTGAAGTTGCTATTAACATTAGTGACAATAAAAGCTCTGGCCGCTTGATAGCGATGCGCTGTCCAATAAAACCACCCATCGATAGCCCAACAAAATGACACTTATCAATATTGAGTGCTGAGAGCAGCTCAAGGGTATCTTCAGTCAAAGTTTCCATATCATAGCTAGACTTGGTAATTTGCGACTGCCCTTGCCCGCGAAAGTCAAAAGCAATGCAGCGATACTTATCTTGAAAATACGCCACCTGTCTGTCATACATTCGTGTACTCCACAGCAGTCCATGCGCAAACACCATAACGGGCTTTTGCGTATCATCTGGTGCACTGTCTTCGTAATAAATATTGACATCATTTACCTGAATATGGGGCATAGTTACTTCCTTATATTGCCATCATTTATATTGAAAAGTGATTAGCGCAACGCTAATTTACTTTAGCATAAACACACTGTTTATTTAATGAAAACCATCATTGATATAGTAAATTTTAAACAACGAGAGTACAGCCATTACGGCGTGCTACTGGTATAAATTTTCCTTGCTTGCTGTGCGACTTTGTCACTCCAGAGGCTGCACAAAATTCATCCCAGTAGCACTGTATTTATTTTATAGTTGCTCAAATATAGTAACGTTTTTTACTGTTTATATTCAATGGCTGTGTTTTGAAGAACTATTGGGCGATGAAATCTTCGATGTTTCTTGTGCCTATTCACATTTTATTAGGACATACTGCAAGACGTATAAGTGTGTCTTTAGCGCCTACAAAACCTGCTTTTATAATCAGGGCAAGCTGCTATAGTATTCAACACTAGTCATTAACATTAGTAATTAGCACTGACCCATTTGTTACATTAGTTTTTATTTACCATCAACCTTCATATAGCCATACAGAATAAGGAAATCCAAGATGTCAGCATCTCTCGTCGAGTACCAAAGCGAAAACCATATTGCTACCATCACGCTAAATGACCCAAAAAGCCTGAATGCGTTTAGCACACCTCTAAAAGCAGACGTCTTAAAAGCGCTAGATGCAGCTGAAGCTGATGAGGACGTGCGTGTGATTGTCTTGCAGGGTGCAGGCGGTAACTTTTCAAGCGGTGGCGATATCAAAGAGATGCTGTCTGAGGGTATCGATAAGGAAGTGATCTCAAATAAACTAAAAGGCATGGTGGAAGGCGCTGGAGAAGTCAGCTTAAAGCTGCGTAAAATCCATAAGCCAATTATTGCCAAACTAGAAGGCGCGGTTGCAGGCGCAGGTATGAACTTGGCCCTAACTTGCGATTTTCGTATCACCGCAGATAATGCGAAGTTTGTGCAAGCGTTTGTACACATCGGCCTCGTACCTGATGCTGGCGGTGTGTACTTATTAAATCAATTAGTTGGTCCGGCTAAGACCACTGAGCTTGTGATGCTTGGCGACAAAATCAGCGCGAAAGACATGGCTGACTTAAATTTGGTCAACCAAGTGGTAGCGGCGGAAGAGCTTGATGCCGCAGTATTAAAGCTTGCCTCTCGTCTGACGGCACTGCCAGGTAAGGCGCTCTCTAGCATGAAAGACATGCTCAATACTCACGCTTACTCAGGCTTGAATGAAGCACTCGATATGGAAGTGCACCAACAAGCAAGATTGGCTAAAACTGATGATTTCATTGAGGGCGTTACCGCATTTATTGAAAAGCGCAAGCCCGTTTATCAAGGTAAATAATATATTAGAGTATTTTTTAATAAAACTCAGGTTTGCAATATCATTAAAAAGGCTGCCAATTGGCAGCCTTTTATTTGGGTAAAACCCTATAGAAAATGCTCAGTACCATTATCATAAGTCTAATGATACATTAAGTGGCAGAAGCTGTCTTATATTGATGCGGTAAGGTAAATATCTTGTCAAAGATTAAGGTAAAGATAAAAGTATAAACCAAGAAGAAGAGCAGTAATGCCGCCTCCATCGTAAAGGCTTTTATCACACCTACATCGTACCAAATCATATAAAGTGGTAGGCAAATTAAAACCAATCCGCCTTCAAAACCTAAAGCATGAATACTACGTATCCAAAATGTGCGCTTGGTCACATGCTTGCGACGCTCCCAAGCCTCAAAAGCGGTGTTATAAATAAAGTTCCAGATGACCGCTGCCAATGAGACCATCACCGCGACTGGCAGCGATTCTGCTGCATCGCTATCACTAAGTAGCATCAACACATAAGTAGAGGCAATAATGGCGATAATTTCAAAGATAATCACATAGACGATGCGACGTTTGAGCGGGGATAAAGTAATCAACCAAAACTCCAAAGCACATAAGTTTATAAGTGCATAATCAAAGTATCGGTCCGTCCCGAGATAGAAAAGATAGATTAAGTGCAGAGCCACGGTTTCCGCCTGCCCTTATATTATACCTAAGATCATGAGAGAAATCAGCTGCTGCACTTATCGTCTAATTGGCAAGGAAGCGCTTATTTTGCTGGCGGACCCCATTGATTGGTTTCACGCTTGGTATCGCTCACCAAAAATACCAATAATATGATAGAGCCTATCAAAGGTAAAATGGATATCAAAAACCACCATCCTGAACGACTGGTATCGTGCAACCTGCGAACAGTCACCGCCAATCCTGGCAAAAATAAACCAAGTGCTACAACCACATAAAACAGCCCTGTTTCTGAGTCAAATATCATGCTATCTAACATCATCGCTACAAAAAACAGACCCATTTGTACCAATACGAAATACCAATATTCTTTACGTCTAGCACGACCAGAGAAGTTAACGTAATTTCTCAAGCCTTTTTTAAACCAATCAATAATCCCGTAGTTTGCTTCCGCAGCATGATTATTATTGACAGTATTCTGTGGTAAGGGTGGCGGCGTCGCTTTATCAAGCATATTTCTATTTTCCATAGGTTAAGTGATTCGCAGTCTCTAAAATGAGAGTTGGTAACTAAAGGTAAATGAGCGACTTTGATTATAAGCACTCAATAAAGGTTTGCAAACCGTTATCGTTGTATTTTAAATCTATAAAAAAACCCCGCATCATCACGACACGGGGTTTCTTTTTATCTTACTAATTAGCATTAAAGCCAATATTAAGTCAACTGAGCAACGTTAATTTTATCCGCTTCTTCAGTGTACTCTTCCATACGGTCGAAGTTCATGTACTGATACACTTCTTCGCCCATGCTGTTGAGCATGCCAGCGTACTGCTGATACTCTTCATTGGTAGGCAGTTTACCAAGTACCGCTGCGACTGCTGCGAGTTCTGCAGACGCTAGATAAACGTCAGCGCCTTGACCTAGACGGTTCGGGAAGTTACGCGTTGAGGTCGATACCGCAGTAGAGTTCGGTGCGATACGTGCTTGGTTACCCATACATAGTGAACAACCAGGCATTTCAGTACGAGCGCCGGCTTGAGCGTAAATGTTGTAGTAACCTTCTTCCATCAATTGACGCGCATCCATTTTGGTTGGTGGCGCAATCCATAGACGAGTTTTGAGGCTACCTGCTGGTACGTCTTGTAGCAACTTACCGGCAGCACGGAAGTGACCGATGTTGGTCATACATGAACCGATGAATACTTCATCAATGGTATCACCAGCCACATCGCCTAAGGTTTTTGCATCGTCTGGATCGTTCGGGCAGCAAAGGATAGGCTCTTTGATCTCAGACATGTCGATAGTCATGTCGATGGCGTATTCTGCATCTTCGTCAGCACGCATGAGGCTTGGGTTTGCGAGCCACTCTTGCATTTGCTCGATACGACGGCTAATAGTACGCGCATCGCCATAGCCTTCTGAGATCATCCACTTAAGTAGAGTGATGTTTGAGTTTAGATACTCAGTCACTGACTCTTCAGATAGAGTAATGGTACAACCAGCAGCACTACGCTCAGCTGAGGCATCAGATAGCTCAAACGCTTGCTCAGCGGTTAGGTCTTCTAAGCCTTCGATTTCAAGAATACGACCGTTGAACTCGTTGATTTTGCCTTTCTTATCAACGGTCAATAGACCTTCTTTGATTGCTTGATAAGGAATCGCATGGACTAAGTCACGTAGCGTGATACCAGGCTGACGCTCGCCAACGAAGCGGACACGGACAGACTCAGGCATATCAAGTGGCATAACACCAGTCGCTGCTGCGAATGCAACCAGACCAGAACCAGCTGGGAACGAGATACCCATTGGGAAGCGCGTATGCGAGTCACCACCAGTACCAACGGTATCTGGAAGTAGCATACGGTTAAGCCACGAGTGAATGATGCCATCGCCCGGACGTAAGCTGACGCCGCCACGGTTCATGATGAAGTCAGGTAGGGTGTGCTGAGTCTCAACGTCTACTGGCTTTGGATAAGCAGCCGTATGACAGAATGACTGCATGACTAGATCTGCTTGGAAGCCCAAACATGCCAAATCTTTTAACTCATCACGGGTCATCGGACCTGTGGTATCTTGCGACCCGACCGTAGTCATTTTTGGTTCACAGTACATACCCGGACGTACGCCTTCTAGGCCACAAGCTTTACCAACCATTTTCTGTGCAAGCGTGAAGCCTTTGCCAGTATCAGCTGGCTCTTCTGGCTTAGCAAATACGTCTGAATGACCAAGACCCATGTACTCACGAGCACGGTTAGTCAGGCCACGACCAACGATTAATGGAATACGGCCACCAGCACGAACTTCATCAAGCAGTGTTGGTGAGTTTAGCTTGAACGTTGACAACACTTCATCAGAGTCATGCTTTGTGATTTTGCCTTCGTACGGATAGATGTCAAATACATCACCCATGTTTAGCTTATCAACCGCTACTTTTTCGATTGGCAATGCACCAGAATCTTCCATAGTGTTAAAGAAGATAGGAGCGATGTTGTTACCCAATACTAAACCGCCGCCGCGCTTATTTGGCACGTTAGGAATGTCTTCACCCATGAGCCACAGTACTGAGTTGGTCGCAGACTTACGGCTAGAACCCGTACCAACAACGTCACCAACATAAGCCAATGGATGGCCTTTTTCTTTTAGCGCTTCGATCTGCTTCATTGGACCAACAACGCCCTCTTCGTCAGCAGTGATGCCGTCGCGAGAGTTTTTGTGCATGGCTAATGAATGCAATGGGATGTCAGGACGGCTCCACGCATCTTGCGCAGGTGACAAGTCATCCGTGTTGGTTTCGCCAGTCACTTTAAACGTCGTGTAAGTCGATTTCTGTGGTACTTCTGGACGGTTTAGGAACCATTCAGCATCGGCCCAAGACTGAACGACTTCTTTTGCGATGTCATTACCAGCTTCAGCTTTTTCAGTGACGTCATTGAATGCGTCAAATACCAGCAAGGTCTTTTTTAACGCTTCGGCTGCGTCTTGTGCAACATCGGCATCATCTAATGCAGAGACTAATGGCTGAACATTGTAGCCACCTTGCATAGTACCTAAAATTTCAACAGCTTTTTTCTTGCTAATAAGTGGTGATGAAGCTTCACCCTTGAGGATAGCGGCTAAAAATGCAGCTTTAACATAAGCAGCTTGGTCAACACCGGCTGGGATACGGTTTTCTAACAAATTCATTAAGAACTCATCTTCGCCCGCTGGTGGGTTTTTGAGTAGCTCAACCAATTCTGCTACCTGCTTCTCATTCAGTGGAAGGGGTACAGTTCCTAGCTCAGCACGTTCTGCGACATGTTTACGATAAGCTTCTAACACAATAGTCGTCCTCGTCGGTTGGTGATCAGCACATTACGTGAGTAGTCAGTATGACTGCCTGCGTTGATGCACTATATTGAATAATTATCCCCGCTAATATAGCCTATAATGGCTAAAAAGTTAATGGGGCGAGGGCAAAATCACTCACATAGCCAACATTTATTATAAAAATGGGTGGTATCAATCAGGTGATTGTAGAGCCTTTTTAGCTCATCCCGCTCTTTTATATTCCAGCCCAGCCCTACCTACTTTTAATATCTTCAAGATGAGGTTAACCAAAATCAAGGTGGCTGTTATACTTCTAGCAAATAATATTTGGCAAATAACAGTGCACAAAAAACGAGACCAACAGCGATAGCTTTTATGGTTTATTGAATTTAAAAAAGGATGACAGTATGGACAAGCCCTCTAATTATGAAAATGGACTAAAAGTGCGCACCGAAGTGATGGGCAAGGCACATGTAAAACGCTCTCTTGACTCTGCAACACCGTTTACCCAGCCTCTACAAGACTGGATCATTGAGCATGCTTGGGGCAGTACTTGGCAAGATGATTCAGTCCTGCCGCGTAAGTATCGCTCTCTAATAACCATCGCTTTTTTAATCGCTCAAAAAAGCCCAAATGAGCTAAAAGGACATATCCGCGGCGCGATCAATAACGGTGCAAGTGTCGCTGAGATTCGAGAAGTATTAATGCACAGTCTACCTTACTGCGGTGCGCCTGCTACCCAAGAGGCGTTTCGTGCCGCCATAGAAATACTGAATGAGCTAGACATAGATATCGATTAATAAAGCTAGGGTAAAGAGATGAGCTATAGTAAGAGCAAGCATTCTTAACAAGATTGATTAAGCGCCTAGCGCTTATTATCTGCTATAATATCTCAACTCATAAAACATACTGATAATTCCATAAACCCTTACTATACAGAGGGTTAAGAGATGATTTAATTATGACAACTGCCGTCCAAACCCATGTCCCTGCTGCCAGAGCAAAGCCCAAAAAAGCCGTTCAAGGCGAAAAGCTACGTGGCTACGACAAAGTAGCACGTATCCCTATTAAGGTTATTCCGACTGTCGAAGCTAAGAAAAAGCCAGACTGGATTCGGGTAAAGATGTCGTCGCCTGCTGAGGTGGCGCGTATCAAAGCCACCTTGCGTGAGCAAAAGCTCTACACCGTCTGTGAAGAAGCTGCCTGCCCAAACTTGCCGCAGTGCTTTGCTGATGGTACGGCCACCTTTATGATTATGGGTGATATCTGTACCCGTCGTTGTCCGTTCTGCGATGTGGCACATGGTCGTCCGAATAATCTTGATCCTGATGAGCCGCGTCATACTGCTGAGACGATTCAAGGTCTGGGGCTCAAATATGCGGTCATTACCTCTGTCGATCGTGATGATCTCAAAGATGGCGGCGCGCAGCATTTCGTTGATGTCCTCAATGAGTCAAGAGCGCTTAGCCCAAACTGCTTGATTGAGATACTCGTACCAGACTTTCGTGGGCGTATGGACGTCGCGCTAGACTTATTGTGTGAGACGCCGCCAGATGTCTTTAATCACAACATCGAAACAGTGCCACGTCTGTATAAAGCCTTCCGTCCAGGCTCTGACTATCAGCACTCGCTAGATTTGCTCAAGCTTTATAAAGAGCGTCGCCCTGATATTGCGACCAAATGCGGGTTTATGGTTGGTCTTGGCGAGACCGAAGAAGAGATTTATGCGCTGCTTGACGACCTAAAAGCGCATGACGTAGACATGATTACTATTGGTCAGTATCTACAACCTAGTAAGAACCATGCCCCAGTTGACCGCTACGTGCATCCAGACGAGTTTCAGCGTTATATGGATTACGGCAAAAAGATTGGCTTCTTTAGTATTTGGGCAGGCCCGATGGTACGCTCAAGCTATTTTGCTGATCGTCAGTATTATGGCGAAGATTGCCCAGCGCCCATTCGTAGCAAAAAAGCATTAGAAGCGGAAGGCAAACTTGGTTGTTAATATTCGACTGATTAAGCCATTTATTAAAAGCTATTGATATAAAAAGGAGACTCACAAAGGTCTCCTTTTTTATTGCGCTCTATTCAAAGCACCTACACTCGTAAATGAGAATAGTGCTATATTTTACATAGAACTCCGCTTTCAACTATTTAAGATTATTTGCGTAGGCTGTGGCTTTAGCCCAGCATTATAACTTTGCAGAAGTAAGTTGCTGGGCTAAAGCCACAGCCTACAATGGTGCATATTAAATTGAGAGTCAGGTAAATATAGTAAATTAATACCACTCTTACTTCCTATTAAAAAAGGACTGACCAATGAGCAGCGAATTTATACCACAAGAAGGCTCTTGCTCCTGTTTTAGCAATACTTATATGATTAACAATACCCCCATTGGCCGCTTTATCTGTCACTGCAGTATTTGCCAAGAATTCACAGGCCAAGCTTATAATGATGTCACGATTTTACTTAAGCCAGATGTGAGTCAGTTAAACCTCATCAGAACCAAATTTCGTCGCTGGAAACTCCCGCCAAACATTAGCCGCGGGCTTTGTACGCGCTGTAATAAACCCAGCATAGAGATGGCATTGGGTGGCAGCCTCATCTTGGTACCGACCACCAACTACCCTGATATAGCTGCATTGCCTGAGCCGACCATGCATCTGTTTTATAATCGCCGTGCCAGCGATATGGACGATGACTTGCCCAAGTACAATGGCTTTGTACAAAGTCAGGCAATGATCGTGAAAGCGCTTGCGCAGGGCCTATATAAAAGAGTGGCTAAGCGCTAGCGGCTGTTTTTAGAGTCCAGTTTTCAAGCTTAGAATGTCAAAAGGGTGAGTAACAGATTTTGTTACTCACCCTTTTTTATGACATTAACCAACCTCTTAATATAGATATCTAACGCTTTAAACCGTTAAAGTAGGCGTTGGCTTCTCGGCTGTTTTTATATTAAATAACGCGATAATGACGACTACCACTGCGCCTACTATACCAGTCGTAATCTCAGGATAAATCAATAGTAACGCCCCAGCAGCCAGTATTACACGAGTCAGTGGGTTCATTGCACCTTTAAAATACCCTTCTAACGCGGCACTTAGCGCAATGACACCAGTGACCGAAGTCAATACTACCGTTATGATATCCATCACAGGCGGTAGCGGGAAGTCCTTGGCAGTGACGGCCAAACCAGTTGGGTCTATCATCAGCATAGTGGGACTATAGATGAACATAAAGGGCACGATGAATCCAGCCAGTGCCAGTTTTAATGATAAAAATCCTGTCTTCATCGGATCGCCACCAGAGATACCCGCGCCCGCAAAGGCTGCCAAACACACAGGCGGTGTAATATTGGCAAAAATACCAAAATAAAACACAAACATATGCGCTGATAAAATCGGAATATCAAACCCTGCTAGAGCTGGTGCAGCCATGGTTGCCGTAATAATGTAGGCAGGAATAGACGGTAGCCCCATGCCCAATACCATCGATGCAAGCATCGTCAAAATAAGCGTAAGGAATAGTGATCCTGCACCAAGCGTCACGATAGAGGAAGTCATCACCGTACCAAAGCTGGTCAAGCTGACAACACCAATAATAACGCCAACCACCGCACAAGCTGCCATCACGGCGAGCGACTGTCGAGCGCCATCTTCAAGAGCGCCCAAAATATCAGCAACTCCCATTCTGGTCTCTTTGCGTATCATACTGATGGCGACTGTGAAGCCAATGGTATAAGCAGCAGCGTAGCCTACTGGTACGTTCTCAATCAATAAATAAATCAAAAACACAATCGGCAGCAGCATATGACCGCGCGCTTTTAGCACCGCTTTTACTTGTGGTAAATTCTCTTTGGCGATACCTTTTAGGTCGCGGCGCCCTGCACGAAAGTGCACCTGTGCAATGACCCCTAAATAGTACAGCACCGCTGGTAATAATGCTGCCAGCGCAATCGTACTATAGGGCAGACCTGTGGTCTCTGCCATGATAAAGGCACTGGCGCCCATGATGGGTGGCAATATCTGCCCGCCCACTGAGGCACTCGCCTCTACTGCCCCTGCAAAGTCTTTTTCGTAGCCAACCTTTTTCATCAGTGGGATGGTAAATGCGCCCGTACTGACGACGTTTGACAAGGCTGAGCCATTGATACTACCCATAAACCCACTTGAGATGACCGCTACCTTGGCAGGGCCGCCTTTTTTGTCGCCCGCTAGCGCGAGTGCCAAATCATTAAACAACTGCCCCATTCCAGAACGCGATAAAAAGGCGCCAAATAGAATAAACAAAAAGATGAAAGTTACCGAGGCACCAATCGCCACAGAATACAAACCTTCCGTCTTTAAAAATAACTGACCGAAAATATCACCCATATCATAAGGACGTGTGAGAAGCCGATCAGGCATAAAATCTAAATGACTGACAAACGGATAAGCCAAAAATATCGATGCCAGTATAGGCAAAATCCAACCCGTAATCCGACGACTGCCTTCAAGCACACAAATCACGGTGATGATAGAAAATATGACATCGACCTGATTGGCCATGCCGCCACGCGAGGTGACGATATCTTGATACTCATATATCAGATAACCCATGCCAGATAAGGACAATGCAAACCAAATCCAGTCATACCAAGCCACCTGCTTGCGGCTGCTTTTTTTACTGGCGGGAAAAATCAAAAATATTAATGCAAACCCAACGCCTACGTGCACAGAACGCTGTAGCAGTGCTGGCATGGGATTAAAGGTGATATACAAATGAAAGATAGAATATAAAATACAAATGATTGCGATAAAGTATTTTACGGGTCCTTGGGTGATGTTGCGGGTAATTGACTC
The DNA here is from genome assembly GCF_904846575.1 of Psychrobacter sp. H8-1. Lineage (NCBI taxonomy): Bacteria > Pseudomonadati > Pseudomonadota > Gammaproteobacteria > Moraxellales > Moraxellaceae > Psychrobacter > Psychrobacter sp. H8-1. The sequence continues at coordinate 2,148,446 of NZ_CAJHBG010000001.1, forward strand.
TCGATCATACTTTTCTAGTATGGCTCGGTTATGAGCTTCTGTCTCAGCATCAGTCGCCTTATCCATATCAGGTTGCTCAGACAAGCTAGCAGTGTTGTTCAGCCTAGTATCATCATCTGGTCGAGCCGTCGCGCTGCCCTGATCCATCACTTGAGAATTCATGACAAAAGTCCTTTTTTAATCTATCAATTAGACCATACGCCTTGGGCGTAATAGTGACTGCGGAATAATCTGGCAGCCATTGATGAATCAAAAACTGATGGTTGCCATAATTAATCTCACCTTTGGTGAGCCTTGAGACTACCCAATCCAAATTGGGTAGCCTTTCATTGATTTGATAACCCAGATATCCAGGTTTTTGTATTGCAGCCAATGTTTCGGTTGAGGGGGTACCGGCGCCGAACGCCTCAAAATAAGTGGTGGTCAATAGCAGTCCAGCGCTCTCACGTTGATACTGCTCCTCCCACCACTGTTTTTCTACTGAGTGCATCCAGCGTAGCTCAAAATTGGGTTCGACAAAATAACAGACACTTTTATCAGTCTCACCAAATACCACACCTTCCTCTACCCTGACTTCAATGACAGACTGAGGTGATGAGGTTATCCATAGTATTAAAAAAACCAACGCCACACTCAGTGCTGCGCCAGTTAATACCCATAGATACCTACTTGGCTGCTTGCTCGTCATAGTATTTTTTAGCCCCAGGATGAATGGGCGCTACCATACCTACGTTAGCAGTTTCTAAAGTAATGTCATTGGCCGCTTGGTGGGCAGTTTTTAGGCCTTCTAAGTTCTCAAATAACGTTTTCGTCAGCTTATAGCCATCATCTTCAGACAAATCAGAGCTTACTAATAAGGCGTTCATAATGGCTGCAGTCGGAATCGCTGCTTCATTGCCATAAGTGCCCACAGGGATCTCAAAGGTTTTGAAATAAGGTTTGGTCGCAATGATTTCATTGAGCTTATCTTGATTAATCGTTACCAACTGCAAGTCTAAGCCCTGCTCAAGCTCCATCAGTGACGAGTTTGGTAGACCACTGCTAAAGAACGCCGCTTCAATTTTACCCGCTTTCATACCATCAGCTGCTTCAGCGAAACCTAAGTAATCGACCGTAACGTCGTCATAAGTAATGCCAAATCCTTCTAATAACGTACGCGCATTCACTTCAGTTCCAGAGCCTTGATCGCCAACAGCGATACGCTTGCCGCGCAAGTCCTCGATATTCATGATACCAGAGCCTTGAGTAGTGACGATTTGTACCACGTTCGGGTACAGAACAGCAATTTGCTGGATATTATCTATCGGCTGCTCAAAGTTGTTTTCACCAGCCACCGCATCTGTGACCACATCACTCAGCGCCAACACCATATCAACTTTGCCTTGGGTTAGTAGGTTGACGTTTTCTACTGAGGCACCAGTCGTTTGGGTTTTTGAGTTGACGCCAAAGGTTTTGACATAGACTTCTGATAAGGAAGTACCAATAATATTGTAAGGGCCAGACGCGCCCCCTGTCGCTATGGTCAGAAACTTAGTATCAAGCTTATCATTAGCGGTGGCCGCGGTAGATTCTGGCTCACCAGCGACTGCTGAATCATCAACGCTCGCCGTTTCATTTTCTGAATTTGAGCACGCAGTGAACGCCATACTAGACGCGATCATTGCCGTGATTAGAGATAGTTTGGTGATAGATTTCATATTTTCCTTCCTTGATAAAATAGAACAAAGTAGTGTTACACAAAACACTCATTCATCATAACATTATAATAAGTGATAAATCTGCATTGAATAACATCCTTAAGCTAGAATCTGTTATTCAACATAAATCTACTATAATTGTAAATATAATAAAAACCATATCTAAAATCCAAGGATTGTTTCACCATGCAAAACCCAGCTTCACATTAGTGAACATTATTAAACAACATTCACACGCTTTGTAAACCTTTATCAGAACATATGCTGGGGGTGTTTTAATTTATTTACGCTGAACGTTATATGTAAACTCCCATAAATTGCAGCCACAATTTGCTCAATAATTTTTATCTCCATCAGAAATAGGCAAATATTGTCTTTATGCCCTTCTGTTATAATAAGACCCTACTCACGGAACGACTTCTAAAAAAATAACTAAGGAAATAATAATGACGATAAGCATGTTGGCTAAACCAACTTTATTAAGCCTTGGGTTGATGAGCATAATTGGTTGTACGACCAATCACAGCCTCAATCAAACAGCAAATCAACCAATGACGCAAACGGCAGCGAGCCAAGCGACCGTTTATTACAATGGCGATATTATTACGATGGCAAGCGATGAACCAGAAATGGTAGAAGCCTTAGTGACCAAAGCAGGCAAGATCGCCTATGTCGGTAGCCTAACCGAGGCACAAAACAAGTATAAAAGCGCTGCGCAAGTCAACTTAAAAAACCAAACTTTGCTACCAAGCTTTATCGATCCGCACAGCCATTTTGGACTGGTGTCCAATACCATGGGGCAAGCGAACCTCAATCCACCACCCATCGGTGATGTCGATAGTATAGATAAAATGCTGCAAACGCTAAAAGCTTACAAAGAGGACAATAGCATTGCCGATGGCGAATGGATATTTGCATGGGGCTATGATGAGACGCAACTGAGCGAGGAGCGTCATCCGACCAAAGATGAGATCGACAGTGTGTTGCCAAATAATCCCGTTTATCTTCAGCATACCAGTGGTCATATGGGCGTCGCCAATTCTAAAGGCTTAGCGGCTATGAATATCACCGCTGACAGCCAAGCGCCCGCTGGTGGTAATATCGCCCGAGTGGCAGGCTCCAATGAGCCGAATGGTTTGGTACAAGAAACGGCAATGTATCCGTTTATGTACAACCTGCTGCAGATAATGACGCCCAAACAAGCTCAGTTCTTTGAGCAAACTCAAGATTATTATGCCAAAAACGGCGTGACCACCGCCAATGATGGCTCAACCACGCGCGATGCTATTGAGTTTTTCCAGTCACAAGCGGATGCAGGCAAGCTCAAAATTGACTTGATAGCATTGGCAGGCGTTAGCGACTTGGATGAAAACTTAGCCGATGAAAACTTTAGATGGAAAACCTATCAGAATGGCTTTAAAGTGCAAGGCACCAAAATCATCGCTGACGGCTCACCGCAAGGCAAAACTGCCTACTTTACCGAGCCTTATCTGACGCCAGTTGCAGATTGTAAGAGTGATTGCCGAGGGCTGCCGAGCATCAGTCAAGATGAGATGAACGAGATGTTTGTCAAGGCTTATCAGCGTGACAATCAATTATTTATCCATAATAATGGCGATGCCGCAACCGATATGATTCTCAAAGCGCACGAACATGCGGTTAAAGAGACGGGACAAGCCGCTGATAAAGACCGCCGCATTGTACCCATTCATACGCAGTTTGTGCGCCCCGACCAGCTACAAGCCTTTAAAAAGTACAATATGCTGCCGTCATTCTTTACCAATCATGCCTATTTTTGGGGCGATGTGCACGTCCAAAACTTAGGCGAAAAGCGCGCCTACTTTTCAAGCCCAATTGCGACAGCGGATAAAATGGGAATCATATATACTAACCATTCTGATGATACTGTAACGCCATTAGACCCTTTGTTTTCAGTGTGGTCAGCAGTCAATCGCACGTCGCGCTCAGGCAACATCATCGGTCAAGAAGAGCGAGCCACGCCCTATCAAGCATTAAAAGCCATTACGAGCCATGCCGCTTATGAGTTTTTTGAAGAAGACAGCAAAGGTAGCTTGGTCGAAGGTAAGCTTGCTGATTTGGTCATTTTAGACGCCAACCCATTGACGGTAGATAGCGATAAAATTCGTGATATCAAAGTGATAAAAACCATCAAAGAGGGTAAGGCCATTTATCAGCGCCCCTTATAATAAGCGCTTTTAGCGGATACCTCTTTATTTTATCTATCGTTATCTTATCTATTGTTAGTCCAGTTTTTAGATCATTACCCATTTAAGGAATTGCCTATGTTTACCTCCGAGCAAATCATCTCCTCTGACAAAATCCATTATCTACATCATCGTTTTTTTGAGCCAAAAGATGACAACGTCAAAGCCACCTTGCTGATAGTACATGGTATGGCAGAGCACAGCGGTCGTTATGCAGACTTTGCACAATTCTTGGCGGATAATGGAATAGCAGTGGCCACTTATGATCAGCTCGGTCATGGAAAAACGGTAAAAACACCTGAAGGGCTTGGCTTTATTGCAAGCGAACATCCTGTACAGACCTTATTAAAGGATGTCATCGTCATGGCAGATACCTTAAAACGTCGTCATCCAAAGGTGCCACACTTTATCATGGGCCACTCCATGGGCTCATTTATCGTGCGTACGGTGCTCAAGCATCATGCTCAAGATTTTGCTGGTGCCATCTTGATGGGTACTTCCGATGCCAATCCCTTGATAAAGGCGATATTACCTATCAATGGTATCCTAGCAAAAACCTCACCGAAAAAGCCCAATAGCGTGTTTGCTGACCTCATGAATAAGATACTCAATAGCAAGCTTGATAATCGCATCTCTGCCTCGAAGTTTGCGTGGCTCAATGAAGATACTGCTGCTATTGAAGCTTATGAAGCCGATCCTTTAACAGGATTTGACTTTACCAATAATGGCTTTTTAACTTTATTCACTCTAATGCAAGCAGGCGTTCATAAAGGTTGGGCCAGTACCATTAACAAGGACTTCCCGATGCTGTTTGTCAGCGGTGAAAACGATCCTATTGGTAATATGGGGCGCGGTATTCGTAATATAATCAACCACTTGCACAAGCAAGGATTTAACAAAACAGACGCGCGCTTATACCCTAACATGCGTCACGAACCTCTACACGAGCAGCACCATACCATGGTCTACCAAGATATCTTAAGCTGGCTACATCATCTAAGTAAGTAGCGGTTACTGTGATGGTTTGCTAAACTTGCTAAATTAATGACAATACAGCAAGCCATTTTTTAGTCTAAGCCGTACGATTCATTTAAATATAAAGTTCACGTTCATTTACCCCTACCCACTGCCTATTAGGAATATTTATGTCATTGCAACAAACCATCGAACAAGCCTTTGAAAACCGTAACGAATACAGCCCGGCTACTATGCCACAAGACGTACGCGACGCCATTAATGAAGTGCTTGAACAACTAGACAATGGTAGCTTGCGTGTCGCTGAAAAGAAAGATGGCGAATGGGTGGTCAATCAGTGGGCCAAAAAGGCGGTGTTGCTCTCTTTCCGCCTGAACGATAACTACGTTCAAGCCGCTGGCGAACATGTGCAGTTCTATGACAAAGTACCCACTAAATTTGCGGATTGGACTGAAGCACAATTCAAAGAAGCTGGCGTACGTGTTGTACCACCAGCTGTTGCACGTAAAGGCTCTTATATCGCAGCGGGTGCAGTACTCATGCCTTCATATATCAACATCGGTGCTTATGTCGATCAAGGCGCGATGGTTGATACGTGGGCAACCGTTGGCTCATGTGCGCAAATCGGTAAAAACGTGCATCTATCAGGCGGCGTCGGTATCGGCGGCGTCTTAGAACCCCTGCAAGCTAACCCAACTATTATTGAAGACAACTGCTTCATCGGTGCGCGCTCTGAGATCGTTGAAGGCGTCATCGTAGAAGAAGGCGCAGTCATCTCTATGGGTGTCTACATCGGCCAATCTACACGTATCTATGATCGCGAAACGGGCGAGATTCATCGCGGCCGTGTACCAGCGGGCTCAGTTGTGGTACCAGGTAGCTTGCCAGCAGAAGACGGTACGTACAGCTTGTATGCGGCTATCATTGTGAAAAAAGTCGATGCGCAAACCCGTGCAAAAACTTCAGTAAATGAGCTATTACGCTTAGCATAAGTGAAACATTGTTAAATAACGGTTATATTATTTCTATGGTTATTTAGCTTCGTATTTATGATCTGTTGACCCTAGTTAAAAAAGCCGACTTGCTCTAAGTCGGTTTTTTTCTAAGTTATTGGTGGTTATATACGTTACCTACTGTCTACTTTTAAACTGCTGATCATTTACTTTCAAACGGCTCATCAGGGGAATTGATATGATTAACAAGCACTATGCCATCATTGGGGGAGGCATCAATGGACTTGCTGTAGCACGGCAACTACTTTTGGATTTTCCAGAATCTAATGTCACAGTGTTTGAAAAAGAAGATGGCGTAGCTCAGCATCAATCAAGCCATAACTCTGGTGTCGTACATGCTGGCCTTTATTATGAACCCGGTGGTCTTAAAGCGCGCTTATGTCGCCGAGGTGCTGAACTGGTCAAACAATATTGCTTGGAAAATAATATTGCCTACGATGAATGCGGAAAAGTAGTAGTGGCATTAAACGTAGTCGAAGAAGCTAGGTTAGAGAGCATTTATCAAAAAGCGATCGCTAATCAAGTGCCAGACGTTCGCATGCTAAATGCCGAAGAGATTAAAGAAGTCGAACCCAATTGTATTGGTACTAAAGCCCTCTACTCTCCGCGTACTGCTATCGTAAGTTATGGGGATATTGCCAAAAAAATTGCTGAAGAGATTCAGCAAAAAGGCGGGCATATTATTCTCGGAAAAAAAGTCGTTCGTTTAACGGAGAAAAATAATAAGGTTACTGTGCATTTATCAGGTAGTCATTCAGACAGTCCTTCAAACAATGAGCAACACGATAATGCTTTCGATCAGGTTATTACTTGTGCCGGCTTGCAGTCTGATCGGTTAGCAGCTGGCTCAGGCGATACAGAAACCCCCAGAATAGTGCCTTTTTTTGGTCAATATTACGTGATTGATGAAACTTACAAAGCCTATGTCAAAGGCTTGATTTATCCTGTGCCCGATCCTAATTATCCGTTTTTAGGCGTCCACTTTACCAAGCGCATTGATGGCCAAATGACTATAGGGCCAAACGCATTTATCTCTTTGGGTCGTGAAAACTACAGTGGTAAAGATTATAATGCTGCAGATATTTATGACTTTCTTACTTATAAAGGCTTTTGGAAATTTTCGTCGAAAAATATGCCTGCGGCCATGCGTGAGCTACGTACGGTATTGAGTCAAACGAACTTCGTCGAACAAGCTGCTAAATATGTACCTTCTCTAGCGAAAGTTTCCGTAACACCTGCTACCAGAGGAATCCGTGCCCAAGCAATGGAGGCTGACGGTTCTTTAGTGGACGACTTTGTTATTAGAAAACAGGGCAATATTACCCATATTCGTAACGCACCATCGCCAGGTGCAACCTCATCCTTAGCGATTGCCGAATATATTGTCAGAGAAGTCATGACGCATTGATAAGCATCAGAGCCAGTATCATCTAATCTTAAGACGTTTGTATATGCGACCATGGTACTGACAGAGACTTTTTGGGTTTAATATGAGCGCTTACGTTATAATCTCTCTTTTATTTAAACATGACAGTATTTAAGCATATAGTTGATACACTTTAAAACCGATACAGTGCTACTGGGATAAATTTTGCGCAGCCTCTGGAGCGCGAAGCGCACAGCAAGCAAGCAAGCAAGCAAGCAAGCAAGGAAAATTTGTACCAGTAGCACGACAATATCAATGTATCGATTTTATTTCGAATTGACTATAGATAAGCACTAAGTGTTTATACCTGCTATCAAAATGAGCTCCCCTCTTATCTTTGTTGATAAATGTTTAAACGCTTTATCAACCCTTAACCGTATTTGAAAATATTATGACTGAGCTATCTTTACGCAACGCTACCATCCCCGTCACTGATCCTGAAGCTGGTCTTCGTCTGACTGAGATTTTTTATTCATTGCAAGGTGAAGCCTTGACCTCAGGTCTGCCAACGATATTTGTACGCCTAACAGGCTGCCCGCTACGCTGCGTATATTGTGACACTGAATACGCCTTTAGTGGCGGAGAACGCCAGTCGTTAGAAGCCATTATCGACATCATCAAAAGCTACCCCTGTAAGCGCATCTGTCTGACGGGCGGCGAGCCCCTTGCCCAGCCAAACGCTATTGAACTTATGAAACGCTTACTGGCCGACGGTTATGAGATATCGCTTGAGACCGCAGGCGCACTCACTGTCGAAAACGTCCCGCCAGCCGTTAGTAAAGTGATGGATCTCAAAACTCCAAGCTCTGGTGAAGCAGATAAAAACCTATGGTCAAACCTCGACTATCTGACGCAGCATGACCAAATCAAGTTTGTCATTATGAATCGCGCCGATTATGACTGGGCGAAAGAAAAGCTGTTTGAGCATAAGCTAAATGAACTCGTCGGTACCGTTTGGTTTTCACCGATGTTCAACGTTGCAGAGGATGTCACTACTAGTAAAGAAATAACCAGCCCTGACGTGCCCGTACTGGCACGAGAGCTTGCAGAGTGGATGTTGGCTGATGCTTTGCCTGTGCGTTTCCAATTGCAACTGCACAAAATCATTTGGGCAGATGCCAAAGGCAAATAACGAGCGCAGAAAATACAAATAAATATCGCTGCTCACCTCAAAATCGTTGCAAGGATGCAAAATGGTCAGACTGATTTTACTGGGCTTATTGGCTGGCGCGTTTTTTAGCTCAACCTTTATTTTAAACGAGCTCATGAGTGCAGCAGGTGGCCATTGGTTCTGGTCTGCAAGCCTACGTTATGTATTTATGTGGCTCATCCTCACTGCCATTATCGTTAAGCAACACGGCTTTGCGCGCATTAAACAGCTGGCGACTATTTTTTGGCAGCATTGGCGATTTTGGTGCGTGACCGGAAGTATTGGCTTTGGGGTTTTTTATACTGGCATTTGCTATGCAGCTGACCATGTCGCAGGTTGGGTGGTCGCCGCGACTTTTATGTTCACTGTCGTCGCCAGCTTGCTCGTGCTACTGGCGTTTGGCCAGCGCTTCGATAAAAAGTTTATTGGTTACGCGCTACTGGTCTTCATTGGTGTGGTACTGGTCAATGTCAGCGAAGGCCTCCGTGCCTCTGCTCTGGCCGATATCAATGCTGCGCCAATGGCAGAAGTACTGCTTTATGGTGCATTGCCTGCGTTAGTAGCGGCTTTTAGCTATCCCATCGGTAACCAATTGGTCTGGCAAGTCTCTTTTAATGCCAAGAAAATCAATGCTATGCAGCAGCAAGCAAGCGAAACTGACACCATGCAGTCTAGCAATTCCCTTGCTGTCCAACCTCAGTCTTTACTACAAACACTCATCGCACGCGTTCCTACCATCGAAACGCCACTATTGCAAAATGCCTTTAATAAAGTATGGCTAATGACTGTTGGTAGTTTGCCTTTCTGGTTGCTTTTGGGCATGATAGTGCGACCTGAAGCGCCCGATACTTCACAGCTATTTAACACCTTGCTTGTCGCGTTACTGGCAGGGGTTGCAGCGACCACCATCTTTTTGTACGCGCGTGAGCAAGCACAGACTTCAAGTGAAGTTGCGGGTGTTGACTCAACCCAAGCCAGCGAAGTGGTATTTGCGTTGATTGGTGGTATATTGCTCTTAGGTAATGCTTTACCTTCAGCGATGGGACTGGTTGGTATCGCTCTGATTATGCTGGGACTGATATTGTTTGCAAAAGATGGCTAAACAGCATTCTCATGTTAAGTCGACGCCTTCCAAATCATTATAGAATTTTCAAGCACCCATCCATTTTAACGGTCACTACTTGGTAATATAACCATGGTTAATGATTTAATATTCCCTGACATCTTATTGTATCTACTGGATATGGTGGGCGTGATTGCTTGCGCTATTGCCGGTACTTTACTGGCGCAGCATAAAGGCTTTGATGTCACAGGTTGTATCTTAGTATCCATGGCCAATGCTGTTGGCGGCGGTACTTTGCGCGATTTGGCACTAGATCGCCATCCACTATTTTGGATGACAGATCTTAACTACATGTTTGTCATCACGGCAACCTCTCTTATCCTGCAGACCTTTTTCCATCTTTATCATAAGATTGATAGAGCGGTTAAATTGTTTGATGCTATTGGTCTTGCTGCCTTTAGCGTTATCGGTTTTAAAGTAGCTTTGAACCAAGACATGTCACCACTGATTGCCATTATGATGGGCGTCTGGACGGCGATTATCGGTGGCTTATTACGTGATATTATCTGTAATCAGATACCACTGGTACTGCAGCGTGAAATATATATCACCGCCAGCATTGTTGGCTCAGTGGCGTACTTATTGCTGGATTACTTGGGTGTGCATGCAGGCGTCAATGAATTTATCATGCTCGGTATTATTTTTTGGGTACGTATGTTGGCATTGCGTTTCGACTGGCATCTGCCGTCTATCCGCTTAGTGGATTAAGGTTTAACGACTGCTAAATCCTTCACCATCAGCTGCAAGCTTTGTTTGCCATTCCACTCGTTGATGTCAAGCTCAAATAATACATGCACTTGCTCAGCGCGATAGTCCCAAACTTCACTATCAAAATTAAAATAAATCGCCTCTATCGGATACTGCACATCAGGATAGCGCAGTGAAAGTTTGAGATGCTTATCTTTTAAAACTTTAAAGCTAAGCACCTCAAACACTCCATCAAATATAGGCGGCGCAAAGCCATGCCCCCAAATGCTAGCATTGGCTAAATGCTCAGCGAACCATAAGCTAAAGTCCACCGCCTGCAAAGGTCCGTCAGTAAATTTTTGCTCGGCAAACACTTCATCATCCATCTCTGCCATGACTTCATCAAAAGCACGCACAAAGCCATCGAAGTTCCCACGCTTAAGAGTCAAGCCAGCTGCCATCGCATGACCACCAAAGTGACTGATTAAGTCAGGATGGCGCTCAGCAACTTGCTCAATCGCATCACGTATATGCACGCCAGCGATAGAGCGTGCTGAGCCTTTAATCGCATCATCGTCAGCCGTCCGCTGTGTGTCTGCTGGTGCAAAGACGATACTTGGCAAATAATGGCTTTCTTTTAGACGTCCAGCGACGATACCGATGACGCCTTGATGCCAATCGTCTTGATACAAAATAATACTGCGATTACTATTATTATTAGGTTGGCTGTTAGGTTTATGGTTAACAGAGCGAGCATGGCTAATTATTTCATCATTATTGGCGTCAGAATGGCTGTCGTCAGAACGGTTGCTGTCAGAATCATCAGCAGCCAATGCCTGCACGATACTATCTGCTTGCGCACGCATCTCGCCTTCTACCCGACGGCGCGTGCGGTTGAGCTGCTCAAGCTCCTGCGCCAGACGCTGAGCTGTGCTCCAGTCTTCCGTCAATAAGCATTCAATACCGATGCGCATATTATCCATGCGTCCCGCGGCATTAATACGCGGCCCTAAGACAAAACCAAAATCCTGCGCATGCAGTTGCTTGGGGTCACGGCCTGCTTGCTCAAGCAGTGCTAATATACCTAGGCAGCAGCGTCCCTGTCGGATAGCGTTCAGCCCATGATGTACTAGAATGCGGTTGTTTTTATCGAGTACGCCAACGTCTGCAATCGTCCCAAGCGCGACCAAGTCGAGATATTGGCTGACCTGTACAGTGGACTTGCCTGCTTCACGGCGCAGCTTTGCCAGTCGTCCCAGCACATAAAACGCCACGCCCACTCCAACCAATGCCTTACTGTTAAAGTTGCAATCGAGCTGGTTTGGATTGACCACGGCCTCAGCGGGCGGTATCTCTTTGGTGGTGAGGTGATGATCGGTAATGATGACGATAATACCATCAGCCTGCGCACGGGCAACGCCTTCATGACTTGAGATACCATTATCCACCGTCACTATCATGTCGGGCTGATAGGTTTCAATGCCCAACTCGACAATCTCAGGCGTCAGACCATAGCCGTATTTGAAGCGATCAGGGACTAGAAAATCAACGACCGCGCCCATGGCAGTCAAAGCACGCATCATTAGCGCGGTACTGGTCGCACCATCACAGTCGAAGTCACCGACGATCAAAATTCGCTGAGCCTCATCAATCGCCGCATCTAGTAGACGCACTGCGGTCGTGACACCGTGCAGCATCTCAGCGGGCAATAGACCTGACAGTCCAGTTTCAAGCTCATCAGGCGTCGTGATACCGCGACCAGCATAAAGCCTGGCAAGCGTCACTGATTGAGCGGCAAGGGGTTGCAATGCGGCGGGCAACTCGTCAATGCGAGTGCCAGTATAACGGGGAATCAAATTTAGCATGAGCGTATTCTACTGGCTTTGTCACAGGGTCACAATGGCAATTTATAGCGTCTCGGTATACCCTTCATCATTGCATCACATTGCTTTGGAGAGTATGTTTATGAGTGGGCTGAAGCTTGAAGAGTACTATACCTATTAGATGGCTACGCCAAAAAATATCAAACAATGCTATATTTAACCAAACCGCTCTAAATTTACAAAAACTCTGCATAGCCATAGTATTTTTCTGCATTTTGCTACAAAGCAATGATTGTATGTCATCTATAAATCCATAAAATAGTAACCATCTGAAAGACTTGTTATTTTAATAAAATTAATATTTTTGTATTTAACCTTAGATAAGGAAGCTTTATGAAAACCACTCCAGCAGCTGAAAAACTCCCAAACACCATCGATCCAAACTTGGATTTAGATCAAGTAAAAAAAGAATGTCAAAAACTGGTCAAAAAACGTGCCAAGTACTCTGCCGGTGTGGCTATCGTACCAGTGCCTTTTTTTGATGTGGCTGTCGATGCGGGCATGTTGACCCAACTGCTACCTGATATTAGCGAACGCTTTGGCCTAATTGAAGGACGTGAGTCAGCAGTCGATCTAGAGTCACGCGCGATTCACTGGCAAGCGCTAAAAGACCGTACGGTAGACTTTGCTGGCTTAATGGCGACACGTGGCATCATCAAAAAAACCATGCAAGGTTTCGGTGGCCGTATCGCTGCCAAACAAGTGACCAAGTTTATCCCGCTTGGTGGGCAAATGGTTGCAGCAACCATGGGTTATATGATCTTTAAAAAGATTGCGACTGACCACATCAATGAATGCTACAATCTGGCAAAAGACATTCAGCAAAAACAGCATGGTAAGAATATCTAAATCCAAATATTCGTGCTATACAAATAAATCCAGTTAAGATGATTTTCTTAACTGGATTTTTTGTTTTATTATCGTTAAATAGCATTCACTCAGAGCCCTATTTTGAATCGGAAAACCAATGACTCAGACGCTTGTGCATTATTTCCTACACTTTGGTATGCCTTTGATCATTGCCTATGTGTTTTTCCGTAGCGACTATAAACGCGTTTATTTGATATTGCTAGCCACCATGCTGGTCGATTTAGACCACCTATTCGCCACCCCTATCTTCTCACCCAATCGCTGTAGTATAGTCAATCCACAATAAAAGAGATACAACCCATATCATGAAATATAGTCAATCCACAATAAAAGAGATACAACCCATATCATGAAATAGCTTAGGCAGATTATTCTCCATCCAGCCTTGGCGTAGAAACTTAGCTTGAGCCCATTTCTTTTCAATGGGATTAAGATCAGGACTGTACGGTGGTAGCCACAAAATACGATGACCATGTCTGTTGAGTAGTTTTTGGATACGCTTATTTTTATGAAACCGAGCATTATCCATGACAATAACGCATTTGGTTTTAAGGCTTGGGATTAGTGTTCGTTTGCACCAGTTGTAGAATATGGTGCTGTTAATATTCTGCTCAAAGTAATCAAGCGCAAACAGCATTTTTTCATACAATGCCCCGATGACATTCGTACGCTTTTTTGCTTGCCAGTTGTAGCTATCTATACAGGGTGTACCTATCGGTGCATAGCCATGAGAGCGGATAGTCTCGTGCTCAAAGCCGCTTTCATCCATATAGACAATGGGATAGCCTTGCTGTTTAAAGTGATCAAGCCTACTCTGGAATATCGCTCTTTTGATCGGACAGGCTTTTGGATGTTCCAAGGTCTTTTTTTGACTGATACCAAGACGCTTTAAGGCAATCTCAATGCCTGATTTGCTACAATTTAAACGCTGTGCTCGCTCATACATGTAATCGTCTGGATATTGCGCAACGTCTTGAAGAAGTGCTTCATTTGGTATTTTACTGGGTGCTTTATCCCGAGATTGTTTGATTGTTGGGTTTTTCAACCAGCGTTGTAATGCCGTCTTGCTAACGTCATAGAAAGTACACGCTTCACGAATAGTCATGTCTTTGTTTTTGACGCTTTTGATCACTTGCGCCCGGAAGTCTGCAGAATAAGTCATCGTTATTAATATCTTTCTCTTAGTTTTAATAGTATTGTATCTTATTTATAAAAGACCGACTATATTAACTTTCATCCATTGCATACTTATTATGCGATGCTGGTTTATGTAGGCATGTTTTTTTTAAAGAAACCCTATCGACTCATTGGACTAGGGCTCATATTACATATGCTGACCGATTTAAATGATTGCGTCATGACCTATCTTAATTGTCCACAGTGCTTGATTGACGCCCCTGCTCGTGAGTTGGTCGCATGGTTAGCCAATCTGTTAAGAACTTAGAATAATCGATAGACTTGCTTACTTAATTCTAGCATCAATCATTTACTCATTTACTCATTTACTCGCCGATAAGGTAACTCATAAATAGGCCTCACCTTAGCTATTTGTTATGTGAGTCAATGCTATAAAAATGTATAATCACAGATTCTTGTGAATATCTTGACACCCCAATTCTAACAATCATTAAAGGACTAAATCATGAAGAAAATCTTACTTTCTAGCGCTATGCTTGCTACTTTTGCCCTAGCTGGATGTACCACCACAGGCGGCGTCAATAACAATGCCGGCAACGCTATCGGCACTGCTAACGAGATTGGTATGAACGTATTCAAAGCGGCAGTTGATAATCAGTGTCGCATCGAGATTGAAAAGCAAAGTGCGTGGCGCATTGCCAGTGCTGCCATGACAGATGCACAAGAAGAAGCGATACAAAGTAAGGTGTGTGGCTGCGTCAGTGAGCAAGCACCGCAACAAGTAACTCTCGTTGATATGGGCAATGCAGCAATAGACCCAGCGTATCGTGCACAACTGGTCACGAGAGTTGTCGCCAAATCGCTACAGAGCTGCTACGGTAGCATTGTGCAGTCATAGGCGTAAATTCACTAAAAAGACACAGAGCACATTATTCAACGCTGCGCTTGGTGTCTTTTTTATATAAATAACAACTTTATGAAGAGTGAATATTGATAGGTTTTTTAGAGTGACGCCTTATTACTTGTCTGCCTCTGTAATCACTGAGCTATCTGGTAATGGAGCAGTTGTGGGCAAGACTTTGGTGCTGCGAAAGTATTTAGAATGACTGTTTATGATCTCATTTACGCTATCAATCAAGTCTTCGATAACATCATCATATATCCCATGATGTAACTCTGTCTCAAAGTCAGTAAACGGATGTTTACGAGCCGCGGCTCTAACGTCAGTTATGCCATGCTTACTATAGAAGATATTGACACTGCCATCACTGTTCAAGATGCAAGCCAGCTCGCCTTCATCGACACTCATATCCATACGCTTGGGGGTAAAAATATAGTCTTCAACGTCCAGTAGTTGCTTTTCTATGCCTTTTTTGAATAACGCTTTGACATCCATTCTTATATCCTTGTGATTCAGGTTTATAGGTTTTTTGATCTCAGATCACTTGCTGTGCCACTGATTTATCCTATAAGAAAAACGACTGTCATTGAAGATTAGATGTGTAAAACTGCGTTTATGGTTGGTAAGATTAGAATTAGTGTTGAGACATATACTGCTATTTTAGTATTCGCTAGCCTCTTTTAGCCTATCAACTAAACCCAGCCTTTCTCGCGAAATAATTTTAACACTTTAATGAACACTGCCATCTCATCGGGTGTGCCAAGCGTGAGGCGACTGAAACCTTCAATAGGTGGAAACTCGCGACCAACCACAATGCCATGCTCTCGCATTCTATCGATGTAAGTTTTTACATCACCTGTGACCTCATGGAAAATAAAGTTGGCTTGCGAAGGCAAATAACGCAGCCCCAGCTCACCTAACGTCTCTTCTATCATTTGCCGTGATTGGTTGGTGGTGCGCAAACTGTGTGCCAAGAACTCTTCATCGTCCAAGGTCGCTAGCACAGCAACTGCACCTGACAAATTGGTGTTGTCTATCGACATAAAGGCTCGATAGATGCGGTGGTTTGTGGGCTAGCAATAGCGTAGCCCATGCGCATAGCCGCTAGCGCACATAGCTTTGAGAAGGTACGAATGACGATTAGGTTCGCTGACAACTCCTGCTTTATCCACTCAACCCCACTCTCAAAACTTGGATCCGTAATGTATTCTGAATAAGCTTGATCCAATAAGAAATAGTGGTTCGCAGGGGCGTTGTTTATCCAAGCCTTCAGCTTATGCGTCGCGGTAATGGTTGCCGTTGGATTGTTAGGATTACAAAGATAAAATAGACTGATACCGTCAAACTCATCGGCGGCTTTTTGCAAGTTGTCAAAATCCAAATCATAGTTTTCAGCTATCAGAGGTACTTTTACAACAGACTCGCCGAGAGAGAGTGCATACAATTCTGCGTAAGCGAAGGTAGGATCAGGTACCACCACTTGGAATTGCTTGCCGTCTTTTAATGCTTTGGTTTGTAGCATTTGCACGACGGCTCGGATGTTTTCGCTTGAGCCGTTACCTAGCGAGACTTGGCTTTCTGTCACGCCATTTATCTCGGCTATTTTGCTAATGAGGGCAGCGCGTTGATCATCTGGATAGCGAAAGCCGATATCTAAAGAGTCTAGAATGGCTTGTTTGGCAGAGTCTGACATGCCAAGTGAGTTTTCGTTAGAGTTTAACTCTAGTAAGTTATGAGTATGCACAATGGGTAATAAGCCTAATTGGTAAGTAATTTATGGGATTAATGGGTGCCATATTAAGTGGCATTGGATTTGATTACAAGGGGTCTCCTATACAAACATCAGATACTTTTTTCCAGTCTTCTCTAGCGCCAAAAAAACATATTTGCCATATTTAACCCATAATAAAAAAGATGAGAAACAGCTTGTGCCACTCACCTTTTAAATCTTTATTCACCTCTATTTAGTCGCCACTCTCTTATAATATAATCTCAAATCCAACCTTTCTCCCGAAATAACTGCAATGCTTCAATAACAACCGTCATCTCTTCAGGCGTACCAAGCGTGATACGATTGAAACTTGGGATAGAAGGAAACTCTCGACCAACCGCAATGCCATGCTCCCTCATTCTGTCTATATATGTCTGTACATCGCCTTTAATTTCATGAAAAATAAAGTTAGTTTGCGATGGCAAATAACGCAGTCCCAACTCATCGAGTGTCGCCTCCATCATCTGCCTTGCTTGATTGGTGGTTTGCAAACTGTGCGCCAAAAACGCTTCATCTTCTAGTGTGGCTATCGCGGCAACGGCACCTGATAAATTAATATTATCCGTAGACATTAAGGATTCAATTTCTAAAATAGTTTGCGGATTTGCAATCGCATAGCCTACTCGCAAACCTGCAAGCCCAAATAATTTTGAAAAGGTACGAACGACAATTAGGTTATCTGACAACTCCTGCTTTATCCACTCAACCCCACTCTCAAAACTCGGGTCTGTGACATATCCAAAGTAGGCTTCATCCAGTAAGAAGTAATGGTTTTCTGGGGCATTTTTTATCCAAGTTTTCAGCTTATCCGTTGCGGTAATGATTGCTGTTGGATTATTGGGATTACAAAGATAAAACAGGCTGATACCGGTAAATTCATCGGCAGCATCCTGCAGTCTTTCAAAGTCAAAGTCATAGTTATCGGTAGTCAACGGTACCTTTACCACTGGTACGCCAAGGGAAACTGCATACAGCGCTGCACACCCAAAGGTTGGATCTGGAATGACCAGTTGGAACGCTACGTTTGTCTTTAATGCTTTGTCATGCAGCATTTGTACGACAGCCCTGATACTCTCAATGGACCCATTACCCAATAGAACTTGTTCTTCAGGCACGCCATTTATAGCGGCTACTTTGGTCAATAGTTTGCTACGCTGTTTATCTGGATAACGAGCAGCGCTGCCTAAGGCGTTGATGATGGCTGCTTTGGCAGAGTCTGACATGCCTAAGGAGTTTTCATTGAAGTCTAATTTGAGTAATTTATCAGTATTATTATTGGTATTAGTAAGCATGATATATAATCCGCCTAAGTCGTCCGTGAGTAATAAAGCCCATGCAGCTGATTGATATCATATTAAGTGGCATTTACTATAATTACAAGTTATCTAAACGCCAAATATTAGTTATTAATATTAGTGAATCAAAAGTTAATTTTTAGAAATTAATAAACAAATAGAAATTAGACCTCTTGCATAAGTCGTCACTAGCTCTCACGACGAATTATGCAAGAGGTCTAGTAGACAGTAATAATGTTCCTTAACATTGAATATGTGTAAATGTGTTTGCAGTTGGTAAAAAGCTAATTATAGGCTATCCTAAAGTCTTACTTATGTTTAATAGGTGAATTTTTAGAACTAGAATATAAACAACAAAAACACATTTAAAAATATAGGGGACTTTTATGACTCATAGCTTGAGCGGAAAATGGAAAGCTGGTTGGGCGCTTGATTTGCATACTTTATCTAGTACATTGAATTCTGATGGGAGCTATACGAGTGTAAGATCAGATATCGGAGAAGCACTTTTTTTACTAAAATATCGAAGTGATAATACTCAAATTAGCTATTTAGTAAATGAACTTACAAGGTTTCTAAGAACAAGACTGGTGTTACCTTATGTTGACGTAATCATACCTGTGCCCGCTTCCGTTCAAAGAGATATACAACCTGTTCACGAAATTTGCAAACAGGTTGGAAAAGAACTAAAAATCCCAGTAGACTTTGAACTCATTAAAAAAGTCAAAAACACACAGCAATTAAAATCAATTGAAGATTGTGCTCAAAGGCAAGATATTATAAAGGGAGCATTTGAAGTTATAGTCGGTCTTTTATAAATAAGATACAATACTATTAAAACTAAGAGAAAGATATTAATAACGATGACTTATTCTGCAGACTTCCGGGCGCAAGTGATCAAAAGCGTCAAAAACAAAGACATGACTATTCGTGAAGCGTGTACTTTCTATGACGTTAGCAAGACGGCATTACAACGCTGGTTGAAAAACCCAACAATCAAACAATCTCGGGATAAAGCACCCAGTAAAATACCAAATGAAGACTTCTTCAAGACGTTGCGCAATATCCAGACGATTACATGTATGAGCGAGCACAGCGTTTAAATTGTAGCAAATCAGGCATTGAGATTGCCTTAAAGCGTCTTGGTATCAGTCAAAAAAAGACCTTGGAACATCCAAAAGCCTGTCCGATCAAAAGAGCGATATTCCAGAGTAGGCTTGATCACTTTAAACAGCAAGGCTATCCCATTGTCTATATGGATGAAAGCGGCTTTGAGCACGAGACTATCCGCTCTCATGGCTATGCACCGATAGGTACACCCTGTATAGATAGCTACAACTGGCAAGCAAAAAAGCGTACGAATGTCATCGGGGCATTGTATGAAAAAATGCTGTTTGCGCTTGATTACTTTGAGCAGAATATTAACAGCACCATATTCTACAACTGGTGCAAACGAACACTAATCCCAAGCCTTAAAACCAAATGCGTTATTGTCATGGATAATGCTCGGTTTCATAAAAATAAGCGTATCCAAAAACTACTCAACAGACATGGTCATCGTATTCTTTGGCTACCGCCGTACAGCCCTGATCTGAACCCTATCGAGAAAAAATGGGCTCAAGCTAAGTTTCTACGCCAAGGCTGGTTGGAAAATGACTTATCCAAGTTGTTTTATGATGTTTGTCCTAACCATAACAATTTTATTTTGAACTGACTATATATAAACATTTCCAACATTTGCTTTGCTATATAATGTTTCTGTTAGCTCATTTAAAGTAGTGCCTGATCTAAATAAGTCGTCGATAATAAGAATTTTTTTGTTTTTATATTTTTCTATATCAATATAGTCAATCCACAATAAAAGAGATACAACCCATATCATGAAATAGCTTAGGCAGATTATTCTCCAACCAGCCTTGGCGTAGAAACTTAGCTTGAGCCCATTTTTTCTCGATAGGGTTCAGATCAGGGCTGTACGGCGGTAGCCAAAGAATACGATGACCGTGCCTGTTCAGTAGCTTTTGAATGCGTTTATTCTTATGAAATCTGGCATTATCCATGACAATCACGCATTTGGTTTTAAGACTTGGGATTAGCTTGTGTTTGCACCAGTCGTAGAATATGCTGCTGTTAATGTTGTGCTTAAAGTAATCTAGGGCAAACAGCATCTTTTCATATAGAGCACCGATAACGTTGGTTCGCTTTTTACCTTGCCAGTTGTAACTATCGATACAGGGTTTACCAATCGGTGCATAACCATGAGAGCGAATGGTCTCGTGCTCAAAGCCGCTTTCATCCATATAGACGATGGGATAGCCTTGTTGTTTAAAGTTATCAAGCTTACTGTGGTATATCGCTCTTTTGATCGGACAGGCTTTTGGGTGTTCTAAGGTCTTTTTTTTGACTGATGCCAAGTCGCTTTAGGGCATGATAAATGCCTGTTTTACTACAGTTTAGACGACGAGCTCGCTCATACTGGTAATCATCGGGATGTTCTTGAACATCATTAAGTAGCACATCATCTGGTATTTTATAGGGTTTGGTTTGCCTGGTTGTTTTGCTATGAACACGTCTCTTCCAGTTTTGTATGGTGGTTGGGCTGAGGTTATAGAATTTAGCTGCCTCGGCAAAGGTCATACCCTCGTCTAAGCTTTTTAGTACTTGTTTGCGAAAATCTAGTGAGTAAGTCATGGTCTTTATAATAACAATTGAATTTGATAGTTAGTTTATAACACTTTTAGGTGGGATTGACTATAGTAACACTAACTAAGACTAGGAGTAATAGATGAGCAAGGTTTTTATATCTGGTTCTATCTCTATCAAACAAATACCAAAGGATGTCATTAAAAGTTTAGAAAATATTCAAAGAAGTGGGCTAGAAGTATTAGTCGGTGATGCAGATGGAATTGATAGAAAAATACAAGATTATTTTAAAAAAAATAATTATGAAAACATATGTGTTTATTCAATCTATAGTCCTCCTAGAAATTTAAGCTCTCCTGTATTCCGTAAGAAGTTAATCAATGTTATGGAAGATATTAAGAAGGAAAAAGAGAGACAAACACTAAAAGATAAAGCGATGACTGAAGATAGTGACTACAGTTTAGTAGTCTGGGATGGTAAAAGCAAAGGAAGCCATAAAAACATACTACGTGCTTTAGAACTTAAAAAGAAGGTAAAAGTTTATCTAACTTATACAAATCAGTTTATAGATCAGAAAAAAGTCAATAAAAATGAGATTGATTTTATATATTATGAACATAATGGGTATTCAGCTAAAGAAGTAGTAGACTATTTAATAAGCGAGGGTAAAGAATATTTTAAAAACACTAGGGCATTGAATAAATACTTATTAGATAATAAGATTATTGAAAAAACAGAAGATATTTATATTCCTCTAAAAAAACAAAATCTATTTATTATCGAGACTTATAGGGGTAAAAACTCTGGATTAAGATTTAAAAATGAATTTATAGATTGGATAGAATCGACAGTGAACATCCCAGCCAAACAAGATGGGTTGTTCTGATTAAAAAAGAAAATTTTTTGAATAATTATTAAACGAATATTTTACAAATAGTGTGGGTTTTATTATATTAAACCCACTCTGCCATTTTTCTCTCACCATCTAAATCAAATGCGCTTTTAGCTCTAACACCTTATCTCTGGTCTTCGCCGCATCCTCAAACTTCAAATCGCGTGAGAACTGTTTCATGAGCTTCTCAAGACGATTAATCTCTTTGGCAAGCAAATCAGGGCTACGTAATATGCTAATATCGACATCAGGCAGATGACTTTTGACTGGAATGGCTTGATTGTCGTTGGCGTCCAAGTCTTCGCCAGTATCGATTTTGTCTGTGACATTTCGGCGCGCGCCTTTTGGCGTAATGCCATGTTCAAGGTTAAAGGCGACTTGCTTTTCACGGCGACGATCAGTCTCCTCGATGGCTTTTTGCATGCTAGGCGTAATACGATCAGCATAAAGAATGGCTTTACCATTCAAATGCCGCGCTGCACGGCCAATGGTCTGAATCAAAGAACGCTCAGAACGCAAGAAGCCTTCCTTATCCGCATCAAAGATAGCAACCAGTGACACTTCAGGCATATCAAGACCTTCACGCAGTAGGTTAATGCCAACCAATACATCATGAACACCAGTCCGCAGCTCATGAATAATCTGCATGCGCTCAACGGTATCGATGTCTGAATGCAGATAAGCGACTTTGACATCATATTCTTTGAGATAACTGGTCAAATCCTCTGCCATGCGCTTGGTCAAGGTGGTAATGAGTACGCGCTCATCGAGCTCACGACGTTTGGTAATTTCAGACAACACATCATCTACCTGCGTCAGCACAGGGCGTATCTCAATCTCAGGATCAATCAAACCTGTCGGACGCACGACCTGCTCGACGACTTGCTCGCTACGTTCAAGCTCGTATAACGCTGGCGTGGCGCTCACATAAATCGTGGCAGGTCTGATACGCTCCCATTCTTCAAACTTCATTGGGCGATTATTCATCGCGCTTGGCAGACGAAAGCCATAATTGACGAGGTTTTCTTTACGCGATCTGTCCCCTTTATACATTGCCCCAACTTGTGACACGGTGACATGCGACTCATCGATAAATAGCAGCGCATCCTCTGGAATGTAGTCAAACAAGGTCGGCGGCGCCTCCCCTGACGGACGGCCAGACAGGTGCTGTGAATAGTTTTCGATGCCGTTACAGTAGCCGAGCTGTTGAATCATCTCGAGATCATATTGAGTACGCTCTTTGATACGCTGCGCCTCAATCAGCTTATTATTGTCACGGAAATACTCTAAACGATGCTCAAGCTCATCACGAATCGTATGGCTTGCCGCCTCGAGCTTATTACGCGGAGTCACATAGTGCGACTTCGGATACAGGGTGATACGTGGCACACTACGCACTGTTTTGCCAGTTAAGGGATCAAACCAAGTGATCTTCTCGACTTCATCATCAAACAAATGCACTCGGACAGCCAGCTGCTCAGACTCTGCTGGATAGATATCCAAAATCTCACCACGCAAACGATAAGTACCACGGCCAAAGTCAAGCTCGTTACGCGTATACTGCATCTCAACTAGGCGCTTAATCATCGCCGTGCGATCTACGCGATCACCGACGACGATATGTAATAGCATTTTCAAATAGCTTTCTGGATCACCCAGACCGTAAATACAAGACACGGATGCGACGATAATGGCATCACGGCGCTCTAACAATGCCCGCGTGGCTGATAGGCGCATTTGATCAATATGATCATTGATGGCACTGTCTTTTTCGATAAAGGTATCACTGGCCGCCACATAAGCTTCAGGCTGATAGTAGTCATAATAGCTGACAAAGTACTCAACCGCATTGTTCGGAAAGAAGGCTTTGAACTCACCATATAACTGCGCGGCAAGCGTTTTGTTGTGCGCCATGATAATGGTGGGACGTTGGCTTTCAGAGATGACTTTTGCCATGGTATAAGTCTTACCGGAGCCAGTGACCCCAAGCAACAACTGCTCATCCATGCCAGCATCGATACCTTTTACCAGCTTCTCTATCGCCTGCGGCTGATCACCAGCTGGCTCAAAGTCCGTGACCATCTCAAAAGCACGACTTGATATTTGTGTCCCTGAGGCATTGACACCACTGATTTCAGCTTCGTCTTGCAGCTGAGTGGCCAATTGGTTTAACTGACGCGACGAGCGCGGTTCAGGCATTCGCATAATGGCTTTCTTCCTGGTATTTATAAAAGGTTATAATGAAGTAAGGTTTACAACAGTATGGGGGTCAAGCTGCTCTTTTTAAAGGATAATTGCAGGTTTCATCCTTCATCTCAGCCTATTAACAACCAATATAAAAACAGCAGATGCCACCAAAAAGCCACCATGAAGGTGGCTTTTGTTTGTGCACTATCGGATAAATAATAACCAGACGATATGCTCAGTTCTCAAGCGCTAACGCCTCAATCTCTGCTTGCATCTTGGGCATCATCTTTGGCATCGACTCTTATTCAAAACATCACTCGTGCTCATTATCTGCATTATCGAGATCACAGCTGGGGCGCTTTGAGCTTCCCATACGCATATTTTTACGCTCAAGTGCCGCATCAGCACGGCATTGCTGTAGTGGTGTCTTGATATCTAGCGGTGGAATAGGCGTTGGTTTACCATTGTCATCGATGGCAACCATGGTAAAGTAGCAGCTATTGGTATGGCGAATAGTGCGCGCGCGCACATCTTCGGCCTCAACACGTATCCCTACTTCCATCGATGTCGTACCGACATAGTTGACGCTGGCAGCAAAAGTCACCAATTCACCGACATAAATAGGCTCACGAAACATGACTTGGTCAACCGATAGCGTCACTACATAGTTACCACTGTAACGACTGGCACAGGCATAAGCGACTTGATCGAGCATTTTCAGTAGATCACCACCATGAACATTACCAATGAAGTTTGCCATGTCAGGCGTCATCAGTATTGACATATATAATTCGTGGTTTAAGGGGGCTTTTTTGGCGGTTGAAGAAGTGTTGGACTGTGCCATAGTATTCCTTATTTAGCAGTGCTCTGTTAGGGCTGTATAAACGATAGATCATTAGGGCGTGTCCTCAATCTGAGCTATTGCATCTAAATGGGCTAAAAATGAGGACACGCCCTAGTGTAGCGCGAATCACGTGTTTTATCACAGTGTCTTGTTGGTCATTATTCGCCAGTCAGCACTAGTGAGCCGACTGTAATTAGTATACTAAAGAGGCTTACAAGGTTTAGTTGAGCCAGTTAAACTGATATGCCAACCATGCCACAACCGCACTGACCGTCCCTGTGAGCAGTCCGCCCCACACAAAGTCCACTAGTGCCGTGTCTAGAGTAAAGCCTTTATATAGCGCTAAACTGGTAAAGTCATAAGTACCATAAGCCATCAGACCTATCAAACCGCCTAATAAAAATATATAACCGATCGAACTGCCTGCTTTTATTTGCGGATACAAGATCAATATGCAAAGAGCAAATAAATAAAACATATAAAACACGCCTGCGGCTATCATGTTTGGCTCATCAGCCAACAAGTGGCCGATGCGCTTTTCGTAAAATAACCCTGTCATAGTTTTGAGCCAGACCGCATCAATACCCAAAAATATAACGACAGCTGCTAGATAGACAAATACATACCCCATGACAGTCTCCTTTTACAACATTGTTTTATAATGGCAGCTAAATATCGATGACGGTTGCACCTGTTTATCACCTACTTATTGCCTATCTATCTATTGTCTACTTATGCTTATCATTAAGTTAAGTTAACTTATTCATTGATCAAGCGGTCAACGTATCTGCAGCTGGTAAATCAGAAAAATGCAGCGTGTCGGTATTATCTGGCTTCACCGCGGTGACTTGTACAACGCCAATCGTCCGTTCCAAAAACCCACCTTCACAGTAGCCAAAATAAAACGCCCACAAACGAATAAAGGCTTCATCATAACCGAGGGCGCGGATAGCGTCGCGCTGTGCCAAAAAGTCAGCACGCCAATCACGCAAGGTATGAGCATAATCAAAGCCGTAATCATGTAGTTGCTTGATAACCATATCAGTCTGCTCAGTAAACTGCTTAGTTAGCTCTTGATTGGACAGTAAGCAGCCACCAGGGAAAATATGCGTCTGGATAAAGTCCACTGACTTTAAATAGTCTTCATAATTTTGATCGTTAAAGGTGATGGCTTGCAGCACCATCAACCCTGTTGGTTTAAGTAAACTATTACATTTTGCAAAGAACGTCGGTAGGTATTCATAACCGACGGCCTCAATCATCTCAATACTGACCAGTTTGTCATAGTGCCCTGTTAGTTCACGATAGTCTTGCTTGAGCAGCCTGATTTTGCTCGACAGTCCTGCTTTTTCGATACGGCGCTGCGCCTCAGTATACTGTGCATCAGAGATGGTCGTCGTGGTTACTTGACAGCCATAATGGGTGGCGGCATAAATAGCAAAGCCTCCCCAGCCAGTACCAATTTCTATGACGTGGTCATTTTCCCTCAACTGCAAGCGCTGACAGATGAGCGCCAGTTTATGTTGCTGTGCCTGCGCTAGAGACGTATCAGGCGTTACATAGACCGCTGATGAGTACATCATGGTCGGATCCAAAAAACGCTCGTACATGGCATTACCCAAATCATAATGCGCTAATATATTGGACTTTGACCCTGCCTTGTCATTGCCGCGCAGTCGATGCTTGGCTTTTTCTAGAGCTTTACTCAACCCGGCGAAGCGGTTCTCCAGACCATTAAACACGGCTAGATTACGTGCAGCCAGTCGTATCAAACCTGTTAAATCTTCCGTATCCCACTCACCCTCGATATAGCTATCGGCAAGCGCAATTGAGCCACCAAATAACAGTCGGCGATAAACATTGGCATCATGAATTTTCATAGTGACATGTAGTGGATGTCGGCCTACCGCTGAGCTACTAAGGTGAGCGGGGGTTTTTCCATTAGGTTTTTTGACGTCCTCACCAAAGGTTTGACGATTTGCAGTACCTTTGCCATAGGCCTCAATGAGAGTCAAACTCCCAAATTGTAAGTTTTTTAATGCGCGACATATCGCCTGTCTCGCCAAATAGTTCACACTGTTACTTACAGGCTTAGCAAAAGCGCTGTCATTCACTGTTTTGCTCACATGAGCACTAAGCTTCTCTAGCTTTGAGTTAGGTGTGCGGTCGGTTGGCCTAGTTGGCATAGTGTTAACATCCTTATTCATACGTTTTTATTTCTTCACCTGCTGTTTAAAACTCTCTTAACTGCGCTCACTATGCTAAAACCAAATAGCTAACTGGGACTTTTTGAGTCATCCTGCTGACTGTCTACCAGTTTTTCGTCATAGTTAATATAAGGTACTTTTTTAATCGCATAGAGCTTAAGCGCATGCCAATAGATTCGTGTCAGTGAGGTGATATTCATTAGCGGGTTTTTCCGTAGACTGTCACGAACCGTATCCGCGCTCATGGGTACGCCTGTCATCTTAATACCTGTTTTAAGCACCTCACCACGCACATCACTGATATTGATAGCGATACGGACTTGTAGGCAGTCATCTGCTTGTTTTGTCACTTTTACCTGCCAGCGATATAGCTGGTCTATAGGATTAAAGGGTGATACATGAAAATCTTTATCATGACAAAACTCTGTGTCCGTGCCATCAAGTAAAAACCCATAATAATGACGCTTATCCCAAGGGGTATTAGATACCTCAGCCAAAAGATGAGTCGGCACTCGCTGCTTATCAAAGCCCAAATAAAAATTGACTGGGCTAAAGTACACACCCACATTACGACAAACCATCATACCGATCATATCACCTGTTGGAGCACTATCAGTATTATGAATAAAGGCTTGGTTTAAACGCTGCTGCAAAGCTTGCATAGGATTAACGTCGTCATTGATTGGATTAACCCTACTTTCATTAGTCGTATCATCAGTACTACCTACATCCTTTTGCTCTAATTGTTGCAAATAGTCATCAGGATAAAATTGCTGCAAAGCTTTATGCTGAGCAGAAAACAGCGGCAAAGCTTTTGCTAGCATTTTATTAAAGGGCAGTTTTTTTAGAAACTTGCTTTTATCGACTGCTGCATTCACTTCGGGTAATGCCTGCCCTGCCGCCAAAGCACTGATATTGATGCCCCAGTAGCGATACGGATACGCAAACTTATGCACACTTGGCAATAAACGACTATGCCATGTCGTGCCATGAAGTATTTGATGCGGCATCAAGGTTGCTGTTTTAGTTTTTGTAGGGTCAGACGACTGCTCTTTGGTGGGCATAACATTCTCTTTTATAGATAATTTGTTGGGTCTCATCCTTCAACACCCAACAATTTGACCTCATTAACTCTTCACTTTACGGCGACCAAAAAGACCACGCTTTTGCTTGATCGGTGCCTGAGGTTCCTGCTGCAAGCTAGCTACATAATCATTGAGCTCTTGGTTGGTAGTCGCACTCATCACTTGGCGCTTTTGCAGCTTACGAGTATTTCTGTCTGCTTTGATAGGCATATCTTTATAACGAAATGGCGTATGTGCGCTATCGCCATCAGGCAAATGGTTTGGATCTACTGTCTCTTTGATGTCAATTGCGCTACCGAGTGCCTGACACACTCGCAGCCCGCTACGCACCCCATCTTCATGGAAGCCATTAAACCAATATGCACCACAAAAATGCGTCTGTAAACCATTGCCAGAGATGCGTGACCACTCATTTTGCGCAGCAATCATCTCTTTATCAAAAATCGGATGACTATAATGAATGCTTTTAATGGCTTGTGCTTCGTCAATACTGCTGTTGAGTGTAGACGGATTGAGAGTAACCAGATAGTTGTGCTGCTTGGTCAGACGCTGCAAGATATTCATATGATACGTCAGTACTGGCTTTGACGCTGTCTGCTTTGCAGCTGCTTGTTTTGATGCTGTTGGCTTTGAAGCTAGTTGCTGATCTTTTAGCGTCTGCTCTTTGTCTGACTCTTCATCAATCAGCTCGCCATCAAGCAGCTCATCATCAAGCAAGTAGTTCCAACTTGCCCATGCCAACGGCTTTTTCGGTAGCAGCTTGCTATCCGTATGCAGCACCGCCGTATTTTTAGTAAAACGAAAATTCTCTAACACTTCAGCCTCATTTACACTGACATCTTTTAATAGCTTCAGCGCCGTATCGGCATGACAAGCAAAGATAACCTCATCAAAAACCAACTCTTGCGCATCTATCTTATCTTTCGCAGTCGTCATATTATTATCTGTGACGGTTAGTGTGACATGACCCTCATGACGCACCACCGACTGCACAGGAGTATTGACTCGAACCGTGCCCCCTGCCTTAACAAAGCGTGGAATGAGCTTATTGACATACTGTTTGGAGCCACCTTTAATCGTAAACCACTGCGGACGATTGACAATGTCTAGTAGACCGTGATTGTCAAAGAATCGTGCAAAGAATATCAAGGGTAAGTCTTGTACTTCTTCCAGGCTGGTCGACCAAATCGCGGAAACCATGGGTAGCAGATAGTTATCGGTAAACAACCGCCCATAACGCTTACTTGCCAAATAATGACCAAGAGTTTGCTCAGTGAAAACACTGGTGTCTTGCCCTTCTATACGCGCGGTCTCAAACTCTTGACGTAGCTGTTTGATATGCTTATTAAACTGCAAAATGTCATTAATAAATCGCCAAAACTTAAGACTCAATACATTTTTGCGCTGCGATAACAGCGTATTGATTGTATGTCCGTTGTATTCAAATTTTTGGGCGCTGTTTTTTACTGAAAAACTCATGTCCGTTACCTGAAAGGGTATTTGCAAGTCATCAAGCAGGCGAAAAAAGTTAGGATAAGTACGCTCATTAAACACGATAAAACCCGTATCTATCGCACTCTTTTCTACATGCTTATCCTTTGCAAACAGCCCTTTTTCCTTTTTACCATACTGCAGCGTCACATCGATGGTATTTACATGGCCACCGATATAATCATTGGCCTCAAATATCGTCACTGCATATTGACTGGCCAAAGGCGGCTTAGATAAGTAATGGGCACAAGTCAATCCAGATACACCAGAGCCTATGATAGCGATGCGTTTTTTGGCAGGTACTTCATCAGCATTGGTAGTAGCATTTGCAATCTTACTATTTTGATTATTATTTTTATCTGCTGAATGTTTACGACGGATGAATGACATATTTGCAGCTTCTTCTATTTGGTTGTTTACAAGTAATAATGCTGGGTTAAAAACCCAGCCTACGCCAAAAAATCTATTAATTATCTTTGTAAAGCTTTTCACTGACTTGCTGCCATAGCAGATCAGGTAGCAATCCTAGCGTCTTAAGCGGTAAAGTAAGCTTTTTGGGAAACTCAATTACCTCATCACCATTTTCGATGCCGTCACGAATGGCTTGGCTTGCCTGCTCGGTGGTTTGAATAAATGGCATTGGGAAGTCATTTTGCTTGGTCATCGGCGTTTTTACAAACCCTGGTACTACCAGACTGACGTCGACATTATGGGGCGCTAAGCTAATTTGCAAGGTTTTCATCAAATAATGAATCGCTGCCTTTGAGCTACCATAGGCCTCAGCACGAGCAAATGGAACATAGGCCGATGCAGAGCCAAGGCCAACCAAACGTCCCTGTGACGCAATCAGCTTGGGTAATACCCCTTCAATGGCATGCGATAACGTGCCCATATTGACAGACATCACTTTCATAAAGACACTGCTATCAAAATTTGGCATGTCTAAATACTCGCACATCCCCGCACCACAAATCGCTAAATCAATCTGGTCGATTTTATCAAAGGCCTCAATGACTTTGTCACGATCCATTAGATCCAAGTCGATTGGTATGGCGCCTAGTTTTTTTAGCTCAGATAAGGCATCGTCATCACGGCCAACCGCGTACACCTCGTGGCCTGCTGCTAAGTAATCTTTAGCCAGTTGATAACCAATACCAGAAGTCGCGCCAGTGATGAGGATGTGTGATTTTTCAGGAGAGTCAGCCATTAGAAATGTCCTTTTTATTAATGTTCTATTAGGAATAGTTTTGACATAGAATTATCGGATATCAATTTTCGCAATCAGAGGGCTATCTTGTGCATATTTAATACGCCTTTCCGTTAGCTATCTTGACGTTATCTATATTGATAAAATCAAAATAATTATAATATAACGCTCTATAATTAATGTTGTGACTTCGCAAGTAAGTGTGCCATTTTCATACAGCCTTCATGATTGACGCTTAGTATTTAAAGCTAAAAAGCACTTAAAGCCAAAAACTGCCTTCCCACTTCTAATTCACCACTTTTATCATAGTCGTCTTTTTACACAGCTTTTAGGTCTGCTCTTTTAGGTCTACTAATAGTAAATATGCTATTAATGGCGCTTATTTAAGCAAAAACTTCTAATTTTAAGAGATTGTACAAAAAAGGCTTGACGTATTTTTTATCTTTGCTAGAATACGCCCCACTTAGCAACAACTCGCAAGAGTCTATTCTCAAGCGTCTACGTTAAGTAACTGTGAGATTATTAACCCTCACGCCTTATTCCCCAATAGCTCAGTTGGTAGAGCGTCGGACTGTTAATCCGTGTGTCCCTGGTTCGAGCCCAGGTTGGGGAGCCATATTTTAGCAAGTAGCTGCTTTATATATGCTCAGCTATCTCTGCGAACATAAGTACTTTGAATCATCTTAGATTCAATTATGGCATTTGCCAAAACCCTCATCAGTTTGTTGAGGGTTTTTTTATGTCTGTCACTTTCATGACGCTGTCTTTTATCAGCCAACCCTCTGTCTCTGGCAATTAATGAGCTAACAAATAGCACCAAACACCTGATAATCAGGCATTAAAAGAAAAAACTGCCTTTAATCGCTTATTAAGGTTGACAGACCCTAACTACTTGGCTAAAATACGCTCCACATAACGTAAACAAGCTTAGCAAGTTTACCGTTATAACAATTTATTCCCCAATAGCTCAGTTGGTAGAGCGTCGGACTGTTAATCCGTGTGTCCCTGGTTCGAGCCCAGGTTGGGGAGCCATATTATAAGAAGCCTTCATCTATATTGATGAAGGTTTTTTTATGGCTAACTGTTTTTGCGGGCGCTGGTATTCTTTTAGACGATTTTGTTGTATGGTAAGAGGTGTTGATAAATTTCAGTTTATAATACTTATCTAGAATACTCTTGAGCAATCATTCGTATCATAAAGACATATGACAGGTTGCCCATCATTTTTATCAAAATCCTTTATTCCTACTCACTATAAGTAATGGTTTACTATGATACCTGTACGCATAAAAAATAAATTTTCTGATCATCCGCAAAAAGTCACGCGCCCAGTTAGTATTCGTCTTTCTGAAGAGATGATTGAGTTACTAGAATCAACCTCATCAGAGCTTGGTTTCAAACGCATTCAAGGCCTAATCCGCCTCTACATTCGTCAAGGTCTCGACCGTGACCATCAAGACTATACCTTAGCGCATGATGAGCTATTCATTGAGACCTTGCGCAAAAGCGGTGTTAGCCAGCATATCATCGATAAAGCTATCGTAGTGACACACGACAATAGCATTACTCACCCACTGTCTGAGCTTCAAAATAACGATTAAAACTTTTTATTTTTAGAACACGCTCCAATATTGAAAGACCAAGTTTGCTTAATTGCGCTTGGTCTTTTTTTGTTGTTTTTAGATTCTCTTATTTATTCTATAGTCAAGGAATTTTAAAATCGCTACAAGGCGACCGACCGCAGATAGTACACTAAGTACATCTAGGGCGGGTAACATCATAGCGATTTAAAAGTGCTCCGACTATATTTCTACTTATTAGCCCTTCTTTTTATGCTCAAATATAACTGTCTCTCACCCTACATTAAGTTTAAGACTGTATTTAGCTATAATTAAACCCAACATGCTATCAAACGAGGTATAGTCGGTCTTTTATAAATAAGATACAATACTATTAAAACTAAGAGAAAGATATTAATAACGATGACTTATTCTGCAGACTTCCGGGCGCAAGTGATCAAAAGCGTCAAAAACAAAGACATGACTATTCGTGAAGCGTGTACTTTCTATGACGTTAGCAAGACGGCATTACAACGCTGGTTGAAAAACCCAACAATCAAACAATCTCGGGATAAAGCACCCAGTAAAATACCAAATGAAGCACTTCTTCAAGACGTTGCGCAATATCCAGACGATTACATGTATGAGCGAGCACAGCGTTTAAATTGTAGCAAATCAGGCATTGAGATTGCCTTAAAGCGTCTTGGTATCAGTCAAAAAAAAGACCTTGGAACATCCAAAAGCCTGTCCGATCAAAAGAGCGATATTCCAGAGTAGGCTTGATCACTTTAAACAGCAAGGCTATCCCATTGTCTATATGGATGAAAGCGGCTTTGAGCACGAGACTATCCGCTCTCATGGCTATGCACCGATAGGTACACCCTGTATAGATAGCTACAACTGGCAAGCAAAAAAGCGTACGAATGTCATCGGGGCATTGTATGAAAAAATGCTGTTTGCGCTTGATTACTTTGAGCAGAATATTAACAGCACCATATTCTACAACTGGTGCAAACGAACACTAATCCCAAGCCTTAAAACCAAATGCGTTATTGTCATGGATAATGCTCGGTTTCATAAAAATAAGCGTATCCAAAAACTACTCAACAGACATGGTCATCGTATTTTGTGGCTACCACCGTACAGTCCTGATCTTAATCCCATTGAAAAGAAATGGGCTCAAGCTAAGTTTCTACGCCAAGGCTGGATGGAGAATAATCTGCCTAAGCTATTTCATGATATGGGTTGTATCTCTTTTATTGTGGATTGACTATATATTAACAAAGCAGTCGTTGTTATTAATGAGTATACAAGGAGGTATACGATGGCGGGTTTGTATCAGCGTTTTCATAAGGCTTTATTATTAACGATCATGTTAGCAGCTCTGCCGATCGTGCATGGCTGCTCACAGCCTCAAGTTGATCCTAGCAAAAGAACCATACCCACTGACTCTGATCACTGGCAAAAAAAGCTAGGGGATACTTTTGAGCAGCTACCTGAGAGCGACAGACAGCTTCTTAGCCGCTATATGCTGCGTATGAAGCTTAGCGGTGCATACGAGTCAGGAGCGATGCCGCGCATCACTATCAAGCAAGCGTTGATACAGCAGCGTGAATATGAACGCCGGCACCCTAACAATCCAACCGGTAGAAAAAGCCCTGTCATCATCAATCAACAAACAGGTACTAATCAGGCACAAACCTATTCTGTCGCCCTACTTCCCGTGAAGACCAGCAGTAGTGATAGTTTGAATCAAGTGAAGTTACAATTTATGCTGTCTAATGATGGCACAGTTGCCATTAACAGCTTTAGAGGTTCACTGCTGATGAAGGATGCCAAGCTGACCAAAGGCAAACGTTTCAATATACCGCTCACAAGGTTCGAACCGCCCATAGCGCCTGAACAATCAGGTAAGATTGTGATTGAAAGCAGTATTGAAGATATTAATGTTATGCGCGCCATTAGAAATGCACAAGACGTGACGATAGAAATCAGCGACGGTGTCATCACCTTAGCTGATGGTCAAAAGATTAAATTCACCAATAACCTTTCGAAGTAGCATTTACAGGCAATATTGATATCAGTCGCTTCTATGAATAAGCAGTCTCTACAGAAGCCAATCATCCCTTTTACTTTTAGTTAATGTGCGTTGGTTTGGACAGTTATTAAAGACATAAAAAAGCCCCAATCATTGACTGATTGGGGCTTTTTGAATTTGGCGGAGACGGAGAGATTCGAACTCTCGAAGGGCTATGAACCCTTGTCGGTTTTCAAGACCGGTGCATTCAACCGCTCTGCCACGTCTCCATTTGTGCATCATTATAGCGATATGAAATAAGAATGCAAGCGCATATCTAAAAAAACTTTAATTATTTTATCACTAAGCGTTTTTTGGATTATGCTTGCTTGCTAGAGGCCAGATGCAAACACATATCAAGCAGCCTATTGGCATAGCCCCACTCATTATCATACCACGCAAAAACCTTGTATTGACTACCCACCTGCATAAGCTGCTGACCATCGATGATAAGCGACTCAGACTGATGAATGAAATCACTTGAGACCAGTGGTTCCTCAGTATAGGTCATGATATCGAGCAAATGCGCTTGGCTCGCAGATATAAGCACTTCTCGCATCGCATCGACACTGACATCTGGCGCGTTGAATACAAAGGTCACATCAATAGCGGCGACGTTGATGGTTGGCACACGAATAGAATGACCGTTAATCTTACCTACCATGCTTGGCAATACACGCTCTGTCGCTGCAATACTGCTAGAAGTAGTAGGAATGATATTATGCCCTGACGCCCGCGCTCTTCTTGGATCACGATGCGCCTGATCCAGTACCGTTTGATCAGCGGTCACCGCATGAATTTCGGTCATCATGGCCGACTGCACACCAAAAGCCTTATCAAGCGTATCTATCAGCGGTACCAATGCCTGCGTAGTACAAGATACGCTTGAAATTATCGGTAGCTCACATGTCAGTAGCTCGGTATTAACACCCATCACAATGCAAGCGTCTACATCATCAAAAGGCGCGGCGCCAATGATAACTTGCTGAGCACCCGCTTCGATATGCTGATGCGCTTGGTCGTAAGAACGAAAATATCCTGTACACTCCAATACCACATCGATTCCTAGCGTCTGCCAAGGCAACTGTTTGGGATCTGGCTCTGAAAGCATACGGATACAGTAGGTGTGGTTATTTTTGGTCAAGCACAGTTGGGTTTGGCTATATTCATCAGCCATACTGTCTACTATGTCTGCACTGACGCCAAGACGACTCAATCGACCATGAGTACTGTCAAACTTTAGTAAATGCAATAAAATATCGGCTGGTGCCAAATCATTGATGGCGACTACATGAATGGCGCGGCCTAACACTTCAAAACGCTCTAGCAGCGCGCGCAGGACATTTCGCCCTATACGCCCGAAACCATTAATGGCGACTCTCAGCGGCTGCGTGTGCTCGCTGGTTGCATGAAACCCTGCCGCTGCTACAGCAGGGTCTGACGTAAGTCGGTAGGTGGCGCTAGAAAAATCAGGCATAACAAGGTATCGCTATAAAGGTAGGAAGTGATGTAAGTGAACATAGAAGGTTAGTACTGATAATTAGTACTGATAAAAAAGCATTAAGGGGTAATAAAGATCAGCGCCAAACGAATAGTATTATAATCAACGCTTTGTTTGAGACTCTCGTAAATAGGCTTAATTTTTACGCTGCCATCATCATTGAAGTCATTGGGGTTATTGGCCACTTTAATCGCCACATAAGCATTACCAACAGCTGTCATCACCTCATCTTCAGGGCGCAGATGATCGCATGCAAGGCTTGGGTCTTGGCGTTTAAGCTCACTAATATGGCGCATAATCGTCGACTGCGCAAGCTCACGCGTCTGTGCAATATCAGCGATAGACAGACTCTCTTCTAATAATAGCCGCGTCGCAACCAATGTACTCTCAGATTTATCAGCAACCTGATTACCACGCTTTTGCTTCTTTTCTTGCTGCGCTTGCAGGCGCTCATGGCGTCTTTTTTGTAGACTGGCATAGGCCTCAATGACTGACTTACTGAGCGTGCCACCTGATTTTAAAATAAACTTATCATGAGCCTGCGTCATGCTTTTTTCATCGAGCATCGCATAGTTGGCATCGGCGTCTTCCGACAACTCCAAAAAGCGCTTATCAGCGCCCCGCGCCAATGGATCAAGTTGCAAGCTCATTTTATTTATACCAAGCAGCTGCAAACCTGCCAGCGATTTGAGCCGTGATAGTGCCACGTAGCCTTGCCCAAGCTCAAAAGTACGCGATAAATCAATCTCAGCCGCGTCCAAAGTCATGCCTTGCGATTTATGAATGGTAATCGCCCATGCCAGACAGAGCGGCACTTGCAGGTAACTTGCTAGCACATCTCCCGTCTCATCTTCGATGATCCACTCTTCAGGCTCAGCGATGACCTCGCGGCCTGAATTGAGTCTGACCACTGGCATTTTTTGCGTGACGGCTTTCTTACTCTTTGGGTTTTTTTGATCTTTTTTAGCGTTGTCTTTGGCGTTCTTAGCAGTATCTGTCTCACTGTCGGTAGTGTTATCTGTATCGACACCATCCTCATTGTCGATTAAGGCATTACTATCATTCTGACTGTCATCAACTTTGACAGCAGCAAAGCCTATCAACTCACCCATGGTACCGTTGGACACACCAAGCTCAGTGTTGTTTTTGATAAACATCACCTTAGCACCAACTTTTAGAATCAGCTCATCTTGGGTGCGCACAGTCTTTTTGAGTGTCTCAACCAGTTTGCTATCACCTGTCGCGGTGGCCTCAAACCGCATGGTTTCACCTTCAAGCGCTGCCAGTTCTTTATCATTAATTTTATTGACGTTGAGGTTGTGGGTATAGAGACGGGTGCGATTGATATCGACGTTTTGATCAAAGGTAGCTTCCAATGCCGCAATCGCCTCAAAAGTGACTTCTTGTCTGCGAATCTGATTGAGAATATCATCCAGATCGAGACCACTATTAGCGGCCTCACTGACTTGCCGATGCTGCTCGGATAAATAACAAATATGGAACTTAGCATCGAGCCAAGCCTCAGACATAAAAGCAAACTTTTCTCGATTGCTCTCACCCTTACTCCCAATCGGTGGTAACTGAAAAAAATCTCCTGCGACCACCACTTGAATACCACCAAATGCAGCATCATTTTTGCGCACATGCTTGAGCACTTGGTTGACTAGATTAAGCTGCTTGGCATGCAGCATGGAAATCTCATCGATGATCAATACCGCTGTGTCTTTTAGTCTGTCTGCTAAAAACTGCTTACGCGATAAATTGGTCAAATCACGATCAGACAACTCGTCTTTGATGCCTATACCCGACCAACTATGGATAGTCGTGCCGTTCATGTGTGTCGCCGCGATACCCGTACTAGCAGTCACGGCAACTGGCACACGGCGCGCGCGTAAGTAATCGATGTACTGGTTGAGAGTATAAGTTTTACCTGAACCTGCTGAGCCAGTCAAAAACACATTTTGACCTGTTTTTAAGATATTAAGAGCAGAAGATTGACGCATATATCCAAACCAACCAATAACATAAGAAAAAGGAAACTACCGTCGTAGCATCATAATGGTAGCAATTATAACAGCTGTACCAAGTTTTCGAACCAATTTAAGCAGATACTTATGCATAACCTAAATTTATGAAACAACCTGATTTGCTTTACTAAAAGTAACTATGCTTATATACAAAAGTTCAGTACGATAGACTGACAACCTGATCAGGAAGATCCGGCAAAACCGTGCAAGTGACTTTATAGATACGACCTCAAAAGATCATATATTAAAGGCTTGAACGTTTATTTGCTTTATAAATTAATACAACAAGGAGTCGTTAATGCTACACGCTTATCCCAATACAGAAAACAGCCCCGTCCAATTCCGCAAAAAATATGACAACTTTATCAATGGTGAGTGGGTCGCACCAGCCGATGGAGAGTATTTTGACAATACCAGCCCCATCGACGGTAAAGTCATCTGCCAAGTCGCCCGTTCAAAAGAAGCAGATATCGAAAAAGCCTTAGACGCTGCCCACGCCGCCAAAGACGCTTGGGGTAAAACCAGCGTCGCTGAACGTGCTAATCTAC
This sequence comes from Psychrobacter sp. H8-1, assembly GCF_904846575.1. Lineage (NCBI taxonomy): Bacteria > Pseudomonadati > Pseudomonadota > Gammaproteobacteria > Moraxellales > Moraxellaceae > Psychrobacter > Psychrobacter sp. H8-1. The sequence continues at coordinate 2,186,867 of NZ_CAJHBG010000001.1, forward strand.
TGCTCAAAATTGCAGATAAGATGGAAGCCAATTTAGAAGCCATCGCCATTGCCGAAACGTATGAAAACGGTAAGCCTGTACGTGAAACCCTAGCAGCAGACATTCCGTTAGCCATCGATCACTTTCGCTATTTTGCCAGTGCCATTCGTGCACAAGAAGGCGGCATCAGTCAAATTGATGATGACACGGTTGCTTATCACTTCCATGAGCCACTGGGTGTCGTCGGCCAAATTATCCCATGGAACTTTCCAATCCTCATGGCAGTATGGAAACTAGCCCCTGCGCTTGCTGCGGGTAACTGTATAGTACTCAAGCCTGCAGAGCAAACGCCTGCCTCTATTCTTTATATGCTAGAGACGATCGGGATTGCTGATATCTTACCAAAAGGTGTCCTCAACGTGGTCAACGGTTTCGGGGTAGAAGCTGGTAAGCCGCTTGCCTCCAATCCACGTATCAATAAAGTGGCCTTCACTGGTGAGACGACTACTGGTCGCTTAATCATGCAGTATGCTAGTGAAAACATCATTCCAGTGACACTAGAGCTGGGTGGTAAGAGTCCAAATATCTTCTTTGCTGATGTCATGGACGAAGACGATGATTTCTTGGACAAAGCGGTCGAAGGTCTAGTGATGTTTGCGCTCAACCAAGGTGAAGTCTGTACTTGTCCGTCGCGCGCATTAGTACACGAGAGCATTTATGATGAGTTTATGAAGCGCTGTATCGAGCGCGTCAAAGCCATCAAAATGGGCAATCCATTAGATACTGATACCATGATTGGCGCCCAAGCCAGCACAGACCAGTTAGAAAAAATCCTATCTTATCTGGATATTGGCAAAAAAGAAGGGGCCAAAGTATTGGTCGGTGGCGAACAAGCCAAGCATGACGGCGACCTTGCAGATGGCTACTATGTACAGCCCACTATCTTTGAAGGCACTAACGACATGCGCGTGTTCCAAGAGGAAATCTTTGGGCCAGTACTTGCCGTCACGAAATTTAAAGACGACGAAGAGGCCATGAGCATTGCCAATGACACCTTATATGGTCTTGGTGCTGGAGTCTGGACACGCAGTGTACACAAAGCCTATCGCTTCGGACGTGGCATCCAAGCAGGTCGCGTGTGGACCAACTGCTACCACATCTATCCTTCGCATTCTGCATTTGGTGGCTACAAGCAATCGGGTATCGGCCGCGAAAACCATCTAATGATGCTTGATCATTATCAGCAAACCAAAAACATGCTGGTATCGTATAGTCCAAAAGCGATGGGGTTCTTTTAAACACTATTTGCTAAAGCGCCTTACAAGGAAGCGTAAGGTACAAACTTGATGCTTACTAAGCATCTACATGTAAAATAATTGGCAGTTTAAAAGACTAAGTCGAGCATTAGTGACTGCTAGTAATAAGGAGTTATACCATGAGTAATAAAATGAAAGCTGCGGTTCTGCATGAGTTCAACCAACCTCTGCAGATTGAAGAAGTTGATATCCCTACCCCAGGTCCTGGTCAAATTGTAGTAAAAATGCAGGCATCAGGTGTCTGTCATACCGACCTGCATGCTGTCGAAGGCGATTGGCCAGTCAAACCAAGCCCCCCGTTTATCCCTGGTCATGAAGGTGTCGGCCTGATCACTGCTGTGGGTGAAGGTGTTAAGCATGTCAAAGAAGGCGACCGTGTCGGTGTGCCTTGGCTCTACTCTGCCTGTGGTCACTGTACGCACTGTCTAGGTGGCTGGGAAACCCTGTGCCTAAGTCAAGAGAACTCTGGTTATTCAGTGAATGGTAGCTTTGCAGAATACGTATTGGCAGATGCTGACTATGTTGGCATTATCCCTGAGAGCGTTGACTCTGTTGAGATTGCACCAGTTCTATGTGCAGGTGTGACGGTATATAAAGGTCTGAAAATGACAGACACCAAACCAGGTGATTGGGTCGTCATTTCAGGTATCGGTGGACTTGGTCACATGGCGGTACAGTACGCCATTGCCATGGGACTGAACGTTGCTGCCGTCGATATTGACGATGAAAAGCTCGATTTTGCCAAAAAACTGGGGGCAAAAGTCACCGTCAATGCCAAAAACACCGATCCTGGTGAGTATCTGCAAGAAGAGATCGGCGGTGCTCATGGTGTGCTAGTGACAGCCGTCTCCTCTAAGGCCTTTGATCAAGCACTAACCATGCTACGCCGCGGTGGTACTTTAGTCTGTAATGGTCTGCCAACAGGCGACTTCCCTGTCTCTATCTTTGATACGGTACTAAATGGTATTACCATTCGTGGCTCAATCGTTGGTACACGCCTGGACCTACAAGAGTCGCTAGATATGGCGGCGGAAGGTAAAGTAAAAGCGACCGTTGCCGCTGAGCCGCTTGAGAATATCAATGACATTCTTGATCGTATGCGTGATGGCAAGATTGAGGGACGTATCGTGATTGACTACTCTATGTAGATATTGCAATCATCTTAGTGATTGGTACGTTTAGTCACAAAACATCACTTAATCACTAACGCTAGGTCGTATCGTTTTCAGCCACATGCTATGAATGATGTGAGTGAAGATGATACGACCTTTTATATTTTTTACCGATTAGTTTGGGTAAAAGTTTAAAAACAAGGAGCACGATATGAAACTTGAAGCGACAGAAGCCTGCGTTGCGTTAATTGAGTTATTAAAGTCCAAACACGGTGATCTGATGTTCCATCAATCTGGCGGCTGCTGCGATGGCAGCTCACCGATGTGTTATCCGCTGGGTGAGTTCAAAGTTGGCGGTCAAGACGTACTCGTCGGTGAGCTTGCTGGCTGTCCATTTTATATGGGTAAAGCTCAGTATAAACTCTGGCAACATACTGACTTAACTATCGATATAGTCGATGGTCGCGGTGCTAGCTTTTCACTGGAAATACCTGAAGGCAAACGCTTTATTGTGCGCTCTGAAATATGCGCCATTGAAGATTGAATGAATGCCTAGCGTCAGTATTCTGTTAGGTCTATACTAATCAATGACCTATATACTGGAAAGCTAGCTCTCCAGTTTGATTGGCATGGAAGCTATAAGGAATATAAAAATGGAATTTGACGCAAAATTTGATTACGTCATCGTTGGTGGCGGTTCTGCAGGTTGTGTGCTCGCTAGCCGGCTGACAGAAAACCCCGACATCAGTGTTTGCTTGTTAGAGTACGGCGGTGAGGGCAAAGACCTTGCTGTTCGCGTCCCTGCAGGGCTCATCCTTCTCGTCCCTGGCAAACCGCTTAAATTAAATAACTGGTGCTTTCATACTACGCCGCAAACCCACCTCAATAACCGCCGCGGCTTCCAACCTCGTGGGCAGTGTTTGGGTGGCTCATCAGCCATTAATGCCATGATCTACACTCGTGGCAGTCCTTTAGATTATGAGCGCTGGGTGGAGCAAGGCTGCGAAGGCTGGGGCTTTGATGATGTCCTGCCCTACTTCATCAAGTCAGAAAACAATGTTCACGGTAGCGATGCGCTGCATGGTGATAGCGGGCCACTGCACGTCAGTGATTTACTCAGTCCTCGTGAAGTTTCTAAAGCATTCGTAGAGGCAGGGATAGCCAATGGACTTGAGCATAACCAAGACTTCAATGGCAAAAAACTAGAGGGCGTTGGTCTGTATCAAGTGACGCACTTTCATGGAGAGAAACAAGGTCAACGCTGCTCTGCCGCTGCCGCTTATCTACATCCAGTACAAAACCGGCCAAACCTGACGATCATTACCCATGCGCAAGCCAACCACGTCATCATTGAAGACAATCAGGCAGTCGGCGTTGTTTATGAAAAAGATGGGGTTAAACAAACCGTTATGGCGCGTCATGAAGTCATATTATCAGGAGGAACCTTTGGCTCACCCAAAGTTCTCATGTTATCGGGCATAGGTCCTGCTGAACACTTGCAGTCACACGGTATAGATGTCGTGGTAGATGCGCCTGAAATCGGTGGCAATCTACAGGATCATTTGGATGTGGTATTTGATTACGAGGTAAACACCACGGATGTCATCGGTATCGGCATGATTGGTGGCAAAAACTTCCTTAAAGCGCTTTCACAATGGCGAAAAGATGGCACTGGCATGCTATCGACCAATTATGCTGAAGCGGGTGCTTTCTTTAGCGTCGGCGAGGATCCGCAAGAATGGCCAAATACCCAACTACACTTTGTCATCTCACGAGTGGTGAATCATGGTCGTGAGCTCAAACGCGGCTACGCCATCTCTTGTCACAGCTGCTATCTGCGCCCCGAAAGTCGCGGCACTGTCAGACTCAACTCCGCTGACCCTTCTGACGCAGTGCTGATTGACCCAAACTACCTATCTCACCCTAAAGACGTAGAATATATGGTGGCTGGTGCAGAGCGTACCCGAGCGATCATGCAAGAAGCCCCAATCGCAAAATACATCACCGAAGACTACCCTGCTCCGTATATTGAAAAAGACGGCATGCTGGGTTATATTCGCAATAGATCCGATACCATCTATCACCCTGTTGGTACTTGCCGCATGGGCTCAGATGATCGCTCGGTCGTAGATCTGGAGTTAAAAGTGCGCGGTGTAAGCGGACTGCGTGTCATCGATGCCTCAGTCATGCCAACCTTAATCAGCGGCAATACCAATGCACCTACTATTATGATCGCTGAAAAAATGGCTGACAGGATTAAAGCTGAGCATGGTCAAAGTTAGCACAAAAATAATTGTTGGGATGACAGATCTGCTATGGACTATTCATTAAGTGCGTTTATTATAATAGCCTTTTATTGTGGCTCTAAAATGCGCTTGGTTAACTTTTGCACGGGTTGACCGATGATTAAGACAGCGACGAATGCTGTTGGCAAAGCAACTTTCCATGCATTGAGAAAGTTTATAAAAAAGTCCTCTGACAACCCTAAATTGATAAATGTAATAAACATCGTCATCAGAAATGATAATAATGTAGACATTATGGCAGTGTTAACGACTCTAAATTTGAAGTTCATGACTTTCCTATAGATCAAGTATAATATTATAAAAATAGGCTGATGTTGCTAGCCCACCTAAATTCGATAAATAACATTATATATAATTATATACTGTTTTTGAATTTCAAAAAACCAAACGTAGTGATTGATTACTTAGGACAATGCTTTATTGGGCTTTATTTTTGATCGATATTCACCACACCGCGACACTTTGGAAATTGATGACAACCATAAAACGCTTGTCCTTGGCGCGCCCCTTTTTTTGCTATACGCTTAATCATCTCACCATTACATTTTGGGCATGCAGGCGCTTGGATTGGGGCAAAGGTAATATTAGTTTGCTCAATGATAGAAGGCTCATTCACCTTCGGCTCGGATTCCAATACTTCAAATGGGGTGATAAAAATAGAATCATCACTGTTCGGTTGCGAGCTAGGTTGCATGTTGTTAGATGGCGCAATTGGTGTGTCGATTTGTTCAACTTCTGTTTGGCCAGACCATCGAAATACCTCTCTAGATTTAATAGCGCCTGGTGCTTTTGGTTCAAGCGTAGGCTTAGCAACTGATTTACTTTTTGGGTTATTGCTTGGATGCTTATTGCCCTTGGCATGCTTGTCTTTTAGATACGCTTTATGCTGACTGTTAGTTTTCCAAGATTTGCTAAATCTATTATTTTCAATCTGCTCAATGATAGATTCAACCTCTGCTTCAGTTAATATCTTATCCTGCTTTTTCTTAACATAGGACACCATGCCACTGGTCAATACATGCTCTGGCAGCTCATCGCGAGTCTTAAGCTCGCACTCACCGATGAAAGCAATCATCGAGTGAAAGTAGCTCATTTCCAATTCTAATAATTCAGCCAACGTCTTGATATGCAGATAGTTTTGACGCAATGGATTTTGGAATTTGTACTTGCGACCCATGATAACTTGCGTCCATTGTCTTTGCCTTTCATTCCCGAATATCCAGCCTTTATAGTTTTTAGTTTCGATGACGAAGATGCCATACACGGAGACGATAACGTGGTCTATTTGAGTACTGCCGCCATTGGCTAATGGCAAGGTGATATTATTTAGGCGGTGATAAATATCTTTTTCAAGCTTTAGCCACATGGCTACGTTGATGACGGTCTCGCCTAAGATACCTTTGAAACTGGACATAAGGGACATTGTTTTTTATCCTAAGAATACTCAGCTAACGGGTACTTCCATTACCAGCACTTGCGCATTAATAATGACGTCCATCGTGAATTGCTCAGCCCTAATAATACCCAATCCATCGCGCGCCTGTAAGACTTTACCATCAATGACCACACTGCCTGAAATGACAAATACGTAAACGCCATTATCAGTATCGTTGAGCGTATAAGTTTGGGTCGCACCTTGATCAAATTCGCCGACACTAAACCACGCGTTTTGATGAATCCACATGCCAGCGTCATCTGCATTTGGGGATAGCACTTGATTAAACGCGTTTTGGTTTAGCAAGTCAACGATGCTGACTTGCTGATAGCGCGGTGTGACATTCTTTTTATTGGGCTCAATCCAGATTTGTAGGAATTTAACAGGTGTATCCAAACTGGCATTCATCTCAGAATGCACGATTCCTGTGCCTGCGGACATAATCTGAATCTCACCGCTAGTGATGAGACTTTCATTGCCCATATCGTCTTTGTGCAACAACGTACCTGACAATGGGATACTGACAATCTCCATATTACGGTGTGAGTGTGAGCCAAAACCATGACCACCCTCTATATGATCATCATTAATCACCTTGAGGACGCCAAACCCTACCCGCGCGCGATCGTAGTAGTCGGCAAAGCTAAAGGTGTGCTTGCTCCTGAGCCAATCGTGATGCGAGCCACCGCGTTTATTTGCTGGATGATGAATGGTTTTCATAATACTAAGACTTGTCCTCTCTTTATTTCTGATCTAAATGTAATATTGCCATACAGCTGGTATCTGCCTATAAGCAGTGTCATTAATCAACAGACCACAAACAGTAACATTAGAAAAACAGAAGTAAAAATTACTATTGCGGCACAATATATTATAGGCGAATAGATAGCTTTAATATAAACTTGTTATTATTGTTTAAATTTTATATATAATTTACGTCTATTATTTATTATAATTCACTAATGATGGTCTAAGTGATCGCTAGCATGGCTAAGCTTATATCATTTTATTAATTTATCTTATCGTTAATTATTAACTATTTAAGGAATTAAAATGACATCATCTGATACGTTAACCAAAAAAAACTATCTCAAGACGTAAGTTACTAGGCGCAGCTGGCATCGGTCTTAGCGCATTACCCTTGATGAGCACGCAAGTGTTTGCAGCGGCTAACGACGCCACCAGACCACCAACGCCCTACCTCGCCAGTACCGCAGAAAAGAAAATTAACATTATCAGTCTCGAGCGCTTAGAAGTCGAAGCGCGCGGCGCTATTCCAAAAGCAGGCTATGAGTTTGTATCAGGCGGTGCAGGTGATGAGTGGACATTGCGCGAAAACCGTCGTGCATTTAATGATTATCGTATCGCAGCCAAACGCTTAGTTGGTTTGTCTAATGATGATATCGATATCAAAACGCGCTTGTTAGGCCTAGATATGCCCTCACCTATCATGGTTGCGCCAATGGGAGCACACATGATGGTGCACGAGCAAGGCGAAAAAGACACCGCACGTGGTGCTGGTCTTGCCAAGACTTTATACTGCTCATCAGGCGCATCAAACACCACGCTTGAGGAAATTGCCAAAGCGACTAGCGGCCCGAAGTGGTTTCAGTTGTATTGGAATAATGATGATGCGGTAACACGCTCACTACTGACTCGTGCAAAAGAAGCGGGCTATACAGCGATTATCCTAACCGCTGATGCTTTAGGACCTGGTATGCCTGAAGATTTTAAAGCGATGGGCAGACCATTCCGCCCAGATGCAAACTTCGCCAATCATGATCCTAAGAAAGGGGGCTTTGGTAACTTTTTTGATCAAAAGACTTCTTTGACCCCTGAAAACATTCAATTTATCAAACGCTTCACGGGCTTGCCTGTTATCGTCAAAGGCATCCTTCGCCCAGACGATGCCGACAGATTTATCCGTGCAGGTGCTGATGCCATACAGGTTTCTAACCACGGCGGTCGTCAAATCGATGGCGTACCTGCCAGTATCACTGCACTGCCACCTATCGTCAAAGTAGTCAATAATCGCGTGCCCATTATCTTAGATGGTGGTATTCGCCGAGGTATTGATATCGTGCGTGCCATTGCCATGGGCGCAGATGCCGTAGCAGTCGGTCGTCCGATGATGTATGGTTTGGGTTTAGGTGGCGCACAAGGCGTGCAGTCGGTTATTGAGCACTTGAGTAATGATCTAAAATCAACCATGTTGTTAGCGGGTGCGGCCAAGCTGTCTGATTTAAACTCAAGCTATATCGATATCGTGGGTGAGAATGAAAAATTTGACACCTATAATGGTTAATCGGTGTTATAGAACTGAGTTAACAACTCTCAAGCCTAAACGATAATAAAAAAGCTGCTAGAATAATCTAGCAGCTCTCTTTTTGGCTCAAAGTTTGTTATTTGTTAGAAATTTTAGAACTGCCATTTCTTATCTTGTTGTTTATTAACCTTACCTTTTTTCTTATATCTTCTTTTCTGAACCATAGTATCTATTTTATCTTGCTTGTTCTGAGCTTTTTGATTTATCTGATCCAGCATTTTTTGCATCTTTTTGTCTATTTTATCCAGCTCTTTCTGACGTTTTTTCTCTACCTTGTCTAGCTCTTTTTGATGCTTCTTATCTATCTTGTCTTGCTCTTTCTGAATCTTCTTATCTATTTTATCTTGCTCTTTTTGACGCTCTTTCTCTATCTTATCTTGTTCTTTTTTACGCTCAGCATCTATCTTGTCTTGCTTTTTTTGTTCCTTCTTGCTCAATGGAATGTTATCTATCTCATCGTTATTCAAAGGCTTATTTGACATATTATATGACCTTATATCCTATTATTGTGTGGAATGTCGTGATACTAAATTAGCATCCTTGTACAGATAACGTATCAATCCAAATTTAATTAGTCAATGTGTCAATACAAATATACACCTCAAAGAACGCTTTCTTTAGATTAGTACACAAAATGCAACGCTAATCATATTATAAACACCTAATTGGGCGTATATGTACATAATATGAAAGAGTTGTAAGGTGCGTCCATCGCATCGATAAGACCGTTTTATCAATCTACAGGCTGCTTGGTTTAGTCCTTTTGCAGATCAAAAAAAGAGCTGCCAGATTACTCCAGCAACTCTTTTATAAACTCAAAAACTAAGTTTAAGCTTTGGTTAATTAAACCAAACTATTCACCGCATCAACCACAGCCTCAGTAGTAATACCAAACTCTTTATACAAATCGCTGGCTGGCGCGGACTCGCCATAAGTGGTCATGCCGATGACTTTGCCATCGAGACCAACGAACTTATACCAGTAGTCCACATGCGCAGCTTCGACAGCGACGCGGGCGCGGATAGTGGCAGGCAATACCGCTTCGCGGTAGCTGGCTTCTTGCTCCATAAATATTTCAGCACAGGGCATAGATACCACACGCACACCAACGCCATTTTCGCTCAACGTTGCATACGCTTCCATAGCAAGACCAACTTCTGAACCAGTGGCAATGATAATTGCTTTTAGCTCGCCCTGCTCTTTGGCTAGCACATAACCACCTTTAGTAATATTCGCCACTTGCTCATTATCACGCGCTTGATGCGGCAAGCTTTGACGGCTAAAGATGAGTGCGGATGGATTGTTTTCTGACTTAATCGCTTCTACCCAAGCAGTAGCAGATTCGGTCGCGTCACAAGGACGCCATGTACGTAGATTTGGCGTGGTACGCAGGCTAGTCAATTGCTCAACTGGCTGATGCGTTGGGCCATCTTCACCCAGACCGATAGAGTCATGCGTGTAGACGTGAATGATGCGCTGCTTCATCAAGGCGCCCATACGCACGGCGTTACGCGCGTATTCCATAAACATCAGGAACGTCGCCACGTAAGGGATAAAGCCGCCATGCAATGCGATACCATTGGCAATCGCAGTCATGCCGAACTCGCGCACTCCGTAATAGATATAGTTGCCGTCAGCATCAGTCTCAATGCCTTTCGCGCCTTTAAATAGTGTGAGGTTCGAGCCAGCGAGATCCGCTGAACCGCCCAATAATTCAGGCAATAATGGCTGTAGCGTGTTAATCGCGTTTTGACTGGCTTTACGGCTGGCAACATCACCACCCTGCTCTTGGGTTTGTTGGATATAGTCTTTTGCTTGCTTGTCAAAATCCGCTGGCAATTCGCCATTTAGGCGGCGTAGTAGCTCTTCAGCCAATTCTGGATAGGCCTTTTTATACGCTTCAAAGTCGGCATCCCAGTTCTTTTGTTGTACATCGCCTTTGGCTTTAGCATCCCACGCTTCATAGATTTCATCATCTAATTCAAACGGTGCATGCTTCCAAGATAAGGCATCACGAGTCAGAGCGATTTCATCATCACCTAACGGGGCACCATGGCTAGCCGCTAAGCCTTGCTTATTTGGGCTACCGACACCGATGATAGTTTTGCAGATGATTAAGCTTGGCTTAGTGGTCTCTTTAAGCGCTTGCTCAGTGGCTTGCGTGATAGCATCAGCGTCATGGCCATCGACTTTGATGACTTGCCAGCCGTAAGCTTCAAAGCGTGCTCCAGTGTCATCAGTGAACCAACCTTCGACATCACCATCGATCGAGATACCGTTATCATCATAGAAGAATACTAATTTACCAAGCTCTAGCGTGCCAGCCAGTGAGCAAACTTCATGGCTGATACCTTCCATCAAACAACCGTCGCCCAAAAACGCATAAGTATGGTGGTCGACGATGTTATGTCCGTCACGGTTGAACTGTGCGGCTAAGGTCTTCTCAGCGATAGCAAAACCAACCGCATTGGCGATACCTTGACCTAGTGGCCCAGTGGTCGTCTCAACACCTGGCGTATAGCCAAGCTCTGGATGGCCTGGGGTCTTTGAATGCAGTTGACGGAAGCCTTTTAAATCATCGATGCTGACATCATAGCCAGATAAATGGAGTAATGAATAGATAAGCATCGAGCCATGACCGTTCGATAACACAAAGCGGTCACGGTTGTGCCAGTTAGGGTCAGCTGGATTGTGCTTCAAAAACTTACGCCACAAAACTTCGGCAATATCGGCCATTCCCATCGGCGCACCTGGATGTCCAGAGTTGGCTTTTTGTACCGCATCAAACGACAGTACACGGATGGCATTGGCTAATTTACGTTCACTAATTGGAGCTGACATAGAGTATCCTAATATTCAAATGAGGGGTTTGGCTGATAAGAGGAGAGTTTACTCAGAGGATAATCCATTAAAAGCGCGATAAACACTCTTAATGGATAGGCTATAAAATTAAAGTGCAATATTAACATATTTGCCATGAATCAAGCCAAAAATGCATTGGAATGACTGTTTGCATTTAATAATGACTCATATCGGTTTTGTCAAACGACAAACCATCGACAAACTATGTGCCAAGCAATGCGACAAAATTAACAGCTTGCTTATCATTCAATTGACAATAAAACTGTTATATATATTTAAACGCGCTACTGGTATAAATTTTACTTGCGTGCTGCGTTCCCAGAGGCTGCGCAACTGTATTTTAAAAGAAAGCATCCCAGTAGCGCTATGTTCTTTTTAGAATGCATCGACTATATTAAGCTGAAATAGTTTCAACACCGCCCATAAACGGACGCAATACTTCTGGAATGGTGATACTACCATCAGCGTTTTGATGATTCTCCATTACTGCGAGTAAGGTACGACCAACTGCTAGACCTGAACCATTTAACGTATGTGCCAGACTGGTTTGCTTGCCGTCTTTGACTCGCGTACCCATACGGCGTGCTTGGAAGTCGCCACAGTTAGAGCAGCTTGAGATTTCACGATAGGTATCTTGGCTCGGTAACCAAACTTCGATGTCATAGGTTTTTTGCGCGCTAAAGCCCATATCACCCGTGCAGAGCTGTACCACACGGTAAGGCAGATTTAGCTGCTGCAAGATGTCTTCTGCTTGTCCAGTCATCGCTTCAAGCAGCTCATCTGATTGCTCAGCACTGGCAATATTGACCATCTCAACTTTTTCGAATTGATGCTGACGGATCAGACCACGAGTATCACGACCGTGCGAGCCTGCCTCACTGCGGAAGCATGGCGTATGCGCGGTGAACTTTAGTGGCAGCTCTTTGATATCTAAACGCTCGCCGCGTACCAAGTTGGTCATTGGCACTTCCGCCGTTGGAATCAAATAAAAGTCGGTGCCATCATTATGAGTGTGGTTGGTAAGTTTAAACAAATCATCTTCAAACTTAGGCAGCTGACCCGTACCTTTTAGGCTCTCACTATTAACAATATAAGGCACATAAGTTTCGGTATAACCGTACTTGATGGTATGAGTATTTAGCATAAATTGAATCAATGCACGATGCAGCTGCGCAAGCTGGCCTTTTAAGACATTGAAACGACTACCCGTAATCTTCGCGGCTGCTTCAAAATCAAGCATACCCAAAGTCTCACCAATATGAGTATGGTCTTTGATCTCAAAATCAAACTCACGCAATGTGCCCCATTTGCGTACTTCTAAGTTATCGTCCTCAGAATTACCGACTGGTGTACCTGCTGCTGGTAAATTCGGAATTTGTAAGGCGGCTTGGGTAATCCGCTCTTGTAAGGTGCGCAGCTCGTCTTCAGCCGCTTTTATCTCACCGCTAACGCTTTGCATCTCGCTAAGCAGCGCACTTGCATCTTCGCCAGATTTTTTTAGCGCGCCCACTTGTTTTGCGCCAGCATTACGACGCGCTTGCAGCTCTTCCGTTTTCACTTGTAACGATTTACGCTCATTTTCGATGGTTTGCCAAAAACTCATATCAAGCTCGTAGCCACGAGTGGCCAATTGCTGCTGTAATTCGCTTAAGTCACCACGTAATAGTTTTGGATCGATCATAGTATTGGCCTGTAGAGCTGAGAGTGAATAAGAAGGTTAAAAAGACAATAGCAATGTAACAAGACAATCGTGCACAGTTCAATTGTACAGCTGGGTCTTGATTTTAGGCTGATCATACAAGGATATTTTAGCTGCTATGATACCAAGACCCAGCCGTTTTGACCATGTTTTGAATGGGTTTTCACGCGTTGATGGCACAGTTTTTGAGACTCTGGCTTTTAATACCTTATTGCTCACATAGTTGGTCGCGTGCTGATACGCTTTAGTTTCATTATATTTGCGACTGCTGCAAATAAAAACGAATAAACCAACAACGATGGTTATGTGTTTCATTTAGGGGCACTTTTCGGTAAGATAAGCGCATATCTTTTAATCCACTTCTAGTTAGACGTGACATCACTCATCACGTCTGACGCTTTTTAACTGAGTATCTGAGAAACCTTTATGGCCTTGTACCCTTATACCTTACAACCGATTGCCTTAAATCTAACCGAGGCCGAATTTCACCAAGCACAATACGAGCTATTTGCCAGCGCTAGCCCTTCTTTTGGTCTATCTGGCATCAAGATGAAAGAGTGGATCATTATGGCTGTAGTCGTGGCGCTCGCGATTGCAGGACTGGTCTTTGTCTCAGGCTACTCAACAATTATTTTTTGGGTGATGCTAGCAGCAGTCGTGATTTACCTTTTAGTTCGTACTCTTGGCTTTAAATGGTATGTCAAAAGAGAGTTTGATAAGCAAGTCGCCGAGCAACAAATGCCAGACGAGATGCGTCAGATGAAACTTGGTGTACAAAAGTACGGCTTGGTCATGGCAATGCCCGTCAACCAACCAGATCTTATGCAAAACCCGCAAATGCGCGGTATGCAGATGCGCGCAGGCTCGACACAACAAGCGGTCGTGCCATGGAGTGCCATCAAGAGCTGGGATGAAACTGACGATTATATCTTTATGATGTTTGAAATGAAGGGTCAACAAGGCAGCCAGATCATACCTAAGCGCTTAAAAGCACAAAAATTTCCGCTTGATACCGTTCGTCAGCACTTACTGGAAGTCATTCCTGTTAAAGGTCTAAACCCTGAGAAGTTGCAGCCACCTGCATAAAACATGGTGAGGGCATTTTATAGTCCAGTGAGCACAAAAGAAACAGATCGATGAGTATTGGTTTAAAAAATAAATCACACTCTTATATTTATCAAAATTAACTTATACACGGTGCTTTGCTATACTAAAAAGTATTGAAAAAGAGGCTTAAGAAGATTTAACTCATACAAGCAAGTTCTGATTAAATAAAGCTCGACTTAATAATTGTTTTTGTTAACTCAGAAACCAGCTCTTGTCTACATTGTTACTTATTTACATTGTTACTTTATAATGTTCAAAAGCTGCAATATATTAACGAGCATAGCAATGAGGTTTTTCACTTGCTACACTTCTAGCCTCAATTATTTAATACTTTATAACAACACTCAAACTATAAGGATAATTTTATGAGTAATACTGATAATGCTACTAATCAAATCGGACTAGAAAAAGCAGATATGGGTGAAGTAATCACTAAATTGAATAGCCTATTATCAAGCTATCACATATTCTATATCAACGTACGTGGTTATCACTGGAACGTAAAAGGTGAGCACTTCTTCTCACTACATCAACAGTTTGAAGAGCTATATACCAATCTACAAGTAGAGATTGATGAAATCGCTGAGCGTATCTTGACGTTAGGTGGCACTCCTTTACATGCTTACAGTGACTTTGCACAACATGCCAGTATTAAAGAAGATAAAAATGTCAAAGATGGCAACGCTTGTATGAAAGGTGCGGTTAGCGGCCTGCAAGCTCTGATTGAAGAGCAGCGTGAAGTGTCAGCGTTGGCAGAAAAAGCAGAAGACCAAGGTACTGCTGACTTAGTTGACGATTATGTACAGCAGCAAGAAAAGCTGGTTTGGATGTACAATGCCTTTTTGGGTTAATAGTCTATAGACTAACAAATTTATCTCTATCAAATAAAAAAGCACCTTTAAGGTGCTTTTTTATTGCTTAATCGTTTTATCGCTTACTGTTGAAATTGCTTAATCGTTTTATCGCTTACTGTTGAATCCACTGACGAATTTTTTCGCGTTCGGTAGGAGTCGCTTTGAGCCATAGCTGCATAAACTGATCCAATGTGCTCGCAGAAGTTACTGTACTAGAAGTCTGTGTCACCACTGTCTGATTGGTGGTAGATGGCTGATCTAAGGCAGCGATAGCACGTTGGTTTTGGAGCTGAGCATCACCGCCGCCACTGAACACACCGCCGAGCGCATTACCTAATCCTGAAAACAGTCCGCCACCGCTAGAGACACTTTGCTGGCTTGCAATAACTGTATTACCTTGCTGTACAGCTAGAGTTGGCTTTTCTGCATACTCTTTCGCTGCCGCATAGTCTTCTGGTTGGTTAGGCATCGTTAAGCGATATGTTTGATTGTCCATCATTTCTGCCGCGACACTAACATTTCCTGAGCGCAGATAATCATGTTCATCACGGTTCAGATTATACAGACGGTCATATTTAGCAGTAATGACATGCTTACCTGGCTGCAAAGTAAACTCTTTGGTCAATGGCTGAAAGACGCTTTGTTTGAGCTCCTGACCATTAATCGCGGTCACTTTGATATTGTCATCCACTAACAGCTTGACTGCTGCATGAGAGAGCATGGACACTGAGCTTGCGCCAATTAATAGCGTACTAATGGTTAGTTTTTTGAGCAAAGAGGCAGATGTTTTCATAAGATATCCTATCTATGTATATGTTAAGAGTCTATGTCTTAGAGTTTAGGTCTTTGTATTGACGGCTCTATATTAAGAAAGTTTGGCGAGAAAAATTTTAGATGCTGCCTCTAAAGCTTTTGTGCTGACGCACAAAGCGCTTAAAAATCTAACGACATCGTGTGATTATCCTGACTGTCTATTTTATTATCATTTTGTGTTTCCTGATTGATATCAGCAAGTTCAGCGACAAGTGTCTGCTCATCGATAGTACGCAGTGCATCACTGATAACAGCCTTAGATATATTACTACGTCCAAGGTTAGAAAACATTGGCTGGATATAATTCAGCACTTCCATCATTGCCCCGATACGATGCGGACCATCATTGAGTAAATGATCGATAATACGTTCATCAAACTGCCAACCACGCCGACGTAATATAGACTGCAGTAATGCTTGGCGGTCAGCCAAATCATGACCATTGGGCACTTTAAAAGCAGGTGCTTGTGACAAACGGCTCAGTAAATCTGTTAGCTGAAACGGCAGCTCACCAGCAGGCTTATTGGCTGCAAATATCAATTGACGCTGACCTTCACGGCTACGATTAATCAGGTGAAACAAAGCTACTTGCCACTCGGTACTATGCTCGAGTACTTCTATATCATCAATAGCAATGACATCGAAGTTCTCTAAAGAAGACAATACATTGACATCAGTATGTATAAGCTCGTTGAGTGACAGACAAATCGCCGATTTATCCATATCCAGAAACGATTCGCAAATAGCAGATAAAAGGTGAGATTTGCCAGTAGCAGTGCTACCAAATAGGTACAGTTGACGAATCAGGCCGACATGTAATTGCCGCACTGCATCAATAATCGACATCCAACCTGGACCAGAAAAGTCACTGAGACTCGCATCATGCTTGATGTCCAGATTGAGACTTAGCTGCGCTTCTGCCATGAATCATCAACTCGGTTCGCGTAATACAATAGATAAGTAATACAATGAAATAAAAAAGCCAAACTGTTTTTTGGTACGCTTAAAGCTTGCATCCTATAGATTAAAACTTCTTTGACTATGGTTGCTAGCATAACAAACACTGCGCCTATATATACCATACTTGCAAAATGACTGACAAGTCTTTTACCGTTAATATCTTATTATAAGTGACTGCTCACTATCGTACAGGGCAAATATTGACACCATTTAGCTTATCTTTACTTACTGTATTCCTCATTTACTTGCTGCACTATTCATTAAATATTTATTTTTTTTCAAATAAATCAAACTGTTTGCGGCCTTGATAAAAGTCGGTACTAATATAGTAGTCATACAAATGATGGAATAATACATTCAGTACTGCAGCCACAGGCAGCGCAATGAGCATGCCAACGAAACCTAATAAGCTGGCACCTGCCAATACTGCAAAGATTACCCACAGCGGTGATAACCCAATCTTATCACCTAATAACAGTGGCTGCAGGATATAGCCCTCTGCGGCTTGTCCAACCAAAAATGCCCCAACGATTAATGATAAATATGTCCAGTTCAAACCAAACTGGAAGAGACAGGCAATAATCGCTGCGACAAAGCCGATACCAAAGCCCAGATAAGGCACGAAGCTGGCAATCCCTGCCACCATACCAATGATAAGCCCAAGCTCGAGACCGATGAGCTGCAGCTGTACTGCATAAATCGCTCCTAATAACACCATCACCAATAACTGACCTTTGATAAAGGCCATCAGTGCTTGATCGCTGTCTTTAGCAATGCGTATAATTTTTTTAGAATAAGCGGCTGGAAGTGCCTTCTCCCATGTTTGCAAGCGACTGTCCCAGTTGAATAAAAAATAAAAAGTCAAAATCGGTACCAACACGATTAATCCCGCATTGTTGATAAACTTCATACTTGAGGCAAGTATTTGACTCATTAGACTGCTCGCATCAGCAAATTTGTAATGCGTCTGCATATATTCTACCAGCGTTTCTGAAAACCCTTTAGCCTCCAATTCTGGCAAACGAATACGGCTATTGTTTACAAACCACTCACGTACCACCTGATTATACCAGTTCAAAATCTTCGGTAGATATTCCCAAGCTGCTTGCAACTGATGCCACAACGTAGGTACCAACCACCATAGCAGCAATACCATACCGAGCGTTAGCGTTGCATAAACAACGATAATCGCCATCCAGCGTTTGATATATTTTGATAAACGCTTCACCAATGGGTTAAACAGGTAAGCCAATACGAAAGCAATAACAAACGGGATGATAACTGGCATCATCAAATGCATCAAAACTAGAGACACTATCAGAACAGTGACGAAAAACAAACGCCGAAAAAAAGGATCTATCGGTTGGTTAATCATTAAGTGGATTCCTACTAGTAAACTGATTTAGATGATGATTGGTTTTATTTTTATATAATAAGCAATTTACCATAGCTATTTATACGATAGCCTTATCGTAAACTATGACATAACAACTGCCTATAGACCATAGCTTAAATAACTGTAACTTTAGAAGCTGTGATTTAAGCTCTTTATTATCGCAGAGTAAGATGAAAAATCAGTCATTTTTTGTTTCTTAGCTCTTTATTTGGTGCTTATGATTAATATTCACTGATAATTGGTAAGTTGCTTTGCGAGTAAGGGCTATTTTTGGGTATAATGCGCCCACTGTCTTCAAACCTTACTTCTCTGATTCTATTTATCGATTTCGACTGTTCGTTCGAATTATTTAACCCCAATTGTGAGATAACCATGAGTGATAAGCCTTCTTTAAGCTACAAAGATGCCGGTGTTGATATTGATGCAGGCGACGCGCTGGTTCAGCGGATAAAATCCGTAGCAAAAGCCACTACTCGTCCTGAAGTCGTGGGTGGGCTTGGTGGGTTTGGCGCATTATGCCGCATTCCAACAGGTTACACCTCTCCTCTACTTGTCTCTGGCACTGACGGCGTGGGCACCAAGCTCAAACTGGCCTTGCAGCTGAATCGTCATGATACTATCGGTATTGATTTGGTCGCCATGTGTGTCAACGATTTATTGGTTTGCGGTGCCGAGCCATTATTCTTTTTAGATTATTATGCAACGGGCAAGCTTGATGTCGAGACCGCTGCTACTGTAGTCACTGGTATCGGTGAAGGCTGTAAACAAGCCAATTGTGCACTTATCGGCGGTGAAACTGCTGAAATGCCGGGCATGTATCAAGATGATGATTATGATCTAGCTGGATTTTGTGTGGGCGTGGTCGAAGAAGCGGAAGTTATCACTGGTGAAAATGTCGCAGAAGGTGATGTGCTCATTGCGCTTGCTTCAAGTGGTGCACATTCAAACGGCTATTCATTAGTACGTAAAGTCATCGAAGTCAGCGGTATTGACGTTACTAATAGCGATGAGCAACTAGACGGGCAATCTATCCAAGACGCGCTGATGGCGCCTACTCGCATCTATGTAAAAGCTATCAAAGCCCTGCAAGACACCCTTGGTAATTCTGCCCTGCATGCTATGTCACATATCACTGGTGGCGGCTTAACGGATAACTTACCACGTGTATTACCAGATAATCTAGCTGCTAGCATCGATACCAATAGCTGGCAGTTCTCAGAGCTATTCACTTGGCTACAAACCCAAGGTAATATCAGCCAAAGCGAGATGTACCGTACCTTTAACTGTGGCGTTGGTTTTGTCATCGTTGTGCCAAAAGACAAAGCTGAAGCAGCCATCAACACTTTGAACGATGCTGGCGAGACAGCATGGCAACTGGGTGAGATGGTCAAGCGCAGCACTGATGACCAGGCGGATGCTGTGGTGTACCGTTAATGTCCGTATCAACACTATCAGCTGACCCTATAAACCAAGCCAATAAACCTTTACGCATTGCGGTATTGGTGTCAGGTAGTGGTAGTAATCTACAAGTACTGATAGATGCGATGCAAGCAGGTTCGCTACCGATTGAGATAGTCGGCGTCATTAGTAATCGTGAGGATGCTTATGCCATCACACGTGCGCAAGATGCCAATATTCCAATAGCGGTGTTGTCACACGTTGCTAAGGGCAAACGCATGGGTATCAAAACCTTTGAAAGCCACGCTAATGACCAATTGACGGTATGGCAGCCTGATCTAATTGTGCTCGCTGGTTTTATGCGTGTACTCAGCGCTGGATTCATCGACAATGCGCCAGCACCGATGATTAACCTGCATCCTTCATTACTACCTGTCTATAAAGGTCTGGATACTCATCAGCGTGCCATCCAAGCAGGTGAGCGTCACCATGGTTGTAGCATTCATGTCGTCACAGCTGAGCTCGATGCGGGTGCTGTTTTGACCCAAGCATTGCTAGAAGTTGCTCAAAAGGATACAGCGGACAGTCTGCAAGCACGTGTGCAAAAGCTTGAGCATCAACTGCTACCGTGGACGATTATGCTTATCGCAAAGGATATATTGAATATCAATCAGCTAACCACTCAAAATAATGGCGCTAAGTCTGCCAACTTACCCGCCCTTCCTTTAAAGCTTTGGTTAAATGGCTAAGGCTCTAATAACGACTTATCAATAAAAATAATGACCTACCAATAAAAACACCCCGCTGCTTAGCAACGGGGTGTTTTTGCATTTATAGATGATTATAAGCGTTACAGATAGTTGTAGAAGTTAGGCAGGTTTTTTACCCACGACGTGTACTGCTTTGATATTAACAAACTCCTTGATACCAAAGCCGCCATGTTCACGGCCATAACCCGAATCTTTGACGCCACCAAATGGCAATGCTGGATGAACTAAGTTATAACCATTGATGTAAACCATCCCTGTATCGAAGTGCTCTTGAGCCAAACTGATGGCTTTGTCTTCGTCTTTGGAGAAGATGGCACCGCCCAGTCCATAACGACTGTCATTGGCGATACGGAATGCATCTTCTTGATCTTTGGCACGAATTAAAGAAGCAACTGGACCAAATAACTCATCTTTATACGCTGGCTGATCTGGCTTGATATTCTCCAAGATGGTTGGTGGATAAAAAGCACCAGCCTTATCAGGGATTTCACCACCGAGCGTAATCGTTGCGCCTTTGCTCACACTCTCTTGAACTTGCTCATGCAAGTTATCACGCTGCTTACTACTCGACATAGGGCCTACATCAGTAGAGTCATCCATCGGATCGCCTACTTTATATTCTTTGAACTTTTCAATCACTAAATCACGGAACTTATCATAGACACTATCTACTACCACGAAGCGTTTGGCAGCGATACAAGTCTCACCGTTATTGTATAGGCGAGCATGCGCACAAGTTGTGGCTGCTAAGTCTAGGTCTGCGTCTTCTAATACGATAAAAGCATCATTAGAGCCAAGCTCCATGACCGTCTTTTTCAGCACTTTGGCTGCTTGCTGTGCCACTACTCTACCGGCCACATCACTACCTGTCAGCGTTACACCGCGTACTTTTTCATGTTCAATAACCTGCTCAGACTGATCATGACTGATGATTAGAGCACGGAATAAATCGTTCGGTAAGTCAGACTCATGCATGATTTTTTCAATCAGCAAGCCTGAGCCTGTGACGTTCGAGGCGTGCTTAAGTAAAATACTGTTACCTGCCATCAAGTTTGCAATGGTATAGCGGAACACTTGATAAGCTGGGAAGTTCCATGGCTGGATACCATAGATGATACCAATGGGGTCATAGCGTACTAACCCTTTTTTGATGCCTTCAATATCGCGCTCATCTTGCGCCAATGCCGCAACGCCTTCACCAGCGGTGAAATCACAAATGGCTTTACACAAGTCAACTTCTTCTAAACTTGCCTCTAGCGTTTTACCGCGCTCCTCAGTCATTAGCTTTGCGAGCTCATCTTTGTATTTCATCAGCGTATCGCCGATAGAATTGATGACTTTAGCGCGTTCTTCTGAACTGACCAAACGCCACTCCGAAAACGCTTTATGCGATGCGTCAATGATTTTGTTGACCTCATCATCACTCATATAGCTATAATCTTTAATGTCTTTACCCGTCGCTGGGTTCACAGTAGTAATATCTGCCATGATTATTATCCTTATTTATTAGAGTATTTTTGAATTGGTTTGATTAGGACGTGTCTTTTTCTTGATGTTCATTGTTTCTCTATGTCCTTTAAGCATAACAAAATGCGCACTGAGTAGGTTTACAAGTTATAAAGAAGTGTGCGTAAGATGTTAAGAATGTGACTGTGCCCTTGAACTCAGAATCAAGACAATAAAAAGACCAACGTATCGGCTGGTCCTTTTTATTTATCTCATTTATATATCTGACAGTTAAGCATATCGCTTAAGCAAATAACAACGCATCAAAACAAATGGTTGATCACTGGAATTTCCTGCGGTTGATGCTCTTCATCCGCAACCACTTGCCTTGCGACATGCATGATCAGCTGTCTTAACCAGCGATGGGCTGGATGATGTTGCAGTAATGGTGACCACGCCATCGTTAGCTCAAACTCAGGGATAAAAAATGGTGGCTCTTTCATAACGATACTATCGTTATTTGCCTGCATTCTCGCCACACGTGTGGGCAGCGTCGCTATCAAATCTTTATTAGCAGCGAGCATGGCCGGCATTTGGTAATGACGGGTAAAGACACTGATTTGGCGCTTTTGTCCCAGACGTTGCAGCGCTTGATCGATAGAGCCAAGACCGCCAGATTTCTCTGGGTTTACACCGAAACCCACACCCATACCCGTCTTTGACACCCAAACGTGTTGCGCTTTGAGATAGTTTTTTAAGTTAAAGCGATTGGCAATAGGGCTATCAGCTGACAATAAACAACTAAAAGTATCTCGCCAGACCAATACTTGATGAAAGCTTTGCGGTATCTCATTAAAACGGTTGATCGCCAAATCAACTCGGCCTTGCTCCATGTCACGATAAGAGACATCAGATGGGGTCAAAAAGTCTAAGATAACATTGGGTGCCTCAGAGCGCAGCGCTTTTACCAGCTTAGGTACCAAGGTTGCTTCCGCATAGTCTGAGGTCATAATACGAAAAACACGCGAGGTGGTATAAGGGCGAAACTCAGTACGTGGTTCGAGTACTTGGGTTAAGTCCGCGAGTATCTCGCGAATCCGCGGCTGCAGCTCTAAGGCACGCTCAGTCGGCGTCATACCTTCAGAAGATCGTACCAATAGCGGATCGTTGAATAGCTTACGCAGACGCCGCAAAATATTACTCATCGCAGGCTGGGTGATGCCTAATTGCTCAGCAGCTCGTGTGACGTTTTTTTCTCGTAACAATACATCTAAATGTACCAATAAATTCAAATCAACCCGCTGCAAATTCATACATATTTCTCTTTGCTTTAAAATAAACGCCCTATCAAAATTGGCGACTTTACCCGCTATTGTGATCTATATACGTTAAAACCGTATAATCAAACCCTGATTTTTACTGACGATCTGCCAAACCCCTCTCTGCCACGCTACAAAACAACTGGGTTAAGTACTTGTTTTCATTACACTATACATTTAAAAAATACTAAAGATAACTATCATAAATTAGATAAATCCTAGTAAGACCGCTATAGTGACCTGTGTAGGCAAATCGAAGGTCAGATTATAAAGCTCATATCAACTGACTACCACACCTAACTTTGGTGACACGTTTTTGAGCTCATACTAGGTTATTGTATCACTTCTTATCGAGAAGTAATGATAGCACTATTGAGTATATCCTTGTGTTTATCCGTAAGTTTGTTTAGTGTAATAAAGCTGAGGCTTATGACGGATTATTGTTTATTACTCTAATCTCACTACATTTTTAGTCATGCTACCAGCAATGACGCTTCGATATAATCAATGCCACCATATTGTAATCCCTGCGAATCCCACGCAAATATAGTTATGATCATTTTACCAATTGATTTTGTTCGTTAATTTTTCACACCCCACCAAGGAGACTATAGATGTCAACTGCATATAAATCAGCGATCGATTTAGTACGTGAACTTAAGCAAAAGCACGGTAACTGGCAGAATATCAGCGAAACTGATGCGGCACGTATGATGTCACAAAACCGTTTTAAAACTGGTTTGGATATCGCAAAATATACTGCAAAAGTCATGCGTCAAGATATGGAAGACTATGACAATGATACGTCTCAGTACACGCAGTCTTTAGGTGCATGGCATGGCTTTGTTGCCCAGCAAACCATGTACGCTAAGAAAAAATACTTCGGTACGACGTCTAAAACTTACATCTACCTATCAGGTTGGATGGTTGCGGCCCTTCGTTCTGAGTTCGGTCCTCTACCTGACCAATCTATGCACGAAAAAACTTCAGTACCTAAGCTAATCGAAGAGATCTACACTTTCTTACGTCAAGCCGATGCTAAAGTACTAAACGACTACTTCCGTGAGCTAAACGCTGCAGAAGAAGCTGGTCAAGATACTTCAGCTATCCTAGAAAAAATCGAAAACTTTGAAACACATGTTGTGCCAATCATTGCTGACATCGACGCTGGTTTCGGTAACGAAGAAGCGACTTACTTGTTAACCAAGCAAATGATCGAAGCAGGTGCTTGTGCTATCCAGGTTGAAAACCAAGTATCTGACGCTAAGCAGTGTGGTCACCAAGCTGGTAAAGTAACGGTTCCACATGAAGATTACATCGCAAAAATCAACGCGATTCGTTATGCATTCCTAGAGCTTGGCGTTGAAGACGGTATTATCGTTGCACGTACTGACTCTGAAGGCGCATCACTAACGCAAAAAATTCCAGTATCAGAAGAGCCAGGCGACCTTGCTTCTCAGTACATCGACTTCATCGAAATGGAAGAAGTGACTCTTGAAGATGCAAAAGAAAACGACAGCTTGCTTAAGCACAACGGCAAACTAGTACGTCCAGTTCGTCTGCCAAACGGTCTATATCAGTTCCGTGAAGAAACGAACATCGACCGTGTTGTACTTGACTGTGTAACTGCCTTGCAAAACGGCGCTGACCTACTATGGATCGAAACACCGACTCCAGACGTTGAACACATCAAAATGATGGTTGATCGTATTAAAGAGCAAGAGCCAAAAGCGAAGCTTGTTTATAACAACAGCCCATCGTTCAACTGGACGCTTAACTTCCGTAAGCAAATCATCGCTCAGTGGGAAGAAGAAGGCAAAGACATCTCTGCGTACAATAAAGATGACTTGATGAGTGCTGATTACGACGGTACTGAGCTTGATGAAGCTGCTGATATCGCTGCTAAGAACTTCCAGCGTGATGCGTCACGTGAAGCGGGTGTATTCCATCACTTGATCACGCTACCTACTTACCACACTACAGCGCTTAGCGTGCATGAGCTTGCTAAAGGCTATTTCGGTGAAGACGGTATGCTTGCTTATGCTGCTGGCGTACAACGTAAAGAAATCCGTGAAGGCATCGACTGTGTTAAGCACCAAGCAATGGCTGGCTCTGACCTTGGCGATGACCACAAAGAAATCTTCTCTGGTGACAACGCACTTAAAGCTGGCGGCGGCAAGAACACGATGAACCAGTTCTAATCACCGACAATCTATAACTGCACGTTACAAGAAAAGCCGTCCTATAATATAGGGCGGCTTTTTTACGTTTATATAAAAGGGCGCATGCTTGTGAAAAAACATTAAAAAAACCCCTTAACCATCGCTGCAAACAACCTAACTACATGCGATTTTATAAAAGATACTCTTGTCACATGCATTGATTTAAGACATAGTAGGTCTATAACCAGTAACAAATTAATAGAGTTGCAAAGGAGGATTCGACCGTGCAAGAGATAGAACTGAGGTTTTTGATACCACCAGCACGTCTAAAAGGTCTGATGCGTCAAGCAAAAGTAAAATCCTCACAAGTGACTCAATTAGCAGCCCACTATTACGATACACCAGATCAGCAGCTGGCTCAGGCAGGTATTGGCTTACGTATTCGTAAAGAAGGCAATAACTGGGTACAGACCATCAAAGCCCGTGGTGACGGCATTGCTGCACGTCTAGAGCACAATACCACCTTGGATCATGAGCATGTCCAAGCCATGCTAAACAATAATGCCTTAATGCCAGATTTAACCATTTATAAAGACACAGCTATCGCCCCAGCTTTGGCTAAATTTAAGCTAAAGAAACTTGCCAAAAATTTAACTCGTCAATATGTTACTGATGTAGAGCGCACTACTCGCCTGCTAGTAGATGATAAAAACTATAAAAACGAAAGCAGTATAGAAGTGGCATATGACCATGGTAAGATCATCCATGGTAAGGACGATACTCAGCGCCAAGCCATTAAAGAAATTGAGTTTGAATTGGTATCGGGGGATTTGGACTTTTTATTTGCCACTGCCAAGACTTGGTGCAAACGCTATAAGCTTTGCCTGTCCACAGTGACCAAAGCGGAACGTGGTGGCTTGCTGATTACAGAGCAAGCGTATAGTCCAGCGGTCAGTGCCAATCTTAGCCAACTTGAGGTTCATAAAGACAGTAGTAGACCTACTTTTATCCGCGCAGTAGTCAATAACTGTTTATTACAAATACTACCAAATAGTAGCGCTATCGCCGAAGGCAGCGAAGATGATGATCATATCTTGCAACTGCGTATCGGTATTCAGCGGCTTCAATCTGCTTTAAAGGCTTTCAATAATTTCTCAGATCAACTCAATCCTGAATGGTCAGTTATTCTTAAGCAAACTGCTACTTTATTGGATGAATACCGTGAAGTGGCTTATTTAGCGCATACCGTACAGCCCAAGCTTGAGCAGCAAGGTGCTCCCACTGTAGATTGGAGTGCAGAGCTAAAAAACATTAAGGTATCCCCTATTGATGCGGTACAGGCCAACGACTTCCAACTGACTTTACTTGAGCTGATCGCCTTTAGTATGAGTGATCCTAGTACTGAAGCGCAAGCGGACAAGCTTGCCATAGATAAATTGACAAAAATATTATCTAAACATCATACCAAGCTGCTCGAAGCCGAGCACAATCTCGATGATTTAGACATCGATAACGCAGGCGATGTCAGCTCAAATAGTAATGATGAGCAAAAGGCTCAGCATAAGCTGCACAATCATCTAAATAGTCATCTAAAGAGCTTACGCTATATCAGTGAGTTTGCTGCGCCTCTATACTCTAAAAAACAAAGCAAGCGCTGGATAAAGCGCTTAGCCAAAGCCCAAAAAGCACTGGGGCAATATCTCGACAACCTACACCATAAAGATTATTATTTGCAAAAATCAGCTACTGAGCCCAATGCCTTGTATGGCGCTGGTTGGTTTGCTGCAACTTTAGTCAAGCGTGAAAAACGCTATCAAAAACGCTTAGAAAAACCCCGCAGCAGCACTACCTTTTGGTAATACTGGCTAGAGCGTATCCTCAATCTGAACGATAAGTTCTGAATGAGCGAACAGATGAGTAAAGATAAAAAAAGACAGCCGCTTTAATAACGGCTGTCTTTTTTATTGTTTAAACTATTAGCATTTAAACTGTTTTAGACTATGGATCTTATACCATTTCCAAAAATTAGAGTAGCGCGGAAAACTTGCGCAAGTACTACACCTAGTAGGCTTAGCAAGTTTGACAAAGTTAATCGCACTTTTTGGGTTTGGTACTAGCTGTCTAGTCCGATTACCTTCACACGCTCATCGATAGACTGATAGCTCTTCTCGCCCGCAGGTTGGACAATATTACCAAACGGCATTTGCGCAACCAGCTCCCAACTGTCTTCCACTGAAAAAGCCGCAGCCACCTCTTCATCAATCAATGGATTATAATGCTGCAGGTTTGCGCCAACACCTAGTGCGCTTAGCTCTGTCCATGCCGCATGCTGATGCATGCCTGATGTTTGCTGTGCCCAGATAGGAAACCTGTCAGCATATAGCGCAAACTGCTCTTGCAGCGATTGGACGACTTTGTGGTCTTCATAAAACAAAATCGTACCCGCGGCAGCACGAAAGCCATCAATCTTTTGCTTGCTGGCAGTAAAGTCGCCATCACCAACTGCTTCACGTACTTTGGCCTCTGTGATATCCCACAGCTGCTGATGCTTCTCACCAAATACCACCACCATACGTGATGACTGTGAGTTAAAAGCTGAAGGCGTATGCAGTATCACACTTTCAATCACATCAAGAATTTCTTGTGGCTTTACTGGCAAATCGCTACCCAACGCATAGATAGAACGACGATCATTAAATGCTTGTTGCACAGTTGCAAGAGTCGCTTTAGACATTATAATTATCCTTGTTATTACCATTAAATATTAAGTGAGCAATTTTAGCGTTAAATTTTCATCCGCTTATAGGGACGTCATTATAGCAATATACTTAAAAATAACCAGCCCATATTAAGTTGATTTTATCAATAACTCTATAAAGTTATTCTGTTTTACTCAGGTTTTTTAGTGACCTATCATTTAATCAGCAACTATAGTTACCCTTGTACCCTCTACAACTTGCTCAAATAGCTCAGCTATATCGTCATTACGCATACGCACGCAGCCATGTGAGAGTGGGATGCCCATTGGTTCGGTATCTGGCGTGCCATGAATATAAATATAACGCTGATAAGTATCACAGCCGCCTTGGTTATTGCTACCTTTATTACTTCCTTCTTCAAGACCACTTAGCCATAAAATACGGCTCAATATCCAATCGCGCTCAGAGTGTAACGCTCCAAGCTCAGCATCATATACCTCTCCTGTGGGCACGCGCCCGACAAACACGGCATTGATGGGCGCGTTGCCACCTATCTTTTTGGCAATGACATGCTTACCAAGCGGCGTACAGCCACTATCTTGCTGACTGCCGCTGCCGTTTTTGGCAGTAGACACTGTATAGTGAGCCGTTTTTTTATTTTGCTGATATACCGCTAGCGTTTGCTGAGCGATATTGATCACTATCTGCGTGGCA
This sequence comes from Psychrobacter sp. H8-1, assembly GCF_904846575.1. NCBI lineage: Bacteria > Pseudomonadati > Pseudomonadota > Gammaproteobacteria > Moraxellales > Moraxellaceae > Psychrobacter > Psychrobacter sp. H8-1. The sequence goes on from NZ_CAJHBG010000001.1 coordinate 2,215,540, forward strand.
GTGGCATCATTTTTGGTCATTTTATTTTCCCAGCTGTTACTTATTGAGTATCTGTGGCGCAATTTAAGAAATAATAAAAATTCTAATGTTAGGGGATTGTATCAAGGCAGTTGGCACCGTAATATATAGGCACACTTTTTTGATGCTAGCAGATTATGACGACTATTTCACCGACACGTGTGTCGATGTATGACTTTTTGTACCAAGATACCCAGCCCATGGTGTCGTTATTGGCTGATGCAGCTCAGCTGTCACTACCACAGACCCGTCTTGCCCTTAGTGCCAGCTTACAGGCTATCGTAAGCGCTTTACTCGCTTATCAACAGCGCCATCAAGGTCAAACAGTCAATAAAAAGCTGTTCAATCGTGGAGCAGTCAAAGAACTACGTCAACACAACTCCATGAACTTTGCGACTATCAATGCAACCTTGTACCATCGTCATGATGTGGCCGACGCCATATTTGGTGATAATGCACGCGTTGTCAAGGCCAGTGAGTATATTGCCACGCAGGTTGATGCAACTACGGCACAAGTACAAACCTTACTTACCTGTCTGTGCGTCATCGTGCTCCGAGAGCTTGCCATCTTAGCCGACTATAGCAAGCTCGACAATGAGGAGCTGGATAAATGGTTTGCCCTACAGCCGCAGTTTTTGTCCGCTCAGCGCTTTGAGGAAAAAGCGCTAACAACCACGCCTACATTAGTCGAAAATACCAATAATGCCAACGAAGCAAGCCAAGATAGTGCCAATAATAAAAACGCGGCTCATGCAGACGATATCAATAAACAGCAAAATCAACATCAAGAAATCGCATCAGAGAATGAGCACTTAGAAGATATAACTGATATAGCTTCAGAAGCTACAGCGCTGACTCTAACTCCGCCTTCCTTTGATACTTACTGGTTTGAGCTCACTGGCTTTGAACCAAAGCATGATCTTGCGGTACAAGATATGCAGCAAGCCACTTCCAACTATCTCAAAGCAATCGGGCGCTCATCTGATAACTTGCAGCAAGGCCGTCATAATGACATGCTGGTATTTGCACAAATGCATGCTATCGCCCTGCCACATCAACGTTGGTTATTACAGCTCGCAAAAATCTCTGATATCTATCTCAGTCGCAACCGTTTACGCATTACCTCTGAACCTGCGACTCCGCCCACGCCTCCTTTTGTGAGCTTAGGGTTACTCGGGGGTAATAGTGACAATACGCCAGTGACTACTAGTGAGACACCGATTGAATACGACGCACCAAAGCCTCTCTGGAGGAATCCTGTCATTCTATTGATCATCTTAGTCATCGGTGGACTTGGCGCACTTGCCACTTTGAAATATCAAATGCAAAAGCCTGACAACGCTTCTCAAGCAGAACCAATAGTGAAACAGGTTTCGGCCGAAGAACGCCAGCAGCAAGATGTGGCCATCGTCAAAGTCGATGAGGATGATAGCCTAGAGTCAACCGCAGCTGAATAACAGAGTGACTGACGAAAGACAGTCTTTAGCACTCATAAAAACTAGCCATAAAAAAACAGAGACACTATAGATAGGTCTCTGTTTTTGTCTTTCATTTCAAATAACTACTTAATTAAAAACAATCAAAAATCTTATTTTGATAAATCACGACCACGGCTAGCTTCGATAGCCAGACGTAGACCATTTAGACGGATAAAGCCTTCTGCGTCTTTTTGATCATAGGCACCAGCGTCATCTTCAAAGGTGGCAATTTTTTCGTCAAACAATGAGTCATCTGACTTACGTCCGACCACACTGACGCTACCTTTGTACAGCTTTACACGGACCGTACCATTGACATACTCTTGCGACTTGTCAATCAAAGCCTGTAGCATCATACGCTCAGGGCTGAACCAGTAGCCGTTGTAGATAATCTTTGCATAGCGCGGCATGAGCTCATCTTTTAGATGCGCGGCTTCACGATCAAGCGTGAGCGACTCGATACCACGATGGGCTTTTAGCATAATCGTGCCAGCTGGTGTCTCATAACAGCCACGTGACTTCATACCGACATAACGGTTTTCTACGATGTCTAAACGTCCGATACCATGCTGACCACCAATCTCATTGAGCTTGATCATTATCTCACAAGGCTTCAAACGCTCACCGTCAATGGCGACGATATCACCTTTTTCATACTCTAACTCCAAATACTGAGCCTCATCAGGCGCTTCTTCTGGACTGACTGACCAGCGCCACATATCGTCTTCTGCTTCAGCATACGGATCTTCTAGAATGCCACCTTCATATGAGATGTGCAGTAAGTTGGCGTCCATCGAATAAGGTGACTTGGTCTTTTTATTGGCATAATCGATAGCAATGTCATGCTCTTCGGCATATTGCATTAAGCTTTCACGGCTTGATAAGTCCCACTCACGCCAAGGAGCAATAGTGACCACATCTGGCGACAATGCCACAGCGCCCAGCTCAAAACGTACTTGGTCATTACCTTTACCAGTGGCACCATGACTGATGGCATCAGCACCATGCTCTTTTGCAATTTCAACCAAACGCTTGGCAATCAGTGGACGCGCAATAGAAGTACCAAGTAAGTACTCGCCTTCATAGATAGCATTGGCACGGAACATTGGGAACACATAATCGCGAGCAAACTCTTCACGCAAGTCTTCGATGTGGATATGTTTGATACCCATTGCTTCAGCTTTAGCGCGTGCCGGCTCGACTTCTTCGCCTTGACCGATGTCGGCGGTGAAAGTAATCACTTCTGCATCATAAGTTTCTTGTAACCATCTAGCGATGATTGACGTATCAAGACCACCAGAATACGCTAACACAATTTTATTGATATTTTTTGGATCAAGCTGAGCCATAGATAACTCCTAGTATGAAAATAGTATGATATTTTATTGTTAAGTAAAACACAGATAACGAGTCAAAAGATAGATTGCCTGCTCAGTGTACATCATATTCACTATCGGCAAAAGTGCAACGCCCGTGCAAAGCTAAGTTTTAGCCAAAACTTTAGAGTCGTTAGCGTCAGACATACTGTCACGTGCGACTATTTGCACACTTATCACCCGCCAGATATTTAGTCATGCCAGCAAACCTGTTATGATAGCTTGAGTAAATACTGTCATTAACAGTCGCTTATCCATCGATAATAAAAACGCTTTCAAGGCCATAACAATAACAAATTAAACTCAAATAAATTATATGTTAAACAATCATTCAGGCGTATTTTGTATTCACAAGCTTTATACATTTATATATAGCTGCTACTGATTAGAGTCTGTTGAACATTCAAACAGTTCCAGATAATACTTAAACAAGCACTATCCCTTTCTTTGACTTCCTTATTAGAAGATATGAAAACTATGACTGATTCAATTCCAGAGTTAACCATCTTGCAGCCAGATGATTGGCACATTCATCTTCGTGACGATAAAGCACTGGCAACGACTGTGCCACATGCTGCCAACAGTTTTAATCGGGTTATTTGTATGCCCAACCTGGTACCGCCTGTCAAAAATGCCGATGAAGCACTGGCTTATCGTCAGCGCATCCTCCAACACTTACAAGACAGTGACTTAAGCGACGAGCGCAAAGCTGCTTTTGATCCGCGCATGACACTGTATCTGACGGATAACACAACCGCAAAAGACATTGAAATAGCGGCCAAATCAGGTGTCGTTCAAGCAGTGAAGCTTTATCCTGCTGGTGCAACCACCAACTCTGCTGACGGCGTGACCAATATCAATGCTTGTGTTGATGTGTTTGAAGCGATGGAAAAATACGATCTACCACTATTACTCCATGGTGAAGTGACTCATGATCATGTCGATATTTTTGATCGTGAAAAGCGCTTTTTGGAAGAAGTGCTCGCTCAGATAATTGCTAAATTCCCAACGCTAAAGATCGTCATGGAACACATTACTACCAGTGATGCCGCGGACTTTGTATTGGCGCAGGGCAATCAGGTTGCCGCTACTATTACCCCGCAGCACTTGATGTTCAACCGCAACCACTTACTTCTCGGTGGTATCAAGCCGCATTTTTACTGCTTACCTATCCTAAAACGTGAAAAGCATCAAAAAGTGCTGCTAGATGTGGCAACCAGTGGTAACCCAAAATTCTTTTTGGGCACTGACTCAGCACCGCATGCGACAGATCAGAAGGAAGCCGCTTGTGGCTGTGCCGGCTGCTATAGTGCCGCCCATGCCATGCCTTTATATGCCACCGCCTTTGATAGTGTTGGCAAAATCGATAAGTTAGAAGGCTTTGCTAGCCGCTTTGGTGCCCAGTTCTATGGACTACCGGTTAATGAAAGCACCATTACCTTGATCAAAACCCCTCTGCAAGTACCTACTGGCTATCCATACTTTGATGGACAGACCCTGACCCCACTGCTGGCTGGTGACAGCTTGCCTTGGTCTCTCAAAGCATAGACAACATTCCATATAATCACGTGCTATCTATAGATTGTAGATAGCACGGGATAGTTGCATAATCTCAACATCCTTGTACGATCGATAGAAGTGATTTGACCTGCTATGACCACCGAATACAATACGACAGACATCAGCGCTAAACAGCACAGTGACATCTGTACTAACCTTAATATCAACACCAACACCAATAGTATTAATAAGAGTGACAGCGTTATTAAAAATATGAGTGAAAACGTGAGTAGTAATGTGAATAACGATAAGACGGAATCAGCACAAGAAGCGTCAGCACCTATGACGCTAAAAGAACGTTTTCGAAAGTTTATGCCCGTTATTGTCGATGTGGAGACAGCTGGCTTTAACTCGCATACCGACGCTTTACTAGAGATTGCCTGTATTCCTATCTTGCTAGACGAACACGGGGTGTTCTATCCAGGTGAGGCGCTAAACGCTCATATCGAGCCCTTTGAAGGCGCTAACTTAGAAGCAAGCGCCCTTGCCTTTACGGGTATCGATCCAAACAACCCCATGCGCAAGGCGATCGCAGAAGATGAAAAAACTGCGCTCAGACGTATCTTTAAAGGTCTCAAAGAAGTACGCCGTAGCGAAGGCTGTCGCCAATGTGTGCTGGTCGGTCATAACGCTCACTTTGACCTAGGTTTTTTAAATGCGGCCATACTGCGTACCAATAGCAAAAACCATAACCCATTCCATCAGTTTTCTGTATTTGATACGGTGACCTTATCAGCGTTAGCATTTGGTCAGACTGTACTGGCACGCGCTTGTAAGGCTGCAGGACTTGATTTTGACGGTAATAATGCGCACTCTGCCCTATACGACACTCAAAAAACAGCCGAATTGTTTTGTCATATTCTCAACCATTATCCTATGTTGCCCAATGCTTTACATAATGAGCCAACCAATGTAGAGTTAAATGAGAACGATGCCACCTAGGCCGTTAGCATTTAAAATGACTTTGCCATCTTGACTTTATAATCAATAAGGATATGGCTGATAAATGACAAGCAAGATAACTGTCACCCAAAGTTTGTCTATTTTATTATCTCAATAAAATTGATGGTTCCCTTACTTTTTATAGCTCCCGTCTGTCTGAGATGACTTAAGTTACTCATACCCCAAATAGTATATGCAACACGCTATTTAGGGAACTACAGAGGGATTTTGTTATGGATCCACAATTTAAATTATGGGGTACCATCATCGGTTATATGCTGCTTGCGATGACCATTAGTGCTTGTACTTCTTTATGGATTCGCCATCATTTAAAGCGTAAAGACCTACATCCAAAACGTGCTATCAAAAAAAGATACTTAATTTTAAAAAGACGAAGAAAAAGACTTGACAGAAAACGCAGACGCCATTAGAATATGCCCACTTCAGCACAAATGGTGAAAGCAGCTGAAGGCGTAGTACCTAGTCCCCATCGTCTAGAGGCCTAGGACACCGCCCTTTCACGGCGGTAACGGGGGTTCGAATCCCCCTGGGGACGCCATATATTAAAGTGCTAATCAGTTGTTATTTTTAGCATTTATGAGACCCGTAAAATCTATAAGATTTTACGGGTCTTTTTTATGCCTGTAATATTCTACGCTTTTCTTCCTAGGGTCTGTTTAACTCTCAAAGATCTGTTAAGCCTACAAATGACTGTAGAGCAGCGGTATTCGTTTATCTTTATTATTAGAAGCTATAAAACTAAAAAAACCAGCAATTTGCTGGCTTTTATATTCAAGCTCTCTTTTTACTCTTAGAGTATTTATATTATGCACAAAAATGAGAGTAGCAAGAGTAACGAGTGGCAGTAATACATTTAGTGGACACCGCAGTTTTGACACAGCTAACGATATTTTGCTAACGAGACTTTTTGGTTCTGTCGTTAAAACTTATCGGATAGCATAAACCATAGCAATGCCAATAAAATAAGTGCACCAAGGACAGTTTGAATCAAAAAGAACGCTTGATGCTCTCCTACCACTTTGCCTAGCGTTACACCCAGGGCATTGTATTTGATAGGCTGTGCATCGATCTCATCGCTGTCCTTCTGCTCTTCATAGTAGCCATGTAAAATCTCTAGAAATCCTTGCCATTTATCAGCCGTCCAATCAAAAGGTTTGAATGGCATAAGTGCTTTTGCCTTAGGGTCCTTGACCATCCAACGCTCAAGCACAATAGAACGCATTGACCAGATGCTAAAACGGCGTGAAACAATTTGAGAGAAATTTAGGATTTGTAAATCTTTGTGCCTATCATCCATCAACAAGCCATTTTTTAAATTCGTTAATGCTTGTTCTGATCCTTCCACACACTGAAAAAAGTAGCCATTGCCATAGCAAAGAATACCAGTAATATTATTGGCTTTATTATTTTTAATAGAAACTTCAGCAATATCATTAAGCGTACTAGAGCCTGACATTCCAGTAGAAGTGATACGGCTAATATATACGAACTGGAAGAGATTCATTACTTTTGCATCTCTTGTATCAGTAACTTCTGGCAATCGACTTCTCCTTACGATGAAATAAAAACACTTATTTTTACTAATAATATAAAAGCAAGACAGTTATCGATGTAAAAGCGGCTCAGCATATGATTGATATTATAAGACTTGTTTTTTATTGTATAAACTTGGTTACATCATAGGTTAGTTACGTCAACAGAGCAGCTTTTTAGAATATGACGGTGGTTTTTATTTTATATTAGCTGCCTGTAGTCGCTAATCATATATCTAAAAAACGGAATTTTATAAGTGCAGGACGGCAGAAAATGTGCCGCTATATTTGTAGCAGCAATAACAGTTTGAATAAAGATGTGAATGAGGGTGTAATGACACAAGAATTGAGCTAAGTGCTGGTTATTGAAACAATGAATAAGGGAGAAACGCAATGAGTCAAATAAAACCTCAGTTTATGTATGCCTCAGCATGATTCATTTATTCTGAGCAGTTAAGATTGCCCCTAGCAAGATTGCATCATCAGGGTAAGTCAGTTTGATATTTTGGCGACTGCCTGTTACCAAACGAATGGGCAGATTCATATGCTCAAATGCACTGGCTTCGTCGGTAATAGCAAGCTGCTGCTCACCGACATGGGTCAGTACTTGATACAGTTGATCGAGCCGATAGACTTGTGGGGTCTGTGCCTGCCACATCCCATCACGGTCAACCGTGTGCGCGATATAATCGTTTGAACTACTGGTGGTTGCAGATTTTGATTGGGTATCAGGAGTGTTAGGCTGAGACTGCTTGAGTGTATCAGCGACAGGGGCTGCCAAAATAGCACCATAGGGCTCTAGCATGGCAGCTTCGATGACTTGATCGATATCATGGCTCAGAACAGCAGGGCGCGCTGCATCATGTATCAAAACCAAATCTGAGTCATCAGCGCCTGCCTTCATGATCGCTTCTACGCCTGCTTGTACTGACTGCCAACGCTCAGCGCCACCAACAGCATAATGAATCGGTAAGGCAAAATCCAACCCTTGCGCGATACTGTCATCTGCAGCAATGACCAATAGACACTCGTTGATATATCCACTAGATGCTAACCTTGCGACACTATGCTGTAATAGCGTCTGCCCTTGTAGCATTGTATATTGCTTGGCTATAGACGCACCAAAACGACTACCACGCCCAGCAGCGACGATCATGGTATGTACACAGGGTTTGGTGTTCATAACTTGTTGTTCATAAATTAGGGTTCACAGCTTGGTGCTCATGGTTGGATGTCCATGGCAATAAGAGTAAAAAGGGAGGTTTGCAAAACTTAAAATGGGCTGTGTCATTACTAGAAATGACATATAAAAGAAAAGCGTATAGTAAAAAGCATTAATTACGACTGTGAGTAGTGGGTGCGGTTGATACCTGTACAAAAGTCTCATTGGGTTTAATCAGACCTAAGTCTAGACGAGCATGCTCTTCTACTGCTTCAAGGCCATTTTTTAGATCTTGCACATCAGCACGTAGCAGATTGTTTGCGGCGACTTGGTTGTCATTCAAGCGCTGCTGCTCTTCAATTTCGGTTTGCAAGTTATGATGCTCAAAACGTCCATTTTCACCCAGCCAATACTGATATTGCAGTCCTAACAGCACTGCAACGGCTAGAGCAAGTAGCATAAACTGGCTAAGATATTTCATAAGATCGCAACATAAGTAAGATAGAAATGCCAAATGAGATAGAGGTATTGGGTTAGATACTGATAAAGCTTGCTAGACAATATACAATGATTTATATAATACAATCGTTGATATATTGCCTAGCTTTAGCTCTAAGCTCAGCTTGTTAACCACGTAGACCGATGAACTCTTCACGGCCACGGTAGCTGGCACGTACTTGTTGTTCAATACGTAACAACTGGTTGTATTTTGCTACGCGATCTGAGCGGCATAGCGAACCTGTTTTGATCTGACCAGCAGCCGTACCGACCGCTAAATCTGCAATGGTGCTGTCTTCGGTTTCACCTGAACGATGCGATATAACCGTTGCATAGCCATTTTTCTTCGCCAGATAAATGGCGTCTAACGTTTCTGATAACGTACCAATCTGGTTAAATTTGATCAAAATCGCATTCGCAACTTTTTTATCGATACCTTCTTGCAAGATAGCAGGGTTGGTCACAAACAAATCATCACCGACCAGCTGAACTGTATCACCGATTTGCTCAGTCAAGTACTTCCAGCCATCCCAATCCGACTCATCAAGACCATCTTCGATAGAGATAATAGGATATTGACGTGCTAGCCCAACGAGATAGTCTGAGAAGCCTTGGCTATCGAATGACTTATTGCCTTCGCCTGCCAAGATATACTGGCCGTTTTTATAAAACTCGCTGGCTGCACAGTCAAGCGCTAAGTGAATGTCATCACCTGGTTTATAACCCACTTGCTCAATCGCTTGCATGATAACGGTAATGGCTTCTTCGTTACTGCGTAGATTGGGGGCAAAACCACCTTCGTCACCTACTGAAGTGCTTAAGCCCTGAGACTTAAGTACAGACTTTAAGCTATGGAAAATTTCAGTACCAGCACGCAATGCCTCTGAGAAGCTCGTGAACCCTACTGGCTCAATCATAAACTCTTGGATATCTACCGTATTGTCCGCATGCTCACCACCATTTAAGATGTTCATCATTGGTACTGGCATGGTGAGAGATGTTTGATTGCGTAAGTTAGCAATATACTGATGTAATGGTAGGCTCTGTGCTTTAGCAGCTGCTTTTGCAACTGCTAGCGATACGGCCAACATAGCATTAGCACCCAAGCTTTCTTTGTTTTCAGTGCCATCAAGCGTAATCATCGCATCATCGATACGCTGCTGCTCAGTCACATCTGTATTTATCAGGGCACTACGAATTTGGCTATTTACGTTGGCAACGGCTTTTTTGACCCCTTTACCCATGTAGCGATCTTTATCGCCATCACGTAGCTCTAAAGCTTCACGTGAACCCGTCGATGCACCACTTGGTGCAGCTGCACGGCCAATAATACCGTCAGCTAGGGTAACATCAACTTCAATCGTTGGGTTGCCACGCGAGTCCAGAATTTCACGCGCGCGGATGTCTTTAATTTCGGTGGCGTTTTTGATTTCTTCAGCGTACATAATGTCTGTTAATTCCTTTGGTCATGCCAAGTGTGTGGGATAAAAAAGGGACTTAAAAATATAAAAATGAAACGATATAGTCAGATCTTTATAAATAGAAATAGAAATTCAAGATTTTTATAACCAGTTTTAAAAACTCATCAGCCACGCTTTTTTTTAGTTAGACTTTTTTGCAGCCATTGACTGCTTACAAAAGCCATAACCTATCGTTAGGCTGAACGCTTTATTGAGCGAATAATATTCTGGCTATTGTATTTTGCATCATAGCATAAATTCATTTAAACCGCGCATTAGGCAGCAGCTTTTATGACTCAAATTAACCTTTCAATAGGGTCACTGACCATCGGCTAATTTTTGAGTCTCAGCGGTAGGTTTAGATACTGTATTTTCTAGCTCAACCGCTGTCTTGAATCGCGTTAAGCGCAGGGCGTTCATCAACACCGAAATAGAGCTAAGCGCCATGGCTGCTGCTGCAATCATCGGGCTTAAAAAGCCAAATGCAGCAAGCGGAATACCCAGCGTGTTATAAAGGAAGGCAAAGAATAAGTTTTGCTTGATGTTGCGTAGCGTTGCTTGAGCGATTTTTTGTGCGGCATCGATATGCATAAGCGACTCACCCATCAAGCGTGCAGAGGCACTATGCTGTGCTACATCCGTTCCCTCAAACATCGCAAAACTAGCATCAGCTGTGGCCATCGCTGGCGCATCATTGACACCGTCACCTGCCATTGCCACTTTGTGACCAGCTGTTTGCAATACAGCGATTTGGCTGGCCTTATCGCGTGGACTCATTCCACCATAAGCGGCTTCAATACCCAGTTGCCCTGCCACATGGTCGACGACTGATTGTTTGTCACCACTCATCAAGATGACTTTGATACCAGCATCTTGTAGTGCGGTAACAGCTTGCGGGGTGTCCGCCTTTAAGTCATCCGCTAAGGCAAAAGCACCCAACGGCTCATCATTGATACTAATCGCAACCGTACTGGCGATCTGCCATACTTTTGGCATTAGCTTTGGTAGGGTCAAGCTGGCAAACTCTGCTGTACCGACTTTTACCGTACCAAGTCCCTCGATATTCGCTTGAATACCAGCACCTTTAACCACGCTAACATCAGTAACAGGCAGTAGCGGTAAGCCGCGATCTTTTGCCGCATTAATAAGGGCAGTGGCAAGCGGATGACTGGCATGTACTTCGACACTGGCAGCGATCTGCAGTACATCATCGGCCGCAAGCGACTTATCAACCATCACCTCGTCCACGATAGTGGGTCTACCGATGGTTAATGTGCCGGTTTTATCGAGTACCACGGTATCAATATCACCTGCTGCCTCAAGGCTTTGAGCGTCTTTAAACCAGACGCCATGACGCGCCGCTACGCCCATACCGGCCATAATTGCCGCAGGCGTGGCCAAGCCAAGCGCACAGGGACAGGCAATCACTAGCACAGAGACAGAGTGCATCAGTGCAGTACTGATTGTACCCGTGATCCACCATGTCACTATAAAGGTGACAATAGCGATAGCAACGACGACAGGGACGAATACTGCCGTCACCCTATCTGCTAAACGTGCCAAATTAGACTTTGAGCCTTGCGCATCGCTCAGCGCTTGTACCATATCTCCAAGCTTGGTATCGCTGCCCTTGGCTCGTACACGGTATAACAGGCTGCCATTCTCGACTAACGCCCCCGCTAACAGCTCATCGCCTTGTTCTTTTTTGAGTGGTACGGACTCGCCTGTTAAGTGGCTCTCTACACACCAACCACTGCCCTCAGTGACAGTACCATCTGTCGCCACGCGACTGCCTTGCTTGGCACGTAAGATATCACCGACCTGTACGTCCTTGAGTGCGACATTATGGAAGTCACCGTTTGGCTGCTGCTGCTCGACTTCGTCTGGCGTTAATGACAATAAAAGATCTATACTGTTTAGGCTATGCTTTTTGGTACGCTCTTCCAAGTACTTGCCAGTACGCACAAAGGCAATCACCATTACCCCTGCTTCGAAATAAACAGGAGGGCCATCATGACCGCCTGAGCTTTGGAACAGACTGCCGAAGCTGCCATCACCATGCGCAAACCATAGATAGGTCGAGTATGCCCAAATAGTGACCGTACCGATGACCACCAAGACATCCATATTGGCAAGACCGCCTTTGATCGACGCCCACGCGCTTTTATAAAACGGCAATGCCAAGCCAAACTGTACAATCGTCGCCAAAATAAACTGGATCCACACGGGTGGCATCCACGCCATACCTTGACCGATGAGCATACCTGCCATGCCAACTAAGAACGGCACCAAGCAAATCCATAAGCCTATCAATCGCCACGGGTACTCAGTGGCTGTATCCTTGTCAGTCTGCGCAAACAAGCTATCACCTGCTTGCAAGTTGGCGACAAAGCCCGTTTTATTGACCCACTCGGTAATCTCTTCGGGAGTGGTCTGCGTAGAGTCGTAGTCAACGTTGGCTGTTTCGCCTGCGAAGTTGACGTTGACCTGATGGATGGCAGGTTTTTTATTCAGCACTTTTTCGATTCGTGAGGCACACGCCTGACACGTCATCCCATCAATCGCCAATTGCAAATGCGCCTGCTGTGGCTGCGACTGATTAGCAGCTGTGATTTCAGTTTCCACTTCATTGGTCTGATGTGTCGATTTTTTGGTGAAATCATTCATATATAAAGCTCATGATGGCGATGATAAAAAAGAAAATTGAATGTAAAGATTGTGGCGATGACAGCATAGGCTTACTGACTGTCTGTCTGTCATACCTACCTACATATCGATACGATCTATATAAAAAACCAGCCATAGCAGCTGGTTTTTACTAGGGCGTGTCCTTATTTTGGAAATGGTGATAAAAACGAGATAAATTGCAGCCAAACTAGGAAAATAGCGTAGATAGTATCAGGATATTAGCAAGATATTTGACGCGGTTTGGCAAAGATTTAGCCGTTTTTAGCCCATTTAGAGTACATCGTTCAGACTGAGGACACGCCCTGCAACTAGGATATAAATTTAAGCGTTTGCAACTGTCGCATCAAAGCCTGCGTCTTCGATAGCTTCAGCGATTTTTTCCGCGCTTGTCAGGCTATCATCAAAAGTAACCGTGGCTTGATTATCAGCCAGCTCTACCGTCATGGTCTCTAAGCCGTCGATATCAGCAGTGGCATTGTGAACACTTTGGACACAGCCACCACAGGTCATGCCATCAATTTTTATAATACGAGTTTGGTTTGCCATGTTAGGCTCCTTATTATTGTGTATTTTGTTATTTATAAAAGTCGTTAGCGTTTTACTATTATACAGGTTCGTAACTGACTAACGTTAATCTAACCAAAGTTAATCTGGGTTTTGCGGTGCATCAACAGGAAACGGCTGAGTGACATAATCCACCATACTAATCGCAGCAGTCAGAGCATGGATACTGGTATCAGTATCCTCATAACGTACTGTGGCGACGTTACTAGCAGGATCAAGCTCAATAGCGGTCACGCCTGTGATGTTCTGTAGGGCGACCATCACGCTTTCTAGACCCTCGGCATCATCGATATTTTCGATACTCACTTGTGCTACTTGAATCGCCATTATCTTGCCCTTTTATAGTTATAGACTGGTACTTTTAGCGCAGCTAATTATAATAGTTTGTCAAGAATTCTGGGCTAAAGCCACAGCCTACACCCAATAATTATAATAACTGAAAGTAGCTTTGATTAATGAGTATCCAATACTTCAAAACCTTTTACCAGCTCATCAATTTGTTTCAGCTGACGCAAGAACGGCTCTAGTTGACTCATACGTAGCGCACAAGGGCCATCACATTTGGCCGCTTCAGGGTTCGGATGCGCTTCCAAAAACAGTCCTGCCAGACCAGTCGCCATACCTGCACGTGCGAGGGTAGTAATCTGCTCACGGCGGCCACCTGCACTATCACTGCGTGCGCCTGGCTGCTGCAAGCTGTGAGTGACATCGAAGAAGACTGGCACCTCCATCTGCTTCATGGTATCAAAGCCCAGCATATCCACGACCAGATTGTTATAGCCAAAGGCACTGCCACGCTCACAAAGAATGAGCTTGTCATTTCCCGCCTCTAAGCATTTATTAAGGATATGGCGCATCTCATGCGGCGCCAAAAACTGGGCTTTTTTAATATTGATGATTGCGCCTGTCTTGGCCATCGCTTGTACTAGGTCTGTCTGCCTTGATAAAAAAGCAGGCAACTGAATGATATCCGCCACTTCAGCGACAGGCTCAGCTTGGTACGGCTCATGCACGTCAGTGATGATGGGTACATTATACTTTTCTTTAATTTGACCTAGCCAATCTACACCTTTTTCAAGCCCAGGCCCACGAAACGAGTGCAAGCTTGAACGGTTGGCCTTATCAAAGCTGGCTTTAAACACATAACCGATACCCAAACGCTGACAAATATCGATATATTGCTCAGCAATCTCAAAGGCCAGCTCTTTTGACTCCAAAACGTTCATACCACCAAATAATACAAACGGCTGATCATTGCCGATATTGATGCTGTGGTTATCAGGAGTGCTGAGCTGAATATGTGATTGTGCGGTTAATAGGTTATCCATCTGTTTATCCATGCAGGGCTGTCCTCTTTATTGTTATTCATATTATCGTCATTGATACTGATAGCTGACATTGTAACCGATAGGCTAAGAAAAAAAAGTGTACAAGCGTAATTAGCTGTCATCATAAGTAACAGGCCACAAAACTTGCAGCCGTCAGAAACCTAAAACCACCCACTAAAAGCAAAAAAGACCAATCCGAAGATCAGTCTTTTTTATCATGGCGCGTTAAGAAATAATCAGCTTAATATTGTACTAAACAGCACGCTAAAAAACCCTATCCTTTATCGCTATAAGTCTTCGCCGCTTTGACAAAGCTATTAAACAACGGGTGACCACCACGTGGCGAGCTGGTGAACTCTGGATGGAACTGTACCGCGATAAACCAAGGATGATCGGCAATCTCGACCGCTTCAACCAAATGCTGCTTGGCAGAGTAGCCCGAAATACTCATGCCCGCTTGCTCTAATGGCTCGATATAGCGGTTGTTCATCTCATAACGATGGCGATGACGCTCAGTGATATTGCTCGCGCCATAGATTTGGCTGAGCTTGCTACCAGCAACCAGCTCGGCTTGCTGTGCGCCCAGACGCATGGTACCACCAAGGTCTGAATCATCCGTGCGGATTTGTAACTCACCACGCTCATCTAACCATTCAGTGATGAGGCCTATGATAGGCTCAGCCGCCTTACGATCGAATTCAGAAGAATTGGCGTCGATATGCAGTACATTACGCGCATATTCAATCACTGCCAGCTGCATACCAAGACAAATACCCAAATATGGAACTTTGTTTTCGCGAGCATAAGTAATGGCTTTAATCTTACCGAACGTACCACGCTCACCGAAACCACCTGGCACTAAGATAGCATCAGCTTCTTTTAGCTGCGCCATTAGTTTGTCATCAGTTTCCAAAAACTCAGCATCAATATAGTCAATCTTGACAGCGAGCTTGTGAGTGATACCCGCGTGTAGCAAGGCTTCGTTGATAGACTTATAAGCATCAGGCAGCTCGACGTATTTGCCGACCATCGCAACTGTGACAGTCGCTTCAGGATTGAGCTGAGCTTCAACCACTTTGTCCCAATCGCTCAAGTCTGCTTCTGGCACATCCAGACCAAAGCGCTCACAGATCAGATCATCGAGATCTTGCTCATGCAGCGTGCGCGGTATTTGATAGATGCTTTCGGCATCTTCACACATGATGACCGCACGCTCTTCGACATTGGTAAATAGCGCAATCTTACGGCGGTTGTCTTGTGAGATGTGATGATCAGAGCGGCAGATTAAGATATCAGGCTGCAGACCGATAGAACGCAGCTCTTTCACCGAATGCTGGGTGGGCTTGGTTTTGGTTTCACCAGCACTGGCAATATACGGCACTAGCGTCAAGTGCATCAGCATGGCTCTATTACGGCCAAGCTCTACCTGCATCTGGCGCACGGCTTCCATAAATGGCAAAGACTCGATGTCACCGACCGTACCGCCAATCTCGATAATGGCGATATCATAGCCTTCACCGCTGGCCAATATTTTGCTCTTAATCTCATCAGTGATGTGCGGAATTACCTGTACCGTGCCACCTAGATACTCACCACGGCGCTCTTTATTCAGGACATTTTGGTAGATACGACCACTGGTAAAGTTGTTGCCCTTACTCATTTTTGAATGACGTAAAAAACGCTCATAATAGCCCAAATCCAAATCCGTCTCAGCGCCATCTTCGGTCACGAATACCTCACCATGCTGAAATGGACTCATGGTACCTGGATCGACGTTGATGTATGGATCCATCTTGGTCATCGTTACGCTGACGCCGCGGGCTTCAAGTATCGCAGCAAGAGAGGCTGCGGTAATACCTTTTCCTAGTGAGGACACTACCCCACCGGTCACAAATATAAACTTGGTCATAGTACTCTTTCGGTAATTGGTAAAGAAGGATTTTACTAAAAATACGCCACAAAATATAGGGCAAAAGATAAAACTTGGCTAAACTTACTGAAAAGCCGCTCAAAACATTGGCTTTTGAATTTCGTCTTACTTTGGGATCTGTTGAACATTAAGCAACAAAAAAAGACTTATCAGCGAAAGATAAGCCTTTATCGTACTTCTACTATTATAGCATCTATATAGCCTCTAATTTAGAATTTGTATTCTAAGCCGCCACCAAAAGCAAACACCTCTATATCTGATTCAATATTGTCATAGCGCTCGTATTTTTTATCATTCACATCCACGCCTTTAATTTTGCCAACGGCTACATAGTCAGCTGAGTTTTTACCGATATAGGCATGAGCGGTGATATTTTTCTTAAATTTGTACTTACCGCCAAGCACCATTTGCTCTGAATTGGAATTATTATAACCATTTAGATTGTCTGTCTTATTGTACTGCAGATAGACAGAAGCTGGCTTGGTAAAGTTTTTTAAGTCCATCTCACCGCTAACCACCAGACCTTTTTCTTTTTTAGAGCCTGTAAAATCATAGTCAGCTTGCTGGTACAGCAGCCCTAAAGTGACTGGCACTGCCATATACTTGTCTAAATCAGCCGTCACCTCAGCGCGGATAACGTCACCACCGTAATCAACTTTACTCCTACGTGGCTCATCTGGATCTGTCAGGTCTAAGATATTGATGTCATCGCTTATATCCATATCCTTACTATAGGCAAGACCTAACGTATAACCAGCTTTTGCCTTATACATTAAAGAAGCCCCAAAACCATCTTGGCTATCATTGCTGTCAGCTGCGCTGCTCTCATCAAGGGCGTATTGCACTCGCAACTCTACAGGTAAGTCCTTGTACTTAGGCGCAATCCATACCATGGAGTTATCCTGCCGTGAATCATCAAGCATGTTCAGTGCTCTGGGCTTATTATTGCTTTTGAGCTTGCTGTCGCCCAAGTTATCCCAGTAGCCTTCGGTGACGATGGCCTTGTCCACCTCTCCTAGTACTGATGAGTTACGCCCAAAGCGAAACTCGCCAAAGTGTTTGTTAGCCAGTCCTAAATACGTATCACGGCTTTTAAAGCTTTTATCATCACCGTCCACACTGATGCGATATTCTAGCTGATAGACCACATCCATATTATCCGTCATGGCCTCAGAGCCTTTGACTCCCATACGTGAAGAGTGCGAATTTAGCTCTACGACATCCTCATCATAAGCGCTTAAGACTTTGGTGGTTTCATTGACGCCAAGCCGCGTGTTCATATCTGCTTTGGCATTGATATAATCAGCCGTCAAAAACACTTTTCCGTAAAACTTCGGAGCTGCCTGTGCGCTAGATAGTGAAAAAGCAGCGATTGCAGTCACTAAAAGGAGTTTTTTCATAGATATATCTACCTTTACTTTACGGTTTTTACAGTTATATGAAGGAGCAAAATATGATCAGCTGCTGCCCATCATTATATCATTAACATTTTTGGCTTATTTAGCGCTTCTCTTATAACGGTTGAAATACGCTTGGCAAAATATTGCAATATGCATAAAAAAAACTCACCCCGAAGGATGAGTTTTTTATATCAGATTCCAATGGTTAAATTAGAATTTGTATTCGATACCACCACCGATACCAAAGCCATCAAACTCTTCTTTTACTTCAACAGCACCAGTACGGACTGTAGATTCATCATTCAAATACGCACCGTATAAATGACCAGTCGTTGCTGCGTTGATGGCATATTTGCCACCAGCTACCAAACGGTAAGTATCAGCATCTTTTGCACCAAGAACGTTATTAACTACATCGCCCTGAGCATATACAGTCCAAGGAGTAGCTGTTTGCATTTCGCCACTTAGGGTGAATGCATTTTCTTTTTTATCTGCATCAAAATCAGAGTTTTGATACAGTGCACCTACCGTTAATACTGGATTAACTGCATAGTTACCACTGACACGGATTACTTTAAGCTCATCACCTGCCTGAGTATAAGTAGCACCAACATTCATTGGGCCCATTTCATATTTACCACCAACTGCGAAAACATCACGGTCAGCAGTATCTGTGAAATTGTTTTCGTCCATAGTATACATGGCCATGAACTGCATACCGTCATAACTAGGCGAGAAGTAGGCAAAAGTATTGTTTAAACGTGGAGATTCATAGCTAGCAAGTACAGCATCGCCACCTTGAGTAACGTTCGCAAAGTTAACGTAGTCATCAATTGCAGTCAAACGACCTGCTAGTAAAGTACCATACTGAGCATTTTTTAGACCAAGATACGTATCACGCGAATAGAATTGATCGCTGTTAGCATCAACATCTACACCATACTCTAGTTGATAGAGTAGATCAGTGTTGCCAGTCAAAGCTTCAGAGCCTTTAAAGCCAATGCGTGAAGCATTAGAGTTTAGCTGGCTACGACCATCAGCACTTTTTGAAGTTTTAACAGAACTTAAAACTGATCCATCAGGATTATAATTTGTAGTCGTAGTGTCGTTATCACCAGTATTTACATCAAGCGTTACGAATGCTTTACCATAAACGGTAGGAGCGGCTTGGGCTGCAGATACAGATAGAGCAGCAACTGCTGTAGCTAAAAGTAGTTTTTTCATGGGGGTATCTCCACTTTACAATTTTAGTAATGAGCGAGCTATTATTAGCTGTTGCCCAAATGGTATCGTCACAAATCCTCAAAGATATAATGTGTAACTGGCTACCGAGATTAGTCAGAAACAAGTGTGGCGAAGTTCTATTACCGTAAGATGAAAAAAACCATGACTTACATAATTGGGACTACTGATGTAACCATCATGTAAACGTAGGTCTTTAACGCTCTAGTATGTAACATCCGTTACCAAACTCATACTTCGGCTATAATCATAACAACTTTGACATAATTTGCAACATATTTTTTTATTTCTTTGCAGAACGCTTAATACTTAGTGAACTCAACGTTAATATACAGTGAGACTCTAGCAACATTCGGCGAACTGCCATAAAAAACACCGCTACCCGCCATTGCAGATAGAGGTGCTACTAATAAAGATACGTTTGAAAACTATTTATTCAAGCCAACTTATCTAAACCAATTATTACTTATAACTGGCCATAAATATATGAATAGATATATTTTAATCGCTTTATATTGAGCGCTACTCATGAGTCATCCCCTGATTTGCGCTCAATTATTAGCCTAACTGGGTTTGATTCCACCCTACTCTATTTAGCCTATTAAGCTCTGCAAGGTAGCTGAGCTTTTAGGTCTAGACGCGCTTGATGCAGTAATGGCTCAGTGTAGCCACTTGGCTGCTCGCGGCCTTTGAATACTAGGTCACAGGCTGCTTTGAACGCATGAGAGTTCTCAAAGTCAGTAGACATCGGCTGATAGTCAGCATCGCCAGCGTTTTGCTCGTCAACGACTTTTGCCATACGCTTCATCGCATCCATCACTTCTTGCTCGCTGACCACATTGTGATGTAGCCAGTTGGTCATATGCTGACTTGAGATACGTAGCGTCGCGCGGTCTTCCATTAGGCCAACGTCATTGATATCTGGCACTTTAGAGCAACCAACGCCTTGGTTTACCCAGCGTACGACATATCCTAAGATGCCCTGAGCGTTGTTTTCTAGCTCTTGCTGCTTCTCTTCTTCTGTCCAGTTGGTGTCTTTGGCGAGTGGAATGGTCAAGATATCATCGAGACTGGCACGCTCACGTGACTTTAGGCTGTCTTGGACATCAGCGACGCTCACTTCATGATAGTGCATGCTGTGCAAGGTTGCGCCTGTCGGTGAGGGTACCCATGCGGTATTGGCGCCCGCTTTTGGATGTGCTGCCTTGGTATCCATCATCTCTTTCATTTCGTCAGGCTTCGCCCACATACCTTTACCAATCTGCGCATGACCCTGCAGACCAGTCTCTAGACCGATGTCTACGTTCCACTGCTCGTAGGCTGGCTGCCATGCTTGCGACTTCATCTCGCCTTTTGGTACGAAGGCGCCTGCATTCATACTGGTATGCATCTCATCACCTGTACGGTCTAAGAAACCAGTATTAATGAAGATAACGCGCTCTTGTGCTTGGCGAATGGCTTCTTTTAGGTTGACTGTCATGCGGCGCTCTTCGTCCATGATGCCGATCTTTAGCGTATTACGCTCTAGACCCAATAGGTCTTCTGAGGCGTTAAATAAGTCATTGGCCATTTTGACTTCGTCAGGGCCGTGCATTTTTGGCTTAACGATATACATCGAGCCTTTGCGTGAGTTTGACAGCTCGGTTTTGCCTTTTAGATCATTGAGCGACAATAGCGGCGTAATCAAACCATCCATCAACCCTTCAAAGATTTCTTCTTGACCATTACCCAAATCGACTAGGATGGCAGGGTTTTGCATCAAGTGACCGACGTTACGAATCAGCAAGAGTGAGCGGCCTGGTAGTACCAGCTTGCCGCCATCAGGAGCAGTGTATTCACGGTCTGGGTTTTGCTTACGGGTACGGGTTTTGCCGCCTTTTTCGAAGGTTTCTTCTAGGTCGCCATTCATTAGGCCAAACCAGTTGCGGTATACTTCGACTTTTTCTTCTGCATCTACAGCAGCGATAGAGTCTTCACAGTCTTGAATAGCAGTAACTGCTGACTCAAGTAGCACGTCTTTGATGCCTGCTGGATCATCCTTACCTACTGGATGGCTGCCGTCGATTTGAATCTCAGCATGTAGGCCATTATTTTTTAGTAGGATGCCTGTTGGGCTGTCTGCTGAGCCAACAAAACCCGCGAACTTGGCTGGGTCTTGCAGCTGAGTGCTGCTATCACCTTGCACAATCTCAAGAGTACCATCGACTACTTTAAAGCCAGTCGCATCATTGTACGAACCTGAAGCCAAGGTAAAGTTATCATCTAGGAACTGTTTGGCATAAGCGACAACCGCTGCACCGCGAGTAGGATTGTATTCGCGGGTGACTTCTTGACCGTTTTCTTCGCTGATGACGTCCGTACCATATAGTGCATCATATAGACTGCCCCAACGTGCGTTGGTGGCGTTCAATGCATAGCGGGCGTTACGTACTGGTACGACCAACTGCGGGCCTGCAATGTGAGCAATCTCGTCATCGACGTTTTGGGTGCTTACTTTGAAGTCATCGCCTTCTGGTAACAGATAGCCGATCTCTTTCAAAAATTCCTTATAGGCAGGATAATCAATCTCGCCGTCTTTGGCAGGGTTGTCTAGATGCCACTGATCGATCTGCTCTTGGATCTTGGCACGGGTAGCCAGCAGCTCTTTATTACGTGGCGTAAAATCTTTGACGACCTTTTCAAAACCTGACCAATAACTATCCGAATCAACGCCAACTTTGGCTAGCACTTCATTTTCAATAAAGTCATACAGCTGTTGGTCAATTGCAAGAATGCCTTTTTGGATACGATTGGCGTGAGAAGCCTGACTCATAGTGGTGTCCTTATCTGTTCGTGAGAGGGTTGATACTGGTTTACTACGGTAACTGTTTAAGCGAGTAGATGTTCAACGATTAATTGCTTAGTGCTGACTATTCATTCCAAATTTGAATATGGCGCTAAGCGAATGTGATAATGCACAGTATAAACTGTCATTAGACAGCTATTTGAATGGTCATAACGTAGCGCTTCATACTGCTAAGGCTGACTACTTGCTACCTATCTGGCTAGTTGTTGTGACTGATCCACTGTGAAAAGTCATTATCTATATTCTTAATTCTATATTCTTATATTTTGAGACAGCGTTTGCGGTTGATATATTAATACTCATTAATAGTAGCTAATAGCTAACTATAAGCAACTAAGAAGCAATATCCGCTAATGACCAACAATAGATTGCTCAACTGACAATCAATATAAGACAAAATATCTCAAAAGCAAAATATCATCCTACTATCAAATAATAAAATAAACAAGAAAATACCATTTAGATACTAAATGTTGGGGCTGTATATTAATGATACTCTATGTAGCATCTGCCCTAGAGGTTGTATTGGCAATGAGTAACTGATGAAACTCTCAACCATCTGAAAACTGTAAGTAATCATTACAAGACAAATGAATGCATAATGGTTATCTATGGCTTATTAATACCGTACTAGACTAAATGCTTGCGGGTTTGCAAGCCTAGTGATTTGAAAGCCTTAACCACTATATAATATGCCCATATGACCATGACGTCAGAAAAAAACATCAAACGACAACTACCATAATGCCACTCTTATAAACACTCACAATAGAAAGCCAAATAACACTATGACTAACAATCAACACCTCTCAGATCAACAAGCGCCCTCAGAGTTCAAGGCAGAAGATACGACAGAAGACAGCGTCGATATCAACCAATTACGCACACCGCTCAAAGTAGACCTGTCTGCTGTTTATGAGTTTTTGGGCAGTCGCACCACTCAAGCTTGGGTCGATGCTGCTCTTGCGAACTTGCCTCTTATCATTCAAGACCATGCCAACTGCGAAAAAAAAGCAGCAGGTACGGCAATGAACCTTATCTTTCGCTATGAATTTTCTTACGACTTACAGTGTAAATTAGCCCAGCTGATACGTGAAGAAATGCTGCATTATGAGCAAGTACTGGGCATCATGCATGAGCGTGGGCAAGAGTGGGAATACCTCAGCGCGGGACGTTATGCGAAAGGTATGCTGAAGCACAAACGCACTTATGAGCCGGCTGCGATGGTAGATGTGCTGATCATTGGCGCATTCATTGAGGCACGCTCTTGTGAGCGCTTTGCGGCGCTGGCAGCGGTCATCGATGATGAACGTTTGGCAAAATATTATCGCTACCTGCTCAAGTCAGAGAGCCGACATTTTGAAGATTATC
This sequence comes from Psychrobacter sp. H8-1, assembly GCF_904846575.1. Classification (NCBI taxonomy): domain Bacteria; kingdom Pseudomonadati; phylum Pseudomonadota; class Gammaproteobacteria; order Moraxellales; family Moraxellaceae; genus Psychrobacter; species Psychrobacter sp. H8-1. The sequence goes on from NZ_CAJHBG010000001.1 coordinate 2,238,955, forward strand.
TGGCACTCGCGCAGTCGCTCTCTGAAGATAACATCGATGAGCGTGTGGCGTTCTTTAAAGCAGTGGAAGCTGAGCTTATCTCTAGTCCAGATACTGAGCTGCGCTTTCATAGCGGCGTGCCTGCTTGAGCTTGAATTCAATTTAAGCGTGAGCTCAATAAAACCTATCTAAAAACTTATCTAAAAACCTATTTAAAAACATAATTACAAAACTAAAAAAAGCGAGCATCAGCCATAATATAGCCGATGATCGCTTTTTTGCCTATTAATTTGTGCCTACTAATCTATAGGTTGGAGTTATAACAGCATTAGCTTTTGTCTTGCGTCAAAGTGCTGTCATACTCTTTACTGCCTTTTGCGACGTTATGTGGATCATGATCATTGGTTTTTTGCTCAGCAGCCGCAGGATTGACCTTTTGTAATGCATCATCAGGCACAATGCCGTTGTTATCGTCTGCATCCTTTAACTCATAATCCGTGTTCGTATCATTGTCCTTTGATGTACTCATTGGCATTCCTTATCTGCTGTATATTATCTACCTATGATGAAAATTTAATCTTTTTCATCAGGATTTAATACGCGCTTCTGCGCATTATCGACATTGGCATAACGATTTTCATCTGTTAAATCTTCACTATTGGGCGTCTCACTGACGACAGTAGTTTCATTGATGCCTCCATCAAATGCACCACCTTCTTGATCACGGCGGTCTGGCTGACGTGCTGGATTGTCCTTTTCATTGACATGCTCAGTATCAACCACACCCTCTTCAAAAGTATCGGTACCCTTATTGACGGTGGTACTGTCTTCTATCTTGTCGTGATCAGTCTTGTCATGATCAGTAATCAATGTTTTGGTAAGCGCTGGGTCTTTGTTTTGCATTATCTTGTCCTTTTAATATTATGCATTTCTTATATTTTTCAGAGTATAGAAGGTGTTAGCCCTAATCCTAGCAGTGGTAATAAATAACAGCTACTTATTGCCTTCTTTGCTGAGATCATGCGCATTCAGATCACCAACATTCTTACCGCCTGCAGGCAGATCTTCTTCTTTACGTGGGTCAGCATATATCTCATCTGTCTCTTGAGAAGCTTGCTGAGGACCATCAATGTTTGGCTGATGCTTGCGTCCCTCGTAGCTGTCTTCTGGATTTGGTGGATGAGATGCTGCTGGATCATTAACAACTACTTTTTCTTCATTATCTGGTTGTTTGTTGTCTGTCATGGCGTGTCCCTCGCATTGGTGTTAAGTCACGTTTATATAAAAGTATATAAACGTGCTTTGGTAAATTTTTACGTTTTTTTTGATGTCTATATTAGTGTTGGTCTCAGAGCAGTATCTACTTATCAGTACGCAAGTCATCGTTAATAAAAGAGGTCTGCTCTTCTTCTGTCAGCTCTTTGGGTGTATCAACCTTTTTACTGTCCTCTGCTTTATTATTCTCTAGGTTTTTTTCAATTTGCTGACTATCCACCTGCTCTGCTGCGGCTTTGATGTCTGAGGTGTCTTTTTGGGTATCGCTCATCAGATTACTCCTATGTATTATGTTTGCTAATCAATCGCTTATATTCATTTTCTATCAATCAGCCATATTTTATTAAATGCTTATACTTGTGTAAGATGCCTTCTATTATAGGGAGCTTTTTTATGCCTAGACCAGTGTACGGCCGTATCAATATGTGAATAAATGTGAGGATAAAACAAAGTTTGTAACTTATTCGACACTCAATTTCGAAACTCAATAAACAAAAAACCAAGCACAGATAGATTCTATGCTTGGCAACTCTTAATCAAATGATGTGAAAGCGTGAGTTAATTAGGGTCTGTTGCCCATTACGAGGTTTCACCCACACGGTTAATGGTTTTTAATAAGTGTTCTTGTGCGATATGCACTGGTTCATCTGCTGCGGGCTGAACTTGCGTCCAAACTCCAGCACCATCGAGTGTCCATGCTTGCACATTATCTCGTAGATAGTTTTGTAGACCATCTTCATAAATCTGCTTAAACAGCTTTTTGTCTTCAATAGGAAACGCAGCCTCCACTCGGTGAAATAAGTTGCGATCCATCCAATCAGCACTGCCACAATACATGCGCTCATCACCATCATTATAGAAGTAATAAACACGCGTATGCTCTAAAAAGCGGCCAACAACAGAGCGGACAGTGATGTTTTCAGACAGTCCTTTTACTTGTGGGCGTAAGCAGCAGATAGAGCGCAGTATCAGCTCAATCTTAACCCCAGCCTGTGAGGCGTCATAAAGCTTATCAATCAATCGACGTTCCGTTAGGGCATTCACTTTGACAATGATATGGGCACGCTTGCCAGCCTTGGCATGAGCGATTTCATCATCAATAAAGCTCATGAGCTTTTCATGCAAGGTAAATGGCGCATTCAGTAGCTTTTTGAGTTGAGCAGGCTTGCCCATACCAGTAAGCTGTTGGAAGATTTTGTGTACGTCTTCCGAAATATCAGGGTCTGCCGTAAATAGCCCGTAATCGGTGTATGACTTGGCATTACCAGCATGATAGTTGCCCGTACCCATATGCACATAGCGGCGGATGCGGTCGTTCTCGCGGCGCACAATGAGCATCAGCTTGGCGTGGGTTTTATAGCCTACGATACCATACACGACAACTGCGCCCGCCTCTTGTAGAAAGTTGGCAACGGCAATATTGGACGCCTCATCAAAACGCGCGCGCAGCTCGATAATGGCTGTGACCTCTTTGCCATTGCGTGCGGCAGCAGCAAGGGCTTTGACCACTTCTGAATTGGTGCCAGAGCGATATAGCGTCTGCTTAATGGCCAATACTTTGGGGTCATTGGCAGCTTGCCACAACAGATTGATAACGGGTAAAAATGAATGGAAAGGATGATGCACAAGAACGTCACCCTTACGCATAGCGGCAAACATACTGGTGGCGGTATCAATCTTGTCGACATCGCGGCGAAAGGCTTTGGGTATCACATGGCTAAACGGCTGATAACGTAAAGCTGGAATATTAAAATCAAACAACAAGCGGGTTAAATTGACAGGCCCATTGACGCGGTACAGCTGATTGTCATGCAGCTCAAACTCATTGAGCAAATAATCGCTGATTTCAGTAGGACAGTCGGTTGTAACCTCAAGACGCACTTTGTCACCAAAGCGGCGGTTTTCAAGCTCACCCTCCAGCGCCTTGGCAAGATCATCGACGTCATCGGACAGATCTAAATCTGCATTACGCGTGAGCCGAAACTGATGACAGCCAGTGACATTCATCCCGGGAAACAGCTCGCCGATATGCTCATGAATCACCGCCGATAGCATGACGTGATGCTCTTTACCACCTGTCAGCTCATCAGGCAGGCGTATCACTCGTGGCAAACTGCGCGGCGCTGGTACAATGGCGAGATTGATATCACGACCGAAGGCGTCTTTGCCCTCTAAACTTGCGATAAAGTTCAGGCTTTTATTGACCAGACGCGGGAACGGGTGTGAGGGGTCAATACTGATCGGCGTCAGTACCGGTGAAACCTGCTCGGTAAAGTAGCGATGCATCCATTCTGACTGCTCAGCGTTTAGCTCGTCACGCTTGAGATAGCGAATATCCGCCTCAGCGAGCGCAGGCAACACCTCTTCATTCAAAATGCGATACTGCTCATCAATGGCTTCGCGAGCAACCTTTGATATCTCCTTTAAAATCTCACTCGGGCGCATCCCATGCGGGCTACTGGCGACGTCGCCCAAACTGAGCTTTTGCATGAGACCTGCCACTCGAATCTCAAAGAACTCATCCATATTGGATGAAAATATGATTAAAAAGAACAAGCGCTCAAGTAGTGGATGCAAGGGACTGGCAGCTTGTGCTAAAACCCTCTTATTAAAGTCTAATAAAGACAACTCACGATGGATATAGCTGCTGGGCGAATAACTGCCGTCCTCTGAACGTTGCCAAGCAATCTGGGTCTGGCTGCTACTTGCTATACTGTCTGTTGTACGACTGGCGTTAATCTCTGTCTGGGTTGACTGAACGTTGCTATTTTGCATGCGCTTCTCATTCATTTGAGTGTCATTGTTTTGATTGGTTTTTGCCCGTGCCATGCCACTGCTCCTTATTATAATGCATCACTGCCAATCGCTATTAGTCGCTAGCAATGGTTCATATCCATATTACCGTAACTACGCAGCGCTGCAACCCTATATCTACTCTACTACCACTAACCTCATTGACAAAATAACTCATGCGCTTATGGCAGTACTGCGTTATTCATGCGTTTTTTGACAATACGCTGCTTATTACGCAGGCGCCTATCACCTTGGTTGTCTTGATAATATTTTGGATTGGTCAGCATACTGATTAATAACGCCGATTCATCGCGATTTAGCTTGGCAGCCGATTTATTAAAATAATGCTGAGCTGCCGCCTCAACCCCATAAATACCATTACCAAACTCTGCCACATTAAGATAGGCAGTCAAGATGCGCTGCTTATCCCATAATGCTTCGATCATTACGGTGATGATGGCTTCCTCGCCTTTACGGATATACGAGCGATGCGAGGTCAAAAACAGGTTTTTGGCCAGCTGCTGAGTAATCGTGGAGCCGCCAGCAGACATCTTGCCTGTCTCTTCGTTTTTCTTACGCGCCGCTTCAATACCTTTGAGATCAAACCCATTGTGCTGACTAAACGTTGAGTCTTCACTTACAATCGCGGCTTGTTTGGCAGATTTTGCAATGGCATCATATTCTACCCATGTCTGGGTGACAGTGCCGCCCGTTAAACGATGCGTCAGCATAAACATGCTATTATTAATCGGTTGCGTCTTCCAAATCAGCAGCAAGCCTGCAACCAACACATGAAAAGCGACCACCAATAGCATGAACGCCAATAAAAACCGTTTGATAAATTTGCCAAAGCTTGTCATGCGTGCGATATCCAAGTGGTTAAAAAGATAATAAGATAATAAGATAATAAGATAATAAGATAATAAGATAATAAGATAATAAGATAGGATAACTATAAAACTAGGTGAGTATAAATAAGTTAAGTGGGTATTTATAAATAGCAGGTCATCTTACCTAATCTCACAATCGCTGTCATTATTTACTCCACTTCTTTATTATGTATTAAAGTCACGTTTATATTGATATTTTCAATTAAACTTCTAGGCCGTGTCCTCATTTTTATCACCATTTTTAAAGTGAGGACACGCCCTAATAAGAAGTAATTTTTGACAAGTATAAAGAAAAGAGAGTCAGCATGTCTCATGATAATAATATAGAAGCATTGCGGGCAGAGATTATTAAGGCAAACCCAAGCCTTGATACGCCTGATAACACTCAAAAATGGTGGTTACTTGGCACCTCAAACTGCCATTTGTGTGAGGTTGCGGAGCAGCTGTTAACACGTTTCCAAGCCGTACAACCTATTGAGTATCTGCATGTCGATATTGCAGACTTTGATGAGGCGCTGATGATGGAGTTTGCCACCACTATCCCCGTCATTTTGACACCCTCAAAAAGAGTGAACTATCCGTTTTCAGTCATGGATTTGCAGCGGCTATTAGCTCCATAGTAATCATAATAATAGTAGTCATAATAATAGTAAACTCAGTAGCATTGACCTCATCATAAAATAGTAATAATGAGAAACTTATGAAAGATTTGAAAAAAATAACAGAAATAGAAGACTTGCGCCGTGTCGCTGAGCGCAAAGTCCCACGTATGTTCTATGATTATGTCGATTCAGGCTCATGGACTGAGACCACCTATCGCAACAATGAGACTGACTTTGACCGTATCAAACTGCGTCAGCGGGTATTGGTAGACATGGATAACCGCAGCCTTGCAACACAGATGATTGGCGAACAAGTCAAAATGCCAGTTGCCATCGCTCCGACTGGCTTCACTGGTATGATGTGGGCAGATGGTGAGATTCATGCTGCGCGGGCAGCAGAGAAGTTCGGTGTACCGTTTTCACTCTCAACCATGAGTATTTGCTCTATTGAAGATGTGGCGACACACACCAGTGCGCCTTTTTGGTTTCAGCTATATGTCATGCGTGATCAAGACTTTATGGCCAATCTCATTCGCCGCGCCAAAAATGCTAACTGCTCAGCGCTTATTTTGACCGCGGATTTGCAAGTACTCGGTCAACGTCATAAAGACATCAAAAACGGTCTCTCTGCGCCGCCAAAACCCACGCTTGCCAATATTTTGAACCTGATGACCAAGCCACAATGGTGCATGAATATGCTCGGTACCAAAAGACGCACCTTTGGTAATATCGTTGGTCACGCCAAAAACGTCGCTGATATGTCATCGCTGTCGGCATGGACAGCAGAACAGTTTGACCCGCGCTTAAGCTGGGATGATGTCGCACGTATCAAAGATGCTTGGGGCGGTAAGCTGATTATAAAAGGCATCATGGAGCCAGAAGATGCGATCATGGCTGCCCGCAGTGGTGCCGATGCGTTGGTGGTATCAAATCATGGTGGTCGGCAGTTGGACGGTGCGCTGTCATCTATTGCTGCTTTGAGCGATATCGTGCAGGCGGTGCAAGCAGAGAATAGTGCCATCGAGATATGGTTAGACAGTGGTATTCGCTCTGGTCAAGATGTACTAAAAGCCATATCATTGGGTGCAAAAGGCACGATGATCGGTCGCTCGTTCTTATACGGGCTTGGTGCTTATGGTGAAGATGGTGTACGCCGTGCGCTTGAGCTTATCTATAACGAGTGCGATATTAGTATGGCGTTTTGTGGTCATACCGATATCAACCAAGTGACGGATGATATTTTAGTAAAAGGGACTTACGAAAACCTCAAAGCTGCTAGTTTTTAAAGTCATCAGTTTTTAAAGCTACCAATCATTGAGATCGTCAGTCCTTAAGTGATGACAACATGCTTTTAGATGACATGCTCTGACTATACCCTTTATACTCTATTTATAACTTATAATCGATACTCGGCTTTTATGACCATTAAACAACTGTTAAAAACAGCGCCAGTCACCACTTTACTCTTAGTCAGCTTCATTGGGCTGTTTGTCATGCAAGTGCTGACAGGCGTCGATATCAACAATCCTTCGACAGAAGCGCTCATATACTGGGGCGCAAATGCCCTACCTTTTACCATGGGCGATCAGCCATGGCGACTGGTGAGTAGCGCGTTTTTGCATATTGGCTTGATGCACTTATTGTTTAACGGCTTTGCCATGTACTTCTTTGGACAAGTCGCTGAGCCGATGTTTGGCTCTGCTAAGTTTTTGGCATTGTTTTTACTATCAGCGATCGGTGGTAACTTACTAAATAATCATGTCACGTGGTTAGGCATTTTGGACGGTACTGGACAACCAGGGCTTTCAGCGGGCGCATCTGGTGGCATCATGGGTATCGGCGCGGCATTATTGATAGCAGCATTGTTCAAGATATCAGTGAATGGCTTGGTGCTCAATCTTAGAAGCTTGGTATTTATCATGGGCATCAACTTGGTTTATGGCTTTGCCGTACCGGGTATTGATAATGCGGGTCATATAGGCGGGGCTATCACAGGACTGCTGATTGCACTGGCTTTTGCTATCGCCTATCGTCAACGCATGGCAGCCATGCAGCAGAATATCCCTAGCATAACTATTTATCAAAACCGTTACCCGACCGAGCAAACCGACTATATTGATTCGCCAACCAGCAGTAATATTGGCAGCGACATTCCTGTAAATTCAAGCATAAACCCCTACGATGTTCGTACTGTCTCTGCCCAGTCAAACATACCTGCCAAGCCTGCAATGATCTGGCGATTGCTACCATGGATGATGATGTTACTCATCACCTTTGGCTTTGGCTGGTGGTGGCAAGATATTCACCTGCAAATATTAGAAGTACTAAAAATCATTGAGTAAACCGTCATACTTATTTATCATTGCTTAATAGCTCATGAAAAAAGCATAGTCGTTTATTCTTCCCTACTCGATTTTCTACCCAATCATTCCCACTCACTTATGAGATTCAATTATGTTCAAACTTGCAGCGCTCTCTATTAACTCTAAGCGCGCCTTGCTTAGTACTTTAACGGCTACTGCACTATTCAGCGTAGCCAGCGTATCCAGTGCAGCACTTTTTAACAACCTACCTACTGACCAAGATGCTGAACTAAGCGTTGGTGTCAATGTCATGGCAGTTAACTCAGCCTATGATTTAGAAGACAACACTGAGATTCGGGTATTACCGGGCGTTTTTTATGATAATAATAGAGTCTATGCGCGTGGTGCTCAAGCCGGCGTGTACCTTCATAATGATGGCACCAATCAGCTATCTGCTTATGCTCAATTGTCAGGTTCAGAGTTTGATCCTGAAGATGCAAATGGTGCGCTTCAAGGTCTTGATAAACGCAAATCATCAGCCGCTGCTGGTTTGACTTATCTGCGCCGTACCCCTATTGGCGGTTTCCGTCTTCAAGCGGCTACTGATATCTTAGATCATAGTGGTGGGAATACTGCTCGCTTGACGTATCTGGCAAAAGTTACTAAAGGCAAGCTAACAGTCTATCCTAGCTTTGGCTTTGAGTATCATGACGAGGACTACAACCAATATTATTACGGGGTCAGTGATCAAGAATCAGCGAACACGGGCATTGACGCTTATTCTTCTAATGCAAGCTTGAACCCTTATATCAATATAAGCGCTAACTACGACTTCAGTGAAAACTGGGCAGGATTCTTCAATCAAAGCTTGAGCTACTTGCCGAATGAGCAATACGATAGCCCTATGGTTGACTCGCGTACTGATGCGACAACGACGCTAGGTTTGTTGTATAAGTTTTAGAGTTTTTAAACTGTGATTTTTAAAACTATGATGTAGAGTAGAAAGGCTGGGCATTTTGTCCAGCTTTTTATTTTTGTTTATCCGTTTTTTGACAGATCCTACTCTATAACATAGACACAAGGTCTAATAACATGGACACAAGGTCTAGGGCTTTATAATAAGGACTGCTCTCATTATGATTCGTTCTACCCTTTGGATGATTGGAGCGCTGACTTCATTTTGTTTGATGGCAGTGGGTGCACGTGAGCTGAATGGCCAAATCAGTGTGTTTCAGATTTTATTCTTCCGCAGTATCGTAGGCTTGCTAGTATTACTCCCAATCATACTTTTATCCAAGAGACGTGGCTTTTTATTTCCCAAGCGTCTTAACTTACACGTAGTCAGAAATTTATTTCATTTCGCAGGACAATACGGCTGGTTCTTGGGCATAGGGCTGCTGCCTTTGGCAACCGTTTTTGCTATTGAATTTACCGTCCCCTTTTGGACCATCATCATCTCATACCTGTTTTTAAAAGAATCGATAACTGTAAAAAAGATTATCGCGGTATTGTTAGGTATTCTGGGCGTAATAGTCATCGTACAGCCAAGCTTAGAGGTAGCCCATTATGGGTCACTAATCGTTTTGGGTGCCGCCATTTGTTATGCTTTCTCCCATGTGGCGACAAAGTCACTCTCTAATACGGAACATCCCTTAACCATTATTTTTATGATGTGTCTGATACAAGCGCCTTTGGGACTGCTTTTATTTATAGAAGGATGGACAACGCCAGTAGGCGTAGAGTGGCTATGGCTTACCATTATAGGATTGACAGCATTGTCAGCACATTACTGTATGACCAAAGCCATGCAATACGCAGAAGTGACATTCGTGGTGACTATGGATATGTTTAGATTACCGCTTATCTCACTCATTGGTGTACTCTTATACTCTGAACACTTTAGCGTGGCTTTGGTACTTGGCATGCTGCTGATAGTCGCTGGTAATTCGGTAAATATCTATGGTAAGAAAAACAGCACTTGAAATTCTATAGACCAGCTTCATATATAGAGTAGGTAAGATACACAGTAAGCAATCAAACATAAGGAGACTGTTATGAGTAAACTAATCACACGCAACTCTATCTTTGACAACTTCTTTGATGATATGGCACCGAGCTTTTTGATGCGTCCACTGCATGGTGATGCACTGCCTAGCGCCAACCAAATCAAGATTGATGTCAACGAAAAAGACAATAAGTTTTATGTCAATGCTGAGATTCCTGGCGTCGCTAAAGAAGACATTGACCTATCCATCACTGGGGATATTGTCTCTATTAGCGCAGAGATCGAACAAAAAGACGAGCAAAAAGAAGGTAATAAGATACTACGCAGTGAGCGTTACTTTGGCTCAGTCTCACGTAGCTTCCAGTTGCCAGATAAGGTAAAAGTCGATGAGGCAGAAGCGTCATATGAAAACGGCGTATTGCAGTTGATACTGCCAAAAGAGACCGGCTCAGATCGTAAGAAGCTTGAGATTAAATAACAACTAATAAGCTTCGCTAACAAGCTAAATAAATGGCTTAAATAGCTAAGGGCACTTGAGTTACTCATGTGCCCTTTTTTTGCTTACCCTATCATGGTGGGCTTAAGCCTGTTCAATAGGCTCGATGTCGTCTAAGAACTGCAAATCATCGGTTTCAGCCAGACGCAACTCATAAGTGGATTGCAGATTTAGCCAAAACTGAGCGCTACCACCAAAATACTTGGCTAAACGCAGGGCAGTATCTGCTGTAATGCCACGCTTCTCACGTATGATTTCATTGATACGTGCAGGAGTGACAGCAAGCTTTATCGCCAATGCATTGGCGCTCATATCGAGCGGCTCTAAAAAATCTTCTCGCAACACCTCGCCCGGGTGAATAGGGCGCATACCGTTTTTAGTCATAGTGCTTTCTCTCTTCTATATTCTATATTTCAGATACCATTTCTTATGAAATTAATGATAGTCGACAATTTCTACATGTATAGCGCCTTGATCTGTCCAAGTAAAACAAAGTCGCCATTGCGCATTGATGCGAATACTGTGTTGACCTCCCCTATCACCGCGTAAAGCTTCTAATCGGTTGCCAGGTGGAGCTTTCAAGTCTTCTAGCATAGTTGCATTATCCAGCAGTAGTAATTTACGTTCTGCAACATTTTTAATGGCTGACCAGCGCTTTGTTTTTCCAGTAGAAAAAAGAGTTTGAGTATCGCTGCATTTAAAGTTGATGATCATACAAGTCTCAATACCCTTTATTTATTTTTAAAATACATTATTATGGTACTTATTGTATATCGATAACCGATAAATATCAATAATGATATGTAAAAAATATATAATAGTGCCCTCTGCACTAACTGGATTTGTATGGTAGGTTAGTTTCTTCAAGTCCTCGTAGAGAGTAAAGACTAGACGTAACCCACCGATTTTTTTTTGATTGGCGGCCTATGTATTGCTAACCCTCCCTACTTACTTTTTGTTGTAAATAATACGGAGTGAATATGACTGATTTATTAAGTGTAATGAAACGCGACTTTGATGAGTTTCATATAGTCGGTCTTTTATAAATAAGATACAATACTATTAAAACTAAGAGAAAGATATTAATAACGATGACTTATTCTGCAGACTTCCGGGCGCAAGTGATCAAAAGCGTCAAAAACAAAGACATGACTATTCGTGAAGCGTGTGTACTTTCTATGACGTTAGCAAGACGGCATTACAACGCTGGTTGAAAAACCCAACAATCAAACAATCTCGGGATAAAGCACCCAGTAAAATACCAAATGAAGACTTCTTCAAGACGTTGCGCAATATCCAGACGATTACATGTATGAGCGAGCACAGCGTTTAAATTGTAGCAAATCAGGCATTGAGATTGCCTTAAAGCGTCTTGGTATCAGTCAAAAAAAGACCTTGGAACATCCAAAAGCCTGTCCGATCAAAAGAGCGATATTCCAGAGTAGGCTTGATCACTTTAAACAGCAAGGCTATCCCATTGTCTATATGGATGAAAGCGGCTTTGAGCACGAGACTATCCGCTCATGGCTATGCACCGATAGGTACACCCTGGTATAGATAGCTACAACTGGCAAGCAAAAAAGCGTACGAATGTCATCGGGGCATTGTATGAAAAAATGCTGTTTGCGCTTGATTACTTTGAGCAGAATATTAACAGCACCATATTCTACAACTGGTGCAAACGAACACTAATCCCAAGCCTTAAAACCAAATGCGTTATTGTCATGGATAATGCTCGGTTTCATAAAAATAAGCGTATCCAAAAACTACTCAACAGACATGGTCATCGTATTTTGTGGCTACCACCGTACAGTCCTGATCTTAATCCCATTGAAAAGAAATGGGCTCAAGCTAAGTTTCTACGCCAAGGCTGGATGGAGAATAATCTGCCTAAGCTATTTCATGATATGGGTTGTATCTCTTTTATTGTGGATTGACTATACTTGATTTAGACCATGAAGATGAGTTTATAAACTTACAGCGCGTCATAGATGACAAACTACAGCTTGAGCTGGTTCCGTTTGGTTCAAGCTCATTTAAGACTGACTTGATGACTCATAAGGCGTTGCAACCTTACGTAGAACTCTTATTAGATACCATTACTAAAGCTGATCGTGATTATGTGATTTTTTGCGGTAAAGTTTTTGAGAAGCTATTAGAAAACTATACACAAGAAAAAAAGGATTATGAATTTAATTTGGTAAAAACTGATGGCTCTTTATCAAAAAACAAAGCAAGGTTTTCGCGTTTGGTTTTGAATCATAAAGGACATCAGATTCAGGCAGGTATTGCTCACTCCTTTGCTCAGCAGGGTTTAACAGGTGCTATCATGGAAGATTATGGCAAAAAATGTTATGAGCTTTATAATCAAAAACTTATATAAAGAACGCAGTTAAAAAAAGATCTTGCCACCCCTAAAATAAAGGACGACAAGGTCTTTTTAATTCTCTAAATTTATCAGACTACTACAAACTAGCCTTTAGTTTTCACAATAGAGGCGACATTGCAGCCTTTATAAAGAATCTCACTGCTAGCATTTTGAATATTGGCCGATGATTTATGATAATTATTTAAACGCAGCTCACCAGTCATAATACTGAAATTATCTTCTTCACCAAATACCGTCATCGTATTGTCACTACGAGCTAGGTTAATGGGTAAAAATCTCTTTTTGCCATTGAGATTGGCTTCTGCAAACGTCGGTAAATACTGCTTATTAAAGCCATAAGTCACGCTGATTTTCTTGTTGTTTTGGCAGGTATAGTTCACCTGTCTGTGCTTGACAGCAGTGTCATAGCTCTCACTCGGTTCCATTACTTGATCTGAATAAGCGAGCGCTGAACCAGAACTAAGCGCAGCCAGCATAATACCAGCAGATGAAAGTGCAGCAGTTAATTTACTCATAATATGACCTCAATTAAATTATTAGAAGGGTTATAGATAAGAAAAATATAAACACGGACTGTATCGGCGAACTATTTATAGTTGTGCTAATTGCTCGCTCTTATTGTCCTTGTTGTTATTTAGGGCTGTTATTTAAGAATTGTTATTCATCAGCTCTTACCTATGCGACCATTTTAACCAAAATTTTTGTTGGTGCTGTTATAAATATTAGTTGGCTTGTCGTCTGAGCGTAAGATATTGTTTCGCGCTATGTATGTGGTTCATTCAATAGATAAAAAAAATACCTTGCCACATGACATGACAAGGTTTTTCAAATAACTTACTTCTTAGTGGAACAAATATGACACTTGCTTAAGGTACGATAGGTACAATTTGCGTGCGTCTTGTAGCAGTGTCATATTTGTTCCACTAAGAAGTAAGTTATTTGAAAAACCTTGTCATGTCATGTGGCAAGGTATTTTTTTTATCTATTGAATGACCCACTCATCAAACTGAGCTTCAGTCATCAGCTCCATCTCAACCGCAACTTGCTTAAGCGTTTTGTCTTCTTTATAAGCGGTCTTGGCGATTTTCGCAGCGTTTTCATAACCAACATGACGGTTAAGCGCGGTCACTAGCATCAGTGAGTTGTGTAAGAAGTCATCGATTTTTTCTTTGACTGGTTCAATACCTACCGCACAGTTGTCATTAAAGCTGTTGCAAGAATCACCAAGTAGCTTGATCGACTGCAATAAGTTATAAGCGATGACTGGCTTATAAACGTTGAGCTCAAAGTTACCTGCAGCACCAGCAAAGCTAATGGCAGCGTCGTTACCCATCACTTGCGCCACAGCCATGGTCATGGCTTCTGACTGAGTGGGATTAACTTTGCCTGGCATGATAGATGAGCCTGGCTCATTTTCAGGAATCGTCAGCTCACCTAGGCCACAACGAGGACCTGACGCGAGCCAACGTACGTCATTAGCGATTTTGTTGAGGCTTGCTGCTAGCGTTTTTAGTGCGCCAGAAGCAAATACTTCGGCATCACGCGCCGCTAGGGCTTCGAATTTGTTTGGAGAGGTCACAAACGGCAAGCCAGTTAACTCAGCCAACTGCTCAGCGGCTTTTACCGCATAATCTGGGTGTGAGTTAAGACCTGTACCGACCGCAGTACCACCCAGTGGCAATTCATATAGCCCTTGTAGCGCATTATCAATACGAATGAGCGAATGGTCAAGCTGGCTCACATAGCCGCTAAACTCTTGGCCTAAGGTCAATGGCGTGGCGTCTTGTAGATGCGTACGGCCGATTTTTACGATGCTATCGAACTCTTTGGCCTTGGCGTCTAGCGTATCACGTAGCGCTTTTACTGCTGGGATAAGCAGGCTGTTGATTTGACGAGCAGCAGCCACACGAATGGCGGTTGGGAAGCTGTCGTTGGTCGACTGTGCATGGTTGACGTGATCGTTCGGGTGGACTGGTGTATAACTACCACGCTCAGAACCAGCGATTTCGTTGGCACGGTTGGCCAGCACTTCGTTCATGTTCATGTTTGACTGGGTACCAGAACCCGTCTGCCAGACGACCAGTGGGAACTGATCGGTGAGACCACCATTAATCACTTCATCAGCGGCTTGTACGATCAAGTCGCGCTTGTCAGCTTCGATGCGCTCAAGGCTCGCATTGGTGATGGCAGCGGCTTTTTTGACCAGCGCCATCGCTTCAATCATCGGACGTGGCAAGGTCTCGCCACCAATTTTAAAGTTCTCACGGCTACGCTGCGTTTGCGCGCCCCAATAAGCATCAGCTGGGACTTCCACGTTGCCCATGGTGTCTTTTTCGGTACGAGTTGCCTGATTCTGTGACATAACGGTCCTCTTTGGTTTTATTTATCCATAGAAAGTGCAACGCATGCTGCACATAAAGGAGAATAGGATGTAAAGCGTCATTATGATAGCATGACTTATCAAAAATTTCTCAACGACTGCGAGAGAAACAGATGTCAAAAAACCAAATAATGCCCACTACTAATCCACCCAGACGCCAGTTCACTCGCCAGCGTCGTCAGCTGACGGCGAGCGAGCGCAGACAGCGTAGTCGGGCGGCAAGCCTACAGTTAATTAAGTTGCAACAGCGTCTACCACCGAACGCTCGTATTGGCCTTTACTATGATGGGTTTGGTGAGCTGCCCACGCAGCCCTTGCTCGATTGGTGTTTGCGTTTAGGCTATCAGGCTTATTTGCCAGTCGTTGGCTCGCTCGGTCGTGATGATAAGCGTCTGCGCTTTGTGCCGATTTATCACTCTAAACTATTAAACATACCGTCACGTATCCATCGCTTAGGTATGAAGCAGAATCACAGTCGTAGATTGCTATGGGCGCAAGAGTTAGACATCATTATCTGTCCACTCGTGGCAGTAGATTTGAACGGCAACCGTATGGGCATGGGCGGCGGCTTTTATGATACAACTCTGGGTAAAAGCCATCGATCAGGTGCTGCCAAGCCGCTCAAAATCGGCTGGTGTTATGATTTTCAAGTGGTTGAAGAGTTAACTCGGCAACCGTGGGATGTGCCCTTAGATGGTGTGATTACCCCAAGCGGTATAAGATGGTTTGATAATAATGTAACCGCTCATGATAGCGCTGAGGGAAAAGCCTCTAGCGCCGATACGGTTGATACCTACTTACAAACATTAGGAAATGATGACGCTAGGGAGATGCTCTACTACAGTCAAGAACAAACCTTTAGTTCTAATGAGCTATCGAGCGTAATCAATGAAGCGCGTTTAAATAAGTTACTGGCGCAAAGTGACGAGTTTTTGAGTCATTTATCAGGTGAAATAGATAACTTTGACTAATAGTAGCTTTGAGCCAAAAACATCTAACAGCCAAACTAAAAAGGCGAATGATTATAAAATCACTCGCCTTTTTTACATCTCTAAAAGTCTATAAGACCCATTAAAGCACCATCGCGGCAATCCAACCAAACGCCAACAATGGAATATTGTAATGAATAAAGGTCGGCACCACACTGTCCTTGATATGGTCATGCTGCCCATCCACGTTGAGACCAGAAGTAGGCCCAAGGGTTGAGTCAGAAGCGGGAGAGCCTGCATCACCAAGCGCGCCAGCGGTACCAATAATAGCCACCGTAGCGAGTGGCGAAAACCCTAAAGACATACACAAAGGCACATAAATAGCAGCAATAATGGGAATGGTAGAGAATGACGAGCCAATGCCCATGGTCACGATCAGACCAATCCCTAACATCACTAAAGCCGCAATGGCTTTATTACCAGCAAATAAATTGGTCGCGCCGTCAATGAGTGGCGCAATCTCACCCGTCGTCTTCATGACCTCGGCAAAACCTTGCGCGGTAATCATGATAAACCCAATCATTGCCATTAACTTGATACCGTCATTAAACACCGTATCGGCCTCGCGCCACTTGACCACACCTGTTGCCATAAAGACGGCAAAGCCAAACATCGAGCCGAGTAACAACGAATCCGTATAGAGCTGTACCACAAAGGCGGTGACAATCGCAGCGATAGCGACTAGCGTTTTCATCTTACTTTGCGTTTGCGCACCAGCGGCCTTTTTGCTCAAGTCGTTGCCTTCTACGACAGCATCACGCTCTTCTTTATTGATGGTCAACTGTTGATACTGACGCGGCTTACGATAGCTGATAAATATTGCTGTTAACAAGCCTATAAACATCCCCAAAGCTGGAATAGCCATTGCCTTGACGACAGAAATATCACTGACATCAATGCCTGCTTCACCGACGTTTTTGAGCATGATTTGATTGAGATAAATATCACCAAAACCATATGGTATAAACATATAAGTGGTGACAAGACCAAAAGTAATCAAACAAGCGATGAGGCGTCTATCAATCTGCATACGGTTAAACGCTAATAATAATGGCGGTACGAGTAGCGGAATAAAAGCGATGTGAATCGGAATTAGGTTTTGGCTAAAGCAGCTCATCACTACCAAGCCTGCAAATAGCATGTACTTAATCATGCCACTCGTGCCACCCGCATCGATACGCTTGATCACTGCTCCTGCCAAGGATTGCGGCAGACCTGAATGCGCAATCGCAACGGCAAACGCACCCAGCAGCGCATAAGAGAGCGCAATGCCCGCGCCGTTTTGGATGCCTTCTTGAAAGGCTTCTAAAGTCGCCGTAATGCCTAAACCAGCGATTAAGCCGCCCGCCAACGCACCGATTAATAAGCTGAGCACCACATGCACTCGTGCCAACGACAGCCCCAGCATGATGACTACCGCCAGTAGCACCGCATTGATTGTCATACTTTTGCCCCTTACCCTGTATTGTCTCGCCTATGTTTGGTCTATTGATATCGTTCCAATGTCTTAAAAATGCTTTAAAAGTGCCTGAAAATCACTTTATCACTGACATCTTTGTAGCCTGACATGCCCACTGAACGCTGCCGTAGCCATTCAGACGCGCGTCAGTTTACCTGATTTTCGCTATAAAGCCTATGCTCAGAACGGAGCAGCCATTAGCCAGTGCACCAACAAACTCGCATTATTCTCTGCCTTGTTGAGCCATAAGGCCTTGCAATTTTTTCTAAGGACACCATTTACCTAACATGAACCACTAACTTGACTTTACAAGTCTGGTGAACGAGGAAGAAATATATGAGTGAACATAAAATAGATAAAGACAACATCGACATCGATGTGTCAACTGCCATGACTGATGACAGTGCGCCAAATACATCGTCAGAAAATGAGCCAGATAATATACAAAGCACTGCGTCAGAAAACTATCTGCCATTACTAGCACTACGCGACGTGGTAGTCTATCCGCATATGCAGATAGCACTATTTGTCGGTCGTGCGCCTTCGGTAAAAGCCGTTGAGCTGGCACAGGCTGAGTATGGCAATAAGGTACTGGTCGTGGCGCAAAAAGACTCGCTGACCGAAGACATTGATCAAGATAACTTGTATCAGTATGGCACCGTGTGCCGCATCGTCAGCACCATGCCGCATGACAGTGATGAGAATTGCATCAAAGTGCTGATCGAAGGTCAGTACCGTGCGCGTGTTGATAGCTTAGAAGATCACGAACAAGTACTGATGGCGAGCTTCGAACGTGCTGATCTTGATGTCAGTATGGATGAGAGCCAGCAAAAAAACACCATTCAAGCATTGACCACTTTGTTTGAAAGCTATGCGGATTCGCGTCTGCGTAATGCTCGTGAGCTGACGCGCGTGGCGAAGCGTATCGATGACTTACTGGAGCTAGTGTACTTTATCTCTACCCGTGTATCGATGGACCTTGATGTCAAACAGTCGTTTTTAGAAGAAGATGACATCAAAACGCACATTAATACTTTGACTGAGTATCTGGTCAAACAAAGTGCTGAACAAAACATCGAGCAAGACATCCAAGATGCTGTGCGTCAGCAAATGGAAGACAACCAGCGCGAATACTTCTTAAACGAGAAGCTAAAAGCCATTAAGAATGAGCTGTCTGATATGAGTGACGGTGCATTTGATGGTGAAGATGATGTGGGCGAGCTTGAACAACGCCTAGAAGATGCTGACCTGCCTGACGATGTACGCAAAAAGGCTGAGCAAGAGCTGAAAAAGCTCAAAATGATGCCGCCTGCCTCGAGTGAGTCATCAGTCGTACGCAACTATATTGAGTGGATTTTGGATACGCCGTGGAATGCGACGACCAAAGTTTCGATTAATTTAGAAAAAGCTAAAACGGTATTAGACGAAGACCATTATGGTTTACAAGATGTAAAAGACCGCATCTTAGAATACCTCGCCGTCCAATCGCGAGTGAAAAAGCTTCGTGGTCCGATTCTTTGTTTAGTTGGTCCTCCGGGTGTTGGTAAAACCTCATTGGGTGAGTCGATTGCACGTGCAACGGGTCGTAAATATGTGCGTATGGCGCTAGGCGGCGTGCGTGATGAAGCTGAGATTCGTGGTCACCGCCGTACTTATATCGGTGCGATGCCAGGTAAGATCGTCCAGTCATTGGCAAAAGTCGAAGTCAAAAACCCGCTATTTTTATTAGATGAAATCGATAAAATGGCGCAAGACTTCCGCGGCGATCCAGCGTCAGCCTTGCTTGAAGTGCTCGATCCATCACAGAACGATACCTTTAACGACCATTATCTCGATATGGACTTAGATTTATCGCAAGTGATGTTTATCTGTACTGCCAACAGCATGGATATCCCGCCTGCCCTGCTTGACCGTATGGAAGTCATTCGTCTACCGGGTTATACCGAAGAAGAAAAGGTCAATATTGCGCAGAAATATCTTGTGCCAAAAGCGATTAAAAACAACGGTCTCAAAGAAGGTGAAATTGAGATTGTAGAAGCGGCATTACATAGTATCGTGCGTAGCTATACCCGTGAAGCCGGTGTGCGTAACCTTGAGCGTGAAGTCAATAAAATCTGCCGTAAAGTCGTTCGCGGTTCGGTTGAAACCCATGGCGCACGTGCTCCGAAGAAAGCAGAACGTCAGCTAATCGTGGTCGATGACAAAAACATCGATGACTATCTAGGCGTCCATCAGTACGACTACGGTCTAGCAGAAGAAGAGCCTGAGATTGGTCGTATTACAGGTCTTGCTTGGACACAAGTCGGTGGCGAGCTATTAACCATCGAAGCGGTGGCGATGAAAGGTAAAGGCGAGCTAAGCTTTACCGGTTCACTCGGCGATGTCATGAAAGAGTCGATTCGTGCAGCGATGAGCGTGGTCCGTGCTCGCGGTGATAGCTTAGGGATTGATTACGAGACCTTTAAAACCACTGACGTCCACGTGCATATGCCTGAAGGCGCGACTCCGAAAGATGGTCCATCGGCTGGTGGTGCGCTCACGACAGCGCTGGTCTCTGCCTTGACTGGTATTGCGATTCGTCCAGATATTGCGATGACAGGCGAGATTACCTTACGCGGTAAAATCCTACGCATCGGTGGTCTAAAAGAGAAGCTACTTGCTGCGCATCGCGGTGGTATCAAGCATGTGTTGATTCCAGCGACCAACGAGCGTGACTTGGCCGATATCCCTGATAACGTCAAAGCGGGTTTGACCATTCAGCCAGTCGCGACGATTGATGAGATATTAAAAGTAGCATTGGTCAGTATGCCAGTGCCGCTTAAACCAGCTAAAGTGACGGTTGATAAAACCTCAAGCAAAGCGCTGCATAACTAATCTGATTAGTTAATAATCCAGTCTTACAAATTAAAGAGCCGCTCATCGTCATGATGGGCGGCTTTTTTTTGGCAATAATAAAAAACAATCTGGTCAAAACCCTATGCTATATTTTATACAAATGTTTATTAATTAGGAAAGTACAATGTTAAATCATTTAAGGGTGTCTCTAGTTGTAATAAGCACATTACTACCCCTCGCTTTATTAGGCTGCCAAACCAACAGCCTTAATAATTCAGCACAAACCAGTACCGTTATCGACGATAAAAACTGGTCAGCCTCTACGCCCAAACCTAGACTTTTGCAAACGATTACCAAATACGAGTGGCAACTGACACACGTAACTGATGAAAACGGTCAAACTCAGTCCTTTAATCATAAACCACCTTTGATAATGCAAGTCCGCCCCGATATTTTATTATTTGAAGAAGGCTGTCATCGTTATCAGGGTTCTTTTAAGGCTATGCGCCCCTTGCCTTATCCCTACTCATTGCCTGACATAAGAGACTTACCTGATAATTGTATAGCTATTTCTCATCCGGGTAGTGACTTAAATAAGGGCGACATTCAACGAGCTTTAGAAATTGTATTTGCGCCTTACTCAGATTCATATTTTAGGTTTGATCCTGTACTGCCTTCATCGCCACTCTTTTCTAAAAAAGCATCGAAACAACTGGCTTTAACGACCGATAAAGGCAAAATGTTCATTTTTTCTGGCACTGCTATGCCTAAACGAGCCGTCTCTGGACTAACCATTACTAATGAAATATTAGAGCGCTATCAATGGCATCTTATTAGTGCTACTGACCATACCAATAGACCTATTAGCCAATTAAACCATCCAAACGTACCTATTACTGCAAGCTTTGATATTGACTCATATAATCATAGCGATTATCAACAAGGGGCTTTTAGTCAAAGCGTTGGGTTTTTTACGGGATGTAACGGCGTTGGTGGGTCTTACGCGCTCTCCACTAATCAAACCTTATTGATTGGCGCTTCTCCTTCAACCTTGATGGGATGCGGTGATTTAATTAATGGGATTGAAGATTATCTTGATCGCATTATGCACAACAGTTCTAGTCAACTAACCCTGACCCACCCAGATATTACATCGACATCTAATATTTCTAGCGTACCTATACCTGGCTACCTACTCACTCAAGAGCTAGATTCTGGCGAAACGCTTATCTGGAAGAATGAAATAAAGAAAACACCTTAGCCCCTATTCATTCTCATGTTTTTTAAAAAGGATCTTACAATGCTCCTGCCAACTACAAAGCGCTCATTAACTATTATCAGCTTGTCTGTAACAATGGGGCTAGCAAGCTGTCAGTCCGCGTCTATTAAAAGCTCACAGCAAACCGATACAGTGCATAGCCCTAGCATTGACACAGTCAATCCTACTGAAAAGGCTGTTATCAAAGAAGCGCAACTGATGCAATGGTCAGCTCATTATGATTGGCAGTTGGCACAAGTGATGAATCAAAACGGTAAAGCTGTCGATATAAATGATTTTGCGCCGATTACCTTACAAGTAGATCCTAGCTCAATCAGTCTGCATCAAGGCTATGAGCAGTATAGAATGGATTTTCATGCGCTGTCCGCGCCGCCTTATCCCTATTATTCTCATCTTGCTAAAGCACCCATAAATTGTCATGACGACACTAACTCTGATAACAAAACGGCGATTAAAGAGGATAATAGTATTCAATCGTTATTTGCTAAGTACGCGCCTGTCAGACTTAATTTTGAATTATTGCCATACTCAGATTCAATATCAGGATCAGCACCAGTCGATACAAAAGCTGCCCCTAAACGCTTGGTACTTAATATCGAAAATGGCAAGCGCCTAGTCTTCACAGGCGTAGCCAAAGACTTACCTGCTGCCACTGGATTACCCATCACCAATGAGCTTTTGGAGCAATATCATTGGCAGCTGGTAAGCGCTGTCAGTAATACTTACAATGATAATGGTCAGTTAGTTAGAAAACCTTTGGGCAATTTCTATCACCCCGATCACCCTATTTCAGCGAGCTTTGAGAGTTGGCCTAACAATCAGTACGCATCCTTTAGCTCAGGCTGTAACGGCTCGCGCGCGCCTTATTTTTTACTAAATAATCATATCTTCAATGTTGGCACCATCATCAGCACTGTCATGGGCTGCGGTGAGACAGGCAATCGCATTGAAAGCGCTTTATTTGATTTGATGCGTAATAGCAGCAGTCAGCTAACACTAAGCTTACAACCCTCACAGCCAATATCGTCAACGGCAAATAATCAGACAGATATGCCTCGTTATAACTTACTGCAAACGATGGTAACTGGCGAAACCTTAGTCTGGCAAAACCAAGTAAAGAAAATACCGTAAGCAACTCTCAAACCCATACGTTACTTACATTTATTAACCGATTGTTGCGCATTCGATGAACAACCATGTCCAGGGCTTGGCTATACTAACTGCAACATTAACGAATGTTGATGTACGGTTTAATGAAATTATAACGATAAACATTCGCAGTTATTTCGCAATTAAGACTACTAAAAACAAATGGAGAGAATAATGAAAAAGATGATGCTCGCAACTACTTTATTATGTGGTTCAGCCCTAGCGTTAAGCGCTTGTCAGACTGTAGAAGGACAGATGCAGACGGGTAACCCACTCGCTCAGCCTGCGCTAAAATCTACGCTTACCACAACAGATGGCTCTAATAGTGAAGTAGGACAGCTATTTTTGCGCCCCGTTGATGGTGGTGTACAGGTCTATGGTAAGCTGATGAATATGACACCAGGGGCAACGGTTGCGCTACATATCCATGAGACGGGTAGTTGTGCCAATATGGGTAAGGCTGCAGGTGGTCATTTCAATCCAGACAACAAGCCGCACTCAAACCCAGACGATATGGATGGACATGCTGGCGACTTGCCAAATCTAACAGCGAATGAAGACGGTGTTGCTACCATAAACTATGTGAATAAGAAAATCTCTGCTGCCGAAGCAGGTAAGTACAGCGTTTATCGCCGTGCCTTTATCGTTCATGCTGGTGCTGATGACTACACTAGCCAGCCCGCAGGTGACGCAGGTGACCGTATCGCTTGTGGTATTATCGAAAAGAACTAATAGTATCGTAAGCAATAAAAAACCTCTTAGAGTATCTAAGAGGTTTTTTTGTGACTGAACAATTATTTATAATCAAACGTATTTACGACCAAACGCGGTATGGTATCAGGAGTTTGGTTTCAAGCTTTAAGAAAAGCTATCCCATTTCCAAAAATTAGAGTAACGCGAAAAACTTGTACAAGTACTACTCCTAGTAGGCTTAGCAAGTTTGAAAAAGCTAATCGCACTTTTTGGCTTTGGTATTACTCCTCTACCCACTCACCTTTACGCCAGTAAACCCCCCAGCGGGTGGCTTTACCGTTTTTCTCAGAGCCAATGTATTGCTCTTTTTTCTTCCGAGACCAACGTAGAATGGTTGGGTTGCCGTCAGGATCTTCGTTTGGCCCTTCAAACAGATATTGAAATTTCTCTTCCATCTTATCTTTGATTTCTCGTATCTCTGCCAGTTTTGGCGCCCGCGTCTCTCGCACTTTCGGGAATTTAGACGCTGCTAAGAACATACCAGCCGCCCCTTCACGTAAGATGAAATAATCATCATGCTTAGTCGACTTGAGCTCTGGCATATGAATTGGATCCATACGCGGCGGTGCTGCTTCACCAGTCTTTAACACTTTACGAGTGTTATTACATTTTTGACAAGCAAAGTAAGGGCCAAAGCGTCCTGTCTTTAATTCCATCTGCCCATCACACTTGTTACAGTCGATAGTCGGAGCGTCGGAGCCTGGAACTTCGAACTTACCTTCTTCCAAAATGTAACCATCGCAGTCAGGGTTGTTACCACAAACGTGCAGTTTGAGACCACCATCGACGATATAACCGTTCATCGCCGTGCCGCATTTCGGACAGCGTTTTTTCTCCATTAGGTCTCTGACTTCAGCTGCTTCATCGTCACTTTCTGAGTCGTCAAGGTTGGCGAAGGCTTCCACTGGCATCAGGTTTTTGGTGCCTTTACAGCGCTCTTTTGGCGGCAAGTTATAACCCGTACAGCCTAAGAATACACCGGTAGAGCCCGTACGTAGCTGCATCGGACGATCACACAGATCACAGTGCACATCTGGCACGTCGGTAGGATCGTTTGGACGCATGCCATCTTTATCTTTGGCTTTGTCGAGCTTGATTTTAAAGTCGCCATAAAAATTATCTAAGACATCTTTCCAGTCACGCTCGCCAGTGGCAACGTAGTCCAGCTTGTCTTCAAGCGCCGCAGTAAAAGTATAATCCATCAAGTCTGGGAAGCTTTCGGTCAGCCTATCAGTGACGATATCGCCCATCTTTTCAGCGAATAGGCGCTTATTTTCAAGTTTCACATAACCGCGGTCTTGAATGGTAGAGATAATAGACGCATAGGTTGAAGGACGACCGATACCTTTTTTCTCAAGCTCCTTGACCAAGCTGGCTTCGGTATAACGCGGTGGCGGCTTGGTAAAGTGCTGACTTGGATCAAGCTTATCTAGTGTCAGCTCATCGCCTTTTTTGACATCAGGCAATAAGGTATCGTCGGTTTTTGCAGGTGGCATCACTTTGGTATAACCATCAAAGGTCAGGGTACGGCCACGCGCTTTTAGCTCAACATCACCTGCAGCGACAAATAAATTCACCGACAGATATTTGGCTGGCAGCATCTGACAGGCCACAAACTGTCGCCAGATTAGCTCGTACAGACGAATAGCATCACGCTCCACGGCTTTGAGCTGCGTCGACTTCATATGGACATTTGACGGACGAATCGCTTCATGCGCCTCTTGTGCGCTTTGTTTATTGCCATAGAAGTTAGGCTTTTCTGGTACGTACTTAGCACCATAGCTGTCTTCTATATAACCTCGAGCAGCGGCAAGCGCGTCCCCAGACAAAAACGTCGAGTCGGTACGCATATAGGTAATATGACCCGCTTCATAGAGACGCTGTGCCAAAATCATGGTCTTTTTGACAGAGAACCCTAAGCGCGTGCTGGCAGCCTGTTGCAGGGTTGAGGTAATGAACGGCGCACTTGGACGTGACTGCGTGGGCTTCTCTTCGCGTTCTTTGACGATGTAATCATTGGACTTTAAAACATCTAATACTTTATCGGTCTGCTCTTTATTACCAAGCTTTAAGGTTTTGCCCGCTTGTTTGGTGGCTTCTAAACGAATGCCAATTTGCTCAGCGTCTTTATTGCTATTGGCAATATGGGTATCGGCATGGATCTGCCAGTATTCTTCTGGGATAAAGGCACGAATCTCATGCTCGCGCTCAACGACCAGACGCATGGCAACAGATTGGACACGCCCTGCTGATAAGCCACGGGCGACCTTTTGCCACAGCAATGGTGACACCATAAAACCGACAACACGGTCTAAAAATCGCCTTGCTTGCTGCGCATTGACGCGGTCGATATCCAGTTTGGATGGCTCTTTGAAGGCATTTTGAATGGCGGTTTTGGTAATCTCGTTAAACACCACACGCTGATATTTACTGTCAGGCCCACCGATGACTTCTTTTAGATGCCAAGCGATGGCTTCCCCCTCTCTATCCATATCCGTTGCGAGATAGATTTTATCCGCGTCTTTGGCTAATGCCTTGAGCTCTTTAATAACCTTGGTTTTATTCGGCAGTACTTCATAAACTGCCGCCCAACCATGCTCGGGATCTACGCCCATACGGCGTACGAGTGCTTGCTGCGCCTTTTCTTCTTTGCTAAGGCTATCATCTTTTTTAGCACTAGCCGTCTTTTTAGCACTTTTACTGGCGCTTACAGGAAGGTCGCGTACATGCCCAATACTTGAGCGTACGATGAAATCATTGCCAAGGTATTTATTGATCGTTTTTGCCTTGGCAGGTGATTCGACAATCACCAAAGATTTACCTTTGGTAGTATCGGTAGTAGGAGTGCTTTTTTTACTTGTGGTTTTTGCCATGTGTGACGACACCATAATAAACTGATTAAATGTGAATAAAATTCTGCAGTGTTATCACTTATTGTGATAGTTTTTAGTGACTTTTAATAAATTATTAATGACTTATTTATAATAAAGATCGTTTAAAACGACAACCGTAAACCCGTTACGTATGCACAAAACGAGCTAAAACTTGTCTTGACGTTACACTGCTAAGCGTCAAACTGTCAACTGTAAAAATAAGGTATGGCACAAAACAGCTCGAATAACGTCTGATTTATAACGCTTTCAGCCACTTTATGGCTAATTGATTCATCGTTCATTTTTTATCAAAAACTTACTGTATTCAATAATGACTTGATTTTGCATTGCGCTGTAAGCTTGCCTGCATTGCTAGTGCCCAAGCCTCAAGCTGCGACTTTAGTACGGTCAAATCAGGCTCTATAGCTCGGGTATGAAAGCCTGGATTGCTTGAGGGACGGACATAAGCGGCATCCTCCCAATAGATAACAATACAATTGGCCTTTATCAATAACGCTTTTACAAAAGGCTCGATCGTCGACGGCAGATCTAGCGGCACTTTATCCAAAACAAAATTGAGCGGGTGTGCTGAGCCGTCGCTCTCTGTACTACTAATGACACTGCTATCCGGCCGCCACTCACCATTAATTGGCTGATAGCGTGCATGCGGGAACCTTACCCCTTCTAATACTAAGGCATATTGTCCAATCATGCCTTTGCCATATTCGTTGTCTTTACCTTTGACCCAGTCTGGACAAGTCACAAGCTTGGGGTTCAGTTGCAGACCACGAGCCGTCATACGCAGGTTATCTATGCGCTGGTCACTACTGTTAGGTTTGAGTGCCATCATATTACCTAATACAAACAGTACAATGGCAATTGCAATCCATACACCCATGACAACCTGACCTTATAAATGAATAAAGAACGTCTAACAACAATATATGTATCGCCATTCTGCTATAGTCAAGGAATTTTAAAATCGCTACAAGGCGACCGACCGCAGATAGTACACTAAGTACATCTAGGGCGGATAACACCGTAGCGGTTTAAAAGTGCTCCGACTATACGTCACTATATTGTCCAACCACACCACTATTTCAAGGCGTCGCGGTCAAGTCTATACAGACCCTAGTATCGTGACCTTACACAAAAAATCAAGCGACGGCTCATGTCCTATATGTTTTTCTCTAGCATAAGCACTGCAATATCAGCAGCTTAGTAAGCAAAAATAAATAAATTCAATAGTAGGATGAAAAAGTCGTTAGCATAAAAAAATGCTATGATAAACCATAACTTCGGACACGAGCAGGTTTATTATGACTTATTTTTCTAAACTAAATCCCTTATCGCGCCTTCTCGTGATTAAAAGGTTCGTTAAGCCTATTCTCAAACCTACCATAAAATCGACCAGCACCTTATCGCTTATGGCAGCTGGCCTACTCGCACTGTCAGGCTGCGCCACCACTCAAAGCTTGACACCGCAGCAGTGCCAGACCAGTAACTGGCAAGAGCTCGGTTATGCAGACGGCATTCAAGGCCGTTCAGGCGCTTACTTTGGTTACTATACCAATAGCTGTGCCAACGTCGCGGGTGCAGCTCCCAATCGTAGCCTGTGGGAGCAAGGACGCCAAGAAGGGCTCAAGCGCTATTGTACAGAGCTAAACGCCTATAAGCTTGGGCGCGAAGGTTACGATTGGCAGCCTG
The DNA here is from genome assembly GCF_904846575.1 of Psychrobacter sp. H8-1. Lineage (NCBI taxonomy): Bacteria > Pseudomonadati > Pseudomonadota > Gammaproteobacteria > Moraxellales > Moraxellaceae > Psychrobacter > Psychrobacter sp. H8-1. Next base: position 2,267,111 of record NZ_CAJHBG010000001.1, read on the forward strand.
TCTGTCCACTTGAAGGTATCGAAAAGCTAGAAGAAGCCTATTCTCAAGGGCGCTACTATTATATCCGTCAACGTGACCTTGATTACCTGCGCTCTCCCTATCCTTTCGGCTATGGATATGGACGCTTTGGTTACCGCCCGTTCGGCTATGGCTGGTAAGTATTAGAAGCTATATAGAGTAGAGGTAAAAACCTTGCAGGCTTACTTAAACATGATGGGAGAAAACTTTTATTATTTTAATCATTCTTCTCATTGTCGTCGTTATTTTTTTATTGGTGGGCTTATTAGTCTTTTTGGTAAGCTTGTTCATGTGAATAACAGCGTATCAATACTGACTGATTTACTGCTGACTCTATTCTTTGACGAACGCTACTCATTGACGAATGCTATTTTGGTGAGTCCTGCCTGACTGGCAGAAGCCAATACTTGGGCGACTGTATCGTATTTGCCGTCTTTGTCTGCGCGTAGATGGATAGAAGGATCGTTGCCCGCCAGCGCTTGCTCCTGCAGACGTTCATCTAGCTTCTCGAAACTAATCGCCTCACTATCCCAAAATATGCCTGCGTCTTTATCAATACTGATTTGAATGATTTCTGCTGGCTGCTCGCTGACCTTAGCACTGGTCTGCGGCAGATTGAGTGCTACCGTGGGATTGAGCACTGTTGCGGTCAATAAAAATATGATCATCAGTACCAACATCACATCGATCAGCGGAATGAGATTCATCTCATTCATGCTTGCTGCATCATCTTCGCCCAACTGAAATGCCATCATTATTCCTAGTGTCTTAGTCGGCTGCTTTATTTATTACGCTTTGCTCAGCTGATAGCTCGGCAGACTGTGCCAACAAGTCATGTGCTCTATCATTGGCGTGGTACATTACTCGGCGATTAATACGCACAGCAAGGTTATAAAACACCACGGCTGGGATAGCCACTGCAATACCAAGCCCAGTCATAATCAGCGCCTCACCTACTGGCCCTGCGACTTGCTCAAGTCCTGCTTGGCCGCTTGCACCGATATTATGTAACGCATGAAAGATACCCCATACAGTACCAAACAGCCCAATAAACGGAGCAATCGCCGCCGTTGTCCCCAAGATAGGTAGTCCACGCTCACTGGCAAAACGGTAGCGCCCGATATGTTTTAATAATGCCTGCTCTGTGACCAAACGACGAGTAGCAGCATCAGAGCCCATCAATTCAGGACGTTTCGCCTGAATCTGCTGACTCAAATCATCGCCGACAGTGACTGCCAGTTTACGGCTCTGAATAATGCGCACAATGCCTGTTACCCAAGAAATAATGGATAATATTAGCAGCAGAAAAAATAGGCTTTTGGTAACCACATCACTATATTGCCAGTAGCTTGCCAAGTCCATCTCAGATTCCTTAGTTTTTATTGCTTAATTTAGCAGCATTGACTGATTGGGTAATACTATAAAGTACCTTCTCAAAAGTAGCTTCTTATGAACTCAGTTTTATGAAGTAAATGATATAAAACTGCTGTTTGTTAAGGTGCTTCATATTCCACTGGAATGATGACTTTTCCTCTGACTGCAACATCGTTTTTCATAAATGGCTGTAGTTGGTACTTTTTTATTTGCTGCAGTGCTTCTCTGTCAAAGACAGTATTACCTGATGACTGTTCTCTATTTACACTTTCTATCCTGCCGTCCCTTGTCACCATTAAAGACAATAGTACGGTACGTGTCTGCTCAGGTTCCAGACCAAATTTCGCTTTGTCCGAAAAATGAAACTTAGGGGTGGACACCCATTCGGCATCGCGAGTGTCAAAAGTGGCTACTGGGTCATTCACTGCTGAATCATTCATTACTGACTCTTTGGATTGTGCTGTCACTTTCTGCTGGGCAGCTTTTTCTTCCTTAGTAGTGTCTGTTTCTCGCCCTTCTTGGCTAAAATCCTTCTGTGCCGCTAACCCTGCTGCTTTTTTTACTGCACTTATGTCTTTAGGAGTTTGTGCAGTCGATTCTACAGTAGGAGGCTTAGCTCCTCCTCTTCTATTCCCACCCTCACTATTGTTTCCCAAACCCCCTGTTACCATAGTGTTTGGGGTAGAGGGATTGGTTGAATGGCTTGTGTAAGTATTATCATACACAGGCGATGACTCTGTGACTTTTGAGCCAGACCCTGCATCACTGTCTGACTTTTTTATCACCGTGGTGACTGTCGTAACTGTTGTGGCTGCGCGCTCTACTGTGCTGGTATTGGTTTTGGATGCTGAATCAAGATTTTCGTCTGGTTTAGAATCCTGTACTTGATTGATATCTTCTGCCTGTTCAGAGTCTTGTACTTGAGTGAATTCCTCTATCGGCTCAGCATTCTCTACTTCTTCAGACGCTGCTACCTGCTCAGGCTCTTTTTGATTAGGCACTTCTTGATTAGGCTCGTCTATTGCTTGCAAGTCTTCTTTCTGCTTAGAATCTTCTACTGTTGCGGGCTCAGACTTTGCTTGTGAGTCCTCTTTTATGGTCTCTGATGAACGAGGGCTTTCTGGTTTTGAGTTTTCCACCTGCACAAGCGGTAGTGTGAGCAACTGGATTTCAATCGGCGATGAAGTTTGGATTGGTTCAACAGTTGGCGTGGATGTTTTGACATTCATTAACGCCACTGCTGTGATCACGTGCAGCCCCACAGCGACAAGAAGAGCCATTAATATCAATTTAAGCGACGGCGTGTTGAAATCCGTTGATCTCATAATATCCCAATACATGTTAAGAAAATTTTATTAAGAGCGCCTTTATCGTTTTATCTTCGCTATATTATAATCCTTATACCTTTGTTTTTGCTGTTGTACAGCTGTTATCCCTTTGACCCTTAATAAATATATAGTTTAGTGCTAGACTGACATAACACAAAAAGACAGCCCTCAATCGGGTTGTCTTTTCTTATTTCAGTATTACTTTTGGAAATGATAATTCACTCTTGCTCAGACATCTTGGTTAATTAAAAACTTCGTAAAAAACTGCTTCAATAAGATACTAAAAAAGAGAACGATATGGCAAACACAGATAGCGCAATGTCAGCACGGCAATCATGGATAGGCACCATACAAATTATCACCGCCGCTATCTGTTGGGGTACTTTAGGGATATTTTCGACCTACCTCAACCAAATTGGCTTTAGTGGTTGGCAAATTACCATTTTGCGCATCGTGACCGCCGCTTTTCTTATCCTCGTCATGCTGCCAAAGTTATGGCCACATCTGATTAAGCTGCGTCCAAAACAATGGCTTGGGCTGGTACTCCAATCTCTGATTGGTGTACTCGGTATGTCGGTATGCTATTTCTTCGCTGTTATTTATGTTGGTGCTGGCCCCGCTGTCGCCCTACTTTATACGGCACCCGTTTTTAGCTTATTATTTTCAGCATTTTTTCTGAATGAGTCCATTACACGGCAGTCAGCATTACTGGCATTAATGGCGGTATTTGGCGTTGGCCTGACGATGTTAGGTGAGCAGGCGCAAGCCAACTGGGGTATTATTTTAGGGCTATTGTCAGGTGTCTGCTATTCCCTATACGGAGTCCTCGGCAAACGCGCGATGCACTATGCGCATCCTGCCCCTTTGGTGTTTTTCACCTCTATTGTTATTAGTGCTGGTGTGCTGCTATTACTGCCTGAGAGCTACCAAACTTATGAGAAGTTATTGACCTTGCCTTTGCTTACATGGGGCTACGTCTTAGGACTGTCCTTATTGGGAACGGTCGTGCCTTTTGCTCTTTATATGAAAGCGCTGGAGAAATTACCAGCTACCCGCGCTTCAGTGTTTACGATATTTGAGCCATTAACCGCCATTGCCCTTTCTATACTGCTGCTGCATCAAGCACTGTCGTGGATTCAGTATGTGGGCGTGGTACTTATCCTACTAGCCGCTTTGTTAAACGCTGTATTAAACGGTACGACCACGCGTGTACCGCGTTGGTTAAGAAGACGACAAAAAGTCTAGTATTTACTACTCGCTATTAAAAAAAGCCCCAACCATAACATCGCAGTTGGGGCTTTATTTTGCTAAAAATGAAAGGCTTGTGCTGTAGAGATTTGATAGATGACTTGAATGACTATAAATCTACTACTGCTCAATACGCTGCAAAAACGCCTGCGTACGCGGATGTTTTGAGTCCTCAAACAACTGCTGTGCGCTACCCTCTTCCACCACATAGCCATCTTCAATCAACACCACGTGATCTGCGACATCACGCGCAAAGTTAATCTCATGAGTCACGACAACCATCGTCCAGCCTTCAGAGGCCAGCTGCTTCATGGTTCCAAGCACATCTTGTACCAGCTCGGGATCAAGCGCCGAGGTCGGCTCATCAAACAACAGTAACGACGGCTCAATGGCGAGCGCACGCGCAATACCCACGCGCTGCTGCTGACCACCAGATAGTTGAAACGGATACAAATCTGCTTTGTCCGAGAGACCTACTTTTTTGAGTAATGCTAAAGCCTGCTCTCGAGCCTGCGCTTTGCTTTGTCCTTGCACGACTGTTGGCCCTAGCATTAAGTTTTCAATCGCCGTCTTGTGCGGAAACAAATTATAAGACTGAAACACCATGCCTGCCTTACGTTGTAATGCTAGCAAGGTTTTTTTCTTAGGCTTAGTAGCAAAGTCTACCGTCAAGCTGCCATCGTCAAACGTAATAACACCTTGGTCAGGAATCTCAAGCGCATTCAGACAACGCAAAAAGGTGGTTTTACCTGACCCTGACGGCCCTAATATCACCACGACTTGGCCTTTGTGAATGGTCAAATCGATGCCTTTGAGCACTTGATTGCTACCAAAGGCTTTGTGGATATTGCTGACTTGAATCATAACCGTTCCTGTTGTCCAGATAGTGCTAAAACTGCCCGTGAATGAGTCGATGAGCTACTTGGCCACATAACGATCAAGTCTGGTCTCAAGCTTGCCTTGAATAAAGGTCAAGATCAGACAAATACCCCAATAGATAAATGCTGCTTCGGTATAAACCAGCATGAACTCATAATTACGCGCTGTGATGATCTGAGCTTGTTTAAATAGCTCAGTGACGAGTACCAATGATGCCAAAGAAGTGTCTTTTACCAGACTTATAAAAGTATTGGATAATGGTGGTACTGAGACCCGTAGCGCTTGCGGCAAAATCACATGGCGAAAGGTTTGTAAATACGTTAGCCCGACCGTTGAACCGGCTTCCCATTGGCCTTTGGGAATGGACAAAATCGAGGCGCGTACCGTCTCAGACGCATAAGCACCGATATTCAGTGAAAAGGCAATAATGGCGGAAGGGAATGGATCAAGCTTAACGCCAACACTGGGCAGACCGTAAAAGATAATAAATAGCTGCACGAGCATCGGTGTACCGCGAATTGCAGACACATAAATACGAGCGAGCCGGTAAACAATCTCATGAAACCAGCCAGCACGGGGCACAATACGAATCAGTGCCACCGTCAGCGCAATCATCATACCAATCGCAAACGAGATCAATGCGAGCGGTATCGAATAATAGATACCACCCTTTAGCATTGGCCAAAATGAACTGATAACAATCTGTGCCCGATCTGGACTCATGAATGGCAACAGTGCCAGCAGCTCAGCCAGCACCGACGTTATAGAAGCCAGCATTATTTTTGTTGACTTATATCAGCACCAAAGAACTCTTCACTCAGCGTCGTCAGTGTGCCGTCTGCTTGTAACTCACCCATCGCTTCGTTTAGCTTTGCCACGACAGCGTCATCACCTTTGAGCAGTACTAAGCCTGAACCACGCTGTTCATCGGCAGGCGCAACCAGCTTAATCTCAAGCCCACTGTCTGGGAATTTCTTTAGATAATCGAGTATCGCAAGCTGGTCGTTCATCGTAAAATCAGCACGGCCTTGTTTCACTAACTGTATTGCCTGTGACATCCCATCAACAGGGATAATCTCGGCTTCATAGCGCTCTGCTAGTTCACCATAGTTGCTCGACAACGATTGAGCAGTACGTAAGCCTTTTAAATTATCCCACGAACTATAGCGCTCATCGTATTTGGGCGCCAAAACCACCGCACCTGACCAACTGTATGCTTGAGCGATGTCATACTTAGCTTGACGCTCTGGGGTGGTTAGACTGACTTGGTTAGCAACCATATCAAAACGCTTTGCATCTAGACCTGCCAGCATGGCATCCCACTGCGTTTCTTTAAATTCGACATCAACGCCTAGTTTTTCTGCAACCGCACGGGTCACTTCGACATCATAACCAGTCAGCTGTCCGCTCTCGTCATGATAAGTATACGGCGGATACGTACCTTCAGTACCAACGTTGATAACACCGCCATTATTGATACGTTGCAGTAAATCAGAACCAGCCGCGGCACTGTCATTGGCTTCATTACCAGACTGACCACAAGCGGCAAGTAATACAGTACTGGCAGCAAGGGCTAAAAGAGTACGACGTTTCATAAGGCGTCCTTATATGATAAGTGAGTGATGCAAAAGTATATCAGGCATAAAAAATGGGATAAGACCCTACAGTCAAAATACTACAATAAAATATGTTCATTATAATATCTAGCTTTGATTGCCCGATTTGAGGATATTGAGCATTTTTTCAATACCATTTTATATTATTCTTCACAGTAAAATTAGATGTATGGTTAGTCCTAAATAGAAGAAGCAAAAATATGAGGATGTGCTATTGAACTTATGACAGTTTCGTTTTCAACTAGCTATAGCTCATATACTATCGTACTGTGGCAAGAATAACCGTACAAAAAAAGTGAGCATGCGTAAAATCGTTATAACTCTCCCGAAAACTGATAGCGATCCCCTGCATGCCACATCTTCACAAAGGTCAATACCTTCCCTGCAGAATAAGTCTGACGACGTAGCACTAACGTCGGTGATTGCGGTGCAATCTGTAGCGCATCAGCGATTTCATCAGGTGCTGCTAAGGCGCGAATAGTATAATTACCGCGCTCAAGTGGGCTTTCAGCAATGAGATAGTCGCTGGTATTCACTACGCTAAAATCTTGCTCAATGAACGCTGGTACTTTTGTCGCATCTACCCAGCGTTCTTCAAACTGTATCGGCTGACCATCAGCGAAATGAATGATTTTTACTTCATATAAAATAGCCGCTTCAGTACTATCAACTTCATGTGCATCAATATCAAATTTACGGCGCATTTCATCATCTAACATGCTCGCGGTAATAGCGCGTTTGCTCAGCACTTGTGCTTGATAATCGCGATTGGCCGACTTTAAATCTTGAGCAATATTACGCACTTCTACAAAGGTAAGATTGAACTGCTGCTGTGCGACAAATGTCCCCGACCCTTGCCGACGCTCTAATACCCGCTCTTCACTTAACTCTTTTAAGGCGCGGTTTACTGTCATTCGCGATACGCCAAACTCTTCTGCCAACGCCATTTCGGTAGAGATAGCTTCGCCCGCCTGCCATTTTCCAGAATGGATATTATCCAATATTGCGTTTTTAATCCGCTGATATGCTGGGACTGTTTTTGTCATGTCACGCTTCACCTTTGTCATGCTCGTCTTCAACCGTCGTCTTCGATTGTGTCACTATACCGCTATAAAAGTGCTGACATAATATCATGACCATTATCATAATCACCATGAGAACAGCCTATCTAACAAAGCAACTTCATAAATAATAAGGTGGTGTTCTAAAAAGTATGCTGAGGGAATAAAGGAGGGTGACAGCCGAAGCAAGATGATATATTTGAGGTTATGAAGACACAAATACAGATCAATTGCCCCGACTGTCACAGTCTTAGTCTAAAGAAAAATGGTATAAAAAGCTATGGTAAGCAGAACTATCAATGTAAGGACTGTAAACGCCAATTTATTGGCGATCATGCGATAACCTATAACGGCTGTCACTCTAGAATAGAAGACATCATACGACTGATGACTGTCCGAGGTTGTGGTGTTAGAGACATAGCAGTTATAGCCAAGGTTAGTATTGGAAAAGTGCTTAGCACCATAGGCTCATCCATTTACAAGATTGTACCTAAGAAGCGCTACTATGAACGCTTAGAGGTTGATGAGTTCTGGACTTACGTATATCGCAAGAAACGTAAAGTGTGGCTCATCTACGCTTATGACCGTGCTACTAATGAGATTGTCGCTTATGTCTGGGGCAAACGTGACCTAAAAACGGCTAAGAAGTTAAGAGCACGTTTAAAGCAGCTTACAGTCAGCTATGGCTCTATCAGTATGGACAACTGGGACAGTTTTATAACCGCCTTTAAAAGTGATAACAAACGAATTGGTAAACAGCATACGATAGGGATTGAAGGCAATAACTGTCGTCTTAGACACCGATTGCGTCGGCCGGTTAGAAAGACTTGTTGCTTCTCAAAAAAGCTTGATAATCACTTTAAAGTATTCGATCTGGTGTTCTTTTATATCAATTATGGCTACGTCTGATGCCAGCATACTTTTTAGAACACCACCAATAATTTAACTATTTATAAAAAAGTCCTTGCATGAGAAAATAATCTTTGATAATTTGTATATACAACTTACGTTATACCAAATAATGCTACTACTAAAATGTCACCAGCAAACTGTATAGATAATCACAAGGATATGATCATGACTACCGACAATGAAATAAGCAACAACGGAACCAGCAACAATAATGAATTTACGCGTCGTGATGAGAGTCGTAATATTGCTGCGCCGGCTGGCAGTACGCTGAATTGCAAAAGCTGGCTGACCGAAGCGCCTTATCGCATGCTGCAAAACAACTTACACCCTGACGTCGCTGAAAACCCAAAAAGCTTGGTTGTGTATGGCGGTATCGGACGTGCAGCCCGTAACTGGGAAAGCTATGATCAAATACTCGCGTCACTTAAAGAACTAGAAGACGATGAGACACTATTAGTGCAATCTGGCAAACCGGTTGGCGTCTTTCAAACTCATGAAAATGCACCTCGCGTATTGATTGCCAACTCCAACCTTGTCCCGCGCTGGGCAACGTGGGAGCATTTCAATGAGCTTGATCGCAAAGACCTATTTATGTATGGCCAGATGACCGCTGGTAGCTGGATATATATCGGCACGCAAGGCATCGTGCAAGGTACGTATGAAACTTTTGTAGAAGCAGGTCGTCAGCATTATGATGGCGACTGGGCAGGACGTTGGATTTTGACCGCTGGTCTTGGTGGTATGGGCGGCGCACAGCCACTAGCCGCGACCTTTGCTGGCGCGACTTCTCTAAACATCGAGTGCCAACAGTCTAGTATTGATTTCCGTTTGCGTACGGGTTACGTCGATAAGCAAGCTGACAATCTTGACCATGCTTATGAGCTGATTAAGCAACATACGGATGCAGGTGAAGCGGTCTCAATCGCGCTACTTGGTAATGCAGCAGACATCTTGCCTGAGATGGTCAAGCGTGCCAATGCAGGCGAGATAAAACCTGACTTAGTCACTGATCAAACTTCTGCTCATGATTTGATCAATGGCTATCTACCAAGTGGCTGGACAGTTGAAGAATGGAAAGCGGCACAAGAAAATCCAGACCAACATGCCGCATTAACCAAAGATGCCGCCGCGTCTTGTGCCGTACACGTACAGGCCATGCTAGATCTACAAGAAATGGATATCCCAACGACTGATTATGGTAACAACATTCGTCAAGTTGCCTTTGATGAAGGGGTAAAAAACGCCTTTAATTTCCCAGGTTTTGTCCCTGCTTATATTCGTCCGCTGTTTTGCCAAGGCAAAGGCCCATTCCGCTGGGTAGCATTATCAGGTGATCCAGAAGATATCTATAAAACCGATCAAAAAATTAAAGAGCTGTTCCCTGAAAATCAGCATATTCATCGCTGGCTAGACATGGCAAAAGAACGCATTCAGTTTCAAGGCTTGCCAGCGCGTATCTGCTGGTTAGGTCTTGGTGAACGAGACAAAGCAGGCTTGGCATTTAATGAGATGGTTAAAAATGGTGAGCTAAAAGGTCCTATCGTTATCGGCCGTGACCATTTGGATACTGGCTCTGTTGCCAGCCCAAACCGCGAAACAGAAAGTATGAAAGATGGCTCGGACGCTGTGTCTGACTGGGCATTATTAAACGGCATGCTCAATGTCGCAGGCGGCGCCACTTGGGTGTCATTGCATCATGGCGGCGGCGTAGGTATGGGTTACTCGCAGCACTCTGGCATGGTCATCGTCGCTGACGGCACAGATGCGGCTGCCAAGCGCTTGGCGCGAGTACTGGTCAATGATTGCGGCTCAGGTGTGATGCGTCATGCGGATGCAGGCTATGAGCTGGCTATCAAAACAGCGAAAGACTACGGCTTAAATCTACCGATGATTAAATAGAACAAACCACTTTTACACTATAAAAATAAATAGTTATATAACTAGGATAACTCGCATGACTGATATCAAAAAACTAACACTATACCCGCGCCAATTAAGCTTTGAGATGTTGCGCGATATTTATGAGCAACCTGTCATATTGACGCTACCCGACAGTGCTTATGAGGCGATAGATGCCTCGCATGAAGATGTACGTACCATTATTGCGCGTGATAAAAGCGCTTATGGTATCAATACCGGTTTTGGCCTATTAGCAAAAACCCGTATCAGTGATGATCAGCTTGAGCTACTGCAGCGTAACCTTATCGTTTCTCACTCGGTGGGCACTGGTGAGGCGCTACCAGACAACGTGGTCAGGCTAATTATGGTGATGAAAGTTGCCAGTTTAGCGCAAGGCGTCTCTGGCGTCCGACGCGCTGTGGTCGATAGCTTACTTGGTTTAATTAATAATCAAATTACGCCAAATATTCCGGCCAAAGGTTCAGTTGGCGCCTCTGGTGACTTAGCACCTTTATCGCATATGACGCTGGCCATGATGGGCGAAGGCGACGTCTATGTTGGCGGCAAAAAAATACCCGCTGCTGAGGCATTAGCGCAGCATGGTCTTGAGCCAATTACCCTTGCGGCAAAGGAAGGTCTTGCTCTTATTAACGGTACGCAGGTCTCAACGGCACTGGCATTACGTGGCTATTTCTTAGCGCGTGACTTGCTTGAGACAGCCACCATCGTCGGCTCAATGTCTATTGATGCAGCCAAAGGCTCGGATGCCCCATTTGACGCACGTATTCATGAAGTGCGTGGTCACCATGGTCAAATTGAAATAGCCAAAGCGCATCGTCAGCTGATTAAAGGCAGTGCTATTCGCGCCTCCCATGATGGTGAGCAAGACGATAGAGTACAGGACCCTTATTGCTTACGCTGCCAGCCACAAGTCATGGGTGCTTGCCTTGATATCATCAACCAAGCAGGCAAGACTTTATTAATTGAATCTAATGCGGTAACCGATAATCCGCTGATTTTCACTAACGATGATGGCCCAGTGGCTATCTCGGGTGGTAACTTCCATGCCGAGCCAGTTGCCTTTGCTGCAGACATTTTAGCATTGGCAATAGCCGAGATTGGGTCTATGTCTGAGCGCCGTGTGGCTTTATTAATTGATGCAACCTTGTCAGGTGGCTTACCGCCATTCCTAGTTGATAATGCTGGGGTGAACTCGGGCTTTATGATTGCCCACGTGACCGCAGCGGCGCTAGCTTCAGAGAACAAGTCTATCGCCCATCCTGGCAGCGTTGATAGCATTCCAACTTCTGCCAATCAAGAAGACCACGTATCGATGGCAACCTATTGTGCGCGCCGCCTATATGAGATGGCGCAAAATACCGCTACCATCGTTGGTATTGAGCTATTGGCTGCTGGTCAAGGTATCGACTTCCATCGTGGACTAGATACTTCAGAGCCGTTACAGACAGCACATCAGAAACTACGCGAGCAAGTCACTTTTTATGATAAAGATCGCTACCTAGCGCCTGATATCGAAGCAGCAAAGCAGCTGGTATTAGATGGCACTCTGACAAGCCACTGGCAGTCACTGCGTAGTGATTGGTATGAGTCTAAATAGCAAATTTTTATATATAAAACCCACTCTCAACCATCTAGCTTTATTGGCGTAAGCCATACTAAATTGAGAGTCAGGTTTTATATTATGAAAGGAGGTCAACAATGACAATAGCCGTTAGCCACACCGCAGCTGATATGAGTCGGTGGACAGGCCGTGCTGAGCCGTTTGAAACTGCGCGCGCCCGCTACTGGTATCAAATAGCCCAGCCTTATGCTTTTGATAGCACCAGTCAGCAAAACGGCCAGCGCATTGGACTGGTTGGGTTCGCTTGTGACCAAGGTGTCAGACGTAATCAAGGACGCGTGGGTGCACGAGCGGCTCCGCCCTTGATTCGTCAAGCATTTGCTGCGCTGCCGGTCATCGCTGAGTTACAACAACGCTATGAGGGTCAACTGCCGACTCTACTAGGTGATGCTGGTGATATCCATTGTCATGATAATGATGATTTTGCCGAGCGTACCCTTGAGCAAGCCCAAGTAAAGTATGCCGATAAGATAAGTGATATTATCCAGCAAGGCGGTCTACCTATCGGACTTGGTGGTGGTCATGCCATCGCTTATGGCAGTTTTTTAGGATTGTGGCAGGCGCTGTCATCAGAAACCGATCAGCCTACTAATAACGTTAGCAATGTCGAAAACTATTTTGAAAATGATGTCAAAAATAATGTTGAAAGCCATGTTGAAAGCCATGCAAGCACAATGCCTACTATCGGGGTGATTAACTTTGATGCGCATCTAGACATTCGTCAGTCTAATGTCGCTACCTCGGGTACGCCATTTCGTCAAATTGCCGAGCACCTTGACGCACAAGGTCAGCCATTTCACTATTGCTGTATTGGCGTCAGTCGGTTTTCCAATACTGCCGCGCTCTTTGACCGTGCTGAGCAGTTAGGCGTTCATATCATCAGTGACGAAGATTGCACCAACAAAAAGTGGAAAAAAATTGCTGCTCAAATAGAGAATTTCATCAATGAAGTTGATGTGATCTACTTAACCATTGATATGGATTGCTTGCCATCGAGCATCGTACCTGGTGTCAGTGCGCCAGCCGCCTATGGTATTGAGCTGAGCTTCGTTGAGCGCGCGGTCAAACGTATCATGGCATCAGGCAAAGTAAAAACGGCTGACATTGCCGAGATTAACCCGACCTTTGATGTTGATTCACGCAGCTGTAAAGTCGCGGCTCGCCTCTTGGCGACTATTATCGAGCAGCATTTACTTTTAATATAAATAAATCGATACTGAATAAAAGTGTTATGAGTATTCATACAAGTGACTGGGATGAATTTTGCGAAGCCTTTGTCTCGCTTGCGCACAACAAGCGAGTAAAATTTGTACCAGTCACGCTATAACATTTTTAAAATAAACCAACCATACAAGGCTACTGAAGTAAATTTTGCACATCCTCTGTCAGCAGCACCACAGCAAGAAACGTTTTTACCAACGACACAGTATCTGTTTTAAAGTAAACGGACTATGGATGGCTGCACTAAATCTATAACGAGCAGGAGCACATCATGACTAATACAACAAATTCTACAGATCAAATGCCTATAAATGATTCCACCCTGACATCGTTTGACTACATCATTATTAATGCCAATCTCGCCACCTTTTCAGCACAATACGGGTTTGATATTTATAACAACAATCAAAGCAACAACCAAGAAAAAAGTACCCCTTACGGTCAGTTAGAAAACGCTGCTATCGGTATCAAAGACGGCAAAATTGCATGGGTTGGTACGCATGAACAAATAAAGCCCCACCTTACCCAATATAAAAATGATCAAATCAAAGACGTTGAGGGTAACTGGGTCACGCCTGGACTCATCGATTGTCATACCCATATCGTTTATGGCGGTAACCGCAGCAACGAGTTCGAAGCGCGATTGCAAGGTGCCAGTTATCAAGATATCGCGGTACAAGGTGGCGGCATTGTCTCAACCGTTAGCGCCACCCGCGCAGCGAATGAGGAAGAATTGTTTGCGCAAAGTGAAAAACGCCTGCTCGCGCTCATTAAAGAAGGCGTGACCAGTGTCGAAATCAAATCTGGCTATGGACTGGATTTAGAAACTGAACGCAAAATGCTAAAAGTCGCCCGCGCGCTCGGCGACAAACACAACATTCATGTCAGCACCACTTATTTGGCCGCCCATGCGCTACCGCCTGAATATAAGGACCGCGCGGATGATTATATCGAACAAGTTTGCCAGTGGTTACCAATCTTGCATAGCGAGGGCTTGGTCGATGCAGTCGATGGCTTTTGTGAAAACATCGCCTTTACTGCTGAGCAGATTAAGCGCGTCTTTGACGTTGCCCGCTCGTTAGACTTGCCAGTTAAGTTGCATTCTGAGCAGCTCTCAAACATAGGCGCTAGTGCTTTGGTAGCAGAATACCAAGGACTATCAAGCGACCATCTTGAGCACTTAGCAGAAGATGATATTAAAAAAATGGCCGCAAGCAACACGGTAGCCGTGCTATTGCCAGGTGCTTTTTATACGCTACGTGATACTAAGTTGCCACCGATAGAAGCATTGCGCAAACATCAAATTCCGATTGCGGTTTCAACAGATTGCAACCCCGGCACTTCGCCATTGACGTCGCTGTTATTAGCGATGAATATGGGCTGTACCCTATTTTATCTCACTACTGAAGAAGTATTGGCAGGGGCAACTGTTCATGCGGCACAAGCGTTAGGTCTCGCCAAAAAAGGCAAAATAGAAGTGGGTTACGATGCTGATTTAGCGTTATGGGACATCGCGCGCCCTGCTGACCTAGCTTATCAAATGGGGCTAAATCCTATTAAAGGGGTAATGTATCAGGGGCAATGGCGTTAGTAGAGTTTCTATTAAAGCTTGTACCGAAAATAAATTAATTTTATTTTCGGGCTATTGATGTCATTTGCTTACCCAAAAAAACCTGCTAACAGGATTAGCAGGTTTTGATGATTGATAGGCGCTGATTTATCTCTTGATTTTACGCTCAAATTCTCGGCCCGTTTCGGCATTGATTTTAAGTTCCATGATTTGGTCGCCTCTTAACCTGTCTACCTGATAGTAGGTAGGATGTCGAGGATAATCTTGACTGTGTATGAATTCAATGCCCAAAACAAGGCTATCGGCTCGATCTTCTACGGTATTAATAACATCTTTAATATTTATCTTTGCTCTTTTTTGTCTTTCGTAGTCATCTGCCTCACTGTCATCTAGACTATCGGTATCCGTATCAACCACTCGAGCCGTGCGCGCGTCGACTTTTACTTTATATTCAGCCTTACCATCAGTAAACTCAAGATCATACACCCCACCGCCACTGGTAGAGTCGTTGTCTTCATAGTCGAAGTCTGCATTGATTAGGATGACAGAAACATCATCAAGAACATCTCTTAGAGCCACACTAACCGCCTGTCTTAAGCTAATCTTGACAGATTGAGCGGCACGTACTTCTGCTGCTGAAACGGCATGAGCAGTGGTACTAATCACACCTGTGCCTAAAGCTAGAGCCAGACAAGTTCCTAGTGTAGTGACTTGAAGGCGCTTCAATGTTTTATTCATCGTTTTCTCCTTGATGAGACTATTATCCTTATACCTTACAAACAGTATGGATTTATATTTATTTTACGATTAAATAAACACAGCTTTGGGATATAAAAGTATCTAAATGTAGCAATATGTACTAAAAACATTCTATGATTAATAGGGTTTATTGAATGTTAGAATTTTAATTTGTACGATTTTACTTAGGGTCTGTTGAACATTCACAAATGAGCACTGCTGATAGCTAAAACCGATCTAGTCTAAGTAAAAACTGTAGGTAATGCTCATTGCATTGGCTAGATTTTTATAACGAATAGAGCGATTTTAGCGTATTAATACCATTTCCAAAAATTAAAGTAACGCGGAAAACTTGTGCAAGTACTACACCTAGTAGACTTAGCAAGTTTGACAAAGTTAATCGCACTTTTTGGGTTTGGTATAATTTATATTTACAACACAAAAAAGCCGCTTCCATAAACATGATAGAAGCGGTTTTTTTGATAAAGCTATTATAAAGCAGGTATGAATATTAATTGCTCAACTTACTTATGCCTTGATAATTAACTGTATCTTGATAGCAATCTGAGTGCCGATCAAAGGTATTAAGTATTTTAGTTCAAAATACCATACGCGCACAATGCATCGGCCACACGTTTGAAGCCTACGATATTTGCACCTGCCATATAGTCAATATAACCATTATCTGTTTGGTTATATTCCTCTGAAGCATCAGCTGCACAGTCATGAATATTTCTCATGATATTTTTAAGACGCAAATCTATTTGCTCAAAGGTTTTATACTGACGTACTGAGTTTTGTGACATCTCAAGTGCAGATACTGCCACACCGCCAGCATTGGCCGCTTTACCTGGTGCATAATGCACGCGGTGCAGACGGATATGATCAACGGCATCAGCAGTCAACGGCATATTAGCGCCTTCGACAACATATTTGATACCGTTTTCGACCATAAGCTTGGCATCATCTTCATTGACTTCGTTTTGCGTCGCTGATGGGATAGCGATGTCGCCTTTAATATGCCATGGCTTTTGCTTAGGGAACCACTCACCACCATACACACCGACATAATCAGCCAATGGTTTACTGTGTTCTTTTTGCTTCTTTAGCCAATCGATTTTTTCTTGATTGAGACCTTTTTCATCATACAAGGTACCTTGCGAATCAGAAACAGTCACCACATGACCACCCAACATACAGACTTTTTCAGCAGCATGCAGTGAGACGTTACCAGCACCTGAGATGAGTACTGTTTTACCTTCGATATTTTCGTTTTGGGCTTTTAGCATGTTTTCTAAAAAATAAACCGCACCATAACCTGTTGCCTCAGTACGCATCAAACTACCACCAAAGCCTACGCCTTTACCTGTCAATACACCGCCGTACTCATGGGTTAGGTTCTTGTACATCGCAAACATGTAGCTAACTTCACGGCCACCAACACCGATATCACCGGCTGGCACGTCAATGTCTTTATTTACATAATGGTGCAACTCGCGCATGAAGGCATAGCAAAAACGGCGAATTTCACTGTCAGACTTCCCTTTAGGATCAAAGTCTGAGCCACCTTTACCGCCGCCCATTGGTAAGCCCGTCAAGGCATTTTTGAAGATTTGCTCAAAACCCAAAAACTTTAAGACTGATTGGTTGACAGTGGGGTGGAAACGAACACCGCCCTTATAAGGACCTAAAGCGTTGCAAAATTGCACCCTCCACCCACGGTTTACCTGAACTTCGCCTTTATCATTTTCCCAGTTGATACGAAAACCAATGACACGGTCAGGCTCTACTAAACGCTCAAATATTTTGAATTCTTCATACTCAGGATGGGCTTCATATAAAGGTGCAATGGTAAGCGCGACTTCTTTCACGGCTTGAACAAACTCAGATTGATGCGCATAGCGTGCTTCAATATTTTCGATGGCCTGGCTGATACTCATATAGCTTCCTTAACGATAATACAGGTGGTATTGCTGGATCACATCCGCACAATATCGTATTACTCTAAATAATATTGTCGATGCATGATTACGGATGCTTTTATGCGTTTAGTACATAAAAACAGGCGGGATTGGATCTTGACAGGCTAAGGGGCTGAGCAGCCGCGATGGCGCATGGTGAATAACCATATCACTCTTAAGCTTCTTACATATCAATTTAAAACTGCCGATTTTGCATGGATTGAGACAGTATTACATAGATCGTGCAGATAGTGAGCAGCTTTATCATAGGATTAGATACAACTCGTTACTTAACCCATCCCATTTAATTTACCTTGCTGCTCAAAAAAGTCAATCCCATATTGCAATATAAATGCTACTAATTATGAATGGCTATAAGTATAGACGAAATGCAAAAAGTCTCTATCCTCAGCATTTAGTCGCTTATATAGTCCATAAACTAATATGAACGGTATTAAACATAGCTTAAAAGGCATAAAATCGTTTTATTTTTAAAAAATACTTTGGTTTAGCCATATCAATATAGTCAGTAAGGCATTATAATGCGAATCTTAGCACTATAGCTTTTTTATAGTTTTATCAATATATGGTTTGTATCCATTCAATAATAAATTATAGAGACATCACATGCGTACAGATTCTTTCCAACAAATTTTAGAAGACCTAAACAGTTCATCAGCAGATGTTGAAGCATCATCTCTAATCTCAAACGATGGTTTAATGATTGCTTCAGCATTGCCAACAGGAATTGATGAGGATCGTGTTGGTGCTATGTCGGCAGCCTTACTGTCTTTGGGTGAAAGAGCAGGTCGTGAGCTGGTTCGTGGCAGTATTGATCGCATTATGATTCAAGGTGAAAAAGGCTACGTCATCATGACTTCAGCAGGTAAAGAAGCTGTACTAACGATCTTGGCAAAACCTAATGCCAAACTTGGCCTTATCTTTCTAGATATTAAGCGTGCTTCAGAGGCGCTTTCAAAACTTATCTAACAGACAAACGTCAGTATTATTCAGTAAAGCTATTAAGTAGTAACAAATAAATAGCGACCAAAAACTGATGATTTGACTTAAATATAATAACAATTATAGGAGATTATTATGTGCTCTCCAATTCCTGATGCACTTAGTCCTGATATGCCAGCTGAGCAAATCACTCTGACCTATTATGATGGTACTTCACGCACTATCTATGATACTGATATCGAACGTCCCTACCCTGATGGTAAGCTCATTGTTTCGCGTACAGATTTAGACGGTGTTCTGACCCATGTCAACGATGCCTTCGTCGAGATTAGTGGCTATAGTGTGGACGAGCTCATCGGTCAACCACAATCTATTTTGCGCCATCCTGATATGCCAAAAGCAGCTTACAAAGACCTGTGGGATACCGTAGAAGCGGGTCAAAAATGGCATGGCTATGTCAAAAACCTATGCAAAGATGGCAGCCACTATTGGGTTTATGCCACTGTAGTGCCTAATGTTCGTCGCGGTGAAACCGTAGGCTATACGTCTGTACGTCGTAAGCCATCTCGCAGCAAAATCGAAGCCGCTATTGTCCAATATGCTGACATGAAACAAAATGAGGAAGATTAAATCATGACGACACACAATATGTTAATCGCTCCTGATTTTTCGCCCGAGCGTTTTGCAGGCTGGCACATGTTCAACACTTTGATTCAAAAGCGCGCCAATCTAAATATGCACCTAAATATCCCTGCCTCACATGCCGAGCAAGAGCAAGTGATTGGCACTGAGGACATTCAGGTCATTTATGCCAACCCTTTTGATGCAGCGACACTTATTCGTGAACAAGGCTACCAAGCGGTTGCCCGCCCTATCGGTAAGTCCGATGAGATGGTGATTGCTGCTGCCGCAAATAGCGACATCAATAGCTTAGAAGATATCAAAGCTAGCGCAACCGTTGCTATGGCAGATAACCGTGATGTTAAGCTGATTGGTTTACGCTTACTAGAGGCCGTTGATATAGAAGAGACTGATCTTAACTGGGATGTCACAGAGAACTATCAAGCTGCCGCTCGAAAAGTTATCAAAGGTGATGCGCAAGCCGCTTTCTTTTTGGCAGAGGTATTTCACAGCTTTTCACGCTTAACCAAAGCCCAGCTATCCGTGCTTATCGAAAGTGACCTCGCTGATATTAGCCATGTCCTACTCATCAAAGAGGGTTTTCCTGATACCAAAGTATTCATGGATGCCATTCTTAATTTGCATAACGATGAGGATGGTAAAGAGGCGTTGGCCGAGCTTGGTATGCCTCAAGGGTTTGAGGCAATGAATGAAGAAGACGCCGAGTTTATGATTGATTTGATGCAAACCTTACTCGACTAGACGCTTATTTGCATCTTTCTGCAACTTGCTTAGTTAGGTCATGACCTGTCGCAGCGCAGTAGCAACAGTGACATGACCTAAAGGACTCTATTATGCCTGACATAGATCTTATCAAAGAAAATGAGAGGGAAGCACGCCGCGTGTTTCGCTACTATTCGCGCAAGATTTTTTCAGCACCCAATAACCGCTACTACCACGAACAGCGTATCAATGCGGCTTTGTTACTGAATGAAAAAGAGCCTTTGCAAGGCGCTGTCGCTGACTTTTTCTTTGGCTGTTGGTATGATATACCTTATGATATTAAGAGTGTGTTTGCTCGTATCCAAGGTCGTCTGCATCCACAGATAGAGCAAGCTTTTCATAATTGTATTAATAAACTTGATTACATAAGACACAGCAGTGAGTTTGCGACACGCTGGAGCGTACTGGTCACGCCATCCCTTAACGTACAAACTCATCGACTACGTATCAGTAGCGATGATGCTAAAGAGATCGCCAAAAATATTACCAACGAGCTGATGAGCGCGCGTGATGCAGGTGATTGGAACATCATCGAACAAGTTGAACGTGAGTTTTTTGCTCATTGTCTGGCTTGTAATGATCGTCTGGCCTTTTCTATTGTTTGGTTTCGCTTAGGTAAAAGCGATTGGCAGTTTGATGAGCGCTGGAGTCATTGTCAACGACAGCTAGAGCAGATTGATACTGAGCATCAAGCAGAAAGTGAACCCTTAAGTATAAACTAAGAAAATAACACATCGCCCTTATGGCCTGGTTTTTGCATGTTCATAGATCATAGATTATTTTTCTTTTAACGACTTACAAGGTAGCTCTCATGTCCACGTCTCACAAAACGTATATTACTCTAACTCCTGCTGGCGTGTTTGAAGCATTTTCTCAAAGTGAGCCAACTGACATGCAGCTGGCACTACAAGCTCTATTGTCAGGTCGGGAGACCTTGCTCGTAGCAGATTGGCTGGAAGAGTACTCAGAGCTTTGGTTAGAAAGCTTCGTTGAGCAAGGATTTATTGAAAAGCTATCGACCTTCTTGCCAGCACCCAATCTGCCACTTGATCAGTTTTTGCCTTACGTCGTGGCAAGCTTATCAGGTAAGCGCCGTGCGGCTATTGCCTCAGATGAAGGGTTTTGCTTAGCACGTATTGGTTATACTCAAGAAGAAGCCGACATGCTCAGTGTGGCAGCGGCAGATTTTTCTGGTTTTATGATACGTCAAAAGCAGCGCGGCTGGGCAATTGAAAGCCAAGCGATATCATTCTTTCAGCAAGTAGATCTGCTCATTCCTGAGACCAGCTTTGTGTTCTTATGGATTGACGGGAGCGGCTATGCTCTCATCATCGATGGCGAACCCTTGACCAATAATCGTGCCTTTATCGAATTGATTTGGGCTCTGAAAACCTCTGGGCTTAAGTTTGATAGCTAGAGCTTACTTTCTGCTCATAACCAGCTTTCTATAACCAACTGAACCTCTCGTGCATCTGTCACAAGACCAGATGCACTTGTATTTTTATCACCTCAACTTTCACCTCAATCATTTTTGCATACTCTCCGCTCTACAATTATTTTCTCTAAAACCCAGCCATTCTATGAGATTCCTCCTCAGTAATACTCTTAATGATAATATCCTACTAAGTAACAATAACTCACCAAGCTATCAGGCATACTGGTATTAAACCAGTCTCACTTTTTTATATAAACTATTAACTCATCTTTCCTCTAACTCCTGATCGTGGCAACCTTTGCCAAACCTTGCACTTTTGCTTATTTTTTAGGATGGTTTATGACTTCGCTAACTACTGTGCGCGTGCGTTATCAAACGATTGAAATTGGCAATACAGACATTCATATTTGTACCCTGCGTGACAATCAACAATTCAGTGACCCAGATGATGAGGCGCTAAATTTGGGCATTTGCTCGGCTTCTTGGCCACTGTTTGGCGTCATTTGGCCCTCAAGCTTGGTGCTTGCCAATCATATGCTCGATTACGATATTGCAGGCAAACGTATCTTGGAGGTTGGCTGCGGCATGGCATTATCTAGTTTATTGCTCAATCATCGGCATGCGGATATCACCGCGACTGATTATCACCCAACGGTCGAGTACTTCCTTGATCGTAATACCACTTTGAATAATAATAAAGAAATTAATTTTGAACGTTTAGACTGGGCCGAGGACAATAGTCACCTTGGCAAGTTTGATATGATTATCGGCAGTGACTTACTTTATGAGGACCAACATATTGATATTTTAGCCGAATTTATTGAGCGTCATGCGTTGCCAAAATGTGAAGTCATCGTCGTAGACCCTGGTCGTGGCCGCAAAAACAAGCTGACCAATAAAATGCTTGAATATGGTTTTAGCAGTCAACACGTCAAGCCCGAAAATACCACCTATCTTGATCAGCCATTTAAAGGTCATATTTTAACGTTTTCACGGGGTCGTGTTGAATAAATCCAGTTCACGCTAATCATAAACAAAGTTAAGTCGTGGCAATATTTTGCCACTTTTGACGCGTTATTTTATAGAGCACATGCTCGGCAAGTGGATGCTCAGAGTCAAGCATAGGGTGATAAAAACCTTCCTGTGTATCTATCATGCCTATGCGCTGCATGATCAGCTGCGAGTGCTTATTAGCGACTGCGGTGGAGGCAACTACCTCGTTAAGCGCTAAAACTTCGAAAGCAAATTTCAGCGACGCTCGCGCGGATTCAGTTGCATATCCTTGTCCCCAACAGTCCTTATGCAACCGCCAACCAATCTCTACACAAGGGGCAAATGGCATATCCGCATGGGCCTCATTCAAGCCAACCATACCGATAAAATCATTACCATTTTCTGAATAGCCTTTTCGGCTGACCGCCCAAAAACCCCAGCCTTTATCTGTAATAAGCTGCTGGCATTTATTAGCGATAACGTCACTTAACGCAGGAGATAATAGTTTAGGAAAGTAACGCATCACTTCAGAATCGGCATTCATTTCAGCAAAAACAGCAAAGTCAGTTGGCTGCCATTGCCTGAGAATAAGCCGTTCTGTTTCTAACACAGGTATCATAGAATATTCGCTATTTTAAACTACTCATTAACCCAGCCTTGTTGCCTAGCGTAAACAAGTTGCTCAGGCGTGTCAATGTCATAGCTAAGCTGATGATTATCAACGCTACTGATTTGGATAACGGGCAGTCCTCGAATCAGATGACGCAGCCCCTTATCCCCTGTTAACAATGCTTGCCATTGTTTTAGCAACTCGTAATCAATCGATAAAGGCAGTCCGATGATATCTTTTTTAAAGGCTTCAGTATCAGTTGTTTCATCTAAGTCCTGCCCATTGCTCCAATGTCTTAAGCTACTATAGCCACTTGCAACCACAGTTTGTTGACCCGCTAGCAGCTCTATTAAATGCGACTCATTAAGTAAGATTTGATCAATCCCCATTATCAAAATGTGATTAATGAGACTGTCGTCAAGATTAACTAATGCCTCAATACCTAAATATAAACTATGCGCCATCCCTGTTTCGGGTGTTGGGTTCGTAACCATGTGAATAATGGCATACTGAGTAGCTAACTCGGTAACCGCACTGGCTATTAATGGATTATCTTCAGGAATAACAATCATAATGGCTTTCGGCTGGGTCGCTAATGCAAGCTTGGTCATATAACGAATTAACGGTTCGCCATCTTTCTTGAGTAGCTGCTTTGCTTGGCCAAGGCGCTGACTGAGACCACTAGCTAAAATAATAACGGCATGATTTTTAGTCATTATGCGTGGCCCATCATAGCTATATTGCTATTTGCTAAATCTACACATTTAGCTGGCGATGCTTGATTATGCATGACCGTATTTATTTGCGCCATGATACCCAGAGCTAAAGCTTCGGGGCCATCGCCACCTAACTTATAGCCGATAGGATAATGTAATTTGTTTATACCAACAGATAAACTCGCAGGATTGACGTTAGTAGCACTAATTTCTTCAATTAAACGCTCGGTACGATAGCGCGGCCCTAGTTGTCCAAGATATTTATAATGATTGGCATGCGCTAGTAATACAGCCAAACGAGCGCGATCTTGACTCAAGCTATGCGACATCAAAGCAACGGCAGCGTTATGACTGAGCTTTAGCAAGGTATCCGTATCTTCTAACGCTAGCGGCAGCACTTCATCTGCTTGCGGGAAACGCATACGCGTAGCATATTGCGCACGACTATCTATAACTGTGACATGCCAATCTTGCAGCTTTGCCATGGTGACCAGCGGCATGACATCATTGCCTGCACCGCAAATCAGCAGACGGATTTGTGGCTCTAATCTTTGTACCAGCCACTCTGTTGTTAAATGTTTACTGTCTTCACTTTTTATGACCACGTATTCAGCGTTTTTATCACCAAGCTCATACTGTGCTAAATTTTCAACCGTATTGATAAGAGTATTTGAAGCATCAGATCCTGATTGATTTAAGCTGTTATTAGTCTCAATACGATTAGTGCCAATGCCATTAGCGCCTATAGTCATAATTTGTCCTGACTCGGTATAATCATCCAGATCAATACGCATACCGATTTGCAGTTCAGGATTTGAGTTTTGGCGACTAGCAGAGCGAATTAATGTGGCTATCGTGACGGACTGCTGAGTATGTCGAACTTGACTAATGGTATCTAACAACGGCGTCGCAGTTGCCAAGCGCTCAAACAAAACATGTACCCGTCCATTACATCCTAAGCCAAAATTCAACTCGTCTAAATCAAGATCTGGCTCGTCATGGAAATCAACATTTAAAAAATCATTTTCGGACGTCTCTTCTTTAGCAGCTGCTTTCGCTTCGCCATTTTTGGTGTATTCAATATCATCGCCCGTTTGATAAACCTGCACGTTAGCGCCATTACGGGTAAGCCAAAAGGCACGTTTGATAATATGCGGCTCAAGGCAGCCACCACTTATCATTCCGACCGAGCGTCCATCTGCGCATATAAGCATCATCGCGCCAGCACGACGGTACGCTGAGCCTTCGGTACGGACGACCGTTGCCAGTACAGCATCAACGTTTTGTTGAGCGGCCTCACCTGCTAGCTTGAGAATGTCAGCGATTTGATTCATAACGCCTCTTGTTTTGCTTATGTTATAACTTGCTTATGTTATAAACCGTTAGGGTGTAAAAACCCGCAGCTTAGGCGGGTTCTTTTTGTATACAAGTTAATTTAAAAAACTACTCTGGCATCTCATAAAGCAGCTTGTCGAGGGTAATCGGGAAGTCATAAACACGCACACCGACCGCATTATAGATAGCATTGGCAATCGCGGCAGCAGCACCTGCAATAGCCGTCTCACCGATACCTTTGATGTGCATTGGATTGGTATAAGGATCATCTTCTTCTACCAATATGACATCTAACTGCGGTACGTCCGCATTAACTGGCACATGATACTCGGCAAGGTCATGGTTACAGAGACGACCGTCACGTTTGTCATGAATCACTTCTTCCATCAACGCTGAGCCAATACCGAACACCATACCGCCATAGCATTGCGACGTTGCAGTTTTGTGGTTCAGAATACGACCAGCGGCAAATGCACCTGTCATACGTTTCACCCGAATCTCACCAGTGACTTTATGAACCGCCACTTCAGCGAAGTTCGCACCAAAAGAGGCTTGGCGATGGCTCTTACCGTTCTTACCCGGTTTTATCTGGCCTTTGGCAGTGATTTTTTGCTCATCATAGTCAGCGACCACATCCGCAAGCGCATAAGACTCTGTATTATCAAAATCATACTCTTGTGATGCTGACTGTCCTGATAGCGAAAGCCCTGTGGTTTGCGATAGCTTATCAATAGTGCTGTCAGCAAATGATTGGCCTCTCTTTTTGGCAGCTTCCATTGCCGTTAAAGCATGCTCGCCTGTTTTCTTGATTTGACCATTGTCTAACTGAATGTTGTCAGGATACAGACCAACTTTTTCTGCTAGCATTTCACGCAGCTGCTCACAAGCAAGATAGACACCACTACCCGCACTCGCAGCACCCCAACTGCCACCTGAGCCTGATGCTGGTGGCAATGCACTGTCACCTAGTTTCATCTCAACATGATCAATCGGCAGTCCTAATAGCTCAGCTGCAATTTGAGAAAACACCGTATAGGAACCCGTACCGATGTCGGTCATGTCTGTCTCGATAACTGCTTTGATACCAAGTGCTTTTGACTCATCTACCTGTAGGGTTGCACGTGCTTCAGATGGCTGTAATTGGTTACCACGGGCAGCCGCCGCCATGCCTGTACCTATCCACCAGTCACCTTCTAATTGACTGGCAGGCTTGGCGTTTCGCTCACTCCAACCAAAATGCTCAGCACCTTGTTCCATACAGGCAATCAATTGGCGCGTTGAGAAAGGAATATCTTGACTCGGATCTTGCTCTGGCTCATTACGACGGCGTAGTTCAACCGGATCAATCTCCAACTGTGTGGCAAGCTCATCCATGGCACATTCAAGCGCGATCATACCTACCGCTTCGCCAGGCGCACGCATAGAACCTGACAACACTTGGTTCATGTCTACCATCTCATAATTCACACGGCGGTTTTTGCCGCTATATAGATGGTGCGTAGATAGAGCAGTTGGCTCAAAGAAAGCCTCACCTGGCAAATTACTAGAGATCGTATCGTGAATCAATGTATCGATCACGCCGTCATTGTTCGCGCCGATTGCGATACGCTGACGCGTGTTTGAGCGTCTGACCGTTGCTTCCATCACTTGTGAACGCGTCATAGTGATTAGCACAGGACGACCCAGATCTTTCGCAGCAATCGCCGCTGCAATAGATTCAGGAGCAATACCGAGCTTACTACCGAACCCACCACCCACATAGTGTGCGATCAGTTGTACTTGATCTTTATTTAGGTCCAGAGCATCCATGACTTGCTGTTTGCAAGAAGCGAGCATCTGATTGGAAGTATACAGAACGAGCTTATCGCCTTCCCAATGAGCCAACGTTGTATGGGGCTCCATCGGAGAGTTGCTTTGACTTGGGGTATGATAAAAGCGATCAACGGTCACTGCCGCATCAGCTAATCCTTGGTCTGGATCGCCTTGGACATTATTTTTATCAGAGCCTTTTTTTTCATCTACCGCATGTGCGTTAGAGAGCTCTTGGGTAAAGTTCAGTGCCGCTTGGTCAGTCTCATCCTTATAAGTCACTTTCAGCGCTTTAGCGCCTTCTCTTGCCGCCTCAAAAGTCTCAGCAACCACGACAGCAATAGGCTGACCATGATAAAAAATCTCGCTAACCCCTTGCTTGGGTGCTTTAGTTTTTGTCCCTTGTTGAGAGTTACGCAAAAAGTGCTCAGGATCGGTCACTACTTTAATAATATTAGGAATGCCTTTTAGAGAGTCACTATCGATACTCTCAACTTGACCTTTAGCAATGGTCGCGCCTACCAATACACCATAGGCTTGATTGTCCAAGCGTATTTCGGCACTGTATTTCGCTTGACCGCTAACCTTTAGGGAACCATCAACACGGTTGATTGGCTTACCAACTAGCTTGCTTGCCGTTGTGCTAAATAGCGTTTCAACAGGCTCATCCATGGTCAGTTTTTTGGTTGGTTCTGACTGGGTGATTGATTCTAATAGTGCCATGATTATGCTCCCTCGCCCGCTAATGCGCGCTGAATAACTTGTTTTAGTAGGCGACGCGTCAACGGTATTTTAAAGTCGTTCTGACCATTACCTTTGGCATCATGCAATAATAGATCAGCGGCCTGCGTGATAACATCGCTATTGCCATCGGTATCCATTAATAGTGCCTCAACCTCTTCATTACGCCATGGCTTGGTACCGATGCCACCGAACGCCAATCGTACTGTCTTTAGGTTGCCATTGTCGTCAGCATCGATGACTGCGGCACAAGATACCAGTGCAAAGGCGTAAGAAGCGCGATCACGCACTTTGTCATAGGTATGCATGCCCTTAATAGGGGCAGGTAATACAACATGAGTAATCAGCTCGCCTGCTTCTAGCACATTTTCGATATGCGGCGTGTCTTTTGGCAAACAATAAAAATCTTTGACATCGATAGCGCGAGTCGAGCCATCTGCTTTAACTGTCTCTATCGTGGCATCTAGTAAGCGCATTGCCACTGCCATATCGGATGGGTGTTGAGCAATACAAGCGTCACTTGTGCCTAAAATTGCAAGGGGGCGGTTCTCACCGTTAATTGCAGGACAGCCAGTACCCGGTTCACGTTTATTACAAGCGCTGTCTGTTTGATAAAAATAATAGCAACGAGTACGCTGTAAAAAGTTGCCGCCCGTTGTCGCTCTGTTACGTAGCTGACCAGTCGCTCCTGCCAAGATAGCTCGGGACAATACTGGATAGTTTGCAATCACCTCAGGATGCGCGGCCAAATCGCTATTGGTCACAAGCGTACCAATACGTAAACCACCATCGGCAGTCGTTTCTACTTGCTCTAATTCTAAACGAGTGATATCGACCAGTTTGATTGGGGTTTCGATCTCTAGTTTCATGAGATCTAATAAGTTAGTACCACCTGCGATAAAAGAAGCGTCTTTGCTGCTAGCAGAGGTTGCGGCTTGCTTAGGTGCATCAGCGCGGCTATATTCAAAACGTTTCATGAGTGGTCTCCTGCCTTGCCTGTTATTGTTTTGTTATTCGCTGAGGCTTTATGGAACTGAGCCTCGCTTGGCGGCGGTGACCAAATACCTGTTACGCTTGAATTTTGTGTAGAGGTGTCATTGGTCTGGGCAGCAGACTCTGACATCTCATTTTCAAGTACTTGTGAGATGGCTTTGATGATATTGGGATAAGCGGAGCAGCGACAGACATTACCACTCATGCGCTCAGCGATTTCTTGTACTAGAAGGCTATCAGGATGTTGTAAGTCTGTGCTCACATGGCTTGGCCAATTTTGTTTTACTTCTTCTATTAAGGCAGTCGCTGAACAAATTTGACCTGGGGTGCAATATCCGCACTGAAAGGCATCGTTATCTTTAAAGGCTTGTTGCAGCGCCGATAGTGAGTCCGGCATACCGATGCCTTCGATGGTCGTAATCTCATCACCATCATGCATGATAGCAAGTGTGAGACAAGAGTTGACTCGGCGACCATTGATGAGCATGGTACAAGCACCGCATTGACCGTGATCGCAGCCTTTTTTGGGTCCAGTAATTTGTAAATGTTGACGACAGACGTCGAGCAGTGTCGTACGGGCGTCAAGATTCTCGAGCTGATAATCCTGCTTATTGATTGTTAACGTCAAGGTAGACATGCTGGCTTCTCGCTGGCGGATGATTATTAAATTATCGTTACTTATATAAGATAAAAGTAACCTCAATTTTTTTATTATGACTGACAGCCAAGGTTAACTTTGTTATTACTTTGTAATGCTTAGGGTATAGTTTTTTATTAGAAATCAATAAGATTAAGGTGTACTCTCATTTTAAATATAGAGATAAGCTCATTGGTTCATAAACTTATTGACTCGTTATTTAATCGATTTGTAACTTAATTGAACAATCACTCAATTAATATTGAACGTTCGCTCAAAAACATTTATAGTAGTTGCAGTTGACTTACTTAGACAAGCATCATGTATTAATTTGAGCAATCACTCAAATAAAATATTACGTCTATAGTAGATTGGCTATCTTATTCTAATAACCATTAAATAATTAATTAACAACCACAATAAGGGGTTTTATATGACTGACTTTACACGACAAACAGAGCGCACCAGCAGATAGTAAAGATCTGCTTGATATCTCTATCAACGCCTTTGGCATGGTTCCAAATCTACATGCAGTAATGGCCGAAGCACCAGGCTTGCTTGAAGGCTATCAACGTTTCCATCAGTTGTTTTTAGACAGTAGCTTTGATGATGAAGAAGTTACCGTTGTATGGCAAACCATCAACGTCGAGCACGCTTGTCATTATTGCGTCCCTGCGCATACTGGTATTGCTAAAAGTATGAAAGTAGATGACACGATTACCGAAGCATTACGTAATGAAACCCCATTACCGACTGATAAGTTAGAAGCGCTACGTAACTTTACGCTCTCTGTCGTCCGTGATCGTGGTAACGTTAATGATGACGCCGTACAAGCATTTTTGGATGCAGGCTTCACTAAGCGCCAGATTTTAGAAGTCGTCCTTGCTGCAGCGCAAAAAGTGATGAGCAACTATACGAACCATTTGGCCAACACACCAATCGATAAGCCTTTCCAAAAGTTTGAATGGCACAAAGCTGATTAATCACGTTGCCTAATAAGGCAGATTAACCATTACGTTAACGATGCAACCAATTTGGGGTTGAAATAATCCCTTTGGTGTTTCTATACTGTTATCTAAAAGGCTGTTGTTCGGAAAATATTCGAGCAGCAGTTTTCTCAGTTAAAATAATATGGATTAATTAGAGCCATAGATATCAGTTAGAATCATAAATAATAGCAATGAGAGGTTATATGGAACATTCAAAGCAGTTATCATCAGAGCAGCCACTGCGCATAGATATTGTATCTGACGTGGTCTGTCCTTGGTGCGTCATCGGCTACCGCCAGCTGGCACAAGCACTGGAGCAAACCAATACCGAGCATGAAATTCACTGGCATCCATTTGAGCTGAATCCTAGTATGCCAAGCGACGGTCAGAATATGCGCGAGCATATTATGGAGAAGTATGGCTCGAGCAAGGAAGAGTCTGATGCTAGCCGAACTCGATTGAAGGAAGCGGGTCACGAAGTCGGCTTTGAGTTCAACTTTAATGATGACACGCGTATGCACAACACCTTTAATCTGCATCAACTTTTGCATTGGGCAGATCAACAAGGACGTATGCACGACTTAAAGCAGGCGCTATTTACCGCTCACTTTACCAATAACAGAAACATCTCTGATAATGCAGTGCTTGCAGATATTGCAGCGGAGATTGGACTAGATCGTAGTGAGGCATTGGCGGTACTAGAAGACCAACGATTTGCCAAAGCGGTAAGAGAGGCTGAGCAACATTGGCAACAACAAGGCATTCAAAGCGTGCCAGCAATGATTTTTAATGAGCGCCATTTGGTTGGTGGTGCTCAAGGGGTTGAGAACTATGTCAATATATTAGAGCAATTGGCTAATATGACAGACTAAATCAACTTGAATGACCATCAAAGCTAAAAAAATGCCGCCCCATATAGGAGCGGCATTTTTATTTTATAACACTGTTATTTGATAGCGCTGTTAGTTTATAACGCTAAATTTATAACCTATATCGTTAACCATTACTTTTAGAAAGCATCTCTTAAAAGTGAATAACCGTACGAATACTCTCACCTTTATGCATCAAGTCAAAGGCTTCGTTAATGTCTTCTAATGGCATCGTATGAGTGATAAAGTCATTTAATGGGATATCGCCTTGCATATAACGATCGACGTAGCCTGGCAATTCGCTACGGCCTTTGACGCCGCCAAATGCTGAACCTTTCCAGACTCGACCCGTCACTAACTGGAATGGACGAGTTGAGATCTCTTGTCCTGCACCAGCGACACCGATGATGACCGACTCGCCCCAACCTTTGTGGCAGCACTCAAGCGCTGAACGCATGACATCGACATTACCAATACATTCAAACGAATAGTCTACGCCGCCATCAGTCATCTCAACGATGACCTCTTGGATAGGCTTGTCATAGTCTTTAGAATTGATGCAATCAGTCGCGCCAAGCTTCTTAGCCAACTCAAACTTATCTTCGTTGATATCAATGCCGATAATACGACTGGCTTTTGCCATTTTTGCACCGATGATAGCGGCGAGGCCAATACCACCAAGACCGAAAACAGCAACGGTAGCCCCTTCTTCGACCTTAGCGGTATTCATAACCGCGCCCATGCCGGTGGTCACGCCACAACCGAGTAAGCAAACTTTTTCTAATGGTGCGTCTTTATCTACTTTGGCTAAAGAAATCTCTGGCAAGACGGTATATTCAGAAAAGGTTGAGCAGCCCATATAATGATAAATTGGCTCACCGTCTTTATAAAAACGCGTGGTGCCATCTGGCATCAGGCCCTTACCTTGAGTCTCGCGTACGGCTGAGCATAGGTTGGTTTTACCTGAAGTACAGAATTTACAAACGCCACACTCTGCGGTGTATAAAGGAATAACGTGATCGCCAACTTGCACGCTGGTCACACCTTCACCGATTTGCTCAACGATACCACCGCCTTCATGACCTAAGATAGCTGGGAATACGCCTTCTGGATCTTCACCAGATAAGGTAAACGCATCCGTATGGCAAACGCCGCTGGCGATAATTTTTACTAATACTTCGCCTTTGCGTGGCAGCATGACATCCACTTCTTCGATAGATAGTGGCTGGTTTGGGCCCCAAGCAATGGCGGCTTTCGATTTAATAAATTTATCTGACATAATATTCTCTCTTTTTAATGGATTTATCGCGTATTGAAGACAGACCTATTCAGCTTATATGGCTTATTTAGTATAGGCAAGCGGCAGTTGTAGCAGCTTGTAAAACGTTTAATTTTATACTGACCATTATAGTTGTTTCTGCCAAGAGGACAATGTGCTATATTTGCAAATCTCTTTTACACACTGGTAATAATCATGCGCTGGGATGGCATTAGTGAGTTTGTTTACGTCGCAGAATACGAGAGCTTTACGCGTGCTGCAAAAGAATTAGGGATATCCACTGCGCAAGTGAGCCGCCAAGTAAGCGCTTTAGAGAAACGTCTCAATATTAAATTGCTATATCGTACAACTCGTAAGGTAACACTGACTGAAGAAGGCCGCGTGTTTTATCAGCATTGCCGCAGTGTCCTTGATGGCTTAGACGCCGCTGAGCAAGCCGTGAGTAATCTGCAATCCAAACCGCAAGGCAGGATTAAACTGACCGCCCCTGTCACTTATGGCGAACAGCAACTATTGCCTCTGGTCAATGACTTCATGGTGCAATATCCTGATATCGAAGTAACGGCATTTTTGAGTAATCAGAAAATTGACTTGGTTGATGGTGGCTATGATTTGGCCATTCGCATTGGCAAATTAAGCGACTCAACGATGATGGCAAAAAAACTCAGCCGTCGTACCAACTTCGTCTGCGCTGCGCCTGCTTATCTCAAAAAATACGGCACACCTTATACGCTAAGCGAGTTGAGTGAACATAACTGTCTGCTTGGCACCCGTGATTACTGGCACTTTATAGAGAACAATAAAAAAGCGGGTAAAGAACGAAACATGCGAGTGTCTGGTACTGTGCAATATAACAGCGGTCACAGCCTAGTCGATGCGGCATTAAAAGGTTTGGGTATCGTGCAGCTGCCTGATTACTATGTGCAGAGACACTTGGCATCAGGTGCACTAGTTAGCTTATTGGATAACTATAGAGAGCCTGAGGAAAGCATTTGGGCCGTCTACCCGCACAACCGCCACTTATCCCCAAGGATTCGTTTGCTGGTAGATTATCTAACAGAGCGTTTGGTTTAGCGTGGCGGCTTTGGTAGCCAAACCCACGCCAAGCTTATGACATTGGCTCATTAACCATATTAACGCTTAAGAGCGCTGCAATGACTGCTTATACATTTGCATGAGCGTTGCAAACTGTTCAGGCGTTAAGGTGTTGCGGACGTTCTTAAGACATTCATGGCGTAGATTCATATGCGCCATCTCAGTTTCGCTGATACGGTGCATCAGTGCCGTCGTCGTTGCATCATCAGCGCCTGTCATCATCGCTGTGCGCAACTGCCCACGCAAGGCTTTTTCATTAGCCTGCAGTGCCATACGGTTTTTCATAGCCATCTTGCGATAATCAGCAAACACTTTTACTTGTGCAGGCGTTAACGCCAGTGCATCTGCTTGACCAACGATGAATGGCATTAACTCTACGATAGGAAAGCTGCTATCGGCATCGACACTCAGCCCAGTATCTGCAACCGGAGCTGCCAACAGGTCTACTGAAGATTGCGGCGAAGCTGGCATATGTGCCGTGTTGTAAGTCGGTATGGTACTCTGACACGCACTTAATGATGCGCCTAGCAATAAGCTACTTGCCGCTAACAATACTGGGGCTTTCAACGACTTCAATCTATTGACACCTTGCATCCTACTCTCCTAATGATTTGATTAATAAATAAAACATGATAAGCATAGGCATTATTCTGCTAGCCTAATTATGATAGATAGCACTGATAATTTAGTCTCTGCGCTAAGCTCTATACTTAGTCGAACCCGCCAATCCTGTCATCAATGGCAGCAGTACCAAGTAAGCATATACCAACAATGCGAGCACCGTCGCCAGATGAAACGCCCAGTCTACCCAGTAGCTCATGTCTGATAAGCCAGCTTTAAAAAATATTGGTAATGCAAAAAACCCAATAATCGCAACCACGATAGCTGACATAGCGGCTAGACGATAAGCGAGTCGCTTGCTTCTACCGACTGCAACCCAATACCCCCACGCCACCAGTAATATCAGCACTAATGCTATTACCAAGGTAGCGTTTTCTAGTATGGCTTCCCATAACATCATGAACGCTTGATTTAAAAGTAACATGGTCAATCCTTTGAAGTTTCTAGTTTGTACACGACTCTCAACATAGTATGGATTATCGTAGGCTGTGGCTTTAGCCCAGCATTTTGCTTTCACAAAGGTTTAAGCTGGGCTAAAGCCACAGCCTACAACAACATATTTAAGTAGTTGAGAGTCGGGTAGTTTATTTAACTCTGGTTTATGTAATAGTTCATATAATCATAACGCAATGACATTAATCATACTGCTATGCACTACTGACTCTTTATAAAAGGTCAGACGCGGCCTTTGGCAACCGCCATATAGGCAGGTTTTAGCATCATCTCTTCCAAGAACCAAGCAAAGTAACTCTCTTTTAAAGGGTCAATCAAAGGGACGCTAGGAGTCAGGTTGTTTTCATAATCAAACTCAACCAACATCGCTTTACCTTCTTCTACTAGCATCGGGCAAGAGGTATAACCATTAAATTGTTGACTGGGCGCCTTACCCTGTATTACATCGATGAGGTTGTTCACCACTATCGGTGCGGAGAGTTTGACCGTTGCGGCTGTTTTTCCTTTTGGCGTGCCATTGATATCGCCAGCACCAAAGACATTGTCATAAATCTTGTGTTGTAGTGTATATTTATCGACATCCAGCCAGCCTTTGTCATTAGCCAGCGGACTGTTCAATACGCTATCTACTGCAAACATGGGCGGTACGACATGAATAAAGTCATAATCCTGACGAGTCTGCTTGCCAGCTTCATCAGTGAAGTAAGCAGCTTTAGCACCTTTATCGATGGCGGTTAAACGCTGATGAAAATTGGTACCGATTGGTGGATCATATGATGCCCAGCGTGACAGTACGTTTTCATTGACCAAAGGCACACTAAAAACTGTGCCATGAGGACTAAAAAACTGCACATCACTGTCTTGGCGTGTGCCCGCTTGAGTAAGCCTGTCATGCAGCATAAAGGTCATTTTTAGTGGTGCTCCAGCACACTTCATATCGGTATGTGCAAGAGTCATCACCGCACGTCCACCTTTTTGGCGGAACTCATCCATCTGCTGCCATGTCTTTAGGGCAACCTCTGGACTGGGATACACACTCCCGATACCGTCAGAGCCTATATCTGCGATGTCCAGACCCTCAATGGCCTCAAAACCCAATCTTAAACCAGTGGCTATCACCAAATAATCATAGCCAATGTTTTTGCCACTGTCGGTCACGACTTGATTACTATCGGGTAAAAACTCACGGGCATTTTCTTGTACCCAGTCAATGCCAGCAGGTAGCAAGTCAGCATTACTGTTGATAACTTTGTCAGCGCTCTTCCACACACCAGTCGCCAACAGCGTGTAACCAGGTTGATAATAGTGATTTTTACGGCCATCTAACAGCGTTAGCTTGGCATTGGGTAATTGGCGGCTCAAGCGATTGGCAACTGCCAACCCTGCTACTCCTGCACCTACGACTACGATACTGGGGCTGTCTTGATGAGTGGGTAAGCTTGAGCACCCTGTCATCGCCATACTACCTACGACTGCCCCACCTGCTACCCCAGCACCAATGAATTGACGACGGTTAAGACCATTTTTTGACTCAGTCTTTGGATCATGACTGGTCACTTGGCTTGATATATTTGATAAATCATTAAAAAGTCTTTTCATAGTACTGTCCCTAGCTGCTTAAGCTTACCTTCACCCAAAAAACACATTGCCATTCAAAGCACCTAATTCAAGATACTTGATTCAAAGTACTAAGCACTAACCAAAATCAACACCATCATGTGGTCTTACAGTCGGCTTGCCAGCTTCAATCCACGCCTCAAAACCGCCTGCAATCGAAACCACTTGCTTATAACCCAGCGCTTCTAGTGACTGTGCGGCCAACGCTGCACGGCCACTGGTTTTACAATAAACTAAGATGTTTGTATCAGCCCCTTTAATAGCAGGTAGGTCATTTACTTTGAACTCTAATACGCCACGTGGTACTGATAGCGCTCCTGCAATATGACCTGCTGCATACTCAGCTGGCTCTCGTACATCAATCACTATATCGGCTTTGCGACAAGCATCTTCTGCTTGTGCCAATGATACTTCAGTAATTTTCTCTTTAGCAGCGCTTACTAAGTCATGTGCGGTTTTCATCATAAATCCTCAAAATATGGTGGTTGAATCACTACAGTTAAAAAGTGGTATATTGATAAGCTATTATTTATAAATACAACAAAATATCTAATAAGTACAATCAATATTCAATCTATAGGACACAACGCTGTCAGTATCTAAATAAAATAAAAGTGCATATATTAAAAATAATATGTTATTTAGTATAATATGTCCACAATATTTCACATATATTAATATATTTATTTGTATATCGTATTAATTAGAGACAATTACTTTCATAGCAATAGATGGCGAGTACCACAAGATCAATGTAAATCGTATAAGATCTGCTTTACAAGCATTGAGCTGTCGATATGAAGGGAGCTAGCAGTTTGGCCATTTAGGGCCCATTTAAAAGTTAGTTTTCAAATTGAGAATACGTCCTAATATGAAGAAGTCGTAACCAAATAAGCAAGTAACTTAGCTGCTCATTACGATAATTCAGCACTGGTATCGAAACAACAATAGGTAATGATAAATAGCCTTCAGAATAAACAAGTCTATCTACACATTTAAAGCTGAAGTTTGACTGGTAGCAAACCCCTATCCATTCACAATGTTTACAAAAAACCTGAGCATTCGTTCAACTTATATTTGAATGAACACTCAAAATTATTTATAGTGGTGTTTGTTGACGGATTTAAGCAAATATTGTCATCTAATTTGAGCAATCACTCAATTTTGGTAATCATGCTTAAATGCATATAAACCACTTAACTTTTATACTCACAATAAGGATTTTACATGACCGAATTTACTTTACACGACAAGCAAAGCGCACCAGCAGATAGCAAAGAGCTGCTTGATGTTTCTATCAATGCCTTTGGTATGGTTCCAAACTTGCATGCTGTGATGGCAGAAGCACCTGGGCTGTTAGAAGATTATCAGCGTCTGCATCAGCTGTTTTTGGACAGCAGCTTTGACGATGAAGAGACCACCGTCGTGTGGCAAACCATTAACGTCGAGCATGAGTGCCATTACTGCGTGCCCGCTCACACAGGTATTGCCAAGAGTATGAAAGTCGATGATACCATCACTGATGCCCTGCGTAACGAGACGCCATTACCGACTAAAAAATTAGAAGCTTTACGTAACTTCACGCTCTCTGTCATCCGTGGTCGTGGTAATGTTGATGATGACGCTGTACAAGCATTTTTGGATGTAGGCTTTAGCAAGCGCCAGATTTTAGAAGTCGTGCTTGCTGCCGCGCAAAAGGTTATGAGTAACTACACTAACCATTTGGCCAACACGCCAATTGATAAGCCTTTCCAAAAGTTTGAATGGCAAAAAGCAGACTAAAAGCTATTGATACAAAAAACAAAGGAAGAGATTATGACCAATCCACAAACTCCACTCAGAATAGACATCGTATCAGACGTTGTCTGCCCTTGGTGTATCATCGGTTATCGACAGTTGGCACAAGCACTTGAGCAAACCAATACTGCCTATGAGATACACTGGCACCCGTTTGAGCTAAACCCTGACATGCCAGCCGAGGGTCAAAACCTGCGTGAGCATATTATGGAGAAATACGGCTCGAGCAAGCAAGAGTCCGATGCAAGCCGAGCTAGAATGAATGAAGCGGGTAGCGAGGTTGGTTTTGAGTTCAACTTCACTGATGACACACGTATGCACAATACTTTTAATTTGCATCAGCTTTTGCATTGGGCAGATCAGCAAGGGCGCATGCATGAGTTAAAGCAAGCACTGTTTGCCGCGCACTTTACCAATAACAGAAATATCTCCGATAATACAGTGCTCGCCGATATCGCTGCAGAGATCGGACTGGATCGTAGCGAGGCACTCGCAGTGCTAGCAGATCAACGTTTTGCTAATGAAGTACGTGCAGCGCAGCAGCAGTGGCGTCAGCAAGGCATTCAAAGTGTGCCTTCTGTTATTTTTAACCAAAAACACTTGGTTAGCGGCGCACAAGGGGTCGAGAATTTTAAAAGTATCTTGCAGCAGTTGTCAGAGCTACCAGAGTAATACCAAGCCCAAAAACAAACTGTTAAAATCTAGATATAAAAAGGGCTACTTGAAAAATTCGAGTAGCCCTTTTCTATGTTTGGCAAAGCTTCAAGCATTTTTAACTCATTCAAAGTTGAATGTTTAACAGACCCTAATACAAACCCATTAGTCAGCAAGCGCGTCATTGCGCATTGCTTCTATAGAGGACGCCATATCATCTGCCAGCGCATGTACCGCAGCACTATCGACATCACGCTGAGCGAAAGCGCGTATCCCCATAATCTCAGCCTGCAGTCGACGTCCAAGCCTAGTAGGATCAAGCTCATCATCAAGCTCCCCTAGCCTCTGCGCTTCCACAAAACACTCTATAAAGCGCGCCTCCATGCCAGCCAGTAGCTTTTCAACCTTTTCCAGTGCTGACTGCTCACGAGCCCCAAGCTCAAGCAAGCTTTTGACCAACATACAAGCTTGGCTCGGTATGTTTCGATCACGAATACCGCCAAGCTCTCGCAGATAAGCAGCCAAACCCAGTAAAGGCGATTCATGGCTGGCCAGTATGCGTTCAAGCGCTGTCAGTCCAGCTTGAGCATAATGATCAAGTGCTTCTTGAAACAGTCCATCCTTATTACCAAAAGCGGCATAGATACTTCCTGGGCGCATA
Organism: Psychrobacter sp. H8-1; assembly: GCF_904846575.1. Taxonomy (NCBI): domain Bacteria; kingdom Pseudomonadati; phylum Pseudomonadota; class Gammaproteobacteria; order Moraxellales; family Moraxellaceae; genus Psychrobacter; species Psychrobacter sp. H8-1. Next base: position 2,306,249 of record NZ_CAJHBG010000001.1, read on the forward strand.
TCCAGTGCTTGTTCGATATCTTTCATTGAGGTGGCATGAAAGCCCTTTTGCCAGAACAGCTGTAGAGCACGCTCCAAAGCCTCTGAACGGTTATAAAGTGCGGTACGTGACATAATATATTCCAATTTTTAAAACTGTGACCTCAACTGATGAGATGAGCACACCATACAGTTTGAGTGACTACTCAATTTTATCTTGAATGATTACTCAAGTCCAGTTAAAGTAAGGTTAATCACTGTCACTGCTATCATTAAAATGATAGGTCTCGCTGACATAACCTATCACGATAAAAAGGAATTTTCATGTCTTCTAAACCATCGCCCTCCATCATCGTGTTCGATGTCAATGAGACGCTACTCGATATCGACACCCTCGCACCTTTATTTGCTCGGCTGTTCGGTGACGATAAAATATTAAGAGAATGGTTCGCCCAGTTGGTACTTTATTCACAAACCATGACCTTATCGGGTCTCTATACATCCTTTGGCGAGCTGGGTGTCGGTGCATTGCAGATGACAGCTGATATCCATCAAGTCACACTCACAGATGACGATATCAATGAGTTTAAGCAGCGCATGGCTGACATGCCCGCCCACCCCGATGCCATACCAGCGTTAACGAAGTTACGTACGGCAGGGTTTCGGCTGGTGACGCTGACCAACTCAGCGAGTAACGCATCGAATACGCCACTTGAGAAGGCTGGATTGAATGAGTTCTTTGAGCAGTCTTTTAGCGTTGAGACAGTAGAAAAGTTCAAGCCTGCGCCTGAAACTTATCAAATGGTCGCTAAAGAGCTGTCTGTCGCGATGTCAGATTTGTGCCTAGTGGCTTGTCATCTTTGGGATACGATTGGTGCGCAAGCTTCTGGCTGCCAAGGGGCGTTTGTCACACGGCCCTATAACGCCATGTTGCCTGCCTCCAATGTGCCAACGCCTGACTTTATGGCCGCAGATCTCGTCACCCTTGCTGAGCAAATCATTAATAGCAGTAAGTGAGTAAATAACAGCCCAATCAAGCAGGCTCTGCCACCTCTTGCTGCTTTAGACCAATGGTTCTAAGCTTGCCTTTATCATCGACTTCTTTGACCACCAATGACCATTCATCATTGATTGCGACGGTGTCACCAGAGACTGGCGCAGTCCCTAGACTGCCTTTTACATACTCAGCGACCGTTTGTTGCCACATGCTTTTTGAAGGATCTTCTGGTTTGGATTTCAGCTTTTCTACGAGAGAGTCAGAAGTCATCACGCCAGTAAAAAATGGCAAGTCTCCAAGCTTCACACTCGGGGATAGCAACCAATCACCATAAAAGTCATCGATGGCTTTGCGATCTAAAGTTGTGTCATTAAAGATCTTGGCAATTTTACTGGCGTAGTTACCCCGCATCGCATACCACACACTATCACCAAACTTTAGCTTCGTATCTTCTTCAACCACCATTACTTGCTGTCCACGCACCAGAGCAAAAACACTGATCTCATCAGGACTGATACGCTTAGAGATACCCATAGGATGGCGACCAATGGCAAACGCTCCTGACTTTACTTCAAACTCATACAAGGTAATGCTCGCTTTATCCGATACCCAAACTTCATGCTCTTCTTTTGGATCTTTATTATTCGGAATACGCACTTTAAACAAATTCGCCATAATGGGAATGGTCGTACCTTGCAAAATCAAAGACAAGACAACGACCCCAAAGGCAATATCAAACAGCAAAAAGGCCTCATCTATTCCTGCCATGATGGGCAAAATAGCAAGGGTAATAGGAACAGCCCCGCGAAGGCCGACCCAAGAGATAAAGCCAATCTCTCTGTCCTTAAACTTAAAGGGTTTGACACTGGTATAGACGGCAATAGGCCTAGCGATTAAGATCATAAAGGCAGCAATCGCAACTGAGTAGTGCCAAACATTGATAACGTTAGATGGCGTCACAAGCAGCCCTAGCACCACAAAAAGCACCGCTTGTGATAGCCACGCAAAGCTATCCATCACTCGCATCACATGCTCAGTCGAGCGCACCTTGTAGTTGCCAATCAAGACCCCCGCCAGATAAACCGCCAAAAACCCACTACCACCAAGCAGGTTGGTGGCAGCAAACACTGACAGCCCAGCCGATAATATCAAAATAGCATACATACCCTCTGCCAAATGCACCTTAGGCAATAGCCTAGAGAGCAAATAACCAAAGAGTAAACCCATTCCCAAGCCAACGCTCAGTTGCTGAAACAATAATCCTAAAAACGCAAGTGCTGTTTGCCCTGCAGGGTCAACATTGAGCGCGATTAACCCAGTCACCAATAGGATAGCTAAAGGGTCGTTGGCACCGGACTCCAGCTCAAGCGTGGCCTGTACGCGATCGTTAAGCTTGACGCCGCCATTACGTAGTAAAGAGAAAACCGCTGCTGCATCGGTGGAGCCTACGATCGCAGCCATGAGCATACCAACGCGCCAATCCACGCCCAGCAGCCACGTCACGAATACTCCTAACACCATGACAGTCGCCAGTACTCCCCAAGTGGCTAAGGTAATCGCGGGTTTCAGACCTACTCGAAAAGACTTAAAAGAAGTGCGCAATCCACCGTCTAGCAAGATACAAGCTAAGGCAGCCTGCCCGACGAAGTTGGCGATGTTATATTGGGAAAACTCAATGCCTAAGATACCTTGCTCGCCCGCCAGCACCCCTACTGCCAAAAACAGCAATAGCAAGGGGATACCCAAACGAGCCGATAGCGTACTTGCCATGATACTGGCAAATATTAACAATGCCCCTACCAGATATAGGATATTTAAGGTATCCATCTATTTTAAACCCTATTTTTAATAATTATTACGAGAATGTTGGCTTTACCCTCCTGCAGGTTCTAGCCCTTTTGTGCCAATAAACTATAGTCAAGGAATTTTAAAATCGTTACAAGGCGACCGACCGCAGATAGTACACTGAGTACATCTAGGGCGGGTAACACCGTAGCGGTTTAAAAGTCCTCCGACTATATATATCAAAGCTGCCTAAGTTAAATAACCTGAGGTAAGCATAAAAACACGGAAAGCAGACTGTATTTTATATCATAAATTGGTCACTAATAAATGCTCATTCATATCAATATTGTGCTCTGTACATAAAAAACAGGGGTTATATTGCAATAACCCTCTCTATTACGCACAATGATGGTCTAGCACCATTACTTTTAACAACAATAAACAAGGAAGATTATGATTAAAGTACTCTCAATCGCCGCTTTGGCGTTGGCTGTTGCTTCTTGCGCCAGTGTCGAAAACATCTTGAACTCGCCTGACAGCAACTCCTCAAAAGAGACCACCACTACTCTCAATGCCAAAAAAGGCTTGGTGACTCTACAGAGCAATCATTCCGTGAAAGATACGGCCGATAAACTGGCGTCTATCTTAGAAAGCAAAGGCATGACAGTCTTTGCTAGAGTGGATCATCAAAAAAATGCGGCAGGTGTGAATCTGGAGTTGCGACCAACACAGGTCATTATATTTGGCAACCCTAAAGCGGGCACGCCATTGATGCAATGCGAGCAAAGTGTCGCCATCGACCTACCACAAAAGATTCTAATCAGCGAAGATGCAGATAACAAGGTTTGGCTGTCCTACAACAACCCTGACTACCTAAAAACACGTCATGATATTCAAGGTTGTGACACAGCCATCGACAACATCTCGAAAGCGCTAAGTGGTATCAGTCAGGCAGCCATTGCCAAATAGACATAGAACAGAAGAATGAAACACATAAATAAGGTGGATTGGTAAAAACACAATCCACCTTACCTTCATTAGATTTTACCAAATAGCTTTTGAATAACGTAACCTTTAATTAATACGCCCTTCAGATAACGTCACAAACATGAGCCTATAGCAAAATAAAAGTCACTCACAATGATCAGATATAACCATCTGACTATTTAGCTCTACTTTTAACTTCTTTGCGCACTCAATGATCTTTTTTCTATCCGCTGGAATCGCACCGTATTCAATGGCGATGACACGCATCTCTACAGTAATGTCATAGTGAGGATAACTGGCATTGCGATGAAACAGACGTTTATCCACATTTATAAGTTCAGCAAACTCATGCAGCTCCTGCAGAGTATCTGCCAACATATGGCACCATCTGTACCCTTTGAATTCTATACGCGCAAAGTCCACATATACCGCCATATCACCAAACCTTTGAATCACTCTAAATTAAAAAACCTGATATAAAGCCATTAACATCTACAATATACGGTTGATTAATTTATCTTTTTGAATAAATTGATGAAACAACGCAGCACCGATATGCGCGACGGTAAAGACGAGAATCATCGGCCAAATAATATCCGTGTGCAAGTCATTATAAAAGCGTGCGGCACTACGATCTATCTCCACAAAAACTGGGATTTGAAACAAACCAAACACATCAACAGGACGGCCACCATAGACAGACATTAACAGACCTGCTACTGGCATGGCTATCAATAACGCATAGAGAGCAAAATGCGTCAATTGCGATATGACTACTTGCCATTTAGGCATCGCTACCGCTGGTGGCGCTTTGGTAAATACTCGATTGATCACTCGCGCAAGCATCCAAAACAATAGACTGACACCAAAAGCCTTGTGCAGATTGATATACAAGGAGTTATCGGTATTGCCATACAAAAAAATCATAGCCCAAGTTACGAGCAATAACAGGGCGCTAATCCAATGAAACACTCGACTCATCACAGACCACTTATTGACCTGAGTCACACTTGGTTGAACCTTGTCCATACATCACCTTTTATAAATAACAGCCACCTAAGAGCGACTATAATACCAAATCTCAGCATAAATTAGCACAGCTACACAGTGTCTATTCTCTGTTAATAAAAAACCCTGTTACCCAAATAGCTTATCAGAATACTTCACGTACCACGCCGCTGATTGCACCTGAATGATATAAGCCAAAGCAATAAGGATAGCCGCCTGGGCGCCTGCTTCACCAAACGCCGTCATAGAAAGTGCCAGCGCTATCGATAAGTTACGCATCACCGTACCATACACCAGCGCAATACCATCGCCACGATTGAGCGCCTTACGTGCAATGACCGTGCTAATCACATAGTTCAGTGCATACAAGATCAGCAAGGGTATCAATATGCTCAAAATCAACTCTGGAGAGCGCAGTAGGTCATCACTCTTTAGCGCCATAGCGACAAAGACGATACCGAGTACACCCAAGCTCGAAAAGGGCGGAAAGCGCGGCGCATAATGACTCTGGAACTTTTGTTGCCCGTGTTTTCGTACCAGCATTGTACGTGTGATTTGCCCTGCAATGAGCGGAACAATGACAAACAAGATAATTTGCTGGAATACTTTTAATAGCTCTACTGGTATCTCGGCACCCATCAAAAACTGTACATAAAACGGTGTCAATAACGAGCCCAAAAACAAACCAATAATGGTGATTTTGATAGCAGCAGGTACGTTACCCTTGGCAAATCCAGTCCACGAAATAGTCATGCCACTGGTCGGTAATAAAGCGGCGAGTAACAAACCCAATGCCAGCGCTGGCTGATCAGCAAAAAACAAGCGACCTAGGCCAAAAGCAATGAATGGAATGAGCAGAAAGTTAATAGCAACTGCCCACAACTGTACCGCGTTGTTTCCTGGTTGCAATAGCTGCCTTAGCTTCACGCCAACCATCATTGGGTAGACCATCAGCAGTGTCAGCGGTGTGATCAGCATTTTCATGCTATCTGTCTGAAACACTTGCCCTGCGATCAGCCCAAGTATGAGAAACAAGGGAATACTCAAACTTAAGTTTTTACTTAACCAAGTGAGATACTTCATGAATCATTCCTATTAAGCCGTATAAAGTATCAAACCTGAGTAGGCTTAGTACTTTATGCCCGTATTTTTTATTCGCTTCACAGTTAAAACGATGAACCTGGCTGTTTTAAGAACGCTATTTCTGCATCTGTAGAAGTACGGCCCAAAACTTCATTACGATGAGGGTAACGCCCAAAGCGGTCAATGATTACCTTATGTCTCATCTCAAAGCCATAAGTTTCTTCGTCAGTGTACTGTTTAAAGAGCTGCTCAGCTTGCTGATGGATGATCTTTGATTCGCTATGCATATAAGGCATCAGAATAAATTTACGTTTTTCTAAAGCCTCAAACCCCTCTAATATGCCGCTTGCAACGGCCTCTTGAGCGAGTGCCAATGCCATCGCATCTTGGGCAAAAGCCGCTGCAGTATCACGATAAATATTACGTGAAAACTGGTCTAATATAATAATCTCCGCTAAGCGCCCTTCAGCACTGGTACGCCAAGTATAGAGCTCTGCCGCAGCAGCTTGTTGCAGTACCTCACTAAAACGCTCTATAAGGAGCTGATCAAAATCTGCATCCTTCTCAAAGAATTTTTGACTGCCCGCTTCATGAAAACAAAAATCCAATATCTGCTTAACCATTAATGCATCCTTTTATATTTTTTTATAGTTTATAACTTCAATGCCCTCATTCTAATTATCTATAGTGAATCCTAGATGAAAAGAGTACAGATTTTACGCTGTTCTCCAGCAGCAGTGTCGGAAAGGAGCGTACACCCCACTGCCGACAGGGCTCGGAGACTGCTCTGCATTAGGCAGCAAACAGACACCTCTGATGGGAGCACAATTCATCATATTGACTAGCTCCTTATCCGTCTATTTTCAAAACTGGCTTAATGGTGACGCCACTTGCCGAATCTGCAAACGCTTGGTTAATGTCCTCAAAGTCATAGAACTTAACCAACTTATCAAACGGGAACTGCCCCGCTTTATAGTACGCAATCAGCTGCGGAATAAATACTCGAGGAATGGAGTCGCCCTCAATGACGCCGATCATGCTTTTGCCTTCGGCCATCAAGTCATTGTGAACATCAATACTCATCTCAGGTGTGATACCAACTATCGCCACGGTGCCCAAGGGTCGTAAAGCATTCAGTGACTGCTTTACGACCCTTGGTACACCTGTGGTTTCAATAGCATAATGACTGCCACCGTCTGTTATTTTTTTGATCTCTGTGACTACATCAACGTCTTTGCCGCTCAATACATGAGTCGCACCAAGCACTTTTGCCAGCTCAAGACGACTGTCATGCACATCAACGGCAATGATGTGCTGACATCCAATAATTTTGGCGGCCATGACTGCACTTAGACCGACGGCGCCCGCACCATAAATCACGATGCTAGAACCAAACTCTGGTTTCAGACGATTTAAGACGGTGCCAGCACCAGTCTGAATACCGCAGCCAAGTGGCCCAAGTAGTGCTAGATCCACCTCTGGATCAACCTTTACCGCATTTCTAGACTTGGCAATCGCGTAGGTGGCAAATGAGGATTGACCAAAAAAAGTAGCGAGTGCCTCTCCATCTTGTGCGAGCCTGTGGCTGCCATCATCCATCGCACCACCGAAGTTCAGCTCGTTGAAAGTGTCGCAAACGGTTGGATGACCTGTCAAGCAATGGCCACAATTGCCGCAGTGTGCAAACGACATCACCACATGGTCACCGACTTGCAGATCAGACACGCTTGCACCGACCGCATCCACCACACCAGAGCCTTCATGACCGAGTACAATCGGAAATGAAATGGCGCTATGCCCAAATCTCGTGCAACCACATCGGTATGACAGACACCAGCCGCCACAATTCGAACTCGAATCTCGTCACTTTCAGGCGCTGCAAGCTTGACCTTTTCTAATTTAAACGCTTCGCCTTGGCTATGAGTGACTGCTGCTTTGATATCCATTAGTATTCCCTCTTCCATTATTAGAGCGTGTTAAACATACACAAATAGGCACTGCTGATTGCTAAAAGAGATATAAAGGCCAGTCTACCTCTATATCTCTTTTGAATATCCTTCTTATCTAAAGCTGTTTTTAATTTTTTAACGCGCGGTTTATCTACCGAGCACCCAACCACCATCCATAAATACGTTGGCACCGTGCATATAATTAGAGTCATCAGAGGCGAGGAATACAGCAAGTGCTGCAATCTCCTCCGGCTTGCCTGCGCGCTGTGCTGGGATGTTATTCAAACGCTCATCTTCAATCCCTTCGGTCATTGGCGACTCTATAAATCCAGGAGAAAGAATGTTTACTTTGATGCCCTTGCTACCGAAATCAAAGGCCAATTGCTTGGTAAAACCTAAGACGGCATGCTTTGAGGTGATATAGGCTGAGCCGCCTGGCCCCGCCATCTGTGTCGCTTGTGAGCCAACATTAATGATAGCGCCCTTCCCTCTCTCCAAGAAGTGCGGAATCACTGCTTTTGCAGCCAGATACGGAGCTTTGACATTAATAGCCATTAATTTATCGTACTCGTCTGCTTCTAACTCCAGCGCTGTCTTGTAAGCATCATGAATGCCTGCACCGTTATATAGAATATCGATTTGCCCAAACGCTTCTAACGCTTTGTCTACGACAGCTTGAATCTCCGAAGCTTGCGTGACATCTGCTTCAACGAAAATCGCTTGTTGACCACTATCAGTTATTTCTTTAATAATACGTTTGCCATCTGCTTCGTCTCGACCGGTGACGACTACTTTTGCGCCTTCATTGGCATAAGCTTTAGCAGTCGCTTCTCCAAGACCAGATGTCCCACCAAATACGATGGCCACTCTCTCTTTTAATTTCATTTTATTTTTCCTTTTTATTGATTTATCAGGCGCTTTATTAACGCACTAATATAACTGGTGACAGTGTGCTGGCAATGATTTCCGTCGTTGTACTACCCAAAAAGAACCGTTGCAGCTTGGAGTTGCCATAGGCACCAACCACCATGATATCGATGTCGTTTTCTAACTGAAATCTCAATAACCCATCAACGGCATCTAGCTCAGATAATTGATGAGCTTCTACCGTAAACCCTGCTGAGGTTATGTGCTCAACAGCATCAGCGAGGCTTTTTTTGAAGGCATCGCTCTTGTTCCCTACCATCACGATATGGCCTTGCAACCCTTTTAACAGCTCACTCTTTGCGACCATTTGGGTGGCTTTGATCGCTGTTTTACTGCCATCAAATGCCACCATATACGACTTCGGCTCTCTATACGGCTCTGAGCAAATCAAGACAGGGATACTTGATGCTCGTGCCACGGTTTCTATTTGGCTACCGATATTAATTCGGCTGTTTTTGTGATCTTCGCCGCGACGTCCCATAATGATGGCACGGTTTTTTTCTTTGAAGTGCTCAATAGCAGGTAGCAGCTTGCCGCGGCGCTGATACGTACTGACCTCCATTCCCTCAAAGCTACTTTGTAGATAGCTTTTGGCATCTTGTATCAAGGCATTGCTATAACTGTTGACGACTTTGGCGCGTTGCTCATCCAACTGCGTCAACTCTTCTAACAAAAACTGGCGGCTATCGATTCCTATCGCTCCTGATAGATCACGTCTGGTCGACACAGGTACGTCACTGACATGTAGCAGTGCCACTGGCAAACCCAATCTACTGGCATACCATGCTGCATAGTCACAGACTGGCTCAGTCACTGTTGAACCATCGATACAGGCTAAAATGTGCTGTTCTGTAGTCATAACCTTTCCTTAATTTTTTAATTATTAAATGGATAGAGTTATCGATGCGCGTCAATAACGCTATTGCACCTAGTACATACTATTTAGCATAGCACTTCTGACATTTGTTAACCATTTCAAGATGTATTTCTATAAGCTGCTAAGATCAGCGCTGATTCAGCTTATTCACACTGGCGATCAATGCCACCATAATCATGCCCATGACAATGAGGATGCCAGACATCATATGCGCAGCTTCGTAGTTAAGCGCCTCAACTTGCTCATATATCGCAATCGACACCACTTTGGTCTCGCCCGAAATACTACCCCCTATCATGAGCACCACGCCAAACTCGCCAATGGTATGGGCAAAACTGATTAAGCTACCAAGAATAATGCCAACGCGCGCTTGTGGCAGTGACACTCTGATAAAACGTCTTAGGCGACTGGGCTCTAATAGAGAGGCAACCTCCATAACGCTCGCTGGAATACGTAAAAATTGCGCATAAACAGGCTGAACGTAAAAGGGAAGAGAGTAAATAATAGAGCCGATGACTAGGCCTTCAAAGGTAAAGGTGAAGGCACTGATATTATAATGAGTAAGCCATTTGCCAATACCGAAGTTTGGGCTTAACAGCAGTAATAAGTAAAAACCAATGACAGTAGGAGGTAGAACAAGAGGCATGGCAATCACCCCCATTAGTAATATCTTTATACGCCCAATAATATTGCCACGACTCGGTTTGGCGAGCCAATAGGCCAATGGCGTCGCAAATAATAATAAGCAAAGGGTGGTTATAGCGGCAAGCTTGATACTTACCCATACCGGCAGGAGCATATCTGAGATAAGAAACTGGGACATCATAGCATCACTGTTTATTTGCCTTTCATCCAAAGCATCACTTGTAATGCCCTGTACCCTACTGAGCACATCATACTTGCAACCATACTATTTAGTTAGCAGCATACTATAAAGGCGCACTTACAAAGATAGCTTTAGCCTCATTATAAGTGCGCCCATTCATAGAACGGTCAGAACAACTTTCTATAGATACGTTATTTAACGGCTAAATAACCCGCTTTAGAAAAGTAAGCTTGTCCTGCAGGGGAGCGCAGATAGTCAGTAAAATCTGCCGCTGCTGCGACATCAGTGACGAGCACACCATCTTGTAAGATAGCAGGATAAGAGGCTGGTGGTAAGATATAAAACTGCTCAGGCGTGGCTTTAATAGCGGTCACTTGAGAATGAGCGACAAAGCCATAATCGACACTACCAGTATGCGCATACTGAAAGGCTTGACCGATATTCTCAGCTTGTATGATGCGCTTTTGCGTCGTTAAAGAGTCGTATAGATTCTGATCTTGCAGATAGACTTTGGCAGATTCGCCATAAGGAGCCAGTTCTGGGTTGGCAATGGTGATTTTTGTCTTGTCATCGCCTTGCAAGAACTCAGTCAATGGGGTTTGGTTGAGTGCGCTGACGGGTTTGGTAGCACTATAGATGGATAGCTGACCTTGGGTATAAGTAAATGGGATATGACTTGTATCACCTTTAAACATCTCATCTACTAACTGAGCTGGGAATGTCTGGTTGGCCGATAAGAAGATATCGTAAGGTGCACCTGAGATGATTTGAGAATATAGCTTACCTGATGAAGCAAAGGTGACTTCGATTTCTTGATTAGGAAGATTTCTATCAGCTTTATAGCCTTCGATGATTTCAGGTAACACATCCGATAAGTTGGCAGCAGCTGCAATACGCAGTATTTGGCTCTGTTCAGTGGCGCTATTAGCATCTGGTTGCGTAGCCTCTACGCTCTGCTCTTTAGTACAAGCGGTCAGCATTAAAGCCAGGCAAGCTGATGTCACTACTAGGTATTTAAGTCTCATGATTTATTCTCATTATTATTAATCTTAGTATGTTAATAAGGGCTATTTGGCCATTTTAACTATCTTTGTTTAGCCGTTATTACTCAGCCATTTAGAGGAATCATCCTCATAATACTCCTGCTTCCACACAGGAATGTCCGCCTTAATCGTATCGAGTATCCAGCGACAAGCGTCAAAGGCTGGGTAACGATGGGCAGAGACTACTCCAACCCAGACTGCCACATCGCCAATCTCTAAAGCGCCGATACGATGAATGGCAATGGCATGCGTAATCTCAAAACGCTTTTTGGCTTCCTCAATAATGGCGCGGCCTTGATTGAGCGCTAAGTCTTCATAACCATAGTAAGTCAAGCGATCAACGCTGGTGGCATTATTATGATTGCGCACGCGGCCCTCAAAGCAGACAAAGGCGCCGCAGCTGTCATTATCGAGGGTACCTTTGAGTCTGTCTTCATCGATAGCAACGTCTAATAACGCAAAGCCATCACGCTCTGCGATTGCATATACTTCATCGACGCTACGTTTGATGGTCATCGAATGACTATGTACATTATCTGTCATGTGTTGTCTCTATCTATTGTTTTTAGAACCCTGACTTAACCACCAGCGACTGGAGTGATGAATACCACACTGTCGCCATCGTTGATCTGGTCTGTCCAGTTAGCAAAATAATCATTCACCGCCACACGCAGATCTGACTGCGGACGACTAAAACGGTGTTTTTGGCTAAGCTGCTGATACAGCTCAGTCAGTGAGGTCGACTGCTGCACGCTGACGGTCTCTTCTTGGCAGTTGGCTTCATCAGCCAAGCTGGCAAAGTATAAGACATTGATATTCATCGTTGCTTCGGTATTGGTTGCTACTTCTAAAGTACTCATCATATTCTCCATTCTTGTCAAACTATCCAGCTTTAGCTCTATTGCATAACATCGCTGGTTGCCAAAACGTATTTACTCTTTTAAGCATGACTATAATCTGACTTACCGCCAGTTTTATTAACGAGATGAACATTATCAATGACAATGTCATGCGATATCGCCTTAGTCATGTCATAGATGGTCAAGCAGGCAATACTCACAGCCGTTAGCGCTTCCATCTCAACCCCTGTCTTATGGGTGACTTTTACAGTGCCGCTGACGATAATACTATTCAGCGCATCATCATATTCAAAGGTTAAACCAATCTTATCTAATGGTAATGGATGGCACAGTGGAATAAGATCGTGGGTGCGCTTGGCTGCCATGATGCCTGCGATATGAGCCGTCTGGGTAATGCTGCCTTTTTTAGTCATACCATCAGCGGCTTTGATTTGTTTATAAACCGCGCTTGGGAAACGCACTTGCCCTTGTGCACTTGCCTCTCTGGTACTGGCGGTCTTGCCGCTGACATCGACCATAGTAATATCGCCATCACTGTCTAAATGCGATAGTGCTGACTTATTCAAAACAGACTCATTACTTTTTTGGGCATTCACGCTCATTTACATACTCTCTTCGTCATTAGCTTATCGATGTTATTAACTTATCGATCTGTCATTTTATAAATCTGTCAAAGCCGTATAGGCACGCTTAAATTCTTCAGGCGTATTAAAATTGGTCAAGTGCTGCCAGTTTTTTTCAAATGGTACAGCATGCACCAGCGGCTTAATAAATTGCATCACTCGCCGCTGCCCATTATCAATATAAGCCTTTAATTCAGGCTCCATACTCAATTGATAAAGTCCTAACAATGGATATAAATGATGCTCATCTGCTAAGCAAATCACCTTTTTATCAACTGTTTGGCTTTCTATTTTTTGGCTATCTGTTGTTTCGCTTTCGGTAGCTTGACTATCAGTTGTTTGCATTGCTGAAGACTGTAATTTTTGCCATAAAGCGGTGGCAGGTATCAAGCTGTCACAGCTAATGACCAACAGCCACGATGATTGCTTACATTGCAAGTTGGCTGATTGATTTATATCTATCACTGCTTGCAAAGCTGACTCAATAGCAACTAAAGCTCCGCCTGTATCAATCTGACCGTCGGCTTTTTTTTCTGTACTTTTCTGCTCTTCACTGGCCTGGCTATAACGACTGCTACCACCATAATCAGCAATATGAATGATAGGTGATTGTGGGTGATTGGCACTCAGATCTGAACTGACTGTAAAGCCACGCTCGTTATCTGCAATCATAATTGGAGCGTTTTTATTAGCCATACTCAAATCGAGCGCATGCCTAACATGATAGTCTAGCAAGCGCTCACCTGTCGGTAGAGTAAGCGTGGCTTTAGGCGTGCCCATACGGCTAGACGCGCCACCCGCCAAGATTACAATCCCTGCTAGACTCTGTGATGCATCCAATACATCTGAGTTAGATACATTATCAGTATTCATCACTCAATCATGGCTAGGATTGGTACGCATAAAGTGTGGCACAAAGTTACACGGACGCGTACGACTATCAAGCTGCTCTTTTAATATGCCCTCCCAACCTGTGCGACATGCACCTGATGAGCCCGGCAAGCAGAATATCCCCGTACCATTTGCCATACCTGCAATCGCTCGAGATTGGATAGTAGACATACCAATATCGTCTTTTGAGATTAAACGGAACATCTCACCAAAGCCATCAACCGACTTATCAAACAATACGCTCGCCGCTTCTGGCATGCTGTCTCTGATATAAAAACCTGTGCCGCCGGTGGTAATGACCGCATGGATACTTGGATCTGCAATCCAACGACTCAATACTGCTCTAATTTTATAGATATCATCGATAATTAACTCGCGATCCGCCAGCTTATGACCTGCTGCCGTCAGCTGATCAACTAAGTACTGCCCTGAAGTGTCTTCTGCAAGCGTACGACTATCAGAAACAGTTAGGATGGCGATATTAAGCGGAATAAATTCAGCTGCAGGTTTGCTCATGGATAGTCCTTAATATATGTCATGTGTAAAAATTAAAAACGATAAAATAAAGAGGATAAAGCCTAGCCACCAATCTCTAACCACCGATTAAAGATAAGTTGTGCATGATGCCACTGTTGGAGTCGTGCAAATGATGATGCTCAGGTTTAATCGGCATAAAGCTATGCAAAGTATCGACTAGACCTGCAATATCGTCTTGCTGTAGATGCTCACGGATATCATAGTTGCCTTGGTCGAATAAGCACAAATGCACTTTGCCTTTACTGCTCACCCGCAGACGGTTACAGCTGTCACAGAAATGGGCAGCATAAGGTGCAATCATACCAATACGGCCAAGATAGTCTGGGTGACTATATTCTATCGCTGGCCCATCTGTACTACCACGCTCATGGGTCTGCCAACCGTGCGCCAATAAGTAATCCGTGATGATGTCCGACTGAGCATGCTGTGCAAAGAATAAATCGCTGTTGTCACTGGTCTGCATGAACTCAATAAAGCGATAAGTCACTCGCCTATCTTTGACGTAGTCGATGGCATTCATCAGATTTTCAAAGGCGGTTTCTGCCATCAAGATACTGTTTATCTTGAGCTTAATATCGGTGGTTTCTAACAGCTTATCCATATCCGTCATTAGCTGTGGCAAGGTATCAAATCCTGTCATCTTATGAAAGGTGCTGGCATCAAAGCTGTCCATGCTGATATTGAGCTGGTTCAGCCCAGCTGCCTGCCAGTTTGCTAAGTGCTTGCCTAGCTTATAACCATTACTGGTCATGGCGACGGTTTCAATACCTGGTGTCTGTTTGATGGTTTGAATAATCTCTACCACATCACGGCGAATGGATGGCTCACCGCCCGTGATTCTAACCTTTTGAGTCCCCACTTGGGCAAAGCCGCGTATCAAGGTAGCAATCTCAGGCACGCTTAGCTCGTCATCAGGACGCTTGCCTTGATAGCCATTAGGCAGACAGTATTCGCAGCGGAAATTACAGAAGTCTGTGATAGACAAACGCAGATACGTCAGACGCCGAGCGAAACCATCTGTTAATGGCTGCGTAAGCGTATTAGGGTTTATGAGTGAGGCGTGCGAAATAGAAGGCGTGATAGGTTGATACCCGTCAGGAACAAGGGGTGAATACACAGTGGCATTCCCTATAGTTGGGGCGAGATGATTCATAATAATTACCGTTAATATTGAATATGGTGTGTGCTCTAAGCGTTGCCTCAGGTTGTGAATGAAAAATGAGAGAAGATTACTATCGATTTCTGCTCTGTTGTTAGTATAGCACCTTTATGATTGCAGCCTATGCACCCCTTAGGTAATCAACTACCACCTTAGTAGTAGCTGACACTTCGACTCAAACCCCGACACTGACACGCCATAGCTTTATTATGACCAAGGATAGGGTTTTACCTGTACGTGCGCGCCTGCGCTTAGGTTGCCTTCATCTTTTGCCAACACAATCAGGCAGTTGGCTTGGCTAAATTGTTTGATACGGTGCGACTCCTGTACGGCAAAGCTCTCGACTTGTAGCTGTCCTTTACTATCTTGTGACAAGATGCCACGCTGAAAATCCATCCGCCCTACTGATTTTTTGACATCGTTTGTTAGGGTGGCTTGCATGCTTAGCGTCAGTGGTACTTCAGTAGTGCGCGCACCCGATAGCTGCCATAAAGCAGGGATTACAAATTGCAATGTGCCGACTATGGTGGACAAAGGATTGCCTGGAAGCCCAAAGTACAAGACTGGTTTATCCAACGACTTATTTAATTCACCAAAGACGAAAGGTTTGCCAGGTTTCATCGCTACTTTATAATGATTTATTTGACCCAACTGCTCAATCACGGTAGTCAAAAAGTCGTAATCACCTACGGACACGCCAGCGGTAGAGATAAGCACATCACACTCTTGCATCGCCTTGGCAACCGTGCTGCTGGTCTCATTCGAATCATCAGCAATGATGCCATAATCTTTGATGACTACTGGCAAGTCTGCCAATAATGTCTTGAGCGTTGGCGTATTAGAGTTATAAATTTGTGCCGAGCTTTTAAGTGGCGACCCCAATGCTACCAACTCATCACCAGTCGCCAGCACCCCGACAGTCAGTGGCTGATAGACCTCAACGCTATCAATACCTAGATTGGCGATTAAGCTAATATCTGCAGGGTTTATACGCTTGCCAGCTTGAAGTATGATATCACCAGACTCAATCTCCTCACCTTGCTTGCGAATATTGCTATCGATTTTGGCATCTTGAGTCAGGGTTATGCGATAAGACTGCGACTTATCAATCGTGTTTTTTATGTCATCGAAGTTTGTGTTTTCTTGCATGACAACTGTATCACAGGCATTAGGTACCACCGCACCAGTAAAGATACGCACTCCTTGCCCTACATTTATCTCACCGATATAAGGGCTGCCCGCTTGCGACTCGCCAACGATATCGATCTTACTGCCTTGTGAGAGGTCACTACCTTGAGCAATGGCATAGCCATCCATAGCAGACAAGTCATTCCTAGGCACACTGAAGGGTGACAAGATATTCTTTGCCAATATGTGGTTTTTGCTGTCTAACAACGCACAAGTTTTATGATTTCTTTTCTCTATCGGCAAGTCTGTTTGATTAAAGCTATCGATACGCTGCATGATAGCGTCTTGGAGCTGTTCAACGGTAATCATAGTGACATACTCTTTTTTATTTGTGACAATACTATTTGTGGCAAAGCCCGTCATCTTAGTTTAGGTTTATACCTATTACCTCATTATATCAGCTATCTAGTAGGCCCTGTTATCTGGCTATTATAGTCGATGCACTCTAAAAAGAACACAGCACGCAAGTAAAATTTATACTAGTAGCGCGTTTAAATTTATATAACGGTTTTATTTTCAACTGACTATATCTAAGCTCAATAAGATTTGCTTAAGGCGTTGCTGTATAGCCACTTAACAGAACTACGATATACATATAGCGTCAATCATAGTTAACTTTAACTATCAAATACATTGAATAATGGAGCATAAAATGACTAGAGCTACTGTCAAAAGCACCGACACTACTACAATAGAATCCACTACGTGCAAACCGTCACTTGCTCACCAGCTTAAGTATAAAAAGCTATTTAGCCTCTCTTTGGTCACAGTAGCATTGGCGCTTGGTGCCTGTACCCAAGAGGCTCAAGAAAGCTCAGTTCATGAGTTTGACTTTCAAACATCCGAAGAAGAAGCTGCCGCTGAAGTTGCCGCTTCTAATGCACCTATGATTGTTGATCGTGAAGACAATCCTATAGCGCCTAGTCAAGACGAGCCAGCGAATGCAGGTGCTGTCGCTGAAACAGCAGACACCGTAAGCCATGATGCAGCGAACACCACTGTAGGCAGTGCTACTACCGATGACGCTGAATCAGTAGATGGTGCTATAGATGCAGAAGAGTCGGCTTATTAGTTTTACGTTACGTGTCTTTTACACATGAATAAAGGCTCAGGCAAATAGTGGCATGTCTGAGCCTCTCTAAGCCAATTGCAAAAATTTCAAAGCACAAAACTCAATGGCGTAGTAGCCAATCTTAAAAGTCTAACGCTTCCCGATCTGCCAAAACAAACTGCTCGGCCAGTGCGACCAAAGCCGGATACACATCGGTTTTTACGCGGATTTTTTGACAACGTTCATTGAATTTAGATAGCCAGCTTAGCAGTGCAGTGTCCAAAAACTCGACTTGCTCTTGCGCGACATCGCTCATGTCGATATTTTGCTCCATGCTACTATCAATCCACAAGCTCATGACCATAAAGTAAACACTCACATGATCATCAGGCTCATGAAACTCAGCATGCAGTTTTAGGTGTTGACTGGCTAAAAACTGATGCATCTGCTTGGTAGGCTCATTATAAAGCTGCTTATCTTCACTCAAATAATAAGAAGCATAAGGTGGCGCACTGTCATCACCACTTAGCAAGAAGATCTGGGCAAAATCAGCAGCAAGCTCAAGCGCTCTATGCTCTTTGGGCAGCTGCTCAAGATCGTCAATGGCTTTTTTGACACGAGCACTATAAGGCTCTAGATCCAAGCTGACAAAAGCCTCATGGATGCCATCAAAGGTTTGGTTGTTCTGCCAGTCATTGAGAGTATCACTGGTAAGCTCACGAGCGAAAACATCGGCAAACCAGCGATAGAGTGCAGAGCGGGCAGCATTAGCAGCTTGCCACTGTGTCGCTGTATCTGTCGTTTTATCTGTTGAAGTTGAGTCTGTTGAGAGGGTCATGTTATATCCAATTTATACAGGGTTTCTGACAAAATAAAGTCGTAAAATTTGCAACCTAGAATACAAAACAATGCCTTCATAAGTCACACTCATTATCAATCGCTCGATATAATGAATATGACATACAAAGGCATATTTAATAAAACAGCTTTTGACCATTCATCTATGACGAATAGCTATCTGCCGTCTCTGGGCTGCCATCTGGATTGACATATTTAGGACCACCAAAGGCGGTGACCGCTGGTGCTTTACCAGTGAACTTCTCTATCTCTACGATACAAGTATTGGCACTTGGGCCTTGGGCAAGGCTTGAGGTACCGACGTCCAATGATACTGTGTTGGGGTCACCATAAGTATCTATTGCCCCAATCTCAGGACCTGTAGGACCATACCACGCACCTTCTTGAATACGAATAATCCCTGGCGGGAAGTTATCTGAAATCACCGCACCCGCAAGTAATTGACCGCGGTCATTGTAGACTCGTACAAGGTCGCCATCTTTGATACCGCGAGCCTTAGCATCCTCAGGACCTATATAACAAGGCTCACGGCCTTGCACTGTATAAACCTCACGCCGTGCTTCAGACTCACACGTCTGTGAGTGCAGACGCGTGTCTGGATGCACAGATTGTAGCCAGAGAGGATATTTATCAGAGCCAGGGCCGCCATGTGAGCGCTCAATTTTCTCCATCCAAATCGGATGGCCTTTACAGTCTTCGTAGCCATAGCTTGCAATCTTACGGCTACTGATCTCGATAAAGCCTGAAGGCGTACCCAGTGCATTCACTTCAGGGTCTTCACGGAAGTCAGCGTGGCGCACCCAGTTTTCACCTTCTGGGAACAGCACATACCCTTTTTCCCAAAACTCAGCAAATGGCGGCATATAGAAGTCTTTTTTGAGGTTCTCTCCACGGCAGTCTTCATAGATCTGCTCGACCCACTGCATCTCATCCATTTGGCGGCTGTATTCTAAGTGACGGTTCATACGTCTACTGAATTCACGCCAAATATCATAGTCTGATTTTGACTGGAAAAGAGGATCTACCAGTTTGTGCATGGCAATCACGCCACGGTTACTGTATGAGCCATAGGCATCAAGGTCGTTACGCTCGTATGGCGTACAAGCTGGTAGTACAATATCCGCAAAACGACAAGTCGCTGTCCAGTTATAATCTACTGAAACGACTGTCTCGATATTGCGATAACCCTCTTTCATACGGTTGCGGTCTTGGTGGCGATGCCATTGGTTACTTCCTGAAAAAACCGCCATCTTAAATGGTGGCAAGGTAACTTCTTGACCATTAAAGTTGATTTTTTTGCCAGGTTCTAAGAGACAGTCTACAAATCGCGCCACCGGAATAACAGAGCTATAGCCTTGATAATCGCTATTATCATACTTTGGCTTACGTCCTGTATCTAGGTTCAGTGGGAAAGCTCCTGGCATAGAGGCACCAGAGGCAGGTACGCCAACAGAGCTATAGTGATGCGAATAGCTGATGCCGCCACCAGGCAAGCCTATCTGACCGAGCATAGAGGCGATAATCGCTCCCATCCAATAAGGCTGCTCGCCATGCTGCTGACGTTGAATCGCCCAACCAAAGACAAGCTGCGTACGGTTACTGGCCATCAAACGGGCAAGCTCACGAATACGATCTGCATCAACCCCGCAAATCGGCGCCGCCCATTCTGGTGTCTTTTCTACCATGTCTTCGGTCTTACCCATTAGATAAGGGGTAAAATCGTCAAAGCCAAGCGCATACATGTCCAAAAACTCTTTATCGTAGAGCTTTTCAGTATATAAAGTATGTGCAATCGCGAGCATAAATGCGACATCGGTCAATGGGTTGATGTATTGATGATCGCAATCTAGGTAGTTTTGAGTTTTGCTCTTGACTGGATCAATACAAATCACTTGAATGTCTTTGTCTCTGACCTTATCACGCAGTTTTTCTAAGTACTCATAGGCTTCATGCGTTTCTGTATTCCAACCTACTTGCAAGTTTTTGACAGGGTCATTGGCCCAAAAGATGATGACTTTTGAGTTATCAAGAATCAATGGCCAAGAGGTTCCTTGCGAGTATACCTCTGTTGATCCTAAGATATATGGCAAAATAACCTGACCAGCACCAGTAGAGTAATCCCCTGCCGTACCAACGCTATTACCGTGCATCGCAATGGCACGTAACATGTGGTTACCGCAGCTGTGGACGTTGCCCACTGAGCGCCAACCGACGTTTGCTGTATGTAGCGCCCAAGGACCGTGGTTTCTTTGCACACGCTCAAGCTCTTCATAAAGCAGATCTAACGCTTCATCCCAGCCCACACGCACAAAGCGGTTGTCACCACGTTGACTGGTATCACTCTTATGACGGTTTTTATACCAATCAAGACGTATCATGGGATAGCGTACCCGCGATGGGCTATAGATAACGCCTAGTGTGCCATCCAATATATCAGTAGGATACTGATCAAACTCAAAGGGTAAAATCTCAACAACTCTGTTTGCCTCAACCTTTGCACGGAAAGCACCCCAATGAGCACCTGACATTTTCCAGCTACTGATATCGACTTTTTCACCATTTGGTCTGGTGACGACACTGGTCACAATACTGTCTTTGGCCAGTAGAGGCATCGGCAGTAACGCAGTCCCTGACAAGGCTGCTAACGACTTTAGAAACCCTCTTCGATTCATGTTCTTCATCATACTTTCTCCAATTACAAGATGACGCTTTGCAATATGCTTTTGTGTCGTCAGGCTGACTTTTTCTTCAATCCAGTTGCCATTTGACTATGTTTGTTTAGCAAGTATTTAGCTAATATTTGATGTCGCTAACCGACTGCTTAGCCGGTTAGCGCATGACTTCTTAGACTACTTAGACTACTTAGATATCCCTGGTCTGGCATCTTGAATGGTGTGTTCAATCAAACCACCTTCAGAGGCTTCACCGAAGTCTGATGAGTTCAGCTGCAGGTATTTTAGAACCAACGCGCCAGTCTCGTCATCTAGGTTGGTAAACCCTACCATCCCACTCCACAGACCAGGCCACTGGTTGGCGTCGTGTGAGCTTGGTGCAGGTTGACGGTGACAAGTACTACAGTTGTCCTCGTAAGTCTGACTCGCTATGTCCCATGCAGACTCGATACTTTCCATCAGACCACCGTCAGCGACCCAGAATGTACCACTGACTTTTTGCCATTCAAGACCCGTCAACGGATCTTCTTTAGAGCTTGTGACCGTCACTAAGTCTTTATCACGAGCTAAGTCTTTATTGATGGTGACATCAGGGATATTTAGACCAAAGTATGTGTACCAAACACGGCCAAAGCCTTTGTTTTTGCGCCACATATCAAGCTCAATCTGAGTCATATCGCCTTCATGAGCAATGACTTTTACCGGGGTCGCAATCTCAATAGTACCCGCTTGAGTGTCTTTATCCTTGGTGGTGTACAGAGCTTGCGGAATGACGTTGAAGTATGTTCCGCCTTCTTTGGCTTTGACACTTCCTGCTTCAGAGAGCAGAGAATCAAACGCTGGGTTGTGCATACCTTCAGTATTAGGCAGCTCATGCGCAATACCTTTATGACAATCGACACAGCTAGCATCACGCTCAGCCGCACTACGCATGATCATCTGTGAGGTGACTCGCATCTTGCTAAAGTCCATGCTGTCATAGTCATGACACGCACGGCATTCTTTTGAGTCGTTGGCCTTAAAACGATCCCACTCGCGCTGCGCCAGTACGATACGATGATCCAAGAATTTTTCGCGAGTGCCGATGTCGCCCATCACATGTGACAATACTTCACGTGAGGCTTGCATCTTACGCGCCATTTTATCGGTGAATTCATGTGGTACGTGACAGTCCTGACACTCAGCTCGGACACCAGTACGGTTTTGCCAATGCACTGTTTTTTGTAGCTCAGGCAGCATGTTATCTTCCATCGTGTGACAAGATAAACAAAACTCTTCGGAGTTGGTCGCCTCAAGTGCTGTTGTAAAACCTGCCCAGAACCAAACGCCACCAGCAAACCCAATGATGACCAAAATGCCTAGTCCGATTTGTGTTGAAGGTTTAAACAGAAGACGACGCAGCCAGCCAAGTAGGCGTTTAATAGCGTTCATGATATATCCTTACCATTTTTCATAATAATGTATGCGGTAATGTGTTTAGCACTCTGTACGAAGATACTAAATATACGGAAAGACCGCCCCAAATAGACGGTCTAATAATAGATTAGGACGGTGGCCCCCAGAACCACATTTGCCCAAACCAAACGATAAAGCCATAAGCCGCTAAAAATAACGCAGCTATAATTGGCAAGGCAATAAAAGACATCACCAAAGCGCTGAGCCATTGACGCTTGACTGGTTGCTGGTCTTTTTGCTTCAGTTGCTTTTCATGTGGCATAGCACACCTCTCAATATGTTCACGATAGCTAATGAGCCTAAATAAGTTCATGCAAGATATCTATAAACGATATAAAAACACGCAAACTTTTGTTTATTTTTAAGTACGATTATGACTGGTTGTATGCTTTATTTTTAAATAACCATTATCCAATATAGGATGTTTCAAACCGTTTAGATCATTGAGAATCATTGTCAGCTGCTAGCTGAAAAACTAATTCCCTATACATATAGAGGATAACATAAAATCTTATTATTTTGTGACAAACTAGATACATTTAGTCTAAAAAAGGAGGGAAACTTATTCTCTTTAGCATTACTCCACTCAGAAAACATCAAACCTTTTTTATATGTATCACTTTAAAATAATTGAAAACCCATTAATGCTAAAAACTTTGAATATAAGTACACAATAGTACACTTAAAAAAGACTGTTCATAAATCAAAAGTCATAAGAAACCAAGAACCATATTGGCTAGAAAATGGCTAATATAGTTTGGAAAAAACGCTATTGCGATAGGTGTTTAGATTGTTAAGGATAAAAAAAGTACCGTAAATAAGTAGGAATTTCGTAGATAAAAAGGCGTGGCATCGATTAAAGGTGTTTGATTACAAAACCTCTTAACCGATGTCTGAGTTGATAGTTAGTGCTATTTTGAAATATTAAGTACCAAGTGACAATTACTTAGGAGCTTCTAACATTTAAGGCACTTGCTGATTGATTTCGATACTCACTTGCTGCTGCTCGTTTGCTAGCATGATTGGGTTAGTTGATAAATCACCAGACTGAGAGTTTGCGCTACCAGAACGACTGATTCTGGCGGTCACGACCAACTGCTCACCTGACGCTTGCGCCGATTGCAACGTTCGATCTGGCATCATCATATCTGCATTGCTTAGACTTACCGCAATGCGGCCTTGCTTTAAATTACTAATCGGTACACGTTTTGCCGCATAAGGCGCTCCGCCTTCCGCTGCCCGAATAGCAACAAACAATACATCCTCGGCGACTATCAAAGGCAACAAGCTTGGTATCACGGTGACGGTCACCTCAAAGCCGTCAGCTGCCTGCGCTTGTTGATTAGTGATATCAGCGGCCAGATTGTCTAAACCACTTATTTCATGACTATAGTCTCCTGCCCTTTGCTCAAAGCTGCTGCGCATCTTAGCTATCCAATCTTGCGCCTGCTCGTAGTTACCTGCGCGCGCTTCACCCATTGCCATCATCATCTGCGCTTCTTCTTTATTTGGGCTACTATCAAGCACGCCTTGCAAAGTACGGCGGATATTATCATCCAAGCTACCACCTAGAGCAAAGAAGCTGGTCTGAGCATACATCATCGCAACATCCTCATTATCAGGAGACAATCTATAAGCCCTCGATAGCGCTTCTAGACCTGACTCGGTCGCCCCAAATGACAAAAACATCTCAGCGAGCTTTAACCAGCGCTGTGGGTCATGCGCATTGTGGTGGACGTTGGTCTGCATCGCAGAAAAAAGCGCCAACCCTTCTTTCATTGCCCACTCTGGCGGTTCGTCTATCTTGCCCGTGAGCAAATCATCTGCTACTTGACCGACGACTTGTTGCTCTTGCCATAAAGTGAACACATTGCTGCGGTCGCTGATAATCATATAAGCCGATCCAGCCAGCACAGGTATCCAGAGTATGAGCATCAAACGACTGACCAAACTTGGGGGCTGCATGGCTGTCGTCACTTGCTCAGCATCCAATAATTGACGCTCAAGCTCTGTTTTTTGCGCTTGATAATGGGACTCACTGATGACTCCCTCTTGTTTATCAGTACTTAGCTCACGCAGTCTTGATTTATAGACATCAATATTGATATCGATGAGTTGATTGTCTACTACAATATCTGGATGTTTTTTTAGACGCAGCCAAGGTGCAATGACTATCAAAGCCAACACTATTGAGATTAGCAGGCTTAAAGTAATAAATAAGCCAAAATTAGAAAACGCACTCATAAAAACTTCTCTTCATCGCGTGTTTGTTCAATCGATTGATGGATGGCTTAGCTCGTGGCTGCTATTTTAGCACTAATTCTGACTTTGTCCTGAGTTTGTAAAATAACACTGGAAGATGACGCTTACTTCTTAACGCCTTATCACACTTCTATTTATACCTAATAAAAAACACCAATACTTTCAATCGTTTGGACAAAAGACCTTTTATTAATCATAAGATTTTTCCTATTGTCATCAAACTGTCATCAAAGCTTGGCAAACTGCGACACATCTCACAGGTAATACGTCTTGCACCCTTGTCAAACTTTAGGAGTCCTACATGCGTTATTCGTTATTAGCAGTCGCTGTTAGTTGTACCTTAGTACTCACAGCTTGTAATAAATCGACCGACCCCTCAAGCTCAGCTGCTGATAGCAGTAGCGCCGTAACAGCGGCTGAAACCACCACTAGTACAGCGTCTACTACAGCGACTGATTTTAAATCTGCTGAAAACATCGCCATGAATATCACCGGTGCAG
The DNA here is from genome assembly GCF_904846575.1 of Psychrobacter sp. H8-1. NCBI lineage: Bacteria > Pseudomonadati > Pseudomonadota > Gammaproteobacteria > Moraxellales > Moraxellaceae > Psychrobacter > Psychrobacter sp. H8-1. The sequence goes on from NZ_CAJHBG010000001.1 coordinate 2,331,765, forward strand.
GTGCTTCATTCCCGCAACCTATCTATGCCAAATGGTCTTATGACTACAATGCCGCGACTGGCGGTCAGGTGAACTACCAATCAATCGGCTCCTCTGGTGGTATCAAGCAAATCGAAGCAAAAACGGTAGATTTCGGTGCGTCTGATGCACCGATGACACCTGAAGAGTTGGACGCAGCAGGGCTTATTCAGTTTCCGACCGTTATCGGTGGCGTCGTACCGATTGTAAACATCGATGGCGTAGAGCCAGGCCAGCTGAAATTGGACGGTGCGGCTTTAGCGGATATCTATTTAGGAAAAATTAGCAACTGGAATGACCCTGCTATTGCTAATCTAAACCCAGACTTAACCTTGCCTGATGCTGCCATTACCACCGTATTTCGTTCGGACGGTTCAGGTACGACCTTTAACTTCACCGATTATCTGGCCAAGGTTTCAACTGACTGGAAAGACAGCGTTGGTGTTGATAAAACCGTCAAATGGCCAACCTCTGCCACGGGTGCAGGTGGTAAAGGTAACGAGGGCGTATCAAGTTACGTCAATCGTATGAAAAACTCTATCGGCTATGTCGAGTACGCTTACGCCAAGCAAAACAACATGGCACATGCGGCACTAAAAAATGCGGCGGGCAACTTCGTGCAGCCATCTGCTGAGACCTTTGCAGCGGCAGGTGATATCGATTGGTCACAGCAAGCAGGCTTTTATAAAGTCATCACCAACTCTGAGACGGAGCAAGCATGGCCAATCGCAGCTGCTACTTTTATCTTGGTACATAAGCAGCCAGAAAACCCACAGCAAGTGGCTGGCGTGTTGAACTTCTTCGACTGGGCTTACGCTCAAGGCGATGATGATGCCTTAGCCCTTGATTATGTTCCTTTCTCTGATACCGCTGTTGCGCTCTTTAAAGCGCAGTGGAATGAAGTCAAAGGCAGTGATGGTCAGCCAGTCTATACTCCAGCTCAGTAGTTTTTAAAAAACCTTGTAATGATTCTAAAGTTACCCTCTTAAATAATTATTCTCCAGTCGTTGTTTAAGAGGTTTTATCACAACAAATTTAAAAGTGGAGTTATTAATTACCGTTAATAGCACTACTGATTAAGATTTAGTTTGCTGTGATAAGACCTGATTAAACTCTCTAAAACTTTTGATCTAACCCTACTTAATGCTGAGACACTTATGAATGACCTAAGGTCCCAACTGGCTAAACAAAAACGTTACGACGCGCTATTCGTCAATGCAACCAAGGCTTTTGCCATCCTCGTTCTCTTATCATTGGGCGGCATTCTAGTCTCTTTAGTTATTGGCGCTTGGCCAAGCATTCAAACATTTGGTCTCGGCTTTTATACCAGTAATAACTGGGATACGGTTGCCAATGAGTACGGTGCGCTAGCGCCTATTTATGGCACGCTGGTCACTTCGTTTATCGCTATTTTAATTGCCGTACCAGTCAGCTTTGGTATTGCGATATTTCTGACCGAGATGTGTCCGAATTTCTTAAAAAAGCCCCTCGGTATCGCTATTGAGCTGCTGGCAGGTATCCCCTCTATCATTTACGGTATGTGGGGGTTGTTTGTATTTGCGCCCTTTTTTGGCGATCACATTCAGCCGTGGTTTATCGAACACGTTGGCCCACTGCCCATCATCGGTAAGCTATTTACAGGTGCACCAATGGGGCTGGGGATGTTTACCGCTTCACTGGTACTTGCCATCATGATTATTCCTTTTATCGCGGCCACCATGCGCGACGTCTTTTCCGTGGTACCAGATTTATTAAAAGAATCGGCTTACGGCATGGGGGCGACGACTTGGGAAGTCATGTTCAAGATTATCTTGCCGTATACCAAAGCTGGCGTCGTTGGTGGCGTCATCTTAGGACTGGGTCGTGCCCTTGGCGAGACCATGGCCGTGACCTTCCTTATCGGCAACGCCTTTAATATCAGTCCCAGTCTATTTACTTCTGGGGTCACCATTACCTCAGCCCTTGCCAATGAATTTGCAGAAGCCTCTAGTGAGTTGCATCTGGCGTCGTTATTACATTTAGGTTTAATTCTATTTGTCATCACTTTCATTGTGCTGTCGTTAGCTAAGCTGATGCTGATGCGCATGGATCACAAAGCAGGTAATCGATAGTAGCTCGGTTTTTTGACAGATTTTGATGGTTATTGGTACTGATAAAAATATGGGAAATGAGTGTTATGCCTACTGATGCTATGAATTCAGCGCTACCTGTTAAGACAAGCTTTGAAGGTCGTTATAACAAGCGCCTTTATAACAAGCGGCGCTGGGCCAATAAGCTTGGTCTAGGCTTTGCTATGTCAGCAATGGTTTTTGGCCTAATTTGGTTGTTTTGGATTTTATTTACGCTCTTCGTTGAAGGTTTCCAAGGCATGGTGCAAATGCCTATATTTACTGCCGACACGCCGCCGCCGATGAGCGCAGGCGGTTTACGCAACGCCATTGTTGGTTCAGTCATGTTGGCGTTTTCGGGATTGTTCATCGGTGCGCCCATTGGCCTGATGACAGGGATTTATTTGTCTGAGTTTTCGCAAGGCAGCATGCTTGGCAAAGTGACGCGATTCTTAAACGATATTTTGCTCTCTGCACCGTCGATTGTGATTGGTCTCTTTATTTATGCCTTGATGGTAAAAGGCCAAAGCTTTTCTGGTTGGGCCGGCGCACTGGCATTGGCATTGATTGTCATTCCTGTGGTTGTACGTACGACTGAAAACATGCTTAATTTAGTGCCCAACAGTATTCGTGAAGCGGCTTATGCACTGGGTACACCGAAGTGGAAAATGGTCACGCAAGTGACTATCAAAGCAGCTCGAGCTGGGCTTACCACAGGCGTATTGTTGGCCTTTGCCAGAATCACCGGTGAGACGGCGCCATTGCTATTTACGGCATTGAATAACCAATACTTTAGTACCGATATGAGCCAGCCGATTGCTAACTTGCCTAATACCATCTATCAGTTTGCCATGAGCCCTTATGACAATTGGCATGCACTCGCATGGGCAGCGGCACTGCTTATCACTGCTTCGGTATTGGTATTAAATGTCTTGGCAAGATTCATTGGCAGTCGCGGTCAAACCAAATAGCAGTCAGAGTCAATAAAGCCTGCCGCCAAATCACTCTACAGACAGCATTTACTTAAATTTATATTCATTAAGCTAGGTTGGATAACATTATGAATGACGTCATAAGCAAAGCCCGTACAACAACTAATACGAATAATTTCAATACGCCAACAGGCAATCTACTAAACAGACCGATGTCGACGTCAGCGCAAATGCAGCAGCCAGATGCGGCAAACTTAACCAAGCAAACACTGCATGATATTCCCAAAAACATGCCTGCAGCAAAAATGCAGATTCGTGATTTGAGTTTTTATTATGGTGATTTTCAGGCGCTAAAAAATATCAATATCGACATTCCTGATAAGAAAGTGACTGCCTTCATCGGCCCTTCAGGTTGCGGAAAATCGACCCTGCTACGTACCTTTAACCGTATGTATGACCTATACCCCGGCATGCGTGCAGAAGGCAATATCGACCTTGACGGCAAAAACATCTTAGGCAAAGACGTCGATGTCAACCTGCTGCGCGCGCAAGTCGGTATGGTCTTTCAGAAGCCTACTCCGTTCCCGATGTCCATCTATGATAATGTCGCCTTTGGTGTGCGTCTCTATGAAAAGTTAAGCAAAGCTGAGCTGGATAATCGCGTGGAATGGGCGCTAAAAAAATCTGCATTATGGCCAGAAGTAAAAGACAAGCTAAAAGCGTCAGGCTTATCTTTATCAGGCGGACAGCAGCAACGACTGTGTATCGCCCGTAGTGTCGCTACCAAGCCTGAAGTGCTGTTACTTGATGAACCAACCTCCGCATTGGATCCTATCTCAACGGGCGCAATCGAAGATTTGATAGAAGATTTAAAAAACGACTACACCATTGCCATCGTCACCCATAACATGCAGCAGGCGGCGCGAGTATCAGACTATACAGTCTATATGTACTTGGGCGATATGATTGAGATGGGCGAAACGGATCAAGTATTTACTACGCCTACGCAAAAAGCGACGGAAGATTATATTACGGGTCGTTATGGTTAACGTTGAGCAGATTAAAACTATTTATGTAAACTCAAAACATATCACGCTATAGCTGTTTGATTTTAAAAGTTACATGTACTGCTGGGGTGAATTTTGCAAAGCATCTGTCTGGCCTGCGCACAGAAAGCGAGAAAAATTTATCCCAGTAGCACGTCATTAACAGTGCCCTTCTTTTATGTTGAACTGACTAAACTAAAATACGGATATTCAGGGAATACCTCTCATGCAAAGTGACAAGCATATCTCTAAAAGTTTTGATCAAGATCTTGATGAGGCCATTCGCTTATTTTTATACATGGGTGATAGCGCTGCCAACCAAGTCGCCAAAGCCATCCATGCGCTTATCGATAAAGATGAAACGCTGGCACAAGAAGTCATCGACATGGATTTTGATATCAATCGCATGGAAGTTGAGCTCGATGAGCATATCTTACTGTTGGTCGCCAAACGCCAGCCAGCTGCCAGTGATTTACGCTTGGTCATGTCCATTAGTAAAGGCGTGGTTGACTTAGAGCGTATCGGCGATGAAGCGGTCAAAATCGCCCAAATGGCCAGTAAAATTGCAGCACAAGGCAAGTCATCATACGGTTACGCTGAGGTCCAACATTTAAGCAATCAGGTTCGTATCATGCTACACAATGCGCTAGAAGCCTTTAGTCAGTCCAATGCGGAGCAGGCATTTGAAGTCATGCGTAATGATGGCGTGGTCAATGATGAATACCAATCGGCGATTCGAGCCTTGATGACTTATATCATGGAGGATGCACGGCACGTCTCAAAGGTCATTAATATCATGTGGGTATTACGCGCGCTTGAGCGTGTTGGCGACCATGCACAGAACGTCGCCGAGCTGGTGATTAACTATATTAGCGGGCAAGATGTACGCCATTCGGACTATGCTTTGGTCGAAAAAGCCGTGCAAGAAGCCAATGAAAGAATGGCGGCACGCCAAGTCAGTACGACATCAGCTAGCATGGCGATAGTTGACTTTGATTCGTCAAATACTGGCGAAGGCTGACAAGACAATCAGGCCAATCAGGATTGTTCAAACAGTTACTACTCTTTTGTTTCGTCTTCAGCGCTTTGATTGTGACAATCACTCAGCCAAATCACAACAAGAAAAAACCCAGTTTGATGTAATATATGCCTCGTTTCGTTACTCTGATGAATTATTAGTACCGTTGAGGAATATTATGAAAAAGTCACTGGCTGTCACCCCTGTTGCCTTATTACTAGCAGCCTGCGCGACGAACGCACCCATGAATAGTAGTAGCACGCAAGCTCAAACCTTTACCTGTGATGACAACTCTAAAGTGACCGCCGCTTATGTAGCCAATGGCAAAGTCGCTAACTTAAGCCTGACTCTACCCAGACTCGGTATAAAAAATCAAAAAGTCAGTCTTAGACAAGCAGTATCAGGCTCTGGTGCTCGTTATGTTAAAGAGTCAAGCTCTACAGCCAGCTACGAGTGGCAGACTAAAGCCAAAGTTGGCATCCTAAGTATCCGCTCAGTAAACGACCGTGTATACAAGGTCAACTGTACTCTAAAAAGATAGACGTCTACTAGTTGTTACGGCTCATGCTTATTAATGGCTTTTTACAGCGGTTAATAAGCATGAGTTTTTATACCCCGCCTGCGCCTTTACTTGACATCTCGCTGTTTTCCACCAATATAGCCGCAGCTGTTTTTTTGAGTATCGCCCACTGTTTATCATCGACATGAATGCCCTCTTTCCATGAGCGCTGATGGGTCTCAAACAGCTCATCCGTCGATATCTTATGATCGAAATGCTCGATGTCTTGCTCAATATCGAAGTTAGCAGTCGCCAGCTCAATGATCATATCGTTGGTATTATAATTGTCTTGTGGTTCATTAAAAAAGTACAAATCAGGATAGACAAAGCCTTGATTAAGCGTAAATAAAGTATGCTTGGGTGCTGTACCATTATCCCATTTCGCCAGACAGGCAATGCCATTATCAGCCAATTTAACCAACTCACTATAGGCCAGCCAGCGATTATGACAGTTCATTATATAAATTTGAAAATGATCCAGATAGCCCATTTTTTCTAGTGCGTAGTCCATGATGGCAGGCAAGTGACAAATCAAACTGCTGCCATGCAAATCAAAGCGAATCGCGCCTGTTTCTTGATGGACGATATCAATGGGCGTATCTTGTTCAGTTAAGATATATGGACTGGCATTATTAAAGTGGCGTACACCGTCGAGTCCTGCCATCTCCAGCTCAGCCACCATTGAAGCGATCACATCAGCCTCGCCTACTTCTCGGTGCATGCCAGTAAAGGCTTTATACACCATTGCTACGATTTCATTATGCGATACAATCATGTCCAAACCTCCCTATTGTGTGGATGACTCTTCTATTGACGAAGCTTCTTTTGACAAATTGGGCAGTAAAGGAAACAGCCATTCATCACTATGCACCTCGCTAAATAAAGGCGCCCCTTGGAACAAAGTGATTCGCACCCAGCGATCAGATCTGGGATCGAACTTGGTCGCGCCAAACATCGATAGCTTACACCGTAGCAGATGCATGGGTAATGCGGTCTTATGCAAGACGTTCATCTGGATATCACCCATTTTTTTGTGACCCATGGTCCATACACGGCGAGCGATAGAGCGGTACTTAGGTTTGCTTAACATAAACTCAGATATCAGCTGCTGTGGATCAGCTTGCTGTAATGCCAAGTACAGATTTTTTGCTTGCCGTGCGATGTCCAATGCCAGCTCTCTATCAGCACCAGGCTCTTGCCCGCGTACGCCCATACGTGGTTCTTCTTTATCCACCGAGCGATACCAAAACCAATAGCTATTTTTAGGCTCATCAAAGTCAATAGTAATTGCCCATTGATAACGCGCCTCTAAGACGTCAAGCAAATCTTGAATCACTTTGCCTTTCGGTAGCGATAAGGTTTCATCGGCGTTGACCATCTCTTGGAACGCATCCACACGCTCAGGATACAGCTCCATCAAGCAAGAGATGATGACTTCTTGGCTCTCAAAACTTAAATGATCATGAGCTTGCAGGAACTCTGCCCATGTCTTGTAGTCTTCAATCGTCGTCATCAAATCACTTTGTAAGGAGGTCAACTCTGTAACGACAGCCTCGTTTAATGTGGCTTGCTGCTCATTGATGGTAACGATTTCGGTAAAGTGCTGAATGGCGCGCGCAAGTAAGCTGGAAAAGTACGCTGCCTTTTGCGCTTCAATATCGCAGACCAAAGTCGCTTGCACGGCTTCTTCACGAGTGGTGAGCCATTGATCAACGACGCAAGGATGGTTGATAAGATACGGCGCCATACCCAGACCAGTCGCATTGCCGATTCCGAGATAACGCTTAATCTCTGGATGGAGCGCGGCCGCTTTACTACCGCCCTTTTTCTTGGCCAAAAAATCAACCCAATCAAGGCTAAATTCTCGCAGTAAATAAACCGCACACATCTGCGCACGAAACGACTGATTAAAGTCTTCGCTATGATCTAAAGGTTTAAAATCATAAATACCAAATTTCCCATTGCCATAGACTGCTGTGGTACGCAGGATATATCCGACTTGCGCGAGTACCTCAAGGTCTGGCTGCTTGCCTTCAGCGAGCGCACTAACGATATGATCAAAGACCCGCACGCTTTTGTTCGCGCGTGCCAACACCAGCACCATATTGGAGTTGCGACCTGCTTCTTGTAGCGGCACATTGGCTTTGAGATTATCGAGCAGCTCTTGACCAATCTCACCAAAAACCAGACCAAAGGTAACGTCCCATTTTTGAGCGATAACTCGATCATTACGCTCCTCATCGGCAATCTCATTACAGAATACCACCAGATGATAAGTATGCTCGGGCGTCGTTAGTCTATAAATTACATGCCCATAACCATTGTCATCCAAATCCCAAAGATGCGTGCTTAGCGTCCATTTCTCTCTATCAATTTTACGCAGTAAAGTACGCACAAAGCTGATGCGCGTCTGGTGCATGGCGCCCAGTCTTTCAGCATTCATGACTATATCTGGCGATCTTAAATTAGCGCTGAGTAGAGTCTGCTTCGCTACGTCAATGCTTTCATCTGCTGCATAAAACATGTTCATAATCTCACCACCTTAGATAATATATTAAGCCAGCAACTTGGTGATTACTTTTAACCCGTGATGGCCATTTTACGACTTCAATCAATAATTTAGTTACTGGCTTTTTGTGACGCACTACTTGTCCTCTCTTTTGACAGGCAGTGCGTCATCATCTCACTCTTCCCCTTTCAAGATTTTTTCTTGAGTGATTTTATAATTTGTCTCAACTCGATTCGGACGATATAAGTCTTGATCACGTGCCATTTGCTGGGCGATCTGCGGCCCATTCCATAGCGACGGCAGCAATACAAAAGAAACGGGAACTGCTGTAATCACGATAAACGATTGCAACGCCGTCACACCGCCCGAACCAAGCGAGATTAACACGATAGCGGTAACCCCCATCATGATGCCCCAGAAGGTACGAATCATAGCGTTTGGCTCACGCTCACCACTGATGACGACACTAATGGTATAAGTCATCGAGTCACCAGTAGTTACGATAAAGACGGTGGTCAAAATCAAAAATAGTATCGAGGTAATCAATGGAAACGGCAATTGCTGCGTGACCGCTAATAGCGCGCCTGGCAAGTTAAAGCCTTCAAAAGCGCTACTGACACTACCGGGATTGGCAATCTCAAACGCAAGCCCCGAACCACCAACGATGGTGAACCAAAAGCAGGTGACCAGTGGCGCAATGATACAAACGGTGGTAATAAGCTCTCGAATCGTACGACCACGTGAAATACGGGCAATAAAGATAGCCATCATCGGGCCATAACCCAAGAACCAACCCCAAAAGAACACCGTCCACCAACTGAGCCAGCCTTCATCACCGCGAAAAGTTGCCATCGGGATAAAGCTATCAACCATGGTGCCGATACCTTGAATATAGCCGTTGACAATAAAATTGGTTGGTCCAAAGATTAAAATAAAGACCATCAGCGCAAAGGCCAATATGACGTTAAAGCGGCTAAGGAGCTGCATACCACGAGCCAGCCCACTAATCGCTGAAATGGTATAAAGTACAATAGCGAAGATGATAATAATCAGCTGGGTAGTGAAGGTATCAGGAATACCAAACAAAGCATTGAGTGCATAGCTGGTTTGTAAACCCAAAAAGCCGATAGGGCCGATCGTGCCAGCAGCAACCGCGACGATACAACAAGCATCGATGATCGCGCCCGTCTGACCTGTGAGCACGCGCTCGCCAAACATAGGATAAAGCAGGGTACTCGGCTTCAGCGGCAAGCCTTTGTCATAGTGCAAATGCATCACCACAATAGCGGTCAAGCTGCCCACAATAGACCACGCCAAAAACCCCCAATGCATAAAGGATTGTGACAAGGCGTTAAATGCGCGCTGTTGCAAGTCTGGTGACTCACCGTATAAAGGCGGTGCTGAGACGAAATGAGCAATGGGTTCAGCGGCTGCCCAAAATACCCCGCCGCCAGCAAGTAGCGTACAAAACAAGATAGCCATCCATTTAAAGCTATCCATCTCAGGCACAGGTAAGTTGCCTAAAATGACACGTCCAGTACGACCAGCGCCAACGGCTAACGCAATCACAAAGGTCGCTAGGAGCAGTATTTGCCAAAAAGGACCAAAGATATTGACCGACCAAGCAAAACCCACTTCCACTATTTTTGCCAAGCGCTCTTCTGCAAAGATAGCCATCAGAACAAAAGCAACAATAAAACCACCACTGTACCAAAACGCTGGGTTTTTGAGCCCTAAAGTATCGGTTTCGGTCTCTGTCTGTATAGGGGGCGATACATGATGCGCGCTATCTGCTGCTATATTGGCGACAGCTGAGCGTCCTTGCTCATCGTTGTTAAATCCCTTTAAATCGGCCATGATGCGGCTCCATATGCTAACGTTACGTTTTAAATCAGGCGTTATATTATTTGGATATGTCTCAATAATCTCATTACCTTTCTATCTGAAAGGAGGTTTAACGCTATAAAACGTCGTTCGTCTTATAGCGCTTTCGAGTAATAGCTTGCAAAGCTCGGAGTTAAACAACGAACCTCTAAAAAACGAGCCTTCAAAAATGAGCTTTAGAGTCTTAATATTTAAGCCAAAGGCTTCAAGCCTTGCTCCAAAAAATCAAACCAGTTCTGACCGATGATCTTTCCAGCATCAGTCTCATTAAAGCCATGCTTTAGCAGACCGTTATAGATGTTTTCCATACCGTCCTTGCCAGCGAACCACGGCAGGGTATCTGGCCAACCTGAATTACTGGCATTACCTTCACCATAATCCATCGCTTTTGACCAACGTCCATTGCGCATCCACTCAAGCACTGCTTGCGGTTGATTGAGACACAAGTCACTGCCAATGGCTAAATGCTCGACGCCGTATTTATCAGCGCAATTAGCAATCATGGTGCAAAAATCATCAAGCGTACATGCGCTACCATTGGGCAAATGAAACGGATATAAACTAAAACCTAATAGCCCGCCCGCTTTGGTTAAGGCGCTGATGACCGTATCCGATTTATTACGCAAGGCATCATGCGCCGTGGTCGGATTGGCATGGCTGATACATATCGGACGCGAGGAGACTTCTATCGCCTCAAGCGTAGACTTCTCAGCACTGTGCGACATGTCGATAATCATCCCGACGCGATTCATCTCGGCTATCGCCTGCTGACCAAAGCGCGTAACACCGCTATCGTTCTGCTCATAACAACCGGTCGCCAGTAAGCTTTGGTTGTTATAAGTCAGCTGCATAATTAGTAGACCCAAACGGCGCATGACGCTAATCAGGCCAATCTCGTCATCGATTGGTGAGCAGTTTTGCGCGCCAAAAAAGATACCGACTTTGCCCTGCTCTTTTGCCGTTTTGATATCAGCGACCGAATACACGGGCATAATCAAATCGCTGTTCTGCTCAAAGCGTGCGTGCCATTCAGCAAAGCGAGTCATGGTCTGACGCGCATCTTCGTGATAGACCAAGGTGGCATGTACCGCATTGATACCACTATCTTTTAGCATCTTGAAGTAGTCGCGATCCCAATGGCTATACTGTAATCCGTCAATGACGATATGATCTTGGTACATATCCATTCCTTTTTATGCTTTCTTAATTTTATGAGCAAAGGCGTAGGCTACGCGTAGGGTGCGCCTCGCGCACCAATTTGAAGAGAAAAATACTTATCTCTTCAAATTGGTGCGCGTGGCGCACCCTACGCAAAATCACCCTTACTATCTGTTATAGACTAATACGCTTTTTGATAAGCGGTTTTGACGATGGTATAAAACTCTTTGGCATACTGACCTTGCTCGCGTGGACCAAAGCTCGATTCTTTACGGCCACCAAACGGCACATGATAATCGGTACCCGCCGTCGCTAAGTTGACCATCACGCAGCCCGCTTGTACTTGCTCTTTAAACATCGCACTACTACGCAGACTTTGGGTGATGATGCCGCCAGTCAGACCAAAGCGTGTATCATTGGTCATCGCGATCGCCTCTTCCAAGCTATTGACACGCAAGACACAAGCAAGCGGGGCAAACACTTCTTCTTGGTTGACATCCCAGCTATTATCGGTCTCAGTAAACAAGGTCGGCGCCATATAATAGCCATCATGCGCCATCTCCAAACGCTCACCACCAAAAGCTAAATTGGCTCCAGACTGTTTGGCTTTTTCGACCCAGTCCATATTTGCTGCCAGCTGCTTATCATCGACCACAGGCCCCATAAAAATGCCATCCTCAAGCGCATGACCGACCTTTAGCGTCTTCATTTTTGCGACCACACCTTCGACGAAGGCATCATGGATACTGTCCATAACGATGAGACGAGAAGAAGCGGTACATTTCTGTCCTGAACCACCAAAAGCACCAGAAACCGCCATATCAATGGCAAGTTGTAAATCTGCATCATCAGCGATGACCAAAGCGTTTTTACTGCCCATTTCAAGCTGGCAGCGGATGAAGTTCGGTGCCGTAGCAGCTGCAACTTTGCGACCTGTGGCGACAGAACCTGTAAAACTGACTGCATCGATATCTTTTGAGTTAATAAGGGCATCACCTACGCTAGAGCCGCCGCCTAATAGTAGGTTAAACGTACCCTCTGGCATGCCTTGACGGTGAATGATCTCAGCTAACGCCACCGCACTGGCAGGCGTTAAGTTCGCAGGTTTCCAAATCACACTGTTACCAAAGGCTAAAGCGGGCGCGATTTTCCATACGGCTGTCGCGGTTGGAAAGTTCCAAGGCGAGATAATTGCGACCACACCGACGGCTTCACGAGTGACTTCCACTTTTACCCCAGGACGAACTGAATCTGCCGTATCACCGATTTGGCGTAATACTTCGGCAGCGTAGTAATGAAAAAATTGACCCGCGCGATAAATCTCACCGCGACCTTCCGCAAATGGTTTGCCTTCTTCACGTGAGAGCAACGTACCCAACTCATCACAGCGGGCAATCATTTCATCGCCGATCGCTTGCAGAATAGACTGTCTCTTCTCGAGTGGCGTCGCTTCCCACTTTGGCTGGGCCTGACGCGCAGCAGCGATAGCATCTTTGACTTGCTCCTGACTGGCTTGCGCGAACTCACCAACGATTTCGCTAGTATCTGATGGGTTGATATTGGCAATCGTATCGACGCCCGCTTGCCATTCACCATTGATATAGATTGATTTGGTTGGGTCTTGTTGTAATACTTTTTGGGTGTTTTGGACTGACATAATAGAATCCTTAATGAAATGGTTAAAAGTTTGAGGCGTAGGCTGTGGCTTTAGCCCAGCTTAAGACTTTGTACAATAACAATGCTGGGCTAAAGCCACAGCCTACAACAGCTCATATTGAATTGAAAACTGAGTGTTCACCGACTTTCAAAGCTTAGGGCACAGCGGCATAAACCACCAGCTCTACCAGCATCTCTTCTCGAGCAAGTCCTGATATCACCAGCGCTGCACGATTTGGGTATGGTGCGGTGAAATATTCAGCATACACTTGGTTAACGGTTTTTAGATACTCGCGATCGGTCACATAAATAAGGACCTGCAATACCGAATCCATGCCAACACCCGCACATTCTAATGTGTGCTTAAGATTGTCTAGCGTTTGCCGAGTTTGCGCCTCAATACCGCCTGCGACCACTTCACCATCTTCGTCAATAGGAATCTGCGCGGTATATAAATTACCGTTATTAGTGATCGCCCACTCTAACGGTGACTTAGAGGCATAAAGTGAAGTTTTAACCGCTTGCTTGGTTGAGGGAGTCGCCATACTGTCCTATCCTTTCAATAAATGGTGGCACCAAATCTTTGTTTTAGCGTGTTCATTTGGTATGTGCTTTATCCTACGCAATTACCAGTGATAAATCTAACTAATTAAACTTTAGATATGATAGATTAAATCTATCATTATTTTTGAGTGCCGAATGCTTAGGTCAATTCTTAAGCACTTGATAAGTAACAAATAATAAACACCAGAGAAGTTTTCAAAATTAAAAATGAGAAAGCGTAGACAAGCAATTACAGATAGGTGAGACAATCATGAAACTACAGCAATTACGGCATTTTTTATTGGTGGTAGAAGAAGGCGGTTTTCGTGCCGCCGCTCACCATGCCCATCGCACGCAAGCAGCGTTGTCAGCGTCTATCAAAGAGCTGGAAAAAACACTCGGTCAGCGTTTGTTTGAAAGTGGTAATAAAGCCACACTGACCCCTTTTGGCGAAACCTGTTTACCAAAGATTGAACAGTTCCTCAATAGCTATCGAGCATTGGAAGAGGACCTAAAAGCAGCGGCAGCAGGTGACAAGGGTAAAATAAGGATTGCCAGCGTGCCCTCATTGGTGACTAAGCTGTTGCCTAGCGTACTGGTCGAATACTCTAAGAAATACCCAGATATCGAGATTGTATTGATAGATGATAACGCTGTCGGAGTAGCCAATCGGCTGCTGACAGGAGAGGTGGATTTGGCATTGGGCAACTGTACCAGTATGGATCAGACAGATATAGACTTTACTCCGCTCGTCTCAGACCCTATCGGCGTGGTTTGCTTAAAAAACAATTCGTTAAATCAATTAAAAAACCAGTCAAACAGTCAGACAAAGAGCCAACGCAAAAAAGGCCTTAAATGGACACAGTTGGTCACGCAGCCTTTTATTTATAACGGTACTTGTCGCTTGCTTGAAAACACGCCTGCCGCAGTACTCAATCGCAATGCGCGCTACACGGTCGAAAACATCACGTCCTTATTTTCACTACTGCGCAATGACCTTGGCATCACAACTTTGCCCAAGCTTGCCTTCCCTTCTAATGAGCCAGAGCTGGTTTGGATTGATTTACTTGAGCCAGCTTTGGACAGGCAAATTGGTATCTTTAAGTTGGCGAATAAAACCATCTCACCGCCAGCCCAAGCCTTTTATGAGTTATGTATTGCCTATGTTCAGGATCACTATTTGCTATAAAAATACTGCTATAGTTTGTGAACAGCTATCGTCATTTTTATCCACACAGCGAGGTATCTACCCATGAAACGTGCCAATCAATTACAGCCCTTATCACGCCAACATCACCTTGGCCTAAACATCGCTCGTCACGCCAAAGAATGTCCTGATGATCATGCAGCCATTACGAAGCACTGGAGCGCTCTAACCGCTTATCTCAGCGACATGCATGAACACTTCCAAATTGAAGATACTCTAATTGCCAATGCACTACTCCCTTATAAAGAGACTCAGTCAGAGGTAGCCTCAGTCCTTGAAACGCTTGAGAAGCAGCATAAGTCACTGTATGAATTCATGGCGAAAGTCAAAATATCAACAGAATCCAAAGATAGTAAAAATAGTAAAGCTAATGAGGTAACGGTTGTTGAAGTCAAAGAGCTTGGTACTTTGCTATACGATCACATACGATTCGAAGAGCGCGAGCTTTTTCCTATCGTTGAGCGCTATTTAACAGAAGAGGAGTTAGATGCTATTTATGCTGCCAGTCCAGACAGTATTAAGCGCATGGATGAGGAGCGTTAAGATAAATAATGGCGCTTAGAACAGTACTTTTTAGAATAAGCTTGGGGCTATCATAGACAGCTAAAGTTATTTAAACTAACCGCTTGAGAGGTTAAGATCTGTGGTTTGGACTTAAACCAAGACAAGTAACGTTGCTCGTAATTGAGTTGAAAAAAAATGATAGAATTGGAAAACAGTACCCACAAAAGTATAATGCTTGCCATAAGAGAAGCAGCGGCTTTATACCTGTTTAATAAAAATCGCGCTCAAGACATTCCTAAAATTGCAGAAGTGTTTTTATCTCTGGACGATTACCAAGGGGACAGAGTCCCTGTAACAGAGGTTATGAAGGAAGTTCATGCCTTATCTAGCGTGTTGCAAGACAACTATTTAGGCTTAAATTTAAATTTATTGGTTAATATTGAATCATTGCCTTTTTATAAAGCCATTAGCGACTGTGTCAGACCTTTCACGCATACAAATAATGAATTGCCCTTTTTATTAGTCAGCCGACTCGTACTGCGTTTTTTCTTTCTGATTACACAATCTATTACCCTGAAACTTACTGAAGAGAAAGGACTGCTTCGATTCGACTTTATCTCCAACGCGCCAGAAATTATGAATAAAAATCAAATTGATGGGGCTATGGTGTTGGTTTATAGAATCGTAGAAGCTTTTTGCCCTAATGTTTTGAAAAAGATAACTGTGGCGCAGCGTAATAGTACATACGAGTTGGAGTACTACCAATCCATCTTTGGTGTACCTGCCGAGCCTGCTGATAAAACAAGCTTGGTCTATGATTTAAAGTGTAAAAACCATTATAAAAACGCGACTGGTTTATTGATAAAATCTGAAGAGGAGCTTGGTAGAAAGTTTTTTATTAACCCCTTATTTAACATGCTATCCACTCAGTTTTCTGGGTTTAGTTACAAACAGCGCTGTCAAATAGTCATTGAGACAGTGATAGGTATGATCCCTCCAACTCGTATTCATGTCGCAGAGTCGATGAACATCAGCGTCAGTACTTTGCAAAGAAGGCTCGATGAAGAAGGTACCTCGTTTCAAGAGGTTCTAGAAGAAACTAGGAAACGACTGGCCAAACTGTATTTGACTAAAAAAAACTTATCAACCACCGATGTCGCATACTTACTAGGCTACAAATCCCATAGTCAATTTTTCAAAGCTTTTAAAACTTGGTTTGGAATAACACCAAAAACCTATCAAAACAATCTTGTGAGTCATGCAGAAGACGATAATAATTAACGTTAATTTCTTATAGATGATATCTCAGCTGAGGTTAGTGCTGACATAATGTCTATGCCATAAAGCTTTGGCTAGAAGATTATTATTCAATGCTCAGATTTATTATTGTATTGGGTGTAATGGACAAAATTCATGCTGACACAGGGTCTAACGCTATATACTGTCTATATTTGCAAGGAATCAACGCTATGAATCAAAAAACTGCCCTTTTTGTAGTGATAAACACACTAAAAAGAATGGACGCAAACTAGGCAAACAACAGTACCAATGCCTATCTTGCAAACGGCAGTTTTTAGGGGGCACAAGACTCAATAACCAAATGCTTTGGACTGAATATACGCAAGGGAAACAGACGTATAAACAACTGGCTGACAAGTACCACTGTAGTCTTAAAACCATTCAAAGACGCTTAGACAAAGTGAGTATTGAGTACCAAATCAAACGACCTAAGCGTGCTAATATCATCATGGACACGACCTATTTTGGCCGTGGGTTTGGTCTCATGGTATTTATGGACAACGCCACTAGAATGGTTCTCCATTACGCTATAGTCAGTCATGAAACCAATAGTGCCTATAAGCAAGGGATTGATTACTTAAAGGTGCTAGGCATTGATATACAAAGCATCACCTGTGATGGTAGACGAGGACTTAGAACGCTATTTACCAGTACTCCTTGTCAGATGTGCCAGTTTCATCAGATACAAATAGTGACTCGCTACCTGACTCGTCGCCCTAAGAATATCGCTAGCATTGAGCTTAGGCAGCTTACTTTGACCCTAACACAGCTTGATAAAGCCGCGTTCATAAAGTGCTTAGATCACTGGTACCTGACTCACGAAGCCTATCTCAGTGAACGTAGTACCAATGAGGATACGGGTAGAACTTGGTACACGCACAAGCGTCTTAGAAGTGCTTATCGTAGCCTGCGAACCAACAGTGATTGGTTGTTTACTTATCAAGAATATGAGCACTTAGATATACCAAATACAACCAATACGCTTGAAGGTTTATTTAGTGAGCTCAAGCGGCAATTACACAGTCATCATGGCTTAAATGAGCACCGTAAGTTACGGTTTATTAAAGACTTTTTACTCTCAAAGTCACGCAAATAGCATGAATTATGTCCATTAGCGACTACCTTCTACTTTTTAGCATGAATTTTGTCCATTACACCTTGTATTGCAATATCGTAACCCATAAAAACACCCCATGAGTTGGATCCAACTCATGGGGTTCAGTTCATATTAACGAGGCTCTTCGGCCGTAATCAATATTTTATTCTATACATTATCTGTATAGCTATTAGATAAGCGATTAACCAAACACTTTCATACGCTCTTCGACAGGCTTAAATTCTTTGTCGCCTGCTGGCTGCTCAATAGCACCGAATACCATCTGTGCGTTCAGCTCCCAATCGCTATCGATATTCCATGCTTCAGCGACTCTCTGATCGATCACAGGGTTATAATGTTGCAAGTTTGCGCCGACATTAATGCTCGCCAATGCCGTCCAAATCACATACTGATGCATAGCGCTGGTTTGATGTGCCCAAATTGGGAATTTGTCAGCATATAAAGGCGCGGCTTCTTGCATGTTTCTAACGACACCTTTGTCCTCAAAGAATAATACCGTACCCGCACCTGCTCTGAAACCTGCGATTTTATCTTTAGTACCTTGAAACTTCTCGTCATCGCCAACGATAACCTTTAATGTCTCTTCAGTGATGTCCCACAGTTTATTATGTTCTTCACCAAACAGAACTACCAAACGCGATGATTGTGAATTAAACGCTGATGGGGTATGCAATACTGCATGCTCAATCAACTTTATGATCTCGTCATTTGATACGGGTAATTGATCGCTCAAAGCATAAATAGAACGACGCTTCTCAGCAAGCTGTTGTAGTGTTTGTAAATCTGACATAGACTTTCTCCAAAATATGAATGAATGTAAATAAGTAAAAATGAGGAGGTAGGTTGAATGAGTTGCCTCAAGTAACCATACCCTTTAATCTGCTTTAGTATAAGAATAAATGGATAGAACCCGTATTCTTTTTTTGTAATAAATCTTAATAATCATTATGACTATAAAAGCCATATTAAACACCTAGCCTTTAAATCCTTCAGGCAATGCTGGTGCTTCTAGACGTTTCATATCAGAATCAACTTCACCAAAGCGCTCATGACCATTGTTCCAGTCGATGATAGATTGTTCAATCTCTTCTTTGTTATCAGCAACAAAGTTCCACCACAGCAGCACTTGGTTATTCAATGGCTCGCCGCCGATAAACATCACGCGGGTACCCTTTTTGGCGACCAACTTGATGCTTTCATTATTAGCAACATCGCTATCATGGAAGCGTAGTAGCTGATCTTGCGGACAGACTTTGCCTTCAGACTCGATCTCGCCTTCTGTGACCAAGATACCGTATTCAAACCCCGGCTCTAGGTTGAGCGTGACCTCACCGTCTTGCAAGAAGTACACATCGATTCCGACCATCTTCGAGTACTGTATCGTCGGTGCTTCATAACGCTCGCCTGAGACGCTGGTATAGCTTCCCGTCGTCAGTATCATCTCGACGCTATCTTCCGTCCAAGTTGGCAGCTCTGGATAATGATGGAAACCGCGTTCGATCTGCTGATCCGTCGGTAGCGCAATCCACAACTGCACCATGCTCAGTGCCCGTGCGGAATCTGGTGAGCCACCAGTATCTGGAAAGACGCTTTGCTCAGTATGACTGATGCCTTGATTGAGTCCTGTACCGGCGGTCATGACGTTGACTTGGTTTTTGGTAATGACTTGCTCATTACCCAAGCTGTCTTTGTGCAGCACTTCGCCATTCAACATCCAACTAAAGGTTTGCAAGTTAGTATGCGGATGACGGCCAACTTGCATGCCTGACTCATCTTCACCAAACTCAGCAGGGCCTGCATGATCCAAAAAGCACCAAGCACCAATTGGCTTTTTGCCTTTATTCGGTAAAAGACGCGCGATAGGAATACCGCCAACATCTGCCAACCGTGGCTCTAGGATTTCGATACTCATTATTCAGCTCTCCTTACTTGTTTTTTATTACTGTATTTTTTAATGATACAGTTTTAGATATCTTAAATATTTTAATTTTAGATTTGGGCCTAGACTGAGTTCTGAACTCAGCTCTCGTAGGGTGGGTTAGTTTTATTAAATTCTCGTAGAGAATGAAGATAAAATGTAACCCGCCGATGTTATATTGGCGAATGTTATCTAGACTACTTGGCGGGTTACGCTGCCGCTAACCCACCCTATAAGGTGGTGTTCTAAAAAGTATGCTGAGGGAATAAAGGAGGGTGACAGCCGAAGCAAGATGATATATTTGAGGTTATGAAGACACAAATACAGATCAATTGCCCCGACTGTCACAGTCTTAGTCTAAAGAAAAATGGTATAAAAAGCTATGGTAAGCAGAACTATCAATGTAAGGACTGTAAACGCCAATTTATTGGCGATCATGCGATAACCTATAACGGCTGTCACTCTAGAATAGAAGACATCATACGACTGATGACTGTCCGAGGTTGTGGTGTTAGAGACATAGCAGTTATAGCCAAGGTTAGTATTGGAAAAGTGCTTAGCACCATAGGCTCATCCATTTACAAGATTGTACCTAGAAGCGCTACTATGAACGCTTAGAGGTTGATGAGTTCTGGACTTACGTATATCGCAAGAAACGTAAAGTGTGGCTCATCTACGCTTATGACCGTGCTACTAATGAGATTGTCGCTTATGTCTGGGGCAAACGTGACCTAAAAACGGCTAAGAAGTTAAGAGCACGTTTAAAGCAGCTTACAGTCAGCTATGGCTCTATCAGTATGGACAACTGGGACAGTTTTATAACCGCCTTTAAAAGTGATAACAAACGAATTGGTAAACAGCATACGATAGGGATTGAAGGCAATAACTGTCGTCTTAGACACCGATTGCGTCGGCCGGTTAGAAAGACTTGTTGCTTCTCAAAAAAGCTTGATAATCACTTTAAAGTATTCGATCTGGTGTTCTTTTATATCAATTATGGCTACGTCTGATGCCAGTATACTTTTTAGAACACCACCCCCTACAAAAATAAGTTGAGAGTGGGTTATTTTTATAAGTTTACACATAAACCTACATAGGTACTTCCATTAGTAGCACTTTAGCATCTTCTTCTACATCCATGGTGAAGTTCTTAGTATCCCAAACACCAAGCCCATCACGAGTATCTAAAGTGTTACCGTTTACAACGACTTTACCGCTGATGACAAATATATAGACACCGTTGCTAGGATCTTTTAGCTGATAAGTCTCGGTCAAACCTTTATCGAAATCACCCATGCTAAACCAAGCATTTTGATGAATCCAAACACCCGCATCATCAGCATTTGGTGACAATACCTGATTGAACTTATTCGGCTGCATGATCTCGTCCATGCGTATTTGCTGATAGCGTGGCTCTACGTTCATTTTGTTTGGAATCACCCAAATTTGTAAAAACTTAACCGCTTCTTCGTTATCGCCATTCATCTCGCTATGAGTAATGCCCGTACCCGCTGACATGACTTGAATCTCGCCAGTCTCGATAATGCCATTGTTACCGATGTTGTCACCATGACCGAGCTTGCCAGATAATGGAATACTGATGATTTCCATATCGCGGTGTGAGTGCTTACCAAAGCCCTGACCACCAATGACAAAATCATCGTTGATTACGCGTAATGCACCAAAACCCATACGCTCTGGATTGTGGTAGTTAGCAAAACTAAAGGTATGACGGCTTTTTAACCAGCCATGATCGGCATTGCCACGAGAGTCTGCTGCATGATAGATGGTTTTCATAATATATCCTTACTTATTAATAGGTTAATCTCAAACAAGCTGATGATTCATTCACTTCTTTGAAACAATGGAACCATTATAATTGTTGTCAGTGATTAGATAAACCCAATAAATAGCAACTTACTATTCTCATTATAAGAACAATAGCATCATTAAGATAGGGTAATATTGTTATAACAAAACGATTAGCATAAGCTGTTAATATGATTAATGTTAATTAAACTGCGTTTATAAAGCGTGATAATCCATACATACAGCCAATCAATAATAAGGCAATTAACAACACACAATCAACAACAAGGAAGACAAGCCATGTCAAACGATTCAAACAGAGAACCACTAAACTACGAAGTCATCGATAACACTGAGCAACAGCGTTTTGAGATTCATATTGGTGATCAAATTGCTCTTGAAGACTATGAGTTTTTTACGACCAGTCAAGGCGAAAAAGGCATCGAATACAAACACACTGAGGTACCAGAAGCGCTAGGTGGTCAGGGTATTGCAGGCTATTTAGTCAAACACATCTTAGAAGATGCCGCGGCAAAAGGCCTGCGTGTCAAACCGACCTGCCCTTATGTAAAGTCTTATATTGATAAGCATCCAGAATATCAAGACAACTCTGTGTTTCACAATGCAGCGCCTTAGTAAAGATGTTTTTAGAACGTAAAAAAACGCCATGCTTCACAGCATGGCGTTTTTGATTGCATAATATTTGAATGTTCAACAGACCCTAAATAAAGACCTTCTATCTTAAGCAATATGCGCCAAAAATTCTTTATCGCGTGCTTTAAAAGATAAATACAATACTGGCAACACAAACAAACCAACGGCCCAAAAGCTGAGCTTAATATATAGCAAAGCACCCACCAGTGCACCTATCAAAAAACTCAATACCAAGGCCGAGCTATGTCCCAGATCATTGGCGTTTTTGGCGCTGCGATTGACCAAATAATCGGTAAGATTAATCCCCAATTGCGTGGTATTACCGGTCATCAGCACCGTTGGACTCATGTGTTTAATCACCGTTTTACTGGCCGTATTACGAATCGCCAGCGCAATCAAACCTAGGCCACCAGTGATGGCCACGGTGATATCTCCAGCATCAATAAAGGGTTGAAAGTATAAGCCCGCGACCATAAAGGCCGTCAAAAATACCGCTTCGGCTAAGAACAGATGGCTCAGTATCAAGTGCTGCTTTTTGCTCTTGTCAATGAATACCTTGGTCACCATGACGGTCAAGATAAACAGCGGTAAGGCAGCAAGCTTAATCCACAGACCGTCCTCACCTTTGACCAGCCCACTACCCGCCATCACCAAGTTACCCGTGACATGCGCGGTAAAGAAACCAAATAAAGTGATAAAACCAATGGTATCAATGGCACCGCCAACGACCGTCAGCAACACAGGCGTCTGATAACGCTGCCAAAAGCTCAACTGCGTTGACTGACTGTCATTTGGATTGTTACTCTGTTCAGAGTTGTGCTGTTGTGCGGAGCTATTAGGATTAGGCACCTGTGTTTCCCACAAACTCTACCAATTCATCGACAAATCTTTGCAAGTATTTTTGCGTTCTCTCACTGCTGACACCCTGTTCATCCAAGCTTTCAGTCGCTCGGCTTAGATTTATTTCAAGGTTAATCATCATTTGCGCAGAGAGCATTTGCATACTTTTACGCACATCAAGCCCGCTATTAATGCCGCCGAAACTGCCTGGTGATGCCGTCACTAACGCTACTTTTTTGCCCGTCCACACACTCTCTTTAAAAGGCCTAGAAGCGATATCTACCACGTTTTTTAGTGCCGCTGGCATCGTACGATTGTGCTCTGGTGTGACAATCAGTACCGCATCAGCCGCTTTTAGTTGCGCGCGCACACGCTCATAACTCTCAATCGTCGTATTATCATAATCTTGATTATAAAGCGGCAAATCTGCGATATCGACCTCTGATACCGTGATGCTATCCGGTATCTGTGACACGATGTACTCTGCAAACTTGCGATTGATCGACTCTTTGCGCAAACTACCGATGATTAGGGCAATATTCGTTGATGCGGTCATAGTAACTCCTTGTTAATCATAACTTATGAATCATGATCTTGATTATAATGATGATTGATTGTGTTATTGATCCTAGCGATTATTGCTATCGCTTAGGATTTTAAGCAACCGTCATTATGACGACATTTTGGTCGTATTGCGATTATCAATTGAATAAGCGCCTGCACCGTGGGCAAATATCAGTAAAAAACCACCCGCCATCGCAATGTTTTTCATAAAGTTATTCATCTCTGAGGCATCCGCCAAGAAGTTGTGGAATAAAATGGCAGATACGATGTTGAAGCCAACAAATAGCAATGCGACTAACCGCGCCTGAAAGCCAATAAGAATAGCGATACCACCAAACAACTCAAGCAAAATAACCAAAGGCAGCATGAAGCCTGGTACGCCCATGGCTTCCATATAACCTTGCGTAGCAGCGTAGCCACCAATCTTGCTAAAGCCTGACACAATAAAAATCAGTGATAAAAGTACGCGGCCAATTGGGGCACTAAGCGTTTGTAGCTTGTTCATAGGTGTTCTCCAAAAATGTGTTTAAATAAGCTGGTAATCAAATAATGACGCTATTATATTCGTTGACTGTACTTCAATAAACAGCAATAATTACAAATGATAGTTCTATTATTGGCAACAATAAGTCGACTATACCGCAGCCGCGATAACAGCTTTGATAAAAAGCACTCGTGAGAATCATCAAAGGAGCAGCTAGGATGGGGCAATTAGAAGACATGGCAATGTTTGTACGCATTGTCGATGCAGGCAGTATTACCAAAGCAGCAGAGCAACTAAATATCGCCAAGTCAGCCGTGAGCAGGCGGCTAAAGGATTTGGAAACACGCTTGGGCAGTCAATTGATTAACCGCACCACCCGTCAATCCAACTTAACCGAAGCGGGTGCACAGTATTATCAGCGGGCAAACAGCATCTTGAATGACGTGGATGAATTAAATGAACAAACCAGCGGCACCCCCACTCGTATCGAAGGCACGCTGAAGATGACGGCGCCGCTGTCGTTCGGTCTGATGCACCTCGGTGAGGTGATTGATGAGTATGCCACCTTGCATCCGCACTTGAATTTTGAGCTCGATTTCTCCGA
Organism: Psychrobacter sp. H8-1; assembly: GCF_904846575.1. Classification (NCBI taxonomy): domain Bacteria; kingdom Pseudomonadati; phylum Pseudomonadota; class Gammaproteobacteria; order Moraxellales; family Moraxellaceae; genus Psychrobacter; species Psychrobacter sp. H8-1. Next base: position 2,356,196 of record NZ_CAJHBG010000001.1, read on the forward strand.
TCGGCACGTTGACTTGGTAGAAGAAGGTTATGAGCTGGCCATTCGTATCAGAGAGCTGCAAGACTCGAGCTATCAAGCCAAACGCTTAGCGCTGATTCGTTACGCGCTCTGTGCCAGCCCTGAGTACCTAAGTAAGAATGGCACACCGAGCACACTGGCAGAGTTAGAGGAACATGAGTTTTTGCAGTATGGTCTTAGCAAGACAAGCAATCTAGAATTGATAGATGACCAAGGAAAAAAGCATAACCACACGATAAACGCCAAAATCAAAGCCACCAATGGCGAGTTCTTAGTCGATATGGCGGTCAAAGGCCATGGCATTATCTTTATACCGACTTTCATAGCTTATCAAGAGATAGCACGTGGTGAGCTGGTATCCATACTTGAGCAGTATCAACTGCCGACCTTAAACGCTTATGCCGTCTATCCAAAAAATCGTTTTTTATCGCAGCGCTGCCGCTATCTGATTGATTTTATTGCTGAGCGTTTTGGTGATGAGCCCTACTGGGATCAGCTTGATTAGGCCGTTTTTAGAATACTGTTTTTAAAAAACTAAAGAGTGCTCTAAAGCGACTACCAAGCTTAAAACAATATTGCTACTATCGTTTAAGCCTTATTTACGCTGATAGTTAGATGATCTCATTCATCTGTCAAGTAGCCTATCAATCGAGCATTAAGGCAACAAGTAAAACCCTCTAAAAATCTCCATCAATCATAAGGAAATGCATTATGGATTTGCAAGCACTAGGCATGAAAGCCATTCATGAGTTTGATGACATTCGTCAAAGCCCGTTACCACAAGAGCGTCTAAAGGCAGCACGCAAACAAGCCGAGGCATTCAGAGAGCGCTTTATGAATGAGCCGTGTGTGCCGTTTTATCAAAGCGCCAATATGGTCAGAGTGCCCTACCCAACGTGGTACGCTTACAGCGGGGTTTATACCCAAAGCACCTATAAATTTCCCTACCTACACATTCTAAATCGTCTCTTTATCATTCAGTATCATGATTTTTTGGGCGAATTAAAGACGTTGCTATTCTCTCCCTCTGACATTGACGCTGACCGTGAGACACCATTTTTTAAGCGTTTGACGGACAAAATGCCAAACTGGTCGCCGCTTGAGAGCGTGGTCGCCCCCGTCATGCAAGATGTGACTGAAGCCATTGCCAAAGCAGGACTGACGCCAGAAGACATTGACTATATTAGCTATGATCATTTGCACACCCAAGACATACGCCGCTGGCTCGGTACCAGCACTGCTACGACAGACAAGCCCGCCTACTTCCCCAATGCCAAGCTGCTCATTCACGAGCAAGAATGGCTCAGTACAACTTCCCTATTGCCAGTACAAGCGGATTGGTATTGCCCCAACGGCATTGAAGGTGTTGACCCTGATAAAGTGATTAAGTTTACTGGCAGCATCCAGTTAGGTGAAGGGTTGGCGCTGGTACATACCCCAGGTCATACCGAGGGCAATCACTCATTAGTTGCGCGTGTACCAGACGGCATCAGAGTGACTTCTGAGAATGGCGTGGGCGCAGATGCTTATGCGCCGATGAACTCGAAAGTTAACGCCATCCGTCGTTATGCTAAAGAGACAGGTATGGAAGTCATCTTAAATGGCAATACTCTCGAAGGTAGTAATGACCAATACATCTCTATGGTCGTTGAAAAAACCATCGCTGGCCCCTCAAGCAACCCTGACTTTCCCAATTGCGCGTCGAGCAGTGAAGCCACGCCTTATTGGCTGATTCCTGGTCACAAAGTCAGCCACTTAATCGGAGAAGCCAAGTTTGGTTCATTACAAACAGGCTCAGCACAAAAGGTAGGCGGCTAATGGGGTATTTTTCTAAAAAGACCGTTTATATCACGGGTGCCGCCTCAGGTATTGGGCTTGAGACCGCCAAGCAGCTTATCAAACAAGGTTCAAACCTTGTGCTGTTTGATGTACAAGCGCTTGATGAGGTCGTATCGACCCTACAAGCCATGAATAAACACGATGCGTCGATTGCCAGCTATGATTTGGACGTGACCGATGCCGATATGACCACCAAGCAAATCGCTGCGGCTGCAAGCGACTTATCGCCAGATATCTTGATGCACTTCGTTGGAATTACAGGGCCTTGGACGTTTGATGACATGAGTCAAGAGCAGTTTGAGCGGGTGATGACCATCAACTTATTTGGGACACGCAATGTACTGGCAGCCGTGCGACCGTTTTTGTCACATGGTAAACAAGTGATGGTGACCGCTTCCATGTTTTCGTTTACTGGCAGCTACGGTTACAGCTCTTATAGTACGTCGAAGTTTGCCATCTGGGGCATGATGCAGTCGATAAGTTTTGAATGGAAGCCATTGGGTATTGATATCACCGTCTTTGCGCCGCCAACGATAGACACGCCACTCACCCAATCTGAAGTCGGGGTGATGTCCAAAGCGGGGGTCGGCATGAAAAAACTGGCCGGTGAGCTAAAGATTGAGGACGCCGTCAAATCCATGCTAAAAGGCGTAGAAAACCGCGAGTTTTTGGTCGTGCCTGGGGTAATGGCAAATTTAATCAGACTACAATTGCGGTTTTTCCCAGTCAAATGGGTGAACTGGATAGGCAATACTGCGGTAGCCCTGTCTATGAAAAAATAAAGCATGAGAAAGTAAGGCATGAAAAAGTAAGCCACGAGAAAACAAGCTGTGTCGATTAAAGCTCAAGAGCTGACGCTTAAGATTGGCTACAGTAACCAAAAGATAACGGAAACACACATTTCTTAATATAATCTGGCATCAAACAGGGTGAGTATTTGCTAAACTAAGTGGCTTGTTGTATAAGACATGCTTAACAATTTGATTCGATTGTTCATTTACTGTACTTTTTACTTACTGCACTTTTTAATTACTGTATAAGGATTATTTACCATGGCTCTATCAAAAAACGCTTTTCTTAAAAAAACAAATCGCGCCATCGCTATTGCCGCTATTAGCGGATTGGGTATGCTGAGTGCTGTAGGTCACGCTGCTACCTATGAGATTGATCCTCATCATACAGCCGCACGCTTTACGGTAGATCACTTTGGCACCTCTACCAACGCAGGCGGTTTTTATAATTTATCAGGGACTCTTGAATACGCTCCTGAAGATAAAAGAGGCTTTATAGGCATCACCATTCCTATGGGCAGCTTGAGCACAGGGATTAAAACCTTTGATAAACACCTCAGATCTGCTGACTTTTTTAATGTCGAAAAGTATCCAACCGCTTACTTCAAGTCAACTGAATGGCAGTTTGATGGTGATAAAGTCAAGTCTGTCAAAGGTGACTTAACCCTACTTGATGAAACTCATCCTGTCACCTTAACAGCCACCAAGTTCGGCTGTTACGACAGCCCTGTACTCGGTACTGAGGCTTGTGGTGGTGACTTCGAAACCACTATCGACAGAACTAAGTGGGGTATCGATACCTTTACAGATGGCGGTATCATGAAAGACGTCAAACTGGTCATTCAGGTAGAAGCCAGTGTAAAAGACGACAGTAAATAACTGTATCTGTTGGTCCTGCAAAACTAAGTTATCAGTTAGAGGTACCCTATCTAACTGACGCAAAAAGCGCTACTTAAAAGTGGCGCTTTTTTTTTCTTGACCTTTTTGTTTGCTGCCCTATGTTTTAAACTATCTAGTCATCTGATCTTTATTAAAGCCTGCCGGAACACACCATATGATTGTCCTGCCCACTATCAAAAAAATTCAAGCGCGAGATACGTACGAGCCAAACCGAACCTCAACCACACTTGAGCTACTGTTTGATTTGGTCTATGTCATTGCGGTCTCTGCAGCGGCAAGCGGCTTTCATCAGCGCCTCAGTGAGCATGATTTTTCAGGTTTTTTGACCTTTATCGTGGCATTTTTTATTTTGTGGAATGCGTGGACCAGCTTTACTTGGTTTGCCTCAGGCTATGATCCTGACGACTGGTACTATCGTCTATCGGTCATGATGCAAATGTTTGGCTCCCTGATGATAGCGGCCAATATCAATCAGTTTTTTGAACAAGGGCTGACATGGGTTGGGGTGACGGGTTACGCCATTATGCGTCTGGCCAGCTGTAGTCAATGGTGGCGAGTATAACGGCAGGTGCCAGGGCATCAAAAGATCGCTAAACGCAGTATTGTCGGTCTATTGACCTTGCAGGCTATGTGGATAAGTTGGTTGTTTTTACCAACCTCACTACAGACTCCTGCCTTATTTTTATTTATTGCCGCTGAGCTATTGATGCCGCTGTGGGCACGCACAGAGCAATTTAATAACTGGCACCCTCAGCATATCGCTGAGCGTTATGGTCTATTGACCATTATTGTATTGGGTGAGGGTGTACTGGGTGTGAGTAATACTATTCATCACTTTATGGTCAACTCCATCTATCCAGCCAACGCCATTATCTTGCTAGGCTCAAGCTTAGTAGCTTTGTTGTTTGCCTTATGGTGGCTATATTTCACCATTCCTTTTGATACTATCTTGGCCAATCAACGCCGCCGCCATGATTTATTTTTATTTGGCTATGGACACTTTTTTGTGTTCGCATCACTAGCAGGTCTCGGTAGTGCGCTAAACTTGGTTGCTGACGCCGTTGATACTGATATAGCGAAGCAAGCGGTGTTGCAGCCTTACGCAATGGGCTTGCTGATGGCGATGTTGCTCGCGTTTTTGCTCACCTTAACCGCCCTGCGCTCGCTGATTTGCCGCAAGTCCAGCCATAACATCCTTGCTATGACCATCGCCGCCGCACTCATTGGCTTTAGTTATATCGCTGTCGTACTGGGCTTGCCGATTACCTATGGCGTTTGGCTGAGTATCCTAGCCCCTGTGGTGATGATTGGTTACTTTACTCAAGACAATAAGCACTGGTTGGCATAAAAAGCACTTAGCCTATTAGGGCATGCTACGGGTATAAATTTTCCTTGCTTGCTGTGCGACTTCGTCACTCCAGAGGCTGCAAAAAATTCATCCCCGTAGCACTGTGTTTATTTTATAGTAGATCGACTGCATAAAACAAAAAAAGCGCATACCACCTTAGCGGTCATATGCACTTCATTTAAAAACCAGTCACGAAAAGCCATCTTTAGCTTGTAGCAGCACGCTCATCACTGGCGGTCTTAATCTTCATTAAGATGTCTTTGATTTTTGATGCTTGCATATAGGTCGGAACGGCGTAGGTATCGCTGACCTCTTTGGCAGCGGCCTTTGCGATACTGTCAAAGTCGCTTTCTTGCATGCCTTTAACCGTCGGATCAATGCCTACTGTCTCTAGCAGCTCTCGCACTTGCGCGATCAGATGGTCTGCCAACTCACCATCACTACTACCCGCTTGCCCCGTTTTCACAAGACCAATCTTTTTTGCCAAAGTTGCCAGTCTCTTTTCACTTGATTTGCGGTTTAGATCAAGGATATAAGGCAACACAATGGCATTGGCACGACCATGCGGAATACTATAATGTGCGCCTAACTGGTGCGCGATGGCATGGACATAGCCAAGACCCGCTTTGTTAAAAGCAATGCCGCCATAGTGCGCCGCCACGCCCATCTCTTGTCTTGCTTTAAGATCATCACCATTCTTGTAGGCAGTCGGTAGATATTGCATCACCGCTTTGGCAGCAGAGGCAGCATAATAATCTGTCTCAGCACCAGCGTTTACGCTCATCCATGCCTCTAGCGCATGGGTGAGCACGTCGATACCCGTGTCGGCTGTAATGTGGGCAGGCATGCCTTTCATGATGTTTGGATCAATGGCCGCTGCCAGTGACACCATTTTGGGATCGATAGCGATTTCTTTTTGATGGGTTTTATCATCTGATACCACAGCGCCAATCGTTGCTTCTGATCCTGTGCCTGCTGTGGTAGGAATACAATATAAAGGCACAGAGGGCTTTCTGGCTTTAAACAGTCCGATAAGCTGCTTCGGCTGACACTTATTGCCTTGAGCCATCGCAATCATTTTGGCGGCATCAATCACCGAGCCGCCACCAATCGCGAGTACCGCATCGCAGCCCGCATTGACAGATTCACTCAGCCCATCATTGACCACCTCAAAAGTAGGATCTGGAGTAATGCCATCATAAACGTGATAACGAATGTTATTTTTATCTAAGTAGTCGGTCACTTTTGAGGGGACGCCCAGCTTGTTTAGTACCGCATCAGTGACGATGAATACATTGCTGGCGCCTTCATTGATAATCATGTCACACAGCTCATCACAAGCATTTTCGCCGACGAATAACAAAGGTCGTGGCATAGGAATGACAAGTGAAAACACCTTGAGTACCTTTGCACGAGTCTTAGCAACGGCTAAGTAGCCTGCATGATGCAAAGTGTCATTGTTCATTAACTTAGCAATACTGGTCTGGTTATTTATGAGCATAGAAAATCCTTTTTGATGAGGCTTTTTAGGGCAATAAAAACAGTCTTATGGCCTATCTACCAGAGCTGTCAAAAATATTAAAAAAATATAGTAAATAATAGCGACTGTGTGAAGCAAGCGCTGACAAGCGTTTCGGCAGATAAAAACATTGGCTACTGATATAGTCTTATTGTGCCATTAAAGTTTTTGGTATGTCGCTATTACTAATGACTGATGTGTTCTCATAAAATAGCCATTTTATGATGACCATAAAAAAGCAGCCCTCTAAAATTTAGAGTGCTGCTTTATACTTTCTAACAATGCCAAACCTTCTAAGAAGAAAGATTAAAAATAATCATTCAGTAATTAACCACTAAGTAATTAACTATAGTCAGTTCAAAATAAAATTGTTATGGTTAGGACAAACATCATAAAACAACTTGGATAAGTCATTTTCCAACCAGCCTTGGCGTAGAAACTTAGCCTGTGCCCATTTTTTCTCGATAGGGTTCAGATCAGGGCTGTACGGCGGTAGCCAAAGAATACGATGACCATGCCTGTTCAGTAGCTTTTGAATGCGTTTATTCTTATGAAATCTGGCATTATCCATCACAATCACGCATTTGGTTTTAAGACTTGGGATTAGCTTGTGTTTGCACCAGTCGTAGAATATGCTGCTGTTAATGTTGTGCTTAAAGTAATCTAGTGCAAACAGCATCTTTTCATATAGAGCACCGATAACGTTGGTTCGCTTTTTACCTTGCCAGTTGTAACTATCGATACAGGGTTTACCAATCGGTGCATAACCATGAGAGCGAATGGTCTCGTGCTCAAAGCCGCTTTCATCCATATAGACGATGGGATAGCCTTGTTGTTTAAAGTTATCAAGCTTACTGTGGTATATCGCTCTTTTGATCGGACAGGCTTTTGGGTGTTCTAAGGTCTTTTTTTTGACTGATGCCAAGTCGCTTTAGGGCATGATAAATGCCTGTTTTACTACAGTTTAGACGACGAGCTCGCTCATACTGGTAATCATCGGGATGTTCTTGAACATCATTAAGTAGCACGTCATCTGGTATTTTATAGGGTTTGGTTTGCCTGGTTGTTTTACTATGAACACGTCTCTTCCAGTTCTGTATAGTGGTTGGGCTCAGATTGTAAAACTCAGCTGCCTCGGCAAAGGTCATACCATCATCTATACTTTTAAGAACTTGCATACGAAAATCTAGTGAGTAAGTCATGGTCTTTATAATAACAATTGGGTTTGATAATTAATTTATAACACTTTTAGGTGTGCTTAGCTATACTATGAGTGGCAATCCAGTTTTGCATTTGCTCAATTTCAGCTTTCTGTGCAGCGATAACTTCTTCTGCCAATTTACGCATTTCTGCATCTTTACCGTATTTAAGCTGTACTTCTGCCATATCGATCGCACCAACGTGATGTGGCAACATACCGCGAGCAAATGCCATATCAGGGTTAGGATCAGCGATACCAGCCATCATATCATCATGCATTGCATCCATGCCGTCCGCATAAGCTTGTTGCATGGCTGCAGTATCAGCCGTTGGTTCAGCAGCATCAGGGTTGCTGGCAAGCCAAGTCTGCATCTGCTCAATCTCAGCTTTTTGCGCATTTATGATTTCTTGTGCAAGCTGACGCATCTCGGCATCAGTGCCATACTTTAGCTGAATCTCTGCCATGTCGACGGCACCGATGTGATGACCGAGCATGCCTTGAGCAAAGGCAGCATCTGGATCATTGTATCCCATGCCAACCATCATCTCATCATGCATGACCGTCATGGAGTCATTGTACTCTTTATGCATGGCTGTCATCTGTCATATCATGACCAGCATGCGCATCTGTAGCAGCATTATCCGTGCTGCCACATTTTCGGTTGTAGTGGCTGTTGTTGTACTTGCATCGGTAGTCTCAGCTGCATCGTTGGCAGGCTGACAAGCGCTAAGCATGAGTGCCGCACTGATGCTGGCAGTCAGAACGGCGAGACGTGAATTTTTTAGGGTTTTCATGGTACATCCTTAATTTTTAATTAATAGAGTCAGTTACTGAATTCAGTTACTAGGTTCAGTTATTATGTTTAACCGTCATGGCTCAAAGAAAAACCGACAAATCCGTTAAGATTTGCCAGCTTAGGAAAAAGTCACTTGATTTGTTATGTATTAAAAGTTTTTGAAAGCTAAAACCCTTGAAAAAAAGGCTTTAAGATAATTAATAAGACACTTACTCTAGCTCTTCAATCAGCGCCTGCATCTCCTTGATTTCACGCTCTTGTGCTTCGATGATGTCATCGGCAAGCTGCCTTACTCTGGGGTCTTTTATATCCGCTCTCGAGCTGGTCAAGATAGCAATCGAGTGATGCGGTATCATGGCTTGCATCCAATCGACTTGATCGACGGTTGCTTGTGATCTAACGCCCCAAATACCCACGGCAAATAGCAATACACTCAGACCATACATCATTAAATTGACCTTAGTTTTCTTATACATATTGCTCATAAAGGCGAGCATAATCACCGCCATACCTGCGCCCATATATAGCGCCATATAAGCTCTGGTCTCACTGAAATAAACGTGATCCCACTCATAGGTATTGAAGTACATCATGATATACATCACGACCGTAGACGTTAGAATCATGAGGGTGAACTTCACATAAGGGTTCATCTTTTTTTGCTGTGTATGATTCATAAGTCAATCTCCATCAATGCTGAAAAACAGCCAAAACTTACAGGCTTTCTTATAGCTTATAACTGTTGTTCTGCGGACTCTACGTTAACATATACCTGACTTGTACCATCTTTGTTCATTTGCATGACTTGATACGGCATAAACTGGTTTTGATATTCCATACCAGGGCTACCGACTGGCATACCAGGTACCGCCAGCCCGATGGCATCGCTTGGCGGATTGGCCAAAAACTCAGCCACATACTTGGCAGGGACATGGCCTTCAAATACATACCCATCGGTGGTAACCGCGGTATGACAAGAGCGCATATCAGTCGGTACACCGTAGCGGTCTTTAAACAATGCCAAGTCTGCAACATCATTCGCCGTTGCGTTCAAACCATTGTCTTCTGCGTGACCTATCCACTCTTTACAGCAGCCACAATTGGCATCTTTATAAACAGTGGCTGATACGTTCTTTAGTAAGTCTGGATTGATGACCTGAGTATTTGTCATGGTTTGCGTTACTTGTGGAGCGTTTGTCTCAGCAGTGCTAGCATTAGAAGTACTGCCACTAGCAGCATTGATGTCAGACTGCCCGCAAGCTGATAATATGGCAGCGGTTAATAATATGGCTGACCCTCGAATAAGCTTGGGCATATGACTATCAGATTTCAAAGTAGATTTAGTAGCGAAAGGCATCATGGTCACTTCTCATGAGTTATTTAATATAAAGTCAAATTAGCAGAATGACTCTGACAAGCAGATGACGCCAAGATGACAATTTTGTCATCTTACCGCGCTGAGTATTGCTTTATCATAAATATAGTCGATCCACTATGAAATAAATACGGTGCTACTGGGATGAGTTTTTTGCAGCCTCTGGAGTGACGCAGTCGCACAGCAAGCAAAGAAAACTTATACCAGTAGCACGCTGTAAAAGCTGTACTCTTTTTATTTAGAATTCACTATAACAATTGGCACATATATTGATATCACCCCAAACAATCGGCGCGAGTATGCTATGAAAGTATTGTTAGTCGAAGATGAGTTATCGCTTGGCGACTATATTAAGAAAGGTCTAAGCGAGGCGGGATTTCTCGTTGAGCATAAAACAACCGGCTTAGATGGTTATCATGCCCTTATGACGGAAGACTTCACTGTCGTAGTGATGGATGTGATGCTGCCTGATGTGAGCGGATTTGAACTAGTGAGTAATTATCGAGCAGCTGGTAATACTACTCCTGTGTTATTTTTGACCGCAAAAGATGACCTCAGCGACCGCATAAAAGGTATTGAGATTGGCGGTGATGACTATCTGACCAAGCCTTTTGCCTTCGCTGAGCTGCTGGTTAGAATCAAGAGCCTACTGCGCCGTGCCAATCAAGCAGACTACGCCAGCACAGTGCTGCATAGTGCTGATTTAAAGATGGATATCGCTAAGCGTAGCGTACAGAGAGCTGAGCTGCCTATCAAATTAACGGCAAAAGAATTTGCCCTATTGCAGTTTATGCTTGAGCGCCAAGGCGAGGTATTGCCGCGCTCTGTGATCGCCTCGCAAGTATGGGATATGAATTTTGATAGCGATACCAATGTGATTGACGTGGCCATAAGGCGCTTAAGAATCAAAATCGATGATGACTTTGAAACTAAGCTCATTCATACCGTACGCGGCATGGGTTATAAATTAGAAGCTATCGATGTCGACGCTAAAGCGACTAATGAAGCCAACAATAATAAAAACACTCAAAGCAATATAAATACTACTAACCCTACTAAATCTATAGATACCAACCCAACCTCTAAAACCAATCACCCTGAAGTGAAGTAGCATGGGATATCACTCGCATAATCGACGCTTGTCATTATTGTGGCGCACTATCCTACTGCTGACGGTATGCGTACTGATTTCCCAAGTCTTTTTATACACTTGGATACAGCGCTCGGTTAATGATCATTTTGAACAAATGGACGCAGAGATTTTGACTCATGCAGCGTTTAATTTGCGCCAACACATCATGGACATCCCGCCTGATGACCAGACCTCTAACGACTTATCCAACCTGACAGATTCATCTAGCCCGTCTAACTTACATAACTTAAACGACCAGCATAACCTAAATGACCAGCATTACCCAATCAATAGGCAGCCATCAGCGTTAGAAACTTCTGGGCTGGGCTATGAGGTCAAGACTGTCATCACCGACCTTAACGGACAAGTGATTAGCAGTCAGCCGACAAACTTTGTTAATACGTTTAATGATAGCCGATTGGTACAAGAATTATGGCAGCAGCACCACGACCAACCCTTTGACTTGCAACTCGATAACCGTCATTTCCGCGCCATCGTCATTGAGCACTCCACGCGCTTAGCATTAATCGTGCTACCGATTGATGTGCATCATCAGTATCTTGTACAATTCAATCGCCATCTCATTCTGATACTCAGTACGATTACCTTGATATTGGTGTCAGTGGCGGCGCTTAGTGTGTATCTGGGATTTGCGCCCTTATCTACCATCAGTCATAAGATGACTCGCATCAATGCCGAGCAGCTAGACGATAGAATCATCGTCGCTGAAATGCCTAGCGAGCTGCGCCCATTAGCTAACGCTTACAATGCCATGATGGATAAACTTGAGCACAACTTTGACTCGCTATCGCGGTTTTCAGACGATATCGCTCACGAGCTGCGCACGCCACTGGCGACCTTGAGCACCCAAACTCAAGTGATGCTCAGTAAGCCCAGAGACAGTCAGGAATATGTTGAACAGCTGCATCATCAACACGATACGCTCGAGCAGCTATCGGCTTTGATTAACAATATGCTGTTGCTCGCAAAAACTCAAAAAGGACTCTATGACTCACAGCTCAATCTTGTCGATACCGAGTCATTGATGGCCAAGCTTATTGATTATTTTGAGCTGATAGCCGAAGAGCGAGGTATATCTTTTGAAAAAAAAGGCCACTTTGATGCGGGGTTGGGTGATGAGAATTTATTACAAAGATTGTTTGCTAACCTGATATCCAATGCGGTTTATTATGCCGCCAGCGACAGCATCATTACTGTTGCGGCAGTCCCTAGCACTGATAGCGTCATTACAAACAATACGCATGTGCTAAAAGACACGATTCAGCAACCGTCATCAATAATCACCATTACCAATCGTTTAAACGAACCTCTTACGCAAGCAGAAGCCAATAAGCTGTTTGAACGTTTTTATCGTCATGACAAAACCAATAGTCAGCACTCGGGTACAGGATTGGGTTTATCTATCGTACAAGCGATCGCACATGCCCATAACGGCAAGGTCAGTATTACCATCAAAGATGACTACGAATTTCAAGTCAATGTGCAGTTATTGGCTACGTCATCAGCTCATCCGTCTTAATCAGCTCAGCCTCGAGCCATTGTAATGCCTCATCTTCACGATCTGCAGCAAAGGTCTGCATCTGCATATTAGGAAAGACTGGCTGCATGGCATGAATCAGTTTACTCATCCAATTAGGTGCGCCGACTATCGCATAACGCTCGACCTTTTTTATCGCCGCAAGCTTCATTGAAAATAAGCCCTGCCTCTGAATAAGAATGGCTGGATCAAAACCTGCAAAATGCGTCATGCGATTGAGCAAACGCACCTTTTCGTGATCGGCAAAAAAGCTTTCTAGACTGTCTATCACCTCGGGCATCTCGTCTGCAGACATTTTACCGTCAATCTCGAAAGCCAGTACATTGGCTTTGTTGGTTGGCAAAAAGTGAATAGCAGCGCGCTTTTCTGCTGGTTTTTTTGGTATGGTCGCTGCCCACTGCAAGGCCTCTGCACTTTGGCTTGAGGGGAAAACCTGCATCTCAAGCTTAGGAACTATGCGCTTTATAATAGAGACTAATGTTTGTGGCCATTTTTTATCCGATACAATCGCACATCTACTCAGCTGATCAAGATGACGCCATAATTCCATGTCAGCCTTGACGCCTTCTAATAATGTGCTTGCATTGATATCAGCAAGTTCTAAGAATTCAACATAGAGGCCAACTTGCTCATACTGTTGTCGTTTCTCGTCAAAGATACTGCGATATTCTTGGACACCTTCAGCGCTCAATGCCCCATCAATCGTGAATGCAATGACATGATTTGGAGCAGATAATTGTTTTAACATCACTCTGTCCTTATTTTGATTAAGTTTTTAGATATGCTAATGACTCTACTTCTAACTTAGCATAGCACTGGCCCTTTAAGTGTTGCTTTAATAGGCACTTATATAACCAAAAAGTGATGCGTTTACAGCTACTTTACCTCTACTTTTTTTGTTCTTTTGGCTATTTTGCTATTTTGCTATTTTGAAGGCGCCGTTGCCATTTTGACCCCGCCCCATGTGACCAAAGCGATACCAAGCGCGATCAAGGAAGCGCCCAAGATAAGTCCTTCTGGTGGGCTCTCACCTTGTAAGAAAACAGCCACAGGCACACCGACTACCGCCCCTACCGAGCCAAGCAAGCTCAGCAATACTGGCCCGCCAGTTTTTTGTAATAAAAACAGCAGTAAAAACTGGCCAGCGAATACACAAGCTTGCGCTAGGATCAAACCTATTGGCAGCAGCTCTCCTAGCGGTACAGCTACTGAGAAACTTGGCAAAACACCCATCATGCCTAGCAATAGCGCAGCCGCAATCAGCATACCTGGTGCCAGTGCGCTCGGCGACGCATTATCTGGCCAGCGTAACGTGCGATAGATATTGCCAATCGCGAGTAGTACAGGGCCACAGAGCGCCATCACAATCCAAAAGACACTCGCATCTGGCGCAGAAAACTTATGGATGGCAAGTACCCCTGCACCCATCAGTGCTGCTACTACCCCGCAAGCGCGCATAACCGTAAACTGCTCTATCCGCATGACCAAGGCACCAAGATACGTCAGTAGTGGTGGTAGAGAAATGATAAGCGCGACGAAACCTGCGCCAACATGAGGAATCGCTGAAAAAAGCAGCAAGTTGGAACCTGCCACGCTAACCAGTGCCGCGACAAAATAATACTCAAAGCTACGCGCACTGAGTGGCGGTGGCTGTTGGCGTAAAAAGGAAACCAGCAACAGAATGATGGCAGCGCCAGTAATAGACCAAAACAAAAAAGCCAATGGTGTCAGCCCTACTTCGCCTGCATATTTGGCGAGATTGGTAGAGATGCCTATTAATGCGCCGCCCGCTAAAAGACAGGTGAACGGAACCAGCCACGACTGTTTACTGTTAGAGACCTGCTGCATAGATGCACTCACAAATTATCTTAATGGCTGATCATATCAATCCTGCTCAAACAGTCTACTAACGATGAGCGCTACTAGCCATAGTTGATTGACGTTAAAAGAGGCAGGTTCAAAATAAAAAAGCACAAAGATGCTGACATACTGCTGGGCAGTCAGAGCGGTAAGTCAGAGCGGTAAGTCAGAGCGGTAAGCCAGTCCAAACGAGCTGAAAAAAATGAGCTTAGCGGTTTTATAAACTGCTAAGCCCCTCCTCTTTTGAATAATATCTGTGATATGGCTAATAAGACTAAAAACTGACTATAAAGACCAGCGGTTTATAGCATGATTTGAGCAACGAGTGCCGACCCTAAGAAAGTTCCTGTAAAGGTAAGGAGGGCAACAATAGCAATCTTAAAGCCAGACTTTTTGAACAGATCCACTTCCATCTGCGAGATAGCAAAGCCTGCATAAGCCAGCACTGGCGTCAGCAGTTGCAATACACCAAGCTTAGCCGTCTCTTCTAAGACATAGGCATTGAACGGGAACTGTGGTAACGATATCAAGATAGCCACAATGGATATCCAAGCAATCGCTGGGACATTGAACGGGATAATTCGTTTTAATAAAATCCCAACCACACAGCAGGCGAATAGAATAAGCATCGCGGGCAAAGCATCGAATGGACCGACGCCTTGTCCTACCCAGTTGCTTAATAATAGCACCACACATATCACAGCCAATAACGCAAAAGACTGTACTGTCGACAAAGGCGCCTGCTCTTGCATCACCGCACCGAAATCTGTTTCGGTAGCGACATCCACGGTTTTTTTCTTAAACTTGCTGACCATCTTATACAAAAACTCGGTAAAAGGCAGGGCGATAAATAAGCTCACAAACAAGCCTGTCGCATAAGTGAGTAAGTTAGAAGTCGCTGCAAATGCGGTGATCGTTTCTTCTTGCGCAGGCACAGCTTCTGCAAGCGCAGCCGAACACGCACCCATCATACTGCCACTGCCGATACCACAAGCCATGGCCAGTGCGCGCACATCCATGATATTCATAGAAGCAATGACACCTGCCAGCAATGAAAAATAGATCGCACCAAATAAGGTGCCCATCACATAAACGCCCATGACACCGATACCTTCGGCGCTCTGCAAGCCATACTTATCAGCGATCAAAGCCACGTTCGGCTCACGAGCAACGGAGTGAGTGGCACCGATAGCTTCTCGCCCCATACCAAATACCAATACTGCAACTGGTAGTGCTATCAAGACAGTAGCAACGTTACCAAGCTCTTGTAGTAACAGTGCAGGCCCTGCCGCTATGATCTCATCGATATTAGGACCGACGCCGACGCCGAATTTGGCAATAAAAGGCATGATACTTAACAGAACCGCATAACTGGCAAACTTTGCCCGCTTTTTGGTGATGACCGCTTTCATCGAAGGGATGACGTTGGGGTTGAGTAATATGGCAAAAATGAAAGCATATAACAAAGGCAGTAGGACCAAAGTACCAATACCGATAGGAATCTTAATGATGCCTATCCACTCTGCCAGTAGTGACACCGCTATCACTAATAAATGTAGCTTCCAATCAAGTAGGTGCTTGGTCATGGTAGATGACAGCACGCTTTTATCATTCATATCAATTCCCTTTATTTTTAGTGCTACTGCACGCTTTAATGGCTGTCTCTTTTTTATTTGAGACTGACTATAGCTCAGTCAGTTAAGCCTGTTTTGGCAGTTCAGACTCAACCAAAGATACCCAAACCTTAATACCAATCTCGATGGCATCATCATTAAAATCATAATGTGCATTATGCAAAGGTTTAGAAGGCGTACTACCATCTACCCCCAACCAAAAATAAGCGCCTTTGACCTGTTGACTCATGAATGAAAAGTCTTCAGATGCCATTGACGGCTCTACATCCGTTTTTACTTTATCAGCGCCCAGCACTTTGGTCGCAGCCTCTTTAATCTCAAGATATGCCTGAGCGTCATTGATAGTGACCGGATAGCGAATGTGGTAGTCTATTTCTCCTTTGACACCATATAAAGGCGGCAAAGTCGTTACCATCTCTGTGAGCATATCCTGCATCGATTGGCGTACGTCCATATCAAAGCTACGAACCGTCCCCTTTAGAATCGCATAATCAGGAATGACGTTGGTGGTATCGCCACTATTCATCTGCGTCACGCTAATCACCCCTGATTGCAATGGCGATACTCGGCGAGAAATAATAGATTGGATATTGGTAATCAAGGCCGCGCCTGCTGCTATCGGATCAGCGCCTAGATGCGGCATGGCAGCATGTGTTCCTTTACCCGTCAACGTAATCTCAAAGGTATCAAAGGACGCCATCATAGGCCCATTATTGACTGCCACCTCACCCAGCGGCAAGCCTGGCCAATTATGCAGGCCATATACGGCATCCATGGGGAATTGATCAAACAGCCCGTCATCAATCATGGCTTTGGCACCGCCCAAGACTTCTTCAGCAGGTTGAAATATAAAATGCAGCGTACCGCTAAAGTTCTTGTGTTGGCTTAGATGTCTGGCAGCACCCAACAAGATAGAAGTGTGACCGTCATGACCACAGGCATGCATACAGTTTGTATGAGTAGATTTGTGATCAATATCACTTTGCTCTTCTATCGGCAACGCATCGATATCCGCGCGTATCCCAATCGTAGGGCCTGAGCCATTTTTCAATGTGCCGACCACGCCAGTACCGCCCAGCCCTTGATGCACCTCGATACCGAAAGATTGTAGTTTTTCGACGATGAATGCGGCGGTTTTAAACTCTTTAAAACCAAGCTCAGGCTGGCTATGAATATGTTGACGCCATTGTTTGACATCAGCTAACAGTTCTTCATTGATTAACATCTGCTTGCTTCCTTAAGATTATTTTGAGGGAGTTATAAGGGTCTGTTTCTGTTGAACTTAGGGTCTATTGAACCATGAAAACACCCTTCATCACGTTTAAACACACACTTTTAACTTATCAGTATTTTCAAAACAAATAAGCCACGTAGAGTGGCTTATTTGTTTATAACGAGCGGTGGACGGCTTCTATATTTTTTGTAATACTCTATTCTAGCCTATTCTCTCCCATTCAGATACCGCTCTGCGATACTATCTGGCTTGTCTGGATTTTTTATAAATCTACGACCAGCTTTCATCTACTATTAAGACAAAACTTGAATGACTTAACCATCAGGTATTCATCATAAAAAAAACCCTGCCAGTGATGACACCAGCAGGGCGTGGAGAATAGCATTCATACTGACTATTATTATTGTTATATCTATTGCCCATCAAACGATGGCTTATTCTTTAAATTTCTAAATTATTCAATGCAAATTTTTAATCTCAAGTAGTAATCCACCACTACTCATTAACGAAAGCAATTTTGCTTAATTGTGCCTTGCTGGCAAGCGCCAATATTTGTGCGACCGTATCATATCTGGCATCTTTATCTGCCCGCAGATGTATCGTTGGCTCTGCTTCAAGGCTTGACTGCGCTATGAGTCGTTTTTCTAACTCCTCTAATGAAATAGAAGCTTCATCCCAGTACACACCCGCATCTTTATCGACACTGATTTGAATGACTTCAGGTGGCTGCTCTTGTACGCTTGCACTGGTCTTGGGCAAGTCTAAGGGCACCGACGGATTTAATACGGTTGCCGTGACCAAAAATATAATCATCAATACCAGCATGATATCAATCAAAGGAATGAGGTTCATTTCACTCATGCCTTGCATGTCATCTTCGCCTAATTGAAACGCCATCTTAACTTCCTACTGTCTCTTTAGAGTCTAAGGTCTGATTATTTAATACCTTTATGGATGTTGCCGCTATTTGCTCAAAGCAAATCTATGAGGCGCATAATCAAGATTGATTTAGCCCGCCGTTGATGCAGACATACTGCCAACATACGATTTGTTTTTATTCACTTGTGCTATCGTCTGTTTGGTATCAGGCGTACTAACACCACCTTGTTTGGCGGTCTCTCTGAGCAGCCCATAAGCAGTATCATTGGCCACATATAAGGTTCGGCGATTGAGACGAAGGGCAATATTATAAAAAATCACCGCAGGGAGGGCAACGGCTAGACCCAAGCCAGTCATGATCAACGCTTCACCGACAGGGCCTGCTACCTGACTCAGCCCTGCTTGCCCAGACTGGCCGATACTATGTAGGGCGTGAAATATTCCCCAGACTGTGCCAAACAGACCTATGAATGGCGCAATGGCTGCCGTCGTTCCAAGAATGGACATGCCCTGCTCGCCTTTATCACGGTAACGACTGATTTGTTGCATGAGCGTCTGCTCAATGACCGTTTTACGCTCTGCGCTACTCAGACTCTCAAGCTCTGTAGACTGCAAATCAACCGCTCTTACCAAGTCCCCTGCCACTGCTTTTTTTAACTGATAGCTTTGGTAAAGACGAATGATACCGGTGAACCAAGAAGCGACTGACAATGCCAGTAAGGTAAAAAACAAAAACTTAGTGACACCATCGGTATATTGCCAGTATTCTGCGAAGTCCATGACCAATCCTCGTGTTTTATAAAATATATGCCTTAATTATTCAAATACTGTTCTTAGCTACTATTCTTTGTTAGGTCTAGTCGATGCTAAATAAAAATGATACATTTTGCCATGTGCTGTTTAATCGACGTTAACATTTATGGGTAACTCAACAATCCCAACCACAGCCATGCCATTGCGTTTAAAAGGGTTAAACTTAGCGCGATTAACTGCTCTTAAAGCATCTTTATCAACCAAAGCATTGCCCGATGAAGACACTACTGCCACGTTTTGGATGTTGCCCTGCTTATCAACCGTCATTTTTAGCAATACGCTATAAGAGTCACCTGGCAATACCTTGCTTCTGGTTCTTTTAGACAAGCTAATATTAGGGGCGCGTTGCCAACTTGCTTCAGAGGCTGATACCGATATTGGTGTATTACTGGCAGCAGCTTGCTCTCTTGCAGCTTGCTCCCTTGCAGCCTGTTCTCTTGCAGCCTGTTCTCTTGCAGCCTGTTCTCTTGCAGCCTGTTCCCTTGCAGCCTGTTCTCTTGCAGCTTGTTCCCTTGCAGCCTGTTCTCTTGCAGCTTGTTCTCTTGCAGCCTGCTCTCTTGCAGCTTGCTCTCTTGCAGCTTGCTCTCTTGCAGCTTGCTGTTTTATCTCACTGTTACTGTTATCAACAGTTACAGTATTCACCTCTGGTTTAGGGGCTGGTTTTGGCTGTAGTTTTGGCTCTGTCTTTGGTTCGGGTTTTGACTCTGGCGGAGGTTTTTCTGCAGGTGGTTTTACAGGCTCAGGCTCAAACACTGGCTTAGCTTTCGGTTTGGGCTCCTGCTCAACTTTTACTTCGGTCACTACTTTCGGTGCTGTGTCTGGTTTAGGCGCTGGTTTTAGCTCAGGTTCAGTTTTTAACTCAGCTTCTGGCTCAGGCTTTGATTCAGGAGGAGGACTAATAAGCTGAACTTCCACAGGCAAGATGTCATCTGGTTGCAGGAAAGGCTGCTTAGGCATATTCATAGTGACTAATGCACCAGAAGCAGCCCCATGCAAAGTGACGACGACGATCGCAGTGGCGATATTCAATTTTGTTAGGCTTTTTTTGTGGCTATATTTTTTGGTCATAGAAGCATTTTTAATTATAAAAGCACAGTCAGGTTTGTGATGCTCACAGCTCATGTTTCGCGGTGACGCGCAGTGTCTAATGTCCTGATTACTAGCACTCGTTAAGCGTTCGTTTGCTACGGCTATATTTCACTCTAAGTTGGGGGATAATAATATAAAAAATAATGAATGTAAATAAGAATCATTATTATTATCATTTTAATATCTTGTAACTACTCCTAATCAAATGAATGCCGTAAACCTTTTTCCCTCCACAATTTTTTTATAGTTATAAAAAACCATCTATATCAATACTTTAAAACAGCAAGATGAATGAGTAATCAGCTACTAATAGTAATAGTTATCTTAATGATAATGAATATCATTCCATTATTATAATTTTTAGCGTATCATGAGCTTTCTTTTGATGAATCAAACATATCTCGTTGTACAGACACAATATTTGTAAATAATAGGCCTGCCATATGAACAGAAAAACAAAACTTACTTTGCTTGGACTTGCCGTCAGCGCCAGCCTTGTTGGCTGCACACCAACAGAAAACACGGATCAAGCCAACGACATAACTAACACCGAACAAACCCAATCGACTAACGCGGATGGCAATATAGAAGCAAACTCTGCACTTAGTGACGATACAGTGGTCACGATTGATACCGTTCGTGGTGATGTGGATTTGCCTGTTAATCCCCACCCTATCGCTGTCTATGACATGACGTTGATGCAGGATTTAGCAGCGCTGGGCGTGCCCGTCGATGGCTTACCTGACAATTTACCCTTAGACAACTTAAAGACTGCTGATACACCAGAGAGTAAAAATCCAGAGAGCAAAAAAATAGGCACATTATTTGAGCCAGATATGGAAGCTTTGAACGAGATGCAGCCAAAAGCCATCTTGGTCGGCTCGCGTATGGCAGAAAAACACGATACCTTAAATCAAATGGCACCGACGCTAGACCTCACCTTAGATACCGCCAATATTTATGAGTCTAGCAAGCAGCGTCTAGCGGATTTGGGGCGTTTGTTTAATAAAGCAGATAAAGCGCAAGCGCTACAAAAAGACATCGATGATGCTATCGAAAAAGCCAAAGCAGCCAGCGCAGGCAAAGGTAATGGCTTAGTGGTATTGGTCAACGGTAACAAGCTCTCAACTTATGGTGCGGAGTCGCGTTTTGGGTTTATCCACACCGTATTTGGCATTCCTGTAGCAGATGCCGAGATCAAAGACTCTAGGCATGGGCAGCCTGTTTCTTTTGAATACCTACAAAAAATCAATCCCGACTGGCTATTTGTATTGGACAGAACCTCTGCCATTGGTGAGGAAGGTGATGGCGCAGAAGTGGTGCTGGACAACCCATTGGTGCATCAAACCAAGGCGTGGAAAAACAATAATATCGTTTATTTAAGCCCAGATTCTTACCTAGCATTTGGTGGTTACTATCAATGGCTAAAAGATGCCAACCTTGTCACCGAAAAATTTGCTCAGGCAGACAGCACCCAATAGATTAATTGTTAATAAGCAAAATTATTAACAAGCAAACAAGTCGCTGGCTGACTTAACTCTTTACGTAAATCTTTAGTTAACCGTTAGCCAGCCACTTAATGTGTAGATATCCCTATGGCACGCAGCGTACCGCTCACTCAGTCTCCGCGATTATCATGGTCTTTATCACCAAGGCTGTTAAATGCTCTCAGCTTGGTATTGCTGTTTGCTTTGATTTTACTGAGCTTGTCTATTGGCGTCGCTGATTTTTCGTGGCAATGGCTTGTCGATAGTGCCTCGCCTTTATTCGCCATGTTCAGTAGTGGCACAGCGAGCCAAACCACCAGCCAAGCAGCCAGTACTGACATGCAGCTGTTAATGGTCAGCCGTATACCGCGCACTATTGCCATTATCTTGACTGGAGCGTCGTTGGCGGTCGCAGGGATGATCTTGCAAACCGTACTAAAAAACCGCTTTGTCGAGCCCTCTATGGTGGGGGCGACTCAAAGTGCTGGTTTAGGATTATTACTCATCAGTCTATACCTGCCAGCTAGCAGCTTACTGAACAAGATGCTAGTGGCTACGCTATGTGCGGTGGTTGGTATGGTGATATTTATGCGCCTTATTAAGCGCTTACCGCCGACTGATTACTTGATGGTGCCGTTGGTCGGCATCGTGTTTGGTGCCATCATCGAAGCGGTGACGTTGTTTATTGCTTATCAGACTGAGTCGGTACAAATGCTCTCAGTATGGCGTTTTGGGGACTTCTCTACTATCTTAGCAGGTCGTTATGAGCTGCTGTATTTGACAGGGGCATTAGCGATAGGCGCTTATATCTTAGCAGATAAGCTGACCATCGTTGGTCTTGGCGACGCCATTGCGATCAATCTTGGTGTTAATAAAAACCTGATGACTTGGTTTGTCATTATGACTGTCGCCATCATTAGCTCAGTGGTCGTGGTGACCGTCGGTGCCATTCCATTTGTGGGATTAATAGTGCCCAATATCATCAGCCGAATCATGGGCGATAAGCTGCGCCATTGTCTGCCTGCGGTTGCTTTGATGGGAGCCAGTTTTGTACTGCTATGCGACATCATCGGGCGCAGTATTCGCTATCCTTATGAGGTGCCAGTGGCGACTATTTTTGGCGTTATTGGTGCGGGAGTGTTTTTATGGTTGCTATTACGTCAACCCAAAGCCAGTTAATTTTGCTTTTGCGAAGTCTTTGGAGTAAAAAACGCACAGCAAGCGAGAAAACCCATACACCCATAACAGTAGCGGTGCACTATTGAAGTGACTTTCCCTTTAGAAGTACGCCTCTTTTTTTGAACTTATCATAGCCACGTTGAATCAAGCCAATGACGACATCACCTGACCACAGCATCCATCCTGATAATACTGACCATGACTTTTTAGACAGTCGAAAAGCTTCTAAGCAAGCCATGAGCAAGCATTCCCTATTACAAAAACAGCTACCAAAGCAGTCATCAAAGCGGCTATCAAAGCTACTTTCTAACGAGATATGGACCAAGCCTGTAATGATCGTCCTTGGCCTACTCATCGTCAGTTCAGTCTTATTTATGACTATCGGTGCCAATGGTAATTGGGATTTTGTGCTCGGATTCCGTGGCAAAAAACTGTTGGCACTATTGATTGTTGGCTATGCGATTGGCGTCTCAACTCTTCTGTTTCAAAGCTTAACGCACAATCCTATTTTGACCCCTTCGTTACTGGGCTTTGATGCTCTTTACGTACTTATTCAAAGTCTGCTGGTTTTCTTTTTGGGCACCAGCAATCTGTTTAGCAGCCAGCCTTTGCTAAAATTTGCCTTGGAAGTGGGGTTAATGGTAGGAGCATCACTGCTATTATTTCGCTTACTTTTTACACGCTCCAATCATGATTTGGCAAGGTTGATTTTAGTCGGCATCGTATTTGGGGTATTGTTTCGCAGTTTATCGTCTTTGGTCGCACGGCTGATCAACCCTGAAGATTACGTCGTTATTCAATCAGCCAGCTTTGCGCAATTCAATACGATTAATTCAGCGATGATGATGGCAAGTTTGGTCGTTTGTCTGGTGAGTGCAGTTTTGATTTGGCGATGGCGGCATCAAGTGGATGTTTTGATGTTGGGACAAGCACATGCCATCAATTTAGGTATCAACTACCAATCGTTAGCGATGCGTTTATTAATAGTCATCGCCGTATTGGTCGCGACGGCGACTGCGTTTGTCGGCCCAGTAATATTTTTAGGACTGCTGGTATGCGCGCTGACCAATCGTATTTGCAAAACCATGCACCACAGCGAACGCTTGGTATTGGTGAGTTTTATGGCCATGCTCTGCTTGGTATTGGGTCAGACCATATTCGAGCGCATATTAGGTATGGCAGGTGTGCTCTCAGTCGTTATTGAGCTGCTAGGAGGCATTGTCTTTATCGCGTTAATTTTCAGTCAGTTCCGTCAACATAAATCACCCGTATAAATTACTCATATAAAGTGCGAATGTCATTATGATAACCCTCTCTCACGTCAGCCATCGTATTGGCTCACACACCATCCTCGATGATGTGGATTTAACCCTAGCGACAGGCCAAGTCATCGCTCTTATTGGCCCCAATGGTGCGGGCAAGTCAACGCTGTTTAACCTCATGTCGCGGCTGACACCTTTACAAAAAGGCAGTGTCAGCTTTGACGGGCATGATATCGAAAGCACCGATAGCCAGACCCTTGCCAAAACCGTCGCCATGTTGGCACAAGAAAACCACATTCAAGGGCGACTGCGGGTAGAAGAGCTATTGATGTTTGGCCGCTACCCTTATCATCAGGGCCGTCCCACAGACAGCGACAAACAAATGGTACAGACCATCATGCAGCGTTTTGAGCTGCTCGACATGGCCAAGCGCTTTCTCTCTACCCTCTCTGGCGGACAGCGGCAACGGGTATTGATCGCTATGATTGTCTGCCAAGATACACCTTACTTACTGCTCGATGAGCCATTAAACAACCTCGATATGTATCATGCCGGCAGGCTGATGCGTGAGCTGCGGTCGCTGACGCATCAAGCGGGCAAAACTGTGGTCATTGTCTTGCACGATATCAATCAAGCAGCGCAGTTCGCCGATACCGTGGTTATGATGAAGGAAGGCAAAATCATCCAGACCGGTCACCCTACCGATGTACTGACTCATGATGCCATCGATGACTTATATGGCGTAGACGTTACGGTACTGACGCACAATGGTCGCCCCGTCATTGTAGATACGGTTTAAACTCTCTCGACAAAGAGACTTTGATCAATACCTCTTTAATAAAAAGCTCTCAATAACAAGCCCTTAATAACAAAACCTTGATAAAACGCTGCATAAAAAACCAGCCACCTAAATGTTAGATGGCTGGTTTTTTTAGAACTATTTATAATTACTCTTTAAAACTGATAGGTTAAAGACGCTTTGATATTACGACCCATTTCAAAGTCAGTAGAAGCATCAGCAGCCGTATCTAAGCGCGATGAGTGGCTAGCATAAGTTTCATCGAACAGATTATAGACCCCAACCGTAGCTTTCACACCCTCAAGCTGACGTGGTGAATAGTTCATATACACATCATGCACATCATAGTTTGGCTTGGTATCTCCACTATTATCGGTGATGGATGCTACGTACGTACTGCGCCAGCCAAGCCCTAGCTCATCACTTGGTTCATAGTTCAGGTTCACCATGTAGCGGTCGCCCGAGTCAGCACTACTGCCGCTTACGGATGGAATGCTATCGCCTGTTTCGCTACCTTCACTACGGGCACGTGAATAGCTGAGACCCATACCAAAGTTATCCATTCTATAGTTCGCTGCCAGCTCAACGCCTTTGATTTCATAGTCTTCATCACTGTTGATCATACCTTGGCAACTACCGCCTAATGCACCAGTATCGCAATCAATACCTACTCTCTCTGGACGTGTTGCGCTTGGTTTACGCATAAACTGCTGATAGTTCTCGATATTAGATCTAAAGTACTTTGCACTTAATTGTAGCGCATCATCGGCAAGCGTCAGCCCTCGTAGTGTGGTGGCCACACCTACTTCAGAGTTATAGCCTTCTTCTGGCTTAAGGTCATTATTGACATAGATACCACCCTCGCCATTGCTGTTAAAGACAGCTTGGCCTAAGTCTGGACCATTAAACAACTGAGTATAGCTGGCAAACACTTGCGTACGCGGCGCAATCTCATAGCTGGCAGCCAAGGCACCAACGACATTGTCATAGGTCTTACCACCTGACACAAACTCGGGTGATTCGTAACGGTCATAACGCACGCCTGGCGTTAGGGTAAATTTACCCATTTGCCACTGGTCTTCTAAATACACTGAGGTGTTTTTTGCGCTGTCACTGTTTGCACCCTGATTGTCTCGTGCCATCTCCGACTCTTTTTTGTAGTGCTCTGCCCCTGCGATCAACTTATGGCTACCGGTAGCAGTATCAATCACACTGGTGTTTTCAATTTTGGCGCCAGTGGTTTTTACCTTAGCATTCCAATCATAATTTGACGATATATCAGCATTATTGTTACGCGAAATTTCTGTTTCGGTTTGATAGACATTGGCATCGACATCAATCAGAGAGTTTAATGGATTAAAGTTGTAATCCACTGTATAAGTATCTCGCTTTACCTTTTGCGGGATTCTTTCGTCACTCAAACTCGGAAAGTCTGGACGAAACGGAAAGATACCCTTTTTTTCAGTACGGCTAAAGCTAGCACCCACACGGTGATCATCGAGGATAGAAACCCCTGCTTTTAATAAGATATTTTCGCCTTTACTGTCTTCAAAAAGCTCACGGCCTTCCCCATCTTCGCCAGAATCTGCATCACGCTTGCCGTAATAGGCCAATAAATCCACATTATCAGACGGTGCGCCATAGACCGTTGCTGACGTTAATAGCTCATCATTGTTACTGCCATACCCTGCATGTATTTTTGCACCTATTTTTTGACCAGGCTTGAGCAAGTCGGCAGCATCGACTGTTTCAAACGCTACCGCGCCGCCCAAAGCATCATTACCCAAAGTCACTGAATTATTACCCACCGCGACTTCTGCTTGTTTTAATAAATCTGGATCGATCGTGATATCACCCATATGGTAAAACATCGCGCCTTCTTGACGGGCGCCATCAATCGTGACTTTTAGGTTGGTATCGTCAAGGCCACGTACGCGCACGCGCTGGTTCACGGTTGATGTGCCACCCACGGTTACCCCTGGTACGACGTCCAAAAAGTCACTTAAATGACTGGCTTGCGCCGCTGGCGTGTAATCATCGATATAAACTGAATCCTCTTGCATGTTTTCACGGACTGAACTATTGGCGGTCACCGTAATGGTTTGCGCGGTCATGCTCGGCGTGTCATTCGCCATTGCAACTTGCGCAAACATAGCAGTGGCAACACCTAAGGTTAATGTCGATAGACGGCTGGGTAATGAATTATGCATAAAAACTCACTCTGTAATAGGGCTTATATATAAGCGTTAGAAATTATCAAGCAATAATTACTGTCAAAATCACGTAAAAACAAATGTTAATGTTAATAGTAATGATTATCATTTATAATGACCGTTGCAGATAATAACTGAACGCTATTAAAATTTCAATAGAAAAATAAGCGTAATAAAATTCTTGTAAGAATTAACACAATGAATCATGCGTAAAACACGCTGTATCGATAAGGTTGCGCTCATGCCTTAGGTAAACTTTCATATACAGCAAACGCTCACCCCTAAATAAAGGAAAACCTTAAAATGGCAAAACCGACACCCAGAACACTAGAGGTGCTTGATGCTAAATACATCACGCCAAATATGCGCCGCGTCACCCTCGGCGGGAACGGATTATCAGACTTTCCAGAAGATCAAGAAAGCGCTTATATCAAACTGCTGTTTCCTCAACCTAATGACACGCGACCACTGATGCGTACCTATACCGTAAGCGCGCAACGCGATGACGCGATAGATGTCGACTTTGCCCTTCATGACGCTGAAGGCCCTGCATCGATGTGGGCACGCCATGCTCAGCCTGGTCAGCAAATATTGGTGGGTGGCCCTGGGCCAAAGAAGCTCATCAATAATGCGGCAGACTGGTTTTTGTTGGCAGGAGATATGACGGCGCTACCAGCTATTTCGGTCAACCTTGCTCAATTGCCCGATGACGCACGAGGGTATGCAGTGCTGGAAGTAACCACTGAATTGGACATTCAGATATTAAAGAAACCGAAAAACATGGAAATACATTGGGTTATCAATGCCAGCCCCAATGCTAATGATTGTCCTTTGCTTGAGCGTGTCAAAGCGCTTGCTTGGCTTGATGGACAACCTGCGGTGTGGGCAGCTTGCGAGTTCCATAGCATGCGCGCGCTCAGGCATTACTTTAGAACCATCCAGCAACTGCCCAAAACGCATTTATACATATCGAGCTACTGGAAAGTCGACAACACCGAAGATCAGCATAAAGTAGAAAAGCGTCAGGATGCGCAGACCGAGCTGCTGAATTAACAGTCAGGGGCTCGTTAAAACTATTTGGAGTAGCGGCGAAGAATTGCAGAGGTGGCAAAAAAATTAGACGGCTGAAGCGCTCATTCATACAAACATTCATACAAAATATGCAACACGCTCTAACCCTGTGATCCGTTACAGGTTAAACTGTCCTCTGAGCGTTTGTATTTTTTGAGGATGTCTATGTCATACTCTATTCACGATGAGCCGCACCTAAGTAACCGCAGTCAATGGCTCAGAGCAGCGGTACTTGGCGCCAATGATGGACTCATTTCTACCGCCAGTTTACTGGTTGGTGTTGCCGCCGCAAACGCGAGCAGCCAAACCTTATTACTGACAGGATTGGCGTCACTGACCGCAGGGGCTTTATCAATGGCGGCTGGTGAGTATATCTCTGTGTCCTCACAAGCAGATACTGAAAAGGCTGATTTAAAAAAAGAGCTTTACGAGCTGACGCATAATCCTGAGCGGGAGCTTGTCGAGCTGACAACAATTTATAAGCAGCGTGGACTTGATCAAGACTTAGCACACCAAGTTGCTGTCGCCTTAACTGAGCACGATGCACTTGAGGCTCATGCTCGTGACGAGATAGGGCTAACTGAAATCAGTCAAGCAAAGCCCCTGCAAGCTTCCATTGCCTCCGCATTGGCCTTTATTACTGGTGCCATATTTCCTGTCATCGGCATCTTGGTGTTTCCAGCCCAGATCCTTGTTTGGTCATTGGCCGCGCTGACCATAGTCGGCTTAGTCCTACTTGGCATGGTATCGGCGCGCTTGGGCGGTGCACCCACTCTCCCTGCTGTCACTCGCGTCGTCGTGTGGGGTTTACTGGCCATGGTCGCAACATCACTTATTGGGCGATTAATTGGGGTGTAGCAGATTCAATTTAAAAGTATGACAGTTTTATTTTCAAATGACTAGAACGGTTTAGAGCCCAGTTTATTTTTAGCGCTCATTACTTTTTCGTAACGCATCCTAGAACGATACGTCTGTATCAGCGCGCGTTTGTAAGTAAAGACCTATTAAGGTATTCAAAAAGTAACTCCTCCTTGCATCCCGCTGACACCTCTGCAAGAATGCAGGCGCTTAACAACGATGCCGACATTTAACAACAGCATCAGCGCCTACACAGTAGCGCCTAACTATGCTTTTGGTCATTGGTTGTTAGCAATTGTTGTTAGCAAAACCTTATAACGAGCATTTATGCAAAAATAATAAATTAATACTTTTAAGAGGATCTTTATGAAAAACATGACTAAAATAATAATGGCCAGTACCCTTGCTATTAGTGCGCTGGCAGCGGGTTGCCAAACGACGCCTGGCGCTACCACACCAAGTACACAGCCCATCACTTCAGATATCCTACAGGCTCATAATTGGCAACTTGTCGACGCAAAACGTAGCAACGGCGAAAAGGTTTCTCAATTATTTTATGATCCCGCCAAACCTTTGACGCTAAACTTTATGGAAGTGGATGGCAACAACCTTGTCAGCTTTATGAACACTTGCAACAACATAGCAGCTAGCTATGAGGTGGTAAATGGTGATGTACAGCTGGGTCACGGCAGAAGCACCATGATGGCATGCCCAGAACCACAAGCCAGCTTTGATACCGCCACCCTTGCTACCATAGATGGCAAATACAGCTTGGGTAAAAATGCGAACAACGTGCCAGTATTAACTATCACCAATGATGACCAAGTCGCACAATTTAAAGCAGTCGCAAAAACCCAGTAGCAGTACATTAACTGCTCACTGAAAGACAAGATAAAATATCTCTTTGATAAAGTGTCTCTTGGATAATAAAAAAACAACGCCTCACGACGACGTGGGGCGTTGTTTTTTTATTAAGGCTATCAATGATATTAATACTATATGACGATCGTCATGTCATAGAGTCGTTTAGTCACGTTTGGGTGGCACAGAATAGGTGCCGACCACATGCGCCACCATATCGCTAGAACCTTCTGAATATAAAGCCACCTCGCCGACGATTAGCGTACGCCCCACTTTTATCAAAGTACATTCTGCAATGATGCGGGCTTTTGCAGAAGGTTTGCGCAAAAAATTAATAGACAAGCTCGTCGTCACGGTCAAGGGTACAATGCCAATCCGACCGAGTATCGCTACATAGATGGCGACATCGGCAATGCTCATCAATACAGGGCCAGAGACCGTACCACCCGGACGCAGCTCGTCTATCCCAATATCGTGCGATAGGGTCGCGCCATTCTCCCCTACTGCCTCGACCTTGCATTTAGTTTGGGGAAACTCCGCTGCCAAAAAGGCAGCAATCTCTTCTTTACTCGCAGACATATCTACTCCTTTAGTGTCATTATCCTAAAATTCTATTATAGTAGACATTTATATAGTCAAGGAATTTTAAAATCGCTACAAGGCGACCGACCACAGATAGTACACTAAGTACATCTAGGGCGGATAACACCTTAGCGGTTTAAAAGTGCTCCGACTATAGCATTAATTCAAACAAACTGAGGGATTAAACAATGAAAGCACTAGGATTGTGTATTGTGGCTGGACTAAGCGTAAGCGCTTGTGCAACAGGTATGAATAGTGGAACAACGACTGGCAGTCAAGTCGTGACTCAGTACCCTGTTGAGACCGCCATGCTCAATATCTATACCAAAGAGCGTCAGCAAAATTTGGTCTCGGTGGTAGGCAACCAAACCATTACAGCAGAGATAAAAGTCACGCCCAAAGGCAATATGCTGTTCAATAATAAACAAGTTCAAGGTAGCGAGATAAACACCATCACCAAGTCGAACAATCAAATCACCGATCAATCAGTCGCTATCAACTACTTTACCCTGAACCCCTTAGTATTCCACGGCTACACTGACAGCTCAGGCGAGTACTCGCTGGCCACTCAAACGAGTACCATACCCAAGATGGCTCAGGTCGGCGACTCCAATCAATTGATCACGGAAAACGTCTATAGCGACAGCAGCAAACGTAACAAGATAGGTAGTTATAGCCAAGACTGGTCTCTGACGCGAGACAGCAATAATACGGCATGGTTCTGCATCAATAGCTCAGAAAATGCTTTGCTAGGTGCTGAGCCTAAGGGAACAACGGCAGAATGCTACAAAATCAATGCCCGAGGCGATATCTTGACGAGCAGGCTGACCATTAATCTACCCACTGCTGAAGGTGCTAAGGCTATAGTATTTACCGAGCAGTAATCTATAGTTAACACACTTTAAAATAGGTACCGTGCTACTGGTATTAAATAAGGGGGCTAAATCAATTGATTTAGCCCCCTTATTCTTGTTTTAAAAATAAGTTACTGCCTTAACAAACGAACCGGTGTTTTGCTTATCATGAAACCTAAGAAAAATAACAAGATTGGTAAAGACTAGGGCTTGGCACGCTTATAGGCTGATAGTGAGCAACTCGTAGATAATCAGTAGCTCATAATAATCAGTAGCTCATAATAATCAGTAGCTCGTAATAAATAATGAGCAGCGAGTGATAAAACGCAAGGGAGGTCTGCCATGATTACAGAGGCTAATAAATCGTCTGCTAGCCAGCCTATTGCTGATAGCCATGATCCTAAAGTACAGCAGCTTATCGAAACCCTGCCTGGCGAGCATATCACACAAGACGCTGGTCAATCAGCTGTCATCTTTCGCATGGTGATGTCCGATCATTTATGCCCATTTGGCCTAAAGTCGTTAGATGCGCTCAAGCGCGCAGGTTACGATATCATCGATCGTCATATCACCAATGACGAGCAAAACAGCTTAGTCAAAGACAACTTAGGCGTTGAGACCACACCGCAAACCTTTATCGATGGCAAGCGCATCGGTGGCAATGATGAGCTGCAGGTGTTTTTGGGTAATAGCGAGCCAAAAGCAGAAGATGAAAAGACTTACACACCAGTCATTGCCATATTTTCTGTCACTGCCTTAATGACCTTGGCATTATGTTGGGCGCTATCTGTCAACGTGCTGTCGATGCAGGCGCTCATGTGGTTCGTAGCGCTCTCTATGTGTGTGCTCGCCATCAAAAAGCTAGAAGATTTAGAAAGCTTTACCACCAGCTTTTTGGGCTATGATTTATTGGCTCAGCGGGTAGTTCGTTATGCCTATGTTTATCCGTTTTTTGAAGCCTTTGCAGGTATCGCCATGCTTGCCAATCAGCCGTGGCTAAATCCAATAGCGGGTGCGGTAGCGCTGACTATCGGCCTGATAGGCGGCATATCAGTTATTAAAGCGGTATACATTGATAAGCGCGAGCTGACCTGTGCCTGTATGGGTGGCGACAGCAAGGTGCCCTTGGGTGCTATCTCCTTAACAGAAAATGTCATGATGTTTGGTATGGGCAGTTATATGTTGCTTCGAGCCTTTATATAAAAGTGCTAAAAAACGTTTAAAGAGAAGCCGCCTTCTTAGAATAGTCCTAGCATTTCAAAACCATCCGAGTAAGGCGTGACATAAGCAGTGACAGCTGCAATCAATTAAACCTTCAAAGCGCTCAGCATATCCCGTATCATACCGACATTGAAACGCGACATTGAAATACTCGCCAAGTTATTGATTGATCATCATAAAAGGAAAACACAGTGCTACAGGCGCAGCCAACTCTCGAACAAATACCTACCCTCACCAACAAACAAAACCGTGCCTTAAAGAGCCTGACGATTATGGGTTACCTAGAAGGCACCTCTTTTTTGTTATTACTCTTCATTGCCATGCCACTAAAGTACATGATGGGCATCCCAGAAGCTGTCAAATATATCGGCATGGCACACGGTGTATTGTTCATCGCCTATATCCTGATACTGCTGGGCGCAGCCACCAAAATCAAAATGCCTATCTGGGCTATGCCCGCAGGCGTGCTCGGCTCCTTTTTACCTTTTGGGCCGTTTATATTCGATCATCTATTAAAAAAGAGTTTGAAGAAACGCTAGTGGCTCAAAAAGCAGGCTATTAACAGTCTATCTCTCCATTTTATCACTTCACTATTTTAAATAGTTCCAGTTATCTAGGATGTGTCCTCAATTCAATCGATAGTCATCTAAATGGGCTAAAAATGAGGACACGCCCTAAGCTACCGCAAAAAAACTCATTACACGACACCTGTTGTCGTTTCATTGTACATTAAGCATTGTTTAGTCCTTCTACTTTGACTACAGTAAACCCATACCCCTGATATGGTTTTTACTTAAAGAATGGAATGATAATGCCAAAACCTAGCAACCCCTATACCGACAATAGCTTCGCCTCCTCCGACCTCAAGACTATCTTGCACTCTAAACGCGCCAATATCTACTATCTCTCCCATTGCCGGGTCATGCAAAAGGATGGGCGCGTGTTATATCTCACCGAAGACGACAAAGCCAATCTGTATTACAACATTCCTATCGCTAATACTACTTCTATCTTGCTCGGTACGGGAACCTCCATTACTCAAGCGGCGATGCGTTTGCTCTCGCAAGCTGGCGTGTTGGTTGGGTTTTGTGGCGGCGGCGGTATGCCCCTGTTTATGGGTACGGAGCGTGAGGTCTATGTCGAGTGGATGACCCCGCAAAGCGAGTATCGACCAACAGAATATATCCAAGGTTGGATGAGCTGGTGGTGGGATGATGACAAGCGCCTCGCCGCTGCCAAGCAGTTGCAAATAGCTCGCGTTGCTTATCTGCAAGCGGTATGGGGTAAAGACAGTGATTTTAAGCGTTGGGGGTTTGATAGCAATATCGAGATGGTACAAAAATTGCTCAGTAATAATATTCAGCAAATCGATAAGCAAACCGAGGTCATGCACTTATTACAACTGGAAGCACGCTTGACCAAACAGTTATATAAATTGGCAGCTAAAAACACGGGCTACGATGGTTTTACTCGTGAGCATGACGGTATCGACAAAGCCAATGGGTTTCTTAACCATGGCAACTATCTGGCTTATGGACTTGGCGCGACGACCGCATGGACGCTGGGTATTCCGCATGGCTTTGCGGTGATGCATGGTAAGACCCGTCGCGGAGCTCTGGTGTTTGATATTGCAGATATTATCAAAGATGCCTTGGTACTGCCCTTGGCCTTTATCTGCGCTAGCGAAAACATGAGCGAGCAAGAGTTTCGCCAAGAGTGCATCAATATGTTTACTAAACACAAAGCTTTGGATTATCAGTTTGAGGTGGTAAAGCAGTTGGCGATGACTAAAAAATGGGAGGCGTAAATGATTGTCACTTTTGTCTCCCAGTGTGAGAAAAAATCACTCAAGCGCACTCGCAGAATTTTGGATGCCTTTGCCAATCGCATTGGTGACAATGTCTGGCAGACGGCGATTACAGAAGACGGACTAAAAATGGTTAAGCAGCTACTACGCAAATCAGCGACCAAGTCAACGGCGGTAAGCTGTCATCGTAATAAAACTCGCCAGCTTACTGAACTGGTATGGATAGTGGGCAATAAACGTCAGTTTAATGAGGTTGGGGTGGTTCCTGTTAATTGGACTAATAACGAGGTTTTTATGGATTTACCGATAACAACGGCTGATATTCTAGCCAATACAAATGAGCAGCCATTAAGCCAGCATCTTTTTGCTGTTGGCTATCTTGGTTATAAGATTATTGAAAAAATGCAAATCAGTAATCCAAAGCTTGCTCAAGCAACATTGATAGCCGGTATTTTGCATGATATTGGAAAATTAGACCCGCAATTTCAAGGCTGGTTAAAAACCAAGATCGGTAAAGAGCCATCAGACACATCAGATGAGGTATTGCCTGATCTACCTGACGATGGCGTCCATATTGATAATAGTATTCGAGGTCATACCAAATTTACCTTTGAAAAACATCCTCGTCATCATGAGATTTCTTGGCTACTAGCACAATCTATCTTACCTACTGACGCACTAAACACAAATCAGCGCGATCAAGTGTTTCACGGCATCTATTGGCATCATACGCGCCCCTATCGTAAAGACGACAAATTTTTTATGCAGGCAAAAGGCATTCATAAATTATTTGTAAAATCCCTGAAATCTGAATCTATAAATAAGATTATGGATGAGTTATCAGCAGTCCTTAATGATGTTGCTCAAATCAGTGCGAACTATACTGATGTTAATTTTGATAATCTAATACCAAAGTGGAACAAGGATTTTGCGCTCACTCAAGAGGACTTACCATGCTATAAAGTATACGATGAACTTGCTGAAGACATTGATGAATTTACTATAGATATCAAACCTAACGCTTTAAACAACTTAATCCGTACAGCGGTCATCAGTGCAGATAGAATTGTATCTGCCATGCCCGCTGAAGACTTAGCAGACTATATCAAAGAAGGTACTTTAGAACAGGCTATAGACAATATCCTTATTGAAGACAGTGACTTATGTCGTAAAATCAATGCGTGTCTTGCAGGTTTTGACAGTCGTTATCCAAACAGTGACCGTAACCTTGCTCAGACTCAAGCTGCTAGCCAACTAGCTGAGCTAAAAGAGATTGCTGAGTTTGATGAGGCGGACAACATCGGTGTGCTACAAGGTCCCGCTGGCTGCGGTAAAACTAAAATTGCATTGGAATGGGCAAGTCGAACCAATGCTAATAAAATCATTTGGGTTTGTCCTCGGGTGCAGGTTTGCTTAGGACTCTTAACTGACTTAACCCAAGCTGAGTATTTACCTAACAGCCGTATCGAAATATTTACAGGAGAATATAAAAAAATCTTAACTAATGGCATGAGTATGAATGATACGCCTGACACTAGCGAGAGTGACTACTTTAGTGGGGATATCGTACTAACAACGATAGATCAGGTGATTAATAATATTATCTCCCACCATAAAGTCACCACTCAAATGACAGACTTTATGCAAGCGCATGTAATATTTGATGAGTTTCATGAATTGATTCCCATGCCTGCTTTTAATCTCTTATTTGCAGAGTTAATAGAAGCGAAAAAGTGTCGCGGTGCTAACGCCAATACCTTACTCGTATCAGCGACGCCTCATGACTATTTTGTCAATGAAGTGCTTAATATCGACAACGCCTATGTCGTGCGAGTCGATAGCTTTAATGAGTCAGACTACAAGTTGGATTTTGTCAGCTACGATGAAACTGAACATCCAAACCCGCTGGTCAATGACGCTATCGAAGTAGACAAAACAACTTTCATTATTACTAATACCGCGCAAGATGCCCAGCTTGGCTTTTTACTGCACCAGAACAACGAGAACAATATCTTACTTCATTCCAAATATACTCGTACTGATAAAGTACATTGGTTTAACCAAGTATTTGACAGTTTCAAGGAAAAGGGCAGCCAAAAGTACAAAGTATTGCGCAGTGGACCTATTGTTCAAGCGTCACTCAATATCACGTGCCAGCAGATGTATACGGATATGACCAGTCCTGAAAATTGGTTACAGCGCTTAGGCCGATTGGATCGCTTTGGTGAGAATAATGAATTAAATATCTATACGACCGTGATTCCTGAGAGCGCAAAAAAGGGTAAACAAAGTAGTCGGCAAGCAAAGTTTTTAGCCAGTCTTTGCGTTTGGAATAGTAGTGTTGCCTGGCTAAACTATCTACAAGACTACTTAGATGACAACAATCTTGATACCGTCACTCTAAACGAGCTTTATCAGGTTTATCAAAAATTCTATACAGATGAGGATTGCCGAGACAAAGTCACGGAGGATATGGAAAAAGCATTAAAGCAAAGTGTGAGTTTAATCAATGCCAAAGTCATTGATCCTATCAGTGTACCACCTAAGTCTAAGCGCTCTAAAGACGGCGCTGCTAAGATATCTAAAAGTTCGTTACGAGGCAATAATCGATTTGTTCAAATGGCAGTCTGTCATGTGGATGATGAGCTAAACCCAACATTTACTAATGAGTATGCTTATGATGAACATACTGATCACAGTACGGTCAGTATTGGATTAACTGAGTCTGTTGAGCGTGTTCGAGGGTACGGTGACAGTGCCAAAGACTTAGTCGGTTTTATGCAAGCCAAACACCACAATATAAAAGAAGATGCTAACAAAGCTTATAAAGACTTTATGCTGTTAGCAGAAGCCCGATCCCCTGATCACCCTCTTTATCTGAGCTATACGCCTGAGGACTTAGAACCCATTGGCGGAGAACGAGAACGTCATCAATACGCGATGTATTACGTGATGACAGCCAAACAACCTGTTGGCACAGTACCTATTAATAAATTAACTAACCCAACCTCAGTGGATGACTGAGAAATAAACTCTAGGAGAGAACAATGAACAAAGTAACTGGTATTAAAAGCGTTGATTTCAAAGTAAAAGCATTTGGTCATGGTGTTGTTAACTGGAATGGACCGACAACATTGAGTAGTGAGGGTCGTACCGTTGATAATCACACTTTACCCAAATTACGTGGTTACACCAATTTAACGGGAAAAATCAAGGATGAAACAGGCTATAAATATAAAAAAGAAGCAACTGATATCAACTTTAAAGAAACGCCTTTATACATCAGTCAAAACTGTATCCGTCATCACCTTTTTCGTGATCAGGCTTTTGACTTACACTTCGCAGGCGAAAAAAGTCTAGATAAGGTAATCGCATCCATTACAGGTTTGATCCGTGGGTATGTAGTTCCTGCCAGTCAATGCAAACGTACCAGTCCTTTGTTGCTTGAAGATTTTGTTGATCAGCTAGGTAATGGTAACTTTGAGCAGTTTGGACAAGCCGGTGAACGTGATAGCTCATCGTTCTTTTCTAAAACAACTTTTGGTGATACTGAATACTTGTCTTTCGGTTCAATCAGTATTGAGCAGCTACAATTTATCTCACTGGACAATAAATTTGATCGCGCAGCGATGATTATCAAAGACAATCAAGGTGACACTATCGCCGAACAAGTACAAGGTTTTATTAAATCACTGTCACCGGACAGAGAGCCAAAAGCTACTTTTCATCACAACTATGTTAGAAAAGGCACTATTTATAATGAGGGTGAAACTGGCATTTTACTTGATCAAGTTGCTATAGATATTTTAGTCAATACTACATTAGAGCTAATAAAAGAGCTTTCTATACGCCAAGCTAAAAGCTATATGTATGTCGATAGTGTTGAGGTAGATTATAACGATAGCAACAAAATGATGCGTATCAAGCGCAGTCCTGATGAAGCCAATAACACTCCTAGTATGGATTACGCTATTTACTTTGAAGCCAATAACGATGAATAGGAAGTCTTATGAGAATCATTATCGACTATGAAGCGTCATGGCGAAATTCGTTTTTAGATGGTAGCAATGACGAAGCATTACCCAAGAGGGGACGCAACTATGTTGCGTCCATGACTGAGCTTAAAAAGCCTGAAAACTATCATAATAGATCAGTCAGTAAAAATACAGTTTTAGGCATACTAAGTCGCCTCATAGGCGATCAGCGTAAGCTCTATCAAGCCAGAAAAAGTGAGCATTTTTACTTTTCAGATATTGAGAATGCTATCAGCTTTAAGGATACACCAACAGTAATAAACCGCGAGATCGCCTATCTTCGTAATATGAAAGGTAGTACAGATCAAAACTCATTTACGGGAATGATTAAAGTGAACGACCCAATATTTCAGTCTGATTATTCAAACGAGTTTTGGGGTGTCTTATCGCTTGATATTGACGAGCTTTGCGACTTTATTATTGATAACACCTTAATAAAGAGTACTTTGCCGCTTGATCCTATTTCTATCATGAACCGCCTTGATGATATTAAAAAAGTCAAACCTGTTGAACCTGAAGGACGTATTAAACAAGCTTCCGATCAGCTATCTTCATTGTTTGAGAAATATAAACCACTCAATAAGAAAGAACAGCAACTGATCCTACCCATGTATTGCTCTGCCTTGTATTTACAGCTACAGCGGTTAGAAGAAAGATATGATATGAGTAGTGCAAAAACTAAAGCAGGCGGCATCAGCGGCATATCTAATAATGGCTTTACCCCTAAAGATTTTATGAAAACCTATGTCACAGGTGGCAAAAAGCTGATTTATGGTAATCCATTCATTCGCGAAGAGTTTGTAAAGGGTGAAGGCAAGATCAAGCACGCTCTAACCAAAGCCAGTGGACAGCTTGAAATCACATTAGATATTGACGATGCAAAAGCTAAAGAGCTTAAAAGAATGATTGACGATGCAGGTGTATCGTCATTTTATTTAGGCAAGAAAGGCTTGGCGTATGTTTCAGATATTCGTTTACGTTAGGGAGTAATAAATGAACTACTATCAAGAAGTTACGCTGATAGACGGTGATAAAAAGCTGTACGAATTGTGGAGCGATGTTTATAACCAAATACACATTGCTTTAGCGGAAGCAAAAAATAAGCATGATATAAATACTATTGGTGTCAGTTTCCCAAGTTATCGCTATGAAGAAAAAGGCGATAAAGTATTTGCTACGTTAGGTGATAAACTACGTGTCTTCGCTCAAAGCCAAAAGGATTTAGAGACTCTAGATCTCGATAAATGGCTGGAGCGATTGACGGACTATGTGCATGTGAAGCGCATCAATGAGGTTGGTGACAAAGCCAAAGGGCACGTTGTGATCAGACGCTACCGCCATAAAAACGTGCTCAAGCAGGCTGAAGCATTCGCTGAGCACAAAGGAATTACGCTGGAGGCGGCACTGATACACTGCGCCAAACACAAACAGGATAACAAACCGTATCCGTATATCAACTTAAGGAGTATCAGCAACAATCAACCCTACGCATTATCTATCATTCAAGAAATGACAGATAATGAGACTCAAGGGTCGTTTAACAGCTATGGCATTAACAATGCGGCAGATAAGGTTACTGTGCCCCATTGGTAAGCTACTTATAAGGTAATGACGAATTACCCAAAAATTGGGACAAAAAACCCTTTTTTTGAGCTATTTAAAAACTTGTAATAAAATCAATCAGTTACATTAGGGCGAAAAACGGAGGGTAAAATAGGGTGTTTTACTCTCCACGCCTTGTTGTAATTGAGTTTTTTGAGGTATAATTCCTCTTCCTCACCGCATAGGTGACTTAGAAATAATTATTTAACTGATTGGCTAGGCTTAACATCTTCCTCACCGCATAGGTGACTTAGAAATTTGAAATATTCCAAATAGCAGAGCTAGCAAGCTTCCTCACCGCATAGGTGACTTAGAAATGTGCTTGCATTATCGTAAAAATTACTATAAACTTCCTCACCGCATAGGTGACTTAGAAAGATTTAAGGTACTGATAGCCCTTGAACGAACCCTTCCTCACCGCATAGGTGACTTAGAAATGTCAACGGTGAGATAGCGGTTATTGATGCGCCTTCCTCACCGCATAGGTGACTTAGAAAGAAACTATCTTCACTTGATGACAAATCAGTTTCTTCCTCACCGCATAGGTGACTTAGAAAAATCTCAATACAACCCTCAAGGCGACTCTCGCCTTCCTCACCGCATAGGTGACTTAGAAATTTGTTGGTGCTGCTTAATTGATTGCTTAATTCTTCCTCACCGCATAGGTGACTTAGAAATGTAATCATATATTTAGCGTATTAATTGCATTCTTCCTCACCGCATAGGTGACTTAGAAACAAACCTTACTAGGGACTGCTTACTCTATGCCCTTCCTCACCGCATAGGTGACTTAGAAAATTTATTATGTTGACGTTATAAACCTCATAGCCTTCCTCACCGCATAGGTGACTTAGAAATAGCTCAACATGGTCATAAGAGGCGTACAGAGCTTCCTCACCGCATAGGTGACTTAGAAAACAAGGAGGTGCTGTCAAAAGCGCTAAGCTGTCTTCCTCACCGCATAGGTGACTTAGAAAATTATTAGTGTTTTGCGAAATAAGGAAGTTGTCTTCCTCACCGCATAGGTGACTTAGAAACACACACCTTGTTATTAATATCCAAGCCAGCACTTCCTCACCGCATAGGTGACTTAGAAAATTATTTAGCTTGCCTGTCATTTCTTTAACGACTTCCTCACCGCATAGGTGACTTAGAAATTAAGGTGGCGCGTGAATTTGATATGTATGAACTTCCTCACCGCATAGGTGACTTAGAAACTCTTTTAAAACCCTAAAACATTCAGGTAGCCCTTCCTCACCGCATAGGTGACTTAGAAATTGATGGTGGTATCTCAAGTGTGTCAGGTTCACTTCCTCACCGCATAGGTGACTTAGAAAACCACACCCAGCCCCAGCCAGCAATGCCAATACTTCCTCACCGCATAGGTGACTTAGAAATTACCGAGCGAATGGTAGCCATGAAGTTGTTACTTCCTCACCGCATAGGTGACTTAGAAAGCTGTAGACTGCCCAACCTCCTTAGTGATGGCCTTCCTCACCGCATAGGTGACTTAGAAAACTGCATACTACACTTAACCTGCAAGGGTTGCCTTCCTCACCGCATAGGTGACTTAGAAATGTATTAAGCGATTGACCGCCAATATTGTTAGCTTCCTCACCGCATAGGTGACTTAGAAATGCGTATCAACGATTGAGCCGTAGTAGGCGACCTTCCTCACCGCATAGGTGACTTAGAAACACACAATGCAGTCGTCGCTGATGCCTGCCACCTTCCTCACCGCATAGGTGACTTAGAAAAGCATACGATTATCGCCCACCCCAACCAATGCCTTCCTCACCGCATAGGTGACTTAGAAAAATGATGTAGCGCTACTTTCTTTTGATAGTTCCTTCCTCACCGCATAGGTGACTTAGAAAACATACCGTTAATTGCTTATGTCTGTATTATACTTCCTCACCGCATAGGTGACTTAGAAATTAAGTATTCTAAAGGTATGGTTGCTGTATCCCTTCCTCACCGCATAGGTGACTTAG
The DNA here is from genome assembly GCF_904846575.1 of Psychrobacter sp. H8-1. Taxonomy (NCBI): domain Bacteria; kingdom Pseudomonadati; phylum Pseudomonadota; class Gammaproteobacteria; order Moraxellales; family Moraxellaceae; genus Psychrobacter; species Psychrobacter sp. H8-1. The sequence continues at coordinate 2,398,006 of NZ_CAJHBG010000001.1, forward strand.
AAAGATATCGTGCGTATGAGCTTTTTGAACATCTCCTTCCTCACCGCATAGGTGACTTAGAAATTAAGAATGCCATCATCAGTAGAGCGGTTATTCTTCCTCACCGCATAGGTGACTTAGAAATGAGCCACTATTATTAACGGAGCAGCTATTGACTTCCTCACCGCATAGGTGACTTAGAAATTTAGTCCTTCTCTTTCAATTATTGCATTACTCTTCCTCACCGCATAGGTGACTTAGAAAGTTCTCCTTTGGCGTTACAGTTATGCCACCCTCTTCCTCACCGCATAGGTGACTTAGAAATGAGATTAACCATGTTAGCCCTGTGACATTAGCTTCCTCACCGCATAGGTGACTTAGAAAAACGAGGTGTTCTTTGGGAACAGACCTCTACCCTTCCTCACCGCATAGGTGACTTAGAAAAATCTTTGGCGCACTAGGAGGCATGTTGACGCCTTCCTCACCGCATAGGTGACTTAGAAATTTGCACTAATAATCGCAACTTACGCTCTTTACTTCCTCACCGCATAGGTGACTTAGAAAAGTATTTTAAGTACAAGTGGCTCAAATCAATTCTTCCTCACCGCATAGGTGACTTAGAAATATCTTTAGTGTGCAGGGTGATTTGGCATTGCCTTCCTCACCGCATAGGTGACTTAGAAAATATATCAGAGCGCAAACTTCAATACGACGATCTTCCTCACCGCATAGGTGACTTAGAAATTTTGACTTGATAGATTTTAGCAAGTGTGACGCTTCCTCACCGCATAGGTGACTTAGAAATTAACTATAGGTTTCTCATCAAAAGTGTCAGTCTTCCTCACCGCATAGGTGACTTAGAAATGTACGTCTTAGACTCATACCGACTGCTTGCTCTTCCTCACCGCATAGGTGACTTAGAAATACCCACAATGACGTTTTCGCGCCAGCCAGTGCTTCCTCACCGCATAGGTGACTTAGAAAACAGGTTTATACATGGGCGATGTTGATGCTCGCTTCCTCACCGCATAGGTGACTTAGAAAAGACCATCGAAGAAAACGCACAACTTACTGCGCTTCATCACCGCATAGGTGACTTAGAAATAAATTAATAGATGGGCTTGGAGCATAAACCCCTTCATCACCGCATAGGTGACTTAGAAAAACGCACACAAGCACCGTTGCTCATATCTGTTCTTCATCACCGCATAGGTGACTTAGAAATTACGCATAAATGCGATTATATGATTTAACAACTTCATCACAGCATAGGTGACTTAGAAATCGACATTGTTATAGCTGCTTGATGTACGCTCCTTCATCACCGCATAGGTGACTTAGAAAATGAGATTTGCCTGGCGGTAGCATTGTCTGCCTTCATCACCGCATAGGTGACTTAGAAAACTTTTTGACCGAAGTTGCAGCAGACGGCTCACTTCATCACCGCATAGGTGACTTAGAAATGCTGTTGGTGTTACATACAGAACCACATCATCTTCATCACCGCATAGGTGACTTAGAAATGCTGTTGGTGTTACATACAGAACCACATCATCTTCATCACCGCATAGGTGACTTAGAAAAAGTGCATTGGTATCAACTGGATAGCCGTTTACTTCATCACCGCATAGGTGACTTAGAAAATCTACTTCACCATCATAAAAACCATGCAACTCTTCATCACCGCATAGGTGACTTAGAAATTTCAGATAAACCGTGCAGTTCTTAGACTCATCTTCATCACCGCATAGGTGACTTAGAAAGCCGAGAGAATGGCTATGGTTTATGGGGTGGACTTCATCACCGCATAGGTGACTTAGAAAAACTGGAAAGAATCGCTAATCGAGCGCAAAGACTTCATCACCGCATAGGTGACTTAGAAAAATAACAGATAATCCCTTGATATAAGCAAAGACTTCATCACCGCATAGGTGACTTAGAAAGAAGGCCACTGGTTCGATTCCAGTCGGGCGCACTTCATCACCGCATAGGTGACTTAGAAATCATTAGACCCTTTGTTGTATTCTGCATCATCCTTCATCACCGCATAGGTGACTTAGAAATCAATGCAGCGTTGTACTCTCTTATGAGTGCTCTTCATCACCGCATAGGTGACTTAGAAAGGTTCGTTCAAGGGCTATCAGTACCTCAAATCCTTCATCACCGCATAGGTGACTTAGAAATCAATGATGAAGATAAGTACATTGATCATAATCTTCATCACCGCATAGGTGACTTAGAAATTCAAAGAAATCATGGTTTTAATTATTTATATCTTCATCACCGCATAGGTGACTTAGAAATATGGTGGATGTTCCAAAAGTAACAGAAGCAACTTCATCACCGCATAGGTGACTTAGAAAAGTAACTTCATTAGAGGTGTCAGTAACAGAATCTTCATCACCGCATAGGTGACTTAGAAATGCTTGCCAATTAACAATGTCACCCTCATAAACTTCATCACCGCATAGGTGACTTAGAAAATATCTCAAGGGCTACCTTCCTAACCTCAATACTTCATCACCGCATAGGTGACTTAGAAAATAACTAAGTCATCAGCACGACTATAGCCATCCTTCATCACCGCATAGGTGACTTAGAAACTCACCGAACGGAACAACCTCGCCAAGTTTAACTTCATCACCGCATAGGTGACTTAGAAAATTGATTAGGTTTACGATAGTCGTTTGGGTCACTTCATCACCGCATAGGTGACTTAGAAATTCCTTTTGTGATTGGGCGTTCCCTGTTTGTGCTTCATCACCGCATAGGTGACTTAGAAATACACCATCATTACCACCAAAACCGCCAGAGTCTTCATCACCGCATAGGTGACTTAGAAATTACCCCGGAAGAGCTGTACATCCTCCTCAAGCTTCATCACCGCATAGGTGACTTAGAAAACAATCTTAGGATTGTGGTTTTTTATTGCAACCTTCATCACCGCATAGGTGACTTAGAAATATTGATTAAGGGCAATAAAACATACTCTAAACTTCATCACCGCATAGGTGACTTAGAAATAATAAGCGCAAATTTACTATTTCAGATAGGGCTTCATCACCGCATAGGTGACTTAGAAATGATAATAAGGACGTAAATAATAACAGCAATGCTTCATCACCGCATAGGTGACTTAGAAATAGTGTTTGTGGCGTCGGCTTTATGGGCGTAGCTTCATCACCGCATAGGTGACTTAGAAATAGATTGCGATAACCTCTGGAATGAACGCCAACTTCATCACCGCATAGGTGACTTAGAAATGAGCCGACATCTTCGTAGTAGTACGTTAAGTCTTCATCACCGCATAGGTGACTTAGAAAAAATCGTGACCGCAACAGGTGTCGCTTACATGCTTCATCACCGCATAGGTGACTTAGAAAATTGCGTAATAGCGTAACCATACCTTTACCGTCTTCATCACCGCATAGGTGACTTAGAAATTAACTTCGTAGGTCATGTATTTTTTCGGGTTCTTCATCACCGCATAGGTGACTTAGAAAGTCTGCTGCTATTTCTGTCAAAAAGTGGACTGCTTCATCACCGCATAGGTGACTTAGAAATCGACTTCATCAACTGGTGTGCCACCTTGTTTTCTTCATCACCGCATAGGTGACTTAGAAATCTATGCCTAGCACACTTACTGCCTCGTACAACTTCATCACCGCATAGGTGACTTAGAAAAGTCTGAGGTGTCGTAACCCATACCTACTGACCTTCATCACCGCATAGGTGACTTAGAAATTTATCAAGATATAACCATCTTTATTGCAGATCTTCATCACCGCATAGGTGACTTAGAAATAAGTGTGGACAGTCGATGGGCGCTCATAATACTTCATCACCGCATAGGTGACTTAGAAATCTTCCGCTTCACTTGCGCGACTCTACGCCCTCTTCATCACCGCATAGGTGACTTAGAAACTAGCTATTCTAAAAAAACTACCTATAAATGTCTTCATCACCGCATAGGTGACTTAGAAATTTTTGCCAGCTACCAGTACCGCTTTCGATTACTTCATCACCGCATAGGTGACTTAGAAATATGCACATCCAACTGCATAGGTGTCAACAGCCTTCATCACCGCATAGGTGACTTAGAAAAAACGATTAACGACACTGACCATGATTACAGCCTTCATCACCGCATAGGTGACTTAGAAATACACCATCATTACCACCAAAACCGCCAGAGTCTTCATCACCGCATAGGTGACTTAGAAACACCATACAAAATAGTCGCAGGTGGTTGCCGTCTTCATCACCGCATAGGTGACTTAGAAATGCATTGACGGCGCATGCCCATCATTTGCATGCTTCATCACCGCATAGGTGACTTAGAAATTAATGCGTGTATTTAGCGTGTCGTAATCAACCTTCATCACCGCATAGGTGACTTAGAAAAAAGTAGTAGCGACAGTAATGACCAGACTATCCTTCATCACCGCATAGGTGACTTAGAAATTAAAGATACTGGCAACTCAACGCAGATTGAACTTCATCACCGCATAGGTGACTTAGAAATTGTGCTATGAGTGCAGCACTGGTCGTTATCACTTCATCACCGCATAGGTGACTTAGAAATTATCAGCAACAGCGCACAGATATGAGAGCTACTTCATCACCGCATAGGTGACTTAGAAAAAGGAGCTTGACGCACACGCAAAGCAATACAGCTTCATCACCGCATAGGTGACTTAGAAATTTTTCATAGCCACGATAAAGCTTGCCGTTTTCTTCATCACCGCATAGGTGACTTAGAAAATGAGGAACCTAGCAAAGCAGAACAAAGCTGACTTCATCACCGCATAGGTGACTTAGAAACTCGCTCATATCGCCCTCACTCTGCAGATACTCTTCATCACCGCATAGGTGACTTAGAAATGATAACCACTGCATACGGTTTTTAGATAACGCTTCATCACCGCATAGGTGACTTAGAAATCAACGGCTTTCAGTGGGTAATGCGCGCAGATCTTCATCACCGCATAGGTGACTTAGAAAGGCATTGGCAGCCACTCGAATATCAAAATCAACTTCATCACCGCATAGGTGACTTAGAAAGTTACGGTTTTTTGCCACGATAACTTCAACAACTTCATCACCGCATAGGTGACTTAGAAATCGTCATTACCTGCTGCACTACCTGCGTTTACCTTCATCACCGCATAGGTGACTTAGAAAATAAAAATGAGATACACGCCCTTGACTTAAGCCTTCATCACCGCATAGGTGACTTAGAAAACTATCACCGAACGCCTGACGCAATAGCTTTTCTTCATCACCGCATAGGTGACTTAGAAAATGACTTATCCGAATGATGCAATTACAAATCCCTTCATCACCGCATAGGTGACTTAGAAAGCCCAGCAGAGCGCAGCCAGTGACCAGCAAAACTTCATCACCGCATAGGTGACTTAGAAAGTAGAGGTTTGGGCGATTGCATTAACCGACCTCTTCATCACCGCATAGGTGACTTAGAAAATTATATTGAGATAACACGCGCCGCTTTTGTGCTTCATCACCGCATAGGTGACTTAGAAACACGCACTAACACGCGCCACCATACAAGCGGGCTTCATCACCGCATAGGTGACTTAGAAAATTGAATGAAGTCAGCTTGCCGGTGTTGTCTGCTTCATCACCGCATAGGTGACTTAGAAATACCAAAAGGCAGGGCTTTATCTAGTTTTTGCCTTCATCACCGCATAGGTGACTTAGAAAAACTACTTGCCCATAGACCTGCTCAAACGTTTTCTTCATCACCGCATAGGTGACTTAGAAATGTGAGTGCCCCATGTCCGTTTGTTTCATCTCCTTCATCACCGCATAGGTGACTTAGAAAATGATAAGCACATTCAGCATTAGCAGCATCAGCTTCATCACCGCATAGGTGACTTAGAAACATCAGAAGCGGATACCTTATCGAGCATTGATCTTCATCACCGCATAGGTGACTTAGAAAAAAATCACTGGTCATAAAAAACTAGAGACATTACTTCATCACCGCATAGGTGACTTAGAAACGTATAAACTCCCATAAATTGTAGGGTATTCCCTTCATCACCGCATAGGTGACTTAGAAATTCCTCCGCTGCGAGTTGTGCATCGAGCATATCTTCATCACCGCATAGGTGACTTAGAAATTACGCAAGTCTGCCTCAAAGTGGTCATTGTTCTTCATCACCGCATAGGTGACTTAGAAATACAGCCACTATTCTACTAACACATTGTATTACTTCATCACCGCATAGGTGACTTAGCAATGTCGCAAAAAGACTGACAAAGCGCTAAGATTTTTACATCGAAAAGAGTTAGTCAGCATAAAAAACCAGACAGCCTAGGCCATCTGGTTATCAAGTAACATCAAATATCTATCTACCAACAGTAAGCTGTCCCCCAGAAAAGCTGATGCATCCATCACAAAACCAAGATTTTTGTTGTCTTGCATGGGGGATATCTGCTGGCACATCGAGTTGATAAGGACGACCGCAATACTCGCAATGTATATCACCCAAATAAACCTGGCATTTTGCAAGCGTAGCAAACAACTCATCAGACCTTATATTGTAATCGTAGCAAAGTATCTTTAGATGAGCGATATAGTCATTGGGTGATACATACGACCAATACTGATGGCACAAACGCTTTGCTTCATCATCTAGGCTTGAGTCGAACACAAAATTTACACACATGATATTCTCCTCGTTAGTAGCCATATCCAGATGGTGGTAGTAGCTCGTAAAGCTCACTTTGTAGCTGACTACACATATCTTCAACCACATATCCAAGACTCGCATCCAAGCGCTTCTGTACCCATATACGCATTGCCATATGGTTATTAAAGCAAGGCTTGATTCCTAAAAAGCGTGCTAGATTATAACCAGGTTGAATACATAAATCATAAATCAACATATTGGCGATAGTATTGGCATCCTCACTGACATAGCCATTAGGCTTAAACTCGGCAAATAGCTTGTCATAATCAATAATTTTCATTTTGACGTCTCCTTGTCAGTAGATGCTTGAGCCATCTGGCTTCGACTTACGAGTGCTTCAAAAGCACTACCATCCTGGCGTGTCATATTTGGTACATAGCGGCTGTATGTATTGAACAGCATTTTGGTGGTTGAATGACCCATCTGATAAGCAATCCACTCAGGGCTCTCACCAGCAGCTAGCCAGAGAGTGGCCGCAGTGTGCCGAGTCTGATAGGCATTGCGCTTTTTAAGGCCTAACGCCTTAAGCGTAGGGTGCCAAACACGCTTATTCACATTGTTGTAGTCAAGTGGCTCGCCTGTGTGCGAACAAAAGACATATTCAGATCGCTTATAAGTGACCTTGTGCTGCTCTTTTAAAGCATCATAGACCCATGGAGACATTTGGATGGCTCTATACGACTCTTGGGTTTTAGGCGGCACAACTTTACCTTTAACGAGCGCTTGATTGATAACGATTTCTCGGCGGTCAAAATCAACATTCTCCCAAGTTAAACCGTCAATCTCGCTGGTTCTCATTCCTGTAAAGAAGCGCACAAGATAGTAGTTTCGATAATCCTCCCTAACCCAGTTAATAAACTTCCAAACTTCATCTAACGTGAAAGGCTGAATACTCGTTCTTGGTTCCTTAAGCGATTTTATGTCCTCATAAGGATTTTCAAACTTGTAGCGTTTGGAAGCTTCTTTTAGTATCATACCCAGAGGTACCATTATCGAATTGATGCGTGCCGCTGACAGATGTTTGTTAGTTTTTCCGCGCGTAACTTTGGCGAGTGATGAACGGAAAGCTAATACATCTGTCTTTTTTATGCCTTCAATGGGCCTACCATTGAACTCAGGCAGCAAGTACATATCCAAGATTTCTCTTACTTTACGCCTTTGTGTTGCGCGCCATTCTATCTCCTTTTCAGAAAACCATAGCTCTGCAAACTGCTTAAATGACGGTACATTTGTAGTGATGCATTCTTTTCGATCACTTAGATACATCATTCGTTCAGCTTTATCACTTTTAGGAAAGTACTGAGCGTAATTGAAAGTACCCAAAACAATTTCAGCTTCCATTCTTTCAATTATTTTTTGCAACTTCTTACGGTTTTCAGGGGTGTCAATCAAATTTGTTGTTTCGCGACAGCGGACTCCTAAGTATCGAAAGTCAACAAACAGCTTTTTCCCTCTGCTTCTAATGCTAGCCATAATAGCCTCCTTATTGTAATGCCATGGCGTTGATGCTGCCGGACACTCCGACACGCATATCTTTTTCAATCTCTTCCCAAACATAAAGGATTTTTCTACCACCAAAAGGTCTTATGTAGTGGATACCTTCGATCAAGACACTGTCTTTCAGTTCATTACGAATCGTTCGAGGGGTATACTTGATGCGTTCAGAAAGCTCTTGGGTTGTTAGGTAGGTATGTGACATAATACATTCCTTATATAAAGTTTAATTATGATGGTACTTTTAAATACCATAGTTGTAATTTAGCACATTTTTATAACTATGCAAGTACTTTTTACAACTAAGATTGGAGTTTTACTGTGATAGTTAATCATTTACCGACTTTGTTAGCGGAAAGAAGGCTAAAGGTAGCGGATGCCGTACGGGCGACAGGAATCAGCAAAACAACGTTACATAAAATATATAATGACCAGTCGTCGAGAATCGACTTCGATACTATTGATAAGCTATGCGAGTTTTTAGAAGTTGAAGTTGGAGATATATTTGAATATGTTCCTGCTGCAGAAGATCAGGATTTGAAAAAGTAGAGTAAAGGTCAAAGTTAAGAGGTTTATGAGTCAGAGAATTTAGGGCAGGCACAGCTTGGGCACAATCTGGGCACACGGTTTTTTTACGAGTTATAAAGATAGACTAAATCAATGTGCTACGACGAGAGGTGGGATAGGTGTCAGCCCTTATATTACAGGCAAAAAAAATCCCCAATCATAAGATTGGGGATTTTCGAATCTGGTAGGCGTAATCGGATTCGAACCAACGACCTCTACCATGTCAAGGTAGCGCTCTAACCAACTGAGCTATACGCCTATTTAGGTTGAGCATTTTAGCAAGTTTTTGGGACTTTGCAAGCACTTTCTATCGAAACTGTGATTTATTATTAAATAAACACAAAATCACGCATTATCCGACTATCATTTGGCTATTTACAATAGCTTACGTACGTTTTCTTTGAGCTGCTTAAGTAGTCGTTGGTACTCAGCGCTATTAGCATCAAACGTACTCATTCGCCCATAGCGTAGCTGCCGATAATCTTGTTTAATCTGCTCTATATGCTGTTGAGTCACATCTAGGTTGTCTGTCTCTAAGCTGTTATCAAGGGTGTCAGAATTATCAGGAACAGCAAGGCTAGCTGCTAAGCGTTCAAGCCATGCTAGCTGCCCTTCACTCTCATCACGAGCCAACAACGAATCATACTTACTCAAGCGTTTAGACAATGTCACTAGTGGCAGGTCTGCTGGATGCCAACGCTTACGTCGTCGTTGCCAGATCATCAGCGCAAGTATACTGACCACGGTCACGGCACTGGCAGCCAGCCAGACAATCTGCTGCATAATCGAGCTGATATTGAACCATTTGAGTAGCGAGCCTGCTTGCTTGTCCTGATCATAGCCGACGATGTCTTTTTGCCAATAGTAGCTGGCTTGATCAGAGAAACGGCGCAGAGTTTGCAGCATTTGATACTGCTGATAGCTGAGCTGTGCGCCCGCACCATCGCCAAACATCGCCGCGCCTTGACTTTGCGTCAGTGCATCCATCTCCTGCTCGACACGCTCTGGCGCGACAAACGCTGTTGGATCCACACGTAGCCAACCTTGACCCTCAAGCCATACCTCCGTCCAAGCGTGAGCATCCATCTGCCGCACTTCCCACACGCTGCCGCCCCGACTCGGCTCACCGCCTTGATAGCCTGCCACCACTCGTGCGGGGATACCCGCTGCACGCAGCATAAAGGTAAAGCTAGAAGAATAATGCTCACAAAACCCTGCTTTGGTATCGAATAAAAACTCATCGATACGGTTATCATTCAGCCGTGGCGGTGATAGCGTATAGCGAAACTCGCTCTGATTGATCCAGCGCTCAAGTGCTTGCATATAGCGCACAGGATCTGAGCCTGACTCGGCAAATAGCTGCTGAGCAAGGGCGCGCGCTTGTGGATTGCCATTGTCAGGCAATGCCAAGTTGACACGCCGAGAGGCTACACCAAGCACTGGATCGATACGCATGGGTGCAAAACGCAATACATCATAGCGCAGCTGCTGCGTGACAGGCTGATCTTTTAATAAGGTAAAGTCTGAGGTAATACTGACGTCTGAGCGCTGAGCAAACGGATAATCCAGCCCAAATAGCCAGTGCTGCTGAGTTGGTTCTAGTATGATTTCGTAGTGATTTGGCTCAAGCTGCACATTACTGGGTGCCGTGGCCAGTGCTCTATTCAGCCATTGCGGCTGTGTTTGCTGCGATTGCCACTGCTGCTGTGCACTTCGGTTAGGTCGCCATGTCACCCCATCAAAGTCGCTAAACACCAAGCCGCGCCAGTACAGCTCATCTTGAGATGGGCGCTCCTCTGCAAACTCAACCCGAAAGGCAAGCGCAGTGGATTGACCCAAATTGGCAAAGTCGCCAGGTGACATACTGTCTGAGACACCTGTAGTCGCCTGACTTCCTGATAGCTGCACTGACCATAGCGGCGGCAAACGTGGGAAGAATAAAAACAGCACCACTAATAACGGCAATGCTCCAATCCCTAATACCCCAAGCGTACGCAAACGTCCATCACCGCGTCTATTGCCATCATCATTAAGAGCAATAAAGGCCAGTAACACAACGACAGTACCTATGATGACCTCTAAGGTGGTGACCAACCCTTGATCCATCAAAAACAGCGCCGCAAGCACAAACAGCGATAAGTTCAATACCACATAGGCGTCGCGGCGCTTATACAGCTCCCACAATTTGCTAATCAAGCACAGCACCAAAAACGCCACGCCCATATCCAGCCCAAACGCTGCGTTATAAGTGAGCCACAAACCCGCCAGCCCTAACAAAAACCCAAGCATCTGCATGCCTTGATAAAGGCGTTTTAGATGGCGCGCTTGTCTAAACTTGGCCTTAATCGGTGGTAGCTGAGCCATGATACTGACTACCGCAAAGCCCATCAACCATAAGGGCAGGTGCGCCGCATGCGGAAACACCACCACGACCTGAGCCAATAGCACCCAATAATAAGCTGGTAATGCTAATAATTTGCTGTGCCATTTTTTATTTGTGGTTGAGCTATCATCTATCTTCTGATACTGACCGAGCGCCAACTGCTCAAAGCTTGGCTGTTTTGCCAAATTTGTAAAAGTAGCTGTGCTGGAAGTATTATGAGAATCGCTCATGGTGCTTTTGCCAATCGTAATAGGGAGGCTTGTACAAATGATTCGCCTTGACCGATGGTAGCGACAGAGTGGGCTTCATTGGGCAGCTGCATCTGAAAAGGTACACCAAGCTTACCAAGGGTAATGACGCCGTGCGCCAATTGCGCGAGCTTCTGCTCATGATGGGCAGCTGGCATGTCTGCATAATCTAGCACCTGCTCCACACCGATTGGATCAGCAAAGTGCTTGGTAAGCATGCCCTGACCTCGTGCCACATGCGCCCAAGATACGCGCGCCAATGACTCGCCTTCGATATAGTTATCCAAACGCTCAAAGTCATCTTGACCCTGAGTATGCTGACTATAATGCGCACCCACAGGCAAATCATCGACACTGGCCGTCATATACTGCGCCTGCCAATCAAACGCTAACGGTTTAGGATAGACCCATGCGCGGCGCGCAAAGTATACATATGACCAAGCACGCATAATACCTAGCGGATAGACGCTGCTAATCCTCAGTCTTGGTAGCTCAAGTTGGCCACGCTTATCCATCATGACAGGCAAGCGAATGATTTGCTGGTCTTTTAGACTTGGTAGCAATACTTTTGTCTCGCTGTTGAGGTTGAGCTGACTTTGAGCGTTACGTTTACGCCTGTTTTTTTTGTTACTTTTCGCTTGTTCAAAGCTAAAGCTTAGCTGACGTCTGGGTTGTCGACTCTCACTCCGTACTTGCAGCGTCACCCAGACGGCTGAGCCTATCTCTGCTGTCGTAACGTCAAGCAAATCGATTTGCAAACCCGATATATGCGCAAAGGTCACATGAAAGCTGATCAACCAAACGCTGACCAGATAAAAGAACAAACCCAGCACCAAATTATTGCCATAGTTAATACCAGCGATAAAGGTTATCACTAATAGTACGGCGAACAGCGCCCCTTCTCGGCTAAAGAAAATATAGACATTGCGCAAATTCAACTTAACACTATCGCTTTTGGGCGCGCGCTTGGCAAACCAACGCGCCAATACGCCAGATGTTTCCGAGGCTGCCTTTGTAGGTTGAGCAGAGTCTGGCGCTGGCGGCGTTTGTGGTATTGGTACTGTCATAACTGCCCTATCTTTATCATGATAAACACGTAGAGAGCGTCTGTTTAAGTATACCTTTAGACAAGCACCGGCACCTCATTGATAATACGCTGAGCAATGGTCTGCGCTGCCTGCCCTCCATCGAAATGCAGCGGCATAAATCGCTGACCCAGCCTGTGATCTGTCACAGCGGCAAACACCGCTTGAATATCTTCTGGTGATACTTCTTGATGCCCTGACACATATGCATGCGCTTGTGCGGCGCGCTGCAGTGACAACACCCCACGCGGTGACAGCCCATGATACTCTTGGCTAATACGCGTTTTTGCGACCAAACGCTGCAGATAATCTAATACCACATCCGCTACATAGACTTGTTGTACCCCTTGGCGAGCCAACAATACGGCCTGCGTATCTAGCACCGCATCTAAGCTTGCTAATAGCTCACGGCGATCTTGACCGCGCAGCAACTCCCGCTCTGCAGCTGGTGACGGATACCCGAGCGATAAACACATCAAGAAGCGATCTAATTGCGATTCAGGGAGCGGATAGACACCCGCTTGCTGCATTGGGTTTTGGGTAGCGATAACAAAGAACGGCTCAGGTAATGGGTAAGAATACCCATCTTGAGTAACTTGCCTTTCTTCCATTGCTTCAAGCAAGGCACTTTGCGTCTTCGGACTGGAGCGATTAATCTCATCAGCCAGTAGCAACTGGGTAAAGATAGCGCCTTTACGAAACTCAAAGCTCTGCGTGCTTTGATCATAGATACTCATCCCTAAGATATCTGCTGGCAGCATATCATTGGTAAATTGTACCCGATTAAATGACAAACCAAGTAGCTGCGCTAGCCCTTGTGCCAGCGTGGTCTTGCCCATACCTGGCAAGTCTTGTAATAGCAAATGTCCCCCTGCCAGCACACAACTGAGCGCCAGCTTAACCACTTGCGGCTTATCCAGTACAATTTGATTGAGCTGTACAAGTAACTGCGCCACTTGGCGTTGATTGGTCATGTAGTTTGTACTATCACTAACCTCAGGTTTCTTAAAAATAGCGGATGATTTTATCAATACCCTATCTTCCTCTGGCAATAAGTCATAAGCATTGCTTTGGCGCATAATAAACTACCGAATTTTTTTTATGGTAAATATAGGGCGTATTGAACATTCACAAACATTCAGTACAAACAGTCATTATAAATGACTACTGTCAGCACCGAGACACACTGCACTATGATAAAGCCACCATAATTGATGTATAGCCAGTCCAATATGAAAAAGATACAGCGGAACTGGGATGAATTTTTTGCAGCCTCTGTCGGCGTAGGCACAGCAAGCTAGAAAAATTTATACCAGTTTCGCGTTATTAAATAACGCATCCATTTTATTTAGTATCGACTATACCATACCGCGCTTACTGATCCTCTGTAGAGACTGGTGCAGCAGCACGCAAGGTCGATAGATAAGCAATCACATCGGCGCGCTCACTAGCGTCTGGCATCGGATCTGACAGCATTTTTGAGCCAGGCATGGCTTTTTCAGCATCGGCAATATAAGGATCAAGCGTCTCAGCATCCCAAACCCAGCCTGAGCTGCTGAGTGCATCACTATAATCATAGTCTGCCAACTCTGCAGCAGACGCCCCATATATGTTCATCAGCTGCGGGCCTTTTTTATTCAGTCCAGGCGTCAGCTGATGGCACTGAGCACAGGCATCGCCGTAGATTATCGCCCCTTGATCGGCATTACCCTGAGTATATTCTGGCAGGGTCACAGGCGCACGATAATCTGCTGGCGTCTTCTCACAAGCACTCACTAAAAGCACTGCAATTAGCATACCACTAAGTCGAAACTTAATATTAATAGGCATATTTATATATTCTTTAGGTTTTTTTGATTAAGAAAGGTTCACGGAAAGACAATCATAGCAGGCATGGCCATGAAAGTAAGTAGATAGCGATAAGCGTTTGTATAATAGAAAGGGATGAAGCAAGCCGTAGCTCAGGTATTAGACTACGGCAGATTGAGTTTTTTAAACCACATTTATGGTATTGCTTGGCTCTTCAAAATAGTGACCTTGTAGATAGCGTGCGCCCACACTCCATGCCACTGACATCGTTACAGCTTCTTCAATATGAGGCATTAATACATCCAGACCCAACTCATTAGTACGTCCAATCAAGGATTTGATAGCTTCTAAGCTTTCTGTACTATCAATGTTTTCGACATATCTGTGAGCCAGTCGCGTCATATCAGGATGTACGAACTCGGCGATCTCAACTGATTTAGCAGAGGCTCCAAAGTTATGGATACTCAGCTGACAACTAACCTCTCTTAGTGATGAAAACTGTGACTTAGCAACGGTTAAATGATTGGCCACATCCTGTTCATTGAACTGCAATGTCAATGCCCCAGGTGCACCACCCACCGCTTTTATCAGCTGACTGGCAACATTGACCAACTTTTTATCTACCAATGAAGCGCTGGTCAATTGTATTAATAAGCGTGCTTCTGGATGCGTCCTGCGGACATCATTCAGTTGCCTACAAGCATTGATCAGTAGCCAGCGGTCTATTTTTTCACGTAAATCATGCTTCTTAGCGACCATCATAAATTGATCAGGGGTCAATACTGTATTGTCAGCATCGTTCAATGGGAGGCGCAAGTAGACTTCAAAAAAGTCACTACGATCATTATTGACGTCATAAATCGGCTGAAAGAGTACCTCAAAATGATTGTTGGTAATGGCATTTACTAAGTACTCAGCTAAGGCGTTTTCGTCACTACTAGCATACTCACTGGGATCATATATATGAATAGCATCACCGCGGTTCGCTGTCTCAACTCTGATATGACTAATGGCCTCAACGGCACGCTCAAGCAGCACTTGCGGCTCAGCCGCATTTGAGTCAATTTGTACAATACCGATACTGGCTGTGGTATTGGTAGTGTTTGTATCCACTTCGATGAGCATCTCACTGATACGCTGGCGAATACGTTCACCTAACGCCTTGAGTGTATCTGCTGTGACATTTTTCACCAATACCGTAAATGCAGTGTCACTAAAGCGACTGATATGAGCATCTGCTAACATCTCATCTAGCATTTCAGCCACTTGCTTGATGGTGGCATCTACCCCTTGCAAACCCAAACTACTGCTAATCTTACCAATACTATCTAGTTGAATGTATAATAAACCTGCATTACTTTTATCTTGCAATATTGACTGACATAGTGCCTCAAAGCGCTCTTCAAAGCCGCGGCGGTTAGTAAGTCCAGTGAGGTTATCTTGGCGCTCTGCAGCCGCTAAACGCTGAGCAATTTCAGCGCTGTTCGCACCACTCTGCTGAATGATGATTTGAGTCACTGGCTCACCATCTAACGTTGCAGCTGCCAACTGCAGTTTGGCCTCAAAGGTAGTGCCATCCAAACGCCGACTTTCGAAGTTAAACTCGACCTGCTCGCGATTACCTTTATCAAACTGACGCAAAAAGTTCTTAAACTCTTTAATGCTGTCTCCACCTGCGATCAAATCAATCACTGGCAGTCCTATGATTTCGTCCATCGATTCAAAGTTAAATAGCTTAAGGTAGGGGTCGTTAGCGAAGATATGAATGCCTTGATCAATATAAGCGACGGCACTTTTGGAGTTTTTGATCAAAATATTGGCGCGCTGCTCAGCTTCAGACAGGACGTGTTGGAGTGTTTGTAGCTGACGTCGGCAACGCAGGTTGGCGTGTTGTAGACATATCGCCATTACAACTTGTGTTTCTTTTTCTGCTAGCAGCGCTTTGACCATAGTACCATCAATGACTGCGGGCATGCCGTCACCATTGCGCCCAGTATTTGCCATCTCATCACTCATCAAACCGACTAGAGGCAAGTCAAGGCTTTGTTCCTGAACGATACCGACCACATCAGTGAAGCTTATGTCATAAGCGCGGCCAAAAACGAGAACATCCCACTGATGACGCAGGGATTTCATCAGCTCCTCTTTATCATCCAAAAACCCTAGATTTACCTCATCGTAGTAAGCAGACAACAATCTAACCAGACGCTCAGCATATAGCTGATCATCATCTATCACTAATAAGTTCAAGAGGGACTTGGTGTGCATATCAGGCCTTTTTATTCTTGTAGGGGCTATTTTGGAGCAATCATCAGCTTTTCTGTCAAATCCATTATACCTGAGTGGCTTTTGATTATCGAACCCGTATTATAGCGTGATAGCGAATGATGTCATCAACTAATGAAGGATATATTTATAGCCACAGCAACCCATATCAGCCATTTCTAGCCTTTATCGAGGACTGTATATTTGACCATAACAATTTTTGAGGGTATTAATATCGTGCTACAGACGGACAAATTTATACTGGCTAAACTCCTCACTATTAATCAAACACTGCTGTAACCGCAACGGCTCTTGGTTGTCATTGATACGCATCATCACTCTGTCTCCAGTTTGAAAGCGGTAAGAAGGTACGATGACACTGTAGTCAGTTTGCAAGTCTTCATCACCTGCCATGAGAAAGGCCGGAATAAAGTTTTGACTACGCTGGTCTATATTACCTCTATTATCCAAGCGTAGCGCACAGGCAGTCAGCTCATGGCCGAGCACCTGCCACTCTACCTCGACAAGCTTACTCTCAAGATTGAGCCAACGCACCATACCCAGCGACCATTTAAGCTTGCTACTGTCATTTGGGCGACACAGCAAAAACATACTCATCAATGACAGCGGTGGCGCGCTACCTTGCTTACCTTCTCTCTTGTTACTCTGAGTTTTATCCAATTCAACTGGCTTGACAGACAAAGAGGTCTCTTCAATCACAGGCTGATGTTTGTGCATTTTAGTTAAGTTTGACTGCCTCGTTGCCATTCGATCTGCGATAATGGCTTGTCGCTGCATGATGTCCTGCGCTGATAATAACTGCATCAGCCTTATTTGTGATGTGGTATCGGTACTATCAAAAGTGTCTACATAGAGCTTAATAGAGTTGTGCTGTTTTTTAGCATCTTGGTCATTAGTATCTTCTTTAACACCTTTATCTTTAATACTTTGATCATATTCTTTAGGCTGCGTATCGTAGCTTGGCAACTGCTCAATCGGTAGTTCTTTTGCAGCAATCATACTCATTAGGCTATGTCCACCTGCCACATGATAATGTATGGCGTCAAAACCAGTAATGACTGTTGCCCGCAGCTTAGGACTGAGCTTGGCAGGTATGGTCGCTTGCCTGTTAATGTATCGGTGTTTGATGGCCATTAACACTTTAGCGACTAATTGAGCTTCTATGCTCTCGTAGCCACTTTCAAGTAGCACTTGTTGACGTTGTTGCAGGTACGATGCTAGAGGGTCAAGCTCAATGAACAAGCAGTTGAGATACTCGTCATACGGATTGATGGTGGAGTTTGCTGTCAGATAAACTGGCGGGCTACTGCCTTGCAAATCCACAAAAACACGCGTATCGGTTATTGGCTCTATGGTTGCCTTGGTGTGGGCTGACCATGAGGGTAGCAAGCGGTGTATCAATATGATATTTGCCCTGCGCATGGCACGGGTATTCAACAAGCTATGCAGACATATCTGAAGATAAATCTCATGAATACTGATTGCCTGCCGCACCACTACATGCTCGCTGAGATTGACATGAGTGATGTCGTGCCGATGAGCTAAGTAGTACAGCTGATTGATCGCTTCCCATAAATGCTGCTGAGCATTTTCATATGAGATAGCTTGCTCATACAGCAACCTTTGATAAGTAGCCAGTGTTTGATAAATGGCAGACGCTAATGTGATAGGAGGCTTTTTGCCTAAAGAAAATATCTGTCTCCAGCCTGTGACTGCAGAGGTTCGCTGTTGATAATCTAATCTCTGACTCTCTCGCCTTACAATGCCATCATAAACCAGAATACTTAAATAATATAACGACTTAACTTCTGCGCTATATTGCAACTGTTCGCTATTCAGCGCTCCTGACTCATTGATATAGTGCTGACGCAATGAGGCAATCAAGCGATCGGAGGCCGTAGCAACAATACCCATCAGCTTAAGACGCGGCTCATCCTCCAAGTCAGATACTGCCAACTCAGTCAGTATTTTTTCAATTTGATCCAGTTGCTGCGCTTCTGTTTGCGTGGGTAGGGTTACTGCCCATTTAAGCAGTTGCTGCTCCTCCCCATTGATATACTTGCTTGCAGGCTGTGGCAAGGGCACCTTAGACGATAGATACTCTTGAAAAGCCGATAACGTGATCACAAGTGCTCCTTAATGACGGTATGAACCAACGACCGATATAGTCATAATAGGTACGCTAAAAACCACCACTAATGTTTGGTAATTTAAGGTATCCTAAGTTACCATTTTGAGCACTCTGCTACTTTTTGTAAATGTCAACTGGCACCTTAAAAAGTCTGTTCGGCAACTCTCTGACCAGTTTTGGAACCAAATATCCAGGAAGCTCAGCCAATAACGACCAATAAAGCTCGATAGCTAACCGCTCGTCGCTATCGAAGTGAGCAGCGCCAGCGACCTTATCTAGGACATGCAAATAATAGGGCAGAACACCAGCACTGAACAAGCGCTGATTCAAAGCCCCTTGTGTCGCGACACTATCGTTGATACCTCTTAATAAAACGGCTTGGTTGAGTAGCGTAACCCCTGCTTTACGCGCACGCTGTAAGTACTCAGCTGTATTTGTATCAATCTCATTGGCGTGATTACAATGTATTACCATAACGATATGACAGCGACTTTGAGCCAGACGATCCAATAGGTCATTGTCTAAGCGTTCGGGGATAACCAGAGGCATACGTGTGTGCAAGCGGATGGTGGTCAGCTGCGGGAGTGCTTCTAGTGTATCGAGCCAAGCAAACAAACGACGATTGGAGACGCTTAATGGGTCGCCACCACTTAAGATAACCTCATTTATATCAGGATGCGCTTCTATATGATTGATAATGGCTGCATGGGCAGAGGTTGTGGGCATATTGGCACTATAATCAAAGTGCTGACGGAAACAATAACGACAGTGAATAGCGCACGCCCCTGTAATCGTCAATAAAACCCGCGACTGGTACTTATGCAGCAGTCCTTTGGTTGGATTTTGCTCATTTTCGGCCAATGGGTCAGTGACGTAGCCGCTCACCGCGACTTGCTCTTGTTTGTCAGGTAAGACTTGCCTTAGTAAAGGATCCTCGGCGTCCCCAACCCTCATCTTGGCAACGAAGCCACGTGGAACACGCAGCTCAAAGTGCTCAGGTATATAAACCTGCGGCTTTAAAGACTCAAGGTTGAGCATAGTGAGCAACTCATCTACCGAAGTGACTGCTTCAGATAATTGTGTTTGCCAGTTTTTTTGTGTGATTAAATGGTTTATCATGACACCCTAATACATGCGCCTAAAAACCGACATTATACGCTGTAAGTCAGCACTCTATCAAAGCATGCCAACCAAACCTATCTGTTCACCTCTCCTTATTCTTGATATGATCGGATTAATGTTTTATTAGCGTCAAGTTTGGCGGCGCGTTGATGATTGATTTACTCTCATCCAAACTACTGATTATTAATTATTTATTACTAATTAGAGTTACTAGTAACCCTTAGGAGTCTCTTGTGGCACATTTTTCTACCAACGAATTTAAAGCCGGTCTCAAGATAATGCTTGATGGCAACCCTTATTCCATTATCGAAAACGAGTTTGTTAAACCTGGTAAAGGCCAAGCTTTTAACCGCGTAAAAATGCGCAACTTACGTAGCGGTAAAGTGCTCGAGCAGACCTTTAAGTCAGGTGAAAGCTTAGAAGCAGCCGATGTGATCGATACCGAAATGAACTATCTTTATAACGATGGTGAGTTTTGGCACTTCATGCACCCTGAGACCTTTGAGCAGTTGCAAGCAGATGCAACGGCCATGGCTGATGCCAAGATGTGGTTAAAAGAGAATGGTAATGACTTATGTACCATCACTCTATTCAATGGCGTCCCTCTTGCAGTGACCCCGCCAAACTTTGTAGAATTACAAATTACTGAAACAGATCCTGGCGTCCGCGGTGACACCTCTGGCGGCGGCGGTAAGCCTGCCACTCTAGAGACTGGCGCAGTGGTTCGTGTACCTTTATTTGTACAGCAAGGTGAAGTGGTACGAGTAGACACCCGTACTAGCGACTATCAAACTCGCGTCAGCTAATATAGCTAAGGCTTTGATGAAGTCATAAAAAAGCTCAACCGTCATGTGATGGTTGAGCTTTTTTTATCGTTTGTCTTTTTTTTATTGTTTATTTCACGTATTGCTGTCGATATTAATTCTTTTTTGATGAGTTTTGCGTGAGCCAGTATTGTACCAATGTCGTGAGCGCCTCTTTTTTGAAGGGCTTAGTGCAGTAGTCTTGCATGCCCGCTTGCAAATACTTTTCACGATCGCCATTCATCGCATTGGCCGTCAACGCAATGATGGGTGGTAAATGTTTAGGATCATAGCGCTTATGTAGCTCAGCCGTTGCTTGAATGCCATCCATAATTGGCATGTGATGGTCCATGAGTATCACATCGAAACGCTGCGGACAGGCTGATAGCTGCTCAATGACTTGCTGTGCATCAGTGACATGGGTGACCGTATGCCCGCTATTACTTAAGGCTTTTATGGCTACCATGGCACTGACACTGTCATCTTCCACAAGCAGTATGCGACCTATATTTTGCGAGAGTGGTTTGACATCTATAGCATTGGTATGATGCCAATCTTCATACTGGGACTTTTCTAGTATCGGAATGGGTAACAACACCTTGAAGGTCGTACCCTCTCCTATCACACTGTCTAGTAAAATATAACCACCCATCAGATTGACCAAAGACTTACAAACGGACAGCCCCAGACCCGTACCCCCATATAATCGATGGGTAGAGTTATCCGCTTGGCTATAAGCGTCAAATATAGCTTCTAGCGCCTCAGGCTTAATACCGACCCCCGTATCTGTCACTTCAATACATAAGGTGATGTCACAGTCATTAGAGTCATGGCGCATGATAGCCTTGCCGTTATCAGCACGACCTTCATTGGCCTTATTGTCATCATCACAGTTCGGTACATGCATGACCTTGAGACTAACGTGTCCACCTTCACGAGTGAACTTAATCGCATTATTGACAAGGTTTGATAAAACCTGCTTCAATCGTACTGGATCGCCTTTTACATAAGGCGATAATTCCGAAGTATAATGATAATCAAGTGTCAGCCCGCGCTGCTGTGCTCGAACTGCAAACAAGTCAATCACTTCATGACACAGTACTGACAAGTTCATCGGTACCGAATCTAGCGTCATTTTTCCAGACTCAACTTTCGATAAGTCCAAAATGCCATTTATAATCGCTAATAAATGCTCGGTAGATATTTTAATATTATCGATATAACTTTTTTGCTCAGTATTTAGCTCAGTCTCATCGAGCATCTCGACCATACCAATAATACCGTTCATTGGCGTACGTATCTCGTGGCTCATGTTGGCCAAAAAGTCTGACTTCATCTTACTGTCGTGCCTAGCGAGGCGTTGACTCTTTTGTAGCTCTAACGCGTCTGCTGCCATAGCTGCAAATTTAGTCAGCACCTCAGCCTGTTCTTCATCAAATGTGTCGCTCGGCTGCGTATCCATAAGACACAAAGACCCCAAACGATATACCTTACTATCCTCATACAGAAGGATTGGCGCTTCTGCATAAAAGCGCAAATGAGGACTCTGGGTGATTAAGGGATTGTGAATAAAGCGGCTGTCTTTTGCTAAATCTGGCACCACAAAAACATCATTAGACAGTACGGTATAGTTACAAATAGCGACTTCACGTGAGGTCGTACAAGCACCCTGCATTCCGTGAGGTGCTCTTAGATACTGGGTGCGCTCATCCATGAAGGTGATGGTCACGATGGGAAAATCAAAAAACAGCTTTACCAGTTCCGTTAGACGTGCAAATGCGGGGTCATGCTCGTTATTGAATACATCATATTCACGCAGTTTAGCAATTCGGTCTTGCTCATCTGCTGCTAACGGATACTGATAATTTAACACATCTCTCTCCATCTCTCCAAGCTTCATACGAAGTTATAAGTTCGTGCGTTTTATGGCTGCTTGTTTGCTTAACATCTGTAGCGCCTCACTGACCATAATCATTGCAACCACCGAGGTCACTGCCACTGCTGAGCCATAGCCACCGCAGTGCAATCCACCTGTTTGACAGCTTTTATCCACTCGCGGCGGCTCTGTGGAATACACACACTTGATGCCAAACTTGTCTTTTAGGGCACTATTGATGCCTTTTTCATGACGCAGCTTATTGCGCAGTCGTGCCAGTAAAGGATCTTGATAACTGTCCTTTAAGTCACTGACGGTGATTTGCAGTGGATCAATCTTGCCACCCGCCCCGCCCGCACAAATCAGCTTTAATTTGTTAAAACGGCAATGCAGCGCGATGGCAAGCTTGGCACTCATATCATCGACGCAGTCCAATATCACAATAGGACGATGCGCATCGGCAGCGGCTTTGGCATCCTTACGGCTAGGTAACAGTAAATCAATATTTTCTGTCGTCAAAAAATCATCGATCAGATTCAGGGTGACTTTTGGGTTAATCTCGAGTATGCGTTGACCCATCGCTGCTATCTTGCTTTGACCAAAGGTGCTATCAAGCGCTGGCAATTGCCGATTGGCATTGGATGCGACCAACACATCCAAATCAATCAAAGTAATCGTCCCAATGGCGGTACGTGCCAATGCTTCAGCTGCCCAAGTGCCAACACCGCCAACACCGATGACGTAGACATGGGCCGCTGCAAAAGTCTCAAACGCAGCGCTACCGTAAAGCGTCTGCGTACCTTGAAAGCGGCGCTCATACTGCTTATCTGTACTTGTAGCATTTAACGTGCCAACTTCTAACGTGTCGTTTTTTAAAGCCATATCAGTCGCCTTAAATCCTGTTTCGATTTGGGTAGATGGGTGATTTATAATGGGTTAAAAGCTCTGCTGCTCAAGATCTGGATACGCCCATGATACTTGTAAGGCGTCACAGCTATTTTGCCAAAGCTGACGCGCCAACACTGCACACTCAACATCAAGCAACTCACTTAGGGTAGTCAATACCCAAGGCAGGTTGGCAGGCACATTGCGATTGTGACCATCAGCGCCTTGCCACTCATTATCGGCATTCTGTCCCAAGGCCGACTGGTTGGCAGGCTGAGTCATACCTGATGTCTGACACATAATGGGCGTCATATCAGGACAGTCGGTCTCGATAACCAAACACTCAATACCATAACTATCGACAGCCGCTTGAATGGCCAGTCGCAGTTTTTTGGCATTAGGATTGGTGACTTGACCCGTGACACCTAGTTTGAAGCCTAGCTTAACGAAAGCCTTCGCCTCTTGTACGCCGCCACTGAAGCTATGCGCGATACCGCCAAGCTTATGAGCATCATAATCGTGTGCTTTTAACAGCGCCAACGCCTCAGCATGAGCCTTACGAATATGCAGCATGACAGGCAGTTGATGCGTCACCGCCATGTCCAACTGCGCTGCAAAAAAACGCTGCTGCTTTTCCAAGGCTGCTGGCTGTTTCATAGCATCGGTATAAGTATCCAAGCCTATCTCACCGATTGCGATCGGGCGCTGCTGACGGATCATTTGCGCCATACTGCTGAGATCAGCGTCAGTATGTTGCTCGATATAAAAAGGATGCAACCCTAACGCAATATGGGTTTGAGGATAGCTATCCGAGGAGGGATTTTTCTCACTAGCATCAGCTGATTCTATCTGCGCCAGTTCCTGCTGCGTTGCATACAACCTATCAAAGTGACGATGCAGATAGCCAACCAACATCAGGTGCCGAATGCCTTGCGCATAGGCACGCTTTGCTTGCTGGCGCCTATCATGATCAAAGACTGGCGCATCAAAGTGCGTATGGGTATCTATGAGAGGATATGGGGTTGTTGGATAAACAGCATGAGATTGAGAGCAGTTAGATGATTGGCCTTGAGCCGTGAACGATGAACTTATATCAGTCATCAGGCGCCTCCATGTTAGTGAATATATAATTTGTGAATAAATATATGGCTTTTATGGATATCGAGCGCAGAGAATACAAGTCAAGCTACAAGCGAGGCAAAATAGAAGTGTTTTATCATGGTACGTTTATCGGGTTACGCTCAAGCATCTTTATCATTAAGCGGAGCTTGATTTGGCTGGTTCACAGTGTCTTTTTTAGAAGGCTTATGATGGTCAGGCATCGCTTGTCGACTACTACGCCTTGGGATCAATAATAAGGCCGTTGCGACAACGCTGAGAGTAAGCCATTTTTTCTTATTCATTGTCTCTTACTCCTAGCCACGGTTTAGCGATTTAACGGATAGGTCGTCATCTCACTGTTAGGACTGTCTACTCTGGTAAACCCTTGCGATGCAGGGCGTGATGTCTGATCTTTTTTCGGAACGAGTGGATTAAGCGGCATCAGCTCGTAGTTAGGATCAACTTTGCCGCCCCAACCTTCAGTGCCACTTAACGGCAGCTGCTTAATCGTACCGTTTTTGTCTATCACCAATTGTAAGACGCGCATTTGATTGTATTTACGCTCTGTGACACTTGCCACTGCGCCGCCATTACGCAATATAGTCGGTTGCAGAAATATGATTAAATTACTCTTTTGGGTGGTGTCATTATCTGAGCGGAAGAGTCGGCCTATGACTGGCACACTACCTAGACCAGGTACTTTTTGCTGTCTGGTGGTGGTGTTATCACGCATCAAGCCACCGAGAGCAATGGTCTGCTGATCATCCGCTAAAATCGTGGTGTTAATCAAGCTTTTATTGGTAATCAAGCCACTGGCATTACCGAGACTGCCTGGCACTACCGAAGACACCTCTTGCGAGACTTCCAACCGCACTGTGCCGTTTTCGCCGATATGGGGAATGACATTTAAATTGATACCAATATCCTGCCGATCAATGGTCTGAAACGGATTGGTAGAGGAGTCGCCAGTCGTAGTAAAAGAACCCGTCACAAAGGGCACGTTTTGACCCACTAATATACTGGCTTTTTCATTATCCAGTGTCAATATTGAGGGCATGGACAGCAAGTTTGCACTGGTAGAGGAATCCAACGCTTGCAAGATAGCACCATAAAACTGCGTATTACCTTGACTGTCTTTGCTACTGTTGCCAATACCAACCAAAGCACCCGCAATCGAGCCGACAGCCGCACTGGCATTACCTGAAAGAGCGGCAGCAGCGAGCGAGGCGGCACTGGCACCGACGTTATTGAAGTTGACAACACCATAGCCACTGTTGGCATTACCAAGTGCCCACTGGACTCCAAGCTGGGTCGCATCATCCCCTGAGACTTCCACGATAGCCGCTTGAATCAGCACTTGCGCACGGCGATTATCCAACTGATTGACCGCTTCTTCAATCTCAAACATCAGCTCTGGCGCCGCATTAACAATCACAGCATTTTGAGTTTCGTCAGCGATGATACTAAAGGGTCTACCACCCATACTGTTATTGCTTCCGCCTGTGTTGACAGCCGAATTGCTCGTACTAGTTGAATTCGCTGCATTGTTAGTATTTAGCGCCGCACCCGTACTGCTGCTATCGGATAATGATGCCGACTCTAAAGAAGAGCTGGCACCAGAGCTATTAATCGATTGATTGGATAACAGTCCCCGTAGCATCTCGGCAATATGACTGGCACTGGCATACTTTAGTCGAAAGACGCGTAGACCACTTAGGCGACGTGACGGCGTGGTATCGAGCTGATTGACCATTTCTTGCACTTTGGCGATCATCTCAGGGCTGCCTTTGACCAGCAGCCTATCACTGGCGCTATCAGCAATGACTTTGAGTTGATCACTGCCCTGCGCCTGCGCGCCGCCTGCACTGGCAACAAGGCTACTAATCAGATCCATCATGCGTTCAGCATCGACATGGCGCAGCGGTATTACCTGCAAGCTATCGTTGACATTGCTGTCTAAATCACGAATCAAGGCAGTCAGTTGATTGAGACTGTCAGAGCGGTCAGATAAGACCAGCGCATTGACCCCAGGCACGGCAGCAGCATGCGCTGATTGCGGCATCAAAGGCCTGATAACACCAAGCACTTCCGCGGCTTGGGTATTGGTCAAATAAATGACGCGGGTTGCTAATGACTCGCCAACACTGTCACCACGCAGGTCTACCGCTATACCAGATTGCTTAGCGATATTGTCCGGCACTAGCTTTACCGTGGTGCCTGAATCAATCGCGGCAATACCATTGACTTGCATGACACTCAAAAACAGCTGGTAGATCTCATCACGTGATAGGGCGCGGTTAGAGATGACGGTGACGTTACCATTAATACGCGGATCGAGAACGAAGTTTTGATCGGTGATGGTGGCCACTTCATTAATAAAAGCTTTGATGTCGGCATCTTGCAGATTCACCTTCCAGCTTTCAGCACTGGCAACTCCGCACGTCGCGGCCCAGAGTGGCAAGGCTAAACACAATGGCCGACAGAGAGTCAGCAAACGCTGCAGTGAGTGGCGCAAAGGGTTTATTGTCAATTTATGCATAGTTGCCATGGTCATAATTATCCACTGTGATGTCACTCAGTTTGAACTGAAACGCTGCTAAAATAGCATTAACGAGGTTTTTATGTGGTTTAAACAACGGATGTTTGCACCAACTCATAAGGTTTTAAACGGCTTATAAGATTTAAAACTGCTGACGAATGGTGATTACTTGATCACCGCGCTTGACTTCAATCTGCGCTTCGCCTGTTTGCTGTACTTGCTGTAATACTCCTGCATCTTGCATAGGATCGTTGCCGACGCTTTGACCGTTGACCGTCATTACCCGATCCCCTGGCTCTAACCCCAAACGATTGCGCACCTCGGCTGGCATTGCCGCTGTTACTTGATAGCCTTCGCCTGCAGCCATCACACCCATACGACTCAGATAACTGGCTGGGCTTTGTTGCAATGCCTCCACTGCTTCATCGATAGCAGATGTGGGACTCTCAGTATTGACGGCAGGATTATTAACAGAGTCGACACCTTCATTCGTATCTAAGGTATTGGGTAAAGCCAACGCTTGCGGCATTGTAGATGGCATCGGGACACCCTCAGGTAAGCGCTGATTACTCATACCGCCTGCTGCCATACTGCCTTGATCCAGTGGCATAGCATCCGCCATACTAATCACACTTTGCTTATCAGCAGCATCGGCAATAATGGCAGAATCCCAATCAACTGCGACCAAGGTATAGCCGCTATCTTGCAATTCATCACCGATGCGGTAGTTCTTTACTTCGCCATTCACATCCAACAAAGCTGAGGACAGGCTTGACGGTATGGCCAGCATCACCCCTTTTAATGCCACATTAGGCGGTGGCTGAGTCACAGCGGCAGCCAGTTCGGGATCGGCAAAGATGGCGAAGAGACTACTGTTGTCAGCTGTCGAGCCCATATTATTTTGCAATGCCTGTACTGGAAGCGCAGGGGCTGCTGGCGGGGCTAATATCAGCCACAACAGCCGTGCTGCTGTCCAAGCCAACCAGCCAACTGCCAATAGTAACAGCCAGCCTGAAAAACGATTTAGACTATTTACAACTGGTTTTAGGCGTGCCGAGATACTTATCATTTAACGCGCCCCTGAATCCGACAATAACGACCCTGATAGTAATGGCTGACGCACGCTTACCACAGGGGTGTCTTGTGGTGCTTGCCCTTTATACTCTGGCATGTTTTCCAGTAAGCGCTGCGTCAAACTGACATCCAGCATATTATCACCATCAAGATATAAGTCGCCCAAGCGCTTATCTTGATTGTTTAATAAATTCACATGTAGCAGGTTTTTATTGTTTTTTTGTTCTGTCGTGAGCTGCGCACGCATGGCGGGCATCGTGATATAAAAAACCTTGCCGCCATTTGGATAGCCGACCTCACCACCGACCCATGTCAGCTGACCATCTGCTTGCGTAAAGCCTGCGACCTTTGCATCTGAACCTGACTGCCGCTGCAATGAAACCGCATTGACCTGAATAGGAGTATTGGGTAGTTGCCAATCGACCACGCTAGCCAGCGTCTCAGGGGCGATCTTGCCACTCATATCGGCAATCTGCCAAGAGTGGCGTCCGACTTTGACTTGTCCATTCAGCCGTGTCTGCCCTGTACTGATATTGACATCGGCACCAATCTTGCCCAAAAACAGCTGCCATGGCTGCCACGTCCAATTGGCTGAGCCAGTCAACAGTGTCGTCGTTAAAGGCAGTTGCCAAATGACAGAGCCTTGCCATAGATTACCTGAGACATGCTGTACATAAGACGACTCGGGCGCGTATTTTTCGATCACCCACGCTGCTGGCATTTGCAACAACGTAAATAAAGCAAATAGCACAAACCCAATCAGCCACCATAGCTTACGAGGACGTTTATGAGACGAAGCAGACGCTTGAGGCACAGTGAGACTACTTATATAGGTAAAGTGAAAATGACGTTATCATAACAAACAATCACCTATAGATGACAGAAAAAAAGCCAGTATCTTCATTTAAAGATACTGGCTTTTTATACTAGCTATACTACTTGATACGGTATTTTTAAACCGCAAAATCTTCAAGATCACGCCCTGCTGCTAGCGCTTCAACCAGCCAAGTGGGCTTACGACCACGGCCTGTCCAAGTCTCTTCACTATTGTCAGTATTGCGATATTTAATACTGCGTTTTTTCTCTAGCTTTTCACCAGCTTTTAGGATCTCTTCAATAGTACTATTGCTCTCTTCTGCAATTTTTTCAAACTGCATATAAGCATCATATAAACGCTGATGCTGTTTTTTTGCAATAAGCTGCTGTGCATTTTCGGTGATTGCACGTAACTCATCTACATCTAGATTGTCTAAATCAATGGTTTTATTCTTATTCATAATAACCTCGGCTATAAAAACAGGGATAGGCCCAATAGGTCTTTTACGACTTATTAGGTTACAGATAGTTAAACAATGATACTGCTTTGTTACGGTCGATTCTTTTCCATATTAGAATCGAAACATTGTAGAATTTATATCGATATATACGATTAAATCAATCCGTATTAGCAACCGTGGTAGATTAACATATTATTTATATTTTATGAATAATTAAAAATAAAATAATAAGAGGTAATTATCCAAGCCTTAACTTCAATACCTTATTTATAATTCAATAAAGCCATTAGGGATTAACCTCTCTTATAATAAATCCTGAGTATATTTATAAAAAACTATGTCACAACAAAGATTGAAGAAACAATCATACTTTATAGATAGTCAAATATAAACTCAGCGATAGTCTCCAATAAAGTTAATACTCTAAAAGTATAGGTATAAAAAAGAGCCTGTAAAAACAGGCTCCAAATCATGAACACTACACTATACTCTTAGGTAAACATCAGAACGGGATATCATCATCTACAGGGCCATCTGGCATTGCTGTAGGCTTAGGTTGCGTTGGTGCTTGAGCTGGCTGATTAAACTGATTCTGCTGAGCAGGAGCACCCTGATTGTTGAAGCTGTTTTGGTTGCCACCTTGTGCTGCCGCTGCTACGCCACCGGCTTGATTATAGCCACCTTGCTGACCACCAAAGCCGCTACCTTGTTGGCCGCCTTGATTACCATAACCGCCTCCTTGAGATTGACCACCAGTCGCGCCATCTAACATTTGCATTTGCTCAGCACGAATTTCGGTGATGTAACGATCTTGCCCGCTTTGATCTTGATATTTACGTGTACGCAGGCTACCTTCAATATAGACCTTGCTGCCTTTGCGTAAATACTGTGCAGCGATTTCACCCAAACGGTTAAATAAGGAGATACGATGCCATTCAGTCGCTTCACGCTTTTCGCCGCTTTGTTTGTCTGTCCACTGTTCGGAAGTCGCTACCGAAATATTGGTCACGCTACCGCCATTACTGAACTGACGTGATTCAGGGTCGGCACCGAGATTACCAATAATGATAACTTTATTAACACCGCGCATAGTATCTTCCTTTTTTAATGAATATTATCAATGAAAACTTTAGTGTAAAAACAACTTATGTAATCAAAGCCAGCTACCACTGACATATGATACTTTTACTAATATGGTTTTACTTTATACCGTTTTTACGCAAATATCCAGCAACCTGTATAGGGCACACGACAATTAATGTCGTCGATAAACATTTACATCACTCTTCGTTTACTTTAAATCAATCACTTAGGCTTTTACAGTTTTTATTTCATTTGTTTATGAGTTCAATCAGTTTATCAATACCTTCAATACAACTTTTACACATATCATTAAGGTGCTGGCTACTCTCTTTATCCGCAAAAAGCACAAATTCATATTTGTACTCACCCAAACTATAGTTCACTCCAAAACCGCCCGTATACGTTGGAGCAAATAAAATACGCTTAACAGGATAGCGAACGCCCATAGATGAAGTAGATAGAAAGTCACCGCCAGTCAGTTTCTGATAACCTGCACTTTGAAAAAAGGCCTTTGCTTGATTCATGTCGCTTTGATTGATGCTATCCTGCATCATCATTTTCAAGCCCGTTAAATGACGGTCGAACGCTTGACCGGTTTTGCAAGCGATGACCCGCTGTTTATGGGCAGTAAAGGCGCTTGCCAGCTGTTCTTGAGTGGCACTATCCGTCAGCAACGCTTGGCATAATGCAATCGCCTCATGACTGTTAGGACGCAGGCCTTCGGTACGCCCCGCCATAAAGTGACTGGTATCAACCGCTTCATAAGTATGGCGCACTTTATCAAATACTTTTAACTGCGCGTAAATCAGGGCAAACTGCATCATGGCATCGTGACTGACTTTGATGCTACTGTCTTTATTGGTGCTGTTTTTATTAGTGATGGCGCTATAATCGACCGTACATCGTTGTACTTCGATCTGTTTTGCTTGCGCGGTAACGGCTGCTATATCTTGTTTAATATTTGCAAGCATCGCCTTATCTATCTCATCATACGCCCAGTCTAATTGCTGCAAAGATGGCAGGTCTGACTCTTCGTCAGCACTGCTATTAACATTGTTATCATCCTGCAGCTCAAGCGCAAAAGCATAAGTGAATAGATGATTCAGCGCTGCGCCATCGATTTCGCTATGCTCAAAATGGATGGCTAAAAAGTCTGACTGTAGATCCATCTGATAATTGATAGGTTTAAATTGCCAAGCATTGCCAGGCATAAAGGTTTGCTGCTGTATCTGCTCGGTCTCGGCTTGTTCAATCTCAGTCTTTTTGGACGAGTCTACAAAATGGTACATTGAAAAGGTAAATAAGCTATCGCGCAAGGCGTCATAAGCTCGTCTGTTTGCTGGCTCTTTGCTGAGCAAATCAAGGTAATGCGCGGTTTTTGCACTCCCCAAAGCACTAATGGCGCTAAACGCAAAAGCGGGCTGGTCATAGTCGCTATTTATAATGGCTTCAAGCGCCTTTGTTAGCGACTCAACTGAGAATACTTTGCCCTGTGCATCCGTTACTTGCAGAGCGATATGATGCCCTTGCCAGAGCACGCTAATATGACGATTGGTAACTTGGTTGGCGGCGTAGTAATAGTAGTCGCCTTCAGGATGCGGCTCACGTACCGCGCCAGTCAAAATACGC
The DNA here is from genome assembly GCF_904846575.1 of Psychrobacter sp. H8-1. NCBI lineage: Bacteria > Pseudomonadati > Pseudomonadota > Gammaproteobacteria > Moraxellales > Moraxellaceae > Psychrobacter > Psychrobacter sp. H8-1. Next base: position 2,430,096 of record NZ_CAJHBG010000001.1, read on the forward strand.
CAGTTATAGGTAGAGATAGGCTGCCCGCGCGGATCCGTTGGCGGCGTTATATTGCCACTCATATAGTCGATATGCGTACGAACCATTCGATGAATAAACGAGGCGGCGCGTGCCGTACCTACTGCCTTGTCAGGATAGTCTAGCTGCAAACTGGCGTTATTAGACAGCGCGAGCGGACGTCTATCTTGCAGGTATTCGGCAAGCTTGATTTTGGTCAGCCAGCTTTGTCCACTTTTTGCTTGTTCTTCGGCATAATCCATCAGGCGCTGTTGTAATATTGGCGCGTCATTAGTGGCAAAATCAGCCGCAGCCGCTTTGGTTTGCTCACGCTCAGTCTCATTTAATAGCGGGGATATACCCTCAATAAAGCGCTGAAGTGTCTGGGTGACGGGCGGAATGGGAAGGAGCTGCATAGACTGTGTTTCCTTTTGAGGTAATCATTTCCATTTAAGACGAATATAAGATGGCTTGAGGAGATTGCTTTGCACGCTCTGCGCAAGCCTTTCTCGATACGACAAAACTCATTCCAAATACACAGCCTACGACAGTAACATACTAGCCCAAGAGCCCGTTAAATATCTAAAGGACTCTGCGCCAGACTTGATAGCTGTTGGCGTGAAGTATCAGTCAGCTGAGTCTTATCTAACTTCAGATACGCGACCTGCTCCTTTGCCATCACTACCAGCTCATCGACGCCCTCTACCGCAAGCATCTTCCGCGACCAGTCTTGGATGTCGATATTCTTAGGGATAGTCACCGTGGTGCTCGATAGATACGGTGGCTGGGCAATCGGGATAATAATCAATAATGCCACGCCCATGATTGCCGCGAGTATTCCCCATGCCAACAGATTGGATTGAGTCAATAGCAGACCACCCATCGCCCCGCCGACAAACGCACCAAAGAACTGGCTAGAGGAATTAAGCCCCATCGCTGTGGCTTTATTGGCGACTGGCGCACGCTTCGATATCCATGAAGGAATGGTCGCCTCAAGTAAATTAAAGCCCATGAAATAAAACAATAAACCGAGGATAATACCAATACCAAGCTGACTGCCCAATGCTAAGAGCAGCAAAGAGGCGGTCATGAGGACAATCGCCCCTAAGAATACTTGACGCATTTTTCGTTTCTTTTCGGCAATGATAATAAAAGGAATGGCGATGGCAAAGCCAATAAATAATAGTGGCAAATACACCATGCCTTGCTGGCGTACAGATAGCCCCATGACATCGGTCAATTGCTGCGGCAAAATCACAAATATCGCGGTGAGGGTCAAATGTAGGGCGAAAATACCGATGTGCAAGCGGTTCAAATCACCGATTTTTAGGACGGTAGCCAGCTGCTGACCAATCGATTTGTTATCTAGATTATGCTTGAGTACTCGTAATGGCGTGGGCACCACCCACAATAACACCATTGCCAATACGGCAAAACCTGCGGTCAACCAGAACAGTCCTGAGATACCAATCGAATCTACCATGAGCGGACCGAATGCAAAGGCAAGCATAATGGAAGTGGCAATGGTCAAGCCCATGGTCGCCATCGCTTTGGTGCGCATCTCTTCACGCGTTACGTCTGCTAACAACGCCATCAGCACTGCTGAAACGGCGCCACTACCTGCCAGCGCCCGACCAATAATAACCTCATAAATATCCGTCGCATTGGCCGCTACAATACTCCCTAGCGCAAACAGCACTAAGCCAAATAAAATAATGGGCTTACGCGGGAACTTATCAGCCGCAAGACTCATCGGAATCTGAAACACAGCCTGCCCGAGACCATAGACACCGACAGCCAAACCTATCAAAAACGGCGTGGCATGCGTGTAATTGTCACCATATACAGCAAACACTGGCACAATCATAAACAGGCCAATCATCCGCAAGGCAAAAATACCACCAACCCCGAGAATTGCCCGTTTTTCTACGCTATTCATACTTGCCTCACTGGTTTATGATTGCTGATCTATTACTACTGCACCGCTTATATAACTATGACTCTATCAAGGCTTTAGCCTAAAAATTAAGCCCCCTAGTATAAGACATTCGCCGTTTGGTTGCCGAAACTTTTGTCTTACTACCGCCGCAGCCCCTCTAGTAGCAACTTAAGCCTTTCATATTAGACAATAATTTTGTTACTAAGTGCATCTGATGTGTCTCGATACCTTGAATAATGCTACTACCATGACAATAAAGTAAGGCGTCGCAAGCTGTTATACCTCATCAATCAAACTTAATGATATCAACCAAACTTGATGATTATGGCCTTTTTGAGTCAGCGTGAATTGAAAAGCAAAACCATAAATCAATATAGGTATTTATATTGCTTTATAAAGTCATCAACCCTTTATAAAGCAATATGAATTTAAAAAACTGTTTATTCATTTAATAAATCCACTTAGCTTTATTGATTCTTTTGACCTTTATATATTTTTTCAAATACCATTTTAGCAAACAGGAAACCTATAACCGATGGCAAATGACCATATCTCAGTACGCGGTGCACGTACTCACAATCTAAAAAATATTGACATAGATATTCCACGCGATAACTTCGTAGTGATTACGGGTTTATCTGGTTCAGGTAAGTCATCTTTAGCATTTGATACACTCTATGCCGAAGGTCAACGTCGCTATGTTGAGAGCTTGTCGGCATATGCGCGTCAGTTTCTCTCGCAGATGGAAAAGCCAGAGGTCGACAGTATTGAAGGCTTGTCGCCGGCGATTGCCATTGAGCAAAAATCGACCAACCATAACCCGCGCTCAACAGTTGGCACGATTACCGAGATTTATGACTATCTGCGTCTACTCTATGCGCGTATCGGTACGCCTTTTTGCCCAGAACATGGCGAGCCGATGGTGGCGCAGTCGGTCACTGAAATGGTTGACCAAATCATGGCCTTGCCAGATGACACCAAGCTCATGATTTTAGCGCCAGTGATTCGTGAGCGTAAGGGCGAGCATACCGTCTTGCTTGAGCAACTGATTGGTCAAGGTTTCGTGCGTGTACGTGTTGATGGTCATGTCTACGATACCGACGAGCTACCGACACTCGATAAAAAGAAAAAGCACACCATCGAAGTGGTGGTTGATCGCTTCAAAGTCCGTGACGACTTGGGCAACCGTGTCGCTGAAAGTTTGGAGACTGCCCTACGCTTAGGTCAAGGACTGGTCACGCTGCACTTTATGGATGGTAATCCAAAAGAAGGCGGCGACGACAATCAAGTGATGTCAGCCAAACACTCATGCCCTGTTTGCGATCGCGCAGTGTCTGAGCTTGAGCCACGCATGTTCAGCTTTAACAATCCTTATGGCGCCTGCTCTGCCTGTGACGGTTTGGGTAAACGCCAGTATTTCTCTGCTGAGAAACTGATTACTCATCATGAAAAATCGCTCAATCAAGGCGCGATTAATGGTTGGGATAAGCGTCACGCTTATTATTTTGGCCTGCTGTCGACCGTTTGTAATCATTTCAAAATTGATATGGATGCACCGTGGCAAGAGCTGGCTACAGAGCAGCAAGACCTCATCATGCATGGTTCAGGCAAAGAAAAGCTGACCTTTAACTTCACTGATGAGCGCGGCCGCAAAACCAACAAGACCGTACCCTTTGAAGGCGTATTGCCTTATTTAGAGCGTCGCTATGCCAAGACTCAAAGTAATCTTGTGCGTGACGAGCTGGCGAAATACTTGGCCGATACCACATGTAACGTCTGTGATGGCGCGCGTCTCAATGAAATCTCACGCAATGTCCGCGTCGATGACCAAACCATCGCTGAAATCGTCAAGCTGTCCATCGGTGATGCGGCTGACTATTATAAAACGCTGAAAATTGGTGGACATAAAGGCGAAGTCGCGGAAAAAATCTTTAAAGAGATTAATGAGCGTCTAAATTTCCTCGTCAGTGTCGGCTTGGATTACTTGTCACTTGCGCGCTCTGCCGAGACGCTATCAGGCGGGGAAGCGCAGCGCATTCGTCTAGCCAGCCAAATTGGTGCAGGTCTGATGGGCGTGATGTATGTCCTCGATGAGCCTTCGATTGGACTGCATCAACGCGATAATGATCGCTTGTTAAAGACCTTGATGCGTCTGCGTGATTTGGGCAATACGGTACTCGTGGTTGAGCATGACGAAGATGCTATTCGCCACGCTGATCACGTCATCGATATCGGTGTGGGTGCTGGTGTTCATGGTGGTCATGTCATCGCTCAAGGTTCAGTCGATGACATCATGCGCTCGAAAGAGTCGCTCACTGGGCAATACTTGTCTGGCAAAATGAAAATCGATGTACCGAAGGTTCGTCATCAACCCAAGATGCTTGAGAGTGAAGCCAAAGGTAAGGCCAAAGCCAAAAAACTACCGATGACCATTGAGCTAAAAGGTGCAATAGGTAATAACTTACAAGACGTCAACTTGACTCTGCCTGTTGGCATCATGACCTGTATCACTGGTGTCTCAGGCTCAGGGAAGTCAACGCTGATCAATCGCACCTTGATGCCACTGGCAGCGACACAGCTGAATAACGCCTCAACCTTAATTGCGGATAAGTTTGAAAGCATCAGCGGTCTTGAGCACCTAGACAAGATGGTCGATATCGACCAAAGCCCAATTGGCCGTACCCCGCGCTCAAACCCAGCAACATATACGGGTGTCTTTACCCCAGTGCGTGAAATGTTTGCGCAAACGCAAGAAGCGCGCGCTCGTGGTTATAAGCCTGGTCGCTTTAGCTTCAACGTTAAAGGTGGTCGCTGTGAGACTTGCCAAGGTGATGGCCTGATCAAGGTTGAGATGCACTTCTTGCCGGATATGTATGTGCCTTGTGACAGCTGTGATGGTAAGCGCTATAACCGTGAGACGCTCGAGATTCACTATAAAGGTAAAACCATCGCTGATGTGCTAGACATGACGGTAGAAGATGCGACTGAGTTTTTCTCCGCGATTCCAGCGATTTATCGTCGCTTGCAAGCACTGATGGAAGTTGGACTTAGCTATATTCGTCTTGGACAGTCTGCCCCTACGCTATCTGGCGGTGAAGCGCAGCGGGTGAAACTGGCACGTGAGCTTGCCAAGCGTGATACTGGGCAAACGCTCTATATCTTGGATGAGCCGACTACTGGTTTGCATTTCCATGATATTGCCAAGCTGCTCAATATCCTGCATGCGCTCCGTGACAAAGGCAATACCATCGTGGTCATCGAGCATAACTTGGATGTGATCAAAACTGCGGACTGGGTGATTGATCTTGGCCCTGAAGGCGGTAAAGGCGGCGGCATGATTATCGCGGAGGGTACGCCAGAAGAGGTCGCAGAGGTCGAAGGCTCGCACACGGGTGAGTTTTTGAAGCCGATGCTTACGCAGGTGGTTTCTGAGGCGGGTTAGTTTAGTTAATTGTTTGGTTTTGATTTGAAGGTCACTCTTTTGGGGTGACCTTTTTTATTAGTAAATTTTAATAAAGTCTGACTACTTACAATGAAATAGATGTTAATTGAGAATTACTATTCTATCGAAATGAAATTCAATCAGTTTATAATTATCCTTATTACCTGTTTTAATCAACAAATATAGCTTGTTTGATAGTTGACATATCATATACTTATGTTTACTATTTATCTTATTGTTGCTAATATCATATTTAATGTAATCATATTGTAAATACATGAACTGGGATTAGTATCATTCCATTTTACATAATAAGGCTCAAAGGATGACGAATTTTTTACGAAATAAACTATCAGTAATGACTATATTAGCTATGACCACATTGTCTTTGACCGCTTGTAACGATGACAATGATTCAAACGTAACTGTGCAAAACTCTGAAAATCCTGGAGAAGTTATCGAGCCATCTCTACCTACACAAAGTAATATGATATCTGGTAAGTTGGTTTCATACGACGGTAAGACTCCTATTGCTAATGCATTGGTATATATCGTAGGGCAACAAAATGCTTTGGATAGTAAAATAATGACGAGCTTATATAGCGCTAGTAGCATTGATGTAGAGGATGTAGATCTAACCTCTAATAGCGCGGCATCTGAATGTGGTGTGGCTCCTGAGTCAAGCTTGGCCAGCACTTGTACTCGTGCGGATGGAAGCTACGATTTAGATATTGAAACCGATGCAAAAGAGTTAGTTATCAAATTTGAAAAAGGAGCATTCACTGCTGAGCAAAAAATCACTCTACAAAACACTGGGTCATCTCAAGCAGGAGTAACTGAACTAAGCGATACTGTTCTTCAAAGTGTTCCTAAAATGGTCGTTATTGAAGGCCTTTACGATAGCATTGAACTCATCCTAGCAAGATTAGGACTTGCTAGTATTGACACTGAGACTGGAGAGATTACTGAGTCTGAGTTCGACTTATGGGATTCAACTGATAAGCTTTTTGCAGATAATAACAATGATGGTAAAGCAGATATATACGACTATGAAATAGTGTTCTTTAACTGTGGTCAAAATCGTCTTTCATGGTTAATGGATGATGGTAAACGTCAAATTTTAAAAGACTACATCAACACTGGTGGTCGCATCTATGTTAGTGACCAAGCCTACGATATTGTTGAGCAGACTTTCCCAGAATATATTGATTTCTTTGGTTCAGATGACACACCAACCAATCAGCCAGAAGAACTATACAGCGCCAACGAAGGCGAAGATGGTATCACTATTCAAAGCAATATCGAACCAAGACTCAAATCGTGGTTAGAAGGCGTAACTTGCGCTCAAGGATCATGTTTGAATGCTGATGGTACTGTTACTATAAAAGGTTTTGCAGGTGGATGGGCTAGAATGAACTCAGTCAACAACAGTAAAAACGTAGATATATATGTAACTGGGCAAGACAGTGATCAATCACTTCGTCCATTAACAGTGGCGTTCAACTATGGTAAAGGGCGCGTCACTTATACTTCTTATCATAATGAAGAAGGTGGTAGCTACTGTTATGATGCCTTGAGTGAAGAGGAGTTCAATGAGTGCGTCAAAAACTCATCTAATCTGTCAAATAATGAAATGAACGTACAGCAAAGAATTTTACAATATCTTGTATTTGAATTATAAAAAATCTGGGTTATGTAAACTTTAAGGCATACAGAATATTTCTAATAATGATTAATATTTATAAAAGAGCTACTTCCAAAGGAGTGGCTCTTTTTTAGTCCATAGGTTGGGCGGAACTTGCGAACCCCAATGTCATAATTTAAAATGAATCGTCAACCATCACTTGCAGATTAAAATGCAAAATCGCAGATACTATTAGTAAGGCGTGCGCTAAATTTCAATCCTGTTTCGTTTCTGTTTTTAAATAAGAATGTTCATTAATAATAATCAGCACATTGCCCAATACCATAGTGGCATGACTGCCTATCCACAGCCAATATCCTAGAGCATACTTTATAAGTATACTGCTATGCCCTGCCTCAGTAATAACTACCTCATCAAACACCAAAAATAACAATGCGATTGAAGTAGATAATAAACTCAATAAAAAAGATAGTTTACGGTTCTTAATAAATACCCATGCTAAAATTAATAAAGGATTGGCAAACCAAGTCAATGTTTCATTACCCCCAATAAACAGACCGAATACGCCAAAAGTAAAAGCCATCATTGAGTGCATGCATCCTTCGGCGGTACAGTATGCTTCTTGAGTTAAGGTAAAAAACATCAATCCAATAGAAATACCTAGAGTCATTATTACCAAAGTTTTAACTTTCATTAAATATCCTAAGAAGAATAAGCCGTTACACTAGTGAGGCTTTTAATACTTAAGAATATTATAAATCATTTTCAATAATATTTAGTTGTTGGACCTCATACCTTGCCGCTAACCTACTCGACACCCAGCATCACGACATAAGATAAAAATCAAACCAGCCACTTTTCAATATTCCTTCGCAAAAAAAAGGTAAGTCGTTTGACTTACCTTTTTTGATAACATTTACTTTTGAGGATATTTACTGAGTTATCTACGTTTAATGGTTCTAGTAACTACCCCAGTAGTTGCCCCACTAGTTGTGCTAGTAGGTGCTTTAACAGCCGCTTGATAAACAGGCGTAACTTCAGGTAAAAGTGCCTGAATTTTAGCGATACGCTGCCCAGAGTTTGGATGCGTAGACATCAACGTGACGAGAGTGTTGCTACGACCGTTGGCGGCTTCCATTTTTTGCCATACTCCAATTGCAGATTCTGGATTGTAGCCTGCCTGCGCCATCAAGCGTAGACCACCCGCATCGGCTTGTGATTCTTGGCTACGAGAAAATGGCTTATCAAGTCCGTAGTCACTAATTAAACTCATTGCCTCAGCATTTAACCCTGTTTTTTCCTGTATCGCAGCACCACCTAACTGCAGCGCTAAGCTTGTCAGGATTTTTTGCCCAGCATCTTTTTTACTGTGCTCAGCTAACGCATGGGTCATTTCGTGTCCCATGATTGCAGCGATTTCTGCATCCGTTAACTGTAATTTTTCTACAATACCAGTGTAAAAAGCCATTTTACCGCCAGGCATTGCCCAAGCGTTTAATTCGGGTGAACGTATAACTGTAACTTGCCAATCAAAAGGAACACCTGTTGTATTAGCGCTTACAGCATATGGCTTCATGCGATTGAAAACGTTTTTAACTCGGATAGCAGTGGCAGACGTATTATCTACTGCGCCTTGACTATTAGCACTAGAAACCACTTGAGAGTAATTTTTAGCCGCATTAGTATTTAGCGTAGCAGTATCGTACCCTGCCATATCGGCTACAGTGGTACAACCTATTAAAGTTGTAATAGTAGTCAAAAATAAAGCATTTTTTATTTTGTTAACAGTTTTCATTAAACGTCCTAGTTGAGAGGTATATTTAAATGGCTAAATTGAAGCTAATAAATTTATTAGTTCAAAAATTCGCTACCAAAATCCATGTCATGCAAGACACCAATTAATAGCAACATACACATTAGCAATGTAACTAGCATGTAAGTAATGTGTCTAAATTGCCGCAAAATATTATCACTCTAAGGAACAAAAGTCTATTAAATATAGTTTATCTGTTAGCAGTAGCAAGTTCCACGCCAACCTGCGTGTTATTATTGGCTAAACGAGATAAGGATATCTTTAATGAAAATCAAAAACCACGCAAGAATAAAGAAGTTAACATCGAAAGCAAAAAGAACTGTTGTCAGAACAATTATCAACCTGCCAAAACCTATTCTAAGAAAAATCGCTGGCAAGCCTATCGTTATAGATGGTCAGACCTTGGATGTCTCAGTGCAAGTCATCTAAAAGCTGTTTGGTTCACCGCCTGATCAATTAGCGAGCGTGGCAAGTACGCGTAGTCAAATCGATGGACAAGGCCCGTTGTTAGCGCAGTCAAATCAGAAAGACATCATCAGCGATGAGTTTAAGCTCGACGTGTCGGATGGTGAGAGCATTCGCTTGCGTCGTTATCGCCATCGAAATACTATTGACAAAAGTCAGCCTGCTCTAGTATTTTATCACGGCGGTGGCTATGTTGCTGGCTCGCTTGAATCACATGATTTGCTTTGTCAGCATCTAGCGAATAATGGCAATTGCACTGTCATTGCAGTTGATTAGATTACCGCTTAGCGCCTGAGCATCCCTTCCTCACCCCTGTCAATGATGGACTGGCTGCTTATCGTTATATTGCGAATAATGCCGATAAGTTTGGCGCTGATGCGACGCGTCTAGCGGTTAGCGGTGATAGAGCAGGAGGCAACTTAGCGGCTATCGTGGCACAGCAAACCAAAGACGACACCTATCCTCCAAAGCTGCAATTGTTATGAGTGCCTTGGGTAGATATGAGTCGTGAACGTGAATCATTTGAGTTGCTTGCTACCGGATTCTTTTTGGAGCGGGCATAGAGAATGAGCTTACGGTTTATGAGACGCTACCACCTCTATTTTCTCTTTTTGCAGGAGAGATAGAAGACGCTAAAGTAGCATTTTATGATGTGACTCTTGGGCTGCGAGGGCTGTAGAATATTGTTGAAATATCCATAGGATGCAGGAGAGTACACTAACCATCGCTGTATATTATAAATCTCGTAATTGCTCGATTAGCCAACGGTGAATGCCACTGTCATTGGTACGTGGATGCCAAGCGGCTATTATCTTAAAGGTAGGCGGTAGGGCTTCTACTTTAAGCGCTTTAACTTTACTGTTTGGCAGTAGTCGCGCGGGATAAAAGGCAATCATGTCAGTGGTATGCAAAATATCTGGCACAGCTGAAAAGCTAGGCACTGACATCACAATGTTTCGCTTAAGCCCTTTTTCGGCAAACCACTGGTCATGAGAGCCACGTAGATTGGCCCGCGAAGGCGATACCACCAGCTGCGGGTGTGCGGCAACTTGCGCCAGTGTGAATATCTCTGTTGCAAACTCGTTTTTATGACCTGTAATGCATAAATGTTGCTCTTCAAACAAAGTCACATACGATAAATTATCAGGTATAAACTCGGGAAAGGTAATCAGTAGATCAAGTTCGCCTGCCGCAATAAGCTGGTTAATATTGTCTGAGGCAAAGTCGCGTACTATCAATTTTAGACTAGGAGCTTCACGGCGCGTTAGATTAAACAACTGCGGTAATAATGCCTGCGTCGCATAATCGGTCGCACTAATCGTAAAAACACCTTTATAGGTTTGCGGCGTAAACACATCCGGCTCCAAGAGCACCTCTAACTGTCTTAATATATCGTTAATAGGTTGCTGCATCGATAGTGCTTTTGGTGTGGGCACCATGCTGTTTCCTTGACGAATAAACAGACGATCATCAAATAGATCACGTAGCTTACGCAGCTGCTCACTGATAGCTTGTTGGGTTAAGCCCATTTTGCGTGCAACTTTTGATAGGTTCTTTAGATCAAGCAATGCCTGTAGCACTCTGAGCTGTTTGATATCAAGCCGATTTATACCATTCATCATCTATACCATTAATAATTGTATCTTCAACAAGAAAACGTTGTTTCTAATTGTACCTCTAAAACTTTATGCTTACTCATATTACTTAAGTGATCAATCAAACCTTAAAATAACGGATAAATTTCAAGTAATAAGCCTATCTGTTTGCTATAAAAGAGAATGTCATGAAACAAACTATTCCTAATACCAGTGCACTGTTTTCGCCTGTAAAACTTGGGCCTTATACGCTTAAAAATCGTATTGTGATGCCACCATTGACGCGCTCTCGTAGCACGCAACCTGGCAATATTCCTAATGATTTAATGGCAAGTTATTATGCCCAGCGTGCTTCTGCAGGCTTTATGGTGACGGAGGGGACACAGATCGAACCCAGAGGCCAAGGTTATGCATGGACGCCAGGTATTCATACGCAAGCACAAATTGAAGGCTGGAAAAAAATCACGCAAGCGGTACATGCCAAGGGCGGTATTATTTTTGCTCAGCTATGGCACGTTGGCCGTGTGTCTCATACTAGCTTACAACCCAACCAAAATCAGCCTGTAGCGCCCTCTGCTATTACTGCTGATAATGTCAAAGTATTCATTGAAACAGGTCCAGGCGAAGGTGCTTTAGCTGATCCAAGTGAGCCGCGGGCACTGAGCACAGAAGAGGTGAGCGAGTTGATAACGATGTACGCTCAAGCCGCTCGCAACGCCTTAGAAGCGGGTTTTGATGGGGTAGAGCTGCACTGTGCCAATGGTTATTTAGTGAACCAGTTTATCTCTGAGCATAGCAATAAACGTGATGACCAGTATGGTGGCTCGCTAGCGAATCGTTTGCGGTTCCTAAAAGAAGTGGTTGCTGCTGTCAGTGATGTGGTCGGTGCTGATCGTTTAGGCGTCCGTTTTGCGCCTTTGTTTGCTAGTACCGGTGAGGATCGTGTGTACTTAGGGCTGGTAGAATCAGATCCTCATCATACTTATATTGAAGCGGTTAAAGTACTTGAGAAAGCGGGCATCGCTTATTTGTCCATTGCAGAAGCTGATTGGGATAGTGCACCTGATTTACCAGAGCCCTTTTATCAAGCGGTTAGAGCTGAGTTTTCAGGACGTATTATTTATGCGGGAAAATACACTGTAGAGAAATCGCTCAATATGTTATCTAAAGGTTATGGTGATTTATTTGCTTTTGGTCGTCCTTTTATTGCTAATCCTGATTTACCAGAGCGCATAGCTCATCATTGGCCGCTCAATGAGGTAGATCCAGCCACAATGTATGGTGGCACGGAAATAGGCTATAGCGATTATCCTTATTATCAAAAGTAGCTATTAAAAAAATAAGGCCATTCGTGGCCTTATTTTTTGTTCTTAAATCTAATATAGTCAGTTCGAAATAAAATCGATACGTTTGTCGTCACGTGCGACTGGTATAAATTTTCCTTGCTTGCTGCTATCACAGAGGCTACGAAAAACTCATCCCAGTTGCACTGCATCGGTTTTAAGGTGAACCTACTATACTTTCTTATAAAAACAATCGAAGGTTATATAGATAAGCTTATAGAAAGCTTTGACGGTTCTCATAATTTGATAGCTGGTAAATAATGAAGCTACTATTAAGGTTTTTTATAACTTGTAGATTATTTATTTATCAATTGGTAAAAATTAATGAATAAGAATATTAAAGACAGACTTATACGCATATTAGTAGGATATGTAGGCCTTTATCCGACTCTTTTGATCGTGTTAACGTTATTAAAGCCTGTGACTCATGACTTAAGTCTTCCAGTGGTGGTATTAATCGAAACGATCATACTCGTTCCGTTAACACAAATGGTTTCATTCCCATTGTCAGGCTGGCTCATTGAGCGCCTAAGAGGAGAAAAGTAGCTTGTAGGTTACATTGACTTAGGTAGAAGCGGTATCAAGACAATAGGAACGCTATTGGTTATTCATTACCGCTCTAGTGGGCAACCAAGATATGAGCGGAAAGCGGGATTGGCTCCCAGTAATAAAAGCGCTCTAACTAAATAAACTCTCTCTCAACATTCATCACCCTTGCATCTACCGTACGCTCTATTTTCTCCTCTATCTGACTACACTGCGACTCGACCTCACGTTTAGACAGCCCGACGATTACAAACGTCCATTCGCTGGCATCATGCCGATCACGCTCGCCGCTTTCACATACCGCGACGCTTGGCGTATTACCAAATCGTGCATGCAAGCCGCCCATGCGTTGGCGTTTTTCTTTGAGTGAACTACATCCGGGTAGCGCGAAAGTCAGTGTTAAGATAGCGATATGCATTTTATTCTCCTTGCTACAGTGGTTTACGCTTTATAATAGTAGCAAATAAGCACGGCAAGTTATGCTATCGTTACCTTGCCGTATCGATACCTCATAACGACTCACACTGTTTATACTAATACCATTCATAAAAATCACAATAGCCAATATGCGTACTCGCCCAATGACCTCTATCAGCTATGTACAGCAACAGCGCATTACTCGATTATGCGTGCGCTGCGGATTACTCCTTATGCAATATGGTGCTGAGTCTGCCGTGGTGGTGGACTTGTCTAAACGTTTGGGATTCGCTTTGGGGATGAGTAGCGTAGAATGTTCGCTGAATTTTAATGCTATTACCTTGACGACCATCTGTAATGAACGCTGTATCACCACCACTCGAGACACGATTAATCAGAGCATCAATGTCAACTTATTGGTACAAATTCAGCAAATTGTTAATAAAACCGAAGCCGTCACAGATAACCATAATAATAACAATAACAAGCTGAATCATGAACTGACAGACCGCACCATTCTTGCATTTGATGAGTTAGATAAGACGATTTATCCAACATGGCTGGTGGGTCTGTTTGTTGGCACATCTTGTGCGGCGTTTGCTTATCTGAACGGTGGCAGTTGGTCGATTACCGCCGTGACATTTATCGCTGGCATGGTGGCGATGTTCACCCGTATCTATCTGTCCAAACACCATTTCAATCCCTTTATCACAGTCATTGTGACCGCTTTTATCGCCTCTTTAATTGGGGCCACGACCTATTATTTTGATATTGGTAATAATGCGGATATAGCGGTCGCTTCTAGCGTGCTGCTACTGGTGCCAAGCTTTCCTTTGATCAACTCTTTATCAGACATCCTCAAAGGCTATGTCAATATTGGCGTGGGGCGTGCCGTTTTTACCTATATGTTGACCTTGTCGGCGTGCGTTGGTATCGTGATGGCGCTAGTGTTACTTAGAATACAGCACTGGGGATTCTGACATGTGGTTTATTGAGACCGTTGTACTGTCGTGCATTATTACCCTTGGTTGGACACTGATGTTCACCGTGCCCAAACGCTATATTTTGCCGTGTTTGCTGATGACCGCTTTTGGATTCGGACTAAAAACAGCCCTTGTCTATCAGCACATACATCTGGTAGTGGCCAGCTTTTTTGGCGCGATGCTTGCCAGCTTTTTGGGGGTATATTTTTCTAAAAAGTATACCTTACCGCCCAAAGCCCTAATCTCGCCAAGTGTCATCTGTATGATGCCGGGCATCGCCGCCTATAAGGCAATGGTCAGTATGGTGCAGATTGGTTATTTTGGCTTTTCAGACGAGTTATTTAGCCAGATGATGGTGTATTTGTTTGAGGCCTTGTTTGTGACTTCAGGGTTGGTGCTGGGTTTGTCCATTCCTGGACTGTTATTTTATAGACGTCGTGCCATAGTCTAAGTGGGTTTAAATGAATTTAGATGATAAGCTGTTTCTATTTAATTACTTTTGGATATGGTTAAAATATTGATGCTACTCAACATACCCTAACGATAAAAAACTTGTAAGATTTATAATGACACCAATTACAATAGAGTTCAAAGCGATATTCACACGCATTCATTAGAGAGATATAACAATGACAAAACATTATGACTATATCGCCATTGGTGGCGGTAGCGGCGGCATTTCTTCGATCAACCGCGCAGCGAGCTATGGCAAAAAATGCGCCATTATCGAAGCCGAGCAGTTGGGCGGCACCTGCGTAAACTTGGGCTGTGTGCCCAAAAAGGTGATGTGGTATGGGGCACAAATTGCCGAAGCCATCCACAAATATGCGCCAGACTATGGCTTCGATATCGATGTCAAAGGCTTTGACTTTCAAAAGCTGGTACATAGCCGCCAACAATATATCGAAAACATTCACCGCGCTTACGATAATAACTTAGCAAAAAACGGCGTTGAAGTGATAAAAGGCTTTGCCAAATTCGTCGATACCAATACGGTAGAGGTCAATGGCGAACACATTACCGCTGACCATATTTTGATCGCTACCGGCGGTCATCCTATTCGCCCCGATATCAAAGGCGGAGAACACGGCATCGATTCTGATGGCTTTTTTGCTTTGAATCAGTTGCCAAAACGAGTGGCTATCGTGGGCGCAGGATATATTGCCGTTGAAATCGCGGGGCTACTTAGTGGTTTAGGCGCTGAGGTGCATCTGTATGTGCGTCAGCATTCGCCGCTGCGCTCATTTGACCACAGTATCGTAGAAACCTTGCTGATAGAGATGGAGCAAGAGGGCATTCAACTGCATACCAACACTACGCTCACTGAAGTCCGTAAAAATGATGATGATAGCCTGACCTTGTGTACCAAAGATGGCAGTCTTGATACGGTGGATTGTTTGATTTGGGCAATTGGCCGTGCGCCTTCCACTGACAATATCAACTTGCAGGTGACGGGTGTAGAAACCACCGATACTGGCAAAATCAAAGTCGATAAGTTCCAAAACACCAATGTCGATGGCATATATGCGGTCGGTGATATTATTGAGAACAGTATTGATTTGACGCCAGTGGCTATCGCGGCAGGTCGTCGCTTGTCTGAGCGCTTATTTAATGAGAAACATGATGAGCATTTGGTTTATGACTTAGTACCGACGGTTATCTTTACCCATCCCCCTATCGGCACCATTGGTATGTCTGAAATCGAGGCGGTCAACGAGTATGGTAAGGATAATATCAAGTGCTATACCTCGACATTTACTCCTATGTACAGTGCAGTAACCCAACATCGCCAGAAGTGTATGATGAAATTGATATGCTTAGGCGATGAGGAAAAAGTCATTGGTCTGCATGGTATCGGCTTTGGCGTCGATGAGATGATTCAAGGCTTTGCGGTAGCGATTAAAATGGGCGCTACCAAGGCTGACTTTGATGATACGGTTGCCATTCATCCTACTGGCTCAGAAGAGTTTGTGACGATGCGTTAGGGAGACTGGACGAGCTGAAAAACTTATCAAAAAGGCTATTCTGATTCAGAATAGCCTTTTTTGATTTAAATCAGCATGGCTTACCCTGACCTTTTAACTCCCAAGCGCCCACTCATCATTGTACTTATAGACTAAGAAGTTAACTGTCTTGGTTTCACTATTACCATCGATACTTTGGGTAATATCCGCGATACATCGATAGCTGTCTTCACCATCTTCAGAGCGGCACTTGACGCCATCGACATTCTCAAGTGTCGGCATCGCCACGTTCCCATGATCATTTGCCATCATGCTATGCGCTTGCTCATACTGCCCTCGAATGAGATCTTCCACGATACTATCAGCAGGTGCATTCGAGCAAGCAGCCAACAATGGCGTCACTAATAGTAATGTGGCCAGTTTTTTAAAGTTATTCATAAGCGTTTCAGTTTCTGTTAATTATTGACTCTGATGATTAGAGCACGTTGGATGGTTAGGGCATGCTGGATATTTACTGACAGTGTAATACCGATACTGGTATGATGCCAGTATTCTGAACTGTTGAGAGATGACTGTGTGGCAGTTGTACCTTTTTATATTACCGATTGGTCTAGGCATTATGACTTTGGCAGCAAGTTTACTGTTCTTGTTTGCCTTTTTAATGTCTGATGATAATGCCACGCGCTTGCCCGCTTTTAACTGGTTTAAGCATTTAATCATCGTGGCATTTTTATTACTTAGTATTGGCCTGTTTATGACCTTTGGGCATTTTTGGAGTTAACTCTAGTTCTAAGTAGCGAGAGTTAGCCTTTATATACTGACAACTTTCTCTAATTCTAATAACTCTAAATCTTGACGCTTGGGCTCGCCATTATTACCATCATCTGGAAACGGCATTTTATTCCCATTCAACTGATAGCCACGGCGCTGATAATAAGCCAATAGCTCAGGGCGATGGCTTAAAATAGACATGGTAAGACGAGCAGGTTTTTCATCGGGCGCCTGCGTGCTTGACTGCAAGTGCCTTTCTGCAAAAGTCTCTGCCGCTTCTAAAATTACATTGCCAACGCCCTGCCCCTGTAGCTCTGGATGTACTGCAAACATACCGATATAGGCTTTATTATAATAGTCGCTCTGATCGTGATCATCTTTATTTGAGTCAATATCGACTTTCATATCGACCGCGATACAACCCAACAGCTCATCAGTTTCATCGTCATCGCGAGCACCGGTCGTGGTTTTTGGATAGACGAATAGATAGTGTTTTGGATTATCGATGACGCTTGCCAGCTCAGCTTGAGTGATACGAATGCCACCGACCAAGTCTGCTTCATTGGTCCAACCTTCTGTCTGCCGATAGCAGCGGTTTAGTAGCTGTTCAAGTGCGTCAATATCATCCGCTTTGGCTTGTCGTAAAAATACGGATTCTTTATTTAAGTGGTTTTTGTTTATGGAGTCTGCGTTCATAATACTGGTTGTCCTTTTCCATCTATTTAGTATAAAAGGCTGACCCAAATCAATGAGCCAGCCTTTATATTAAACCTTATCAGTTTTGAGTACTAGGGCGTGTCCTCAATTCAATCGAAGGATACCTAAATGGGTTAAAAATGGCTAAACCTTGCCAAGCAGCGTTAAATATAGTCGATGCATTTTAAAAAGAACATAGCGCTACTGGGGTGAATTTTGCGCAGCCTCTGTGATAACAGCACGCAAGTAAAATTTATACCAGTAGCGCGCTTAAACTTATGTAACAGTTTTATTTTCAACTGACTATAGCTAGGTAATATCTCGATATTATCTGCGCTATTTTCCTTGTTTGACGGCAATTTATCTCATTTTTATCACCATTTTTAAAATGAGGACACGACCTAGCGTGATAACACCTGCGCTTGCTCGATAATATCAAACCCTGCATTGATTTGCGCGCGTGTTGGCGCATGACCACGGCGTAACAACTCAGAAAAAGCGATTAACTCTTTATCACGTCCGAGCGAACTTGCGGCACTGGCGCGTGTATCTTCCCCATCATCATCAAAGTAGTATTCGATATAATCAAGGTTATCTGGTGAGCCAAACAAGATATTGTTATCTGGCGAAGCGGCATGTCCGCTATAGCGTAGGCTTTTGCCATATTGCCCTGTCCAAAAGAAAGGAATGCGCTCCTCTAGCGAGTTGACATTGTCTTGATTTAAGATAGCTGCCGCCGTCACCATGCCGTGTTGCAAAGCCACCCGCCAATGCTCGATACGCATACGCCCCATTTGATTCGTGGCTTTGGCGATATCACCTAGCGCATAGACGCCATCACGCAATTGCAAATGATCATTGACTTGCACGCCGTCTGGAGCGTTTACTTCATTTAACAGCTCTGTGCGTGGCGCTACGCCAGTACCCAAAATCACAACATCGGCTGCAAGCTTACTGCCATCAGACAGCGTTATGCTGTTGACCTTACCACCTTCTCCATTGATTTCATCAACGCCAGCACCGAAGGCGAAGGTAACGCCTTGGTCTTCATGCAGTTTGATTAAGGCGTTACTCACGCTCTCAGAGACGATATTGCTCATCACACGGCGGCTACGACCTACGATGGTGATAGACGCGGCCTTACCTGCCTGCATAAGTGCCGAAGCCGCTTCCATCCCAATAAAGCCCGTGCCAATGACGACTACGTGCTGGTTATCACTGGCGGCTTTGATGTCTTTTGCATCGTCCATACTGCGTAACGTATAGACGCCATCCAGCTCAGCGCCTTTAAATGGCGGTATCTTTGGCTCAGCGCCTGTCGCTACCACTAAGAAATCGGCTGTTTGCTGCTCGCTACGACCGCTCTGGTCTTTAATCACGATGGTGCATTCATTAGGGAGTACTTCGCTAACCGTTTGGTTCAAACGTAGATCAATGTTGTTTTTACTGGCCCAATCTGCACCGCCAAGCAGCAAATATTTCTCGTCCATTTTCCCTGCCAAAAACATTTTGGATAATAAGGGACGATTATAAGGGGCTTTGTCATCGGCACTAACGATGGTTATCTTACCGCCATAACCAGTATGACGCAGTTGATTGGCAGTCATAAAGCCTGCACCGCCGCCACCAACGATGAGGGTATGAGTGTCTATCAGCTTGTCATTTTCGATGCGTTTGTCTATCTTTGCCGAGGTATTGACCGTCAGGCTATCGCCATCGTCAGTCAGCTCATATTGGGTCAATCCGCGCATGGCGACAGGCTCTAGCAAGGTGCCATCTCGGCTATCAAAGCTCCCATGATGCCACGGGCAGACCACGCGATTGCCGCAGCGTAACCCCTCGCCCAAATCTGCCCCAGCATGCGGGCATTTACCATCAAAGGCACTAAACTCATCGTCATCACGAGTGATTAAAATGATACTATCGTCCTCTTGCTTATAGGATTTCATGCCGCCATCTGGGATATCGGCTTTGCTGATGGTGACGTTATTGATCGTTGCGTTGGTCATAAGTCTTCCTTAACAGTTATAATGGCTTCCTGAGTAAAACGTGTTGAAATAGTCGATATGCTTTAAAAAGCAGATGCATTGATAGTAGCAAGACCACTAAGCGGACGCTGTTTATTTGTATGTTCGCTGCGTTGCAAAACGTAACTTACTAATGTTAACTGGTCTTTAATGCCTAGCCTCGTCCCTTTCAATCTAAACTTATAATCAAAACACAAGACGACTTTATGACTTCTCAAGATCACCCCAATCATAACCACAACGAAACGACAGCGACTCCTCAACATGATTTTGATAATGGCACCGTTGATAACGAATCATTCGATATCTCAACTATTGATATCCAAGCTGCGGCTGATACTGCGCAGTTACCGCAGCCGACACTCCCGCCTTTGCAGCGAGCAACTTATAAAACCAGTGCAACAGACTTCGTCGTCAATGAAATATTGCCCTTAGAGTTTACAGGTGAAGGTGAGCATCTATGGCTGCATATCGAAAAGCTTGGGATGAATACCGCCTATCTGGCCAAACTACTGTCAGAGTGGGCTGATATTCCATTACGTGATGTCGGCTACTCAGGACTCAAAGATCGTCAGGCATTGACGACGCAGTGGTTTAGTTTACGAATACCTTTGAGGCAACTACCTGATTCTGAATTTGCGCCGATAGATATTGGCGACAACGAGTCGGTCACTATTCTCGCCCAACATTGGCATAATAAAAAACTCAATCGCGGTACGCACAGGGCCAATCAATTTATCATTACCTTGCGTGATATTGAATTGGAGGGTGACGATAAGTCATCTGTAGAGCAGCATTTGGCCAATATAGGTACAACCGGTGTGCCCAATTATTTTGGCCCACAGCGCTTTGGATGGAATGGCAATAATATTAGAGAAGCATTGGCCTTATTTGCACGTCCAATGCCAGAGAAACGCCCTCAGCCAAAGAAGAGCAAACGCAAACGTGCGCCGCGAGAGCAAAACTCTATGGAATTGTCTGCCGCGCGTAGCTTGATATTCAATGAGATATTGGCAGCGAGAGTGCGCGATGGTAGTTGGAATACTGGACTGGCAGGTGAGGTGTTTAACTTGGATGGCTCAGGCTCGATATTTGACAGTGAGGCAATAGACGATGCTTTGCGCGCGCGAGTTACCAGCGGTGATATTCATCCAACTGCTGTGTTATGGGGTATGGGCAACGATAAAGTCAGTGGCCAAGCAGCTCAGCTCGAGAAAAATGTTGTAAATAATAGCGCGTTATTAACACAGCTAGCGACAGGCTTAGAGCAGCGCGATATCAAAGCACAACGACGAGCGCTGAGACTCCCGATTGAAGGCATGAGTTGGAAGTGGAGCGATGAGCAAACGCTAGTATTAAGCTTTACTCTGACGACTGGCAGCTTTGCCACCAGTGTCTTAGCAAGCTTGGTTCAGCAGTTAAGCACAGCTTAGTTGATTCAAAGAGGTTCAGTGCCAGAGTCGGAAGACGACGACTCAGATCTATTCTTTGCTGCACGCATCTCATTAGCACTGACGACTTTATTACGTCCACGGTCTTTGGCTTCGTACAAAGCTTTATCCGCAATACTGATTAAACGCTGACATATATCACTTGGCAGCTCACTCTGTGACTGCTCACGAAAGCTACCTGTAACCTGCCCTTGCGAGTTTTTGCGCCGTTTTAGCTTCTGTAGTTTTGTCAGAACTGGCATGACCGTCTCAGGCTCTGTAGTCATATGATCTTGCTTGATACGCGCAAGCTCCTCACAAGTTAAGGTATAAACCCCAAAGCTTGCCGTCACCTGAAAACTAAAACCATCACTCACCTGTATCATGTGCTCTGCGATGTTAGAGCGCAGCTGTTCAGCAATGGTCAGTACCTCATGGTGAGCGGTACTTGGCAATACAATCAAAAACTCTTCACCGCCATAGCGACTGACATTGTCTGTGTCTTTCAGCGTGGCTTTTAAGACGCCTGCCACCTCTTGTAATACTTGATCGCCTACTTGATGTCCATAACTGTCATTGATGCTTTTAAACCAGTCTAGATCCATCAAAATCACACTATAATTTTGTTTATGATCTAAGGCAGCAAGTGTGTCCTGCATTTGAGTCAGGCCGTAACGGCGATTGGTCAGCTGAGTCAACTCATCTTGATTGGCATGTTTTAAGGTTTCAGCTTTACTGGCATCTAAGATCAATAACAAAGCTCGGAATACATAAACGATAAAAATGGCTTTAGGCACTGCCAGATATATATGTGTCGAATGCCAAAATAACGCTGAGGATTGGCGAACTTCATTAAGACCATCTATGCCAAGCGCCTCATTTGAGAGGGTCGAGTTCGCCATGGCGTTTTCAATAGCACTCATCTCTATAGTACTGAGACCACTGGCTATCAGATAGCTATAAATATCGAGTGGTATAGTGCTTTCATGTATGTGTTGTAAGCTAGGAAAGTCGATACCCCAATAAGGCAAACTAATCACCACTAGAACCAATAAAATCAGCCCTAGAAATGCCCGCCAAATATAACGACGCCTAATCAGCATCATTCCCAACATCGCGCCGCCGACTAATGACACCCCTGAGACCAAACCGCTTTGTCCCATCACCAAAATCACAAAGGCAATATAGACGCTATAGACTGAGATGAGTACGATTTGCCATCTGTTTAAACGCGCATCATCGTCTTTGATACGCGATAAATGCTCGACCATCCACCAAGCAAACAGCCCCATGATATGGACGCCAAGCCACATCGGATACAGCATGTCCATATCCACATAAATGCTTAGCTTATCTCGGCGTATCCAAACATACAAACACCACAGCCAGTGTAAATATGCTTCCATTAAGATGAACAGTGCCATCAATGAAGCTCGGTCGGCAGCCTGCCACTCAAAAATGATTCGAGAAAGCTTTTTGTAGCCTAACTGGTATATAGAGACAGCCATTAATACGTTACCATATGAAGAATCATTCTATTACCAACTATCACTTAAACATTATTGGTATAAAATAGAATAACAGCTGATAGATGCATTGGAAATAATAAAAAAACATACTGTTGACGTCAGAGACTGAACCAACAACAAAGAACAATAAAAACAATCAGATAGCTGATATTAATTATATTTTATTATTTCTACAACGCTGTTATTAATACTGGCAACCTCTCTAAGATTTAGCAACAAAGTTTGTATGAAAGGCTTTAATTATCGATATACGGTTGTTAACTGCTTACTTATATTCAGATATCGACATATACCATTATATCAACTCAGCAAAATTTTGCCACACGCCTTTTTGCTCAGCATTCAAACTCGGCACATCACCAAGACGTCGCCACGGCATATTACTGCCATGAAAGTCGCTACCAATCGAGGCTACTAGGCTATGCTCAGCGATGCTGCGATCTACCATGCGCCGTGTGCTGATAGGCTCACTATTGGCTGGTAGCTCACAAGCGTCACCACCAAGCTGCGCAAATTCCTCAATAAGTTTACGGACTCGCGTGGCCGAAAGATGATAGCGCGTTGGATGCGCAAGCACTGCCTTGCCACCACAATCCTGTATCAATTTAATCCCGTCAGCCATGCTCAGCGCATCAATCGCAACATAAGCGGGCTTGTTGTCTGCTAGGTAGATATCAAAGGCTTTTTGCACCGTCTTGACATGTCCACGTTCGAACAACACTTGTCCAATATGGGCACGCCCCACCGCTTGTGGATTATTACCAGCTTTATCAAGCACCGCTTGCCAAAGACCCTCATAATCAATCTCTAATAACTCACTCAGCTTTTCAGTGATTCGCTGCCCACGATTGGCACGGCTGTCTTGTAGTTGCTGTAGAGCTGCATGCATTTTGTCGCGATCAGTAAAATCGAGACCCACCACATGGATGATTTTATTGGTGGATTTATTTTTGCCATAGCCGCCGCTCAGTGTATGCTCGCAGCTGATTTCTACGCCATTTACAAGCGTGATACCATAGGTATCTGCCGCTGCTCTCGCCTCATCAATCCCTGCTAGAGTATCGTGATCCGTCAATGCCAATACATTGACGCCAGCTGCCTGCGCACGTTGCACGACTTCTGTTGGTGCATAAGTACCGTCAGAGCATGTACTGTGACAATGTAAGTCAATTTTCATAAGTTTTGCCTTCATTTCTTGATATAGTTTGTTGGTACGGTTGAATGAATAATAGTTAAATAACCCTGAGTAATGTTACTGGTTATACACCCTTATTCATACCAGCCGTTATTGTGCGGTTGATTACTTCTTTTTGCTGCAGTAGACGTGTAAACTATCCTCTACGTTTTTGTTGGACATCCCACCTGTTATGAAAGCCCTATTAGACTTTATTCCTCTCATTGCATTTTTTATCGCTGCCCGTCAAAGTGGCATATTAGCAGCAGCAGGCGCATTACTTATTGCGACCCTGATTGTTTATGCCATTCATTTTGTACGCCAAAAAGGCAAGTTCGATAAGCAGCAATGGGTTGTTTTATTAATAACCATCGTCTTCTGCGGTGGCACATTGCTGCTGCGTGATGATATCTATCTGCGTTGGAAGTCACCGATTATCAACGGTATCTTTGCGCTAACGCTGTTTGTCAGCGCTGCGATTAACAAGCCCTTGATGCAGCTGGCGATGAAAGAAGTATTTACGCTGACCATGAGTGGTTGGAAAAAATTGACCGTCGCATGGGGACTGTTCTTTGCACTTATGGGCGTACTTCATTATATCACGGCCTTTACCATGTCTAACGAAGCATGGATCAACTTTAAGACTTATGGCTGGATTCCGATTATGCTGGTGTTTATTGCTGCCCAATTTGCGGTGTTAAAAAACCATCTCAATCCAGCACTGAGTGACAAATCAGCAAAATAAATGATTTACTCTCGGGTCTGTTAAATACTATATCAATCGATAAACTGCTTAGCTTTGTATTTCGTCTTTTATTAAGGAAAAACCATGCCTTTATTTGCTATTATCGGTCATGACGTTGCCAATAGCAGCGCACAACGACAGCTTACCCGTACTGAACACTTACAGCGCTTGCAAGCGTTAGATGCTGAGCAGCGCCTAGTCATTGCAGGGCCAACACCGATTGAGCACGGCGATAATGCCATGTCGGGTAGTATTGTCATTGCTGAATTTGAATCTTTTGAGGCGGCGCAAACATGGGCAAGTGCTGAGCCCTATCTGCGTGATGGTGTCTACAGTCATGTCGACCTCAAGCCATTTATTCATGTTTTGCCCAAGCCTGAAGATACCGCTACGGATAAGGTTACAAAATCGTGAGTCAGCTACCCATCCTTTTAAGACTAATAAGCTTACTGCTGCATAGCAGTGCTAAAGTGGGGTTGGCATTATTTATCATGCTGGCAGCGATAACGGGGCAAGCAGCACCGACAGTGATTACAAACGATCCTGCGACAGAGACAGCTGCAACGGATACTACCTTTGCCTCTCAGATGCAGCCCTCAAGTAAAGCATTATCAGATGCCAATCAAGAGCTACTGAGCCGTAATGCGCAATTACAAAGACAGGTGAATGACTTACAAACTCAGGTCAATGTCTTGATCTATGAAAGTAAGGGTCAGTTGTTTTTATATGGTGCTTTTACGGTATTGATCAGCTTATTGGTCGGGGTGTTTATTTCTTGGCTGGTATTTGTGCGCCGTGAGCGCTGGTAGCGCTTTATGTCTTTATTGCCTTGTCTTTTATGTGATTGTCTATGCCTAAACCTACATCTGTACCAAACAATGCCTGTACCTCTACTGATCAATCTCAAAACAGTCAGTCTCTAAAGGCTCATCCATCAAAAATCACTCCTGCCAACATTGATTGGCAGGTGGATGATACAGGCAATAACGTGCCCATATCTGGCGAGTTTGGTGATGTGTATTTTTCGCATGCCGATGGTCTAGCAGAGTCGCGTCACGTATTTTTGGCACATAACCAGCTGCCAGAGCGACTGGCGAACCTTGCGCCAAAGCAATGCTTTACCATCGCTGAGTTGGGCTTGGGTACGGGGCTAAATCTCTTGGCGACTTGGCAATTATGGCGACAGCTGCGTGCCATCCATCCGCAATTGGCGACTGCGAAACTGCATTTTATTACTACTGAAAAGTTCCCCATACCACTTGCTGACCTCACACAGATACTCGCACTATGGGGACAGCGTGCTCCTGAGTTGGCAGAGCTCATTGATCTGTTTTTAGCTGCTTACCCGCCCCTTATCGCTGGCTGTCATCGTTTAAGCTTCTTTGATGATAGTTTGACCGTTGATATATGGCTGGGCGATGCTACTGATAGCCTCGCCAAACTGGCATTAGACACCTCCATCAAGCCCGTGCCCTACGTTGATGCTTGGTTTTTAGATGGCTTTGCCCCTTCTTGTAATAGCACCTTATGGGCGGAGAGTATCTTTGCGCAAATACAGCGCTTGTCACGTCCCAATACCACCGCAGCCACCTATAGCTGTGCTGGTATCGTCAAACGCGCGCTACAAGGCTGCGGCTTTCAGATTAAGAAAGTAAAAGGCTTTGGCCGTAAGCGTGAAATGCTGACAGCAGTCATGACTGAGCCTGACTATTCAGAGGACATTGAGAGTGAGCGTAATAGCCATAACTCTGACCTCTCCCACAGCATCGTCATTGGTGCTGGCATCTCAGGACTGATGATGGCGTGGACGCTTGCCAATCGTGGTATTCATGTCACTTTGCTAGATAAGTCAGCACCGTTGGCTGGGGCATCGGGCAATCCTCGCGCGCTACTCGCGCCCAAGATGACACCCATCCATCATGTTGATGAGCATTTGCATACCATTGGCTATCTCTATAGCAGCAGGCTATATCGAGTGCTCAATGAAAAAGCTGCACAGCAACATACAGCGCCAGTACTTGAGCTCACAGGCGCACTCGACTTGCTTATAAAGGCTAACATTGGCACAGAGCAAATCGCTGATTATCCTGATGAGATGGCAACCACCTTATCGCTTGAGCAGGCGCAAAATATCAGCGGCTTAAAAGCCCAAGATTTATCAGAGAATTTGTATTTAGCGCAATCTGGCTTGGTCAATCCGCAAGTATTAAAAGATACCGTATTGACGCATCCGCTTATCCACTTTCAACAATTAAACGTTGATGATATTAGTGAAGCAGAAGAAGGTGTTTATATAAAAGGTAGTAATCAGGATAACCATCTACTGACTATTAGCGCTGATAATGTGGTGATTTGCGCCGCTTATGAGAGCCATGAGCTGGATAAGCGTATTTTTGATTGTCGCAAAATCCGTGGTCAGCTCTCTTGGTTTACGCCCAGCGCCGAACAATTCACAAAACTACCTAAAATACCGCTTAAGTACAGCGGTTACTGCGCTGCATTTACTGCAAAAACTGGTGATAATGAATTGAACGAGGTGGTAGAAGGTAGACAACATTTCTTACTGGGCGCAAGCTTTGTACGCAATGATACAGGCACAGACATCCGTCATGAAGAGCATCAGATTAGCCGTGACAAGCTGGTTACTGCCATACCGGAGATGGCCTCAGTCATTGCAACAGACAGTCATTTGTGGCAAGGTCGTGCTGGCATTCGTACCCAAACGCCTGATTACCATCCAGTTGTCGGATCACTTGCAGATAACAAGCGGATTTGGGTGATGAGTGCAATGGGCGCTAAAGGCTATGCGTTGGCGCCGATATGCGCTGAAGCATTGGCAGATATGATGCTAGGCTCGTTTGCCCCATTATCATCGGCGATGCTTGCGCGACTATCGCCTAATCGCACACGCTTACAGACACCGCTTACTTGAAATTTTGAGGTGGTTTTTTGTCTGTCCTAAGGCTTAAATTTCAACACTTTCAACGCTCATAACTATCTTGTAATATGAGCTTTATAAGTTGAATCTAATAACGAGACAGACTCCATGCCTTACCATCAAACTACGCTTACCTTACCTGCCTATGCGCGCGGCATTCATATCATCACGCCATTGATTGAAAATGCCATCGAGCCGCTAATACCGTATTCATCTGAGGCAGGTCTGGTGCATCTATTTTTACAGCATACCTCGGCCAGTCTCGCTATCAACGAAAATGCCGATCCAGATGTCAGACTTGATACCGAAGACTGGCTGAATAGAATTGCACCAGCCGACCAGCCAGAGTATCGCCATACGCTAGAAGGTTCGGATGACCTGCCAGCCCATTTTAAAAGCTTAATGCTTGGAGTCAGCTTAACGGTTCCACTGATCAATGGCGCATTGGGGCTTGGTATGTGGCAAGGTATTTATTTATGTGAGCATAGAAATCATATCAGTCAGCGCAAGTTGGTTATAACGGTTAACACTTAATAATCTATAGTCGAAGCTTAAATCAAGCTCTTTTAATGGACAGCACCACTCTCATGAATATTCCCGCTTCTAAATGGTCAAAATCAAAAAAATTAAAGCGCTACCATCAAGCATTTCCTGCTGTTCTGTTTAGCCTATTGCTGCTGACAGCGTGCGAAAAACCACCTGATGCTGAAGAGGTAAGCGACACACCGACTGAAACGGAAACTCAAACCACACCCGTGACAACCAATATCAATGTCGATACGCCAGACGATAACAATGAAAGTATGGATGAGCCTATCAATGATGATTCTGTGCAAACAACGGTAAACTCAGAGCTCGATATCAGCTTAACTCAGCTAGAAAATGATCTTGGGGCAACTGGTACAATACCCAACAATGCTGCTACAGCTCCCAATCCTGAGCAAGCGATTAAAGGCGCTCAAATTACCGATGTACAATATAAAAGCGCGACTGGCGAATCTCTTTCTGTCGTTTTTGAGACTTCAGCAGCAGGCGTGCTCAATGCTATCGTCACCTTACCTAACAAGCCAAAAATGACACTGAGTGCGCCAGAAGGTCAAGGCAATAACCCGACCTACCGCTCGAAAGACGGTAGTATCCAGTTAGTCAGCCATGCAGGTGGTGGTAGTATTGATCTTATTCAAAACAATAAAGTCACTAGCTTCGATGCGGTCAGTGCTGAAGCAGAAGTCATCACTGAGTAATTCATCAAAAGATAAGTGGCTTAGAGCTGCGCAAAAATAATATTTTGAGCAAAAAAAGGCGGCAAACGTTCATATCGTTGCCGCCTTTTTGATGTCATTTTATTATGATTTTTAAGTGTTCTCTAGCCAAAGCCCGTTGTCTTACCAAATAGGCCGACCAGCCAACTGATCACTGTCCATAATCCCCAGCCAATGACTATAATGACGAGCAAACCAAGAATATCAGGAATATGCAAATACAACCACGCAACGACTGGGTTGCGCCAAAAAAAACCAAAGCGGCTTTGCTGCTGCTTGTCTTCTAAGGATTGATGCAAAAACGGCCGATCCATATGCATGGTTTCAGTGATGCCATACTCGTGGTGCAGATGCTCGTGGACGATACCTAAGGTCTTGCGACTCGGACGTATAAAGATATCGAGTACTGTGCCGATACCAGGTACGATGCCAACCACCATATCAATGAACGCCAGTCTGACTGCTGGCGTCATCTTATGCGCGGGAACACCCAACTGACGACCCAGTATAAACGCGTAACTGGTTAAGGCAAGTCCTGCCAAATCACCAGCCAGCGGAATGGTCGAAAGCGCCGCATCGGCACCCATACCTTGTTTGGTAAAAGGCACACGTACGAGCGAATCCATAGTATTGGCAAACTTTGCCAGTTTACGCTCGGTGGCG
This sequence comes from Psychrobacter sp. H8-1, assembly GCF_904846575.1. Lineage (NCBI taxonomy): Bacteria > Pseudomonadati > Pseudomonadota > Gammaproteobacteria > Moraxellales > Moraxellaceae > Psychrobacter > Psychrobacter sp. H8-1. The sequence continues at coordinate 2,459,480 of NZ_CAJHBG010000001.1, forward strand.
ATGACTTGCTCACGTGTCAGCCCATGCTCAGCCAGCTTTGCCTGATAGTCGATATTAGCAGCTTTGGTTGCAGGTGGCTTATTTAACTTCGCTGCCAAGCTTTTAGCTTTGGCTTTTATATTGTTGTCTGGCATTTATAAAGATACTCTTAGGTATGCAAAATGATAAGAGGATTCCTCATTACTGTATCAACTGACCAGCAACCCTGAGTATAATGCCACCTCCAGGAACGAGCTCCCCTGCTAAGTCTACGCTAATATCCATTAACATCTCAGGTGTCAATAACTGACCTATTTTGTCTTTGTACCATTCGCCATCTTCTATTACTTCACCTGTCAGACCATTGACCTCTATAACCCCTGTTTTATCAGCAGTACCCCAAACGAACTCAAAGGCAAACACTGGTACTAAAAACAAATGAATCTTATTGAAAATAATGGTGTTGTGGTGAATATTATGAGCGTTCACCGCATCACTATTGAGCATGGCGCATGCCTGCTGAATAGCCGCTTGCTGTGGTAATAGTGGCTCAATGACATTGCTATCTTCTGCTACTTCGCTAAGTTCTTGGAATTTATATTTTTCATTGTAGCTTTTAAAAGTTGCAGATTTAATATCACGTTTTAGACCATCTAACAATTCATCATAAAATATCTTACGATGGCAAGTCTCTAAAGCAGTAACGTCTATTTTGGCTTTATCTCTGCTGTGAGTAACCTCGTAAGCGTCATTATTAATCTGTATCGATTGCACATAAGGATTATGAATAGGTATCTGATAGGTAATCTGGCAGTCATAATCAACAACCTTTGTCGCTTCAATATGCCAATACGGCTCCAAACGGCTTTCTTTACGAGACAACTGTACCGTATCCTCTCGTGGCCGCTTTAATGGATTGAGTTTTGCCATCACGCCAAAGGCATTTAATTTCTTTTTTTCAGCCTGCTCTTGAGCAGCTCGAAAACTGTAAATTTCGTCAAAAACGAAAAGCTTATTAGCGCCTTCTACAATCGACACTTCCTGCTGAGCAATTGCCATTTTAATTCCTTTATTAAGGGCTTAAACCTCTAGAGTAATAAAAGTTACTTACCAAAAATAAGTACTAATTTTAGAGAATACTAACATATTACTGTTGGCAAAATAGCGTTCCTCTAATACGTATTCTATATATTTTCTAGCCCTTCATGCTCGTCCATAGACAAGCGATGGCGATGACAGCAAAGACGTAACGCCCTACCCATATGTTGGCCAAAAATGCCTGAAAACATGCCAAAGCTTGACGACTGGCACAAGCGCTGTTTTGCTTGGCAAACATCATCGCTACTAGCGCCAAACCAAAGACTGGGGTGACACCTAACGTTGTCGGTGCAAAATAATGCCACATCACCACGCCCATAATGAGCAAAAACAATGTTTGCAGCGGCGATATAATAATCACATCATAACGGCCAAATAATATCGCCGTTGATTTGACCCCTATCTTTAGATCATCCTCACGGTCAGCCATGGCGTACTGGGTATCATACGCCACCGTCCAGCACATATAAGCGATGAACAACAGCCAACACCAAATATCAGGAGCGCCTTGCACGGCCACGTACGCCATCGGTATCGCCCAACCAAACGCCGCTGCCAAAAACACTTGTGGCAGATGCGTATAGCGCTTCATAAAGGGATAAATGAACGCTAATATGACTGCACCAAGCGACCAATAGAACACGGCAATGGGTAAAAAGAAGAGCAAACTGGCACTGAGTAATACCAACACTAAAAATGCAGCAATGGCTTCTTTGCCAGATAAGCGTCCATCAGCTAGCGGTCGACCTTTGGTGCGACTGACATGACCATCGACTTTGCGATCGGCAAAGTCGTTAATCGCACAGCCTGCCGCGCGCATCAAAATCGCACCCAGCGCAAATATCACAAATACCTTTAGGCTTGGCAGACCTGCCGTTGCTCCTTGCTGCTGCGCCTGACCCATCGCTGCCAGCATCACGCCCCATAGAGTTGGCCATAGTAATAGTTCAATACCCACAGGCTTATCAAAGCGTGTCAGCTGCATGTAGGCATATAGCTTATCTTTTGGACTCATGACTGGTGACCTATACATCATTACTACTCAATTCTTATACTAATCGTTGTGTTATTCATCATTGTTTTATAACTGATCCCATAGTTTTTTGCCTTCAACCAAAGACAGCTCAGGATGTTTTTTGCGCAGGGCTTTGATGGCCGCAACATCACCTTTGCCAGCATGCTGACGCAAATAAGCCAAATATGCTTGTGTTCCTGTTTGCTCTTTCAAACGCGCCTCTAACCTTAAGATGCGAGTACGTAGCATAATATTGATCAATAATAAACCTGCACCCACCACCCAAATAACCAGCGTTAACATTTCTTACTCCTCAACTTATAAGCCGACCGATTCAACAGTATACTTATTCAACAGACCCTATACAAAATAACCGTCAAAACGTACCGCTTCATTACTCCAGCTTTCACTCGGCTGTTGATTAGCAAGTAACGGCGCAAACTGCGGACGTTTCACGACTACGCGGCCTTGTTTTTGAGCATTTTGACTAACGACTGCTTGCGCACTTTGTAGCAATTGCAGCTCTTCTTCTAGTGTTGGCGGGCTCGCCAATTGGTGCAAGGCTTGCATATGCTTGCCCACTTTTGCGCCTTTACCCGTTTTGCTGTCTTGATAGCTGTCTTCTGGAAACATAGGGTCCAGATATATTACATCAACTACTTTCGCATCATTTTCTTTACTATTATCTATCGCATCAGTCTGTAATTTTTCAAAATAACTGAGCGCATCAATATTAATAATCTGCAAACGGCTCATCAGCTTTTGCCAATTTGGCAGCGCGCTCATACGTTGCTGTTCAGCTAGCAGTAACAACGCCATCAAAGGCTGCTGCTCGAGCATAATAACTTGAGCGCCAGTACTCGCCAATATGAGACTGTCATGACCAAAACCTGCAGTGGCATCAATAACCATGCTATCCGATGTAGCTTTAGCAGCTTGTAGCAGCAATTCAGACTTGCGTCCGGCACTTACCACACGGCGCTGTAGCTTATCCCATTCTGGTGCCACGCTTAATCCATCACTGAGCCATGACAGTTTGTTTTTTTCATCCAACAACAATATAGGTTGGGTTGCTGTCTGGCTTAATTGCTGGCGACGTTTTTGATTAAGCTTATCGGTAAACAGCTCGGTATTTAAAGTGATGGGCAACTGATGCTGTTCTATCAAGGCTTGCAAGCGTTCAATCTGCACTTGCTGCGACTCGCTAACATAAAGTAGTTGGCAGTTAATATGAGCGGTCAGTACTTGCTTCACATTGGTCATATTAACTGCCATTCCTTTCTAGTATTTAAGAGCACATGTATTACCATCAAAAACTATTCCATTATAAATCCTAGCCTGCCATTTGATAGCCAAAACCCCAAGCAGCGACCAATACGATGACGCCTGTAATAATGCGCAACCAAGCAAAGATCTTAAAGTCACGACGGCTGACCCAAGCGACCAATAAGCGAATACATAATAAGGCGACAACAAAAGACACCACGGTGCCTATGCCTAATATCACCCAGTCCTCGCTACTGGTCAACACCTCATGATGCTTCAGCAAGTCCAGTAGTGCGGCACCGACGATGACAGGAATGCCCAAAAAGAAAGAGAACTCTGCCGAGGCCTTGCGTGATACGCCAAGCCAAAGCGCACCAATAATAGTCGCACCCGAGCGCGAAGTCCCTGGCACCAAAGCAAGGCATTGAAACAGACCTATCATCAGAGCTGTCTTTAGGCTGACGTCTTCTGCTTCTTGCGCAATAATTGTTTTAGGGCGATTTTCGACATAAAATATTAGCAGACCACCGATGATCAGCATTATCGCTACCACGATGGGATTAAATAAATACGCTTTGATCTCATCGGCAAAGGTAAAGCCCACTATCATTACTGGAATGGTAGAGACAATTAAGCTCAGCCCAAGCTGTCTTGGATTACTCATGCCTTCTGCTTTACCAGTGAGCAGCCCCATCAGTGCTTGCCAGAGTCTGCCCCAATAGTCATAGATAACCGCCAAGATAGCCCCAAGCTGCACCACCACTACAAACAAATCAACTTTGTCTTTGGTCCAAAACCCCATCAAATCTGCTGATAAAATCAAGTAGCCAGTACTAGAAATAGGTAAAAACTCAGTGATACCTTCAACGATACCCATGATGACCGCTTGAATTAGTAACAGTATATCCACAATTAACTTCCTAAAAACAGACCTAATGGCTGTCCTGTATTATCGTTGTTTTGTATTAGCTATCATTGTTTTGTATTAGCTTGTGCATCATTGATGCTAGATTTTAGTCGTTACAAGATAGCTTTTAACTTAATAAAAAACTATGCTTTACCTTGCTCTTTGAGCGTCTTCCACGCTTGATTGCGCAAATATTTGGGTAATGCATTCGCCGCATCGGTACCACCAGAGTTCATAAACTGAGCAATGCCTAACTGCCCTATCACCACTGCATCTGGCCAGACATCTTCATAACATACTTGCTCATCATGTAATGTTAATAGCGTCGCACCATTACCGACGATGGGCAGATTAACTGCAGTTTGGCTGTCATAATCGAGCAGCTGCTCAGTGCTCTCACTTTCATTAATCAGTACAGGCTGCATAATGGCACGGTCTAATTGATTGCCTGATTGATTGCCTGCTTTATCACTATCTTTTATTGCGTATTGGCCAAAATATACTTGCTGCATGCGTGCATCAAGGGCGCTATATACTTGCGTCAGACCATATTGCTGATAGGCCTGCTGCGCAATCGCTTGCAAGCTTGAGACACCCACACAGGGCAAATCATGCGCCACAGATAGCGCTTGCACCACTGCCGTATTGATCCGTATACCGCTAAACGCACCAGGACCTCGGTTAAATATCAATGCTTCTACGTCAGCAAGGCGCAACTCAGCTTCAGACAGAGCAGCGTCAATCATCGGCAGAATTTGCTGGGTCTGCTGGCGCTTACCTGTTTCGGTACGACTCGATAGCACTTGACCACTCGCATCTAAAATCGCGATCGAACACTGATCAAACACGGTATCCATTGCTAAAAACATCACAACCTCGGCTTATCGTCTTGGCATTATAAATCAGCGCCTATCATATCATTTAGGATAGGCGGATTTTATTAATTTCTACGTTTTTCATACTTTATTCACTAAAGAGTATATAAGTACGTTATCCATAAAAAAACCCAAAACTACTTTAGCTTTGGGTTTCATGAGATTGATAGTGCTGATAAGGTCAGCCCCTACTTAAAAGCGCGTTTTAAACTTCTTTGGCGCTTGATTTTGCATCTCTTGCATCTGCTTTTGCATCTCTTCGGTGCTAGGCATGTTGTTTGGATCCAGCCCCATTTGCTTCGCCATTTGTTGTGGATTCACATCCTTGACGCCGCCTTGCTGACCGCCACCGCCAAATAGAGGACCACCACCGCCAGCTCCGCCGCCGCCACCTGCTAAGCCTTGTACCGCTTTCATCATTTTGCTAATGCCTTCAGGCTTGGAAATCATTTTCATCATTTTTGCCATTTGTTTGTGCTGCTTGAGCAAACGATTGACGTCCTGAATCTCTTTACCCGAACCTGCGGCAATACGGCGCTTACGGCTAGGGTTGATCTTATCTGGATTTTTACGCTCAAACGGCGTCATTGAATTAATCAAGGCTTCCATCTCACGTACTTTTTCTTCAGGCTTAGCCTCTTCAACGGCCTTTTGCATATCAGAGCCGCCCATGCCTGGCATTTTATCTAAGAAACCTGCCATGCCGCCCATACTTTTCATCTGCTGAAACTGGGTCAATAGATCCTCAAGGTCGAACTCGCCGCCCTTTTGCATCTTTTTCGCCATTTTTTCGGCTTTATCACGGTCGATTTTTTGTTCGACTTCTTCGACCAGACTCAGTACGTCACCCATGCCAAGGATGCGCTGGGCGATACGCTCAGGATGGAACAGCTCTAACGCATCTAATTTCTCACCGCGGCCCAAGAACTTGATCGGCTTACCGGTGATAGCACGTACAGACAATGCCGCACCGCCGCGAGCATCACCATCGGTTTTGGTGAGGATAACACCGGTTAACGGCAGCGCATCATTAAAGGCTTTGGCAGTATTGGCCGCATCCTGACCCGTCATCGCGTCAACGACAAACAACGTCTCAGAAGGATTAACCGCTGCCGTGAGGGCTTTGATTTCATCCATCATAGTATCGTCAATATGTAGACGACCTGCGGTATCAATAATCAAAATATCTTGATATTGGATTTTGGCCTCTTCAATAGCGCGTAAGGCGATATCGATAGGGTTTTCATCTGTGGTTGAATTGACAAACTTGGCATTGACCTGACCCGCTACTTGCTCAAGCTGGGCAATAGCAGCTGGACGGTAGACGTCAGCTGAGACTAGCATGACCTTTTTCTTATGGCGCTCTTGCAAAAATTTGGCCAATTTACCAGCAGTAGTGGTTTTACCCGCACCTTGCAAACCCGCTAGGAGATAAACAACTGGCGGCTTACCCGTCATCTCAAGCTGTTGGTTAGCACTGCCCATCATTTCGGTCAGCTCATCATGGACGATTTTTACAAATGCTTGTCCTGGCGCCAATTCTTTCAGCACTTCAGCACCAAGCGCTTGCTCTTTGACACGTTTTACAAAATCACGAGTGACTGGTAGCGCCACGTCGGCTTCTAGCAGCGCCATGCGCACTTCACGCATGGTGTCTTTGATATTGTCTTCAGTCAGTTGTCCAGTACCTACGATATTGCGCAGGCTAGACGATAAACGTTCTGTTAAGGTATCAAACATAAATAACTCTCAGTTAAAATAATTCTTAGTTAAATAATTCAAATAGTTTTCAAATAACTTTTAAATAGTATTAGGATGTGTGATGTAATATTCAGCCATGCTACCTTCCTTCGAAAAACAGCAAAAAATAGCATGTTATCAATACTATAGCATTAACACGGCTCAAAATTGATAGTCGTTTTGCAAAAGGAAGCGCGCAATAATTTATAATTCACCTATTTCCGCTATTATCTCATCCTTACTATCATTGGCTGACCACAAGCATTTGTAGGCGATAAGCAAGATGATACTCAATTGGTACCCATTTTATGATAAATTGGACGATTATTCTAATCATTCTGATAATACCACTTTAGCGTTAGATTGAGCGGCTATTTTGCGCTCATTATGAGATGAGGTTTTCTATCCGTGCACCTTGCATTCTTACTGGCTAGTCTGGTTTATATCTTAGTTAGCATCCACATTGGTTGGTCGCTGATTCAGGATAAACCTATTAACAAAAACATCAGCTTGGGGTTATTAGTAGTCGGTATGCTCGCGCATGCGACGCTATAGTCAGTTCAAAATAAAATTGTTATGGTTAGGACAAACATCATAAAACAACTTGGATAAGTCATTTTCCAACCAGCCTTGGCGTAGAAACTTTACCTGAGCCCATTTTTTCTCGATAGGGTTCAGATCAGGGCTGTACGGCGGTAGCCAAAGAATACGATGACCGTGCCTGTTCAGTAGCTTTTGAATGCGTTTATTCTTATGAAATCTGGCATTATCCATGACAATCACGCATTTGGTTTTAAGACTTGGGATTAGCTTGTGTTTGCACCAGTCGTAGAATATGCTGCTGTTAATGTTGTGCTTAAAGTAATCTAGGGCAAACAGCATCTTTTCATATAGAGCACCGATAACGTTGGTTCGCTTTTTACCTTGCCAGTTGTAACTATCGATACAGGGTTTACCAATCGGTGCATAACCATGAGAGCGAATGGTCTCGTGCTCAAAGCCGCTTTCATCCATATAGACGATGGGATAGCCTTGTTGTTTAAAGTTATCAAGCTTACTGTGGTATATCGCTCTTTTGATCGGACAGGCTTTTGGGTGTTCTAAGGTCTTTTTTTTGACTGATGCCAAGTCGCTTTAGGGCATGATAAATGCCTGTTTTACTACAGTTTAGACGACGAGCTCGCTCATACTGGTAATCATCGGGATGTTCTTGAACATCATTAAGTAGCACATCATCTGGTATTTTATAGGGTTTGGTTTGCCTGGTTGTTTTGCTATGAACACGTCTCTTCCAGTTTTGTATGGTGGTTGGGCTGAGGTTATAGAATTTAGCTGCCTCGGCAAAGGTCATACCCTCGTCTAAGCTTTTTAGTACTTGTTTGCGAAAATCTAGTGAGTAAGTCATGGTCTTTATAATAACAATTGAATTTGATAGTTAGTTTATAACACTTTTAGGTGGGATTGACTATACTCTATCCATATGTCGTCACCCTGTATGGGCTGAACTTTAATCTATTTAACGTGCTTAGCCTGATCAGCCTATTCTTTTTATTGTTTTATGTACTTTTCAGCCTATATCGCCCAATTATTAGCCTCGGTATCCTAGCTGCACCAACTGCACTCGTAGGGTTGACGATTGGCTATGTTGGCCGCGCCCCTTATCAGCCCTTGACAGATATCGGTATTGGGCTTGAGACTCATATTCTATTATCGTTTGCCGCCTATTGTGTGCTGCTGATGGCCGCGGTGCAAGCGCTGTTTTTGCGTCTACAGATTCGTGAACTTAAGCATCAGACCATACACCGTTTTTGGGTTAATAAGCTGCCGTCATTGCAAAGCATGGAGAGCTTATTGTTCGATATGCTGTTGGTCGGTTTTGTCCTGCTGAGTATCGCTTTGGGCATTGGTTTTGTCTATGTAAAAGACTTAATGGCACAGCACATCGCCCACAAGACAGTCTTTAGCGTGCTGTCGTGGTTATTGTTTGGGGCGTTACTACTCGGCAACTGGCGCGCTGGATGGCGTGGCAAACGCGCGGCCGACATCACCATCTATGCCTTTATACTACTGGCTATTGGTTTTGTCGGTAGCAAGTTTGTGTTAGAGATGCTGTTATAGACTCAGTTCAAAATAGCTCTAATGAAAAGCTAGTTAAACACCACCGTCTTATTATCTGCCACAATCACGCGGTTTTGCACATGCCAGTTCACAGCGCGTGCCAATACATTGCGCTCGATATCACGGCCAATAGCGCGTAACTCTGTCACGCCTTGACGATGGGTCACACGGTGCACATCTTGCTCAATGATGGGGCCTTGATCGAGCTCGGCAGTCACATAATGCGCAGTCGCCCCAATCAGCTTGACGCCTTTCTCATAGGCCTGACGATATGGGTCAGCCCCCACAAATGCGGGCAAAAACGAGTGATGAATATTGATAACTTGCATCGGCCAACGCTTGACAAAATCAGACGATAAAATCTGCATATAACGCGCCAATACCAGCAAATCATTGCCTGCCATCAACGTATGAATCTGCTCTTCCGCTTCTGCCTTATTATCCTTGGTCACTGGTATATAGTGAAAAGGTATGCCAAAATTCTCTACTGCTTGGCGCAGATCCTCATGATTACTGACAACAGATGTAATCTCGCAATCGAGTAATCCGCGCTGATGACGCCACAGTAAATCTAATAGCGCATGGTCGAACTTTGACACTAAAATGCCAACCTTGGTTTTAATCGCATTGTTATGCAAGCGCCACGCCATATTGTGACGCTTGGCCACCGTATGACCGAAACTGGCTTCAAAGTTATCCATAATCTCGCTCAAGCCTGCTAACGCAAACTCCAAACGCATAAAGTACTGCCCACCTTCATGAGCCGTTGAATACTGATCAAGCGTAATAATATTACCGCCATAACGGTGTATAAACTCAGATACGGCCTGTACGATACCCGCTTGATCACGACACTTAATCAGTAGCGTTGCGGTATCAATAACATCGGTAGATAGTACATTTTGAGAAGTTTTGCTCGACTTTATGCTTGCTGTAGCAGTCGTGGTATTGTCTGACATAGTGCGCCCAATTAAAAATGAAACGTGCTGCTTACTTTGAATATGCATAGCAGCATAGGAAACTGACTATTCTAATCGCTTTTGCAAAACTTTGCTGATTGAGTTGCTTGTATTTAATTATTGAGATTACAAATGCAAAAACCCCCAACGCGGGGTTGGGGGTTTGTATTTATAGTTTTTTATTTTATAAGGTTGTTAATCTCTACTGGGCTTGAATCACTTTAGAGAAGCCAAATCCATTACTATTTACGCTAATAGTAGACCCTAAGTCAAATGCTTTACTAAAGTCTACTATGAAGCTGTTATAACCTGTAGATATGTTACTTGGACCTTCACCGTTAATAGATACAGAATAATTTGGCTGATAAGGAGATAAAACCACCTTGGAGATATCCTTCTCAGCATCGATATTGATACTCATACTATCAATACATGGAACACCACCAGTACCAAATGGACTTGCATGATCTATCCAAGGTGTAATTAAGCTCGAATCACTTATCGACAGGTCGCCTAACTGATACGGTAATACATAGTTGATACTTTGTGTACTCTCACTACCGTTCAAGAACGTTGAAGCATCAAACCGCACTTTCACCCAAGTTGAATAGCGTATTGGATAACGAATCTCAAAATCAGCTCGCCCTACTTCATCAGTTTTAAATGAATAACCATCTTCAGACACTTGGCCATTTATAATAGCTACTGGATTGATAGGGTCTAATCTACCATTTCCTATACTACCATCATCATTGATATTGATGTCAGCATCTTTATCTAGAGTGTAATTATACTCTGGATCTTCAGTATCATACCAATTAGACTTAAAGATAAGTGGTTCTTGCTTAGTAGATGTCTTAAGTGCTGGCGTATTTACTGTACCATCTTTATCTATAGTATTTGCACCTTGATAAGCTACATTTGTATTCAGTAAGCATACCTTTCCTTGAGCGTATTCAACTGCATAAGACTTAATTGATACTTCTTTATTTGGCACAGCACGGCCCGAACCATCCATGACCGATATCGAACCACGTACAGTATAATAAATATCGTCTGATGATATCTTATCAGCGAATGCTAAGGTGGTATACACTGCTTCTTCTGATACGGTAATAGTGGTTGTTCTAGTAGGAACATTAAATTTATCATCGAGTAGTCGAGCATTGATAATCACACCGCCAATAGGTGAGCTGGCGTTGGCTTGATAGACAACACGTGCTTCACCTCTACTGTTTGTTACTGCTGTGGCAGCTGACAAACGACCTGCTGAAGAGTCTGACGTGCGACTAAAGACAACGGTTTGTCCTTCAACTGGCACGTCGTTTTTATCTTTTACTGTAGCGACAATTTCAGTACTACCACCTGGAGTGATGACCGACTTCACCGCTTGGAATAGCATTTTAGCAGGTGTCGTAGCACGGAAACGTGCGTCTACTGTCGCACGATAGCGCGGCTCACCGTTTGGTAGTGTTTCACCCAATACAGTCGCCTGTAGTGCAGTAATACCAGCAAGTTCTGATGTTAAGGTAACAGGTATTGTAACGATATTGCCGTTTATATTAGCAGCGGTAATGGGTTTTGTGACGATTACATCGTTGCTATCAGCAAACGTACCAATAGTCGTTTGTACTTCAACTTGCTTACCGATTAATTCCGCTGCTTGAGCAGCTGTATCACGACGTATCTGAATATTTATGGTCTGTGTTTTATTGACATCATAAACGTTTTTGATATCAATAAAGCTAATACCTGCCTGCGAAACCTTAATCAGCTCAATACTATTTAGACTGCGTTGAGTATTGATGCTATTTTCACCCAAAGCACGAGCAAATACACGTAAGTTACCATTGCTATCAAAGGTCAAATCAGCTTCGTTAATATTAAATACTGCTTGACCATCTGCATTGCTAACAGCAGTCGCACTAGAGTGGATAATATCACCGTTTGCGTCGACTAACTCCATACCAGCATTGGCAATAGCACGCCCTGCACCATCCACCAATGTGGTCGTGATAGTAGTAGAAGCGCCATCTTTTAGATTGGCTTCTGTAGCTACAATGGTAATTTCTGTACCGATCGCTGATAAGTTTAATGACTTCTCTTCACGCACTTGCATACTGACTTTACCATCTGCACCGTACTGTGGTGTAACGATTTTAGCATTAATCACTACGCTATGATTTAGACGCGAATTGATAGAATTGGCTGCTAAGATGACGCCAACATCGATCTGACCATTAGCATCAGTGGTTACCATACTTGGTGTGGTTAACGCCGCACCACTGGCTTCAAGGTTCTCAATACTTAACTGTACAGGTACTCCTGCCAAGATACCGCCTTTGCTGTCGGTCACACGGAAGGTAGCATTGGTCTGATCACCACCAGTATTCAACGTAGACTTATCAGAGGACGCTATGAGCTGATAACTATCAATCGTGGCAGTATCTACTGCTACGATATAGTTCTGTACTAACTTAATATTTTCAGCGGTCGTAGTGGTTGCTGTTAGTTTGATACCGCCTTCTAATACCACTTGATTGACCCTAGCATCATCTATAAGCGTGAGATCAAAAGTTGCTACACCGTCACCATTCGTTGTAGCGGTGTTATTAGTAATGGTAACGCCAGTTTGTATAGGATCATCTACATTTAAGCGCACTTCGCGATTGGCGATACTGCCGTCGTTATCAGCCACTCGTACAAAGACTTTAAAGGTATCGCCTTTGGTATTAACAACTTTATTGGCGCCAATGGTTAGGTTTTCTTGCGTACCATTCTCAGTTGGTCTAACAGTTGTGACATTACTGGCCTTTGTAACAATATTATTATTTCTGTCAGCAGCAGATAGTGCAATGGCGAAGCTATTACTGATAGCATCTTTCTGCTTATCTGTAAGATCGGTAGGCACCGCAATTGTAAATATTACTTTGCCTGAATTATCAGTCGTTTGACTACCACTAGAGACTAGTATAACGCCCTGACTAGCAATAACTGCTGGTAATGCCAAGAATACTTTTTGCCCAGCTACGCTATTTCCATCGTTATCTGCTACTGTAACTTCAACTTGTGTCTCACCACCATTGAGATTCAATGGTTGTGTCTGTTTAGGTATTAACGAAATAGCAGATACCATAGACTGTATTTTAATCTTGACTTGTTTTTGCTCACCAGTAAGAGTTTCAGTTAATGTAGCCGTCAATACTTTCTGATTGAGCGCTAATTTTTGAGCAGTGGTTAGGTCATTCGGTACATTAACCTTAAAGCTAGCAATACCATTGGTATCTGTATTCACAGATACTACTGCTGATCCAAGGACATTATTCACTTTCAATAAGCTTGCCAACTCTTTATCATCGAATGCGAACTTAATGGACTGACCGCTAACTTGGGCTCCAGAAGATTGGTTATTGAGCTGAACTTGGATAGTAGTCGTTCCACCTGCATCGTTCAGAATGTAGCCAATTTGATTATCAAAACTGTCAAACGCATTTAAAATATCCAATTCAATTACTGGAGAGGTTGAAGATCCGTCACCACTACCACCCTCTTTATAAAAACGGACTTGCCCCTGTTGTATAGCAATATCCCCACTAGTCTTAGTAGCTGATGCTTCAAATTGAAAACCATTATTTAACAATTCTGTTTCATTTTTGATAGCTTGCGGGTTAAGTCTAATGTCATAAACTGCCTCACCCTTGTCATTAGTGATCTGTGTAGAGCTTCCTTCAATCGTAAGCGCACCATCATTTTCACTAGATGACATAATTTTTAATTTAACATCTTGATTGTCTATAGTGGAAAAACCGTCAAATGCGACTGCTTTTACCGTAACTGTGAATAAGACGGGCTCATCTGACAGCTTAATATTAGGTGGATTTATCGTCAGTTCTTGTAAGAAAAAGTCAGGTTTAATATCGGGTGTTTGCTCACCACCATCATTGTTGCCACCACCTGTATTGCCATTACCACCAGTACCAGGTTGGGTAACACCCAAATCAGGTGCTGGCGCGACAGAATCTACGGTATCGCCATCACCACCACCACCACAACCTGCTAATGCCAATGCGCAAGTCAAAGAAGTGAGTTGAAACAACTTAGAAGTAAAAGGTAGTGAACTATAGGACATTTTTGAACTCCGAATCGGCAATGATGTATATTCGTAAAAACAAGCAAGAATCGTTCCCAAACTAAGGGTATGTAAAAAAATAATTACTTATATTACAGTATAATTTCTATTTATATATATCGTATTAATTTTATAACAGCAACTTTACTAACTTCTGTTGTAAGTTACAACAAAAAATTATACTTTTGGGTTAACTAATCAATCACATAGCAATGCAAATTCAGGGTATAATAGCTGACTTGTATGACGGCAATAGTCACAAAATAATTTGAGTATTCATTGTATTTGTGGTATAAATGTCGCCTTTAAAATTTTCTGAATTGGTCGTCCTGTTATTTGCCTTTAGATGACAGAAATACCAGCTCAACCTTCATATAGTTTTGTTTGGTGCAAAAGTAACGCTTGCTGTGTCCATGCCGCAAAAACGCGCGACTTGCCCAGACTGGTATGAGAATCCCTCATACCTCATAGATTAGGAGTTCCTCATGGCTAGAGTTTGCCAAGTGACTGGAAAGCGCCCTATGGTGGGTAATAATGTTTCGCACGCAAACAACAAAACCCGTCGTCGCTTTCTACCAAACCTTCACAACCATCGTTTTTGGGTAGAATCAGAAAACCGTTTTGTACGTCTACGTGTGTCTACCAAAGGTATGCGCATCATCGACAAAGTTGGTATTGATAAAGTGTTAGCAGATTTGCGCGCACAAGGTCAAAAAGTTTAAGCCACGCGCTTATCGCCACCATCTAAAGGAAAGCTATCATGAGAGATAAAATCAAATTAGTATCGACTGCTGGTACTGGGTATTACTACACCACTACCAAAAACAAGCGCACTATGCCTGGCAAAATGGAAATCAAAAAGTTTGATCCAAAAGTTCGCCAGCACGTGATCTTTAAAGAAGCAAAAATCAAATAATTTATTATTTATAAGCTTAACCGCTTATAAACAACGTTATTTGAAATATAAAAAGGGCTTATCAATTGATAAGCCCTTTTTATTGTCTGTCTTTTTATTGGCTGCTATCTCAGTCATTTATACTTTTAACTGACTGTCTCTACCTAGTTATTTCACCTTCACACTACTCTAACAAACTCTACTCTAACAAAGTCTCTTAGCCAAGCCAGAGTATGCAGCAGTGTATCAACTATAGTGCGTTGGCTCTTTGTCATAGACGTGCGCATGCCACTGGCTCATTTGCTTTTGCATAATCACCTGAATGGCAGCATGAATCATATGCTGACCGATGGCTTGAGTATCGCTGCCGAGCAACTCTTTTAGCTTGTCAGAAAAATCAATGGTCATCAGCGGTGCATCATCTTGTTCGGCATCGCGCAGCAATAATCTACCATCGTCTGCTTCGACCAACTCAAGAGTCGTCTCTTTACCGAATCCTGCAAATCTATCTTGGTTATCGTTGTCTACTTCAATCTCATTATCAATATCATATGGCATTTATGTGTTCCTTATTGTCCCGTCATATACTGGCAAAAAATCGCAAATTATCGTTATACAGCAATACGGGTAAAACTGTCTTATTCATACAATGGACGCTTTGAGCTTAGAATTCAAGGGCTGTAACACAAGTGTTATCAATGAGTAGGTATTAATCTATTTATTGATTGTGTAAAAACAGTCGCTGTTCTAACGCCAGTAGCGTAGTTTTGCTAAGGTAAATAGCAATGCGACGAACATACCCAGATAATAAGCCAGCTTTAGCTCAAAGCTTGGGTCACGGTACTTAAACGGTAGCGCAACTGTCGCCGTCGCGGTGGGAAAGATCAGCAGCATGAGTAGCCAGTTTTCAAACACACCAAGCCAGCCTTGCAGATCGGTACCATGACGCAATGACGCCAAACCCAACAGCAAGCAGGCAATGATTAAGGCGATAAACAAACCGTTTGGTAAGTCTTTTGGAAAGATAATATCAGTAATTTTATTAGAGGTTTTTGGCATGCTAGCGTCCGGTCACACCCAAAAAGCGTGACTTATTGATGAGTAAAAATTTTAATAATATGAGAGGTTTGATGATCGTTCCATTTACCAGTCAAAATAGCTGACTGGGTTTGCAAGCAGCGGATTAGCTGTAAGTACCCATTAGCCACAGCATGGACACACAAGCGGTCAGCCAACCAAGCGTTAAGGCGTTTCTAGTCTCGATATGGGTGCCTTTTACTTTATTGAACACTCGTGAGCCAAGCCAAAACAGCAATGGAATACCGAGGACAAATGCGGGTACGATGAACGCCGCATGACGTAACACTGACTCTATATCTTCACCTATCATCAAGCGAAAACCATAACCTGCAAGGCTTAGCACTAATGAAAACACTGCTAGGCCAATGGTAATCCCTTTAGGTACCAAGCTACGTGGCTGATCTTGAGGGCGCTGTTGATTATCATCTGGCATTTGCGTAGTTGGCTTATTCATAATGCACCTTTGTGTGGCATAAAACACGTCGATACTGACAAGTCGCTTTTACAAGCCACTTATTAGACTTCATGTCTTAAAAGTTACTTTAATCTTATGCTTACTTAATGACTACTATTGACCAAAGCAAGCTCTTGACGCATCTCATCAATGGCGGCTTTATAATCCTCTTGGTTGAAGATAGCAGAGCCTGCAACAAACATATCTGCACCTGCCTCAGCGATAGCGCGGATGTTACTGGCTTTGATACCACCGTCGACTTCAAGTCTGATGTCGCGACCACTGGCATCTATGCGCTGACGCACTTCGCGCACCTTGTCTAAAGTGCTCTCAATAAACGACTGCCCACCAAATCCAGGATTGACGCTCATCAGTAAAATTTGATCGACGGTATCCATCACATAGTCTAGATAATGTAGGGGTGTCGCAGGGTTTAACACAAGGCCGCATTTAGCGCCGCCATCTTTGATAAGCTTTAGAGAACGATCAACGTGCCCACTGGCTTCTGGATGGAAGGTAATGATGCTAGCACCCGCTTCTAAGAACTGCTCAATCATACCATCGACAGGACTGACCATCAGATGCACATCAATTGGCGCATCGATACCGTAGTCACGCAGCGCTTTACAGATCATACTGCCAAAGGTCAAATTGGGCACATAATGGTTGTCCATGACATCGAAATGGATGACATCCGCACCAGACTCCAATACCCGCTCTACCTCTTCGCCAAGTCTGGCAAAGTCGGCAGATAAAATAGAAGGGGCGATGAGATAGGGTTTAGAAGGACTGCTCATAATTGAATTACCTAATTCATGTTTATATAAAAGTGTCATAAAATAAAAAAGACTTGGAACTGGTCCAAGTAAAGCTTCAATCTTTAAGCGACTTAGATTGAATATTCAACTCACTAGCGCTGTTTATATTGAGTCTTACAGTAAGCACGACCGACGGCAAATGAACGTTTTGCTTGGTGCTTAGTCGCACGATTGGTCACACGCTGACGCCATGAGCGAAAGGACGAAGGTTTTAACTCATGGCGCATCAGTCTAATGACAGCAGCTTCATTGAGTCCATAGCTATGCTCTATCGCTGCAAATGGCGTTCTGTCTTCCCAGGCCATCTCTATCACTCGTGAGACTTGCGCCTCATCAAGCACTTTACCGCCTGTCTCATTGCGTGATTTGACAGAGCCTATCAGTTTGCCATTGCTACTAACATTGAGGTTAACATTAACATTAACATCGACATCAACACTGGCGTGCTGCTTATTTTGCAAAGCAGCCTCCATGTCAGCTTGCATGATCGCAAGCGCTGATTTGGTATCTACGTCCGCTGCTGCTAAATCTTGATAACTTGCCATAAAACTTACCTTTTAATTTT
Organism: Psychrobacter sp. H8-1; assembly: GCF_904846575.1. Classification (NCBI taxonomy): domain Bacteria; kingdom Pseudomonadati; phylum Pseudomonadota; class Gammaproteobacteria; order Moraxellales; family Moraxellaceae; genus Psychrobacter; species Psychrobacter sp. H8-1. The sequence goes on from NZ_CAJHBG010000001.1 coordinate 2,477,378, forward strand.
TAAAACAGCATAAGACATCAGCCTTTAGCTCAGCTGCGCCATGCGCCAGTGATGCTCAATATGATCATTGATGACTGTCTGGATAAAGTAATAGCTGTGGTCGTGGCCTGCCTGATAGCGGAGTGTTAACGGCTGCTTGGCTTCTTCACAAGCCTGTTGTAGCTTAGCCGTTTGCAGCTGTCCTTCTGCCAAAAAGTTATCAGCAGCGCCCTGATCTACTAAGATACTCGAGTACTGACGGCCAACGGTTTTGATGGTATGTGATGCATCAGCCTGCGCCCATAGCGCCTTATCGTCACCGAAGTACTCTGTATAGGCCGCCTCACCCCAAGCAGACTCGCTGGCGGCACAGACAGGCGATAATGCTGAGACACTGACAAACTTACTTGGGAATTTGAAACCTAATAACAATGCTCCATGACCACCCATAGAGTGCCCTGTCACACCGATACTGCTAATCGCAAACTCAGAGCGTACTAGGTCATAAAGCTCATCAACGATGTAGCTTTGCATATTGAAGTTCTCTGCCCATGGCGCACGCGTCGCATCCACATAATAGCTGGCACCCTGACCGACAAAATAACGCTCATCGTTCGGCACATCGGTATCTTCACTACTGCGAGGAGAAGTATCAGGCGCGATAAATATCATGCCAAGCTCGCTACATCTTTGTTGAAAGTGCGCTTTGTGAGTGACGTTATCTGCGTTACAAGTCAGACCTGACAAATACAAAACTGCAGGACAGCGTTGTCCTAACAGCGCCTCATCTGGCAGGTAAATACTAAACGTCATCGGTGTCTTAGTAGCCGTCGATTCGTGACTATAGTAATGCTGCTCACCATTAAAGCAGCGATTCACACTGATTTGGGTAAGCTGGGTATTGGCAGATAAACTTTTATTGTAAGCATTATTCATGATTAACATCCTTTTTATAGAAATTAAAACAAATGATGATTTATAAAATTATTTAATAAACCAAAGAGTAAGCACTAAAAAATGAATAGCGTTTATTTATTAGGAATTACCCTAATTAGTAGTCGTTGTAGTCATAGGCAGACTAGTATTAGTAGCGTCTTCATACAATATGTCAATAGCGCCATCGTCAGTATTGCCAGTACCGTCAGTAACATTGGCGATTGGTGAACGCGCTTTGTCAAACAGTACTTGCTCAAATGCAGGCAATGCTGTTTTCATCAAACTACCAACGATCATTTGTGGCTCTGATGGCTCAAAACCCATAAAGCTCTCACGTTCACTGACACGTAGACTCGCTTCTTTAAAAGCAGCAGAAAAGCTATTGCTTTCACGCAGACTCTCAGCAAAGAATGCTTGACCGAAATAGGTCATCTCCGCGGTATTGGTACAGCCAAACGACATCTTATCAGCCGCTGAAGCCGTTATAACCACAGTAGTCGGTGACGTCAATTCATCGATAAATGAGCCAGAATAGCAAGCAGACACCACAATCACCCGCCAACGAATGCCTGATGCATCCAGCGCCTCACGCAGCCAGGTGGCATCCAGATTGTCCATCTCAAGGGGTGGATTAGATAAATGAATAAAGTCTTGATCACCATGTGAAGACAGCGTCATAAAGAGCACATCTTCATCGGCATTCATTTGCTGACCAATTCTTTTTAGCCCTTGCAAAATACTGGTCTTCGTGGCGACTGGTTCGTCTAGCCAGCTATAAGTATTATTAATCAGTGCCAATGAATAGCCACTGGTGCCAAAACGCACATCAAACAGCTCGCGCACTTTATTAATCTCAGAGCGGAAGACATCTAGATCAGAAAATCCCGCAACCCCCATAAAATACCAATCACTCTTGCCTGGTGTACTCGGATCGATACCTGCTAGTGCTTGCTGCAATAGCTGTGGCTGCTTATAAAGCGCTGCTTCTTGTAACACAGGCTGTACAGGGATTTGCTTAAAGATAGGCTGGTCGGCAACGTTACGCTGCCAGATGGTCAATAGTGCCACCGCTCCTACCAGTACGATGATACGCTCCCACCAAGGCGTACGTTGCCTGCGGGCAAAAATCCATAGCAGCGCCAACGTTTGCCATAAAAACAGCACTAAAAACAAAATCGGTAAAAATGAATAGCTCCAGTCTGGCAGCCACCCTTGACTACCCAAGAACTGCACCAAGCTTTGCAGCAGCGCAGATAGTGTATCAGCCACCAGCCATAGTACTACTGGTACAAACAATAGCATTTGGTTGCCTGAGCGCCGCGCAAGAATGATACCGCCCAAGGAGATAATCGCTGGCCAAATTAGGTAGCTGACCAAACCCTGCTCGTTGAAAACACTTCCCTGCTCAGCCGCCAACCACGAAAAAAGCACATTACTGCCAAGTGCCAATAGTGCAAACGCTGCAAACTGCATAAAGGTTGGCTTCACCCAAGAAAACGCGCGGGTTGACCCTACCAGCATCCATAAAGCGGCAATAATATTGGCAGCGAAATTCAATGAAAAACGCTGAAGAGAAATGGTTTTTAGCGACGAAAGTGGCAAAGCCTTAGACCTCTATCCAGTCAAGATTAGTGCCCACTCTTGCAGTGAGTATGAGCCTATCTTGATAACCTAACCTCATAGTTTATATTGCTAACCTCTCACGATTGTAACGGATTGTTAGTTAAGAAAATAAGCATGATTTGTAAAAAGCACTATTATATAGTTAACATACTTTAAAATAGATGCAGTGCAGTTTTGTAGATACCATCACTTATTTCAATATAATTAAAAAGTTGAGAGTGAGGTAGAAACTATAAAAGTAGATAGAAAGAATAAACATAAGAAAAGGCCTTATAGTTAAGACCTTTTCTTTACTCATCAGACAAATCGTTTAAAGATAACCACTATCGCATCAATAACTCATTGACGCGCTTCAGATAAGCGGCTGGATCTTCTAATTGACCGCCATCAGCCAAGAGTGCTTGATCAAAGATAACCTGTGCAAGGTCGTCAAACTGCTCGCTACCCTCAAGCTTTTTGATGAGTGGGTGATCAGGGTTTACTTCTAGCGTCGGCTTACTCTCTGGTACATCTTGACCCATCTGCTGTAGCATTTGAATCATCTGTGGAGACAGCTCACCTTCACCGACCACCAGACATGCTGGACTGTCAACCAGACGCGTTGAAACTTTGACATCTTTTGCGCGATCGCCCAATGCTGTTTTAAGCTTGTCGACGACTGGCTTCATGGTTTCTTGCGCCTTTTCAGCTTCCGCCTTTTCTTCGTCGTCTTGCAAGTCGCCCAAATCTACCGCGCCTTTGGCAATATTCTGTAGCGGTGTCTCATCGAACTGGGTCAAGAAGTTCATCGCCCACTCATCAACGCGGCTGGTCATGAGGATAACTTCGATGCCTTTTTTCTTAAACAGCTCAAGCTGCGGGCTGTTTTTGGCAGCGGCCAGATTGTCAGCCGTTAGATAGTAGATGGCCTTTTGACCGTCTTTCATACGTGCTTTGTAGTCTTCAAAGCTGGTCTCAACCTTATCATTGGTGCTGGTAGCATAACGCAGCAATTTGGCAATACGTTCTTGATTGCCCATGTCCTCGCCCAGACCTTCTTTAATGACATCGCCAAACTCGCTATAGAACTGCGCAAACTTCTCTTGCTTGGCTTCATCTTCACTATTGGCAAGGCTTGCGAGCATAGTCAAGACGCGGCGTGCGTTACCATCGCGGATAGATTTTACATCGCGCGACTCTTGCAATAGCTCACGGCTAACGTTCAACGGTAAGTCTGCTGAATCAATCACCCCTTTGACAAAGCGCAGATACATTGGCAATAGCTGCTCGGCGTCATCCATGATGAAGACGCGTTTGACGTACAGCTTGAGACCATGTTGCTGCTCACGGGTATACAAGTCCATGGGTGCTTTTTTGGGAATGTACAACAGCTGCGTATACTGTACACGACCTTCAACACGGTTGTGCGTCCACGTGAGCGGTGCATCCATGTCATAAGTGATGTTTTTATAGAAGTCGGCGTACTCATCCTCTTCAATCTCAGACGCTGAGCGTGTCCATAGCGCACTGGCTTTGTTGATGGTTTCCCACTCATCAGTCAGTACCATTTGTCCACTAGCTGGCGTGTCGTCGCCTTCCTCGACCTCGTCTTCTTGCCAGACTTCTTTACGCATCTGAATCGGCAAACTAATATGGTCTGAGTATTTATTGACCAAACGCTTAATTTTGCCGCGATCTAGATAGTTATCTTCACCTTCGGTATATTCTTCTTTTAGATGCAGGATGATACTGGTGCCGCGCGCTTCTTTGGTAATGGGCTCAACGGTAAAGCTTCCAGTGCCATCAGATACCCAGCGCACGCCTTTATCAGCCGTCTCACCTGCTTTACGTGACTCAACACTGATGGTATCTGCAACGATAAAGCCTGAGTAAAAGCCAACCCCAAACTGTCCAATCAATTGACCGTCTTGTTTTTGTGATTCAGAGAGCTTGTCCAAGAAAGCTTTGGTGCCCGATTTGGCAATCGTTCCCAAGTTTTCGATGGTATCGGCTTCATTCATGCCAATACCGTTATCGGTAAAGGTGATGGTTTTGGCTTCCTCGTCGACGGCAATACGAATTTTTAACTCACCATCATCTTCGTACAGGCTGTCGTCATTGGTGGCTTCAAAACGCAACTTATCACACGCATCAGAGGCGTTTGATACCAGCTCACGGACAAAGATATCAGCATTAGAATATAGCGAATGCGTCACTAGATGCAGCAGCTGCGCCACTTCCGCTTCAAAAGTATGTTTTTTTAGTTCTGGATTATTCTCATCAACTATGCGGGTGTCGTTTTTTGGCTCACTCATAAAAAACTCCTTTAATTTATGTCAAAACTTATTATTAAACAGCAGTAATCAAACCAAAGTCACTCAAGTCAGCATCAAATAGGCATCAGAGCGTTTGGTTTTAAATAGCGCTAGGCTGTTACTACTAATAGGGGCGCGGAGAAATATTTCAAGCTCAAAGACTTGTTTAAACAAAAAACACCGCCTTAGTGTCCTAAGGCGGTGTCGTTATACAATGAATGATTTATTTTTAAAATCTAGGAATTACAAGCAGCTAGGCAGATGACCAGCAGGATCTGACTCGCGGGCTGCCATGGCATCTTCTACGGTCATACCAAGTGCCTTGGCAACGCCTTCGCCATATGCAGGCTCACACCAGTTGCAGTTACGGATATGACGATACTTAATAAAGTCAGGCGCATCACCCATATTTCTGGCGGTGTTTTCAAACAGTACTTGCTGCTGCTCATCATTCATCAAGTTAAACAACTCACGTGGCTGGCTAAAGTAATCGTCATCGTCTTCACGGAAATCATAGTGTGCTGCATCGCCGTTGATCTTGAGTGGTGGCTCAGCGTAATCAGGCTGCTCTTGCCACTGGTTAAAGCTGTTTGGCTCATAGTGTGGACGACCGCCATAGTTATCATCGACACGCCCTTCACCATCACGATGGTTGCTCATCACTGGGCAACGTGGCTTGTTGACAGGGATTTGCTGATGGTTGACACCGACACGATAGCGCTGAGCATCGGCGTAGTTAATCAAGCGGTTTTGCAGCATTTTATCTGGCGAGACACTAATGCCTGGCACTAAGTTACTTGGCGCAAAAGCTGCCTGCTCGACATCGACAAAGTAGTTATTCGAGTTTTTATTGAGCTCAAACTCACCTACTTCAATCAGCGGATAATCCCCTTTTGGCCATACTTTGGTCAAATCAAACGGATGATAAGGTACTTGATCCGCTTCCTCTTCAGGCATGATTTGCACATACATCTTCCACTTAGGGAAATCACCATTTTCGATGGCATTAAATAAGTCTCTTTGATTGCTCTCGCGATCCATACCGACGACTTCTGCTGCCTCAGCATCAGTTAAGTTTTTGATGCCTTGCTGCGTACGGAAATGAAACTTCACCCAAAAGCGCTCATTTTCTTCATTCCAAAAACTGTAAGTATGCGAGCTGAAGCCATGCATGTTTCTATAAGATGCTGGCAGGCCACGATCACTCATCAAAATAGTAACCTGATGGAATGCTTCTGGTAATAGCGTCCAAAAGTCCCAGTTATTGGTTGGTGAACGCATATTGGTACGTGGGTCACGCTTAACCGCTTTGTTCAAATCTGGAAACTTACGGGGGTCACGCATAAAGAATACTGGCGTATTGTTACCCACCATATCCCAGTTGCCCTCTTCGGTATAAAACTTCAGCGCAAAGCCGCGAATGTCACGCTCAGCGTCAGCAGCACCGCGCTCGCCTGCAACCGTACTAAAGCGCGCAAACATCTCAGTCTGCTTGCCCACTTCACTAAAGATTTTGGCACGGGTGTACTTGGTGATGTCGTTGGTCACGGTAAACGTACCAAAGGCACCAGATCCTTTGGCGTGCATACGGCGCTCTGGAATCACTTCACGCACAAAGTTGCCTAGTTTCTCGTTTAGCCAGACATCTTGCGCCAATAGTGGACCGCGCTTACCTGCCGTGAGACTGTTTTGGTTGTCAGCGACTGGTGCGCCATTACCCATCGTTAATTGGGTCGGTGCATAGGGACATTTTTTATCGCTCATGTCGTTGCTCATAGTGATACTCCTTTGAAAAGCAATTGGATTAAAGTACAAATTCTATTCTGAATAAGCTTCTAGCAGTAGCTCTAGAATAGTCGTCAGTTTGTTTGAATAACGGTGAGTCTTTTTCATAGTAATCTATTAGTGCAATCATGTTGCCTTGTTAAATACTATTACAACTGATTTTGATAAATTTGCATAATAAATTAATCACATTCTTTTGTTTTGTTTTTTAAAACATAAGCCGCTGCATGATTGATTATTAAAAACGACTTAGCTATCAAAAACCACAGCAACTGAGCTAACCAACCATCATCTAGCCAGCCATCATAAGACTACTCACTAGCGCGGCATCGGACGAATCGTAAGAATTTGCTCGCTACGACCAAACGGGCCATGTACATCATGCAATACCGCACTGGTGAGCCCTATACCGTCGTCGCCATACTGCTGCACAGCTTCGATACCTAGCCATTTCCCTTGTGGCGTGCGATGCATATGAATTTGCAAATCAGTATTGGGGAACATCCATTGCAGCTCTGACAATCCTAGACCAAGTCTTGGCACCACGCCGTTGGCGGTATCTACCATACCCAATAGATGCACCAAATCATCGGTGGTTTCGCCCTCTACCATCTCGATGTCATTGGTTATCCAAACCATACCTTTGCCTTCGCGACGATCGGGAGCAGCGACAAAACGCACACTTTCGATAAAACCGCCCGGCCAGCCTTTCATATCATCCCAAACGGCCAACTCTTCTGGCTTGTTCACTGCCTTTTGATCCTCAAGCCCTGCAATCTCGCTAGTATCCTGAGTCATCAGCCGCCACGCACGAGCAATAATGCAATCACGCCCGCGACTACTCATCACCGCCTCCACAAGCTCAATCGTCTTGCCCGGTCGAATACAGCGGGTGGTAATCGTAAACTCATCGAGCGGAATCAGTCCTAATATATCCAGACTAATACGCGCGATGCGCATGTTGTTTTGCGGCGCAAACTGGCTCAGCTCTGCTGTGAGTACACCTGTTGCTGATGCCATATGTTGCTCATGCTCATTCCAAGCGCCTTGCGCATGCTTGGTTGGCTGATAGTGTGCAACGCAGACACCGTCTTCCTGCTGTTCACGTTTGATAAAGTTGTAATAAGCTGACATGACCTTCCTTAGTGTTTTATCAATCCTTTCTCATTTACCCAGTACTTTTGGACTATCCAATACTTTTTGAAGGTTATGAGAAATCGTTATCGTTGTATGAAAAAATATTATTAGGTTTTATTATTGAAAGAAAGCATGCATATTCAACACGCTCTATTTAGTAAGCTCTTGTTTTCTCATCCTAAGAAGCTGACGACTTTTCAGAGTAAAAAACAGCAAAATACCCATGATGACAACGAGTACTCCATAAAAAAGACTGTACTCTTTCATAAAGTGCGCTATGTCTAGTCCAAGCATCATCGCCAATATGCTAATGACAAACATATTGATATTTAATTGCTTATTGACTTCTTTAAGGCTAGCTTCTGCCAATACGAATCTTTTTCGCTGTTTTTTCATCCTATCTTACCTATTCCTACTGTGCTTATAATAGTAGATGGCTCTATAACTCATTATATCCTACTTTACTTACCCACTTGCGTGACTGGAATACGTAAGGCTTTAGGCAGGCTAAAGGTCACGTTTTCTTCAATACCTGACAGCTCACTTGGCAAATCGCCGCCCCAATCCTGCAACTGTTGCAGCACTTCTTGAATTAAAATCTCAGGCGCTGACGCACCAGCGGTGACACCGACATTTTGTACCCCATCAAACCATTTATGATTCATCTCACTCGCATTATCAATCAAATACGCGCGGCAGTTCATGCGCTCGGCCAATTCACGCAAGCGATTAGAGTTAGACGAGTTTGGTGAGCCGACGACCAACACTACTTCACAGCGACCAGCTAAGTCTTTGACCGCATCTTGGCGGTTTTGGGTGGCGTAGCAGATATCATCTTTGCGTGGCCCTTGGATACTAGGGAACTTGTCCCGCAGTGCATCGATGACGCGCGCTGTATCATCCATCGAAAGGGTGGTCTGGGTAACAAAAGCCAAGCGCTCAGCATTTTGTACCGTCAGTTTTTCGACGTCTGCTTCGTTTTCGACCAAATGGATTTGACCGCCATGACGGTGGTTAAAACGCCCCATGGTGCCTTCAACCTCAGGATGTCCAGCGTGACCAATCAATACAGCATCCATCCCCCCTTGGGCAAACTTCGCTACTTCGATATGCACTTTGGTGACCAAAGGACAAGTTGCATCAAACACAGTGAGATCACGGCGCTCAGCCTCATCTTCGACCGCTTTTGAGACCCCATGTGCAGAGAAAATAACGATGGAGCCATCCGGCACTTCATCGAGCTCCTCGACGAATACTGCGCCGCGATTGGCAAGATCTGAGACCACAAACTTATTATGTACGACCTCATGACGGACATAAATAGGAGGTTCAAAACGTGTCAATGCTTCGTTCACAATCGCAATCGCACGGTCCACACCAGCACAAAACCCACGTGGATTGGCAAGATAAATTTGCATAAGAAGGCCTATCATTAGATAATTTAGAGTCAAAAGTTTACAATAATGCGAATACCCTACTTTAGCATAAATTGCCTTTATTACCGTTTAAAATACCGTCGTCTCGGTCGTAATACGGTAAAGTAGGTTTTAGGATCTAAAATCAATTTATAATTAAACGGATAATTCACAGGCATGCATGATTTGTATCATCCTACATGATGTCTTTTTTTCATTTTACCAGCCCTTACTCGCTCACTCATCCCATTAGGATACACTGTATGACAGGTTCATTATTTATTATTACTGCCGCCTCTGGTACTGGCAAAACATCACTGGTTAAGCAGCTATTAGCCACCACCAACGACTTGACTGTCAGTGTCTCCCATACCACTCGCGATCCACGACCTGGCGAGATTGATGGCCATCACTATCATTTCACTGATGTCGCATCATTTACAGCAGGAGTCGATGAGGGCAAGTTTTTGGAGCATGCAGAAGTATTTGGGAACTATTATGGTACCTCAGAGCAAAGCGTACGAGCACAGCTAGATGCGGGCATTGATGTCATCTTAGAGATTGACTGGCAAGGCGCTCTACAGGTCAAAAAAATATTTGCCGATGCCATTACAGTTTTTATTTTACCGCCAAGCCTGACAACGTTACGTCAACGCTTATCATCTCGTAACCAAGATACTGCCGAGGTCATCGAACAACGTTTGGCTGGCGCAGTGACCGAGATGGAGCAATATGTACACTTTGATTTCGTCATTATTAATGACAGCTTTGAGGTTGCATTAACAGAGCTAAAGGCCATCATAGTCGCTGATAGACAGACTTTAAAGCGTCAGCAGCAGCGCTATCATCGCACCATCACAACCTTGCTGAATAATAAAGCACTCGATTAGATAAATATTATTCAATTCAAATAGGCTAGGCATAAAAAGCAACTGCGCAACTGTACAAAAAATGCTATAATGCCTAGCTATTCCCCTTTATGTTTTTGATATTATTTTTATTGAGTGGCGGACACAGCTCACCACTAATAAAAACAACCGAGGTAGCTATTTATGGCACGAGTGACGATTGAAGATTGTTTGGATAATGTTGATAATCGCTTTGAGCTGGTTTTAGTTGCCAGTAAACGCGCCCGTCAATTGGCCAAAGGTATCGCTGAACCAATGGTTGATGTCGATAATGACAAGCCTACTGTTTTGGCACTGCGCGAAATCGCTGCTGGCAAAATCACCCGTGATATTCTAAATCAACCAGAGCACAACTTTGCAACCAGCTCACTAGATTTAGCATTGTCAGGTGACCATAGCTTTTAAAGCCACTCAGGCATCAGGTTGGTTTTTAGGCTGATGATATTGTTTCCTTAAGATACTGTATCCTTAAAATATTGTCTCCTCAAAACACCACCAAACTTATATTCCAATTCAAAAAACCACAGTTCATGCTGTGGTTTTTTGGCGTTTAAACCTGTTATTTTTCTAAACGACTGTCAACTTTTTTATATTTGCTCTCTGTAACTATCAGAATTTGCTTAGCAGGGTTTCAATTTTTTTGAGCTGCCCAATCGCTTAGTAGTTGACATTGAGAGCAATTTACGATTAATTAGAGGGTGGCCTTGCAATAATGAAAGGTCACCTTCACAGACAGCTGTTGCAATATCAACATCTATTAAAACCTTACTCTTAACAAGCGCTTCTTCACTAGCAATTCTTGAAAGCAACGAACTATAGGATCATCCCTCTATGAGCCAAACCTTACCCAAACTCAGTCATCCTCTGGTTGACGAAGCTCAGTATGATTTGCTGCGTTCAGTTGGGTATCTTGGCGCAGCAGATCGCCGTGATATTATTGATGCGTGCAAGTTTGGTGATATCGCTCACATAAAAGATAAGCGCAAATCAGGTGAGCCCTATATCACCCATCCGATTGCGGTTGCTGAGATTTTAGCAGGCTTCCGCTTAGATCGAGACAGCATCATAGCTGCGATTTTGCATGATACCGTCGAAGATACGGATGTTAGTGATGATGAAATCGAACAGCGCTATGGTAAAGTTGTCGCCACACTGGTCGATGGTGTGACTAAGCTAAAATCATCCAATCATGATAAGCAACAAAACAAAGCCGCTACCTTTCATAAAATCCTAACCGCAACCCTCGCTGATCCACGCGTATTAATCATCAAGCTTGCTGACCGCTTGCACAACATGTCTACGCTTGATGCGGTACGTCCAGAAAAGCAGCGCGCGACCGCCCAAGAAACGTTGGACTTTTATGTGCCATTCGCACGTTTGATGGGGCTCAATGATATTGCTGATTATATCGAAGTGCTTTGTTATCGTAACCTTGATTCTGAGATGTACAACAAGCTGTCTGACAAGCTATTGCAGCATGGGCTTGGGCGCAACTTCCAAAGAGAGTCCATTCACCGTTACCTCAGTATTGTCCTCAGTAATTTAGGACTAAACGGACACGTAAAAGTACTCGATAATCGCGTGGTGATATATCGCCAGTTTTTCCGTAATCGCGGTGAAATCAACGCATTGCTACGCCACTATGCTTTTGAGATTGTGCTTGATAGCATCGAAGAGTGTGACAAGCTCGCTTACTACCTGATAAAAAAATACCAAATAGAGAACTCTCATATTGAAGACAATATTCGTCGCCCTCTGCCAGGTGGTAACCAATCACTAACGCTGATATATGAGCGTGACAGCGATTTTGTGAAAGTTACTATTTTGACCAAAAAAATGCAAAATGCTGCACGGCTTGGAGTCATTGGTGCTGAGCATGCCTCCGATGTCAGTCGCTCAGTCATCCAAGCATCGCTGCGCAATATGAAAGAGTTGGTCGATGAAGATACCTTAGATGAAAACAACCCAGATTTTACAGCGGCTGTCTCACAATTAATGAGCTGATGGACTACCTACACCCTAGCAAAATCATCTGCTATAGTCCGCAAGGCCGTGCTTATGAGCTATCACAAGGTGCCACAGCGCTGGACTTTGCTTATGCTGTTGGGCCTATGGTTGGTAATGTGGCTGTTGGCGCAAACATCGATGGTAAAAAGCCAAGCTTGGTACGGTGGTCAAAAATGGCCAACAGGTTGAGATTGAAGTAAACAGCCACTCTGAACCAAAAGCGGAATGGCTAGGATTTGTGGTGACCAATAAAGCACGTGAAGAGATACTGCGCTGGTTTAAAGACTTATCGACCGCCGATAAGCAGCATCATGGTCAGCAAGCATTGGATCGTGCGCTAAAAACCTACCAAAAGAGTCTCGACGACTTAACAGATAACGACTGGAAGAACTTGATCGAATGGCGAGGCGTACCAGAAAAAGACGCATTATTTCAACAAATAAGCTCTGGTACTCTACTGCCACAGCTCGTGGTGTCACGCTTATTTAGCGACGAAGTCAGCACTCTACAAACGCAACAACAAAACAATGGCATGACACAGGCGCAGCAGCTAATCGCGAACGCGACAGGCGTCGAGCTTGATTTTGCCAATTGTTGTCATCCTATTTATGGTGACCCAATTGTAGGCCATTTATCACGGCATGGCCTGGTCGTACACCGCCACAAATGCTTTTCGCTAGACGATATTCGTAAGGATAACCCTTATCAAGTCATACAGCTGCGCTGGCGTGACGATAAAACGGTCAAAACGAATGAGGCAGATGCAATCAATGGTAAAAACACTGGAGAGATTCGTTTCCCAGCTTATCTAAAGCTTTCTATCGCTCTCAGTGATGAGCAAATCAGTGAAGTCATCTATCATTTGCGTCAGCTCAATATCGGTGTCGAAAAGGTCGATGTGCGCAGTACTGATACTATCGTCCATGTCATCGTCCGTAGTCGCAATCACTTAGCACAAGGCATTCGTGACCTGCGCTCATTACTAGGCTTCCCAAATATCATACGATTGTATCAACTATAAAGATGATTACTACTTTCACTTGTTTGTTCGTATGACGGCTAACAACCCCTATTTAACTTTGCTTTAAAAGTTTAGAATACCCCTCACTCATCTGCTACCCAAACATTCAGCAGATTAAAATAACACAAGAACGACAAGGATAAATTATGACTCGTCAAACCATCCAAACTGATAACGCCCCTGCAGCCGTTGGCACTTACTCACAAGCGGTCAAAGTTGGCAATACCGTCTATGTTTCAGGTCAGCTTGGTTTCGACCCTCAGACTATGGAGCTAAAAGACGGCTTTGAAGCGCAAGCTAAGCAAGTGTTCGCTAATTTAAAAGCGGTTTGCGAAGCAGCGGGTGGCAGCTTAAATGATGTGGTTAAATTCAACGTGTCTTTAACTGACTTAAGCGACTTTGCTGTCCTGAATGAGATATTCGCTGAAAACTTGAGCGAGCCTTATCCTGCCCGCGCAGCTGTACAGGTCGCCGCACTGCCTAAAGGTGGCGTGGTTGAGATTGAAGCTATCCTGTATATTGAGTAAACAGACGTATTTTTACTTAACTCTCAAGTTATTAAGTCAAAAAAACTCCAAAAAACATTTCTAAAGTAAGCCCAAATATAGCTATTTGGGCTTACTGCTCTTATCTCTACCAATGTCATGATCTAACTATAGTCAAGGAATTTTAAAATTGCTACAAGGCGACCGACCGCAGGTAGTACATTAAGTACATCTAGGGCGGATAACACCGTAGCGGTTTAAAAGTGCTCCGACTATATTTAAAAGCTATAGGTGTATTTTATGTTGGTACAAGTTGCTCTACCCGTGCCCCTTTATCGGGTATTTGACTATAGTGTACCGGCAGATACTAACGCTTTATCAAGCCCCTCTTTACCGCATATTGGGTGCCGCGTTGAGGTGTCATTTGGTCGTCAGACCTTAATCGGCATCGTGGTTGCTCATATCTCTGAAACTGACAGTAGTGTACCTATCAAAAAGCTAAAACCCATTAATAAATGCTTGGATGCTGAGCCTATCTTAGATGCTAGCATGCTCAAGCTTGCTCATTGGCTTGCCCGTTATTATCACTATCCACTTGGTGACGTCCTAGCCGTCATCTTACCAAGCCTAGTTCGTCAAGGAAAACCACTAGATCTTCTGATCACCCACTGGCGAATACTGCCCCACATTACCGATGACGACTTTCGTGCCAACGCAAAAAAGCAGAAACAGCAGTTTGATATGCTTAAACTACATGGCGAGCGCGGTGCTAGTGAGGATGTACTGTTATTAGAAGGCATGCAGCGGAGCTTTTTAAAAACGCTAGAAGAAAAAGGTCTTATAGAGCGCTATATTCAGCCCAAACAAGCACCCTCACCTGTCAAGCTCGCAAAAATGCCGCTTGATCTCAATGATGAACAGCAGCTTGCCGTTGCAGCCATTGTTGCTGCCCATGAAGCTAAACGCTATACAGGATTTTTATTAAACGGCATCACTGGTAGTGGCAAGACTGAAGTCTATCTACAAGCGATGCAAGCCGTATTAGAAGCTGGTAAACAGGTTTTGATTCTCGTACCAGAGATTGGACTGACACCGCAGACGCGTGCACGCTTTGCTAGCCGTTTTGCGGCTCAGATTGTGTTGCTCCATTCAGGCATGAGCAATACCCATCGCTTGCAAGGCTGGCAAGACTGCCGTACTGGTCATGCACAAATCATCATCGGGACACGCTCAGCGGTGCTGTATCCTTTCACAGATTTAGGCCTCATCGTCGTCGATGAAGCGCATGATGGCTCTTATAAGCAGCAAGACACACTGCGTTATCATGCTGCCGACGTCGCGCTTTATCGTGGTCTGCAATACAACATTCCAGTCGTGCTCGGTACCGCAACCCCTTCCCTTGAACATTTAAAATTAGTCGATGATGGCAAGCTGGTAGAGTGTCAGCTGCTTACTCGCCCTGGTAATGCAAAGCCTGCAACGATGCAGCTGATTGATGCGCGCTTGCAAAGTACCCATCAACAAACAACCGATGACGGCACGCGCTATGATACAGGTTTAACCGATGCACTCATTGGCGCGATACGGCAAACGCTTGAAGCTGGCGATCAAGTATTGATATTCTTAAATCGTCGCGGCTATGCCCCTGTCTTATTATGCGAGGCTTGCGGTTGGCAGGCAGATTGCCCACGCTGTGATGCGCACTTAACGGTTCACTACAATAGCCAAGCTCAGCAGAGTAATTACTCAAATAGTTCATATTTGAAATGCCACCACTGCGACTGGCAAGCCTATATTCCAAAAGTTTGCCCTGATTGCGGTAGTCAAAATTTAGATGCTAAAGGCATGGGCACCACAAGGCTGAGCGAAAACTTGCACGCTATTTTTGCCAATCCACAAACCAGTAAAGAGCTGTATCCGATTATCCAAATCGATCGCGATACCACAAGGCGCAAAGACAGCTGGGAGAATATCTATCAGCGTATCAATCAAGGCAATCCTGCCATCTTAGTTGGCACACAGATGGTCGCCAAAGGCCATCATTTCCCCAATGTTACCTTGGTTTGTTTGCCCAATGCTGATCGCGGTTTTTTGTCCGCAGATTTCCGCTCGCCTGAACATACCGCACAGCTAATGATTCAAGTAGCGGGACGTGCAGGACGCGGTGATAAAGCTGGGCGCGTGTTGATTCAAACGCTGCAACCAGATAATGAGCTATTATTAAAACTGGTGAAAGATGGTTATCTCTCCTTTGCGCGTGAATTGCTGCAAGAGCGAAAGATGATGGGGCTGCCGCCTCATAGCCATGCCGCGCTGATACGTTGTGAAGGCAAGACCCTTGTTGCTACCACCCAAGCACTCAAGGATGCGGTTATTAATCTGCCTCATGGACACAACCTTGCAGTACTTGGTCCTATCGATGCGCCGATGAGTAAAAAGAACAGCCGCTATCATGCACAATTGCTGCTCTTAGCCAAAGATAGACAGCAATTACATCATGTATTAAATCAATGGTGGCAGCCAGTACTTGCCATGCCAAGCGCCAAATATCTTAAGCTTACCTTAGACATAGACCCTGTTGGTTGGTAGCAACCCCTACCATAAACTGATAACGATTAAGATAGGCTTTCTTGCCTTTTTAACGCCTAGTTACAGCTTAGAGGTCTTAGATATGCTAAATTCTTTGTATATCGAAAAAGTATGACGCTTACTAATGACGTGACGTACGCTCTTAGACGTACTTTTTTATAGAGCACAGCCTTATAGGCGCGCTCTATATATTAATTAACTTGCTTCTATAATCTTGAGTGTTGTTATGAGTCCAAATGATTTGAACCCTGAACAAAATAGCAGCCCCAATCAAACAAATGCTAATCCTCAGCACGCTTCTGAGGGTACTGGTCATCCTGAGAGTCAACAGAAAGACAGCAAAATAAAGAACTATACCCATGGTAATCAAGACACTCACGATCACGACGAGCATTTAGAGGTCACAACGGCACCGCGAGACACCAAAGGCTATCAGCGCACGCTGCTATTTAGCTTTATTATCATCACTGCTTATATGTTCATCGAGGCGATAGGTGGCTGGCTCACTGGTAGTTTGGCGCTATTATCCGATGCAGGCCACATGCTAAGCGACGCCATAGCACTTGGCGCAACCTTGATGGCATTCAAAATCGGTGAAAAGTCTGCCACCCATCAAAAAACTTTTGGTTATAAACGTTTTGAGATTTTGGTCGCTACCGTCAATGGTGCCACTCTCGTCATTATCGCTGTCATGATTTTTTATGAAGCCATTAAACGCTTTAACTCACCGACTGACATTGCTAGCGAAGGTATGCTCATCATTGCCACTATTGGCATGTTGGTCAATATTTTGGTCGCTTGGCTCATGCACCGAGGTAGCCGTACCAAAGCAGATGAACACCAGCACAGCCATGACTTAAGTACAGAGCAAGCATCATCTGACAGCGCGCAAAATTCGCGCAAAAAGAGATCTGAAGAGCCAGTTAACCTCAATATGCACAGTGCCTATTTGCATGTATTAAGTGACTTGATGGGTTCTGTTGCCGCTATTGTCGCCGCTTTATTAATGATTGCGTTTGGTTGGATATGGGCGGATGCGGTGGCATCAGTGGTGGTTGCCATACTGATATTAATCAGTGGTTATCGCGTGGTACGCGACTCGGTACATATCTTAATGGAAGGCACGCCAGCAGACATATCACTGGTTGAGGTCGAGCAAAGGATGGTAGCGCATCCACAAGTGCACAAGATACATGATCTACATGTGTGGAGTATTACCAGCGGCCTAAATGCCTTATCTTGTCACGTTGTGGTCGATGGTGAAATGAGCATTTACGAGTCTAGTTTACTGATCGCTGATCTGGAACAGCGCCTCTTAGACCTTGGTATCGACCATGCTACTATTCAGGTTGAGAGCCTGTTACATTCGCATACTCGAGCACATGGTGATGCACTGGTCTGTGACATATTAGAGCGTCCTTCTGAGGGTAACAATCATATTGGTCACAACCATTAAAGTAGATGGGTTTTGTGACAGATTATCTATGAGCCATTAGTCTCACTCGTTACTGGACGCCAGTTCGCTATCACACAAAATCCTTATATTTACCCTCTTATCCTTCACTACCCTTCACGACTATTTAAACAAGATTGACTCTCTCCTAACATATTTTTGCATCAGCAATTTTAAACAAATTAAACTTAAAGTGGTTTATGTGTTTATAATAACTATCTATTTACCGATCATAAAAGACCATTCGCGATACTGATTGACTTTGGCAAGCAGTCTTATTAGTATTTTTTATTTTATCTATCGAAGATATACCACTATGTCTAGACGCTCGGCACCTTTTGTCGCCCCCGACTATATCGACAACCCTACTTCAAAGGATGGCAAAAAACACGCCAAAGTTTTGCTATCAACACTGCAAGAAGACATTGCCAGCTTTCGTGATGAGCAGTTTCCGCCTGATATTTTGCGCCAAATTCGTGATATGCCCATTTTTGAAGGCAACTTAGCAGAAGTCCAAGCCTACCAACAACGCTGGCAGCCTCTTATTGAGCGCGCGATGGCTTTTTATCCAGCCGCTTATCTGCCACCCGACTATTTACCATTACCAGCCAGTCTTGAGATACCGCAGTTCATATATCATGTTCAGCGTCTACATCTGACCAAGACCCGCGCCAAAGAGTCCAAAAGCTTTGGCTCAGTGGGAGCACTGACTGATAAATGTGGTGATTATAGTGCTGATGAAATTGCGCGTATGTCAGCAGTGTTTGATCATGACGACGAGGCGCGTTTGGTGGCACATCGTGAATTTATTGACTTGCGTGCCTATGTCTTTTGCCGTGACAATAAGGGCGAGATGTTAGAGCCTGAGCGAGTACGCTTTTATCGTACTGGACTCATCGTCCATGCCCTACCCAATTTTAAAATCGTCGATAGCAGGCAAACACCCCGTAAGCGGCGCAACGATGCGTACAGTAACCCAATAGCAGATAATGGGGTTTGGAAGATTTACCGTAAAAAATGAATAACGACACGCTATAGTTTTAAAGGGCTATGGTTTTGAATTGATTGCTAAGGATGTTATATGTTCGCTGCCGCTGCCGGCTCACCAAACTTAATGCTACAGGCCACTATCTTTTTGGGTGCAGCGCTACTTTTTGTACCACTGGGTAAACGCTTCGGCATAGCCACGGTACTCGGCTACCTCATTACAGGCTTGATATTGGGCCCAAGTGCACTGGATGTAGCTGGTGATGCTGAAAGCTTGCTGCACTTCTCTGAGTTTGGGGTGGTGATGCTGTTATTCATCATCGGCCTTGAGTTGCAGCCATCACGGCTCTGGGCATTACGCCGCTCTATCTTTGTGCTTGGTGGTTTGCAAGTAGGACTTACTGGCGTGCTGTTAATGGCGATTTTATACCAGTTCTTCTCTCTACATTTGGACACTGCATTTATCGTTGGCTTTGGTCTAGCCCTTTCTTCTACTGCCTTTGTGCTACAAATTTTGACCGAAAAACAGCAGCTCTCCAGTACCCACGGCCGTGAAGCTTTTACTATCTTGTTATTTCAAGATATTGCCGTCATTCCCTTATTGGCTGTGATTCCGTTTTTATCTGGCGTACGTGAGCAAAGTTACGATCTCATTTACTTCGGTAAAGTCTTTGCCGTTTTTGCTGGGCTTATCTTTGCCAGTCGTTACGTCATCAGGCCATTTTTTAAGTTTGTCGCATCCAGTGGCGCCTCAGAGTTGCTCACTGCAGTAGCGTTATTTATCGTCATGGGTGTGTCAATTTTGATGGGTCAAATTGGCTTATCTATGGCGCTTGGCGCATTTTTGACTGGCGTGTTATTGGCTGACTCTGAGTATCGTCATGAGTTAGAAGCCAGTATTGAACCCTTTAAAGGCTTGCTACTCGGTTTGTTTTTTATGTCAGTAGGTATGCTGACCGACATCAAACTCATTATGGCGCACCCGATATTTATTATCAGTTGTGCAGTGGCGTTGATGTTTATCAAGTTTGCGGTGATTACTGCTATCGCAAAAATATCAGGCAATCGCTGGCCCACCAGTATTCGGCTTGGGGTCACCTTAGCTCAAGGCGGTGAGTTTGCCTTTGTCTTATTCAACGTCGCAGCGACTCAAAATGTATTGGCCCCTGAATTAGAAAACACGCTCAATCTTATCGTGACCATCTCTATGGCGCTGACACCGCTGGCCTTCTTATTATTAGATAAAGTCGGTGAGCCTTTATTTGCTAAGAGTAAACCTAGCCGCGAACATGATACGATTCCAGATCATGAGCATCCTGTCATCATCGCTGGTTTTGGCCGCGTTGGACAAATCATTGGTCGGGTGCTGCGTATGCATAATATTGAATTTACAGCCATCGAACGCTCGGCAAACCGAGTGGATTTTGTGCGTAAGTTTGGTAACCAAGTCTATTATGGTGATCCGAAAAACCCTGAGATATTACGCGCCGCTGGGATTAAACAAGCCAGTCTGTTCATCATTGCTGTGGATGATTTGGAGCGTTCTATCACCACCGCTGAGTATCTGCGTAAAAACTACCCTGACCTGGTCATACTTGCCCGCGCCCGCGATCGACAGCACTATTATCGCTTGCGTGAGGTAGGCGTCCGTCATATCTGGCGTGAGACTTATTTATCCTCACTAGATATGTCGCGTGAGTCATTACAACTGCTTGGTATACCGCCAGATAAAGCACGAGAAACCATTCAAACTTTCCGTGATTATGATGATGATTTAATCGAGCGCCAGCAAGCCATTTACGATGATGAAGCGCGACTGATTGAGTCAGCACAGTCAGCGATGGCAGAGCTTGAAAGTCTATTCGATGAAGACATTGATAAAGCGCGAAAGATGGACTTAGAAGATTTTTACGATGCGCTGAAAGATCAAGCCACACCCGTTGAAGATACTACAAACGATATCGTAACTGATCCTAAAGTTTAGCTCGCCTATCAGTATAGTCAAGGAATTTTAAAATCGCTACAAGGCGACCGACCGCAGATAGTACACTAAGTACATCTAGGGCGGGTAACACCGTAGCGGTTTAAAAGTGCTCCGACTATATTTGATGATGGCTAATCAGCGGGGCAATATGCAGGGGCTTGTTTTTTATTGAGTGAGCTAATGCACTCCCAATCATCATTATTGGGAGTGTGATAAAACACAAAGGTATGATCATTGAGATAACGGGTAGGAAACTTGATATTCTGCATCGTACCGATCACTGCACAGTCATTGCTAGGAATGCCTTCCATTTGTGTTTCAATGCGTAGCCTTACTTGTTGAGTACCACTCACCAATGGCAAACTGACTGGGCACTGACCTGTTTGCTGATAAACCTCATCTACGTGGTCTTGTGCCGTTTTGGTCGCATAATAAGCATCAAACAATATCTCACTCTCTCTTTGCTTAGCGACAATGGGCAAAAACTGCACATTGATAACCATCAATGCGAAAATAAAAAAGCCAAAACCAAGACCCAAGCCAAACAAACTCACTCCGCCTTCGCGGCGCAGATGCGCTTCTTGCGCGGCGGTGTCTTGTGGATAGTCATCAAGTGCATCCGCAATCTCGCGCCGCGCCATTCGATAATAGTACGCATCAGTCCAGCGCGCTACCATAGCTGCCCAAAACAGCCAAATCACTGCCGCAATCCCAATACGTATCGCCATCTGATACGCTTCTGGAATATAAGACATCGCTACAAACTCAAATGTCACTAGGGCAATGGCAATGTTGAGCTGAATAAATGACCAGCCAGCAACGCTATAAACCAAAGCGTCCATATAGCGCTTGCGATATAGCAACCAAGGCAAGGTTATAAAAAATGCTGCCCAATGCCACTTTGGTGACAGATATCCTTGCTTATCAAACTGCTCAAAGCGCTTGAGATAATAATTTTGCGTACGATGGCCTATAAACCATTGATCCAGCTGTTTACGCTTAGCAGGTGTCAGCTTTGCTTGATAAAATGGTGGTGGCGAATCCGTCTCGATAAATAACATTACGCTAGGCTCTGTTGGCTATTTGGGTTTCATACTAGTCATTATTATATGACAACGTTAATCCAGATGCGACGTACTTCTCTATGTCTTATCAGGCATCGTCAGGCCATTGTGAGATTGTGCGTTCACTCTAAGGGCTATTTGACTTATAATACGCTCATATTCGCAACTTATTTAAGTTCTCTTGATCTTATGACTCAAAATCCTCACACCAACAGCCCTTTTGATAGCCACCCTGATAGGGTCACAGATCCTCAAAATACGGATAATACAACCTTGGCCACCGAAGCACTTCCACCGAATGATAAACATAAACGCATCGTGCAAACGTTTATGAAGCGGCGCACGCATATGAACAAAAATGCTGAACAGGCGCTCACAGATCCAGAATTCGCTGAGTATTTGGTCAATAACAGCTTTGGTGATGGCAACTTAGATGCTATCCACGATTTACGCTCGTTGTTCGCTGATAGCCCTAATGGCAGCGATGCACCGCTTACCTTAGAGATTGGTTTTGGGCTTGGTGATTCATTTATTGAAATGGCAGCTGCTGACCCCGCACGCAACTTTGTTGGGATTGAAGTACACGAGCCAGGTATTGGTAAGTGTGCTTATATGGCAGGCACTCAAGGCTTGACCAATGTAAAAATCATCAATGGTGATGCGATTCAATTGCTTAAACAGCTACCAGAAAACCATATCGATCGTATCCAGCTCTACTTCCCTGATCCTTGGCAAAAAAAGCGTCATTATAAGCGCCGCTTTGTCAGTCCTGAACGCATGGCGATTGTTACTCGAAGCTTAAAACCTGGCGGCTGGTTCCATACAGCAACCGACTGGGAACATTATGCTTTTTGGATGGTCGATGTTTTAGATGACTTTGACGGTCTTAGCAATCAAGCTGGTAAAGGCAACTTTACCCCACGCCCAGACTTTCGCCCAATGACCAAGTTTGAACGTCGCGGCTTAGAGCGGGGTCACGGTGTCTGGGATTTAATCTATATCAAAGACTAGACTATCAACCTACTGTTCTGCTTTTCAAACCATTTTATATATCGCGGCTCATCAATGAAGCCGCTTTTTTATGGCTTGCTGATCACAAAACAACCCTGCTACTGCGTGGAACATTGCAATCATTCATTGGCTTTTAGACAATTATTACTCCAGTTCAAAGCAATAAATCTGTTATTATCTGAGCGCTAAATATTTATCATCTGCGCTAACATCGATAGCATAAGGGCTTGGTGAGTTCTCCCCATAAACTGTGGATAACTATGTGGATAAGTGGCGACTTGACACGCATACGACTTGATAGCTTAATGGCTTGGGTAAAATTGGTCATTTTTTGTACAACTTTTAATTACAACAAAATCAAAGACTTAGACTCACATGGTTTATAAAAAAACTTTTTTTAAAATAAATTTTAAATATTTTTTTATTATCTGATGTTTCACAGTATTGGCGTTATATACCGTTATTTTCTGTGGACAACTTTTATTTTTATTGACAATTCTGATATTAAGTGTTCTAAATAAATGTTCAAAATTACTTCTATTTGGCCATTTATCAATATACTGTCTATCAGATACTACACGACACTCAATGTCGTATAGTATGTTTTGCACGCTTCTATGACCCTTGGATTTTGTTATAATTACCTTATCTAATAAAACAGCTGACAATTAAGTTCATTTTGACACAGTAATATTCAGCATTTGTATATTCTTACTGAAGTTTCTTTAGCAAAAATGAGCTTTGTTAGTTTCATACCCTCTTATTTTTATGACACATTATTTATCATTACTGATTGGTAGTGATAACCCATACAGATGTTATGACGACATTTAGTCACTCTAAAACACCATCGATTTATCTTGTTTATATATTTTACTGTATAGTGGATTAATCTATATTAATCTTCATATGATAATGACAGCTTATTAATTTACCACCTTCAAACACCTTAATATTCATTTTAGTACTTACAAGGAATCCATTATGGATGAGAACAAAGCCAAAGCCCTTAAAGCAGCGTTAGGTCAAATCGAAAAGCAGTTTGGTAAAAATACCATCATGCATCTAGGCGATGATTCAGCTATCATGGATGTGGATGTCGTATCAACAGGCTCATTGGGTCTAGACATTGCACTCGGTATAGGCGGCCTACCAAAAGGGCGTATTGTTGAAATCTATGGCCCTGAAAGCTCAGGTAAAACCACCATGACCTTGCAAGCTATCGCAGAGTGTCAAAAACAAGGGGGCACTTGTGCCTTTATCGACGCTGAGCATGCGCTTGACCCTGTCTATGCCCGCAAGCTTGGGGTAAACACTGATGATCTATTGCTTTCTCAGCCTGATAATGGTGAGCAAGCACTTGAAATCACTGATATGCTGGTACGCTCGGGTGCGATCGACATGATCGTTATTGACTCGGTTGCTGCGTTGACGCCACGTGCAGAGATTGAGGGCGAGATGGGCGACTCCCATATGGGCTTGCAAGCACGCCTGATGAGCCAAGCACTACGCAAAATTACTGGTAACGCCAAACGCTCTAACTGTATGGTGGTGTTTATTAACCAGATTCGTATGAAAATCGGTGTGATGTTCGGTAGCCCTGAAACCACGACTGGTGGTAATGCGCTCAAATTCTATGCCTCAGTTCGTATGGATATTCGCCGTATCGGTGCCGTCAAAAATGGCGATGAAATCATCGGTAACCAAACCCGTGTCAAAGTGATCAAAAACAAAATGGCTCCTCCCTTCCGTCAAGCGGAGTTTGAGATTACTTATGGTGAAGGTACCAACCATCTGGCAGAAGTGATCGACTTAGGCGTTGAGATTGGTGCAGTCGGCAAAGCAGGCTCTTGGTATAGCTATGGCGATGAAAAAATTGGCCAAGGTAAAGCCAACTCTGTGCTGTTTTTAAAAGAAAACCCTGCTATCGCGAAAGAAATTGAAGATAAGATTCGTGATGAAAAGCTTGGGTCAAAAAAGAGTGCCAAAGCAACAGATACTGAGGAAGCTGACGCAGCGCTGGCTTCTGAACCTGTACAATAACGGCTTCATTATTCACCGTTATCAATGATCATGACTTGTTATGAAAATTAAAACCTTAGCTGAAATACTCGCTGAATCGGAAACCGATTCAGCGAGTACTCCTCGTGTTAAATCAAAAAATCCTACTACACCTTCTAAGCGTTCTAGCCCATCTACACCATCATATAAAACCAAACAATCCATTAAAACGCGCAAACGCTCGATCCATTCAGACAAAGAGCAATCGGTGTACGATGACTCTATGGTTGATGTAGCACCAAGCGACTCACCTTCCCTTACCCATCAAGACCCTTCTAAGTCCAAAAAGCATAAGAAACGCAAAAAACGTTTTCACCCAGCGGCTAACTTTGTCCCTGAACCTAATGATGTGCCTGTTTATCAGCCACCTGAGGCGCAAAGTATTAAGGAGATGCTGGCTGAGGTTAAGCGTGACGTTCATGATGCGACTATCAATAGCGATGACCAACAAAAAGAGCTCGCCAAAAACACTCAATCAGATCTCGATAATCTACCCTCTGCGCTCAAAGCCTATCTACGCACTCCAGAACAAAAACAAGCTGAGATTGACGCTATCAAAGCGGAAAGTCGCTTGCGTTGGTTGGCGTTTTATTATTTATCACGCCGTGAGTACGGCAAGGCTGAGCTTAAACAAAAACTGCTCGATAAAGAGCAAGATCCAGAAAAAATAGAGGCACTACTCGATGAGTTCGAGGAAAAAGGCTATCAAAGTGATTACCGTACGACACTGATGCTGATTCGTGAGAATATTCGTAAAGGTCGTGGACGCGCTCGTATCAAGCAAGAGTTTTATCGCAAGAAGGTAGAAATGCCAGATAATATCGATGAGCTCATTGATATGGCAAATACAGAGTCTGAAGAGTTTAGCGAGTTTGTTGACGATAGCGAAGATAGCCTAATCGAAGGCGTTGACTGGCTCAAGCTTGCCGTCACAGCACGCACCAAAAAATACGGTGACGACATTCCTACTGAGCCAAAAGACAAGGCGCGCCAGCTGCGGTTTTTACAGTATCGGGGCTTTAAGGGTGACATTTGTTTTCAGGCTCTTAACCATACCTTAGAAACCTTGGACGAACGCTTCTAGGCTTTTATAAACCCAAAAAGAGCACACCATTCAGTGCACTCTCTATTTAACTCTAGTTGCTACGGCTTAACTTTAGTAGTTACGGTTTAGCTCTAGTTATTATGGGCGTAGGTAGGTAGCAAGGCTTTATTTTAGCGTACCTAAGCGGCTTGAGATTTGACTAACAATCTGATCAATCTCTTGGTTAGCTTCTGATTCGTTGTCTAAATTGCCATGGGGCGTCAACTGATTGACGACTTCAGGTAATAATTCAGCGAGACCTTGACGAACTTCTGCTTCATTGGCACCCGTATGCGCAGCGACTTGTTGAATTTCAGTGGTATCAAATAAACGAGTAATATCATTAGGGTCCAAATTATCATTAACCTCATTAGTACTCATCCAAGAGCGTGCTTGGTTATCAAAACCCATGCTGGTGATCTTTGATAGTGCGCCACCCAAGCCACCATTTCGCTGAATCCAGCTCATCACCATAGGTAGCAGTGCCGCAACTAGCATGCCTTTACCGCCGCCAAAGCCACTCCTATTGGTTTGACCGCCTAGCACACTACCCAGTATGTCACCCAAACCACCTGCGCCAGAGTTGGTGTTAGCACGCTGATTGCCGTTACCACCGATCAGGCCACCTAAAACATCGTCTAAACCAAAGCCGTTATCTGCTTGATTGTTATTAGGGCTATTAGCGCTGCCACCTAGTACCCCGCCTAAAATATCACCAAGACCACCGGTGCGACGCGGATTAATATTTTGGTTCACTGGGTTACGCTTTGAGTCTTCTGGATCCATAGCGCTACGGGCGACTTGTGTAATTAAATTTCCTAATAAGCTCATAATGTCATCCTTTTATTATCATATTTCCATTATCACACATGTCATCATAACTATCCGAGATCTGTGTGATTTGAGTCATTTTTAATATGCATAGCTTTCAATGCATTATTATTCAGTAATGCTGTCTAATACCATTTCCAAAAATTAGAGTAACGCGAAAAACTTGTGCAAGTACTACAGCTAGTAGGCTTAGCAAGTTTGACAACGTTAATCGCACTTTTTGGGTTTGGTATAATATAGCAAATCCTGCTGACTGGTAAGATAAGTGTTTTGTTATAGCGTGTAGGACTTCATTAGCTTACTGTTATGAGCCAAAGTACAGCTCAAACTTTGAAGGTATGACCTTTAACTAAGGTGTGTCGATTACATTGGCCAAGATCATCAGCTGTCGCCATTCATCCATACTCACTTGATCTCGATATATAATGACAGTCAATGACCGTTTAAATGGTTCGATCGTCTCAAAACTAAGACTTATTAGCCAGCTATAATTATTTACCTTATTCAAATCAGCAAGCCACAGCTCGTCACCTCGACCTGTACGCATCAGCAGCTGCCAGTCTTTATTTATCTGCTTATCTAAAGGCGGCTGACTTAAGTGTAGTAATATCGGCCGTGAGAGAGCCAAATAACTCACTACCATGACACTGATAATGACTACCAGCACATAGTGCCACAATAATAACTGTGCAAACCATGCCAATATTATTATTGTAATTATCAGACCTGAATACAACAGGGTACGCAAATAGCTATTTGGCTTAATGACGGTGTCAATACGTAGCAATCCTGCCTGCTCGACATCTGCCACGCTATCGCGCACCTGAGGTGGTCGTATCGTAAACCCTAGTCTTTTGCATGACGCCACGTTTTAATTTTATTGACCAAGGTCCATATAGCCTCATCATCTGGACGGCTTTGATTGGTAAAGTAATCCAATAAATCAGGATCTTCATGAGTAAGCATCTGGGCAAAAGCGGCTTGCTCCGCAGGATCAGCGGTCAGATACAACTCTTTGACATAAGGATCAATATAAAAGTCTAACTCTTTTAAACCGCGGCGAGCTTGATAAATAATACGGCGCTGCTCATTGGTTGGTTCTGGTTGCATGTTTTTGGTCATATCGCTTGTCGTCCTATCGATGGTTTCATTGATTAAAAATATAAATGCTTTAATTGATGACACGCCCTAGAATGTTAAGTGTTTGATTCATAGTATGTCTGTGATATTTATCAAGCTTAGTATTTATCAAGCTTAGTCAGGATTGATGTTTATTATAAGCAGACAGCTGAGTCCATAGTGCCACGGCTTGCTGCATCATCGCTACATTATGCGTGCGAATGATACTCGCACCCTGTTGTAGAGCAAAAAGTCCAGCTGCCATTCCTGCGGCATCACGTTCTAACGCTTGAGTATTAGCAACAGCTTCGACGCCACTTTTACTGAGTACTTCTGCTAAAAATCGCTTGCGCGAAATACCAAACATCATCGGCAATCCGAGTGTTTGTAACTTTTTAAGCTGACTTAATAAAGCACAATGATGCTCATAGTTTTTAGCAAAGCCAAATCCAGGGTCAATAATTATTTTTTCACGTTTGACACCGAGGGTTAACACCTCATCAATACGCGCAGCAAGCTCAGTACCGACCTCTTCAACCACATCATCATACCGTGCCAAATCATTCATGGTCGTTGGCTCACCACGCATGTGCATGAGCATAACTGGTATATCAAGCGCTGCCGCTAACTGTGCTGCACCTTCGCGCTTAAGCGCTCGTACATCGTTCCAGATGTCAGCACCTGCAGCAAAAGCTGCCTGCATCACCGCTGGATTACTGGTATCAATAGACAGCCAAATATCATGACCAAAATGCTGTCTGATGGCTTGCACAACTGGTACAACACGCTGAATCTCTGCAGAAGTGGCAACAGGGTCAGCATTTGGACGCGTAGATTCACCGCCAATATCAATAATCGTTGCGCCTTCACTCATCATTTGCTGACAATGTTGAAGGGCTTTATCGACCGCATTGAACTGCCCACCATCCGAAAACGAATCTGGCGTTACGTTGAGAATACCCATAATATGTGGCTGCGATAGATCTAACACTTTGTCGCGGCTCGAAACGCTATAAATAGGTAGGGGCTCAAATAATGACATAAGCAATCCATCATAAATAAGGTTTATAAGTAATACCATTTCCAAAAATTAGAGTAACGCGGAAAACTTGCGCAAGTACTACACCTAGTAGACTTAGCAAGTTTGACAAAGTTAATCGCACTTTTTGGGTTTGGTATAAGAGAGTTTTGATCTTATTATCTGTGCTTATGATACCAGTAAATCTTACGCTGTCCTAAACCCTTCATAAAATGATGCCAATAAAAAAGCCCTTTATAAAAAGGGCTTTTGATATTCGAGATTAATTAACTATAGGATTACATCGCTGGTAATGGTGGCGGTGTTGGTCCAGTGGTTTTGATATCGTTTTTGGACAGATTCACCTCATTGTGCTGATACACTCTTGGTGGACGTGGCTCTTCACCTGCCAAGATATCTTGCAACTGATCGCGGTCAATCGTTTCCCACTTCATTAACGCATCAACCATTGCGTGCATCTTTTCTTGATTACCTTCGATAAGCTCACGAGCAATATCATACTGCTCTTCTAGCATACGGCGCACTTCTTCATCAACCTTCTGCTGCGTGGCTTCTGATATCGTACGGCTGCTAGAGCCAAAGTAACCTTGTGAGCTGTCTTCATCTTCATACACCATAATACCAAGTGCATCAGACATACCGTACTTAGTGACCATCGCCCGTGCCATTTTGGTTGCACGTTCAAAGTCGTTTGAAGCACCTGTCGACATCTGATTGATAAATACTTCTTCGGCGATACGACCACCAAACAAAATAGCAATATCATTGAGCATTTTTGACTTATACATGCTGGTCTGATCATGCTCAGGCAGCTGCCAAGTAACACCAAGGGCAAAGCCACGCGGCATAATCGTTACTTTATGCACCGGATCCGTGCCAGGTAGCAATTCAGCGACCAAGGCATGGCCTGCTTCATGATAAGCAGTTGCACGGCGCTCTTCTTCACGTATGACCATAGACTTACGTTCAGGACCCATATACAGCTTATCTTTAGCATCTTCAAAATCATTCATGTCGACACTGGTCTTGTTACGACGTGCCGCAAATAATGCTGCTTCGTTTACAAGGTTGGCAAGCTGTGCACCACTAAACCCAGGTGTACCACGAGCAAGTGAGTTGGCATCCACACCAATGGTATTTGGTAGCTTACGCAAATGCACCTTTAAA
This sequence comes from Psychrobacter sp. H8-1, assembly GCF_904846575.1. Taxonomy (NCBI): domain Bacteria; kingdom Pseudomonadati; phylum Pseudomonadota; class Gammaproteobacteria; order Moraxellales; family Moraxellaceae; genus Psychrobacter; species Psychrobacter sp. H8-1. The sequence goes on from NZ_CAJHBG010000001.1 coordinate 2,507,357, forward strand.
ATTTGTTCACGGCCTTTGATATCTGGCAAGCCAACTTGTACTTGACGGTCAAAACGACCTGGACGTAATAATGCTTTATCAAGAACATCCGCACGGTTGGTTGCAGCAATGACGATAACGCCTTCATTACCTTCAAAACCGTCCATCTCAACCAGCAACTGGTTAAGCGTCTGCTCACGCTCATCATTACCGCCGCCCATACCTGAGCCACGATGACGACCGACTGCATCAATCTCATCAATAAAGATGATACAAGGGGCGCTTTTCTTTGCTTGTTCAAACATGTCACGTACGCGGGACGCACCAACACCAACGAACATCTCTACAAAATCAGACCCTGAGATTGAAAAGAACGGCACTTTGGCTTCACCAGCAATGGCTCTGGCTAATAGTGTCTTACCAGTACCTGGAGGACCTACCATCAAAATACCACGTGGGATGGTCGCGCCAAGCTTGGTAAATTTGTCTGGATCACGTAAGAACTCGACAACTTCAACGACTTCTTCTTTGGCTTCTTCACAACCAGCCACGTCTTCAAAGTTGACGTTAATTTGATCTTCAGTCAGCATTTTGGCTTTTGACTTACCAAAGCTCATCGGACCGCCGCCTTTACCGCCAGCGCCGCCTTGCATATTACGCATGAAGAATAGAAACAGACCAATAATTAATAAAATTGGGAAGCTGGCTATCAGCAGTTGCATCAATACGCTTTGGCGTTTCGGTGCCGTTCCTTGAACTTCGACTTGGTTCTCACGCAGCATTGGCATTAGCTGGTCATCAGCTACAGCTGGCCTAATGGTTTCAAAGGTTGAACCATTTTTCTTTTCGCCGGTGATTTGTTCACCGTCGATCTCAACACTGGCTACTTGGTTCTCAGACACTGCGGTCACAAACTCAGAGTAGTTAAGGCTATCCGGCTCTGTCGATTGGTCAAAGCCGCTAAACACCAGCACTAATATGCCGATTACCACCAGCCACAATAAGGTATTTTTTACCATGTCGCTCACTAGTTATTCCCATCCCTTACTTATTGGTGTGTTTACTAAACACGTGACGCCTTGTAATGTATCATTTAGTCTTTGCGATATCATACAATCTTTACATTCATATCGTATCTCGATACTTGCATGCTCATCTTACCGCATATTAAAGTATAAAAGAGACACAAATGAAAAGAATAATGCAGAAAGACTACTCACATTATCAAGCGACTTTGCTTGAAACAAAGTTAATATAACAATTATATGTGGTACTGACTGGCATAATTCAAGCAAGCGCTGCGTTTATTCAGTTAACTATTGTAGCGGTTTTCTACTATTTAACCTACTCAATCAGCCCCCTAAAACTAAGCATCACCACTCTATACTGACGTTATAAGCTATATTAGTTATAAGCTATTTAATAGCTATCCAAAACATCTCTTTCGAACGTGGTCGTGATGCAGCGGGTTTAATACTACGAATCTTACTAAATTTAGACTGCATTTGCTTGCGTAATTCTTGAGCTCCTTCACCTTGAAACACTTTCATAATAAGGGCGCCACCTTCTGGTAAGGTTTCCAAAGCAAAGTCTACTGCAAGCTCGCACAAGTACATCATTCGTGGCTGATCTATGGCACTATTGCCTGCCGTATTAGGCGCCATATCGGACAACACCACATCCACTTGCCTATCGCCAACCTCTGCCATGATAGTGTCGAATACATCTGCTTCGCGAAAGTCGCCCTGAATAAAGGTGACGTCTGGCAAATTATCCATCGGCAAAATATCAGAGGCGATCAATATGCCTTTTTCTCCGACAAGCTTGCTGGCGACTTGTGACCAACTGCCAGGTGCACTGCCTAAATCAACGACCGTCATGCCTTTTTTGATAAGATTGGTTTTTTCGTTGATCTCTAATAACTTATAAGCGGCGCGCGCACGATAGCCATCTTTTTGCGCTTTTTGTACATAATGATCATCAATATGCTCTTTCATCCAAGCACTGCTGCTTTTTGATAATTTTTTGTTTTCAATACGCGTGGCCAAAACACCTGCTCCTCTTACTTTTAAATGCATTGATACATAATTTGTGAACATCCATGACGCTATTATCCATCAATCAAAGCTATAGACACCATTATCAGTCATACTGCTTTGCTCATAACTGAAATAAACAGTAATGTTAATGATTTAACAGATTTATCTGCTAACAGCGTCTATAATGCAACAAGTTATCCAGTTTAACATTTCCATCACCTAAAATCGTGCAAAATCCTGCTGATTTCATGCAAGATGGAGACAGTTTATCTATAATGGGTATTAACTTTTTTAATGATATTCTCTACCGCTTTTATACTTCGCTATTTTTTACACTTGGCTATAATAGCAGCGGTAACTTTTTTTAAGATCAACTTTTATTTTTACAAATATTTAGGAAATTTATGCAACTCGATAACGCTACCCTTAAACGCTTAAAAGGTATTGGTCATGAGCTCAAACCTATTGTCATGATTGGCAACAAAGGCATCACACCCTCGATCACTGAAGAGATTGATCGCGCCCTTACCGATCACGAACTCATCAAAGTAAAGCTACCTGCAGGCACGAAAGAAGAACGTGATATCGTCGGAGCTGAGCTTGCCAAAGCGGCTAATGCTTCTTTGGTACATTCTATCGGTCGTATGGCGTTGTTACTCCGTCAAAACCCGAATGCCAATCCAAAGCTATCCAATCTAGTTCGTCACGCTCAATAAGACAATGCTATTCGTATGGACTCTAAGGTAAAAGTTCATTGGGATAGATCAAGAAGGCCACGTTCATTCTGTTCGTGGCCTTCTTGTCATTAGTATTGATGGTTCAGTATTTTTATCAGTATCTCTATCATTATTGCCACGTTCACCCTCGATAAGTAAAAACTTCATTCACTACTGCTATTCTTATATATAACATTACTCTCACTCTTCATGCTTAATGAACTCACACTATGAGCCAGACCTTTATCTTAATACTAGCTACCGACAGCATTGCAGCAGACGCAAAACAGCTGGGCGTCAGTCCTGCGCAGCTACAAGACATTAGCATACAAGTTGATGCTTCGATTGTGCAAAAAAATGCCCTTCCATATAGTGATAATCAAATCATGGCATTACAGCTATGGCTCAGCTATCAGATACAGCTACCTTCATCCATACTGGCTGAGCAACTGTGCTGGCCTGCATGGCGTGAGGATCAGGTTGGTTTTGCCGACTACTTATGGGAGCAGACCTGTCTTGAGTGCTTCATTAGTAGCGATAGTGCTAATAGTATAGAGAATGACAACAGTTATATTGAGATAAACGCCAGCCCAAGTGGACAGTACGCCTTTTATCATTTCCAGAGCTATCGCAATCCAGCAAAGTTGCCCCCAGTGCCTTTGATACAAGCGAGTACTGGCAAGCGCGCTCATATCATCTGGCCTGCTACCCAATCGAAACCCTCTAAATCTCAGCGCTATGATGGTAATTATAACTACCACTGCAGACTTGGTTTCTCTCTTGATCAGCTACCATATACATCATCTACCAAAAATGGACTTGAGAACCTAAATCATGACTTAGATAATAGCTTGGATAGTGGCTTAAACATCTCTAATACTAACGCCCATCATAACGCCATTAAGTTCATCCATCCTTGTGTGATTTTATGGTTCGGTGATACTGCATTATACTTTGCGCCCGCTCATGCCTCTCCCCCTGACTTTCATCAACGCCGTTTTTGGTCACACTTTGACTATCAAGCAGCAGCTGCTACATAGCCATTACTGTCTACTAGAGCGTGTTCTCAACTCAATCTGAGCAACAAGCTCTAAATAGGCTAAAAATAGTTACAATACAAAAAACAACTAACTGCATCAACCTTGTTCAATTGAAGAGATGAGGCTTGCACTCTTTTTCCTTAATGCTCTAATTTAAAATACTGCATAAAAAAACCCAGTAATATCATTAAAGACATTACTGAGTCTGGAGAAAACTTTAAATTTTATGGCCTAACTATTTATTAAATCTGATTATTAGGTCTTATTTGTCAGCCATAGCAAGGTAGATGCCACGATCTGATGCATCATCAACGTATTGTGAATCGCGCCATGTTGTATAGCTGTGAGTGCCGCTGTAAGGGCTAATGCTTTTTTGACGGAAATCTGATACCCAGCCGTTGCCATCAAATATTTGAATGTGCCCATGTGGGCGTCTTGAGGTGCGGTCATAAACGACAACATCACCAATTTGTGGTGGCATATCATTACTGATTTTAGTGAAGCCTGCCTGTGCTAGCGTGCCACGAGAGGCATACTGATATGCTGAAGGGTTGGGCGTAAACTCATATCCCGCAGACTGTAATGCTTTACGTACATAACGGGCACAGTAACCAGAGCTTCTAGACAGTGCTGCTCGTGATGCACGGGCAGCTGCAAGTGCAGGTGCTGAGTTGCTATCTGGTACGCGGCTACTGGCTTGCTGCTGACGCTCATAAGATAGACGACTGGTTAGTGAGGCAAGTTGATACTCTTTTTGCTGAGCATGAGCACTTAGGTTATCGATAGCCTGACTGATTTCGTCATTGCTAAAGACATGGGCGCCACTATTAGTACTATAAATATTACGGCTAGAACCATAATTATTTGAGGCTGAGATATTAGTGATGGTATGAGTCAAGGTATTATTTGGTTGAAAGGTCGTTTCGACAGCACCACTCGTTTGTGCTATGCCCATTCCCAATACTGACAAAATTAATAAAGCTTGTTTCATAAATTTACTACCTATTGTTAATACAAGATTGCCTGCCATCCATAACAAAGCATCGATTAATTTAGAGAATATAATCATGAGACAATCATGATAAAATTCTGAATACAGCCGCTTACTATTTAGTCTACAGTGGTCAACCTAGGCATCATTGCCAGTGTGGTTGCTCACCTCATAAATCGCTCGCTTTTCATTCTATCTATAAAGTTGAGCTTGCTAATCTTGCAAATCGGCTTTATCACCTAATTGATGAGTAAACACGATGTCAAAAAAACAGCCTAATCGGCTCGCTCAGCTTATTGATCATCAAGAGTTCGCGGGTAGCGCGCTACCTAAAACTCTAGCTGATAATATGCAACTTTATACAAAGGCCACTGATGAGGTAAAAAAGCTTCTGGTAGATTGTCTACCTGAGGAAATACTTGATACCTGTTGGGTTGTGGGCTTAACTCCTGAGCAATTAACGCTCAGCGTGGGCTCGGTCACAGCAGCCAATCATATTCGTTATTTACAAAACGCCTATTTGCAGGTGTTAACAGAGCAGTCAATTACATTTCAACAACTCAAGCAAATCCGTGTCGTGGTAACAAATACACCAGCTGTAAATCCATCGTCTAATCAACATTTAGCATCATCAACGACAGCTTTAAAACCTCATAAAGCCAATGAAAATCAGGCTCTTAGCCAAAACACAAAGCGGACTATAACACAGGCTGCAAAGCATGTCACCACTGATAAAAACCTCAAAAAAGCACTTTTGCGCTTGGCTGATGAGTAAAAAAACAGCTGTTTACAATGTAAAGTTATGTAAGTAATTTAAGTTAAACGCCGTTTTTGGCATAGACAATCACTGATTTTATAAACAAAAAAAATCATCTAAAAGTTGAATCCAAAATATGGACCTAACCTCTAGATGATTTGTAGTTGGATAAAGCTTTTGTATACTCTGGGTTGGAGAAAGTGCCACAAAAAACCCCAACACATATATTCATTATTACGATTATAATTTGCACGTTATCAAAGGTCGACTATGTAATCTTACGTAAGTGTTGCGATACATCATGTATATTTGCGTATTCATCCTTCAACGGTCATACCTTTTAAGGGCAAATATTCGATAGGACAGGTTACATTGTCATCAAAAGTTACAATTTCAAAATTATTTTTATCTGACAATACTTCACGTACCAACATGTTATTTAAAGCATGACCAGATTTATAAGCATTGAAACGGCCTAAAATAGGATAACCAATCAAGTATAGATCGCCTATGGCGTCCAATATCTTGTGACGGACGAACTCATCTGCAAAACGTAAGCCTTCAGCGTTGAGTACGCGCGCATCATCGATGACAATGGCATTATCCATGCTACCGCCTAATGCCAAATTATTCTGACGTAACGTCTCAATGTCCTGCAAAAAACCAAAAGTACGAGCTTCACTTAATTGTTCGATGAAGTTTTGCGTCGAAAACTGCAATTGTGCGTGTTGAAAGTCTTTATTAAACGCAGGATGATCAAAATCAATCTCAAAGTTTAATTCAAACCCATCATAAGGACGCAGCTCTGCCCATTTGTCATCGACATCTACTCGCACTGGGCGCACAATTCGTAAAAACTTCTTTAAGCCTTCTTGCTCACGAAAACCTGACTGTAATAACAAACCTATAAAAGGTGAGGCACTGCCATCCATAATGGGAATCTCACTGGCAGAAACCCGTATTAATAGATTATCGATGCCAAGACCAGCAACTGCACTCAATAGATGCTCAACCGTACCGACACGTGTTCCACCAAAAACCAAGTTTGAGGACATCATCGTATCTTGTACCAAGAAGGCACTGGCAGGAATAGGCGTACTCCCCATTATGTCAGAGCGCTCAAAAACAATGCCTGTATCTACAGGTTGGGGATGAAACTCTAAATCGACAGGTTCGCCACTATGTAGACCGATACCTGTGATAGCGATGGCTTTTTGTATGGTTCTTTGATTCATGGCTAGTTCCTCACATATCTTGTTACAATTAGCCTAGTGTACCACTAGCTGCTACCAGTTCGCTATAGCAAAAAAACAGTAATTTACTTATTTCTTCAATTGATTCGACTCATCATGGACATTTTTTTGGTAAAAACGACTCATTAGACTGGCTTAGTATAAGTAAAACTTCCTTCATAAGCTGCTTTAAACCAAAGAGTTTAATGACCATTTCAAAGCAAATATTCATAAAACGATGAGATTTGCGCCGAAGTATATAAAATCGGAACACATATGTATCAAAGCTTGTATCAGCATACCGAATATAGCTCTGAGGCTGTTCAGGAGTACCTTGACTGTATGAAACCATCAAACTCAATGAATATACTTGTTAATCAGGTCTATTAATATATAGGCACAAAAAAAACCAACGCCTAAGCGCTGGTTTTTATATTACCTGTTAAGACCTTCTCAAACTAAACCATCCGTTTTTAGCCATAAAACACGACTAAAGCTCAATACTACTTATCATAAATTAACAATTTAACTGAATAAATTATTTATTTTGTTGACGTTTTAGGTAGTCTTGAATGCTGTTGGTCTTCGTCTGCTGCTGATCTTGAGCAGGCGTAGAGCGACTCATGCTATCTTGATACGCTCGAGTTTGTGACAGTTTCTGACTATTTAAAGCACTGGTATGCAGATTCGGATCTACTGGTTGTGTGCTGGTCACAGGAGGAACGGCTTGCGGCTGTTTAGCCTCTTCACCCGCACGCTCATCCAAGGTCAAACCAGTGGCAATCACGGTGACATGGATATCATCACCCATTTCTTCGTCAACGACTGAGCCGTAGAAAATATTGGCATCATCAGTATCGGTAATACCTTCAACAATTTCACTGATCTTGCTAAATTCATCCAGAGAAAGCGTTTCAGAAGAGATTACGTTAACCAATAAGCCTTTGGCATTTTCTAAGCATAAATCATCAAGTAACGGTGATTTAATGGCTTTTTCAGTTGCTTGACGGGCTCGATCATCACCACTCGCGCGGCCAATACCCATCATCGCATGACCTTTGGCGGTCATCGCGGTACGGATATCGTTAAAGTCAATATTAATCAGACCTGAACGGGCAATGGTTTCAGCGATACCTTGTACGGCGTGTAACAGTACGTCATCTGCTTTTTTGAACGCGTCTTTCATAGAGATATTGCCGTAGACACTCATCAGCTTATCATTAGGAATGGTAATGATAGAGTCAACAAAATTGGTCAGCTGCTCAATACCTGCTTTGGCAGACTTGTTACGTTTACCCCCTTCAAACTTAAAGGGTGTCGTGACGACGGCCACGGTTAGCACTTCCATTTCTTTGGCAATACGCGCAATAACAGGAGCCGCGCCCGTACCTGTACCGCCGCCCATACCTGCGGTAATAAAGACCATATCTGAGTCTTCAAGCAGCGTACGTATGGCTTCCTCTTCGCTCTCTGCAGCCTCACGCCCAACCTCTGGATTCGCACCTGCACCCAATCCACGGTTAGTTTTGGCACCCAATTGCAATTTATGCGGTACTGTCAGACGATCAAGCGCTTGTCTGTCAGTATTAGCACAAACGAACGTTACACCCTTAATACCTTGTTGAACCATATGCTCAACCGCATTACCGCCGCCGCCGCCAACACCGAATACGGTAAAGCGAGCTTGGCCATTGTTTAGAGGTTGGTTTTCATCTGGCATGGTGTATTTTGACATAAAAAAGATTCTCCAGTTGCAGATAGCGTGATGGTCAATACGTAATAACGCACTCGCATGATGTACTATCGACTTACTATATATAAATGTATTTAATTAAATAAGGGTTATAAAAGGTGAGGCTTATACAATCCATTTAAAGCCTAAATATATCATGCTACTTATGAACATAATTAAAACGACCTAGTAATATCACTATTTTTTAGAAGCTGGCTATACTTAGCAAAATACTATTACTCAAAAAACATTATTACCTAGCAAGATAGTATTCTTCAGTTAAGCATTTTTTGCTGACAGCGTACTTCCATAATAATGCCTTTATGATACCATCTCAAATATTCATGATTATAAATATATCTAAAGTATTTTCTTCAGCACATTCGAAAAGCGCTGCCCTACATTACGGAACGTGCTCTTCATGCCGCCTTTTTGTAACGCTTCAGGCTCGCTTTTCTCACTTCGGCGAAACTGCTCGCTCTGACTATAAAGCAAAGTGCCAAACGCAGTTTGATAGGCACGATCATTAATCTGCAAGTTCAACTGTTTGAATGACTCTTCATTATCAAAATAACTATAAGCGCTGATAGCCGGATGGGTATTGGACAATACAACAGGCATTTTGAGCAGTTTTTTAGCAAAAGGTACCATACCTTTAATGGTACTGCCACCGCCAGTTAAGACGATGCCGCGCTCTATATAGCTGAGCAGACCCGCCTCATGCAATTGACGAGCAACTTCGGTGAATATCTGTATATAACGGGCTTCAATGATACGCGCCAAATTATACACACTGACATTGATCTCATCGCCTGAACCTTGTGGCTTAAAAACAAAAAACGCACTTGGATCAATACTATGAATGTCTACTGTGCCATGTAGTTTTTTTAGTTTCTCAGCTTCTATCATCGAGATACCCATATCTGCTGAGATATCCATCGTGACTTCATGACCACCACTTGCTATGCAATGAGTAAAAATGAGCTTGTTTTCTTTGTAGACACAGAGACTGGTCGTACCAGCGCCAATATCCACCAAACAAACGCCCTGTTGACGCTCTTCACTCATCAAACCATACTCTGCGCTCGTCACGGCATCAAATACAATATGGTCAATACCCACATCACAGCTTTGTAGTAGCTTTTGAATATTCTGACGGCTGGCAACCGGCAGCATCATCATGTGATACATAACGGTAATGTCATTGGCAAACATCTCGATGGCATCATCTACCATCGTTTCTTGCTCATCGATATAGATACCTTGCTGACAGCAGTGCATCAAATAATAATCTGAAGGCAAATCTTGTGACTTGGCATTTGACAGCGCTTGTACCATATCTTTTGCGCTGACAGTATCTTCTTCTACCGTGACATATCCAGAGCTGTTTTTGCTCAATAGCTCTGGGGTCGCTATCGTTAGCCACACGCTGTGCACACGACAGTTTGCGGTATCTTCCGCGTCCTGAATGGCTTGCTTAATGGCACCCTGCAGACGTTCACGATGTTTGATCTGGCCTTGGTAAAAGTCGCTGTTTTTGACTTGTCCAACGCCCATGATACGAATGTCTTTTTCGGACACAACACTGCCAATCACTACATATACTGCAGTGGCACTTATATGGACAACAACCAGATTTTCAGTATTTTTCATGTTACCAAACAAATTATCGCTAAACAGGAAACTAGATGACGTTCCCATTGAATCATTGAAAAAGCATTATTTCAAAACCATTACATCACATACATCACAGTAAAAAGAGCAGGTAATATCCTGCGGCAACTTAAAGATGCTTATTAAATCAAATTATTTGTGGCAAGTGGCATTCTAAACTATTCAGATACTTCCGCTTTTGGCTCTACAACCTTCCACGTAATAGTAAAACCGTTTTTGTAACGCAAATCTATAGACTGCATCTCCTCACGGCGCGTGCTCAGCTGATTAGTGAGCAGTTGACTGAGGTTCAGCAACTTTTGTGCTGTATTTTCATTATCGACAATGACTCGTAAACCACTATCGAAGCGTACTAACCAAGTCATGCGAGGTGTTAGAATAATATCCTCAACTCGCATATCAAGTGGGGCATACCAATCATTGATCTGCTGCATTTGCTGCATAATGACTGGCGCTTGATTGATCTCACCTTGTAGTGTCGCAAACTGTGATCTGGTCAACTCTTCACTATCAACAGGTACAAACACAGCGCCCCTAGCGTCCACTAGGCGCTCAGTGCCAAAATTAGCAACTGCTTGTTTTGGCAGTGCGGTAATCACAATACCTTGTTGCCAGTCACGTGTGACGCTCACTTGATCAACCCAAGCAAGTCCCATTGCAATATCACGCAGAGCTTGCAAGTTAGTGGTAAAAAAACTACTGACTGGCTGTTGGCCCATGGTTTGTTGCAAAGTTTGATGCTGAGCAGCCGTCAAACCCTGAGTACTCACTTGTATTGCCGCTGGTGGTGCATCACGTAAGGCTTTAGCACCCATCGCTAGTATCAGCAGCAACAACCCTATCACTAAAGCTGTAAAAAAATACTTGGCCGAAGTTGGTAACTGTAAGTTGGTTTTTGGACGACGTGCGTTATCACTCATCAAGTCAGTTGCTCTGTTGACAGTTTGAGCCATGATCGCTTTTGTCCCTATATCTAATATACGCTATCGAATCACTAGTAGCTTATTACTACAATTGAACCTACTAATACCTGCAAGTTTATTAGACGATTTTACCCTAAAATGAGATGAATCTTGCCAAAATAGACTTATTCTTACAATATTAACGTATTTTGATGGCAAACAATAGCCCAACGTATGCTGTTGCTGATGATTTTACACAAGTTTACACGATGCTGTGTTATAGCAGCCCTAGCGATACATTTAATATTTCTTAGACTGTCTGCGCCAGTATGTGCCAGCACAAGCTTTCAAAATCCATACCGCGTGCTTTTGCTGCCATTGGTACCAAACTATGACTGGTCATACCTGGTACGGTATTGATCTCAAGTAGCCAGAAATTGCCATTATTATCTTGCATGGCATCGATGCGCCCCCAGCCTTTTGCATCAACTGCACGAAAAGCCGCTAAGCTTAACGCTTGCAAGTGTTTTTCGTCATGTTCACTGAGTCCACAAGGAATATAATAGCCAGTATCGTTGCGATTGTACTTGGCTTCAAAATCATAAAAATTGCTGATATCGGCAGGCTCTAGACGAATGACTGGATAGGCTTCATCATCAATAATAACAATGGTGAATTCACGGCCAGTAATCCAGCGCTCAGCCATCACTTTATCACCGCACTGTGCAGCCGTTGCATAAGCCGCTGGCAGCTCATCTAGGTGATTGACTTTGGTCATACCAATACTTGAACCTTCATGTACTGGCTTGATAATCAGTGGTAGGCCCAACATATTTACTACTTGTTGCCAATCAGTATCAGCAGTCAGCAGAGCAAACGGCGCCGTCGATAGTCCGCAGCCTTGCCACAGCTGCTTGGTCCGTACTTTGTCCATACCAAGGGCTGATGCTAAAATCCCTGAACCTGTCTGCGGGATATCCAACCACTGCAATACCCCTTGCAGCAAGCCATCCTCTCCGCCGCGACCATGTAGCACATTAAATACTCGGTCATAGTCACGCAGCTCAGTAATGTCTTGGTGCTTGGGATCAAAGTGAGTAGCGTCAACGCCTTTGTTTTGTAGTGCTTGTAGTACTGCCGCACCACTGTCTAGGGAGACGCTACGCTCATTACTGGTACCACCATAAACAACAGCCACCTTGCCAAACTCGCTGGCATCTTTTACCTTGCTGTTGGCGGCACTTTGTAGCGGCTCATGATTTGACTGATTATTTATGTGATTACCTTCTGCTTGTGCAGCAGCCACTAATGCTGGCTCTGGATTAGTGATAATTGTCGTACTTCTAGCAGAATCGTTGGCTTGGTTAAGCATGTTTGGATCTTCTTGTTGCTTATTGCCTTGATGGCTGTTTTCTTGATGATTAATAGTCATGAGGATAGTTCCTAAGATTCTTTTAAGGCTTACTTAAGATATAAATTATTAGCAGCAAGCTCAACAGCTACCTGACCCACATTGCCCGCACCTTGGGTGATGAGCATATCATTGGCTTTAAGTAACCGCTGCATAGTAGGGGCAAGGTTGTCTTTATCAATAATCGTCGGCTCAACTTCACCTCGCAGACGGATACTGCGTGCTAATGCTCTGGTATCTGCACCTGTAATCGGAGTTTCTCCTGCTGAGTATACATCCAACAATAATAGCTCATCGACGCTTGATAGTACCTCAACAAACTCATCAAAGCAGTCGCGGGTGCGGCTATAACGGTGCGGCTGAAACAGCATCACTAAACGGCGCTCAGGGAAGCTTTGGCGTGCCGCCTTAATGGTAGCGTCAACCTCTCTAGGGTGGTGACCATAATCATCAATCAGCAGTACATCGCCTTCGTCAACCGCGACAGGCGGGTGCTGCTCAAAGCGGCGACCTACCCCTTCAAATCTTTGTAGCGCTCGCTCAATTGCTTCGTCGTCCACACCTTCATCAGTGGCCATCGTGATAGCAGCCAGCGCATTATAGACATTATGAATGCCAGGAATATTTAAGGTCAGACGTAATGGCTCACGGTCGCGGCGCAGTACCGTAAAGTGAGTTTTGGTGCCTTCAACCACCACGTCTACGGCTTGCACATCATTAAAAGGCTCAAGCCCAAAAGTCAGCACTGGACGCCCGATATCATCAATCATCGCATACAGCTCAGGGTCGTCACCACACACTACGGCTAAACCATAAAATGGCATGTTTTGTAAAAACTGAATATAGGCTGCTTTTAATTTATCAAAGCTATTCTCATACGTTTCCATATGGTCTTGGTCGATATTGGTCACAATTGCCGCCATCGGGTGCAGAGATAAAAATGATGCGTCAGACTCATCTGCTTCAGCAATCAAAAAACGACTGCTACCGAGTGCGGCATTTTTGCCTGAGGCATTGAGCTTGCCGCCAATTACGTACGTTGGGTCAAGCTGTCCTTCTGCAAGCATGGTCGTCAACAAGCTGGTCGTTGTGGTTTTGCCATGGGCACCAGCCACCGCAATACCATGACGATAGCGCATCAACTCACCAAGCATATCAGCACGGCGTACCACTGGCAGACGCGCTTTGAGTGCTGCTGTAATCTCAGGGTTGCTACGATCGATGGCAGATGACACGACTATCACATCCGCATTAGAGATATTTTTGGAATCATGACCAATGAATATTTCGATACCAATATTCTGCAAACGCTTTGTCACAAGGCTTTCTGCTATATCTGACCCACTCACTTGGTAACCTTGATTACTCATAACCTCAGCAATACCACACATACCTGAACCACCGATTCCCACAAAGTGTAAATGCTGAATACGGCGCATCTCGGGTATTTCAATCAAGCGTTTAGGCAAAGCCTTAGTGATAGGAGTAACAGCTGAAGCAGTTGTGGACATAGGAGTTTCTCTTTATTTAGGGAGATAAATATGGGGGCTTTAATGAAAAATATCGTTAGTTATACAAACTAACGGTCAGCAAATTACTTGCTCTACAGTGACTGCCAAATGATATCAGCAACTTGCTGACTGGCATGACGGTTGGCAAGTGCATGGCCTTTTTGCGCCATTTCTAAGCAACGATGTCGATCAAGCGTTGTCAGCTCATCACTCAAACGCTTGGGCGTCAATGTCGACTGCGGTATCAAAATCGCCGCATCATGGGAGGTCAAAGTACGAGCATTAGCGGTTTGGTGATCATCCACTGCATGCGGCAAAGGCACAAAAATCGCAGCGATACCGACGTTTTGAATCTCGGTCACGGTCAATGCGCCTGCTCGGCAAACAATCATATCTGCCCAATTGTAAGCAGCCGCCATATCATCAATGAATGGCTGTACGCTGAACTCATGTTGGCTCAGCTGTTGTTCATCATAAGCTGCCTGTGTCGCTGCTTCATTATTGCGTCCACATTGATGACGCACTGCAAAAGGACGGTCTATTAAGGCAAGCGCCTTCGGTACAGTATCATTTAGAGCTTGTGCGCCAAGTGAGCCGCCAACTACTAGCAACTTCAAGGGTGAGCTGTCATTAACATCATAGCGCACACTCGGCTCAGCGACACCAGTGATCGCATTACGTACTGGATTACCGACCGTTTCGAGCTTAGCATCACCTTCACTGTTGGCAAAAGTATTCTCAAAAGCTTGCAACACTTTGGTCGCCATTTTGGCCAAATAGCGATTACTCATGCCAGCGATGGCGTTTTGTTCATGAATAATTAGAGGCGTGCCTGTAAGGCGAGCAGCAATACCGCCAGGCGCTGTGACATAGCCGCCAAAACCCACGACCATATCGATTTTATTACTACGAATAACTTTAATAGCTGCCATGGTGGCTGATAACAAGGTGAAAGGCAGTTTGAGCACTCGCCCTATCCCTTTTCCACGCAAGCCTTGCATTTCAATGGCATGAAAAGTATAGCCAGTCGGCTCGACCAAGCGATTTTCCATACCACTGGGCGTACCTAGCCAATGAATGACCGCACCACGTTGGGTTAGCTCTTCAGCTACCGCAAGCGCTGGGAATACATGCCCGCCAGTGCCTGCAGCCATCATTAATATATGCGGTGTCTTCATTAACCCCTGCCTTTCTTATCTTTACTGATGAGTATTAAATATATTAGTAGGCGCAGCTTACTATGAGCAGTGCTCTATGAACCGCTCCCTGTAAGCTGCTCTCTGTAAACAACCATATTCTAAAACCCGCATAGTATAGAGTAAATCACGCTGGTATATATAGTGTTTTTTCGGTTGAATAACGGCTTAAGTGACTGTATTGCCTAATAATAAAAATGTTTGCCAAAAAACAGACCACCATAACTTATAGGCTGTTTTATAAAACTATTTCTGCGCACAACGTGCTTCTACCGCCAGTATAAAATCTGTGGCAATATCTGTACCGCACTGGTCGTCAATTTCGCGTACACAGGTAGGACTCGTGACATTAATCTCAGTAATACGGCCACCGATTAAGTCCAAACCAACGAACATAAGGCCTTTTTCTTTCACGATTGGGGCGACTACTTCTGCCACTTGGCGCTCAATATCTGTCAATGGCATTGCAACACCGCTACCGCCTGCCGCCAGATTACCACGCGTCTCGCCTTTGACTGGAATACGAGCCAAGCTATAATCTACCACTGCCCCATCAACGATTAAGACACGTTTATCGCCTTCTTTGATTTCTGGTAAATAACGCTGCGCCATGATTGGTAAGGTTTCAAGCTCTGTTAAAACCTCCAGCGTGACTCCAATATTTGGGCTGTCAGCGGTCAGACGAAAGATGCCAGTCCCACCCATACCGTCGAGCGGCTTGACAATCACATCTTGTTGCTCGGCGATAAACTGACGAATATGTGCCTGTTTACTGGTCACAATCGTTGGGCTCATGTAGTCACTAAACCAAGTAGCAAATAGCTTTTCGTTACAGTCGCGAATCGCCTGTGGGTCATTGACCACTAGCACACCTGCCGCTTTGGCATGATCAAGCATGTAAGTTGAATAAAGAAAGCGCATGTCAAACGGTGGATCTTTACGCATTAAGATCACATCATAATCCGTGACTGGCCCTGTCTCTCTATCTGCGAGTGTATAAAAATCATTTGGATCACGCTTTACTGTGACTGGCTGCGTATCTACCATGAGCTGACCTCGATCCAGCCATAGGTCATGGATTTGACAGTAGCCGAGGGTATGACCACGATCTTGCGCTGACCACATCATTGCCAAGCTGGTATCTTTTTTATAGTTGACCTGTTCGATAGGATCCATGATGACGAGTATATTCAAAGACTTCTTATTTTCTGTTTGGCTCATAATAGAACTCACTTTTTATATTATTAATATATAGAACAGAGATAGGCAATGTGCTGCCAGTCTGCTCCCAAGTTATACGCCGTACTGCTCACGGTAATGCTGCATTTTTGCCAGCTGGGTCGCATCTTTATACTGACTGTTTTCATCTGCTAAATAGCCAATCAAATCGTCTATATCGACCAGCGCACGTACGGGCACTTTTAGAGTGGCGGCAAGCTCTTGAATAGCAGAATGAGCGCTTTGGCCTTTTTCTTTACGATCAAGCGCGACTATGATGCCAGCCACACTTGCACCTGCCTGCTCTAAAATATCGACCACTTCACGCATTGCGGTGCCAGCAGTGATGACATCATCGAGTACCCATACGGCCTTACCACTGACATCCGCACCGACTAAATTGCCACCTTCACCATGGGTTTTGGCTTCTTTACGGTTATAACCCCATTTGGCATTGATACCATGATGATGCCATAACGCTTGCGCTGTCGCTGCCACAAAAGGAATACCTTTGTATGCTGCGCCAAAGATAACCAACTCTTTAGCATTTGCAGCGTTATTCACACTGTCATTAGCAACCATTTGCTCCGCCAAAGCATCTGCATAACCACGCGCTAACAACGATAACATCTCACCCGTCGCCAGCAATCCTGCATTAAAAAAATATGGACTGACACGTCCAGACTTGAGGACAAACTCGCCAAACTTGAGCACTTCATTGTCTAAAGCCAGCTGTATAAAATCATGAGATGAAAATAATTGGTTTTGGGCAGGTTGAGCATCAGGCACTGGAGTATTGAGCATTATGGCATTCCTATCAGAAATATTAAGAATAAAAAATTTGCATTATTGTACGTATTATTGTTTAGCTTGACCAACCATTGATGTCGTAATCCTGCATATTGGGGTAGCGAGTCAATAGGCTAATACGCGATGATAGATTAAAATAGCACTCTCCATCGCTACGGACATGAATATCCCAACCTAAATGCACAGCAGCAACGATGATGTGCCCAGAAAACAGCCGAATCTGCCGATATTGATGACGCTGAGTAGGTGTAAGATATACTTGGCTCAGTAAATAACTGCGTAAATGCTGACAAATTTGCGCAGCGCTATAGCTGTGATTGATACTTTTACGAGTAGCGCATTGTTTTAGGGCATGCACGGCGACGCTACAGGCCATAATATCTGTCGCCAAACTGCCTGCGCCTGTCTCAAACTGCTGCGGCTGCAAGATGACTTGCCAATCATCCGCATACATACTATTTAGCAGCTCATCAGGGTTGTGACGTTTGGCCATTGTATGCAAGCTAAGTACTTTGTTGTTAGCACTGCTGTTAGCTGGTGCGACCTTATCTTTAACGCTTTTTTTGACCGCCTTTTTTGACAAATCACTATTTAGATCATCAAGTGCGCTAAAGCCATAGCGAGTCAACTTAGGGTATTGATTCATAGCGGCCTGAATGTCTGTCATATCCACTAAGCTCATCTGCTCTAGTGATGATAATAGGGACTGTGCGCTTTGGCTTTGATTATGATAAGGGCGATAAAAACTGTCCGGAAGATCAATAAGGTTTGCGGCACTAAGTAACGCCAAATGCTCTGCAAAAGGCTCTGATGCTACTAGCTGCCACTTTGACAACGTCTCTTCTCGCGGCTGATGAAAGCGCACAGACCTGCCATACAAACGACGTAACTGATTGTTGCCTCGGCGGGCAGGCTCTGGAATGTCTGTCAATGGTCTGGCTGGATCAAGCGGGGTCTGGCTAGGATCAAAATTGGGATGGACAATAGCAGGCTGGGTGCTATTAGCCATATTAGTTGAAGACTCAGATTTGTCTGTCACAGACTTACTCTGCCCTTGCAATGACTGAGCATGAGTGAAGCTATTATCAGAGGTAAACGACTGAGTCATGACATCTCCATAGACGAAATATTAAAAGATTATAAAATACAGATTAGTTGAGTGTAGTTAAAACAGCTATCTATAAAACTATTATAGCTGTCCTATATCAGGCCAACCCTTTAAGTCTACTTTTGCTGCTGTAAAATATCAGCATACCCTATTTGCCAGTCAGGATAACGCAGCCAAGCTAACGGAATATTGCTATGTAAGCGCTTCCCCGTAACTGCGGTTTTTTCGCTATCAATCTCGGGGGCAGCTGCACCGACCTGCTCGCTCAACCAAGTGCCAAGCTCAAGGGTGGTGACAGGCAAGTAGTCAGTGGCGATATAAAGGGGCTTCGGCGTCTCTATGGTCAGCACTTTGGTTATGATATTAACCAAATCACGATCCATGATACGGTTGCTCCAGTGGACAGCGGCGACGGGCTCTTTTTGTGGCTCGCGGGCTTTGCGTAGACGCATTAAGCGCTCACGCCCATAAATACCGCTCGGGCGAATGATAATTGCTTTATCACCAAAACCTTGCTGCAGTACTTGCTCTGCTTGCAATATTACCTTTGATGCTTCGCGCTCAGGAGTGATGGGCGTGGTATATTCATCAATCCACTCACCATTATCTTGCCCATAAACACCCGTCGATGAAATAAACACAATGCGCTCAAGGCGGGTCAGTTGCTCTGCAAACTGTGCCAAATGCTGGCTGATCGCCAAATAACTGTTGTTATAACCACTAGCTGAGTATTCATCAGGAGTAACGATAATAGCAATACTGCTAAAATCTTGCAGCTGTTCAGCGGTAAGCGTTAATGCATCAGCTTGTATAAACGTCACTTGAGCATCTAAAGCGTAATGGCTGCGGTCACTACGCGCAAGCCCAGTGACAGAAAGACCATCTTCAGCAAGCTGATTGGTGACGGGTAAGCCGATATCACCTTGACCAATAACCAGCCAATTTTTAATACTCATAATCTTTTACCCTTTTGGCACGGTGTTTAAAAAAGCACTTAGAAGTAATATTTAGACGCAATACTTAAAAACCATTTCTAAAAATAACGCATATAAGACAGTTTTACGTCATCATTTGCCTCAACACGATCCTGCCAATCGTAGCTGGCATTAATTCGTAGTGCTTGTTTTTTATCTATATCGTATTGCAGTCCAAACGTGCTGATCGGCTGCCAATAATGACTTTGAACGTCTGGCTGAGCGCTGCTGCCATGATACCAATATGGTAATTGCAATTCAGCTTGCGCACGTAAGCGATTGTTAATCTGATAGCGGCAACCAGCATTCACTCCTGCCCCAACGCGAAAGCCTTTATTAATACCGCGCCCGCCTTGCAGCGCACCTGTTGCAAAGGCATAGCACAGCTGCGGTGGCATCTCGCCTGTATTGGCAGTCGGCGTGCCAAAAACCCATGACTTACCATACTCAAAGGCGGTACTGGCAACCAAATGATCTCTACCTTGTGCTTGCGAGCCATCATCGACGCGGGTGGCTTCGACACTCGCGCCCCATGTATGGCCTTTCTTAGCAGAGTTGACAGGGTTGAAGGAGCGCCCACGAATTAACGTAAAGTTCTGCAAGACCACGCTTTTTGGCTGATTGGCTTTATCACTATCGGTATCATACAAGCGCAGAGTGGCAGCGACGCCTTCAAGATCTAGAAACTGCGGAAATCCTGCAGGACGATCAAGCGTACTATGGTAGCCTGCGCGTAGACCGAGGTCTATATAGCTATTATCTCCGCGCTGACCAACAGCGACATGTCCTCGTTGTAGCGGATGGCAATCGATGGGATTGTTATCTGAAACTACAATCTCAAGCGGCTCTAATCTTTTATTATCTGCCGATATGCTTGAGGCTAAGTTAACATCTTCTGATTTAATGGCATTTATGTCGTCTTTACTAAACGCTTGATAGCCTAGTTTTGCCGCGGCGTTTGCCTTGTTCAGCTGCGCTTGACGCAAGGTGCTGTCCGATGGTGTGTACAGAGTATTTGTCAGTAACTGTTCATCATCAAGCAGTTTGATCACATCAGAGGGTATAACCGCATAAGGCAGCTGACTCAATAAGCTCTGCTGCGGGCGCACCACATCAACGAGACGCAAAATCTCGGAAGCACAGTTATCGGTGGCGAAGTAATAAGGGATGTCTAGCTCCTTGGTCTCCCAGACATGCAGCATGATTTGCTGTACCTCGCTTGGGGTCAAATCCAATTGATACGTCCAAGTATCGCGCTCGTCCTTTTGTAAATAATTTGCCAGTCTTTCTGGATAAGGATCGATCTCGATACGGTTATCATAACCGCCGCTTGCTGCTTTGATGGCAAAAATCAGAAAATTATCATTAGGATTGCCATCGACTGTGTCATTAAGGGCATAGGCATGATGAATTTGACTAGGGTCAGCCACACTAGCCTTTGAGTCAATACGCAATAGTGTATGCGCAAAAGCAGAGATAGGGTTATCCAAGTACTCTTGACCAAACATAATAGATAACTGTTCAGGATCCAACATGGTTATCCACTCATCAAGCTCTGGGCAGTCAACCTGCAGACCTGTGTGATGAATCCCCAAAGTCTCAACCAACCAATTTACTCGCGCTGGAAAACGGCACAGCACTGAGCTATTATCTGCTGGTTTTTTGCTGACAGCAGGTAGCGTAAGCTGCTGAGAAAGTGCGACCAATATGGCATCCAGCTCTGCTGCTGAGTCCTGTTGACCATTGTTTGCAAAAAAGAATGTTGGATCGTCAATCAGACTTTTATTTTTGCCTTTGGTAAAGATGTTTTTATTATCATCAAGAAAATACAACAGGCGTCGCCATGTTGTATGCTGCGCTAAATTGTCTGTTTGTACTTGTTTGCGCCATTCTGCCAGCAGTTGCTCAGCAGCAGTACTTTGAATGTTTTGCGTCTCATTGCTAACATTACTCGCAACATTCACAGTGTTCCCAACAAGCGCCGTATTGCCCAGTTCAGTTGTTATATTTTCATTAGTATCCATTACAGCAAAAGGAATAGGCAGTACTGCCTGCGCTGATAGACTCAATAATGAGCCTACAACGGCGCTTGCAATGGCAGAGTGCGGCGGTAAACGGACATGAAGGCCACTTACCCACAATGGTTTTTTAAACATGAGTGAAAATCTCTTTTTTAAATTCACAACAGCTCTATGACTGCTCAATTGGGTTTACACCAGAATATTATATGCGTGTGAAATACTCGCTCAACTCGCCCAAATAAAGTCTATGATGGAGCTCATTTAAGAGTGCTATTGAGAATTTCTACTTAAAGACACTGTTTACAATAGCGCGGTATGATAAAAGATCATAGTGATATCAAAATCCGTTATCATCTTCTTCAACATAAGCCAATCCAGTGTAATAATAACAGAGAATACTATGTCATCTGCACCACAAACATCATCACAGACTCCAATGACTATAAATGACGGTCTACTGTCCGCTGCCACTTGGCTGGCTTCGCCGAACTTCAATACCAGACCTGCAGATACCAGCATTGACACCATTGTCATTCATAACATCAGCTTACCACCCAATGAGTTTGGCGCGTGCAGCGCGGATGGTCTGCATTATGTAAAGGCGTTATTCACCAATCAGCTAGACTGGGAGGCACACCCTTATTTTCAGACCATTGAAGGCGCTGAAGTTTCCGCACACTTACTGATCGAACGCGACGGCACTATTACTCAGTTTGTAAACTTTCATGAGCGTGCGTGGCATGCCGGTAGATCTGCCTATCTTGGGCGACCTGAATGCAATGATTATAGCATTGGCATCGAGCTTGAAGGGTCAGACTTTGTACCCTTTGCTGCGGCTCAATATGACTCGCTCGTACAAGTTATCACTGCGATATACGACGCCTACCCCAGAACGCGCCGACACCTGACTGGGCATAGTGATATCGCCCCAGGTCGTAAGACTGATCCTGGTGATTATCTTGAGTGGACTCGGCTGCGTGAGATGCTCTCTAAGAACCTTACCTAATAATACCTGAAGGCAGCTTTTGGCCTTTCCACAATCAATTCATTTACCCGCATACTGAAAGTGCTATAATCCGTCAGTTTTTTGACATTATTAAGTTAACAAATATATCCGCAGACAAATAAGCAAATAGGTTCTCATGGCAAAAAGTCGTTTATTTCGCTCCACAATGATAGTCAGCAGCATGACCATGCTATCGCGTATCTTAGGTTTGGTACGTGATGTGGTGTTGTTAAGTGTGTTTGGCGCAGGCGGACTCATGGACGCCTTTTTGGTCGCCTTTAAGATACCTAACTTTTTGCGGCGTCTATTTGCGGAAGGCGCTTTTAGTCAAGCTTTCGTTCCTGTACTGTCTGAGTATAAAGAAAAATACAGCTTACAACAGGTACAGATACTGGTCAGTCGCACCTCTGGAGCGCTGTTGCTGGTTTTATCCATGCTGACGGTGGTCGTCATTTTGATCGCGCCTTGGGTAGTGACTTTATTTGCCCCAGGATTTGCCAACCAACCCGATAAATTTGCCATCACTGCTGAGCTGCTGCGTCTGACCTTCCCTTATTTGTTATTCATCTCCATGACCGCGTTTGCCAGCGGCATCCTGCAAAGCTATGGACGCTTTGCCGCGCCGGCCTTTGCCCCAGTACTGCTCAACCTGTGTATGATTGGCGGTGCTCTGATATTTGCACCTATGTTCGATACGCCGATTATGGCGCTTGGTTATGCCGTCGCTATCGCAGGTCTACTGCAGTTCTTGATACAATTGCCGCAATTATGGCAACAAAAACTGCTGGTCGCACCCAAGGTCGACTTTGGCCACGAAGGGGTTAAGCGCATTCTAAAGCTGATGCTACCCGCTATCTTCGGTGTCTCTGTCACTCAGATTAACCTACTGCTTAACACGATATTTGCCTCACTGATGATTGGCGGTTCCGTCTCTTGGCTCTATGCGGCTGAGCGTATGAGCGAGCTGCCATTAGGGCTAATCGGTGTAGCGATTGGTACGGTTATTTTGCCAAGCTTGTCAAAAAGCGAAGCGCAAAAAGATGACGTGAGCTTTAAAAAGACCATCGATTGGGCAGCCAGATTGATTATTTTGGTGGGCGTGCCAGCATCAGCGGCGCTATTTATCCTCTCTGACGTCCTGATGCAGGCACTGTTTTTACGTGGTGAGTTTTCATTACGTGATGCAGAGATGAGTGGCTTGGCACTGCGTAGTATGGCTGGCGGCATCTTAGGATTTATGCTGATTAAAATATTCGCTCCAGCCTTCTTTGCACGGCAAGACACCAGAACACCGGTCAAAATTGGTATCGTATCTGTGTTTGCCAATATGATTTTTAGTGTGATTTTTATTGGAATATTTTACCTGCTTGAGATGCCATTGCATGGTGGCTTGGCTCTAGCGACCACAGGAGCCGCATTTGTGAACGCGGGTTTATTATATTACTTCTTACACAAACGCGGGATATTCCGCTTTGGCAGTCACTGGAAAAAGCTTTTTGCACAGTTTTTGCTGGCGACAAGCGCTATGACGGGCGTACTTTATGTCATGCTGCCCTACTTCCCAACCGATGATGCCCAGTGGCGACGTATCATTGCTTTGCTCATCATGTGTGCGGTTGGCGCCTTGGTGTATGGTGTGGTGTTACTGGCTTCAGGGTTCCGCCCGCGTCAGCTCAGACATGGATAAATAAACGAGTCCAATAAGGCATAAACTTACTAAACCAAAACAAGCCTATCATGAGAATTGACAGTCAACGATACTGATAATTGTCATAATTGTTTATAAATGAGTCATTAATTGATAAATGAGTTTTGAGGTTTGATATGATAAATAAACAGGTAAAGTCCCAACGCCTACCCATTATTTTTGCTGCTGGTGTCCTGAGCAGCGGACTGCTACTGAGCGCTTGTAGCAATAACGATAATATAGAGACAGAAGCCACTGTCGAAACAAATAATGCGGCAGCTGTGGTTGAAGATTCAGAAAATGACGCAGCTGCTCAAGTAGAAACATTAGATGACGATGCTGCTGGAGATGCGCAGATAGCAGATGCTACTGATACTGATACTGATACCGACTTAGAAAATATAGAGAACGAAACCACCATTACCAGTGATAATATAAACCCTATGACAAGCACTGATAAGCAGCCCAGTCTAGTCACCAACCCCACCCAAGCTGGCACGCCAGAAGATACTGTTAAGCAGGCTTTAGATAGTTTGTATTATGGCGACGCGAAAAAGTCCGCCTCTTACTACGAAGTAGATATGGCAAACTTTGAGCAAGAGCTTGCCAACACTCAATCTGCTTTTCAACAAACGGTCGACGCCGTGACCATCACGGATACTACCTATAATGACGATAAAACGCGTGCCACCATTACAGGTGAGTTGATGCTAAAAGGTCAAAGCGCGCCTGCACCTTTGACTTATGAGTTACAAAAGATAGACGGCAAGTGGAAAATCTTGGGTTAAAGCGTCTCGCTGTTGTTGTCGCTATCGTCTGATGCCACCGCCAAACCCAGCATCACGACATCCGCGATAAAGCCCTGCATATCACAGACTTTCGGCATATATCCCCACTGCTCGAAGCCAAGCTTATAAAACAGTCCTAAGCTTGGCTGATTATGTGCAAAAATAAGCGCGACAACATTCTGAATACCTAGACTTGGCGCTTGCGTCAGCATCCAGCGGGTTAATAAGCTACCCAATCCTTGTCCATGATACTCTTGATGCAGATAAATACTGATCTCAGTGCTGATGTGATAAGCCGTACGCGCATATAAATCACTAAAACTGCCCCATGCCACCACAGTTGGCGATTTGCTCGTCGTGTTTTCGCTGCTTGCAAGCGTTTTGACCACATAGATGGGGCGCGTTTGGCTGTTCAGATGCTCAGCAAACCAAGCCGCACGTTCATCGATGGTCACCACTGCCAAGTTGGCTGTTGCCTGCTTGCCAGGTATGCTTTGATTGTAAATCTCTAATACGGTTGGCAGGTCTTCTATACTGGCTCGCTGCACTATGAACTGATCGCTCAGCCTAGCTATCGATAATGTGGGCGCTATACAACTGAGGTCAGACATAGAATTCCCTGATGAATAATGAAGAGTTGCTACTAAGTGCTCATGAGGCACTGATAATGGTGTCAGTGCCGCTATTTTACTTTATAATGGCAAGTTTTGAACACACCTCCAGTCAGAAAAGTCGAAAATCGATACAAAGCGACCGAGCGCAGATTGTACAAATAGTACATCTTGGGCGGTTAAGATTGTAGCGACTCAACACTTTTTTGACCATAGTTTTACTATGGATGTGTTTTTATCTATTACCTGACCCTATGACAGCTGCAAACTTATGAACACCTACTTTCTTGAGCAACTGATGGCGTTACCAAACGCTATGCAGGCAAACACTAGCCCCATAGTATTAGCACCCTGTGTGCTGACTATTGGTAACTTCGATGGCGTACATTTAGGTCATCAAGCAATGCTTGCTCAAGTACGCAAGTTGGCAAATGAGCGTAAGCTTGGCTCAGCAGTGATGATCTTTGAGCCGCAGCCACGTGAGTTTTTTTCACCAGAGACTGCTCCTGCACGCCTGACCAATTTGGCAGAAAAACAAGCCTTACTAGCGGAATATGGCGTCGAGACATTGATTGTTGCCAGCTTTGACGCTTCCTTTCGCGCACTCTCTGCACAAGCTTTCGCGGATATATTGATTCAACGTTTAAATGTGCAAGCGTTGGTTTTGGGTGATGATTTTCGTTTTGGTCATGACCGCACAGGTGACAGTCAGTTCTTACGTAACTACGGCTTACACGTAACCAACTTGCAAACGGTCACTGATGATAATGATACTGCAAAGCGTATTAGCTCTACTCGTGTTCGTGACCTACTACTGGCTGGTGACCTATGTGCAGCGAATGCTTTATTAGGTCGAGATTATACTATCTCTGGTATCGTGGTAGGTGGTGACAAAATTGGCCGTACCCTGGACTTTCCAACTGCCAATGTCGATCTGGCGCGGATCAAACCTGCCTTACATGGTATCTTTGCTGTCGATGTAGTGCTACTTGATGATGATAATCAAATAGTACCGAATGGGCTGGCGGCTCTAGCAGATAATGATGAGCAAAAAGGTCTAGCAGGCCTAAGACCCCATAGTCTGTTTGGCACTGCAAATATAGGCACTAGACCCTCTGTTGATAAAGCGCTTGAGTGGCGTTTAGAGGTACATTTTCCGCAGCTGCAAGCGAACCTTTACGATAAAAGATTACAGGTACGCTTTTTACACTTCTTGCATGGTGAGCGCCGCTACGAAAGCTTGGATGCGCTAAAGAGTGGCATCCAAAATGACATTACAGAACTGCTAGAGTGGCGGAAAGAGCAACTTAGCTGATAGCCATCATCAATCAAATAGCTTAACCGTGAAGCTCAACCAAAAAAACTCATAATCATCAGCATTATGGGTTTTTCACTTTATTTTTGCGTTGTCATCATTTCTGTATTGCTATGCGCTTGATGACAAATACCTGAGATTAAGCCTCTGGATGCATTCGCACATTCAGCTCATCAATAATCTCAACCCAAACGGCATCTCTCTTCCATTCTTCTTGTAAAAACATGCGCTGTTTCTCATTCCAAATATCAGAATCTTTTAATGACTCATCTCTTCCCAACTGGTTATTTTTGATAAAACTTTCAATGGCCTCATCTGAGCTATCAAGTCCTAACTGTGCAAATAAATCATTCATCGTATAATCTATATCACCTAACATTATCTCACTCCTTAAGTATTATTCGTTTATTTTTATGCGCTAGATCAATAGATATTCTGCATAATAATACCTACTGTCTAAACGTGTACCACAAGACCTATTGTAGCAATACTCATTTTAAAAGCTGTTATCCAACGTTATCAGTTATGTTAACAACAAAAAAGCCCTCACATAAAGGAGGGCTTCTTGTAATTATTACTCAGGTTTTAGCGATCTGTCTACTTACGGTAGTAGATGAGATACTGCATCACGCTCTTCACTCAGCTCTTGCTCAGTAGCGGCCATTTTCTCTTTTGAGAAATCTGAAGATACGTCTACGCCATCGACGATAGACCAGTCACCATTGCTACAAGTACATGGGAATGAGTAGATCAAACCTTCAGCGATACCATATTCGCCGTTTGAGTAAACACCCATTGATACCCAATCGTTTTCGTCAGATCCAAGTGCCCACGTACGCATGTGTGCGATGGCAGCGTTGGCAGCAGAAGCGGCAGATGAAGCACCGCGAGCTTTGATAATCGCTGCACCGCGCTGCTGTACTTCTGGGATATAAGTGTTTTCGTACCATTCGCGATCAACCAAATCTAGCGCTGGCTTACCATTTACGGTGCAAGCAGTCAGGTCTGGATACTGAGTTGATGAGTGGTTGCCCCAGATGGTCATGTTTTTGATGTCATTAACAGTGCTGTCAGTCTTTTCAGCCAACTGTGCCATAGCACGGTTATGATCTAAACGAGTCATCGCAGTGAAGTTACGCGGATCAAGATCTGGTGCGTTACGCTGAGCGATAAGGGCGTTGGTGTTGGCAGGGTTACCCACGACCAATACTTTTACATCACGGCTTGCCACATCATTAAGGGCTTTACCTTGTGCTGAGAAAATCGCAGCGTTGGCTTCTAGCAAGTCTTTGCGTTCCATACCTGGGCCACGTGGACGTGCACCAACCAATAATGCATAGTCAATATCTTTGAATGCAACATTAGCATCATCAGTTTGAACCACACCTGCCAATAAAGGGAATGCACAATCTTCTAGTTCCATAACGACACCTTTTAGAGCATCGAGAGCTGGAGTGATTTCAAGTAATTGCAAGATAACTGGCTGATCTTTTCCTAGCATCTCACCAGATGCAATACGAAATAACATAGCATAGCTGATATTACCAGCAGCACCAGTCACGGCAACGCGTAAAGGCTGTTTCATAGACATAGAATATTCCCTAATTGATTATTAGATATTGGCCATTAGATAATGTACTCACCATTGTTTTAGCGCCAGCATTCTAGCTTTGAACTCAAAAAATGGTAGATGACATTCACCGAGGGCTAGTGTATCACTTCATTTAGTGAATCGTCTAGATAGAATATAACGATGATAGGCGTTTATATTGTTACATTTTATGCTGACAAAAGTTCAGTGCGTATGCAATATAACGCTGATAAGGTACGGTGACGTTAGGTATCTTGAAGATTACTTTCGACCTGAAATGATGAAGTTCTTACCACAGCTGTTGACCACATTATGACAGCTACCGAACTGACTGCCTTCATAACAGATATGAATATCGGTCAATATCGACTGCCGGCGGCTACCATCCTGACAGATTAAATCGATACCATCAGCAGACATACCACTGTTTAGCCGAGTCATTTGGCTGATAAAACGGGACTTGGAGACCGTGTAGCTATTACCAGTATTCAACTCACTGGGCAGTTTTAACTGACCAGCAAGATTGACGATTTGTCGAAAATAACTGCTGGCACTAAGCGGACTACAAGCACCATAGTGTTGCCATGCCTGGCTACGAACACTGCTGTCTGGCATGATACGGTTGACGACTTTTAATTGCAGTGGACTGAGTCTTGGCTCACTACCTCGGCCGCAGCGCTCACCGTATCCAAGATCAAGGCCTGACACGGTTAATGAATAACCCTCTAAACATTGGCGCATGCGAGTACGTGATGGTTGCAAGCTGCACAGTGCTGGCGTCATTTCGACCATTAATACCCGCTGTCCTGTCTTAGACGCACTGGCTGCTTGTGCTGGCAGTGACATCATTCCTTGTACAACCGCTAACCCTATAATGGTAGATAATGTATGACGATTATATTTATTGCCTGAATGGCTATCTGAATGCACGCTTTGTGTTATCAATTCGTTTGGTGGTGATTTTTGTTGTACTTCTTTTTGCGTGGTTTTTTTTGATACACAATTTTTGTTTGGTGATCGAGCTCTTAACCTTGCAAAATTTAATACGTGTCGTATACGTGCCTGAACAGACGGCTGCTGTTCAGCTGTTTTCTGCATAAGCATGTCGGTATCGAGTTTTTTCATAAGAAAAAGATATTAAGCCTTTATCAATCATCAACGACAATATTTAAATCGTCTAATAGTTACATTATCCAGTACAGCCCTTCAATCGAGGCTACACAGATTAAGCTGGCACAACTTATACAATATGGGTGGGAAAATAGTGTGGGCGAAAAATAGTTTGAAATCAGCATATATAAAAACATATAAACACTGCAGCGACAAACTCAGAATGCAACCCGCACGTATATAAATACAATGGTAGCAAATACCCTTTTTTAATCCATAGCAGAATCGTAGGCTTCACGTAAAAACTGCCTTGATATGTGCAAAAAAATAGGTTGATACAAGCTTGCTTTTCTGTTTTTTATACAGGATGTTCTCTGTGCCTAGAAAAATATAGATTATTAACGACCAATAACAATCAAACCATAAAAAAAGCCATTAATCATATATGATTAATGGCTTTTTATTACAGTATGTTTTTCTTTCAGCAACAGTCGCTTTGATGCTTTATCTCAGCATCTATATCCGTGAAAGCTTAAAAGGCAGCTGGGACAGTCCCCATACGCTGACTGATCGGTTGGTTACGACCTAATAGGCTACTATAAATAGTGGCGTTTTCCATGACATGCTTGGCATAGTTACGAGTTTCTGGAAAAGGAATCGATTCGACATACTGATCTGCTGCAAGCGACCCATAGACTGGCTGCCAGCGTTTGGCGTTATTGGGGCCCGCGTTATAACCAGCGGTTGCCAATACTGGCTGATAATTAAGCTTGCCCATGATGTCGCTCATATACCAAGTACCGTAGCGGATGTTGGTATCGCCACTATTGGCGCGGCTAGCACTATAAGACTCGCCTAAGTTGCGTGCAATATACTTGGCGGTATCTGGCATGATCTGCATAAGACCACTTGCACCGACATTTGAGCGCGCTGAGGTCACAAAGCGGCTTTCTTGGCGCATGATGCCGTATGCCCACGCTGGATCAATACCTGCTGACTGACTATAACGCACTACTGCACTTTGATGCGGCATCGGATGCGATAATGCTAAATTATGCACTCTTTCCGTATTATCAACGGCGTAAATAGCACGGTCTAGCCAGCCCATATCATAAGCTTGACGAGCGGCAGCGACCATTAACGCATCATCGTGATTGTCACGTGCTTGCTTCACCGCCCAGTTCCATTCACGGTTGGCATAGGCACGGCTCGCATCAGCATTATATAGGGCAAACGCACGGGCAAAATGCGGATCTTGCATAGCACGGGCACGATCGCTACTACTGACATTAGGTAAGTTGCCACCGCCCATACTACTGACATCGAAACGTTGACCGACTTTATCTTTTGCCATTAGTCCATAGTATTCGTTGCTTTTGGCCAGATGTTGGTACATCTTTTTGGCAGTATTGCGCTTATTAGCATCGCTCGATTGCTCATAAGCACGCGCTAGCCAATATTGCCACTGATTGGTTCGTTGAATCTCGGCATCCATCTGTGAGATAGCTTCGACCACATCATCCCAACGACTGAAACGAATAGCAGCCATAGCGTAATATTCTGCTTCCTCAAAGCTAAAATCATCATCTAAACTCTGGCGAAACCAATCGACAGCTTCAGAGTTAAAGCCATCATCGGTATTGTGATTCATACGCTGAACGCCAAGGATGCGGTAGGCATATCGGCGCGTCTCGTCATTTAACAATCTTGCTGAGCGCTGATTGTCCTGCTTGATATCGAAATCCAATTGCAGCGCAGCCTCACGATAAGATTTGTTGGCAAGACGCCCCATCGCATATAAATATAAATATTGATTGGTTGTACTTGCAGGCTCGCGTCCAAAACGGCTAAAGAACGATGATTGATTAAGCTGTATTTCACTTAATTTAGAATAAGGAATTGGCGTACCAAGACGTGAAGACAGCGCCATGATGTCGCCAGTCTTACCTGCGCGCAGCATACGCTTAAGGCGAGCTACACGGTCTTGATTACTGATAAGCGCATTGTTGTTCATCTCCATGGCCAATTGATCACACAGTGCTGGCTGCTTTTTCGCCGTCAGCCAAACGTCTGATTTGGCTGCCATCGCACGCATGGGATCGCCCCCATTATTGAAGCCAAGCGCAATGGCACAGCGTTCACTGGCATCAGGGTTGGTGATCAGGTTCGCCACCTGTCGTACTGACGCATAATCGTTTGATGCCGCTTTGGTCTCAGCAAAGTCAGCCACCAGCTTTTCTGCCATCACTGTTCCTGGATATTGACGCACAAACTGCGATACGGCTGCTGAGCTTTGCGAATTCAAGTCTAAATTCATGCGCCAATATGTTGGATACATGGCAAACAGTCCACCACTCATCAGCTGCTCATAGTTGAATAACGCGCTGACATCACCCCGATCTGCGGCTATCGCAGCGGCAGTGAAATGATCCACACTATTATCCTGTTGATAGCTACCGCTTTGCTGTGTGCTACTGCCATCGCCCCAAGTCAGATCGGCACAAGCCACTTGTGACAACCCCAGTGCGCTCATCGCTGTCGCCAGACTTAACGCACCAAAACGCAAGGTGCTTGCATTTAAACGCGCCATACCTTTTCGGCCAGACTCCTGTAGCGAGCTGTTGGCATCTTTAGAAGTGTCATTATGTTTGCGAAAGCCAACTGGCTGCTTTGTCATATTTACTCTCTTTATTTTCTTCAATTGTCTTAGTGATCAGGTAATATAGCGCTCATCATACTATATTGTTTTGACTTTCAACCAGTATCCTTACCATTTATCAATAAATACGATAGCCCTGTGTAACACAAAGGTGATATAAGCATAAACTCTAGGTACTGGTTAAATATATACTAAGGCAGTATAAGCAATTGATAGTATTATAAATAATCTGTCATGATTATAGCCAATAGTATACGCTTACTTTTCACATTGGCAGATGGTTATGATAAAATACGCCACCTATAGTCAGTCCGAAATAAAGTAAATACAGTTATGCTAACGTGCTACTGATACAAATTTTCCTCGCTTGCTGTGTGACTGTGTCACTCCAGAGGCTTCATAAAATTTATCCCAGTAATATTGTATTCTTTTTAAAGTGTATTGACGATATTAATGGCTTGCCGCCGCTATCTACTGTTTGATAATCATGGACTAATCCTTATGAGTGTTTCTGTATTTAATCCCCGCATCAATGACGCCGTGGATAGTGCGCCTGATGTCACTGCACTCGTAGAGCCAAACCCAGTGCAAACATCTACTGCGCATAAAAAAGTCTTTATCACCACTCAAGGCTGTCAGATGAACGTTTATGACTCTGACAAAATGCTTGATGTGCTTGGTGACTCGCATGGCATGGTAGTCACTCATGACATCGATGAAGCCGATGTGCTATTGATGAATACTTGCTCTATCCGTGAAAAAGCTCAAGAAAAAGTGTTTTCAGAATTGGGCCGCTGGCGCAAGCTGAAAGAAAAACGTCCTGACCTCGTCATCGGCGTCGGTGGCTGCGTGGCCTCACAAGAAGGCGATAATATCCAAAAACGCGCCCCCTACGTCGACATGATATTTGGCCCGCAAACCTTACATCGCCTGCCAGAGCTCTACGACCAATCTAGTGAACAGCGTGACATCGCACCTAAGAACCGTATTGGTACGGTTGACGTCTCCTTTCCCAGTATCGAAAAATTTGACTTCTTACCCGAGCCAAAAGTCGACGGTTATAAAGCCTTTGTGTCTATCATGGAAGGCTGCTCAAAATACTGCTCGTTTTGCGTGGTGCCTTATACCCGCGGTGAAGAGTTGTCTCGTCCTCTCGATGATGTATTGGCAGAGATTGATAGCCTAGCAGCGCAAGGCGTTCGTGAAATTAACCTATTGGGTCAAAACGTCAATGGCTATCGCGGCGAAAAAGACGATGGCAGTATTTGCCGTTTTGCCGAGCTATTGCACTATGTCTCGCATGTCGATGGCGTTGAGCGTATTCGCTATACCACCAGCCATCCGTTAGAGTTCACCGATGATATCATTGACGCTTATGCGCAGTTGCCAGAGCTGGTTTCGCACTTACATCTACCAGTGCAAAGCGGCTCTAATGCGATATTAGCTGCGATGAAACGCAACCACACTATTGATGTCTATATCGATCAGATTAATAAGCTAAAAGCCATTCGCCCTGATATTTATTTATCGAGTGACTTTATCATTGGCTTCCCAGGTGAGACCGATGAAGACTTTCAAGCGACATTAAACTTGGCAAAAGAGCTGAACTTTGACCACTCGTACAGCTTTATTTACTCCAAACGTCCGGGCACACCAGCAGCAGAATTGCCCGATGATGTGAGCTTTGCCACCAAAAAAGCACGCTTGGCTGAATTTCAAAAGGTCATTATCGATTCAACGCTTGCCAAAACTCATGAAATGGTCGGCACCACGACACGGGTATTGGTCGAACAAATTGCCGACCGTCATCCAGACTGCTTGATTGGTACCGCGGATAATACACGCACAGTAATGTTCCCTTATGACGCTGAGAAAATGGCGGAGCTATTAGGTAAAATCGTCAGCGTCCGTGTGACCGACTTTGTCAGCCCGCATATGGTGAAGGGTGAGCTTGAGGAAGTGCTGGCTTAAATCAATTTTCATAATATGATTTTAGATAAGAAAAGCCGTTTGCTATGGCTAGTGAACGGCTTTTTTATCACTAGAAGTTACTTTCTACGGTGTATCTACGCCAAATAAGCACTAACCCATCAAATTCAAACCCTTGTAGCAAAGAGGATTTCAAAATAATAATAAGTATGAGAAAGAAAAACGAAATTCTTCTATAAAGGCTTATTTTTATAGCTATCTCATTGCCTTTCTAATTGTACTTATCCTTGGTAAGGGTTCACCTTTGTTATCAGGTGTTATATTATCTGCCTTTGCAATCCTTTTTATCTTGTCTGCTGTGCCATTTTTGCATGCATGGTAAATGCTATGCGCGTTAGCTGTTCGCTATTGTTATTTATGGCGTCATTCTTTTCTCACTATCGTCTGCTCTTGTCTCTCTAACAAGTCCTGCTTGTATCTTAGCGAGATAGTCTAAGGCTTTACGGCTGCCATGTTCACTGGTACAAACAGGTGTTTTTAGCTCATAAACAATATGAGCGTGTCCGTTTGAAGGGTTTTGGCTTGTCCACCGTGGCGGTGGTAGGTATTCTTCTGCCCAACGCATTGCGCCATGCTTATGATCAATGTCTAAGCAAATGAAGTGGGTCATGCAAGGGGGGTTGTGCTGGATGTACCGCATTTTGACGGCAGTTTGCTTAGGACGAATGACAAGATTACCTAAATCATCGGTGCAATAGGGCTTATGGGGGAGTGTTTCGTATATTTCCGGTAGTATTAACATCACGCACACTTGTGTTGGTGCGCCTGCTGATATAAAATGACCGTTCGAATATGGTGGGTTTTATATCTGCTGACACAGATTAAAATTCATCTAACCCCCGATGCGGGAGTTTCCTAAAAACTGTGTAACTGCTTATAATCCCCTAACAGGAGAATAAGCAATGACTACCCAATCTGACATTAAAAAACTGGCCGAGCAAATGGCTGGTAGCATGAACAGCTTTGATGACATCAAAGACTTTCAAAAGCAGCTCATGCAATCCTTTATCGATACTGCCTTAGAGGCTGAGATGGAAGACCATCTCGGCTACCCCAAGCATGAGAAAGCAGATAAACCAAACAAGCGCAACGGACACACTAAAAAGACCGTCCGCAGTGATACAGGCGATCTTGAAATCTCTACCCCAAGAGACCGTGATAGCAGCTTTGAGCCTGTACTCGTTAGTAAGCATCAAACCCGTATCTCAGGTCTCGATGATAAAATCATATTCCTTTACGCCAAGGGTCAAACCACCACTGAGATCGTAGAGAGCATTAAAGAGCTCTACGATGTCGACATCTCAAGCTCTCTTGTCTCAAGAGTCACCGATAACATATTAGAGGACATCACTGCTTGGCAGAACCGGCCGCTGAGCAGTGTTTATCCTATCGTCTATCTAGACTGCATCGTCGTGAAGATACGTCAAGACAAGCAGATCATCAACAAAGCCATTTACTTAGCCCTAGGCGTTAACCTTAACGGTAAAAAAGAGCTGCTTGGTATGTGGCTCTCAGAGAATGAAGGCGCTAAGTTCTGGCTAGGTGTTCTTACCGAGCTTCAAAACCGTGGCGTACAAGACATCTTAATCGCTTGTGTTGACGGTCTAAAGGGCTTCCCTGATGCCATTAACACCGTCTATCCAAAGGCACAGGTTCAGCTGTGTATCGTACACATGGTGCGTTACTCAATGAAGTTCGTACCGTGGACGGATAAAAAGGCCGTAGCGGCTGATTTAAAAGCCATCTACGGCGCTGATACCCTTGAGATGGCAGAGGCCAATCTTGAGCACTTTGATGAGGTGTGGGGCGAAAGTTATCCGCATGTGGTCAAGTCTTGGCGCAATAACTGGGAGGGCTTAACGGTGTTCTTTAATTATCCTAAAGACATTAGAAAAGCGATTTATACTACTAATGCGATAGAGTCGCTAAACAGCGTGATTCGGACAGCAGTGAATAAGCGTAAGGTGTTCCCATCTGATCAAGCTGCATTTAAAGTGGTGTACTTAGCAACTCAGCAGGCATCCAAAAAGTGGTCGATGCCGATTCGTAACTGGACGTCTGCTTTAAATCGCTTTATGATTATGTTTGATGACCGTATTAGTAAGCATTTAATCTAAATGGCAGTTACACAGAATCTGGGATGGTCTCCCCGATGCCTGCAAGCATTGGGGGTTACTCGTTTCTAGCACTTGAGTTTACGCTTTCCTTACCTCTGCGTCAAACAACAATTTCTTCTCAAAGTCATGCCATTTGTGGCTTACATCGCTCTCAAAAGTTGTACCTACGTCACTGTTAGGACAAGACTGCTTGAGGCATTGTTTTCCATAAACGTTGATCTA
Source organism: Psychrobacter sp. H8-1 (assembly GCF_904846575.1). Classification (NCBI taxonomy): domain Bacteria; kingdom Pseudomonadati; phylum Pseudomonadota; class Gammaproteobacteria; order Moraxellales; family Moraxellaceae; genus Psychrobacter; species Psychrobacter sp. H8-1. The sequence continues at coordinate 2,543,763 of NZ_CAJHBG010000001.1, forward strand.
GAAATAAAAACCACTTAATACTCAGCACCCTATCTTTAGTTCAAAAATCGGTAGTTATCACATCCAGCTTGATCACCGTCATCACAGGTTTTACCAAATATTTCTTTAGCTTTAGCTTTGTTTTGACGAACTCCATTGCCCTTTAAGTACATGCGACCAACATTATTTTGTCCATCAACATTCCCTTGCTTGGCTGACTTCTGAAACCACTCAAGTGCTTTTTTATGATTTTGTCGTAAGCCAAGTCCACTGCTATACATATAACCTAGGTTATTTTGCGCATCTGCGTTTCCTTGTTCAGCAGCTTTCTGATACCACGTAACTGCCTTTTTATAATCCTTACCTGCGCCATAAGTCCCATAACCTTTTTGATATGTTAAACCAAGACTATATTGAGCTTTAGCACTCCCTTGATGAGCTGCTCTCTCCCACCATTCAATCCCCTTTTTATAATCCCTAGTAGTTCCATAGCCATTAAAATACATCCCTCCAAGATCGTATTGAGCGTCCACATTCCCTTGATAAGCTGATTTTTCCCACCATTCAAATGCCTTTTTATAATCTTTAACACTCCCAAAGCCACCGAAATACTCTGCTCCAAAAAAATATTGAGCTCTAGCATCACCTCGCTTTGCTTTGGCTTCGAATGGACTTTTAGACTTCGTACCTTTAGCCAGATCTGTAGAAAACTTCTTTAAACCTGCCCTAGCTTTAGCAACTTCTACCTCATCTTGAGCAATTTCTATACCTACTGCAGCTTGAGCTGCTTTTATATCTGCCTCAGCTTGAGCTATAGCTTGGGCTGCAGCTGTTGTTGGCGAACGAAGAAATACTGGCACAGGCTCAGATATTCGTTCTGACGCAATCTTATATGGATACGCACTTTCACCATTGCTGTACATAGCCTCAAGATTGTATTGGGACCTAGGATGGCCTTGGTTAGCTGCCAGTTTAAACCACTCAATGGCCTTAGCATTATCCTTTTTAACCCCTTCGCCCTTGTAGTACATAACTCCAAGATTGTATTGAGCAGACGCATTGCCTTGGTTGGCTAATCTTTTATTTTCGTTAAAATCAGTGGCCATTGCTGAGACAGACAACATCGCTGCTGCTAAAAAGAGGGTTAGTTTACGTATTAAAGAGGTCTTAAAAAATGCCATGGCGAATCTCTACTAATTGGTTTTTGGGATTTACACTTGTGCACTTTTAATATGATAGCAGACATATTTTAGAGCGTTCGGCTCGGTGACTTTTTACCCCTAAAACCATTTACCATAATCTACCTTTGTGCGAACAATAGGGGTCTTTAACTCATTTTTATTCTTGCTATTTTCTTTCATGAGATCAAAATTACAATGTAGTCTATCAATCAAAAAAACTGCCGAATAATCTAAACCCTACCTTTCATTTAATATTCGATATTTATCACAGCTATTTTGTGACCCATTGTCACAAGCTTTACCAAACCACTGAAGTGCTTTGTCATAATCTTCATGCACTCCTTCACCTTTTACATACATCATTCCAAGGTTGTATGCAGAACTAACATCGCCTTGGTTTGCAGCTTCTTCATACCACTTAATTACCTTAAGATAGTCTTTACGTAGACCTGTGCCTTCGTCTTTACGTAGATGTTGGCCTTCGTCAAGTGGTCCTGTACCTTCGCCATAAAGATAAACATAGTCTAAAATCGCAGACTTCAACTTTCTTTTTTTAGCTTGTTCTTCAAGCAAATCGCTTGCCTTGAATCCATTTCTTTCTACGCCTCGACCTGCAGCGTACATAAATGCCATATTTTCTTGAGCTCCAACATCACCTTGGTTCGCAGCTTTTTCATACCACTCAATTGCTTGGCCATAATCTTCATGCACTCCTTCACCTTTTTCATACATCACTCCAAGGAGGAATTGATAACTAACATCGCCTTGGTTCGCAGCTTTTTCATACAATTCAAACACCTTGGTATAATCCTGCCTTACCCCTAAACCTTCTTTATACATCGATGCAAGGCCACTAATAAGACCTTGGTTGGCAGCTTGTTCATACCATTTAAACGCCTTGGTATAATCGGTTTCCACGCCTTGCCCATTTTTGTACATATCTCCAACCCTGTCCTGAGCATGAGCATGCTCTTGTTTAGCAGCCTTTTCATACCACTTAAACGCCTTGGTATAATCGGTTTCCACTCCGCGATGATAATAATACATCACTCCAAGATTATATTGAGCATCAGCAAGACCTTGTTTAGCAGCCTTTTCATACCATTTAAACGCCTTGGTATAATCCTTTTCCACACCGTGACCATACTCATACATCATTCCCAAATTGTATTGATCCCCAGCGTCACCTTGTTTAGCTAATTCCTGCATCTCTTTAAATATACTCGTAGCTGTACCTTGAGTTTTCTGACAACCTGTAAGAATGATGGCTGTTAGCGTAAAGCTCAAAATAATGAAAATTAATTTAGATTTATTGAGAGTCAAATCTTTGTACTCCTGATACCGTTTATAAAAATGGATTAGCTCAAATAACTACATCTTCATTAGAAACTGATATGAATATACTTAACACTTGCTGATACGAAAGATGCAAAAACATAAAAATCCGCCCCATCTTAATAAGAGAAAATCCGTTTTTTTACTTCTATCAATCTAAATAAGCGCCAAATTAGTAACCTTGCTCATTTAATTTTCGATAATAATTACAGCCTAACTGGTCTCCATTATCACAAGCTTTTCCATACCACTCTTTGGCATCAGCTTTGTTTTGACGGACGCCCCAACCTTCTTCATAAATTAATCCAATATAATTTAGAGCATTAGTATCTTTTTGCTTAGCTGCTTTTCTAAGCCAATAAAGTCCTTTACTGTAATCTTGTCGAACACCATCACCTTGATGATAAGAAATCCCGAGCATAGTTTGACCGCCTGCATATCCTTGCTCAGCAGATTTTTTATGCCAGTAAAACGCCCTTTCATAGTTCTGTCTAACGCCTAAACCGTTATAATACATTGAACCGAGAGCAGCTTGAGACATGGGATTACCACACTCTGCTATTTTTTTAGTGTTTTCAAAATCTGAAAATGGACTTGCTATCACTGATGATGTTACTCCAAACAGCAATGCCAATGTCATTGCCACAGTAATGAATATGCTTTTCAGTGATTGCATAGTTTTTACTTCTCTCTATTTATTTAAATGACTTCCAGTTATGAGTTGGTATCAGGCACAGTTAGCGACCCATGCTTGGAGATCGTGACCTTGTGGGTGCTCTAGCACGTGCAAGTTCTTGTTCTTTGGCTTTTATTACGGCTCTGGTTTGTTCAGCAATTTGCTTAATTCCTGCAATTCCGTCTGTATTCCCCTTTGCGAGCCTGTTATTTTCGCTTGTGACTGCTCTATTTTGCTCTGTACGTTCACTAATTCGCTCGACTCGCTCTCTATTTTTCTCGATTCGCTCTCTAATTCGCTCAATTCGCTCTCTAAATAGTCGGGCGGTGTTATTGTGCTCTGATACCTCTTCAACTGCTTATATTTTTTAAGCAATAAAGGTACTAGCCACCTCAGCCAACAAAGCCGCTGCAATTAAGATAAATATCACCCCGCAAGCGCGGTTTAGCCATGCTAAACGGTTGCCAATATCTAGCCATCCAGCCAACTGTTTACCACCAACGGTATAAATGATCTGCCAAATAGTTTCACTGAAAAACAGCCCTATAGTCAGTAAGATATACTGTGGCCATAGTGGCGCACTGAAATTGATAAACTTGGGGAAAAAGGCGGCGAAGAACAAGATGGCTTTCGGGTTAGATAATGACACCCAAACGCCAGTACGAAATAAAGTCACATTGCTCGGATATTCTCTGACTGCCGCACTCGATAGTGAGCGTGGCTTAGGCATATCAGCCGTATGCTGCATAGTGCTAGGATAGTCAGCAGCTACTTCGGCACCCATCTCTTGCGCATCACTCATTAAGCTACCGTCGCCTGCATCGCGCCATGATGCGACACCTAAATAGATTAAATATAACGCGCCAACCGTCTTAATAATATCCAACAGCCAAGGTGACTGACGGCTAATAACGTCAAGCCCAAGCAAGGTCGATAATAACAGGATGAAGAGCCCAAGGCTCAGACCTGCCAACGTCCATAATGTGCGCTTAACACCATAATTTAGCCCATATTGAAATGCTAGGAGCATATTGGGGCCTGGGGTCGCGGAAATAAAAAAAGTGCTGACAAAAAATACAGTAAACAGATGCCAAGACATCGACCAACCCCTACTTTGTTATTATTAGAAAACATTAACTGAACATTGCGATAGTACTAAAAAACAAACACCGCCATAAAGACGGTGTATTTTATAGCAATTTATATCAAAATCGAGTGGTTTAAGCGCTTACCGTGCAGCTATCTAGCAGCTTTTGCAAAAATCCATCACAGCGTTCAATCTCACTCAGCTTCACAAACTCATTGGCTTTGTGTGCCTGCTCAATGCTACCAGGCCCGCAGATAATCGTTGGAATGCCAGCATTGGTAAATTGCCCGCCTTCAGTGGCGTAAGCGACTTTATGACGCTCATCATCGCCTGTAAGCACGCTTATCAGATTTTGCAGCTCGCCATTGTCATTATCCGTCATCGCAGGCACGCTCTCTTGTTGCAGCAGTTCAATGCCAGTCTCTGGTGCGCGCGCTTGCATCTGTGCGCTTAGTTCAGCCACTTTAGCTTTGATAGGCGCAAGGATATCCTCTTGCGTCATATGTGGCAGATTGCGATAGTCAAAGGTAAACTCACAGAGATTGGGAACAATGTTGGTTGCTGTGCCACCTTGTATCGTACCCACTGACAGTGTCGAATAAGGCACATCGAACAAAGAGTCATTATCCTCTCGATGACTGATCTCTTCCGCCAACTCATCGACATAACCAATCAGACGACTGGCGTAGCTGATGGCATTGACACCCTGCGCAGTTAATGACGAATGCGCAGACTTGCCATGAACGCGGCAACGATAGACAGCGATGCCTTTATGAGCCACCACCATCGTCATATTAGTCGGCTCACCAACGATACAATAATCAGGCGCAATACCACGCGCCTTCAAGTCTGCTAATATCAGTGGCGCACCTAGGCAGCCAACCTCTTCATCAAATGATAACGCCAAATGCAGCGGACGACGAAGTTGGCCTGCATTAGACAGCTTTACCGCTTGCGGCAATAGCGTCAATGCACAAGCAATAAAGCCCTTCATATCACAAGACCCGCGTCCGTATAGCTTGTCGTCACGAATCGTGGCAGTGAACGGATCTGACGACCAGTCTTGGCCATCGACAGGCACCACATCGGTATGCCCAGATAGCACGAGACCGTGATTGACTTGATCAGCGTTTGCCCCTGCTGGCACAGTGACAAATAGATTGGCTTTATCTTTCGCTTCATTAAAGGTCAAATCAACGCTCAATCCCAATTGTTCACAGTACCCTTGCACCTCTTCAATCAATGCCAAATTTGAATAGCGACTGACGGTATCAAAGCCAATCAGACGCGTTAGCCAATCGATGCTTGTCATTGGATAAGCAGTATTTATAAGTTGACTGTCATTGTTATTTAAAACCATGGGATATCCTTATCATGATATAAGATAAAAACGCTAACCTTTTTGGAGCGAGCGCTGCTGCAGCGCTTTTATTTCTTCATCCAAGCCAGCAATAGGACCTGCGACTGGTATATTGGGCGCGACCTCTTGAATAGATAAGGTATTAATCGGTGAGTCTGATGTTACCCCAGCCTCCGCCATCCACTCACCCAGCTGTTTTGAGGAACTGACATAGACAATACGTCCCAGTCCTGCCCAAGCATGCGCCGCAGAGCACATCGCACAATGCTCACCTGATGTATAAACTACCGCTTTTGCACGCGCTTCAGCAGTCATGTTTTGTGCCGCCCACTTTGCGACAGCAATCTCAGGGTGATACGTTGCGTCGACCGTATTGGCGCGGTTACGGTCTTCCTGCAATACATTGCCATCACCATCGACCAACACGCTACCAAATGGCTTATCGCCCGCATCCAAAGCTTCGGCAGCAAGCTCAACGCAGCGGCGCAAATGGGTCATATCCTTGTCAGTAATCATCATAGTCGTCCTTTTATTATCTTACTCTTTATTACCTTATTCTATACTGTGTTGCAAACGACCTTCTAAATAAAGGCTTATGACGGGTTATGTTGGTTCATCACATCTACGACAGGTGGCATTGGTTTGAGTAGCTTACCCTCTGCTTGCAGCTCTTTAGTGGTTTTGGCACCCATTGGCAGACCTGCTATTAGCGCCAGCTCTTTTACTGGCTTGCGCTTGCGGGTGGCAAAACTGACTGGCACCATGCGCGCAAACTCATAAATATAAAGATAGGACTCTTCGCCGCCTTCATAATCCTCATCTTCTTCGAGACGAATAGCACCAATCTTTGCCAAGTCGCTCAGCATCTCGTTCTCTTCTGCAGTTAGACGGCAATCGCTAATCCCAAAACCCGTCATAAAGCCATTTGCCCACTGTTTCAGTGCCATTACACGCTCGTATAGATCATGTTCGTCATCAGGTACCAGTGGCGTGTAAGCATAGGCATCATCTTTATCTTTTAGCTGAAATACCGTATCTTCTGCTTCTTCAGTAAGCAAGGTCAATGCAGGCTCTGGCAATGGCGCAAAGCTGAGCTCCTCGAGCACTGTCGCCCAGCCCGCTTCATCAGGTGCATAACAAGCCGTCATCAGCCCTGTCATCAAGCCATGCAGCTCACTGATACTCACGTCATTCCATTGCTCAAAGGTAATACTCCACGTGTTCCAGCCAGAAATATTGTCATTCATAATATATATCCTATCGATTAATTAACGCCTAACGATGAGCGTCTACTGGTTATAAATAAGCATAGCCCTACATTGTTTGTAGCACCATGACTAATAAGGGTCAAAAATAGAGCGTAATACGCGCAATTACTTTGTTGATATAGATATTATGCGGTCACCTATGGCATTATTAAACGTAACGAAACAAATTCATCCACGTATTACTTGTTAAGGATAAAAACTGACTATGTATGATCAACTTAGAAGCTTAGAAAAAATGATACTCGACATCAAAAAACAGCATCAGCTTGTCAGTGCTGAACTTAGCAGCCTCAAACAAAAGCCCAATGCCGATCCAAAAGAGTTGGCTGCTCTCAAAACACAACTTGATAGCCGTAATACTGAATACGCTACAACAAAAAAACAACTGGCTGATCTTGATAAGCGCTATCAAAGCCTTGCCGAAGCGCATCATATGATCGGTGAAGAGCAAGACAAACTGCAAACACAATTGGGCGAGTTGCAACAACAAAACAGAGAGCTTCTACAGCAGAACAACGAACTTAAACAGCAAAATAGCGAGCTCAAACAACAAAATCACGATTTACAAGAAAAAAACCTATTGGCCGCAGAGCGCACCCAAGTAGTGTTAAAACGACTGACTCGCATCGACCAGATGGAAGGCTAACCGTAACTGTTGAGAGCTAAGCAACTATAAAGAGCAATCTCGAGAGCATAAAGCCAGTAAGCGCTGACGTAGCGTGTTGCTCCTGATTACGCATACCCACTTATACTAATTCAATGACATTATTTTGTAGGATTTCTCATGACTGATAACAATAGCAAGACCGCTGCAAATGATAAGCCACACTCTCAAAAAACCCAAAACTTGCCAGAGCAAACCAATAATGCTAAAAAAACACCTGTAGAAACAGCAGCCACTAAGGACGCAACTGCAAAAACAAGCGCCCCTGAACCACAAATGAAAAAGGTCGATATCGTCATCGCTGGGATAACGTATCAGATCTATTGCCCAGTGCATGAAGAAGCAGAGCTACGTTCAGCGGTATATTATATCAATAACTTTCTTCTCGATATCAAAAAAGGCGCACCGAGCTTAAGCCAAGAAAATCTACTGGTATTATGCTGCTTAAACCTTTATGAAAAGATTCATACCCAGACTAAAGCCAGTGATGATGCAGCACAAGCGTCCAAACAGGCGGAGATGCTCCTGAGCAAAATCATGAAAGACGCCCAGTCTGTCTTATAAGCGCCTATACGGCAGCCTACACTCCTGGCTGATAGCTTTTACCAGCGTGATAGTCTGCCTGATGCTCATAGTTACAAAAGAATAGCTCACCTTTGGGTGGGTTATTCTCACTAGCAGTCGCGGTAGAGATGGTTTCAAGCACACCGCGATATTCAGCAAGACTGTTGCCGCAAAAGTCGCAATGACGCGGGGTGGTCACATCACCTTCTTTAGGCATCATGCTTTGCGGTGGACGTGGATACATGAACTTATAAAACCCCCACATCGAGATCCAAATAATAACGATGACAATAATAGCAGCAGCCACGGCAACGCTCCTTTGATTAATCTTTTAGACGTGATATTTTTTGAGTAAAAATACGGCGATGACATAAAGTTTACGTAAACAATACTGATAGCACAATTGCTACACTGTTATTTATTAAGGCTTTTTAATCACTTATATAAATCAAAAAACTGGCTATCGCGTAGCCAGTTTTTTATTTTATGGTGTTTTATTGATAACAATAATACTCAACAGATATGCTTAAATTTGCAACTCACTGATATCAGCCACTGTTAAGAACAGCGCCCGCACTTGCTTAAGCAATACCAAACGGTTGTTTTTAAGCGCTGCATCTTCACTATTGACCATCACATCGTCAAAGAACTGCGTGAGCGGTGCATCTAAGCCAGCCAATGTTTGCAATACTTGCGTATAGTCAGCTTCTGCAAGCAGTGGCGTGACAGCCGTTTGCGCTTGGCGAACCGTCTCATACAGTGCTTGCTCTGCAGGCTCAGTCAACAAGGCTTCATCCACTTTATCAGCGACCGTCTCTTCAGACTTGGCTAAAATATTTGCCACACGCTTATTAGAATCAGCCAACTGCTCAGCTTGTGGCAGCTCGCTAAAGGTCTGTACCGCTCGAATACGCTGATCAAAATCAAGTGGCATATGTGGGTGAATTGCCTGCACTGCTTGAATGGTATCGACGCTGACGCCTTGCTCGGTATACATAGCGCGATAACGTGAATTTAAAAAGCCCATCACTTGCGTAAAGGTATCACCCATTTTAAGAGTCGTATTGCTGTTATCTACTGCAAGCTTTGAACCAATTTGATGATGATAGGCTTTGATCGCTTGCTCAACGAGCGCCACCAAATTAATGGGCAGCTCTTTTTCGATCAAAATACGCAAGATGCCAATTGCTGAACGGCGCAAGCTGAACGGATCTTTTGAACCAGTCGGCGCTTGGTCAATAGCAAAAATACCGACTAAGGTATCCAAGCGATCTGCTAATGCTAAGCAGATACCAATCGATGTTTGCGGTAATACGTCACCACTGAACTTTGGAAGATACTGCTCTTCCAAACTGGCAGCGACGGCTTCAGGCTCATCATTCAGGCGCGCATAATAGGTACCTGCAATACCTTGCAATTCAGGATACTCACCGACGAGTGAACTTGCCAAATCTGCTTTTGACAGCATGGCAGCACGTACCGTGTCATCGATATTAATTTCATGACCTTGCTGCTGCATTAAGGCTGCAATATAAGCAGCCAGCTTAGCAATACGCTCAGACTTTTCCCAAATCGTACCCAACTGATCTTGGAACACACGAGTTTTCAAGCTTTCTGTCAGCGCAAATAATGGCTGCTTTTGATCTTGTAAAAAGAAGAACTCAGCATCAGCCAAACGCGGACGCACGACCTTTTCGTTACCTTCGATAATCTGCTGAGGATCTTTTGATTCGATATTGGTGATAAAGATAAAGTAAGGCTGTAGCGTGCCAGCTTTATCTGTCAGACAAAAGTACTTCTGATCCGCTTGCATGGTTGAGATTAGCGCTTCTTGTGGTACTTGCAAAAAGCGCGCTTCAAAGTCCGCTCGTAGCGCAATTGGAAAGTCTACCAAGGCTGTGACTTCATCTAACAAACCCTGCGGCACGATGGCATCAGCATTGATTTCGTCGGCCAGTGCTTTGACTTGGTTTTTGATCAGCATCTGACGCTTATCAAAGTCCGCAACGACTTTTAGGCCGTCTAGCAGTGGCTCATAGTCATTGGCATGCTCGATGTTATAAAAGTCAGGACTGTGGAAACGGTGCCCACGTGTCTGCGTACCCGTTTGATGTCCTTGAATGGTGGCCTCGATAACTGCACTGTCCTGCATCAATACCGCCCACTGTACTGGGCGCACGAACTCATTGCGGCTCGCCCCTGAGCGCATACGCTTGGCAATTGGTAAATCATCAAGCGCGGTTTGAAAAATAGCGGGCAGCAGCTCAGTTGTCGCTTGACCATGAATGGTTTGCTCGTAGCCGACATAATCACCTTTATCGGTGTTAATGGTCGTAAGCTCGCTTGCTTCGATACCTAACCCTTTGGCAAAGCCCATTGCCGCGCGAGTAGGATTACCATCAGCGTCAAACGCTGCTTTAATCGCAGGGCCACGTTTTTGTTCTGTGCGGTCAGGCTGCTTGTCACTAATGCCTTGTATCTGAATAGCCAGACGACGCGGCGCGGCAAAGGCCTTCATGCTATCAAAGCTGATATCAGCCTCAGCCAACTGTTCGGTGACGCTTTTTTGTAGCGCATCACGCAATGGCTTTAGGCTCTTTGGAGGTAGCTCTTCACACCCCAGTTCAAATAGAATAGTACTCATGGGATGCTCCTATTTATCGTTGTTTTTTTGAGTGGATTTTGAGTTTTTAGCTGCCATGTCATTTTCTTCTTTTGGCAAATACTTATCGAGCGCCGCTTGGCGATGTGCCTCATCTGCCAGCGGGAAGCCAAGCTTGGCGCGTGCTTCTACATAACCAAACGCGACTTTGCGTGCCAGCGTGCGCACACGTAAAATAAAACGCTGACGCTCAGTCACCGAAATCGCACCGCGTGCATCTAATAAGTTAAAGGTATGTGAGGCTTTTAGCACCATCTCATAAGCAGGTAATGGCAAACCAGCGGCAACCAACTTATCTGCTTGCTGCTCATAAAAATCAAACATCTGACCCATCATCGGCACATCAGCGTGCTCGAAGTTATAGGTCGATTGCTCAACTTCGTTTTGATGAAACACATCGCCATAAGTGACACGGCCAAACTCGCCATCTGCCCAGACCAGATCATAGACGCTATCGACGCCTTGCACATACATGGCCAAACGCTCCAGACCGTATGTAATCTCGCCAGTTACTGGGAAACATTCAATGCCGCCCACTTGCTGGAAGTAAGTAAACTGCGTGACTTCCATACCGTTGAGCCAAATCTCCCAGCCCAGTCCCCACGCACCAAGCGTTGGCGACTCCCAGTTGTCTTCAACGAAACGCACATCATGCACCAAAGGATCAATACCAATGGCTTTTAGCGAGTCCAAATACAACTCTTGGATATTGGGCGGATTGGGCTTCAATACTACTTGGAACTGATAATAATGCTGCAAGCGGTTTGGGTTATCACCATAGCGGCCATCGGTTGGACGGCGTGACGGCTGAACGTAAGCCGCGTTCCAGCGCTCAGGACCTAATGAGCGCAAGAAAGTAGCGGTATGGAAAGTACCTGCTCCCACTTCCATGTCATAAGGCTGTAAGACCACACAGCCCTTATCTGCCCAGTAATTTTGTAGAGTTAAAATCAAGTCTTGAAAAGTCATTGGTTGAGAGTTTTTCACTTGGGATGTCATAGTTTGGATTGTCATAGTTTGGGGCATCGTCATAAAGCCACTGTGGAATGAGTATTATTAAATGAAACCTTAATAGGGTTCGCATGACCGATTTGGCAACGAATCTATTTGCCTGCCCACCTTACTAAAAAACGGCTATTTTATCCATATTTACAGCAACTAAATTTCTCTTGAGCGCAAAATATCGCAAAAACCAGAGAGGCATCAGTGTCAATAAATACTAAATCACAAAAACTCATCGCTTAGAGCAGGTTGTAACATATATATGATCAACATAGTCGATGCACTCTAAAAAGAACATAGCACTACTGGAATGAATTTTGCGTAGCCTCTGTGAATACAGCACGCAAGTAAAATTTATACCAGTAGTGCGTTTTAATTTATATAACAGTTTTATTTTCAACTGACTATAGCGCAAAAATCACAGGACAAAAAAATACCCAGATGGGTTAGCATCTGGGCAGGAGGAAAAGTGTATCGCTGCTATCCTGTTTTGGTCAGGCTTTTTACTTTTTGTGGACTACTATATTATCTTTAAGTGCTATTGATATGACTGACTGGTAGCTTTCGGCATCACAATCCATAAGATGATATAGATTAGTATTCCAGGTACTGCAGCGCTCAAGGAAGACACCACTACGAATAATAGACGCACCCACATCGGTGACCAACCTAAGTATTCTGCTATTCCGCCCATCACACCTGCAATCATACGGCTGTTCTGTGAGCGATGTAATTTTGCTAATTTAGCCAAATCTCATACCTCTCTTTTTTTGTCTTTTTAATATTTTAGTGCTATTTCAGACCTGCTTATTTATCAATATTTCTATCAGTTGTCTTTAGGTCTTATTAACTTATAAACGATTATAGCAAGCATTCAAATTTTATCTGTTGGCAGTGTAGGTGTGCTTTGTGACTTTATGCTACCTAAACTTGCACTAACCTGTCATAAACTGCGGTAACTCCCTGATTTTAAATAACTATTTCAAAATGTTTCAGAGATGACTTTGTTACGCTCTTCTTGCGCTAATTTTACGATGTAATTATTATTACTATGAACCGCCCCGACTATTTCATAACCAATCTTTGTGTCCAACCTCGTTGTTGATACGACATATGAGTGAAGTTAGTAAAATCATGAATATTTACAAGTGCTCACCATATTAAAGCTCACATTTACGATAACCTACCTGCAACGCTCAAAAAACCTTTGTATGATGTTACTAAAATTACTTCAAGCATCACCAATCGATGATAAATAACTGATAAATTTAACGAAAGACTTGAGCGTTCTGATAAAAAGCGCCAACCCATAAAATAAATTTTAGGAAATATTATGTACGATACTGGCTTAATGATTGGGCACTTCGAACCCCTACATCTAGGGCAAATGCGTAGTATCTTGGATGCGGCAGGACAAGCAAAGACCTTGCACATCGTCATCACCGTCCATCCTTCACCGCATTCAGACTTTACCATCACCCTACAAGACAAAGCTCGCTGGCTACAGATGGCTTGTGCTGATCTGCCTTTCATCCAGATTCATACCACTGATAAAGTCGAGCTGCCGCTACATGATAATTTTGATGACGTCACTATTGACGTGCCTGCTAGCAATGCCAAGTTGCAACGTCTAATTGAGGCATTAAACCTACCGACAGATACGGTATTATTCGTCGCGGACAACCATCCATTAGCCAACAGCAACGTCCAAGAGCAGTTGGCAATGACCGTACTGACTACGCCACTGCTGCCAGAGTTTGACTCTTATGCCATTGCTCGTGATCCAATTGCCCATTGGACAGCCATACACCCGCAAGCGCGCAGTGAGTATACTAAGACGATAGCCATAGTTGGCGGAGAAAGCTCTGGCAAGACGACCTTGGTGCATAAGCTGGCGAACTATTATGGCGCTACCTTTGCGCTAGAGATGGGGCGCTTGTATGTAGCAACAGATCTGGGCGGACGAGAGATTGGCTTGCAATATAGCGACTATGGACCGATTGCGCTCAATCATGCTCAGGCTATTCGAGAGGCTGCGGCTACCGCAACAGCGCCTGTTACGATTATCGATACCGACTTTGTGACCACACAAGCGTTTTGTGAAGAGTATGAGGGTCGCACACATCCGTTTGTGGCTGCCTGTATCGACGAGTTCCGTTTGGACCATACCATTATGCTCGATAACAATACGCCATGGGTCGATGATGGTATGCGCTCTTTGGGCACTCCTGATGCCCGTGGACGCTTTGAGCAGCGATTACTGGATATCTTTGCTCAGCATGAGATACAGCCCTATATGATTGATGCACCTGACTATGATGAGCGCTACAAGCAAGCATTGGTTATTATCGATGAGCTTATTTATGGTAAAAAAGCATAAAATAACAACAATAATAATTTAAGGAAAGAAACTTATGCGCATTCAGCTACTGGACAACATTACCGGAAAATGGGCGCTGCAATGGATTATTATCTGGTTCATTTGTGGGGTTTTGGCGCTATCAGCTGGATTTTGGCTCACGACTGAGCATACGACTCTTGATATGTTTTATCTGGGCGTGTCTTTCATTGGCTTAATTTGCGTGGTGTCACTATCGTTTCGCAAAAACGTCATGGGTAATGGTTTTGGGATGGCAGCGACTGCTGGCGAGGTCATCGTCCAAGGCACCGCCGGTGCAGTTGGTCTGATGCTTGCGCCTTTATTTAATTTTTTCACTCATGTTTACGGTATCTTTTATTGGTCCAAGCACACGGATTTAGACGGTGATATGGTGCCCAAATCAGCCAGTAAATGGGTCTGGCTAATTACCATCACCTTCATGATCATCGGTTTGGCACTGTTTCCAACGGTCAATGATTTACTTGCGAGCTACGGTTATGCCGTTGTAGAAGACGATAATAGTAAGTTTTTGGGACTCATCTCTTTTTTCTGGATTAACGTCATCGCCTTTGTACTCTCTATCACTGCCCAAGCGGCGATGATTTTGCGCTATTCTTTTAACTGGTGGTTATGGATTATCTCTAACTTCGTTTGGTTAACGGTAAATCTCATGTCAGGCAATTATATCTTTGCTATTCAAACCATGGTCTATCAGGTGAACTCTTTTGTCGGTCTTTATGAGTGGCATCGTAGTGAGCGCGACTCTGTAAAAGTGTTGGTCTAAGCTATACAGTTATAAAACAGCCTTATCTTGAGATAATACGCGATGGAATAAGAAGATAGTGACTAGGCGGTTTGCCAGATAAAATGGCAGTGTGCCTAGATTAGTGCTACAACTAATAGTACAGAACAGATTCACCCACTTACTAACAAGGAGGTTAGTATGTCTCGTACTTCTCAAAAGCGCATGTCCAAGCGCACGCTAGAACAATGGCTCAGTGAATATGCCGTTAGCCATCAAAATCTGATTAATAAAAGAATCCACTGGCTATGCGTCCCTACTATTTTTGTCAGTATTTTGGGTATGGGTATGTCTTTGTCCGTCTGGCTGACTCTTGTGCTTAGCGCATTGGTGCTATTATTTTATATACGACTTTCAACCCCGCTGTTTTTGGCAATGGGCATCTTCATCCTCATCTGTCTGGCAGTCATGACAGCCCTGCCTTGGGGTTTTAAGGTTTGGGCGAGTATATTTTTTGTGGCTTGGATTGGACAATTTATTGGTCATAAAATAGAAGGCAAAAAACCCTCATTCTTTGAGGATCTACAGTTTTTATTAATTGGTCCTGCATGGGTAGCAGATAGCTTGATGCGTGGTAAACGCAAACACCCCAGTACTAATAAGGCCAGTGCTAATTAAGTCTTACTGATAGAGGGTTAACTACTAAAGACTACTGTCTAATATCGTAAGCTCAAGTGAACTGACTGTTTCATGCTACTTAGTGATATTGATCGAACCTTCAAAATTAAGCCGTTAAAACAGATAAAAAGCGTCATTCAGCAATAGACTGAATGACGCTTTTATTGTTTCGTAGTTATAGAAAATAGCTATAGTTGATTCACTCTAAAAACGATACAGTGCTGCTGGGATAAATTTTGCGCAGCCTCTGTCGGCGTAGGCACAGCAAGCAAGTAAAATTTATACCAGTAGCACGTGGCTATTAATAATGTACCGATTTTATTTAGTACTGACTATATAATTACTCTAGTGTTTGTACGCCACCACCATTCACGAAAAGTGTCTGACCGCTCACCCACTCTGATATCGGTGAGGCAAAATACAGCATCGCGCCTGCGATATCGTCGGCTTCACCCAAACGCTTGATAGGGGTGCCAGATAGCATACGCTCCTCGATCTCTTGGGTTAGTACTGACTTTAGCGCATCCGTGCGAGTTGCCCCAGGACCGACGGCATTGATACGTACTTCAGGGCCGAAATCATGAGCTAAGTTTGCGACCATATGGTTTACCGCTGCTTTGGAAGCCGCATAGCCACTCATATTTGGACTCTTATTGATACTGGACATAGAAGTCGTAATAACGATAGAGCCATAACCCGATGCTTTCATATGCGGCACACATAGCTGACATAAGCGCCATGCACTGAATACGTTCAACTCAAAGTCACGACGGAAATCATCCACTGAGATTTTGAATGGGTTTTCACGACCGCCACCACCGCCGCCCGCATTATTGATCAATATATTAATACAACCAAACGTACTCATCGCTTGATCAACCATAGCGACCAAGTCATCGTCTTTTAAAATATTGCACTCAACTGCCAATGCCTTGACACCGAAGCTTTCGATCTCTTTAGCCGCTGCTTTTGCATCGTCCATATTAAGATCAGCAATGACTATATTTGCACCCGCTTGTGCAAGACGTAAAGCAGAGGCTTTACCGATGCCATTGGCACCACCAGTGATGATCGCCGTTTTACCTATTAGATCAAATAGCTCATTAAATTCTTTATGTTTAAACTGCTGCATATAAGCTCCTTATTCATTTATTTTTTTTGTTATGCAAACTTTATCATCAGTCTGCTCAGTATGCTTGTTTCAACCCAATACAATGTGACAAGTTAATTGGGTTTTGTAATTAAGGGCTTTGAGCTGCATGCTTATCAAATACTACCTAAGCTTCAGGCATAAAAAAAAGCCTCACTGTGAAGTGAGGCTTTTTAGAATTTGGAGCGGGAAAAGAGATTCGAACTCTCGACCCCAACCTTGGCAAGGTTATGCTCTACCACTGAGCTATTCCCGCTTATATCAATACGCAATCTGATTAACATCTACTACGTCTCGATAGGATGGCTATTTTAGCAACTATTCTGGCAGTGTCAATCCCTTTTTTTAACTTTCCCAAAAAATATCTCTATCCAAGACCGAAATCTATGACAAAAACAGCCATACACTATTGATTTCTATATGTATTCAATCAATTTGCGCGATGTTATTTTTATTGCAACTACAAGGTGATAATGCACTATTATTATATTGGCTCAGCAGGATTTACTTACAATCATACGTAGTATTGTTACTTTTGCTGCACTGGTTTTGTGAGGTTATCAGATTTATACTTGTAACCTGATTAATAGGATTCCATCATGACGCATAATTTCATGGTTATGCTGATGAACTAAAAAAACTAAGCACCTAGTACTGAGCATTTCATATTAGCTGATGAAACGCCTGATATTTATTATTATGTCTCATGACTTATTTTGTCCTTGATCGAGCAGTTGCACTTATATTTACTTTGTTAGATTTTACTCTTTGAATATATATGAGGATTATTATGAAAAAACTACTTACTACAACAGTGCTGGCAGCATCATTGTCAGCGCTGACTCTCACAGGTTGTAGCAGTACTACCAGTACTGGTGCCGTCGGCGTCGATCGTCAGCAGCTACTGCTTGTCTCTAGCGAACAAGTATTGCAGCTATCCGCGCAAAGCTATAATAAGAGTATTCAGGAAGCACGCGCCCGCGGTGTGCTAGATACCAACAAAGCTCAAGTCAATCGCTTGAAAAACATCTCTAACCGTCTCATTGGTCAAGTAGGTGTCTATCGTCCAGATGCAGCGCGTTGGCAGTGGGAAGTCCATACCATCAAGTCTGACCAGCTTAACGCCTTTGTCATGCCAGGCGGCAAGATTATGTTTTATACGGGTATCATCGAACGCCTTAATTTAACAGATGATGAAATCGCGGCAATCATGGGGCACGAAATGTCTCATGCGCTACGTGAGCATTCGCGCGAACGTCTCTCACGTGAATATGCAACCCAGACAGGCATTGGTGTTGCAGCCAGTATCTTTGGTTTTTCGCAAGGACAAGCAGAGCTTGCCAACCTAGCTGGTGACTTTGGACTTAGCCGTCCACACAGCCGTACTCAAGAGAGTGAAGCTGATCGAATCGGTCTTGAGCTGATGGCACGTGCAGGCTACAACCCGCAGGCTTCTATTACCTTATGGCAAAAAATGCAGCGTGCCAGCCAAGGCGAGCCACCACAGTTTTTGAGCACTCACCCAAGCAGCAGCAACCGTATCGCTGAGTTGCAAGCTCTAATGCCAAAGGTGATGCCTCTTTATCAAAAGTCGCGTCGTTAATTTTGCGCAGTTATGCCTAAAAGGTTATTTGCTAAAGTAGGATAGATAATAAGACAGAAAAGCAGAGTATGAGAAGTTGATCATGCTCTGCTTTTTTTTATGTATCTTTTATTATTAGGTCATATCCGTACTTTGCATTGTTTTGATGTACTTTCAGTCAGCTCGGCGTCTGCTATACTACTGACCATATATCATCTACCTCTTGTTAAATATCATTTAATTTAGGTGTTACCCTAAAAAGGATCATTATGACTACTTCCGCTTCTACCCCTACTGCTGCCGCATTACATAATGCGCTACAAGCCCTACAGCCGCAGCATATTGACCTCGTCAATGAATCAATGGATCATGCTGGTTACTTTGAAGGTAAAGAAAGCCACTTTAAGCTGACTATCGTGAGTGAAGCATTTACTGGCAAACGCTTAGTCGCCCGTCATCAGCTTATCTATGAGCTTGTGACAGAGTTATTAACGGCTCAAGGCGGCAGTGTACATGCGCTGGCTATCCATGCTTATACGCCGCAAGAGTGGCAAGGACAAAGCCCTGACAGCCCACTCTGTGCTGGTCAAAATAAAGCGTAACTTGACTATAGTTAGACGCCCGTACTTAAGCGCTAATACTTAAGCGATAGCACTTAAGCAACAATAATTAGGCGAATCTTTGCAAATTGCGACTGTATAAGGAACGATATTTAATGAAACACTTACATATGCTGATGGCGGTACTGATCATTGTACTTTTTTTATATCAAAGCTATCTGGTATTGAGCTCAAATAGTCGAGCGCCACGCGTAGTCAAAATTTCTACCCACATCGTTTATGCGCTCATTATTCTTTCTGGGGCGGGGATTCTCATGCAGCTGATGAGTGCCAATGCCCCTGTCCAATGGGTGTTTGCCAAAATAATTTTGCTGGTTGCTGCTATCAGTGCCAGTATGAAAGCTTTTAATAACCATGCAACGCCTGCACAAAGTAAAGCGGGTATTCTGATCGCAAGCTTGGCTTATGCTGGCATCTTGATACTAGCGATTGCCAAGCCTGATAACTTGTTTTGAGGTTAGGGCGTGAAACTGTGTTTTTGGTATCGCAGCCAGCTTATTTTTGCTATCTTAAAGTATCGTACTTTAGCTTTACGGAGTCATTATGAAAATATTTACTGCAGCGACATTACTAGCAGCAACTGGCCTATTAGGTCTTTCTGGTTGCGCCTCTACTGGTAATATCACGCCGCAATATGTGCCACCAAGTAACTATCAAGGCTATGACTGCCAGACGCTGAGTCAAGAATACAATCGCGTCAATCGCTATGTTGAAGCCGCGCGTAATGAGCAGTCCTCACTATCGACCTCTGGCGTCGGCATTGGTGTTTCGGCAGGGCGCTGGGGTATCTCCCCTAATATCAGCTTTGGTGTTGGCAAAAGCAATAACACTAAAGCTCGTGACGCCAAGCTCTCACGCTTGTACGGTGAGCGCGATGCCATCATCCAATCCGCACGCGTTAAGCGTTGCAGCTTTGCCAATGGCATCAAAATCTATGGTGAGTAAAGCACTCTACATATGCCAAATTAAGTAGCAAAAAAGAGTTTTGATTAGGGTCTGTTGAACATTCAAATGTGGTACTGGCAGTAGCTATTTTTTAGGTAATACGCAGTGAAATTTTTGCGGCCTAGTCATTCTAGGTTAAATAATTTCACCATGTATTGGCAAAAAATAGCACTGCCCCGAAGGGCTGATGCTAAAATCACTCCAAATGGTGTTGCAATCCTAGCTAAGGTCTTGACATTATCGTCGGTTTGCGCCTAGTTTGGTGCGATTTTATCTATCAGCAGCCCTAATATTTGAATGTTCAACAGACCCTAAATTTAGTCAAGTAAAAAGCCAATATGCACTAGTGCATATTGGCTTTTTTGATCTGTACATAGTGCTTTAGATGAAACATTAAGATTGCAGGCTTTTCACCCACTGCACGATTTGATTGCTTGGCAGCGCACCTGACTGGCGTGCGACTTCTTTGCCACCTCTAAAGGCCACCATCGTTGGTAAGCTACGGATATTGTAAGGGGCTGCTGCTTGCTCATACTTATCCGTTTGTAGCTTTGCAAATACCACTTCTGGCAGTTGCCCTGCCGCCTCTTTGAACTGCGGCGCCATCATGATACATGGCTGACACCAGCTCGCCCAAAAATCAACAACGGTTAAGACATCGTTTTTTTGGATGATTTTATTGACCGTTTGCGCTGTCATCTCATGCGGACTGCCTGACAATAATAACTGACCACATTTACCACAGTTGGGAGCAGCGCTTAACCGCGTGGCTGGCACACGGTTGGTCGCTTGGCAATGCGGACATACCAGATGTAAACTTGGTTCACTCATAACATGACTCCTACTCTATCAGTCTTATACTATCAAAAGATTAATAGCCGCTTAGCGCTTGCAGGTATTGATACCGAGCATGGTATACAAGGGACAAAAACGGAACAGTCCTGTCAGTAAGGGGACCAAACCGATCACACCCCATAGGCTTTGATAATACACACCAAGCCCGATGATGATCAAACCGGCTACAATACGTAACGTTCTCTCAGTACTTCCAACATTTGCCTTCATTGCTGACTCCTTAAGCTTTATGCTTAGTATTTGAAAACAAGCTAGCCATTATTACTACAGCTTAGACTAGCATTGCTATAAATGGTGTATCTATTGAGTGACTATTAGGCGAGCGCATTAAGCGGCACTTTTAAATAGCGCACTCCATTGTCTTCAGGTTCTGGTAAATGACCAGCATCAATATTGACCTGTACCGATGGGATGATCAGGCGCGGCATTGCTAGAGTCGCATCACGGCTCTCACGCATCTGTACAAACTCGGCTTCGTTAATACCGTCTTTTACATGGATATTGCCTAGCTTTTGCGCAGCGACACTGGTCGTTGGGCAGTGCTTACGACCTTTACTTGGATAGTCATGACATAAATACATCACGGTATCATCATCAAGTGCCAAAAGCCTTTGAATAGAGTGATATAGGGTTTTGGCATCGCCGCCCGGAAAGTCGCAACGTGCCGTGCCCACATCAGGCGCAAACAAAGTATCACCGACAAACACCACTGTCTTTTCGTCGTCGGCAGCGAGATAAGCCATATCGGCAGGCGTATGACCTGGTACGTGCATGGCAGTAATGGTAATATCACCAAGCGCTAGAATCTCACCTTCATCTGTCAAGATATCAAACTGACTGGCATCGGTACGAAAACTGGTATCAAAGTTAAAAATCTGTTTGAATATTTTTTGTACTTCGGTAATATGACGACCCATCACCAACTGTCCGCCTAACGTTTCTTTTAGATGGATAGCGCCTGATAAATGATCAGCGTGCGCGTGAGTCTCAATAATATAAACCAACTCCCAATCATGCTCGCGGATAAACTCAATCACTTTATCGACATCAGCTGTATTGGTATGTCCCGACTTGGCATCAAAGTCTAATACTGGATCGATGACCGCACATAGCTTCTGCTTAACATCCGCAAGTACGTGGGTATAAGTTTCTGTATCGCTATGTAAGAAAGAGTGAACTTCCATGAATACCTCTCTATTTGTATATATCTATATTGATATTTAAATGTAAATACTACTTAACTGTTGTCATTAATATAGCAATTATTACACACTTTATAAATTTATATAATGTAAATGAAGATAATTTGATATAATCTGTTATATAATAGACAGTAAACACTATATGATCATCAATATCATAGTTAGAGAAGTCCAAGACCAATACGAAGCAACCAAGCGCAGATTTTACAAACAGTTTATCTGGCAGAGGTCAACACCGTAGCGACTTGGAACTTCTTTGACTATATAATGATCACAACTAATCACAAACCAATGCCGCGACAATTTTCGCCGCTTCGTGTAAGGAGCTCACTACCATGACTTCTATTTCAGAAATCAGCCCAACCATGACAGATACTCGTCACACTACTGAACAAGCAGAACAAGGCATCACTGGCTTTGCACCGACAGATCTTGCTCAGCAGATGCAACAAGCCTCTATGCAAGCCAGCCAACTACTAAAGTCGCTCTCGCACCCAGATCGCCTGTTACTTCTGTGCCAGCTCACACAAGGGGAATACTGTGTCGGTGAGCTTGAAGACTTAGTCGGTGTCGGACAGCCAAGCTTGTCACAGCAGCTCGGTATCCTGCGTAAAGATGAGCTGGTCTCGACACGCCGTGATGGCAAACAAATCTATTATAGTATCGCGAGTGACGACGCTTTAGCTGTATTGGAACTGCTATATCAGCGCTTTTGCGCAAAGGTAAAGTAGTAGAAAAACAGATTAATAGCTTGCCCTATAATGATGATTTTCTATGGTGAACCTAAAGGCTCGCTATAGGTTGCCAACTCTATGCCTGCCTTAATCTTTGATGTGATGATGAATTGATATGTCCTCTATCGCTGCTCGACTGATTCCTGCTTGGTTGCGTCAATACCGACTTGCCGACTTGCCGACCGATGTCGTCGCAGGACTGGTAGTGGGCGTGTTGGTTATCCCTCAAAGCTTGGGCTACGCGGTACTAGCAGGACTACCGCCAGTATACGGCCTATATGCAGCGATCGTCCCTGTCATCGTCTATGCATGGCTCGGCTCTAGCAATGTGCAAGCAGTAGGACCCGTTGCTATCACTGCCATTATGACGGCCAGTAGTCTGTATCCTTATGCTGAACAAGGCACTGAGCAATATGTGCTGATGGCAAGCCTGCTGGCCCTAATGGTAGGTGCCCTACTCTGGATTGCAGGCCAGCTAAAGCTTGGCTGGATTATGCAGTTCATCAGTCGCGGGGTATCGGCAGGCTTTGTCAGCGGTGCAGCGGTACTTATCTTTGTCAGCCAACTGAAGTACTTAACCGATATTCCGATCGCGGGTAGTAGCTTAATAGATTACTTATCTAGCATGCAGATGTATGCTCGCCAGCTGCATCCGCTAACGTTAATTATTGGGGTGATTGCCTTTGCCCTTTTGGTTGCTAACCGTTATGGTAAGAAGTGGGTGTGGCAATCGTGGCTATCATCCTCTTATGCCAAATGGGCAGAGCGTTTGTTTCCACTTATTCTACTGATTATCGCTATTATGCTTAGCATAAGTATGCAATGGAGCGAGCTTGGAGTGGCGACGATTGGCAATATCCCACAAGGGATGCCAAGCTTTACGTTGCCCCATATACCGGATTTTAATGAAGCATTGAATTTGTTACCGACAGCAGGACTGATGGCGCTGATTGCCTTTGTTTCTAGTAGTTCGGTTGCCAGCACCTATGCACGGCTGCGCGGTGAGACATTTGATGCCAACCGTGAGCTGACAGGACTCGGCCTTGCTAACTTGTCGGGTGGATTTTTTCAAAGCTTTGCGGTAGCGGGCGGGTTTTCACGTACGGCCATCAACGTTGACTCAGGAGCCAAGACTCCTTTTGCCAGCTTTGTGACAGTGTTAGTGATGATTGCCGCCCTAATAGCCTTTGGCAGCGCACTTGCCCCACTACCCTATGCGCTGCTTGGCGCAACCATCATGGCCTCCATCATTGGGCTGATTGATGTCTCGACATTAAGATCAGCTTGGCAGCGTGATCGCTTAGATGCTGCCAGCTTTATAGCAGCATTTGTGGGTGTGCTGATGTTCGGGCTAAATACTGGACTGGTCATTGGACTTATGATGTCATTTGCCAGTCTGATCTGGCAATCAAGCCAGCCGCATATGGCCATCGTCGGTCAGTTGGGTGGTACAGGGCACTTCCGTAATATCAACCGTCACGATGTGCAGACCTTTAAGAATTTATTGATTTTACGCATTGATGAGAGTTTGTTCTTTGGTAATACTGAGTCGGTGCATCGGCGGATATTACAGGCAATACGACAATATCCAGAAGCCCAGGAAATCATTCTCATCATGGCTGCTGTCAATCACATCGACCTGACGGCGCAAGAGATGCTCAGCACTCTGAATCAAGAGCTGGCGATGCAAGATAAGCGTTTACACTTCAGCTTTATTAAAGGCCCTGTGATGGATATCATCGGCCACACTCCGCTTATTGATGAGCTATCAGGACAGGTCTATCTCAGTACGATAGAGGCTGTCAGTGAACTGAAAGACACCTAATGAATGCCTCTTAAATAAAGAACGGCTAGATAATTACAAAATTTATTTTATACCAGATATACAATATTTATTGTTGTCAGTAAGCAAATATCGTTACGATAAAGCCTGTATTATGCTAAATTGATATACTATCGCAAAAGCTGATTTTTCATTGGCATCAAAAACTTACTGTAAAAGCCTAGCTGCTTAGCCCTAACCTTCTCTATTATTTTTACTCATTATTACTGACATTATTTATGACCGATGATTTAACGATTTATAAGCAAATTTATCCTAGCCAATGCATCAAAATTGCTGAGCTTGGTTACCGCTCGGTGCTCAATGTACGCCCCGATGCCGAAGTAACTACCCAGCCTAATAGCTGTGATTTTGCTGCCGCCACCAAGCATGCAAACTTAAGCTATCATTACTTGCCTTTTGATGATGAGCGCCTGAGCTGTATGACAGTTGAGCAATTTGCCACCTACTATCACGCACTGCCCAAACCCATATTGATGTTTTGTGGTACTGGTGCACGCGCAAAACTGCTCTATCAAAGCGCTCTAATGCAAGGTCTGCTATAGAATATGTCTTTAATTAAATCATAGATATAAATCGTCAGATTGCGATATATAAATCCGCATCTGTACGATTTTTCTCTTATCCTATTTCTTTAAACCCCAAAACTGATAAAAAAGGAGCTCTTATGAGCCATCAAGTTAGCATTGTTGGACAAATCACCCCTGACCAAGTACCTGTGATTGCTGAAAACGGCTTCAAAACCATCATTAATAACCGCCCTGATGGTGAAGAGCCTGGACAGCCAACCAGTGCTGATATCGCTGCTGCTGCTAAAAAAGCGGGCCTTGCTTATAAAGAAATATCATTTGCTGGTAGTGATTTGAATCAAACTCACGTCGAGGACTTTGCTGATTTCTTTAATCAAGCCGAGCAGCCTGTTTTGATATTCTGCCGCAGCGGTGCGCGCTCAACGGGTATCTATGAAGCCGCTAAAAAAATGGATCTTTTAGACGACTAATAAATAAGACATCTTAAGTAATTAAACAGATCCTAACTAAGCCCATATACCTATGTGGGCTTTTATAATATTTGAGAAGGTGTCGTCTTAGGTTATATTTACCGCTATATTGCCACAAAGGATGTGGGCTTTATGAACTACCCACCACCTAAAGAGGTGACGGTTTCTTAGGTAATACCCATACTTATTTGCGATATTCTGCAATAGCGGTTAGGCAAATTGACTAAGCTAACCCCCTCGCACCGACGGTTTTGAGCGTGGACAGCTTCAATCCTTCGTTTAGGATATTGATACTGGCGTTGATGTCTCTATCATTGTCCTGCAAGCAACTTGGGCAATTCCATGTCCTCACCTGTAATGGCAGCTCAGCCTTAGTCAGCACATGAGCGCACCCTGAGCAGGTTTTAGAAGATGGATACCATCTGTCTATTTTCACCAGCGTTTTGCCGTACCAGTCCGCTTTATAAACCAGCATGGTGGTAAACGCTGACCATGAGCTGTCTGATATGGCTTTAGCTAACTTTTTATTCTTAACCATACCTTTGACGTTTAAGTCCTCTATGGCAATCACATCGTGGTTTTTGATGAGATTGAATGAGAGTTTATGTAGAAAGTCTTTTCGGGTATTGCTTATTTTCTCATATACCTTAGCGACTTTAACTTTTTGCTTTTGATAGTTGCGGCTCTTAGACAGCTTGCGTTGATCGGCCTTGGCCACTGCTCTACGCTTGGCCAGTATCTTTTGTTCTCGCGCAAGCTTATGTTGCAGCTTTGATAAGAACTTAGGATTAGCGACTTTGCTGCCATCTGATAGGACGATGAAGTCGGTTAAGCCTAAGTCAATGCCGATGTTTGAGTAGGTTTTTGGTAATGGCTCTACAATAGTCTCAACCAGTAAACTGACAAAATACTTACCTGTAGGCTCTTTACTGATGGTCGCTGACTTGATTAAGCCATTTATTTTATTTGGGAACTTAGCGTTGATATAACCAATTTTGGGCAGCTTAACGCTATTACTGGTGATGGATACCGTACCTTTTTGGTTGTTGGTGGTGTAGCTGTCACGCTGACCTTTTTTCTTAAACTTAGGAAAGCCCGATCCTTTGAAGAATTTACTATAAGCGGCTCTTAGGTTTTGCTGGACGTTAGCCAGTGCCAGGCTATCGACTTCTATTAGCCATTCAAACTCTTTTTTGTATTGAGCAGGAGTGTTTTTAAGCTCGGTCTTATGCTCGTTGTAATGATCAATCTTGTCACTAAGCATCCTATTCCAGATAAAGCGTGTGCAGCCGAATGATTTGGCAAAGAATATTTGCTGTTCTTCATTAGGGTACAGCCTGACTTTATGGGCTTTTAGAATTTGCTTTGGCATGAAGCTATTGTACCATATCAAAAGTCTGACGCATTCATCCCGCCACCTAAGAGGTGGGGGAATTCTGCGCTGAAATGTTAAAAAGTATTCTACAAGGAATGTTTCATGAGTAATACCGTACTGGCTTTACTCCCGCTGGCTCTTGCCTACATCATGTTTACCTTAGGGACAGGGCTAAAACCCAGTGACTTTAAGGTCATCATCAACCACCCAAAAGCGTTTTTGGTGGGCTTAGTGAATCAAGTGGTTTTTGTACCTTTGGTCGCTTTGGCGATAGTCTTAGTGATGGCGACGCCACCAACCATCTCTTTTGGCATCATGCTGATCAGCTTTTGTCCAGGCGGGGTGACCAGTAATATGCTCACCTACTATGCTAAGGGCAATGTCGCACTCTCAGTGGCACTTACTGGCGTGGTCAGTTTGCTATCAGTCGTAACCTTACCTATCTTAATTACCTTAGCCTTTAACCACTTTATGCAAGACCAAGCGGGCTCTATTAGTGCGGTAAAAATTGGCGTTGTGATGTTTTTATTGACGACTTTACCCGTCACCCTCGGCATGCTCGCTCGCTATAAGTTCCGTAGATTTATGATACGTAGAAGTGGCATTCTTAACGGCTTAGCCAGCCTGTTTTTCGTATTAATCGTCTTTGCAGCCATCGCTTCTAATTGGGAGTTGCTAAAGTCGCAATTGACATCAATGGGGCTTGAGCTGGTGCTGATCATCATGGCCTTATTTGTATTAAGCTTTTTGACTTCTAAAGCGTTAAAGCTTAGCTGGTTTGATACCAAAACCATATCAATAGAAACCAGCATTCAAAACAGTACGACCGCCATTACCTTAGCGCCTATTATTATGGGCACCACTGTTGGTCTACCTGCCATCGCTTTACCTGCTGCCGTATATGGCGTATTGATGTATGTGATTGCGCTACCGATTATTGCTTTGATGAGGAAGAAGAACTGAGTTTAGCGGATAAAAAAACCACCTCAAAAGAGGTGGCTTCTTAAACTAACATTAGAGCTGAACGGCTTACTGCATCACTAAGTATTCAAATGCTGATAATGCGGCTTTCGAACCCTCGCCCATCGCAATATTAATCTGCTTAAAGGGCACCGTGGTCACGTCACCACAAGCGAAGATACCTTTACGATCAGTACGGCAGCGCTCATCGATCTCAATCTCACCAAAGCGGTTTAAATCAACAAAGCCTTTGACAAACTCCGTATTCGGTACTAGACCAATCTGTACGAATACCCCTGCCAAATCACGCTCATGGGTCTCACCTGTGCTGCGATCTTGATAAACGATAGAAGTCACTTTACCATCAGTCGCTTTAATCTCTTGCGTCGCTGCGCTAGTGATGAACTCAATATTGTCTTTTTCTTTGGCTTTGTTAATCAATACCTGATCGGCTTTTAGCTCGTCAGCGAACTCAAGCACCGTCACATGCTCAACGATACCTGCAAGGTCTAACGCCGCCTCGATACCTGAATTACCACCACCAATGACTGAGATGTCTTTACCCTTGAAGAAAGGACCGTCACAGTGTGCACAGTAGGCGACGCCTTTACCGACGTTTTCTTCTTCACCAGGGACACCAAGCTTACGCCACTGCGCACCAGTCGCTAAGATAATACTGCGAGTCTCAAACGTCTCACCTGTGTTTAGATGAATGCGATAGTTTTCCTCTTCAGTCTCACCGATCTCTTTAACGCTCACGTGCTCTTTTAGCGTGATATTGTACTCTTGCAAGTGCTTTTCAAAATTGGCAGACAATTCAGTACCTGTGGTCTTTGGCACAGAGATTAAGTTTTCGATGTCCTGTGTGTCTTTGACCTGCCCACCGATGCGGTCAGCAACCATCGTCACTTTTAGACCTTTACGAGCCGTATAAATCGCTGCGGCAACTCCAGCAGGACCAGCACCGATAATGGTAACGTCTTGCTGCTCTAGCTGCTCGGCGTCATCGTCAGCTGCTGCTAATAAATCAGGGAATTGCTCTTGCAACTTCTCAATCAATTTGGCCGTGTCAATCAAACCGTTTGCAAACGGTTCACCGTTTAAAAATACTGCTGGTACGCCTTGAATGTTGTTCGCTTCCACTTGCTCTTGGAACAAGGCACCGTCGATCATCTCATTACTAATGTCATCGTTTAGGAGCGCGAATTGGTTTAGCGCTTGTACGACTTCTGGACAGCTGTGGCAAGACAGCGACACGTAAGTTTGGAACTGTAATGGCTTATTAAAGCGCTTAATGAGCTTTTGAATGCCCTCATCTAGTTTTAGCGTGTGACCACCAGCTTGCAAGATGGCCAAAATCAGCGAGGTAAACTCATGACCACCTGGAATACCGCTAAAAACGATACCAGTATCGACCAATGTATCATCGATATGGCTCAATACCGCAAAGCTAATCGCACTTGGTAAGCTGTCATCGTTCGCAGCTGCATCAAAATTAATTTTGTCAGTCGTGCCAGCAATTTTGGTCAAAAAATCAATCAATTCGGCACGTTTTTCATGCTCGCCGCTACCCAATACGAAGCTAATTGGACGGGTCATGTTTTCGCTATAGCTCTTAACGGCATCTAATAAGCTTTGATCTATCATGTTTGTTCCTCATCATTACTGAATATGTAACGGCAACTATCATGTTGCACGTGTAAATATGGATTATTTGATACTAATAGTTTTATCTAAAATATTATAGGCAATAGCTTTATGCCCTTTGATGTCTCTATTATCATAGCTTTCGTGGGTTTGAGCAAGCTGAGAAACCCAAACCTTACGTTTTATAAAACCAATCACTAATGGGATTAAATCACTAAAATTAAAACCATCAAGGCATTATTGTCATAGTATCAAAGGTATTTTTTCGCTACAATCAACTGAGGACAATAAGAAAAAATCTTATTTACCTACTGGCAGATTGGCTTATGCACGTGTTTTTCAAAGTCCCTTCTGCTGCTATTCAGCCTTATCACTATATGCTCAGTTCAATATTTGGCAGGTACGATTAAGATAGCGATTTGGCTCAACAGCTATTCAGTCTCACAATCATAGCAATCTTAACGACAATGCGCTGACGCTTATGCCAAGCTTGCGCTCAATACAAGGATGATCACATGAGAAAGACGGATACATGGCAAGATAACAGAGATATTATTACCGAGCTTAAGCAAAAAGACAGCCACTTTGCGACTATTTTTGATGAACATACTCAGCTTGATCAGCAAATCAATCAGCTCGACAAAGACTTGGTGAAGCACGCCAGCCGTGATGAGGAAATAGAACAGATGAAAAGGCGAAAGCTACAGTTAAAAGATGAGATTTATAAAATAATTGATAAAAATAAAGTGAAACCTCAAGCCTGATACTGAGCTTGTCATTGAGACATAATAATAAAAAAATCTCATATTTGGGCACTTAGATGAACCCACCAAGTGCATGCACATTGACATAAAAAGACCCCATCAACTTATGCTGATGGGGTCTTTATTCATAGTACTGAGATTCATAGTACTGAGTTGAGCTAAATGCTGGGTCTAATATTACCAAGCTTTAGACCGTCAAACTCGCTCGTCAAATCAATACTTAAAATCAATACTTAGATTTTACCAACAAGATCAAGACTTGGCTTTAGCGTGTCACCACCTTGTTCCCAAGCTGCTGGACAAACTTCGCCGTCATTTTCACGAACATATTGTGCTGCTTTTACTTTGCGCAACATGTCTTTTGCACTACGGCCGATACCGCCAGCATGAATCTCAGCAACTTGGATCAAGCCATCTGGATCTACTAAGAATGTGCCACGCTCAGCCAAACCAGCTTCTTCGATCATGACGTTAAAGCCACGAGTGATACGACCAGTTGGGTCACCGATCATTGGGAAAGTTACTTTACCAATGGCTTCTGAAGAGTCATGCCATGCTTTGTGCGTGAAATGAGTGTCAGTAGATACTGAGTAAACTTCTACGCCTAGACCTTGTAGCTCTTCGTACTGAGCTGCCATGTCTTCTAGTTCAGTTGGGCAAACAAAGGTAAAGTCTGCTGGGTAAAACATGAAAATTGCCCACTTACCTTTAACGTCGTTTGAAGTGATGGTCTTAAACTCACCGTTTACAAACGCTTCTGCTGAAAACTCTGGGATTTCCTGATTGATAATAGACGCCATGATGGGCTCCTTAATTGTTAAGATGATTGGTTAATTTGTATTTAGTAATCATTTATTAATCTGGACTAAATTTCTGTTTAAGCCTTTAACTATCTCGGCTACCAGACAAACTA
Organism: Psychrobacter sp. H8-1; assembly: GCF_904846575.1. NCBI lineage: Bacteria > Pseudomonadati > Pseudomonadota > Gammaproteobacteria > Moraxellales > Moraxellaceae > Psychrobacter > Psychrobacter sp. H8-1. Next base: position 2,574,931 of record NZ_CAJHBG010000001.1, read on the forward strand.
TACACGAATTCCATGGTTAATCCAGTTAAAAGTTTTTAATGTGATGTTTTGTTTTATTAATCTTGTTAAACTATTCTATCTGCTTTTTGTTATCAGTGTACTATCGGTAAACTGCTGTCGTATACTGGATTAATAAGTATAAAAACTGCACTAAAACCCCTTAAAAGAGAGCCTTTATGATCACCCTACGTCAGCTTGAATTCGCCTTAGCCGTCGCTAAGCATCGCCATTTTAAACGTGCCGCGGAAGACTGTAGTATTTCCCAGTCTGCGCTCAGCTTGGGTATCGCAGAGCTTGAAAGGCAGCTGGATACGCAAATTTTTGAGCGTAATAACAAACAAGTCCTGATCACCCCTATCGGCCAAGAGATTTTGACACGGGCGCAGCGGATATTTTCTGAAGTGAACGATTTGACCAGTCGTGCCCACAGTCATCAAACGCCACTTGCCTATCCAATGACCGTCGGTATTATCCCAACCATCGCCCCTTATTTGTTGCCCAAAGTATTGCCTGCTCTACGAGCGCAATATCCAAACTTTCGTATGACCATTATAGAGCAGCAAACTGAGCGCTTACTTGAGCAGGTTCGCTACGGACATATTGACACCGCAATTATAGCCTTGCCTTATGCAGTAGATGGCTTACATACGTTTGAGTTTTGGGCAGAGGACTTCTTCGCTGTCTTTCCAAAAGACGATGTGCATGCCAAGCTTGAGACCATTAATGCCGATGAGCTGGCAACAGCCAATTTAATGTTGCTTGGAGAGGGTCATTGCCTCACTGATCAGACATTGTCAGTGTGCGACTTCGATCGAGAACAAATGAAATCAAGCTTTTCTGATGCCAGCTTAAACACACTCATTCAGATGGCGCTCGCCAACATGGGGACGACATTGGTGCCTGAAATGGCGCTGGATCAACTCCATCTACAAAACCAAAACTCGGTCGCTGTCCCATTAGCAGAGTCAGGGCCGCACCGACATATTGCCTTCGTCACTCGTCTGAATTATGCGCGCGTGGATGATGTAAACTTGCTCGGTGAGTTATTCAAAAAGGCCTTTGAAGACGATGCCAGTCACAACAAACAATAGCAGCTCAGGTTATATATGAAAGCATCTGCGCAAACAACTTCTGATCTTGGTAAGCGTTTTGTTCTGCATCTATCTGCTCTTAATGGTGACATTGAGACAGTACAAGCTAAAATACTTTGGCAGGACATCGCTGATCGTTATAACGAAACTCAGCGCGCTTATCATACCTTAGAGCATCTGGCCCAGTTGTTTGCGCAGTTTGAACAGGTGCAGCAGTATCTACATGAGCCACATATCATCGCTTTGGCACTCTATTATCATGATGTGATCTACGAGCCAAGGCGCGCGGATAACGAGCGGCAAAGTGCAGAATACATGATTAAAAAACTCAGCCCCTATTTAGATGTTGAGCAGTGCCGACGTATTGATGACTTGATAATGCTGACCGCTGATCACGAGCTTGATGAGGATAAAGATAGCGACCTTGACGCAGCTTTTTTGCTTGATATGGATTTGAGTATTTTAGGCAGCGTTTGGTCTGATTACAAAAGATACGCGCAAGCCGTGCGTCAAGAATATAGTCACGTTCCGATCACAAACTATCGTACAGGACGAACTAAAGTATTAGCAGGGCTGCTTGCACCTCCTCGTCTATATCTCACTGACTACTATTTTGAGCGGTTGGAAGCGCAAGCACGGGACAATATCAAACGAGAGAGCAGTCTGCTACTTTGCTAAGAGCTTGAGAAACAACTCAGTGCCCTGCCTTGCTGGGTGTGAGTTGTAGCTCGTCTCCATGACGTCGATATCAAAATGCGTTTTGAAACGCTGTAGATACTCCTCTTTTGAGCCGCCAAAGGGAATGTCATCATCACCAAACTCTCTATCAAACAACAACCCAATCAGCTTACCTTGAGGTTTTAGCAGCGTTGCCATCTGCTGCACGTACTCATCACGGCGCGATGGGTTTATCGCACAAAAAAACGTCTGTTCAAGTATCCAATCAAATTGATAATCCTCTGCTGATAAATCAAAAAAGTCCGCGCAGATCAGATGCTCAGCGGGAAAGTCAGGATAGCGCTCAGCAAACGCCTCAATCGGTGCAGGAGCAAAGTCCACCAAAATGACATTGGTAAATCCTTGCTCATGTAAGTAGCCCACTTCGTACGCATTACCAGCACCCGGCACTAAAATGGCTTGGTTTTTAGCAGAGTCAGGCAGCTGGTCAATATAGGCTTTTAGCGGTGGCGACACCTGACCCATATCCCATTGTATGCTGTCCGACTCGTAACGTTGTTGCCAATACTCGGCTTGATTGACATTATCCATATGACATCCTTGTATGCTGATTTATATTTTTATAACAATACGCTGTGTACCGTTATGACCTATCATATCAGTCTTATCACGCTTTTTTTATATTATTTACGGGCTGTGTTAATCGATAGTCAAGGAATTTTAAAATCGCTACAAGGCGGTCGACTGCAGATAGTACACTGAGTACATCTAGGGCGAGCAACACAGTAGCGGTTTAAAAGTACTCCGACTATAACTGTCCCGTCTTGCCTGCCAGCATATCATGCCATTGCCGATAATCCGGCATTGCTGTCGCAACCGTTTGCCAAAACGCACGGCTATGATTGGCATGATGCAAATGACACAGCTCGTGAACGATGACGTATTCTGTGCATTCAATAGGATAGGCGGGCAGATAAACGGATAACCAAATCCGTCGCGCGCGCGTATTACAGCTGCCCCAGCGCGTGTGCATTTTTTTTAGGCGTATCTCATTGGCCTCAGCGCCGACAACTGGTTGCCATTTTTCAAACAGAGAAGGCATGACTTCAGAGAGCTGTTGCCGATAATAAGCAATTTTTTCATCATGACTTAAGGTAAATGATTGTTCTACACCCCACAACAGAATAGGACTGTCGGCAGCTGAAGTTTCTGGTGAAGAGGTTTGTTTACGCTTATATTGCTCCAACACTTGCGCGTGATTAGCGATTGCCCAAGGTACGCGGTGGTCGATAGCCTGCGCCATTTGCACAGCGCTAATGGTTTTAGGTACTGACACTTTAAGAAGATGTGGCTGCAAGCGAAAATTGATATTTTTAACGCGCTTTTTGGTCACGTGTAGCTCAATGCCCGCCTGCGCAAGTTGTTGTCTAACAGTATTTAAACTGATGTCATATCCCCTTGCTTAATAATCATAAGAGCTACAGCGCTTGCAAATGATTGTCAAAAGACATCTTATGCACCTTACTGTTTTTAATAATGCGCTGAGTTTTCTCAATCTTATCCTGGTTAATTGACCCTGTCGCTGATGTATCATTCACCTCTAACGTCGTTAACTGACCTTGTCCATCACTAACGATAAAACCTGAACGCTCACTATTATCTCTTACGTTGCTAGTACGCTGATTAAATAACACTGATGCTCCTGCACAATCTGGCAAACTAACATCATCAATCAATTCTCGAGTGTTTAAGTCATAAATCGCTGCACAGCCGCCAATCGGTGTAGTCACACATAATAGGTTACGCTCGCTATCGACCGCCACACTGGCAATATATTGATGAAAGCGTTGCCATTGATTATTGGGCATAATCAATGGTTTAAAGTCAGAATTACCGCGCTTATGAGTGAGCACCAATGGCACATTGATATGCTTATCACCTTGAAACTGAATGCCAATCATCACAGTGCCGTCATCATGCATGGCTAAATGACGCACACTCATTTGATTGTGCTCAGGAACAATCTGCTCAAGCAATGAGCCATCATGACGATTCAGATACACTAATGACGGGCGCATGCTGTCTAGGTTTAGCTCTTCCCGAGAAGCTTGCTCGGTTTTAATGCCACCATTAGCAATCACCAGCGTTTCACCATCAGGGTGCATGATTAGCTCATGCGGCCCAATACCATGCGAGTCAAACTCTGCTACTTTTTTATAAGCATCATGAGCATCATAGATACCAATTTTACCGTCTAAATTTATCGTGTCATTCTCGGTCACATACAGCAGTTTACCGTCTAAACTATAACAGGCATGACCATAAAAATGGCGATGGTTTGAAGCTTTAATAGCGAACTTTACTTGACCAGTCGCTGTATCTAGCACCCAAAACTTCTCGCTTGGACGCCGTCCCATGACTACCACATCGCGATTTTGATTATCATTAATAGCTGTATTTTGAGCATCAGAAACTGGCTGTACAACGATATCATGCACACGTTCAGGCATGGTGGTCTGCCAAACGACTTCCCTATCCGCATCGATACCAACCACACCGAAGTCATTTTCAGGATTACCATCATCATTCATTGATGAAATATTTTTTGGCATAGAAGCCACACCACTCACCCAGCAAACTGGGCGCGCTAACATGGTCGTAGTATGAGCAGCGCTAAAATCAGTAGTGTCACTATCGCTACCTTTGTCCTCTATAGCGTTATGATACGACTGTTGCCACGCAGCAGCGGCTTGCTGACAAGCATAGCGAAATCGCGTTAACTCAGGTTTAGCGGTTGATGATAATAAACTCAATTGAGCACGGACGCCTGCTACATAATCTAACAATCTTGCATCAGGCTGACGCTGCTTACGATAGCGATGATGGATAACGACAAGTGCCGCTGTACCTACCACAGTAGACAGCGCTGTCAGTGCTGAGGTTGTCAACAGCTCATGGCCTAATCGAGTATTGTTTCGATTATTAGACTGTTTGCGTGTTAGACCCTGTGACTCAGAAGAATCTTCAGTCACTAGCGCTACTGTCTTAGCTTCGGTATTCTGCATGATTTAATCGCCATCAGTGCTATTAAAGCCCACACGGAGACCGAGTGTCGGAATCAATTGGCGCTTAATGACACGAGTAATGGTGGTTAGATGCTCATGTAATTCTTGCTGTGTGGCTTTATCCGCAGTCGCTAAATCTTCTGGCATTTGTGCCAGCAGCGTGGTGGCATCAGCAAGTGCGGTGGATAAACTATCAGCCACTTCGTTTTCGTTATTACTGCCAAGGATAGCGGTTAAAACTGGATCGGTCAGCGCTTGATTTAGTGTAGCCAATTTGGCATTGATAATAGCGCGGCTTTGCCCAGCGGTAGCGGCCGGCAGATGACCTTTGGCCTTACCCGTTAGGCCCAAAGGCTGGTCTATGGCATTAGACTTCATGGTCTCAACCAACGATAGTAAAGAGTTAAACCATTGGTTCAAACCTTGATCGCTATCTACTGTTTTATCAATCGCTAATAGATCAGTGGCATTCTGCTGCCAGTTGTCTTCGATATTTTTTAGGCGTGTACTCAAGGCGCTACTTGCGCTTATCACATAAGCACATTGCCCAGCATCCAAGCTGTCATTGGCGTATAGCGCTTCTTCTAATCCTGGCACTCCTTGCACAATAGCGCTTTCGTTAGCCAGCTGCTCAGCGGTCAATGTTGGATTAGCAGCGATTAAATCTGCAACGCCGCTGTGTACCAGCCCTCGTTCATCAGGATAATAATTGATATATAAATTGCTCATACTGGCAGTTGCAGGGCCAAAATTGATCATTTCAGCATTCGCCCATGCTTGTGCTAACACGAGCCACTGATCGCGCAGCGTTTGTAGCTCATCACCACTTACTGGCGCTTGCTGACAATGCTTTTGCGCCAAGTTGTACAATAAACCACTCTGCTTCGCTGCATCCGCGTACGCTGGAATGACAATATCATTTGCCACATGAGTCAGATAGGCTTTTTCAGTATCCGCGCTGATATCTATGGCGATAATTTTATCTGCATTGCCGCTATTACTATCTGCTGAGTTAGTCGAAACTTCGCTATCTTGCGCAACCTTTTGGCTATCAACCTCTGACGATTTATTCTCATCAGCAGGTTTGACGCAGCTAATAAGCAAGCCAGCGCTTAGAGCAGATAGCGCCATTGCTAAAGCAGGGTTTATTTTCATAAGTTTCTCGGTATTTATATAAGTAGTTATTTTAGTCGTTAAAAGCAGATAAACCACATCATTTTTATAAGGATTTTAAGAACGCATTCAATTCAGTACGCCCTTGTTTATCTAACTTTAATACTTTTTGTTTCTGTGTTTCAGCTTCACCGCCGTGCCACAGTACCGCTTCCATCAATGTACGTGCACGCCCATCATGTAAAAACGTTGCTTGCGAATCGACGGTTTGCGCAAGGCCAATACCCCACAATGCCGGCGTGCGCCACTCATAGGAGTTGGCTAAAAACTCTACTTGCGCGTCTTTCGGTGGCAACTTGCCCGCAATCGTCCGATCAGCAAGGTCATCACCCATGTCATGCAGCAATAAATCTGTATAAGGATAAATCACTTGCCCATGCTGCTCAAGATGGTCATCATCGGTTTTTGGCAACTGATATCTTGGCGTGTGGCAGCTTTGGCAGCCCATATCATAAAAGCGTTTTTTACCAGCTAATACCAGCTTGTCATCAGCATTACGCCGATGCGGCACCGCTAAATTACGCGTATAAAACTCCACAAACTTCGCCACTTCATCATTGACTTCAACGGGTGGTTTACCATTACCCTGCTCATCAGCGCCAGTCGTTGCACTCAAGCAAGCCGTTTGCGTCGGCATGCAGGATTCATGAGGACGGATGTTTGAGGTCAGCCCCATGTCTTCATTAAACGCACTTTGGTTTTGGGTGAGGAGCTTGGTTTGTCCTGCTTTCCAGCCAAAACGACCTAAAGCTGTTTTTCCTGTTTGCGGATCCATTACCCAGTTAAATTTACCGCTAATATCGTCATTATTTTCGTCATCGCTATCTGCTTGTTTCTTGATATCTTCATCGGGAATTTGCTCAAGCAGCCCAAGTCCAATCATCGGTAACGCCACGCGCGGTGATACCATCAGCTCATCATCAAATACACCATAACTAGGTTTGGTTAAGTTAAAAGTTGGCGCACGGAGCGTCTCAACATGACCATCGGCAAAGGTGACTGGCTTCTCTGTCCATTGCACCGCAATTCTTGCTTCGGCAGGCACGCCTTGAATACCACGATCTTGCAGCTGACCACCATACATCGGATGAACGACTTTTTCGATAAGTGAGTTTTGTAATTGCTCTCGCTGCTCATCCGTGGTCGCTGGCATCGCCAGTCGAATAAGCAAGCTGTCAGCATCGTCCTCACTATTCATTGGAGCGTGACCACGGCCATCTTTTATATGACATGATTGACAAGCAGCGACGTTAAATAACGCTCCTAGACCGTCACGACTGTCAGTGCTCGCAGGTGCAACCACCCAAGGCTGCTTAAAAAAGGCATTACCAATAAAGAAATTGCCTTTACGCGAGGCAGATACGTTTGAGGAAGGTTTAGAATAACTCTCGGCGCTAGTAATACTAATGCCAGTGTCGCCACCTTGCTTAATCTCTTGCGGGTCAAATGTGGCCAGCTGCTGCATTGGCACGCCAGCGAGCGCTTCTATGGTTTGCGTACGTTCAGGCCCTAACGCTTGGTTGTTTTCATTAGCAGAAATATCATTAGCAATATTATCAGCTGGCTGACAAGCACTAAGAGTCAGTGTACCCATCATAATTAACGCAAGTTTGGATGACACACTTCGGAGGATTGTAGAAGAGAAAACAGAGGGTTTAATATGAATGGCGTTCATAGGAGTTGCCTTAGTTCTAGAATAGAACCATTAAAATCGCGTGCTATGCTATCGACCTATTTTAATGCTCTTAGAAATACGTTGCTAGCCATAGCTAACAACGCATGTATCGTATCTGATTTATACTTTCACAAAAAGACTTATCTTGAGTTTATCGTGACTTATTAGCAGGTATAAATATATAGAAATCAACTCAAGACAAAGGTTAACTTAAAACTGTGACCCTGCGTCCGCATCTAAGTTATCAATACCGACCGCTTTTGCCGCATTTTCGATACCATCAGTCAGCTCTTGTAAGCTAGTAATACCAGCCTCAATCCAGCCACGACGGGTGTTTTGCTCTTCAGCAGAGACGCCATGCTTACTTGCTTGACCAACGGTTGCAATCATCTGATCAACCTTAATGCCTTCTTTCTCACCTTTTTCGACGATGACGTTAAAGGCACTTTCTACCTTTTTGAAATCAGCAGCCAGCTTATCAGCAGCGTCTTTGTGACCACTATCGACAAGATAGTTTTTGATGCCATAACCACCGACTGCTTTCCCAGCGACTGTCTGATAACTTCCGTTAAAGACATTTTGAATACCGCGCGCATTGTTGGCATAGCTTAAATGCGTCAAATCGCTAAAGCATTCGTGTTCATCTTCGGTAGAGCCTGTGACAAAGGCGACTTGCATACGCTCAGAAGCCAGCTCACCAAGCGCCAAGCTGCCCATCTGGTACAGGATTTGACGAAGACCGTTGTCGTATTTACGCGCTATCAGATCGCTACGTAAGGTGTTTTCACTTTCAGGCTGCCACTCGGCTTCCATCGCTGTCAAATCATCAACCAATAACTGAGTAGCGGCCTTCAAAAACTCACCGCGACGCTCACATATACTGGCATCTTCATTGACCGTGTCACCGCTGGTACATTGACCTGCTTCGGTCACATAATCGGTCACAGGGCGATTCCCTGCCCCTGCGCCGACGCCATTGGTATCTTGACCCCATAGCATGAACTCAATGGCATGATAGCCAGTGGTTACATTGGCCTCACTACCGCCGATCTCATTCATCTCGGCTAATAGTTCAGGAGTGATTTCGCTGGTGTCTTGTTTGATACTACCAACAGTGATGCTGTCGCTATTGACGATATTGTCTTGGCTGCTGTACTCACCTTCATAGCTGTCACTGACATAATCAATCAGTGCTTCATCAAGCGGCCAAGCATTTACCTGTCCTTCCCAGCTATCTATACTGCCAATGGCACGCTCATCGTTAGCAGTCACAAAACCTTCATCAAAACGAAAAACTTCAGTTTGCGAATATGGTTGACGCGCCGCTTTATAGGCCGCTTTTGCCGCATCGAGATTGGCTTGTGTCGGTGTGGCTACATAGGTTTCTACCGCTGTTTGCAATAATTTGGCTGTTTCTAACGAGTCTTTATAAGCGGCATGTGCCATGTTGGCATAACTGATGACCAGCCTATCAGTGTGAGCTTGCTCAGCAGCTGACAGCTTTGTATTGTCGGTCGACTCTGCGTTTTGCACCTCTGTCTGCGTCTCAGCGTCAGCAGCAGTGCCCTCACTGGCTTGCTTGGTACAACCCGACACCATCAACAGCCCTGCAAGCGCTGCAGCTAAAGTAGTTGGGAAGATTTTACGGCTCGTCACTGTAGTAATCGTCATACACACCCTCAAAAGATATTGCAAAAGAAAAAGTAGTCGTCAGTCTCAATTAAAGAATACTGCAATAATAGATATTCAAGAATTATAAAGTTATTGATAATCATTATCAATATTTAATTTATATTTACATCACTTTTTCGTAGTGTTTGCTTTTCATATAATAGGATTATTGGTGGTGTGTCAAAAAGTATGCTGATTAAAACTTGAACAATTTTTGAAGCCTTTAAAGCCCTATAGAATCAGAGAACTTAGCATAGATTTCTTATTGACTTCTATCGCTAGCATACTTTTTAGAACACCACCGGATTATTTAATATATATTGTTGCTGTAGTAGATAAGCACTATGGAAAATAAAGATTTGCTCAAAAATCCAAATTAAAGACATAAAAAAAGGCCAGCTTATCGCTGACCCTTATGTATCGAAATACTCAACACATAGTACTATATAAGATTACTTATTAGTTTAAGTTCTGTGGTGAGTTGATGGTTAGCTCAACACGGCGGTTTTGCTGACGGCCATAATCTGTATTGTTGTCAGCAATTGGACGTGACTCACCATAAGCAACCACATTAATGCGGTTTGATGATACGCCACGTGCGCTCAAGTAGTTCGCTACTGAGTAAGCACGGTCACGTGACAGACCCATATTGTAAGATGCAGCACCTCTACTATCTGTGTGACCTGCGATATTTACAGTAGTCTGGTTGTACTGATTCATCGTTGAGGCAAGCTTATCAAGCGTTGGCTTGAAAGAAGAGCTCAAGGTTGCATCATCAAAAGCAAAAGTAATATTGCCTGGCATGACTAGATCGATGTTACCAGTAGTTGGGTTTTGCTCAACAGTTACGCCAGTACCAGCCATTTGCTGCTCAAGCTGTCTTGCTTGACGCTCCATATAATAGCCAACACCAGTACCAAGCGCAGCACCAATCAGAGCATCACGGCCAGTCTTATCACCGCCAGTTGCTTTTGAGATAGTTGCACCACCTGCTGCGCCGGCCAAACCACCGATAGCTGCTTTATTCAAACGTTGCTGTCCAGTATTTGGATCTGTCACACAACCAGTAAGGGCTAGACCTGAAGCGACTGCTGCGATCATTAATTTGTTACGCATAATTATTTCCTCTTAAGTTAACTCTAAAAATTTTGATTTATTCTATTGTAAGTTCTAAATATAAAACACACTATGCATATAATCAACAAGACTATATAAAATAGTGATTTAGATGCTAAGCACACCAGTTATAGTATGGCAAGCCCAAGCTATCTATGTGTAATATTTTGTCATACCTCTGTATGAAAAGTGCGTGGCACCTTACACAGCGTATTATATTTACCCATATAAGAGCATAGATACCAAGGTGTGATGCACGATTTCGCACTGCCCTAAGTCGCTTGTCAGCTCACAATTTCATACAGCTCTCAAAAAGTATATTTTCCATCTCCGCTTATCTGCTACCGTCAGTCACGTTAACAGTCGTACACTATTGCTGATTTCTGCTAAAATCATCAATGTTAAAAACTTGCTCAAAACTGGGGTATATCATTAATAAAAGTATTCATATTTTATGACTCTAACAACAAAACCCTTGGCTTGTGTATTAAAGACTGAGCTGAATACCTATTAAAAGACTGATATAAAAAAGGACTTAACATGCGACTGACTTCTTCCATTCAAAAATTGCATGAACGTGCGCCCAAACTTGGTAAAGCGGTTTCGCTGGCGACCGCTACTGGCGTTATCCTCGGTAACAGTCTAGGCGCGAGTATCCCTATGTGGTTAATGGGTGCGACTAAAATGATCACTGGCTCCTCTATTGCCGACGAAACGGTCATTAAAATTGCCAACCATTGGATTAAAAGTAACAATGCGGTCATCAACCACATCTTACCAAAAAAAGATTGGCGTATTAACTTGCCTGACGACGTACGCATTGATGGCAAGTATCTGCTTGTTAGTAACCATCAATCATGGGTGGATACCAGTATCGTACAATATATCAGTGAAAACCGCTTACCGCTGACGCGCTTCTTTACCAAATTTGAGCTAATCTATATTCCTGTGGTCGGTCAGACCTTTTATTTTTTAGACTTTCCCATGATGCGTCGACATTCTAAAGAGGAGCTCGCCAAAAACCCTGAGCTAAAAGGTAAGGACTTATTAGAAGCTCAACGTGCCTGCTCTTTGCTCAAAGACAAGCCGTTCACTCTACTCAATTACTTAGAAGGTACGCGCTTCACCAAGGCCAAACATGCTAAGCAAAACTCCCCTTATACGCATCTACTGAAACCGCGAGCAGGTGGTCTGTCATTAGCGATTAACGCCTTGGGTACGGATATCGATGGCATCTTAGATATGACCATTGTTTACCCTGATGGGGTACCAAACTATAGTGATTTATGGAAAGGTAATATTAAACGTTTAGGTGTCAATGTACGTCACATTGAGATGCCTGATGAATTGTTTACTGCTATCCAAAATGGTGGCTATGATAACGATGAAGCCATCAAAAAGCAGATGTTCGATTGGATTGATGACATATGGCAGCAAAAAGACCATCTTATCGATGAGATGTTGGCTGACTTTGAAAATGAGCCGCAAACGTCAAAACCTTAGTCATTAATCTCACAGTTAACTGGCTTTCCTTTATAATAGCGAGATAATAACTGCATGATGTTTTTGAACATGCGTCAGCGGAGGTTGTTGGAATACCAAAACCTCCTTTTTGCTTATAATAACTCGATAACCAAATATTTACTGAGATAAGGGATGACCGTGTCCGACCCTTCTATAAACAATAAACCTCTGCCCAATACCTCATCAGACTCTGCAACACCACAACGCCCTAAACGCCCCGCACCAAATCGCACAAAACTGACTTATGACATCATCATGTTGGTCGTTATCAGTATTGACCTACTGCTTATCGGCCTTGATGCGATTTTGATGAGTAACTTTAGTTATGAGGTTGCTGGTTGGCTAGCGCTTAGTGACGGACTTAATTGGTATCAAAGCACCCTACACGATCCATTGCGAACGGCTGGTGGTTTTTTTACAGTGTTTTTAATTGTTGAGCTGCTCATACGTTGGGCGATAGCGATTAAAGAGCAGGTCTATTATCGCTGGTTTTTCTTCCCATTTATCCACTGGTATGAGGTGCTTGGCTGTTTTCCGCAGCTGCGGGCGCTACGACTGTTTCGGGCGGTGGTCATCGGGCGACGCTTATATCAGCTTGGTTACCAAGTACTGCCACAGCCATGGCTTAACCGTATTAAGTTCTATATAGACTTATTATTAGAAGAGCTGTCTGATCGAGTCATTTTGACCACTATTGCCAATTATCGCCAGCAGCTAACCGATCCTGAGATGCAAAAATCGCTGATAGAATCAACCATTACTCGCAACCGCGCCGAGATTGAAGCGGTCATATTATCGTTGTTGCGAAAAGAGCTGATACCGCAATTGCAAAGGCTGAACGATACAACAGCAGAGGGCAATCTGTTGGCAAACGAAGTTGGTAAAGCCATTGAAGATGGTTTGGCAAACACCCCTGAGCTACGCCGTTATTTGCGTCTTATCCCCATTGCAGGCAGCTTAATTGAGTCACAATTACAGCAAATCGGTCAGAGTATTGGTGAAAACTCCATCCTATCTCTTAATGAGCGTCTATTAAGTACAGAGATTCTCGATAAGCTCATGCAAGAGATCGCTCATGGTGTCGCAAATATCGATACATCAGATACGATGCTCGAAGCGCTGATTGCCACTATTATTTCTGATAGCTTGTCAGAGCTAGAAAATCAGGTCAAAGTACAGCAATGGAAGCATCGAGAGATGTTTCATCTGTAGCCAAACTCACAAGCATGGACTTAACCACGGCTTTTTGGCGATATTTATGTTGTTAAGGGCTTGTTAATTCCTAGCGTCTCTTAGTACACTGCACAATGATAAACAATGACCATAAAATGATTAACGATATACTTATAGTCAAGGAATTTTAAAATCGCTACAAGGCGATCGACCGCAGATCGTACACTGAGTACATCTAGGGCGAGCAGCACAGTAGCGGTTTAAAAGTACTCCGACTATATAATAACTGCACCATGATCACAGCAGTATGAGTATCTTTTAAGGATTTACATTATGACGACTTCGGATACAGACAACCAAGTGACGACCACTCAACCTGCGATCAGCTTCTATGGCAAGATGCTGACATTCTCGCGCTTGCAGTTGCATACTGATGATCCAGCAGCGATTGAAGCGCATTTAGCAGGCTTGGTTAGCAACAAGAACAGTAACATTCCAGTCGTTATTGACAGTAGCGTTGAGCAGAATTTATCTGCCTTGGTAGATCTACTGTGGTCATGGGGGCTACAGCCCATCGGAGTGGTCACAGGGTTACTTGACGAACAAGCGCGTATCCAAAGGTTGGCAATATTCCCAAGTGATGGTAAGCGTATCGAACGTATCTTGCCCACAAAAAAGCCTAAAACTGAGATCAGTCAAACAACTGAGCCTAAAGCCGCAGAAGTACAATCAACAGACAGCGAAAAAGACGCCAGTCCATCGGAGACTCTCAACTCTCCAGATGCAGCTACTGAGACGCTACTGAGTGCTGACCATATTACCAGTATGATCTACGATCAAATGCTGAGATCTGGACAGAGTATCAACCATGTTGGTGGTGATCTGATATTAACCAATAGTGTCAATAGTGGCGCTGAAGCCATTACTGACAACAGCCTTCATGTCTATGGCCGTGCCCAAGGCAGACTAGTAGCTGGGGCAACTGGGGATAAAGACGCGCGTATTTTTTGCCAAGTGTTTAACCCATCACTGGTATCAGTTGCTGGCACCTACTGCCTACGAGATAACTTACCTGAAGAGACCATTGACAAGCCAGTACAGGTGCGTTTCGTTGAGGGTGAAGGCTTAGTATTTACGGTTATGGACAATTCATAATATCCTTGACCGTTAACTATAATCTATCGCTTTGAGTCAGTCTTCTGACTTTATAGGGTTACGGTCTTCGTCAGTATGAGCGTAAACACTGAGCTTTAATATTTAGGTAAGTTAATTTAACAAAAAAACCTTACGAAAAATTGATAATTCAGCCACTATCCATAATGGCAATAGCATATAGATAGTGGCTTGTGCTACCTTAGTACCTAATGAGCAAGTTACTGCCGTATCATAATAGCTTTGCTATAAATTATTGTATATATTTATGCTAGGCTTACGCTCGCAGATAGTAGTCCTAGCATAACTGTATAACTGTGCAGTTGATTGATAAGCATCCCTTTATAAGACTTAGTAGCTATAAGATTGAGTAGCCCTCTCATTGGTGCTGCAAAAGACAGTAGCAAACACATATACATGTTATCGAACGATTTTTTATCTATCAGATATCCCATTTAACTATAGGAGTGTGCCATTGTGGCGAAGATTGTTGTAATCACTTCAGGTAAAGGCGGTGTGGGTAAAACCACAACAAGCGCATCTTTTGCCGCCGGCTTAGCATTACGTGGCTATAAAACAGTTGTTATCGATTTTGACGTGGGCTTACGTAATCTAGACTTGATTATGGGCTGTGAAAATCGCATTGTGTACGACTTTGTTGACGTGATTAACGGCAATGCCCGTTTGTCACAGGCACTGGTGAAAGACAAGCAGCTAGAGAATTTATATATTTTGCCTGCCAGCCAAACCCGTGATAAAGATGCCCTAACAGATGAAGGTGTGGCTGAGGTGATGGCGGAACTATCAAAACAGTTCGACTATATCATCTGCGACTCTCCAGCAGGTATCGAACGCGGTGCACAGCTAGCAATGTACCATGCAGATGAAGCCATCATCGTCACTAACCCTGAGATCTCATCAGTACGTGACTCTGATCGCATTATCGGTATCTTACAAAGTCGTACCAAAAAAGCTGAAGAAGGCCTAGGGCCTGTGCGTGAGCACTTAGTCATTACTCGTTATAACGCTGAACGCGCTGCCGCCAATGAAATGATGGACATTGATACCATCTCTAACGATATCTTAAAGGTCCCGTTACTTGGTGTTATTCCTGAGAGCGATGCCGTACTAGAAGCATCTAACCACGGTGAGCCAGTCATTCATTATACTGATTCAGTCGCTGGTCAATGCTATGATGATATCGTTGCCCGTTTTTTGGGAGAAGAGCGTCCGCTACGTCATCTCGACGTTAAGAAAAAGAGTCTATTACAGCGCTGGTTTGGGGGTTAATAATGAGTAAGAAAAAAGGATTTTGGAGTAGCCTATTTGGCACAGATGACAGCAGTAACGCCGGTAGTGCCAACATGGCCACCGAACGTCTTAAAGTCATTGTTGCTAGCGAAAATCGGCTGAATAACCGACTAACAGCAGATCGTATTGAGAAGATGAAGCGCGAGATACTAGAAGTGGTCAATAAGTACGTCAACGGTGTACAGATTGACGATGTTAATATCAATCATCGTTCAGAGGACACCCTTGACGTTCTTGAAATGAATATCAGCTTACCTGAACATAAGAAATAAGACCACTTGCAAGATTAAAGTAGCAATGACAATGAGTGCGAATTCAATCTAGCTCATTACTAGACACTCGATAGAAAAGCCCCAAGCGTCATGTTTGGGGCTTTTGTGTTATCTGGGTCTCAACTCAAACACTCAGAGCAAGATGGTTTTGGACTGTATCATTGAGCTTTTTCATAGAACCATTTCATTAACCGCTATTAAAAGTACGATGTTATAAAACCGATTATTTAGATCACACTCAATCAGCTATCCAAATCGACCAGCTGGTGAGCAATTTTGTCTAAATCTGGCACTAGATATGGCTCATCATCAATGACAACGGTGTTAAACATATAAGAAGTAACGACGTTTTCTCTAAAGCGTTTATCTGCCGTATCCTCTGCATCGTTACTCGAGTTCTCATTGCTAGCATGGTCACTCTGTAGCGCATTGTTATTATCGTTATTATCGTCATCATCATGATTAGCATCACTATTACTCTGCGCTATCTGCCTATAGCGTTCGGGTAATTCAGCATCCTCAACATCTGAGATTCGTACTTGCATCTGATACGGCTGCCCTACTGTTTGTAACGCCAGACGATGGGCAACAGTGTTGCCTTCGAGCACAACGATTATATCAACGGGCTGATCGCTTGGTACCAGATGAAATACTGCCACTTCTTGCTGCTGCCATAAATATGTGGCAATACGCTCATCATAATCATCGATACTCAAGATCAAACTACTTGGAATGATCCAATCAGGCTGATTCATAGCTGGGATAATGGTCACTTCAAGCATACCTTTACTGGTTGTCAACAAACTGACCGCTTCAAATGAATGCTTCATGATTTGCTTCATAAATCGCTCACCGTAGATGAAGAAAGGGTTGCCATCCTCTCACCGACATACTCAGTGAGTTTTTGGGCGAGTGCTTCAGGACTACCGATAAATTGACAATAGCCTGAATCAACAATCGCTTGTGGCTGGCTAGAATAAGTACTTAGGTTTGGATCTTGTGCCCACAGCTGACTGTTATTTTGTTGAATGTTATCCAAATACTGTGTGCCATCATTACCCATGCCAGAGAATATGATGCTCACAAGCTCACTGCCATAAACATCGCTGGTATTTTTGAGTAATTGGCCAATAGACGGCTGATATTCTCCAGACCACTCTTGCTCTGTTAGGATGACTCGACCTTCAGAATCACAAACAATCTGTCGATCAGCTGGGGCGATTAGACAATATCCAGAGCGTAGTCTTTGGGTGGTAGATATGACTTGGCAATACCACTCATTATGATGATTGAGTACACGTGGTAAGGTTTCTATCATATTCTGATTAAAATGCTGTGCGAGTAAAACACAAATCGGCAGCGTGGGTGACAAATTATCCAAAAACTCTTTTACTGCACTAGGACCACCCATAGCAGAGCCTAGAAATACCACAAAGCGCCAAGATGGTAGCGTACCAGCATAAACGCTGGTCTCTAAAAGCGTCGGCCTATCAAGTAATTGCGCCAGCTTACGTTTTAGCTTGCGCTGCCATTTAGCATAGCGCTGTACTTCGTTTAAATGTGGCGCTTGGCTAAAACCTACCAATACTGCGCTAGAGTTAGAAGCTTTAATCACGGTGGCGATACCGTCATCGTATTCGCTATCGATCAACCAAATATCAACCTGTACCTTATAAGGTTGTGGCTTGTCTTGCAGCTGCTGGCGAGAGAGACAGTCAATCAAAGTAAAGTCGCAGCTGCGCACAGTGTCACTAAACGCCAGTCTTTGATGCCGACTCTCTGCGACCACCAATACTCTAATAGCACTACTGGCTTTGGCGCTCAATGCTGATAAACGAGTATTATTCATTATGACTTAAGCTAATATCTTGGCCCAATTGCGCTTGAATTTTATCCAGCAACTCGTTTTCTTGGAATGGTTTACCCATGTAGTCATTGACACCGATTTTGAACGCACGCTCGCGATGCTTCTCACCAGTACGAGAAGTAATCATGATAATGGGTATGTCACGTAAACGCTTATTATGCCGCACTTGGGTTGCAACCTCGAAACCATCCATACGTGGCATCTCGATATCTAACAAGATAAGATCTGGAGTGGTCTCTTGCAAAATCTCGATGGCATCAATCCCGTCTTTGGCAATGGCGACATTAATACCTTGACGTTCTAGTAAGCGCGATGTGACCTTACGTACTGTCACTGAGTCATCAACGACCAATACTGTGATCCGTGATTTCACATCCTCTCTTTCAGCCACTACGCCCTGACTCACATCCTTGATGACCGGTGCATTACGCATCAAAGCAATAGGATCTAAGATGAACATAACAGAGCCATCACCCATGATGGTTGCAGCTGAAATACCTGAAAGACGTGATAGCTGACGGCCAAGCGGTTTTACGACCACTTCAATACGTGAGCCTGCAATCTGATCGACTTGTAGGGCAATCTTTTGACCTGTACGATTTTTTATGACAATAACTGGCAAGCTGGTATTAGTACTAACCATCAATTCGTTAAATTTATTACCAGATAAAATCTCATTGAGATAGCGAATTCGATAATTTTCATCTTCAATATTTAAACTAGTGGCACCTGACTCATAATAATCGTAAAGTTTTTCAGGGTTCACACGAATGACACGCTCAATCTGTACTAAAGGAATCGCATAATAACGATCTGCAGCACGCACGACCAAGGCATCTGATATGGCGACTGTCAGTGGTACTCGGATGGTAAAGCGCGACCCTTTACCCTCTTCAGAGTTTACAGAGACGACACCGCCCAATTGACGGATCTCACTGATAACCACGTTCATCCCAACACCGCGCCCTGAGATTTGGGTCACCTTCTTTTGAGTCGTCAAACCAGCGTTAAAGATATACTGCATGACATCAAGATCACTCAGACTATCGTCGTTTTCTGCAATCAGACCCTGCGCAATGGCTTTTTTGCGGACGGCATCGACATTGATACCACAGCCATCATCTGATAAATGGATAACAACTTCACTGCCTTCACGTAGTACCTCTAAAGTAATTTGACCACTACGACTTTTGCCTGCTCTTAAACGGGCTTGTATATTTTCGATACCGTGATCGACAGCGTTACGCAGCATATGCTCAAGTGGTGACGTAATGCGCTCAAGAATGGTTCTATCAATCTCGTCATCAGCATTGATGATACTCAACTCTACTGACTTATTAAGCTCATGCGCCGTTTGACGCACAATACGCTCAAGGCGTGGCACTACTCGCGTAAACGGTACCATACGCGAATTCATCAGCCCATCTTGTAGCTCGGCTTGGGTGCGTGCTAACTGTAGCAGAAGGCTCTCACTGTCACGCGTTTTTTCTAACAAGGTACTTTTAATATCCACCAAGTCAGAGGCCGACTCTGACAATGACTTTGACAATTGGTTTAGAGACGAATACTGATCCATTTCTAATGGGTCAAAACCCTCGTCGTTGATTAACTTCTCGTCATCAATCTGCGATAAAATCTGAGCTTCAAGCTCCGTTTCCATTCGGCGCAGCTGATCGGCAAGACGCTGGACAGTCGTGCCCATCTCTTCGATGCTATTGGTCAGGCTGCTTATACCCATGTCGATACGCGCACGGTTGATTGCTGATTCACCTGAGAGGTTAATCATGTGCTCAACCAAGCCGCCTGAGATACGAATAACCTCATTATGGCTAACGCTTTGCTCCTGTACCTCAAAGCTGCCCGTCATCGGTGGCATCTCGTTAACGTCTGCTACCACTCTTTCTTTCTGCTGCTTTTTGGCAGCAGAGATCATATTAAGTTGCTCTTGTAATGACTCTCTTGGAACCTGTTGTAAGTCATCGGGGTTTTTACTAAACTGTTTCAGTGCAGCAACCAGTGCAGAAGGTATTGGCGGGTTTACCTTTTGCTTGAGAATAAAGACAGCATCTGCCAGCCAATCATGACAAGCCATGAGTAACTGAGAGACCATTTTGGTCGCTGGACGCCGACGAATAGCCAACTCTTCGTAGACGGTTTCCATCTCATGAGCCAAGTCAGCGATGCCGTTGGCCGTAACCATGCGCGCACCACCTTTGATGGTATGTAAATCTCGCTGCAATGCCTGTAAGGCAGTCACATCACTGATATTACTTAAAAACAACTGCAGGTACTTATTGCTACTGGCAATGATTTCTTCAGCTTCTTCTAAGAATACTTCCAAGATATCAGCGTCAGGTAAGCCATTTGGCCATGACTGCGCAATAATTTTATCGAAACTTATGGTTTTAGCAGCCTGCTCAGTTTCTGCAAGCTCGCCCGCATTTAATTCTTCTAAATCTTCGTGACTGTCTTTATGCAGAGCAGGTAAGACCAGCGTGACTGCCAATGGTAATTCTTTGCTGCGCTCAAACTTCTGCAACTGCTCAATAAACTCATCAGCAAAAAAAGACTCTTGATAACGTGCAGCATAATCGATCTGTAACGATAGAGTGTCATGCAGCATTTGCATGATGGTTAACCACTGCAACGTTGGGCGCACCCTTTGCTCATCAAAAGCTTCATAAATAACTTCTGCTATATGAGTCAAATCACCAATACTACGAATACCTGCCATTCGCGCACCACCTTTGATGGTATGCATATGGCGTTGAAGTGTTTTTAGGATGATATGATTATCAAGGTCAGTACGCCACTCATTGAATGTCTGAGCGATAGCACTGTCCAAGTCTTGAGCTTCTTCCAAAAATATTTCTAGCAACTCAATATCTGTATTGATCGCCTCAAGTCGCAGCTCATCTGCTTGAGTACTATTGACGCTCGCTTCGACTGCAACTTCTTGTTGATCGGCATCATGACCAGCCACAGTGTTGCCAGTAGCAATGTTTTGTAAACCTTGAAGAGCTCGCGGATCTATTTTGAGTGACATGCTGGCTGCTAGCGCGTCGAATAAGCCGACTAACTGCTTATGACCCGCAAGAAGCGCCGTCTGTACTTTAGTATCATGAGCAGCTTCCAGGTTTTGAGCAATATGATCGTACACTAAGTACAGAGCATTCAATATAGCAGTGAATTTTGCCGATGCTGTCGTTAGCGCTGCTAAGCGTTCAATCTGACCGATTTGTTGCTGCACATAGTTCTGAATAGCGTTAGTATCTTGATTGCTTAGCTCATCTTCTAGCTGCCACTCAGCATCCAGTAACCCATCGACATTGGTTTCTAGCAGTTTAGCAACCATTAACTCATTATTTATAGCTGTTTCAGCCTCATCAGGCTCACCAAGCATAAACTGTAAACAAGCCAGATCGTCTTGGTTTTGTAGTGTCTCAACTGGTACGTCCTGCTGATTGACATCCTGCTTATAATTATTCAGATAATTTTCAATCAATAACACTGATTGACACAGTGCCTGTAAATGCTGACTCCCCATAAGGGTGTCTTGCTGCTGTAGCTGCATTAAGCTTTGCTCTATAGTGGCACTAACCTCACTAATAGCAGATAAAGCACTCGAACCCGAGGCTGCACGCAAAGTATGAAATGCCCGCACTATTTCATCTGCAACTTCAACCTCACTATCTTCACGATGGGCATTGACAAAGTTTTTGACATCTTGCAGTAGCTCTTGCGCTTCTTCGATAAATATTGCGCAAAACTCTTGCTCTTCATTGCTTTGAGGGGTTGTTATTGCTGAAGCATCTGCCATCATTTCATTGACAGAATGAATAGACGCTAAAGCAGGATCATGACTGACACTCACATTGACAAGGTTTTCCACACTATCAGAACAATACATAGTGCTATGCGCCTTTGCATCATCAGCATTGGTAATTACTTGCTCATCCTGTGCAGGCACACTCTTACGTAGCGCATCGTAACTAAACTCGGCACCGTGATGCTTACTATAAGCATGGGCACATGCTACCCACAAGGGCACACTCGTCGGATAATCAGAACTCTCGCCTTCCTCGTTAGTCGCTGAGGTGTTATTAGCGAAAACACTCACCAAATCAGGATAAGCTGCTAAGACATCGTCTATCAGCTCGATAATACCTGTAGATACAGGGATGCTGTGATCTAAAATACGGTTTAGCATGTCTTCCACAGCCCATGCCAGCTCTGCAGTATAATGCGCTCCAACCATACGACCAGAGCCTTTTAGTGTATGGAAACCACGTCGTATCTCTTTTAATTCAGTCAAATCAGAAGGGTTGCTGCGCCAATGCGCATATCTTGGCGTGATATCAGCCAAGACCTCGGTCGCCTCTTCAATAAATATCTCTTTGATGTCGGGATCCGCATCTTGATCGTCAGCTGGTGACTGCAATGCTTGCTGCATAAAAGGCTCAAGCACTGCAGGTATGACCTTATCTGCAGGTGCTGGTGTCAACTCATCTATTGAGTCATTTATCATATGCTCATATGAGTCATCAGGTGCAATCGTTGGTTTTGACTGCGGTTCTGTTAAACGCATAGACTCAGCTGAGTCTGACTCTAGAGTCGCAGACTCATCTAGGCCATTATTTAGTGGCTGTCCTATTGCTAGGTTATTACTCTGTAAAATCGTAATAGCAGGATCGTTAGGTGGTGCTTGCTTTGCTATAAAACTTGCCACCATCGCTGGCAACTGCTCTGTCGTCTTTACAACCAGCATCACCATTTCTTCAGTTATTGATAACGTCTTATCTAACGCTCTATTGAGTAAGCTTTCTATAGACCAGGCCATCTCACTGATACTAAAGGCACCAACCATTCGCCCCGCTCCTTTTAGGGAGTGATAGCCGCGGCGTACCTCTGTCAATGGTGTCAGATCCTGAGCATCTTGCTGCCAGATAGAAACAAAGTCGCTTAGATCTTCCACAATCTCTGTCGATTCTTCAATGAAAACCTCGAGAATCTCTTGGTCAATTTCAAAGTTATCAGGTTGAACTTGTCTACGGGCAGCCTGTAAGCTCTCACTCTCTACGCTATTAGTATTAGATACATCGGAAGTTGATCTGACTGCCTCAGCAATCTCACCTATATTCCCTGTAGCATCTGCGTTAGCTTTCTCCTTTACTGAATCGTCTGGCGCTATCTCACCACTATCATCGTAACGCACCACATCAGAAGTCGCCGCCGCAGTAGGATAGTAGACATCAATATCTGCGTCAGGTGCTGCTATGAATGCATCTACCAGAGTAGAAGCCTGTGCGAGATGCTCACTTGCTTGTGATAATAGCTGCTGATCCAGTACCTGCTGCGCCAGATAATCCAATAACAATTCGATGGATGCGACACCTTGCGCTAGTGCTTGTACAAGCTCTTTACTGAGTCTCTGTATTTCATGAGTTTCCAGACTTTTGAATAACTCAGCCAGTTTATCGCTAACCGCTCGCACTGAACCAAGTCCCATATCATCTAGTATGTTGCCAATATCAGTGAAGGCTGCCGCGCTGGAAGATAGATAGTCTTGTTTACCGTCTATATAGCTATTAAAACCTTGCTTTACCTCTTTGATAGCGTTACGCAATTTGTATAACGTATCATCAGAAAAAGCGTCAACAGTTTGATTATCTCTTGAGCCAGATAAGGGCTTTAAAGAGACAGTATGACCAATATTAAGATCAATAGATTGTTCGGTATGATAAATAGCACTATAGAGCTCTTGCAATTGGCGCTCAATCTGCCACTGCATTTGGGCAAATACAGTATCAGAGGCCATGCTGTCTTCAAGATCCAGCAAAACTTGGCTAACCTGTGACTCATACTGTATCCAGCCATGTCGTCCCAGCTGCTTTTTGATGTGCTGCAATGGTGTTATGAGTGTTTTTGGCTCATCCAGTCCAAAAATGACAGACTCAAGTCCTGCTAGTATGCGTGGCAAAAAGTGCAGCTTAGCATCATGGGCTGACGATAAATGACTGAGTATATCTCGGGCTGGCTCATCAATATTTTCAAGAATACTGAGTTGAATGTATATCTCAGCCAGCAAACCTTCAATATCGTTTTTTTGTATACTCTTATCTGACTGCTCGTCGGTATGAGAGGTCTGCTGATGGCGGTTTTCTATGACCTGATCTAAGCGTGAAAGTAACTGTGCGTAGCCTGAGGGTAATGGCAAAGCGTTATTTGCTAGGTTGCTTAACCAAAGTGCTGTCAAATACCACAAGCGCTGTTGTTGAACGTCAGTACTGGTTTGCCATAAATAATAGCTGGATTTTTCTAGGCTTACTAAGACCGTCTCTAGATTGCTATTAGCCGCGAGTAGTTGCTGAACTTGCTGACGCCATGCCAATAGTAATAGCTGATATTGCTCAGGTTGCAAAACCTCTAAAGCCGAATGACTCAGGGTAACGACTTCAATACTGTGAGAAACCTCAGTCTCCATAAGAGTATCTACAGACGGCGCTGTACTATCATCTACTGCGACATTCTTCTGCACTAAGGCTCGAGAGAGCTGCTGAATAACCTTATCCAGCAGTACGATTCGATAAGCGCCCGTTTGTACATATTGCGTTAATTCGTGCTGCAACAATTGATGGGCGAATTGTGCCAATCGACTGTGCTCAGCATCGAGCGTCTCACGACTGAATGTTTTGGCAAACTGTGCAAGCTTGGCAGCTAGCGTTGCAAGATGAGGCAGATCCACCATCGTCAAGGCACCACTAGTCTCATGATAATACTGAGCCATAAGCTCAAAGTCAGGATGAGCATCTAGTTGCCAACCATCAGACATAATTGATAACTGCTGATCAAATAATGGTAGTAGCCACTCTAGCCTCACCATTTCATTAGGCTGGTTTTTCATAGGGTTATCCTAACTCGTTTGTGCACTGATTTTTTGCCATGCTAACAGCCGCTTTATCGCATTTTTATCGCATTAATACCTAGTCAACGGCTTAAAAACGCTCGTCAATGCTATCTAAATGATCATCTTCGTTCGATAGCTTAAAGCCCGTTACAGACTCTTGTAGCGCAGCAGCCATCTCGCTCAACTCACCGACAGAGCGCGCTGTCGCCATAGTACCTGATGATGTCTGTGAGGTAATATCTTGAATGATGTTCATGGTATTCGAAATATGACTGGCAGACTTGGCCTGTTGCTGCGCGGCATCAGAGATGTTTTGAATCAAGTCGGCCAAGGTGTTTGAGACACTTTGTACTTCCTCTAGCGCTTCACCAGCATCTTTTGCTAAGCGCGCCCCGCGCACTACTTCAGAGGTGGTTGATTCCATCGACATGACCGCTTCGCTGGTATCTGCCTGAATGGTTTTGACTAGGGTTTCAATCTGCTTGGTGGCGTTGGCTGAACGCTCAGCCAGACGCTGAACCTCATCAGCAACGACCGCAAAACCACGCCCAGCTTCACCGGCCATCGAAGCCTGAATGGCAGCGTTTAATGCCAAGACGTTGGTCTGATCGGCAATGTCATTAATCAAGCTTACGATATCACCAATCTCTTGCGATGATTCACCCAAGCGCTTGATTCGTTTTGAGGTTTCTTGAATCTGATCACGAATAACGTTCATACCTTCAATGGAGCGCTGTACTACTTCCGCGCCATTATAAGCAATAGCAACTGAGCGCTGCGCAACGCCTGCAGATTCCGTAGCGTTGGTCGATACTTGGTCAATAGACACCGCCATCTCATTAATAGCAGTAGAAACACCAGCAATCTCTTGAGCCTGATGCTCAGAAGCCTCAGCGAGCTCAACAGCACTCATCTGAGTCTGTTCAGAGGACTGAGAAACGCGGTCAGCAGTACTGTTAATAACCAATACCAACTGACGCAATTGGTCAATCGCGAAGTTTACCGAGTCAGCAATCGCACCAGTAAAGTCTTCTGATACCGTGGCGTTAACCGTCAAGTCACCTTCAGCCAAATCGCCAAGCTCATCAAGTAGGCGCAAAATCGCCATCTGATTACGCTCGTTTTCTTCTTGGATTTGACGGGCGCGCTCAGACTCCGTTTCTGCTTCTTGTCGGCGCCGTAGGGTTTCTTTTTCGATTAATAAGCGCTCAGCACCGCCGCGATTTTTAAATAGCTGCGTTAGGGTCAGTAGAATACCAAGCAAGCCGATCAAGAACAGAATGGCTGCCCATATTATGCCACTATGGGTCAAAACATCACGCTCAACTTCACTTAAGTAGTTACTTACCGTTGCTATTGAGTTGATTGCCCAAATCAAAGAGGCCACACTCACTAAGGCAAAAA
This sequence comes from Psychrobacter sp. H8-1, assembly GCF_904846575.1. Lineage (NCBI taxonomy): Bacteria > Pseudomonadati > Pseudomonadota > Gammaproteobacteria > Moraxellales > Moraxellaceae > Psychrobacter > Psychrobacter sp. H8-1. The sequence goes on from NZ_CAJHBG010000001.1 coordinate 2,601,010, forward strand.
CTCCTAATAGAATCTTCCACTTATTTTTAGAATCCTCAGTACCTGAGATGTTTTGACTGGCGCCAGCTACAGGGCTTTTTGTAACATCACTCATCGTGCTTATTCCTTCCAAACGGTCGTTTAAGTCGTATCATGACTGGCTTTGCTAATTATTATTAGCCAATAAAAGACATCTCTCGGCCATCAAATTTCTTTTTTGTGGGTGTAGACACTTTAATGTGCTATTTCAGTCATTCCTGCTTTGCTTTACCTGCATCAAAACAGATAACAAGCCATACTTATATAAGTTGTTTCAATTTACATAGCGGCATCAATATAGCGTGGATCTTTGGCCAACAAGCTTGGCATAAAGACGAACCAGTCTTGTTGGTCTTTGACAAACTTGCCATGATTATAAGGGGCAAATGGTGAGTCACTATCAAGGGTTTCAGCGCGATATTGATTACGCGTGAACTGCTCAATACCAATCACCTTATCTACTACTAAACCTGAAAACACAGTGCTATTATCAATAATCAAAACTTTACGTTGTTTCTTTTGATGACGATTAGGTAGATGTAAAAACTGCGGTAAATCTGTTAAAGGCAATAAGCGTCCACGTATGTTTGCTAGACCTAACAACCAAGGCTCCACCATAGGCATACTGGTATATTCAGGCATATTTAACACCTCAGATACCTCTCCCATTGGTGCAACCAAACGCTGGTCACCAACCTCAAAAACCACCCCTCGCCAGTCATACCCTTTACCACTTTGGAGACCTGTACTACGAGTTTTGGCTAAGTCGGCTAAACGTAAAAGCTCAATAAATCCTTTAGAGGCCACAAGTTACTCCGTTACCGAACGAATAATGCGCATCAGCTCAGATTCATCAACCGGCTTGGTAAGATATTCTTTCGCGCCTTGACGCTTACCCCACACACGATCAGTTTCTTGGTTTTTGGTACTGATCATTACGACTGGAATATGAGCCGTTGTTTTACCACGAGTAATTTTGCGTGTCGCTTGAAAACCATTCATTTCAGGCATCACCACGTCCATCAAAATTACGTCTGGCAAATGTTCAGCTGCCATCGCGCAGCCTTGCTCACCATTAACTGCTTCCAATACTTGAAAGTTGTTTTTTGCAAGCATGTCACGAAATTTCGCCATTTCAGATGGCGAATCGTCAATGACTAATACAGTTGTCATGGGTATTTCCTTTGTATTTGATGATATCCGCTAGGATATTATTATTAGAGACAATAAAATGACGTCTTTTACTCTCATGCTAAGCACTTATTAGCGTCTCAAAAGCATCGTCGCTTCCTATTGCCTATTTGCTTATCTTGTCACTGCTTATCTACATCTATTTTTATTCTTAGTTTACTGTGCCAAAATTTGACAGCTACGAGCGATACTGGTTAATCGCATCAAAAAGTTCATCTTTACTAAAAGGTTTGGTCAGATACTCATCAGAACCGACAATACGGCCACGTGCCTTATCAAACAACCCATCTTTTGATGACAGCATAATGACGGGCTTGTCAGCATAATCAGGATTGTTTTTGATCAATGCACAAGTCTGATAGCCATCGAGACGCGGCATCATGATATCGACAAAGATAATATCTGGATTGTTATCAACGATTTTTGCTAACGCGTCAAAACCATCGATAGCCGTGACAACTTCACAGCCTACTTTTTGTAATAAGGTCTCCGCGGTACGGCGAATGGTCTTTGAATCATCGATGACCATGACCTTCAACCCTTCAAAATTATTTTCCATTATCATTGTCCTATGAACGACTGTTTATTCTTAATACAACTATCATCAGCTGTATTCTGCATTGATTTGCTTTGGTTCCTATTGATAAGCGCTTGTATAAGATAGTTACTTTGTTATAGCAAAAACTCATATCTTAGGAAGTCGCCTAGTCAAAATATATGCACTATCCGTGCCAATGAATATCCTTAAAAGGACAATTGTCATAAATTGCAGTAATCATGAGCTACTATACCCACTTTGTTACTGACTCGCATCATTTGGTTAATACTATCTATAAACGCAGCGTTCACAGTCTATGGGTTTGCGGTCTGATAAATACTATTTTTACAGTCTTATACTTTTTTGTAACGTGTATGTATCAATTAAGTATTCAGCCCTCGTTCTATCATAGTTCTACTGAGTTTTCTAGTGACCTAAATCTTCCCTATCTCCAATAACGGTCATAAGTCACTCATGTTGAAAGACAAATAGAAGACTATTATCCCAAGATGATAATACCCATATAATAATGTCAACATAACAATGCCAATATAGAAATGCCAAGATTATAATGCTTAGTTATCGCACCTTGTTGCTATTGTCTATATAATAAAATAACGTTTATGATGATGGCCGATAATGACAACTATGAGACTTTCTAAATACTCTAAATATAGTACTTTTTTGCTAGCGGCTTTATTGGTCAGTGCTTGTCAGCCACCCTCACCTAGCGATAATCAACAGCTTTCTCAAGACAGTGAGCAGGCAAACTCGCCTATAACTATTGATGCTGACAGTGTCACCATGTCATCAGACTATATACTGAATATCAAACCTTCACGCTATCAGCCCAGTCTTGGATTGCAAGGCACCATTGAGCCAAACCAGCAGTCGCGATTTGTCACCACTCGTGATGTCAGCGTACAAAAAATACTGGTCAAAGAAGGTCAATGGGTAGAGGATGGCGCGCCTTTACTACTCTTACAGCAACATGAACGTGTAGGAAGCAATAAGACCACGCCTTCAGACTCAGAGGCTAAGCCTGAGCAGCCAACAGCAACTAAAAAAAGCTCAGCAGAGCAAGTGTCTGATGACATAAAAGAGAGTAAGAAAGAAAGTAAACAAGAAAGCAAAGCAAATGATAGTAGCGCGAGCAGCGCTGATGGTAAGCTCAATGAGACAGCCACCGATGAATCAAAAACCAATGACAATACCAATAACACTCCTGTGCCTGAAACATCGAATAACGCTAGCATAGCAATTGATGCTAATGTAGATAACAATAAATCTACTGATGCACAGGATCAGGATATAGCCAGCTCACAACAGTCAACACAGCCGCCTATTGTAGTGTATGCTAGTTTTTCAGGGCGCGTGGACACGCTATATGTGGAGAACATGCAACAGGTTGCTGCTGGCAAACCTTTGCTACGCTTAAGCAATGATAAAGACTTACGCTTTACCGCCACCTTACCTATGCAAGCCGAGTCTCAGCTTTCGGTCGGTCAGACAGTCAACTTCACTGCTAAAGATGTTTCAGAAACTTTTACAGGTCAAGTTAGCAAGCTGAGCACGAGTCAGCAGCAGCCAGATGAATTGATGGTCTCTGTGAGTGTGGTCAAAAACGAGGCCAGCCGCGATAAGCTAAAGCTAGGCATGCAAGTCATAGGCCGCGTCGATTATGGGCAAATCGCTGTCGGTAATATCGTTCCGGAACAAGCGATTCAAGATGTGGATCTATCCTCTCTGAAGACTCCTCCTTATCAGCCACTGACACCCTTGACTGCCAATGTTTGGATCATCAAACAAAATCAGCGTCTGACGCGTCAGCCGATAGATGTTATTAAATATGACCCTAGTACGGGCAAATACCTCATTGCAGGCATCAGCAATGACAGCCTGATTTGCTTGGCAGATCTACCAATAGAGTCTGTTGGTAAAAAAGTAGTCATCTCATGATAGACAATATAAACTACAGATCAGGGCATTAGGACAAAGCAGGGAGCGCACTGTAGTATAGGCGCCTTTCTATCACCGTTTAGCTATTAATCAGCAAGTTGTTACATTCTGTAGAAACATTAACAAAGGGCGTCTTGTTTGGTAACGTCTATATTAGGCAAAATAGACACAGTAACGCTATTAACATTAATGATATTAATAGCTGTAATAGATAGTGATAATAGCAATAATGCATAATTGTCACGGTCACTCTCAATGACTGCTTGATAAAACTGATCGCTTGATAAAACGTATGCTCAACCAACAATAACAATCATTATAACCATTACTAGAGGACATTTTATGAGTAAGCAAATCCTATTGATTGAAGATGATCCAGATTTGGCTGAATTGATCAGCGATTATTTGACGATGAATTATTATGATGTTCATCACGCTGGGCTTGGCCAAGAAGGTCTTGATATCTTAGACACCAAAGAGCGTGATATTGATTTAGTCGTGCTAGATTTGATGCTGCCTGATATGGATGGCATGCAAGTCTGCCAAAAAATACGCGGCAATAAAAGCAATATGACCAATAAAGTCCCCATCATCATGTTGACTGCCAAAGGGGATACGACAGATCGCGTATTGGGTTTAGAGATGGGCGCGGATGATTATATTGCCAAGCCATTCGAACCCCGTGAGCTTTTGGCACGTATTCGTGCCGTTATTCGTCGCCATGAGCAGCCAAACCAAGCAGACAGCCAATCCGATAGCCTGACATTTGGACGCTTAAGTGTTTTTCCTGACAGTCATGAAGTAACCATCGACGATCAGCCTGTACGCCTGACTACCCATCAGTTCCAATTGCTGCACTACTTTGCCACGCATGCAGGCAAGGTGCTCAATCGTGAGCAGTTGTGGCAGGCCATGCCCAATGACGATAGCTCTGATAACATCGATCGAGCCATTGATGTGCATATCTCTCGCTTGCGCGCACTTATTGAAGATAACCCTCGTCAACCTAAGCGTATCATCACGGTGCGCGGTGTTGGTTATCAGTTCGCAACCGATCAAGTTTAATCACGACAGACTAAGCTTGTTTAATCGCCACGGTATTTATACTGTTAATGGCGGTTAACAGGTTTAGTCACTTTTAAGTATTTATTACTAGAGATTAATGCATGCAACAACTGGGTTTTCGCTCCGTTTTCGCTAAGCTATTTGCCAGTGTCATGCTGGCTCTTATCTTATTTGCGATAGCTATGGTGCTATTGACGCAGCTGGTTCATGATAAAGATGCAGGCATACGCTCTGAGGTAGTCGCCACTCAAATCCTAGGGCAGATTGATCCTTTTTTGCAAGAGCTCAACGTCGCTGTCAGTAAAGACAATCGACTACAAGCGCGTTTTATGTTGGCAGTGGTCAAAAAAAGCTTTGATATTTTTGATGAGTCATTACAGGCCAAAATGGGCTTGTATGACAATACAGGGCGTCTGCTCATGCAGACAGACAATAGTGACTTACCATTAGAGTTGCCTGACACCCCTTCTTTATTAACTCGTATTTTTCCTTCTTTTTCAGATGCACCTGCTATCCAGCAAGCACAAGTCTATAGCAGTACTGGCTATACCCTACTCTATGAGTCACGCTTAACCCCTAAGAAACCCGCTTTGTCTGCCGCTCTAAACTTATTCACTGGCACCCTGCTGCTGCTCATCATCATGGCAGGCGTCTTGTGGTGGATTGCCCGCTCAATGACATGGCGCATCAACCAGATGAGTCAGCAGATGATACAACTGGGTGATGGTGATTTTACGGTACGTGTCAATAGTCGCGGTAATGACGAGATTGCATCTCTTGCGCGTGGCTTTAACCAAGCGGCACAAAAGATAGAACACCTTATCAATGCCAACAACTTGCTCTTAGCTCACGCCTCACATGAGTTACGCACGCCCATCACACGTATTCGTTTACAGATTGAAATGATGGACATGCTCGCAAGTGCCATGCCAATAGATACCAAAGCTAAGTTCGATAAACGCGCGCAAGCCATCAATCGTGACTTGTCAGGACTGAACGATTTGGTTGAAAGTATCTTATTGGTCAGTCGCTTAGATGCAGGTCACGTGATGCAGCAGGTCGAACGCGTTGATCTTTATGACCTTATCAACCAAGAACGGCAGCATTATCCAGAAGCGACATTAATTGGTGAGCACATTGTGATTGACGGCCAGCCAGCCATGCTGACCCATTTGATTCGCAATTTACTCAATAATGCTATGCTCCATGGTGTACCGCCAGTCACCATCTTACTTTATGGTGTGCAAACCATGGATAAGGCAGATACCGTGCCTGATTATCTGTTGCAATCGATCATGGACAACAGCTTCGCGGATTATAATACCTTGAGCGATGAGGAACCAAGACCTGATGTGGCGAGCACCAAGCTCTTAAACGACTATGCTGACAGTCTCTCTGACGAGCAGGCTGATCAAGATACGGCAACTGACACCTCAGATTCAGCAGATATCTTGTCAGCGCCCATTATTTACCGAAATGGCGAGACGCTTGCTCTTCCTGATGAGGAAGATAGCCTGCACGAGACAGCTACCGAGTGCACCGATAACGAACGTCCTGTGGCTGATCCTAATAAAAATGAAAAACAAAAAAATGCGGTTGATTCAGAAGCCTCACTCAGTGACGCCTTGCCTACTGATGCGTCTAATAACGCAGTTGAAAAAACGAACGAAGTTTCTGGCTCATTAAAAACCAGCGCTTCTTTACTCAATGATAAATCACTCATCAATCATTATAGTAAATTTACCACAGAGATAGCGGACAAAATCAAACAGGCTATTTGGAGTATCGTCCCTAATACTGCACAGCAACAAAAAGCCGATAGTACAAGCGATGAACCCAAAGCTAGCAAGGTAATTAACGCTAAACCTGTGGCCAATGATGTGATCCATGAAAGTGCTGCGACAGATGAAAGCGAAACTGCCAACGTCCCTCGTAAAGAAAGTTTGTTTTCCAAGCACCTAAAAAAATCCAAGTCAGAGCCGACACGACCTTTACCCAAGTATGCGGTACTCGCTGTCATCGATGAAGGCGCAGGCATTCCTGAAGACAAACGTGAAGAGATCTTTAGCCCGTTTGTACGTTTGCAACAAAAAAACAAAGGCTCAGGGCTTGGCTTATCCTTAGTATCGCAAATCATTACTGCGCATCAGGGACATATCATCACTGATACCATCAACGGTCACACTCGGTTTTTAGTCGTCATACCAGTAAAACACGACCCTCACCATAGCTATCAAAACGAGCGGGACTAGCCCTATATAACTGCTCTTAAGTAGACTCCTGTTTTTTATCATTTTAGCCAATACCCTCTCAACACTTAACCTACCTCGCTATTTAATTTGACTTATGGCTATATTGTCATAAGTTGGTCACGGATGTGCATATCCAAAGCCTTGTATAATATGCTATATTAACGCCCCTTATTACATTGTTAATGATAGCAGCCATCAACTCAGCGCTGTCACTTGCAATAGCCTTTACCGCTTTGAAACCATTATGGATCTGTATAGAGTTCAGCTATCCGCAGTCTCAATAGTTGAACGCGATACAAACCCTAACTCTATTAAATTTTGAGCATTCCATGAGTGACATGATCGTCCTAAATGATGTGACCAAGCGCTTTTTAAGCGACCGATCGATAAAAGACAAAAACGGCAAGCCGCATTGGTTTACTGCTGTTGAGCCGACGTCGTTATCTGTAAAGCAAGGTGAGATATTTGGCCTGATGGGTTATTCAGGGGCAGGAAAATCCACCTTACTGCGTTTAATCAATTTGCTTGAGCGCCCAGATAGCGGTCAAGTCATCATCGATGGCGTGGACTTAACCAAATTATCAGCCAGTGAGTTGCGTGTCGCTCGTCACAATATTGGTATGATTTTTCAGCAGTTCAACTTGATGTCGAACCGTACGGTCTTTGACAATGTCGCGTTTAACTTAACCGTTGCAGGTTATCCAAGCCGCGATATTTATAAGCGTGTGATGGACTGTCTTGCCATTGTGGATTTGACAGATCGTGCTGGTCACTATCCAGCGCAGTTGTCAGGTGGTCAAAAACAGCGTGTCGGTATTGCGCGTGCTATTGCGCCAAGCCCAAAAGTCTTATTGGCTGATGAACCAACCAGCGCACTTGACCCTGCAACGACACGTAGCCTACTGACTTGTTTGCGTGATATTAATGAGCAACTTGGTGTGACTATTGTCATTGTTACTCATGAGATGAGCGTCATTCGCAGACTGTGTGACCGTGCCGCACTATTGCACGAAGGCCAGTTACTTGAAGTGGCAGATGTCCGAGATGGGCTGATTCAGGCCACTACCCCGATAGGCCAAGGCCTAGTTTACGAAGATTAGAGAGACGAAGACTAATGAGGCAAGAGAAATAGATATGTTGACCGGTGCTGAATTATCCGCTTCGATTGATAAGCTGCTTGCGCTACGTAAAGAGATTTGGCAAGCGACTTTCGATACCTTTTTGATGTTAGGCATCTCCACTACGGCAGCCATCGTTATTGGCGGCTTGTTTGGGATATTTTTGTTTTTATCCAGCGATCGGCAGTTTTTGCAAAATAAAGGGCTATATGCCATTTTGGGTGGTATCACCAACTTTATGCGCGCCTTTCCATTTGTGATTTTGATGATTGCCATGAGTCCTTTTACCAAAGCCATTGTCGGCACAGGTATTGGCCCTATCGCCGCCTCTTTGGTACTAGCGATTGCAGGCTCATTCTACTTTGCGCGTTTGGTCGAACAAAACCTACGCGAAGTACCACGCGGTATCATAGAAGCGACTGAGTCAATGGGCGCTCGTCCCTTTACGATTATTAAGGTATTGCTTAATGAAGCACGTTCGGGACTGGTACTATCGGTCACCATCCTCTGCATTAGCTTGCTGTCATTTTCAGCAGCGGCTGGCATGATTGGCGGTGGTGGTCTGGGTGATTTAGCGATTCGTTATGGCTATTACCGTTATCAAACCGAGGTCATGATCTTCATTGTTATCATGTTATCGGTCATGGTTATTTCTATACAGGCAGGTGGCAACTGGTTAGCAACGCGCTTAGATAAACGCTGAGTGCTTGCTACTACACGCTTACTATGAATAAAATTCAGCGTTTGATGGGGATTATTCATAAGTAAAATGCTTGATTTTGTCTTAGAAACCATATAACTTTGTTAACATTCTAGCAACCTAATATATATGCAATCTGTGCAGCAACATTACTATTTATAATGTTGCTTTTTTAATGGCTATGTATTACAAGCATTGAACCAATCACTTTTTATTTATTATTCTTAAGGGAATTTCATGAAATTAACAGACATCAGCCGTCAGTTGGCAACCGCATTTGCCGCTGTTGGTGTATCAAGCCTAGTTTTAGTTGGCTGTAACAACTCATCTGCTCCAGAAGCCACCAAAGAAACACCAGCGACGACAGAGACAGCGGAAACGAGCGCTAGCGATATCGATCCTGAGCATAGCAAAATCATCATCGGTACTACCGAAGGCGACTTTGCAGACATGGTGCGTAACCAAGTCAAAGGATCGCTTGAAGCACAAGGCTATGAAGTTGAATTGGTTGCCTTTACTGATTATGTCCGTCCTAATCTTGCTTTAGCCGAAGGTGATTTGGACATCAATATCTTTCAGCACAAGCCTTACCTTGATACTTTCAAGACTGAAAACAATCTTGATTTGGTCGAAGTATTCCAAGTACCAACAGCGCCACTCGGGATCTATACTGGCAAAAAAACCTCTCTTGATGACGCTTATAAAGGCATGAGTGTCTCAGCGCCTAACGATCCAAGTAACTTTGCTCGTGCCTTGGTCATGATGGACGATCTTGGCTGGATTACCCTAAAAGACGACATTAACCCACTCACCGCTGCAAAAACGGACATCGCTGATAACAGCAAGTACGATATCAAAATCGTTGAGCTAGAAGCTGCCCAGTTACCACGCGCCCGTGACGAAGTAGACTTTGCCGTTATTAATGGCAACTATGCTACTGACGCTGGTATTGTATTGACAGATGCATTATTCCAAGAGCCAAGCTTCGCTTATGTGAACTGGTCAGCGGTTAAATCTGCTGATGTCGGCAAAAAATGGGTACAAGATGTGACGGCAGCTTATAACTCGGATGAGTTCAAGAAGTACGCTCATGACACCTTCCCAGGTTATAAATATCCAAAAATCTGGAACACAGCTGACCAAGCAGAAACCGTTACTGCGACTGCTGGTACAGCGACCGCTGAAGGTACCGTTGCTGCAGCTGCTGAATAAGCTTTAAGTGTTGTGTACTGATAATAGTAAAACGCCCACTACCGATAAGTAATGGGCGTTTTTTATGGCCTGCATTTTATAGTTATTTATCAAACACAGTTATTTGGTTTTTCTAAACAGATCCAGTTCAATCTCATAACTGGGTTCAGGTTTTTTGAATAGATACTTGCCATTACGGATTGATGCCAATACGTCGGCACGTTGGCGCACCGCTTCAAATGGACTATCGGCATCCAACACCAAAAAGTTGGCTGCATGTCCGACTTCTAAACCGTATTCCTCTTCGATATTCAAGGTTTTCGCACCGTTAAAGGTGATGAAGTCAAGACAGACATCAAGCTGCGGCAATGACATGGTTTGTGCCAAGTGAATACCATTGTCTAGAATATTCATCATGTTACCGTTACCGGCTGGATACCAAGGGTCACTGATAGAATCCTGACCAAAGCTGACGTTGATACCACTCTCCCAAAACTCCTTGACGCGAGTCAGTCCGCGGCGCTTAGGATAGGTATCTTGACGACCTTGTAAATAAGCGTTCTCAGTAGGTAGCGCAATGAAGTTCATGCCTGACTGCTCAAACAGACCCATCATGCGAAACGCATAGGCATCATCTGCTGAGCCAAATGAGCAAGTATGGCTAGCAGCGGTACGCGCACCGATACCTTCAATCATCACCAAGGCATTTAGCAGCTGCACGTGGCGACTCATCGGATCGTCAGTTTCATCACAATGCACGTCGATGAGCTTGTCATATTTAAGCGCAAGCTCAACCGTCTTACGCACAGAATCTTGACCGAATTCATACGCCCATTCAAAATGTGGAATACCTCCGACGCAATCCGCGCCCATCTTCAGTGCCTCTTCCATTAACTCAACTGCGCCTTTATAGGCGTACATACCCTCTTGCGGAAAAGCCACAATCTGAATAGTGACGTTATCCTTCAACTCTTCGCGCAGCTCAAGCATCGCTTTAAGTCCTGTCAGATCAGGATCGCAGACATCAATATGGGTACGAATATATTGCACGCCTTTGGAGACTTCTTCTTGAATACCTTTTAGCATCCGCGCTTTGGCATCTGCAAAGGTTTGCGTTTTTTTGACATCATGCCAGCGCGCGATACCTTCAAATAGCGTACCTGAGGCGTTCTTGGCATCATCGCCGCCGCCCGTATAGACATAATCAAGATGTAAATGCGAGTCCACATAAGGTGGTACGATTAGACGGCCTTTTAAATCAATCTCCTCCTCGGCAGCAGGCAAGTTTTTACCGATCTGCTCGATAACATCATCCTTAACCAAAATTTCATTGGCATCACTATTGCGGTAGATATTGGCATTGGTAAATTTAATCATTAAAAACTCCTATTTTTATTTAGTCAGTGATTAGGACGTGTCGTAAACCATAATGGTGTCTAAAGCTTTGTTTGATAAGCCTGTCTGACGTTACAGCCTGTTTGTCCTTTGTAGGAAACCGTCACTCGCTCTTTCGCTTTGTGCTGAATTTTTTTATAGTGACTAGGTGACATAGTCGTCCTATTGGACTAGATTTTACTATTACTACTATGAACCATGGTTTATAAGTTTTTGACTCCAAGTGAATCATACACTGTATAAAAAACGATGGGTCAAACGGCTACAAGACCGCATATAAAAAGGATAATTATATGAGCACTAAAAACTATAACACTCGCACTGCTGGACAAGCCAAAATTCCAGTGCTTGGATTAGGTACATGGCGATCGAAGGGACAAGACTGTATTGATATCGTTAGCCAAGCGTTAAAAATGGGCTATGAGCACATTGATACTGCTCAAGCGTATAGTAACGAAGTTGAGGTCGGTAAAGGTATCAAGCAATCAGGTGTGGCGCGTGATAAGTTATTCTTGACCACCAAAATATTCCCTGACGATATGAAGTTTGAGCCGGAGAAATTAAAAGCAGCTGCCAAACGCTCACTGGAAAATCTAGATACCGATTATGTTGATTTATTGCTGCTACATTGGCCTGATGACCGCGTTCCCTTATCCAAAACCATTCCTGCGTTGTGTGAGTTGCAAAAGCAAGGATTGACACGTCATATTGGCGTCTCTAACTTTAATATCGCCAATATCATTGAAGCAAAGAAATATGCTGATGTCCCTATCGTCGTCAACCAAGTTGAGTTTCATCCGTTCATTAAGCAAAACACCTTGCAGACTTTTTTGCATAATCATCATATTTTACTAGAGGCTTACTCGCCGCTTGCTCATGGTGATGTATTTAATAATGACGTAATCAAAGAGATCGCTGACAAGCATGGGGTGACGCCAGCACAAGTATCATTGGCTTGGATTCTATCCGACAAAGATCGTATCGCTATTCCAAAGACCTCTAACCCTAATCATTTGCAAGGTAATTTAGATGCCATCAAAGTGCAATTGAGCGCAGATGAGTTAGCCAAGATTGACCGTCTAGCCCGCTCTGATGGCCGTCAGATTGAACATCCTGATTATAAGCCTGAATGGGATGACTAAATGCTTGCAAGAAAATAAACTTTCATAAGCTCAGCATTTTTATAAAAAAAGCCATCGATTATATCGATGGCTTTTTGCTTTCAAGCAGAAGAAATATATGCTGGCTACTGCTGTAGCGTTTCAGTCTCACGTATCGGCTCAGCGGGATTGTACTGCTCAGAAGCGGGAATGGCACCGCTACGATTATGCTCTTTCAGCGATTTTGCAACTTCTGGTGGCATATAGTTTTCATCATGCTTCGCCAATACCTCACCTGCGACAAAGGTTTCGCCTTGCATTTTTCCTGTCGCTACGACGCCTGAGTTTTCGGCAAACAAATCGGGCAAAATACCCTGATAGGTCACTGGAACCGTTGAAGCAAAGTCAGTAATCGCAAACTCGACACTCAAAGGATCACTGACTGAGCGCTGCACACTGCCCGCTACTACCATACCACCAGCACGAATACGTTTGTCTTGTGGCGCTTCACCTTGTGCAATGGCGGTCGCATCAAAATAGTAGTCCGTTTGTTGCCCAATGGCATAAACGACTAATACCACAGCGATCGCTGCGCCTGCAAGCGTAAACATAACCCACATCAATTTTTTGCGACGAACTGCGTTCATACCACTACCTCATGAATGAGTGACTACTGTACAAATAAAGGAAATTTTGAATAAAAAAAAGGATCTAAAAGCATCGCCATCAAATCCCGTTGATAATAGTTATATAGTAGCATTTTTTGGACAATTCAATACCCTTATTTATTGATATTAAAGTCATTTTATGAAGGTCGATGCTTATTTACAGATTTAGGAGTCTTAGAGGTACGCTGTGCTTGTCTTGCTTGTTGAATGGCCAGCTGACGAATCAACGCCTGTCTTTGTCGGCGACTATACAAAATAAAAATGAACATCAAACCTACGGTAATTCCCCAGCACGACCAGACAAAAACACCATGCTTACCCATGGCGATAAATTCCGATAAGCTATAAAAATAGGGCTGCACAATTTTCTCCTAGGTATTTTTATCATTTAAACTTAACTTTATGATGCAGTATTATCTATAAATAATAACTTGGGTATTATTTGGGTGTTACTTGTTTTTTTCACGGACGAACTCTTTGACCCAAGCTTTGCCTTGATCGCGATACAAAATAAGCGTATTGGTACGATAAATCGCCAATGTCCCAACCAACAAATAGCTGCCTATGGTCATAAGTAACAGCGGCATCCACATATCTGCTGACATTTTTGGCGCAGCGGTCAAGGTAAAAGTCGATCCTTGGTGCAAGGTATTCCACCATTGTACAGAATACTTAATAATGGGCAGATTCACTGCGCCGACCACTGATAAGATAGCAGCCGCTTTTCCGCGATTGGCAGTATGTTCAAAGGCGGCAAATAGCGCCATCACCCCTGCATACAAAAACGCCAAAATCAGCATCGACGTCAGGCGTGCATCCCAAACCCAGTACGTGCCCCACGTTGGTTTTGCCCAAATAGAGCCTGTCAGCAGACTAATGACACACAATAAAAAGCCCAAAGGAGCAAGTGCTTGCGCTACCAAACTGGCAGTCTTAATCTTCCAAACTAAAAAGATAACGCCTAGCACGGCAAGGGCAAAATAAATAGAAATAGCCAGACTGGCTGCTGGCACATGGATAAAAATAATGCGATAGCTATTGCCTTGTAGGTAGTCAGGTGGCGCAAACGCCAATCCCCAAACACTACCAATCACAAGACAGATACTGGCTAATATCGCTAACCACTTAACCCAAGGCGCAAAAATACGAAAAAACTGCTTGGTACCCACAGTGGTCAAGAATACTTGCCAAATGCGCTGCCACAAACTAGGAGATGAGACATTTTTCATATTGGGCATGGAATCAACCTATTGCACAGCATATCGGTTATGACAGATAAACTCAGCTGGTATTGCCGTACGCATTAAGCAACTACCTTATAAGCTATTATCTGTGAACCTGCTGGCGTTAAATATGGGATAGAATCTATAAACTACCATTATAGCAAAGTTGCCAGTTTTAACCACGCTGTTGATTTAAAGGACAACTATAGTTAATACACTTTAAAAATGTTATAGCGCTACTGAATCTATAACAGTTTTATTTTTAATTAACTATATCGAATATATAAAACTGACATTTTAATTCAGCCATGCCATCTTTAGAGTCTGAGCAATTACCCATGGCATGAGCAACACAGACATGATACTACCTGCCAATAACAAGGCTAAAATAGGCAGCCCATTCAGGCCGGTCGCAAACAAATCAACCGCGCCCGTGGCAAAAATCAACACTGGCAATTGCATCGGCAGCGCAATCAAGGGGACCAATACCGCGCCGTTTTTTAAGGACAAGGTCAAACTACTGGCAATCGCCGACAACATTAGCAGCATAGGACTACCAGCCACGATAGAAGCCATCAAAATCCCAGCTTCAAACCAGCTGAGCTGAAACAGTGGCACAGCAAGCAAACTGAGTACCGCCACAATACCACTGCTAAATATCCAATGAATGGCTAAGCGTATCAATACCCAAAGCGGTATAGAGGCTTTTGCCACTACCAGCTGTGCCAGCGTGCCGTTATCCAGTGCCGGCTTAAACAAACCATCAACACCCATCACCAGTGACAATAATGCGGCAATCCACACTGCCGATACGGCAAGACGTTGCAGCAACTGCGGCTCGCTGCCCACTGCTAACGGAAATAAAGTGATGATCATTAAGAACAATACCAGAGGATACAGCCACTGTACTGCCCCTTGCTGTTTGACTTGCCATTCACGGCGCCACAGCTGACCAAAGCGAATACCACGTATGGCAGCGACGTCAGATTTTTTGGGAGTATTCACTACTGGTTGCATTTTGCTCTGTGTCATTATGCGCCCCTTATACCATATAATCTGACAAATCGAGCACTTGGTTGGCGACGGCCACTGGCTGATGGCTGGTCATTAATATCGCACCACCAGCATCAGCAAACTCACGCAGCCTGTCCTCCATCCGCGCAACCATATCCACATCAAGCGCGGTAAAGGGTTCATCAAGTAGCCATAACGGGGTGACTTGTGGCGTCAATAAATATAAGCGTGCCAGCGTAATTCTGCGCGTTTGCCCAGCCGACAAGTGGTTTGAGCTCAGCGTTTCAAACCCTTGCAGCCCTACCCATGCCAACGCCTCATCAATATCAGCCCCAGTTGGCGTGATGCCATATAAATTTAACAAAAAGCTTAGATTTTGCGCGACGGTTAAGCTTGAATGGATACCCAACTGGTGGGAGACATATAACGGCTGTATTGGTAGTCCTGCCGCCCCTTGATAACCAACCTCCCCTGTCAATATCGGTAATAGCCCCGCAAGCTGCATGAGCAATGTCGTTTTACCTGTGCCATTCGCACCGACTAAATGGCAGATGCTACCAGCAGATAGAGTGAGCGTAACCCCTTCACACAAGGGTATCTCCCCGCGCTGAACGGTCAGCTCATCAAAGGTAAGTAAGGGTGAATGCAGTGCTGTCATCAAAACCTCTTATTATTTATCAAGCAGCAATAAATATTCACCACAAACCCTAACGGCGTTCATGGCATAATACCCTATGCTCACTATAGTGATTCAAATATAAAACTGCTACAAGAAAGACGAGCGAAAATAGTACACCCAGTACATTAAGCAAGTCTGACGCCGTAACAGTTTCGTAGTTGGTTCACTACAACCACACAGTATAACAAATTGTCGATTACTATGACCTCAAAACCTATGCAAACTGAAAAACATACCCAAAACTTAGCCATTCAATCAACTGACGCTGCTAGTAACCAAAACCAAGCTAGCATAACCATAGACCGCTTAATCGATGCCCAAGTTGCGTTCGTGCAGCAGTGGTTACGCGATCAAGCGCAGCCACTGACGATAGAGGCTTGGCAATGGTTAGGCGAACAGCCGTTGAACAAATATCTAAACGCCGATGATTTAAAGCACCTCATCAACAACTGGATACTCGCCCAACCGATGAGCGACGTCATGCGCACTGATATTCGCGATATCTTGCACACGTTGATTTATCACCCAGCCAATGACAACGTACCCCTGTCTGATCTGATCGATGATACACAGGTTGAGACCCTTGCTACTTATGTTGGCAATTATGAGCAGCAGCGTAACATTCTCATTAGTACGCTGATTGGTAACAATACTTTCGCTGATTTACTGACCCAAACGCTTTATCACGCTATTAATGATTTTATGGAAACCACCTTAGACAAAGCTGGGGGCGTCGGCAAACTGATGAAGATGGGGCGTAGCTCTTTTGAAAAGGCGACCAACAGAAATCTTGATGAAAAACTGCAAATGTATTTGCATCGCAATATCAAAGACTTGGCTCGACGAGCAGAGGCCAATGCCCAAGCACACTTATCAAATGAAGAAGTCACGCGCCTGCTGGTAACAGGTTGGGTACGTGTTAAAGATCAACCCATCAGTCGTGTGCAAGACTATTTACGTGATGATCCTGAGCACAGCAGTATTGAGCACCTCGAAACCAGTTTGCAGCAAAGCTATAACCGCTTGCGAATCTCTCCTTATTTGCAGAGCTTGGTTGCAGCAGCAGTAGATACTTGGTATGCCAATCATCAGTCTGACTCTATCGCTGTCTTGGCGACTAGCCTTAATATTGATGAAGCTGCAATGACATCGTTTAGTTCTGCGCTGATGCCTATCGTTAATGATGCACTTGAAAGTGACTGGTTCACGACACATATCAAAGAGATGCTACAGGCTTTTTACGAGCAGCCAAGCATCAAAGAGAGTCTTACGTTCAACTGACCTAAATTATTAATAGTTAGTATCAAATCTATGAGTCACAGCAATAAACTCAGCTTATGGCAAAAAATCAAACAGCTATTGACTGCATCCGCATCGCAGTCTAAAGCTTCGCTAGACGTGCCTCAGCATTCATCAACCACAGAGGTTGATGAGGCGGCTTCGGATACTCATAGTGTCAATAACAAAAGTACAGTCGAAAAAACTTTAGACAAAACAACGACTGCAGAAAATAAAAAAAGCGCACAAGATGATGAATCGCAAACAAGCCATTCAGAGCCCGGCAGTAATGATGACCTGCCCATTATCAATCGATTAAAAGAGTACTTAAACAATAAGCAGTGGCACTATACTTATTACTCTCCAAGAAAAAACGATAGCCAACAATCGCATCATCTATCACTACGAATGCGCAATAAACAAATTGATTGTGGCTATTTGTTTCGAGTACAAGAAGGCAACAACCTGCTCGCGGTCTATGGTATTTTGCCCTTCTTAATACCTGAGAGCCATCAAAGCGCTGCTATGCTACTCATTACCCAAATCAACTATGACATGCTGATTGGTAATTTGGAGATGGATATCAGCGACGGTGAGATTCGCTATAAAAACGCCATTGACGTCGAAGCCGTTGGTCTCGACGATCATATTATTGAGCATCTATTACAAACAGTGATTGCAATGACTACCGTAAGCTATGAGTTATTCAGTGACTTAATGAATACGCCAGAGCCTAGTGAAAATATGGCGACCTTACTCAGTGAGCTGCGTCAGCAGGAGGATGCTCGAACCTTCTTTTTACCAACGCAGTATGTGCAGTGAAGTATTGGTAAGAAACCATTTATAAATAGAGCTACCGTTACCTTAACCCATCAACCACGCCGTTCATCTCATAAAACTATGCTAAAAATCGCCTATTCTGACGTTTTTCGTTATTCTGTACCCGAAAAACATCGCTTTCCCATGCAAAAATACACCATGATTCCTGAGCGTCTCTTGTCCGAAGGGACGATCACGGAGGATAACTTTTTTGCGCCCAAGCGGTTGAGCGAAGAGGAGATTTTGACCACCCATACTGAGGAGTATTGGCATAAGTTAAAAACTCAGACGCTCACCCGAAAAGAAGCTCGAGCGATTGGGTTTGAGATGACGCCCACCCTAGTTGAGCGCGGACGCTATATCGCTCATGCCACCTACGAGTGTGCGCTGTATGCTCAGAAGCATGGTGTCGCAATGAATGTCGCTGGTGGTACACATCATGCCTTTGCCAATCATGGAGAGGGGTTTTGTGTATTTAATGACGTCTGTATCGCCAGCAACTTATTATTGAATCGTGGGCAGGCACAAAGAATTTTAATCGTCGATTTAGATGTACATCAAGGCAATGGCAATGCCAGTATCATGGCAGATGAATCACGGGTTTTTGTCTTTAGTATGCATGGGGCAAAAAACTACCCATTTCGTAAGCAGGCATCAGACTTGGATATTGAGCTGGCAAATGATACTGGCGATGAAGAGTACCTACGGATTTTGACAGATACTTTGCCGCGCTTAATTAGTGAATTTGCGCCAGATATGATCTTTTATCAGTCGGCGGTCGATGTGTTGGCAACTGATAAGCTCGGTAAGCTGGCACTGTCACAACAAGGCTGCAAAACACGTGATGAGTATGTCTTGCATCAGGCCAAAACGGCTGATATTCCAGTGGCGATTGTGATGGGTGGCGGCTATTCAGAAGATGTTGAAGATGTGGTTGAGGCGCACTGCAATACTTTTCGGCTCGCGCAACAGCTATATTTTGGTGAAACGGTTAGCTAATGTATATCTTATCAAGCAATATTAAGTGACGAGGCAAGATTTACATGGCAAAAATATTTATTATTGCAGGCATGGTCTTGGTGATTGTAGGAATCATTTGGCTGGTATTTCCAAGCGCGTTTTCTTGGATGGGTAATCTGCCAGGCGATATTAAATACAAATCAGGCAATACCAGTGTTTACTTCCCAATCGTTACCATGATAGTCGTCAGTGTCGTCGCCACCATAGTATTGAACTTGTTTAATCGCTAAATTACCAAAGAAAATGGCGAGTTGAGCTGCTCTCATCACACCCTAAGCTAACTTGAATAACACCCTAAACCGCTTAGCTTTTACCTTTACAATAATGCCGTCACCCCCTGCCAGCCCACCCGTAATCCTAGCACTGTCAATATTAGCAAAATCAGCTGACGAAATCGTGCTTGCGGTAAATAGCGACGCAGACGAATGCCTATCAATAGCACCCCGATAGATAGCACACTAAGTAGTGCTATCAGCTGCCACTCGCCACTGCTCAGCGCCATGATAGGTTCGCGCAGGACGATGATTTGTGCAACTTTTCCCAATAAATAACACATGTTACCGACTTTGGCGATGGTGTTTTTATCATCACTTGCCGACAGCAAATACATCATCAAAATAGTCGACATGGCATTGGTCGCACCGCCGATGACGCCTGCGCTGAGTCCCACAACAATCAGCACAGGCTTGGTATCAGGTAGCCGAATTTGCTTACCCAATAGCGAGCTGATCACATAAAAACCAATCACAGCCGCCAACACCACTAGAATATAAGCGCTATCTACCCATAGCAACAGCTTAGCGCCCAAGATACTACCGATTAAGCTGGTTAGGGCCAACAGCCAATAACGGCGGCCATAATAAATAAAGTTTTGCCAAATACTGCGTCCACCACCAGACAGCCATGTCATCGCATTGAGTAGTAATGACGGAAAGATAACTAAAATGATGGCATGGGGTAACGGATAAATACTGGCTAAGGCGGTCGTAGTCACCAAGGTGATACCCAGACCGCTAATACCATGGAGTAATGAGGCTATCGCGAAGATGGCAATCAGCAATAGCGTTTGGGTGCTATCGCTGCCCAGCACTTCTGTCATGTCAGACATAGCATGCAAGGCTTTACGCTTAGTTTAGGGCCTACATTTAGATCTATGACTATGTCGATCCGTAAAACGACACAACTAACCATTATGACGTTGCCAGATTGTCTCACCGATAATCGTCGCCAACTGTGCAGCAATCTTATCTTTACTGGCTTTTTCTAGTGTCACCGTATCGTTTTGATAGCGCTGAGAGAAAAACACCTGCATAGCGTTATCATCACTGGCAAAGCCAATGTCTGAGCGTGAAACATCATTACAAGCGATCAAATCTAAGTCTTTAGAGACCAGCTTTCCGCGAGCATAATGCTCGACATCTTGCGTCTCTGCGGCAAAACCTACCACAAACATATCAGGATAGGCATGAGAAATCGTCGCCAAGATATCTGGGTTTTTGACTAGACTGAGCGACATCGCATCTTGCGTCTTTTTGATTTTTTGCGGCGCGGCTTCTTCCGTACGATAATCAGCTACAGCCGCAGTGGCAATAAAGATATCAGCATGACGAGGAGTATTCACTTGTGCACTCTGCTGCTCAATATGCTCGTGTGGCTCCTGACAATCACAGTCATGTTCATGATGCTCGTGGGAATGATGGTGTTCATGAGTATCACTCTGAACATTCTCAGCCAAAGTCTGCGCATTCTTAGCCAAAGGTAGTAAATGTAGTAACGCAGGATGCGTGCCAGCAACACACTGCTCGACAGTGGTTAGCATCTCTGCCGCAGACAACACATCGATACGTGTGACCCCAAGCGGTGTGGCCAATGTCACCTTACCACCAGCAACTAACGTCACCTGCGCCCCTGCTTCGACGCAAGCTTGCGCCAAGGCAAAGCCCATTTTCCCTGAAGAGTGATTGGACAGATAGCGTACTGGGTCGATCGCTTCAACAGTTGGCCCAGCAGTAATGACCACCTTTTTGCCTGCTAGATATTGTGGAATAGTCTGCTGGGCGTTAAACAAACGCACCTCGGCCAATAACTGCTCAGGCTCAGGCAGTCGCCCTGCTCCCACATCGCCGCACGCCTGCTCACCACTTTCTGGCATGATGATATGGTAATTCATATCACGCAAGGTCTGCACATTGAGGTTTACTGCTGGATGAGCCCACATTTGCTGGTTCATCGCTGGAGCAATAATGACTGGTGCAGTAGTCGCAAGACACACAGTCGTCAACAAGTCATCTGCCATACCCATAGACAGACGCGCCAAGGTATTGGCCGAAGCTGGCGCAATGATGATTAATTCTGCCCACTTAGCCAGCTCAATATGACCCATTCCTGCTTCCGCCTGCTCATCAAGCAAAGAGATATGTACCTCATTACCCGTCAGAGCTTGCAAAGTGAGCGGCGTGATAAAGGCTTGTGCGCCTGCGGTCATAATGACGCGCACCTCAAAGCCTGCTTTAATCAGTAAGCGAGCAAAAACAGCGGATTTATAAGCGGCAATACCGCCAGTGATAGCGAGCACAACATTTGACATAGGCATGGCATCTATAAAAAAGTTGAAAGATAAGAATTGCGCTTATAGTAACAATTATGAGATAAGTTGGGTAAGATTTTATATTCTTATCTTAATTATCATCTTATTCATCATAATATTTACCTGATGCTAACCCACTTTTTAAAGCACAAGGAAAAATAATGGCCATAAAAGACTGGCATGAAGACGACAGACCACGCGAAAAATTACTGAAATTTGGAGCAGCACACCTAACGGATGCAGAGATTTTGGCCATATTCTTGCGTACCGGCACTCAGTCGCAGTCAGCCATTGAGCTTGCTCGGCACCTCATTGATCAGTTTGGCAGCCTGGCAGAGCTGTTGGCTGCTCCTCAAGAGACGGTGTTGGCTTGTCACGGTATCGGCCCTGCCAAATATGCCCAAATAATGGCTTCTCTCGAGATGGGGACGCGCTATCTGGACAGTCAGCTAAAAATGGGACAAGCACTTGGGCGCTCACAAGTGGTCAAAGATTATATCAGTACCCAACTACGCGGTGAGCACCGTGAAGTCTTTGCCGTGCTGTGCTTAGACAACGCCCTAAACCTTTTAAACTTTGAGATCCTGTTTACCGGTGGTATTTCCTCTTGCTCAGTATGTATCAAGCATGTCCTGCGTCACGCCTTAACACATGCCGCCAGTCAGTTGATTATCGCTCACAATCATCCACATACAGATGCCACGCCATCAACAGCAGACAACCTACTGACTTATGAGCTAAAAAAAGCCTGCGACTTATTGGACTTGTCGCTTGTCGATCATATTATCGTTGGCCGTAATAATACGCTGTCATATGCTGAAAAAGGCTTGACGCCCTTTTAACTCAATAGCAGCTTCGGAACTGAAGCCATCCATTCGGACTGATACATATTGTCGACATAGCGTAGCATTTTCCCTATTGATAGTTTGCCCAACTCGTTTCATATTAGTAGACAATTTATCTATATAATCGCTAGCTATAATCAATTTATACTTATTATCTTTTATAAAAGCTTATTACAGCTATTAAATAAATAATAAAAAATTTGCTAGAGACACTTTATTAATGATGACTAGTTACGTATTTTATGACTGGTTATTTAAAATTAGTTACTCATTATAAGTTACTTCTTATAAATTACTTATAATGAGTAACTTCGCTTTCCAATTTTTCATTCACTTTTGCTAAGGAGACAGTCATGACGATTGGCTTATTCATTTTGGCAGTATTTATTCAGTTAGCCGTCGTCTTGGCCATATTTTTACTGTCCTTATCACGGGTTAGTGGCAGTATCGTCGCTATCATTACGGTACTAGTGACTGCCTTTATTAGTCCATGGTCGCTGATCCTGGGCGTGCCAATTGCACTCTTATGTTTGATGCTTCTTATCTCTCCCGTTCGCCAAGCGCTGATCACCAAGCCTGTCTATAAGGCGCTGGGCAATGCCATGCCTAGCATGAGTGATACCGAGCGTGAAGCACTGGACGCTGGCACCAGTTGGTGGGAAAAGGAGCTGTTTATGGGTGCGCCGAACTGGCGAATCTTTGAAAACTATCCGTATCCACAGCTGTCAGAAGAAGAGCAAGGCTTTATTGATAATGAAGTTGAGATGCTGTGTACGATGCTCGATGAGTGGCAAATCAATGCAGAATATAAAGACCTGCCACCACAGGTATGGCAGTTTATTAAAGACAACGGCTTCTTGGGTCTCATCATCCCAAAAGAGTATGGTGGTCTTGAGTTCAGCTCTTATGCGCAAAGCCGTGTGATGAGCAAGATTGCTTCACGATCGCCAACCGCAGCAGTCAGCTGTATGGTACCAAACTCACTCGGCCCTGGTGAGCTGTTGATGCACTATGGGACAGAGGAGCAAAAGCAATATTGGTTACCAGGTCTGGCTAGAGGTGAGGAGATTCCTTGCTTTGGTCTCACAGGCCCTGAAGCTGGCTCTGATGCTGGCGCTATTCCTGACACTGGCGTGGTCTGCTACGGTATCCATGATGGGCAATATATGCTCGGCCTAAACATGAACTTTTCCAAGCGCTGGATCACACTTGCCCCTATCGCAACTGTTGTGGGGCTTGCCTTCAAGATGCATGATCCAGAAGGTCTGCTTGGTGATCCTAACAAAACTGATTACGGCATTACCTGTGCGTTAATCCCTGCTAGCCACGATGGCGTTGTCATTGGCCCGCGTCATTACCCTAGTGGCTCGCCCTTTATGAATGGTACTGTCGATGGTACGGATGTCTTTATTCCACTCGATTACATTATCGGCGGCGTTGACAATGCTGGACGTGGTTGGCGCATGCTGATGGAATGCTTGGCGGTTGGTCGCGGCATCTCCTTGCCTGCGTTATCGACTTCTGCCAGTGAGATGAGCTACCTATCCGTTGGTGCATTTTCCAAAGTTCGTGAACAGTTCAAAATCTCCGTCGGTAACTTTGAAGGTGTGCAAGATGCGACCAGTCGCATTGCTAGTCACACTTATATGTTAGAGGCTTTTCGTCATCTGGTTACTTGCGGTCTCAATCAAGGCGGCACCCCGTCAGTCATGACTGCGATGGCAAAATACTATGCCACCGAAACCATGCGTGAAGTCGTCAACGACGGTATGGATGTAGTTGGTGGCCGCGCCATTCAGATGGGCCCACGCAACTTTTTGTCCATTCCTTATCAAGCCATTCCTGTTTCGATCACCGTTGAAGGCGCAAACATCCTGACCCGCTCGTTGATGATTTTTGGTCAAGGTGCGATGCGCTGTCACCCCTATTTATTTGATGAGCTGCAACTACTGCAAAGTGACGATAAAGACAGCGCGCTTGAGAAATTTGATGACTTATTCTTTAAGCATCTGGGCTATACCTTCAATCGCGGTGCCAAAGCCTTTGTCGCAGGTTATGTCGGCGGTAGTAGTAAAGCGCCAAGCTATGCTGATGGCTTTACCCGCCCTTACTACAAGCATATCAACCGTTTGAGCGCCAGCTTTGCGCTCACAGCAGACATGGCTCTCGGCTTGCTTGCAGGTGATCTCAAGCGTAAAGAGATGCTCTCTGGTCGCCTTGCCGATATCCATAGTCATTTATTTATCGTCACTGCTATCCTGCAGTTTTATCAGCATGGCAGTAAGTCAGAAGCTGAACGCTTGCATGCTGAGGTTGCCCTTCAGCATAGCTTATATACTATTCAAGAAGCTTTCGTCTCTTTCTTTGCCAACTTCCCAAATCGCTTGGCGGCAAATGTCGTTGGCTTCGTGACTTTTCCAAGTGGCCGCATCTTTACTCCAGCCAGTGACGAGTTGAAACGCAAACTGGGCGATACCTTTATGGATGACTTCGAGGACAACCCATTTCGCGACTTCCTCAAAACCATGGTTTACTACAATACTGATCCTGAAGACGTCACTGGTCGTATGGAAAATGCTTATCAAACCTTGCTGGCGATTGAACCACTTTGGAAGCAATTCAAAAAAGCAGAACATGATGGTGACTTTGAAGGCTTAACTTTTGAAGATCACGTAGTCTATGCTAGCCAAAATGGTGATATCACTGAAGAGGAAGCTGAGCAGCTGATTCATTATAATGGGCTACGTTTTGACTCGCTATTGACCGACGTGTTCGATGAGCATCTCTTGCAGGCGCAAGAGCGGATCAATCCGCACAGTCTAGAAAATGCGGTGCATCAGTTGACTGACTATGCCCAAATCAAGAGCGATGCACAGAGTAGAAACAACCAACTAGCAGCTGAACAGCAAGCTCAAGAAGAGACCCTGACAGACAGTCTAGAGACTGACCAAGCTAGCAGCGATGAAGCTCTTACAGATGACATAGAGACAGTGACGACAGACATCGATGACAAAACTGGTGATGACAATCCCAATCACGGCTATGAAACTGACGGCGACGTCACGCTAGTCGGTGAGCAAGACACTACAAAAGAAGTTCACGCACAGACTGACTTTAACGATTCGGGCCCTCAGATAGAAGCGCTTGACCACCGTGTCCGCGATGCTGAGTCCATATTGAATGAGCGTATGAGCTACAATCATAATCGCCGCAAACGTGCCGCTGAGTCTAAGGCCTTAGGTAAAGATCTAGATGCTGACCCTGATCTAACAAAAGCGACTGTCAAATCCACAGAGGACACTCAAAAATTTCAAGATGACTTGCATCATAAAGAAGACGATAAGGTTTAACAGTTTCGTTAAAAAAATAAGGTTAGGAAGCGTTTAGCAATCCTAACCTTTACCATCCTTTATGAATTGTGAGCTTTATTAGGGTCTGTCAGTGCCAAGGTCGAATGTCCAACAGACCCTAAAAGCAAGATTGCCCTTTGACGGCTGTCTTGCTTTTTTTTGGTCATTATTTGTCTCATAGACAGTTGTATAAATATTTTGTTTCATATACCCAACAAACCGTTTAGAATAAAAACAGCTATTTGTGGGCACATAGCGGTGACAAGGAACGTCCATTGAACTTAAATTATAAAAAAATCTTGCAGTGCCCTTAACTATTCTTTTATATTGTCCTCGAAAATATAGCATCAAGCGACAAACTCGAAAGACAACCTAAAGAATTTAATAGGCATAACTGTAACTGTGATGAAAACCACTCTCATAATCACATTGATTTGAGCACCGTATATTCACACGATCGTTATGCACAAAAAGGATATGTATTATGTGGAAAAATTTGGGGCTAACGGGCAAGATCATCGTTGCCATGGTGCTCGGTATCGCACTGGGTTTATTTATAGGTGGTGTGTCAAAAAGTATGCTGATTAAAACTTGAACAATTTTTGAAGCCTTTAAAGCCCTATAGAATCAGAGAACTTAGCATAGATTTCTTATTGACTTCTATCGCTAGCATACTTTTTAGAACACCACCTATTTATAAACTATTCTGGACTTAACGCTGAGGGCAGTTTTGTTAACACATATATTACCAATGGTTTTATGGCCATCATCGGTAAGCTGTTCGTCAACTCTTTAAAAATGCTGGTCGTACCATTAGTACTCATCTCACTGATTTGCGGTGTCTGTGGTATCGGTGACATCCGTTTGCTTGGCCGCATTGGTACCAAGACTTTCCTCATCTATATGATGACAACGGCGCTAGCAATCGCGACTGCTATTGGACTTGGCTCGCTATTTGGCATCGGTAAAGGCATGGATATCGCCACCGAAGCAGCATTTGAAGCCAAGTCTGCACCGCCACTACTGGATGTATTTTCTAACATTATCCCCTCTAACCCCATCAGCGCGATGGCAAATGGCGATATGTTATCGATTATCTTCTTCGCTATCTTGATCGGTATCAGTATCTTAATGGTTGGCAAGCCTGCCAAAGGCTTGGTACAAAGCTTAGAGCTGATTAATGAAGTCATCATGAACTTGGCACCATATGGTGTATTTGCCCTTTTGACCAAAGCCATGGCTGAGCTCGGCTTAGATCTGATTTGGTCACTGCTAGGCTATGTCGCTGTACTGGTTGGCTCACTGGCTTTCCACTTCTTTATCACCATGATGATTGTGCTTAAGCTATTTTCTGGCTTATCAGTCAGAACCTTTTTGGCAAAAATGCGTGAAGTTCAAATCTTTGCTTTTAGTACTTCAAGCTCGAATGCCACGATTCCTATTACCTTACGCACGGTCACCAAGCGCATGGGTGTCAATAACTCAGTCGCGTCTTTTACCGTGCCTTTTGGTGCTACCATCAACATGGATGGTACCGCCATCATGCAAGGGACAGCGACCATCTTTATTGCCAATATTTATGGCATTGATTTGGGAGTCACAGAGTATCTAACTGTCATCTTGATGTCTGTACTGGCGTCTGTCGGTACCGCTGGTGTCCCTGGTGTCGGTCTGATTATGTTATCGATGGTATTTGCCCAAGTTGGCTTACCTATCGAGGGCATCGGTCTTATCCTAGGTGTGGATCGTATTCTTGATATGCTGCGTACTGCTGTGAACGTCGGCGGTGATGCTGCAGTGACTGCTATTGTGGCAAAATCAGAAGACAAGATGGACGTGGCTATCTATAATGACCCTGATGCAGGTACCAAAGATGTATTCGACGGTCATATTGATAAAGACAGCAAACGTGAGTTTTCTGAAGTCTTTAGCGATGGCTTGATGGGTAGCGAATATGATGATGTGGATCGTCGCAAATAACCAGAGCATATAAAAGCTAGCTCAATAATTTAACTGAAACAAGTGTTATAAAACACCAAAACCCCAGCCAATTTGGTCTGGGGTTTTTATTTAAGACAGCATTCTTACTAGGGTCTGTTAACTCTAAATCAACCAATGACGTATTTGGTAATCATTGCCAAGCACACCAAGACAATCATAGGGCGAATGAGCTTACTACCACCTTTGACCACCATATTTGAGCCAAAATACGCGCCGATTATTTGCCCAACCATCATCGCCAGCCCCACTTTCCAAATCACATTACCGCCCAAAATAAAAAATATCAGCGAGCCAATATTGGTTGATAAGTTCAATACCTTTGCCGCACCCGTGGCTTCAATAATCTGCCGACCGCGCAAGGCGACATTACCAAGCGCAAAAAACATCCCTGTACCAGGGCCGATATAACCATCATAAAACCCGATGAGTGGCGCGACAACTTTTTGCCACTTGCCTTCTGAGATACGCGGTGCCGCTTCTACTTCGCCAAGTCTGGGCGCAAATAAGGTATAAATACCGATGGCGGCAATCAAAAACGGAATAAGCTTTTCAAGCAAATCAGGGGGTGACATCTGTACTGCGATCGTACCAAGTACTGAACCCAAAAAAGCGGCAATAATGGCAACTTTGATGCGTTGAGGCTTAACGATACCTTTTCTAATCATGGTAATAGACGCTGCAAGCGCCCCTGACGCGGCTTGTAACTTGTTGGTGCCCAATGTCATGACTGGTGGTATGTTTGCCAGCAGCATGGCAGGAATGGTCAGCAAGCCGCCACCCCCTGCGATAGCGTCAATGAAGCCAGCAAGCGCCGCTACCGCAGTGAGCATTAATATAATTTCTAAAGATAACGATAAGTCCATGACTCTGGCCTTGTAATGGAAATAGTCAGCATCGGACCTCTGGTCTGATGCTAATACATATCAAACTAAAATAAAAATCTAAGGAAGATTTTGATAAAGAAATACTCGAAGAACAGATAGCAACGATTACTGATACAGCTAAAGTCGCCTGCCTAGCTGAGTGTAACTGCACCTAATTTCATTAGCCACTTTGTTTAGAACGCGCCATGATAAAGCCATAGAGCGATACTGTCCAATTACGAATAGGTATTATCCATTTTTTAAAGTTTCAAAGACATCACTATTTTAAGTCTTTCATACTGCGTAGAAGCAGCGAATGCTCAACACAAAAAGGGTCACACTTCTGTGCAACCCTCCCTATCTACAATAAACTGGCATTATTTTAAAGTTTGGCTGCTCGCTAAATCCAAATTTAAAACGCTACTATTTCTAAATCAATTCAGCCAAATCAGTCAATTTATCTAATACTACATCTGGTGAATACTTTTCAAGTTGTACCTTGGTTTGCGCGCCGGTCAGAACGCCGATACATAAGCCACAATCAGCATTCTTACCTTCTTCAATATCGATACCACTATCACCCGCTTTTAACACTTGCTTTGAATCCTCAATGCCAAACTTGTCCATCGCAAGCGTGATCATATCTGACGCAGGACGACCATTCGTGACATCGTCCGCAGTAATCAACGCATCAATTTCACGCCCTGCTGACCACCCTAATATATCTAATATTTTATTGGCAGTCTTTGCATCATAGCCCGTATTTAGGACGACCTTTCTATTACTGACTTTTAGCTTGTCAATCAACGTCAATATACCCTCAAATGCAGCTAAGGTATCTTTTGTATAAGCTGTCGCCAAACTGGTTTTAAAGACAGCAAACGCTGTGTTTGTCAGCTGTTCAACCTCAATATCAGGCATATCTAACTGGTTAAGTATGTCATTGATGGCTTGGCGTTTTTCCTTGCCAGCACCGAAGGCTAAGCAGATCTCCAGATCCACTTCTTGAGCGGTTTTGTCCTCATCGCTAAGCGCTTGATTGATCGCATCACGTACCGTTTTATACACCAGATTGTCTTCATTGACAGTGGTGCCTGCCATATCAAACACGCATAGCTTAATATGCTCAAATTTCTCTTTAATACTACTCATATCTGTACTCATTATTTTGACTCCAATACTAGATCAATTAATTCTTCACCAAATGCAAAGCCTGTCGATGCGCCAGTACCGCCAGTGACAGAGCCGACAACCACGCCTTTTTCTGGAGACGCTGTGAACACCACATCATCACCGCTGGGATAAACCCCTAACCAATGCTGCACAATATCAATTTCACCTATATCCATCACTTGATGGAATTCATTGATAATCAATTCATCAAGACGCACCTCTCTAAATGGCAGCTCTCTATCACTATAATCATGACTATCACCGATAATGAGAGAGCCATCCGCAGATTGTACAACGATCAGATGCACACCAGCCTTACGCTCGGCTGACTGAATATCGTCTAGTAAAGTGATTAATCCTTGGGCTTCAGGTAACTTGGCAAACCCATCGTAGCGAGCAAAGCTTAAATCCGACATCACCGCTGCATTTAACTTAAAGGCTTTTTTGGGCATCACTCGCATCATATTGAGGGTGCAAAGTTTGGCCTTAGCCTGCGCCAAGGTATCTGGATATAAACTGTGCAAATCGCTACCAGGGCAAACAACACAATGCTTGGCCTGCAGCGTACCACGGCTGGTATGCACCACTGGCAACTCGATAGAATGGACGGTCGTCTTGTTATAAAAGGCCACGCCATGGATCTGCGCTAACCAGTTAGCCAATTTACTGATAGCGGTCTTTGATTCGACTCTGAGCTCATGAGGGCTATATAACACACCCAAACCTTGTTTAAGATAAGGGGCATTTTCAGCTATTTCAGATTGAGTCAGTAATCGACAAGACGCGCCCATATCTGTCTGTAAAAACGCCTCAGCCACGTCCATCGCTTCTGGACGCTGAATCAGCATATGCAAGCCGCTATGCTCCATTTCAATACCCGCTTGAGGTGCAATATCTGCCCACACGTTACGGGAGTGCATCGCACGTTGCCAATGTGCGCCACTTTGTTGGCCACTGACGGTAACAAAACCAAAATTGCGTACTGATGCATCTTTATTTTTTGACTCCCGCTCTACCAGCGCTACACTCAGTCCTTTTTTGACTGCGGCATAAGCGCTGGCAAGACCGATGATGCCGCCACCGACGATCACCACATCGTATTTTTTTGGGGATAATTTGGTTGATAACTGCACCTTGATGTTCCTTAATTTTATTTACTTTTAAATGCTATTTTTTAGAAAGCTTAAAATTAATATTTCAAATACAGCGAGCGCTGTCTAACTTATAGCTTTTGACCGTGAAAAAATGCCCTGTGCTTATCTAATAACTCAGCGGTAAGCGGTTCAGCATAGGTTTTTACATTTTTGATTTGGTTTTCAGGTGCTACTGTCTCGCCGTCATAGATGATGCTTGGGTATATCTCTAGCAGTTGGGGCCGTACATTTTTGACGATGACTTCGGCCATTTTCATCGCATTTTGGTTGGTTTTGTCGCCTTTATCGATGACCGCGACTGATTCACTCAGCGTATAGTTGCCTTCGCTTGGGTCAATGTAATCAATGGGCAGACCTTCTGCTTTATTAACGACTGCTTGATGGCGCATACCAAAGCCAATAGGCACTTCACCTGCCATGACCTTTTTTAACGGACCTGATCCTGACAGCTCTAAATTTGGCCCCGCGTTGTCACGAATATGATTCATGAGTGTTTGTCCTTCGGCATCCATGCCATACGTAGCGGTGATGTTTTGTACAAATAACCAACCAGTAGACGAGCCATTGGGATCAACCATAGCAATTTTGTTTTCATAGATGGGCTTCGCCAAATCTTTGGCGCTGGTTGGTCTAGGCAGATTTTGCGCGGCCATCTCTTTGGTATTTAAAATAATTGCCCCAGTAAAACTTAAGATGGGCGCATAGTAACTTGGTACTGCGAGTTGCGGGTTGACCTCAAAGCTGACATCCTTAAACATCGAATGCTTTGCTTGCGCGCTCTCTAAATAAAACGAGCTCATGGTAACCAGATCTGCCTCTGTGTTTTTACCTTCAGCCAATAAACGCCCGCCAAGCTCACCCGTACCGAAAGACTGAAAGATATATTGACCCTCATAGCCTGCTTCGTCTAATACCTCTTGAATGACTTCTACCGCTTCTACATCGGCGTTACTATAAATGATGACCTCCTCTGTGCTACTTCCCTTTGAAGACGCTGAGCCACAGCCTGTCAATATCATGCTGCACGTAAGTCCTAGCACTAACGTTTTAAATGAGAGCATTTTTTATCCTATAAGTTTTATTGAGTTTTAATGATTACAGTCTTATTTGTATGGTCGATAACGATCAGTTGATCTGCTCAGGCTGTCGTTGGCACAACAAGTGTCTCGTCTTTTACTTTGGTGGTGCCGTAAAGGCGTTTACTATATAAATGACGAATAATGGCAAACAGAAGTAACGCGCAGATATTGGTGATCAGTATCATGAGGGATAAGATGAAAATCTCATCAAAACGCGCAAAATGCTGTAACTCTACAATCTTGGTGGTGAGCACCATGGTTTTTGCACCAGAAATAAAGATAACTGCGCTAATCGTCACCATGGCACTGATAAAGTAGAATGACGCGACTTCAATTAAGGTAAACAATGAGTTCGGAATCACAATTCGTATCAGAGACTTAACCCATGAGTCGCCCAATAGACTAGCAGTCGTCTCCCAGCCTAAGTTCATTTTAGATAGCGCGTTTTTGCTCATCAGATAAGGCGTCGCAAAGTAGTGAATGATATTACTTATCACGATAATAAAGATGGTATTGGCAACAGCAGATCCAGAAAACACCATGAGATACGCGATACCCACGACCATCCCTGGCACGGTGTTGGTCACCAGAGCTGAGCTCTCTATGCTGAATTTTCCGATTTTGAATAAGCCAGAGCGCTCGCACAATAACGCTGAAAAATAAGTGATTAAAGTACCAAAGACAGCTGTCAACACCGCGACGATGAGTGAGTTTTGGTAGACCCGCATTAGATTGGTAGAGGCTAAAACCTTGCTGACCGTCTCAGTGCTAAATTGCATTTGATAAGGCCATGTTTTTATCCATGGAATGATAAATATCACCGCAAACACAGTGAGTAAGCAAAACAAGATAGTGCTGGATAAAATGGCTAACGCTCTGTCTTTAACTTTCGAGGTAGGTAAATCGATACTTTCAACTGTGTTGTAACGGATGTTAAAACGAGCGACATACCACAGCAGACCAATACTCAGTACGGAAGGAATGAGCATAAACAGCGCGACCACTGCGCCTTTTTCAAACGAAGGCGACGCACCTAATATCTGTGTGTATAGTTCAATAGCGATGACTTTATACTCGCCGCCAATAGAGGCTGGTATCCCAAAGTCAGTGAAGGCTAAAAAGAAGCATTGAATCATTGCCGCCGCAAAAGTACCAATCAGCGGGCGAATCACCGTCATATCGAACTGGCGCAGATGGGAGTCGCCCATCAATTCTGAGACAATGACGAATTTTTTGTCTAAATATTGAAAGGTATTATTGAGTAATAAAAAGGCAATGGGCAAAGTATAGATGGTGTAGCCAAGCCACATCCCTTGAAAGCCATATATGTTCTCAAATAGCTGAAAGCCCAGTATTTGTGTCAGCAAGCCTTGCTTACCAAAGGTATAGATAATGGCAAAACCGTAAGTCACCGTTGGCAATAGCATGGGGAATAATGCCGCGATTTTAATGACTTTTTTGAAGCTTTTAGGCAAATTGGTCCAATGTACGGTATAAGCTAAAATAAAAGCGAGCATTGTGGCGCTCAGCGCGCTCACCGTCGCCACAACAAAACTATTGATCATCACCTGTTGAAAGTCGTTGCTACTAACGATACTCGTATAGTTATCTAAGCCAAACCCATCACTGGTATTCAAGGATAACGCCAACATCTTTCCTAATGGTACAAACAGAAAGGCGATGAATAAAATCGTCACAAATAGCCAAATGGCTTTTGCTTGGGGTGGATTACTAAGCTTCATAAACGTCCAAAACAATTAAATGGTCAGGTTTTTACTGAATGACCTCTATAATCAGTATCTCAGTTACCGATGCAGTCACTGTCAGCTTCTATAAAATCAGCCTTTCACAGTACCTTTTGACTTTTGCTTATTATGGACAGCGATGGCTTTAGAGTCAGCATGACGAGGGCCAATATCAGCCTCATGCTGTCCATAGCTTTGGGTTTGAGTGTATTTACTTAGTGGATCAACTTGAGAGGTGTCCCCTGCAAATAAACTTAAGATATTGCGACGTTTGATATTGAGCTGATTCAGAATGAAATTTGTGACGAAATCATTGGCAGGATTACCGATGATCTCAGTTGGCTTGTCAAATTGTGCGATTTTGCCATCTGATAGTAGTAGGATGCGATCAGATAAGGTCATGGCCTCTTCTGGGTCGTGAGTGACGATCAAGGTGGTTAGCTGATAACGGACAGCAATCTCACGGATACGCTGTTTAATGGTTTCTTTGATCACACCGTCTAGAGCAGATAATGGCTCATCTAACAGTAATATTTTGGGCTTCATAACTAAAGTACGAGCCAACGCCACACGTTGCTTTTGACCGCCAGACAGCTGATGAATGCGCTTATTTAGATGGGCTTTAATATCGAGCAAGTCGACCAGCTCATCGACTTCTTTTTGGGTGCTGATATTCGGGTTATTACGTAGACCGTATTCGATGTTTTGTTTGACATTGAGATTTGGAAATAAAGCATAGTCCTGAAAGACAATATTAAACCCTCTTTGTCTCATAGGAACACGAGTAATATCCTCACCGTTATACGCCAACCGGCCACCATTGATATCCGTTAAACCTAGAATGATATGCAATAACGTCGTTTTCCCGCAGCCAGATGGCCCTAATATTGAGACTATTTCACCCTTGTTAATTTTGAGTGAAAGATCTTCAAAGATAACTTTGTCGTCATACTTCTTGGTAACCTGCCTAAGCTCTAACATATCAACTCACCTAATCGCCTATAATTAATCATTTAATTACTTATCTTGCGTAGGTCAGCAGTGTATCTATTAGATATTACATTTCCGTTAAGGATATATGACAATACAATGACTGTCGTCTCGCCATGAAAACGCATAAACAGTATCGGAAACCGTTTGATAGCAAAAAAGGTATTTGAAGGAAGGTTGTTTAAGAGCAGTGCAGAGATAAGTAAAGTTATTTCAAAAGAGCAGTTAGAGTCGGTTTGATGATAAAAAACCAATCAGCTTCAATAGCTGATATATGAATAAAAAAGGGTGGAAACAAAAATTTCAAACGATAAAAAGCCAAAAACCTATTAAAGTCTGTTAAATTTAGCAAAGTTGCATGCTCACCATTCAGTGAACACTATCATGTGACGATTATATATTCTATGATGCTAGTAAGCTGTTCTAAAATATATAACATATCAATGGCGATTATCAGTCGCTATGATAAGATAAAACACCTGACAGTAATAATAGAGCCTTCAAGGAAGAAGGCATCTCGACCATAGCCAAGCAGTTGGTCGCCAAAATGCTATCAGCCATATCATGAAGCCTTATCGTGTTATTCATATGAGTAACAGGCGGATAGAAACGGTTTGATGCATTTTATTTTTTATATTGATCGGATTATGAGAAACTGAGGCAGTCTGTTGTTATCGTGATGATGCGTTAAAGCAGTCGCTCGAGTTTACCGTGTATTTAGTAAATAAGGATAAATATGGCAATGCGACGAATTAAAGCATTTTTTGACCTCGAGGCATCTGGCGGTATAGTCTTAGCACTGGCTGCCATTGCTGCAATGATTATTGCCAATACCCCACTCAATACTTGGTATGCAGGTTTTATTCACGCCCCTGTTGTTATTCAAGTCGGTGATTTTGTACTTGCTAAAGATGCGCAGCATTGGATCAATGATGGTCTGATGGCGGTTTTCTTTTTTTTGGTCGGTCTTGAGCTCAAGCGTGAGGTTTTGATCGGTGAGCTATCCAATATAAAGCAAATCATTCTCCCTGCCGGCGCGGCTGTCGGTGGTATGATTGCACCCGCCATTGTTTACTTGCTTTTTAACTATCATGAGCCTTCCTACCTCAAAGGTTGGGCTATTCCAGCAGCAACCGACATTGCCTTTGCACTCGGTATTTTGAGCCTACTTGGTAATCGCGTACCAAACGCTTTGAAAGTATTCTTAGTCTCCATTGCTATCTTTGATGATATTGGCGCCATTGTCATCATTGCCTTGTTTTATACCAGTGATCTATCTTTGTTCTCATTGGCGGTAGCCGCCATTTGCTTGCCGATTCTATACGCGCTAAATCGCCGTAACGTTACCAGTATCACCCCTTATTTATTGGTCGGTATCATCATGTGGCTTGCCGTGCTGCAATCTGGCGTGCATGCGACTTTGGCAGGTGTGGTCTTGGCATTATTCATACCGCTGTTCGACCGTACTGACCCTGAGCACTCTCCACTAGAAGAGCTGGAGCATGACCTACAAGACACTGTCTCCTATGGTATTTTGCCGCTATTTGCGTTTGCCAACGCTGGTATATCGCTCAAGGGTGCAGGTTTCGCTGAGCTATTCCACTCAGTACCGCTTGGTATTGCCGCTGGATTGTTCATTGGAAAGCAAATAGGCATTATGTTTATGTGCTGGTTGATTTTCAAAATGGGTATCTCAACCATGCCAAGAGGCATGAACTTTAAGCAGATTTATGGCGCAGCCTTACTGTGCGGTGTTGGTTTTACCATGAGCTTATTCATCGGTGGCTTGGCATTTGCTGGCGATACGCCACTATTTGATGAGCGTCTCGGTATTATCATGGGTTCAATCGTCTCTGGTGTGGCTGGTTATCTGTTGCTCAAAGCGACGCTAAAAGAAGATGTCAGCGGCACTTCTGTAGATTTAACTCGCACACCCTCATGATGCACTGAGCGCTTTGTCGCTCACTGCTACTTAGTTCAGAATGTTTTGAGTTGCCAAAGGAGAGAACAATGTTACGATTTGCATTAAGCGTAACGGCTCTTAGTAGCATTTATCTACTGTCAGGCTGTGCGACCTTATCGAAAGAGGAGTGCATGGTCGGCGATTGGCAGACGATTGGCTACAATGACGGTGTGGCAGGCTACCATTCAGAGCGACTCGCATCCCATGCCAAAGCTTGTGCAAAAGCCAGTATTGCACCTGATTATCAGGCATGGGAGCGCGGTCGTCAGCTTGGTCTCAAGCAGTATTGCACAGCCAGTAACGCTTATAACCTTGGTAGACGTGGGCGTAAACTAAACAACGTCTGTCCGATAGCGGTGGTAAACACCCTGCAAAAGGCCAATCAACGTGGCCTAGATTACTATTCTTTAGAACGTCAAATAGAGGAAGATAATCGGCTGCTAGATGAATATCAGAATGAATTTGATAAGCTCGAAAATGGTGAGATGCTAGACTTTGCTAATGAAAAAGAGGCTCGTGCGCGATTACTACATTTATCGTCAGAGCTGCGAAAAGTGACACACCGTATCACTAATACGCAGAGACAACTCAACTCATTCAACCAGATGAGGAGGCCTTATGACTGATCTGTTACAAGCAGCTCTATTGTACAAATCTGTTATAAAAAGCGGTTACAAATAGCTATGATGAAAAACGATTAACGATACGGTCAGTTTGATAAAGCCTAATCATGAGAGTACTTGATAAATATGGACAAGCACAACACCAATCCCGCAAGTATTTTGACTGAAAACCAGCGCCGACAATCGACAGCATCTTATCAGCGCCATGGACGTACCACCGCTATTGACGATCATAGCGACCTGCAGGTTTTAAGACGCATTAAGCGTTATTTATTACCAAAAGGCTTTACCATCTCGCAGGATTTATTACATGAGATGGTCGCGGGTTACGATATTGGCGATCCGCTGGCAGATACGTTAGCCACTGATGGTATCCGTTTTGCAAAGCCCTTGCAGCAAATCATTAGCAGCGGCAGCCATAACGTTGATAATGATATTATCTCTAACCCGTCCTTTAGCACACTCACTGAGCAATTTAGCAGCCACCCTGATTGGTTTGATCCCAAGCTTGCTGAGGTCGGCGCTATCGCTTATCGTCGTTATCCCCTTATGCTAATTTGGCTACTGCGCAATGTCGCATTGATGGCTGGCTACAGCATTCCTGCCCTATCCTTGCCTCTGATTCAAACTGGCGCACTGACAAATGACGCTCTACCACGTCTGATGCGTACCTATGCTTATATTTTAGCGGTCTCTGAGCATCCACAGTCCAATATGAGCGCGCGCAATGATCGCAAACCTATTGACCAAGTACTAGACATCGGCTCTGAAGGTTGGCGGCAGTCTATCAGAGTTCGCCAAATCCATACCTTGGTACGTCAGAATTTACTCAAGGGCAAGCTGACGGGTGCTGCAGGTCTCATTCCTGAAGCGGCTCAGCATCATAACCCTGATGGCAGTTGGAATAGGGATTACTGGGGTGTACCAATTAACCAAACGGATATGATTGCCACGCATTTACAGTTTTCCTTACTCATCATGCGCGGGCTACAATTACTAGGCGCACGTATTAGCAAAGAAGAAGCGCAGGGCATCTTACATCTATGGAATCTGGCCAGCTACTGGATGGGAGTTGATTTAAACCGCTTACCGAAAGATGAGGCTGCCTGCTGGGAATGGCTATATACTTATCTATCTATTCAGCAACTTGACTTTAAGATGGGGCGGCCACTGGCCAAAGCCCTACACGATTTGCCGCGCCAGCTAATGGGTGAGGATAATCGCCGCGGACGTTTCGTTGAGATGGTTAATGCCAGCGTGACACGTACCCTAGTCGGTGACGATGTTGGCGATGGGCTAGAATTACCCAAGTCAAAAATACGCTTTGGTGTCCTGTCTTCAGCGCCTATCTTGTTTACCCTTGATACCGCACGCCAGCACAATCAGACCGTTGCTGATAAGTTAGAAGCGTTCCGTGCCAAGCGTCAGGACAATATGAACTGGTGGCTAAAGCGAAATGATGAATATTATAAATAGTCAGCATAAATCTTTAGAGTGCTGTCTGTTTTAGACGCTAGTGCCATCTAGCGTAACAGGTCATGCTGATCTTTTATGTGATAATACCATTCAAGCTGTCGATCAAAGCCAGTTTCTAGCAGATTAGCGATGACTCGCCCTGTCAAACCCCAGACCGTCTCACCATCCACTTGCCAGCTGGGCGTCAGCAGAGTTGCAGTCTGATCTAGCATTTTATATTCGACTGAATACTCTACCGTCGGCTGAGTCAGTAGCGCTTCAAAGTCTGCCCAAAAGATACGTGATATCTCGCCAATCTCAGGCACCAATACCAAATCTGGCGCGATGAGTGCCACAATTGGACGGACACTCATGCCACTTTTGGATATCTGAATAGGCAGCTGACCGAGCAATTGTACTTTATTCGGCGGTAGTGCTGTTTCCTCACAAGCCTCGCGCAAAGCAGTAATGACGTTACTGCCATCACCAATGTCGTATTTACCGCCTGCACAAGAGACCTCCCCTGCATGACTGGTCATATGTGCAGCGCGGCGCGTCAACAACAGCTTAGGATGGCGCTCATGGGTAATAGCAACCAATATTGACGCATCCGCAATCGGTGTTTGATATAAGCTGTCTAAAACGCGAGCACTGCGAGAAGTATCAGTAAAATCAGGCGTCGCTGGGATTTTTAGCTCATTTAATGTTTCATTCTGCACCCGTTCAGCCAGCTGTCTGAGTGTCGGATGACGAATAAGTTTTGGTAACGCAACTGAAAACTCATCAAAACGTACAGAAGGCTGAAATACCGTCATTATTCTTACCCTATTATTTTGCTTTATTAAATATATAGCTATGAGTCATATTACCATGCAATGTGCTTTAGGATACTGACTTGCTGGGCTAATTGAACCCGTCACCTATGCTATGTTATTTATCGTATTAGCATTTTTTGGGTGCACTCTTTGTCGTTTGTTACCAGCAAATGAGGTGTTGATGTTATCAACGCTCAGCTTTGGGCTATTTTATGGTATCTTAAGACAAATATTTCGAATTAGCTTTTTTACGTCATCAAAATAAGGCAGTTAATATGCGCTATTGCTTACAATGCGGTCATGAAGCTGAACGCAAAATCCCACCCACTGATAATATACCGCGTTTGGTCTGTCCCAATTGCAGCTATATTCATTATGAAAATCCAAAAGTGATCTGTGGCTCTTTGGTAGTGCATAAAGGCAGGGTGCTGCTGTGTCGCCGTGCCATCGAACCTCAGTATGGCTTATGGACCATACCAGCAGGCTTTATGGAAAACGGTGAGACCATGGCGGAAGGCGCTGCACGCGAGTGCTTTGAAGAAGCTGATGCCGTGGCGCTCAATCCACATTTGTACTGCATTTATGATCTACCAGCTATCGGACAGATCTACAGCATTTATTTGACTGACTTAAAAGATGGCGCTTATGGCATCGGCGCTGAAAGCCTGGACTGTGCGCTATTTAGTGAAGAGGATATCCCGTGGGATAAGCTTGCCTTTGAAGCCGTACGCCGCACATTGACCAGTTATTTTGCTGATCGCAAGCAGTTCGATACCTTAGCCGACTTTCCTATTCATCAGGATACAATCGGTAAAGATCTGAGTATTAAGCGTTATTAGACTCATGAGCTTGTATGTCGCTGAGCAAATGCTTGATAGGCTTAGCAAGTTTGACAAAGTTAATCGTGCTTTTTGGGTTTGCTATTACTACAAAAACACCGCCATTTTGATGCAAAGTGGCGGTGTTTTATTGCTGAAATACGTGTTATTTAGAAATCAATGATTAATCAGAAGTTACTGATGATGCTGGTGGCATCATCATCTTTCCCATAAATAAAACGGTGTTGATCTGTTTGTCATAAATAAAGAAAATAAAAGGATGATCTGCCTTAAACACAACGGGCGCTACTGGCGCTTCTGCTGTAGAAGCGTCTATGACCAACGCCGTTTCTGCTGCCTCTGTACCCATCTCATCGACTTCTATCACGGCTTGATGAATGACCTTATCAAACACCAACTGGGATGACGAGCTGAACATGGAAAAATCTGCTGCTGCTGAAAATGCGGTTGGCATTCCCATTGAGCCAAATACTTCAGCTAACTCATAGTTCATACTCAGCTTCAACTTAGGCAAATATAAATCTACGTTTTTATAATCGAACTGATCTCGCCACGCTCTGACCTTATCAGCGGTTAACGATGCGCTGAGTCGCTCCATACTTGATTTATCTGTAGCCTTCGGCAGTACAACCATCATAGACAATGAGTTGCCTTTATATGGTAACTCAATGACTTGCGCGTGCTGATCCTCAGTATAATTAAAAGTATTATTTTGATACATCATATCGACAGTAGGCACGGAGGCCTTATCATGAGACGACTCAAAAACATGAAAAGGCTCAGGTTTAGTGCTTTCTGCAAAAAACTCATTGGCCCATGTGCCTTTGAAATATAGGGCATTGGTCAGAATATTGCGCGTACTTTCGTTGACTGCACTATCAGATAGCAGCTCTGGTATACGAGCATTGGTCTGTTCACTAATCGCTTTGTTAATGGTCTGCCGTGCTGATGCTCTATCTTTAATAAAATCTACAGGCGTCACTTGAGCACCCAAGTAACGCGTAACCGTCTCTAAATAGTCTTTTGTGGGTGACAACTCTTGTTGTACCCATAACTTATTGCTACTGGCCAGACTATAATCTGGGTTAGGACGATTCAGCTGATTATAGATAGCCGCTGTATTTGGTAGCA
Organism: Psychrobacter sp. H8-1; assembly: GCF_904846575.1. Taxonomy (NCBI): domain Bacteria; kingdom Pseudomonadati; phylum Pseudomonadota; class Gammaproteobacteria; order Moraxellales; family Moraxellaceae; genus Psychrobacter; species Psychrobacter sp. H8-1. Next base: position 2,642,851 of record NZ_CAJHBG010000001.1, read on the forward strand.
TCTCTTCCATTGGCGGATAAAAAAAGACCTCTTTAATCTCCTCATAAGTTTGACCTTGTGCAGCTGCATAACCAAGCATCATCGCTGACGATAAGCCATAAGGAGAAAAAAGTAAATTATCATCATTCTGAGAAAGTTTTTGATACATGTTAAATGCAAAGTCATTATTAGCAGCTACGATGCGCTCAACACCTGCAGCAGTCGCTCCTACATCATCAGACGGCACAAACTCTTGTTTAAAATAACGGGATAATGCTTTTTGTGCAGCCAAAATATCCTGCTCTATCGTCATCTCTGCATTATTAGAGGGTAAAGTTGATGTCTGCTTATCGCAGCCGCTAAGCGCTAGTGCTAATACCAACAGTCCTAACCATTGCGATTTTTTAGAAAAAACCATGATCCTCTCTTTGCGTTTTTATTAAAGCATTAGGCGACTGACACCGTACTAAGTGACTGTCTTACAGAACTCTGCAGATGCCATAGTCTATAGTAAGCAGCCAAGCGAATAAAGACAGACATATCCTAACAAAATAATAAATTATTGAGCACTAATATAAAAGCAGACAATACCTAAGTATTATCTGCTTATTTATCTATGAATACTAACGTTTAACTAAAAAACACTACTAACTTTTGATTTTGCACACTTCAAAGCCTAGGTTTTTAATGTCCTCTTCTTTATCGTATGGCGCAAGTACTGCACGCACATGCTTCTGACCCTGCAGATACTGTTTCGCGACGCGCTGCAAGTCATCGATAGTGACTTCTAAGATAGCCGCACGCATTTTGCGCTGCCAGTCTGCGCCGCGTTGATGCAAGTCAGCAAAGCACGCTTTGACCGCTTCACCTGCTGGCGAACCTGGCTTGTCCATACCTGAGATGATACCCAAGATGGCTTCTTCTAATTGCTCAGCAGTTTGTGGCTCATTGAGCAACCACTCGATGCTAGCCTCGAAGTGCTCAAAGGTCTCAGCACAGTGCGGATCGCGGTAGCTAAAGAACTTAAACGCACAGGCATTGGCATCGTAACCCGCACCGCCACCATAAGCACCGCCGCGCTCACGAATGGCACTGTGCAAGTAGCCATTACGTAAGTAAGGCGCTAAAACCATCAACGCTGCGGTATCAGGGTGGTCTGCAGCAGGAGCCGAGTACACACTGGCATTATGATAGACATTGGTCGCAACCAGCCAAGCTAAGTCAGCAACGTCTATCGCGGCGCCACTTGCAGTAGCTTGGTCAGTAGCGCTTTCCCCATCTAGCGCTGGGTCTAAAGTCAGACTAGCAAACTCGCTTGGAATACCATCTTCAATATTGATATCTGCTGTTCTGACTGCCAGTTCTGACGCACGGCTGTCTTTCCAGCTCTTGACGATTAAATCACTTAAGCGCTCTGTTTGCTCAGCTTCACAAATGATCAATGCGTGTTTAGGCAAGCTGATTATGTGCTGATGTAGCTCCATCAGGCTGGTTGCTAGCTTGTCCCACTGCGCATCATCTTGACTGGCATGAGAGAGGAAGTCTTTGAGCGCATTAAGCGCTGGCAAGCCACTACGCACATATTCTAGATGCGACTGGCGACTCATACCGCGACTGGCGGTTTGCATGGCATAAGCATGCCCTGCACTTGCCAGACGTGACTGCCATGCTGCTTGGCGCTGCTGCAAGATTTCTTTGATACGATCATGCTCAGTAAAGACGCTATGCTCCATCACCTCTTTGAGCAAATCAATCGCCTCTACTTTGCGGTTTAACGCCCGCGTCGCCATGACAAAATAGCTACTAATAGCTTGGTTATTCTCAATACTGGTACGCTGGCTAATACGTGCCGTCACGCCTGATGAATGCGCTGCCTGCTTGGCTTGCAGCTCATAAGCCGTTAATGAGTCTGTCCCTAGCTCTGACAGTAGGCTCAAATAGATTGGCAATAACGGATGGTTGATCACTTCATTCGCTGGTAGCTCTTCTGCATTACCGTCACCAATCGTATCGGTTAATGGCACGATGATTTGATAATAATACAAACCATTAGTGCCCGATTCGTATTCAAATAAGGTACTGTCTTGACCTGCCAAATTGATCTGTTTTTGCAAGCCTTGTTTGAAGCTAATATCAGTCGGCACATCTTCCAAACCCACCTTAGGCAACAGGCTCAAGTCGTCTGGGGCTGCTTGGCGTGCCGCCAGATCTAGCGCTTGCTTACGTAAGATGTCTTTATCATCAGCGGTTAGGTTCATCGCGATGGTATCCAAACGCGTTTGCTCAGCGGCAGCAAGGCGTGCTGACTTTTCGCTATCAGGCGTCAATGTCAAACGTACGCGGTGGGTATTTTCTAGTAAGTGCTGTTTAATTAAATTGGGCAGCCACTGCGGGTCGACGATTTGCTCACGTAGCCAAGCTAAATGCTCATCAACCTCCCAAATATCGAGAGGGTTACCATCATGTATCGCCGTACTAAAACCCTCTAACATCAAGTTCAGACCATAAGGAATGCTATCACCGCCGATATGACGTTGATCAATCTCAATCTGATGCAAGATAGTCTCGATGGTTTCATCATCAATCGGCGTACTGGCAACTTGCGCCAGCAAGTCCATAATGCCCTGCTCTACCGCTTCGGCATGCTCAGGGTTTGAGCCTCGTAGACCCGTATAAAACACCATCTCATAATGGCTATCATCAAGCCCTAATAGGGGGCTTGGCGCTTTGCCCAGCGGATGACTGTCAAGATAAGCACGTAGTGGTGAGCCTGCATGCTCTATCAACACTCCTTCAAGCAAACGCAGTGCCAGACGCTGCTTTGGATCAGTGATGGATGGTAACAACCAAGCAACCACGTGATGGGTTTGATCAGGACCCGCTTCGTCAGCGGTATAAGTATCCGTGGCACTGATCGGTGCAGATAAACGCTGCTCTGGACGCGAGACATGCTTTTTGCCCGCTTCGAACTGTATTAGCGCATCTTCGTGTATCTTCGTTTGAGTCTCGGCGACGGGGATATTACCAAAACTCATGATCACGCTGTTTGATGGATGATAATGGCTTTGGTGAAACTCAATCAGCTCAGGATGGGTCAAATCAGGAATATCAGCAGGATCACCACCAGAGTTATAATGATAAGTCGTGGTTGGGAATAAATGATGGGCGACGGCATGATAAAGCTGATCGATCTCGCCACTCATCGCTCCTTTCATCTCATTAAACACAATACCCTTAAACTGTGGGTTGTCGTTTTCATCTAACTCAACACGAATGCCTTCTTGAGCAAAATCCAGCGGATGAATATTGGGAAAGAATGCGGCATCCAGATACACATCGAGCAAATTAAAATAATCGTTCTTATTTTGCGTCGCATAGGGATAAGCCGTCCAGTCCGCAGCAGTCATGGCATTCATAAAGGTATTCAATGAGCGTTTGATCATCGAAAAGAACGGATCACGGACGGGATATTTCTGAGAGCCACACAGTGCCACATGCTCCAAGATATGCGCCTCGCCTTTAGAGTCCATCGGCTGCGTACGAAAGCCGACCAAAAAGGCATTTTCATCACTAGGATGCGCCAAATGGTAATGCATCGCACCTGTTTTGACATGCTGGCTGATCAGCACATCCATTGATAACGCCTCAATATGGCGATGCTCAAGTAGCTCAAATGCTGGATGCAGCGTTAAATCAGCGGTAAATGGCGTGTCAGTCATAGTTGTCCTTATTAGTTATTTTTGAATATCAATATGTTTGCCTAATGCGATTAGATGGGGCTAATAGCATGATAAGTCAAGGCAGTGAAGGCGGCTAATGGTATCAATAAAACACAATATTAATAACCAGCAAGTGTCTACTATCTTAACAAAGCTTATCCATAGTGCTACTATGGAGTTATCAGCTATTGTTTTATTTGAATGCCTACTTTATACCTTCTCATACACGAGGATTTACTCATGAATTATAAGCACGTTCTATTAGTAACTGACTTACTCTCTGATGCTGATATCGTCGCACAAAGAGCCAAACGAGTTATTCTCGGGTTTCCTGAGGCTAAGCTATCAGTACTGCATATCGTCGAAGACGACTTAGTACATTTCGGTCGCAAGCCTGTCACTGAGACCACACTGATCGACGATGATCCAAGTGGTAAATGGAAAGAAACTAGAGAAAAGCTTGCCCAATTCATTGAGCGCAATGATCTTAAAACGACACACTCAGAAGTCACTGCAGCGATCTCTAATGATAAAGATATCGTCAAATACTGCCGCGAACAAAACGTTGATTTGTTGATTATTGGCCGCCACGAACGTCAAGGTATCGCTGCATGGCTGATTAAGGCGACGGCAGACAGTATCTTACCCAACGTTCCTTGTGATAGTTTGGTCGTCAAACTGAACGAACCTGTATTAGAGTAGCGCCCCAAAGTGTTTTGACGATATACGTTCAATCACACTTATTTTTTATAAAAAGGCTGTTTATTAAAAGGATTACCTTATGAGCTACCAACATATTCTACTGGTCACTGATCTACTATCTGATGCAGATATCGTTGCGCAAAGGGCCAAACGTGTCATCGCTGGCTCTCCTGAAGCCAAGCTTTCCGTATTGCATATCGTTGAGGAGGACGTGGCTCGCTTTGGTTATGAGCTGGTACAGGCTTCTAGAATTGCTGATAAAAAAGAAGAAGAGCTTTGGCCTAAAGCTAGGATAAAGCTGGTAGAGTTCCTTGAGCGTAACGAGCTACGAGCAACCAAATCCGAATTAACAGCAGCTATCTCTAGCAGTGAAGGCATCGTGAACTATTGCCGTGAAGAAAATGTCGACTTGTTGGTCATTGGCCGCCATGAACGCCGCGGTATTGCAGCGTGGTTGGTCGGTGCCACTGCCGATAATATATTGCCTAACGTGTCTTGCGATAGCTTGGTCGTCAAGCTTGATAAACCAGTATCACAATAAATAAGAGTGCCATACCACACTCTCAGTTATTTAACTCTATAGTCGATGCACTTTAAAAAGAACATAGCGCGTTTAAGTTTATGTAAAAGTTTTATTTTCAACTGATTATATTGGCATAGTCTATGCTAATTCGAAAATGGATTAAGGCATATTGCTATAATATAAATTTACATAGAAACTAGGCCAATGTAAAAACAGCTAAAACGCGCTTCATAACTGGTGTATCTCTACAAAGTACACTTAACAGCTACCAGGAGTAGTGTTATAGTTAAGTACATGTAATAAAAGGAGCACCTTATGAGCTACCAACATATTCTACTGGTCACTGATCTATTATCTGATGCAGATATCGTCGCGCAAAGAGCCAAACGTGTCATCGCTGGCTCCCCTGAGGCCAAGCTTTCGGTTCTGCATATTGTCGAAGATGATATGGTGCGTTTTGGCTACGAGCTGGTCCCTGCCTCTAGTCTTTCAGGTGAAAAAGACGGTGAACACTGGCAAGAAGCACGCGCCAAGCTGGCACAGTTTCTTGAGCGTAATGACTTACATGCTACCCAATCAGAAGTCACTGCCGCCATCTCTAATGCTAAAGGCATCATCAACTACTGTGATAAAAATGACGTTGACCTGTTGATTATTGGACGCCACGAGCGCCGTGGTATCGCCGCTTGGTTAGTCGGTGCGACAGCAGATGATATCTTACCCAATGCCCCGTGCGACAGTCTAGTAGTCAAGCTTGATCACCCTGTAGCAAAGTAGTTTGATAAACGCTAAATGCCATCCGATACGAGGAATATATCATGAGTTACCAACATATCTTACTGGTTACTGACCTATTGGCAGATGCAGATATCGTTGCGCAAAAAGCCAAGCGCATTGTCGACAATCGTCCTGGCTCCAAGCTATCTGTCTTGCATATCGTCAAAGATACCATGGTTGGCTTTGGCTATGAGCTAGTACCCGCCTCTAGTCTTTACGATGAGATTGATGATGTGCGTTGCCAAGAAGCACGCGCCAAGCTTGCTGAGTTTTTGGAGCGCAATCAGTTACAGGCTGTGAAGTCTGAGGTCACAACTGCCATCTCTAGCAGTGAAGGTATCGTTAATTACTGCCATAAGCATGACGTTGACCTATTGGTCATCGGACGCCATGAGCGTCACGGCATCGCCGCTTGGCTAAGCGGTGCCACTGCGGATAATATCCTTCCTAATGTCCCTTGTGATAGCTTGGTGGTGAGACTCGATAAGCCAGTCGCAAAATAAAGATCGCTTAGAGCTATATTAGTTTAAAACTATATTAAACGTTAAGCTGGTTCTGATACCTATTGGTACAGCAATTAAAAATCGCAGCGTATTTATTTACGCTGCGATTTTTTTATTTAACATCCAATAATATCTAAAGCTTATGTCTAACCGTGCTGAATAATATCTATAAACGTCTGCCAAATTGGGCTTTGGTGACGCGACTTGTGCCAAACTAACCACCACGTTCGCGTTAAATCTATTCCAGCCACTTTGACCTGCACAAGCGTGCCCGCCTCTAACCCCGCTTGAATCACATGCTGCGATAGACAGCCCAATCCAATATCTGCGCTTACCATGTTTTTTAGAGCTTCTGATTGCTGGATAGCTATGATTGTCTCAGCATCAGGTAGGTGCTGTAGCAGTTGCTCATCAATAATCTGCCGTGTACCCGATCCCGCCTCACGTACGAGTAGTGGCAGCTTTGCCAACTGCTCAACCGTAAGCTGATAGCAGTCACCATCATGGTTATATGCTGCTACCTCAGTTAGCCATTTGCTATCGCGCTTGGCAAACACCATCAAGGTATCGGTACGCCATGCTCGTTGTTCAATGACTTTCATATCTGTTGGCCGTGGCATGCCTTCTACTAAGGCAATGTCGATATTTAACTGTTCAACCTCACTGACCACCTCTTGGGTATTGGCAATATACATATCGACATTTGCATCAGGCAGTGCTTCATACAGCTTGGCAAGCAGTGGTGGCAAAACATAATTGCCTATAGTAGTACTCGCGCCGATATGAATCTGCCCTGCTTGGTACTTATAATAATATTCAAGCGTCAACGATTGCCCCAAGATAGCTTGTGCCTGTACATAAACAGGATGAGCATTAGGGTGTTGGTTCAGTCTGCGCCCTACCCGTTCAAATAATGGCATTTGCAATCTTGCCTCTAGCTCAGTGAGCGCACTACTGACTGCGGACTGTGAGAGATGCAATTCTTCACTGGCGCGACTGGTGCTGCCTGTTTGATAAATACTGACAAAAACTGCCAATTGCTTTAGTGTAATCTTCGGTAGCACCTGTATCGCTTTTTTCATTATTTATAATCACACCTTATTTATAATCACATCTTACGTTGACCGAATAAACATTGGCTTACTAACCTAAAAAATCGATAGTTTGTATCTTATTAATCTGTTTTTATTATAAATTGAGTTGACTTATACTGTCTACTCATAAGCTTATGCTTATTTTGATTATTCTAATAGGATGCGTCTGTCATGCACGCTTTTGCCCAATCAATCAACCATTATGTTCCGAGCAATCGCCACTTAGCAGGGCTAGTCGTGGTACTGATTGGTAGTTTATTTTGCTTATCGCTAAATACCAGCTTGGATACTTGGTCTGATGGTCGCATCAAAGGACTATCCTCTTTAACCTTAGCCATCTTACTCGGTATGCTGCTCGGCAATACAATTTATGCTAATTTCGCTGAGCGCTTAGATGCTGGCGTTGTGTTTGCTAAAGGTCAAGTTTTGCGTTTGGCCATTATGTTTTATGGTTTTAAGCTGACGATGACACAAGTAGCAAGCGTTGGCATGCCAGCGATTATGACGGATGCACTGGTGCTAACCTCGACTTTTTTATTAACCTATTGGCTGGGTACAAAGTGGCTCAAGGTCGATAAGCAAACGACGCTTTTGATTGGTTCAGGTGCCAGTATTTGCGGGGCAGCAGCCGTTATCGCGGCAGAGCCAGTGGTCAAAGCAGAAGCCCATAAAGTTACTATCGCTGTGGCAACGGTAGTGGTCTTTGGCACTATTGCGATGCTGCTCTATCCCTTCTTATATCATCTGGGCTGGCTGCAGCCATGGCTTAATGCCCAACAATACGGTGTCTATACAGGCTCGACCGTACATGAAGTGGCACAAGTCGTGGTCGCAGGCAATGCCATCAGCCCTGAGGTCGGCAATACCGCTGTCGTCACTAAGATGATTCGAGTGATGATGCTGGCGCCATTTTTATTGATACTATCCTTTGCGCTAACCACCGTTAACAATAATAATAGCAGTGGCAAAAAACCATCGTTTATAGCACGCGTCAAACAAGTCAAAGTCCCTTGGTTTGCCTTTATTTTTATTCTTATCGTCGTACTGCACACATGGGTGCCAATGTCTGCTAGCTTTGAGCAGAATATGATCATATTGGATGATGTTTTGTTGACCATGGCCATGTTTGCACTAGGCTTGACCACTCATCTCAGCGCTATTAAGCAAGCTGGGGTCAAACCTCTTATCTTAGCCGCGATGATGTTTGTTTGGCTTATTGTAGGTGGCGGGCTGATTAATATTGGGATCAGTTTTATCTAATAAACACTTCACACTCACTACTCGATTTATAATTTGATTTAAAAATAAGTTCGAGCTTTTAATATCAAGTTTTCAATAATAAACCGTAGACGAAAAAAAACGAACCCGAAGGTTCGTTTTTTAAACATCTATTTATCTATGTTTCATCTATAAAAGATGAAATTAGATAGCAACGATGTTATGTGCTTGTGGGCCTTTTTGGCCTTGAGTTACAGTGAACTCAACTTCTTGGCCTTCAGCCAAAGTTTTGAAACCTGAACCAGTGATTTCGCTGTAATGAGCAAAAACGTCTGCGCCATTTTCTGGAGCGATGAAACCAAAGCCTTTAGCTTCATTGAACCACTTAACTGTACCTTTTTGAACGTCTGACATAGTCATAACCCTGATATTTAATTTATTTTTGGCCTAATTGGCCGATAACGCTTGCAAATAGCTACTGAACGATAAATATTAAAACGAAGGATTATAACTAATACTACGAGGTAATGATTTGGTGCAGAACTGCTCTTAAGCTTGAGTGCATTATAGGGGGCTAATTGCATTAGCGCAAGTCTTAAATGCTACTTTGTGTAACTAAACAACATTAATCGTCTTTTTAAGCATCTTTTATGGCTATTTAGTGTTCTTAAGTTAATATTTATTCATACAGATCGGGTTAGGCATTGGGCAAGCGAAACAGTATTATCACCACCACACTACAAGCTGCCGCTATCACCCACGCCACCCAAATCATATCAGCAGGCAATTGATAGAACATCATCGTGGTCGATATAGCCATCATGATGGTTGCCAGCCATTTGGCATAACGCGGCACCGCACGGCGCTCCTCCCAGTCACGGACATACTTACCGAAGAACCTATGGTTAATCAGCCAAAAATGAAACCGCCGTGAGCTACGCGCCCAGCACCCTGCTGCCAGTAGTATAAAAGGTGCCGTCGGCATCACTGGCAGCAGCACGCCAATAATACCAAGTACAAAGAATATCCAGCCAAGCGTCACAAACGTCCAGCGCACTGTTGCGTTACTGGACTGATTGGTCTTTGGTCTATAATAAAAAGACTTTTTGTTTTCGGTCATAGGATGTAGTGGTCGGTAGAGTTTGAATGGCTATAGCTATATAGTGGTGGTTATCAGCTTTATATAGCTATTAAGCATGCAATATCCTTTATAGCCGTGCAAGACTATTTTTGCGATGTTTTGCTATTGATGAGTATGTTTGATTAGTGATTGAGTAATCGTAACGGAGCATAATTACACTCAATTGCTGCTTATTTTTATAAACCAGTGGCAGCTGTCCTAGGTTGTGTCACCTATTAGATCTTGAGAGTAAAAATATAAATGCTTTAATTGATGACGCGTCCACGTTATAGATAGTTAAACTATTTAGGACAGCCGTATTATTGATAAATTGTTAGTAATCCCCATAAAGCTAGCAACTTCTCAATATTAGAAAAGACTTATGACTCAAGCCAATCAAACACCAAACACCCAAACCGTTACTGTCGATAGCGATGTGCGTCAGCGCTTTTTTATTCAAGACTCACCTGTCCGTGGTGATGTGGTACGCCTATCACGTGGCTATGCGACCATCATCGCCCAAAAGCCTTACCCTGAAGCGATTAAACGCTTACTTGGTGAGATGTTGACGGCTGCCAGTTTACTGATCGGTACTGTTAAAATTGATGGTCACCTGTCCATTCAGTTGCAATCCTCAGACAGTAATAGCTTACTGAATTGGGCAGTGGCTGAATGCGACCAAGACGGTATCATTCGTGCGCTTGCCAGCTGGAAAGCGGATACTGATGAGCAAGTACAAGCTTGGGAGAATATGACCAGTGCTGATGAGGCCTTTGCTGAGCTTGGTGAAACCGGTCAGGGTGTGTTATTTATCAACATTCAACCTGCTGGCGGTGAATCCTATCAGGGCATTGTAGAACGCAGCCATGATAATTTGGCCGACTGTTTAGCGCATTATCAAAAGCAATCGGCGCAGATTCCAACGCTGATTAACTTGGCTTCTGATGGTCTACAAGCGGGTGGTATCTTGGTACAGATGCTGCCTCGTACCGCTGAGGAAACTTATGAGGTAGAGCAAAACCAAGATGCTGGTATCGATGACGATTTATGGACGCGTTTGAGCGTTTTGACGCGCACTGTCAAAGCTGAAGAGTTAACCACACTTGATAGCAACGAAATTTTGTATCGCTTATACAATGAAGAAAACGTCGTTGCGCCTGAGCCTGTTGCGTTATCCTTTGGCTGTACCTGCTCACGCGAGAAATGCGAGATGGCAATTGAGCAAATCGGTGAAACGGAAGCCTTGGACATCATCGAAGAGCAAGGCGGTACATTCGAGATGGATTGCGGGTTTTGCGGTGAGGTCTATAAATTTAATAAAGACGATGTTGCAACGATATTTGCCGACTAGTCTGAATTTCGTATGAGCAAAAAGCCCTCAAGCCTGATGTTTGAGGGCTTTTTTTATGCAGTGCACTCTATAGTCGATGCACTCTAAAAAAAGTATAGCGCTATTGGAATGAGTTTTACGCAGCCTCTGGGGACGCAGCACGCAAGTAAAACTTATCCCAGTAGCGCTTCTAAATCTATATAACAGTTTTACTTTCAGCTAACTATAACGGGTAAGATAAAAACAGAGGATTAATTATTCAATCATCATTCAAATGATTGGGCTATATTGAACATGCACAAATAGCTACGGCTAAACAACGCTAACCAAGCCTACTATACTCAAATCGCCACATCAAAATCATCAGGGTAAGAATGTATGCGCATACCAAGTGCATCATCTTCTCCATTAAAGCTACTTTTGCCATTATCTAACAGCCATGCAACGACCTGCTTATGCACTCTTTTACTATAAATTAAGCTCATATGACCCAGCCCATAAAAAACAGCTTTGCGCCCTTCTGGTACCATCAACATATGCTCACCTTTATGATCGCCTAGAGCAGAATCTATGGTCACCAAACCATCACCCAATAAACTGGTCGCCTTAGAGTCGTAATGACCTTCCATCAAGGTAGCGGCGACGAGATAAGTATTGACATGTCGAGGCAGGCGCGCTGGATGGCGAAAATCTTGTGGCAAGACACTTCGGCCTTCTAAAGACATCCAGTCAGCATCCCGAATACTGCCATGACGCAGATCAATGATACCAGCACTACGCAGGTCACCGAGCTTTGCCAGCGCATTAGCAAAAGGCAGCCTTGCAATGACGTCTTGCACAAAAAAGCCGATACGCTCAAGGATGGCACCATGATGTGGTGAGCCGAGAGTGACAAGATTGCCGACACGTTTTATCCAGTCTAGACCCTCTTGCTTGCCGTAAAACAGAGCACTGCGAGCGACCAATCCGCCCATACTGTGACCAACAAGATCTATCTGAGAAACATTGGGGTTGTTATCTGTCAACGCTTGCAGCACTTGGGAAAGATTACGCCCATTGCATGAGATACGTTGTCCCGTATTATAATCAAGGTAGAGCACCGTAGTCTCAGGCTGACTACGAAGAATCTCCTCACCCAAGCCTTCATTATTGAACGACTGCCAACTTAAATGGCTCAAGCAAAGACCATGGCACAAAACAGCAACGCGCCCTGAAATCTCACCATTATGTGGTTGTCCGTATCTATCGTAGAGCACCATTGGGAGGGCGATTGGGTTGTTTTTATTAACCAGATGATCGCCCATCACCCCATTTAGGACATTAACCAGCTGCTTCAATGACCCTGACACTGGGCGCACTGTTTTTTGGTTTATCATGGCTTTATACAGTCGGAACACTGACGCCAAGTTTTTGCCCACCAATAGCATGACATATCTTACCGTGCCATAGATACGACCAGTGATACCCGTTTGCCACTTGTTTAGATTAAAATCATTGAAACGCCCTATGGGACGTAAAATAATCTCACGGTGGATAGCCTCTACAATATCAGTGACTTCAACCGCACCCAGCGTCGCCAACTGAGCCAAGCCCTCAAAAAAATCCCCCAAAGAAACTTGTTCACTTATAGCAGTAGTAGGACAATCATCCGCCGTTGATAGGGCTGACTCATCCACATAGATATATTCAAGCTCAGCCAGCTGCTCATACACTTCCCCCTGAAAACGCTTGCTAGCATCCGAGTCAGGATGAATAACAGATTCACGCTGATTACTGGCGAAGAGGTCATGAATGATGTCGAACGACTTTGGACTAAGCATAATTTTGGCATATTTAACATAAAAGGTAGCATTACATATTATCCTGTAAATGCACGAAACGAAAGGGGAATGATTTGACTGACAGATACGTCTGCTATGAAGCGTACTGATAAGTTAGTATGATTGAATGTATTTTCAGCGCTGAATCAAAACCCCAGACACAGCTGGGGTTTTAGATATAAGTTACTCTATAAAGTATGAATCAGCTTGCTGCTTAAGTCACTGATGTCGTATTAGTTGTCGGTAAAAATGACTCTGCCAATATCACATCGCCATCTTCTTTGGTAATCATGACCGTGGCTGAGCGCGGGGTACTACCGCCCGCAACTGCGCCCCACGTATTGCCAGGATGCTGAATATTGATAAACAGAGTCTTGAAGTCTGGGGTCATCGTAATGCCCGTCACTTCGCAGCCTTCAGGACCGACAAAAAAGCGTTTGATATTATCATTACTGGCTGCTCTCCCCACTCGGGTTGGCTGCCCTGCTGACGTCGTTGTGAGTATACCGTCATTCACACTTCCCGGTAGCGCCGCCAGTAACATACAGCTGCTGGTATCCGTATAGGCACCGTCATCCGTCTGAATCCATAACACACCACGTGGGTCAAAGTACAAACCGTCTGGTGAGGAGAAGTCATTATTCTGATTCAGCTCTGATAAGTTTTCTGCTGACAAGTCACTGGGTGCTGCAAATAGATAGATGTCCCACTCAAAGCTCAGTGCGGCATGGTCGCCGTCTGTTTCTGCCCAACGAATGATGTGCCCATTGTCATTGCCGCGCGCTTTCCCACGAGCGTCATAGCTGCGCGGGTTAGACGCTGACACTGGCTGATCTTCTCGTTCGCCGCGATACTTATTATTGGTCAAAGTTACATAAACCTCACCCGTCATGGGACTGACAGACACCCATTCTGGACGATCCATCTTAGTCGCTCCTACCGCATCAGCAGCAGCACGAGCAAAGACTAAGATGTCATCTTGTCCCTTAAAAGGCATCGCGCTATTAGCAACATCCAGTCCATTTTGACCATGAGTCAAGGCTTGCCACTGACCACTACCATCTTCATTAAAAATCGCCACGTATAGCGTGCCTTCATTCAGGTATTTATCACCTGCCTTTAAGCCACCACCGATATCTTTATTTGACCACTTGGCTTTGGAGACAAACTTATAAATATACTCTCCACGAGCGTCATCTCCCATATAGAAGACAACAGGCTTACCTTGCTCCACAGGTGCATAAGCGCAGTTTTCGTGAGCAAAGCGACCCAGTGCAGTACGCTTTTGTGGTAAAGAGTTTTGGTCAAAGGGATCAATCTCGGTAATATAGCCAAAGGTATTGAATGCATTACGGTAATCATCAGTTGCATTGACTCCAGTAGCAGTCATGTCCCAGCGTGAGAACTCATCCGCTATCTTGGCATCCTTACCATCAGGCGTATGCCAGAGATAGTCCCAACCAGGGAAATTCTCAGTCGCCCCATAACGAACACGGCCATAGTCATGCCCTTCGCTAAGTTGACTGGCGTCTTTACCGCGTGCAAAAACGCCCAAAAAGTTCTCTTCTGTAGTCAGATAAGTCCCCCAAGGTGACAGACCAGCGCCGCAGTTGTTGTTGATACCGCGAGTCTGAAAGCCAGTTGGATCAAACTTGGTCTTCACTAACTCAGAGCCTGCTACAGGGCCAGCCAGTTGTGCAACTGTACTACTGGTGATGCGGCGATTATATTTTGAATTGAGCACCATCTCATAGCCCGTTCCATCTTCGCGTCGGGTCATCTCAACGACGGCAACCCCATGACAGTTGACCTCACGGCGCACATCACTGGCGAGGCGACGATTCTGGAATATAGGCGCAGCTTTATCATCCTCGATCACATGGTAACCAAAAGGGCTCAGCTCGCTACTATTAACATACTCATGATTCATGACCAACAGACCACTATCTGACGCTTTTGCATCATAGGCGCCGTTCTTTTTTCCAAAAAACCACATGCCATCATGGTTATCACCCATGCGCCATTCAAACGATTCAGCAGACTGCTCACGGTTGTCTTTCCACTCCTCAATCCCAGAGATTAGCGGTGTTCCTAGTGGCAATACTATCTCAGCCTTATAACCTGCTGCCACACTCATCGTTGCAGCGGTTGAGTGGGCGACTGCGGTAAACTCTAACGTCTCAGGACGGGTTAAGTCACCCTGCGCAGGGATAGCGGCGCTATTGTCATTATTCGCGGTCGCATTGCTGTCATCATCGTCACTACATGCTACTAGAGGAACAGCACCAAAAAAAGCAGCAGCGGTCAATCCCGTACCGCCCTTTAGGATACTACGGCGGTTCAAGCGACGGTTGATGATGGTTTGAAAGCTGGTATTGTTAGTAGGGTTGGAGTCTTCAACAACTTCATGGGCAAGATTTTGCTTGTTCTTTAATAATGTCATTATTGGTCACCGTGCTGTTAGGCTAAGTTGGCATGAATGGAATCATCACATCTTTGTAGTGACGACTACAAAAGTACGAATTACGCTTGAGTCTACTCAGCCCTCATGACACTAGGATGAAAGTTAGATGACAATATGATGACAAGGTGTGTTCAAGTAGAAAGAATTTACTGCACAAAAAAACCCCAAGCATCACACTTGAGGTTAGATTTGGCTTTCTGTTTTTGAGGGATGCTACTTGGTAAAAAACCTACTCTACGCTCGCCTGCCACTCATGCGTACCAAGCGTTAGCCGCAACTTATCACCTGCCTGCAATACCCCAACCCCGCTTGGCGTGCCGGTCATTATTACATCGCCCGCTTGCAGACTAAAGGCATGGCTAATTTCACTGAGCAGTTCATAAACGGGAAACAGCATCAAAGCGCTGTCGCCATCTTGCTTGAGCTCATCATTGATATAGAGCTGATAGTTTACTTGAGTAAAATCAGCAAACGCCTCTGCACTTACCCACTCACCCAAGACGCAAGAGCCATCAAAACACTTCGCTCGCTCCCACGGATGGCCTTTTTCCTTCAGCTCGCTTTGCATATCGCGCAACGTCAAATCCAGTCCTAACGTAACCGATGTAATCAAATCCGTGGTGCTCATCACTTCCTCTAGCGAGGCAGATTTTAAGTCACGTCCCAAACGAATACACAGCTCAGCTTCATAATGTACTGGGTAGCTTTTATCTCGAGGCACATCCTTGATAATGCTAGGAATTGCGTCTGTTAAAGAGATGATGCTAGAAGCAGGCTTGATAAACAATAATGGGCGCGTCGGTACAGCATTACCAAGCTCAGCAGCATGAGCGGCATAGTTACGACCGACACAGACAACTTTGCCGATGGCAGTCTGCAAGCTCTTGTTGGCTTTAGCCTCGGTGTCAACTTCATTAGTATTCGCTGCAAGGGTGTCAATTAAAGACATATGTGGCGATTGGCTCATAATAGATTCTCACTATAAATTTATGGATATTATTTTAATATGACAAAAGTCAGACGAAAACTCATTGAACTGAAGAAGTATTAACCATAACCTAGAACTATATCACCTTTAGCATCATGGTTATTAGGGCGTGTATTTCTCGTTAGTTAAAACAATAAATATAATCGGTTCACTTTAAAAAACACAGGCTAACAAAAGACCTTGCACACAACCTTTGGTAAAGCTTACAGCCCTTTGGAACGACGTACAGCCAGCGAATGATTTTTTCTCAATTACACATTGTTATACCTTTCTTATTTAGGATTGTCTGTATGTGATATCTAATCTTCCAAAATGAAAATTAAGGAGATCATAATGAGTCATTTTAAAAAATTAAGACAGCAAATGATAGATGAGCAACTCAAGGCTCGTGGCTTGCATGATCAAACGGTACTTAATGCGTTGGGTAAGGTACCGCGCGAAGCATTTACGCCTGCAGACCTCATCGGATCTGCTTATAGAGACTCCCCCTTACCTATTGAGGAAAATCAGACCATTTCACAGCCTTATATTGTGGCATTGATGACTGCGGCACTTGAGTTAAAACCAGATCACCGCGTACTCGAAGTTGGTACAGGCTCTGGCTATGCCGCAGCAGTGCTCGGAGAGATCTGTGAGAATGTCTATACGATTGAGCGCCATAAAACTTTGGCAGATACTGCCCGGGCAAGGCTAAAAGAGACGGGATATACCAATGTTCAGGTCAAGCATGGCGATGGTACCCTTGGCTGGGTAGAGCAGGCACCTTTTGATGCCATCATAGTGGCAGCAGGTGGGCCTGAAGTACCGCAAACACTTAAAGAACAGTTAGCCATTGGCGGACGGATGGTCATTCCCGTTGGTCAATCTTTAAATTTACAGAAACTGGTACGTGTTCGTCGTATCAGTAAAGATGAATATAAAACAGAAGATTTGGGAGACGTTCGATTTGTACCTTTGGTTGGTGCAGCAGGTTGGCAGGAGGAAAGTAATGAAAGATCATAGAACTTTGCCTGAGTTAGTTGGCCAATCAAGTGAGCATTTTGCAAATATTGATGACGTCAATCTAGATAATCTCATGGAGCGTATTGGAGACAGCCGTGTCGTATTGCTTGGAGAATCATCACATGGAACGGCTGAATTTTATGAAATGCGGGCGCGTATCACCAAAGAGCTGATAGAAAAGAAAGGTTTCACTATTATCACTGCTGAAGCGGACTGGCCAGATGCCGCGCATATCCATCATTATATTAATGGCAGAGAAGATGATGCTTTGCTGCAAAATAAGCCTTTTTCGAGATTTCCTACTTGGATGTGGGCAAATCAATCCATGCTTGAGTTTACCCATTGGCTTCATGCCTATAATACTAAAATTGAGAACGCTAAAACTGAGTCTCCAGCACAAAAAGTAGGTTTTTATGGTCTGGATTTATACAGCTTATACAGCTCTATTGAAGCAGTATTGGACTATTTACAGCAAGTAGACCATAAGGCGGCAGATACTGCCCGCGATCGTTATGGCTGTCTGATGCCTTGGGCAGACGACCCTGCTCTGTATGGTCATACTGTTGCAACCAAGCAGCACGAGGGCTGTGAGACAGAAGTACTAAAAAATCTACAGGATTTAGTCAATAAGCGCTTAGAATATTCTGTAGCCAGTGGAGAGCAGTTTTTTGACGCCGAACAAAATGCCAAGCTGATAGTCAATGCCGAACGTTATTACCGTACTCTTTATTGTGCTGAAAACAACTCATGGAATCAGCGCGATCAACACATGTTTGAAGCATTGCAGGCGGTGCTTGAGTTTAGAGGTTCCAAATCAAAGGCGGTCGTTTGGGCGCACAATTCCCACATTGGTGATGCTCGGGCAACTCAAATGGGCGCACGTGGCGAATTAAATATAGGTCAATTAGCACGTCAAGAATATGGCGATAAAGCCTATAATATAGGTTTTGGCACCGATCATGGTACCGTTGCCGCTGCGTCTAGATGGGGAGGGCCAATGGAAATAAAACCAGTACAGCCCTCACATATCGACAGTTATGAACGTATTTTTCATGAGGTATCTACTGATAACTTTCTTTTACCATTACGTTATCCACTAAATGAAGACATCCGTAAAGAATTACTACCAGAGCGTTTAGAACGAGCGATAGGCGTCATTTATAGACCTGAAACTGAGCTACAGAGTCATTATTTTTATGCCTCTTTGCCCTCCCAGTTTGATGAGTATATCTGGTTTAATAAAACGCGTGCGGTTGAAGCTTTGCCAAAACAGAGGAAGGACAACACATTCGACACCTTCCCCTTCGGTTTATAAATATTGGTTTATAAATATTGGTTTATAAATTCAACCTGCTTGGCTATCTAAATTTGCTTTGATCAACGTAGCGATATTTCGCTGGTTTCTCTTTTTTCTCCACCCCTTCATCGGGGGTGAATAATAGCTTTTTTTGACCATTAACGGTAACCGCAGCAACACCCTCTATGTTTCTTAAATCATCCAGCTCAGGCAAATCCATAAGGACAGGATCGTCTTTAGCATCACCACTCCATGTCCATATTTTTGAGCGGTTCTTGCCTTTTTTGTTTTCGACTTCGTTGGCGATAACGTATTTGTTCAAATCACTATTAAAATGCAAAGAGCGAATACCACCATCATCCATATCTAAAAAGATAGGTTTGGCAAACTCAGGAGCAGCGCCCTTATCGAACACCTGATCTGGATTGGTAATGGCTATAATAACACTCTTATTATCTGACATTGGCGCACGCAAGCCCAGCAGCAGACTGTTAGTTTTACGCTGATAAGTTAAGCCTTCGATATCAAGGTCATCAAAATCAGGCTTGTCACCTGAATGCGCTTTTATCGCATCAGCAATCAGTTCTGACTGCTCTAAATCATCACGCAGACTCGTGACTTCACTGATATCAATGGCATTGTTGCCCTGCACTCGAAACCTTAGCAAGCGCTCACGATCTTCGTCGCGCTTGTTCTTTTTTACGTTTGAGTGTGAGGTAGTAGCGTACACATAACCTCTATGATCAGTGGCTGCTGCTTCTAGGTCAGAAAGCTTATTATCAAAGCTCTTAGTAAGCTGCTCATTAGCATCATTATCTTCAACCAAAGCCCCATTTGGCGCAATGGTCAAAAGCCTCATGGCTCTATGCACCTCATCCTCAACAATCAGCACTCTATCATCTGCCAACTGAATCACGCCTGAGGGCTCATAAATCTCACTAAAAACTCCCAGGCCATCATCGCTCAAGCTCAGCGCTGCTTGAGACGAGACATTGGGATAAACATACAAAACTGCACCAAACATTATGGCCGCCAACGCTGAAGCCGACATCCTTCGGCGAAAATGTAAAAAAGAATCCTTTGGTAACTGCTGCATCATGACCTCTTATCGTAAAACTGATTAGGGCGTGTCACGTTATTTTGTGAACTCCTCATAATCTAATATGACGTATCTGGCATGAACCCCTTTTTTGGCATCGCCTTCATCGGCCATAAATACCAGCTTTGACTCGCCATCAACCGTAATCGTACTAATCGCCTCTATGTTCTTTAAGTCCAATAATTGAGGTAAGTCCATAGGTATGGTTTCGTCTTGCACGTTGCCACTCCACGTCCATATTTGTGAAAACTTATCCCCTTCCTCATCCTCGAGCTCATTGGCAATAATAAATCTATCTAACGCCTTATCAAAATGTAAGGAGCGAATGCCGCCGCCTTCTATATCAAGAAAAATAGGCTCACCAAATGCTGGAGCGGCATCATTATCGAACATCTCAGCAGGATTGGTAATAGGAACAATCATAGTCAGATTGGCCACGACTGGGTCACGCAAACCAAGTAATAACTCCTGAGTTTTGTCATAATAAACCAAACCTTCAATATCAAGTTTGTCAAAATTGGCGTCCTCACCTGTGCGTGCTCTAATTGCTGCAGCGATTAATTGTGACTCTGTCAAAGCATCACGCAATGTGGTGACGGTAGCGATATTGCCCGCTTTACTACCTTTTACATTAAACCTTAGGAGCTGCTCACGTGCTGGCTGGCGTATGCCGTTCTTATCCGATGAATGCGAGGTAGTTGCATAAATGAAGCCTTGTGCGTCGGCTGCCAGCCCTTCCAAATCATTGAGCTCACGCCCAAAGCTTCGAGTCAGTCTGAGGTTGGAAATTGCATTCTCTACCAAGCCACCATCGGGCGCAACGGTCAGAATATTCATGGCACGCTTAGCTTCATCCTCAACCACCAACATATTGCCATCAGGAAGCTGCTGAGCACCTGAGGGCTCATACAACCCACTAAATGCCCCCATGCCCGACTCTGTCAAGCGTGCTGGAGGTTTTTCTAATACATTAGGATATAGGAACAACAAGGAATGTAGAATAAGCGATGCCAAAACTGAGATCAGTAAACCCCAACGAAAAGCAGCATAGGAGACATTGAGTAGCTTAAATTTTCGGGCGCTCATCTGACCAAGCCAATACAGCTGATAGCTCATCGCTCGATAGGTCTCATCACGATCTTGTATTAAGAGCTGCATCTGTTCCCAATAGTCTTCTCGTGAGAGCATCATGCGATCGGTATTGATGAGCAGATTAAGATCGTCACCATCATCCCCAGACTGATTGGCACGATCGAGATACGTGCGCAAATCACCAAAGCCCGCTTCACGTTTGAGAAGAGCACCAAACCAGCTTGAAAAGCCATTGAAAAAATGCGCTTTTTCGGGAGATGCTGAGAGAATGGCGAAGAGAATTGAGGCCAATGCGGTGAACATAAATATCCCTGCAGGGATAATAAATGTCGGTGAGGAGGCAAAGATAAATGCCCCAGAAATCATCAGTGCCGAAATGATTACCCCATTTAGGGAAATCATGATATTGGCTTTGGTGGCTGCTAGCGCAATCAAGTCAAGCTCAGCCCGTAAGGCGTTGCGAAACATAGTTTCTACCGCTTTAGATGTGCCGAGAAGCGGTTGTTTGTCAGCCTGAGCCTCGGCTTTTTCTCTATCTTTCCTCTCTTTTTCCTTCCTCTTGGTTCTTTCTAACTCTTTGCTCAAGCTATTACTAAGCTTCTTACTCAAATCTTTGATAGAGTCTTTACTCAGGTCTTTACTTGTTTCTTTATTTAAATCCTTGCTTGGCTCATTACTTAAGTCTTTGCTCAAAGTTTGCCCTACTTAATGTTTGGATACAGGAACCTTTAACACATAGCCTCTCGCAAAAAACAGCGACTTGAAACAAATATGGCGACTGTCGATAAAGGTCATATGTCTAAATAATAAATCATTCATTTAAACATATATATACCTTACTGCACCTTTGTTGCCAAGCTGTCAGTATTTTGCAACCACATTAAAATAAGTTAAGAACATTGAAACCTAAGGAATAGTGCGCGTCGCTACATCTGGCGGCACATAACCGAGATGGCGATTCATTCTTTTTTCAAACCGACCAAAGGCAAATAAAATAATCCAAGATAATAATAAGTAAACAATACCAGCAGCGAAAAACAACTCCATCAAAGTATAAGTACGCGCGCTGATCGTACGGGCAACCCCTGTAATATCCATCAGAGCAATGGTTGACGCTAGAGCGCTACCTTTGAGCATAAAGATAACTTCATTACTGTAAGCAGGGATCACAATACCAAACGCTCGCGGCAAGGTAATGCGCGTCAGCTTCTGCCACTTAGACATACCAACAGCATCGGCAGCCTCAAGCTCACCAACCGGAATAGTCTGAATAGCGCCGCGAATAATCTCAGCGAGATATGCACTGGTATTCATGGTGAAGGCAATAATGGCACACCAGTAGGCTTGGCTCAGCACTGGCTCCCATAAGAAGGAGTTGCGCACTGCCTCAAACTGCCCGAGGCCATAATAAATCAAGAATATCTGTACCAGCAGCGGCGTGCCACGAAAAAAGAAAATATAAAGAAAAGGTAATATTTGTACTACCCAGCTTTTTGACAAGCGTAGTAAAGCTAAAATCAAACCAAAGAATAAACCGATAATGCCCGAAATAACCACCAGCTGCACGGTCAATACCGCCCCGCCTAGTAGATCTAGGATATGATCGAAAATAACCTGCCAATTCCAATCCATAAGACTCTCTCCTCTACCCTATGGTCGATTGACGGGGCGCTGTTTGACGGCTCAGTTTTTTGGCATAGCGTGCGGCTGGATTTGCACGCCACTCAAGCCACATCATAAACCCTGTGATCAGCATAGTTAGACCCAAATAAATAATCGCAGCCGCCATATAAAAAGTGAAAGGCTGCTGTGTCGACTGAGCCGCGCGTGATGACTGATACATAATGTCTTTGAGACCCACAACAGATACCAAAGCCGTGTCTTTTAATAGGACTAAAAATAAGTTACCAAGACCTGGTAGTGCAATCTGCCATACTTGCGGTAAAGTAATACGATAAAATATCTGAAAGGGACGCATACCAATCGCTTGCGCAGCTTCGCTTTGACCTACCGGAATCTCTTGGATAGACATGCGCAAAATCTCAGTCGCATAGGCACCAAAAGCGATAGACAGCGCCATCACCCCGCCCCAAAACGCACTGATCTCAACATATTCGTTATAACCGAATTTTTTGAGGACGCTCATGAGCAGCATGGAGCCGCCATAGTAAATGAATAGCACCAATAATAGCTCGGGAATACCGCGCATCGTTGCCGTATAGACAGTCGCAATTTTGCGCAGTATCCAGACATTTGACAGCTTGGCGGTGGCACCCAGAAGCCCCAAAAACATGCCTATGATCAAACTGGTCATGGCAAGCTTTATGGTGACAGTTGCGCCGCTAAGTAATAGCGCGCCGAACCCTTGTAAATCAAACACGGTTGTCCACTCAGTCTCTTTATATTAGCAAGTTAGCAAAATATGAGTTAAAAGAATCAGCACCAATGGCTGAGCGCTGCTGATAATCGTATGGTAGACCATCTAGAGATGGGTCTTTTGCGTCATAGATTGACGTGCAGTTCCTACGATTATGGCGACGATAATTGACTCGGTAGAAAAGAGTTGTGATTTTATCATAATCAGTAGACTCTATGTTAATGCTCGCACGTAAAAGCTGCATCCAAACCAGCACGCATCATACTAAATTCGCTAAAAATAAAACAGTGAATACAACACTGTTCAGTCAGCATTTATAAAGAAAAAAGGATATCACCAGTTTGGTAATATCCTTTTGCAAGACAACGATAGTATCCTCAGTTCAAAATAAAAAGGTATGACTCTTTCAACCTGCTACTGAGCAGTGCTGTCTGCCATAACTTCGGACTCGGCTGTCACTACCGTAGCAGACGTTGGCACCGCAAAGTATTTTTGATTGATTTTATCGTAAGTACCATTGGCTTTTAGATTGGCCAAGGACTGATTGATTTTTGCTTGCAGCTCATCACCAGGACGCACAGCAATGGCAAAGTGGTCATCGATATCGATCTCATCGCCTTTGACCGCATAGTCACCGCCAGACTCTGAGCTTAGCCACTCTATCGCTGGTAGCTTATCAGATATCATGGCATCCACTCGGCCTGACTCTAAGTCCAAAAATGCATTGCTTAGCGTATCATATAGCTTCATATTGACTTCTGGATACTCGCCCTCCAACCACTGCGAGGAGAGTGTAGAGCGCTGCGCTGCTATAGAGTGAGCATTAATATCGCTGCTTTTACTAGGGTCAAAGCTGCTGTCTTTTTTTGCTAAAAACACCAAAGAGTTGCTAAAGTAAGGCTCGGTAAAAACAACTTGTTGCGCGCGCTCTGGCGTAATCGACATCGCCGCTACGATGGCATCGTACTTACCCGCTTTTAGCCCTGGAATGATACCATCCCAATCTTGGGCAACAATCTCACAAGTGACCTGCATATCGTCACAGATGGCATTGGCCATATCGACGTCAAACCCACCAAGTGTTCCATCAGCATTGGTATAGTTAAAAGGCGCATAAGCCCCTTCCGTACCAATACGCAACACCTCGCCCGCAGGCGCAGCTGCGTTCGCTGCCGTATTATCTGCGTTGGTCTCACTACCAGCATCTGAACCACTACCACAGCCCACTAAAGCAGCGGCTGTTATTGCTGCAAAAAGCGATAGCGATAGACGGCGCACAGAGCGAATGTTGGACTTAGTATTGGCTATAAACTGGGCAGAACTGCTGTTTGAAATATTCATTCTTGGCGTGTTACCGATAGTCATCCTTGATTTCCTGTTTTTGTTACTAGATAAACTGCTTACTCTATAAAAAGTTAAGGCCTGCTATGTCATCAACCTAAAACTCTGTTAGATAACATGCAGACCTTAAGCGACTTGTCTTTAAGAGACTTACCCTTAAATACGTAAGCCTTTAAATACGTAGGTTGTTATATACGTAGATTAGTTGGTCGTTGTTTCTGCTTCTTGTGCAGCAGCAGTGGTGCTGGTACCAAAGTAGCTGCCAGTGATCTGATCATAGGTACCATCAGCTTTAATCTCAGCCAAAGCAGTGTTGAACTTAGCCACTAAAGGATCACCTTTACGAAACGCAATGCCCATCGCATCTTCCTCAGTGCTAATCTCATCGCCTTTCACTTCATAGTTTTGACCAGCTTCAGTTTTTAACCAATCAATACCAGTCACTTTATCTGACATCATCGCGCGTACGCGGCCTGAAGTAAGATCTAGATAGGCGTTATCTTGGGTATCATAAAGCTTGATATCAGCATCTGGATACTCATCTTGTAAGTACTGTGATGACACTGTCGAGCGTTGTGAAGCAACTGGCTGCCCTGCTAGATCTGCCACACTGATATCATCGCCTTTTTTACCGATCAAGATAATACCAGTATGAAAGTACGGATCAGTGAATTCTACGACTTCTTTACGCTCAGGGGTGATTGACATACCAGCGATAACGGCATCAAATTTCTGTGCGTTTAGACCTGGGATAAGACCATCCCAGTCCTGAGAGATAAGCTCACACTCTGCTTTCATCTGCGCACATAAAGCGTCGACTAGCTCAATCTCATAGCCAATCAGCTTGCCATCAGCATCCGTATAGCTAAAGGGCTTATAGCTTGACTCAGTCGCTATTTTTACGCTCATTGGAGCATCGGCAGTGGTATCAGTGGCCGCACTTTCTTCTGGGGCTGAGCCATTGCTACAACCAGCCAACATAAGCATCGCCGCACTTAGTGGTGCAAGCCACATTGTTTTTGTTTTCATTGATGATATCATCATTGCTATTCCTTCATGTCTAAATCAGATCACGTTTCTAAATCAGGGTTTGTTGACGGTTACTGGCTAAAGTTTGCCTGCTCAAGACGGGCCAACTCACCATTGATACGGATTTCGCTCAATGCTTTGTTTAACTCATCTTTTAGAGGGTCATCTTTACGAACAGCGATAGCAATATTATCATCGTTATCAATCTCATCACCAACGATGCCAAAACCTTCAGGATTATCTGCTAGCCAAGAGTTGGCAGAGACTTTTTCGGCCAGCACTGCATCACTGCGGCCTGATTTTAGATCTAAGTAAGCGTTGTCATAGTTATCATACAGCTGCACAGTGTTGCCGTCTTTGCCTTCATAGTTATCTTGCAGATAAGCCCCTGGCGTGGTTGAGCGCTGTCCACCAAGCGTTAGGTTTGCTATCGCTTTTGGGTCAAAGCTGCCATCAGTGTCCGTTAGCCAAACCATGGTGTTGGCAAAATACGGCTCAGTAAAATCAACTTTTTCTTGGCGTTCAGGAGTAATCGACATGCCAGCGACGACTGCGTCATACTTTTGTGCTAAAAGCCCTGGAATGATACCGTCCCAGTCTTGAGCGACAATTTCACACTTGGCTTGCATCTGCTCGCAGAGCGCATTGGCCACATCGATATCGAAGCCCGCTAAGCTACCATCAGCATTGGTATAGTTAAAAGGAGGGTATGCGCCTTCAGTGGCGATACGAATGGTCTTGCCAGCGACATCTGTCGTGGCAGCGTCAGCGTTGGCATCAGTGGTTTCATTAGCAGGCTGGCTACAGGCACTAAGTGCTAGCGCTGCAGTAATGGTCATCGATGACCACAGTAGACGAGAGTTCGACATCATACGTTCCTTAGTTTTTGCTTGGTTTTAGATAAGTATCTTCATGACTCTCAGCGCTACCATCCATGCTAGTACTGAGAGTCACAGGTATTAATAAGCGATAATTCAATCGATAATACCTGACTAAAATACCAAAAACAAACGTTTTACGTATTGACTGTCATTATTGTGTAATGAAAAATAAGTAAGAGTTTATGATTAGATAATTTCAAAACTAACGCGCTTTAGTTAGCACACTGTTAGTTTTGACGATGGGAAGCCATAAAGTCTTTTACGCGCTCTGACGTTGGATTGTCAAAGACTTGCTCAGGTGCGCCCATCTCTTCAATGATACCTTGATGCAAAAACACCACTTGGCTTGATACTTCACGCGCAAAGCGCATCTCATGGGTGACAATCAACATTGTACGCCCCTCTTCTGCTAGTTCACGCATGACTGCCAGCACTTCATTGACCAGCTCAGGATCTAGTGCTGAAGTTGGCTCATCAAATAGCAATACCCGTGGCTGCATTGCCAATGCACGGGCAATCGCAACCCGCTGGCGTTGACCGCCTGACAAGTTTGCTGGGTAAGCATCCTTTTTATCCAGCAAGCCTACTTTGTCCAGTAGCTTTTCAGCATCGCTGATGGCTTGATCTTTTTTTATCTTTAAGACCTGTGTTGGCCCTTCGATAATGTTGTGTAAGATTGTCTTGTGCGGCCATAAGTTAAAACCTTGGAAGACAAAACCCACTCGTGCACGTAGGCTTTCTAGCTGCTTGATGTTCGCCGCCTGCATCTCACCTGATTTGGTCGGCTTTAATATCAGCTCTTCATTACCAATGATAATTCGACCTTGGGTGGGCTTTTCTAGCAAGTTGATGCAGCGCAGCAAGGTAGACTTACCAGAGCCAGACGAGCCCAAAATAGAGATCACATCACCATCATAGGCAGTGAGTGACACTCCTTTGAGCACAGCCAATGAGCCAAAGCTTTTATGAATATCTTGTAGCTCTAGAGCGATCGGGCGATTCGAGTTTTCGGCAGTCTCAAGCATGGGTTAGCAAACTTCCAATAAATATGAATAAAAAGGCAGAATAATTTTTCGCCCAGAGATGTAGGGCATGATGCGCGCCATTGTCGCTCAAAATACAGTAAAAAGGCAAATTTTATGGCTAATTTTACACCTATTCCCCAAAACCTGCTGCAATATAAAAAAACTCAGAACGTAAAAACGTATCTGAGCCATTTTGTACTCACATATACTAAACTTAAGTTAATAGGTAGACACATGCTCTTCTGACTCACTGCCATCAAGAACTTCTGAGTCATCTGCTGTGGCGACTGCAACATCATCGTTATCACCTACGACCATGCTCTCATCAGCGCTTGCTACAGCGACATCATCCGTGTTTTCAGCTATTGCTTCTTGCTCCACGGTGGTTTGAGCATCAATGGTTGTCTCATCCTCCGTAGCTACTGGCTCTTTATCGGCACAAGCCCCGATTGTTAAAGCAGCAGCGGCTAAAGACGCAAATAGCCAAGTTTTACGTGTTGACAAGTTAATTGGTTTTTTCATAATGGTCATCTCGACTCTCCATCGCTGGTATTAAACAAGCTAGTATTGAACAAGTTGGTATATAACTAATTATGGTTTCAGTGTTCAATATACTCATAATTGCTCTCGACTACTTTAGTAGTTACAGCACAGTTATGTGCAGAATGCGTAACGACTACACAATTGAGTGCCTATGGTAAAATCATGACAAAACACAAGGGACGTAAGGGCTCAATAAGCCTGTGTAAGCAGATTCTGTTCACAAATTCGTCTTTACTATCGTCCCAATCTCCTCTATGTTAAATAGCATAATCCCGTAAGGTTGATAAAAAGCCCCGAAGATTGATAGAAAGTGATGTTTTTTGGCCACTTTTGGTTTTGGCCTACTTTCTTTGTTTTATTCGCTTTTTTTCATTCGCTGTTATATAGCTTACTACTTAATGTAGCTCATGCATTGTCAGCAATACTGGCTGTCAACAAATCAATAGCGAATAACAACCCTCCATATAATCAACAATTCCCATCCACAGACATAAGGAAAATGTTCTATGAGTCAATCGAATACCGCAGATGTTACCGCTTATATGCAACAAGTTGGTCAGCAAGCACGTGCTGCCTCTCGTGCACTTGCCGCTGCCAATACTGGTAGCAAAAACTCAGCCTTGATGGCTATTCACGATGAATTAAAAAGTGCTAAAAAAGATATTTTGGCTGCCAATAAAATTGACATGGATAAGGGTCACAAAAACGACCTTGATGCTGCGCTACTGGATCGCTTAGAGCTAAATGACGATCGGTTTGAGGGTATGCTCCAAGGCCTAAAAGACGTCTCTACCTTGCCTGATCCTATTGGCGAAGTGACAGATATGACCTATCGCCCCTCAGGTATCCATTTGGGTAAGATGCGTGTCCCTCTAGGTGTAGTCGGTATGATTTATGAGTCACGTCCCAACGTCACTTTGGAGGCAGCCTCTCTTGCGCTAAAATCAGGTAACGCCATTATCCTACGCGGCGGCTCTGAAGCCTTTGAGTCCAACCAAGCCATTGCAAAATGTATCCATCAAGGTCTAAAAAACGCTGGTCTCTCAGAGCACAGCGTGCAAGTGCTACAAACCACAGATCGCGCTGCTGTCGGTGAGCTGATCACCATGACAGAATATGTGGACGTGATCGTACCCCGTGGCGGCAAAGGCCTGATTGAACGTATCAGCAACGATGCAAAAGTGCCGGTCATCAAACATTTGGACGGTAACTGCCACACCTTTATTGATCGCGATGCCGAGCCAAGTATCGCCATCGAAGTCAGTGTCAATGCCAAGACCCATCGCTACGGTACGTGTAATACCATGGAGACGCTATTGGTCGATGAAGCCGTTGCAGATGAGCTATTACCGAAGATTGCCGAAGCCATTGTTGCAGCCGATGATGCCATGCAGCTACGTCTCGATGATAAGTCGCAAACTATCTTGAATGGTAATGCCAAGCTTGACGGTCATCTATCTGCCGCCACGTCTGAGGACTGGGATACCGAATATCTTGCGCCTATCTTAGCCATCAAGGTAGTGAGCGGCATTGATGAAGCGATTGAGCATATCAACACTCATGGCAGTCAGCATACCGATGTGATTATCACTGATAACTATAGCAAGTCGCAGCGCTTTATCCGTGAAGTAGACTCGGCAAGCGTGATGATTAACGCCTCTAGCCGTTTTGCTGATGGCTTTGAATATGGTCTGGGCGCAGAGATCGGTATCTCAACCGACAAAATCCATGCGCGCGGTCCTGTTGGACTGGAAGGTCTCACCTCGCAAAAATGGATCGTCTATGGGCATGGCGAGACTCGCGCTTAATTTGCCATTTATAGTACAATTTAAAGTATAATCCACAAAAAAACGTCAGCGTAATTGCTGGCGTTTTTTATTAGTAAAAATAAGTACGTTGCACATGCTGCTAAAAGATACAAAACCTACAGGAAAACGCGCTCATGCAAAGTGGTAAAGTCAAATATTATAATTCAGATAAAGGTTATGGCTTTATCGACGCTAATAATCAGCGTGAGGATGTGTTTTTTCATATCAGCACATGGAAGCTCTCGCAGCAGCCGATGGAGGGTCAGCAGGTTTATTTCAATAGTGAACGTAATGATAAAAATCAATTGCGAGCTACTGAAGTGACCGATTCTTCATTAAGTATCTTAGAAAACTCATCTTCCTCTAAGCATACGTCAACAGATTCGGACCGAAATGACGACAATAGCTCAAACCATCGCAGCAGTCCTAAGCGCCCTAATAAAAACAATTCTAATAAAAACAGCAACTCTAATCGAAAGAGTCATGGGCAGAATACAAAGGGCTGGAAGTCTATCGCAATCAGTATTTTAACGATTATAGCGATCGTCTTCTTTGGCTATACAGAATTAAAGCCGACCTTATTTAATAATGAGGTTCAGTCTAGCTCTATGCCGTCGCCTTCTTATGTTGAGACGGATACAAGCTCTATCACTGGTGACCCACAGATAGACCAAACAGTTGCTTTGATTCAGCAAGGCGGGCCCTTCCCCTATCCTCATAAAGACGGCACGACGTTTTATAATCGCGAAGGCAGACTACCCACGCAGTCTCAAGGCTACTACCGAGAATACACCGTACCCACGCCTGGAGTTTCTCATCGAGGGGCGCGGCGTATTGTCACGGGTGGCAATCCCCCTACCGTCTATTATTTGACCATCGACCATTACGATAGCTTTACCAAACTGGATGTGAACTGATATGAGCCAAGCCATTTACTATATTAACCAAAACGGCGTTAACCAAAACAGTATTAACCAAAACGGTACAACACTAAGTGATAGCATTCCTGAGCAGGCTGTTAAGATTCCGATTAATGGTGTGCTTGATAAAGCCACTCTGTTAACCAGCTTAGCCAAAGCGTGTCATTTTCCCAGCTACTTTGCTCATAATTGGGACAGTGCTTGGGACTGCTTGACCGATAGCGATGTCAGCCATTTGCAGCTTTGTTTGGTTGGCGTAGAAAAGATAAACACCGAAGACTTGAATGTTTTTAGAAGCATAATTGAGGATGCTTATAAGGATTTTGGCAAACCGCAGTTATGGATTGTGGTACCGAGTGAAGATAAATAATAGGTGGTGTTCTAAAAAGTATGCTGGCATCAGACGTAGCCATAATTGATATAAAAGAACACCAGATCGAATACTTTAAAGTGATTATCAAGCTTTTTTGAGAAGCAACAAGTCTTTCTAACCGCCCGACGCAATCGGTGTCTAAGACGACGAGCCCATCCCAGATTCTGTGTAACTGCCATTTAGATTAAATGCTTACTGATACGGTCATCAAACATAATCATAAAGCGATTCAAAGCAGACGTCCAGTTACGAATCGGCATCGACCACTTTTTGGATGCCTGCTGAGTTGCTAAGTACACCACTTTAAATGCTGCCTGATCAGATGGGAACACCTTACGCTTATTCACCGCCGTCCGAATCACACTGTTTAGCGACTCTATCGCATTGGTGGTATAAATCACTTTTCTGATGTCTTTCGGATACTCAAAGAACACCGTTAAGCCCTCCCAGTTATTGCGCCAAGACTTGACCACGTGCGGGTAATCTTTGCCCCATACCTCATCAAAGTGTTCAAGGTTAGCCTCTGCTATCTCAAGCGTATCAGCGCCGTAGATAGCCTTTAGATCAGCCGCTACTGCCTTTTTATTTGTCCAAGGTACAAACTTCATCGAATAGCGCACCATGTGTACGATACACAGCTGAACCTGAGCGTTGGGATAAACGGTATTGATGGCATCAGGGAAGCCCTTTAAACCATCGACACAAGCGATTAAGATGTCTTGTACGCCGCGGTTTTGTAGTTCAGTGAGAACACCCAGCCAGAACTTAGCGCCTTCATTCTCTGAGAGCCACATACCAAGCAGCTCTTTTTTACCATCAAGCCCCACGCCTAGCGCCAGATAAATAGCCTTGTTGATAATCTGTTTATCTTGACGTACTTTAACGACAATGCAGTCTAGATAGACGATAGGATAGACACTGCTCAGCGGCCGGTTCTGCCAAGCGGTGATGTCCTCTAATATGTTATCGGTGACTCTTGAGACAAGAGAGCTTGAGATGTCGACATCGTAGAGCTCTTTGATACTCTCTACAATCTCGGTGGTGGTTTGACCCTTAGCGTAAAGGAATATGATCTTGTCATCAAGGCCTGAGATACGAGTTTGATGCTTGCGCACCCACGCGAGCACAGCTCTTGTCTTGCGCTCGGGCGAAGCAGTGCTTCGCTATTTCCTCGCTCAGGTTCAAAGTCACCATGACGGTCTCTTGGGGTGGATATCTCAAGCTCGCCTGTGTCACTGCAGACGGTCTTTTTAGTGTGTCCGTTGCGCTTGTTTGGTTTATCTGCTTTCTCATGCTTAGGATAGCCGAGATGGTCTTCCATCTCAGCTTCAAGGGCAGTGTCGATAAAGGATTGCATGAGCTGCTTTTGAAAGTCTTTGATGTCATCGAAGCTATTCATGCTACCAGCCATTTGCTCGGCCAGTTTCTTAATGTCAGATTGGGTAGTCATTGCTTATTCTCCAGTTAGTGGATTATAAGCAGTTACACAGTTTTTAGGAAACTCCCAAGACGACAGTTATTGCCTTCAATCCCTATCGTATGCTGTTTACCAATTCGTTTGTTATCACTTTTAAAGGCGGTTATAAAACTGTCCCAGTTGTCCATACTGATAGAGCCATAGCTGACTGTAAGCTGCTTTAAACGTGCTCTTAACTTCTTAGCCGTTTTTAGGTCACGTTTGCCCCAGACATAAGCGACAATCTCATTAGTAGCACGGTCATAAGCGTAGATGAGCCACACTTTACGTTTCTTGCGATATACGTAAGTCCAGAACTCATCAACCTCTAAGCGTTCATAGTAGCGCTTCTTAGGTACAATCTTGTAAATGGATGAGCCTATGGTGCTAAGCACTTTTCCAATACTAACCTTGGCTATAACTGCTATGTCTCTAACACCACAACCTCGGACAGTCATCAGTCGTATGATGTCTTCTATTCTAGAGTGACAGCCGTTATAGGTTATCGCATGATCGCCAATAAATTGGCGTTTACAGTCCTTACATTGATAGTTCTGCTTACCATAGCTTTTTATACCATTTTTCTTTAGACTAAGACTGTGACAGTCGGGGCAATTGATCTGTATTTGTGTCTTCATAACCTCAAATATATCATCTTGCTTCGGCTGTCACCCTCCTTTATTCCCTCAGCATACTTTTTAGAACACCACCAAATAATTTATCCCTGCTACTTACTTTCTTCCCTTAATAATAAAAAGGATTAACTTATGGAAATTACTTTAAACGGCTACTATACGCTGATCTTAGCCACTTTAGTGCTACTGCTAGGACGCTTTTTAGTAAAAAATATTAAGTTTTTGGAAAACTTTAATATTCCAGAACCTGTTGCAGGCGGTTTGGTCGCTGCGATTATTGTTTATGTGCTCAATATATTTTGGGGATTTAGTTTTAACTTTCACCAAGGCCTACAGACGGCCACCATGCTGATGTTTTTTGCCTCTATTGGACTAAGTGCTGATTTTAGCAAGCTTAAAGCCGGCGGTACGCCATTGTTAATTTTCACTATTGTGGTCTCAGTTTTCATTGTTCTACAAGATGTCGTTGGCGTCGCTATGGCCAGCGTGCTTGGACTTGACCCTCTGCTTGGATTGGTGACAGGCTCTATTGCTTTAACTGGTGGCCATGGAACAGCAGGCGCTTGGGGCATTACCTTAGAGCAAGAATACGGTGTGGTCGGAGCGACGACACTGGGTATCGCGGTTGCCACCTATGGCTTGGTAGCAGGCGGTGTGGTTGGTGGTCCTGTGGCTCATCGATTGATTCAAAAGCTTGGGATAAAACCAACCCCTTATAATCCAGACCCAAGCGATATCGAAAAAGTCGCTGGCGCGCAGTCGCTGTATAGTACCAAACATGATGAAGACGATATTCTTGGTGATAAGGAAATCTTCGAAAAGCCTGACCATATTCGCCTTATTACAGCCTCTTCTACGATTGAGACCTTAGCGCTATTTGCTGGTGCTTTGGCGTTTGCAGAGACCATGACTTTGGTTGCCGCAGATACTTGGTTTGAGCTACCAACGTTCGTTTGGGCACTGGCAGGCGGTGTGATTATTCGTAACGTCCTCACCATCTTCTTTAACTTTGATATGTTTGACCGTGCCATTGATGTATTAGGTAACGCTTCTTTGAGTCTGTTTTTAGCCATGGCATTACTATCGTTGAAACTATGGCAGCTGACTGATCTGGCAGGCCCAGTATTGATTATCTTGCTGGTACAAACAGTGGTCATGATTATATATGTGTACTTTGTGACCTTTAAAATCATGGGCAAAAACTACGATGCAGCGGTTTTATCAGCAGGACATTGTGGTTTTGGTATGGGTGCAACTCCGACGGCGATTGCTAATATGCAAGCGGTCACCGATCGTTACTTACCCTCGTATAAAGCGTTTTTGATTGTACCTATGGTTGGTGCTTTCTTTGTCGATATCGTCAACGCTACGGTATTGCAGATCTTCGTTAATTTACCGTTTATGTGACTTTAGTCATCAAATAAGACTGAATTGATATAAATAAGCCCCGATTATATTTTATAATTGGGGCTTTTATAGTCAAGGAATTTTAAAATCGCTACAAGGCGACCGACCGCAGATAGTACACTGAGTACATCTAGGGCGGGTAACACCGTAGCGGTTTAAAAGTACTCCGACTATATTTGGGCGTGGTAAAGGACTTTTTATGTTTGGCATTACTGATCTTACCGCATATATCATCGGCTCAATCATCATCATCTTATTGCCAGGTCCAAACAGCCTGTATTGCCTATCTGTCGCAGCCGCTCATGGCGTGCGCAAAGGCTACCGCGCAGTAGCGGGTATCTTTGTGGGTGATAGTATTTTGATGCTGGTCACTGTACTTGGGGTTGGTGGTCTACTCAAGCTATACCCAGTCCTGTTCAATGCCATCAAGCTGATTGGCGGCTTATATTTGCTATACCTTGGGGTCAAGCTACTCATGGGAGCTTATCAAACCTTTCGTCATAGAGCACTACTTGCCGATGCCGAGCCCAAGCTCTCTACACCGCCAACAAGCCAAAACTTCTTTTATCGCGCCCTGCTCCTTAGCTTGACCAATCCCAAAGGCATTCTGTTTTTCTTATCGTTCTTTGTACAGTTCGTTGACCCCGCCTATCCGCATCCGTTTTTATCTTTTTTTATATTGGCAGTAATTCTGCAAATCATCAGTGTCAGCTACCAAAGTGTGATGGTGTTTTCTGGTAAAAACCTATCGCGTAAATTTAGCCAGTCACCCAGGCTAATCATAGCAAGCATGAGTTTTACTGGCTTCATATTCATTGGATTTGCCATTAATCTATGGATGGCGCAGCTCACTTAATAAAAGTCTGTTTTGCTTAACTTGCTGAATGAGAGGTTATAACCTACCGCGTCTAGTAAGCTATAGGATGGCTTTCACGACTTATTCATTTGAAGAGGAAAAAATGAAAAACAAAAAGAGTATAAAGCTGTCAGCTGAAGATGAAGACACCATCATAGATAGCTTAAAATGTTATATGAGAGATGAGCTTGAATTTGAACTTGAGGACTTTCCAGCAAAAATATTATTAGATTTTTTACTCGAGCTAATAGGGCCAAAACTCTATAACCAAGCCATTGATGAGCTTGAGCCTTGGTTACACGAGAGGTTTACTGTTATCTTAGAAGACAGTCATGCGTTGAAGAAAGATTAGATTTCAGGACAATTGCCAACAAAAAACCGCCTAGCAAAAGCTGAACTGACCCCCTAAACTTAGACAGTTTAATTTTGTATTAAGGACTGAGTTCTGTACTGTACAGGGCTCAGTCCTTTTAGTTTAAGCTGAATTCTTTCATGATTATAATAATGCATATACTCATGAATCTGTTTCTCTAAAGCCTCAACGGTTTTAGGTTTATCAATATAAATCGTCTCACACTTCAGCGTACCGAAGAAGCCTTCAATCAATGCATTGTCTAAGCAATTCCCCTTACTGCTCATGCTTTGCTTAATGTTATTCTCTTTAAGCGACTTTGCAAACGGTTTCATCTGATAATGCCACCCTTGATCCGAATGCAGTGTTAGCTCCTCCTTATGCTTGCGCTTTGATGGTATGCCTTTAACCGCCAGCTCAAGCATCTGTTTCACTAAGTCATATACCGGTCGTCTTGAGAGCGTATAACTGATGATCTCATTGTTATAGCAATCTAGTATAGGAGACAAGTACAACTTATCCTCACCGACCTTAAACTCAGTAATGTCAGTAAGCCATCTGCGGTTGGGCGCTTTCGCTCTGAACCTACGTTTAACTCTATTCTTAGCAATGACGCCGCACTGTCCTTTATAAGATCGATACTTCTGCCTTCTGATTCTCGCGGTAAGTTTAAGCTCACTCATAAGCCGTGCGATGAGCTTATGGTTATACCTTAACCCTTCACTCTTAAGTGTTTGAGTGATTCTACGATAGCCATATCGACCTTTATGGTGATGATAGATGTCACTGATACGCTGTTTAAGATCGGCATACTTATCATCAGCCGTCAGCAAGTTTAGATGATAGTAAAAGCTACTTCTTGGTATACCTGCAATAAGTAGTAGTAAAGCTAAGGGATGCTGATTCCTTAGTCCTTCGATGAGCCTTGCTTTGTCGCGGCTTGTTCCCTTTCCCTGAGCAAGGCATCGAGCTTTTTTAGATAAGCGTTCTCCGCACGCAAATACTCATTCTCGCGTTTGATCTCTTCTACACTTTTCTCATGGTCAGGTTTGTCAGTAAGGTAAGGGTGCTTCATAGTAAGTCGTCCTTTGGCTTTGGCGGTTAAGCCTAGCATACCATGACGGGCATAGGCTGTGCGCCATACACTAATCAGTGCAGGTGAGCTAATGTTAAACCTCAAAGCGGCTTGTGATTGACTTAAATCTTCACCTGCCATAGTGGTGAGAACTTGAAGCTTAAAATCACAACCGTATATAGCTTTACGAGTTTTAGGTTTGATGGCAAGGACGCCTCCAGCTTGATACTGGTTGACCCATTTAACGACATCTTTATCGTCAATATTAAAGTGCTTGGCAGTAGCATAAGCAGAATGACCTTGCTGATAATAGGCGATCACTCTTATCTTAAAGTCTATGTCATATTTCATAAAATAACCCCCAAAAGTTGTGTCCAACTTATGGGGGTCAGTTCAGATTTAGCAGGTTTTTATTTTATACGATACTAATTAAAGCTTACTGGTTTTTTTCGTAAACTGGTAACTCTTTACAGATCGCTTCTACTTTAGCACGCACTTCAGCAGCGACCTTTTCATCGCCGCGGCTGTCTAGTACGTCACAAATCCAACCTGCCAGCTCACCAGCTTGTGCTTCGTTAAAACCGCGTGTAGTAATCGCTGGCGTACCGATACGGATACCAGAAGTCACAAATGGAGATTTTGGATCGTTTGGTACAGCGTTTTTATTGACCGTGATATGCGCATCACCCAGCCACTTGTCTGCTTCTTTACCAGTCAATTCTTGCTTAACTAGGCTGATCAGCATCAGATGGTTTTCAGTACCACCAGAGATGATTTCATAGCCGCGCTCTTGGATGACTTTTGCCATTGCTTGAGCGTTTTTGACCACTTGCTGCTGATAAGTTTTGAAATTGTCCTCTAATGCCTCTTTGAACGAAACCGCTTTGGCAGCGATCACATGCATCAGCGGGCCACCTTGGTTGCCTGGGAATACCGCAGAGTTGAGCTTTTTGGCAAGCTTTTCGTCACGGGCAAGAATCATACCTGAGCGTGGGCCACGTAAGGTTTTGTGCGTGGTAGTAGTAACAACATCCGCAAAGGGTACTGGGTTTGGATAAACACCACCAGCGACGAGGCCAGCAACGTGCGCCATATCGACGAGTAAGTACGCGCCTACTTCGTCAGCGATTTCACGGAAACGCTGCCAGTCTACAACCTGTGAGTATGCTGAAAAACCAGCAATGATCATTTTAGGCTTGTGCTCTTTTGCCAAACGCTCCACTTCGTCATAATCAATCAGGCCAGTTTCTTCAACTAAGCCATATTGTACGGCGTTATAGTTGAGACCTGAGAAGTTAATATGGGCGCCATGCGTCAAGTGACCACCAGCATCTAGGCTCATGCCAAGCACGGTATCGTTGGCATCAAGCAGCGCCAAAAACACCGCTGAGTTTGCTTGGCTACCTGAATGCGGCTGGACGTTGACATACTCGGCACCGAATAACTCTTTTGCACGATCAATCGCCAACTGCTCGACCACGTCAACATGCTCACAGCCACCATAATAGCGCTTGCCAGGATAGCCTTCAGCATATTTATTGGTGAGATCTGTGCCTTGTGCTTCCATGACTGCTTGCGAGCAGTAGTTTTCTGATGCAATAAGCTCGATGTGGTTTTCTTGACGAACACTTTCGGCTTCCATAGCAGCAGAAAGCTCAGGATCATAATCTTTGATAGATATATCTTTAAACATATTGATGTCCTATGTATTCACTATTATTAGGAGGGAGCTGTTAGAGGGGGAGAAGCCTAAGCTAGCGTCTCGTTCTCAGCAATAGTTTTGATGCATTTTTGCATCTGAGATATCGCTGCAATCAAGTGTAACATGAAACTTTATGTTACGAGCGCAAAAAACTCATCTTGGTATGAGTGAGTTTATTAGTCTGACAATTAACTATAATAGCGATACAAAACAATTCATTTAACACTATCGAAGTGTCGTAAGCGACTCACCTAAGTCATAGCATCTTAGCAGAACCGATTCATTGTAATAAAAAATAAAGAGAGAAAAAAAACGTTTGTAATTACTCATAAGCTCTGACAAAACGTTGGCAAAAAAGTCTCACTAATGAGCAGCTTGCGACCATACCAGTCATAACGCGTTTGTCGCTGCCAACCAGCAGCCGTCTGAGCAATGAAACGTTGGCTTGGTAATGTGCGGCAGCGCTTAAACATGACATAGCCAATGGGCGTGCCTTTTAGCTGCTGCAAACGCCGTGCACGCCCTTTTAGACTAGGCAGTGGAAAGACGCTTTGCGCTGCTACCCATGGTCTTTCATCGTTACCATACAACTGTACTTCACGCACCCATGCCAGCATGGGCCGATTGAGCATGGCGCCTTGCACGCCGAGTTGCTTTTTTTGGGCTAAAGACAGCGAGCGATAGCCTTCAAAGCTGCGCTCTACGCGTAATGGCTGCCCTGCTTTTTGTTCTAGCATGGCAGTCAGAGAGCCTTCCGCATTCAGCCAAGCCAATAGCTCAGCCGCAGGGGTACAAGTTGTAGAGTGGTTATTGGACATAGTAAATAGCTAATTGTTGAGTGCTAAAAGAAGAAGGCTCACGTGAATCATGACTAATGATAATGAATCATCGTAAGTGATGGTTATCAAGAATCAAAGGATGGCATGTTATCACTGTTAAAGGGCAATGCCTCATGCGCTTGCTTGCGATACTGCGCCATATGCATCCGATCTTTTGTGCAAAAGTCGCTAATAGCTGGCACGAAGCGCGGGTCATAGATGCGGTGTAACGAGTGCGTCTTGGTTGGGATAAAACCGCGTATTAACTTATGTTCACCTTGAGTACCAGGATCAAAATATGTCAAGCCCTGTTCAATGGCAAACTCAATGCCTTGATAGTAGCAGAGCTCAAAATGCAGGCTATCGTACTCACCCAGTGCGCCCCAATAGCGGCCATAAAGAGTAGCGCCTTTGCTATGAGGTTTATCGTATAAAAACAAACTACTAGCAATAATCTCATCACTCTCATTATAGGCTTGCGCTAAAAACAAATGCTCAGGCATGCTTTGCGCCAGCTTTTTAAAGAAGGCTTCACTTAAGTATGGTCTCTGCCCACGTATGGCATAGGTCATCACATAACAGTGATAAAACGCTTTCCAGTCTCCCTCAGTAATGTCCTCACCGCATTTTCGGACGCAGCGGATACCTTGTCTCGCAACTTTTTTGCGTTCAGCGCGAATATTTTTGCGCTTCTTTGCTGTCAGGGTCATTAAGAAGGCATCAAAGTCTGTAAATGGCTGCTCATCGTCAAGTAAATTCTTATTTTGCCACAAGAACTGACAGCCTTGACGCTCAAGTATTGGTATATCGATAGCGGTTGGCTCTAAACCATTATCTTGGGCGGCGAGCGCACGCTCTATATCGACATCCGTAGGCATCGCTGCGCTCGCAACAGAAGCCAGCTCAGGCGTCACAAACAACCCATGCCAACTTGATGCACCCACTTGCTGAGCAATATCGTCCACCCCTGCTATTGCCGTCTGCAAAATATCAGCCGTCAGCGCCTCACCCTCTGCCAGCCATAGCCGCTGACCAGTAATCGGGGTATAAGGCGCACTGGACACCAGTCTTGGATAATAATCAACACCGTAACGTGCGTAAGCTTCTGCCCAAGCATGATCAAACACAAACTCGCCGCGATGATGGTTCTTTATAAATACGGGTAGCACAGCAACAGATTGCGTCACTGGCGTTGTTTCAACTTCTTCAGCTTTTTGTGCACTGTCAGTTGCAGCATAAGCTTCGTTGTTTTGCGCATTGTCTGTTGAGCTAGCTTCTACACGATGTACTAAGATAAATATCGGCAGCCAGCCCGCCTGCTCGCCAATCGCACCCGTCTCTGTCAATGCTTGCCAAAAGGCAAAAGACATAAATGGCGTATCAGGGATCTGCCAATCTGTTTGACTCTGCCAACTGCTATCATTGAGTAGCGCATATTGTAAGTTCATAACACCCACTCTGTCTTTTATATAGTGCTTTAGCCTACCAAATTTTTGCCCTGATGCTGTCACAATTTGCAAAAATCTGCAGACACCCTCTGTAAACATCATAAACCCTGCAACTAGAGAGGTTCTGCAAGGATTGCTAAATAAGGTTAAACAATCATCTACAAAAATGCAGATGACTTTAGGTGGGTTTTTGTTTTTAATGACAGTATTGAGTACAGAGGTGCTATTAGGGGTAGTTCTACCGTGTGTGCTTATGTCTTTTTGACCATAGCGACTCTAAAAAGAGACTAAAGATAGGCTACTTCGATGGAAAAGATGATATTGATGCTGATGACTGGTAGAATAAGGTTGTTATCAGCTTAATATAATTCTGATACATAGGATATGAGCGAAAACAGTACACTTAGTTCATGATACGGGATTGACATCGTGTCGGATTTATAGTGGATTCACTATAATATGCTGCCCGTACTTATCAGCTATAAGTACTCATATAAGTACTAAAATGTCAGATAGCTTAGATATCAGTCGCTAAGACGGTTATCTAAGTGTCGTTTTGATGAAAACTAGCCAAAGTTAATGTTGGCGAAAGAAAGTGTTTAAGCAGTCTCGAAAATTTCCAGAGACTTTTTCCTAAAGACTATATTGATGAACTCGATCTAATCATGTAGTCCGCTATTGCATAGATTTATTAAGCTATATTTGAGCTTTATTATTCACCACAGACTAGAGGAACAATTATAAATGTCAAAGATTATTTATACCAAAACTGACGAAGCCCCAGCGCTTGCGACCCTTTCATTCTTACCTATTGTTGAAGCATTTACCAAGACAGCAGGGATTGCTGTTGAGACCAGTGACATCTCTGTTGCCGCGCGTGTATTGGCTGAATTCCCCGACTACTTAACTGAAGAACAGCGCGTTCCAGATAACCTAGCTGAGCTTGGTCGTCTGACACAAGACCCAAATACCAATATTATCAAACTGCCAAACATCAGTGCCTCTGTGCAACAGCTTAAAGCCGCCATTAAAGAGCTGCAGAGCAAAGGCTATGCGTTACCTGACTTTCCTGAAGACCCACAGACTGACGAAGAAAAAGAGCTGCGTAAGCGCTATGGTAAATCCCTAGGCAGTGCGGTGAACCCAGTATTACGTGAAGGTAACTCGGACCGCCGCGCCCCTAAAGCCGTCAAAAACTATGCTCGCAAACATCCACACTCGATGGGTGAATGGAAACAGTGGTCAAGCACGCACGTGTCGCACATGCATGGCGGCGACTTCTATGATGGCGAGCAATCGATGACCTTGGACAAAGCCCGTACCGTACGTATGGACTTGTTACTTGATGATGGCAGCACGAAAGTTTTGAAGCCTGAAATCGCTCTACAAGACAAAGAAGTCATTGATCTGATGGTCATGAGCAAAAAATCGCTGCTAGAGTTCTATGAGCGTGAAATGGAAGATTGCCGTGAGGCTGGCATCTTGTTCTCACTGCACGTAAAAGCAACCATGATGAAGGTATCACACCCTATCGTCTTTGGACATGCGGTTAGAATCTACTACAAAGAAGCCTTTGAAAAGCATGGGGATTTCTTTGATGAGCTAGGCATTAACGTCAATAATGGTATGGCTGATCTATACGACAAAATCTCAACATTGCCAGCATCAAAGCGTGAAGAGATTGAGCAAGACTTGCATGCTTGTCAAGAGCATCGTCCGCGTCTGGCCATGGTTGACTCGGCAAAAGGTATTACCAATTTCCATTCACCGAGCGACATTATTGTCGATGCTTCTATGCCTGCTATGATTCGTAATGGCGGTAAAATGTGGGGCGCTGATGGCAAGCTATATGACTGTAAAGCCGTCATGCCTGAGTCTACCTTTGCCCGTATCTATCAAGAAATGATTAATTTCTGTAAGTGGCATGGTAACTTTGATCCAACCACGATGGGTACGGTTCCTAACGTAGGCCTCATGGCACAAAAAGCTGAAGAGTACGGCTCACATGATAAGACTTTTGAGTCTAGCGATGCAGGTATTGCTCGTATTGTCGACATTGATACCGACGAAGTACTGCTCGAAAAGCGTGTTGAAAAGGGTGATATCTGGCGCATGTGTCAAGTCAAAGACTTGCCAATCCAAGACTGGGTGAAGCTCGCTGTACGCCGTGCACGTGAATCAGATACCCCTGTCATCTTTTGGTTAGACCCATATCGTCCACACGAAAACGAGCTGATCAAAAAGGTTAGAACGTACTTAAAAGATCATGACACTGAAGGCCTGCACATTGAAATCATGTCACAGGTTCGTGCCATGCGTTATACCTTAGAGCGCGTTGCTCGTGGTCTTGA
The DNA here is from genome assembly GCF_904846575.1 of Psychrobacter sp. H8-1. Taxonomy (NCBI): domain Bacteria; kingdom Pseudomonadati; phylum Pseudomonadota; class Gammaproteobacteria; order Moraxellales; family Moraxellaceae; genus Psychrobacter; species Psychrobacter sp. H8-1. The sequence goes on from NZ_CAJHBG010000001.1 coordinate 2,685,975, forward strand.
TACCATCTCCGCGACAGGTAACATCTTACGTGATTACCTAACTGACTTGTTCCCAATTCTAGAGTTAGGAACCAGTGCCAAGATGCTATCAGTAGTACCATTAATGAAAGGTGGCGGTCTGTTTGAAACAGGCGCTGGTGGTTCTGCTCCTAAGCATGTCGAGCAGCTGGTAGAAGAAAACCACTTACGTTGGGATTCCTTGGGTGAGTTCTTGGCCTTGACGGTATCTTTGGAGCATTTGGCCAATAACGACGACAACCCCAAAGCAAAAGTATTGGCAGACACCCTCGATACAGCGACCGAAAAGCTGCTGTTAAACGATAAGTCACCATCACGCAAAACGGGTGAGTTAGACAACCGCGGTAGCCATTTCTATCTAGCCATGTACTGGGCCGAGGAGCTGGCGGCGCAGGATCAAGATAGCGAATTAAAAGAGCAGTTTACCCCGTTTGCACAAAAGCTAAAAGACAACGAAGAAGCCATTGTCAAAGAGCTGAATGAGGTTCAAGGCAAGTCTGTAGATCTCAAAGGCTACTACTATGCAGATGAAGATTTGGCCAAGCAAGTAATGCGCCCAAGTGCTTTATTCAATGACACGATAGCCTCGTTATAACTGAGTACTAAAGTTATTAGTTATTGGACTGCTTTTATAGGTCAATTTAAGCAAACCTGACCTATAGCTTACTCAGCCTGTAAACACCCCAAAAGTCTCAGACTTTTGGGGTGTTTTTTTGTGTCGATTATAAAGATTTTATAAATGATGTCATAAACCATTCTAGACACAGTTAGTGTTAAAATAAAAAAGAGATGTTCAAACAAGCGCCCTTGTTAAATTTAAAACAAGCCGCCTTATTGGAACCATTAGATTGAACAGCTTATTATCTCTCAAAACAGATTCTATCTATTTGTTATTTTAGGAAGTTTTACTTTATGTCGACCTCAAGCCTTATTTTGTTCAATAAGCCTTACGGCGTGCAAAGTCAGTTTCGTGATGACAGTAATAGTACTCACTCAACGCTAGCACCGTACTTTACCGATAAGTCGTTAAGAGTCGCAGGTAGGCTTGATGCTACGTCAGAGGGTTTGTTGATTTTGACCAATGATGGACGAGTCAATAAAGCCATTACCCATCCACCCAAAGCCAATGCTGGGCATAAACAAGGCAAGACTTATTTAGTGCAAGTTGAGGGCATCCCTACTCTTGAACAACTCAGTGAGCTGCAAAAGGGCGTGATGCTCAAAGATGGAAAAACCCTACCTGCCGAAGTCAAACACGTCGCTGAAGATGAACTACCAATGCCGCTTTGGCAACGAGATCCACCGATACGTGAGCGTAAGAGCGTACCAGACTCATGGCTGATGCTAACCATTTATGAAGGTAAAAACCGTCAAGTGCGACGTATGACAGCACACGTAGGGTTACCTTGCCTGCGTTTGATTCGCTGGTCAGTGGCTGGGTTTGAGTTAGGCCATTTAGCTGTCGGTGAGTTTGTTCGTATACACTTAAATAGTGAGCGTTGCCAGCAGCTGGGTATACGAGATTAGTTTGCCTACTGACATATCACAAACCTTACCATTCTTTAGAAGTAGCGTCTCGAATTGGTAAGGTTTATCTGCTAGTATTCATATACTATTATATATATCGATACTTATCTTACATTGTATATTTTGCCCGCCTATATTTCCTATCTTATATTAAGGACATATCATGACTTCTTCTTATCGTATATCCGTTATCGCTCTTGGCGTCACCGCAGCCCTTGCGCTTAGTGCTTGTCAGCCAAAACCTGAGGATACCGAGCCTACTGCTACTGAGGAAGTTGTGACGCCGCCAGCCGCTACTCCTGAAGCGGATGTTACTGACGACATAGAAGCAGATCAAGATTCAAGTGCAGAGGTCGCCGAAGTTGAGACGGTAGACGATACCAAGATTATAGATATGTTTAACGACTATACCAGAGCCATGAGCAGAATGAATGATGAGATGCTGATTGGTATGGGCTACAACGATCCTGATACTACATTTGCCAAAAGTATGCTTGGACACCATCGCGGTACCGTCGATATGGCACAAATTCAATTAAAATATGGTACTGATGCCGAGATGCGCGCACTGGCAGAAGATATCATCGATAATCAGCAGCTTAAAATTGATACGATGAGAAGGTGGCTTGCTAGCCATCCTGATGCTGCCAAACCTAAGCCTAATACCGAAGCCATGCAGCAAGCTTACGCCGATGATATAGAAGATATGTATGAGGATATGGAAAAAGGTATCACAGCTTCAGTGGCAGATATAGCCTTTGCACGTAGTATGCTATCGCTACACGTGGGCGCTGTAGATATGGCGCTGATACAGCTAAAGTACGGCACAGATGAAGAAATGCGAGACCTTGCCTTACAAATCATCGATGCACAGCAGCGCCGAATTCAGACGACAGAAAACTGGCTTGCAACAAACGATTCTTTGATTGATTCAGATGAGCAAAATGACTTGGATACAGAAAATGAATCAGATGTTAGTGTCACTGAGCGTGAAGCGCAAGAGAGCAAGGTAGAACAAGAATAGTATCATTCTATCGCCGTCTACCAAGCATTATGGTGATTAGAGGAATCGGGCACAGCTATGTTTTTTCAGAGACCATTCACACACACAATATAAGATATAGAGGTACAGATGTTAATTAGCATTATACGGACAGGTTTAGGACGCATCATCGCTGCCTTGAATATTTTAACTCAAGGTGCTGCGATGAAACGTACGCCAGAGGCGCAAGCCAAAGTGAATGAGGCTTGCAATAACCTATCTTTGTATCAGTTCCAGTTATGTCCGTTTTGTGTCAAAGTACGTCGGCACATGCATAAGCTAAACTTACCCATCGAGCTGCGTGATGCCAAAAATAATGAGCAATTTCGCAGTGAGTTGGCTGAAAACGGTGGACACATCAAAGTGCCTTGCTTACGTATCGATGAGGGCGATAACGTCAAATGGATGTATGAATCAGATGATATTATCGCCTATTTACAGCAGCGCTTTAGCTAATGCATAGATTTAAAAGGTTTGTTATTTAGTAAAATCAACAGTTAACCAATCCTCAAACCCTGACTCTTTTAGCGCTAAGCTGACCTTGTGTAAACTCGGATTGGCAGATACGCCTGAAGCTGTGTTGGCATGCACCTCAAATATCATCAGCTCATCACGGCGAAAAGCATGGCAACTCATTACCTTGTCAGACTTAGCAGCGTTTTTCAGTTGTTTTTTGTCGGCTTTGATACCATCAATTGCGATGATAACATCTTTAGCAGAGAGTCCTGCTGCGCTTGCGACACTATCTCGCAGCACCTTATTGACTCGCAAGCCTTCAGGGATCTCTTGTACACTGATACCCCAAGGCAGTGTGCTGTCTTTTTTATCACTATGTATTTCGATGCCATTGGCTGTTAGTAGCTGATCAATAGGCAGCGCATCGATGCCATTGACATAGCGGTGCTCAAACTCCTGCCATTCTGCTTGGGTCATAAACTGACTGATGACTGCGCCCATATCGGCGCTACTAATCCCAATGCGCTTATTATCGTTTTGTTTTGCTTGCTCATAAAACGCCTTGACTACATCAAACAGACGGTAGCGACCGTCGCTTTTCTGCAGTAGTGTTAAGTCTAAACACAGTGCGACCAATGCCCCTTTATTGTAGTAGCTTATACCTGCATTACCCGTGTTTTCATCACTACGATACAGTTTAATCCAAGCGTCAAAACTCGACTCAGCGACACTTTGGTGTGCACGACCGTCAGTCTGATGATAGCGATTGATCTGCTCAGCCAATAATTTGAGATAACTTCTTTCGTCAATCACGCCTGATGCTTGCAACATGAAGTCATCGATGTAAGAAGTAAAACCTTCAAACACCCATAGTAACGGCGTAAAGGCTTCCTTACGTAAATCCACGTCTATCATGACATCTGGACGTACGGTCTTGACCCACCATGCGTGAAAATACTCATGACTACAGAGTCCCAAATAGCGCTGATAATCGCTGCTTGGTATCTGTGGCTCATCACGACTTGGCAGATCATTACGCGGCGTAATGAGACTGGTCGAGTTGATATGCTCAAGACCACCATAGTCGTTGCCACTGGCATAAGTCATAAAGGTATAGTCAGCAAATGGCGCATCCTCTAGCCAATTGAGATACGTCTGACAAATTTGGGTAATATCTTGCTGCAAGCGACCCATATTAGTACTGTGCTTGCCAGAGATGAAGAAGCGATGACTCAAAGTCTGATGCGCGTTATCTTGAATAATAAAATCAAATGACTGTTGGGCTGCTATCTCAAACGGATGATCAATGAGATCGTGATAGCTCTCGGCATGTAGCTGATAGCCGTGTTGATCTGCACTCTGTAAATGCGTGGACTCAAGCCCGCAAGCAAGCACTACCTCGGTACCTTTTATCGTTAAATCTTGCGCCGCTACAAATGCGGTTGGCACTAGCAAGCTCACTTGTACGGGCTGCTGTTCCTGCCCTTCTACCGCCAAAGCCAGCGAGGTAAAGTTGCCATAGAGACGCTGCTGATCGACATAGGCGGTACGCACAGACAAATCATAACAATAGACTTCATAATGCACACTCAGCGTCTGCCCTGCTTTTACGGCTGGCAATTGCCAAGTGTTTTTGTCAACTTTGTGCGCCCGCTGCAGAACACCGTCGTCAACGGTATTTTCATCATCAGTATTTTCGTCTTTTATTTGATAATATACAGCGGTAATATGACGCGCAAACTCACGCATCAGATAGCTGCCTGGTATCCATGCTGGCAACCATAAACAAGGAGCCGATGTATTTGCGGTAAAGCTGAGGGTGATATCGACCAAATGCTCATTGAAACGGGCAAAATCAAGAATATAGTCAATATCAGCAGCCGCAGCAGCGTCGGTCGTGGATTTGGTCATAAGAGTTTTATTCATAGTAGTTACTTTAATTATGTAAGTTTATTTATACGAGTTATATAATTCAGGAAAAATGCTTATTATAATGTCTGTACCCATGGTAGAAGGCCTAGCCAAAAAACGCAACTGACATAAAAGCAGCGATTAGGGTCTTTATTGACTCAAACTTCATTAATATTACTATTTTTTATGATTTTGCCTTGAAAGTTATCACTTCCATCGCAATTAAAGAGGCTAACTGCTAAAGTTACCCTAATAAACTGATGATAATTGACTAATGATGTGGCTTTTGGCTTGCTGATTGGCTTTTTTAGGTTTATTTCCATCGTATTTAATTTTTTACATAGATATATTTAGGATAATTTATGACCACTATCGCAAAAGACACTGCCGTTAAATTCAATTACACGCTTAAAGACGACGAAGGCAACGTACTTGACCAATCTCCAGAAGGTCAGCCACTTGCTTATTTACACGGCCACCAGAACATCATTCCTGGCCTAGAAAAGCAACTAGAAGGTAAGTCTGCTGGCGAAAAAGTCAACGCAGTCGTTGAGCCTGCTGATGGCTACGGTGAATATCAAGAGCAAGCAGTACAACAAGTACCTCGTGATAACTTCCAAGGCGTTGAAGACATTCAGCCTGGCATGCAGTTTCAGTCAGAAGCTGGTGGCCAAGTGATGTTGGTGACTGTTACTGATGTGAACGACGAAATCGTTACTGTTGATGCAAACCATCCACTAGCTGGCAAGCGTTTGACCTTTGATGTCGAAATCCAAGAAGTACGTGCAGCGACTGAAGACGAGCTAAACCACGGCCATGTACATGGTGCTGGTGGCGTTGAGCACTAATCTTGTATGACTGAGCTTATTTAGTCTATACAGATAACTGCTAAAAATTGGAGGGTGCTATCATTATATGACTGCGCCCTTCAATCTAAAAAGACCAGTAGCATTGCTATTGGTCTTTTTTTGGCGCAAATTTTATGAGTTTGTATTTGTACATGATAGGTTTTTACATGCTTTGACAAGCTTTGCATATCTCAGATATAACAAAACCGTATAGCCATTAGGCTACACGGTTTTAGTTACTAACTATCCTTGTTAATGTCACGTCATATCCAATCCCAAGATATGTCGCAACTGACAGGCATCCAGCCTTATCATCCGTAATCAGCAATCCATCCCTGACGCAATTTATAAACAATCCTATAAATACCAATCCCTAGTATCAACAAACAGTATCGTTAAATTGTGCAGTGGGTATATAATCGCAGATTACTCAGTTTATAGTAAGAGGTCACAACGTCATTGCATGTAAGCATATGCTTACACTGCCTCTAAACCTTTATGAGTGTCTCTATCGTTCTGCCATAAGCGCTTCTTCAGGGCTGACGCTGATATCCGCCTCTGCACTAAGCATGAGATAAGCCGCTTCTTTTACAAAAACCTCATCTTCTGGTAGCTGCGGACGCTCATTTGACTTCATTTGGCTACGCTCTTCAAACTTTGCATCCATTGCTGCCTGATAGGTGTTCCAGTCTTTGTACGGGCGCTCGCCAGTGCCTATTAGGCGCTTGTTCTCCGCTTCTAATGTCCGCTGTTCGATCAACCTCATCTTTGCGCGGCGACTATTAATATCAAGATCGATTGGCTGCTTACTGTCTTCCATATCTCGAATATCATTGAGTGTCGATAAGTATACAAACTGCGGGTTTTTTTCTTGGCGAATTTTAGACTGTTGATTCAAGGTTGCCAGCGTATCTGAGCTAAATTTAGCTTCTGGTTTGTAGGCCGCTGTTTTGATGGTATCCCATGGCAGGGCTTTTTTCTGTGCCCGTTCACCAAAAGTAGCATCATCATAAATATTAACCAGCTCTACATCAGGTACAACGCCTTTATTCTGGGTACTGCCACCCGTGATGCGATAAAACTTACGCTGAGTCAAAGTGGCCGAGCCTAACGCCAAATTGTCTAGCTGAATCTGTGCTGAGCCTTTACCTGTAGTGGTATTACCCACCACCAGTCCTCGGCCATAGTCTTGAATGGCAGCGGCAAATATCTCACTGGCAGAGGCGGATGCTAGGTTGGTCAAAACCACGACTTTGCCGTCATATAGCTGCTTGCCACCGTCTTCGTCACTGTAGACTTGGATATTACCGCGATTATCACGAATCTGTACCAATGGCCCACCCTTAATAAACAACCCAAGCATTTTGGCCACTTCATCTAGCGAGCCACCTGGGTTATTGCGTAGGTCAACAACCAAGCCATCGATGTTTTGTTTATTGAGCTCTTTTAGGGCACGTTCAGTATCAACGCTGACGCTACGATAGTCTTCACCACTACGGCGCGCGCGATAATTCAAATAAAAACTGGGTATCTCAAGCACACCGATACGTTTTGGTGTGGCATCAATATTAGGTCGTTGTACGTCTATAGTACGATGAGTCACACCCGACTCTTCTTGCTCAATGATATCGCGGACGACAGTGACCGTACGGGCACTCGCTTCTGGTGTATTGGGCTGCATTACCCTTAAAGTAACTGAAGTGCCACGTTTGCCGCGTATCAAGCCGACAATCTCACGCGTCGACCAGCCGACCACGTCGGTCATGTTTTTGCCGTCTTCAGCAATCCCGATAATCAAATCATTAGGTTTGATTTGACCTGTTTTGGCTGCAGGCCCGCCATCGACTAAGGTGACAATACGAGTATAGTCTGGGTTTTTGCGATCTGGACGGATAGAGACGCCGATACCTTCTAGCTGTAAGCTTGACTGTATCTGTAGCTCAGTTGCCTGAATTGGCGCATAGTAATTGCTATGAGGATCATAAGTCAGCATGGCGGTGTTGAGTACCGTTTCCATGATCTCATCATCTTTTAGACGTTTCATCTGTCCTTGCTGTCGTGATAAACGATTGAGCAATATCTCACTTGGTGTGCGTTTATCGTCACGTACAAGGTCCTGACCAAGCGTGATGTCAGGGTTGTCTAAAAATATTTTTTCTTTGCCCTTTTCGCTTTCTTGACCCAAAGTGATACTCATCAACTGAAACTTAAGCTGACGCTCCCAATAATCACGTTGGTCTTTTTTTGTTTTAAGGTGACCAATATTTTCACGATCTAGAATAATGGTCTGATCGCTCGTCAGATCTATATCTGTTTTGAGCATTCTTTTTGCCATCTCGAAGTATTCGTTTGAGCGTTTGCGATAACGCTCAAAAATATCTACACCGGCAGATAAATCACCACGCTTTAGTCGATTACCAAAGTCGCTGGCATATTTTTCTTTAAATTCATCAACATCAGACTGCAAAAACAAGGTATGGTTTGGGTCTAGATTATCAATATACATGGATAGGATTTCACTACCCATCTCGGTATCCAATGGCTGATTCAGATAGTGACTGCGATCCAACAAGGCCGCTACTTGCCGAGTCGTCAGCTTCTGCTCAGGTGTCTGCGTGAAGCCTTCAGTATCAGTGTTTGCCACCGCTGCGCTATAACTCTGGGTCAAGATAACACCGGCCAAGCCAATTGACGCCACACTGAGTAACCACTGTGCTGGTTGTTTTTTCATCATATATACCTAATTGTCTTAAGTTGTAAAATACCTAAAATTTATTTTGTTATGATCAATCATTACATAAACCATATCTGATTCTATTATAATTCTTGTCTATTTAGTATGTGTCTCATTATTATATGGCTTAGATAATACTTATATCACTTAACCAAAAGCCACCTAGCTAAAAAGCAATTAATATTATCATGGGTGTCGGCTAGCCACTGTCTCAAACTGTATAAGCAATCTTACACGCTACGCCTCTACATACCAAACTTTCTCTTAGATTTCTTATGACCAAATACACCGCTGACCTGATACCAAGCAGCTCATCATTATTCTCAATAATCAAATGAGCATTAAGATATCAGACAACCATGATTTGCAGTTAAGGTAACATATATCTAACCTCCAATAACTGGCATAATATCTGGCATAATGTAACGCTCATTCAAAGCTCATAATATAAATCCATCGTATAACAGTGCATCGCACTCTAAGGATACCATCATGTACGGCGTATTAATGATTGATATCGACAGCACAGCCTTGACTGCTGAAGATGTCAGCTTAATCAAACAAGCTCAAGTAGGCGGTGTGATACTATTCGCTCGCAATGTCGAAAGTGCCGCACAAGTGCGCGAGCTCTGTGATGATATCCGTTATCACAACCCCGATATCTTAATCGGGGTTGATCAAGAAGGGGGACGTGTCGCCCGCCTGCGCGAAGGTTTTACCAAACTCCCTGCGATGGGCAAGCTTGGAAAATTGTTCGACCGTGACCCCACCCAAGCCTTGAGCAGCGCTTATGACTGTGGCTATTTGATGGCCGCAGAAGTACTGGCTGTCGGTATTGATTTGAGCTTTGCACCAGTACTCGATAGAGACGGTATCAGTCAAGTGATTGGCGATCGTAGCTTTCATGAAGACCCACAAATCATCGTCGCCCTAGCCACGCAATTCATGCGTGGCATGAGAGCAGCAGGAATGGCCACCACGGGTAAGCACTTCCCTGGACACGGTGCAATCGCGCCTGACTCCCATGTAGCAGAAGCCATTGATAACCGTAGCCTTGATGAAATCCTAGCCAGTGATATGCAGCCTTTTGCTCAAACGCTACCTTGGCTAGATGCTTTAATGCCAGCACACGTAATATTCTCACAAGTGGATAACAAGCCGGCAGGGTTTTCTAAAATTTGGCTAAAAGACATCATTCGCGATACCCTTAAATTTAAAGGCGTCTTGTTCTCTGATGACTTATCCATGGCGGGTGCGCAAGCGGCAGGTGATGTCAGTGCCCGAGTCAAAGCCGCGATCGAAGCAGGCTGTGACATCGCATTGGTGTGTAATGATCGCATTGCAGCCCACGAAGCAGCAGAAGCCGCGCAAGAGCTCCCCTATCCAAATCAAAAGCGTATCAAAGCCATGCGTGGACAGATTCCCTCATGGCAAGGAGATCTTACGTCTACTTGCCAACAGTTTGAGTATTGGCAACAAGCCAAAGATAGTGTGACTGAAACGTTTTTTGGCGCTGAGCTTGATACGCCCGCTTTTGACAGCCAGTTAAGGAATGACAAAAGTAACGACAGTATAGACCCTACCGCTTACAAATAACGCTTTATAAAAAACTCTTGATGAAAAGTACAAAAAACCGCACCTTCGATAAGGTGCGGTTTTGTTGAGTACTGACTAATTAATAAAACATCTCAAACATAGCAGCGATTAGTTTGTTGGATCTACTACCGTACCTTGACTAGGATCATCTCCGTCTGGCAATAAATCATCATTATCGCTATCTAGCGGATTTAAGTCTGGGTCAAGCGCATCGTTACTGATCAACATACCATCATTTGCGCTCACAGACTCATCATTTACAACGAACTCAATGCGGCGGTTACGGAAGCGACCCTGATCCGTTGAGTTATCTGCGATAGGATCTGTCTCACCCATACCTTTGGTAGTCAGCTTATCGGCATCAACACCTTGAGACACCAAATACTCTTTGACTGAATCAGCACGTTCCTGCGACAACTCCATATTATAAGCATCAGATGCTTGACTGTCCGTGTGACCAATAATAACCAACTTCATATCTGGCACTTCAGTGATGATTTTGGCAGCACGGTCAAGCAGCTCTTTATTAACCTCAGGAATAGCAGCTTCATCCACTTCAAAGTTGATAACCTGAATGCTTAATGCACGCGCGACATCACGAGGATCTGGGTTTTCACCAAGGTTCGTCATAGCCACGCCTGCAGCGGCTAGACTGTTGTCAATCTCGCCTTGCAAATCTAGTGGGCCTTCAGCTTTTACAGTCATGGCTGGAGCTGCAGCTTGTAAGTCGCTGACCAACTTATCCAACAAAGCTGCATCCGCAGTATTAACGATGATCTCATCACCCTTAATAATCATGCTGGCATTTGGCACGCTTTTTAGAATCGGTAAAATAGTAGCAAGCTGAGCAGCTGCAGGCATATCGGTTGCAAAGCCATCATCGACATCAGCACGGCACTTACTAGCTTCCTCACCAAATGTACTGGTCATGGCATTCATCACTGTCGTTTGTAATGCTTCATCACCGACGTTCATGCGACACGCATACAAGGTATTTGCTTCACCAGTAGCAATGCGTAACGATGCAGGCTCGATATCAGCGATTGCCATGGCTTGTCCATCATCACGGGCATCTTGCTGCTGTTCGGTCGCTACGGGTGTGCCGACTGGCTCAGGGTTTTCTTGACAGCCACGCAGTAGCGCCCAGGCCAGTGCCGCTAAAATAATCAGACCAACAATGGGGAGCAGCGCTTTCATAAAACTGCCTTTTTCTTCTTCCTCACGCTGCAGGGGTGCCGTACTAGTAGTATCAGAAATTTTCCCTGCGGCAGGCGCAGCAGCCAACATACCTGCGGGCAATACAGCGCCTGCCCATGCTGGAATGTTGTGCTGATAACCCGCAAGATTGTCACGCAAAAACTGTGGCACGGGTGTGGTACCAGCTAAGCTTTTAATCTCATGATAGGCTAGCGGTGCTGCCATAGCGACTAGACCGCGAGAGGCATCTGCGTCTACATTATGCGCGCCAGCAAGCTCACGTGAAACACGGTCACGATTGGCACCATCCATCCATACACGCTCATAAAAGCTTTGATCATCACGGGCAATATTTTCGTTTGAGAAACGACTGTAAGTATCGTCATCGGCTAGTCGAGCAGCAAAGATTGCATAAAACTGCTCAAGTAGATTTTTTTTGGCAGGCGTGCGATCATCTCCAAGTACTGCTGGGCTAACCGTGCGCGTCAAATGACCTATAATATCCATAATAACTCCTCCATTTACCATTAATTTTTTTAATCTTAAATAACCTCAGCAAAACAACTCTACAGCTATGAATAACCTTTTGGTTTCAGTAACTACTGTCTTCATTTCTCATTTTTATTAAAAGACCCTGAGAAAACCTTATGACCAAATAGACTACCGCTTCATACAAACAGCTTTTCTAACCGTCAACGTTTGGTTGTTAGCCTATTCAGTATTCACTCTCAAGGTTATGTCTCTAATAATACACTTAAAAGTCGATTTTACTCGAGCAATCTATTGATATTCGCTTTGGTAATTATAAGAGTGATCACTGGCACAGTACAATCAAGGGCTGTTGTGCAAATGATACAGTAGGTAATTTTTCAGTTGTGACACGTAACTGGTAATAAACGATAATCATCATCAAATAGGGTCGATTGGTACAGCTACGACAGAATGTCTAGCATAAAAGAAGGGAAAGATCAGATCGACAGCGCAGATTATGAATACTTTGTAAACAGGCTAGTAAGCACAGTCAGCTTGTCTATATCTGTCTGTTTACAAAGCGTAAAACTATTAAGCCTTATAAGCTTGGTACAGCATTATAAATGACCAATAAAGACGAATATGGGTGTTAATAAAACTATCTATCTTGCGTGATATTTTTATCTACAGGACGCTCATTGCGTAGTTGTTCGGCAACGATAGTCGTATTGGCAAGCTCATCGACCTCTGCCGCTGACATAGTGCCTGCTCGTGGAGTGGTCGCTTTGTTGTTATTGAAACTGCTATTAGAGTTGGGCGGTGCTGGAACGACACTGTCATTGGTATCATCATCTAATGCCTGATAGTTCTGAGCGTTACTCATTTGAGTATTATTGACATCGCCACCATAACCCTCATTGGCTGACATCCCTTCATTATACTCATCGTTAACTCCATTCATAGCAGCCATATCATTAGCTTCATCAGCGGTCATGGCATTGTTGTCAGACAATGGTAAGGGAGCCGATGTGGTGATAGCAATAGCAGGTATGAGAGTGCGCATATCAGTGACTAAATTTTGCAGCAGCACAGCATCAGGCGCTTCTAAGTTAAGGGTGTCATTTTGCAACTGTAGGCGTGCAAAGGGTACTGAGCGCAACAAGGTAAATATATCAGGCAGGGTTTCTGTGTTAATTCCAGACAAGCTAGTGGCAACACCTTCTTCTACTGTCAGCTCACAGCTACTTGCTTGCTCGCCAAAGCTGACATTTAAGCCCTGTCTAAGCGCACCTTGCAATGCGTCATCGCCAATGATAGCCGTACAGTTATACAAACTGCCGCTGTTATCAACTGCCACGACCAATTCGGCAGGCGTTAATACTTGTGCGACAGGCGCTTCGTTAGGCGCAGTGATGACAGGTGCCGTAGCAACTGGCTCTGCAGGTGTCGTAGAGTTTGGTTGAATGACCAGCGCCCAAACCAAGCCAATAGCCACTAACGCTCCAACCAGTAGCAACCCTATAACTATGGCATTTCTTCGCTTACGATTACTAACATCTGCACTGCCTGTAGCAGTATGCGACGCACGATAATCCGATGGGTTGACATGAATAGCATCTATACTGTTTTTTTGGGCTTTGGTAAGCTCTACTTGCGTTGGCATTTGCTCACTTGCACCTTCTGAGCTGTCAACTGGCACATCAGCCGTGGCAGTTATTAGACTTGGACTTGCTAAATCCATCGTGTCAGTCGCTGTACCATTATTATCATTTGCAGCGTCATACCTTTCAGCATTGCTACTTGGAACATTGTCATTTGAAGCATTGTCACTTACAACATTGTCATTTGCAGTATTTTCACTTGCAGCATGGCTGTTTAGAGTATTGAAAGTCGACGTACCTACTGAAGAGTTATCTATCGAATGAACCTTCTCATCCGTTACGGCTATCAGTGAGAGCACTTCGTCAGCCCATACCGGTAGATACTGGCGCACAGTAGGCTGCTCGGCTTGCAAAAATGCAGGCAAGAATTGCCCTTGTGCTTGATTCTTCAGCTCTTGATAGGCTAATTGCGCTACGTTTATCAATAGCTGTTCAGTAGCCACAGCATCAACATGATGAGTCACTGCCAACTCATCAATCAGTAGCTGACGCTGATCAATTGACTGCCATATCTGCTCAAATAAGCTAGTATTTGCCGTTGACTGTACTGCTACGCTGTGGTCACTACGCAGCAGCTGTGAGTATGCCATTGGCTGTGCCAAGCGTGTAATCAAAATAGCATAAAACTGTTCCAGCAAGCTGGTATGTGCCACGTTATCATCATTGCCTAACACGGCTGTGGTAACGGTTCGTTCGAGTTGGTCAATGAGAGTCATAAATAACGTCTTTATTTTGGTTGGTTTGGGTAGTAAAAAGTATTAGAACAGCAGCCACAGCAAAGCTTACGCTTTGTCGTTATTATTCTTAATCAATTAGACAGTATATTGAGTATAATGTGTATGCATATGTAAAAGGAGCGGCGATTTAATTGTAATTCTCCATTAAAAAAATTACGATGAAGCTATCACTGCTCAACGGTAAATAACTGCTTCGTAATTCGTCGTCAATACAACCAAACAATAGCCTTTGCTGTACAGCCGTCTTTTCCTCATTCTAAAGCGATAACAACCATTACATTTGCGACGCCTTGTTTATTTGGCATGGCCTAAGGATTATTCATTGTTCAACCATACTACTCTTATCATCATCGTCACCGTTATTGTCAGCTTACTAGCGTGGCAAAACAAGGCGTTGTTTAATCGGCTAATCTTTTATCCGCCAGCCGTGAGCGAAGGTCAATGGTATCGGTTTGTCAGTCATGGTTTTATTCATGCTGATAGTATGCATCTATTGTTCAATATGTTTACTCTATACTTTTTTGGTCGTGCCATTGAAGGACTGTATCAGCCATTTTTAGCTGGCTATGGCTTTATCGTTTTTTATCTACTAGCAATTATCGTTGCGATGATACCAAGCTACATCAAAAATAAAAACAGTGCCAGTTATTTAAGCTTAGGGGCATCAGGTGGGGTGTCAGCGGTACTTTTTGCCTTTATTTTGCTTGCTCCTTGGGAGACGCTTTATTTATTTGCTGTCGTTCCTATTCCTGCGATAGTATTTGCCATTGCATACGTCGGCTATAGTATTTACGCTGATAAGCGCGGTGGCTCCAATATCAACCATATGGCACATATGTGGGGCGGTGCATTTGGGGTGATAGCGACCATCGCTCTTGAGCCACAAGTGTTACCGCATTTTATTAATGCCTTACTTTCACCTAATTTTTAGCTTGTTTTTAGCACCTTTCTTCATTCACTTAGCTTTTGGGTTTTGATAACGACTTATGATTATAGATATTATTGGTGATGTTCATGGTTATGCTGACAAGCTGACTGGCTTGCTCGAGCAGTTAGGGTATGTCCATAATGGTCAGTACTTTGTACCACCAGAAGGCCATCGGGCGCTGTTTATTGGTGATTTGATAGACCGCGGCACACAGCAAGTAGCAACACTTGAGATCGTCTTTGCGATGCTAGACGCTGATGTCGCCGATGTCGTGATGGGCAACCATGAATACAATGCGATCGCTTTTGCCACGCCTGATCCTCGCAATCCAGGTGAGTACTTGCGCTCACATAATGATATTCATACACGCCAACACGAAACCTTCTTGGCAGAAGTACCCTTTGGCTCAGAGCAACATCAATATTGGATCAAGCGCTTTTATGAGATTCCATTGTGGATTGAGACTGACTATGCCTGCTTTGTGCATGCTTGTTGGGATGTAGACAGTATGGCGGTGCTCAAGCCGATGCTCACCTCTGACAATTGCTTGACCCCTCACGCCCTTGAAATAACCTCAAGAGAATTTACCGCACCCTTTGATGCCCTCGAGCGGGTATTAAAAGGCGTAGAAACACCGCTGCCTGAAGGCATTGTGATGGTAGATAAAGAAGGTACGGTACGCAAGCGCGTACGGGTACGCTGGTGGCTAGATGACTTGAAATCACGCACACTGCATGAGATTGCACGTGCGCCCTCATCAGCGCTGGCGCAAATCCCAATAGATGCGATGGCTGAAAACATCGACTTTGCGCTTAAGACACACAAACCTGTGTTTGTCGGTCATTACTGGCTCGCAGGAGAGCCCGAACCATTAAGCGCACAAGTAGTCTGTACTGACTATTCAGCAGCGATAGATAGCGGCTACTTGACGTGTTATCAGCTTGATACTGCCAAGCCATTGCCACTAAATGCCGATAACTTTATCCAATATCGCCATGACTAATTGACAAATACTATCTACACATTGAGTCCATTTTGAACCAGTAGCGAATGAGTAATGACGCTTACTTTGCAATTATTGGTAAAACTTGGCTTTACGGCCATAGCATATTTTTTGTATGATGGTCTTTTTGAGGATATCGCATTATGAGCACCCAATCAGCTACTGAACATCCCAAACCTATCTTTTCTCCTGCCGGCCAAGCAAAAGTTGGCATTATTATGGGCTCACAGTCTGACTGGGCGACGATGAGCGCCGCGGCACAGTTGCTGTCTGATTTTGAGATTGCTTTTGATTGTGAAGTGGTCTCTGCACACCGAACGCCAGACAGATTATTTGACTATGCCAAAAGCGCTAAAGATAAAGGCTTACAAGTGATTATCGCTGGTGCAGGCGGCGCAGCGCACCTGCCGGGTATGTGTGCCAGTCAAACGCCACTTCCTGTATTTGGAGTGCCAGTAAAGTCCTCGATACTGAGCGGTTGGGACAGCTTGCTCTCTATCGTACAGATGCCTAAAGGCGTGGCCGTTGGCACGTTAGCGATTGGTACGGCAGGTGCTTATAATGCTGCCCTGCTTGCGATTCAGGTCTTGGCATTGCATGATAGCGAAATTGCTACTAAGCTAGATAATCTGCGTAGCACCCAAACGGAAACCATCTTAGCCAGTCCAACGCCTGGTATTATTAGTGGCTAGATAGCAGCGGCTAGATAGTTTTTATTACCATGACTTCTTACCTTCTCTATCGAGATGGGTTGATGTTAATGGTTCTCCACTTGATATTTATTTCAAGATAGTTTTTACTGAATATAAGGTGCATACGTTGCACCTTTTCCTATTTTAATATGATCGTTTTAATCCATTTTTCATTCAAAGAGTCTCTATCATGACCACAGCCACTGCTTATCCTGTTACTCAAACCATTCGTACCATCGGTATCTTAGGCGGTGGTCAGCTTGGTATGATGCTCGCCCAAGCTGCTCTGCCGCTCGGCTATCAGTGTGTGTTTTTAGAAGACAGCACTGACTGTCCTGCTAGCCTATATGGCAAAGTGTTCCATAGTGAGCAATTAGAGGAGTTCATCGCTGCAGCCGATGTGTTTACCTTAGAGTTTGAAAACACTCCGACAGCGACTGTCGAGCAGTTAGCCAAATTATCAAAATCGGGCAGCAAACAAGGTATGTTTCCACCGCCGATTGCCCTTGAGATTGCCCAAGATCGCTTAAAAGAAAAGCAGATGTTTAATGATTTAGATATCGCCACCGTACCTTTTAAAGAAGTCAGCTCTGAAGCTGAGTTACAACAAGCTTGTGAAGCGTTAGGACTGCCTATTGTGCTTAAAACCAGTCGCGGTGGCTACGATGGCAAAGGCCAATACGTCATCAAGCAAGACAGTGACATCAAAGCTGCTTGGCAAGATTTTGAAGACGCCGTCAGCGGCAAAGGCAGCCTAACACCAACCCCTGCACCACTTATTGCAGAGGGTTTTATTAATTTCAGCCGTGAATTGTCTATCATCGCCGCACGCGCCCAAGACGGCAGTGTACGCTGTTATGACTTGGTGGAAAATGATCATCATCATGGCATCTTGGCCAAGACCCAAGCGCCTGCCGTTGGCACCAGTCATCTCTTTAGCCAAGCACAAGAAGCCATTACCACAGTCATGAACCATCTGGGTTATGTCGGGGTGATGGCACTTGAATTATTCGTCACTAAAGACGCTCGCGGTCATGATTATTTGCTTGCTAATGAGATTGCTCCACGCGTGCACAACTCTGGTCACTGGAGTATTGAAGGGGCGATTACCAGTCAGTTTGAGAACCATATTCGCGCAGTCGTCAACTTACCTTTGGGTGATACCGACAACGTCCATCCTGCGATTATGGTCAACGTACTGGGACAATATCCTGATATCAGTGCCGTACTGGCTATCGATGGTGTGCATTATCATAGCTACCACAAGGCGGAGCGCGAAGATCGCAAAATTGCTCATATTACCTTGATGCCCAATGACGTGACCGACTTAGAACCTTCAATGGCTAAACTGGTCGCCGTGTTACCCAATAAGGTTGGCTTAGACAAAGAATATCCACCTATCGCAGCTACTCAAGAGCGTCAGGAGCAGACAACTGAGACTCCTCCTCAAGATGCTAAAGAGCTTGATAACGAAACCGAAACAGCTGTCGAAAACGCTGACTTAGTAAGTAAGGATAGCAAAGTGGATAGTATTGAAAAGGCTAAAAAATAATGCAGATTTGGGTAGATGCTGACTCGGTGCCGTTAATCGCCAAAGATTTGATTATTAAAACTGCTGAGCGCACGCAAACGGTGGCGATATTCGTCGCCAATCAGCCGATCAAGTTACGTAAATCACCCCTGCTCGTCATGACGGTGGTACCTTCAGGGTTTGATAAAGCTGATGATTATATCGTCGAGCAAATACAGCCAGGCGATTTGGCCATCACCAGTGACATTCCTCTGGCCAATGATATTTTGGACAAAGGCGGCATGGTCTTGACCACGCGCGGGGTGGTCTACGACAAAAATAACATCAAGCAAAAGCTCAATATGCGCGACTTCATGGATACCATGCGCGGTACTGGCGTACTCGAATTGCAAGAAATGAGTGGGCAAAAACCTTATGGCGATCGGGACAAAAAAGCCTTTGCTGACGGCTTAAATAAGTTGGTACGTTAAGTTCACACCTACTTTTAAGCCAACCTTTATCCAGCCTCAATCTGAAAGCTGTCCTTTCTCCCTCTTCTTTAATACGCGTTATTTTCTGCAAAACATACAATCTTGCAAAGCGTATACACTCTATAACCAAACACTATGCAAACGGCACGCTTCATAACGAAGCGTGCCGACTATTCTTGTTAGTATATATTCAGTTTTTGGCACAAAGACTTTACACAAAGAAGATGTCAATAAAAAATAATAACGTATACAAAAACAGGAATGATTATGAAAATTTTAGTAATTGGCGCAAGTGGCCGCGTAGGTACAGATTTGGTTAAACAGTTATTAGAGGATAAGCATCAAGTGATTGGCACGACCCGTCAAGAAGAAAAGCTATTTAACGATGACAATTATAGTCAGTTAGATTTAGACATTACCGCCGAAAAAGACGCGATTCAAAAACAAATCGAGCAAGATATTGATGCCGTTTACTTTGTTGCAGGCTCTGGCGGTAAGGACGTTTTAGAAGTAGATTTACACGGTGCGGTTAAGACCATGCAAGCAGTAGATAATAAAGGTATCAAACGCTATATCATGCTAAGTACAGTGTTTTCGTTAGACACTAGCAAATGGGACAACCCTGGTATTGCAGACTTAAAAGAATACTATATTTGCAAGCATTACGCCGATCAGTGGTTGGTTAATAACAGCGACCTTGACTACACTATCGTACAAGCAGGTGCGCTAAAAGAACGTGAAGCGACTGGTAAAATCACTATCAATAATGACAATGCGGGTGAGAACTCGATTGAAGATGTGGCTACTACGTTAGCTGCCGTACTAAATGCGAGCAACACGACTAAGAAAGTGTTTAGTATGCACAATGGTGAAACAGCCATCACTGACGCTATCGCAAAACTATAATAATTAGAGACTTATAATAAATAACCTGTCGCTCTACGATAGCTAAAGAAGAAAAGCGAGTAAGCCGAAAGGTTTACTCGCTTTTTTATAAAGGACTATAAAATAAGCGGTAACTACACTAAGTCTCTCAAAAAAGACTAAGCCAAGCCACTGGGAAAAGGAATCACTTCTTCCAAATTTCTAGCACCTGTTATAACCATTAATAATCTATCAACACCAACTGCGATACCGCTACAAGGCATCAGAGCATCAGACGCCGCCAATAGGTGCTCATCGATTGGCATTTGTGGCAAATGATGCTGCTTGCGCAATTGATTGTCCTGCTCAAAGCGCTCCCGTAACGCCTGTCCATCGGCCAGCTCATCATAAGCATTGGCAATCTCGATACCATTGATATAGAGCTCAAAGCGTTTGGCGACTGTATTGCCCTCTTTATCTACCGCTGTTTTTGCCAGTGCCGCCGTTGCAGGTGGATACTCGATAATCAACGTCGGCAAATCATGACCCAGATTCGGCTCTACTGCATGACTGAATAGCAAATCCAACCAGCTTTGGCGAATGTTTTCTTCACTCTCGTCTGCATCATTGATGTCAGCGTTGAAATCAAAGCCCGTTAAGCCTTTGTCTTCTGCGACTGCTTGTAGCGCTGCAAGGCTGGCCGTCAGCGGATGGATACCGACAAAGTCCATAAACGCATCGACATAGCGGTAATGACTCATCACCACTGGATGACCATAAAGCGCCTCTAGTAACTCGCCTAACTCAGTCGCCATATCATCTAAACTATAATTTGGCTGATACCATTCAAGCATGGTGAATTCAATATTATGGCGCACACCTATTTCGTTATCTCGAAATACTGGGCAAATCTGATAGATAGGTACCTGCCAGCTGGCGAGTAAACGCTTCATGGCAAACTCAGGTGAGGTATGCAGATAATACATACAGGGTTTATCTTGATAAGTGACTTGCGCGGCGACTGACTGCAAGAATGTATCGGTGTTACCTGCTTGCGACAGCAGTGGCGTTTGCACTTCAAGCATGTGACGACTGGCAAAAAACTGACGGATATTGCTCATGAATTGTGCGCGCTGTTGCGCCATTGCCAGTGTCATGGTTGGCGCATAGCTGCAATCTGCATCATGCCTAGGATGGTTATTTTTTTGACTCATGAATATTGACTACAACTTA
The DNA here is from genome assembly GCF_904846575.1 of Psychrobacter sp. H8-1. Taxonomy (NCBI): domain Bacteria; kingdom Pseudomonadati; phylum Pseudomonadota; class Gammaproteobacteria; order Moraxellales; family Moraxellaceae; genus Psychrobacter; species Psychrobacter sp. H8-1. Next base: position 2,706,894 of record NZ_CAJHBG010000001.1, read on the forward strand.
TTAACAATAGGTTTTATATTTAGCTACTATTCTTGGATTGCTAAAACTGCCATTCACGGCGTAGATGATAATCCCGACGCAGCTTATCAAAGTCAGCACCGCTCACCTGCCCGTTAGTAACTTTTGCGCGTAGCTGTTTATCATCCTGCATAATGTCATAAAACTTCACTAGCCTATCAGGATGCTCCTTCAGCTCCGACCATAAATACATATTGACTGGTAATAGTTGCTGCATAGACTGTGTCGGAGTAACGGCAAGCGCTTCACATAATGCATCATAGATCATTTGTGTACCTCGCAGCTTACCTTCTAAGGTATAGCCTGCAATATGCGCTGTGGCGATTGCGAGCTTTGATAATAACTGCTCAGAGACTTGCGGCTCATGCTCAAACACATCGAGCACTACTTGGCGCTCGTTACTTTCAATATCAGCCTGTAATGCGGCTGCATCAATCACTGGACCTCGGGCACTATTAATTAATAAGGCTTCTGATGGCATGGCATCTAATACAGCTTTATTAATCAAATGCCGTGTTGGATAGTCGCTACCACTAAGGCTAGATTCACCCTTCTTATCAGTCAGCGGTACATGCAAGCTGATGATGTTACTTTGGTTAATGACTTGCTCAAAGCTGGCGTTATTGATGTTCGATGCAGGCAGTAATGGGTCATACCCCAATATCTGCCACCCAAGATTAGTAGCATACTGCGCCAGTGTACTACCGATATTACCCAGTCCGATGATACCCAAGGTTACTGGCACCGGTGGCTGCTGCCAGTACTGTGGACGCAAGGTCAAAATTGCCGTCAATACGTATTGCACCACTGAATGCTTGCTAGAGCCTGCAGCATTGGCAAAGCTAATATTGCGCTGCGCCAGATATTCCTGATCGACATGATCGGTACCAATGGTCGCCGAACCGACAAACTTTACACTGTCATTATTTGCTAATAAATGCGCGTTTACCTGCGTCACAGAGCGTATCAATAAGACATCTGGCTGCGTCTCGGCAAGTAGCTGCGCACTAATGTCTCGCCCAGCGGCTTTGATAATATTAACGCTTTGATAAATATCCTGACCCAGCGTTTGCGCGTTAAAAAAGTCGTCAAGACTGGCAATATTGCTATCTGCGATAATGGTCAGACTATCTGTTGTTTCAGAGATTCCGTGAGAAGCACTATCTGGCGCAAGCTCAGTCAGTACAGAAGAGTTGATAGCGTTGGGCATAATAAGCGCCTCGATTGATTAAGAGTATTATTGAGTGTCTGCTGATTGTTATGATCGGGTCGGCTAGTATCATATGCACGACAACTAGGGCGTGTCCTCAATCTGAACGATTGCATCTAAATGGACTAAAAATGGCTAAATTTTGCCAAACGGCGTCAAATAACTGGCTAGTATCCCGATATTATCTGCGTTATTTTCCTTGTTTGACTTCAATTTATCTCATTTTTATCATCATTTTCAAAATGAGGACACGTCCTAACCATACCTTACTTTTTTGTTTTACGCTTATCACTGTTACTTTTTGCTGAGTCATCAAAGTCTAACAGCATTTGATTGTCTGTCAGGACGACCTCTTTTGGCGAAAATATCTCGTCTTTATGTTGAGATATCCACTCGCGCCACACGGCAAGGCCAATTGCTAATACGACTGGCCCAATGAACAAACCGACAAAACCAAAGGCCGTCAGACCACCTAACACCCCGATAAAAATAATAATAAAAGGGATTTTGGTTGCGCCACTGATCACCATAGGACGAATCAAGTTATCTACCCAGCTAATCACTAAGGTACCCCAAACTGCTAGGCCGATACCTTCTGCTGTATGGCCTTGACTCAATAGCCAAATCGATACTGCACCCCAAGCAAACGGTGTACCAAAAGGAATTAATGCAATCATAAAAGTAGCAATGGTTAATAAGATTGGACTTGGTGCCCCTGAAAAATAATAGCCAAGACCCGCAAGCATCGCCTGCGCTAATGCTGTCAGTCCAATACCATAAACGACGGCACGCGTGGTGCTACCAACCGAATCAATATAACCGTCAATACGATTGCCGATGACATTACGCAGCGCCTGACGAATCTGGCGTATCAAGCTAATACCATCACGATAAAAGAAAAACAACGTCATCAACGCCATACCAAGCTTAGCTAGCGTGCTAAACGCCACATCAAGTGCGACCTTCCCATAGTACAAATGCGACTGTATCCACAGGCGGAATGCTTCAAGCGCCCCTTCAGGGTTCCTATTTATCTGCCACAATATATCTTTGATTTGCTGACCAATAATAGGCAACTCTTTGAGCGACTCTGGCACATCAAGATAACCAACTTTGACACGGTAAATCAAATTACTAATAAGGCTCAGCGCCTCTTGTTGCAAGATAAACAAGCCAATAACCAGCGGCACACCCATGATTAAAGAGATACTCACAGTCATGATGGCGGCACTGAGATCTGGGCTAAAACGCACTCTTTCATGGAAAAAGTTATAAACTGGAAAGGTGACATAAGCCAAAATCGCTGCCCACAATGCAGGTACAATAAAAAACTGTACCACTTGAAAGCACAGGATTATTAATATTGCGAGCAAAGTGATGGCGAGTAAGCGTTGAATGACTAACTCTTTTGTCCAGTTTTCAATCATAACGTGTAAACCAAAAGTTAACCGCAAAAGGTGGGCACGCTTTTGCTGCAAAATATATAAGTAAGCTACTGTTTACGAACCATATCCATAAACGGTAGCCATAGGCGAGATAAGTAGTTATCAGTGTTATATTTAGCGTTGAAGACTTTCTTTTATATCATTTTTTATCAACCATATCTTATAGTTAATAACCGTCAATGGATATGATTAGCTGATAAACTCATTGATTTATCAGATTAAACAACCAACCTACCGACTGCGCTTGAGTGCTGAGCAAACAGATTTCGTGCTTCGCGTCTATTATGCAATAAGATGACTGAATAGGATAACGCTATGTTGTAATTTTTACTTACAATTTCATTTAAGCAGCTTAGCATCATTACTACTTAGATTCTAAAAAACAGTCTCTATCAGTGCCGCGGTCGAATATTCAACACGCCCTAATCAAGCTACACTTTATAGTGTCGAGTAGTCTCATAAAGGAGTCTTCTAATAGAGGTAAATCATCGCGGCTTGCTCTTAGCCTTGATAATTGATGTTATACTAAAGCGACTATTTTAGTTTTTCCAAAGCTGCTAAATAAGTTTTAGCGCAACATTCTGCGCAAATCTCAGCATCATAAATAACGAGCATGCGATAAGTATTGATGACTTAGTACCAGCTTATGAGCGTTTTTAGAATAAAGCCTGATCATTTAAGGCGCTGTGCTTAGACAGAGCATATCTGCTCGCACAGTTTTCAAAGATCTGATTCGGATTGATAAATCCTCCAAATTTTAATTGATATATTTATAGGAACAATAACAATGTCAAAAGACACTGATACCTCCAACCTTATAGCAGAGAATGCTGCCAACTCAAATTCTATACCCAACACTGTCACTTTTGCTTTAGCTCAGTCACATTTTTTGGTGGGCGATATTACTGCCAACGCGGATAAAATGCGTCAGCTTGCTATTGAAGCACGCGCGCAAGGCGCCGATGTGATTGTCTTCCCAGAGTTGGCGCTATTAGGCTATCCACCGCAAGACTTACTATTACGTCCAAGCCTTTCAGGTCGCGTCAAAAATGCACTGTCTGCGCTCAGTGATATCGAAGATATTGTGATGATCGTCGGTTACCCACATGTCGATCATCATGGCACCTTTAACTCAGCGGCTATCTTGCATAATGGTCACCAAAAAGGCTTTTATCATAAGCAGTTTTTGCCAAACTATGGCGTGTTTGATGAGCGTCGTTATTTTGACAAAGGTCGCAATCAAGTATTATTTGATTATAAAGGCATCACTATCGGGCTTCTTATTTGTGAAGACCTATGGGAAAAAACGCCAATCGCTGATCTCAAACAGCAAGGCGCAGATCTCATTGTTTGCTTAAATGCATCACCGTTTGAAGCGGATAAGCAAGACACACGCAAAGCCATGCTGACCAAACGTAGCCGCGAGCACAAGCTGCCTATCGTGTACGTAAATGCGGTGGGTGGTCAAGACGACTTAGTATTCGATGGCGGCTCTATGGTCGCACAAGCCGACGGCACTATCGCGCATGAAGCTTCGCGCTTTTTAGATCAGTTAATGCTGGCAACTTTGGATGTCAACACCCTCAAATTTGACAACCAAACCAAAGCGCCACTGTCGCTCAGCCGTGAATCAGAAATGTATCAAGCGTTGGTCGTTGGACTGCGCGACTATGTCAACCATTCAGGATTTACAGGGGTGCTTATAGGTCTCTCAGGCGGGATTGATTCAGCCCTTACCTTGTGTATAGCGGTTGACGCATTGGGCGCTGATAAGGTCTATGCAGTGATGATGCCTTATGAATACACTTCTAAAATCAGCCTAGAAGATGCACAAGCGCAAGCACGTCGCCTGAACGTCTCTTATACCGTCTGCCCTATCTTTGATGCGGTAGAAGGCATTCGCCATACGCTTGCACCATTATTCAACAAGTCACCTACCGACACGACTGAAGAAAACATTCAAGCACGTGCACGCGGTGTTATCTTGATGGCACTCTCTAATAAGTTTGGACACTTAGTACTCACCACTGGCAATAAGTCTGAGCTGGCAGTCGGGTACTCCACTTTATACGGTGACATGGCTGGTGGTTTTGACGTGCTTAAAGACGTCTATAAGTCACAAGTCTATAACTTAGCCAGCTACCGCAATCGTCTTGAAGATACGCCTGTCATTCCTGAGCGCGTCATCACCCGCCCGCCTTCTGCGGAGCTACGCCCTGATCAAAAAGACCAAGACAGCCTACCTGACTATGATGTGCTAGACGGTATTTTGACCTTGTATATCGATGAAGATATGGGTTACCAAGATATTATCAATAAAGGTTTCGATGCTGATATGGTCGGTAGAATCATCCAGATGGTTGATGGTAGCGAATACAAACGTTTGCAAGCACCTATTGGTACTAAGGTTAGCCACAAAGCCTTTGGCCGTGAGCGCCGTTATCCGCTGGTGAATAAATGGTCTCTTAAAGGCTAATCACCACACTCAACGCCTGTCACAACAAACAATTAAAAGTGGCGGGCTGAGTGCAATAGAATTATAATTCTCTTGTTTTATCATTAGCTGGGTGTATGCCCAGCTTTTTTATTATCTATCTATTCTCTATCTCTCTAATTATCAAGCAGATTCCAATGGCTCAATGATTGAGCCTATCTGTTTTTATCCGAGTATCTCATGAGTTTGCTAACTGCTAGTATCTATCTTCTTTTATTACTTGCCCTAAGCGCTTTTGTCTCTAGTGCCGAGATTGCCATTGCAGCTGGCCGCAAAATTAAGCTGCAAATCATGGCAAAAGACGGTGACGTCCGCGCACTGGACGTCCTCAAGATGCAGGACAATCCTGGCAGTTTTATCACTGTGGTTCAAATCGTGCTAAACGCGGTGGCAATTTCAGCGGGTGCCGTTGGTGAGTCTGCGATTAGCCCTTATCTACAGCTATTAATCAAACATGAAGCTGCCTCATCGATCATATCATTTGTCTTAATCACCAGTTTGTTTTCATTGCTCGCCGATTTGATGCCCAGACGCTTGGCTATGCTAAATACTGAGATTATTGCAGTGAAATTAGTGCGACCAATGATGCTGTTGATTTTTATATTTAAGCCTGTCATTTGGGTGTTTGATGGAGCAGCCAACTTATTATTCAAACTGGTTGGTATCTCAACTGTACGTCAAGATGACATGACTCCAGAAGACATCTATGCTGTGATGGACGCTGGCGCAGAAGCGGGTGTCCTCAAAAAACAAGAACATCACTTAATCGAAAACATCTTTGAGATGCAAGAGCGTACCGTCACTTCAGTGATGAACCCACGCGAGCATGTGGTTTATTTCGATACCAAGGCCACGACCGACGAGATCGTCAAGACCATGATCAAACAGCCACATAATAAGTTTTTGGTCTGTAAGGATGATGATCTAGAAAACATCATCGGTTATGTTGAGTCGCGCAGCTTTTTGGCGTTAGTGCTTGAGCATCAAGATGTCAGTCTCACGGACAAGACATTATTAAAACCCGCTCTCTTTATACCAGATACCTTGTCACTATTTGAAGTATTAGAAACCTTTAAGTCTACTGGCGCAGACTTTGCTGTCATCGTCAATGAATATGCATTAGTCGTGGGCGTCCTCACTTTGAGAGACGTCATGAGCATTGTGATGGGCGAGCTGGTCACTTTGGAAGAGCAGCCTATCGTACAGCGTACTGATAATTCATGGCTAGTAGATGGCATGACGCCGATTGAGGACGTCATTCGTGCTTTGGGGATTGTCGATCTGCCACGCAGCCAAAACTATGAGACTATGAGTGGCTTTATGATGTATATGCTGCGCAAAATACCCAAAAAGACCGACAGTATCGACTATGCCAATTATCACTTCGAGATACTGGCCACTGATCATTTAAAAATCAATCAGCTGCTGGTCACTAAATCTGATGAGGTTACCTAGCCTTATTGCCTAATTTAGTATCGTTAATTCAAGCTTCTAACACTCGGCGACTAGTCACGCGACCCAAATATGGCTGTGCCGACACGTACCATCGTAGAGCCATTAGCGATGGCATTTGCCATATCACCACTCATACCCATACTCAGCGTATCCCATGCCTCTAACTCTGGATACGCTAGTTTAATCTGCTCAAACAGCTGTTTGGTACGCGCAAAAGCATCTGTGTCCTCTTGAGCTGGGATAATCATCAGACCTCGTATCTGCAGACGCTCATAATCTTTGATAGAGGCTATCAATTCTGGCAACTCTTCAGGCAAACAACCAGACTTGCTGTCCTCATTATCGATATTTACTTGAATCAACACATTAAGTGGCGGTAAGTTATCAGGTCGCTGGCTATGTAAGCGTTTGGCAATGATATCGCGCTCTACCGTTTGTACCCAGTCAAAATGCTCGGCGATATCACGGGTTTTATTACGCTGTATATGACCGATGTAATGCCATACGATGTAATTCGTATCAGGCTGAGCTTGCAGTGCTGTAATCTTTTCAATGGCTTCTTGTAGATAGTTTTCGCCAAAATCACGCTGACCTTGCTGAGCTAATGCTGCAATCATCTCAGCAGGCTTGGTTTTTGATACTGCCAGTAAATTAACGCTTCCTCTCTTCCCTCTCTCTCTTTGAGTACAAGCCTCCTTTATTTGATGATTTACCTGTTGCCAGTTATCGATCAAAGCTTGTTTATCAAAGTTACCTTGCTGATCAAGATTATCTGCCATGTCGCTCTTTATAACCTCGCTGTTGGTGTGACCTGTAAAATCACTATACATAAATGGCTCGTTCAAGTTTCTTAAAAGATTGAAAGATAAATACGGGTTAAATATTCGTCAATATAAAATAATAACAGAAACCTTTTTTTTAACTGATTTTCCACACTGAATATTTTTTATTTAATTTGTCTAGTGGATGGTTAAATATCAGCAGTCTTGTTATGATATTGTTACACGATTTAACATATACTGTTAACCACAGTAAGAAATACAAAAATAATTTAACCTGATATTTTTATTAATTAGTATTTATCAATACGTTGCTGCCTGCCACGCCTATCTTAACGTATTTATATGGATTTTATAACGCGGAAAAATAGCCTTTTATATATCTACCCATTTTGATCATTAGGAATTCCTGACCATGACTGAAAAAAGTAACTTAAGTATCGAAGATCTGCTGCGGTTCACAGTTAAGCATAAAGCCTCAGACTTACATCTCTCCGCTGGCATGCCGGCAGTGATTCGAGTCGATGGCGAGATCACACGTATCAATATGCCAGTGATGAGTCATCAGGTTGTGCATCAGTTGATTTATGACATCATGAATGACAAGCAGCGCGCTGACTTTGAGGAGTTTTTTGAGACGGATTTCTCTTTTGAAATCCCAAACTTAGCTCGCTTTCGGGTAAACGCTTTTAATCAAAACCGCGGTGCTGGTGCTGTATTCCGTACGATTCCATCAGAGGTTTTGACCCTAGACGATTTAGGCATGGGCGAAGTATTTAAACGGGTTTCAGACTTCAAGCGCGGTGTGGTACTCGTGACTGGTCCTACTGGCTCTGGTAAATCAACGACACTAGCAGCCATGATTGATTATATTAATGATACGCGTAAAGAGCATATTTTGACCATCGAAGATCCCATTGAGTTTGTCCATGAATCCAAAAAAAGCCTCATCAACCAGCGCGAGGTGCACCGCGATACCTTAGGGTTTGAGCCTGCACTGCGCTCGGCACTACGTGAGGATCCAGACGTTATCTTGGTTGGTGAGCTACGTGACCTTGAGACTATTCGTCTGGCATTAACCGCTGCCGAAACGGGTCACTTGGTATTTGGCACCTTGCATACCAGCTCCGCGGCCAAAACCATTGACCGAGTGATTGACGTCTTTCCTGCCTCTGAAAAAGACATGATTCGTGCGATGTTATCTGAATCCCTACAGGCTGTCATTTCCCAGACGCTGCTACGCAGACAAACAGGCGGACGAGTCGCGGCGCATGAGATTATGCTGGGGACACCTGCTATTCGTAACTTAATCCGTGAAAACAAAGTAGCGCAGATGTACTCATCTATTCAGACTGGCGCAGGTGACGGCATGATTACTCTGGATCAATCACTGAAAAACTTGGTATCCAAAGGCACGATTCATAAAGATGTTGCACGGCCATATGCTAAGCAGCCTGACGACTTTATCTAGCACTAAGAACTGACTTTTTCCTTAATAACATCATTTGGTGGTGTGTCAAAAAGTATGCTGATTAAAACTTGAACAATTTTTGAAGCCTTTAAAGCCCTATAGAATCAGAGAACTTAGCATAGATTTCTTATTGACTTCTATCGCTAGCATACTTTTTAGAACACCACCCATCATTTTAATATAGGCATGCTATGGACTTCGATAAACTGCTGCAACTCATGATAAAAAAGAACGGCTCAGATTTATTTATCACTGCCGATGTCGCACCTTCGATGAAGGTAAATGGCACAATCTGCCCTATAGGCCAAATCCCTCTGACCGCTGAACAAACCATGATTTTGGTTAAAAGCATTATGACAGATGCTCAGAAAAAAGAATTCGATGAGACTCACGAATGTCAATTTGCCATCTCAGATAAAGCGCAGCAGGCACGCTTTCGGGTCAGTGCTTTTATCCAACGTGATATGGCAGCGATGGTTCTCAGAAAGATCGAAACTAAAATCCCGACCGTTGAAGAGCTTAATTTGCCGCCCTCACTTAAAGAGCTGGCCATGACAAAACGTGGCATCATTCTGTTAGTAGGCGCAACGGGTACAGGGAAATCGACGACACTTGCTTCGATGGTAGGCTACCGTAATCAAAACTCTCACGGCCACATCATTACTATCGAAGATCCGATAGAGTTTGTGCATCAGCATCAAGGCTGTATCATCACCCAGCGTGAAGTTGGCATTGATACGCTATCGTTTGAAGCAGGGCTAAAAAACACGCTGCGCCAAGCGCCTGATGTTATTTTGATTGGTGAGATTCGTAACCGAGAGGTAATGAGCTATGCCATTCAATATGCCGAAACAGGGCATTTGGTGTTTGCCACCTTGCACGCCAATAACGCTAACCAAGCCATTGACCGCATCATTCACTTCTTTGAAAGTGACCGTCATAATCAGTTATTTATGGATTTGTCCCTGAACTTAAAGGCCGTTATTGCTCAGCAATTGATTCCAACTCCTGATGGTAAGGGTCGACGTGCCGCCATTGAAATCCTACTGAACTCGCAGCTGATTAGCGACTATATCCGTAAAGGCGAGCTGCACGAAATCAAAGATGTCATGACACGCTCACGCGATAGCGGTATGCAAACTTTTGATCAGGCACTGTTTGATCTATACGAAAACGGCGATATTACCTATGACGATGCTATAAAACATGCTGACTCACCAAATGATGTACGTCTAAAAATCAAGCTTTATGGTAAAAACAGCACTGCAAACGTGGATGAGAACGCCAATAGTTTATCTTTAGATATGCGTTAATCGCTTATTATTAACCACTAAAAAAGCGCTCAAGGTGAGCGCTTTTTTTTGATTCAAACTGTCTAGTATTTCATGCTAATGCACAGCAAAAATAGACAGCACGCAGCTTACTTAGCACTGTCTTTGCATTCTTGATTATCACAGATACCATACAGCACCAGTGAGTGACCAGACAGCGTAAAACCGAACTCTTCTGCAACCTTTAACTGCTGTTCTTCGATGATTGCGTTACGGAATTCCACAATCTTACCGCAAATATCACAAACGAGATGATCGTGATGCTCTTCTCGAGTGATTTCAAAGACGGATAAGTTATTTTCAAAGTTGTGACGCTCGACAATACCCGCTTGTTCAAATTGTGTCAGCACTCGGTAAACTGTCGCTAGACCTACGTCTTCTCCTTGCTCAATCAGTGCCTTATATACTTCCTCTGCACTCATATGATGCAACTCAGCGTTCTCAAGCAACTCCAAAATCTTGAGACGTGGCAAGGTTACTTTCAATCCCGCTTTACGTAGTTCTTGATTGGATAAAGAAGCCATGGTATCCCTTATGACTATTAAAGTCTTAGCAAAAATTTCGAGAAATAAAAACCGTTAATAATAACTGTCTATCTAACAAGCTTTATATCTAAAAGCAATGGTAGTAGTTCTGTATGATAACATCATGCCGTTACCTAACGCTTGCAGCCATGTTAAGTCTATGAATTTAAAATATAAATGCTAGATTATATTAGGTAGTGTTTGGTAAATAATGTCGTAAGTGGTAGGCAATTGCAAGTAAATAACGTATCATTTGTCAAAGATTGCCGGTAAGACACGCATCCGTTGCCCTTAACCGTGCCTAACCCATTATTTATGAGTCATCTTACCATGATAAAGCCTCTAACTTATCTTACACTGAACCATCGCACATCTAACAAGGTAAATACCCTACGTAAACTTATGATTACTGCGACCCTTGGTGCCACTGTCGCTCTATCTGGTTGCTCATTGTTTAGTGTGTATACAATTGACTTACCTCAGGGTACACCTATTACCCAGACCCAAGCGCAAAAGCTACAAGTCGGTATGAATCAAAACCAAGTATTATATATATTGGGAAGTCCAGCCATTCGAGATACCTTAGCGCCCAATCGCTGGGATTATATCTATGACTATCAAGCAGGCACTCAAGGTAAGCGTGATGGTATTGCGGATGTCAAAAACGCCAGTCAGCATCTGACTATTTACTTTGATGCCAATGGTATTGTTAATCGTATTGAAGGTATCGAAACATTACCTGAATCCTAAGCGCTCTATAGCTTAAGCCCATAGCTGCAATACTTATACTATCGCTTAGTAGCTTAATATTATGGCTTAGCGGCTTACTTCTGTTTTTTTTGTATACCTCTACTTTTGCGCTGAGACATTGGATCAGCGCTCAAGCTACGATAGACCTCGATACGATCAAGCGGCTGCAAGACATAGCTTAGCGGCTGCTTTTGCGCATAGATACCAACGTGCCAACGCTTAGCCGCTGGTATCTGAATATCGACTACCTGCTCACACCATGTTGCTAGCTCAGGAAACTGAACCAACCAACCAGCCTGTGTGAGCGCTTCATATAAAGTCGTACCGCCAATCACTTGTAAAGTCAGATAGTGTTGGCGCTGCACATCCTCAGCATACGCTAAATATACTGTTATCGTCTCTATCTTCCCTAATGGCTGAGACCGCGTAGAAGCATTATCTGTTAGCTTAACCACTGCATCACCCAGCCTATTAACGCAAAAATCAATGCCAAGGGTACGATGAGACGAATGGCGACTCGCCATAAGTTATATAAGGCCTCGCTGCTGAAATTCAAAGACTTACGCAGATGACTGATTTTCATGCGCCATCCAGCAAAGATAGATAACAATAGCACTGCCACGCTACTAATAATGACTAACAAGCCTACCAGCCAAGCCGTGGGTATGGCTACCACTAATAACACTCCTAGCGCTAAGGTCATCAATAAACTGACCAAGAAGCCAAACTTATGCGCCAATTGCTGAGCACTATAGTGCAGCAGATAACTGGCTACAAATACCACGCCTGCCCAATATAATAACTGTCCGATAGGTGGCAACGTCAAGCCGCTGATAAATAATGCCACCACACCTACGAGCAACTGTAGTATCCAAATAGGTAATACCAGCTTGGTAGCGCGGTAAGCGTTTGCAGACTTAGAGGCACGTGAATCATGCGCATGCAGATTGCCTGCTTCTAACGCGGTTATGTCTTGTCTAGTCACCAAATGCTGACCGAACCAATACAAGCCTGTACCTGCTCCCACACTGACCAATGCTAGGGCAACAGCACGCGCCCACTCGGCAAGACTAATCTCAGTCATGGCAAAATTGACTTGTGGTAAGCCGTTAGCGACGCCCATCACCAAACCCACAACCATAAGCCCTAAGCCTATTGGTAATGGCGCGACTCCAAGTAGGCTTAACAGTAGTGCAATGATCATGAGGCCTGCAGCAACGGCAAAGCTTGGCAAATTAGGCGCACTACCTAGCTCAGCCAAAGCAGATAAGAGACCACTGCTCGCTCCTGATATGACAAGAGCAGCAATGATGATGGCGACAATCGCGGCTAGCCAACCAAAGCTACGCCAGAGCGGACTGGCATCTGCCTCACGAGTGAGCTTTTGCATGCCAGCTATAGGCGCATCAACACTACGATAGGCCAGTGCTATCTCGGCATAGACCACTGGTAGTGATACTAGCACCATCGCTAGCAACCAAAGCAACCAAAAGTCAATCTCACCAATGGAAGCGGGCGCAAACCAACGAAATAGAAGTAGCGGCAATAATGCTGCCATAAAATAAGAAGCATAACGGATCATCATAATTTCAATCCAAACGATCTAAAGTTAATGATATTTTAAAATGACTCATTGTAGCAGTATGAAAAGTCTGTCTATACTATAGGGGACATATAGCAATAAAAAAACCCCGAAAACGGGGTTTAATGACTTAATAAAAAGCAATTAGTGAATAGCGCTGATATAGTCAGACAAGATACGAATGTCACGATCTGACAAGCGTGCTGCCACTGTCTGCATCATGCCCATCTCACCTTCTTTGGCTGCATCATTGATACGCTTTTGATCATCACTTGCAATATCGTCTTCACGACCAGCGGCACGGAATAGCTTGAGCTGAGTTGCGATGTACTCCGCATGCTGTCCACCTAAACGCGGGAAAGCGGCAAAGTCATTGCCAGCAGCATCTGGACCGTGACAGCCAGCACACCCAATCACACCGCGCGACTTTTGACCGCCCAAGTATATCTTGGTTGCTTCTTCAGTGGTCGCAGGATCAGCAAAGCCAACATTCCATACAGGCTGTTCAGAATAGTATCCTGATACGTTCGCAAGATCTTGCTGTGACAGGTTAGCAATCTGCGATTGCATGATGCCGTTTTTGCGGTAACCCGTCTTATAGTCGATCAATTGTTTGTATATGTATTTGATGTTTTGACCACCCAGATTAGGCTGAGAGGGAACAGGGCTTATACCATTCATACCATGACAGGCGGCACAGACCGTTTCAACGATTTGTTTACCTGCATTAGCATCATATTCAGGAACAGTAATAACAGCTTGTACGCTGAAACTTGCAACACATAAGCTGGCGGCAGCGATTAACTTTTTCATTGATACGAATCCTACTAACTCGACGTAAGCATTGTTTAGATTGATTGTATTGACAGACACCCTATATGAATCATGAGCCAAGCTATGATATATAACGAGGCAATTCATACAGTTTTAGGTCTTAATCACAAGCAGCCTGAAAGTACTTACTAATATCAGGGTTTATTTGCGATTATTATAGCAAGACTTTATAGGATTTGCCTACTTAATCATAATATATGATGATTTTTCTATATATAACGTATCGATGAGGATGTCATCAGCGTATATATATCGTCATATGAACCTCATGAAGCTTATTTTTTTATGATCAACACGCCTAAGTAAGTAAGCTCGGTGTGTCTATTTACTCATATACTCAATCAGCTTACGATACTCTGCATCATTACCGCTCTCGTGTAGTCCACCTGCTGGCATCTGAGTCATACCGCCTTTGACGGAGTTTACCAGTCCATCCATGCCCTTTTGTTGAATGAGCTTTTGCCAGGCGGCACGGTCACCCTTCTTAGGCGCATTCAAGGCGCCACTATCGTGACAGGCAGCGCATGAATTATTGTAAACAGTTGATATATCATCCGCAGCTACCCCACTACTCATCATAGCAATACTGAGTAAGAGCGCTGATGCAGTGCTGCCCAAAGTCCAGCCTGCTTTGACGAAAAGTGTATTTATTGTAGACATCTGACACCTCCATTGGCTGATGATTGATAAATATAATCTGGTGCTCTTTAAGGTATTAATCAACGAGGTCACATTTCATTATCATGTTGATTTATAATAGGCCGATTGCTAAACGCTTTTACCTTAATACCTCTATCATAGTAACAAAATATTTCTTATCAATATAGAAATATCCTGTTTTCGCCATCAGAGCATCTTAGCTGTTCTCTAACTTTCACTAAGCGACGGCGCATTTTAGTGTTATGCTGTTGTCAACATAGTCATAGCTTTGTCATTAAGTAAACCATCATATCATCTGTCGCTTTATTGGATATCCTTTATAGTAAATCTCATCCAGAAGCTGCATGACTGAGTTGCTATTAAAAAGCTGGTTTTCTTTACGCTGCTACCCCTTATTTCGTTTTTTATTTTCTAATTGTTAATGAGTTATTTATGAGTACCCAGTATAAAGACGTCGCCGCCGAACATGCGGCATTCAATACCAAAGCCCGTCAGCGCATACAACAAACTGAGTTTATGACCTCAGCGCCGACCTTCCGTCTCTGTCCTCCCGATGAGGGTTTAGAAGTCGCCTTCGCTGGTCGTTCAAACGCTGGTAAATCTTCAGCCATCAACGCTTTGACCAATCAGCGTCAGCTTGCACGCTCATCAAAGACCCCTGGCCGTACGCAGATGATTAACTTTTTTAGTATCGGAGATACCGATACTAGACTGGTCGATCTGCCTGGCTATGGTTATGCTGCCGTACCGCTGGAGATGAAAAAAGAATGGCAGGTCGAGCTAGAGGAATACTTGGTATCACGCTCAAGTCTGGCAGGCTTAGTATTGCTCACTGATATTCGTCATCCACTAAAGTTCTTTGATGAGCAAATGCTGCACTGGGCAAAAGACGGTGAGCTGCCCGTACACATCTTATTGACCAAAGCTGACAAGCTAAAGTATGGCGCGGCCAAAAATGCCCTGCTGAATACCCGTCAAGCGTTAAAAAAGTTAGGATTGTCATCTTGCACTATTCAGCTATTCTCTGCCCTTAGAAAAGACGGCATTGACGAACTGGCTGGGGTCATGGGTAAATGGTATCAGTACAAGCTTGATGGTGAACAAGTCGCGGCAGCTGTCGAAACAGTGATAGAGGATTTTGAGGGAAAAAACGAAGAATAAAAAATAAGGGTTTACGATATGGCTCATATTAGATGAGTCAATGGTAAACCCTTTTTTTAATGGTTTTTAATAATTTTTAACATTTCAGCGCTCACTGCACATCCCTTCTACTCAGGGCTTAGTAAATTAACCAAATCTTGCGGCGTATCGACCTGATAGCTAGGGTGCTGCGCAGCAAGCTCCACACTGGTCGCGGTGCCATAATTCACGGCAATACTAGTCATTCCTAGGCTATTTGCCATTTGAATATCATAAATACTATCACCAATAAATACCGCTTTAGATATTTGCTGCTGTGTGTGGTTTAAGATATCAGTAAGCATTTGCGGATCAGGCTTAGAGCCAGACTCGTCAGCGCAGCGTGTTATGACAAAATAGTCATGGCTGCCGGATGCATCCAATACCCGATCTAAGCCTTTTCTCTTTTTACCCGTTGCTACAGCGAGCTGTTTGCCCTGCGCTTGCAGGCGCTGTAGCATATTTTCAATCGGGTCAAATAATGGCGTGCGATGACTATTGGCAATATAGTAGTCGGCGTAGCTTTGCTGAATGGCCAGCTTTTGCGACTCGTTAGTTTTAGGATACAAGATATCAATGCCGTTCATTAGGCTAAGACCAATAATGTCTTTCACTGCTTGGTCAGTCGTTTGAAAACCGTGCGCTTCTCCAGCGATATGCATAGATTCTACGATTAAACCAATTGAGTCCATCAAGGTTCCATCCCAGTCAAAGATAATGAGCGTCTTGTCTATCAAGCAATGATTGGTCGATGAATGAGAATGCTTTGAGCTAATAGCTGCTGCGCTACGATAATTGGGTTGTTGTTTCATGAACTTACCTTAATAAGATGATAAATTACAGATACTAAAACGTCACGGCGACTTATTCAGAAAGATAAATAAGCTATCGTGACGTTTTTTATATTAAATGACTTGGTGGTGTTCTAAAAAGTATGCTAGCGATAGAAGTCAATAAGAAATCTATGCTAAGTTCTCTGATTCTATAGGGCTTTAAAGGCTTCAAAAATTGTTCAAGTTTTAATCAGCATACTTTTTGACACACCACCAATGACTTATATTCAATAAAAGTTTTAAAAGTAGATTAAAACGCGCAGGCTGCGAGCCTATTCAGGCAGCTTGGTTTGCTCTGGTAACCAGTCCGCCATCTCATCTGGTAATGGTGCGGTAATGGTCTCATAACCTGGAATGTCTAAACGCCACGCATGTAAGCATAGACGATGAACGCCTGACTTGTCATGCACATGGTATTTATCATCACCCAAGATAGCATGACCGATATGAGCCAAATGTACACGGATCTGATGGGTGCGTCCCGTCAGTGGCTTGGCTTCGACCAAGCTGACGGGCTGACCGGCTAGCATAAAACGCTCATGAACAATGATGTCCGTTTGGCTCTCTTTGGCTTGAGGATCTTGGGCGTCTACCTTGACGCGACGCTCACCACTGGCAAGCGTATAGCGCAGCAGTGGCGCATCGATACGCTGCTCATTAAGCGCAGGCTGCCCTTTTACCAGACATAAATAGTGCTTTTGGATGGTCTTGTCTACCAGATGCTGCTGCAATGCTTTGAGCGCTGAGCGTTTCTTAGAAATCATCAACAGACCTGAGGTATCTTTATCGATACGATGTATTAGCTCCAAGTACTTCTTCCCAGTCACTTCACGCATGGCTTCGATGACACCGAAGTCAAGGCCACTACCGCCATGGACGGCAATACCTGAAGGCTTGTTTAATACCAGCAGCCCCTCATCTTCATAGACCACACGTGCCAACAGGCTTTTGGCGAACTCAGTACTGATAATTGGCTTTTCACGGGTCGCCAGCTGTACCGGTGCGATACGTACGACATCTTCGCGCTGTAGTCTATCATGCGCTTTACAGCGTTTATTGTTCACGCGAATCTCATCCGAGCGAATCATTTTATAGATATGCGATTTTGGCAGACCCTTTAAGCGGTTTAGCAAAAAATTATCCAAGCGCTGATCATGCTGATGGCGCGTCACTTCAAGGTAATTGACCTTTTCAAAGGTGCTAATCTCATCATCGGCGCTTTGCGGACGGGTTTTGCTGTTGAAGATGGCAGGGGCTTCATGGATAGGGGTTTCATCATTCATTTTTGAGTTTGTCATTTTTAGTTAGGTATTTACACAAAGATTTGGTATAGTTTAGCATGTTGAGCGCCAATTAAGCAGAGGCGACGGCAATAATAGTTATTGCTTACCACTGCGCGACTCATCTTATTTTTAGAGTAAGATACCTGATAACAGTCAGTATCTTGCTTGATAAAATGAATTGTTAAATTAAATATAATCGTGTTAATAAAACAGGCCAACATGCCCATTTATTAAGCGAAAACAGCACACAATTACTCATTTAACGCCTGACCATGACTTGATTTTGCAATCATTTTGGCACGCGCAGTTGAGCAAGTGACGGTAGCCCGATGTTAAGGGTTTATAGCTGCCTGAGTATTGGCGGTCAAACAGATATGATAAATGTTAAATAAAAACACATACGATACCGCGCCAATAAGCCGGTTCCCCTTCTGTTTGCCGAGTACGCCCCGCTGACAATCAGTGCAGTGGCACTCATAATATAAGCTACCAAGATATGATCAATGTTATTAGATAATACGATAAATATATAGTTAGAACGACCAGATGGATTTGACCTCATACCAAGCGATGAGCTGGTGTTGATATGATAGCGGATTGACTCTTTAATACCCTCTTACAAAGCGTATTAATAACACCCAACCATAACACGCGTTAGCAAAACAGTTAACCATAGAAACGTTGTAGCCTTACACCCTGCGATAGCTTCTATAAACTCAAGCTTTGAGTATGAGACGATAGAGTGCGGCACTTTCAAACGAGCGCTATTCATAGCGAGTATTGAGAGCTCAGCCATAACGATACTATCCATACCCATGAGGTCGAGCTTGTTATTTATCACCATTTATCTGAGCGTTAAGCTCAACTGACATCCAATATTTAACGCTTACTTTAGCGTCACTTACTACACTGCAAGCTCAATGTTTGCTTTGGTAATTTTTATATTTGCCGCTGCCCTTTTGGTAGCTTGAATAAACCGTTAACGCTTTTACCAAGTTAACGCCTTTACTCAAAAGCCACTTAACAGCCAATTTTAATATAAAAACCCCTCTCGTCGTTGTCATGCGTACTCATAGGAACTGGTATGAAACGCATTTTAATCAACGCTACTCAAAACGAAGAAATTCGTGTTGCCCTTTGTAAAGGCAATCATCTGTACGATTTCGATCTAGAAAACCGTACGCGCGAGCAAAAGAAATCCAACATTTATAAAGGCCACGTCACCCGTGTCGAGCCGTCGCTTGAAGCTGTGTTTGTGGAATATGGCTCACAGCGTCAAGGCTTTTTGCCCATACGTGAGATTTCTGCCGAATATCTAAGCGGCAACCCACGTGATGAAAACATCAAAAAGCTCATCAAAGAAGGTGACGAGCTGATCGTACAGGTCGAAAAAGAAGAGCGTGGTAACAAGGGCGCGGCGCTATCGACTTATGTATCCTTAGCGGGTCGCTATCTGGTGCTGATGCCAAACAACCCTCGTGGTGGCGGTATCTCGCGTCAAATCTCTGGCAAACTGCGTGAAGACATGAAACGCATGCTGGGCAATCTTGACTTACCCAAAGGTATGAGCGTTATCATTCGTACCGCTGGCATTGGCAAAACTCAAGAAGATTTGCAACATGACCTAAACCACCTGCTCAATATCTGGCAAGCCATTCAAGAACAAAATCAAAAATATCCGTCGCCACGTCTCGTGCATCAAGAAGCTGGTGTGGTCACTCGTGCCGTACGTGACTATCTACGTGATGATATCGCTGAGATCTGGATTGACAACGAAAACGCCTATATTGAAGCGGCAGGCTTCATCGATGCGGTGATGCCAAAACAAGCAGATAAGCTGCGTAAATATACTGACTATGAGCCGATGTTTTCGCGCTTCAATGTCGAAAAACAGATCGAGACCGCCTATCACCGTGAAGTACGCTTGCCATCAGGTGGTTCAATCGTTATTGATCAAACAGAAGCCCTGGTTTCTATCGATATCAACTCTGCCAAATCAACTAAAGGCTCAGACGTCGCGGAAACGGCCTACCATACCAACCTAGAAGCGGCTGATGAGATTGCACGCCAGCTGCGTCTACGTGATATGGGCGGCTTAATCGTCATTGACTTTATTGACATGAATGACAATAAGCATCAAAAAGAAGTGGAAAAACGTCTGGTTGATGCGACCAAATATGACCGTGCACGCGTTCAGTTTGGTGAAATATCGAAGTTTGGCTTGATGGAAATGAGCCGCCAACGTCTGCGTCCCTCACTAGAAGAGTCGACTGGCTATATCTGCCCACGCTGTCATGGCAACGGCATGATTCGTGACCTGCGCTCACTATCACTCTCTATCATGCGTCAAATTGAGCAGATCGCCTTAAAAGAGCGTCAAGGTGAAGTACAGGCTGAAGTACCGACGGATATTGCTGCGTTCATATTGAATGAGAAGCGTGATAGCTTAGTCTATCTAGAGCAAGACAGTGGCACGCGCATCACCATCTTGCCACATGCGCATTTAGAGTCACCTAACTTCAAGCTGCACTATAATCGTGACGGCTTTGCACCGACAAGCTATGAGCGTATCACCGATACTCAGCAACAAGAACATAGCGACCTTGGCTATAATGTTGACTGGCAAACGGCTGAAAAAGAACGCCCAGAGCAGCAGCCTACTCGCCAGCCACGTAAAGCTGCTGACAATCAAAGTCAGCAAAAAAACGAAGCTCGCTCACAGCCAACCACGAGCACTGGCTCAAGTAGTGTGGCGATGAACAAAGCTACTGCCAACAGTAGCACGCAGGTCTCGTCAGCGCGCGCTGCAGCTCCAAGCAATGGCGCCCAGAGTAATCAGCCTAGCCCTGCTCCAGTCGCAACGCAGCTTGCATCTGCCGCCCAACCACAAGCGGTCGCTTGGCTATCCAATCTCTTTGCACAGGCCCCGCAAGCACAAGCAACCGCTAGTGTCAGCAGCCGTGATGCTGCCGAAGCCATTGAGGCACTGGTCAATACAGGTGCTCAAAGTCTAGGATCGTTTGGTCAAGTTGATAATAGTGCTTTGAGCCAAACTCAAAGCGCAGCAGTGACTCAGCAGGACAACAGTCAGCAGCCAGGCGAGCACACCCAAGCACCTCGTCAGAGTAATGGCGAGGGTGAAAACGACGACAAAAGAAGACGTAAATCACGCAAACCGAGACCTTCTAAGCCGCGTCAAAGAAGAGAGCAGCGTGACGATAATGAGGGTGATAGCAGCACTGCTAATGGCTCTAGCGACAAGCAGACTGACAGTCAAGATAAGCGTGAGCACGATAACAAGCGCAGTAGTGAGCGTGGCCGCAGTCGTCAAAGCAATGAACGAAATGGCAGCGAGCGTACCACTGCTGACCGTAACGACGACCACCGTCAAGACAGCAGCACCTCTGCCGAGCCATCTCGTGCTAAGCGCAAACCCCATAGTAAGCGCGACTCACGTGGCAAGCTTGAGCGTGGTGAGACATTAACCGCAGCGACTGACAATGGCAAACAAAGCAGCCAGTCATCAGCTGCTAACAACAAAGCTCAGCCAAATGCTAAGCGCAGTCAAGACCCTAACGAAGTGACGCTACAGGTCAATGTCGCACCAGCGAAGCTCAAAGCCGCTGAAGTGGTGCATCTGTCTTTAGACGACAGTAAGGCAGGAAAAGCGGCACCTAAGGATGTGGCCACGCAAGCTAATGCAACCAACGTAGTAACAACTGACAAGCCGTCTGATACTCCTAACCGCAGCGATAGTAAGCCAGCCGCGCAAACGTCAGCTCCCGTCAGCGAGACAAAAGCTGAAACTGCTATTGCAGATAAGGTTGAGAATATCTCGCAGCCTAGCAAAGCCAAAGAAAGCCAAGCGACAGATAGCAAAGCTTCTGAGAGTAGTGCGACAGAGCAAGAGCCTGTGGCGGCAAAAGCCGATGCACCTGAGAGCGCTGTAGATACTGCTTTAGATACTACTGCAGACGCTAAAGCTACTGACAGTCATAATGCAGCTGAGGCAACGGTTAGCACTGATACCAGTAGTGCTGACAAGAGCGCTGAGTTTACGCTGACTCATGATGAGTTTTTTGCTGAGCGTTACGTAACCGCTGAGAAGTTTGGTCAAGCCAGTAATGACCCACGTGTCGTACGCCAGCAGCAAAGTGCTGCAACTGTAGACGTTAGCGCGCCAGCTCAGACGAGTGCACCAGCTATTCGTGGTACGGTTGGAGCGTTCATCCGTGCAGCCTTAACAGACGCAGAGAGTCGTTTGCAAAATGACGGTGTGATCAGCTGTTTCATTGCCGCTATTGACGCACAAGCACAGCAAACCAAACCTGCTGATGACAATGCAAAAGCTGCTGTCGATAATGGCGAATTTGACTTTAGCAACTACGGCTATGAGCCATTAAGCGCGGATTATATTGCACGCTTCGATGCCATGACCCAAGCCGTCAGCCAGTTTGCTTTGGCTCAAGGTAAGACGGAAGTTGAACCACGCGCTATCAGCAAACGCGCTAGCAATGACCCTCGTGGACAGCATCCTGACTACCAAGAAGTAGCAGTGCTTAGTGTTGAAAATGCACAGCCGGAGCAGCACAGTCAGGAGACACAGCAGCAAGCGGACTCGGCATCTGAAGCTGAGGGTTCTGAAACCAAAAGCCCTGAAGGTGAAAGCCCTGAAACTGACAGTAATGAGCTGTCAAAGGCCGTGACTAATGAGGCTTCATCTGATGAACTCCAAGCCGATACTACGCAAGACAGCAGTGAAGTCGCTGCCGATGAAATAGAAGCAGACGCTTTGAGCAGCCAGCAGCAAGCGGACGATATCAGTGCTGAAAGTGAGCATTTGCTAGAAGTCGAGCAAGCAGATAATGATGAGTCTGCGAAAGAGGATGCATCAGGTAAGTCTAAAACCACGATTGCCAGCTATAAAAACATGATTGAAAATGTCGCTGAGCAACTGCTGCCACAAACGGGTATGTTTAGTTTGACGACGCCAAAGGTTCCTAAAGCTCGTAGTCGCAAGCCAAAAGCTGAGCATAAAAAGCCCTCGCAAGCGGAAAAATCAGAATCTGAACACTCAGATAGCGACAGCTAATACACGCTCTAGCTCTGATACTGTATACAAAATAAAACCCCCAAAGTTGCTAGCAACTTTGGGGGTTTTCTATTTCTAATCCACACTCAACTAACTAAAGCCACAGCCTGCGCTAACCTATAGTAAATCGAGAGCATCAGTGTGCAGACGACTTACCATTATTACCGCGTATCTTGCCTATAATAGTAAAAATAGCGACAACGGCAGCGCCAATGATGAAGCCGATAACACCATTCAGCAGTGTAGTGGTCACGCTTTCAAAGATCCCTGTCAGATCCGCTATATCCTCTACGCCATCTTGTAAAAATCCGATACCATGAACCAAAATACCACCACCGACCAAAAACATGGCGAGCGTACCAGCAATAGATAAGAACTTCATGAGCTTAGGAGCAGCAGTAAATAAAACCTTACCTATTTTTTGTTGAAAGTCACTTTCTTTGTCCATCAGATGCAAACCTGCATCATCTATTTTTACAATGCCAGCAACCAAACCATAAATACCAACGGTTATAGCGACAGCGATGACAGACAACACCAAGCTTTTTTGCATAAAAGTAGCACCTGATGCTACTGCTGAGCCGAGCGCAATCACGATAATCTCAGCCGACAAAATAAAATCCGTCCTGACAGCGCCTTTGATTTTTTGCTTCTCAAGGGCTACCAAGTCGACGTTTTGCGCATTGGCTTGCAGACGGGCAGTCTGCTGCTCGTCATGGGGTAATAGGTGGGGCCAAAACCTATGAATGACCTTCTCTGCCCCTTCATAAGCTAAGTATAAGCCGCCGCACATTAATAAAAAGGTAACTAGAGGTGGGTAGACAGCACTAATAAGCAATGCTGCTGGCACTATGATAAGTTTGTTAACAAAAGAGCCTTTTGCTACCGCCCATACCACTGGCAATTCTCGATTTGCTTTGACCCCAGACACCTGCTCAGCATTCAGTGCCAAGTCATCAGCCAATACCCCAGTTGTCTTTTTGGCCGCCACCTTAGTCATGGCTGACACATCATCTAAAATGACACTGATATCGTCGAGTAACATTAATAAACTACCACCTGCCATGCGCGTTCCTTAGAGTAAGTTTTTGTTATATGATTTTCACAGCATGAATGATGCCATGAATAAGTAAAATATCTGCTAATATTTATTGTAGCCTACTTAGCCAACGCCATGTATGACATAGTAAGAATGTATCTTGTTTTTATTTTTTGTTGTTTAACGCGTTAGCAATTTAAGGTACTAGCCTTTTGACGGTCATTTATCTAAATATGTTAGTATAGAGCCTTTTAAATGCTATAAAATATTTTAACGCTACTTTATTATGCTTTTTTTTAGCAGTAAATACGTTATAAACCTACAACTTTCTGATCTCAGTTTATACCAAAACCATGTTTAGGCGTGCCTGCCTACAGGAAACATCATATGTCTTTTTTATCTTCTACTGTCAAAAACTCTAGCACTGCGCTTATTCGCAATAAACTCTCTCATTCCATCATAAGTGCTTTGCTCGTGCTAGGCATAGCAGGCTGCTCGAATGATGCGGCCAGCGATAGCAGTACGGTAAAAAACGTGCAGACAAGTAGTACTACAAATACTGCTACAGCAGACAGTGACCCAGCAGTCGTCAAGTCTTTACAAGAGAACTTGCAGGCCTCTGGCATTGAGGAAACCATCACCTCAGCAGTGCCAACAGATATGGAAGGCATCTACTGGGTGAGCGCTGAAGGTCTGCCGTCTTTCTTTACTGACAAGTCAGGCAAACATATTATTCAAGGTCAGATCATCAGTGTCGGCGGCGAAGTGCCTGTTGATATCAGTAGTCCGTTAGTCGCCCGTACTGCTCAAGAAACACTAAAAAATGTCGATAAAAGTGAGATGATCATTTATCCCGCGACAGGCGCAACCAAGTCAGTCATTTATTCGTTTACCGACGCCGACTGCCCTTACTGCACCAAGCTCCATGAAGAAATAGAAGACATCAATGCCCGTGGCATCGAAGTGCGCTATTTGGCTTGGCCGCGTAATCAGCAATCGATTCCTAAGATGGAAGCGATCTGGTGTAGTGAAGATCGCATCGCTGCGATGGATCAAGCCAAGATGGGTGCCAACGTACAAGCACCTACCTGTGACAATCCGGTCGCCGAGCATATGGCTTTAGGTGCCAGTCTGGGTGTGCGCGGTACGCCTGCTATCTTTACTGAGTCTGGCGAACAAGTCGGCGGCTATCTACCAGCAGCGCAGTTGGCGCAAGCGGTAGGCATCAACTGATATTAGTAACAGATAAACTTAATTGTTTATAAAAAAGCACTATACGCGACCGTACATTGTGTAGACGCCCTTAGCGCTTATCAGTATGATACGATAAAGCGTTATTTACTTTTTTTCACCTATTTGACCTCCTGAGGATACTGTGAGTAAATCCATCAAACTAGCGATACTTGGCCTAGGTACTGTCGGTACTGGCGTGATCAACCTAATCAATGACAACTTAGACGAACTCAAACGTCGCAGCGGACGCGATATCATTATCACCGAAGTTGGTACACGCAGACAGCGTGACGATATTGATACTAGTATTGTCCAAAACGATGATTTGATGGCCATTGCAAGCAGTGACAATGTCGATATCGTCGTCGAAGTCATCGGCGGTACGACTTTTGCCAAAGACCTCATCATCCACGCCATCAAAAACGGCAAGCATGTGGTCACTGCCAACAAAGCCTTACTTGCTGAGCATGGCAATGAGATATTTGCCTTAGCGGAAGCGCACAACGTGCATGTGGCCTACGAGGCAGCAGTCGCTGGTGGTATTCCGATTATCAAAGTCATGCGTGAAGCACTCGCGGCCAATAAAATCGACTGGTTGGCTGGTATCATCAATGGTACAGGCAACTTTATTATGAGTGAGATGCGTGATAAAGGTCGGACCTTCGAAGACGTACTGGCAGAGGCGCAAGCGCTTGGCTATGCTGAAGCAGATCCTACTTTTGATGTAGAAGGTATCGATGCGGCACACAAGCTGGCTATTTTGGCCTCTATCGCCTTCGGTATTCCGCTACAGTTTGACAAAGTCTATTGTGAAGGCATCACTGGCATCACCTTACAAGACGTCAATTACGCCGAAGAGCTAGGCTACCGTATCAAGCATCTAGGCTTTGCTGTGCGCCGTGACAGTGCAGACTCAGGCAGTGCTGGTATTGAGCTCCGCGTTCATCCAACATTGATCCCGCAAGATGCTTTGCTTGCCAATGTCAATGGCGTAAAAAATGCCGTGTTGGTCAACTCACACCCACTCGGGCAGACACTGTACTGCGGTGATGGTGCTGGCGCTGGTGCAACGGCATCAGCCGTGATGGCGGATGTCATGGATTTGGTACGCATTTTAGGCAACAATGGCGATGCTAAGGCTAATGATGATCAAAGCCAAGGCAGTCATCATGTACCGCATCTGGCCTTTATGCCAGAGCAGCTGTCTGACACGCCTATCCTGCGTGCAGAGCAAATGACAACAGGCTACTACTTACGTGTCCACGCTTATGACAATCCAGGGGTACTCGCTGATATTACTCGTATATTAAGTGATGCTGGTATCAATATTGATGCTATTTTACAAAAACCTGCGCACAAACTTGGCCAAGTACCCGTGATTATCTTAACCCTACCTGTGGTTGAAAATCAGATGAATCTTGCCATCGAAAAAATCGAAAAGCTTGATGCCGTCACGGATAAAGTGGTGCGTATTCGTTTAGATGAGCTTGATTAATCAAAGCATTTGAATCAGCGCACTTGAATTATGCTTCGTATATACGCATTATAATTACTGTCCAACGATACTGTTTCTCCAATGATACTTGGCATTATAAGAGGTTCGCCGAACCAATTGAGTGCTGAGCTTTTTAACACATGCCAACAAGGAAAAAATAATGTCTAATGATGCAATTGTAATTGTTAATGGTGCCCGTACTCCAATGGGTGCCTTTCAAGGCGCACTAAAAGACGTTAGCGCTACCGATCTAGGCGCTACTGCTATCAAAGCGGCGGTAGAGCGTGCAGGCGTCAGCGCAGAGAGCGTTGATGAAGTCATTATGGGTTGTATCCTGTCAGCTGGTCTTGGTCAGGGTCCTGCCCGCCAAGCAATGCGAAAAGCAGGTCTACCTGATGCGACAGGTGCCGTTACCATCAATAAGCTGTGCGGCTCTGGTCTAAAAGCTGTGATGCAAGCCCATGATGCGATCAAAGCAGGTAGCATCAACATCGCTGTCGCAGGTGGTCTAGAATCAATGACCAATGCCCCTTATATCATGCCAAGCGCACGTAGTGGCTATCGTATGGGTCATAAAGAAGTCAAAGATCATATGTTCTTAGACGGTCTTGAGGATGCCGAAACTGGCCGCCTAATGGGTCAATTCGCGCAAGAGATGGCTGATGAAAAAGGCTACACGCGCGAGCAGATGGACGAGTTTGCTATTGAGTCTGTCAACCGCGCGTTAACCGCTATCAAAGACGGTCATTTCAAAAACGAGATTGAGCCGGTCACTTATAAGACCCGTAAAGGCGAGCAAACAGTCGATACTGACGAAGAGCCAGGTCTTGCCAATATTGAGCGTATTCCTACGCTGCGCCCAGCCTTTTCCAAAGACGGTACTATCACCGCTGCCAACTCCAGCTCTATCTCAGACGGTGCAGCAGCTGTCGTACTGATGAAAGAGTCGCAGGCTGAGTCTGAAGGGCTTGATTATCAGGCACGTATCATCGCTTCTGCCTCGCACTCACGTCATCCAAGTGAGTTTACCATTGCAAATATTGGCTCTATCAATGAGTTATTGCCTAAAGCAGGTTGGTCGGTTGAAGATGTTGATCTATGGGAAATCAACGAAGCCTTTGCCATGGTTACTATGGCAGCCATGGACGAGCTAAAAATCGATCCTGCTAAAGTAAATATCGAAGGCGGTGCTTGTGCCTTAGGTCATCCTGTCGGTTCTTCAGGTGCACGTATCCTTGTGACGCTTATCAACTCACTGAAACGTACTGGTGGCAAAAAAGGCGTTGCAGCCTTGTGTATCGGTGGCGGTGAATCTGTTGCTGTCGCTATTGAACTTGCCT
Source organism: Psychrobacter sp. H8-1 (assembly GCF_904846575.1). Classification (NCBI taxonomy): domain Bacteria; kingdom Pseudomonadati; phylum Pseudomonadota; class Gammaproteobacteria; order Moraxellales; family Moraxellaceae; genus Psychrobacter; species Psychrobacter sp. H8-1. The sequence continues at coordinate 2,734,941 of NZ_CAJHBG010000001.1, forward strand.
AAATAAGCTTGCTTTACAAAAGCTGGTTTTGTAAATTGCCTTAAAACTCGATGACCGCATTGTCAGCGTACAGTGCGGTTTTTTTGTGCCTGATAACTTTTCACTGAACTAATACCACTTCCAAAAATTAGAGTAACGCGGCAAACTTGTGCAAGTACTACTCCTAGTAGGCTTAGCAAGTTTGACAAAATTAATCGTACTTTTTGGGTTTGGTATAAAATTAAGTCGCAATCTCATCTCAATGTAAAGCAGCGTTAATTTTTACCCTTACAATGTTGTGGCACTTACAGCCCATTACACGCAATTACGTCAGTTGCACACACGGCTACTTCACTCCTATATTTCATTAAAAATCTTAGTGTTACGATAATCAAATGTTGTTGGAGCAGCAAACAAAGACAACGAGTATAAAAACACTTGCTGCTACATACAGCAAATTTATTTTTAATAAGACTCAATAATGAGTGCTGATATTAGCGCTTTATTTTCATAAAAATGACTTAATAATAGAAAAGGATGACAACAATGAGCCAACTAATTCGTTTAAAAGATATCCAAGCAACGCATCAAGACCTTATTGGTGATGATTACTTTGACCCAACAGGCAAAACTGCTTATGGCGTCAATGAAGAAAAAATCGGTAAAATTGAAGGTGCTCTAGTAGAAGATACGACTGGCCGCATTCGTTATTTGATTGTTGATGCTGGTGGATGGTTTAGCTCAAAAGAAGTCCTCGTGCCAGCAGGTCTTGCTCGTATCGTTGGTGATGACGTATTCTTTGATAGCCTAACCAAATCACAAGTAGAAGCTATGGAAAAGTATGACCATGACTATCAGTACAGTTATAAAGACCAGTACGAAAAAGATCGTCAAGCCTTTGTCGCTGACACCGTACCGACAGAAGAGCGTATGGATATTGCAGATACTGCCTATGATGCACCAAATACCCTAGAGCTCCTAGAAGAGCGCCTGACGGTAAATAAAGACCGCATCGTTGCAGGTCTGGTAAAAGTAGGCAAGCATGTGGTTACAGAAGACCGTAATGTCGATGTAGAACTGGAAGAAGAGCATGCTCATATCGAACGTACCAATGTAGATCGCCCAACGGATCGTCGTATCGGTGATGTGACTGGCAACGAATCTATCGAGGTTGAGTTAGAAGCTGAACGTGCTCGCGTTGGTAAAGAAACATACGTTACAGAAGAAGTGAATGTCGGTAAAACCACCGAACGCCACACAGAGACTATCGTTGAGACTATCCAGCGTGAAGAGCTAGACGTCAATGATGAAGGCCATGTTGTCGACCGTGAAGGCAATATCATAGACCGTGACGACATCACTGCTGAAGACGTACGCCGCGTTCGTGGTATGTAATTTCTTATATAGCTTTTGATATATGATGCTTTAGCATTATCCTTATTAATATAGTTATAAGAATGGTGTTAATGCTTTTTAGCTGAGTATCTAGACTCAGTCAATTAAGGTCAGAGTCAGTCTCTGACCTTTTTTTATGCTTATTATGTTTCACTTTTTAACACTATAAAAAGCATGGTTTTAAGAAGATTTAAAGGATTAAAGCGGCATATATAATCAAGCTACCATGATACCAATATAAAGATTATGATAAGAATAAAGTAGGTCAATCACCCTACTTCGAAACTCTGAAAGCTGCCATATAAAAGAACACTCTCACAACCATAAGGATTATGATCATGAGCACCGACTATAATAACGATAGCGCAACTAACACCAATGCAAAAATAGAAGATCATGCGGCTGAGAATAAACTGCCCGCACCCGATAACTTAAAGGACACAGCTGATAACGCTATGCTAAAAGCCAGTGCCGACATTCCGATCAATGAACAAGCAAGCACTCACCATCTAGAGCTATTAGAAGAGCGTCCAGTCGTCAATAAAGAACGCTTAGATGTTGGAAAAGTCACAGTCACTAAACATACACGCAGCAAAACGATTGAAGTGCCTATTGAGCTGGTAGAAGAATATCTCACTATTCGTACAGACTATCATGATGCCGAAAGCCAAGATTTGCTCTCAGGTCAGTACGATGATAAAGACATACTGCGCCACGTTGAGCCGTCCCTAGATAGCAAAGCTGTCGTCACCATCAATGGCAAACAGGTTGAGATTGGTGATGAGCCTGTCGAGATTGTGCTATCACGGCAAGTCGCCACCATTACCAAAGATACTCACGTGGTTCAGGAAGTCGAGGTCAGTAAAACTACCCATACACATACTGATAGTATCCAAGTTGAGCTCAAGCATGAAGAGCTAGATGTCAAAGAAGAAGGCTTTTTGGAACATGAGGCCGCGCGCGTTCATAAAAAATAAACCTCTTTAAAGACGTCAACTTTTTACAACAATTTGATGCACAAAAAAAGCAACGCCGCCGCGTTGCTTTTGTTCTCTATACTTAGGGCTTCAGTAGCCGCCACGCCCAACGATAACCAAATTACTGTGCTGCATCAGTCTCGGTATCAGCATCCACCACTGCGTCACTCTCTACATCCATTGAGGTCGCATCTGTTAACTCATCTTCTGCGCCTATCTCACCTTCTGGTTCCATCGTAATGTCATCATTATCATCCAAAATCACTATGTCGCTAGGCTCTGCAGGCTCAGCGGACATTGGTACTGACTCTTCAGCATTGACACTGTCAGTTAGGTCCGACTCTGGCTCTTGCTTCTGACAGGCACTGATACTGATAGCAGCAGCCAATAAACCCGTCATAAATATATAAGATCGTAATTGTTTTAATTGCCCTAGACTCATCGTCATCTCCTAGCTAGATATGTTAAACACTATAACGTGTCCATATCTGCACGCCTATGCTGAATTTGTAAGTAATCACTTCTTAGCGCTGTGCTTGCCCAATAGCGAACTGCTTGGCTAAACCTATCGGTTGAATTTGTGAATATTGATTAGGGCGCGCCCTCAATCTGAACCGTAAATTTTAAATGGGCTAGAAAGCACTCAATCCACTCAATTGACTTCCTCCCCGACCTAAAGGAACGGGGATTCCTACTAAAGACGGTCAAGCCCGACCGCGAGAATGTTTTTTGCTCCATTAACATCTCTGTTATGGGCAGTTTGACAAGAACTGCAAAACCATTCTCTTATACCAAGACCTTCTCTACCTTTCGGACTGTCTTGGCGGGAGCCGCAACACGAGCAGGTTTGGGTGGTGTACGCTTCATTCACTTCGATATAGTGACAACCTGCATGCTTGCATTTGTAATCCAGTTGCCGCTTAATGTCAAACCAACCAGCGTCATAGACGGATTTGGCCAGTTTGCCCTTAGTGAATGATGTTGATTTTATTTTACCAACAACGATTAAACTGTTGGCTTTGACAAGCTTTGATGTGAATTTATGGATCAAATCTTGGCGGGTGTTTTTAATCTTGGCATGAATGGCCTTGACCCGTTTTTTATTCTTGGCTCGTTGAGCGATGGCCAGTTTTTCTGCGTATTGATGGGTGACTTTGGTTTGTAGCTGATCACCCTCACTACTGACTGCGGCATCTTTACAGCCTAAATCAATACCGACTTGGCCCGTGCCACAAACTGTTTTTGGAAATTCTTTAACGGTGATACAGGCATACCAGTGGCCACGATTATCTTGTACCAATTCGCAAGTGTTGATGCTATAGAAGGAGAGGTTATAGCTATCCCACAAATCAATGATCAGCTTTTTACCCTTAGCGAGGCTTAGCTGAATGGTGGATTTAAGGCTTTTCTTGCCTGATTGACGGGTTGCTAAGTGCTTAATGGCGGTCTTTTTAAAAGGAATCCAGCCCAAGCTTCTTCTCTTGGCTCTTGGATTGTTGGTGCGCCAGTTGAGTTTGGCTTTTTTAAACTGTGCTCGAGCCTTGGCATGGGTTTCCGTCACTGCTTGTAAGGTTTGACTGTGCAGATTTAGGTATTCACCCGCACCTTTGGTGTAAGCGGCCAAGTCATAAGCCGAAAAGAATTTGCCCGTGCGCTTAAGATGTTTGAAACTAAGCTCATTGACGTAATTCCAGACAAAGTTGACCGACCCAGCTAAGATATTGAGCTGACTCGCGTGTTTGTCTTTGATGCGTAGTTTGAGCGTTTTCATGGAATAATTATGATCTCAATGAGTGCGGTTATCAAGGCATTCGCAATATTGGGCGACAACGGTTGACGCCTGGTATCCACGCCCTAGAATGATGTGGTTTTACGGCGCTGGTTGATAAATCGATATAAAAATACCCATAACGGTGCACCATTATGGGTATTTAAGATCAGTCATAATATACCTATAACTGTTAAATATTCACTGCTAAACACTAACCATTAAATTTTGCCGTGACATTGCTTGTATTTGAGACCCGAACCACAGGGGCAAGGAGCGTTACGGCTGATATTCATCCCTGCATATGGGTTTGGCTCAGCGTCAGCTGCATTGGCATCAGCAGCACTTGCAGCCATACCAGCACCTGCTGCGACACCGCCACTAAGGTTCACTCGCATCTGGCCACTTGCCCGTGCGCCTTGATTTTGCGGGCGCGGCGTTGGCGGGGTTTCGCCAGCTAGATTGGCCACTTCGCTGTGCTCAAACTGCATCTGCATACGCTCAGCATCTGCACGCTGCTGCGCCTCTAGCGCTTCTAACTCTTCTTTGGTTGGAATATGAACGCGTGATAAATCTTGTACAGTCTCTGACTTAATCGCACCCAGCATCATCTGGAACAGCTCAAATGATTCACGCTTATATTCCTGCTCAGGGTTCTTTTGTGCATAGCCACGTAGATGAATCCCTTTACGCAGTTGATCCATCTGCGTTAGGTGCTCCTTCCAGTGCTTATCAAGGCTTTGGAGCATAAAGTGACGCTCAAGCTGGGCGGCATTTTCCTCACCCATCTGCTCACGGCGACTGTGATAATGCGCAAGCGCGGTATCGATAATCTTCGCACGCAGACCTTCTTCATCAAGGCGACGGTCTTCATCGAGCCAATCATTAATCGGCATGTACAGCTTAAACTCTTCTTCTAGCTCATCCTCTAGCCCATCGATATTCCATTGATCATCAATAGAGCCTGGCGGGATGAACTGATTGATCATGGCGTTATAGACTTCATGATGCATGGTTTCGATGGCTTCTAGCAGATCCGTCTCAGCGAGCAGGTCATCACGCTGACTATAGATGACTTTACGCTGCTCGTTGGCCACGTCATCATACTTTAGTAGGTTTTTACGCGCATCAAAGTCGCGGCTTTCAACTTTACCTTGCGCGTTTTCAATCGACTTAGAAACCATTTTGTGTTCGATGGCTTCGTCTTCTTTGAGACCCATGGCGCGCATCATATTGACCACGCGATCGCCTGCGAAGATACGCATCAGATCATCTTCTAATGACAAGAAGAAACGCGACATACCAGGATCACCCTGACGACCAGCACGACCACGCAGCTGATTATCAATACGGCGTGACTCGTGACGCTCAGAGCCAATGATATGCAGACCGCCTGCATCAACCACTTGATTGTGCTTGACCAGCCATTGCTCTCGCAAGCGCTGCATCTCTTCAGGGCTGACATTGTCGATATCTTCGATAAACGACTGCCAGTTACCACCCAAGATAATATCGGTACCACGGCCTGCCATGTTGGTGGCGATGGTCACCGCTTTAGGGCTACCTGCCTGCGCGATGATTTCGGCTTCACGCTCGTGTTGTTTGGCGTTTAGGACGTTATGTTTGATGCCTTCTTGATCGAGCAAATAAGACAGCTCTTCGCTGGCTTCAATCGTCGCTGTACCGACCAGTACGGGCGCGCCCTTTTCTTGAATCGTTTTGATCTCGCGGATGATGCCTTTGTACTTACCCAATTTGGTTAAAAAGATCTGATCATCCATATCGATACGCGCAATGGGCTTGTGCGTCGGGATAACCACCACTTCTAAATCATAGGTCGACTTAAATTCTGCTGCTTCGGTATCCGCAGTACCAGTCATCCCAGATAGCTTGTCATACAGACGGAAGAAGTTCTGAAAAGTGGTGGTCGCAAGCGTCTGGTTTTCAGCTTGAATCTCCACGCCTTCTTTGGCTTCTACCGCTTGATGCAGACCTTCTGACCAGCGGCGACCAGGCATGGTACGACCTGTGTTTTCATCGACGATGACCACTTCGCCATCATCAACGATATAATGGACGTTTTTGACAAAGATATGATGGGCACGAATAGCGGCTTGTACGTGTGCCAAGAGTGGCAAACGACTTGGGCTATACAGACTCTCGTTTTCACCCAGCTCGCCGACTTCTATTAAGAAGCGCTCAATCTTTTCGTAGCCTTTTTCGCTGATCTCGATTTGACGGTTTTTTTCATCGATCCAAAAGTCTTCGTCTTCGTTATTTTTATTGGCTTCTTCATCTTTTGAGCGTACCAATACTGGAATGATGGTATTGATCAGCGCATACATCCGCGATGAGTCTTCGGCTTGCCCTGAGATAATCAGTGGCGTACGCGCTTCATCAATCAAGATGGAGTCAATCTCATCAATGATACAAAAGTTCAGCGGGCGCTGCTTTTTTTCCGCGAGACTAAACACCATGTTATCGCGCAGATAATCAAAGCCGTACTCGTTGTTGGTACCGTAAGTGATATCGGCTTGATAAGCGTCAACCTTCTCTTGCGGTGGCTGCTGCGAATAGATAACCCCAACCGTCAATCCCAAAAAATTAAACAGCGGACGGTTCAAATCCGCATCACGGGCGGCCAAGTAATCGTTGACCGTGACCACGTGCACGCCTTTACTACTAATGGCATTGAGATAAATGGCCAGCGTCGCCATCAAGGTTTTACCTTCACCGGTTTTCATCTCGGCGATTTTGCCTTCGTGCAAGGTGATACCACCGATCAGCTGCACATCATAGTGGCGCATGCCCGTGATGCGTAATGACGCCTCACGACAAACGGCAAAGGCTTCTGGTAGCAGGGCTTCTAAGCTCTCGCCTTTTTGAAAACGCGCTTTAAACTCTTCGGTTTTTTGTTGCAGTTGTTCGTCAGACAGGGCTTGCACGCCAGCCTCTTGGGCATTGATTTTGCTGACCACGCGACGCATACGCTTAAGTTCACGGTCATTTCTGGTGCCAACAACACTGCCTACAATCTTTGATAACATAATTTTTTAACCTATGGAAATATTCGATAATGAGCGCGCACATTAGCCTGCCGTCATCTTATCACCCAATAAAGTGTGCCGTTATTATATATGGTTATGGCGCTGATGGATACAAGGGCATTGAGCAGATAAGTGGACGGATAAATATAGTCATTACTAAATAAAACCGATACATTATTAGTAGCCACGTGCTACTGGTATAAATTTTACTTGCGTGCTGTGCCTACGCCGACAGAGGCTGCGCAACTGTACTTCAAAAAATAGCATTCCAGCAGCACTGTATCGTTTTTAAGTGAATCAGCTATGAATAGATAACCAACCAGATAAATGCCCAACTATTCGCCAACGTCGAAACGCGGCAGCTCATGTTAAAATGGTGTTTATGCCAATAAGCCAGATAATGGAAGGTAACGCTATAAAAACCCTATATTCTAGGTAGGCTGTGGCTTTAGCCCAGCTTAAACCTTTGCGAAAGCAAAATGCTGGGCTAAAGCCACAGCCTACGCCAATACATTTAGTGAGTTGAGAGTGTGGTTATAACCATAAAAAAAATCCTACTTTTGATCCAAACCCATCCAAATCCTTGTCAATTTAATATAAGCCAAGCAATAAATATAAGAGACTGTGCATGACTGTTAAACCCTCTGCGACCAATGATACCAACCACACTGCTGCTGAAATCTTGACCATCGGTGATGCTGTCTACGATCTAGCGCATCATACGCCAATGATGGTGCAATATCTGACCATGAAAGCAAACTATCCCCATGCGTTACTGCTGTATCGGATGGGCGACTTTTATGAGTTGTTTTTTGATGATGCCAAGCGCGCGGCGCAGATATTAGACATTACCCTGACCCGCCGTGGTACTGATAAAGCAGGCAACACTATCGCCATGGCAGGTGTACCTTTCCACGCAGCTGACAGCTATATGGCGCGACTGATTGCAGCTGGGCAAACGGTGGTGGTCTGTGAGCAAATTGATGAATCAGCCAGCAGCACTGCTAATAGTAACGCCCCTCACCTTCCTACTATCGGCGAGAAGCAAAAAAAGGATAATAGCAAACCGACTGCGGGTGGCATCATGCGCCGCGAAGTGGTCAAGACCCTGACCGCAGGCACCATCACCGATGATGCACTTATCGCGCCAAATCATACCCCAACGGTGGTCGCCATAGATATCGCTGCGCCAAAAGCCAACTCCAAGCAACCACTACAAGCCGCCGTCAGCCAGTTGGATCTGGCAGCAGGCACCTTGACCACGCAAACGCTAACAGCAGATAATAGAAACAATGAGGGCATTGAGCAGCTACAGGCACAGATGCTTACCGTACTGGCGCGCTTTGCCCCCAGCGAATGTATCGTTAGCGAAGCGCTTGATGAGACATGGTTGGCATGGCTGCGCAGTCATCTCGACTGCCCGATTATAGAAGTGGCGGCCAACGACTTTCACCGTGAGCATGCGGCAGCGACGCTGTGTCAGCAGTTTGACGTACAGCGCCTTGATGGCTTGGGCATTGCTGATGCAGCATTGGCGCAATCAAGCTGTGCCGCGCTGATTCATTATGCCCGCCAGACTCAGCAGCGCCACGTACCACAAGTCAATCAGCTAATTGTAGAATACAGCGATGACTATCTGATCATCGATGCCAATAGTCAGCAAAATCTTGAGCTATTTACCCCTGCCAGCAATAATGGCACCTCGCTGATATCGGTGGTCAATCATTGTAAGACCCCGATGGGCAGGCGTCTGCTGGTGCAGCAAATGAAGCGGCCCCTGCGTCAGCATACCCGCATCAATCAGCGCTTGGATGCGATCGCAAGCTTACTCGCAGCAAATAACTTGCCAGACGCTGCTAACATATCTAGCTCTTCTGTCGTACCCAACTCCTGTCCCGTTACCAGCCTACGCGAAACGCTCAATGCCATCGGCGATATCGAACGTATTAGTAGCCGTATCGCTTTGATGAGCGCTAAGCCACGTGACTTGCGTAAGCTTGCCGACAGTATTGCCAGTAGTGAGCAACTAAATGCCCTGCTCAATGCTGCAGGCATCAGCCATGAGCATGCAGGACTGCTGCCGATGTTGATGCAGCAATTACCCGCGCAGCTACCTGCCGTGCAAGTGGCCTCCGAGCTGATCGAACGCGCCATCGTTGCAGAGCCGCCGGCCCATATCCGTGATGGCGGTATGTTAGCCGCTGGCTTTGATGAGGAGTTTGATCGCCTGACTCATCTCCATGACAACATCCAAGCGACACTAGACGAGATGGTAGAGCGCGCACGGCAAGACAATCAGCTACCAAGTCTAAAAGTCGGCTTTAATAAAGTCAGCGGCTTTTACTTTGAGCTGCCCAAGATGCAAGCGCAACACGCCCCTGCGCACTTCATCCGCAGACAAACGCTAAAAAATAGCGAGCGCTTTATCACTGACGAGCTAAAAACCGTCGAGACCGAATATCTGAGCGCGCAGATTCTCGCCTTGGCACGGGAAAAACAGCTGTATCAGGAGCTACTGACCACCCTTGCCAGTCATTTGGCCGAGCTACAACAGCTCAGTGCTGCTGTCGCGCAGATAGACGTGCTGAGTAACTGGGCACAACTGGCCATTAGCTACCAGTGGCAACGCCCGATCATGAGTGCCGATAATGCCAATGGTATTGTAAATAACCTTGCAGATAATATGGCAGATACAGCCAATATAACTGACAAAAACAGCGATCATAGACAAAATGGCCAACAGCAGCTTACTTTATTAAACCAAAATATAAGCCACGCTCAAAACCCTGATAAACATCAAGACCACACCTGCATCGACATTCGCCAAGGTCGCCATGTGGTGGTCGAAGCAGCGTTAAACCCAACTAATAGCGCTCATAGAAACAACCATCCTGAACACACCAACCACATAAGCCATTTCGTTGCCAACGACTGTACGCTTGGCGCTGAAGAGCATCCTGAACGTCTACTCATCATCACTGGCCCCAATATGGGTGGCAAATCTACCTATATGCGCCAGACAGCGCTGATCGTGCTACTCGCCCATTGCGGCAGTTTTGTGCCCGCCGCTAGTGCTCATATCGGCGATATCGATCGTATCTTTACCCGTATTGGCTCAGCTGATGACTTGGCAGGTGGCAAGTCGACCTTCATGGTAGAGATGATAGAGACCGCCAATATCCTTAACAATGCCACTGACAAATCTCTCGTACTGATGGACGAAGTCGGACGCGGTACGGCGACCACTGATGGGCTGGCCATCGCCCACGCTTGTGTCAATCGACTGCTGGAAATTGGCTGCCTGACATTATTTGCCACTCATTATTTTGAGCTGACGGAACTGGCAAATCACAACGATGGTATTCGCAACGTACACGTCGCCGCCAGTGAGGTCGATGGGCAACTACTACTGCTGCATCAAATACACGCAGGCGCTGCCAGCTCTAGCTTTGGCCTACATGTGGCCAAGATGGCAGGCATTCCAAACCAAGTGCTCAGCGATGCCAAACGTTACCTGCTCGACACCTTAGCCAGTGACACCCTGACAGCAGATCAGGGGAAATCGGCTGATGATAAAAATGACTTAGCTAAGTCAGTAACGGATAAAGAACAGCAAGTGCATCATCACTCTATAGCCGAGACATTTACCCAGAGCTATAACCAAGACGCATCACTACCTGACAATCAACAACAAAAACAATTACTTAACTTGCAACAGCAGCTTGATACTATCGATCCTGACAGTCTCACACCCAAGCAAGCGCATGATTTGCTCTATGAGCTCAAACAACTCATTAGTCGTTAAAGAGGTTTGTGAAACTGGCCCAAAAGCGCTAAAATATGCCTTATTTTATTCATTTAGTTTTATTCATTTAGCCAAACCAATAACAGGTAGACATCAATATGACCTTTATCGTTGCAGATAACTGCATCCTTTGCAAACATACTGACTGTGTGGAAGTCTGCCCTGTAGACTGCTTTTATGAAGGGCCAAACTTCTTAGTCATCGATCCTGATGAGTGCATCGACTGCGCGCTATGCGAGCCTGAATGTCCAGCCAATGCGATATTCTCAGAGGACGAAGTGCCTAAAGGGCAAGAGATATTCATCGAGCTCAACGCCGAGCTGGCACAAGTGTGGCCAAACATTACTGAGATGAAGGATCCAATGCCAGAAGCAGAAAAGTGGGATGGTGTGGAAGGTAAGATTCAGTATCTAGAGAAGTAGATCGCAATAAATACGTTTAAACCTTTAAACCATCTAATAGCGTTATGCGGTTAGATGGTTTTTTGTTGGTTTTTCTAAACTGTAGGCCTCGATATGACCTTTGTCGTGACTGAGAACTGTATTCTTTGTAAATACACAGACTGTGTGGAAGTCTGTCCTGTGGACTGCTTCTATGAAGGGCCAAACTTCCTCGCCATCGACCCCGATGAGTGCATCGACTGTGCCTTATGCGTGCCTGAATGTCCCGCTAATGCGATATATGCAGATGACGAAGTGCCTAAAGGACAAGAAGTATTTATCGAGCTCAACGAAGAGCTGGCGCAAAAATGGCCGAATATTACGGAGAAGAAAGAACCACTGCCCGATGCTGAAAAATGGGACGGTGTGGAAGGTAAGATTCAGTATCTAGAAAGATAGTTTGGTTTTAAGTAACCAATCTCCCCGTTAATGAGGCTGTGGCTTATGCTGCAGCCTTTTTTATTGTTTTGTTTTTGATAAGTGTTGTAGACTGCGGCTTTAGCCCAGCATTGTAACTTTTGTAGAATTTGGAAGCTGGGCTAAAGCCACAGCCTACCCTTCTTACCAAGCTTATAAATCAATCATTACTTTAAGCCACTCACAATCTTTCAATCGAGCGATAATAATATCGCTCCAATCTTGGTAAATCATCGGTATGTACCAGCTGGTCTTTATTAAAAAATTCAGCTTGTGATAGCTTTTGCCCACCCGCGCATGCAAAGTTGCACAGCAGGATATTTTGCAGATCTGTACCGTCATGGCTGGTCATGACGTAGGCCGAGTCGCCAAACACCTGATGCCAGTTTTTAAAGATTGTCTGAGTATAGCCATGCTCGATAGCGGGCCTACCGATGATGTTTGCCATGATATGAGTGCTGGTCTGCTGAAACTGGCTCAGCGCCTCTAGGGTATATAAGTTACTGGCGACAAACCGACCTTGAAAAGCATCGATGAGCATAAAGTCATAGCGCAAATCGCTATGGCGATTCAGGTAGCCTCTGGCGTCATCACCGACGAATTCTATATTGTCCGCTATCGGCGCTTCCAAAAAATGCGCTTCGACAATCTCTGGTAGGTCTTTATCAATATCGATGACCGTCAGCGCCATGTCAGGATGATGATAAGCCACTTCGCTCGGCGTGCCCATACCAGCGCCGCCCAAGAATACCAAGCGCTCGGGCAGGGTCTGCTCGATACTCTCGACTGTCTTCTCGCCATACCAGTGGCAGTTCTTTTTGATCGCAGGCATCCAGCAGCTACTGGTGGTGTGTCTGGGATTGTCAGAGATGGTGACCGCCATCTGACCATCAGCGACCGCATAATTGATAAACCAAGCGCCAGTGGCGGTTTGCAAGCCCGTATCTGTTTTATTTAAGCTGATAAAAGCGACGGTCATCACCACCGCTGACAGTGCCAGCATGTAGTTGATGACAGGTAGAGACTGACTGCTAGGCTCATCGCTCTGCATCTGTACGCCCAGACGAGTACACAGCCAAGCGCTAAATGCCAGAGCAGCGATAAATAGCGCCAAGCTACTCATCAGGCCGATATACGGCAATAACAATATCGGGGTGGCGGTTGAGCCCAGCACGCTGCCGACAGTGGTGATCGCCACCATCATGCCAGCGTTTTTGCCCGCATCGACGCCCTGCAAGTTTTTATACTTTAATGATAAAAACTGGGTAATCAGCGGGATGGAAGTCGAGCCAAACGCCAGTCCAACGCCAAATAGTAGCCCGACACCGATAGCGGCGATGATGGGGCTGTCGGTACTGGCGGTCATAGCGGCCAGCAGGGGCAGCTGCACCATACAGGCGATGGCATGGGCGACGGCTGACCATGATAGGACGTGTCCTGCTTTTAGTAGCGCTTGTCTTGGGGAGGTAATCGACTGTGATAGGCGTCCGCCATACCAGTAGCCGACGGCGATGGCGATCAGTACCATGGCAAGGATGACCCCAGTGATGGCGATGGAGGCACCGATATAGGTTGCTGATATTCTGATGGCGTAGATCTCGATACCGAGACCGGCGAAGCCTTCAAATAGTGCGATGACCAAACATATTGCCAAGACCTTCTTTTGCATAAAAACTCATCAGCTTATCGTGATAGATAGCATGATTTTACACTATTCTGGCTGGGATGTTGTCGCTGCGGGTAAGGCGGGTTACTCGCTTAGGTCTATCATAGGCTGTGGCATTAGTCTTGAGAAACGTAAACAAACTGCACTGGAATTTTTGTTTTTCGTAGGCTGTGGCTTTAGCCCAGCATTTTGTTCTTACAAAGTTTTAAAGCTGGGCTAAAGCCACAGCCTACGCTTACTGCGGGTAAGGCGGGTTACGCTATCGCTAATCCACCCTACATAACTGTTTTGAGCTTGATATTATAAAGCAGCAACATGCGTACAAAAACTGGGCAAATAGATAGCTTCGATACTGCTGCTGCAACGCCACGTTCCCTCACTGCTACGCAACCATAATACCTTTTTACCTGCCAGTCTTTGAGTAACTTGAGGCGTTATTGTCGCGATGACACTGGTCGTCACTGTCAATGGACTAGTAACCTCTAGGACTGCCATACCACTGGCTAAAGTCGCACCATCCAGTGAATCACTTACGATCAGATTGACCCCAGTCGTCTTTGGATTGCATTCGTTAGTATCAAACCCAATCACCGTCTTACCTGTCTGCAGACACTCTTCTATTGGTAGTCGTAGCTGTCCCAGCTCACTAATTATTCTGGTTGTTTGAGTCTTGGTAACATAATTTTGATACTGGGGAATAGAGATCGCTGCTAAAACGCCAATGATAGCAACCATTATCATGAGTTCTATAAGTGTAAATCCTGCCTGTCTTGGCAAGAGGGGCGCGGTAGGGTGACAAATTTGGGAGTATTGCATAGCATCATCATTATATTATCGTTATATGTTTATGATGCAGACACCGTGCCACAAAGGTCTGTCTTGAGATGAGTATAATCTTTAAGATAAAAGTGAAGTTTTGTCTCGAATTGTTTTAACTAATTCTAAATACAAAAAAGCCAAACATCGTGTTTGGCTTTTTTGTAAAATCAATAATGTTCAAACTGTTAGTTATATTGGGCTCAGCTTATACTATTTATGAAATAGGAGTTAGAGCCGAGTCACTTACTGGACAGGCTTTACCTGCAAACTTTTCTTCTACGTCTGTCAAACAGGTCCAAGTACCATTAGCATCGCGACTTAACTCTACAATCTTGTCTTTTACACCTGGATTACCATTAGCAAACTGTATTTGTATTTTACCCGCACCAGGAGTAGTGTCCTCATCTGCTATCTTAATCGGACCAATAGTTGAAGGTACGATTCCTAGCTCACCTGGAGTTTGACCAGGAACTGCTGCCACATAGTCTCCATCTTCTACACTGCCTGTAGCTGGTTGAATTTCAGTTTCACCATCTGGGAAAAAACCATTGTTTAAAACAAAATCTTCTAAACCAGTTTTATTTGAAGATACAGTTTGAACAGCTGCAGCTACATTAGAACGACCTACATAGTTCTGATACTGAGGAATAGCGATTGCAGCTAGGATACCGATGATCGCAACGACGATCATGAGTTCGATTAGAGTAAAACCTTTTTGAGTGTTCATAAGAACTCCTTTTGGGACAATGTAATGACAGCTTAGCCAGTTATAGTGAGGCGTTGATATCTGTCAGCAGTCATAAATATTATGGTTGGTGGTTAAATTAACCTTCTTGTCAGTACTGTTGCAGCTAGCGTGCCAACTTTTTGGATTTTGAGAGAGTTTTATGGATTTTTGGCAGGATAATTGGACTGATTAGTATAAGCGGTATTATTCATCTGACATATGGATATTAATCAAACACTTACTATTAAAGGCTTAGTGAGGTACTGGGTGACAATTTCTGTTCATTTTGGATTGTTACTATAAGGTTACTAAAATTGTCACCTTTTCCAAACGCCTTTCACACTATTTAGGGTTTGGTTGACGTTTTTTGTCAGTAATGGCGCACTAACAGTTGCGTTGATAAAAATGACTGAACTAATACCTAGTTCCAATCATCGCCTGTGCTGCAAGTCGTTGCTTTACATTTAAGCCCCTGATAATTTAGGCTTAACGTACCATCTGTTGCCATTTGTGTGCCAGATTTTGGAGTAGCAGTGATCGTCCATTTGGCAGTGAGTGGATCAGGGGCAATCGTTATATCGTAGAGTGCGACGCCTTGGGTAGGATATGCATCTTCAAAATCATCCAGCACCTTAGCACTGATAGCACTATAGCTGCCTTGTGCCAGTTTACGGCTTTCTATCTGTGCAGCGATATTTTGCATCTCAACCATCATATCTGTACGCTTGGTCTTGATGACATAGCGCTGATAGCTGGGATAAGCGATAGCAGCGAGTACCCCGATGATAGCAACCACAATCATCACCTCAACGAGGGTAAAGCCTTTTTGATTGTCTATTGATGATTGCATTACCATTCCTCCTGTCCAGTACCACAGTCGGTATCATCTATGGTGACGTCTCTATCTTTACTCTTGCACTGTAGACCCGTGCTGCGAGTCATGATGATAGAGGCATCTTTTGTGATACCAGTATAGTTTGGCTCTGCCAACATACGCCAAGAGCTGCCCGCTGTAGAGTAGCTATTGGTTGCAGGCGCCAAAGTCTCGCTGGTACTATCATCAACTAGGGTTATTTTATAGCGGTAATTGCTACTATTACTGCCTTTGGGTACATAGATAGTGATATCATCGGTCTCATCATAGCCATGACTGACATCGCCATTATTATCGAGTCGTCTGGGCTTAAAGCCTTTGTAAGTCAATGATGTCGCTCGCCAACGGTTGAGCTCTATCTCAAGCTGCTGCATCTGTGCTTGCGCTTGTAACTCGGCATTGCGCAGGACATATTGCCGATAAGAAGGAACAGCAATAGCGGCTAAAACAGCGATTATCATCACCACAACCATCAGCTCAATGAGTGTAAAGCCTGACTGACGCATTAATGCTTTGGTATTCATACAATTATCCCATCAGTCTACTTCGTACCAGATCTTTGGCTGCAGGGTATAGCGGTCGTTGTGTATCAGAGTAGGCGCTGTACCACTACCAGGAATCCGGTCTGCATTTGCATCTAATAAACTTTGATCCAACCCCTTACTGTCCGCTATGCGCTCAAATAAACCTTTATCACTGTCTTCTCCAAATCCCACACGGTCACTGGCACGTTCAGTCAAGGTTTGCGTACCAATGAGCAAGCGCTGATTGGAGAGATCTGAGCTACGTGGACCTAGGGTCAGCTCTTGGATCCCTTTGCCCGCCCTGACAAAGCCGCCTGTACCATTTTTGGATGCCTCATCCGTACAGATACCATAAGGCAGACAATAAAGCTGCCTTTCTGAACCACCGATGATTTCAGCCGCACACGCATCGACAGCCCCATAATTCATATCTGGGTTATAAACTGTGGTATATAAGAAACTATCAATCACCGCTGACTTGCCGATACCTTTGGTATATCGGACATTGCCATAGCCATCAAAGTTGTTTAGGGGATAATACCAACCTTGTTTCCCACCTGCTTTGAGCTCATCGATCACCACGTTTTTTTGCGCCAAAGTATAGCCAGCAGTTGAGGGCGTTCCTATATCTAACGGCAACTCTGCTAAATCATTGTCTGCTAAGTTGCTGACTTTTTGACCATTGGCATTACTACTGCTAGTAAAGTCACTGGCATAAAATATATTGTCTGGTCTGGTGACATCGGTATCCATAATACCGTAGAGTCTATCGGACTTAGTGGTATCACGCATCTTGGACAAGGGTGAGCTGCGATCTCCTGAAATCACATTGACCAAAGCAAATAAGCTATTGCTGTTGGGGTTGCGATAAAAACTCACAGCTGGGCGCTCATAAAATCTATAATTGTACTTGGTATCGCTGCCTGAATAAGCACTACTTAACACCTTAGTCACTCGAGTATTGCTAAAAGTGCTTTCTGGTGAGGCTGTTTGCCCCTCTGCAACGGGCTTCTCAAATCCAGCATTGGTAAAGTCAGCACGGAATACTTGCCCACCCAAGTCTGCAAAGTACAGATGATCCATAAAACCATCATTATTACGATCTAAGGTGGTGATACCGCCGACGACACTGTTTTTCATGGCTGAGACTTGGGTAGTTGCACCACTATCACTAGACGCTGACCAGATTAGCTCACCCGTTTTTGCATTAATGATATAGACCGCATTGCCTTTAGCTGATGAAGCATCAGAACAGCTGCCTAGCTCAGCGTCGGTTATGCCCACTTGAAAGCCTTGATTTTCGTAGCACATGTCGTAGCCACCACCGAATACAAGAACATCGGTGCCAGTATCCGACTCTGATGTACTGGTTTTGATTTTAGCAGCAGTAGGCTTGGACCAGATCTGCCCCATACGGCTAAATCCACTGGTATTAGGCGTGATAGAAAACAGCATCTTAGGCGCATTGGCATCATTGAGGTTGACACCATACAGCGCCTCACCGCCCATACGTAATCCCCCATAAGCTGAGACGCCTTTACCGCTGGTATCAATACGGACCCTCTTGTTATCAAAGTCATACTTATAACCTGCAGTCACTAGCCAAGGCGCATCGATACCAAAGTTTGGTGAGCCTATTGCAGCTTTTTTGGCACCTTTTACTAAGGCGTCTGACTTGTCGGGGTCTATAAGCATCTCTCTTGGAATGATGACAAACTTTTCTTTACCACCATCACCAGCATTACTATAGTTGTCGGCATTGACTAAATGTAGCCCACCCTCAGATGAGCCAAATAACACATAGTCATCACGCTTGTCGGTTACTCTGCCAGCGTCATCTAAAGTAGCAGAATAAGACACTGAAGCTGGGGTTGAGTGAATGGTAGCACCGACAACTTTGACAGCTTGTGATACGTTTTCCGCTTTTAGGGTCATGTCTTTAACTGCAGTTGCGGTACTTGGTAGCTTATCAAACCCTAAAAAGTTCAGTAGCTTTCTTAATGTGGCCTCATTATAAGTCGCCGTATCTTTAAAACTGCTATCGGTTAAACTACTATTATCGACGGTAACCTTACCTGAAGCATTGACGGCAAACTTTCTCAGGACGGTTTTTTTGTCCATATTATTAGCGCTATTCCAGTCCTCTACATACAGGGTTCTCACAGAAGATACGCCCGTATCAGGTGTCTTTAGCTGCGCATAAAAGCCCCCTGACTCCACTTCATTATTGGCATTAGAGTAGTTCTTATCTGACCATAGATCTACTGTGTTTTTATCTAAGTCACCAGCGATATTTTTAAACAGTTTTTTATTGTTTTTACCGTATAAAGTACCTTCGTCTAGCGCATACTTTTTTAGGTTACCATCCCAAATCACCACGTTATCCGCGACTCTAGGTTGTAAGGTAGGATAGTAAGCAACGGCCAGCTGGCTATCAGCACGATAAGGGTCATCGGGTATGATAATCGTACCTGATGGGGTCGCAGGTAAGGTCTGGTTTAGATCACTGACAAAGGTAGTGATACTATTGATGATGTCTTGAGTGGACTGCGCTGAGAAAAACCCACCTTCACCAAAACCACCAACGCCTGGTAGTTCAGGATGTGACTTTGCGCCCCAGTTACAGGCGTTTCTAGCGTCTTTAGTTGCGTTGTCATCTTTACCAACTATGTTGTTGCAATTATAAAACTCAGCGGTTTTTGTTTTGCCCCGTGAGTCGATATAAGACAGTGTGCGAATGACTCTGTCCTTTTCGGGTAGAGCCGCATCAGCGGTTTTATTGACATCGAAGTCCGCCCCAAAGCCCACTACTGCAGTTAAGGTTTCCCCGTTCGCCCCCAGCGGATTGATGGTTGGGTCACGCAGCGCGCGAGCAAAGGCACCGACTTCTTTCATAGCATTACCACCTTCAGTACCACTGGGTAACGTATCTGAAGGTATTGTTAATGTCTTGACATCCAGAGCCTTTTGCATAATCTCTTTAGGATCTTTAGAGTTGTTCGGCGCGCCATCGGTTAAGAAGTAGATACCACGTCCATCACAGCTAGAAGTAGTACTGGAAGTAAGTGGACTGATATAGTTGCCGCCACTTTTTGAAGATGTTACAGATTTAGCAAAACCATTGTATGTACCACCGTACTTTGTATTGGTTCCCAGCATATAGGATCCTACCTCGGCATAGGCGTTGGCAGTTGGTGTGCCACCACCACCGCCAGCAGCTGCCACAGCTTCTTTAATTTTTGCACGTTGGGCATCATCTAATAATGCAGCAGGCACCAGTATCTTACCAGTACGACCATCAGCAGAACTCTGAACACTGCCATCTGAATCAAATACTATTTTATTATCACTACCACTATGCGAGGAATACTGGCCGATACCTATCTTCACCTTATTACTATCCAAAGCACTACTGTCCATTAAAGCAAACAGCGCATCCTTTAGGCGAGTTAGGCGATCAGGGTATCTAGTACCGCCTTTATAATAATATCTAGTGTCACTACCTGAGGTGACATAATTATACTCACTATCTATAGAAGGGCGATTAATCTTTTTATTACAAATACTGAAGTTATAACTATTATTACCAGAGCTACCACAGCTATACCATTGACCTTCAGGAGATAAGCGATAATAAAACCTAGGACTTCCAGTTATACAGCTATATCTCTTATATGAGGGATCCGTTAAAGACATCTCATAGCCTTCTTTATAAGAAGGTGATCCTGGAATATCACAAGCATAGCTGACCCGATTTAGGCTCATACTACCTGAGGTATCGAGCATCATGGTGATGGTAACACTACCGCCTTCAGCAGGCTTATAGATCTCTAAGTCGCCGATTCTTTTGCCAGCGACATCGGCTTGGGTCACTGGCACTACCATCATAGATGCCATAACCACGACTAAATACTTGAGCGCTAGTGTCTTTTTTTGCATGAGTGGCGATGTGTTACTCTGTCGTTTCATGACATCGTTCCTTATAATGATGAGGTAAGCAAAACTAAGCCGTGGGCTAAGGGCTGGATGGAGACGCAAGCACACATTTGCTATTCAGTGACCCAGAGCCTTTACCAAATGGAATACATACCGTAGAGGCTGAGACGTTTTCGACATCCGCTTGCTCATAAAGCATTTTGCTTGGGGTCTTGGCTTCCAATAGGCAGTCGTTCAATGATTTTTTATTCGTTGCTACATTGGCCTCAATACTGGTTTTTGCAAAGCAGGAGCCATCATCATCTTTAGGCTCACTATAAGCAGGTAGAGCAGAAGTGGCTCGAATATCAAACTTAAAGCGCTCACTGGTTCTGTCTTCGACTTCTTTACCAATGACCATATGTCCAAACCTCTCTGCATTGGGATCAGGAGGCGTCGTAGTGACGCTCATTTGAGTCATAATGGTTTGTCTGGCACTGGTATAACCATCAGCACTGGTGTAATCACAGATACCATTATTGATACTACCCCAATAACCGCCATCAGGAGCTCTGACCGTCGCATTGGCGGTCAAGTACTTCTTGGTACGCGGATTAAAGCAATAAATAAATTCGTTATCTGTATTATTTTCATCTAATAGAAAATGACCAAACACCCCTGCTGAGCTGGTGACGTCTTGATATTGCTCGGAGTCTGGATCACCATTAATCATAGTCTCAAGTTTTTGATTGGCACTGTCTGATGACTGTAATAAAACCGTATTAATCTGATCACTCGTCGCCACTTTGAGATCGGTATTACTTTGTTTAACTGCTATTGCTCCAGCCAACATAATAAGAATCAAAAACAATAAAACCACTATCAGTGTTGCGCCCTGCTCTGACCTACCATAAATCAGGCTTGTACTACCGATTTTATCTGTGGGGCATGATTTATAACGGTGGTTAGTCATTGTTAATCTCTCTCCTGCGGCTATAAGCCTGTATCTATATTGACCACACGAGCATTACGCAATAACGTTGTGGTCTCATAGGTGTTACGTACTTGTTTTTTGCGGGTAGCATCTGTCTTTAAGACGTTGTCTTGATCCAATAATACGAATTTATCTTGATCCTCACCTTCTAATATTGGCGTACTACCATGGGCAATCAAACCCATCTTAATGGCTGTTATGGCAGGCTTGTCACCCGTTATGGCTAGGTAAGCGCTACTTGGCAAATACATCATTCTTCCTGTATTGGCACCTTTTGTTTCTTGTACGCCTAGCAAGATTTTAAACTGATCAACATTGGTGATGATCTCTTGTCCCGCCTGGCCAAAGCTACGAGCATCAGTGGCTGAATAGCTGGTATCTATACCATTTATCACCCCAGCTACTACATCAACGCGCCCAGCATCACAAGCCAGTACTAGCTTCTTTATGTCGCCTTTACTGCTATCACCCGTTTCTTGACGCAAAAAATAACGCTCAACAACCACCTTATTAACAGCAACTGTCGATCCCTCACAATCACTCATTGGATTACCGGTTATATTGGTATATTGGATGGTCAGCTGATCGCTATCGACATCCTTTATATTAGAAATGCCTGTCCACCCATTATCACCACTGCCACTATCACTGGCTCGTCTCGTTAAATAACCCGTATCTGCATAAGGAGTCGTAGTATCACCAAGGTTGATGCCCGTTAGTACAACCCCACCTTTAACAGTTGTATCATCAATCTTTGTTTCAGAGTTACCTAAGTTTGCTAGGCGCACTTTTCTTTCTAGTTGTTGTAGTCCAAAGACGCTGGCATCCTGCAACTCACTACCACTGACTTGGATACTACTGGTTTTTACGTTGATCAAATATACTTGCATCACCGCGGCAGATATGATCAAACCTAGTATCAAAGAGATCATTAGCTCTATTAAGGTAAACCCTGTTTGGTGAGGATGGCTATATTGTTGTGACTGCTCAGGAATAGATAACATCAATAAGCCTCCATGATAAAGCACTCTGCACCATTTTTATAAATACCATCTGCATTAGCGCAAGCGTTTGCCGTGTCGTCTAGCGCAAGTGTCGTATCTCCCCAACTGGCCAAAAAGCATTGGCGTTCTTGATTACCTGATGTACCTGGACAGCCATCGGTAGCCAACCCGATGCGCATATCATTACTTTTGGCATATGCTTTCAATAGCAGTCCATCACGGGTTGCTAGCTGATCAATAGTACAACTATCTGTAGCGGCAGGTGCTGTTACTGTATTCTGTATGCAGCTGCTTTTAGTTATACTAGCGCCGTCAATACTCACTGTATCTGAGTCACCATTTATAGCTGCTCTAAAAGCACTAATACCATCAAGGTTGGTACGCATGGTCTCAGCACCTCCTCGCATAATAGTCAAAGCGCGCGTGCGCATCAGGCTTTCATCAGTGGCTTTAATTGCTGTCATTTGCATAGCCATAAATCCTAATACTGCAATGGCTAACAACAATAATGCCACTAGCACTTCTACCAGCCCCACGCCCCTCTGCTGACTGATCGGATGCATTAGCATGATGCTACTCCAAACTTAACATTGATTGTCGCAAGTTTACTGACACTTACCTGTCCAGAAGCAGCTGATGTATTGTTATCACAAATAGTATAAGTGGTCTCAACAGCAGTTTTGTCAGGCTTAAATTCAGTATCATCGCCACTTATAGTAACTCTGGCATCGTAGGCATAAGTAGCGATTAAATTTGAGTTATCATCTTCAATTTTAATCGTGCCTGCGCTAGTGCCGTTATTATCGTAGGATATTTCCATAGTGCGTCGACGAATAACACTTTCAACTTTTGCTTCTCTCAAAGCATTATTAAGTGTGGCAGTTGTCGACTTTACCCGCTGATTGGCAAGTTGGGTACTGATATTGGGCGCAGCGATACTAGCAATGATGGCCAATACCGCAATAGTCACCATCAGCTCAATCAGGGTAAACCCTGCACTGGACATTGGTCGCTGGCGTGATGAGCTACTTATAGATGCATTCACATCAAAATCCTATTTATAACGGCTATAGTTATCTATAGCGGCTGCACATTTACTAAGGTACAACTACCTTTTATATCTTTATCAATACTGACAAATCTATTTAAAACGACTTTGCCTGTTTATTACTTATCACTCTTTACCATGCAAGATTTGTTCCAGTATATTCGCATACTGAAATGTTATTTATGCCAAATACGAGTACGTCAGACAGATCGTTGATTAAAGAGTCATGAGTCATGCGCAAAAGCAAACACAATAAATCATACGGAAACAAATCTGTAGTATTAAGTATACATAATTATTGCAATAAAAACCTAATCTCTACAACTGTATGGTCATTTGCCCATATTGCCATGCGCGAGTGCGTAGGCAGATAAGTGATAACGCTTGGGTTGAGTGGTGCTGTCTTGATCAGTCAAAAAGGCAGGAGAAGACTGCTGATATAAGGTACGTGCTAGCGCCTGTAAGCTGGCTCCCGTCGTCGCAACATCATCAAACAACAAGATACGCTTGACTGGAGGCAGCTCACTGAGCACAAAGGCATTATCAAGATTGGTGAGACGCTCGGCTCGTGATAGACCTTGCTGGCTAATGGTGTCATCAACGCGCTTGACGCCGTGCCACAGCGGTATTTGCCAGTGCTTAGAGAGATAGAGCGACAAGATAGTCACTGGATCAAATCCGCGCTTTACCAAGCGGTTTGCGGTAGTGGGCATAGGCAGGATGACGCTGTTGCCACTATGGCAGCCTGTTGGTCTGGGTAGCTGACGTATGACATGCACGAGAAGTGGCAGCTTGGTCATGTCCTCATGATGCTTAAAGGCGCGAATGACTTGCCGAAGTGGATAATCGTAATAGGTAGCCGCTTGAATGGGCAATGAGGTGCCAGCGGCGATATCGACAGTGAAAGGGGTCGGTCGCCACGCTATGCTGTCATGACAGCGTGAACATAACAGACCTTTATTGAATCTATGATGCAAACGACTGAGAAAATCTTGAGTACTATTATGGGTATGAGATAGGTTATTTGATTGCCAAGAGGCTAGATCTTGCGGAGCGCTGCGATAGACATGGCATAGCTGACAGCGCAAATTAATATACTCTGCCAGCCATAAGCCACTTTGATATGGTGCTAAGCGCTGCATCAGTTATGTTTATCGATTTATTAAAACCCTTTCCAATCATTGAGCACTATACCAACACCGATAGTCGTATTCTCATGGTTATAATCAATGAGGGATTCGCCATAACCGTGGAACAGTTGCACATAGCCATTGACATTCTTTGTTAATGGGTAGATGTAGTCAATCTGTGCTGCGCCTTTTTTGGTCTCAGTATTATAGCGTAAGGTACTACTGATGCTCTGCTGTTTGGGCAAATCATACAACAAAGTCAAATCACCATGACCCATGTAGTCTGTGATGTCTGGGTTATCGTCCGTATCAGAACTTTCATTTTTTATTCGCGTCCAAAGGCGCGGTATGACTGAGAGCTTACCCCATTCAGCACCGCCCATCAGATAAGCACGATTCCATGACCGTGATATAGGGTCAGAGCGACCATTTGAATGATGCACAGCCCCCACTCCGAGCATACGCAGACGTCCCCCAAAAGGCAGATCGGCGGTGACCGGTTGAGTCAAGAAAATCTCCGGTTGATAGTCAGTCGCGCGAAACGGTCTTGAGTTGTCTTCGTTATAGACTTGCCAGTGCGCTTGCTGAGTATAACCAAACCACAGATCAGATCTGGTATTGAACAAGTCCTCGGCGACTTTGGTTTTTAGAGACAACTGGAACTTTAGCTCTGTATTGCGTATCTCATTAGGGGTGTATTCTCTTCTCTCTACTTCTTCGCTACTTGAAGTTGGGCTAAGATTGGGATCGAAGCTATAGAACAGAGGCAATACATAGTTAGGATTGTGTGGCCTGGCTGTCCAGGTACCACGTTCGCCGTTTTGATCGAGATCATAAGCCATGCTGAGTGGAGTGTATCTTTCGATATCTGTTTGCGTGACGCCCACATCCTTTAAGACTTGCGCTTCTCTTTTGGTCAGTCCGATGGTATCTAGGCGCTCATTGGATGCTGTCTGTTCGGCAAGTTGTTCAGTCGTCTCACCCTCTTCGGCATCCTGCCCTGCGAGTACGAACTGCGGGTTACCTGATATCGTTTTCTTGATAGTCCTTGCTAGGTCTACAGGCTGTTTGTTCATAGTAAAGCTTGGTGTTTTGCCTTGATCGGCCACCTTATCGTAACAAGCCAAACGCGCCGCACTAGTTTGTACTTGCGTGCACTCTAAAAATAGATTGGTCTGCTGGGATATGAACTCCTCACTTAGCCATTCCATATTATCAGTAGTCGCCATAGGATCTTCTAAGCGCAAAACAGCCCCTTGTGAGGACCTATAAGTCTGCTCTATTGATACACCTTCCATAGGTAGCTCGTTATAGACCTGACCATTGCTGGCTGCATGTCCTTGAATGCTAAAACAAGCCAACGCTACACCGACAGCGATGCTGAGATAAGTCTTGCAGACTTGAGATGCTGTATCTTGATCAGTATTAGCAGTCGTACTTGGGCAATTTGCCTGACGCGGTGAGATATTGTGAGCAAACATAAAAATCCTTTATCTTACTGGCAATATGGCCAGTAGATTATCTGAAAGAGCTATCTTAATAATGAAGCGCATTAATTAATCGTAAGAGTAGAACTTGACATACTCCCACCACTTTCGCCAAGCTCAAGTGGGGGATTCTAAAAGCATAAGCTCTTAGGCAACTTTCTCACGAATGTCACATGTTTTCTGTTTCACCGGGCGACCTTTACCGCATCCTCCCTCCACAGACAAAACGGCATGTCCTGCCGCTAA
This sequence comes from Psychrobacter sp. H8-1, assembly GCF_904846575.1. Lineage (NCBI taxonomy): Bacteria > Pseudomonadati > Pseudomonadota > Gammaproteobacteria > Moraxellales > Moraxellaceae > Psychrobacter > Psychrobacter sp. H8-1. Next base: position 2,761,203 of record NZ_CAJHBG010000001.1, read on the forward strand.
TATATTACGAGCCGCATTCACATCTGCGTTCGTAATATAACCGCATTTGACGCACTCAAACTTTGTTTGAGTTTGTCTATTCTCTTTAGTGGCGTGCTTGCACTGAAAACAGGTTTGACTGGTGTAGTGCGGATTTACTTTGATAAGTAATCCGCCTTGCCAGTGTTGTTTATATTCAAGCATATCAATCATCATGCCCCAACCTTGATCTAGGATGGATTTGTTCAATCCTGACTTGGCTTTGACATGACGACCTTTATTATCCATCGTCCCGCTTGCTGATTTCGACATATTGGCGACTTTTAAATCCTCACAAGCAATCATGGCGTGGTTTTTGCTGATGCTGGTGGTGATTTTATGCAAGTGGTCATGGCGAATATTGGCGATGTGATGGTGAAGTTTTTGAATCTTATGGTTTTGCTTCTTCCAGTTTTCACTGAATTTTACTTTCTTTGCCAATCCGCGTTGCAACTTGGCAAGTTTGACCTGGTTGGCTTTAAAGCTGTTTTTGGGTTGGATGGTTTCACCGTCTGAGGTGGTAATGAGTTTGGTGACACCTAAATCAATGCCGATGGCGCTTTTAGAGGGATGAGTCGGGTTTTGTTCTAGCTCACGCTCAGTACCAAACGACACGTACCAGTGCCCTGATTTCTTGCTAATGGTGACGTTTTTGATGGTGCCGATGATGTCTTGTGACTTTCTAAACTTCACCAAACCAATACCATTAGGCAGCTTGACGCGATTGCCCTCAATGCGGCAGTACTTATCAAACTGAACCAAGCGAATTGAGTCACGCCCATCTGACTTGCGCTTAAAACGTGGCATTAGTGGTCGTAGTTGAATCTCTGTGCCATCGCTTAGCTTAAAGAATTTGGGCTTTTTAGGTTTCTTTTTATTTTCTTTGAGTCTGGCATGTACTTTAGGGTCAAAAAATCGTGACCACGCGGATGCTAGATCACGAACCTTTTGTTGTAAAGACACGGCATTGGCGTGAATTTTCAAGAACGCAAAGTCAGGATTGTTCTTTAAATCCATGATTTTATTAACGAGGTTGGTGGCGTTGATAAACTCGTTTTTGGCAAACATCTCAAATGAGACAGCCAGTATTTGATTCCAAACAAAACGGGCAGAGCCGACAAGATTGTTCAAGACAACCTCTTGCTCTGCATTAGGCTCAAGCCTAAATTTATACGCTTTGTTGATTTTCATAACACCTATTCTTTTTCTTTGATGCAATACAAAATCTAAATCTTATTATAGCTTGTTTTAGTAGATAGTTTGTATGAACATATAATAACGACTAGGCGAAATTCACCTCTACCCTAATGTCGGATGGAGTCCTCTTTCGCTCTTAGATAGTAGGAAAAACAGCAGCCAATATGGCTATCGTATCAGCAATCTAAAAATAGAGCTCTCTAAAGCATAAAACTCAGCACGCACTTGTTAGTGCTCGCCTTAGCATTGTTGCGTTATTGTAATGAAAATACGGACATTATACTAGCGTTATCAACATTATATACAAGCTTTAATTGCCAAAAATATTTATCAGTTCAGCCCGCTAACAATGTTATTGATAGCGCCATCCGCAGCTACTAACCTATTCATCTTTAACAAAAAATCCAGCGCACTGCTCTTAGCAATACGCTGGATCTGAGACACAATAAGACGTTATATGTACAGGATGAAGAGTTACGCGCTCTGCGTTATTGATTGAGCGCCGTCAAGGTCTGCTCAAACTCTGAGCGACCAATCTCACCCACTTGCTGATTCACCAGCTGACCATCTTGATAATACATCAATGCTGGCGGGCCAAATAACTTATAGCGTGATAAGACCGCTTTAGAGTCCTCAGTGGTGTCCGTAATATCAAGTCTCACCAACTGCCACCCTTGCATCTGCGCTGGACGATTGTGAAAAAGATTCTTATCCATGATACGGCACTCAACGCACCAGTCAGCGGTCAAATCAACAATGACTTTGGGGTTGTCAGCGACGATAGCATCTAGCTCGGCAAGCGTGGTGATATACTCATCTGAGGCACTACTATTGCCCAGCGCCTGACCATCAGCTGATTGCATCATCATCGGAGCGGCGCTCAGTGACGCTAGTGGATGTAAGCTATCATCATTGCCCAGTGCCGCGCCGACAATCAACATAGCTGCCCAAATACCTGCGACCAGCGCAAGCGCTTGGGTCAGCATTCGACCTTTACCGAGCCAGCTCCAGGCCCATGTTGCAACGACCATAAACCACAGTGCCCATACCAGCAGCATCACAGGAGAGATAAATACCCGCTCAACCAGTAGTAGCGCCACTGCAAACAGTAACAGCGCAAAGCCTAGCTTCACCCAGTTCATCCACTCGCCAGCCTTGGGCATAATCTTGCCTTGGGTCGCACCGATGATGATAAGTGGCACTGATAAACCAAACCCAAGCATAAACAGCGCGGCAAAACCAAGCAGCGGGCTACCAATAGTAGAGACTGCAAGCAGCGCACCAAATAATGGCGCGGACACACAAGGCGACACGACCAGTGCTGATAAGAATCCAGCCACCAAGCTACCGCCAGTACTACCAAGCTTACTATCACCCGCCTGACTCAGGCCTTGCATTTTGCTACTCATCGCATGGGGCAGACGAATCGTAAACACACCCAACATATACAAGGCTAATAAGACAAAAACAATGGCAAAGCTAATAAGAATAATTGGGTTCTGTAACCAACCAATGATACCCAATGACTCACCAAATACGGCAATCAAAGCACCGAGCATACCGTAAGCAGTCGCCACACCGATGGCATAGCTAGTGGTCAAGATGACGCCTTTTTTGACGGTTGGATTCTGCTGACGCGCCACGATATTGGCAACGATGGGCAACATTGGCAAGACACAGGGGGTCAATGCCAAACCCAGACCCGCTAAAAACAGCAGGCCTAGCGCTAGCCAAGGATGCGAGGCTAAGCCGAACGGATCACCATCGACCAAACCACTGCTACCATCTGTGGCACCACTATTATTGCTATTAACGACAGCGTCATCAGTAGTAGCATCTGCCCCAGAGATGCTATTGGTCGCCGTTGCGTCACCCTCTAGCGCATCGTAATCTATGACATCACTATCCATGACGTCATTATCTACAGCAGCACGCTCTAACCCATCGTCACCGATAACCTCATTGTTAGCGTCATCATTAGCGCTGGCCTCTTGCAGTGCTTGTGATTGCGTAGATGTTGACGTCGCGGCAGTTGCAGACGAATTGGCCGCAGAAGCTTTAGAAGGCGCTGCCACGCTAATAGTGGTTTTAATCTTTTCAGGAGGGTAGCACAGCCCTGCTTTGGCACAGCCCTGCCAACCGATGGTCAGCGCAGCATTCTCTATTGCCTTGCCACTGGCGCTTGTCAGGGTGGTGGTTGCTACTACATTGGTTTGATCAAACACAGGCACTTGCCCAAAGGTGGGATCATCGATAGTCACCGCAGTCTGACTAAAAGCGAAGGGCGCAGCACTCACACCATCGGGTAAGCTCAGCATTATCTTGTCTTTGTAAACATAATGCTCTGGGGTAATATCAAAATTGATCGCTAAGCGTGTGCCCTCAGCCGTCGACTGAGTGGTGTGACCGACCTGAAAGGCCTCGCCCACTGGCAAAAACTTCTGGGCGCTGCTTTGGTTATTGCCAAACAAATCTCCCAAACTGACTGCTTGGGCGGTCGTAGCAGTCGTTGTCAGTCCTAGCATTAATGAGGTACTGACCAAAGCTAAGGCCCATATAGAAGACTTTTTATTAGGGTTTTTTTTTGACGTCATGTTAGACATGAAGAGCTACCTTTTTATTGCTAGTACCAAACCCAAAAAGTACGATTGACTTTTAAAGATGGTATAACTTTTTATGACTAATACTTGAGCGGATTGATGCGCAGCGCTGAACACTGCTTATTCAACTACTTATGGCTTAGCAATATTGACCTTAGTTTTGATTTTTTCTGGCGGATAGCACAGTCCAGCCTTGGCGCAGCCTTGCCAGCCGATAACGACGGGGGCATTTTTGGCACCTTTGCCATTATTGGTGGTCAAAGTAGTGGTTGCTAGCACGCTTTTTTGGGTGAATACTGGCACGCGCCCAAAGGTAGGATCATCAATTGACACGGGCGCCTGATTAAAAGTAAATGGCGTGGCACTTATCCCTTTAGGAAAGGTCGCGGTCAGCTTGTCTTTGTAGACATAGTGCTCAGGAGTGATATCAAACTTGATGGTTAATTGCGTTCCTTTAGCAGTGGCTTTGGTACTGGTGTTGACTTGAAAAGCCTCATCGACAGGCAAAAACTTAGATTTATTAGCACTACTGCCAAATAAGTCGCCCAATCCAGCGGCATGGCTAGGGATAGCACTCAACGTAGCACTGGCGAAAAATAAAGCCAATAATAAAGGCTTGGCAGTGGATTTGCCGGCTAAAGTGGGGTTGGTGATTAGAGATTTGATCAACATAGAAGCGACCTTTCATTTTCATCATTAAAGCGTAAAAAAGTTAAAGCATAAAAAACCAGAGCGTACAAATCAGAGCATAATAAAAAATCAACCAATAACCTTTTATTGATTGATTGTTAGCAGTAAGTTATTAAGTGCTGTGCCACCTAAGCTCGCTATAGTTGAGCATAAATATCAGCGTCTTGCCCTTCACCGCCTTGTTGCCCATCTGCGCCCAAAGAAAATAAGTCGTACGGCTTGCCCTCACTACCAGGCGCAACATACTGCAGCTCGTTTTCCCAGCCATCAGTCGGATAGCCACCTTTGATATAGCCACCTTCTGGATAGTTCTTGGCATCGGCGGGCGGCGTGGTCAGGGCGTCTAAGCCTTGCGCCGTTGTCGGATAGCGGGAGTTGTCTACCTTATACATATCCAAAGCGTTGGACACAGTAGCCAATGCTGTCTCTGTCGTTTTGACTCGAGCTTTGTCACTTTGTCCGACGACTTTGGGCACCACCAAGCCTGCAAGAATAGCCAAAATAACAATCACTACCATGATTTCAATAAGGGTAAATCCTGACTGACTAGATTTTTTGTCTTTCAAGCTATTGTGCTCATTCATGTCTTGGCTTAGTAGATTTTCTTTCATAATGTATTGATTACTGGCATGTGTTTGATATCGGTTTTTCATGGTCATCACTATTATCTTCGCCTTTATAGGTGAATACTAAATGAGCCAATAGCTCAAATGGTAAATAAATATCACTATAGACCATGATATTCTATTTATCTACCAGCAGACACAGATTCTACAGGTCACTGACGTTTATTTAGCATGGCAGATAACGCAGCGCTTTCCATTAGATGATGACAGCACAGTCGCTATACCAAACCCAGTGCTTTATCTGAAAGCCACTATAACTTACTCATTCATATAATGACATCGATTGCTATTAAGTTATAACAATAGGCAAGACTTGCGAAACCTTGGACAAGGTCTCGTTAGATGAGTGGGTTTAAATTTATCCTAACCCGCCAAATCATTCATATTGACGATAGGTAGCATGACTGCCATCACAATGATCATCACCACTACGCCCATCAACACCAACATCAAAGGCTCTAGTAACGACAGTAAAGTGCTGATGAAGTTAGTCGCTTCAGCTTCTTGCATATTGGCTGCACGGCTTAGCATGCTTTCAAGCTCCCCTGAGTTCTCGCCACTTTTGATCATCTGCACCATCATCGGTGGGAAGTAGGAGGATTTTTCTAGCTGACTTGAGAGACTCGCCCCTTCGGTGACTCTATCGGCTGCATCGGTAATGGTTTTTTGAATATGTAGATTGGTGGTGACCGCCGCGCCGATATGCAACGCCTCAATCAGCGGCACACCTGAGCGCACCAATATCGCAAGAGTACTGGCAAAGCGGGCAGCATTCAGACCCTTGGACAACCGTGCCAGTATCGGTAGCTTGAGCACCACACTATCGATAGCCAGCTTGCCTGCCTGCGTCTGTGCAAAACGGTAAAATAAAAACGCCACGCCTGCCATTATCAGTAACATAAGCCACCACCACTCGGTGATTGCGTTAGATATGGCCAATACCACTTGCGTAATCAGCGGCAGCGCCTGCTCTGATTGCTCAAATACCTTAACGATTTTGGGCACTACAAAGCTCATGAGCCCCATAATGACGGCAAACGCCATCACCATCAGTACAATGGGATAGACCATCGCACCTTGGATCTTCTTTTGCAGTGCAAAGCGGTTTTCGGTGTAATCTGCTAGCTGATTGAGAATCAAATCCAGATGGCCTGACTTTTCACCAGCGGCAATGGTGGCGATATATAGTGGCGGAAAACTGGCTGCTTGCTGTAAGGAGCGCGCTAGACTTAAGCCTTCAAGCACATGCGAGCGCACTGCTAACATCAGAGATTTGATATGGGTCTTGGGAGATTGCTTGGCAACAGCGGCGAGCGCTTCCTCAAGCGGAATGCCTGCGGCGAGCAACACAGAAAGCTGACGGGTAAGTAGCGCCAGCTCATAAGCGGAAGGCTTTTTGTAACGGTTACGCTGCCGACCTTGCTGACTGTTGACTGCACTGATCTCTACCGGCGTCCACTGCTTATCACGCAGCTGTTGACGTACTTGCCGTGCAGAGTCGCCTTCTAATAGCCCCTTACGGACAGCGCCTTGATCATCAAGCGCTTTATAATGATAAGCAGGCATGGCAAAAAATATCCTAAGGCGGCAGGTTAAGAGGCAAAGCGTTTTTGAATGATAAGTAAAAAGCGATATGTTTACACTCTTATGCTTAAAACAGCTGTATTTAAAACCATTATAGTTAAAGCAGCCTTTCTAAAACAAAGGCGTAGAGTCGTTACTCTCAGGCATCATGCCTTGCAGTAGTAAGACATCTAAATGCTGCTGCTGTAGCTTTTTATCGAAATCATTGACTTCAGCGATGAGCATTTTTTCAATGCGCTTATCAGACGCATAGACACTGAGCCGCGCACAAATCACTGCCAACTGATAGACACGCTTTTTAGAATAGCCATCAAGACCTTGCAATAAACGCACCATATAGGGGGTTTCGAGGCTCGCATAATCGTAGCCTTCAACGACATTGTCACCCAGTGCTGTGACGCCGTAGCTAATGGACAGATGGGCGCAGAAGTAGCAGCTGAATAAGTAACCAATCACATGACCAATATAATAGGCACGATCATAAGTAAAGCTACTGACCCCAAAATGCCCGAGCACATAGCTATTTAAGCTGGCTTGATCACTGATGGGCCTCAGGTGCCTTAATTTACCTATAGTCGCAATACGCAATGGATTGTGACCATCTTGGGCAGTCAGTTGCCATCCTGCCGGCTTTTGAGCGGGCATATGACGCACAATATCAGCGATAATGTCGTCGACCACGTGCAGCTGTTGCCATAATCTCTCAAGTGCATCAACATCCAGCAAACCACGCTTATCCAGCTGCTGTGCCAGCTTGTACTGCTGATACTCTGCAAACTGGGTTTTTAGTGTCTGTACCAGATAGGTCGGGCGAGTACTTGCTGGCGCTAGATACAGCAGCCGCGTACGCTCATGCTGTTCGTGATACAGCGCCAAACGCTGCTCAGCAACGCTAGACTCTACTGTCTCTTGTGCTTGATCTGTGTGACTCAATGTCGCATCAGATGGCATGGTAAAGAGAGCGAGTAACTCCGCTTTGCTCAGCGGCATAGATTGGTTTCGCTGATCGGCTTGATCACTGTCTATATTTACAGAAGCTAAGCTGTGTTCAAAAGTCGGTTGGGTCATAACGTACCATCATCAGCAAGGAATAAAAGCCATCCTAGTCGCTATTAAGCCTGTTAAGTAATTGAACCAAAGGCATTATTACTTAAACGCCTGCGCTAAGACAGTACACAGTTATATAGTACCTGAACACTGCTAAGTTGTCAGCTTTACTATAGTTATCAGACATGACTAGACGGATGCAACAACGCATAAGATAAGAGAGGTATACTAGGGCGTGTCCTCAATCTGAACGATAATATCTAAATGGGTTAAAAATGAGGACACGCCTTAATAGATTCGGCAAATAAGACCTATAAAGCCTTTTTGCGATCTTGGACAAAATTTAGACAAAAAAAAATGCCAACGAGGGCAATCAGTATAAATACAAACAAGAGGATATAAATAGAGGAGTGAGAATAAAAATTGGGGCGACTGATGGGACTCGAACCCACGACAACCGAGATCACAACCCGGGGCTCTACCAACTGAGCTACAACCGCCATAACTATTGCCAAGAGTAGGCAAGATTTGCAGGCTAAATGGTGCGCCTGGCAGGATTCGAACCTGCGGCCACCTCCTTAGAAGGGAGATGCTCTATCCAGCTGAGCTACAGGCGCTCTTAGAGGACTTCTACGTATTCTGGTGAGTTAATAATATCAGAAACCAAACCATCATACATAAAAAAAAGCCTGTAAGGCTCTTAAAATAGATGGTCGGAGTGATAGGATTCGAACCTACGACCCTCTGGTCCCAAACCAGATGCGCTACCAAACTGCGCCACACTCCGATATTTCTATTATCACGATAGCTTGATTTATTAACTGATTATTGGCAATGCCGCTAACTGGTTAATGTTCCTCGCTATCGAGGTGCACATAATAAGGGGTAAAGTCAGTTGTGTCAACATCTATTTTCAAACTATTTAACAAAACTGCTGTTTTCTAATAAAAAGCGCCTATAACGAGTGTTTTTTGCTACAAGTACTTTCTATCTGTTTCCTTATTGCCGCTATTATACTCTATTAAAATCTTTAGGCAAGTCACTGTTAAGCGTACCGGTTAGGACATTAAAGGGCATCAACCACAGCGTTGCATGATTTGACAGCTCAGACTGCAGCGGCTGCCGCAGCGCCACCGCTTGGCGCGTGCTATCGGTTACTGGGTAGACCAGCCATACTTGCTGGGCTTGATAGGCCTGCGCATAGCTGGTCAGCTGATAGGCGTCACTGGCACTGATATCACGTGAATGTGACAAATGCTTCCATTTGATATCAATCACATGGCTACAATGATGCTTCCCTGCAGCCCTGTGTATAGGGGTTTTATGATTATAGGTTTTATGATTAACAATATCGCCAGTATCTACTATATCGCTACTAGCAGCGGTGTCATAAACCAGTAAATCTGGCTGCATAGACAAACAAGCCTGCCCTGACTCATCACTGAGCCAAACCTCTCTTGACTGACAAAAGGTTTGATAACGCGGTTTGCCGTCTACCAGCACCTGCGCGAACAATGCGGCGACGCGCTGAGTTGCCCACTGCTCAAACGCTTGGTTCATATTGATCAATAAACACAAGCGTAACGGTGAGTGATTGCGCGTAGCAAATTCTGGCGGTTGCTGCTTATTAATGCTACTTCCAGTAGCATTGCTTGATTGCTGTACCTGTAATAACCAATAAGCCAAGTCCAGTAGCTGATGCGCTGAGTGCCGCTGTGGCCTTGCCAGTGGCTGACTGTCTAGCTGCCGCTTCGCCGTTAAGTATAGTGCTTCAAGCTGCTTGAGCTCATACTGGCTAAACGCGACAACCTGTCGCCATGGCATCACTGCGACAGACCATAACGCTGACTGCACCCCATATCCATACTGCGAACCTGCCAACTGCTGAACCAATAGCAGCGCACTTTTGATCAAGCGATTGGCTAGCGTGTCTTGGCTGAGCTGACTGATCTCACTGACAAACTTGTGCGGCTGGTGGCTGTTACGTCGCAACTGCTCTTTGATTAGCAGCTTACCCTGTAGCATAGATTGATTGCGTCTCTGCGTTTGATACTCTGTCGTCGGCTGATAACCAGACAGCAACTGCAAAAACTGCGTGACAAACCACTGTGATAAGGGCGGCGTTTGTGTTGCTAGTAGAGCGAGGTGCGGACTGAGCTGACCTAAGTTTTTCGTGTGAGGCAGCTTGCTGTTGTGTGCTGTCGCCGTTAAGTCAGTCAACATCTGCTGCACCCATTGACGGGTACGTAATATGTCTTTCTCTTGTTGTGCATGACTATGGTTAGATGTTCTAGTGTTAGACATTCCGCGATTAGACATTCCAGCGACAAGTTTTGGCAATATCTCAAGCGTGATGCCACTTGGTAGCATGATGACGCCAATGTAATGACCGACTTTTAGTTGCCATTGTCCATGTTGGCGTTTGATGGTGAATACCGCAAACTCTTGCGCCAACAGCCAGTCAAAATCTGACCTCCGAGCAAAGTTCTGTACGCTTAAACGCTGATGTTCAAACACGCTCATAATAGATATATGAGATGCCTTTAAACCAATGCCATTAGCGTCATTAGTACTCTGAGCAGCGACTGCGCCATATTTTTTAGTAATCATAAGTATCAATACAGGTGCTGATAGACAGTAGCATGGATAAATTCACCCGTTTTTGTGATGAGGTCTGGGTTGATACGATAGCTACCCATGTGCAGCGTTGAACCTGAAAACGCATTGTGACTGGCAAACAGTGAGCTATGACTCACATCATGATGAGCTTGAGCAATGTCTGACTGCTGCTGTCCCGCAGCCTGATCGTCGTGAATAAACTGTGTGGCAGTTGGCTGCTGTTCATCATTAAACAAATACTGTAATAGCGCCACCTGCCCACCTGCTGCTTGTGCCAACTGCGGAATGATTTGCTCGCTCAAGACGCTTTGTAGCTGCTCTAGACTCGTTACCGACAATAAAAAGGCGTGACCCAATTGTGCATCCTGCCCTAAGGTCTGACTGATACGATGATTTAGGCCAGAGAGCACTTTTGCTAGATCAATAGTCTCTGTCGTCTCATTCATGTCCGATTTATCTGAGCCATCTGAGCTTATCGATACGTTATCAGAGGTCTGGATAATAGGAAGCAGCTCAGGCTGTGGCGGACAATCGATAAAGCGGAAACGCCGACGGAGCGCCATATCTAGCGGCGCTAGCGAGTGATCTTGAGTATTCATAGTGGCATAGATATCTACGTTGGATGGCACACTGAAAGCACGTCCAGAATACGCCAAGTTTACTTGCATGGCATGCGCTTGCCCTGCGCGCTTATCAGGCTCAATCAAGCTCAGCAATTCCCCAAATACTCGCGACACATTAGCGCGGTTAATTTCATCAATCAGCATGGCATAACGATGCTCAGGATCTTTAGCCGCACGTTGGCAGAGACGTAAAAACGCACCATCTTGAATATCATAGTGCATCTGACTGCCCTGCCCACTTTTTTGATTGGCGCTCATCACTGGACGAATGCCTTCGACAAACTCTTCATAGCCGTAGGCCTGATGAAAGCTGACCATACTATAGCGCTGATTGATAATAGGCTGATGGTCTTGCTGCGCCTGCCGAAACTCCGCTAGCTGCTGAGCCAAACTGTCTAGCAGTGGAATGCTTGCCTTTAGCAAATACCACGCACCACTATTGTCTTTATCAAAGTAAGGTTGCGCTGAGCGATTTTTATACATAACTGTTTGTGAGCTGGCTGGACTGTGCGTTTGCAGCACTGACCATGCGGTGTTGCTTAAGTTTTTATCGCGCTCATTTTGGGCAGCCTTAGTGATAAAGAACTCATGGGCGACAATCTCAGGTACCTTGACCAAGTCTTGCTGCTGGGCTTTTAAATCTAAAAACACCAAACACACCACTTCTCGCCAGCTCAGGTCATGTAACAGCTGTGCTAGCAGCTCATGACTATCCGTTGCTGATAGCTGATGAGTGTACTCCTTCGCAAGCTGTAGCAGTCGATATGTCTTTCCCGTACCAGCCACACCTGTATAAATGATGTTGGTTGGCTGGGTAGTGTTTTGATTGCTACTGTTTACACTGTTAATATTTAGACTGTTAATGGACGAACCACTCATGGATGAACTCAGCATTTATAAGATCTGTTGTATTTTGCACGCGCTATATTGCACTTTTTGAGCGTGGTAGTTTAAGTTAATAATGACAGGCGTATGCGGGTTAATGCTAACATAGCCAAGTGTGCTATTGCTTGCTAATACTTATAGCATGCTGCTTAACTACTGTCCCATTAGGTTAATTTGAGGAACTTTTATGTCAGGATTACTAAATAAATTACCCGGTAAGCTATCAGCGAAGATACCGACTGAGTTGCCAGTCAACCTACCAGAAAAGATCTCTGATGCGCTTAGCCCTCAAAATGACGCGCCAAAAAGCAGCCTCAAACCGATCAACAATCAGTTTTCTAAGCTGCTGGCCGTCACCAAATATTTACCTGCCGGCGCGCGCTCAAGTATTTTATCTAAGGCTTTTGGCAAAGTCGTTCCTTATGTGGGCACCACAGGCATCTATTACGAAACGGTCGATCCCAATCAGGTCGTGGTCAGTCTAAACAATAATAAAGCGGTACAAAACCATATCGGCTCAATCCACGCAGTCGCGGTGACGCTACTTGCCGAAACGGCCACAGGCTTTATTTTAGGGTTAAACCTACCTTCTGACCGTGTGTTATTGATCAAATCTTACTCAGTGAATTTTTATCGTCCTCTTAGGAAGGGTCAGGTTGCTGCCATTGCTACTTTGAGTGATGAGCAGCGCTTAGATATCTTGAACCAGCCCAAAGGTGAGATGGTCATCCCGTGTGTCATCAATGATCGTGAGTCTGATAGTGAGCGCGACCCTATTACCGTTGAGATGACATGGGCGTGGGTGCCTAAGTCTGAACTAGAAGCACGCCGTCAAGGAAAGTCTCAGGACAAACCTGTAGAGGAAAACATCATTCAAGCTGAGCAAAATGACCAATCAGCGACTTAAACACCACTATAGTGGATTGGCTATACTGAACAACAAACGACTAACGGAAAATAGTTACACAATCATGCGATACTGGGGTGAACCTAAGTAATAAGGAGACATTGATGTCCAAGTTTACCAAGAAAGTTAGTGCAAACTTATCTAAGGCGTTACTAGTAGGCGCCTGCTCATTAGGGCTGGCTATCAGCGCTCATGCTGCTCCAGAGAAAGCGGCTGCTAATGTAACCATGACCAAATCCACTCCTGTTTTTCTGGGTGGTGGTGGCGAGTATCCATTCTCTAGCGCGGTGCGTGTGGGAGATACTTTATATATGTCAGGGCAACTTGGCTTTAAAGACGGCAAACTGGTTGAAGGTGGTATTGAAGCAGAGACCAAGCAAGTATTAGATAATATCAATGGGGTATTGCTACAGTATGGCTATAAAAAGTCAGACCTTGTTAAGTGTATGGTCATGCTGACCGATATAAACGACTTTAACGCGTTTAATGAAGTCTATAAAGCGGAACTTGCCAAACCTTATCCAGTACGCTCAGCGTTTGCGGTAAAAGACTTGGCCGTCGGTGCCAATGTTGAAGTTGAATGTATCGCGGCAAAATAATAGCGACGTGCAGCTTTATAGCATTAAAACTAAATCGTATTAAGATCAAATAACTGGCTTTTATAGTCAGTTATTTTTTTAGATGCTATACCCATCTCTTATCTAAGCATTTTACCCAAGTATCGTGTCATCGATGACAGCGCTCTCTTTGGTCACTCGCAGCACCTCCTCCAAAGTTGTCCGTCCTACGATCACTTTATGCAATCCATCAGCACGAATGGACGGGGTCTTTTGTCTGGCATAGGCTTCTAGCTCGTACTCTGCGGTATTGCTATGAATCATACGCCGTAACGTGTCGTCAACAGGCACGACCTCATATATCGCTGTACGGCCTTTAAAGCCAGACTGATTGCATTTATCACAGCCGACTGGCTTGGGTAAGTTGATCGACTTATCTGTCAAACCCTCCGCACCTACCTCTATACCAATCTCGCTAAACAGTTTGGCTTGCTCAGTATCAGCTGCTTGCCATGTATGGCAATGTGAGCACAGTGTCCGCACCAAGCGCTGCGCAACCACCCCGATCAATGACGATGACAATAAAAATGGTTCCACACCCATGTCTTGCAAACGCGTCACCGCACCAATAGCCGTATTGGTATGCAAGGTTGATAATACCAAATGCCCCGTCAATGACGCTTGTACCGCGATTTCAGCGGTTTCAATATCTCGAATTTCACCAACCATTACCACGTCTGGATCTTGACGTAGCATCGCTCGTAGGCTTTTGGCAAAAGTCATATCGACTTTATTATTCACCTGCGTCTGCCCGATACCATCCAGCTGAAACTCAATAGGATCTTCAGCGGTCAAGATATTACGCGTTTGATCATTGAGGTCGGTCAGTGCCGCATACAGGGTGGTGGTCTTACCTGAACCGGTCGGACCAGTCACCAAAATAATGCCGTGTGGACGGTGGATCAAGCGTTTGAGCTCAGTATAATCATTATCCGAGAGCCCAAGGTACGTCATATTTAAGCGTCCTGCTTGTTTATCCAACAGCCGCATCACCACGCGTTCACCAAAGCTTGAAGGTAGCGTAGAGACACGCACATCGACCTCACGCCCTGCCAGTCGTAAACTGATACGCCCATCTTGCGGTACGCGCTTTTCGGCGATATCGAGTTTGGCCATCACTTTAATACGTGATACCAAGAGCGGTGCCAGTTGGCGTTTTGGCGTGATGATTTCTTTGAGCTCACCATCGACACGAAAGCGTACCACTAGCCGCTTCTCAAAAGTTTCGATATGAATGTCTGAGGCATTGAGACGAATGGCTTCGGACAACAGCGCATTAATCAGACGAATAATGGGCGCATCATCTTGCTGATCCATCAAATCTTCGGTCTCAGGCACGCTGTCTGCTAAGCTGTCCAAATCAGGATGATCTTCTAGTCCAGCGGCAATATGCTGTGATTCGCCTGTATTGCCTGCATAAGCGGCATTCATACGTTTTTCAAACTCATCTGGGCTGACACTTTCGTACGTCGGTACGCCACGAACGCCTTGCTGCTGCAAAAACCGCACCGCTTCATTGATAGCTGATAGCGGCGTCGCTTTGGTTAAAACCAACGTCGGCGGCAGCTCAGGGTCCATGGCCAAAACAAGCAAAAGCTGATGGCGCTTGGCAAAACTGTACGGCAGTTGCATCATAAAGACGACCTGATCAAAATAAAATACATGAATGCGTTAAACTGGTTAAAGTTTGTCAGTAAGCGCTGATGAGTTTGTTATAATAACATTTTGCTTTGCGTGATTCGCAAGGCTTTTGCGCCATTTTATGATGAGATGAGCAGGCGTTGGCCATTTGAATGACCTTTAGCGCTTTACTCTATATTTGTTGTTTATTTATTGAATGACGCTTTTATCTTTTATAGTCCGTCTATTATCAGGATGCCAGATATGTCACAAGCTCTATCCCAAACTACTACTGAAAGCCTAGCACTTCCTCAAGATACCTTTACGGTGGGTAGTCGTACATTTTCGTCACGTTTACTGGTAGGTACTGGCAAGTATAAAGACATGAATGAGACGGGTGCTGCCATTGCCACTTCAGAGGCAGAGATTGTGACGGTTGCCATTCGTCGTACTAATATTGGTCAAAACAGTAATGAGCCAAATTTACTGGATGTAATCTCACCGGATAAATATACCATTTTACCCAATACTGCGGGTTGTTTTGATGCCGAAACAGCGGTTCGTACTTGTAAGCTTGCTCGCGAGCTATTAGGCGGGCATAATCTAGTCAAGCTTGAGGTATTAGGGGATGAAAAAACCCTCTACCCTAATGTAATGGAAACATTAAAAGCAGCACAAGTATTGGTTGATGATGGGTTTGAGGTGATGGTATATACTTCAGATGACCCTATCGTTGCACAAGAGCTTGAGAGCATGGGCTGTGTCGCCATTATGCCACTTGGCAGCCTTATCGGCTCTGGTCTTGGGCTGCTCAATCGTCATACCTTAAGCCTCATCATCGAAAACGCCAAAGTACCTGTGTTAGTGGATGCAGGCGTTGGCACAGCATCCGATGCGGCGATCGCGATGGAGCTTGGCTGCGATGGCGTACTCATGAACTCAGCCATTGCCAATGCACAAAATCCAGTGCTGATGGCACAAGCAATGAAACATGCCATTTGGGCAGGTCGTGAGGCGTTTTTGGCAGGCCGTATGCCGATGCGCAAGATGGCAGCTGCCAGCTCACCGCAGACTGGCTACTTTTTTCAGTAGCTTATGGAAGCGTACTGTTATTTACATACTGGTATTTACGCACTGGTACTTAACTTATGCTCCATATACAAAGTATTTATAAAACACAATTATAAAGCTTGGACACAGCAGTCTATATTTGTATAGACGCCTTGTTGTCGTAATCATTTAAGGTATCAGTAATTATTTAAGCTATTAGCAATTCTATAAGGTAGTAATCATTTAAGTAGGCGCTTATATGGTGAATATGAATAGCTCATTACCCATTATTTATCGCCATAAAAGGACTTATTATGCGACTTTTGACAGCAGTTGATCAGC
Source organism: Psychrobacter sp. H8-1 (assembly GCF_904846575.1). Lineage (NCBI taxonomy): Bacteria > Pseudomonadati > Pseudomonadota > Gammaproteobacteria > Moraxellales > Moraxellaceae > Psychrobacter > Psychrobacter sp. H8-1. Next base: position 2,777,628 of record NZ_CAJHBG010000001.1, read on the forward strand.
TATTTTTAATTCTTGAATCGCGTAAACAGCCGATGCATGTGGGCGGTTTGTTCTTGTTTGAGTTGCCCGAAGACGCTCAGGGTGCCGAGCATAATTTTGTTTACGAGTTGGTCAAGCAGATGCAAAACTCTGAGGTACCACCAAGCTTTCCATTTAACCAAGTGCTTGAGAATCTGATTTTTTGGAAAGAAGATAAACACTTTGATGTTGAGCATCACTTTCACCATGTCGCCCTACCCAAGCCTGCCCGCGTGCGCGAACTGCTTATGTATGTTTCAAGAGAGCATGGACGCCTGCTTGACCGTGCTATGCCACTATGGGAATGCCATGTGATTGAAGGCGTGCAACCAGATACCGAAGATGGCCCTGAGCGTTTCGCATTATATTTCAAGATTCACCACTCTCTAGTTGATGGTATCGCCGCCATGCGCCTACTGCAAAAGACGCTATCACAATCACCGACCGAAACAGTCACTCTGCCAGTCTGGTCGTTAGTCGCTCGCCATCGCAACCAAATCAACGCTGCATCACCTGCCAAACGCTCGGCCTTTGGAATTGTAAAAGAGCAACTATCCACCATCAAGCCTGTATTTACAGAGTTGTTGGATAATCTAAAAAACTATGGTGATGACGACTATGTCGGTACGTTTGACGCGCCCATGAGCATATTGAACAAGCGTATATCTGCTTCACGGCGGATAGCGGCTCAGTCTTATGACATCAAGCGCTTTCATGATATTGCTGATAAGTTAGAGGTGAGTAGAAACGATGTGGTGCTTGCTGTTTGTGCTGGCGCCATCCGTCGCTACTTAATATCGATGAAGGCTTTGCCTACCAAGCCATTGATTGCGTTTGTACCGATGTCACTACGCAGTGATAACAGCACAGCAGGCAATCAGCTCTCATTTGTGTTGGCCAATTTGGGCACACATCTAGACGACCCAATGCGCCGAATGAAGCTGATTCATCGCAGTATGAATAATGGTAAACGCCGCTTTAGACGTATGACCCAAGCGCAAGTCATCAACTACAGCGCCATCGCCTATGCGTGGGAAGGTATCAATCTGGCGACTGGTCTCTTTCCAAAAAAACAAGCCTTTAACCTGATCATCTCCAATGTTCCTGGCTCTGAAAAGCCATTGTATTGGAACGGTGCACGTCTGCAAGCCTTGTATCCAGCTTCTGTTGTATTTAACGGACAAGCCATGAATATTACGCTTGCCAGTTATTTGGATAAGATTGAGTTTGGTATCACTGCTTGTAGCAAGACCTTGCCTCATGTGCAAGACATGCTCTTGTTGATAGAAGAAGAGTTGCAACTACTAGAACGCACCAGCGACGAGTTACCGTCAGGGTTGGGGCTTCGTGACTAGCCAAACCAGACAAAAACCATAGACAATAAAAAAGCTGGCTCCATAACGGAACCAGCTTTTTTACATTTGTGAGTCTGACAGACTTACAGCTTTGTCATTGGCTTATACTACATCACGCCATGTTGGCACGACCACTTGCATCAATGGCTTCAATAGCTTCACATTACACGCAAAGATAGAGCCAGAGGTCATAGAATTGTGTGCACCTGTATGATCAACGACCACACCGCGTGCCTCTGATACGATCAGCTCACCCGCTGCGATGTCCCACGGCTTGATAGACATCTCAAAGTAACCATCAAAACGCCCTGCAGCCACATAACACAAATCAAGTGCTGCTGACCCTAAACGGCGAGTTTGACCACCTGCCTCAGCGACCTTTTGTAAACTCTCAAAATGCTCTTTGGCATAAGAGATGACTTGACCATCACGCTTGCGCTCAAGAGGATGCCCAGTCGTAAATAAACCACCATCAATGGTTTTACGCTCACCAACGCTGATACGGCGCTGATTCAAACGAGCACCTTTACCGCGACTGGCAGAGAACATCTCATCACGAATTGGATCGTAGACCACACCATGTTGCGTCACGCCTTTATGCTGCACGGCTATCGATACACAGAAATGCGGTACGCCATAAACGAAGTTTTTGGTACCATCTAGCGGATCAATAATCCAGCACCAATCAGCATCTTCGCCTTGGCCTTCTTGCATACCAAACTCTTCACCCAAAAACGAGTGATTCGGATAGCTGTTTTTTAGTGTGGCTATGGTCAGCTCTTCACTATAGCGGTCGATGCGTGTTACCAAGCCATCGAGACCTTTTGACTCCGTCTCAAACTCGACTTTGTGGCGGTTTTGATGCGCGTATAAAATTTCTGCACCAACTTTTTCGGCAGTACGCGCTGCGATGACGACCATGGGTTCCATAAATAACCTATCTGCTTAATGAATGAATAAAAACGAAAGAATGAGAACTACTAATATTGCCTATATACTCGTAAACAGCAGAGCGATTGTCCACTGTATTACCTTACTTCTCTACAACCTAAAAACACTGCTAACAGCATACTAAAAACACGAAATAAGAAAAATCAAAAACACCAAGCTTACCATCTTTCATGGTTGCCATCACAAACTACGTAAGCTGTAAAACAATGAGCACCTGCGGCAAGCAGGCGTTACGACATTTTAAATATTTTTGGTCAAATCATACTTCGATTAATCGGAGTTTTATTTTTCTCGAGGTATCTTAAAGCTTTCTCTGTTTACTTAACCTTTTCTATCCACTTAATACATCTATGCTTTTTCAGACAATAAACGCTGTAGCTGAATAACCACACCGCTCACGTCAAGGCCACAATCCGCTAACTGCTCTGCCTGTGAACCATGGGCGATAAAACGATCTGGAATACCAATATTACAAATAGCGGGACGGCTAGTGGCAAAGGCTGGAGACGCATTAAGCAAGTACTCATTGACAGCACTACCAGCCCCACCCATGATCGTATGCTCTTCTAGGGTTGCTATATGGGTGACGCCTTGCTCAAGCAAAGTCTCAAGCAAATTGGTATCTAATGGCTTCACCCAGCGCATATTAACGACCTGCACCTGACAATCGGATTTCACATCGTCAGATGTCAAAGCTTGGGCCGCTTGCTCCGCAGTGGCTACCATTGTACCGAATGCGAGCAGCGCAAGCTTCTTAGGGGCGTTTGCTTGCCCTAAGACTGACTCTACGACTGCTTGACCTACTTTATAGCTCTGCGCTGGGCGGCTGATCATCGCACCAGTACCTGTGCCACGTGGGTAGCGTACTGCGGTGCTACCTTGGTACTCATAGCAAGTATTCAACAAGTGATAGCACTCATTTTCATCTTTTGGTGTGGCGATTAGCATGTTGGGCACACAGCGCAAAAAAGCCAAGTCAAACACGCCCGCATGAGTAGCACCATCTTCACCGACCAAGCCTGCTCGATCGATAGCAAAAGTCACATCAAGGTCTTGTAGGGCAACATCATGAATAAGCTGATCGTAACCACGCTGCAAAAAAGTGGAGTAAATAGCCACAACTGGCTTGACGCCTTGAGTAGCCATACCACCTGCGAGTGTCACTGCATGTTGTTCAGCAATCGCCACATCAAAGAAACGCTCAGGGAAATGACGCGCAAAGTCAATCATACCCGAGCCTTCTTCCATAGCAGGGGTAATAGCGAGCAGCTTGTCATCCTCAGCAGCTTTGTCACATAAGAACTGACCAAACACTTGCGAATACTTCAGTGCCGGCACCATAGTATCAGCAGCGTTGTCTTTCTTTGAGTCAGTCTTCGCTACTTCTTCTACAGGTAACTTGCTAATCGCATGATAACCGACTGGATCAGCCTCAGCAGGAGAAAAACCTTTACCTTTAGTGGTATAAATATGTACCAATACAGGTCCAGACACTTGCTTCGCTAGCGATAATACTCGCAGCAGCTCAGGCATGTCATGACCATCAAACGGGCCAAAATAAGTAAAGCCTATGGCTTTGAATAAGTTGTCTTCTAATTGCGGTACATTGCGCTGCTCACTATGACGCTTGCGTCTATCATAAGCCCGCATATCTGGGCGACGGCGGATTAATGGCTCACCTTCATCTGAGATATCGACCTGATAACCTGACTCCCAAAGCATCGCTAAATGTCTTGAAAAACCGCCAATAGAGCAGGATATCGACATATCATTGTCATTTAGAACGACTAATAAATCAGCGTCTTGTTGTACAGCGTCATTCATGGCTTCAAAGGCCATGCCACCTGTCATCGCACCGTCACCTATCACACAAGCGACGGTCTGCGGACGACCTTGATAGCGCAGCGCCAAGCTCATTCCCAGACCTGCTGAAATAGAGGTTGAAGAATGACCAACACCAAAAGTGTCATAAATAGACTCAGCACGCTCAGGAAACGCAGTCAGACCTTCTTTTGAGCGGATACTGCCAAGCTTGTCACGACGTCCGGTCAAGACTTTATGCGCATAAGCTTGATGACCCACATCCCAAATAATCTGGTCGTTAGGAGCATCTAATAAATAATGTAGCGCAATGGTCAGCTCGATCACGCCTAAGTTTGCACCAAAATGCCCACCACTTTGGCCTGCTGAATATAATAAAAACAAGCGCAGCTCATCAGCCAAAGTAATCAGCTGATCTGTAGTGAGTGCTTTTAGGTCTAACGGCGCATCAATAGCGTCGAGTAGTGGCGTGTCAGGACGCGTACGCGGTATCTGCTCGAAGGTCTGTTGCAAGCCAGATAGGTATGCAGCAGAGTCGGTAGCTGATGGCGTAGAGAGCGACGCAGGTGAAGACCAAGACTGTGTGGAATAAGATGTCTGCTGCATAAATCGTACGATACCTACCAATCTGCTGACAAGATGCTACCTTAACATACCACCACCCTGCCTTACCGTATTGATAAGGCAGTATGGGATAATCCAACTCTCAATAATCACAAACGATGTACGATTATCAAGGATAAGTTAAGACATGGTTGACGCATCGTCATTGTGTTATTCGATTTTGCATAAGTATAGCCACATCTTTCTTTCTCAGTAAAATGTGAGCTCACTATGCGCTAATGACGATACAGTAATGTAAGGACAAAGACTTGTCACTGTATCCATTAAAATAGTATGGCATAATAGCATTTTTTTTAAACAGTCGCTTTAATCATCGTGCGTAGTCTGTGAACTTTGTGTGTTTTTCTCGCAAATACGACTAACATGCTATTTTTGCTAGCATTATACAACCATATCACCATAGTTATCACGACATGACTATGACTACACCATCTACTATCACGATGATCAGTCTATCGCAGGACATTAATGTCATATCAATTTATTACTAGTGCTAAGTTGCCCACTCGTCATGGCGAGTTTGATCTTCATGTCTTTGAGAATCAAGACGGTCAGGAGCATGTCATGCTCACTGTCGGCCTGCCTGTGGTCGATCAAGACATAGAGCTTGATGCTACCTTGGACAAAAAAGACGACGAGCTGTCACAGCGTCTCGCCCCATTAGTGCGCATTCACTCTGAGTGCTTGACAGGGGATGCTTTTAGCTCCTTAAAGTGTGACTGCGGGCCACAGCTAAATACTGCCATGCAAGCGATACAGGCCTCTGGCTGCGGCGCTATCTTGTACTTGCGCCAAGAAGGTCGCGGCATTGGCTTGACCAATAAGATACGTGCTTATGCCTTGCAAGATCAAGGTCATGATACGCTTGATGCCAATCTGATGCTTGGCTTGCCTGCAGATGCGCGTATTTATGATATGTGCGGGCCGATGCTGGCACATGTCGGTGTCGACGAGGTACGCCTCATCACCAACAACCCTGACAAAGTCGCTTATTTAACGGATCATGGGATCAATGTCACTGAGCGCGTGCCTTCAGTGGTCGGAGTCAATGACATGAATGCTGAGTATTTAGCGACCAAGCGTGACCGTATGGGGCACTTACTTGATAAAGAGTTTTATACCGAGGCTCACCTCAATAAATGAACGTTAAAATAAAGGGCGTCATTGGCCTTACAATTTATCATCACCTACTTTTATTATAGATGTTTTTATGACTATTCCTAATATACTAAGTTCGACAACAGCTGCTGATACTAACGTCGTTCCTACGAATAACGATATTGCGCGGGTACGTGAGTTTTTAGTCAACCTGCAAGCAGAAATCTGCCAAGCCTTAGAGGCGCAAGAGCGTGATGGCGGCGGCGATGCAACCTTTGTTCCTGATGACTGGGAACGCCCTGAAGGCGGCGGTGGTCGTTCCTGTATCTTGGCAGATGGTGAGGTCATCGAAAAAGCAGGCGTCATGTTTAGCCATATCCATGTCCATAACTTGCCTGCCTCAGCGACCGCACGCCATCCCAATATCGCTGGCCGTAAGGCCCAAGCAATGGGCGTATCACTGGTTGTGCATCCAAGGAACCCCAACGTCCCTACCAGTCATGCCAACGTGCGTCTATTCGTCGCCGAAGCAGACGGTGAGGATCCTATCTGGTGGTTTGGTGGCGGTTTTGATTTGACACCCTTCTATCCAGTATTAGCCGATTGTGTACATTGGCATCAGGTCTGTCATGACTTATGTGCACCTTTTGGTGACACTATTTATCCTGATTTCAAACAATGGTGTGATGAATACTTTTATCTGCGTCATCGTGATGAGCAGCGCGGCGTAGGGGGTTTGTTTTATGATGATGTCAATACGGACAGCCGTGGCTGGGACTTTGAGACTTGCTTTGATTTTATGAAAGCAGTAGGTAATGGCTATCTGGACGGCATTCTTCCCATCTTTGAACAACGTAAAAATACTCCTTTTACCGACGAGCAGCGTGAATTTCAGCTATATCGCCGTGGACGTTATGTGGAATATAATCTAGTCTATGATCGTGGCACGCTCTTTGGGCTACAGAGTAATGGACGAATCGAGTCCATCTTGGTCAGTATGCCGCCATTGGTAAGTTGGCACTATCGCTTCGAGCCTGAACCAGGTACCGCAGAGTTTGAGCTGACCGATTATTACTTAAAGCCTCGTGATTGGTTGAATGGATAACATAAACTACATCATTTATACCAATTATGGTCATATTAGTAGATAATTTATCTACAATAGTCATTTAAACAGAGCGATTTTTATAAAATCACTTTTAAAAGATGGTTAATGTTAAACAACATGTTATCGCCATTTAATTTGGAGGCCAGCATTTACTTACGTGCCAATTATTTAAGTGCTTATTAATCAATAGCAACACATAAAGGAGTTATTCCTATGGTAAAGGTTCAAACCAACACCTCACTAAAGTCCATCTTTGGCATTACCCTAGTAGCCGCAGCGCTTGGTCTGTCAGCATGTAGCAGTCCTGCTAGCCCTGACATCAAAGCCCGTCAAGACAGTATGAAAAGCTGGGGTGATGCGATGGGCGTCATGGGCGATATGGCTGAAGCACCTGACACCTTTGATGCAGAAGTATTCAAAGAGCAAGCATCATACTTAGCGGGTGATGCGGCGACGCCTTGGACGCATTTTGAAGACTCAGAAGCGCTAGGTAATGCAACGTCAGCAGTATGGAGCAACAATGACGACTTCACCGCCAAAGCCGCACAATTCCAGCAAGTAACTGCTGAGTTGGATGCTGCTGCAAAAACAGCAACTAGTATCGAAGAAGTCTTGCCAGCCCTTGGCGCTGTCGGCGAGAGCTGCAAATCGTGCCACACCGACTATAAAGTAAAAGACGATAGCTAATAGTCAGCAAAACTGAGAGCAAAAAAACCGCCACATCAAATGATATGGCGGTTTTTTTATACAAATTCATGAGAAACCTGACTCTCAGCTTAGTGTGAGTTATCGTAGGCTGTGGCTTTAGCCCAGCTCAAATCTTTGCAAAAGCAAAATGCTGGGCTAAAGCCACAGCTTACGCCAACATATTTAGATAGTTGAGAGTAGGACTACTCTGTTGCTGTCTTACTAACATCAATCGCCTGCTGCTCGTGCATTTTATTGACGATAGCCGTCACAGAAGGATCGCTCAAATCTATGGTGCGTATCGGGAACGGAATATTCACGCCTGCTGCATCAAGCGCCGTTTTGATCTCTACAATGACTTGGTGAATAGAAGCGACCTTGTTGGCTTGGGTACCGTCTTCGATAAACCAGCGCACAACCAAATCTATGGATGAACCGCCAAATCCTGTCGCTATCACGCTTGGCGTAGCTTTAGTGGATACCGTGTCTGCTTTATCTAATGCCTGCAAAATCTCAGCCTTAGCCGCTTCGATGTCATCTTCATAACCGATACCGACAGCGACTTGCAAACGGCGCTGCTTATAGGCGGTATTGACAGTCAACGCCGAGGTATAGAGATCTGAGTTCGGAATGACCACCTGCCGACCATCATAAGTCTTGATGGTCGTCGCACGGATTTTGATATCCTCAACAGTGCCTTCATAATCACCTGAAACGATCTGATCACCGATACGAAATGGCTCCGAGATAAGCAGTAAAATACCTGACAATAAGTTTTGAAAAATATCCTTAAAAGCAAAACCAATAGCGACCGAGCCAATGCCGAGCGCCCCAATCAGTTTGGCAGGCGTAAATCCTGGAACAGCAATGACCATGGCGATCATAAAACCAATAAAGATAATCAGTGCCCCGCCTACCCGTTGAAACACTTTCACCAAATTCTGATGGCGACTGCGACTTCCCAATATTTTGAAGACGATCTTTTTGAAAACAGTCGATAAAAACCAAAAAATCAGAATAACAATGATTGATGCTACAAAATATGGAATACGCTCGACAAAGCCAATCAATATTCCATTTGCTGAATCAATGATGCTTTGATAGGTAAAGGCATCAGTCGTTGTCGATCCAGCAGCTGTCTCAGCACTCACGGTGGTTCCTGCCTCAGAGGTAGGCATTCAGGGGTCATTCCTTTGGTTGGTTCAGTTTTTTATTGTCAGATTTTTATTGTCAGATTTTTAAAACTAGCCCATCAAATCGGCTTGTACAATCTCAATCCAGTAGCCGTCAACGTCTTTGATAAAGGCGATGTTTTTCATGCTGCCATCTTCTGGACGTTTTTTGAATTCGACATTGTTTTTGTCAAACCAAGCCACCGCTTCATCTAGGTTCGGGACGCTAAAGCAGATATGACCAAAACCTTGTGGCTCACTATTACCATCGTGATAGCTAAAGTCAGCCTTGGTTTCAGTGCCATAGTTATGGGTCAATTCCAAAATACCGCGCTGACGGAATGCAAAGATTTCCAACTCTTCACCAGCTGGTAAATTCTCACGCTCGCTGTCAGTCAGCTTGGCTAAGAAATACAAATCAAATTCCATCTCAGGGAACTTTTTTACTGCCAGTAGCGTCATACCGAGCACGCCAGTATAAAACTCCAATGATTTAACAGGGTCTTTTACCCGTAGCATGGTGTGGTTAAAGGTAAAGCCTGAAGTCTGTGCAGAGATGGGCTGAATGCCAGCGGTATTTACACTGCTAGCTGGCTGAGCGATGGTTGATGCATTATTATCAGTTGCTGAAGTAGACATAGTTATAATTATCCTAATACATAAAAAGTAAACTTAGAAATTAGCCAATCGCCTTTATAGAGACTGTAGCGATTCGCTTGAGCCTCTCATGATACTAAATAATACTGAGGTGCGTGATAGGGTTTTGTAATAACCTGACTTAACTCATCAGTATATTCAGCCTATCACCACTCTATAACAGCAACTAGCTTTCTAAGAACAGCACTTTACCTGTTTCTAAGTCATACTCTGCACCCACAACGAGCAGCTGACCACTGTTAGTTAAGTCCTCTAACGCCCGTGAACCATGCTTAAGTTGACTGACTGACATGCGCACATTGGCGCTAATAGAACGATCGAGCAGCTCATCTGCATCGACATCTTGACCGTTGGCAGTTGCAAGTTCATGCAAGTTATAAACGCTTGGACGAATACGGTCGACGATGGACTGCAAGTTTGGAGAATAATTCTGCTCAGGATTGATAAGCGCTTCTACGCAGGCTGTGACTGCACCGCAATGTGAGTGCCCGAGTACCACAACCAACTTGGTTCCGAACTTTTCGGCGGCGAATTCGACTGAGCCAATCTGCGAAGGTGCAACCACGTTACCCGCCACCCGAATGACAAACAAATCACCCAAGCCTTGATCAAATACGATCTCAACCGGTACACGGGCATCTGAACAGCCCAAAATAATCGCCAAAGGATCTTGATTACTAATCAGCTCTGGACGTCTTTGCATACAGGGATCGGGGTTGGTTAGGCTATCGACGTAGCGGGCATTACCTTCTTTCAAAAGCTCGAGCGCTTCTTGACCTGTTTGTGGACGTGTATCAGTAGGCATGGGAGATCCTTGAGTATCAAAAATATTAAAATAATGAATGGTAGCAATTTGGATTAAGTAGATCTTGAATTAAATAAGTATTGGCAAAATGATTGCTGATAATGATTAAACTATCAGACTGATTATATTTGTTAGCCTTAAAGTAATTGTATAGGAATAGCGACTAAAAAATGATAAAAAATTTTGTTTTAATGTCGCTATCTTAAGGTTGTTTTAATAATAGCGTAATACTCCCTACAATCGAATGGCCGTAAAAATGATTAAAAAGCCACGTAAAGCTACCCCTCTCTCAACTCACTAAATATATTGGCGTAGGGACTTTAAAGAATATTTATGATTAAGACGGTATGACTCGGGTAACTTATAACGAACTTGCACTGACTTATATCAAGGGTTTGTTATAATACTGAGCAACCAGCCGACCACGCTTACGCTCATGCCAAACTACCTTGTTTACAGTGACTTATATTAATAGCTGTACTGACACGTTGGACGCTTAGGAACACATCTTATGACCGAATCGACTTCAAACATGCATAAAACCTCGGCGTCACCTGACACTGTACTGCTGCAACTGGCAGGTCTAAAAAAAGTCTACGACCATACCGAAGTACTGACTGATATTAGCCTAGATATCAAGCATGGTGAGTTTTTAACCCTCCTTGGTCCATCGGGCTGCGGCAAAACCACACTGCTGCGCTTAATTGCAGGTTTTGAGCAGCCAACAGCAGGAGCGATTTTTTTAGATGGTGTGCAGATGGCAGGCTTGCCAGCTGATAAGCGCCCAGTAAACACCGTGTTTCAGCAGTATGCACTGTTCCCGCATATGAGCGTTGCGCAAAACGTGGCTTATGGGCTAAAACTAAAGAAGGTTCCTAAAAACGAGATCCAAACGCGGGTGCGTGAAATGCTAGAAATGGTACAGCTTGAGCATCTTGCCAACCGTAAACCGCAGGATTTATCTGGTGGTCAGCAGCAGCGCGTTGCCATCGCACGTGCAGTCATCAATCGTCCTAAACTCTTGTTACTCGATGAGCCGTTATCCGCACTTGATTACAAACTGCGCCTACAAATGCAATCTGAGCTTAAGCGTTTGCAGCGTGAGCTTGGCATTACCTTTGTCTTCGTCACCCATGACCAAGAAGAAGCGCTGTCGATGTCAGATCGTATTGCGGTCATGAAAGACGGCAGGTTTCAGCAAATTGGCACGCCGATTGAGATTTATGAAACCCCTGCCAACTTATTTACCGCCAAATTCATCGGTGAGACCAATCTATTTAAAGCCGAGGTAAAAGGCGTCTATCCCGACCAGCCAGATCGTGATGGAAAAGTGACCAACGGGCGTATCGAAGTCGAGGTCTGTGAGGCGCAGGCACAAGACGGTCCAACGACATTACGTAATTTGCGTCGTCCTGACTTTGCTAATGATGTGCAAGTAGGCGACATCGTAAATTTACTGTTACGTCCTGAAGATTTGCGAATCTATGACCCGAAAGATAATGGTCACACGGGACTACTAGGCCGCGTCATTGAAAGTAACTATAAAGGCAGTACCTTAGATTCTATTATCGAATTGGCAAACGGTCATATTATTAAGGCCTCTGAGTTCTTTGATGAAGATGATCCAAGCTTTGACTATAAATTAAATGAAGCGGTCAGAGTATCATGGGTGGATGGCTGGGAGTGGGTATTGCCAGATGACTCTGTGCCTATCGAAAATAAAACTGAGCAAAATGAAGTTGGGCAAAACGTATTGGCGCAAAATAAAATTGCACAAAAGGATGGCAGCTGATGGCGCGTACTAGCCGTTTCAATTTGGGCAGCAAAAGCCCTTTTCGCACCGCAACGCTATGGCTAATCTGGGGTTGGCTACTGATATTTGCGTTATTGCCAAATATATTGGTCATCGCTGTCAGTTTTTTGACCCGTGATAGCAGTGCCTTTATTAGCTTACCTGTCAGTATCGACAGCTATATACGCATGGTTGACCCGCTGTATTTTGAGGTATTTGTCCATTCATTATGGATGGCGGGTATCACCACGATCATTTGCTTATTGCTAGGCTATCCTTTTGCCTGGTTAATATCCAAAGCCAAAGTGCGCTGGCAGCCCTTGCTAATGATGCTATTAATCCTGCCGTTCTGGACCAACTCTCTAGTACGGACTTATGCGCTGAAATTACTATTTGCCAATAACGGTTTGATTAATAAAACCCTACTAGCAATAGGTATCATCGATGCCCCTATCGATATTTTATACACCCAAGGTGCGGTAATAGCTGGACTGACTTATTTACTATTCCCGTTTATGGTATTGCCGCTCTATGCAGTATTTACCGATTTGCGTAATGACATGCTGCTTGCCTCGCAGGATTTGGGCGCTTCAAAAACGCAGACCTTTTGGCACGTGGTGCTACCCTTGACCACGCCTGGGATTATTTCAGGGGTGCTATTGGTACTATTGCCAGCGATGGGTATGTTCTATGTGGCAGATATTTTGGGTGGTTCACGCAACTTATTGGTCGGTAATATCATCAAAAACCAATTTTTGGATGCGCGCGATTGGCCATTTGGTGCCGCAGCCAGCGTGATATTGACCCTTGCGATGGCAGTACTGTTACTCGCCTATCGTGCCAGTAGCCGCCGCATTGGCAAGACCGACTTTAATGAGGTGGCCTAATGTCTAATCGATCATTAAACAACTCACCCATTAACAATAAGCGTCCTATTAAAGTTGGCAGCATCGCGGCAAAAGGCTATCTTGGCCTGATTTATGCGATGCTATATCTGCCCATCATCGTTTTGGTAGTGATGTCATTCAATGAGTCGAAGATTGGCTATACTTGGGGCGGCTTTAGCTTAAAGTGGTATGAGTCGCTATTCAATAACCAAGCGATGCTCGATGCTTTTTGGCATTCTATCGTTTTGGGTTTGGTCGCCGCGACCGTCTCAACTTTGATAGGTACACTGACAGCGCTTGCCCTACACCGCTACAACTTTCGCGGCAAAGGTCTGTTAAACGGGCTGTTGTTTGTGCTGATGATGTCACCTGAGATTGTCTTGGCTATCTCATTGCTCGCGTTATTTTTATTAATTGGTCTGCAATTAGGCTTTATATCGCTGTTACTGGCGCACATTACCTTTTGTCTGCCATTTGTGGTCATCACTGTGTTTGCACGCTTAAGCAGCTTAGATGAACGCTTGATGGAAGCCGCGCGCGACTTGGGCGCTAACGAATCGACCATGGTACGTACCGTTCTAATCCCCGTGATTCTGCCCGCAGTGATGGCAGGCTGGCTACTCGCTTTTACCTTATCATTAGATGATGTGGTGGTTTCAACCTTTGTCACTGGCCCTAGCTATGAGATTTTACCGCTGAGAATTTATTCTATGGTACGCGTAGGACTCAAGCCGGAAGTCAACGCCATTGGTACATTGCTATTGGCCGCCTCGCTTATCTTAGTCATTATCTCGCAGCTATTGTTACGTCGGCGCTAGCAATTGAAGAGTTATGAATAACCTGTCAATCTTAAGCTTTGAATGAAAATCAGCGCTATATCGATTATAATGAAATTTTCTCACCTTAGCACTCAGGTTATCTTATGTTAGAGCTCCGCCATCTCAATACTTTAACGGCACTGCGTGCGCATGGCTCTTTGGCTGCGGCCGCCGATGAGCTGCACGTCACCGCTTCTGCAGTGTCGCATCAGCTAAAAGAGCTAGAGAATTACTACGATATTAGCTTGGTCAATCGCCGCACACGCCCGCTCACCTTTACCCCAGCGGGTAAAACGGTACTGGCATTGGCAGACAGCATCATGCCGCAAGTCACCCGCACCAAATCCAATCTTAAACGCTTAGCACATGGTCAAGCTGGCAGATTACGCTTAGCCTCTGAATGCCATAGTTGCTTTGATTGGCTGATGCCGATACTTAATCATTACCGCCGTGAATGGTCGGATGTGGAGCTGGACTTTGCGACTGGCTTTGAGCCTGAACCACATCATTTGTTGATGGAAGGTGATATTGATCTGCTCATTACTACCAGTGATTTACCGATAGAGGGTATCAGCTATCAGCCCCTATTCGAGTATGAGAGTCGCTTGGTACTTTCACCAACGCATGATTTGGCCGCGCAAGAGTTTATTGAACCCAGTGATTTGACTGACGAGACTTTGATTGCTTATCCGGTGGAAGCTAAGCGTCTCGACATTATAGCCAACTTTATGACGCCTGCAGAAGTGAGCTTTGCGAGTATTCGTACTACAGAGCTGACGGCAATGCTGATTCAATTGGTCGCCAGTGAGCGCGGCGTAGCAGCATTACCTGACTGGGTAGTGGCAGAATATGAGAAAAAGGGCTGGGTGGTTTCAAGACCTTTAGGGGATGGCGTACATTGTCAGCTGTATGCAGCGACGCGTACCTCAAGTCAAGATACCGCTTATATGCAGGGGTTTGCGAGTTTATTGGAAGGGATTGTGAAGCCGTTGTAGGGATAAGTGTAGGCTAGGTTAATGTTGATTCAATTTCCAATAGTTAGTGTAGGTTGGATGGTGATATTTTTTTAATCAGTTGCACACATAAGGACTTCATAAATGAATATTGGTAGTTGGGACTGGGGATCTATTGCGCCCTTCTTAACAGGATTAATTGCTTTATTTATATACTTTCAATGGAAAGGTCAAAAACGTAGTGAAATAATGTCGAATGAGGCCGCAAAAATCTTAGTTCTTCTGGAAGAATATAGGGAAAAACTTGTTCATTTAGATAGCGAGATGATGAAACCGTTAAAAGAAGAAAACACAGCTAATTTGGAAGAGCTTAGATTGATTGCTCGTCAACTTTGCAATAGCGCTATGTCGTTTAGTAAGTTAGCTAGTAACGAAAGAGCTGTAGCCATACAAATCAAAAACACCGTTGGTACTTTCTATAATAAAGCTAAGGAATTAGATAAGAAAAGCTTCGCAGAAATTAGGGAAAATCCAAACAGCCCTATATTACTCTCAGAATTTAATGATAAGATTAAAAAACCAGAAGCTATCATAATTAATTATTTTAAATATCAATAGATTAGATTGTTTTTAAAAAAATTGGTTAGAATGATTACTACTAATTCCGAAAAATCAAAAAAACAATGTCCACGAGGTTGGTTTGAATCAAAAACAGTATATTCGGCTATCAATAGTCTTAGCTGTTCCAGCTTTGATTGCTAGTTTCTGGTTAGCACAACAAGACTGTGTATTTAATAGAGGACAAATCGTAACGTGTAGTATGAATAGTGATTATTGCTACCATGAGCAAATGCCTCTAGATAAAGTAGAGACATTTGCAAAAGACTATAATCTTCGAGCTGTACAACTAAATACTTACTCTCCAGAAAAGTTGTTGGCAATATCTCACTTTGACTTTCCAGTGAGGTTTTTTTTGACGAAATACATAGCAATGAAGAGAGAGATGTAACAGGTTTATTTGATATAAAGGAGTTAGAAGCTCAGCATTGCTATCTATCAAGCTTAATGATTATATGTAAAGAACCTCTTTTTGCTTGGGCCTCAACTTATGGACGAATAGAATTTATCAATCCAGATGATGAGCAGCAATACTTTGACAAGGTTAGAGCAGCGCAATCTTATTTTGAAGACTATTTTTTAATTAGAATAGCTATAGGATTCGGATTATTCTTATCAACAATAGTCTCGTATCTGGCTTTTTCATGGATAGTCCACTTCATAATCTATGGAGCTAAAATAGGTTCTCAGAAAAAAAGACCCTATCAATAAACTATAAGAGATTGAGTAGCTACTTACTACCTACAGACCATGTTTTCTATATTGAGCATTGTGGATGACCTAGGATATTGCTGCATTTCACTAGTAGAATAAATATCAGCATGTAGATACCATGACATTAACGCAAAAAAATCGTACTAAAGAGAACTTACTAGAGATAAGCCATGCCACTGTTTAAAAACTCATTCATAAGCAAGACAACGATTTTTCTGGTAGCAGCAATGTTTTCTGTGTCAGCGATAGCTATGGACTTTAGACAAAACTTAAGGTTAGCTAATCAAGGCAATGCTTCTGCTCAATATAACCTTGGAGTGATGTACTATAAGGGTAAAGGCGTTCAAAAGAATAATGCCAAGGCAGTTGAATGGTTTAAACAGGCAGCTAAACAAGGCCATACTAAGTCCCAATACAATCTTGAGATTATGTACAGTAATGGTGAAAGTGCGCATCCATATAAGATCGCGTCACAAGGAATACCTGAGTCTGTACCAGTATTTGTTCATTCGCCAGCAACAGCCCAAGCTATAGCTCAAGCTGAGGCAGATATAAAAGAAGCTCAAGCTGCAGGAGATATAGAAATTGCTCAAGATGAATTAGATGATAACGATCGCTTAAAACGTAATTCGGGTAATATGTATATTTACAAAGACCGAGCTGGTCAAGTTTTACTCACAAACACTAGTCCTAGTGGTAATTTTGATAAATTTGCTAAAAAAATAAAAACAACTTCTTATAAAGATGCAATTTATAGGGATGTAGAAAAAGATAGAGAAAGAGAGTGGGAGCGCCAGTTAAATAAGAAGCCAGATGCCAGAATTGGTATGTCTCATAAACAAGTTTTGAGTGATACCAACTGGGGTAGACCTAAAGATGTAAGGACAACTATTGATGCGTCAGGAACGTTAGAACGATGGATGTATAGCAGCACTCACTCCCTCTACTTTAAAGGCGGCAAGTTAATTAAGATAGAAAAGTAAACCTTGATACTTTCACAAATTCTGTGTAACTAGAGATCATTCAATCTATGAAGACCTCTATATGTATACCCCCCAAACGAACCAGTTACTTTGCCATTAAAGCCTATTAATAGACCATTCAAAATAGACTGCAATCAAGGAACTACTTATATCAGACCATTAAACGAATAATATCTATCAACGTTTATAAAATAAGCTTAAAAAAGTAAAACCCTACAGCAGTTGCCAGCAATGTCAGTCCAATGTGCAACCCTATCAGTGCCAAACCTGCCAACAGCCGTCCATCATGAATAAAGCTAAATACCTCAGCGCTAAAGGTACTAAAAGTCGTCAGCCCGCCCAAAAATCCAGTAATGACAAACACGCGGACATGATCAGATAGGCCACTACCCATCCGCTCAAACCATACCAATGCCAAACCTATCAGCAGCCCTCCTAACACATTCGCGCTGAGTGTACCCAGTGGTATCCAGCTGTGCAGCAGATTAAAACGCGTTAACCATGCCCGCAAGCAAGCCCCAAGTGCTGCTCCTAAACCAATGGCGAGCCACTGCATAGATTATCCTTAGTTTGTATGGATTTGAAACTTCAGACCGCAGGTAGCTCGGTCATTGGCCAACGAGGTACGCAGCTGACAGCCAAATCGTCGGACTGCCCCGCTTGCAGACGCTCAAAGCCAGCATAAGCAATCATCGCGCCATTATCGGTACATAGCTCTGGCGGCGCATAATGCACAGTGGCGTTTATTTTAGCCAACTCAGCCTCTAGCGTTTCACGCAGATGAGTATTGGCACTGACGCCGCCCGCGATTACTAAGCGGCTCATATCTGCCTGCTTCAGTGCTTTAACACTCTTCTTCACCAGCGTATCAACCATTGCATGCTGAAAGCTTGCGGCAATATCGGCACGAACTTGTGGATCACCGTCAGGGCCACTTTCCGAATAAGGGGTATCTTTGATCAGGTTATGCACGGCTGTTTTCATACCGCTAAACGAAAAATCTAAACCGCGATGTAGCATCGGTCTTGGTAAATCGTAAGCATTCGGATTACCCGTTTCCGCCAATTTGGCAATATTGGGGCCGCCAGGATATGGCAAGCTGAGCATCTTGGCGGCTTTATCAAAGCACTCACCTGCTGCATCATCGATAGACTCACCGAGTATTTCATATTGCCCAACACCACGCGCGGCGATCAGTAAAGTATGGCCACCAGACACCAATAGTGACACAAAAGGAAACGCGGGCGGATTTGCGCCCATTAGCGGTGCCAGCAAATGCCCTTCCATATGATGAATACCAATCGCTGGAATATCTAGACCATACGCCAAGCTGCGCCCAAATAATGCACCCGTCATCAAAGCGCCGATCAGCCCAGGGCCTTTGGTATAAGCAACAGCATCTATCTCATTTTTACTGATGCCGCATTGTTCCAAGAGCTCATGAAATAAAGGCACGAGCTTACGGATATGATCACGACTGGCAAGCTCAGGCACGACGCCGCCGTAGACGGCATGCAGCTCTATCTGTGAGTACAGCACTTGTCCAAGCAGGCCTTGATTGTCACTGTCTATCTGCTCACTATCAAAAATAGCCAGCCCAGTCTCATCACAAGAAGTCTCTAAACCCAATACTTTCATGCTTTTGCCTTTATTTCGTTGTTTAGCGTAACGATACATTCAATATATTTATCGCTGTTTTTAATCAAAAAAACCGCCATTGTAAGCTACAATGACGGCCAGTTTAGCAAATTTCAATGGCTAGTAAGCTGATTTAGCTTACCGCTGCGAGCATATAATCAACAGCAGCATGAACCTCAGCTTCACTCACTTTGTCAGTGGCTTGTGCTGGCATCTTGTTAAAGCCCTTTGCAGAGTGCATATAAAGCGTCTCTTTATCTTTAGTAAGGCGAGGAGCCCACGCCGCTTTGTCACCGTGTATTGGAGCACTTAGCAATCCGCTTTCGTGACATAGCTTACAGTTTGCCTCATATATCTTGGCGCCCGTATCTGCAGCCAACACTACTGGTTCAGCAGCGACTGGCTCGGGCTCCACGGCAGTTTCTTCAGCTTCTACGACTACCGCCTCTTCAGGCTCAGGCTCCGCCACGGGCTCATCAATGACAACCTCAGTCTCTGCTTCTGGCGCTTCAACCACTACTGTTTCAGTCTCGTTGACAGCCGCAGGCTCTTCAGCAGCTGTATTATCACTACTACAAGCGCTGAGTGCTAATAATGCACTAAGGCTCATGGCAGACAAAAGCAATTTACCCCTTGGTTTTGTCTGCGTACGTTGTTGTTTGCAATCCATGCTCAAATCCTTATCGATTGGCTTATAGCAATGGCTTTTATTGCCATTCACACGTTCATATTACTCGAAGTACGCTGGCAGCTATTAACTGGCTGCTGGCTCAGGCTCTACTTCGTCGTCTGCTGCAACAGCATCCGCGGCAGGCGTTTCGGCGTCAGCCACCTCTGTATCTGCTGTATCAGCATCAGACTCTAGCGTCTCATCTGCCATCGCATCTTCTTCCGTTGCCATGCTAGTATCTGCTTCAGCATCTGTCGCCACTACTTCCACTTCTGGAAAATCCATTACTTCAGCTTCAGGCGCGTTGCTACGAGCAAGCTCAGCCGCTTCATCAACGCGATCAGGTGCATAGACCTTTGATTCTTTATCACCACTACAGGCACTGATACCCATACCAAAGCTGACGATGAGTGCGGTACTTAACGCCATGTTTAATGCTGTTTTTTTCATTCTAAAACCCTCAATAAAATTGACATAAAAGCGTAAAAAAATCTATTACTGTATGGAAATAATCATAGCATAAACTGCACTGAATACGTTATAGACAGTAGGGTTTTTTATTGTGATTGGTTAAGAGTTTCAGGACTGTCTCGAATGAAAAACTCCAGAAATTAAATAGTAAATCTCAAAAAACCTTATTTATTCACTATAAAACAATAAGATAGTCATACATAAATGCCCTAAAGGCTTTGACTTTACTGGTATTTTTTAGTAGAATGGTCGCCCTTGTGCTATAGCGCAAGATAATCCTAGTTTGAGCTGATGCCTGCAATCTTGAGATATTGCGGCTAAATACTAATACACAGCCAAACTAATGCCCTTATATCTCATCCAAAAGGAGTCTTCATGCCTTCAGTTAAGGTTAAAGAAAACGAACCAGTTGATATCGCTATCCGTCGTTTTAAGCGTGCTTGTGAAAAAGCTGGTGTGTTATCAGATGTACGTAAACGTGAGTTTTATGAAAAACCAACGCAAGAGCGCAAGCGCAAAAAAGCCGCTGCCGTTAAGCGTTACAAGAAAAAACTACAACGCGAAACTATCCGTACTACGCGTATGTACTAATCACTTATTAAAGACTGCTTACTAACACCAATTATGTTTGTTAAGGTCGATAATGAGGTTGGATATTAAGTTTCGATAATATTGGCTAGTAATTGTAACGACAATAATTGAAACTAAGATTATCCCCATATATCTCAGCGCCACTGCTATCCATTGATATCAGTGGCGTTTTTTATGCTACACTTTTTAGTATGATGCCTTAGCGTTTATATTAGCGTTGCGTTTATTTTTTATTTCAATAACATAAGATTTCAATGACATAAGGAACAATAACAATCATGAGCCAACTTAAACAAACCCTATCTGATAATATCAAAACGTCTATGAAAGCCCGTGAGCTTGAGCGCGTCAAAGTGCTACGCAACGTGCAAGCAGTCGTTAAGCAAATTGAAATTGACCGTCAAACAGAGCTGGATGACGCTGGCGTTTTAGAGATACTACAAAAACAGCTTAAACAGCGCCAAGAGTCACTGGGCATCTTTACAGAAAATGGCCGTGATGATCTGGCGAGCAAAGAGCAGTTCGAGATTGATATCATCAATGAGTTCATGCCCAAGCAAATGGACGAAGCAGAAATTGCAGCATTGGTAAAGGCTGAGATCGCTGAACAAGGTGCCACCTCAATGCGCGATATGGGTAGCGTGATGGGTGTGCTAAAGAACAAAACCGCTGGCCGTGCCGATCCTGCTCTCATCTCAAAGCTGGTAAAAGAAGCGTTACAAGGCTAAAGCTTCGTCAAAATCAATGAGCAATAACACCTCTGACCTCCTAATAACCGCTTAAGGCTTATAGTCTTTCGCGGTTTTTACGTCTTTTATTTCTTGCGCGATATTCGCAAGGAGCGGACGAGCACTGCTGCCTTGGCCACTTGCCTGCATCTGCTCTACAAGCTGCTTGGCCTGCGTGAGTGAGGTCAGCGCTGAGTCATAACGACCATTCCATAGCTGGTCATGACTGCGATAACGCAGCGCATTGATGGTAGCAATGCGTGCCACTTGCGGTGAGGTTGCCGTTTTGGCCATCTTTTCGTTGGCCAGTTGCATACTTTGCCACGCATAGCGATCGCTGGACTGCTGCTGAATGAGTGGTTTTAGTAGTGTTTGTGCCTGCAAAGGCTGATTGCTATTGGTGAGCGCTTCCGCCAAATATAAGCGCAAATCGCGGCGCTCAGGGTACAGGCGCTGCTGACGCGTCAGTACTTCTGCCGCCTGTTGCCATTTGTTTTGCTCACTCAGCACTTGGCTATGAGTGATTGACAGTAGAGGCTCTATAGATTGCTGCTGCCGAGTAGGTAAAGCCCTCATCTCAGTCATAAGATCATTGGCGTCGTCAAAACGCTGTTGCTCGCTATACCAATACATTAAGGCCAGTTTGGCACCAATGCTATTTTTGGCGGCGGTCGTCAGGGACGTCTCCGAGGCATGCTTGCCCATGACTTGTACACGCCAATAGAGCAAGTCAAATAACGCTTGATGACGCTGCTGCTGGATGAGCGACAAGGAGGGGTAACGCTGAGCACGGCTTTGTGTATCACTGAGACGCTCGTTACTCAAAGGATGCGAGCGTACAAAGCTTGGCAAAAACTGGTTTTCTACCTGATTGAGCTGGCTTTTTTGATTCATCGTGGCAAAAAACCTTGGCATGGCGCGTGGATCATAACCAGCTTGATTCATGATTTGCATGCCCACCCGATCAGCTTCACGCTCATTGCTACGACTAAAAGCCATGCTGCTATTCATAATCGCTGTTTGGCTGCCCATCATGACTGCTGCTGTAGCATCACCATCCACGGCCGATGCCGCAATCGCTGCTAACATGCCACCTATCTGCATCAGTAAGGCTTTTTTACGCTCATCTGCACCGCTCTCATAATGACGCTGGCTCACATGAGCCACCTCATGTGCAATGACACTGGCCAGCTCATCCATGCTATTTGCGGCCAATATGGTACCAGTATTGACCCCTATCACCCCGCCTGGCGCCGCAAAGGCGTTAATACTCGGATTATCAATGACCACCAAAGCCAATGGTGCTTGCTGACGCACTTGCGCATTCATGCGCCATGTCATGTCTTTTATGGTTTCTTGAATCCAAGGGTCATGCTCCATCTTTATGCGGCCGTTGATGTTTTGCAGCGCCCATTCACCGACGAGCTTATTTTGATATTGATCGGAAAAGCTTAGCCCCTGACCTTGCAAACTTGGCAGCTCTAACTCATCGGAATTCTTGGTCTGCCATGAGCCATATGTTGCACCAGATAAGGCCGATGGCGTACTAGTACTAGCATTGAAACTTGCAGTATTGGCGTTTGCAAAAGACAGCGCATTACCCTGCATACTAAGACTACTAATCAAAGCTGCCAGTGTCAGCAGCCCGATATAATGTCGCCTTTTTCCTCTACCTGCGTGACATTGGCTGGTCACAAAGCCAGTCGCTCGAGGGGTGTTATTATTATAGTGGTTCAATGTCTGCATCCTATGCTTTTGGCAATATCATCATTTTTGACTATACGAGGTTGACCTGACCACGTCAATTGCAGTGTTCTTCTGGCTACCAATGTCTAGGCAGCGCGTCACTTTCGTGCAACATGGTTGTGTAATTCTATAGTGAAACAATTGCATATCGATCACGTAATTACTATCTTCAAGATACTCATGCAGCAGCCGTTTGGTTCTAATCGACTCAATCTTATGATGATTATATTCAACTGCAATTGCTAAGCAGCAATTTGTTATAATGAGCGGTTCTGATCAATGTTTGGTGTTAGCATCCTGTCTTATACAATTATCAAAACTCATGGCTAACACCTCAAGCCTAAACACTAAGACTTTAAGGGTTCCTGTTATGTCTGCTGACAGTCATTCTATCAACATGCACGTACCTTTTAAGGTATATCTATCATCAGAATTATCTGATGCTGAGCGGGATACCGCACAGTCCCTATTGGCTGTGTTGCCGCCTGACTGTATTAGCGCCATTGAAAGCATTAGTGCCATTGAAAGCAGCGATGACAGTGAAGTCGATCAATCAATCGTTAATATTAAGCGCATGGTTGACGGACGCGGCATGGCTTGCCCCATGCCATTATTAAAAACCAAAGTGGCTCTACGTGATGTGGCGACTGCTGAATCACTGTATGTTGTCGCCACTGATCCCAACTCACAAGCAGATATTACTGCTTTTTGTCGCCAAACCCAGCAAGCTGCTCATGGTGATACGTTGTTATTAACGGTAAATGAAATGACTGGCGGGCAAACAGTGAATGGCGCGAATGGCTTGCCAAAACAGCCGCCCGATACAATATTTCACTTCATCATTACCAAAACTGATAGCAACTAAGCGCGACTATCCTTTACAATTAAGATAATAAAAATTCTCAATTGCATAATTGTTTACTTATTTGATCAAGGTCAAGAATATGGCTAATCCTCCTAACAACTCAGCGCCTAGCAAAGAAAAGCGCACTACTGATAGCAGTGCTACTCAGAAAAACGCAGCGCGTGAAGCGGCACTAGAAGCCGCCTCTAAACGCCCTCCTTATGACTCTAGTGCCTTAGAAGATATGAGCACGCGTGATTTAGTGCCCGCTATGCCGACGCATTTATCTGCTCCTGGAGTGAATCTGGGCGCTTATATCAATACTGTCCATCAAATCCCAATTTTGACGCCCACTCAAGAGCAGGAGCTTGCCCATCGTTATTATGACGAAGGCGACGTCGAGGCTGCACGCCTATTGGTTATGTCACATCTGCGCTTCGTCATTCATATCGCCCGCAGCTACTCTGGTTATGGCTTGCCGCAAGCGGATTTGATTCAAGAAGGCAATCTAGGCTTAATGAAAGCCGTCAAGCGCTTTGATCCCAATAAGGGCGTGCGTTTGGTCTCCTTTGCTGTGCATTGGATCAAAGCTGAAATTCATGAGTTTGTGATTCGTAACTGGCGTATCGTCAAGGTCGCCACCACCAAAGCTCATCGTAAGCTCTTCTTTAATCTGCGCAGTTTAAAAAAGACCAATAACCAGCTAACTTTAGAAGAAGCGGATGCCATCGCAAAAGATCTCAATGTCAGCCGCAAACAGGTGCTAGAGATGGAGTCTCGTCTGACGTCTTATGACGCCTCGTTTGAGACTCAATCTAGTGATGACGATGATGGTCGCTATGCGCCGCAGCTGTTCTTAGAAGATGGCGTGGATCCAGCAGAGATAGTAGAAGAGTCTGACTGGGAAGACAGCAATACTTCAGCCTTGGTCGCCGCTATGGATACGCTAGATGATCGCTCACGCGATATCGTCGAGCAGCGCTGGCTCTCTGAGCAAAAATCAACCTTGCATGAGCTGGCGGCAGTTTACTCCATCTCTGCAGAACGGGTACGCCAAATCGAGAAAAACGCCATGGATAAAATCCGTGACGCCATGACCATCGATAGCGTTATATTGCCCGATGATATTCAATAAATAAACATAACCGCTGTTCGCTAGGGCTTGTCATTAGTAGCAAAGAGTAAGCACTCAACTCCTTAATAGTAAGAGTTTTATGATGTTAAATTGGATAGGCATTGCAGCGATTAATCTGGCTGTCGCTGTGGCTTTGGGTGCTTTTGGTGCTCACGGCATTAAAAGCATGGTCAATGCCCAGCAGCTGGCTTGGTGGCACACTGCAACCCTATATCTCTTTATCCATGCTTTAGGGCTGTTGATGGTTGGGTTGCTGATTCGCCTAAACTATGCCACTCAAGCCACCGCTTGGCTATTACAAATCGGTGTCATCATCTTCGCTGGTAGCCTATTTGCCATGACACTTGGGGCCCCGCGTTGGTTTGGGGCGATTACCCCTATCGGTGGCGTGCTGATGATCGCAGGTTGGACGTGGTTGGCAGTGACTGCTTTTCGAATAAAACCTTAGCCACAGCCCTCTTATGCCGCCAGTCATCTAGAAAAAATAAACAGTTTCAGTTATAGGAAGAAAACACTATGAGTACTATTACTGTCAATGGACAGACCTTACAAACCACTCATCAAACGGTACAGCTCGTCGTTAATGAGCTAGGGCTTAGTAAAGGCCGCTATGCTGTCGAGGTCGATGGCGAGCTTATTCCAAAAAGTGAGCTTGGCCAGTTGCGTATCGCCGAAGGCATGAGTATTGAAGTCGTACAAGCTGTCGGTGGTGGCTAGGACTGACTATTAACATTGATTATTGTCATTGGCTGTCTTTAAGTCACTGCAGTTGATTGACTGCCTTTAAAGCCATAAATACTAAAAAAGACCTCAACGTAGCAAACGTTTGAGGTCTTTTTTCTTGTATTGATAAAGGGTTAATGAAGCGGGCATTTAGACTATTTATTATTATTTAGCCACTCTTCATTAACCTTTATATAACTAAACTGCCGGTGCTGCATCCGTATCAGCAAGGTCTTGGTAGCGTCCATCACGTCCTGCACCTTGTGTCTTTTTGCGCTCTAGACGGGTTTTATATTTGCGGATTTGTCTACTGAGTTTATCCGCCATGTCATTAATGGCTTTATACATATCATCATCATACGACTGTACGAACATTTCATGACCTGAAACACGCATTATGGCTTCAGCCTTATGGCTTTTTTTACCACCACCGCTATTGTCTAGTGACAAAATGACTTGGATACTTTGAATTTGGTCAAAATGACGTTCTACTTTCTCAAGTTTCTCACGGACTGCTGTGTCCATCGCCTCAGTAACGCTGATGTGGTGACCACTAATAGAAACATTCATATACTTATCCTTATATTTATTACTGATAGTAAATAGATGCTTTGGCATTCCTACCTAAAGCATCCTACTGTACCAACAACCTCAACTAGTTCATCTTATATTTTGTGGCGTATCCTTTTATCACCACCTTATCCACACGCTTTTTAATTAAGTTTTTGATCACGTGTTTTAATATAGACAAACTGGGTGGTAATCATCGTTGGTATGACTCTAATTTGTCATGAAAGTTGGATAGTAGCAAGACGCTATAATGTAAATAAATGTAAATAAATCTTATATTGACTGCTAAATTGTATATAATCGAAAAATTTTATTTTTAATAATCGTTTGCGTTAATATAACCTTTCTGAAAAGTGGTAAACATTTTTTAAGTCGCGTCTTATCTCAGCGCGCCTTAGTATTTCTTTTTGCGCTGAGTCGATGAGCCAATATTCATTGCTTCGCGGTATTTGGCCACTGTACGCCTTGCAATATCGATACCCTCAGCCAGTAGCTGAGCTTGAATACGGCTATCTGAGAGTGGTTTTTTTGGGTCTTCATCTGTGATCAGCTGCTTGATCATAGCACTGATGGCCGTTGACGAGATATCACCATCACTACTGCTCACATGCGATGAGAAAAAATACTTGAGTGAAAACAGGCCTTGCGGCGTCAAGATACTTTTGCTGGTAGTCAGACGTGAGACTGTAGATTCATGCAAGCCAACTTCCTCTGCGACTTCCTTCAAAATGAGTGGCTGCATGGCAGTAGCACCCTGTTGCAAAAACTCATCCTGACGACGCACGATGCTGCTAGCGACCTTTAATAAGTTTTGATTACGCTCTTCAATACTACGAATAAACAGTCTGGCATCGGTGAGGTTTTCACGCAGATATTGATTATCAGGGCTATCGTCGCCACGCTTGACTAGGCTTGCGTACTCTTGATTGACACGCAGCTTTGGTAGCGTCTCTGGATTAAGGCGTACGTGCCAGCCACCATCTTGCCCTGCAATTTCAGCATTGTGATAACGTATGGGCGTTACGAGCACATCGGGAATATCATAGCTTTCTGGCTCCTGAGCATAGTCAGGCTGACTACTCTGAAACGCCAATCCTGGTGCAGGATTTAACGTGCGCAGCAGCTCAAGTGCCGGTGTGATATGCGATGGTGACAAACCTGTGATATCGGTTAACGCTTTGATGTTATTACTGACCAAATGCTCGCTTGCTGATAGCAGTTTTTGAGCATATTCAAGGTGTTCGGTATTAGGATCAAGTTTGGCCAGTTGGATAGCCAGACATTCACTCAAACTCTGCGCACCTACCCCTAGTGGGTCACAAGATTGAATGACACGCAGCACCACCTCAATCTCCTCGCGCTCAACCTGCTGCTCCCACTGATAAAAGCTGGCCATCATATTTAAGGTTTGTAGCAACTCATCGATATCTAGCTGCACGAAACCCATGTCATCCATCGAATCGACTAAGTACTCTGCTATCACCGTATCCGTATCTGATAGGCGCTTAAAATTAAGCTGCCAACGTACATGATCCTGAATAGTGGCACTGGTACTGCCTTGGTAACTATCAAAATCATCAAAGTCCGCAAGCGCA
Source organism: Psychrobacter sp. H8-1 (assembly GCF_904846575.1). NCBI lineage: Bacteria > Pseudomonadati > Pseudomonadota > Gammaproteobacteria > Moraxellales > Moraxellaceae > Psychrobacter > Psychrobacter sp. H8-1. The sequence goes on from NZ_CAJHBG010000001.1 coordinate 2,805,400, forward strand.
GACGATGAGCTACCACTACTAAAGCTGCCCGTATCAAAGCTACTATAATCTATATCGCTCACGCTGTTTTGATAATCGCTGTCCTGGTTTTCACTGCTGGTGTAATCGCTGCTCTGATAGTCATTATCCATCGCAACATCGTCGATAGCATCATTATCGATGGTGGTTTGCTGCAACATATCTAAGCTGTCGTTAAAGGTATCTTCAAATTCGAAATCTGCACTCTCAACAGTGTCAGAGCCTTCTGCAGCCAAGCTCACTGTCGATTCATTATTCCACATCTCAAGCGTCGAGAGCTCAGGATAGTCATCTACTGAGTCACTATCGAATTCATCATACTCATCTTCTTCCTCAACGCGCTCAAGCAAAGGGTTGCTGTCTAGCTTCGCCTGCACCTCTTGCGCCAACTCAAGGCTTGAGAGTTGAAGCAGTTTGATTGCTTGCTGCATCTGTGGCGTTAGCTTTTGCGAGGTGCTTAGCGTAGCTGCCAATCCGAACGACATACTCATGGCTGGTTTATTGCACTCCGGTAGTGGTGGTTTTGTCTATGTTATGCTAGTTAAAATGGTAACCTAACTGCGTAAGTCATGACGATAGCATTTTTCGTAACCGCTTTGCTATGATAATCTCTCTTCTATGTCTCTAATCTGGTTATTTACTTTCGCATAGAGCCATATAAGCAATCAAAGGCTAATGATAAACATCAGTCAACCCTTTAGAGCGTCTCCTTAATGCATTTTATAAAAATCATATAAATAAAAAACTGGTTAAGAGTCTCTGCATCTACAAACGCTAATTGAGAACAATACTATGAATGACATCACGAACGACGCGATGAACAATAATAAGCTGACCGTCGCTGCGGTACAAATGAACACTCAGCAAGACATCGAAAACAACCTTGCCACTATCAAATCAGCCATCAGTGAGGCCAGTGCGCAAGGAGCCAAGCTCATCGTACTACCTGAAAACTGCTGTAGCATGGGACGGCAGTTTCCAACTGCTGAGCGCTTTGACGAGCTATCAGAAACTCTAGCGGGCTATGCACGCGAGCAAGGTGTTTACTTACTCGCAGGCACGCTTCCTTGCCTGTATCGTCCTGATGGTACTACCGTGCCTAATGGTCGTTTACGTCAAGTCAGCCTATTGTTTGCGCCAGATGGCAAGATGGTGGCACGCTATGACAAGATTCATTTATTTACTGCCACCGTCGCCGACAAGCAAGGCAGTTATGATGAAGCCGCAACCTTTGAGCCAGGCACGCAGACAGTCGTTGCTCCTATTGAGCTCAACAGTTCAACCTACCAATTAGGCATGATGGTCTGCTTTGATTTACGTTTTCCAGCACTGGCTCAGCGCTTGCGACAGGCTGGAGCCGATATACTGAGTGCACCTTCAGCCTTTACTTATATGACTGGTCAAGCGCACTGGTCACTGCTGTTGCAAGCGCGTGCCTTAGACAGTCAGTGTATGGTGATTGGTGCCGCGCAAGGCGGTGAACATCACTATAAAAATGGCAAGACGCGTGAGACATGGGGTCATACTGCGATTACTGACTTTAATGGTACAGTGGTAGACAGCTATGATAATAGTGCGTTACAAGGCGTAGCGACTGACAACGACTATGCGCTAGTATTTGCCACTTTAGATAAAGAGGCACAGCAGCAAGGCCGACAAAAAATGCCCATCTTTGATTGTCATCGTTTGGCATAGCTTAGCATTTGGTAGAGCCTATTATTTAGTAGGTTCTAGCTTTCTTCTGTATCTTGCTTGATATGTGTGGCTCGCGGATGCGCTCGGTCATAAACTTGCGTCAGCTTGGCAAAATCAACATGAGTATAGATTTGCGTCGTACTGATATCGCTATGTCCTAGCATCTCCTGCACGGCGCGCAAATCACCACTGCCCGAGAGCATATGCGAGGCAAAGCAATGACGCAGCAGATGTGGATATAGGTTTTGCGCGATGCCAGCGCGCGCGCTAACGACCTTGAGGCGCTGCTGCACTGCCCGTGTCGATAACCGCGTGCCCAGCTTTTCACTGATGAATAACGCGCTGTCTTGCTGCTCTACCCATAGATTACGATGCGGCAGATAACGGGTAATAGCGGCAGCCGCCTTTGCGCCTATCGGCACAATGCGCGTCTTATTACCCTTACCCATCACGCGTACGCGCAAATCCGTTAGGTCTATGTCTGTTGTGTCGAGCGCGACCAACTCACCCACCCGAAGACCGCTACTATAAAGAAGCTCAAACATGGCCTTGTCACGCAACCACAGCCGCGCCTGCTCAGGAGTATCAGGAATAGGTTGATCCAGTAGCTGAGTCAACAAGTCTACATCTGCAATAGAAGGCAAGGGTCTCGGACTGCGTTTTAACTGGTAACCCGTGGTTGGATTAATACGTGCCAAACCCTCTTCAATCAACCAGCCATAGAAGTGCCGAATAGCCGATAGCTCTTGCTGCACGCTGGCAAGTGCTAGCTTATCTTCATCAAGTCTTTGACTGATATGTTGGGCAAGCTGACGCTTATCACAGCGCGTCCAGGTCAAGCGTTTACCACGCAAAAATAGCGCCAACTGACTCAGGGCAGCAAAGTACGCCGTCAAGGTATGCACTGAGTGATTGCGCACTGCTAAGGTATTGAGCCACCGATGCACAGGCGCAAGCAGCTCACGTAGCTGCTTATCAAGCTCCATCGATTCAGCAGGCATGTAGATATAGTCATCTTTTATAGACATGAGTGTTACCTAATACCAAAGATATAAACCTCTTTTAGCTGGCTGGATTGGGCTTAATACCCGCTTGCGCCATCAGCCCATCTGGACTAAACACTCCTTCATAAACAAAAGCAGTTGGCCCAGTCATCATCACTGAATACCCTGGCTGCCAGCGGACTATCATACTACCGCCATATAGCTGTGCGCGTATCTCTTCACCTTCATCTAGCCAGCCTTCACGTATACCGATAGCAACTGCGGCACAGGCACCAGTACCGCACGCTTGCGTCTCACCGACGCCGCGCTCATAAACCCGTAAGCGTATGTGGCGCTGGTTCATCACTTGCATAAAGCCGACATTGACTCTATCAGGGAATGCTGGATGCGATTCAATGGCCTTGCCTAGGTTTTCAACATCGGCATCCAGTACGTCGTCTACTTTGATAACCGCATGCGGATTGCCCATATTGGCCACATACAATTGTACTGGCGTACCATCTACGCTCAGATGATAGGCGTTTTGAATTTTAGTCGTGGCTTTTGGAGTAAATGGAATCTCGTCTGGCTCAAACTTAGGTTTGCCCATATCAACCTCAACCCAGCCGTAACGATCAGTGGTGAGAGAAATAATACCACTGGCCGTCTCAACACGCAGGCGCTGCTTAAATGACAGCTTGCGCGCTTGTACAAAACGCGCAAAACAGCGGGCGCCATTACCGCACTGCTCAACTTCGGTGCCATCAGTATTAAAAATACGATAACTAAAATCAACATCAGGGCGCATCGGCGGCTCAACGACGAGCAATTGATCAAAGCCGATTCCTAAGTGCCGATCACCCAATAATTGTACCAACTCCTTAGTCAGCTCTAGGCGCTGGGTCACCAAATCGATGACCATAAAATCATTGCCTAGGCCATGCATTTTAGTAAATTCTATTAGCATATCCATTTGTCCTATTCTATTTTTATGTGTCCGTTATATTAGCACGCTGCCCAGCACAATGATAACTATCACCGCACCAGAGGCCATATCCCTCTTAATAAAATAGAGACCATAAAAAACCCACTGTCATGATAACAATGGGTCCTCTCTATACTTCTATACTTTGAAATCCAGCTGGCTTAGCGACTATGAAATCCAGCCAGCTATAGCGCTTATGTCTTTTGCGCGTTATTCACCTTGCCACAGCGTCTCATTAGCGTATAACTCTTCGAGACTTTCCCGCTTACGTATCAATTGATGACTATCTTCTGAGACCATCACCTCGCTTGCTCGCCCGCGAGAGTTGTAATTGCTGCTCATGGTAAAGCCATACGCACCCGCGCCCGTGATCGCTAAGATATCGCCTGTCGCCAATGACAATAAGCGATCTTTTGCCAAGAAGTCGCCCGTCTCACAGATAGCGCCGACGATATCCCACGGCTGCGTGCCAGCCGTATCGATGCCAGCACTGGGCAATACATTAGGAATCACCGCCATTTCGGCTTGATAAAGGGCTGGACGAATCAAGTCGTTCATCGCTGCATCAACGATAGCAAAGTTCTTATGCTCAGTCGGCTTGAGTACATCGACACGCGTCAATAATACGCCAGCATTGGCAACGACACTGCGGCCTGGCTCAAAGAATACCGTCATGCCAAGGTCTGTAAGCTTGGGTAATAGTGCCTGTGCAAAATCACTGATCGAAACGGGCGTTTCATCGATATAACGCACTCCCAAGCCACCGCCTAAATCAATATGACGCAGCTCAATGCCTTTATTCTTCAGACTATGTACCAGCTCGATGACCTTATCCAAGGCGGCAATGAACGGCTCTACTTCCGTGAGCTGTGAGCCAATGTGACAGTCAATCCCGACGATATCGATATGCGATAAGTCCGCTGCCTGTTCATAAACGTCCAATGCTTGCTCATGGGCAATACCAAATTTATTGTCCTTTAGACCTGTGGAGATATAAGGGTGAGTCTTGGCGTCGACATCTGGATTGACCCGCAGCGATATCGGCGCGCGCTTATCGAGCTGCTGCGCGACGTCATTAATCAGCATAAGCTCACTGACCGACTCAACGTTGAAGCAAGCAATACCTTGGGTAAGCGCATACTCGATATCATCGTGAGTTTTGCCAACGCCTGAAAACACTACTTTGCTGGCTTGTCCGCCTGCTGCCAGTACCCGCATAAGCTCACCACGAGAGACGATATCAAACCCTGCACCCGCCTGCGCGAGTATCCCGAGTACGGCAATGTTGGAGTTTGCCTTCACAGCATAGCAAATCTGATGGTCAATCGCAGCAAAGCTGTCGCTATAGTCTTGATAGACATCAAGAATTGCCTGTTTTGAGTAGACATAGCACGGCGTATCGTAGCGCTCTACCAGCTCACTGATACTCACCTCCTCCATACACAGCGCATCATAGCTATAGTGTAGTGCAGGTAGATGAGCCGTTAAAGCCATAGGGTCGACGTACAACCCTTGCTCAGTTTGGGTCGTTACGGATGCAGCTTGCAACTCAGAATTACTCATATCGGGCTCTCTCATCTAATCAATTCGTTAATATTAAAAGTTTTCAATTCAGCAGTTTATTCAGTGTGGCAATCTGTTAATAGTCATTGGGGTCATCACTAGCCTCTGCTCCAATAGCAATGGTTTCACTACTGGTATCGGTTAGATATAAATCGCCCTTTTGTCCGCAGCCAGACAATCCAACCATGACTGTACCAATTAGCAGCACATATAACGCTTGGCGATTGGCACCAACAGATGAGCCAGTATTTGAAGAGCGACGTATCGTAAACATAGGGCAATCAACCTTGCAACAGTATTGAGATGATAGGTGTATTTATTATTACCAGCGGCAGTTCCGTGGTCAGATTTTTGACCGCCTAATAAGCCACTGAAAGTATGCTAAATATTTGTATAAGGTGGACACTAACAGGCGCTAATCATAGCATTATTCGCTAAAGCTGTGCTTATCTTAGCTTTTATTAGCAGTTTAAATCTATATAACCGGCCTGCTTGCAACAGACTATAACAGCATTATTGTTATTCAATAGGGCTTATATCTTTGTCTGAGCTTAAAAACATTGGACATAGATAAGGGAGCTGCGTGCTTATAAAAAACGCTTCATTCATGCTTTGACAAACTTTCTTACAATTTCAGTAATTAGTAATGTCCTTCTATATTAGTCAATAGATAGCAGACGCAGCGAGTGAACAGTTGTTATAACTAGTTGAGCACTACTTATTGTAATCCTTATAGTTGTCGTGGTATAACAGTCAAAACATGTTACATTATATGAAGACCTTGTGGTTGTAAGCGAGGTGCAGATACGCACCTCATATCTAGTTGCAACCCAATAATGATAGGCTATCAGCAGTGTTGTTTTTTGACAGACTCCACCGCAGCGCTAGCGTGGATGTAGCTGATATTTGTTTGTTCAATGGATGACTCATTTGTGATGACCCATCCCCTACTAAAACCATCTAAGGATAGAGCATGAGCGACAGCGTAACCACTACTTTTAACGATCTTAATGCTGGTAAATCAAAACTCACCAACCCTACTCTGGTACTAAACTGCGGCTCTTCTTCCATCAAATACGCTTTGATCAGTGAAGATGATTCTACCCGTATCACTGGTCTGGCTGAAAACTTAGGCCTAGATACCGCCCGCATCAAACACACTACTTTGAATGGTGAAAAGTTAGAAATTACCATTCCAGGTGGTCGTCATGAATTGGCACTACAAAAAATCCTAGCGCTACTTGAGCAATATGACTTTATCGCTGTTGGTCATCGCGGTGTTCATGGTGGCCGAGAGTACTCAGAAGCAGTACGTGTGGACGAGCATGTATTATCAGAAGTAAAACGCCTAAAGGTACTAGCGCCGCTACACAACCCTGCCAACGCTTTAGGCATCGAAGCTGTCCAAGCCATCTATCCTGAAATCCCGCAAGTCGTCGTCTTTGATACGGCCTTCCACCAAACCATGCCAGCGGTGGCTTACCGTTATCCGCTGCCAAAAGCCTTATACGAAGAACACAAAATCCGTCGTTATGGTTTCCATGGTACTTCCCATGCTTACGTCTCAGAACGTGCCAGCGAGATTACGAGTGCTGAAGGGCCACATGGTTGGTTGACTGCGCATTTAGGTAACGGCTGCTCTGCAACTGCTGTCTATGATGGCAAGAGCTTAGACACCAGTATGGGTCTGACCCCTCTTGAAGGCCTAATGATGGGGACACGTAGTGGTGATATTGATCCTAGTCTGCATGTCCATCTAAAGCGTCAGCTGGGCATGAGCCTAGAAGAGATCGATAAGATGCTCAATAGCGAAAGTGGTCTGCTTGGTATCTCAGGCTTATCAAATGATTTGCGCACCATTGAGCAAGCTGCTAATGAAGGTCATAAAGATGCCCAGCTCGCGATTGAGATGTTCTGCTACCGTGTGGGTAAATACCTTGCCAGCCTAAGCTGTGCCCTACCTGAATTCACTGGTATTGTCTTCACTGGTGGTATCGGTGAAAACTCAGCGACCACCCGTGCGCGTATCTTGAATGTCATGCGTCATTTTGGCATCAAGTTTGATGAAGACAAAAACGCCTCTCTTGTTGGCGGCGCAGAAGGCAGCCTTCACAGCGATGATAGCAGTATTGAGCTGTGGGTTATCCCAACTGACGAAGAATGTCAGATTGCCAAAGAGACTCGCCAAACATTGGGACTAGACTAAGCGCTGAGTCGCTATTAACAGCCTGTTTTAGAAGCTGAGTTTATAGAGATTAACTGTCTAAATAATCGCCTCTTGCAAAGCCAAGCTGAGCGATACTATCCATAACGATTGTGCGGCGCTGCTATTGATCAATTAGATGAATAGCAGCCCAATCTCACTCAGTGATGTTAAATGTTAATGCTTATTTTACCCAGCTATGAGCTCGGTAAAGCAGCAACTATATAAAACAGCCATTCTATAAAACAGCTCTGATAGCAATAGCAGTCAGCAGTCTCTCTTCCCTCAAGGACATATTAATAGATAGTAGGATACGCTATGCAAACCATTTTACTCGTTCCTCTTAGCCGCGGTATCGGTGTCACTTCAGCCGCTCTCGGCTTGATTCGCGCGCTTGATTACAACGGCGTCAAAGCCGGCTTTATGAAGCCATTTTTGCAAGACGATACCTTAGACAAACAAAGCAGCCTAGACAGCTCAAGTGCCTTGGCCATGCACGCCTTCGGTCTAACCCCGCCTAAATCCATCAATCGCCAACGTGTCGAGCGCATGATTGGTGATGACAATCTGGATGACTTGATGGAAGAAGTGGTTGAAAACTATCACTCCATCGAGGGTGATTATGGCGTCGTCATCTGTGAAGGCTTGGTGTCGACCACAGAAGCGTCTTACGCCTCACAAGTCAACCGTGCCATTGCTCACGCCCTAGATGCCAAAATCATCTTCGTCAGTAACGTCGATACCAGCAAACCTGCTCATCTGGCAGACAAACTAGACGTCCATGCTCGTGAGTTTAGCGGTATGGGCTCTGATCGTACTTTGGGCTGTATCTTGATGCGAGTGAATATACCAAACACCCTCGAAAATCAGCCCGTTGCCCCTGGCGAGGCGATTGTTAGCTTGGATGAAGGCTTCATTCAAGAGGTGCAACGTCTGTCACCCTACTTTGATACCGAGCAATTTCGCCTGATAGGTGTGGTGCCTTTTAGCGATTCTTTATCCGTACCCCGTACATGGGATATCGCGGCTGAGCTTGATGCCACTTGGATCAATGTTGGTGAAGCCAAAACACGCCGCATCAATGATATCAGCTTGACCGCACGCTCAGTGACACGCGTGGATGAAGTGTTCAAACGTGGCACTCTCGTCGTGGTACCTGGTGATCGTGATGAGTTACTATTGGCAGCCGCACTGGCTTGTATTAATGGTGTTCCGCTAGCTGGCTTGGTACTCACGGGCGGCGTCACGCCAAACGCTACTGTCGCCGAATTGTGGCAGTCTGCTCTGGAGACTGGCCTACCTATCATGAGTGTTGAGTCTGATAGTTTTGAGACCGTACAGAGCCTCTTGAACATGAGCTCTGAGATTCCAAGTGATGACACTGAACGCGCTGTAGAAGTTACACGCTATGTGGCAGCACATTTAGATTTGGGCTGGATTAAAGAGCAGTTCAGCGGCGAGCACAAACCGCGCTTATCGCCAGCTGCGTTCCGTCATCAGGTGGTCAAAAAAGCCCAACACGCCAAAAAACGGGTGGTACTGCCAGAAGGTTCTGAGCCGCGTACAGTAGAGGCTGCTTGTATCTGTCAAAGCCGTGGTATCGCTAACTGCGTGTTACTTGCAAAGCGTGAAGATGTGGAACAAGTCGCCAAAAACCGCGATCTTATCCTGCCTGAAGGCTTAGAGATTATCGACCCTGCAAGTCTCGATATGAGCAAATATATAGATGCGGTGGTGGAGCGCCGCAAAGGCAAGACCACACCAGAGATGGCGGCTGAACAGCTTGAAGATACGGTATTCTTAGGTACCATCATGCTACAGATGGACGAAGTTGATGGCTTGGTTTCTGGTGCTATCCATACCACTGCCAATACTGTGCGCCCAGCGTTTCAGCTGATTAAGACAGCACCGCAATACTCACTGGTATCATCGATCTTCTTTATGCTCTTACCTGAGCAAGTGGTGGTCTATGGTGACTGTGCGATTAACCCAAATCCTAATGCTGAAGAGCTGGCTGAGATTGCTATCCAGTCTGCTCAGTCTGCTGCGGCATTTGGTATTGAGCCAAAAGTTGCGATGATCAGCTACTCAACAGGCGCCTCAGGTACCGGCGCAGATGTCGAAAAAGTCATCAAAGCCACACAAATAGTCCGTGAGCGTGCCCCTCATCTGGCAGTCGATGGCCCGCTGCAGTATGATGCGGCATCAGTGATGAGTGTCGGTAAACAAAAAGCGCCAGACTCGCTAGTCGCTGGTCAAGCCAACGTATTTATCTTCCCAGATCTCAATACAGGTAACACCACTTATAAAGCGGTACAGCGTAGCGCCAACGTCGTCAGTGTTGGACCGATGCTACAAGGTCTAAACAAACCTGTTAATGACTTGTCCCGTGGTGCATTGGTTGATGACATCATCTACACCATCGCTCTAACCGCCATTCAAGCGTATAGTGATGAGATTTAGTAGGGTATAGTATTTAACCCAAAGCAATATTTGATTCAAAAAAACTCTTTTATTTAGCCGACTGTCATAACGATGGTCGGCTTTTTGGTGCTGACCGTTTCAAACAGCTACTGAATCAGTGTACTTCTTATCAGCTGCGCTCTACAATATGCTCAACTAATCCTGCATAACTCTGTTGCTCACTCATTTATGTCAAATAACGCCAATAGTCATCATGACCAAAACCCTGCGCCAGCCATCCGCGCGTATCTTGGCGGCTCATTCGACCCTGTGCATAATGGCCATTTGCAAATGGCGATGTCTGTTTATAAGCATTTGTTACCCATCGCAAAGCGGCAACAACGCGAACTGCAGGTGTCATTATTACCCAATGCTCGCTCTCCCTTCAAAGACCGCAGCACTAATCCTGCACACCGTCTAGCCATGTTAAAACTAGCGACGCAAGAGACGCCTCTACAGATTAGCGAGCTTGAGCTATGGCAGACACCGCCTGTCTATACTATCGATAGCGTACAAACTCTGCGCAGGCGCTACCCTGATGACAGCCTGATATTTATCATGGGGATGGATAGCGCACGGACGCTGGCTAAGTGGAAGGATGGCCTACAGCTGACTGACTATGTGCATCTCTGGATCTTTAACCGTATAGAAAACCTTAATTTATCAGATGCTTCGTCATCTAATCTATCGATGCCAAGCGTCGCAACATCTCAAGAATACGACAACGCAGACACTCTGTGCGCCCAAGATATCACCCGTCTCTGCAGCGAGCTTCCCGCGCAGCTGCGAGCACAGGTCACTGAAACAGCGCTAGACTTAGTGCAGCCTTTCAGCTACTCTGCTCAAAACTGCGCGCTCTTGAAAAGAGGCGACCAAGGACGCATTTATATTGACCAGCGCCAAGTCAATGCCATATCCAGTACTGACATACGCAAACAGCTACAAATGCACCCTACTAAGGCCGATATCGAGCCAAATAACGCGAGCAGATTACTAAATCCTGCTGTTTATCAATATATTATCGCCCATCAGCTATATTCTGCGACTCAATTCCGTTAAAATCACCTTATCTATGTCATTGCGCATCAGCATCTTATATACGAATGGTTAGAGTTCGTTTTAGGGAATGTCAAATGACCATTTATTACTTTTACTTTTAATGACTATTGATTACTTCATTTTTAATGACAACGATCCAAGAGACCAATATTTATGATCAAAACCATGACTAACGAACGCTTAGAAGAGTGCTTAACCTTAGTGAAAGATGCCTTAGATGGTATGAAAGCTAAAAACATTACTGTACTTGATGTAGAAGAGTTGACTGACGTGATGGAGCGCATCGTCATCGCTGACGGTACGTCTAAGCGTCATGTACGCGCCCTTGCTGACAGCGTCGGTGCTGCTGCCAAAGAAGCTGGCTTTATGCCACTTGGCCGTGAAGGCGGTGCTGACTCTGAATGGACACTCATCGATTTGGGTGCTGTCGTCGTACACATGATGACGCCACAAGCTCGTGAGTTCTACGATCTTGAAGGTCTATGGTCATCACCTGAAAGCCTAGCTGAGCTGGTCGCCACGCCACGTGAAAAGAAAGCCGGTCGCCGTAACTAAGACTTCTCATTAAAATGTACTGTTAAAGCAAAAGACCAGATGAATATTCTGGTCTTTTTTTGTTTAAATATTAGTCAGCATAAAGAACAAAACAAGCTGAAAGCCACCCATGATTGCGCTAATATAGCTCTATTAGACAGCATCTGTTTACACTATCCCTTGTTTACACTATCAATGGCAATTAGGAAGAGCAATGAGCATAGAATCCATCACCTCTACGACAGAACCCCTCAATAAAGACTTCAATACTACCCTGCCCCTACATATCGCCAACCTAGTCTGCGTACGTACTGGTAAAGCCATGCCATTCGCCCGTGAAGCAATGAGTGCCATTGATAAAGCGCCAATCAAAGCCCCTGTCGCCGTCAACTTTATGGGCTTAACCACCGATGAGCAAGCCGATCGCAAACATCATGGCGGCCCACTAAAAGCAGTGCATCAGATGCCAATGGCGACTTATGAAAAGATTAACGCAGAGTTTGATCTAAAGGTGCGTATCGGCACTTTGGGTGAAAACTTAACAACCGAAGCCGTAGACGGATTGCCAGAGATGGACGAGTCCACCGTTTGTATTGGTGACGTTTTCCAATATGGCAATATTGACGATACCAATTATGATAAGAGCAATAGCGTGCAATTAAGAATCGTGCAACCACGCCGCCCCTGCTACAAAATAAACGACCAAATCGGGCAGTTTACCAAAGTGCCAAACATAGCCGCATGGGTGAGCAAGCAAGGCATCGCGGGTTGGTACTTTCAGGTGGTGCGTGATGGGCTGATTGACGCGGGTTTACCCGTTTATCTGATCGGGCGTCCTTATCCGTTTGCGACCCTTGAGCGCTTATGGCAGTTGTCTAACTCAAAAGAAAAGTATGACGCTAAAGTGATTGAGCCTTGGCTGGCGATTGAGTGTTTGGAGGACAGTTGGAAAAAAGTGCTTAAAAAGAAGATAAAAACGGGCTAATTTATAATGATTATACACTCAATGACAGCATGTAAATATTGCTAAAAAAGGAAGCCTAGCTATATCAAACACAATGGTTTAGATAATGAATAACAGAAGGTTTTATACTATCACTTTAATATTGATTCTTTAACACAGAGCATTTCATGGCAAAAAACATCACCTCTTTAGCGCTAGCATCAGTATTAACATCGTTTACGACGCTGCCACTCATCGGCTGCGTCGCCACCTCAGAACCGCGCTATATTATTGACAGTGAAACCTACCAAGCCCAAGGCAAAAGCGAGCGCATTAAAACCATTGTCCTGCATTATACAGTCTCAGATAATGACCGATCTATAAAAACATTGACCACTGGCAATGTAAGCTCCCACTACCTGATCTTATCCAGTGACGATGATAAAATTTATAACCTCGTGCCCGAAAGCGAGCGTGCTTGGCATGCGGGTGACAGCGGGTTTGCAGGTAGAACCATCCTCAACGATACCTCTATCGGCATCGAAATTGTAAATAGCGGTATTAAACCTGAATATCGAGACGCGCTTAGAAATAGCGAGCTAGAATATCGTCCTTATGAGCACTATGTGGAATTTGATGAGTTGCAGATTAAAAAGGTCGCGCAGCTATTACAGGATTTGGTAAAAAGATATGACATCTCTCCAAAAAACATCGTTGGTCACTCTGATATAGCGCCGTCACGCAAAATCGATCCAGGTGCCAAGTTTCCTTGGGAGCGACTGTATTTCGAGTACGGCATTGGTGCTTGGTATGATGAGTTTGATAAGCAATTCTTTATGCATCAAGACGCTTTTGCCGCGGCAACGATACCTGAGATTAAGCAAGCCTTTCGTGATTACGGCTATCAAATCAACGATACAGGCGAGTGGGATAAAGCCAGCCGTGATGTGGTTTATGCGTTTCAATTGCACTTCAGACCGCAGCGTCCAACAGGAGAGCTGGATTTAGAGACTTATGCTATTTTAAAGGCACTCAATAAGAAGTATGCTGGTCGTGATGACTTTTATTGAGATTGAATTTAAAGCCTTGGCAAAACGATATTTGTTCATCGATATTCGCTAATGAGGTATCTTATGACGCTACGCATCCATGCTCTATTCCATACTGATTATGAAGACTTTAACTTTATCAAGCAGTGGGCAAACAGTCACAATTATATTCTTAACGTCAGTCGCTCTTACGATAATGATGCCCTGCCAGCGCTAGATAGTTTTGATTGGCTGATTGTGATGGGTGGACCTATGAGCGTCCATGATGAGGAAAAACACCCTTGGCTCATCGCTGAAAAACGTCTGATTAATCAAAGTATTGATACTGGCAAAACCGTCATCGGTGTTTGCTTAGGGGCGCAGCTCATCGCCCATTGTTTGGGTGCTAGCGTGCAGCCGTCTGGGGTAAAAGAAATCGGTTGGTTGCCAATTCGACTCACGCCTGAAGGTCAGACGCATCCTTTATTACAAGATTTGCCAAAGCAGGATTTTACCGTGTTTCACTTTCATGGTGATGGTTTTGACTGTCCAAAAGGTGCTAGCATTATTGCATCGACGGATGCTTGGGCGAATCAAGGCTTTGTCTATCAGACCCCACTGCATAAAGAGCTGGGCACTTGGTTACTGGCGTGGCAATGTCACTTTGAAGTGACCAAAGAGAGTCTTGCCAAGATGGTAGTAAATGGTAATAACTCCATTCAAAGTGGACTGAAAGAATATCCCAAAACCGTGCAATCACCCGCTGAGATAATCGCACTGGGTGATAAATACATCGAAGAAAATAACGCAAGGCTATCTGCTATGCTAAATCGGATAGCGGCAAACTAAATAGTAAGGAGAATAAACCATGAGTGACTCACAACATAACGAACAAGATGAGCTTCAAAAGTATTTAGAAGAAAAGGCTAAACAAGAGCAGGAAAAGCAGAAAGAACAAGAAGCTGAGCAGCTTTCTGCTTATGAGGCTTGTGTGCTAAAAGAGAGTGCGAAAATTCATGAGTTGATTGCTGAGGCTCAGAAAAAGACTAATGAACATTCAGAGGATCAGTAATTAAGTAAACATGCGCTTTTGTAGAATAAAGCTAAAACACCAAATGTGAAAAAATAAAAAGGACTTACCATGAGCGCAGGTTTAATCAAACATCTAAAGAAGAAAACTGAGGAAGACAGCAATACTAAAATATTAATGTCGCAATGGGAATTTGATGAAAAGCTCGTCGGTAAGTCGCTTGAAAATGTTGGTAGTTATTATCCGCATTTCAGTAGCCACAATGAATCGCACTCTCAACAAATACTTGTCAATATCGAGCGTCTACTAGGTAGCAATATTGACAAGCTGACAGCGACAGATACTTGGCTAATATTGGAGGCAGCCTACTGGCATGATATCGGTATGCTGTTCAATGCTGATGAAGTTCAAGATGTAATTGAAAATGAGCATTTCAAAGACTACGTTGAAGAGCTTGCTAATAACAATGTTCAAGACTTACATGAGTTTGCGAAGGTTTGGCATAACGATGGTTGGGAAGCTGCCCTTGTTCATTATGATAACCCTTATAAAGGCGTTGAAAAATATCGTCAGATGGTTGCCGAATGGTATCGCAAAGGTCATGCTAAAAATTCAAACGACGTTGTTTTGAAGCCATTTGAAAAGCTCAATATTAGCTCTCCGCGTACTGAATTACTTCCCACACGTATTTATCGTTATCTTGGTCAAATCTGTTGGTCACATGGACGCAATTTTGAAGAAGTCATGAGCTTATTACCATTCCGCCAAACTGGAATGGGTACAGAAGATTGCCACCCTCGTTTTGTCGCTTGCCTACTGCGTTTAGGTGATTTATTTGATATTGATGACAACCGCTTTTGTCCTGTAATGGCAAGGCAAGTTGGTAATATGCCGTCACTTAGTGAAACTCATGAACAAAAGCACAAAGCTATTCGTGAATTTCAATTAGATAGTGAAACGGTAAGCGTGACAGCTATTTGTAGTACTGAGATGGCATATATTGAATGTCGCAATTGGTTTGACTGGATCAAAGAAGAGATTCAAAATCAAATGTCACAGTGGAAAAATATCGTGCCTAGTCGTGACTTTGGTCTGCTACCGACCATCAACAAACTTGATGTTGAAATGGATGACTCAAAAATCTTACTCAACAATAAACCAATGAAGTTTTCACTTGATGAAAAAAGTGTCATTGAACTACTGCAAGGTAATAACCTATATAGTGGTATGTCTGATATCGTTAGAGAGCTTATACAAAATGCTATTGATGCGACCTTAATTAGGGTATGGATTGACACCCAAAAACATCCTAAAAAACTATCCATTTTAAAAGATGGAAATCCATATGATAGTAAAGTTATAGATTTAATTGAAGACTATACTATACACTTAGATATAGAACTAGTAGAGCAAACTGATAGCTTAGAAAATATCTGGAAGTTAAGAATTATTGATAAAGGAACTGGTATAAGTCTAAAAGACTTGAAATATATGCAGTATAGTCAATCCACAATAAAAGAGATACAACCCATATCATGAAATAGCTTAGGCAGATTATTCTCCATCCAGCCTTGGCGTAGAAACTTAGCTTGAGCCCATTTCTTTTCAATGGGATTAAGATCAGGACTGTACGGTGGTAGCCACAAAATACGATGACCATGTCTGTTGAGTAGTTTTTGGATACGCTTATTTTTATGAAACCGAGCATTATCCATGACAATAACGCATTTGGTTTTAAGGCTTGGGATTAGTGTTCGTTTGCACCAGTTGTAGAATATGGTGCTGTTAATATTCTGCTCAAAGTAATCAAGCGCAAACAGCATTTTTTCATACAATGCCCCGATGACATTCGTACGCTTTTTTGCTTGCCAGTTGTAGCTATCTATACAGGGTGTACCTATCGGTGCATAGCCATGAGAGCGGATAGTCTCGTGCTCAAAGCCGCTTTCATCCATATAGACAATGGGATAGCCTTGCTGTTTAAAGTGATCAAGCCTACTCTGGAATATCGCTCTTTTGATCGGACAGGCTTTTGGATGTTCCAAGGTCTTTTTTTGACTGATACCAAGACGCTTTAAGGCAATCTCAATGCCTGATTTGCTACAATTTAAACGCTGTGCTCGCTCATACATGTAATCGTCTGGATATTGCGCAACGTCTTGAAGAAGTGCTTCATTTGGTATTTTACTGGGTGCTTTA
This sequence comes from Psychrobacter sp. H8-1, assembly GCF_904846575.1. Lineage (NCBI taxonomy): Bacteria > Pseudomonadati > Pseudomonadota > Gammaproteobacteria > Moraxellales > Moraxellaceae > Psychrobacter > Psychrobacter sp. H8-1. The sequence goes on from NZ_CAJHBG010000001.1 coordinate 2,822,103, forward strand.
TCCCGAGATTGTTTGATTGTTGGGTTTTTCAACCAGCGTTGTAATGCCGTCTTGCTAACGTCATAGAAAGTACACGCTTCACGAATAGTCATGTCTTTGTTTTTGACGCTTTTGATCACTTGCGCCCGGAAGTCTGCAGAATAAGTCATCGTTATTAATATCTTTCTCTTAGTTTTAATAGTATTGTATCTTATTTATAAAAGACCGACTATATATTAACTTTTAACCTGTAAACTCGAACCACGACGAATATGTACAAGAACATGATGCCGCCGCTAGCCTCGACTGTAGCGGTATCCTGCTGGTTTGGGTGAGTTGCGATGGCTAGGTTTTGGGGTGGCGACGCGGAGCAAGCGACAACCCAAACCGTAGCCAGCGCCTCGCCCAGACTGGCAGATACAAGCGGAAGGCGGGAAATAGCTCCCCTATTCCAAAAAATACAAAACCCCAAACACAAAAAAGGTGAGCCGAAGCCCACCTTTTTTTATATCTAAACTATAAGCAATTTCTAAGGGTTTGTGACTAACGCAACCAAGCACGGGCGTTACGGAACATACGCATCCAAGCGCCGTCCTCGTCCCACTCTTCTGGTTTCCAGCTGTGATTGTAGGCACGTAGTGTACGCTCAGGGTGCGGCATCATAAGAGTGACGCGACCGTCAGTGCTACACAGACCTGTGACACCGCCGAGCGAACCGTTTGGATTGAGCGGATAAGTCTCGGTTGGATGACCTTGGCTATCGACATAACGCATGGCGAGCTGACCGTGTTTTGCCATACCGTCGATCTCGGTATTGTCTAGCGTGGCGTAGCCTTCACCGTGCGCGACAGCGATTGGTAAGATGCTGTCTTGCATACCTTTGAATAGGATGGACTTGGTACGCTCGACTTTTACGTTGACCGTACGCGCTTCAAATCGCGCCGACTGGTTGGCGATAAAGCGTGGGAAGTTTTCCGCGCCTGGGATGAGGTCTTTTAATTGCGCCATCATCTGACAACCGTTACAGACACCAAGTGAGAAGGTATCCGGACGGGCAAAGAAGCGGACAAACTGCATGCGCAATTCGTCATGGAACAAGATAGAATTTGCCCAGCCCGAGCCTGCGCCGAGGACATCACCGTAACTAAAGCCACCACAAGCGACCAAACCATCGAAGTCACGTAGATTAATACGACCTTCAAGTAAATCGCTCATATGGACGTCGACCGCTTCAAAGCCTGCTTGGGTAAAGCCTGCTGCCATTTCTGACTGGCCGTTGACGCCTTGCTCACGCAGGATAGCGACTCTAGGTTTGTTTTCTCGGCTAGCTAAATATGGCTCTTCCACTTTTTGATTAAGATCAAAGTTTGGCGCAGCGATAAGACCTTTATGGTTAGTATCAGCAATCAAGTCATATTCTTGCTGCACGCACGCTGGGTTGTCACGGCGGCGAGCAATTTGATAGCTAACCTGACTCCACTCTTGTTGCAACTCAGAACGCTTAAAGCGTAGAGTATCGTCACCCATGAGTGTTGGCGTTTGAATTAGCAGGCTGTCTTCTTCCGAGCTTTGACCGACGAGGCTCATCATGTCGCTGACGTTAAACTCTTCTGCCAGTTGCATTAACGCGGCAACATTTTCTGGTAGTACTTGAATAACTGCACCCAGCTCTTCACTGAACAGTTGACCGAGCAGATTATCATCAGTCAATGACAGCTTGATGCCTTGGCGGCTGGTGAATTGCATCTCAGCGATAGTCGCTAGCAGCCCGCCATCACCGATATCGTGATAGGCGCTGATGACGCCTTGCGCGTTACCCGCTTGGACAAAGTTAAAGAAGTCGATTAAGTCGCTTGGCTGCGCTAAATCTGGGCAGTCATTACCTAATTGGCTAAGCGTTTGCGCAAGGATTGAACCGCCTAGACGGAATTGACCTTTGGATAAGTCAATACGGTAAAAGGCGCTGTCACCGTTAATAAGCTCAGGCGTTAAGGTTTTTGCTACATCGACGACAGGAGCAAAAGCGGTAATAACCAAGCTCATTGGCGAAACGACAGATTTGTCTTGGCTATCCTGCTTAGCATCACTATCTGTCCAATTGGCACGCATCGATAGCGAGTCTTTACCGACTGGAATAGCAATACCTAATGCTGGGCATAGCTCTTCACCGATCGCATGGACGGCGTCAAATAATGCCGCGTCTTCTACGTCTTCGCCACATGCTGCCATCCAGTTCGCTGACATAGTAAGGTCAGATAGCTGAGTGATACGCGCGCCTGCGATATTGGTAATGGCTTCACCAACAGCTAAACGTGCAGAAGCTTTTGGATTGATAAGCGCGACAGGCGTACGCTCGCCAACACTCATCGCTTCACCGCTCATTGGCTGACCATCTAACGCAATCAAGCCTGAAGCGGTCACCGCGCAATCTGACACTGGCACTTGGTAGCGACCGACATACTGATCACGCACGACCATACCTGTGATAGAACGGTCACCAATGCTAATCAAAAATGATTTGCTAGCGACAGTTGGATGACGTAGCACGTCTTTGATTGATTCGGTTAGATTGATGTCACCAAGCTCTAACTCTGGCAAGGTACTTTCCTGACGATCAAAGCTACGCTGCATCTGCGGTGTACCACCGAGCAATACTTGCATCGGCATATCAACTGGCTGCTCAGGCAGCAGCTCATCATTAACGACAAGCTGACGTACTTCAGTCGCTTCACCTAAGATGGCATATGGGCAACGCTCACGCGCACAAATCGCATCGAACTGCTCTTTGCTCTCAGGACGAATCGCCAATACGTAACGCTCTTGCGCTTCGTTTGACCAGATAGCCATTGGCGACATGCCAGCTTCTAACGACGGGATTTTACGTAGATTTAGCACCGCGCCCATTTCATGGTCATTGACCAATTCTGGCATGGCATTCGATAGACCGCCTGCACCGACATCATGTAGCGAGACGATTGGGTTGCCGTCTTTACTGTTGTTGCTTGCGTCAATATCGTTACCAGCAAGTGCCCAGCAGCGATCAAGGACTTCTTGACAGCGGCGCTCCATCTCAGCATTGTCACGCTGTACAGAAGCAAAGTCTAAGCCCTCATCGAGTGAACCACTATCGACCGAAGATGCTGCACCGCCACCAAGACCGATTTGCATCGCAGGGCCACCAAGGACGATCAATAGATCACCTTGGCGAATCGAATTTTTCTCAATCAGGTTGCGTTTGATATTGCCGTAACCACCTGCCAGCATGATTGGCTTATGATAGCCGCGCATTTGGCTGCCGTCTTTTGCCGCTGAAGTGTCCAATTGGAAACTGCGGAAATAACCGCATAGGTTTGGACGACCAAACTCGTTAGAGAAGTTAGCTGACCCTAATGGCGCTTCGGTCATAATTTCAAGACTGGTTGCCATACGATCTGGCGTACCATAATTCTGCGTACTGACCTGACCTGACTGCTCCCATTTTTCCGCAAGCTCTGGGATATGTAAATGTGACACATGAAAACCTGTGAGACCTGCTTTGGGCTTACCGCCACGACCGGTTGCACCTTCATCACGAATTTCACCGCCCGCACCTGTCGCTGCACCGGCATAAGGGGCAATCGCGGTTGGATGGTTGTGGGTTTCGACTTTCATTAAGATATCGATTTCTTCTTGATGGAAATCGTAAGGATGGGCAGAATTAGGGTTTTGAGCGTCGGTAGGAATGGAGTAAAAACGCATCCCCTCTGCCCCAGCCATTACAGCAGCGTTGTCTTTATAAGCTGACAAGATACCTTGTGGATTGGCTTTATAAGTATTCTTAATCATTTGGAACAATGATTTTGGCTGTACTGCGCCATCAACGGTCCATTCAGCGTTGAAAATCTTATGACGGCAATGCTCTGAGTTGGCCTGCGCAAACATCATTAGCTCGACGTCAGTCGGATTGCGCTTGAGCTCATTGACGTACGCATTCATTAGGTAGTCAATATCCTCAACAGATAGCGCAAAACCAAACTCTGTGTTGGCTGCTTCTAACGCTGACTGACCTTGTCCAATCACATCGATATGATTGAGCGATGCTGGTTGCTCGTCATCGAACAATTTATTCACATCGTTTAAATCATAAACCAAGCTTTGGGTCATGCGATCAAACAATAATTGCTCAGCGGCTTTAGGTAGCGTAGCACCTACTTTGCCGTCTGCTTTTTCATCAACAGTTAGGGTATAAACAATGACGCGCTCGACACGGTTAATCTTAATATCACAGTTATTAAAGATATCGGTCGCTTTACTGGCCCATGGCGAAATCGTACCAAAACGCGGGCTCACGATCACTTGTAATTGGTTGTCTTGCGGAGCGGCAAGCTGGGTATCTTCTTTAATACCAAATAGGTCCAGCGCTTTTTTATGCTCATCACCTTTTAGTTCTCGTGATAGCACATAGACTTGCTGAGTATGGATGTGGCTGACATTTAGCTCGGTTTTTTGCTGAAACTGACTGATGAGTTGCTGCGTCTGAAAATCGGTAAGAAACGGTTGTCCGGCGATGGTCATCATAAAGGCATAATCCGTAAGATCAAGGCATCTCTGCCATGCAAAGTAAATGGTCCGCGTATTATAACAAGAAGCCCCATAATAAGCAGGTCAAAACCAAATAAATTGCTAAAGTGTTCAGTTATCGCGCTGGCAAAGCGTTAGGAAGTTGCCATTAAAAAACAACTCTTCTAAGTTCCTTTTTGGACCTGCCGTTTAATTTTAGAGACTCACACAAGGCTTTTTCAAAACAGAAAGGATTGCCGTATGGCGTCACAATTTTTACCCAATCCTTGTATTCCTTACAAACCCTCACATCGCATTACTGGCAACCTATATAAGTCGACGGCTATCTCTCGTTATTCTAATCATAGTTAACCGCACATAATTAGCTAATATTTAAGAGCTCAATAAATACAACTTGCGAGTTTAAATCCTGCTCGTTTAAATAAAGAAGACTGGTTATCATAAATCCAATCACTATAAAGAAAAGGAAATCACTATGAGTAAACAAGATCATATCGACAAAATCCAAGAAATCATCACAGATGTCAAATTTGCGATGATGAGTACGGTCAATAAAAAAGGTGACTTGCATGCTTGGCCAATGACCACTAATGAAGCCAGTATTGGCGGTCGTGAAATCTGGTTCATTGGTGACAAAACTTCAGACGTAGTAAAAGACCTTCAAGACAACTCAAACGTTGGTCTAACTTACGCCAGTCAAGATGACAAAAATTTTGTTTCAATTACTGGTGATGCGGAACTACCAGATGACAAAAATAAATTAGAGGAGCTGTGGTCTCCTGTTTACAATGCGTTTTTTGCTGAAGGCAAAGAAGATCCAAACGTTCAACTGATCAAAGTCGTACCAAAAGGCGCGGAGTGTTGGATTAGTGGTAGCTCTACGGTAAATATGTTCAAGATGGCCGCAGCAGCATTGCAAGAAGGAAAAACCGCTGAAGATATGGGCGAGACCTTTTCGGTAGAATTATAATCAATATAAGAACAACACTTTTACTTAGACAACACTTTTACCTAGATAATGAAAAACGCCAGTGGCTCATGCGACTGGCGTTTTTTGTCTTTAGATTTTAATATCGATACTGCGTTTAACCGCTCTGTTTTAAATACGGCCAAGCCGCTCTTAGATAAATCATCATCGACCATAGGGTCAAAACAACGGCCGCAACCATTAACACATAGCCGATGGTTTCAAGCGACTCCCAGTTTAATAAAAGCACCGTGATAGCAACCATCTGAAAGGTAGTTTTTAATTTGCCAACATACGACACTGCGACACTGGTACTTTTACCAAGCTCTGCCATCCATTCACGCAATGCGGATACCGCAATCTCACGCGAGATAATCACAATCGCAGCAATCGCCATAATAATATTGGGATGCCACTGCACCAAGATAATCAGTGCTACTGCAACCATCAGCTTATCAGCAACGGGATCTAAAAAGCGACCAAAAGCTGAGACCACATTGAGCTTACGGGCGAAGTAACCATCGAGCCAATCGGTAATGGCAGCGATGATAAAGACGCCTGTCAATAACAAATGGCGTAATAGGCTATCGCTAAATTCACTCATCCCTACCCGAGCGATGACGTTATCTGAAATCGCAGGTAAGCCAATACCCATTGCTGGTGGCCAATACGCGATCGCGACGAATAGTGGAATCATCAAGATACGCGCAATCGTAAGGTTGTTGGGCAAATTAAAAATGCTTTTTTCGTTTTGCGGTTGTGACGGCTGTGGCGTATGCAGCTGTGTGCTCTCGGTCATGGCAAACCCAGTTGTATGTAGACGTAAGGATGAGTGCTAGCTTAGCATTTTTCAGGCATACAGTCATGCCATCTCTTTTGCTATCGTCGCGAGTTGGAATCTAGGTACATAGGTATCAGCACTTTTAAAACCACACTTCTAGTATTGATATAACTGTCAAATATTTTAGATATAAGCCATACGTAGCAAGGATTAGGCAAAAATAAGGTAAAAATAAAAAAACATCTCAAAACCTGATATCCATAAAAAGATGTAGTCAGACTGACTGAAACGTAAGGTCATGTAATTAAGCTGGCTTAAGGTACCGCATTTCAGCTATGATGATCAGAGTAAGGACACAGTTGTACACTTATATTTGTAAGTAGGTATATATCACTATTGAATTATCAAAAAACACCCTTATTTATAGTGAACAGTACTAAAAAAGCTAACAATAATAATTATCACTTACTGCTCTTGTAGTTTTGCTACATAGCCAGTTTTCCTCAGCCCACAGTTTCCTCCTCTGTGGGTCTTTTTTTGTCTTTTAAATTTCGATACCGCTATCACCTAATCTCTTTTCACCTTAAAGGGTTCTGAAAACTGCAGGATTAAAAAGCCGACGGCAGACAGTATAATGGCAATCTCATAACGACCGTACGCCACCGAAATGCCAATTGCGCCTGTATTCCACAAGCTTGCTGCTGTTGCCGTACCCTTAGAACCCATTTCATTTTTGAAGATAGCACCCCCACCGATAAAGCCCATACCCGTGATGATGGCATACATAATCCTCGCCTCACCTGCAGACTCATAGATATCCCTACCGACCAACATAAAGGCACAAGAAGCAATCGTCACGAGCGGAAATGTCCTAAGACCTGCGCCGTTGTCCTTCATCTCACGGTTTAGAGCGATCGGCAGGGAGAGGATAAAGGCAATACCCAACTGAAAAAAGTGATATTGCATGAGGTCTAAATCTATATCAAATCCAAACATCGTTTATCTCCTTTTTATTGCCGTAAACGCTTTTAAATACTAAGCGCAGATTAGCTAAATCTTTTGGTGGTGTGTCAAAAAGTATGCTGATTAAAACTTGAACAATTTTTGAAGCCTTTAAAGCCCTATAGAATCAGAGAACTTAGCATAGATTTCTTATTGACTTCTATCGCTAGCATACTTTTTAGAACACCACCAATCTTTTTATAACTTACTACAGTCGCCCTTATAGTTAAGTTGTTTGACAGACTGCTTCTACCGTCTGTTGTGCCATTTGATAGCAGCTTTCGATATTACCCTGCCCGCACCAATCACCACTGACAATCCATTGCTGCTTTTGATCCATTAAGATACCTAACGCTTCTTTATTCGTCTCAGTGAGCGTCGCTGCATAACGCCAACGATGACAGTCTACTTGACTGGGTGCGCTGTTCTCATTCCAATCTAATGCTTGCTTGGCTGCCTGTAATAATTGCGCTTTGACAGTTTCGATATCCTCATCGACGTACTGCTCTGACCAGTCGTTGCTCGCATGAATAGTGACACTGGGCAGCAGCTCATCATGAGCAGGTTTGTGATGTTCAATGAATATCCTGTCAATTATTGAGTCATTTACATAAGCCACATCCCATGTTGGTTTCTTCTGATGGTTTAACGCCTCAGGTAATGGCTGCACGTTATCCCAACCTAGCATCAGTGTGTAACAAGCCTGCATTTGGGGCTCGGTGATTTTTGCTTGTTCAGTAAAGCCGCTATCTGCCATTAGCTCTAAGGCTTGAGCATTTGGCGCTGTACAAATCACCCAATCAAAGTGGCCCAGACTGTCTCCTTTTTCATCGAATAGCTCAGTTTTATGATCGCTTTGGCTTTGTGGGTATTGAGCCAATGGTGCGATACGGGTTTTAAAGTTGATGGTCGTATGCGCTAGCTCATCGGCCAATGCTCGCCCCCAACTGGTCATTTTTGGTGTACTGATATAACGCGCCTGCGCCGTGTCCCACTGCTCCTTTTGCTGAATATCGAGGGATTGACCACTAACGCTCGCTGGATTTAAATCAACCACTTGCGCACACCACGGCTGAATGAGCTTTGACTCTAGCCAAGGTGCAATAAACTGCTGAAAGCTGGAAGTCTTTGCCGTAAAAAACTGCGCTCCAAATGCCCATTGCCAGTTTTGTTTAGTCGCGCTATCGCTACGATAACGTGTTGCCAAACGACCAACACCCGCTGATTTTTCAAAGACAGTTATTTGTGGTACGAGAGCTCTGTCACTGGCTTGTCTAAAAGCGCGCTCCAATAAGGTCGCGGTAAACAGCCCTGTCAAACCAGCCCCGATAATAGCGATCTGTGGTGATTTTGCAGCGTCAGTGTGCAAAGAGTGATCTGTCATAGTAACAATAGACCTTATAAAAGAGTTAGTGAGTAATGAGCAAGAGCGCTCATTAAGCGACGTGTTAAGCGAAAACATGCAGCACAAAGTATCGCTTTTATTGTTGTTGAATATCACCATAATAAAAAGTCATGCTATTAAAAACAGCATGACTTTTGTGACAGTGTATAAGTAGCTATAGTCGATGCACTTTAAAAAGAACATAGCGCTACTGGGGTGAATTTTGCGCAGCCTCTGTGATAACAGCACGCAAGTAAAATTTATACCAGTAGCGCGCTTAAATTTATGTAACAGTTTTATTTTCAACTGACTATATGGGCTATCAATCGTACAACTTATTGATACTCAGCTTTGACCACCTCAATTATCTTATTGATGACCGAGCTGTCTGCAAGGGTCGATAAATCACCAAGGCCAACATACTGCCCTGCTGCAATACTGCGTAAGATACGGCGCATGATCTTACCTGAACGGGTTTTTGGTAAACCCTCAACGATATAGATAGCGTCTAAATTGGCAATCGGGCCAATCTCTGCACGTACATGACGATTTAGCTCAGATTTTAGATGTTGGTTTGCAACTTCTCCCGATTTGAGAATAACAAAAGCCGCAATACCCACTCCGCGAATCTCGTGTGGCATACCGACCACCGCCGCCTCAACGGTAGCAGGATGAGAATCTATTGCGCTCTCAACTTCTGCAGTACCCAAACGGTGGCCTGCAACATTGAGCACATCATCCACCCGTCCTGTGATCCAGTAGTGACCATCCTCATCGCGCTGTGCGCCATCTCCCGTAAAGTAATAGCCAGGATATTCAGTGAAGTAAGTTTGCAAAAAGCGCTGATGATCATTATAAATAGTACGCATCTGTCCCGGCCAACTGCCACGAATGACCAAGTTCCCCTCAGCCAGACCTTCTAGCACTTCTCCATCGCTGTCAACGACTTCGGGCATGATGCCGTACAAAGGATTCATCGCACAGCTGGGTTTGAGAGCTACTGTCCCTGGTATGGGCGCGATCAATATACCGCCCGTTTCTGTCTGCCACCACGTATCTACTATGGGGCATTTACCACCGCCAACGACCTCATAGTACCAGTCCCAAGCTTCAGGGTTGATTGGCTCGCCAACGGTAGCAAGCAGACGCAGGCTTGAGCGATCAGACTCGCGGACGAAAGCATCGCCCTCTTTCATCATCGAGCGGATAGCCGTCGGTGCGGTATATAACACACTGACTTTATGCTTATCGATGATATGCCCAACCCGCGCCCACGTTGGATAATCTGGTGCGCCTTCGAACATTAGAGTCGTGGTGCCATTGGCTAGTGGTGCATAGGTAGAATAGGTATGACCAGTGATCCAGCCAACATCAGCCGTACACCAGTAGACATCCTCTTCCTTTATATCAAATGCATCACGGAAGGTTGATAGCGCATAAGTGATATAACCGCCCGTGGTGTGCAGGACACCTTTAGGTTTGCCTGTTGAGCCAGAGGTATACAATAAAAAAAGCGGGTCCTCGCTATTCATGACCTCAGGCTCACACTCTGCCGACTCGCCAGCGACCAAAGAATGATACCAAACGTCGCGGCGACCACTCATCGGAATTGAATTGCCCGTACGATGTACCACGATGACTTTTTCAACGCATTGAGTGCCGTCCATCTCTAAGGCTCGATCGACATTGGCTTTGAGCCGTGTATGCTTATTTCCACGCAGACCTTCATCAGCAGTGATGACAAGCTTGGATTGACTATCGATGATACGGCTGCCCAAGCTCTCAGCCGAAAAACCAGCAAACACCACTGAATGTACGGCGCCAATACGCGCGCAGGCCAACATGGCGATCATGGCCTCAGGTACCATCGGCATATATAGCGTGACCCGATCGCCCTTGCTGATTCCAAGCTTACGCATGGCATTACCAAGTCGGCAAACCTCAGCATGTAGCTCTTTATAAGAGATAATTTTGTGCAGGGATGGGTGGTCACCTTCCCAGATAATGGCTGGCTTATAAGGGTTGGTTTTTAAGTGGCGATCTATACAGTTGACGGATATATTCAGCTCTCCATCTTCAAACCACTTGATACGAAAATCGTCCAAATCATAGTTCACATTGCTGATTTTGGTTGGCTTTTTTATCCAGTCGATAAGCTCGGCACGCTCAGCCCAAAAAGCCTCATTGGCTTCAGGTGATGCGATGGATCTTTGATAATCTTCGATGTACTGTGCAGAAGTGGTATTGGCGGCAGCGACAAACTCAGCCGAAATGGGAAATGAGGGTTGCGTCATTATAAATTCCTTTTTTAATTATTACTTCCTGCACAAGTATATCTGCTATTTTTTTATATTGACTACTAAACTTTTTTGGAACATTAATAGATGAAAAACGACCATCAAGCAATTATCATCATGAACAATAAGTCAGTAGTATCGGATGATTGATACTATCTAGTACCACCTTCCATGATGGATAACTCATCCACTCCAGTTTGACAAATAAGAATGTTTGATGCAAGACATCAAATACCAATCACAACAATTCTAACGTACATTTGTAGACATATACCTTTTTGCGTTAAAGCCCTTATCCTTAACTAACAATCATCTGATATTTAATCCTTGTAACTGCCTGTTAAATATGGACAATAGCCCCTCTAGCGATAGGTTGCTTACGCTAGTATTTATACTTTATCGACCACCCTCTATGGATTCTAACAACAATGAATAACTCCTCTACATATTATGATGTCATCATTATCGGCGCGGGAGCCTCTGGGCTATACTGTGCGCTGACCGCTGGGCGTCGTGGTCGCCGTGTATTGGTGTTAGATCATGCCAATAAGGTAGGCAAAAAAATCCTGATGTCAGGGGGTGGCCGCTGTAACTTTACCAACTATTTCGTCGAGCCTGAACATTTTATCAGCAGCAATTCGCATTTTTTTAAATCAGCGTTGAGCCGTTACCCCAGTTGGGAGTTCATCGCCATGGTCGAACAGCATAACATTGCTTATCATGAGCGAGATAATGGCCAGCTATTTTGTGATGATTCAGCAAAAGATATTGTAACCATGCTGCTAGATGAATGTGCAGCGGTCGGTGTGCAAGTCCGAATCAACACCCAGATTGATAAAGTTGAGACTATTGAGGCCCCTGCTGATAAGCATAACGCGCGTTTTCAATTACTGACTTCGAAAAAACTTAGTAAAAAAGATAAACAAGCTGCTCTCTCTGCAACCGAAGCCAATGCCGCCAAACCTTCGCAAGCCAGCTATCGCTGTGAATCATTAGTGGTGGCGACAGGTGGTTTGTCCATTCCAACACTGGGCGCAAGCGGGTTTGGCTATGAGTTGGCGCAGCAATTTGGACATACACTTATCGCAACCGATGCCAGTCTAGTGCCCTTTACCTTTACCGATAAAACCGGCGAGCTCATTCGCGCCTTGGCTGGTATCAGCTTACCTGTGATCGCTAGTAATGAGCGCATCTCATTCAAGTTGCCACTGCTGTTTACCCATCGCGGCTTATCAGGCCCCTCTATGCTGCAGCTATCTAACTACTGGCACACTGGCGAGACCATCACTATTGATTTATTGCCCGAAACTGATGTCACGGAGCTGCTTCTCGCTCGCAAAAAATCGCACCCCAAGCAGTTAATACGAACGGTACTAGCAGAAAGCACTGACAATGTTCTTCCCAAAAAGCTGCTGGCTGCATTACAAAGCCATCTTTGGGAAGATATCAAAGATACCGAGCTTGCCAATATTAAAGATGAGCGCCTAATAGAGCTTGGGGCTACTCTCAATGGCTGGCAACTAAAGCCCTCTGGTACTGAGGGCTATCGCACGGCAGAGGTCACACGCGGCGGCGTCAAAACCAACGATATCTCCTCAAAGACCATGCAAAGTAACTTGCAAGACGGGCTGTATTTCATCGGTGAAGTGCTCGATGTCACAGGGTGGCTTGGCGGTTATAACTTTCAATGGGCGTGGGCCAGCGGCTTTGTCTGCGGTGAAGTGGTTTAAGGAAGTATTTTATTATATCGTTTGGTTGTATCATTAAAATATAATAAAAAGCCCCGACAGCATTACGCTATCGGGGCTTCGCTTGATTTAGGAACGAAAGCTTTATCACTTTGCTGTAATATTAAGCTTGTTTTTCATCCAAAAACGGATAATCGGTATAGCCTTCCGTACCGCCGCCATAGAAGGTTTGCGGATGTTGCTCATTTAAAGGTGCACCTTGACGGATACGTTCTGCCAAATCAGGGTTGGCAATATAGTCTCGACCAAAGGCAACCGCATCGATATAGCCGGCTTGGATATTTTGCGATGCTTTTTCTGCTGTATAACCGCCCGCTGCGATAATCATATTATCAAAAGCATCGCGGATACGCTGACGGAAACCGTCACTATATGGCGTACCACCTACCCAATCAGGCTCAGAGATATGCAGATACATCAGATTGCGTTTATTGAGCTGCTCAATCAGCCAGATATTGTTTTCTTCATCATAGCCTGCTTCTACTTCATTGAACGCGCCTTGCGGAGAGATACGAATACCAACGTGATCGTTATCCCAAGCCGCAATACAAGCGTCAACGACCTCGAGCGTTAGACGGGCACGGTTTTCTTTACTACCACCGTATTCATCATCGCGCTTATTGGTATGCTCGACCCAGAACTGATGCAACAGATAACCGTGAGCACCATGAATCTCTACACCATCAAAACCTGCCTCTTGCGCACATTTGGTCGCATGGGCGAAGTCAGCAACCACTTGCTTAATCTCATCAATAGTCGCTGGGCGCGGCGGTGTCGCTTCGACACGAATCGCTTGGTCATCGCTATCGCGAAGAGAGGTACGAGCACCGACTTTGACGTCTGATGCAGAGATAGGGGCTTTACTGTCAGGCTGTAGGCTTTTGTGCGCAACAAGGCCAGTATGCCATAACTGTGCGACGATCTTGCCACCCTTGGCATGGACGTTGTCGACGATAGCTTTCCATGCTGTGGTCTGATCTTGGGTATGAATACCTGGCGCGCCAGCATAGCCCTTAGCTTGAAAAGAAACCTGCGTTGCCTCAGTTATGACAAGTCCTGCGCCCGCGCGCTGCGAATAATATTCACTAGCCAGCGCCGTTGGAACATCACCTGGCTCAATCGCACGCAGACGTGTCAACGGTGCCATAATGATGCGGTTTTTTAGCGTTTGAGTACCCATCTTGAGCGGTTCAAATAAGTTATCGTGTGCCATAAAAAGCCTTGTTTGTTGTTATATAAAACGGATGATAAAGTTATTTAATAATGCTTATACCAGCATGTCTTAAAGCGCTGTTCTCGATTTCCTTTATAAGGGGTATACGCTATTATTCAAGCGGGCGTTACAAACAACAACACTCGTTTAAGACCGTTTATTTTTAAAAATGATTATATGAGCGGTGTTCTAAAGCTATGAAGAAGGTAGTAGAATTTCTTACATTATATAAGTTCCCCAATTATTCAAAGGATATAATTTGTGCAAAAGAACAAAATAGCACTCATCATAGGTGCAAGCCTACTGTTTGGTATCACTGCTTGCCAGCCTCCTGCGGATAAAACTGACCCATCGGACGCCACTTCAACCTCTACGCAAACGGCAACGCCTCCAAGCACCCAACCTTTGATAGAAGCCAAAACTCCAAAGCAACTTACGACTGCCTTAGTCGATTCATCTGCGGATAGATTAAGAGAGCAGCTCATTTGTAGCAAGCTTGATGACAATATAAACGCTGTTGACCATACAAGTAAAATCGAAAGCCTGCGTGCGGTGCAGCGCCAACTGGCTGCTTGCTTACCAACGGCTGATAATGCTGAGATATTGCAGTGGCTAGTAGACTACCAAGCGATGTATGCACGGTTTTTGCAGTCTGATAGCTCTATAGACGATGAAGACTTTTTTACCGTTATGAGCAATGTGGAACAAGGCAAAAGTATCGCTGTAGCACAATTAAGAAAGATCAGCCCTCGTGCTCGATATCTTATTGGTTTGATTAGAAGTAATGCGGACGTTAGCATAAGATACATGGGCGCAAACGATTTTGAGTTTCATCACGACCTATCGGCAATGGCTGATATATTTACCCCTTATCTGCCAGATGACCAAAGTGAATTTATTCAGCGTATGGCGCAAGACAACCAAGAGTTATTTTGGTTCGATGCGGCGATTGCCTTTTCTTTTGAAGAATTGGTTGAACGTGCTGTCTTCTGGGAAGACTTTATGAAACGTTATCCACAAAGTAACTTCTACAATGATGCTAAGGCTTTGTTTGATACCTATCGTTATCTACTCTTTTTTGGTTCAGAAAACACTCAATGGTTTGATGATGATCTACGCAAATTCTATCTTCCCGCAGATGAACGCTTGATGATGCAACTGACTGAACGTACTGACAGTCAACTGGCTCAAGATGTACAAAAGCTTTTGGTATTTATGCAGCAGTCAGATGACGAGCGTCATCAATCATATCCTGTGCCTGACAAAGATGAAAACGGTCGAAAAATAAACGCATGGCAAGTGACTCATTATCAATTGGGTCAAGCGTTAGCAATATCTTCGCCATGGGATAGCGTACGAGCTAGAAACTGCTTGCATGGTATCATTTGTGTAGACGAAACTAGCCAATAAATAAAGCGTTCAGATAAAAACTCTTAAGGAAAATAATGCGCATTGCCGTTTTTTGTGGATCAAGCCAAGGGGCAGATCCAAAGCATCTCGAAAAAACCATTGAATTGGCTCAAGTCATGGCAAAGAAAAAACTGCATATCGTCTATGGCGGCGGTAAGGTCGGGCTAATGGGGGCACTGGCCGATACAGCCATTGCTGCTGGCGTACATATCGTCGGCGTTATTCCCGATCATTTAGCAGATAAGGAGCTGGCGCATACTGGCGTCAACGAGCTCATATTGGTAAAAAGCATGCATAAGCGTAAAGCCATCATGGCAGATCTTGCCGATGGTTTCATCGCTCTACCTGGGGGTCCTGGCACGCTAGAAGAGATCTCGGAAGTCTGGACTTGGGGTCAGCTAGGATTGCACCACAAGCCCTGTGGTTTTTTAAATGTGAACGGTTATTTTGATGGCCTGTTCACATTTTTTGAGACCATGGTCGCTGGTGGCTTTATGAAACAAGAATATCTGGATATGCTGATAATATCAGACGACGTGACAGAGCTGTTTGCTCAAATGGCCGCTTATACACCGCCCAAACCTAAGTGGACAACTTGAGCTTACGTCAATATAAGCAGGCTAAAGCTCCCACAACTAAATCGTCTTTTTTCTAAACATCGTCAATGACAAGTTCAGAGACAGATACGTCCCAATCAATATCACCACTGAGCCGATAATCGCTAGCAGATCTAGCGCTTCACCAAGCAGCCAATACCCTAAAATAATCGCAAAGATTGGAATCACCAAGGTAATGCTCGTGGCACGCATTGGGCCAATACTTTTAATCAGCTGATTCATAAAGATAAGCGCAATCGCCGTCGAAAACACCCCGATGCAAACCACTGACACCCAAGCGAATAGGCTGATGCTTTTGCCATACGGAAACTCAACCACTGCAATGGGGAGCATGACCACGCTGGCAATGATCAACGAGCCTGAGGTGATCGCAATCGGTGAGATGTCATCCAAGTAGTTTCTGGTGATATTGGCGCCAACAGCATAGCCGACGCAAGCAAATAAAGCGTAGCCCATCGGCAATAACCCTGAGCTGATACCTAACTCTGCACTCTGCCCGCCAAACAAGCTTTCGCTCATCAAAATCACCACCCCGATGACGCCGATGACTAAGCCGAGGATTTGCTTTTTTGCCAATTTATCATTAAAAAACGTGCTGGCGATAAAGCCACTCATCATCGGCACGGAAGCATTAAGCACAGCTAGCACCCCTGCGTTCACTGACTGCGCCGAAAATGAAAACAACACAAAGGGAATGGCAGCAGAAAACAAACCCACAAGCGCCAGTGTTTTTAAATTCTCACGAATACCGCGTCTGTTTTTGGTATTAAATAAAACAAAGATAAGCATCGTGAATCCAGCAAACACCACGCGCAAGCTGGCAAACGATAACGAACCAAACTCAGGAACGCCAACCCGATAAAAGATAAAGGACAGCGACCACATGCAAGAGAGCGTAATAAAGGTAATGAGATCGCGTTTGGTCACTGAATAATCCTATTGAGCGTATATAGTCAATTGAAAATAAAACTGTTATAGATTGAGATGCGCTACTGGTATAAATTTTACTTGCGTGCTGCGTTCCCAGAGGCTGCGCAAAATTCATTCCAGTAGCGCTATGTCATTTCTAAAGTGTATTAACTATAGATTGTTTGAGCCAGTCAATAAAAATGCCATGCTATAAAAACATGGCAATCATAACGGTTTATAGGCTTGATAGATAGTGGCTAAATAGGAACTAACCAAAGACTAAACAGAGAGTGCATCCGCTCTGATTAATCACTTATTTTTATCGGCTTATCATTCATTGCTACTCTACAGATCTACCTTATCCAATACAAAATCAATATCCTTATCCCCGCGCCCTGATAAATTGACCAAGATAGTCTCCTCTGGTGACATATCCTTGGCAATTTTCATCGCATGGGCAATGGCATGTGCGGACTCTAAGGCTGGAATAATACCCTCCAGCCGTGACAGCGCCATAAAGGCCTCTAAACACTCAGCGTCCGTCACCGATTCATAAGTCGCTAGCTGCATATCGCGTAACAGCGAGTGCTGCGGGCCTACGCCTGGATAGTCAAGACCAGAAGCTATCGAATGCACAGGGGCTGGCTCGCCATCCTTATCGAGTAACACATAGCACTTAAAGCCATGAATCTCCCCCTTAATACCCAGCGTCATGGTGGCTGCATGATTGGGGGTATCTAAGCCCTCGCCCGCAGGTTCCACTCCTATTTTCTTAACGCCTGCATCACCCGAAAAACCGCTAAAGATACCAATCGCATTCGAGCCGCCACCGACACAAGCCACCACTTTATTGGGCAACTTGCCTGTCGTCTCCAAAAACTGTGCACGTGCCTCACGGCCAACGACCGACTGAAAGTAGCTGACGATTTCTGGATAAGGCGCCGGCCCTAATGCCGAACCGATCGCAAACATACTGCTATCCAGCTCATTCATATAGGTTTCAAAGGCACTGTCTACCGCTTCTTTTAGCGTCCCTGCCCCGCGTGATACTGGTACGATTTTGGCACCCAAAATTTTCATACGGCTGACATTAGGGTGTTCTTTTTCGATATCGACCACGCCCATATGTATCTCGCACTCAACGCCCATCAAGGCAGCCGCCGTTGCCAAGGCTACGCCGTGTTGCCCTGCGCCAGTCTCAGCGATGACTTTGGTCTTGCCAAGCTTTTTCGCCAGTAACACTTCACCCAAACAATGGTTAATTTTGTGCGCGCCGGTATGGTTTAAGTCTTCACGCTTAAAATAAATCTGCGCCCCACCGCAATGCTCGGTTAAGCGTCTGGCATGAAATATCGGGCTTGGTCTGCCGATATAAGTCTCACGCAAGCGTTTCATCTCAGTGACGAAGTCTTCATCTTTGATAATTTCACGAAAGCCCTTCTCTATCTCATCCATGGCTTTGGCAAGCTCAGGGTGGTCAATCTTGCCGCCGAACTCACCGTACAAACCTTCATTATTAGGTAGGATTGAGTGATGCAGCCCGTAGCTACTTGCCGTATTTTCAGTTGTCATCGTTTAACCTTAGTTTTTGGGATTTTAGTCTTTGGAATTTTAGTTTTGAAGCTTTAATATCTGGAAATTATCCAAGCAAATTATTTTTGTGGCGTTATAATAAGGCCGTTGTATCCATGTTCTAGTACACTGAAACGTATTTTAAGTTAAGTCCTGTATAAGGTCAATAACTAGAGTTGATTTGCACGTATTTATAGTGAGCTTTTATTAGCTGGTTTGATTCATTTAAGAGGATGTTGAAATGCGACAAGATGACCATCAGGCAAAAAATCAGGCAAGCGATGCTTATGATTATCTACTTAAGCTACTGGTAGAGACGGATGACAGAACGCGCCTATCAGCGATATTTAATGCGCTCATGACGGAAAAAGAGCAAACAGAGCTGGCCAACCGCTTAACTATATTTGCGCTATTACAACAGGGCATGACCCAAAGAGAGATTAGCGCCCAGCTTGGTGTCGGTATCGCAACCGTTTCGCGTGGTGCTAAGGTGTTTGAGCAGCATCAGGTTGATGAGTGGTTAACTGATATTGGTAAAGAGATTAAGCTGTGAAGTCTGCATGGTGGCTGCGTATTGGGCAAAGCGACTGACGAAGTTGGCCGCGTCAAAGGGCACAAAAATATCTACGTGCAAGACGGCGCGTTAATCCCTGGCAGTGCTGGCGTCAATCCGTATGTATTTATTACGGGACTTGCTGAGCGTAATATGGCGAGGATTTTGCGGGAAGATTTTGGGTAGGGTGTTTAGTGGGGAGTTTCCTAAAAACTGTGTAACTGCTTATAATCCCCTAACAGGAGAATAAGCAATGACTACTCAATCTGACATCAAGAAACTGGCCGAGCAGATGGCTGGTAGCATGAACAGCTTTGATGACATCAAAGACTTTCAAAAGCAGCTCATGCAATCCTTTATCGATACTGCCTTAGAGGCTGAGATGGAAGACCATCTCGGCTACCCCAAGCATGAGAAAGCAGATAAACCAAACAAGCGCAACGGACACACTAAAAAGACCGTCCGCAGTGATACAGGCGATCTTGAAATCTCTACCCCAAGAGACCGTGATAGCAGCTTTGAGCCTGTACTCGTTAGTAAGCATCAAACCCGTATCTCAGGTCTCGATGATAAAATCATATTCCTTTACGCCAAGGGTCAAACCACCACTGAGATCGTAGAGAGCATTAAAGAGCTCTACGATGTCGACATCTCAAGCTCTCTTGTCTCAAGAGTCACCGATAACATATTAGAGGACATCACTGCTTGGCAGAACCGGCCGCTGAGCAGTGTTTATCCTATCGTCTATCTAGACTGCATCGTCGTGAAGATACGTCAAGACAAGCAGATCATCAACAAAGCCATTTACTTAGCCCTAGGCGTCAATCTTAGCGGTAAGAAAGAGCTGCTTGGTATGTGGCTCTCAGAGAATGAAGGCGCTAAGTTCTGGCTGGGTGTTCTCACTGAACTACAAAACCGCGGGGTACAAGACATCTTAATCGCTTGTGTCGACGGCTTAAAGGGCTTCCCTGATGCCATTAACACCGTCTATCCAAAGGCACAGGTTCAGCTGTGTATCGTACACATGGTGCGTTACTCAATGAAGTTCGTACCGTGGACGGATAAAAAGGCCGTAGCGGCTGATTTAAAAGCCATCTACGGCGCTGATACCCTTGAGATGGCAGAGGCCAATCTTGAGCACTTTGATGAGGTGTGGGGCGAAAGTTATCCGCATGTGGTCAAGTCTTGGCGCAATAACTGGGAGGGCTTAACGGTGTTCTTTAATTATCCTAAAGACATCAGAAAAGTGATTTATACCACCAATGCGATAGAGTCGCTAAACAGTGTGATTCGGACGGCGGTGAATAAGCGTAAGGTGTTCCCATCTGATCAGGCAGCATTTAAAGTGGTGTACTTAGCAACTCAGCAGGCATCCAAAAAGTGGTCGATGCCGATTCGTAACTGGACGTCTGCTTTGAATCGCTTTATGATTATGTTTGATGACCGTATTAGTAAGCATTTAATCTAAATGGCAGTTACACAGAATCTGGGATGGTCTCGTTTAGTGATGAATACAAGTCTAATCCACCAATTTGAGATGTAAATCTTCAATATTAGTGGATTAAGCTTCGCAAGCTGTCATTAAACAATCAGGTAATATAATTTTTTGCCACTGATTATAACTGTTTATCCGCTCTAATTTTCTCTTTAAGGGTTTCAATTAATTTGGCACCTTTGGCAACCTTGTTAGTACCTCCAAGCTCACGATACAAATCATATGTTGTGGCTAAAGCATAATCAAACATATCATCAGTTAGATTCTCAGGTTTTAACTTGGACAATTGATTACTACTTGGGTAGAGACTTTGGGTCATTAAGCAGGTTACAGTGTATAAAATATAGAACTTTATATCTGCAATTTCAGTTGTTGTATAACTTTTATCTTTCTTTAATTTTTCTTCAATGCTTCGCCCTAGTTTGGCAACTAAATAGTAAGATTGTAAGTCATTATTTTTATGAAATAGTTTAGAGTACGACTCATCATCTTCTAGCAAAGTTGATGGTCTCGCTCTTGCAAAATTTGGTTTTTGCATCAACACTGAAATCAAGCATTGAGACATAAAAGGAACACTAATTATTTCTTTAGGTTTTTTACCTTCATTTTTATAGAAATTCTTTCTTCTGTCATAAAAAAGCCCTCTAGATTTAAGAAAATCTTCTATTTGCCTGTGTACCTGGTCCGTTGCTCTTAACGAAGATTTAGGAATTGGCGTTTGACTATTTGTAGCACGAATGATTCGATCTCGTGTTTCCTCACTTTCAGGAACGATTATTCTAACAAGCACATCTCGCTTCTCATCTGCTAATTTATCTTGACTCGAATTGTAAAAACGATGTATTTCAGAAGATGTTTGTATAGTCAGTTCAAAATAAAATTGTTATGGTTAGGACAAACATCATAAAACAACTTGGATAAGTCATTTTCCAACCAGCCTTGGCGTAGAAACTTTACCTGAGCCCATTTTTTCTCGATAGGGTTCAGATCAGGGCTGTACGGCGGTAGCCAAAGAATACGATGACCGTGCCTGTTCAGTAGCTTTTGAATGCGTTTATTCTTATGAAATCTGGCATTATCCATGACAATCACGCATTTGGTTTTAAGACTTGGGATTAGCTTGTGTTTGCACCAGTCGTAGAATATGCTGCTGTTAATGTTGTGCTTAAAGTAATCTAGGGCAAACAGCATCTTTTCATATAGAGCACCGATAACGTTGGTTCGCTTTTTACCTTGCCAGTTGTAACTATCGATACAGGGTTTACCAATCGGTGCATAACCATGAGAGCGAATGGTCTCGTGCTCAAAGCCGCTTTCATCCATATAGACGATGGGATAGCCTTGTTGTTTAAAGTTATCAAGCTTACTGTGGTATATCGCTCTTTTGATCGGACAGGCTTTTGGGTGTTCTAAGGTCTTTTTTTTGACTGATGCCAAGTCGCTTTAGGGCATGATAAATGCCTGTTTTACTACAGTTTAGACGACGAGCTCGCTCATACTGGTAATCATCGGGATGTTCTTGAACATCATTAAGTAGCACATCATCTGGTATTTTATAGGGTTTGGTTTGCCTGGTTGTTTTGCTATGAACACGTCTCTTCCAGTTTTGTATGGTGGTTGGGCTGAGGTTATAGAATTTAGCTGCCTCGGCAAAGGTCATACCCTCGTCTAAGCTTTTTAGTACTTGTTTGCGAAAATCTAGTGAGTAAGTCATGGTCTTTATAATAACAATTGAATTTGATAGTTAGTTTATAACACTTTTAGGTGGGATTGACTATAGCCCATTTACGATCTCAGGATTATGGACAACTAGTTCTTTACCTCCAGGAGCAGCAACTTCACTGGCTAGAATAGTAACTCCATTATTTAACCACCAGAACTCTTCATCTCCAGGGTTTTCAAGAGTATCTTGTATTTCATTGTTTACATTCGTTTTACCTTGATAGTCTCTGACATTTGATTCAAATATATGCCTGATGAGCTTTCCATCTTCATCTGTGATAAAGTTAAAGTAATCAGCTAAATTCATTAGAGCTATAAACACCTGACCTGAGGTTGATAGTGGAGTTTCTGATATCCTCAAGCGGAATACATCGTTTGGCCTTTCTTGTGCCATTTTGACAAGTTTTTCCGCTCCAAAAAACTTAACATTCGCTTCGGCTCCCGGTAGTTTATCCTTGATATCATTTTCTAAATCAATACCTTGCTTTTCAACATTCGGGTGTAATTCAACTCCTTTAGATACATAATAAATACTAATTTTCAATTTAGGTTTTTTGGTGATTAAGCCTAGATAAGTATCTCTAAACAATTCAAATGAAGCTATGACCTTTTCATTGTATTGTCCTATATAGTCATTCGAATTGAAGTCTAGGTCGAAAAGGCTTCTACACAATCTTGAAAGCTTTAAAAGAGGATCTTCAGAAAAAGAGTTTTGATATTTCGATTGGATTAATACAAACTCAATATCTACATTTTTCTTATACTTACCAGTTAAATTCTCTTCTTTTACTAACTCGCCATTGATGAATAGATAAAGTGCGTCTGCACCACCATCATGACTCTGACCTGCAATACCTGCATTTATTTCATCATAGCTTAGCTCATGTTCCTTTAATACTTGAAGCGCAGAATAGAATTCAAAAAAATCACTTACATGAGAATCTTCCCCTAAGTTTTCCATCTCTTGTTTAATTATAGCTTCAAGCAATATTTGATTATTTTTAGACATCAATTTCCCTTAATCTTGTAGCACCTTATTTAGGTACAGCAAAATTATATCAGAAAGACTCAAAATAAGTTAGCTTGTCAAAATCTCAAAATTAAGTACACTCCCTCCTATTCCAACACTCTAAAACTATCCCCTACCACACTCCCATTGAATTCTAACCCCGCATCAGCAACAATAGCTTCTACCAACAATCTCCATAATAAAAAGGATAAATAATGAAACTGCGCATCTTAAAATCAAGCGTTACCAACCCTTGGTTTAACCTTGCGACCGAGGATTGGATATTTAATACGCTCAATCCCGACTCGCATACACTATTCTTATGGCGCAATAGCGAGACCGTGGTCATTGGACGTTCGCAAAACCCGTGGGTAGAATGCAAAATAGATAAGATGGAAGAAGACGATGTATTTTTGGCGCGGCGTCAGAGTGGCGGCGGCGCAGTATTTCATGATTTGGGCAATACCAACTTTACCTTTTTATCGCCCAAAGACGACTACGACCAAGAAGCGAACTTTACCATTATCATCAATGCGCTAAAAAAACTGGGCATAGACGCGGAGTTATCTGGTCGTAATGATATGCAAGTCGGTGATAAGAAAATATCAGGCAGCGCCTTTAAACATGCGGCGGATCGTAGCTTTCATCACGGCACGTTACTGGTGAATGCCAATATGCAAAAGCTGGGCGATTATCTCAATCCGCACCCGCTTAAGCTCAAAGCCAAAGGCATTAAATCGGTACGTGCGCGCGTAGCCAATTTGGTTGAATTTAATGAAGACATCAATCACGAGACGTTATCAGATGCAATTATTGAGGCGTTTTGTGAATATTATGGTGATACCTCGCCAGTAGAAGAGCTAGATGAAGCCAGTCTCGCCAAGCAGCCTACGCTAGATAAATACTATCAGCAAATGGCAGATTGGGACTGGCGCTTCGGTAAGACGCCTGAATTCACCCATCATATCGAGACCCGTTTTGATTGGGGCATCATTGATTTGCACCTTGATGTAAAGCACGCAGTGATTAGTGAGGTGGTAATTTTCTCTGATGCGCTAAACGTTGAGTTAATTGATCTGTTAAAAGAAACGTTGACTGACATTAAATATAATCGCAATGAAGTAAAAGCCAAGCTTGCTGAGCTCGGCAAAGCGCATCCTGATTTGGCAGAGCATATTGATGATGTTTCAGAGTGGTTGCTTGATGAGATGGAAGGTTAAATCTTTAAATATTTATGTGGGTTGAGCTACTGTCAACCCACCTTCTCATTCAAATGATAAGCTACTAAAGCTAAGAGACTATTTAAGCGTTAGCCCTTTTGCTGATTGATCATTGTCATACCATTTGAGCTCGATCTCAAGGCTATGCTCGGTACCTTTTCTCTTCTTCTCTTCATTTTCGACCTGAACTTCTAAAGTAAGATTCTCTGGCAACTCTAATTTCAAATCCTCGGTGCCTTGGCTGAGTACCACCGCTCCAGTTGCGATTTTGTCCGCCAATTCATGCAAAAAGGTAACCACCTCTTCTCTGGTTTTTCGCTCTTTACTTTTAAACAATCTAACTTCTTTGGCCATGATAGCGCTCCTTTATCACACACATTTAAAGACACTGGCATGTACTACTATTATGATAGCCTACAGAATTAAATTATCAATTAAGCGTATGTTAATAAATCAGCAAATGCTATACCGCCCCTAAGCTCATCAACAATTACCCTGAACTTCGGTAACTTAACCTATGGAACAAATCATTATTTTTTTCTTTGCGCTGACCTCTTTTTTTGGGATAGAGAATAATATAATAGCCGCTGATAAAACGACGGTGACGATACATCCTCAAAGCCAACAAATAGAAATCGTCCAAGAGGATTTGTTTGCGATTATTCGCTCAGAGGCTGATTTAACCATTGCTAGAGAGCTATGGGCTGGCGTGTCTGCGATGACTAAAAGTGATGCTACTTGGGCGCAGGCGTTAGACGGTTTTACTACCAAGACGCTTAGTTTGGCGTCACTGGATAGTCAGATTCAGCCACAGCTAACGCTGAGCTATAGCGACGAGCAAGAGTTGCGGGCAATGGGTGTTTGGTATGATGCTAAGAAAAATCAATTCTCTGTCAATCATGTCCCGCGTGACAATCTGCAAACCGAAGACGGCAAAATGCTGGGAAATTATTGGGTTTTTGATGGTGATAAAACCTTTAGCTTTACCCTTGAGCCTTTTAAGCAAATGCCTGAAAAATATCAGCAGCTTAAGCAACCACTGAGTCAAGTATTGGCTGAAATATAAGATTGGCGGTAGTGTTGATTGGTTCTAAATAAAGAACCCAAACGACGACCATTATCCGCAAGAAACAAGATCTCACCGCTAGCCCTGACGTGAAAGCCGTAAAAAAATTGCACACAATTTTAGGCTTGCAAGGAGAATTCCCTTAAAGGGAAATTCTTAAAGGTATCCTTGCACAAATTAGTCCACATGCCATCAGCAAGGCAGATACAAGCAGACGGCAGGAGATTGCTCCCCTGCCGTCTGCTAATTTTAACTTAGGATTTTGAATCGAATCCTAAATCTGCACGGCAACCTCTGCCCCATCACGAATGGCGCGTTTAGCATCGAGCTCTGCCGCCAGTTTTGCACCGCCAATGAGATGATATTGCGCGTCTGGCGCATCACCGACATTGGGCATCAGCTCTACCACTGACTCTTGACCAGCACAGACCACCACGCTATCGACACGTAGTAGTTGGCTTTGGCCTTGATTGTTGGTTATCCAAATACCCTCATTGGTGATTTTTTCGTACTGGGCGCCTGATACTTGGATGACGCCGTGTGATTTGACATGTGCGCGGTGTACCCAACCTGTAGTCTTGTTGAGACCGCGACCCAAGCGGCCTTTGGTACGCTGCATGAGATACACTTGGCGAACTGGTGTGATGCCTTCAGGTTTGATCAGGCCGCCCTCGGTTTGATAGTTAGGCTCAGCGTTGACGCCCCACTCTTCACGCCACTCATCAACCGACTGCGGCGTAGGACGATAGCTTGGATCTTTTAGGGTCTCAGGCCCAAGCTCATCTAATGGCTGACCATGATTGGCCGTCAGGTATTCGCTGACATCAAAGCCAATACCACCAGCACCGATGACCGCGACCGTATTACCAACGGATTTCTCACCTGATAGCAACTCTGCATAGCTCATCACTTGTGGCAGGTCAGCACCTTCCAGCTTACCTTCTAGGCTTCTCGGTACCACACCAGTAGCGACGATGACATGATGGAACTTGGCTTTTTCGAGCATGGCTTTGTCGACTTTGGTATTAAGCTTAATCTCAACGCCTAAGTGCTCAAGCTCATTGACATAGTAGCGAATGGTCTCAAAGAACTCTTCTTTACCTGGGATGACCTTGGCGTAGTTAAACTGTCCACCCAAGATATCTTTTGCTTCAAACAAGGTGACTTCATGACCACGTAGCGCTGCGACATGCGCCGCTGACATGCCAGCGACACCGCCACCGATGACCGCGACTTTTTGCGGCTTTTTGGTTTTTTTATAGACCAGCTCGGTCTCATAGCAGGCTTGCGGATTGACCAAACAGGTTGAACGTTTATTCTCAAAAGTATGGTCGAGGCAAGCTTGGTTACACGCGATACAAGTATTAATACGATCGGCCTGACCACTTTTGGCTTTATTGACCCAGTTGGCATCAGCGAGGAACGGACGCGCCATTTGAATCAAATCAGCCTGACCGCTAGCGACAATGCTTTCTGCAGTATCTGGCATATTGATACGGTTGGCGGCCATCATCGGAATGCTGATGTGCTTTTTGACCTCGGCAGTGTAATCGACAAAGGCAGCGCGCGGGACACTGGTTACGATGGTCGGTACGCGCGCTTCATGCCAGCCGATACCAGTATTCATAATGGTCACGCCTGCTTCTTCTAGCGCTTTGGCGACAGTGATGACTTCTTCCATCGTATTACCGTCTTTGACCAAGTCAATGACCGATAAGCGGAATATGATGATAAAGTCTTCACCAGCTGCCGCGCGGACAGCTTTAACCACATCGACGGCAAACTTCATACGATTATGAATATCACCGCCGTATTTATCATCGCGCTTATTGACATGACGAGATAAGAACTGGTTGAGCAAATAACCTTCAGAACCCATCACTTCAACACCGTCATAACCCGCTTGCTTAGCTAGGCGTGCTGAACGAGCAAAATCCTCAACCGTCTGCTCGATGTTTTTGATGCTCATCTTACGTGGTTTAAAGGGCGTAATCGGCGATTTAATAGGGCTTGCTGACACGATAAAGGGATGATAACCGTAGCGACCACTGTGCAAGATTTGCATGATGATTTTGCTGTCATGTTTGTGCACAGCACGAGTGACACGCTGATGATTGATGACATCAAGTTTGGTATTCATGGTGCCGCCAGCAGGCAAGAGCCAACCTTCACGATTGGGCGAGATACCGCCCGTGATCATCATCGCTGCGCCGCCCTTGGCACGCTCAGCGAAATAGGCAGCAAGCTTACCGTAATTATAAAAACGATCCTCAAGGCCTGTATGCATAGAGCCCATCACCACACGGTTTTTTAGGGTCGTAAAACCCAAGTCCAGCGGCTCAAATAAGTGTGGGTAGTGCTCATTGGTATTAGCAACATCAATTGCTTTATCAGTGCTGGCATTACGAGTAGCAGTGGTGCTGGTGCTCATATCATTATCCTTATGAATTAATGGGTTATCGCTCTATAAATAGCTCGAAAATTAATATTGAATCTATCCTAACACACCGCGATTATCATCAGCTACGCGGACAAACGACTGATGAGTGAACACTATCGTGATAATTTCTCTTGCTCACAGCGCCCAATTAAGCAAACGTCACAAAGTATGCTTACTTTTTAAGTATTTTTGTCTATAATGAATGGGCTATTGTTTACAGTGAGTCAAACGTTTCATCAGTTTGTAGCTGCTTCACCAAATGGAAAAAACACGATAAAGGACTATCTCTATGACTGACTTTCACACAGGTCTCGGCAAAAACGCTGCTAACTACCAACCACTTACGCCTATTGACTTTGTCATTCGTAGCGCACAAGTTTATCCTGATAAAACCGCCATCATCTATGATGATCTTGAACACAATGAGCTAACGCAAACGTGGCAGCAGACTTATGAGCGTTGCCGCAAGCTCTCTGATGGCCTGCGCAAACTGGGCATTGATAAAAACGATACCGTGGCGGTTATGTTGCCAAATACTCCGCCTATGGTTGAGGCCGCTTTTGGCGTACCCATGTCAGGCGGCGTCCTTTGTACCTTGAATACCCGTCTCGATATCAACGCCCTCACCTTTTGCGTACAGCACTCTGAGGCAAAAGTTCTCATCATGGACAGTGAGTTTGCGGATCTTGCCGAGATTATCGATGAGACTTTTCCTAACTTAATCGTGATTCATGCGACAGATGATGCCATTGATGTTGAACGCTTTGGCAAAATGACCTACGAAGAGCTAATCGCCAGCTCAGACAATCTAGACAATTGGGAAAAGCCGCTCGATGAGTGGGATGCTATCTCTCTCAACTACACCTCTGGCACTACTGGTGCGCCTAAAGGCGTGGTGTATCATCATCGCGGCGCTGCATTGAATGCGGTGTCAAATATCCTAGATTGGGACATGCCCAAGCATCCGCAGTATCTATGGACACTACCGATGTTTCATTGTAACGGCTGGTGTTTTCCATGGACGATTGCTGAACGCGCAGGAGTCAATATCTGCCTGCGTAAGATTGATGGCAACCTGATTTTGCAACTGATTGCCAAGCATAAAGTGAGCCATTACTGCGCGGCGCCTATCGTGCATAATATGATTGCTGGCGGCAAAGCTGAATACAAAGAAGCGATTGAGCATCAGGTAAAAGGCTGGGTCGCTGGTGCGCCGCCATCAGAAACCATGCTGGCACAGATGGAGGCCATGGGTTTTCATATCTCGCACGTTTATGGACTTACCGAAGTTTATGGACCAGTCTCAGTTTGTGCTGAGCAAGAAGAATGGGACGAGCTTGACGTGAATGGACGCGCACAAAAGAAATCTCGTCAAGGCGTACGCTCACACCTGATGACGGGTTTTGATGTCTTTAAACAAGGCACTACAGAGCCTGTCGAGGCCAATGGCGAGGAGATGGGCGAGCTGGCACTGCGCGGCAATATGATCATGAAAGGGTATCTCAAAAGCCGCAAATCTACTGAAGCTGCCTTTGCTGATGGCTGGTTCCGTACCGGTGACTTAGGGGTTAAATACCCTGATGGCTATATCAAAATCATGGATAGACTCAAAGACATCATCATTTCAGGTGGCGAGAACATCTCTAGTATTGAGATTGAAAACGTGCTCTACAGCATGCCAGCTGTCGCAAGCTGTGCGGTCGTTGCAGCACCACATGAGAAATGGGGTGAAGTACCAGTTGCCTTTATCGAGATTCATGAAGACAGCACCCTACAGCGCGATGCTGTGACTGAACATTGTAGACAGCATTTGGCTGGCTTTAAAGTGCCTAAATATATCATCTTTACTGAAATACCGAAGAGTAGTACAGGTAAGGTGCAAAAATTTGAGTTACGGCAAGCGGCTAAGTCGCTAGCGCATGAAACACCCAAGGTCATTCCAAGTGCCACCTAGCGCATATAGTCAAATTACTATGAACTACCCACCACCTATAGAGGTGGGGATTTCTTAGGTAATACCCCTACTTGATACAATGTTTTGTATCAGCGGTTAGGCAAATGGACTAAGCTAACCCCGTCGTACCGACGGTTTTGAGTGATGCCAGTCTCAAACCCTCATTGAGGATATTGATACTGGCGTTGATGTCTCTATCGTTGGATTGCAAGCAGCTGGGGCAATTCCATGATCTCACCTGTAATGGCAGCTCAGCCTTAGTTAGCAAGTGACCACAGCCTGAGCAGGTCTTAGATGAGGGATACCATCTATCAACCTTGATTAGCGTTTTACCGTACCAATCGGCTTTGTAAGCCAGCATGGTGGTGAAGGTTGACCATGAGCTGTCTGATATGGCTTTAGCTAACTTTTTGTTCTTAACCATGCCTTTGACGTTTAAGTCCTCAACAGCAATCACATCGTGGTTTTTGATGAGATTGAATGAGAGTTTATGCAGAAAGTCTTTTCGGGAATTCGTGATACGCTCATAAACTTTAGCGACTTTAACTTTTTGCTTTTGATAGTTGCGGCTGTCAGACAGCTTGCGTTGATCGGCCTTGGCTACTGCTCTACGCTTGGCCAGTATCTTTTGTTCTCGCGCAAGCTTATTTTGCAGCTTTGATAAGAACTTAGGATTAGCGACTTTGCTGCCATCTGATAGGACGATAAAGTCTGTCAGTCCTAAATCAATACCAATGTTAGAGTGTGTTTTTGGCAGTGTTGTAGCGATGGTTTCAACCAATAGACTGACATAGTACTTGCCTGAGGGGGTTTTGCTGATGGTCGCTGACTTGATTAATCCATTTATTTTATTTGGGAACTTAGCGTTGATATAACCAATTTTGGGCAGCTTAACGCTATTACTGGTGATGGATACCGTACCTTTTTGGTTGTTGGTGGTGTAGCTGTCACGCTGACCTTTTTTCTTGAACTTAGGGAAACCCGAGCCTTTGAAGAATTTACTATAAGCGGCTCTTAGGTTTTGCTGGACGTTAGCCAGTGCCAGGCTATCGACTTCTCTTAGCCATTCAAATTCTTTTTTGTATTGAGCAGGAGTGTTTTTAAGGTCAGTCTTATGTTCGTTGTAATGCTCAATCTTGTCACTAAGCATCCTATTCCAAATAAAGCGTGTGCAGCCGAATGATTTGGCAAAGAATATTTGCTGTTCTTCATTAGGGTACAGCCTGACTTTATGGGCTTTTAGGATTTGCTTGGTCATAAGGAGCTTGTTGTTAATTGACGTTATAATTATTAATTATAATACCATAGGGAGTAAGGGTAGTTACCAATAACGCATTCATCCCACTACTTTAGAAGTAGGGGAATTCTGCACTGAAATGTTAAAACCGATACAGTGCTGCTGGAATAAATTTTGCGAAGCCTCTGGAGTGCGAAGCGCACAGCAAGCGAGGAAAACTTATACCAGTAGCACGTAGCTATTAACGTATCGATTTTATTTAGTACTGACTATAGTTTAATTTACAGTCATAAAAAAGGTCAGCCTAATAATTTTAGGCTGACCTTTTTGTTTGCTCTTTCATTAATCAAAGCCATTAGCCAAGCTTGGGCTCAAGCCATTGATATATCAGCATACCAAGGATCATCGCTGGTATAAAGACATAAGCTTGCCACTGTCCAGTACCGAGTAGTACTATACCTGGTCCAGGGCAAATACCAACGAGACCCCAGCCGATACCAAACAGCATCGCCCCAATAATAAGCGGCTTCGTAATGACTGTTTTGCTTGGCATATCGATTGATGTACCAATCCAACTGGTCTGCTGACGCTTAGCCAACTGCACGCCAACGATAGCGACTGCCAAGCCGCCACCCATCACCAGTGCCAAGGAGATATCCCACGCACCAAACACGTCCAAGAAGCCTTGTACCTTAACAGGGTCAGTCATGCCCGATATCAGCAGTCCAAATCCAAATAATAACCCTGCTAGTAACCCAATTATATTTTTTAGCATTGTCGTCTCTCGCTATCATCATCTTTTATTAATAGTATTAAATTCTGTCTTCGCCGCACTCTATCTATTCTGCTCAACATTTAGAGCAGTCCGAGTAGATGCCGTCCGATATAGACGGTGAGAATGCCAAAAAACATAAAGGTCACGGTCGCCGCCAATGATCTGGGAGATAGGCGCGCATTACCGCAAATACCATGACCACTGGTACAGCCTGAACCTAAGCGCGTACCAAAACCCACCAGCAAACCTGCAGCGATGAGCAGAGGCAAGGAGGTACTGACCTCTACATCAGGTAACGGCCGTGCCAGCTTATATAACAATGGCGAGATGATGAGGCCAAGTATAAACAATACCTGCCACATCTCTACGCGTTTGGGTTTTAGCAGGCTGGAAAAAATCCCACTAATACCCGCAATACGCCCAATGCCCAGTAGCAAAATTATCGTCGCCACGCCTAGCATCATTCCACCTACTAAAGAGATCGGAGTAAATGCTTGCCAGTCTATTTGTATACTCATAAGGTCTCACCTAGCCTGCTTTTTAATTTATTGATATGTCGTTGTTTGATTTTAAATGCGTTGTATTGTTGCACGTATATTCGATTCATAGAAATATATTATATAATAAAACATAATAAATAGCCAAAAAATACTGAGCTCAGAAGCTCAGTATTTTTATTTACTTTATTAACAAGATTTATCGCTATGGTTATTACAATGATGTATGACTATTTAGCCAACACTTTATCAAGAACCGACTCAAAACGCTGTACTGCGCCATCTACGTCAGTAAGCTTATCTAAACCAAACAGACCTAAGCGGAAAGTCTTAAAGCTTTCTGGCTCACCGACTTTAAGCGGTACACCAGAAGCAATCTGCATGCCAGCTTCAGCAAATGCACTGCCTTTATGCATGTCATCACGGTCAGTATAAGCAACCACCACACCTGGCGCTTCAAACCCTTCAGCCGCGACGCTTTCAATACCTTTGTCTGCAAGCACTTGGCGAATACGTGTGCCTAGCTCCCACTGAGCAGCGCAAAGCTTATCAAAGCCGATTTCTTTAGCTTCCATAATGGTATCACGGAACTGGCGTAAGCTATCTGTCGGCATGGTCGCGTGATAAGCGTGGCCGCCGTTTTCAAAGGCGCGCATGATGTTTAACCACTGCTTAAGATCCAAGCT
This sequence comes from Psychrobacter sp. H8-1, assembly GCF_904846575.1. Lineage (NCBI taxonomy): Bacteria > Pseudomonadati > Pseudomonadota > Gammaproteobacteria > Moraxellales > Moraxellaceae > Psychrobacter > Psychrobacter sp. H8-1. Next base: position 2,855,196 of record NZ_CAJHBG010000001.1, read on the forward strand.
AAAGCTATCAGACTCAGTGCTTTCTACTTTTTTGACTGCCGCAGCGCTTAACATCACCAAGCCAGCAGCCGGTGTGCTGCTCCAGCCTTTTTGTGGCGCACTGATGATCACGTCAATGCCAAGTGCTTTCATATCCAGCCAAACGCAACCTGAAGCGATGCAGTCGATAACCAACAAACCACCAACGCTATGCACAGCATCTGCTAAGGCTTTAATGTAGTCTTCTGACAAGATGATCCCTGATGAGGTTTCAACATGCGGAGCAAAGACAACTGCTGGTTTTTCTTCTTTAATCTTGGCAACGGCTTCATCGATATCGACCGGTGCAAACGGTTTTGGCGCATCCGTATCTTCAGCACGGTTGGCTGTCAGTACGGTAGACGACTTGGCAATTTTGCCTTTTTCTAGGATTTGCGTCCAACGATAGCTAAACCAACCATTACGAATGATTAAGCAATCTTCATCATTTGCTAATTGACGCGCAACCGCTTCCATTCCATAAGTACCAGAACCTGGCACAATAGCCACCGCATCAGCGTTGTAGACTGCTTGTAAATTGCTCGATAGATCCTTCATGACTTGCTGAAAGACTTTCGACATATGGTTAAGTGCGCGGTCTGTATAAACCACTGAGTACTCTAATAAGCCTTCTGGATCAATATCTTGACGTAATGCTGGCATGGAAGCTCCTTGGTAATATTAAGTAATACCAAACCCAAAAAGTGCGATTAACGTTGTCAAACTTGCTAAGCCTACTAGGTGTAGTACTTGCGCAAGTTTTCCGCGCTACTCTAACTTTTGGAAATGGTATAAATATCCGTTAAATAAATGTCCGTTTGGTAATGCTGATAGCGATGACCCTGATGGTTTGATACTAGCACTGAAAATGCTGCCTGACAATGGCTGAAAACCGTCACAACAACCCTAACAAACCGCTTCATTTAATGGCGGTTTTTAGCGCCGACGATAGGCGTCATGTAACCCTGATACCACAAAATCCAGCAGCTCGCTGTCACCTTCACGCGCAGCCTTACGCATGAGCTTGGATGGAGCGTGAGTCAAAGTCTGAGTCAAACGCCGTGACAGCTCAGTGATGATGTCTTCAGCGCTGGCATCTTGTTGCCCAAGCTTGGCAATAGACTCATGCAGCAACTTATCCACTTGGTCATGGGTGCGTATACGATATTGTTGAATATCACGGCCCACTTGGCGTACTTGAAAGCTGCGCTCCATCTCGACGACCAGCTGACTGACCAGCAGTTCAGCATCGACGGCAGCTTGACGACGCTGCTCAAGATTACCTGCGATAACGTGCTGCAAATCATCAACCGAGTACAAATAGACGGCATCCATACGGCTGATGGTCGAGTCAATATCACGTGGTACTGCCAAATCTATCAGCAGCATTGGCTGATAGCGGCGGCGTTTTAGTGCTTGCACCGTCATGTTTTTATCAATCAAGATGTCCATACTACCACTACAGCTACTGACGATATCGGCTTCTGCAAGTACTTGCGGTAGATCTTGTAGTGATCTGACCTCCACAGTGCGATTGGGCAGACGTAACTCATCTGCTAAGGCCTCAGCACGTTCAGGGCTGCGATTACAAATAATAATGCGGCCTACTCCCAGACCTGCAATGTGCGTGGCCACCAAGCGGTTCATCTCGCCTGCAGCGACAATCAGCAAAGTGCGCTTGGGCATGTCATCAAAAATTTGCGTGGCCAGTTTGGCCGCTGCGAAGCCAAGCGATACGGCGTGGGCGCCGACCTTAGTCTCGTTACGTACCCGTTTGGAAGCTGCAAATATCTGATCTACCACCCAGTTTAGCTGACCACTTAACGACTGTTCAGCCTGCGCCACTTGTACCGACTGTTTGATTTGTCCTAAAATTTGCGGCTCACCCAATATCATGGAGTCAAGCCCTGCAGCGACTCTGAGCCAATGGGTCAGCGCATGTGTGTCACGATGCACGTATAAAAAAGGCTCAATCTCAGCGATTGGTAGCTGCTTAAAATTAGCAAGCCAAGTTTTGATATGATTGACATGTGCGGACATCACCGCGGTAGCCGACGTTGTCGTTGCACTACTAGGCTCAGGTACCAAGGCGTAAATCTCTGTGCGATTACAGGTCGACACAATCACGCTGCCGTCAGTTAAAGCTTTGAGCTCACCAAGTGCGGCGGCCACATCATCGCCCACAAACGCCAGACGCTCACGCAAAGCGACTGGTGCGGTTTTGTGATTGACCCCAATGACCACTAATCTCATTATCAATAGACCATAAATATAACGCTCAGAAATATGCTAGACAATAGCAATGCTACACATAAGCATACTATTATCGAACGTAAACCGGTGCATATCTAATATAACGTTATTAATTTGAATAGGTTATACAGCAATTGCTATATATAAAACCGTTTATTATAGCATTTTTACGGGCTTTATTTAATACTTAGCCAGTATCCGCTTGTATCTGGGCACTCAGAGCATAAATCAACCGCTCTACCTGCTTTTAGTTTGTACCTATAATATAATTTGTACTTATAATATAAATAATACCAGTCAGTGACCTCTACTATAGAACCGTGCATCGGTTTTAGGTAGTATTCGCTATCAGGTAACACGAGTACTATTGTTAACTGCCCTCATCCACTTTTATAATAAAGAACTCTTTTAATAGGTAAATACCGCTATCTATGATTTGTTTTGGGTCATTGTTGCCATCAACGCCCGCGCCAACACTTGAGTATGAAAGCCAATCTCGTATTCAGGCTTTATTAAACGTCATTATGAGTCGTCTGCGCCACTATCGTAAGTTAACATTATTGTTGGCCGCTTGTGTGTGTTTAGGGACTTCTGCTCAAGCAAGCTCTGCTGAGCTAAATATAGACAGTACTGCAGGCGCTATTCAGGATAGCAGTGCCAGTTATATTAGACTGCATAAAGCTGCTGATGATACAAAAACGTCAGCGCTGAACTCTGTATCTTCAGCTGATGCTGATACAGATGGGGCAGTTGGTTTTGATAAAATGTATCAATCCACTACGCTATCAAACCAGCGTAGTGGTTTTAACGATGCTAATAATCTTGAAAACCTACCTTCAGCTATTGTCATGCAACCAGAGCTAAACGAACCCAGCCTATACGCCTTGCTAGATGCGGAGTTTGCGGCAAGTCGTGGTGACATCAACCGTGCGCTAGCGCTTTATAAACAGCAGTCTTTTAAAGAAGATGCCACCGCGGTATTTGAGCGCGCGCTGAGTTTGTCACTGCGTCATGAAGCCGTTGGATCCTCGCTGCAGTTTGCCAAGTCGTGGCAAGAGCAAAACCCAGACCACGTCCCTGCTTGGTTTTATGTGGCGCATTTGGCACTGAAAGCTCATGACTATGCCTTAGCAGGCGAGACTCTAAACCGTATTTTGCGCTATGATCCACGTACTGACTTGAGTGAAATTCTGATTGGAATTTACCCGACGACCGATCGTGATCAGCGTGAGCTGCTAGCTGCATTAGAGCCAATCAACAGTGAGCAAAACGCCTCTTTATCGGTGTTAAAGGCGGGTCTGCTCAATCAGTTTAACGAGCCAGAAATCGCTCTGGTACATATCGACCGTGCTTTGATGCGTCAGCCAGATTATGTGCCTTTTGTGACCCTAAAAGCGGATATCTTACGCAAGATAGAACCAGCAGAGACTGTCATAAACTATGTCAGTCAGGCACGTTTGCGTAATCCAAACAGCAAGAGCTTATATTTATATGAGATTCGCTACTTACTAGATTTAAAGGAAAGCCAAGCGGCATGGGAGCTACTGATCGATACGCATAACCGCTTTAGCGATGATACAGAGATCACCTTATTGGCAGCTTTGGTCAGTTTGGATATTGAAGAATATCGTAGCGCAGACCAACTGCTGAATATGCTGGCAAAAAACCCAGCCTATCTGGATCAAGCCTATTATTATCTTGGCATCAGTGCTGAGCGCCAGCAACGCTTTGATCAGGCCAAGTCGTACTTAAATGAAGTCATACAAGAAGACTTGGTATTGGCGGCACGCAAAAAAGTAGTCGACCTTGAGCTGTTGATGGGGAACATCGATGCGGCCATCGCGACGTTAGAAAAGCTCCGTAGACAGTTTGAGGTTTTTGCGCCTGATGCTTACGTTTTACAAGCGGATATCTTATGGCAAAATAATGAAGCCGATCTGGCACTAGATTTATTGACTCGTGCCAGTCGTCAGTATCCTGATAATGAGATGATCTTATTTGCCCGCACGCAACTGCTTGATGACGTCACAGACTATATCGTCAAACGCACCTTACTCAACCATTTACAAGCGCTAGACCCTAGCAACTTATCATATCAGCTCAGCTACGCGCAGCTGTTGTTATCTAATGATCGTGATTCTGAAAGAGGCTTAGAAATTGCGCAAGCTGTCATTCAAATCCGCTATGATGATCCTCGCTATGACAATGAGTTACATCTACAAGCCTTGAATGTGCTGGCGAGCAATGCCTTAGCCAATGACAATTATACCCAAGTTATAGAGTATCTACAGACACCTTATGATGTGCTGCCTACACTACGTTCTGGTGTGCTGTTATTGCGTGCCTATCAAGGCCTAGGAGATGATGACAAAGTCGAGGCACTGTTAGCCGACCTACAGCAACGCTTCTCCTTTGGACAACAAAACGTCAATGATCGTGTGCAGCTTTATTGAAGACCTCACCTGACTTCATAGCTTATGGTATGACTTAGCATTAATAGCACTTGTCTGCGTGACATACAATCATTACTCACGCCATTTATAAGTTTCTAACAATAGGCGATAACTGAGTAACAAATTGAGCGTAAGCTACTTTGGCCATATCTTAAGCTCATACACTTTGAGGAAACACCATGTCAGATTTTTTAATAAAAACCAACCATAAACCTAAAAAGCTTGCTGTATTTACAGCGCTTACTGCAGCCCTGCTAATCACCTCTGGCTGTCAGTCTTTACAAGGTGCCGGTGCTACTTCTAGCCCCTCCTCCATGGTACAAGCTCAAAAGCTCGACAACTTCACTATTACTGGCAAAATCGGCGTGACCACGCCTGCGAATAGCGCTACCAATACAGGAGCGCAAGGTGGCAGTGCATTTTATGCTTGGGGGCAACAACAAGAGCGCTTCGCTATCGAGTTGATTGGTGCTCTGGGCATTGGTAAGACCAATATCGAATATGATGGTCAAACGGCAACCCTAGTCAGCGAAAAAACAGGCACCTTAACCGCGGACAACCCTGAAACCTTGCTACAAAAAGCCACAGGTTGGCAAGCGCCTATCTCGCAAATGCCCTACTGGATATCTGGACGCTCAGCCCCTTCAGACAGTGCGCCACAGCTAGACGAGCAAGGCAGATTGATCAGCTCAGTCAACGGCGAATGGACGGCAAGCTTCACCTATAAAGGCGCAGATAAATTACCCGTTAAGATCAGCGCGGTGCAGCCTGCAGGCCACAAAGTCATCATGACTATCAACCATCAAAGTAGCTAATAGATATAACTCATGACGACTGATAACTCATCGCCCCAACTTACCGTTCTGACGCGTTTATCTCCTGCCAAGATAAATCTGTTTTTGCATATCACAAGCAAACGCGCAGATGGCTACCATAACTTGCAGACGGTATTTCGATTGCTTGACTGGGGCGATTATCTGCATTTTTCAGTCACGGATGAAGTGATAACTCCTGATATTTCTTTAGACATGAACGAGCTGTGTGGTCAGCTACTGACCTTGGCTGGCGCAGAAGCGATAACTACTAGCGTAGAAGACAATCTAATCTTTAAGGCCACACGCGCATTATTAGCGTTTACCATGCAATCAAACAAGCTACCTCAGCAGCTACCGCAAATGTGTATTACGTTAGACAAGCAGTTACCGATGGGCGCAGGCTTAGGTGGCGGCTCTTCTAATGCAGCCACGACCTTGCTTACTTTAAATGAGCTATGGCAATTTCATCTAAGCCAAGATGAACTTATCAAAATAGCCACCACTATTGGCGCAGATGTGCCAATATTTATCTTTGGGCAAGATGCTATTGCAATGGGCATTGGTGAAGAACTGACAGTCATTGACTTGCCAGATCAGCACTATTTAGTCTTGACGCCTGATGCGCATGTCAATACGGCTGAACTGTTTGCGCATCCTAAGTTACGCCGAGATATAGCATCACTCGCAACTGAAGCTATCGAAAGTCAGTCAGGGAGTTACACACAAAATCTACTTGCACCCTATCACAATGTCTTTACTCCAGTGGTGACAAGCCTCGCCCCTGCTGTTGATGAGGCATTGCAGTATTTGCATAGTTTAGAAAAAATAGCATTGGGCACAGCACGGATGACTGGCTCTGGTAGCGCGGTGTTTTTGCCGTTGGATGCGAGCGCTGCTACTGACAAGACGCTATTGGCAGAGTGGATTGCGAATGCGCCTTGTCCTACTTATTTAGTAAGTAATTTATGATGTAAACAGTAAAGTGGAATCCACTTCGACTTTACATCTCTTATATAGTTGTTAACACTAATAGCAACAGTAGCTTTAGCTCAACACCCCTATAAGGTTAGACAGGCTCGACTCATGAAGTTAAGCTTCGTATTAAGTACTACTGCTAATTAAATAATTGGTTAGCAGAAAATAATTAATATGAGGTAATAATGAATATTTTTAGATGGCTATTTTCACACCTTGACGAAGTTCAACTGATTATTTTAATATGCGACACTTTGGTATCTTTAGTTGAGTTACTTTTAAAAATCAGTTGCTTGCCTATGGTTTTTTAGCACTTTTTTAATTAGGAAAAATAATGGCTCGTGCCTATTGCGAGCCTTTCTAAAAAGGTGCTGTTTAATTAATGTTTATAGTCTGTCTTGTTTAGTTTAGTGACCGATAATTATCACAACCCATTTGGTTTCCCTTATCGCAAGCTTTTCCATACCACTCTTTTGCCTGTACATTATCTTGACGAACGCCTTCGCCTTTATGATACATCCATGCAAGGCTAAGCATTGACTCACCAACACCTTGATTAGCTGCTTTTTCATACCATTTAAATGCCGTATTATAGTTCTGACGAACACCCACCCCATTACTATACATTATAGCAATATTATGTTGAGCGTCAGCAAGTCCTTGTTCGGCGGCACTCTCAAAGAACTCAGCTGCTTTTGTGCTATTCTGAGGCACACCTTCACCACTATAGTAGCTCATTCCAAGACCTATTTGAGCTGCTGCATCTCCCTGTTCGGCTGCTTTTTCATACCAATAAACTGCTTTATCGTAATCTTGAAGTACTTCATCACCTTTAACGTACATTGTCCCAAGACGGCTTTGAGCCTTTACATCGCCTTTTGTTGCTAGTTCTATTAGCTCTTCATCACTAATACTCTCAACTGAATTTTGTGCTTGCGTAGCTGGTATCACTATAGCCGCTATAATACCCAATAAAGCAACTAGCCCAATAAGCAAGAAGTATTTTTTGAACAAACTAGCTTCATGTCTATCAAACTCATCTTTAGGCATCAAATAAAATACAATTTGAATCATAGGGCCGAATATTACCGCAGCAACTGCTAATAAAGAATTATATCTCCAAATTATCCTAATAGTTTTGATAAAATACCAAAGTATTCCTATAGATAAGATCAAAGCAGCTGTAGCCAATACAAATATTACTATCTCAGCCATATAAACACCTATAAATATAAATTCAAATTTCAGCTACAATTATCACGCGTATATATAAGCAAATAGCGTGAGTAGATCAGCTATATAACCAAGAGTAAACTGCAATTAACGTGCCACTCATTCAGAAGTAGTGAATGGCATGGATGCTCAATATCTCCGTTATTAATGCGCCATACTTACATCAGCGCACGCTAATTATGAATAAAAACCATAAAAAGCCGCAAATGACTTGCAAAATCTAAAAATTTACTTATAATAGGTCGCCACAATAGGGGTATAGCCAAGTTGGTAAGGCATCAGGTTTTGATCCTGACATCCGTTGGTTCGAGTCCAGCTACCCCTGCCATTTTTTAGTTCGGATTGCTGCTTTATAGCAATTGACAACACCTTCCCAATTTCGGTATAGTTCGCAATGAACACCGCTAGGGAACGCCGTTTTATACGGTTTGATAAGTTAAGTATAGGCAACGACGTTAGTCTAATTTTTTTATTAGTACTCAATGCTCGCACAGCCTAAACACTACAGGGGTATAGCCAAGTTGGTAAGGCATCAGGTTTTGATCCTGACATCCGTTGGTTCGAGTCCAGCTACCCCTGCCATTTTCTGTAGTAAGTATATCAATACCAACGTTCATCACTCTTTTCTTTATTTGGGCAGTTAGACACTGCTTAGCGGTCGCTGCTTGAGTCAATCAATAGGACTTCAGTCATGCCTTATTTGGCAATTTTTACGGGCAACGCCCATCCTGAACTTGCGAAAACCGTAGCCGACCACCTGCATATTCCTCTTGGTAAAGCTGACGTCACCCGTTTTTCTGATGGCGAAATTGCTGTGGAAATCAAAGAACACGTACGCGGTAAAGACGTGTTTATCATGCAGCCCACCTGTGCACCGACCAACGACAATTTGATGGAAATCATGATGATGGCTGACGCTCTGCGTCGCTCAAGTGCTGGCCGTATCACTGCCGTGATGCCGTACTTTGGTTATGCTCGTCAAGACCGCCGCCCGCGTTCGGCACGTGTACCCATCTCTGCTAAAGTCGTCGCTGACATGCTAAACATCGTTAGTATCGACCGCGTCATGACCGTTGATTTGCACTCCGACCAGATTCAGGGCTTCTTTGATATTCCAGTGGATAACATCTACGGTACGCCTGTCTTATTGAATGATCTAAAAAAACAAGATTATGACAACATCATGGTGGTCTCACCTGACGTTGGCGGCGTTGTGCGTGCCCGTGCAATGGCCAAGCAGTTGGGCGATACCGACATGGCGATTATTGATAAGCGTCGTGCGCGCGCCAATGAGTCACAAGTGATGCACATCATCGGTGACGTACGTGACCGTGATTGCGTCATCGTTGATGATATGGTCGATACTGCAGGTACCTTGTGCCAAGCAGCAGTCGCGCTAAAAGAAAACGGTGCCCGCCGCGTCTTGGCGTATATCACCCACCCTGTGCTATCAGGTAATGCCCTCAATAACATCAACGAATCAGAGTTGGACGAAGTGGTAGTCACCGATACGATTCCATTATCACCTGCCGCTCAAGCGTGTAGCAAAATACGCCAAGTAAGTATCGCGCCCATGCTGGCCGAAAGCTTACGCCGTATCAATAACGAAGAATCTATCAGCGCTATGTTTGATGCCTAAAGGCTTGACTGCTAGTTGTTATTTAACGTAACAACAAAACTGGCTGAGATAAACTATCTAACACTCAAAAACAGCGCCACGTATCCTTACTTGGCGCTGTTTTTCGACTAGGCTTTTGCGTAGGTCTTTATTATTGCTACAAAACCACGTATAATGCGCGCCTGTGCTGACCATTTGCTTATCATATATAGAATTTAGAGTGACTAAGCAGGGTGAGCGCTTTCAAAAGTGCTGATCACGCAACATAGTAGCGCCTGTAATGAAAATAAACATCACTACAAACCGCTATCATGAGCGAGTGGCGAAGCTCATAGTGACCCATTAGTTACTAACTAGTTACTAGTTTTAATTAACCACTATGAACAATAGCTATCATCACCTATTAGTGGATTGGTCGCAAATCCACTTTTTTATGACCAGACACTTCATTTATCTTTTTATAGGATTATATCCATGAGCATTGATCATTTTGCAATTAACGCAGTTGACCGTTCTGCAGACCAACAAGGTAAAGGTGCGAGCCGCCGCCTACGTAAGCAGAACCTAGTTCCTGCTATTATCTATGGTGGTGGTGAAGAGCCAATGGCTATCGCTATCAAAGTTAACGAAATGGTAAAATCACTTGAGTATGAAGCCTTCTTCTCTCAGGTTTTGACCATCACTGTTGACGGCGAAGAGCATCAGGCAGTTATCAAAGACTTGCAACGCCACCCAGCTAAAGGCTTTCCAATGCATGCTGACTTTCAGCGCATCGTAAAAGGCCAGAAAATCAACATGAACATCCCACTACATTTCTCAGGTCGTGAAGATGCACCTGGTACTAAAGCGGGCGGTATCCTATCTACGTTGGTTACTGAAGTTGAAGTCGTTTGCTTACCATCACAGCTACCTGAATATCTAGAAGTAGATGTATCTGGTATGGAAATCGGTGATCTATTCCGTCTATCAGACATCAACCTGCCTGAAGGCGTAATCATCTTTGATCTTGATATGGAAGACGCAGTCGATCGCACGATCGTTAACATGCAGCCACCAACAATTGAAGAAGTTGACGAAGATACTGAAGAAGTTGATGCTGCTGACGTACCTGCATCAGCGCAAGGCGAAGCTGCAGATAAAGGCGAAGAAGAATAATTCAGATGTCTTTTATATTGCTTAATAAGCATTATTGTTGCCTGTTAAGCAGTTAGCTTTTTGGTTATGTATAAAACAGCAGGGGATCGATATCTCCTGCTGTTTTTGTAAGTAGGTTTTGAAAAACTAGGGTCTGTTGAACATTCAAATGTGGTACTGGCAGTGGCTATTTTTTCAAATCGTATTTTATTCATTCTCTTATTTCTAAATTCAAGCAGAGTATAGTCATGGCACTAAAACTTATCGTCGGTCTTGGCAATCCTGGTCAGCAGTATATGTATACGCGGCATAATGCAGGATTTTGGTTTGTACAGCATCTGGCGCATCAGTTCAATATTGACTTAAGCCCCGACAAAAAATTCCACGGGGTCACAGGCCGAGGGCAAATCCATGGCCATGACGTGCGTCTATTATTGCCACTGACCTTTATGAATAAGTCTGGTCAATCCGTGGTACCCATGGTCAATTTTTATGGTATTGATAATGATGAGTTATTGATTGCCCATGATGAGCTCGATATACCTGCTGGGAGCATCAAGCTAAAAACAGGTGGTGGTCATGGTGGCCATAATGGTCTGCGTGATATCACCCCACATATAGGTAATGACTTTCATCGTTTGCGTGTGGGCATTGGCCACCCTGGTCATAAGTCTAAAGTGACTGGCCATGTACTCTCAAAAGCAGCACCAGATGAGCAAACTGCAATCGATAGTGCCCTTACCGCAGCGTTTGAAGCATTGCCATTATTATTAGATGGTGATATTGAACGGGCGCGTTCGCAAATTAATAGTTTTAAATTGCCTGACTGAACGGTATGATACTTGCTGTCTAAAACATGATGGTTGCTTCAAGTTTAGTATGGATGTTGTTTTAAGCGTTTATAGCACTCTTTCATGTTTTATATTCAGGCTGGTAGTGCAGATTTGACCGCTAAAACAGTGGACTACCCTTTTATTTTGCGCTATTTGCCCCCATTAACAGATTACTTTTGTTACGCTAAGGAAGCAATTCATGCTACTTAATATGCTTAAATGCAAATTGCACCGTGCCCGCGTCACGCATGCTGAGCTGCACTATGAAGGCTCGTGCGGTATCGATGGCGATTTATTAGATCTTGCAGGTTTACGCGAGAATGAATCTATCGACATTTATAATGTCACCAACGGCAAACGCTTTCGCACCTATGCTATCCGTGCTGAAGCTGGCTCTGGCATTATCTCGCTCAATGGTGCTGCTGCTCATATGGCAGACTTAGGTGATATCGTCATCATCTGCGCTTATGCCCATTTTGATGAAGTTGAAGCCTCGACTTATCAGCCAAAACTGGTCTATTGTAATGAAGACAATACCGTCAAAGACACAGCGAATATCATTCCTGTGCAAGTGGCCTAGTCTTTATTCAGTCTAGCGCCTCAAGATGCTGGACTTTCTTATTTATCTGTTTTAATAAAAAGCTGAATCCGTATTGTTATTCAGCTTTTTTTATCCTTCAAATACAAAGTATTTTTTATGACACCTTTATGACGAGCAAAGGAATACCCTGATGTGATTGGCAGTTGTTGCAATACTAATTGGCTTAGCAATCCTTGTATGGAGTGCTGATGTTTTTATTGAGGGTGCCACCGCATTAGCAAAAAAGCTCGGCGTACCAAGTTTTTTGATTGGAGTGTTGATTTTAGGTTTGGGCACATCAGCACCTGAAATGGTGGTATCGGTGCTAGCAGCAATCGACGGTAGTCCTGAGCTTGCATTGGGTAATGCTTATGGCTCAAATATCATGAACATCGCCCTAGTGCTAGGCTTAACAGTACTGATAAGCCCTATTATCATCCATAAGAGCATCGTAGCGCGAGACTTACCCATCTTACTACTGATTACCGCTTTGGCAGCGTGGCAGCTGCGTGATGGCTTTTTGAGCCTAGCTGATGGGGTGTTTTTATTAATATTACTGATGCTCGTTCTAGGTGTACAGATTTTTTTTAGTATGGGTGACAATCAGACAGACGCTGAACAGGCACACGCACATAAAGAAAGCTTGAGCTTAGAGAATAACAGCACATCACAGCATGGTATGAAAGACAGCACAGAAGCTGGCTATATAGAACCTAGCATATCACGCGGTTTTGCGAGCTTATTCATTGGTATGCTGATGCTGGTACTGGGCTCACGCGCTATTGTCTGGGGCGCGGTTGAACTGGCAACGTTTTGGGGACTTAGCGAGCTAATCATTGGTTTGACCATTGTCGCTGTTGGCACTTCTCTACCAGAGCTGGTCGCAAGCCTTGCAGCTGCAAGACATGGTGAGCATGATATGGCGCTCGGTAATATCATCGGCTCTAATATGTTTAATACTTTGGGCGTGGTTGGCTTAGCAGCTCTTATTGCACCGATTGAGGCCAACCCTTTGATTCTATCGAGAGACATATCGATGGTCAGTATATTAACCGTACTGCTATTTGTGCTATGTACTTTTGCTTATCTTACCCAGCGTAAATTTGGGCGACTGTCTGGCGGAGCGCTGCTCATGTGCTTTGTTGGCTATACGATATGGCTGATCAAAACCATTAATATGTAGGCTTTTAATATATAGGCCTTGTTGTCATCCTGATATTTATATTATTTTTGTGCATTCTCTTGACTGCTTTTGGGCTGCTTACGGTTTTTGAAGCCACGCCATAAGCCCTCATGTTGTTGTTTGGGCATTTTTAAGGTAATGCTATTAGAGAGCATATCTTGTACCGCCAAACCACGGCGATTAAATAAGCAAAACACATAATTAAAAATTAAGCCCAAAAATGCGCTGGTCAGCAAGATGGCGCGAGAGCCACCGATCAAACTACCGATAATACCAAACAATAATGGCATCAAGCTGGCAGCCAAGATACGTTTGAACGACTGTCCCCACGTCAATAAGTGCCCTGCATTGTTTACGGTCTTTAAACGCCACGTCTGCATACCCAATGTCTGCCCACCCCGACGCCAAAATATCCCATAAAAACCTACCAAAGTCAGGATAAAAGACGGGGTCATGACAAAGTTCTGATACCAAGTGGGCAGCGACTGCGCTTGTGATGATTCGGTACCCGTCTCCATGGTCAGCAGCGTGCCAATGACTGTCAGCATTGTCCCTACCAAAAACAATAACGCCAAAATCAGCATACCATCGTAAACGATAGCCACGATTCGGGTCGTTGGTTTGGCAATCACAGGCTCTTCGACGACAGGCATTTGCTGTGGCGAGTGTTTGCGCTGAGATTTTGATTTAACAGTAGCTTTTGAGGTACTTTTTGACATGATACAAGCTCATAGCAAGCAAAGAATAATGGCACTATTGTACCGTAATTCAGGCGCTTAGCGTACATTAACATCAAAGAAGGTTTGATAAGAAAGGCATTAAAATACTTAGGCTTAAAAGCTTAAACTTAAAAGAAGGAAATGATCACTATAAAAATAACAGACACAAAAAAATCGCCAAATTGTCGTTAGACAGGCGATTTATTTAGGATTTCGTTAAGCTTTATTACTATATTAATAATGTAAGCTAGTATGCAAATGGTGCGCCTGGAGAGATTCGAACTCCCGACCCCTTAGTTCGTAGCCAAGTGCTCTATCCAACTGAGCTACAGGCGCGTATTTTGCACATTATCTGCTGTTTTTTAATGAACATTTACAGCAAATTAGGTTGGCTATTATATAGATAATCCAGATGATGTCAATAACTTTTGATACTTAAAACAAAATATATTTTTATTTTAACTAAAAAAACTATCTAACATCGATATACTGCATTTTAAATCTAACAATAAACCGAATAAATGGCGGTGAAGGAGGGATTCGAACCCTCGATACGCTTACACGTATGGTTCCTTAGCAGGGAACTGGTTTCAGCCACTCACCCACTTCACCGAACGATTTAAGACACTTATCAAAATATTTTATAAAAATACTTCTCTAAATACAGTATCGATGCTAATGATACGTCTTATGTCGTGGGCGAGTATTATAACAAAGCCGAAACGAATTGCAAGCGTTGTCTACAGATTTAGCCCTGCTTTTGCCATAATTATCGATTTAATTAATTTTAGGTATTTTTGATACTTAAAATTGCCATTTACAGCCATAAAAAACAGCAATCGATAGGTTCAACAGACTCTTTTAAGCGACAGAGACATAAGAAGTTTACTGCGGTGGCTTTTTTGCTATTGTGTGGCTATAGTATTTGTTATTCAACTTAGCCATAAAGGAGCGGTTATGCGACCAGTAGTATTATGCTTTTCAGGATTGGACCCCTCAGGTGGTGCGGGGCTACAAGCAGACATAGAGTCCATCGGAGCGACAGGTGCTCATGCTGCCATCGCCTGCACTGCCATTACTGTGCAGAGCTCACAGCAAGTTTTCGGGTTTGAGGCCTGCTCAGCGACATTGGTAAAAGATCAGGCGACGACCGTACTCAAGGATTTGCCTGTGCGAGTCATTAAGTCTGGCATGATGGGTACAACGGATAATATCTCGATGCTGACCCATCTGTTTGCTGAGCACACTATCAGTGAAGAAACTCCTTTCGTTCTTGATCCTGTACTAGTTGCCAATAGTGGTGGTAGCTTGGGCGATGAGCAGACGCTGGTCACAGCGTTTAGAGAACTGCTGCCTTATGCCACCCTAATCACTCCAAACACTCACGAGCTAAGGGCATTAAGCGGAGAGCAAGATCTGCACAGCGGAGCGAAAAAACTATGTGCCCAAGGCACGCATGCCGTGCTGGTCAAAACCTCGCATGACTTTGACAGTGGCGACATCGAACAGTATTTGTATATCAAGGGCGAGATGATCCACCAAAGCACCTTGCCGCGCCTAGACGGTGAGTTTCATGGCTCTGGTTGCTCACTTGCCAGCTTTATCGCTGGACGCTTAGCAATGGGTGACGAGCTAATCGATGCTGTAAAAGCTGCTGATCACTGGATTACGCAAACCCTTAGAGCGGCAGATAAACCGCATCCTGAAGACAGCAGTGCACAATTGGTACCGAATCGTTTTATAAGTGTGCAAAACTAAGCTTCGGTAAAGTATGATCTAAATCATAGCAGCAATAAAAAAGACGCTCAATTTGAATTGAGCGTCTTTTTTTGGCAGATATTTACTTTAAAAACAATTAAGTCTAAATCTGCATTAACCCAGCGTTGCCTTTAACCCAACATAGGCAAGAAGCTTGCTGCGAGACCGCCAATAAACATTTCGAGCAGAATAAACGCCAAAAAGGCAACCATCGGTGACAGATCCAGCATACCTAAATTGGGCGTAATGCGGCGAAACGGTGCCAAAATTGGCTCTGCTAAGCGCATGATAATACCGATGATTGGATGCATAGAGTTGGTAAATACCACAATCCAGCTGACAATGATAGAACCGATCACTAAGTAGCGACACATGCGCAAAAAGTCTAGAATCAGACTGAGCGACCCTTGAAAGAATAATGGCAGCGGTGCGATACCTTGATGGGTGAGCGCGGCTTTACCAGAGATATCAATTAAGCGAATCAAAAACATCAGTACAATCGCGGCGATACTGATGCGTCCTTGCCCGACGGTTGGAAAAATACGACCAAACACATCGACAATGCCTGTGGCCTTATAAGCTGGGCTGATCATAGGATCACGTGCATCCATCCCTGCAAACTGCAGCATAAAACGGATGAATATCAGCAGCATGGCGAAGGTAGTAATTAAATCAAAAACTTGTAATAACATATTATTCATGAAGCGCTACTCAATGTGCCATTATTAACAGATGCTGTTACAGCAGTGGGGTTTTATAAAAGAAGCTGATTACTCAGAGTTTTACTCGCTTACTTCATCTCTTCACTAAGCGCTTGACTACGATCGTAGCAGGCTTGCATGGCCTCGCCAATTTGACGGCCAATCTCATTGGCTTGCATGGACTCAATAGCAGCTTGGGTCGTGCCTTTTGGTGACATGACTTTGCGGCGTAGCTCGGCTGGACTATCATCACTATTGATGGTCATCTGGGCTGCGCCCAATACCGTCTGCATCGCCAACTCTGATGCTTGCTCTTTATCCAGCCCTAAAGCGACTGCGCCATCAATCATCGACTCGATAAAGTAAAAGACATAAGCTGGTGCAGAGCCTGCAACCGCCGTTACTGCGTGCATATGCGTTTCATCATCGACCCACATGGCCAGACCAGAAGCCTCCATGACGGCTGTCGCCAGCTGCTTTTGTGACTCGCTGATATTATCGGTAGCATAAAGACCAGTTGCTCCCATTTGTATTTGAGAGGGCGTATTGGGCATGGCTCGGACTATATTGCGATAGCCACCTAGCATGCTCGATAGAAGCTCAGTTGATAAGCCTGCGGCAACTGAGATAACCAATTGACTGTCTAAAGCATCCGCAAACTCACTGACCACCTCTCTCATGACTTGTGGCTTGACCGCCAGTACCACGACATCAGCTCCAATAACTGCAGCCTTTGGATCTGCAGTTGAATCAACGGTATTCATGTTCTGATCTGAGTATTGCTGACGGGTTGCGGCACTAGGTGCTGATACTGTAATCAGCTCAGGCTTGACACCGCAGGCAACAAGCCCGCTGATTAGAGCCTGTGCCATATTCCCGCCACCGATAAAGCTGATTTTTTTATTATCTAATACTGACATGAGCATTTCCTACTAACAAAATTCAAAAGTATTCAAGATGCGATATAAAATGACAGTCAGTTTACCATACTGACATGGCAGCTGTTTGATAAATTATGATGACCTTCAGTCACCTAAGTGCAGAACCGCAAGTGTCTGACTTGCGTAAAGCTACTGGCTTTAAATACTGTTATAAACATCAATTAACATACATTTCGTCAGTCGCCACAGCAAAAAATAGCAATCTAATTGACCCACTAATCATAGATATGTAAGGTGTTTTTTATGACAAAAGCGAGTTGCTGACCCACTTTATCTGCATCTGGCTTTTTAACGCCTAGCGCCCAGCTTTCAAAGGGTGATAGCAACAATAGCGGCAAGCCATCATCAGTATCGATATCACTATTGATACTGATGTTACTATTCATGACACTGACAACCACCAAGCTGTCACGTAGCCACACGGGAATACCCAAGGTTTGATAGAGCTTTTTACCTGACTGCGGGCGGGTGGTAAGCGCTGTTTGCACACGCTGCTGCCGACCTAAAGGCGTGATTCGTAGGGCAATCTTATCTTTAGCATTATTTTTATTGCTAATAAATGATTTTAAGTCTGCTGAGCCATCCTGATAGATCAATAAAAGCTGTAAATGGCTGAATAACTGCGATACTGCATCCGCTACAAACTCTAGTTGCCAACGATGACGCTGACCTGTGCGTAAGCTGATGCTAGAACAAATGCTCTCAGACAAGGTATGTGTCTGCTCTATTGCTGGCTCGGTCAACCCTGCTAGCCAAGTATGACTAAGTCGATATAATTGCTGGCGATAACGACGGATACTGTACTGCTGAGTACGTCCTTGCCAATCTAATTGAGTTTGATGATCATGATCGTCACGCTGAGTGAGGGTCAACACATCATCTACCAGCTGCTTCGATGGTGGCAACGGCTCATCTTGCGTTAGCCAATAATGTAGCAATTGCCGCTGCCGATAAATAGGCAATGTGTGCAACTCATCAATATTTAGCACGCGCTGAGCTGAAGAACATTCTAAAGCACTGATGGCAGTCTGCTGTAAATCTTGCTCAGCTTGCGCACTAAGGCTAGCCTGAGCGTCAGTAAGCAGCTGGGCACTACGGGCGATATTTTCGATGACATTGGTATTATAAGCTGATAGTAAAGGCAACACTTCGTGACGCAAGCCACTACGCACATTATCACCGCTGTCATTGGTAGGGTCATCAATATATGGCAGTTTGAGTTGCTCTGCATATGCAGTAATGGCGGTGCGGCGGACTGACAACCAAGGCCGCCATAATATATTGCGCTGCACGCCCTCCTCTTGTACCCGCCAAGATTGCATACCTGACAAGCCATTTACCCCTGCCCCTTGTATCAAACGCATCAATACCGTCTCAGCTTGGTCATCAGCGTGATGCGCAAGCAACAAAACATCCTCTTGATTGATATGAGTGCGCATGGCTTTATAACGTGCCTGCCTTGCCGCTTGCTCATCCGTTCCTTGTACTTTTACCTGCAACACCTGACAGGGTAGCTGCTGTACTTGTGCCCACTTAGCAACGTGCGCGGCCCAGTATCTACTATCTGCTTGCCAGCCATGATCGACATGCAGTAACTGCGGTAAAAATGGCAGTTTGCCTTGCCGATATAACTGCAAGCATAACGCCGCTAAGGCTAAAGAGTCACGGCCACCGCTACAGGCCAGCCAAATACGGCGACCTTGCAACTGCGTACGATACTGAGCCACACTCTCCAATAAAGCCTCGGCAAGTGCTTTATTTATCGGCGAGTGGGTTGCGATTGGCTCGATAGGGTATTGACGAATGGCGCTGCTGGTCATAATTTATTTCTTCCATAAAAAAACGCGCTACAAGGTAGCACGTCTTATTTTAGCATTAAGGTCGATAAGTGTCAGATGCTTAGCAAGGTAGCATGACTTCTGAGTTAAAGGACTTGAGCTTTTCATAACGCTGTTCACAACGAACATCAGCGTCCATGTCCTTAATTTCATCCATCTGCTCTAATAATAGCGCCTTAAGTGAGTTCATCACTGGCTGCGGATGCACATGCGCACCCTCACCTTCTTCGATAACTGCATCAATCAAACCCATTTGATACAAATTAACCGCGTTTAATTTCAATGCTTCACTGGCATCTTGCGCTTTTTCGGCAGTCTTCCACAGAATAGACGCACAACCTTCAGGTGAGATGACTGAATAAATGCTGTTTTCTAGCATATTCACTTTATCGCCAACCCCAATTGCCAGCGCACCACCTGAACCCCCTTCACCAATGATGGTGACGATCACAGGGACTTTGAGACTTGAGAATACCGCAATACTCTCAGCGATGGCTTGCGCCTGGCCACGCTCTTCAGCACCAACACCAGGATAAGCACCTTGAGTATCGACAAAGGTCATGACTGGAATATTAAAGCGCTCGGCCATTTTTATTAAGCGTATCACTTTGCGGTAGCCTTCAGGATTGGCCATCCCAAAGTTATGCGCGATGCGTTCACGAGTGCTGCGACCGCGATGTTGTCCAATGACCATGACTGGCATGCCATCTAAACGTGCCAAACCACCAATGATGGCTTTGTCATCTGCATAGGCACGGTCGCCATGCAATCTATCAAACTCTGTAAATAGGTTATTTACATAGTCCATAAATAATGGACGTTTGGCATGCCGTGCAAGCTGAACGCTATCCCAGACGGTACTCATAGACGTTTCCCTTTTGTCGTTTTATATGGTTTATATAGTGTGCTACTAGGTATAGTAATAGAGTTGAGCATTAAACAAGCATAATAAGTACACCTGTAAACTCAATAAAACTTATAGTAGCACAATTTATATACCCGTGGCATTACTGCTCACTGTGCATTTTGTAATAGTTATAGGTTAAATCCTAAGTGTCTTTATCCCTTTGCCTCAATCACACTGAGTTTGATGCCCCATTTTGCAAATTGCTCCACCTCAGCACCTAAATCGGACAACAAGAACGCATAATGCTGCTTGTCCGTTTCGGCGGTGATTTGCCAATGATTGCTGCTCATGATTTTTAGCTGTAATAAAGGCAATTCATATTCACTACGGCTATGATGCGCGAGCACCGCTAAGCGTAGTAGCAAGCATAGATATATCAACTGATTGCCACCGATATGACATACTTGTTCAAGCATGTCTGCTTTTAGCTTACGTCTATGACTGAGCATCAGCTGCGCCATGCGTTTTTGATCGACCTGCGAGAATCCTGGAATGTCTGAATATTCAAGCAAATAGGCACTGTGCTTATGATAACTACTGTGACTAATCGCTAGACCAATCTCATGCAAATAGGCCGCACGTCTCAATACGTCAGCATCATCATTGGTCAACTGCAAATCATCTTTCACTTGTTTGAAGAGATGCTTGCTGGTTCTGACCACTTGTCTGGCTTGTTTTTTGTCTACTGAATAGCGTTTGATGAGTGCCAAGACACTACGGTCACGAACATCTTCACTGGCCAAGCGTCCAAGCATGTCATACATGACTCCTTCACGTAGGGCGCCATCAGAGTAGGTAATGGTCTCGATACCTAAGACTTTCATGGCAGCACGCAGTACGGCCACGCCTGCAGGGAATACCGCCTTACGGTGCTCTTTGACGCCTTCTAACTCAATGTCTTTGACGTCACCGACTTTGATCAATAGCTTTTCTAGTTTTTTGATACCTTCATAAGTAATGCGCTCTTGATCATCGGACCAGCCTTTGGATACCAATACATTGCGCACCGCTTTAATCGTGCCGCTCGAACCAAACACACTGCTCCAGCCCGTCTTTTGATACTGACCATTAATGGCGAGTACCTCTTTACGCGCAGATGCCATCGCCTTATTAAAGGCATCCTTGGTAATCTGCCCATCGGCAAAAAACTTTTGGGTATAGGCCACACAGCCCATCTGCATACTTTCGGTCAATAAGGGTTCAAACCCTTGACCAATGATAAACTCAGTAGAGCCACCACCAATATCAATCACCAAACGCTTATCGCTACTGGCATTGGTATGTGATACCCCAAGATAAATCAAGCGTGCCTCTTCGCGCCCAGCGATAATCTCAATCGGCTTCGGCAATATCTCATTCGCACGTGTGATAAAGTCATTGGCGTTTTTTGCTTGACGCAGCGCATTGGTCGCAACCACACGGACACGCGAAGCAGATACTGAGTCCAGACGGGCGACAAAACGACTCAAGCAATCAAGACCACGCTTTTCAGCAGCAGCGCTCAACACATTATGCTCGTCTAGCCCTGCAGCCAGTTGTACCTTTTCAGACATGGAAACGACTTTTCGTACCTCACCATGATCAAGACGGGCGATGGCCAAATGAAAGCTGTTGGAGCCAATATCAATCGCAGCCATCAGTTCATCTTCTGCGAGCGGTGGGTTTTCTAGATAGTTATGAGGCATAAAAAAATAATTACCGTGTAGGCTAGGTGGGTTATCTCAATCTATGAAAGCGGGCTTTATATCGCTGATGCGACTATCAGTGCCCATCACTCTCACGCATTATAGGCAATCTATAGACAGTTTTCGCCATTAAAACACTTCTAAGAAACACTGGCAAGCGAAGCTTGAACTTGATAGTCAGCTTAGCAAGCAGGTTTTAAAAAACGAATGCTAAGTCACATGCAATTGCTTGTATTCACTATGACCCTTTGTTACATTCTAAATGAAGAATATTACTAGGATACGCCCTAGTTCACCAACATTCAGCAAAGGACGCTATCATCATGGATAAGGCTGCTACTCAAGCACAGAGTACCGATCAACCTGCCGATATCGAGGCAAGCAAAAACACTGATATTATCAAAAAAGACACGCTGGCTAAGCAAAGCTTCTACGACTTTTATTTAGAGGAGCATCAAAACATGGCTTGTCGCCGTTTGCACTTTGCAGGCAGTAGCTTTGGCCTATTGGGACTGGCAAAGTCGGTCAAAACTCGTTCACCAAAACCCTTACTCAAAGGCATTGCAGCTGGATATGCTTGCGCCTGGGTTGGTCATTTTTTCTTTGAAAAAAACAAGCCCGCTTCTTTTAAATTTCCACTAAAGAGCTTTGTCAGCGACTTTCGTATGTATACTGATGTGCTACGCGGTAGGCTCAGCTTAAAAGATCGTGAGTTTGATAAAATTTAGCGTGTTCAACAGATCCCAAGGATACATAAGCACAAAAAAACCAGCACAGCGGCTGGTTTTTTATTTTAAAGGCTTAAAGCTACAAATAGCTCGGTTACGCTTTTGCCATTTCTGCAAAGATTTCGTCAGCCGCTTTGATCGATGCTTCGATGTCTGCATCGCTATGCTTGATAGACATAAAGCCCGCTTCATAAGCAGACGGTGCAAGGTAGATACCACGATCTAACATACCATGGAAGAAGGTATTAAACACCTCCATATCGCACTCTGTCACGTCATCAAAGTTCTGCGGGACCGTCGTCTCACTGTCTCTGACAAAGAACATACCAAACATGCCGCCCAACTTATTGGTACGCAGATTGATACCATGCTTGTCAGCTGCCGCTTGAAAACCATCAACCAGCTTGTCTACCTTCGCTGATAGCTCATCATAAAAACCCTCTGCCGTTAAGTCTTCAAACATGGCAATACCAGCACGCATCGCCAATGGGTTACCTGATAACGTACCGGCTTGATAGACACCGCCAAGTGGCGCGATGCAAGACATGATTTCTTCTTTACCACCGAAGGCACCGACTGGTAAACCTGCACCGATGATTTTACCAAAGCAAGTCAAGTCAGGGTCGATACCGAAATGCGCTTGTGCGCCGCCAAGTCCGACACGAAAGCCCGTCATCACTTCATCAAAGATAAGTACCGCGCCATTGGCGGTACACTCTGCACGCAAAGTATCGTGGAACTCTTGAGTCGGGATGACCATGTTCATGTTGCCAGCGATCGGCTCCAAGATAACGCAAGCAATCTCATCACCCCATTTTTCAAAGCAGTCTTTTATCGCTTGCGGATTGTTATAAGGAATCGTAATAGTATGCTTAGCAAAATCCGCTGGTACGCCTTTTGACGTTGGCTCACCAATATCAAGCATGCCCGAGCCTGCTTTTACTAGCAGACTGTCTGAATGCCCATGATAGCAACCTTCAAACTTGACGATTTTGTCACGCTGAGTATAGCCACGTGCCAGACGAATCGCACTCATGGTCGCTTCTGTGCCTGAGCTGGTCATACGAATCATCTCAACGCTGGGTACGATTTCGCAAATTTTATCTGCAACCGTGGTTTCAAACGGTGTTGGTGTACCAAAGCTTAAACCGTCGTCAGCTGCTTTTTTGACCGCATCGATTACTTTTGGATGCGCATGACCCAAAATCATTGGCCCCCACGATCCGACATAGTCGATATAGGCATTGTCTTCGGTATCATAAATTTTGCTGCCATTAGCACGGTGCATAAAGATAGGCGTACCACCTACCCCTGCAAAGGCACGGACGGGTGAGTTTACGCCACCTGGGATATGTTTGCGGGCTTGGGCGAAAAGTTGTTCGTTTTTAGTACTCATAATAATGACTCTTTATAAACGTATTGATAAAAGGGTGGATCAAGACTTTTTAAGCAAAAAAATGAGCTGAACCCATGGTTTGTCTTAGGGCTTACAACTCATATTTATCGTACAAAATTATTCATTACGTCTATCTTACCAAAAAAAAGTGAGCTCATCTGAGCTCACTTTGTATCTGGCTTACAAAATCCTGTTATAACCGCTAATTATTATAACTTAGCCATCATAATCGTCTGATCAAAATAAACGACCTCTACTCTACTCCAGTCGTACTTTCTTTAGGTAGCTTGTCAAGATCAGGCGTCTCTGGCTCTTTGTTTTTGGGAGAGAATGCATCTAGGCGTCCTTGTTCGTACTCTAACCAGATAGCATTAACAATAGCCAATAATACCGCAAACCCTAGCCCCAACATCCAGGCAAAATACCACATACTTATCTCCTTAATTTAGTAAAGCGTATGATCGTTTTCACGAATATAAGCAGCAGTGACTTTACCCCGCATGACACTATAAGCCCAGCCTGTATAAAACACGATGAGCGGCACCAAGAATACGACTGCATACAGCATGACCATCAAGGTTAAATGGCTAGACACACTATCCCAAATCGTTAAGCTGGAATTTGGGAAAGAAGATGACGGCATAATGAACGGAAACAGTGCAATACCTGCCGTCATGATGACACCCAGAACGGCAATACTTGAGCTAACAAACGCCGTCAGTGTCTTGCTAGCTTTTAATAGCAACGCAGTAACGAGTGGCATTAACACACCTAATACAGGGAAAGCCCATGCCCATGGATAAGTAGCAAAATTCGTCATCCAACCACCTTGCTGCACGGCAACCTCTTTGGCTAGTACGTTCGGCAGGCCGCCTGGATCAATCGTTGATGTAATGACATAACCATCAAGCGTTTGTACCCAAAACCCAGCGCCAACAAACAGCACCACCATCGCCACAGCGGAGATTATGCTGTAGCGAATCGTACGCTGCTGGATGACACCTTCGGTACGGTGAGCCAAATAAGCGCCGCCTTGCATGATGAGCATGGTTGCACTCACTAAACCGGCCAAAATAGCAAATGGGTTTAGCAGCTGCCAAAAGTTGCCAGTATACGTCGACAAAAGATTGTCATCAAAGCTGAATGGCACGCCTAAGAACAGATTACCAAACGCCACGCCGAATACCACAGCGGGAATAAACGAGCCGACAAACAGCCCCCAATCCCAAGCGTTGCGCCATCTTTGATCTTTGACCATGCTGCGGTATTTAAAACCAACAGGACGGAAAAACAGCGCCCACAACACCGCCATCATCGCCCAATAAAAGCCACTAAAAGCCGTGGCATAGACCATAGGCCAAGCAGCAAATAATGCGCCACCTGCGGTGATGAACCACACTTGGTTACCCTCCCAATGTGGTCCAATGGTGTTGATAATAATTCGGCGCTCTTCGTCATTTTTTCCAACGAAAGGCAATAGGGTACAAACCCCCATGTCGTGACCATCCATGATGGCAAAACCAATCAGTAACACCCCAACGAGAAGCCACCACATAATTTTTAGCGTTTCATAATCAAACAACATGAGTCACCTCCTGATCCGCTGAAGTCGGCGTTACATCGCGAGGGGTCTCACCATCATAACGTCCTGTACCCAAACTGGCAGGTCCTAACTTCACATACTTAATCATCAGATATACCTCGATAATAAGCAGCACGGTATAGAACCCGACAAACCCAGCCAGTGACCA
The DNA here is from genome assembly GCF_904846575.1 of Psychrobacter sp. H8-1. Lineage (NCBI taxonomy): Bacteria > Pseudomonadati > Pseudomonadota > Gammaproteobacteria > Moraxellales > Moraxellaceae > Psychrobacter > Psychrobacter sp. H8-1. The sequence goes on from NZ_CAJHBG010000001.1 coordinate 2,880,715, forward strand.
ATAAACGTTCGCTATACCAATGTTCGATGTCGACACATAGGTCGGTAACACCCCATAAATAGTCCAAGGCTGACGGCCATACTCAGCCACCACCCAACCAAGCTCAGCGGCTATCCAAGGTGCTGGCAACATCACAACCGCCCATTTCAGCAGCCATCTCTTTTCAGTAAAGGTGCCTTTGACGCTGTACCATAAGCTGACGGCAAACAGTGCTAGCATCAAGAAGCCCAAGCCCACCATGATACGGAAAGACCAAAACATCGGCGCGACTCTAGGAATGGTATCGTCCGTGGCTTTTTGTACCATCTCAGGCGTGGCTTGCGAGACATCAGCCGTATATTTTTTGAGCAATAAACCAAAACCTAAGTCATCTTTAACTTTATCAAACTCATCTCTTAAAGCCATATTGCCAGTATCTTGGCGTAACTGCTCTAGCAAGGTTACCGCTGTGATGCCTGTGATAATCCGCTCACGGTTTACCTCTTTGATTTCATGAATACCAGGGATTTCTGTATCAAACGAGCGCGTACCAATTATCCCCATGGCATAGGGAATCTGCAGCTCCCAGTTGTTTTTTTGTTCTTTTTCATTGATGCTCGCAATCAAGTTAAACGGCGCTGGTGCAGGCTCTGTATGCCACATGGCCTCCATCGTTGCCAATTTGGTTTGCTGCGCTTTACCCACCGAGTAGCCTGACTCGTCACCCAGTACGATAACACTACAGATGGATGCCAGACCAAAGGCCGCTGCTACCTGAAAGCTACGCTTAGCAAACTCGACATCACGTTTGCGCAGCAAATATAATGCTGAGATAGAAAGCACAAATACCGAACCGACGACATAGCCTGCCGATACGGTGTGTACAAATTTGTTTTGAGCATCTGGGTTCAAGAGAATGGCGGCAAAGTCAGTCATCTCCATTCGCATGGTTTGATAGTTGAACTCTGCACCGACAGGACTTTGCATCCAGCCATTGGCAATCAAAATCCATAGTGCCGACAAGTTGGTACCTATCGCCATCAAAACTGTGACTACTAAGTGCTGAAAGCGAGACAGCCTGTCCCAACCAAAGAAGAATAAACCCACCATAGTGGATTCGAGGAAGAATGCCATCAAGCCTTCGATGGCTAGCGGCGCCCCGAAGATATCACCCACGTACTGCGAATAATACGACCAGTTAGTACCAAACTGGAACTCCATGGTGATACCCGTGGTAACACCTAAAGCGAAGTTGATACCAAAGAGCTTGCCCCAATAACGGGTCATGTCTTTCCAGATCTGTAGCCCAGTGGTCACATAGACTGTCTCCATAATAACAAGGATCCAGACCATGCCTATCGTGAGTGGGATAAACAAAAAGTGGTAAAGTGCGGTCACCGCGAACTGCAAGCGGGATATATCTACTAGTTGTTCAGTAATCATACTAAACTCCCTAAAAATAAGGACTCACAAACCAGGCCCAATCGCCCTAAAAAATCATATAGAAAAACCCCGTTACCTCTCTCTTGGTGTAACGTTTCTCTATATAATCCATTGATTGGCCTAACTGCTCACCCTATATTACTCATAGGATTTTGCCTCTTTATTTATATACATCCATTTATATGAATAACTGCGACCGATGAGCGTTTTAAGGACGCACCCATATCGGTATCATAGAAGCCCACAAAAAAATAAAACCAACCACCTCATCATTGCAATAAGTGATTGAAAAACAAAAATATAAACTATCAGTAACAATAGTATGTTTATTAGTATAATATCTACACCATACCAACACAAGGACTAAAGTCACAGAAAACCTAGGGAATTAACCCTCAGTTATTACATAGCATATCAATAATTATGTCTTTGTCATTGTTTAGAACACTTTAGATATTACGCTGTAGACCTCTGGAGAGCAAATGACCTCTATGGTTTAAGCCAATAAAAGATAAATATTACTTACCAGTCACTTTATTAGAACTTACTTATCTGGCACCGAGCGCACCAACCACTGCAATCATTACCGAGTAATATGGTCGAAGGCTAAGCAGGAGGCTCAGTTGGCTTTTGTCTATGGCAGCGCTTACAATCATGTTATTAATTTTAATCAAATAAGCCAATCGCTATATACCCTCAATTTGTTTTTGAGGTGCTGGTGTCGCTGATTTAGCATCGACTCCTATCTATTTTAGTAAATATTTTTTTAATAAACACCTTTGATTGGTCGTTAATACTGTTTAATTCTTATTCTTTTTTACGGCAGATAGCATTATGGCAACACTTTCCAATGCCGAAAAACGTTTCCTCAAAGCGCTTGTTACGTCGGTCAGTCGCCCACTGAATTTGGCTTGGGCGCTCACCATCATCAGTACGCTATTTTTTGTCTGGCAGGCTTGGTTACTTGCCAGCCTTTTTAGTATTTGGCTGAATAATCATTTTAATGAGTTGCCGCTGTCCACAGGTGTTTCTAACTATTGGTTTGTAGGACTCCTGCTCTGCTTTATGATCCGGCCACTGCTCAACAGTGGACGTGAGCTCATTAGTAGTCGCGCCAGTCTCAAAGTGCGCAGCGAGCTTCGTGAGTCTCTGTTATCGACCATGGCAAAGCTTGGACCAAACCTGCGTTATTTTGGCAGTGACGGTAGTTTGTCTAGCCAGATCATTGACCAAACGGATGCGCTAGATGGCTTTATCAGTAGCTTTAGTGTGCAGCGCAAGGTTGCTACCAGCACGCCTATTATTTTGGTGATTGCTGTAGCATGGCAAAGCTGGATTGCCGCGGCTCTACTATTACTGACTGCGCCATTAGTACCCATATTTATGATACTTATCGGTCATTTAACTGCCCGAAAAAGCGCGGATCAATTCACGGCTCTCGCTCAGCTGAGCGGGCGTTTTTTGGACTGGGTACGTGGTATGCCAACCTTAAAACGTTTGCAAGCCACCGATATCGCAGCTCACGACCTGACTATTAGTAGCGAGGATTATCGTCGCCGCACCATGGATGTACTAAAAGTTGCCTTTTTAAACGGTGCGGTATTAGAGCTCCTGGCTGCCCTAAGTATTGCGTTAGTAGCGGTGTATTTGGGCTTTGGATTAGTCGGTATTTTGCCGTGGGCTAAAGGGGAAGTGCCAGTACCCTATTTTGGCGCTTTGTTTATCTTATTACTAGCGCCTGAGTTTTATGTGCCACTACGCCAGTTGGGTGCCGACTATCATGCCAAAGCGCAAGCGGAGGGCGCGGTACAGAGCCTGCTACCGATTATTGAGGCCGCCAGTATTGAAACGGCTGGTATTGAAAATGCTAAACAAGTGCACTCTGACTCTTTAGATGACCGTAACAATCATGATAATAATAAAAACAAACCTGAAGCTAGTATCCATACCGTAAATCTAACGCCACTAGATGTCTCTCAAGCTTTTGGCATAGCACTATCTAACCTCAGCATCCGCAGCCCGATAGCAACCTCTACCGAACTGGCCAATCAACAAGCAACCGACACCGTAGCCCTCTATCGCACGCGTCTAGCACCTGTTAGTTTTTGTGTAACAGCAGGCGAGCGGGTCGCCCTGATTGGTGATAGCGGCAGTGGCAAGTCAAGCCTACTGCAAGCGCTGATGGGCTTTGTAAACTACGAAGGCTGTATTGAGCTGATTAGCAAAGAGGGTGGGCAGCGAGTCGAGCTTACCGATATCAATCCTGAAAACTTGCGTCAAAACATCGGCTATCTAGCACAGCAAGTGGCACTGATGCCGCTCACGATTGCCCAAAACCTGCGTCTTGCTAACCCTAACGCCACGGAACAAGCGCTGATTGATGCACTTGAGGTGGTGGAGCTATGGGAGTTGATTAAGCGCTTACCTGACGGTATCCATACTCAGCTTGGCGAGCGTGGTCAAGGCTTATCTGGCGGTCAACAGCAGCGTTTGGGTATCGCACAATTGCTACTGCGTGATGACAGTTTATGGCTGCTAGACGAGCCAACCGAGCATTTAGACCCTGATACCGCCCAGCGTATTCATGCCTTACTTGAGAGGGTCAGCCGTCATAAAACCGTTATTTGGATTACCCACGCGCATGAGCAGCTAGATTGGTTAGATAACGTGATTCGACTGTCTCTGCCTATGTCACAACCACTGTCATCGGCAACTAACCATCAGGCACTCAATGCTAATACTGGTATTGGTGCTGACACTAATGAGCACTCTAGCCCGTTAGGAGATAAGCCATGAGCAAAAATATCTCACCTCATCAGTCTGACTATCAGCCTGTAGATAGCAATGCACCAGCCTTTCGCTTACGCGATATGTTCAAGCCCTCGTTTGATTTATGGCTCATCTCATGGCTGCTCGGGTTAATATTTGCCATCTCAATCATTGCGCTGCTGATGATATCAGGCTGGTTTATTACTGGTGCTGCCTTGGCTGGCATGCTGGCTGTTGGCTCACACGCCTTTAACTACATGGTGCCCGCTGGCATCATACGCATGCTAGCCATGGCGCGGACCGCGAGTCGCTATGGTGAACTGATGGTCTCGCATCATGCCGTATTTGATTTATTAAAGACGCTCAGATTGAGGTTTTTTAATCGCTTGGCTGCCCTGCCTTTATTGCAGCAGCGGCACGCTCTGCACGCCTCTCAATATATGCACAGGCTGGTCAGCGATATCGATAAGCTCGATGAGTTTATATTGCGGGTGATCTCCCCTTGGCTGATTAGCACCCTAACGGTGCTGCTATTGGGTGTATTTATCGGTTTTGTGTTGCCTATCAGCGCCATGCTTAAGCTGGTTATTTATACATTGCTCGCTTTTACGCTACTATTGCCGCTTTTGGGCACTTATTTGGGTATTGGGCAAGCACAGCGATTGGCCGAAGTATCGGAAGCACGCCGACATAAGCTCCTTGCGCCTTTAGCGATTATTACCCAACTACTTCTTTGGCAACAATGGCGCGCACAAACCCAAGACTATATCGCTCAGGATAAGGCCTTACAGCATTTAGAATGGCAAACCCAAAAGCAGCGCTCTGGCTATATTTTGGGGATTCAGTGGTTATTTTATTTGAGTATTTTGGTAGTGTTATTCGCTGTTGCCAGCGTTGAGGCCAGTGCCTCTATCAATGTGCCATTAATACTGGCAGTGACACTAGGACTGCTTGGTATTCAAGAGATTGTCGCGCCTTTAGGTCAGCACTATCTTTCACTGGGCAGTAGTATCGCTGCCAAAAATCGCTTAAATGCTTTGCTAAATCAGCAGGCTGATGACGATAATCTAGCAAAAGACAGCGTGAAAAAAGAAGCCGTTACATTACAAACATCCAAACCCTTATTAGCGCTGCCTACGAATGCACTCACCGCAGAGCTTCAGAGCGTTTATGCAAAAATACCCAAAGCTTTGGTTGGCGCGCAAGATGTGAGCGTCAGCATAACATCAGGCACACCGCTCATCATTCGTGGCCCTTCAGGCTGCGGCAAATCGACGTTATTGCAAATGCTGGCAGGTGAGCTGTCACTATTAAAAGGTGAGGTGACTTTAAATGGTGCCGCTTGGCATGATTACGACTGGCGTGATCAGCTCGGCTATTTAGGTCAGCAGCTTGATATCTTTGATCAAAGCTTGGCGGCTAATCTGCGTTTGGGAAAAGCAGATGCCAGTGATGCTGAGTTACTTGCTGCTTTGGAAAAGGTCGGTCTATCGCAGTGGTTACAAGCGCAGCCGCAAGGGCTTGCCACACCACTTGGCGAATATGGTGCGGCAGTATCTGGTGGTCAAGCAAGGCGTATAGCGCTGGCGAGGCTGCTACTAAAACCTCGCAGAGTGCTCTTACTTGATGAGCCATTTGCGGGCCTTGACGCTCAAACTCGTGCACAGGTTTGGCAAAATGTGCGTACGCATCAAAAAGATGACTTATTAATCATCGTTAGCCACCATGAGTGGGATATGGGGCACTGCGAATCGTTAACGCTTGATGAAAGCGTGTTTACTAGCGATGTTTTATAAACGTGCTGATAAATGTATTGATAAACAAAAACCACCTAGACCTATCTAGGTGGTTTTAAGTTTTAGCAGGGCTCTCTTAAATAAGCAGATCTAAGCTGCCACGTTAAACAGCCAAGTCTTCTTTTTCACCAAGCTCATACAATGCGCCTGCACGACCAACGATCAGTGGATCAACATTGCCTACTTGCTTTTGATCTTTATTTTCATATGGCAGCTTATTAAGCACATAGCGCATGGCGTTTAAACGGGCGCGTTTTTTACAGTCCGACTTGATCACAATCCATGGCGACTCCGCGGTATCGGTATTGTAAAACATTGCTTCTTTCGCTAGCGTATAGTCATCCCATTTATCAAGCGAGGCCATATCAATCGGTGATAGCTTCCACTGTTTTAGTGGATGCGCTTCACGCTGGGCAAAACGGCGGCGCTGCTCATCACGACTGACTGAGAACCAAAACTTGATCAGATGCACGCCCGAATCAATCAGATACTTTTCAAAGTCAGGAACTTGCCTCATAAAAGATTCATACTCTTTATCGGTACAAAATCCCATCACGCGTTCAACGCCAGCACGGTTATACCAAGAGCGGTCAAACAATAACATCTCACCTTGAGTGGGCAAATGCTTCACATAACGCTGAAAGTACCACTGCCCTAACTCTTGTTCGGTTGGCTTTTCAAGGGCGACCACTTTAGCGCCACGCGGATTGAGATGTTCCATAAAGCGCTTAATCGTGCCGCCCTTACCTGCTGCATCACGACCTTCAAAGACGATAACAACCTTTTGTCCCGTGTCTCGCACCCAACGCTGTAACTTCAGCAGCTCTACCTGCAAATGATATTTTTGCTTCTCGTAGTTTTTGCGTGACAAACGGTTTTTATACGGATAGCCACCTTCGCGCCAATTATCAGAGAGCTCATCGTCTTTGACGCTGCCTGTCTTTACATAGTTGGCAAGGGCATGCTTAGCAAATATGTCCTTCAGCTTGACCAGATCATCAGGAGAGGCGTCATGGATTAAGGCTTGTAAATGCTCAGAGATACTATCGATATTACCCTCAGCCAAATCTTTGAGTAATACTTGATCAATAGCCTCTTTGGTCTTTACCCGAGAACCTGCTTCTTTCTTTTTAGTTTCGTATGCCTCAATACCTTTTTTATCAGTAACGTAGTCATCACTCACTTTTTCAACTTTACTTGGCTTCTTCGCCATTGCTTACCTCCAAAAATTTAAAAAACACTACAAAAACTCCTGCCTATCATTCATCATATTATAAAAAACTTAGCACAATGGAGTTATTCATTGTTTTTTACAAAAAAAGCAATCTAACTTTTAGTTCAAACATCCTGGCATAAAAAAAGCCACCCAAACGATTTAGGTGGCTTTTCTTTTTATCAAATCTATTAGGGCGTGCTATTCAAACTCTCTTTTTAGCTTTTTAAAAGGCTTAGATCCTTAAGCCTTTTTTACCACTGAAGATTTAAGCTTCATCTGCCCAAAGCCATCAACCTTGCAGTCGATATCATGCCCATCTACAGGATTATCAAGCAGGCGGATACTTCTCACTTTGGTGCCAACCTTGATAGAGGTTGATGAGCCTTTGACCTTTAAGTCGCGAATGACCGTCACCGCGTCACCATCTTGCAGCTCATTCCCTACCGCATCACGAATGATGCTGTCTTCCTCAGCTTGAGCCTCGGCAGCATCAGCTTCAGCAGCCGTCCATTCATGAGCGCACATCGGGCACACTAGTAAGGCACCATCTTCATAAGTATATTCAGCATCACATTTTGGACAATTGGGTAAGCTCATAATTTCCTCGATAGCCGTCAAAATAAGGGTTGTAGTAGATCATTATTGTACCCCAAGTCGCTGACTTTAACCAATCTGCACGCTTGAAATGTAAGCGCTGCGCCCAATCTACAACACATGTATGGCATTTTTTTATGCATCTGTTTTTTGTGTTACTCTACTTTGTAGTCATTCATCTTCGATATACTGGTCTTTGAATATGACCTAAGCGCAATCTTTATTGTGCTCCCTATTTCGATTCTAATAGACGACATACGAACCATAAAATAGAGTACATCCAACTAAATCCATATAATAATGAAGGATAATAACCATGAGTCAATCTTCAAACGTATCTGTATTGCCGCAATTTGCACAATTAACCTTACAAGGCGAGGATGCCGAAAAATTCTTACAAGGTCAGATCACAACTGACGTAACCAAAATCGGGCTCAGCTATCAACCCACCGCACTTAGTAACCTAAAAGGGCGGATTGATTTTGGCCTTTCGATAAAGAAGCAAGACGAAAATCAATTCGACTTGGTCGTTAGTGCTGACTGTGTTGAATCTCTCCAAGCACATTTAAAGAAATACGGTGCTTTTTTTAAGTTTGAGACCAGCACGCCAACGCCAATCTATCCTTGCGTGATTGCTGATGAGCCGACCTTTAGTCATAAAGATGAGCATAATACGGCAGAGGATACCCAAGCTTGGATGCAGAGTAGCATCGCCACGGGTAACTATTGGATAGTAGCGGCAACTCAAGGTCAGTTTCAGCCGCAAGAACTGCGTCTGCACCAGCGCGGCGGTATGGACTATGACAAAGGCTGCTATCTCGGTCAAGAAGTCATCGCTCGCATTTACTTTAAAGCGGCGCCCAAAGCATTTTTGCATTATGTGCAAGGATCAGGTGATGTCCCGGCAGCAGGTGACAAGCTTGATAAAATTCAAGTGGTCAATGCGATTGCTACTGCCGACGGTTTTGAAGCCTTGGTAGTTGCACGCCCAGCACATCTCGATGATAGTGACCTGACTCTATTAGAGTTACCAAAAGCATTGCAAGCTGATATCGCGCGTCCGCAATAGCTGTGTTCAAACCGCAATCAAGCGTCAAATAAGCCGCTAAAACAGCCACTAAGAGATTTTACTCATGACACATATTGCGGTACTCGGAGCAGGCGTGGTGGGTGTGACCAGCGCCTGGTATCTTCGGCAAGCAGGCTATGATGTGACTGTCATTGAGCGTGAATCAGCAGCCGGAATGCAAACCTCGTTTGCCAATGGCGGGCAGATATCCGTCTCCCATGCGACCCCTTGGGCCAATCCTGCTACCCCAATGAAAGCGCTCAAATGGCTGTTTAAAGAAGACGCTCCGCTACTGTATCGTCTGCGAGCTGACAAGGCGCAGCTTAGGTGGGCGATGCAATTCTTGCAAGAGTGCCGAGCAGAACGAGCTGATGCCAATTTGGTGCAAATGGTACGTTTGGGCTTATATTCTAGAGATGCCTTGCAGCAGCTGCGTGCTGATATCGGTATTGATTACGAGCAGCAAACACGCGGTATTATGCACTTTTATACCGATCAAGCTGAGTTTGATGCCGCCATTGCACCAACACAGCGTATGCAAGCGCTAGGCTGCGAACGCCATGTCATCGATATCAATAACGCTGTCAGCCTCGAGCCAGCGCTCTATCCTATTGCCCACAAGCTCAAAGGCGCAACTTATACCAGCCGTGATGAGTCAGGTAATGCGCATCTATTCACCCAGCGCCTAGCTGAGCGCTGTGCCAATGCTGGCGTGCAATTCTTATATAATACCGAGGTGTTGGCGTTAAACGCTGACGCCCACTCTACCCATCCGCATATTCATAGCATGACTATCCGTCCCGCTGGTGAAAATGCGCAAACCTTTAGTGCAGACAGTCATGTACTGGCACTTGGTAGCCATAGCGTCGCATTAATGAAGCCGCTCAATATTCACCTGCCTATCTTTCCTGCCAAAGGCTACTCGGCCACTTATCAAATCAATCCCCGCGCTCCGCATCTAGCACCCTTTGTCAGTCTCATTGATGATGAGTTCAAACTGGTCACATCTCGCTTAGGAGATAAACTGCGGGTTGCTGGGACAGCAGAATTTAACGGCTATAATTTGGATTTGAACACTACTCGCTGTGAAGCCATCACTCGCCGTGTACAGCAGCTATTCCCGAAAGGTATCATTGCTAATTCTGTGCAATATTGGACAGGGCTGCGACCGATGACCCCATCAAACGTACCGTTAATAGGACGCGCGCATAGCGGTCAAGTCCGTCATGGCAGTCAAAATACGAATGCCAGTTTTGATAATTTATGGCTCAATACTGGTCATGGTACGCTTGGCTGGACGCATGCTTGCGGTTCAGCGAAGGCTATTAGTCTGTTAATACAGGGTGAGACACCACCAGTCGATTTTGATTTTGTTGGAGTCAATAAATAAGCGTCATACCCTCTATCTTTTCTGAATCCAAACCCTCTCATTCGTTACTCGTTTTACGTAGCACATGCACAATCTAGATGATTCAATACATAACTATGGTATCCATAACATAGACCTGCAGATAACCATAATTAAGCAACACTGCAAACATTGCTCATACAGACATCATTGCTCAATCTACCTATATTAGATAGCACCAGTTGATTGGTTTAGATGCATAACTGCTGACTGAAGTATGAAAAAGACAGATGGAATAAATGTCTCAATAATGAATCCAAAAATCAAAAAAGGAATCTAATAATGAACGAACATACTCTAAAAGGTGATTGGAACCAACTCAAAGGTTCAGTAAAACAAAAATGGGCCGACTTAACTGATGATGACTTACTACATGTCGAAGGCAGCCGCGATAAGCTAGTCGGCCGTGTGCAAGAGCGTTATGGTCATTCTAAGGAAGAAGCTGAGCGTGAAGTAGACACATGGCGTCGTGAAAATAATTACTAATTTATCTGTAGTATTATGCAAATAAATACAGAATCAAGAAAGCCGCATATAATTATGCGGCTTTTTGTTTGCTCAGGTATTCATACCATAGGCTAGATTGTTTAACAAGACTAGGATATCTAATAAAGACATTAAACTTCATAACGTCCAGACACGATAAAACCGCATAGCAAATGATTGTTATGCGGTTTTATTGTTAACTATCCATGTTAACTATCCATGTTAACTATCACGACTGTAATCTATGCATCCTTGCATAAGGTTCAGTATAATGTGATATTGGGCATCCTACCCTTTTTAGTACAACTATCAGCAAAGGTTTTGCGTCCTTACTTCACTTGCCAGTATCATCCTGATACTAGTTTGTGAATCATTATCCTTAATGCGGTTAACTCAATCCTTGAGTCACATTCCCTAATGCCGTGTGACTATAATGCCAAATTAACACCTTGTTGTTAAGTCGTATTAGCGTCAATGTGTGTAAGCATATGCTTACAAGAGTTTTATAATAAGACGATTTTTATCGGTATTAGATCAACATCTCGCCGACAATACCGACCAAAAACCCTAACGACGCACCAAGCGAGATCAAGTAGCTCTTCTCTAATTTACTCTCAGGGATAATGTCTTGTATCAATAAATACAAAATACCGCCACTGGCAAACATCATTAAATGCGCTGTTAAGTCAGGATGCGCACTTAAGAAAAAATGCCCAATAAGTGCAGAAAAGACTCCCAAAAAGCTTAGGCAAAAAAAGATAATTAAGGTCTTTTTTACACTAAAGCCACTTTGCACCAAATCTCGGAATGAGTTAAATGATTCTGGCAAGTTTTGCAAACCAATAAACACTGCCAACAATAGAGCCATCTGCGGCTCAATCGCAAACACCGCTCCTAAAGCAATAGACTCTGGTATAAAGTCCATCATCATCGCCAATAACGTTGACTGCTGTCCGCCTGACTGTGCAAGCTTACGATCAATAAGCATAAATAGCACAGCACCTAGCAAAAATGAACCTGCAACGTCCCAAATACCAAGCGTCTCCATGCCTTTGGGAACCAATACCAAAGCCAGCGCCGATAATATAATACCAGCTCCAAACGACATTAACGTATGGGTGATCTCATACTTAACTGGACTTTCTTTGACATGATGATTGAATATGTTGGCCAAAATCCCGCCAAGAAACACCGTTGCCCCAGCAAACCCTGAAAACAAGACAAGCTTTAACAGCATGGTTTTTAATCCTTTTATGATAGTTATATACCCACAGCTTAGATACACATAGCTTAGATACACATAGCTTAGATACACATAGCTTAGATACAAATAGCTTAGATGCACATAGCTTAGATACAAATAGCTTAGATAAACATAGCTCAAGTACCTCCAACTTAGGTGTATTCGCTAGATGCTACTGATAGTAGCCCATCTTGTTAACGATAAGTGAACTACTTAGCAGGGCTGACTCACTGCCGTATTGATTTATTACGCAATCCACTGCCTTGTTTACATCTTATTAACGCTAACGACACTTACTATCAAGTTTTACGCTCTATGATGTACATGTAATAAAATATTTCAAGCAGTTCGCTTGTTGCCCTGTCAAGGCTTTAGAACAATTACAGGGGTTGATACAGATAAAAAACAATAAAGGTATAGTCGATTCAATTCGCAAAAACTACAAGGCAACTGAGTGTAGATGTGTACGCAATACTTCAAACGAGGTTAACGCTGTAACTTTTTTATAGTGAGTTGACTACACTAAGCTGTGAGTCATTATAGGAACATGGATATCATGAAATTTACTTCTCGAGCAACGCCTAGACTGACACTCAAAGCTGCCGTGTCAGCTGGTTTGACAGTCGCGCTATTGGGTACTGCTGTTGGTTGCACTGTGACATCAGGCTACGACAACCAACCAGTCTACCGTGATGGCAGCTTTAATCGTGCAAGCCAACAACTGCGCCAAGATCTGCGCCGCAGCGGCTACGATGTGATAAACATCAAGTCTGATGAGTATCGTGGCCGTCAAATACTGATTGCTTATGCTAAAAAGAACAATCAACTGTATGAATTAAAATATACCTATCCTGAACTTAAGCGCATCAGCTCAGTCAAAAAGAGCGGGGCAAACATCTGGCAAGATAATAACGACTATCGTCAAAAAAACCATAAAAATAATGGCAATAGTAAGTATAAGAATAACGGAAATTATAAAAACAACAGTGAGCGAAAGAAGAAAGGTCACGATGTCGAAGATAGGATCAAACAAGAAGCTCGCTATCCTGTCATCAAGCAACGGGCGATTAGAAAGGTCAATGCCATGGGCTACCGTGTCACCGATATCGAGCTGGACGAAAAGAAAAATCGGGCATTTTTTGACATTGAAGCCAAACGCGGTGGACAAGATTATGAGATTGAACTTAGCTACCCTGACCTAAACGTCATAAAACTTAAAAAAGACTAGGCCGTGCTGAACATTCGACCATGGCACTAATGAGGTGACAGCACCGACAACAGAGATATAAAGTTAAGCTTTTGGCATCGCTAACCCTTTGGTGCCTATGGTCAAATAAGCCTACTTTTGGTTTATTTGATCATTTTTTTATCGCGTTATCACAAGCGCTTTTCACAGGATAAGACTTTATGAAAAACAAAAACTTATTAAAACCAGCCATTGCCACTACTATCGTTGCAGCGTTACTGACATTGACAGGCTGTGTCACTGCGCCTGGCTATAATGCTTATGGCGATCTTTATGAAGATGTTTATAAAGACAGCAAGGTCTACAAAAAGCACAAAAAGACCATCAAAGCCATTGATAAAGACATCTATCAACCCGCTATTGAGCAACGAGCGGCCAATATAGTCAGTGGTATGGGCTACCGTGTCAAAGACGTCAAATACAAAAAAGGCGATAGCAAAATCAAAGTAAAGGCCACACGCGGTGGTAAAGACTATAAAATCGATATGGCCTATCCAGGTTATCAGATAATCAAAATAAAATAAGACTGAGTCACCGCTTTTAAAGCTTAAAGATCCAGCACTTCGACGACATCATACGCAGGCGTCTCATAAGGATGCGCCTGCTTTAGTGCCTCAATAACTTTAGCAATATTCGCAGTAGCAACCACCATCTCTACCCGCCATTCGTCAACTTCTTCGAGTCTATCATGGGCACCGATATGTGGATTACTGCCTGCCAAGGGCTTGAACTGCCCCGTTCCCTGCACTTGCCAGCAGCAGTGCTCATAGTTACCGATAGTACCAGCACCTGCAGCAAAAAGTGCCGACTTAACCAGCTCTAAAGCGTTGTCAGGAATAAAAACGGTCAGTTTATACATAGATTGCCCTTATAAAATACGTTTAGCATAAAATTGAAAAACGATAGAAACTGCTATTTTTTCGACAAAGAAGGATGCTCTGTCCACACATAACGTAGCAGCCAGTCTTTGGCATCACTAGCATACTCAATACCAATACGGGGACGCAAGGATACTGGCGGTTGACAACCATCATCCTCCACCCAAACTGCTGACTCTGGGGCGATAGGTTTACCATAGAGAGTGCGATCAATTTGTAGCTGCTTAGTCAGCTTGCCAGGGCCAGCAAACTGCTTGGGATGTGTCAGTTGCTTAGTGGCGCTAAGCAATTGCTCTTCAATCAAACGGTCACTGTCATCGGTCAAAAACCCAGCACGTATCAGTACAGACTCTGGTGACTCTGACGCGCCACTGATGAGATTCAGCATATGATGCACGCCATAAGTCAGATACACATAGAACACCCCGCCCTGCTCGTACATAATCTCAGTACGTGCTGTACGTGTGCTTGCATGTGACTGGCAGGCAGGATCATCTGCACCGATATAGGCTTCTGTCTCAGAGATACGCATGCGCAATATTTTCGCTGTGCCATCAGTATCTATCAACTTTCTACATAGTATTTTACCCACCAATTCAGAGGCAACCACACAGGTTGGACGGGTAAACCATGTTGGCGCTAGCACAGTGCTTGTAGTGGGTTTAGACATGAAAACTCGTTAGCCTGCTTGGATAAACAAACCTTATTATAAGAATAATAAGGCGCCTTAGTCGTGTCTCTTTCTTGATGGTTCAGTTATTTTTTGCACAAAAAAACTGAGCGCGTGGCTCAGTTCTTGTGTTCTACATTATCACATACTTCGATTGAACGCTTAGCTTAAGGGGACACCGATACGCTTAGCCACTTCCTCGTAGCCCTCAATCACATCACCAAGTGACTGACGGAATCGGTCTTTATCCAGTTTTTTCTTAGTCGTTTTATCCCAAATACGGCAGCCATCAGGTGAGAACTCATCACCCAAGACGATACGATCATGGAAGACACCAAACTCTAGCTTGAAATCGACCAATATTAAATCACCAGCATCAAATAGCGCTTTCAATACATCGTTGACTTGATGGGTCAGCTCTTCCATCTTTGCTAGCTGTGCCTGTGTTGCCCAGCCAAGAGAGATAGAAAGTGACTCATTGACCATAGGATCACCAAGCGCGTCATCTTTGTAGAACAGCTCATAAGTAGGCGGCGTCAACGCTTGCCCCTCTTCTAAGCCCAAACGACGAACCAAACTACCTGCGGCAAAGTTACGCACCACGCACTCAACTGGAATCATATCCAAGCGCTTGACCAACACTTCATCTTCAGACAGCTGCTTTTCAAAATGCGTTTCAATACCAGCGTCAGCCAGTTTTTGCATAATAAAGGCATTAAAGCGGTTATTAACCACACCCTTGCGTGCTAATTGCTCGATACGCTTACCATCAAGCGCTGAGGTATCATCACGAAAGTGTAAAATCAAAAGATCATTATCATCTGTTTCATAGACAGATTTGGCTTTGCCTTTATACAGCAGTTGTTGCTTTTGCATTATGGGGGTTCCTGTTCGTTCAAGCTTATGTGGTAAAAACGCGCAGCTACCGCTCAAAAATGAACGGTATGATTAGGGTGTTAAGTTTAATTAGTAGGTGCAGTAGTGATTGGAACGGTACGCTCTGGCTTTGGCAGTCGATACTGTTTGCCAGACTCGTTTTGTAATTGCAGTGTATTTTCACCCAGATTTGGGGTCGGATACAAGGGTACAAACGGAGCGGCTTGTTGCGCTACAGGCATCTCTAGTGGCGCTAACTTTTGGCTTTGTTGATATTCCAAACTGCCATTATCACGCTTACCTAGTACGCCTTTGGCGGTTTGACAACCACTCAGTACTAAGGTGCTGCCTAGAACTAAGGTAAATAGCGCAGTTAAAGTTTTTGATGTCATTAATGATGTCTTCATCATATGCTCTCTCAGAGTTAGCAATCGGTGCCTATATAGACGTGCGCTGACAATATGTCAACTCAATACCTATAAAGGCGTCTTCTAGCCAGATTTTATAGTAAATTTGCCCGTACTATGGCTTGATCGATGGTGGCATGGTGCTGCTCTGCAAGCCATACCAAGGGTAAGCGGATACCTTTATCTATCATGCCCATTTTATACAAGGCATATTTGGCAGGGATAGGGCTGGATTCAATAAACAAATCACGGTGTAAGTGTTTGATGACATCATGTGCGCTGTCAGCAGCAGCGAAATCACCGCGCAAAGCTGCCGTAAAAGTCTCACTCATGGCTTTTGGTGCCACGTTGGCGGTGACTGAAATATTACCACTGCCACCCACCTTCATCAAATCAAGCGCGGTCGCATCATCACCAGAGAGCACAACGATTCTATCACCAACCGCTTTAATCAATTGCTCTCCGCGGCCCACAGAGCCAGTCGCATCTTTAATCGCCACGATATTATCGATATCAGCGAGACGCTCAACGGTCTCTTGAGCGATATCTACGACCGTACGACCTGGTACGTTATAGAGCATCTGCGGCATATCAACGGCTTCAGCGATGGCTTTATAATGCTGAAACAGGCCTTCTTGTGGCGGCTTATTGTAATAAGGCGCTACGAGCAACGCGCAGTCCGCACCAGCTTCTTTTGCGTCTTGGGTCAGCTTAATAGCCTCAAGGGTGTTATTCGCACCTGTACCAGCAATCACAGGCACACGGCCTTTGACATGCTCGACAAAATAGCGAATCACATCGCTGTGCTCTTGCATAGACAAGGTGGCAGACTCACCCGTCGTACCAACCGCAACAAGACAGTGCGTGCCTTGCTCGATTTGCCAATCTATGAGGTCTGCCAGACGTTTATAATCGACCGCTCCGTCAGGATGCATGGGCGTTACCAAGGCTACCATAGAGCCTTGTAGTCGGGTTTTAATATCGTCGTATGCTGTACTCATAACTGTGCCTTACTGGATTATCCTAGCTTTAATTAAAGCTATCGCATGATAGGTCGTTTGCAAGCGCTGCTGCCTTGCTCAATATGTATACTACTAACCAAACACTCAGTCAAACGCTGCATCTATAGAAGCACGCTTGTAATAAGTATTCAACTAATAAGTGCTAAAGACTACTGCTATAAATGACCGCTAGTGTAGCATATTTTGATTTATAGGCTCACTAACAAGCTTCGTCCCTGTCCGGGTTTTATATTGGCTTTGATTTTACCGCTCAGTTTAACGCAAATACCGTACTCTATAAAAGGTTTTGTCGATTATTAACGAATCGTCAACACATCAATGGTGGGTCGACGCACTCGAAATGGTAACCCGCGAGTACCAACACCACTACTGATAAAGACCTGTGCATTGCTATGTTGATACACCCCGCATTTGTTGTCAAAAGCCGTCTCGGGCAATAACATATTAGAAGCAAAGCTAGGCTGATTATGAGTAGTGCTATCATTCTGCTGCGGTGACAATCGGCTAGATTGAGCTGGTTTTGCCGCCCCTGTAATCAATAGTGGTCTTGGCTGTAGCGTCTTGGGTAAGTCAGTAATACTATCAAATCTTGACGCTAGAATAATCACTGGTAGCGCAGCATTTTCAATTTCAGTACATAACGCTGCTTTATCAGCAACAACGATCACCTCGCTGGTGTTATCGCTGGCCGAATGGCGTTTAGTAACATGATCTGCTGGCGAGTTTTTGGATGCTAGACCCTCTGGGCATAGCAGCGCCTTTGCACTAGGTAAGCTGTCGTCTTGAGAGTTTAGTTGCGGCATATCTTGCCAGCCACACAGCATGGCTACTTTTGATGAGGTTTCAGCGCTCTGCGATTGCGGACTGATCGTACTATTTTTAGGATGCTTGGTTTTATGATGCTTGTCAGCTATCGGTGAGAGTGGCCGACACTGCTGACCGATATAGGTAATGTCGAGTACATCAAACGCAGCAGCTAGCGTATCTTCTAATAACGGCTGCCCTTGCTTGGTAGTATTTATGGACTGATAGCGTAAATCTGAGGTACTCATCACGGTATAAATGGGTTTATTGACCCCTTTAAACAACATCAACTGCCCAACCAGATCTGCCCCTGGATAATACAGCCAGTCACCTGTGATTAGCACCGCATCTACGGGTAAAGCATTAATCGTAGCAACAAGCTTTCTGATATGCCTAGGTTTGCCACTGTAGAGCCCTATACGCAAATCAGCCAATACCGCTATGGTTAGTGGCGACTGTATATTAATATCGATCGCTTGATGATGCAGGCGTAAGCGATTGGGCTGGACAATAACGGCATAAAAATACAACCCCATGGCTATCACAGCCATCAAAACCGCAGGCAGCGATAGACTGCCAAGCAGTGGCGTCACGTTTTGTACCCAACCAATAATAAGTAATAACGCCCAAAATGGCATGGTATAAGCGGCATAATACAAAGCCAGCTTAGGCCAAATACGCATAAAGCGCTTACTGGGGTTGGCATTAAATGTCTGTAGGCATGACCACAGCACCACATACGCCAGCAATGCCGTCGCAGTAATGATACCTAGCGTATAAATAGCGTGGTCAGTCATGAATACCTAGCTGTGGATGTAGATGAAAAAAGAAAAAGCCAGTGTGCCGCATAGTTGATTATGTCGTGAACACTGGCCTATCAAAAACCGCCTTATTATACCTATATTCAATGGATGCGCTAGCCTCAAGCAACCACCCAGCAGTCCAGCAAAAAATCAGCCATTATAAAGCTCAAGGTCCACAAGTCAAAACCCCATTCGCAGCGCACACTTAAAACGCTTAAGCATGATGAGCATACTTATAGCTCATTTCTCCCTAATCAATGCGCAAACCAATAATAGCGGGTATGCCTTGACGCATAATCTCGATAGTAACGACACCTTTTTTGGGCAGCGATGAGATAGCATCAGCAATATCCGTCGCCTTTCTGATAGGCTTTTGATGCAAGTTGGTAATGACATCACCTGCTAATATACCAGAGCGCGCGGCCAGTCCCGTAGGCTCAACGGCCGTGACCAAGACCCCAGTCTTGCCATCTGTCGCAAGCTCTGCTTGCTCATCAGGGGTCAAGTTACGTAAGCGCAGACCTAAACGCACTTCATCATCTTGTTGGTTTTGACCTTCAGCTTGTACATCACTTGGGGCATGGCTAAGTGTGCCAGACACAGTGAGCTGCTTGCCGTCCCGTTGTACTTGAGCACGGAACTTATCATTGGGCTTGGCGCGGTTAATGAGGTTTAAGAGGTCTGAGGCACGCATGATCTTGTTATCATTGTACTGCAAGATGATATCGCCTGATTTTAGACCTGCTTTTTGGGCAGGCGAGTCTGGTGATACCCGCGTCAATAGCGCCCCTTGTGGCCTGGCCAGCTTATAGACCTCTGCCAAGTTACGATCAATGTCCTGCGGATAGATACCTAAGTAGGCGCGCGTCACCTCACCGTTGTTTTTTAGCTGCTCGTAGATATCCATCGCCGCATCAATGGGAATAGAGAACGACAAGCCCATATAGCCGCCAGTACCACTAAAGATACGTGAGTTGATGCCAATCACTTCACCGCGCTGATTAAACAAAGGGCCACCTGAGTTGCCAGGGTTGAGCGCCACATCGGTTTGGATAAAAGGCACACTGGTCTCACGAGAAAAACTGCGGGACTTGGCACTGACGATACCAGCAGACGCTGAGTAGTCAAAACCAAATGGCGAACCGATAGCCAATACTGGCTCTCCAACTCTGATGATGTTGGAGTCGCCAATTGGTAGCGCTGGGAACTGACTCCCAGTTACTTTTAACACTGCCACATCCGAGCGCTCATCACTACCGACCAAGGTAGCATCTAACTCTGTGCGATCGTTTAATGTCACGGTGATTTTGTCAGCGCCCTCAACCACATGATGGTTGGTGAGCATATAACCGTTGGAGGTGATAAAAAATGCGGTTCCATACGCGTGCTCAATCGCGGGCGTGGCTGCTCGATCAGGAATGCGTAAACGGTCACCAAAGAACTGTCGCAGCAATTCTGCGGTCTGAGCTTGGGCAAGCTCCGCCTCGCTCACAGTTTTGGTCACATTCACCCGCGCCACCCCTGGTGTCACTTGCTGTACAAGGTTAGAGAAGTCTGTGGTAGCGACTGCAGCTTGTGCGGTTTGAGTGGTCGCTACGCTCATGCCCGCCACCATCGTTGTACTTACTGCTACCGCCAGCAAGCTACGCTGTAGCATGCGCTGTAAATGATAAGCGATTGGTTGACTCTGCATAGTATCCTCTTATTTAATTATCTATATTTAGTTATCTATATGCATTCAATGTATTTGGTCTGAATGCTTTTATTATTAGGGCGTATCATACAGTTGCAATGCAGCTCTGTTGTAGCCTTATTCTCAGACATATAATCTTAACCTATTTTTTATGCCGCTACTGTATAACAAAATCAGTATTTATTTTACTGTGATTTTATTATCCACCTTATATTATGCAAGACATTGTCCGCCATGACCATACACTTGAATATGAGCATGATAACTTAGTAAGCCGTCCCATAAACCAGCAAACTCATCAGTCTCTAGTCAGTCTCTCGTCTGCAAGTTTGCCTAGCGCACTTAATACAAGACAAATAAAATCATGCTATGATAACAAACCGAATAATACTCATAGTAGACAAAAGTTCACTATGAGCACATGGCTTTATATGGATGACCATCGTGGCTTCTATTATGAAGGAGCTGTATATCGCTTGTTATCTACCGCAAATAATGACGGTAGGTGATGCTTATTTAAACCTGTACGCTTTACACAATGACTGCTTTTCTACTGCTATTCCTGCCTGCTCTGATATGGCACGAATACCCTTTATGATGACTCATGATAAATCTAGCCGTTGTCACTGTTTAAAATGGTCATTTTACTATAGCACTATTTAGAGTTTATCAGCGGGCACTGATTGGTGCCGTCGCAGAACGAACAGACTCTACAATATGTGAAGTATGACAAGCTTATAAAAGGATTGATTTATGGATACCGCCCTATTGCTATCCGGCGTGGTTGGGCTCGGCATTGCCGCCCAATGGTTGGCTTGGTATTTAAAGCAGCCGTCCATTCTATTTTTATTATTGATCGGCATTATTGTTGGGCCGATACTCGGTATATTTGATCCCGATTTGGTTTTAGGCGAGCTGATGTTCCCTTTTATCTCTTTGGGTGTCGCCATCATCTTATTTGAAGGGTCACTAACCTTAGAGTTCGATGAAATCAAACAGCACGGTACTGTCGTACAGATGCTGGTATCGGTTGGGGTAGTGATTACCATCGCCATCGTGGCACTATCGACGTATCTATTATTCGACGTCGATCCCTTGATTGCACTGCTATTCGGTGCGTTGGTCTGTGTGACTGGGCCAACGGTGATTATGCCGCTACTGCGTAGTGTGCGCCCCAACAAAACCATCTCCAATATCCTAAAGTGGGAAGGCATCATCATCGATCCCATCGGTGCGATTGCGGTGGTCTTGATTTATGAGTACATCATCTCTGGCGGTGAAGCCAGTAGTATCCTGCTGTTTGCCAAGATTGTTGTACTAGCCTCAGCCATTGGTATGGCTGGTGCGTGGGCGCTTGCGTTCTTAATGCGCCGCAATATGATTCCTGAATTCTTGCGTAATGTCTTTACGCTGGCCTTTGTATTATTGCTGTTTTCGATATCGAACCATTTGGAGCACGAATCAGGTCTCTTAACCGTTACCGTGATGGGCGTTGCCTTAGCCAACTGGCCCAAGTTCCCGCGTGATACGATTTTGGAGTTCAATGAATCACTAACCATTTTACTGATTTCAGTGTTGTTTATTATCCTTGCTGCTCGGGTGGAGCTTACAGACTTAATGAGCGTTGGCGTTGCAGGTTTGGTATTACTCGCCATCGTTATGTTTGTAGCGCGTCCATTGTCTGTTTGGGCATCTGCCATTGGCTCGAACTTAAAAACCAATGAAAAGCTGATGATCAGCTGGATTGGCCCGCGTGGTATCGTTGCCGCCGCCATCTCTTCTCTGTTCGCGATTCGCTTGCAAGAGTACGATATTCAAGGCGTTGAGTTGTTAGTACCTTTGGTGTTTATGGTGATCATCGGTACGGTCATGATTCAAGGTTTGGGCGCAAAAATGGTGGCCAACTTCTTGGGAGTTCGTGAGCCTGAGACCAATGGTATCTTAGTTGTCGGCTCAAACCCTGTCGCCCTCATGGTTGCGACATCTTTAAAAGATCATGGCTTCGATGTCGTTATCGCCCACAATAACTACACCAACATCGCAAAAGCGCGTATGAGCGGTCTGCGTACCTACTTTGGTAATCCTGTCTCTGACCACGCTGACCACCATCTCGACTTAATCGGCATCGGTCACCTATTTGCCATGAGTATAGATAAAGAATTGAACACGCTCTCTGAGATTCATTATCGACATGAGTTTGGTGAACAAAAGATATTCCGTCTCAAATTCAGCGACGAAAAAGCCAAAAGTGAGCGCGATACCAAGCAGGCAAACTTCCACTCGCAGTGGCTGTTCGGTAAAGATGTCACTTATACCAAGCTTGCCAGTATGCTCTCCAAAAAGGCTAAAATTAAGATTACTAATATCACAGACAGCTACAGCTTTGAGCAGTATAAGGCGGACAATAAGCAGTTTGTTCCATTGTATACATTGGATAAAGAAGGTCATCTGAATGTCTTTACCGATAAGTTTGATGGTACAGTGCCACGTGATCGCAAGCTGGTCGCGCTGGTCGTTGAAGACGAGGTGCAACCAAAGACGGTAGATGTCACCGCCAAGCAAGAGCAAGCAAGGGCGCTTGCGGATGCAAGTTTCGAAGCCAAGTCAAAAGCGCCTGAAAAGCGTAAAGAAAAAGAGCTCAGCGCAACGTCAGCAAACGAGATGTCGCAAGATGATACGGCAAAGGCAAATAGCTCAGCTGAAGCAAAAACAGAGGACAAAGCTGCAGAGCCAGCTAAAGCAAATGAGACGACTACCACTGCCGTGTCTACAGCCAAGCCTGCCAGTGCAGAAGCGAAAAGCTCAGAGCCGAAAAGCCCTGCTGCAAAAAAATCTGACTACAAAGCGTCTAGTTCAGTTGCTCAGATAAAAGCCAATGCCCAAGGCAGTGGCAGCGCACCCAAGAACAAAAAAGGCGCGCTGGATCCAAAACGTCTACCTGACACAGACAGAAACACAGAAGCTAGCAACACAGCTACTACTAAGTCAGATTCGGCTAATGATGTAGAGAAGTAGCACCAGCTTTTTATCATAATCTAATAGCAAAAACCCCAGTTCAACTTTGAGCTGGGGTTTTTATCATTAGGGCGTTTGGCTGATTTGATAACACGCCCTAGCAAAATTTGCTACCATGTATTTTTTAGGTTTTATGATTTAGATTTGATGAGTCCATTCTAAATCATAAAACTGGCACACTCTATGCCACGTGCTGTTGGTATTAATTTCCCTTGCGTGCTGTGCCTACGCAGACAGAGGCTGCGAGAAATTAATATCAGCAGCACTGTAGCTAGTTTAAAGTGTGTTAACTATAGTCAAGTATCGTTATTCAGGTGATGGAATTATGGCAAAAAATGCCCTACAAGCTCAACTGCTAAAAGCGGGATTGGTGGATAGCAAAAAAGCCAAGAAACTCAGCAAACAGTCTCAGCATGCCAAGCGTACTGGCGATGCAGAAAATATCGAAGCAAAAAAAGCCTTGGCAGAAGCACAAGCCAAACAAAGAGAAAAAGACCAGCTGCTCAATCAGGAAAGACAACGCGCTTTAGAAGAAAAAACACTCACTGCCAATATCATTCAAATGATTAAGCAGCATCAGATAACTGAGACCCAAGGCGAGGTGACTTATCAGTTCGTTGATGACGCTAAAATCAAAAAAATCTATATCACTCAAAAGCTATATGATCAGGTAGTGGCTGGCCATGTGGTGATTGCGCGACTGGAGGAAGGCTACGCCCTACTTCCGCGTCCATTGGCAGATCGTATCAATGAAAAGCAAGAAGGCTTTATCGTGGTGTCCAACGACACCGCAGATAGTGAGCTGGCAGATGACGATCCTTACGCCGCTTATGTGATTCCAGATGACTTGATGTGGTAACTGCTGACGAATCAGCTTATATCAAGCTGACTCGTGACGACCTGCCATATACGGGCGCTGACCTCATCGGCAGTGCCTGACGCATCGATACGGTGAATACGCTCAGGATGCTCAGCAGCCAGCGCGCTAAACCCTGCATAGACACGATTAAAAAAGTCCGTCGCCTGCTGCTCGAATCGATCGGCAGCGCTGCGCTTACCTGCACGCGCCATACCCTCTAACACTGGCAGATCAAGCCATAGTGTCAGCTCTGGCATCTGCGGTATAAACTGCGCAATTAATGTCTCTATCTTTATCAATGCCACAGGATCACCATGCGCACGTGCAAAGCCCTGATAAGCGATGGTCGAATCCGTAAAACGGTCACATATCACCCAAGTACCGCGCTGCAATGCAGGCAAGATGACTTGCTGTAAATGGTCGCAACGTGCCGCAAACATCAGCAGTAGCTCAGTATCATCATTGATATCAGTCGCAGGATCTAACAAGATGGCGCGTAGACGCTCAGCGAAGGGACTGCCACCTGGCTCACGTGTGCGTAGGTAGTCGATACCAGCCGCTTGCAAGCGGGCGCATAGCTGCTCGATAGCGGTGGTTTTGCCCACGCCTTCGGTACCTTCAAAACTGATAAAACGACCCTTGTTTGGGTGATTACTCATATTATTACCTAAAATCTACTCTGGCGGGGTTTGTGCTTTCTTTTCACGCATCACCTTGAGGTACTCTTGTACCGCTCGGTTATGATCCGCTAAGTTGTTGGTAAATTTGTGCCCACCTGTACCGGTCGCCACAAAGTATAGCGCATCACTGTCTGCTGGATGCAGTGTGGCTTCGATAGAAGCCGCCGACGGTAGCGCAATCGGTGTTGGCGGTAGGCCGTCGATTTGATAAGTGTTATAAGCCGTTTTTTCGTCGATGTCTTTGCGGCGAATATTGCCATCATAGCGACTGCCCATACCATAGATAATGGTCGGATCGGTCTGCATGCGCATGCCTTTGGTGAAGCGGTTGGTAAATACTGCTGATACCAAGGGACGCTCTTCAGGGATACTGGTTTCTTTTTCGATAATAGAGGCCATAATCAGCGCTTCATAAGGCGTTTTGTATGGTAGATCTGGCGCACGGTTTTCCCATGCATCGGTAAGCGCTTGCTGCTGACGCTTATACAAATCGGTCAGTACCTGCTTATCACTGGCACCTTCGCCATAATAATAGGTATCAGGGGCAAACCAACCTTCTAGATTGTATTGCACGATAGGATCGCTATGAGACGTCACCGAGTCTGGCAAGATATCCACCAAGTCTAGCGCCTGCGCGATACTGGCATTACTCGCATCGCCGCCATCTGTGATCAGTACTTCTTTTTTGATGCCGGGGTTGTCACGTAAGGTTTGATACAACTCGTTTACGCTTCTACCCTCGATGATTTGTACTTTGACCATGGCAACTTTTGCACCCTGCCCTAGGATGTGCAAAACCTCGGCGATGGTTGGATTGGCAGGCAGTTGATAAATACCCGCATGCAAGGGCGCATCTACTTGCGATTTGATATAAATCTTGGCAACGGTACTCGAAAACAGTGGGATTTGTTGCTGCCACTGCGGTAGCAATCCATAATAGGTATCACCCTGCTCGATGGTCACCTTCTGCTCTGGCTGCTCGATGCGTCCAAATAAAGTCTGATAGACCATCACCAATAAAAACGCAGCAATCAAACCCAGTACCAATAAGATCTGATAACCACGCTGCATAAAAAACGATGGATTGTCTTTTTTGTACTTGCGTGGTTTACTTTGGCTACTGATTAAGGAGATGTCAGTGGCTAGCGCTTTATCTTCTTCGCTCTCGTAAGCAGCTACTGATGCTTGCTCATCAGCCACCACTGGCTCTGAGTCTAGGCCATCAGTAGGCTCATTAGGAGCATCGGCTTTATCACTAGCCTGCTTTTTATTAGGCTCATCAGAAGGGGTATCGGGTGTTGGCTTGCTCATGACAACTCACAGGGCAGAGGTTTGCTAGAATTTAGCACTGAACCGTGCGCTTTTCAATGTTATTTGCTTAGTCGTACCTAATTAGTCTTTAAACGACGTGCTAGTATTGATGGCTACAACTTTCACATCACAGCTTAGCCTATCCATTCACCCATGTATCACTGTCAAAACGACTGACTCTTATGAACTTAAACTTTAATCAAGCACTCGCTGCTAACTATCGCTCACCTTCTCAAATCATTCGGATACTGAGTGAGGCGTGGGTAAAAGACAATGGCTATTGCCCTAATTGTAGCACCCAGCCTTTATCTGAATTTAGCAATAATCAACCTGTCGCTGATTTTTATTGTGCAAATTGTGCCGAACAATACGAGCTAAAAAGTAAAAAAGCCAAATTAAGTAATATTATTAACGATGGCGCTTATGCCACTATGATGCAGCGCATCAAGAGTGATGATAACCCAAGCTTTTTCTTTTTGACTTATTCAGCACAACTAAGCGTTAACAACTTTTTAATTATCCCTAAGCATTTCTTCAAACCCGATATGATTATCAAACGTAACCCGCTACCAGCAACGGCGCGGCGTGCCGGTTGGGTCGGCTGCAATATTGACCTGCGCCAAGTTCCCGAATCTGGAAAAGTATTTTTGGTGAAAAATCAACAGGTCACCCCGAAAGACAACGTCCAACAACAATATCAAAAAACGCTATTTTTACGCGAGCAATCACAGCAGACACGGGGCTGGACATTAGATGTTTGGCAATGTATTGATAAGCTTGATAGTAAGTTTACTCTCAATCAGGTTTACAGCTTTGCGGATGAGCTACAACTTAAACATCCTGAAAACCAACATATTCATGCCAAAATTCGTCAACAGCTACAGGTGTTACGTGATAAGGGCATTATTGAGTTTTTAGGACGCGGTCGCTATCAGAAATTATCCTAAACGCTTTTCATTGTAGCGCTTAAGTCTCGGTTGTCCTTTTTTATCCCGATAAACATCTGCAATCAATTCATCCCTATCATCCCATAATGGTAATCGTGCTGTTGCAACTAAACGGTCATGAAACTTGTGCGGTGGATATTCCCAATCAATTTCATCATTGATTCGAAAAAAGCTCTCTTCACAATAATCTATATACGCATGCTGCCTATTTTTTACATAATTATTCCAGTGCCAGAGCAACTGAATAGGTGCTCGAGCAGGTTTAGTAAACGGTTTGAGGTTCACTGTTATCGCACATCTCACTAGCTCATCATTAGGAAAAACATTAATACCTTGTTCAATAACCTCCTCACGTGTATGCGCATATTCAAACATTCCACCAAAGGCAATATATTTATTAAAGTCTCGCAGATACATGACGCCTAATGCCAGTTGTGTATAGCGAGATAAATGGACAATTTCGTCAGGCTTTTTTTGTGCTAATTGACAGATTTCGTCAAAAATCATCAATCGCCGTATTTGTAATGGAATTCTATTTTCTTCATAAACTGAACGCATTACCCTCTCTCCTTTTAAAGTTACTTATTAAAAGGCGATCATTGATCGATTTGCTTCGTGGCACAAGGGTAAATAACAAAAGACGATCACTTCTCTAGAATCTTTTTGCTACGATCAGCAGCACCATTCGTTAAAAAAGTGAGAGTAGAAATGAGTAATGATAAA
This sequence comes from Psychrobacter sp. H8-1, assembly GCF_904846575.1. Lineage (NCBI taxonomy): Bacteria > Pseudomonadati > Pseudomonadota > Gammaproteobacteria > Moraxellales > Moraxellaceae > Psychrobacter > Psychrobacter sp. H8-1. The sequence continues at coordinate 2,908,652 of NZ_CAJHBG010000001.1, forward strand.
AGTTTGAGCACCTATGAAATAGAAATAGTCGAGACCATGAGCGCTATTATAGAAATAGTCGCTGAAGATGATTCTTCAGCGATTATACAAGCGCAAGAAAGGTACAGGAATGAAGATATTGAGTTGAATTACGATGATTTGATTGATACTAAGTTTAATATTTTTGATGTGAAATAAGCAACTAATTAAACTCAACCACCTGCCCAGACAGCAAAGTAAGTTCAGATACTGGCATCACCCCGCGCAGCGCATTACAAAAGAACAAACCGCGTAAGTTTGGCAAATCCTCATCACTTAATGAACGCATGATCACCGGTGTTTCCGTATTGGCAAACGCATCAATGATGACTTGGCGCTGTACGCCCGTCACCCCTGACTGTGTCAGTGGCGGTGTATACCACTGCCCTGATAACGGATAGTCGGTCGCCCTATTGTCGCTATCAGCCATACCTGCTTGCGATTGTGACTTGTCAGCGACTGGCAATTCTGAGAACTGAGAGGAGAGCTGATAAAAGGCATTACTCATCGTACCCTCGACCCAGTAGCCCCTCATATCGCGTACCAAGCCTTCGTCGATATTTGGCTTCGTTGCCTTGACCTGCTGGAGCTCACCACTGGCGAGCACACTATCGAGACGATTCAGGCTTTTTAAACCTGATAGCGGTGGCGGTAGGCAGCTAAGCTGCGCGGTCAGACAGGTTGCTGACATCATAGGCTGCATCAAGAGTGTGCGCCCATCTGGCAATTGTGCTTTCATAGCGGTATCAATCGGCATAGCAACTGATTTTAGCCAGACTTCACAGCCACTGCCCGCTACATCAGGCGTAAAGCCATAACCACGCACAGACTGTGCTACCCGAGTCACGACAACTTTCATCATACCTTGCTGTAGCTTTTGCGCATGCGCTTGTAGGATGACCATTAACTTTTGACTATCAAGCGTCAGTTGTAGGGCCTGAGCGTGCGAGATAAGGCGCTGATAATGATAAGCTTGCCACACTATCGCGCCATCGATGACAGCGATAGTGCTAAAGAATCCATCACCATAAGCCAGCCCGCGATTGTCTGGCGTTATTGGCGCTTTTTTTGCTGCAGTATCTTTTACAGTCTCTACGATATTATGCGCAGAAGTATTGATAGCATCATCCACAGAGCCTGGCTGCGGATGAGGAGATAAACGTTGCCAATCGCTAGCCGCTGCTGTCATGCTTAGCTGGCGTCCGCTTGTTGCTCGCCTGACTTATTCAGTACCAGCATGCAGCTATAAAACTCACACTTGGCCAGCTCTACTTTTTGCCCGCCGATGGTTTTGTTTTTGATGATTTGGCCACCAAGCATCTCGGCGATTAATTTACCGCCATCAACGCCCATTAGCTGCTGCGCTAGCTGATACGATTTCTTCGCATGGGCTTTACTCAGCTCTTTTTCTTTATCAGAGTCAGTAGGATTGGCATAGTACCAACCAAGCTCAAGGTACTTTTCGGAATCGATCAAGTCTAAATAAGGCGCATCCGTGTCCATAAAGCGATATTTGGTAGCAGGGTTACTGGCATAGTCCAGGCTATTTTCATCATTGCTAACCACCTTGCCATAAGCAGGTTTGATTTTATCCAGCTCATGGATGCTCACGGATTTGTCGCTACTGTTACCCCATGATGCCACATCATACTTGACCGGAGTACCTTGCTCGACAGTGGCTCCGTCCATATCTGTATCTGGCGTCGGACTTGACTGTACGGTCTCTGCCGCAGGTGCGTTGTCGCTATTGGTATCAGGTTCGACATCTTTTTGAGAGCCATTACAAGCGCTCAATGACAATCCAGCTGCCATCATTATGCTAACCACAAAGGTCTGTAGGGTGTTATTCCACATGGGCAATTCACTCACATTTTTAGGGTCTTGGAGTTCTATTAAAAGTTAGATTAACCAGCAACCAAACTAGGGCGTGTACGCAGGCTAACTCAGTAGGCTGTATAAAGAGATCATGCAATAACTGCGCCAATGACAAACCCAGCGCCACTCACCATGACCAACCATGCTCTGTTGTTATTCTATCGTTGATATGACCTAACGATGATACACCGATATCCGCTGCATCATTATAGGGTCAAGACCACAGTTTACCCAACTGCCCAGCGCTTGACTAGCCTTTACGTTACACAGAAGAGTCGCAGAGAGCACAGATTTGTTAAAGACCTTGTTATCCCCTATGATAAGTAAGTTTTGATTGATTTTTCCTACCCTTTCTTTCTATCATCAACTTATCACCAATGGCCAGTAGAGCACTTATGACCCAGCATTTTATCGTTATTGGCAACCCGATTGCCCACAGTAAATCTCCTGAGATTCATCAAGTATTCGCAGCGCAAGCGGGTATCGATATTGACTATCAGCGTCAGTATTGCCCTGATGATGCCGCTAGCTTTACAGCGGTGATTGAAGCGTTTTTTCATGGCGGCGGTGTCGGTGCCAATGTGACCGTACCCTTCAAACAAGTGGCTTGTGATTGCTGCGCGGCTCGTGGCGGCTTGTCTGAGCATGCCAAAGTCGCTGGTGCCGTCAATACGCTGCTGTTAAATAAGACCCTGCTACAGAGTGACGTGCCTACTGCAGAGGCGCTATACGGTGATAATACCGACGGTCAAGGTCTGGTCAATCATATGACCAGTCTGGGCTGGCCTCTCACGCAAGCTCGCGTTGCCATCATTGGCGCTGGTGGTGCTGCCCGCGGCGTGGTCTTGCCGCTTATCGAAGCAGGCGTCAAGCAGCTGACCATTGCCAACCGCACTTTGACAAAGGCAGAGACCTTGGTTACAGAGCTGAGCGCCGCCAGTCACACCATTGCTGAGCATGATATTCAGACCTGCACCACCACCGAGTTAACAGGACAGTTTGACCTGATTATCAATGCCACTTCTATCGGGCTGTCAGGCGATACCTTGCCACTGGCTGAGGAGTTAAATTGCCATTACGCCTATGACATGATGTACGGACGCACGCTGCCATTTTTGCAGCACTTTGAGGCGCGCGCAGCGCAGATATCTGATGGCTACGGCATGCTGATTGGGCAAGCGGCATTGAGTTTTGAGCGTTGGACGGGTCACACGATCGATGTGGCACTAGCCACTGAGACTTTAAAACAGTAGTTGTAAGCTAGGCCAGACGGATAAGTAACCATTCTTCAAAACGCTGTAAGGGTGCACGCAGCTTGGCTGAATGTATGACTAAGCCGCCACTGAGACCCACCATACAGCCGATAGTGGTATCGAGCATACGCACGCGGATGACCTCCTGTACACCGAACTGCGCAAGCGATACCGTGCTGCCGTACTCCGCTATAAAGATGGTTAGGGGGGTGACAAATATCACTGCCAATCCATAATGGCGATCGACCAACGCCTCAATACAGAGCATCAGTAGCAGTATCGCCACGGCCACTCCCCACATTGAGAGATTCCAAGACATCATCCAACCCGCCAGCCCCATCCCAACTAACGTACCCAGCAAACGATGGAGCTGTTTGATCCATATCGTGCGCATCTGGATGCCCTGAATGATGATAAAACAGCTGACCGCCGCCCAGTATGGATAAGGCATCTCAAGCATCATGGCGATAAACAATGCCAAGCTCACAAACCCAGCCACGATGAGACTCTCCGTCAGAGTATCAGGCTGATATTGATAAGTTGGCGTAGGCTTGGAGGGACGCGTTGCTAACAAAAACAGCGTATATAGCGATGCCATAAACATCGCAAAACCACTGCCTAGCATCACAAGCCCTGTCGATGACATCACTTCATCCAGAGTGACAGGTATGAATAACGCAATGGCACCAGCCATCATCACAAACAGCCCAGCTGGCGGCGACTGACGATAATAACGACCGAAGATAACCACGCCAAACGCTATCAATGAAAACACGGGCAATCTGAGTATCGGAATTTGCTGAGCGATAAGCCCAAGCGCAAAACACAGCGTCATCGCAAACCCCCACGCCATCACTGTCACCAACCGATAAGGCAAAGAGCCCGCCAAAGGCAAATTCAAAATAATCATCGCCCCCAAGGACGCTTTGATACCTGCAGGCAGCGCACCGAAATAGGCACCAACAAACACCGGAAAGCTAATGGCGATAGCGGCAATAATTGGCATATGCCATGGCCGACGGCTCCTGTTAACGGTTAGCAAGTGATCAAGCTCGCCATGGATGAGATACTTGATATAAACAAGCAACTGCTTAATCCATTGTTTTCGCTTTGCGATGTGCCCTGATACGGCCATAAATCTTAATCCCAGTGAAATAAATCAATCTCTATCTACGCTATATTACCAAGTATTGGCTTACTAATTATAATTATAAGTAATATCTTATAGTGTTAAACATGAATTTTAGTTATATATAGTATATTTGTCTGCACATAACATTTATACTGAGATTAAGTTCCAACCCTTTTTATAAATGAAGTAGTCCTTAACTGCACTCTTAGTAAATAAGCAGTACTTAACAAACACTATCCTTAACATCCATCCTATTACATCGTAAATTTCGGCTAATAAACGAGCTGATACGAATCAACCAAAGAGACCAACTATGTTAACTTACAAAGCGCCTTTGCGTGACATCAAATTTTTGATAAATGACGTTTTTGACTATCAAACCCATTATAAAGATTTAGATAATGGCGAAAATGCTGATCCTGAAACAGTCGATATGATTTTGCAGGGTATGGCTGACTTCGCAGAAAACGTCTTATCTCCTATTTATCAGCCTGCTGACGAAGAAGGCTGTCATTTCGAAAATGGCGTTGTGACCACACCGAAAGGCTTTAAAGAAGCGTATGACCAGTTTGTAGAGGGTGGCTGGCAAGGTATCTCGTACCCTGAAGAGTACGGCGGTATGAACTTACCAATGTCATTGAACCTAATCAAAGCAGAAATCATCGGTACTGCCAACTGGCCATGGGCGATGTATCCAGGTCTATCAACCGGTTGTATCAATACCATGATGCAGTACGGTACAGATGAGCAAAAAGAGACTTATTTGCATAAATTGGTTGAAGGCTCATGGTCTGGCACCATGTGTCTAACCGAACCACAGTGTGGAACAGATTTGGGTCAGGTTAAGTCAAAAGCCATTCCACAAGAAGACGGTAGTTACAAGCTCAGCGGCACCAAAATCTTTATCTCAAGTGGTGAGCATGATTTAACAGAAAACATCATCCATATCGTCCTAGCACGCCTACCAGATGCACCAGGTGGCACGCGCGGCATTTCACTATTTATCGTACCAAAATTCTTACCCAACGCTGAAGGCGAGATTGGCGAGCGCAATGGTGTGAGCTGTGGCTCTATCGAGCACAAAATGGGCATCAGCTCATCATCGACTTGCGTCCTAAACTTCGATGAAGCCACCGCTTATCTGATTGGTGATCCAAACAGAGGTCTAAAAGCGATGTTCACCTTTATGAACACTGCTCGTCTCGGTACTGGTATTCAGGGTCTCGCACATACTGAGCTATCATTCCAAAACGCCCTGCCATATGCCAAAGAGCGCCGCTCTATGCGCGCATTATCAGGCACCAAAGATCCTGAAAAAGTAGCAGATGCCATCATTCACCATGCTGACGTACGTCGTATGCTATTGACGCAAAAAGCCTTTGCGGAAGGCGGTCGCTCAATGATTTATCACGCTGCGCGCTATGCAGACAAAATGTCACAAGGTATCGCCAACGGTGATGATGCAGAGTTTGAGAAGTGGGATGACAAGCTTGGTTTTTATACCCCTATCCTAAAGGGTTTCTTAACTGAGCTGGGTATCGAAGCGGCTAAGCATGGTCAGCAAGTTTACGGTGGTCATGGTTATATCAAAGAATGGGGCATGGAGCTGATCGCTCGTGATGCTCGTATCGCCACTATGTATGAAGGTACGACTGGTATCCAAGCGCTTGATTTATTGGGTCGTAAAGTGATCCTACAGTCAAAAGGTAAAATCATTCGCGATTACACCTCAAGCATCATGAAGTGGTGTGGCGAATACGCTCTTGATAAAGACATGCGCAAATTCGTTTGGGCATTGACCAAGCTGTGTGCCGAATGGAACACCCTGACCGTACGCTTGATGCTGATGGCACGTAAAGACCGTGAAATCATCTCAGCGGCCTCAGACGACTATCTGATGTACTCAGGCTACGTAATGATGGGCTATCATTGGGCACGTATGGCTGCAGTCGCTTATGAAAAACTAGAAGAAGGCGGCGTAGAAGCACCAGAGTTTTATGAAGCTAAGATTCAAACTGCTGAATTCTACTTTGATAAACTGTTGCCACGCACTTCAGGTCATGCGGAAGCCATGGTCGCACCAAGCGAGAGCATGATGAACATGCCTATCGATAGCTTTGCCTTTTTAGACTAAGCCTTATCAAACAATATCGAAATTAAGTCAATAATCAAAAAGCGCCCAATACATTGGGCGCTTTTTTGTTGTTTCTCATTTTAGGCACGCTCTAGAGTCTGTTGGATTCTCAACTATTAGGACTGACTATACTCAGCATTTTCTTTTTATAAACGGCACTAATCTCTTCGACTTCGGCGCATATTTGCAAAGCTGCGCGTCCTGACTGCTCTTCGGCCAAAGCCTCTTCTATCGTGGTCACCAAAAGCTCAGCCAATTGATTGCGCGCCACAATATCACGCCCTGTCATCAGTTTTAGGTGCGCATAAATAAAGCCATGTTCCTGCTCATCATCTTCGACACCGACTAAGAAGGTATCCACTGGTAGTATACGTGCTTTGATATCAGTAGGTTTACCAAAGTGACCACTATCCCACAGCGCTTTATTTAACGCTTTGAGTAAGGACTCTTCGTGAGCGATGCTGACATTGGGTGTCGCTTGAATGGTTAAATGCGGCATAGGTATTTCCTTATAATATATTGAATGAAAAGAACACTTTATTGATAGCAGAAAGCTTAGCACGTTTGGCTACTTATTATAGGTGTTCAAATGGTCGCTCATCATAACAATAAATCACTGTCACCAATCAGAGTCACCATCACTTCTCAATGAGCGCAGCCATTACTAAACACTAGCTATCGGCAATGTCAGCAAAGCAAGCGCCCAGCGTTTCTGCCAACTGCATCGGTGGTAGCTCAATCTCTAGCCCGCGACGCCCAGCACTGACATAAATGCTCGTGTGCGGCTGTGCCGAGCTGTCTATGACTGTCACTAGGCGCTTCTTCTGCCCCAACGGACTGACACCGCCTAGCACATAGCCTGTGCTGCGTTCAACCTGTTTGGGATCTGCCATCTGTACTTTTTTGCAGGGCAGCAATTTATTAGAAGACAGCGCTTTCGCCATTTTTTTTAAATTTAAGGTCGTATCGACTGGCAAAATAGCAACAGCCAGCTTGCCAGTATCCGTCTCCACCACTAAGGTCTTGAAGATTTGTGCCGCTGCGACCTCTAGCTTTTCAGCAGCTTCTAACCCAAAAGAGACGGCATTACTATCATGCGTGTATTCATGCAACTTGTAATCAAGACGGCGCTGTTTGGCAATGTTAATAGCAGGAGTCATATAATCAGTCCTAAATAATAGCGGTACAAATATTATAACCCGCGACTGGGGTAGATGAACGTTATGAGATGCCGTGGCAGACATTCAGCAGATATATTTTACGCAAAAATCTTGCACCGTGGTAATAGAGTTACGCATAAAGTCATGGCAACTTTGCCTAAGGATAACTTTATAATATATTCAGCAGAGATACAGACACCATATATCGCTTTATGCACTTTTATGGCATCATAAGGCCATTACATTTACATAGCATGACTTTTTATTATGATACCCAACCGCTTAAAAAACAAACTCTTAAAAAAACGAAAAGCCAAAACATCAGTGCTCTCAGATGCCAAAAAAGCGCCTACTGCTAATACCTCAGTAGCCACGCCTTATAACAGCACTCCGATCAATCAGCTATACCGCAAACTATCAGGAAAAACACTGAATGTGGCGGTCAAAGCCAAGCTATTAGGTGAGTTGCCGGTACTGAATGAAGACGACCAGACACTGACTTTTTATGTACTGCAGGACTATTCACGCTCCAACAGTATTTTGATTGACTTGCAAACGCAGGAATATCAGCTGCCGCCTGCTCTGGTAGATGTAAAAGACAGTGTGCACGATATTGATGAAAGCGCAGCCATTATATTTTTGCATCATCCCAAAGCCAAAGAGCGTAAGTTATCACCGCGCTTATCACGCCTAGTCGCTGCCAGTCTGCAACACCCAGATCTCAAGATACGTTTGATACCTGTATCCATCCTGTGGGGACGCGCGCCAGAAAAAGAAGACTCCTTGCTCAAGCTACTCATGACCGATAACTGGCAAGATCCTAGCATCACCAAGCAGTTATTTAATATCGGAGTAATGGGCCGTGACACCTTTGTGCAGTTCCATGCACCCAAAGACTTGCGCACACTTATCAGTAACAATCTAAACACCAACTTAGATATTGCTGATTTAGATGAGCTGAGTGCGTTTGATAGCGCAGCAAGCTCTGATAATACCGCAGCGCCAGTACCTAGCAATACGTTAGTAGCAACCACGGATGCCAATCGCGAATTGATACGCGCATTGCAGCAGCAGCTCAATGTTTATCTCGATAAGCAGCGCACGACTATGCTCGGCCCTGATTTATCAGATCGACGCAATTTGGTAGATAAGCTGATCTACTCGCCAGCCATCAAGCATGCGACAGAGATTGAAGCGCAAGAAAAGGGTATCACCGTTCGTGAAGCGCGTAACCTCGCTAGAGGCTATGCCAACGAGATGGTCAATGACTACTCGCATCCTATTATTCGTGTCTTTGACAGGTTTTTGACTTGGTTATGGACGCAATTATATGATGGCGTAGAAGTCCATCATTTTGAGCGTGTACGTGAGGTTGCAGCTGATCATGAGATTATTTATGTGCCCTGCCATCGCAGTCATGTTGACTATCTGTTGCTGTCCTACGTCATTTATAAGCGTGGTCTGAGCATTCCTTATGTCGCAGCGGGTGATAACTTAGATGTACCTGTCTTAGGACCTTTATTGCGCAGTGCAGTTGCTTTTTATATTCGTCGTAGCTTCCGTGGTAATGCGCTCTATACTGCCGTATTACGCGAATATATGCATACGCTCATTACTCGCAATACACCGATTGAGTATTTTGTTGAAGGCGGTCGCTCACGCTCAGGGCGTCTACTACCACCGAAGATGGGTATGCTGGCCATGACGGTACACAGTCAGCTACGTCACACCAATAAGCCAGTCGTGTTTATCCCGACCTATATTGGTTATGAGCGTATTATGGAGGGTGGCACTTATATTGGTGAGTTAAAAGGCAAACCAAAAGAGTCAGAATCTGTCCTTGCGCTCCTCAAGGTCAGTCGCAAGATTGAACGCATCTTTGGTAATGTGCATTTAAGCTTTGGTACTCCGCTGCATCTGAGCGAATTTATGAAAAAGTTCGATGTCGCCGCTGACAGCCTACCTGCTGATCGTACCGATACCCCATTGGGCGAAAACGCCAATGCCATGGTTGATAATATCGGCGTAAAAATCATGCAGCATATCAATAAAGCTGCCGTCATCAATCCCGTATCGCTATTGTCATTAGTACTTCTCTCAGCGCCAAAAGCAGCACTTGATGAAGATATTTGCCGTCAGCAAATTGCCTTATATCAAGGTATCGCCCGTAAGATGCCCTACTCTGATGATACGGTCATTACGGATATGAATCCGCAGCAAATCATCAATTATGGTATCAAGCTCAAGCTTATCGAGCGTACGCCGCATATTTTAGGCGACATTATCCAAGTCGCTGGTAAGCAAGCGGCATTGCTCAGCTACTTCCGTAATAACATTTTGCATGTGTTTATTTTATTGTCATTCTTAGCCGCTCTCGTCGCACGCAATGGCCGTATCAAACGCAGTCGTCTTGATGACATCGTCATTCAGATGTATCCATTCTTACAAAGTGAGCTGTTCTTATACTATCCCTCACACGGTCTAATGGATGTCCTCGATCAAAAAGTTGACAACCTCATTGCCCATAACTTAATCGTCGATTTGGGCAATGGTATGCTCAGTGTCCCTGACGCCAATAGCAACTGCTATCAACAGCTTCAGGTACTAGCAGCCCCTGTCGAGCAAAGTCTTGAGCGTTACTTTATGACGCTTGCGCTACTCGCGCAGCAAGGCTCTGGCAACTTAACTGAGGACGAGGTGGTCGATCTATGTCATCTGCTCGGTCAGCGTTTATCTGTGCTGTATGCCGATGACATCCCAGACTTCTTTGATCGCTCACTATTCACCAGCTTTGTGAACGCGCTCATTCGTCTCAACTATCTACAAAAAGACGAAGAAACAGGGGTACTAACATTTGATCATCGTATCAACGATATTGCCAGTCATGCCAAATATGTACTGAGCCCAGATATGATGCAAATCTTGCAGCAAGTCGCCAGTTTAGATGACAAAGAAATCGCCCATGCTATTACTGAGATTAGTAATAAAAAACAGCGTAAGTTTGGACGCAAGCGCTAATTAAGACAAAGTAACTTATGTTCTGGCTCAAAAAAAGACCTCTAATATTTTAGAGGTCTTTTTTTTGTTAAATCAAACAAACTCAGTAGCTATAGTCAAGGAATTTTAAAATCGCTACAAGGCGATCGACCGCAGATAGTACACTGAGTACCTCTAGGGCGAGCAACACCGTAGCGGTTTAAAAGTACTCCGACTATATCTTAGCCAGTAATCTTCTTGTACTTCATGCGCTTAGGACCTGCGTCATCACCCATGGTCTTTTTACGATACGCTTCGTACTCAGAGTAGTTACCGTCATACCATACTGGACCTTCTGGTTCAAAGGCTAGGATATGAGTGGCGATACGGTCAAGGAACCAACGGTCATGCGAGACAACCAATACAGTGCCTGGGAATACCTGAATCGCATCTTCAAGCGCACGCAAAGTCTCTACGTCCAAGTCGTTCGATGGCTCATCCAGTAAGATAACGTTCGCACCTTGCTTTAGAGTCTTTGCCAACTGCAGACGGTTACGCTCACCCCCTGATAGATTACCGACCAACTTTTGCTGATCTGACCCTTTGAAGTTAAAGCGGCCAATATAAGCACGACTTGGCGTTTCGTAGTCTCCAACTTTGATGATATCTAAGCCGTCAGAAACTTCTTCCCAAACAGTCTTATCATTATCTAGGTTGTCACGCACCTGACCAACATAAGCGACGCTGACGCTTTCCCCCAGATCAACCGAACCGGTATCAGGAGTATCTTTGCCCGTCATCATATTAAATAGTGTGGTTTTACCCGCGCCGTTTGGACCGATAATACCAACGATGGCAGCTGGCGGTACATTAAAGCTTAGGTTTTCATAAAGCAGACGATCACCAAAGGATTTTGAGATGTTATTTACCTCAATGACCTTGTTACCCAAACGTGGACCAGGCGGAATGTAAATCTCCGAGGTTTCGTTACGCTGCTGGAACTCTTTTGAGTTAAGCTCTTCAAAGCGCTGGATACGAGATTTAGACTTCGCTTGCTGACCTTTCTGGTTTTTACGGATCCAATCCAACTCTTTTTTCAGCGCTTTTGCAAATGACTCTTCTTGCTTATTCTGATCTTCTAAGCGTTTGTTCTTTTGCTCTAGCCATTCAGTATAGTTACCTTCATAAGGATAGCCATAACCACGGTCAAGCTCCAAAATCCACTCAGCGACGTTGTCTAAGAAGTATCTATCATGCGTAATCGCGACAATAGTACCGCTGAAGTTCTTCAAGAATAGCTCCAACCAAGCGACAGATTCAGCATCTAAATGGTTAGTTGGTTCGTCAAGCAATAGCATATCTGGACGCGATAATAATAAGCGGCACAGAGCAACACGGCGCTTTTCGCCACCAGACAGCTTACTAACTTCTGCATCCCAAGGTGGTAGACGTAGTGCATCAGCGGCTTTTTCTAGCTGCGTATTTAAGTTGTGCGCATCCCAAGCTTGGATGATGTCTTCCATCTTACCCTGCTCTTCAGCAAGCTTATCAAAGTCTGCGTCAGGATCGGCGTATTCTGCATAGATTTCATCAAGGCGCGCTAAGGCATCTAGGGCTTCACGCATACCGTCTTCAACGTTGCCGCGCACGTCTTTGCTGTCGTCTAATTGTGGTTCCTGCGGCAAATAGCCAATTTTGGTACCTGGTTGTGCACGTGCTTCGCCACTGTACTCAGTGTCCACGCCAGCCATGATACGTAGCAGGGTTGACTTACCTGCACCGTTGATACCCAAAACCCCGATCTTCGCACCAGGGAAGAATGACAAGCTGATATCCTTCAGGATTTCACGCTTTGGTGGAACAAGTTTTGACACCTTGTTCATCGTATAAATATATTGTGCCATTGACACTCCGATAGACTACATAAACGAGACCAGCAAGCCGCTTAGCAAAAACGCTAATAATGCAATGTTGCTGCTAATGTGGCGTTGTCTCAAAATAAGGATTGTAAATTATCCGCCATTATCGCATTGTGGCGCATACCCTGCAAGCTGACAGGCAGGTTTATGGCTTGTTTTGGCTGTTTTGTCACAAAGCTAAGCCGCTTTCAGCTAAAGTCAAAAAAACAGTAACATTTAGCCTATCTATTCTTACTAGAAGCAACGGTAAGCCACTGGTAACCAAAGCGATAAAGGCTCATAATAGAAAGTGTAATAACAGTAAAATAAAAAAGTACTGAAGACAATAAAAACATAAAGACGGAGTTTTACTATGAGTAACCAAGCAAGCTCACTAGACTTAGATATTATCCATAATGAGCAAGCCAAACGTTTTGAAACCACGGTCGAAGATCAAATGGGTTATATCAGTTATCAAGAGCGTGGCGACACCCTAGTCTACGATCATACCATCGTGCCACAAGCCCTTGGTGGACGCGGCATTGGCTCAAAACTGGTCAAGCATGCACTTGACTATGCCCAAGAGCATAACAAAAAAGTCGTGCCGCAGTGCTCATTTGTGTCTGTCTATATTGACAAGCATCCTGAGTATCAGGATCTGCTATAACCCAGTTAAATAATAGCTTAATATGGTACATATCCTAAAAAATGTTTTAATGACTTCATCACTAGCACATAATAGCTAGAGCTTAATAATAAGGGATATTGATATGAGTAGCTTATCTGACAAACAAGTAAATCTACAGCTAGAAGAGCTCGCTGGTTGGCAGCGCGAAGGCGATAGTATCGTCAAAACCTACCACTTTAGCGACTTCATCGAAGCCATGAGTTTTATGAATCAAGCGGCTTTTTATGCTGAAGCACTTGAGCACCATCCTGAATGGCGCAATGTCTACAACGTCGTGGAAGTACGCCTAACATCACATGATACTGGCGGGATTACCAGCCACGATATCCGTTTGGCAAAACGCATGGAACACATCATCCAGCCCAAAACTTTCTAGGCTTTCTAAACCAGACTCTCTAAACTTAGCAAAGTAAAGCAAGTAACGTTCTCAGCAGCTTATACAGCAAATCTTTTAAGGTATAACTAAAAAACGTCCTGCAAGAGGACGTTTTCTGTAGAGCTTGAGAGTTTTATTCTTAATATCGGCCTTATTACATTTTGCGACCGATAAAGGCGACAATAAACAAGATTACTGCGACTACTAAGAAAATATATGCCAAGTTAGAAGACAGTCCAGCGACACCGCCGAATCCTAAAAAACTTGCCAACAATGCGATGACTGCAAAAATGATTGCCCAGCGAAACATAATTACTCTCCTTAATTATAAAAGCATTTGGTTGTAAAACGCAAAACAGAGATTGATTCTGATAGTCCTTTAGCAGCTGCTCCTTTCACATCCCGCTACGTCTACTTATTATTAATGCTTATTGTTTTTGGTTATATGACCCTATAGGTCGTGATAATAGATTAGCAATTGTTTTCGGAGTAATACGTTCAGTTTGGTAATCATCAGGCTATGTTGTGTAAGCTTTGTAGTAGTCTTACCTTATTTGTATCAAGTTTGAGAGGTTTTGAGTATTACTGAGTTTCAAAATTCATCGTTGGCTTTGCATCGACAGCTGAAACCCTTATGCTGAGATGTTTGCTTATAATCCATTGAAAATAAAACAGTTATATAAATTCAAATGCAAACTAAATAAAGGAAAATATTTATGGTAAACGATATGGTAAATGATACAGATAACCAACATGACACTTCAAAACGCCCCTATGCCGTGGTTTTATACGGTGCAACCAGCTTTGTCGGTCAAATCACCGCTCACTATCTGGCGCAGTTTTTATCCAATAAAAAATCTACTGACGATTCAGAAAAATCTGCGGTTACTTGGGCGATAGCGGGCCGCGATAAAGAAAAACTTGAGAAGCTCCAATCAGAGCTTAGTAAGGCTCAGAACAATGAAGAAACTGATAAGAAAGTAGATATTATCATTGCCAATAGTGACGATGACACTAGTCTCGATGAGATGACCAAGCAAACACAAGTCATTATCTCAACCGTAGGCCCTTATCTCAAATATGGTGAGCCACTGATTAAGTCTTGTGTCAATAATGGTACGGATTATGTCGATCTCACTGGTGAGGCCATTTTTATCAAGGATATGATGGATAAATACCAAGCAAAGGCTCAGCAAACTGGCGCTCGTATCGTCAACTCGTGTGGCTTTGACTCCATTCCTTCAGATTTAGGCGTCTACTTCACCCAGCAGCAAGCTGAAGCAAAGTTTAATCAACAGTGTGACGTTATTCATATGCGCGTAAAAGCGGCTAAGGGCGGGCTATCTGGTGGTACCATCGCTTCTATGGCGACTATCTTTGAAGAAGTTGGTAAGGATAAAGCGCGCCGTAAGCAAGTCGCCAACCCTTACTTGCTAAACGATGATACAGATGCCCCCAATGTGCGCCAAGACAACATCAGCAAACCAGAATATGATAGTGAGCATGAGCGCTGGTTGGCACCTTTTGTAATGGCCAGTATCAATACGCGTATCGTTCATCGTAGTAACCAACTCCTTGGTTACGAATATGGTCGCGATTTCAAATACGACGAAGCGATGTGGATGAAGGATGGTATCAAAGGTCAACTATCAAGTTACGCAATGAGCGCAGGTTTACTTGGCTTTGCCACAGCGATGATGATTAAACCAAGCCGTGAGTTATTATCTAAGCATGTGCTGCCAAAATCAGGCTCTGGCCCTTCTAAGTCTGAGCAAGAAAACGGCTATTTTGATATTCGCTTCTTTGGCGAAACTTCCGAAAAAGACAGCATCAGCACCAAAGTTACAGGTGACAAAGACCCAGGCTACGGCAGTACGTCACGTATGCTGGCACAATCAGCTCTATGCTTGGCTCAAGATGTGACCAAGGCAGAAGTTGCAGGTGGGTTTTGGACGCCAGCATCTGCGATGGGTAACAAACTCCTCACTCGTTTAGAAGATCATGCTGGTCTCAGCTTTGAAGTAGTCTAAAACAAAGCTTAACCTCAATGCTTTGATGCTTGGACATCGATAAATAATAGTAACTGATAATTAATACTACCATTAAAGGCCGTACTCTAACTAAAGAGTACGGCCTTTTTTAGGTCTTTCAAAATATTAGATACTAAAATAAAAAATACCAAAATAAATAAATGCTCAAGATTGTTATAGTCGATCCACTATAAAATAAATACAGTACTACTGGGATAAATTTTATGCAGCATCGAACAGTGACGGAGTCGCACAGCAAGCAAAGAAAATTTATCCCAGTAGTACGCTGTAAAAGCTGTACTCTTTTTATTTAGGACTCACTATAGATCATGACATCGTATCACTCAAGTAAACAAAGTTACTGGTTTCTAGCTTTTTGGTATATGCCCCTGCATCGCTCAAAGGATAGATTTTTTGATAAAAATCGTTTTTCTTATTTATTATCCTGTCATTTTTCAGTCACCGACTAAGCTTTGATAACGTTGCAAGCACCTGTTTAAAAAAAACAGTTTAAAAATAGAAGCTAAGAGCATCGCTGCAGACATTGCATAATGTCACATGTAAACATCAAGCTGTGACTTTATTAAACAGCTTACTACTGAAACAACAGCATCACAGCTGTTACTTTCACGTTTAAATATTGTGGTTCAGATAATCAAACATTCAGCCCTTTATTTTGCATCGATCATGATAGCTATCACAGCGGTTATCATGATTTTATTTTGCTTATTGGCGGTATGTTAAAAATACTAAACATATATATCGTGAAATATGAATGGTTTCGTATGAGTCGTTTTGTGTTACTCAAACTTTTTATACGAAGTTTTTCATGGATAAAGCCGACTAAGCAATTGCTAAAAGTGCAGCTGCTAAAAGTCACCAAGATACAAACTTGGCTTCAGTGCTTGCTCAAGATATGTTGAAAGTTCTTTATCTGAGCACTGAAACTAGGACACTGAAAACCAGCTACTGTAGATAAATAACTTAAGGAATCAACTCATGAAAAACCGTACTTTACCTTTATCATTACTGATGGGCGCCGCTCTAGCTATTCCGAGTCTAGCAATGGCTGACACAAGCAATCTTGATGAGATGACGGACGTCACGCCAGCTGACATGCGTACGATGCCAGTTGATAATACGCTAGAGGCCGACGTTGAAGGACCTGACGGAGAGCTACTTGCGACGCAACCTGGCGCTATCGAGACCAATGAGTCTGAAGCGGTTGCTATCGCTGAAATGGATGACGAAGCGGATGCTGACATGGCTACTGCTGAAGTCGATGCAGAAGTTGCGGCTGCTGATGCTGATATGGTAGAAGCAGAAGCTTTGCAACCAGCACAGAATACGCAAGCTTTGAATATGCAGCATAGTGAGGCTAACTATCAGCCATTAATCACTGGTGAAAACGCTACTGACGAGCAAGCCGCAGATACCGCTATTACGCTGCAAGAAAAGAAAAAAGACCCACGCGGTGAGCTGCTTGCTACCCAGCCTGCAGAAGTCGAAGCAAATGAGAGTCGTCGCATTACTGTACGCTAGACGATTTTGAATCTATCAGCACTAAAAGCTTTCAGTAAATATCGTAAACATAAAAAGGCAGCCGAATGGCTGCCTTTTTATGTGGTGCTAAATGCTAAATGACGGTTACTTCTTGGTTTTGGTCACGCCTGCTTCTTGTAGGAGTGCTCCAAGCGTACCAATTTTGGTAGGTGCTTCAGCCTTACTAGGCTTTGATGCTTTATTACGGTTATTCGCTGGGTTATTACCCTTATCACCTCTGTCCTGAGGACGTTTGCCACGTGGCTTTGCAGGGCGTTTGTCACCCTCAGTAGCTGGGCGACTACTGCGCGGGCGACTGGGCTTCTCATCAGCAGATCGGGCAGGCTTTTCGCCTTCTGGTTTCATACTAAAGCCGATACGACCACGTTTTTCATCGATAGAAATGACACGTACTGAGACGATGTCGCCTGGTTTAACGCGGTTCATCGGATCAGCGACGAAGTCATTGGCCATCTGCGAGATATGCACTAGGCCGTCTTGGTGTACACCGACATCAACGAAACAACCAAAGGCGGTGACGTTGGTCACGACGCCTTCAAGCTGCATGCCTTCCTCTAAGTCTTTAATGCTATTGACGTCTTCACGGAAATTAGCGGTTTTGAACTCAGGACGTGGATCACGTGCTGGCTTGGCCAGCTCTTCGATGATGGCTTTGACACTGATGTTGTCATCGTTCGCCGCAAGCGCATTGGTATCGATGCTATTTAACACACCATCATTACCGAGCACTTCTGGCAATGCTTTACCGGTTTGCGCCAGTAAGCTGTCGACCAAACCATAACTTTCTGGATGCACACCAGTGGCATCAAGGGGATTGCTACCATCATGGATACGTAAGAAGCCTGCTGCTTGCTCAAAGGTCTTAGCACCCAAGCGCGGAACGTTTTTGAGCGCCTCGCGGCTATCAAATGCACCATGCTCTTTACGATAAGTGACGATTTGCTGCGCGACGTTGCGATTCAGACCAGCAATGTGGGCTAGGATAGCAGGGCTTGCCGTATTGACATCAACGCCAACAGCATTCACGCTGTCTTGCGTGACTTTATCAAGGCTATCTGCCAATTGGCTTTGGTTGACATCGTGCTGATATTGGCCTACACCAATGGCTTTTGGATCGACTTTCACCAACTCTGATAGCGGATCTTGTAGACGGCGGGCAATAGAGACCGCGCCGCGTACCGAGACATCAAGGTTGGCAAGCTCATCACTGGCAAGCTCACTGGCAGAATAGACTGATGCACCCGATTCATTGACGATCACCGCTTTGGCTTTTAGCTCAGTATTGGCAGCCAAAATCTCTTTGATCATAGCATCTGTTTCGCGGCTTGCAGTACCATTGCCGATCGCTACCAAATCAACGTCATAAGTGCTTAACAGCTCATCAATGACTTTTTTGGCCTCAATCATCTTATTATCAGGGGCAAATGGATAGACAGTCGCTACCACAGGCTTGTCTTCACTGTCTAGCGCGACATGGCCTTGGGCATCAACGATTGCCATTTTGACGCCATGACGGATACCAGGATCGACACCTAAGATTACTTTGCGGCCAGCAGGCGCTGCCATCAATAAATGCTGTAAGTTGTTGGCAAACACATCGATCGCATCCGCTTCTGCCGTCAGACGCTTCTCAGTCAGCAAGCGATGCTCGATATGCGGACGCCACTTGTCTTTCCACAGGCTATTAGCTGCTTCGGTCAAAAACTCACGGCGCTCGGCAGGCGCTTTGGCATCAACATTGAAATGATGAATGATTTTTTCGATAAAGGGTGCGTCTTCGCCTTCAATTTTTAGACCTAAGACGTTTTCTTGACGACCACGCAGCATCGCAAGCAAGCGATGATTGGGCAGGCGCGCTAGGCTTTCGCTATGCTCAAAGTAATCTTTGAATTTCTCGCCCACTTCACGCTTTTCGTCACTGGCAACAGCAGATACGATACTCGCTGTTTTGGCAAAGCCACTACGCAGGCCATCAAGCAGATCGAGCGCTTGTGTCCATTCATCGACGATGATGGCTTGTACGCCAGCCAGTTGCTTGTCGAGATCACTGAAGTCCACTTCAATCTCATTGCCATTATCGTCAGAGATGCTAGATGGTGCTTGATAGTCAGCCAAGGCCTCTGTTGGAGTCACCTCTTGCGTCAACAGCGCTTGCGCTGCCGCATCAAGACCTGCAGCACGTGCTTTGGCAGCTGGTGAGCGGCGACGCGGACGGTACGGCAAGTAGATATCTTCAAGCTCAAGCTTGGACGTCGCATTATCGATGCGCGTCTGTAGCTCGTCGGTGAGATTGCCCTGCGTGCTAAGCAGCTCAGTAATTTTGAGACGACGGGTTGCCATGTCGCGCTCATAATTGAGAGACTTCTCTAAAGCACGCAGCTGCGCATCATCGAGATTCTGGGTTTTTTCTTTGCGGTAACGCGCAATAAACGGGACCGTCGCCCCTTCATCGTATAGTTTGACAAACGCATTGACTTGAGCAGTCTTAATGCCAAGCGCGCGAGCAAGCTTGTCGTGAATATTCGCGTGGGTGGTTGCATCTAGGCTCTGAGCTTTTGTCGAGGCCTGAGAAGACGTTTGGGTATCAGTGCTACTCATATACGTATCAATCGTTGAGAAATGTAGTTTTGCATTATAGCAAAAGCTGGATGAATAAAAATCCTTTTTATACTTTCGTTATTTATCAGGGTTTTTATCGCTCAAATCACCCTATATCAGCACCTCTGTATGTATGTTAAACAAACGCATACAGCATTTGTGTGCATGAGTGATGCAATTAGTGACACAATCTTATACACTAAAGCAGTAATATTGTAAATATTGACAACCAACCAGCTATTGCACAAAAGTTGTGACTGCCCTATATAATTAAATGATTGCTTATAAGTGAAACAATTGAAGCATCTCTGACAATAATAATTTTTACTAAAAGGAATTCTGCATGACTGATAATACCAGCCCAGATACCATGACCCAGCGTATTTTAGTCGTTGATGACGACGCGCGCTTACGCTCTTTGCTCCAGCGCTTTCTAGAGGACGATGGTTTTGTCGTACGCACGGCGCATGATGCCAGTCAAATGGACAAACTGATGCAACGCGAGCTGTTTTCTTTGGTGGTATTGGACTTGATGCTACCAGGCGAGGATGGCATTAGTATTTGTAAGCGCCTACGTGAAGATAAAGGCGATATCCCCATTATTATGCTAACGGCAAAAGGCGGTGACGCGGATCGCATTGCGGGACTTGAAGCAGGTGCCGATGACTATCTGCCCAAACCATTTAACCCAAAAGAGCTACTGGCACGTATCAAAGCCGTACTACGCCGCCAAAACCGTGAGCTACCTGGCGCACCAAGCCATCAGCTAGAAGTGGTGCAGTTTGGTCCTTGGACACTTGATCTGTCGACGCGCACGCTCAAACGTGATGGCAATGTGGTGACTTTGACGACAGGTGAGTTTTCCGTCCTCAAAGCACTGGTACAGCATCCACGCGAGCCACTGACTCGTGACAAGCTGATGAACCTTGCGCGCGGCCGCGAATGGGGCGCCATGGAGCGTTCAATCGATGTGCAAGTGTCACGTCTACGTCGTCTGATTGAAGACAACCCATCACAAGCACGTTATATTCAGACTGTCTGGGGCGTGGGCTACGTCTTCGTTCCGGATGAAGCGGAAGTAGAAGAAGCCAAAAGCGAGTAACCTCAAAAGGTATTTATACGCTTTATCAAATAAAAAACGACTAATAAAAAATCCTGCACATTTGTGACAGGGTTTTTTATTGGTCTACGTTTGAGGTGATCCGTTAGTATCAACTAACTCATTAACGCAATTGACTGTCTTTACTACCACGGCGATTAAACAGCTCAGCCGCTTTGGTTTGCTTCTCAAGCTCAGTTTGACAACCAACACAGTGCTGCACCCCTGGCAGTGCCTCTCGCCTTGCTTCAGGTATTGACTCACCGCACTCATCACAATACTCAGCGCTGTCGCCTGTCGGTAGGGTACGTCTTAGTCTATCGAGCGCGTCATTGACGGTAGCATCCATTTGCTCATGCTCCGCGCCATCTCTTGACCATCCACCTGCCATAATTTATCCTTTGTTATTAATTTATAAAATTTAGCATTAAATGCTTTAATAACAAATAGATGGGGTTAGTTATGAGTGCTTTCAATACGCCTTAGCATCTGTTGAGCATGCAAAGGTAATACTGGCAGTGGCTAGTCTTTTGGCTGTAATGCCACGACCTGCCCGCGTACATTGATACTGTCATCACTCATGAGGCAAACGTAGCCTGCCATGATCTCTTCAGGTGTTTTTAATGTCATTGGGTTTTCGCCTGGATAAGCATGAGCGCGCATGTTTGTACGCGTGCCGCCAGGATTAATACAATTAAAACGTAAGTTGGTGGTGTTTTGCGTCTCTTGAGTGAAGATATCACTCATGCCTTCTACCGCTTGCTTTGATAAAGCGTATGCACCCCAAAACGCCCGTGGATGCGTACCGACTGAGCTTGAGGTAAATACAATCGAGCCATGGGCAGCATCTTTGAGTAATGGTAGTAATGCTTGGGTAAGCATAAAGGTGGCGGTAGCATTGATATGCATGACCTTGGCGAAGGTCGTAACATCGTACATCGCCAGCGGCGTCAAATCGCCTAAGATGCCAGCATTGTGCAGTACGCCGTCAAGCTGACCAAACTCTTTATTGATTAGGTTTTCTAACTGCTGCATCTCGCCATAAGTAGCATGCTCTAGATCCATAGGAAGTATCGCTGGCTGCTGACCGCCAGAGCCTTCTATCTCATCATACACTTCTTCAAGCTTGCTACTAGTGCGACCTAACAGTAACACCGTGGCGCCATAACGGGCATAGGTCAAAGCCGCTACGCGTCCGATACCCGCACCCGCACCTGTGACCAAGATGGTTTTACCTTCCAAACATCCTTCAGGTGGCGCATAGTTACGAATATCATCGTGGCTCAAAACTTGACCAGCAGATTTGGCAGACTGGCTTGCAGCCTGATTGGCATTGTCACTCATGAAATTACTCACTGCTTATCGATTTATAATAAAGATAAAGGGCTATTGGTTAGGGTGTGCTAAACATGCAAAACTCAAAGGTATTCAAACTTACCTGAAGACAATAGCAACTTACTTAACTGTTTAGGGGTATCAACAATATAGTCTGCCCCCCAGCTTTTTAAGTCCTCTTGATCTTCAGGCGGGATATAACCATAAGCCGCCAAAATAGTCGGCATACCTGCCGCATTCCCAGCTTCGACATCACGCACGTGATCGCCTATATAGAGTACAGACGCAGATGCGCCGCGTGGTATGGCAAGCTTCTCTAATGCCATGTACATAGGCTCTGGATCAGGCTTATTACGCGATACATCATCAGGACATACCAACACAGCACAGCGCTCATCTAACTGCATGGCTGCAAGTAGCTGCTCAGATAAATAGCGGGGCTTATTGGTTACAATACCCCAAGGCACGTCCTGCTTTTCAAGCTTACTCAATATCTCTTCAAGGCCATCAAATAGACAGCTATCGACACAGATATCCGCTTCATAATCATCCAAAAACTGTTGGCGGAACACCAACAGTTCTTCCTCGCTCACGTTCATCTGATTATTATGACGTAGCATAAGCTTTACCATCGCTGACGCGCCAGCAGAAACCTGCTCACGAATGTCTGCTGCAGGTGGGGCTTGCCAGTTATTTTGTGCACTCATTTTACCAATAATGCGTACAAAGTCAGCCGCAGTATCGATAAGAGTGCCATCAAGATCGAATAACACCGCTTTTACAAATTGGCTCATGATACATGCTCTTATTTTAAATAATTGTATTAAACAGACCCTATACTAGGGGTTTTTGAACCGCCATCATATAGTTAACATCGACATTTTGCGCCAACCAATAGCGCTTAGTGATAGGATTATAATGCAGCCCAATCATGTCTTGACGAGTAAACCCTGCATTGACTGCCATTTTGTCCAATTCAGCTGGAGTGATAAATTTTGCATAGTCATGGGTACCGCGATCCAGTAGGCGCAAGACATACTCTGCCCCAACGATGGCAAACAGGTAGGACTTAGGATTACGGTTGATGGTAGAGAGGACGCAAACACCGCCTGGCGCAAGCAGATCGTAGCAGGCTTGCACAATGGCGCTTGGATCTGGCACATGCTCTAGCATTTCCATACAAGTCACCACATCGAACTGTCCTGCATGCGTTTTTGCTAAGTCCTCAACAGGGATATGCTGATAACGCAAAACGTCATTTAAGTCACTTTGTTCGGCATGCAGGCTGGCGGCTTTTAAGTTCTCAGTGCCTAAGTCGATACCCGTCACATCAGCGCCGCGACGCGCCATTGACTCGGCCAATATACCGCCGCCACAACCTACATCTACTATCTTTTTGCCAGCAAGCCCAGCCTCTGCGGTTTTATTAGCATCAGGGTTTTGATGGCTGCTTTGATAGCCACGTTTGACGTTTTCTTCGATCCAGTTTAGGCGCAAAGGATTGATATGATGTAAGGTTGCAAATGCACCTGTCTTATCCCACCATTCACTGGCAAGCTTATTAAATTTGTCGACTTCACTTAGGTCCACGTTAATCGTAGTATTCATGTCAGAATCCGGCTATGTATGAGTAGATTGAGAAGAGACAGTAGCGCTTATGGCGTTTCTCTTTATGGTATGATTTTTGCATTATTTGCATTAGTAGTCTAAACGAGCTGATTATTTATGTGCTCAATATTAGCATGAGTGCGGGCTGTTTGTCGTGACGACATCGTGAGCATTTATGACTGGTATTGTTAACTGACGAGCAATATACCTTAAATATAGTCTCACAGCTTTACAACGCTTGCTTAAGAATCCGGTTCACAAGGGCCGTGTTTTTACGTTATCATAGGCGCGTCTCGCTTAAATAGGCACTCAACGCTTTAGCATGTATTCCCTTTGATACCCTTTTTGATAATTTAAATATTTACTCCCAAGGAAACAGTATGAAACGTGTCATCACACTGACTGGTCTGGCTATGGCCATTGGACTTGCCAATATGGGCGCACAAGCGGCCGATTATGTCGCAGGAAAAGACTATCGCGTGTTAAACAACCCAGAAAACATCAGCGGCAATGCGATTATTGTTCGTGAGTTCTTTTGGTATGGCTGTCCACACTGCTATTCCCTGAACCCGCATATGGAAAAGTGGGCAAAAACCAAAGACAAAGATGTGGCATTTTTCAAAACCCCAGCAGCCCTAAACCCAGTATGGGAAGCCAGTGCACGCGGTTTTTATGCTGCTCAGTTATTAGGCTATGAAAACAAGACGCATGACGCTTTGTTTAATGCCATTCATAAAGACGGCAAGCAGCTGTTTGATCAAGCCTCACTGAGTAAGTTTTATGCTTCTAAAGGTGTCGATCAAAAGAAATTTAACAGTTTATACAACTCGTTCGCTGTCGGCACCAAGATTGGTCGCTCGCAAGCGGGTGCAAAGCGCTATCAACTCTCTGGCGTACCTGCTGTTGTCGTACACGGTAAATATGTCGTGACTGGTGAAAGTGCTACCGTGCCTAAAGTAGTCGATTTCTTAGTCGATAAAGTACGTGCTGAGAAAAAATAACTCTGCAGAATAGCTGTAGCTGTATAAAACCTGCATACTGCATAAGAAAAGTACGTTATTCGCACTACTCTATGCAAAAACTAAAAAGGCCAATCAGTGAATGATTGGCCTTTTTGTGCATTGGACTATCTTTACTTTAGCTGCGAAAGTATGGCGACTTCGCGAATATAGCTGGCCAAATCTTCTTCCGACTCTGCTAACAGCTCATCATCTTGCATGTGTTTGGCATACTCAATCCATAGTAGTAGCTGATATAAGCTGTTGCGCTCAGAAGCCTTGTACTGCTTTATAAACTGCTTCAGTGTGCCTTCATCATTGATATTAAGCCTGCCAAACCACCCTTCTATCTTCACGATTTGCTCATTTGGGAATAGGGCATTAAACAGTGCTTTTACCAAAGCATGGCGATCTTCTTCACCGATCAGCTTGCCGACACGTTTGGTCTGACGATTGCGTGCATTGGCACTGGTAATATCAGCAAGTGCCATCAACTCCGCCATAAAATACTCACTGGCTGGGAGTTTTTTTAACTGCTTTTTTGATAAGCCTGCCAGCGGTATAGATAACTGCTGCAAGCGCTCGTGGGCTTTTTTCAGTTCGGTGCGCGAGACGCGCATGTCATGTTCTGACCAGTCAATCATACAAGCTTTCCAAAATAATAAATAAAATTAGGGCCTGCTAACCACGATTTATGGCAGCAAACTTTTAATAAAAACTTTAACAGCAAACTTCTTAATAAGATTAGCCAGATGATAGTCATCAGCTATATAACATCCAAGAGCTACCAACGACTTTTTTCGCGATGTTTGGCAACCACTTTTAAACCTGCTGGCATACTGTCGGCCAATCGGCGTTGCAGGTTATCGGTAATGAATACTGAGCGGTGCTTGCCACCTGTACAACCAATCGCAACCGTCACCGTATGGCGATTGTTATGTAAAAAATCTGGCAACCAACGTGTCAAAAATTTAGCAATATCGTCGTTCATTTCCGCCACTTCTGGATAATCAGCAAAGAACTCACCGACCTCGGAGTCCAGACCTGTTGAGGCGCGCAGATCAGGGTTCCAATGGGGGTTGGGCAAGATCCTGACATCGAATATAAAGTCAGCGTCGATAGGGCTACCGTATTTAAAACCAAAAGACAATATGTTGATGACTATTTGATTGTCCATACCCACGTGTTCACGCAAGGTGTCTTTTAGCTGATGGATATTTAAATTGCTGGTATCAATTTTGATGTCAGCATGGCTAGCAATAGGCTCTAACAGCTCAACTTCTTTTTTGATGGCAGCAGGTAAATTAAAAGCGATATGCTTGGCATTGTCACTATCGATATCTTGCGCCATCAGCGGGTGTACGCGGCGAGTAGCATTAAAGCGTGCTACCAACGTACTCTCTTGCGCCGTCACGTAGACAACCTTGACCGCCTGTGTTCCATATGTTTGCTTTAGTGAGTCGTAAATTGCATCGAATTTGGATAAGTCCGCCCGTGGAGTACGAATATCGACACCCAGAGCAATGCGGCGGATACTACTCTCTCCTACTAGCTTGTGAGCAGCATTAGGCACCAAGGACAGCGGTAGATTATCTATAGAATAATAACCCAAATCTTCTAAGATATTTAATACCGAAGTTTTACCCGAACCAGAGCGTCCTGACACCACTAAGATACTAAGGCTATCGTCCTTGGACTTCTCTATCACTGATTGTCCTGATACTGACTCATGCTCTTGATTCATACCTGCCGCTTCCATGGTTGACCATCCTAGTTCATTACGTCCACTGCTGCCCTAGCGCGTTTCCTCATACAACACTGACAACCTTTAGCTTAAAACCATCTACATTCGCTATTATCATTCTAATTAAAGGTTACGATCTCATTATCTAACAGTCGTGCACGCCCGAGCCATGCCGCGACCAATATAATTAACTTTTGATTATTTTCTTTTAAGCTTTCAACATTATCAACAGCGTCTAGCTGCTCAGTTTTTAGCTCCAAGTAATCAATAGTAAAGCCAGCATCCGTAATGCGCGTCTGTGTTTCTGCTAATAACGACTTAAGCTCATGCTGATCATTTCCTGCCATCAACTGCTGTGCTAACCGTTGTAGCTCTTGATGCAGTATAGGAGCCATTTGACGCTCAGCTGCGCTTAAGTACTGATTGCGTGAGGACAGTGCCAAGCCGTCCGCAGCACGGACAATAGGCGCACCAACGATCTCTATCGGATAGCTTAAATCACGTACCAATTGCTTGATAATGGCCAATTGCTGATAGTCTTTTTGCCCAAATATAGCCACGTTAGGCTGCACTATGTTAAACAGCTTCGAGACCACAATCCCGACACCGTCAAAATGACCAGGACGCGATTGACCACATAATTGAGTGGTAATAGCACCAGCGAGAACAGATGTCGGTGGTGGCAGTACTGGATACATCTCATCGATACTGGGCGCAAAAACATAATCTGCACTGACAGTAGCCAGTTTGGCAACATCATCCTCTAGCGTACGAGGATAACTGTCGAAGTCTTCACCTTCACCAAACTGAGTGGGATTGACAAAGATACTTACCACTACGATATCAGCCTGCTGCTTTGCCATTTTTACCAGTTCTAGATGACCGTCATGCAGATTGCCCATCGTTGGCACTAGCGCAATACGTTGCTCACTACGGAGCGGTTTTAGCGTGTCTTGTAACGCCGCAATATGATGATAAATGGTGGGCATGATGTCATTTTCTTCTATTTCGAATCGTAAAAACCAACAGATTACATAAAACTAGCTAAATTGGTGCTGCTCAGTTGGAAAACTGCCTTCACGGACTGACTGCTGATACAGGGCAAAGGCACCTTCGATGCTGTGGGCGCTATTGCGCTCATCGGTCAAAAAGTCATGAACAAAGCGCGGCACGCGTCCATGCACCATGCCCAGCATGTCATGCATCACCAATACTTGACCGTCAGTATCGGCACCAGCGCCAATACCAATGACGGGCACAGCCACCGCTTCTGTCACTGCTTTGGCAAGCTCAGCAGGTACACACTCCAATACCAATAATGCAGCACCTGCGGCGACGACTGCTTTGGCGTCCGCAAGTAGTTTATTAGCCGCTTCATCACCGCGGCCTTGAATCTTATAGCCGCCAAAGACATTGACCAGTTGTGGCGTTAGTCCCAAATGCACACACGTTGGCGTACCCGCTTGCGCTAACGTCTTGACCAAATCACAAAGCTCACTACCGCCTTCGATCTTGATCACATGCGCGCCCGCTTGCATCAACTGCCTGCTATTAGCTACAGCTTCTGGCAAGGTCACATAGCTCATAAATGGCAAGTCAGCTAAAATCAGGGCGTGCTCATTGCTACGAGCAATATTGGCAGTATGATATGCCATGTCATCGACTGTTACAGGCAGTGTTGAGTCATGACCTTGTACTACCATGCCCAAACTGTCACCGATCAAGATGGTATCAATCTGCGCCTTATCCATCATCCGCGCAAACATCGCGTCATAGCAGGTCAAACAGGTAAACTTGATACCGTCTTTTTTAAATTTATTTAAAGTAGATAACGTCGTCATATGACCCTCAATTAATCTGCAATGCCTTTAACTAAATGCTTTTAACTCTCACTATAGTGAGTCCTAAATAAAAAGAGTACAGTTTTTACGGCGTGCTACTGGTATGAATTTTATAGTGGATTGACTATAGTAGCTTTAAGCCTGTCCAGTCATTACTAGCTGCATAACTGTCTATCGGTTGACCCGAAATCATAATATCTGCTGCCAACTCACGTAGCGGTATCAGGACAAAATTGCGCTCAAGCAGTCCAGCATGCGGTATGGTGAGTTGTGGCTCTGCGATTTGCGCTTCACCGTACAACAAGATATCCACATCAAGGCTACGCTCACCCCAACGGCGCAATCGCGCGCGCAACGCTTGCTGCTCCAACTGTTGGCAAAATGCGAGCAACTCAGCAGGGGTCAATGTCGTTTCAAAGCTTGCAACTGCATTGACAAAGTCTGGCTGGTCTTGTGGCCCCATAGGCGCTGAGGCATAGAACGAAGAGACATCAACTTTGCGTATTTGCTCATGCTCTCGCATCGCTGCAATGGCTTGCTGCAAGTGCTCTGTAGGCGATCCCAACTCATTAGAGAGATTGCTACCCAAGCCCACATAGCAGGTAACCCAATTAGCATTATTCATGGTGCTCATTTTATTCTAATAGTTATCGCTACTTAGTTATTCAAGCTACGCATTGTCAGTGCTTGGCTGACGACGGCGACGCTTATGCGGTATTGGCCCTTTATTGTCATTCAGCTTGCTAGCAATGGCTAGACTGTCCGCCACTTGACTGCTTTTGGTAGCTTTTGTTGTTTCTGCTACCGCCACGGGTGCTTTGGTTAGCTGTTTTTCTGACTGTTGAGCTTGGGCATCTGCTTTAGCCTGGTTATGCTTTTGATCAACTTGTGCCGCTGGTTTAGGTGCTTTTTTTGCGTACTTAGTGCCAGTTGTTGACTCTGGAGCATCGCTAGTAACACTGACGCTAGCAGCGCTAGGCTGACGACGACGGCGGCGCTTATGCGGTATTGGCTCGTTGTTCATGCTCACTAGCGCAGGCGATCTTGCTATGCTGCGAGTTGCCTTTTCTGGAGTAGCAGATGAGGATTTAGCCTCAGGCTGCTTTACTTGATCTGGCTGAGCAATGTTTGAGCCATCAACCTTCGCATCCGACTTTGCACTTGATGTTTGCTGATCCTTTTCATCATGCTTAACGGCTGCTTTATGAGAGGCTGGCTCTTTTTGTACAGGCTTTTTTTGAGCAGGCGTTTGACTGTCTTTTTGCTGCTGCTCATCCGCTGGCTGTCTTGGTAGTGGTGGCACCACTTTTTCGTGTTCGATGACAAATAACGGGGCAGGTTTAGATGCCTGACGCTTGTGTGACGATTGCTTAGTATCACCAGCAAGCGATAGCTGCTGCAACTGTGCCAGCTCTTTGCTGTCTTGTTTGCTCTGCTGCTCACCTTGCGTTTTGCGTTTATTAGCAGAGTGCTTAGCGTTTGCAGGCAAGCTTTCGGCACGGCGACGGCGTGAGGGTACGTTTGAGTCCTCTTTTGCAGCGCTGCCATTATCTTGATGATGCTTAGTGTCGCTTTGACTAACCACTAACTCATCTGCAGTACTTGTCGCAGGCTTTTGGCGATTGCGTCCACGGCCACGCTGCCCTTTTTTGTGAGCACCGCGGCGCAGATTTTCATCAAAGCTATCGATGGCTTGCTGTTGCTCTTTTTCTGACAGAGTTTGATAGGTCTGCCACCAGTCGCCCATGCCATTGGTCGACTCTGACAGTGGATGCTCAGCGTCGCCGCACTGCTCACGCAACAATAAAAAGTCAAAACCAGCACGAAAACGTGGATGTTCAGAAAGCTGTACAATTTGCTTGCTACGCGGCGCAGAGAGTTTTGGCTGCAATAGCCAGATGTCGCGGATGAACTGCTCAGCAAACTTAGGAATAGCCGTCTTGATGCGCTGACGGTCGATGACTTTGCTGGCGGCATGCAATTGCGCTTCGGCGAATGGCATGTTGCGCTTTTTGGCTTTTTCTAGCTGATGCAGATAGTTTTCCCACAAGAGGGCTGCATAGAAAAACGCGGGATTGATGCTTTTCCCTGCGGCAATACGTTTGTCAGTATTGATAGCGACTTGCTTCACCAAGGCGCTTGGCTCAGACGGCGGATAGATAAGTAAGCTGTCAATCGCACCCGATTCAAACAAGAGCGGCAATAACGGCACCAGATAACCACCGGCAAACATCTTTTGCGTCTCATCATAGAGACGATGCGGCGATATTTGCTCGAGTAGCGCCCAGTTGTTGTCATGGAACTGCTCAGACAACTCTTTATCAAACTCAAAACCCAACTTGGCTTTAAAGCGCAGAGCACGTAACAGCCGTACGGGATCTTCTTCAATGCGTACTGGCGCATGACCTAACAAGCGAATAGTCTTATTATTAATGTCTTCAAGCGCACCGCAAAAATCATGCACCACGCCTTTGAGCGGCTGATAATAAAGCGCATTAATCGAAAAGTCACGACGGGCAAAGTCTTGCTTGATATCGCCCCAGACATTGTCACGCAGGATCATACCGTCTTGGTTGGTATTGGCATCACTGGTTGGTGGCCCTCGAAACGTAGCGACTTCAATCAAGTCGCGTCCAGAGTAGACATGCGCCAACTGGAAACGACGACCGATAATGCGGCAGCGCTTACCAAAGACGTCTTTGATTTCGTGCGGTTTGGCATCAGTGACGGCGTCAAAGTCTTTGGGCTGCAGACCTAATAAGGTGTCACGCACCCCGCCACCGACGATATAGGCATCAAACCCAGCTCGGGATAATGTGGCAATAACTTCAGTGATGGAATTTGGTAATTCAGATTTATTCAGTTCTAACTGCTTGGCGGCACGCTCGGCCATGCATCTACTCCTCGCCGGTATTCTTAACCGCTCTTGATTAACTTAGCTTTTAACGAGCTTAGCGTTTATCAGGCGGATGTATTCGCTATTCTAACAAACTTTAGGCTTGCTAGGTGTATTATGCGCTTTAGTTGTGCGCTATTTTGTCAATATCAAGGGTTATGCTGTTTTTAACCACAAAAAACCTACTCTTGCACCGTTAGACGGGCTCTGTTTTTCTCAACGGTTTTTGCGCCAATACCTTTGACTTTGGTTAACTCATCAACGCTTTTAAAATCACCAAACATCTCACGATATAAGATAATTTCTTGCGCCTTACTACTACCGATACCGTGCAATGAGGTCAGCTCGCCTTCAGTAGCACGGTTAATATTGATTACGGCCTGATCACGCGCTTGAATTGCCGCGTTTTCTTGCGCAATCAGATGATTATAAGCAGCTTGGGGATTGTCAAAGCACGGCGCAGCATGGGCATTA
This sequence comes from Psychrobacter sp. H8-1, assembly GCF_904846575.1. Lineage (NCBI taxonomy): Bacteria > Pseudomonadati > Pseudomonadota > Gammaproteobacteria > Moraxellales > Moraxellaceae > Psychrobacter > Psychrobacter sp. H8-1. The sequence goes on from NZ_CAJHBG010000001.1 coordinate 2,940,348, forward strand.
TTAATCATGACACTGGTGAGCATGACACTGCTGATAATAGCCAAACAACAAACAGCACTCATTATCAAATAAACGCATGAGCCTTTATTATAGATATAATAGATGCTACGAGTGTTATGAACGTTCATGTTGTTTCGCGGCTTCCCATAGGGCATCCATTTCTGTGATATCACTGTCCTCGACACGCTTGCCAGCGGCGGCCAACTGCGCTTCGATATAACCAAAACGCGATTTAAATTTATGCACACAAGTGAGCGCTGCCATCTCGGCATCGAGGTTTAGTTTGCGCGCGACATTGACCAAGCCAAACAGACAGTCGCCCATTTCTTTTTCTAGCTCATCACGCTGTGCCGCGTTTAAGGTCTCGCCTGTTTGCGGAATGATGTCTTTCAGCTCAGCGATTTCTTCTTCTAGCTTTTCGATAGCGCCCTCGACCCCTTCCCAATCAAACCCCAATTTACTGGCCGCCTTTTGTAAGCTTTGCGCCTGCATAAGGGCACTACCCGCTTTTACTTTATCGAGACGACGTTTGGGCTTACCGCGGCTTTGACGCTCAAGCGCTTCCTCAGCTTTTATCTCATCCCAGCGCTCCTTGACTGCCGCTTCATCTTTAAGGGTTTCGGTTTCAAAGACATGCGGATGTCGGCGAATCAGCTTCTCTTGCAAGGTGGTAATGACGTCGCTGATATCGAAGCGTCCCTGCTCAGCGTACATCTGACAATGAAAGACCACTTGTAGCAGCACATCACCGAGCTCACCTTTGATGTCTTCGTCATCATCGCTTTGTACCGCCTCACCAAGCTCATAGGCTTCTTCGATAGCATACGGAATAAGACTATGATTGCTTTGCTTTTTGTCCCACGGACAGTCAGCACGTAGCCGCGCCATCAAGGCAAGAAGGTCATCAAGCTGCCCGCTGGCTTTTGGCGTACCTTGTACAGGCTCGGGTGCTGAGACTTGTTTCTGATTCTCATTATTCGCAGTTGAGCTGTTATTTTTATGGGTACTCACACTTACTGGAGCATTAATAAGGTCTGGATTATTCATAAAGGCTACTCTTCTCTTTCTATCATTTTTTATTATTTCTACTTACCATCTAATATCTCAACCCCTTAAATATCTTAACGTAGGCTGTGGCTTTAGCCCAGCATTATAATTTTGTAGGATTTATAGCTGGGCTAAAGCCACAGCCTACAAATCTTCTGTTCTTAGCAATACGCTATTGTTTGTAAATTTAATCGACTATAGTGTAGCATTGAACGCTAATTGGCTTATAATTGTATGGCCAAATATTTAACACACCCTATTTTCTCACCTCACTGCTTTAGCGCAAGGAATCTTCTCATTATGCCTACTTCTGCGACCCCTAGCTATCAGCCAGCAACTGAATTTCATCCCATGACGATCGATTCATTTAAAGCTTATGATATTCGCGGTGAGCTTGGGGTAAACCTTGATGAGGTGATCGCTTACCGTATCGGACGCGCCTTTGCGCAGATTTTATTTCAGCGTTATAACGCTGCCGTTGCCGCCGATCAAGAGAGTGAACTGACAACGCTAAAACCTGCCATCGTCATCGGTAGCGATATCCGCCATTCAAGCGAGCAATTAAAACAAGCGACCCTCAAAGGCATGATAGATGCAGGCGTCGATGTCATCGATTTGGGCATGACGGGCACTGAAGAAGTGTACTTTGCCACCAGTTACTATCAGGCTTTAGGCGGCATCGAAGTCACCGCCAGTCACAACCCCATCAATTATAATGGTCTCAAGCTGGTCAAAGAACACTCAAAGCCGATCAGCGCCGATGATGGTCTGGCCGAGATTCAAGCATTGGCAGAGTCTGGGCAGTTCGCTACCAGTAATGAATCAGGAACCTTGCAGTTGCTGACTGATAAAAGCGCCTATGTCGAGCACGTGATGACCTTTATCGATACCGATAAGCTCAAACCCCTGAAACTGGTGATTAACTCAGGTAATGGTAGCGCTGGCCCCGTGGTTGACTTATTGATTGATAAACTTGCACAAGCGGGCGCGCCAATTGAAGTGATTAAATTACATCACACTCCAGACGGCAGTTTCCCCAATGGTATCCCCAATCCTATGATTGAAGCCAATAGAGTGGCTACCCAACAAGCAGTTTTGGAAAACAAAGCCGATCTGGGTATTGCTTTTGATGGTGATTTTGACCGCTGCTTTTTGTTTGATGCAAGCGGGGAATTTATTGATGGTAGCTATGTGGTCGGCATGCTGGCACAAGCATTTTTAAACAAATACCAACATCAAGAGCAGGGCGAATCCATCGTCTACGATCCACGAGTGATTTACAATACCGAAGCAGTCATTGCATCAAACAATGGCAAGGCGGTCATCAGTAAGTCTGGACACTCATTCATCAAGCAAGTCATGCGCGAGTCAGGCGCCGTCTATGGCGGCGAGATGTCCGCTCATCACTATTTCCGTGACTTTTTCTATTGCGACAGCGGGATGATTCCGTGGCTACTCACCATTGAGCTGTTATCCGTCACGGGTAAGACGCTATCTGAGTTGGTCACTGGCTATATCAAAGCGTATCCTAGCTCAGGTGAGCTAAACTTTCGCCTTACCACCCATGATGCGCCAACCATCATTCGCGCTATAGAAGACAGATTTAGCAGCGAGAACCCAAGCAAGTCGATGCTTGATGGTTTAAGCCTCAACTTCGGTGACTGGCGCTTTAACTTACGCGCATCGAATACTGAGCCGCTGATCAGGCTAAATATCGAAACTCGCGGAGATGAGAAGCTATTAGCCGACAAGATTCAAGAAATAAAAGCATGGTTAAGTGAGCAAGGTGCGGTGCCAGCTTAAAGTTGGATGACTTACTTAGCACGCCCAATACCCATATAGTCACCCACTAAACTGTTGATTTGAGCCCTTGTCAGTGCATTCTGCGCATCAAATACTGGCATCGCTTGCTGATTGAGCTTGGCAACATCGAGCTGATCGCGTGGCGACCAACTGATGATAAATACTGCTTGCGCTTCATCCAGCTGCTGATAAGGACTGGCGATCAGCTTTAATAAAGGCTGCTGCCCATACAGCGCAGCAAGTTCAGTCTGGGCTTTGTCACTATAGACCAGCGTCCGAATGTTATACGACCATAATAATGCCAACAAAGGATGAATGGCAGAGTCCGCCGTACGCCCTGATCCTGCTTTATAACTGCCACCCCAAATCATGACGGTTTTATTATCAATAAAGCCATCAAAGTATTGCCAAAACTTGCGGAATATCAGCTCTTTTTGATCTTCGTTGATATGCAGCACCGACTGCAAGAGCGGCATGTCCAAACTATGCTCTTGGTTTGATTGCTGCAGCTTTACCAGCTCTGTCGGTAGGGTATTACCGCCAAACCCCCAACCTGCTTGCAAGTAACTGCTGCCCACCCGCTCATCTAAGCCCATGATGCGACTGACGTGCTTGATATCGATCTGCTGACTGTCAGCCAAACGTGACATCTCATTCATGAAGCTTACCCGCGTCGCTAGCATGGCCATGATGCTACTGCGGGCAAACTCTATGGTGGCGATATCAGCATGATGAGCAGCATGAGCAGACTGCATTAAAGGCGCTAAGATAGGTAGATGCTGACGGCTGTCTGCGGTCTTTTCACCCAAGAGCCACAATGAGGGGTTCAACATCGAGCTATAGGCATCACCGTCTTTTAAGAAGACAAACGGCACATAATACACCCAAGCACGCTGCAAGCGCTGAGCCAACCCTGCGATATGCCCTAGTTGCTCAATGCCGCTCATAATCACAGGTAGCGCCTGCTGATGACTGTGATTAAAGGCAGTCACCCAGCTGTCATCCAACCAAACTGACTTGATACTGTCTAAAAACAACCAGTACAGCGCCACGGTTGTTTGCTCATGACCCTGATGACTAGCGCCATGATCGGCATCTTGACCTATCGCTTCATAACTCTGTATTAGAGTGTCAGCACTATCAGGCAGCGCCTGACTGATAATGCTCTGCTGCTGCACGTACATCTGCCACAGCGCCTGCAGATGATGCTCAAAGCCATATTGCTGTATCTGCTGCGCCAAGCGTTCCTTATCGGCATAGAGGTGCACGCGCTGCCCGAGACTTGCCAGCACTACGGCGCTAGTAATGGCCTCAATACTATGTCCGATAATCACGCAGACTTTTATTTTATTATGACTATTATTGGCATGGCTTGGATGAACAGACATCTTTTATCCTTTTTAATACGGTCGGCTTACTTTACAAACGCTACAGCGTAGACTAAATTTTTGTGTAGGGTGCTTTCTAAGCACCGTTCAAGCATTGCAATAATGGTGCATGGAATGCGCCCTACAAATCAAACCTTCGCAAGAGCAAAATGCTGGGCTAAAGCCACAGCCTACGATAACTCAGTACCTGTCAAACGTTGCAATAATGGTGCATGGAATGCGCCCTACGACAGCTGTTTGATATGCTGTAATAGCTGATCGGTGGAGCTGTCAAACTGACCATCAACCTCATGCTGCATGGCATGGTGTACGGACTCTGCCATCTGCTTACCCATCTCAACGCCCCATTGGTCAAACGGGTTGATATCCCAGATACTGGCCATGACATAGACTTTATGCTCATAGAGCGCAATCAGCGCCCCTAAGCTGTGCGGGGTCAACTCGTTGATCAGTAAGGTGGTTGACGGCTGATTGCCACGGTAGTACTTATACTTATCCGCCTCAGAAGCCGTTGTCGTTTCACTACCAGGTTTATCAGCAGCATTGGCAGCCGCATCGCCAACCGCGGCATTACCAAAGGCCAGTACCCGACTTTGTGCCAGACAGTTCGCCAGCGATAGCTCATGCTGCTGCTGGAGTGGCGCATTATTCTGCACCTTAGTGCTATAACGACGCACGCAAGCGATAAAGTCACAAGAGACCTGCTGCGTTCCTTGATGCAGCAGCTGATAGAACGCATGCTGAGCGTTGGAGCCAATCTCACCCCATAGAATCGGACAGGTATCGTAATCAATATGGTCGCCATGCAGGGTGACGGACTTACCGTTACTCTCCATCTCTAGCTGGGTCAAATAACTGGGCAAATAGCTGAGACGACCATCATACGGCAAGACGGTATGAGCATTCACTTGTAAAAAGGTACTGTTCCAAACGGCAAGCAGCCCTAATAACACGGGCAAATTATCGCCAAAGTCCGCTTGGGCAAAATGCTCATCCATACTATGCGCACCGCTCAACAGCTCCTTAAACCTTGGCATACCAATGCGAATCGCAATGGCCAGTCCAATCGCTGACCATAACGAGAAGCGACCACCGACCCACTCCCACAGCTGCAGTTGATGCTCAGGATGAATGCCCCAAGCGCTCATCTTCTCGCTATTGGCGGAGATACCGATAAAGTGCCGACGTAAGACGCTGTCTTCGGTACCTGCGCGCAGCTTGGCAGTCGCCAGCAGCCATGACAGGGCGGTCTTGGCATTAGATAAGGTATCCACGGTGCCAAAAGATTTGGAAGAGATGATAAATAAGGTATTTTCAGGATTTAGGTGCTTGAGCAGGTTATCAAGCTGAGTGCCGTCCATGTTAGAGACGAAATGCACTTCGATGTCGGTATCTGCCCACTCATCAAGGGCGGTGGTCGCCATTAGTGGCCCCAGATCAGAACCACCGACCCCGATATTGACCACGTCAGTGATGGCTTGCCCAGAAAACCCGCGCCAAGTGCCATTGCGCACACGTTCGGACAGTCGCGCCACTCTTGCTAGACTATGATGCACATCGGCAACCACGTCTTGCGCTCCTACTTGTAGCTCGGCAGTCTCTGGCAAACGTAGCGCGGTATGTAAGGCGGCGCGCTGCTCACTGGTATTGACCATCGCCCCTTGTAGTAGCGCCTGAATACGGGCAGACAACTCACAGCTATCGGCAAGGCTCAATAGATTGGCTAATACGGTGTCATCGATACACTGCTTGCTATAGTCCATATATAGCGCACCCGCTTGGCTACTAAAGCGGGTGGTACGCTCATCGTCCTGCGCAAACAGCTGCGCCAGCGACCACGGCTGCGCTGCCAGTGTCTGCAATTGCTGCCAGTATTCAGAGCTACGCGCCTTATTGTATGAGCTATTATATGATCCGCTATACGAGCTGTTACTTTTCATTTTATTCACCGGCTATTTATCTGCTAATTATCGGCTATCTGTCAGTTATTCACTACTCGCTAACTGCTGCTCGGCAAAGTAGATAAATGCCTGCATATACGAGCGCATATCGCCTGCATCATAGCTATCGCCGCGCATGGTGGTCACATTGACGCCATATTCGCTAATTAAGGCATCAATGGCATCGGTCAGCTGAATCTCATCGCCGACAGAGGCTTTGGTATTGGCCAGATAGTCAAAGATGTGATTGCTAAACACGTAGCGACCCACCACAGCTAAGCGTGAAGGTGCCTCTGCTAAACTGGGCTTTTCTACAAAACCCGCCACTTTAAAGCTGGTATTCACATTTTCGTTGCTATTGCGATCACTGTCATCGTTAGATGCTTCATGCAATTGGGCGATACCATATTTATGCACATCTTCATCGGCGACTTTATCTACCAATATCTGTGAATGACTATCCTTAGCAAAGGCATCAATCATAAAGGCTAAATTATCAGCAGACATATCAGTGGTAAATGGATCAAGTACGACATCGGGCAATAATACGGCAAAGCCATTCGTACCGATGATAGGACGCGCTGCCAATACCGCATGTCCCAGTCCTAAAGGCTTGCCCTGACGGATCATCGAGACGGTGACATCCTCTGGTAGCCAGTTGAGACTATCTGCGAGCTCATCTTTACCTTTCGCTCTAAGCTGATTATCCAGCTCGGCATTGATATCGAAGTAGTTTTCAATCGCGCCTTTTTGTGCATGGCTGACGAGGACAATATGCTTGATACCAGCAGCGATCGCTTCTGCCACTACATAATGAATGGCGGGACGATTGCCCAGCGGCAACAGCTCTTTTGGCACGGATTTGGACAGTGGCAGCATACGGGTACCAAAGCCTGCGACGGGGATAACAGCGTGGGTGATGTTTTTCATAAATTTTTGGCTATGTTAAAGAGAAAGGTGAGGTTGAGTTCAAAATAATAAGTCGAAATAGTAAGCGAGCATTGGTGGATAACCATAACTCAATCCAGCTCATATCGCTTAGGTCTTATTATAACCATCTGGATTCTTGCTCTGCCAACGCCAAGTATCTTGGCACATCTCAGTGATAGACAGCTTGGCTTCCCAGCCTAATAACTCTTTGGCTTTGTCCGCACTGGCATAGCAACTGGCAATATCCCCTGCACGGCGGGCAGCAAATTGATAAGGAATAGGCTGTTTAGAGACTTTGGTAAACGCTGCAACCAGATCTAAGACCGAGGTGCCTTTGCCCGTTCCTAGGTTAATAGGTAGAAAGCCTACGGAGCTAGTTGTATCCGAAGCGCTTTTTGAGCTGGCGTGTTGCTGTAAATAATTCAGTGCGGCCACATGACCTTGCGCCAGATCAGTGACATGGATAAAGTCACGGACACCCGTACCATCGACGGTAGGATAGTCATTGCCAAAGATGCTGAGCTTCTCAAGCTTACCGACGGCCACTTGCGAGATATAAGGCATGAGGTTATTTGGGATATCGTTCGGATCTTCGCCGATCTGCCCTGATGGATGCGCCCCTACTGGATTGAAATACCTAAGAGGTATCAGGTTCCAGCTAGCATCCGATACCGCTAGGTCTTCTAGGATATGCTCGACGGTAAGCTTACTTTGTCCATAAGGATTGGTACAAGAGCGCTTTGATGTTTCATCGATAGGGAGAGTTTCAGGGTCGCCGTAAACCGTGGCAGAAGATGAAAAGACCAGGTTTTTAACATCATATTCTGCCATGACTTCCAGTAAAGTGATGCTGCCACTGACGTTATTATTATAATATAACAAGGGCTTGGCAACGGATTCACCAACGGCTTTTAACCCAGCGAAGTGAATGACACCGAAGAATTGATGCGAGGCAAAGACTTCTCTGAGCTTATCAGCATCGCGGATGTCACCTTCGATAAAGGAGATAGGCTGACCAATAATACTAGAGATACGATTGAGCGCTTCACGGCTACTGTTAGATAGGTTATCGTAGACCACAACTTCATAGCCTGCTTCATGCAGGGCAATACAAGTGTGAGAGCCGATATATCCAGCACCGCCAGTTACTAATATTTTTTTAGTCATAAAATCAGCCAAAAGTGTTTAAATAGTTATTTATAGTCAATCATACTATAGTTATTTCCAAATAAAAGCGTGATAGCTGTTCTATCGTGCTACTAGAACGAATTTGCAGAGGATTGGCTATTTTCACCTTTATTCATATAAGCGACTATACTAACAATTAGGCTATATTACCAACAAAAATCAGCTATTTTTCTAAACTATGCACCTTAATTCTATTTATTAAGTGCATTATGGTTAGGAGGTTTACCTAATACCCAAAGAAAAAGCCAGGTACTTGCAGTATCTGACTTCTTATAAACTCTCAATCTATTTCATGACACTTTACAGCTAATGATCTAGCTAGCTACTTACCTCAAGTAAACTCTCAGCTTTCAAATTGTTGATGATCTGCTCTAACTCCCAAAGTGGAACATCAATTTTTTCTGCAATTTCTAAGTTTGAGTCAACCCCATCGCAATAAGCCAGAAAATTCATCATGTTTTTCACAATTGAATGTGTATCTTTCGTACTAATTGTAGGGTATAGCCCTCTTTTTCCAAGCTGAGGCTCGCATAAAACAGTTTTGCTAAGTGTTTCATTAGATTCAAGACATTCGATTGACTTCTTTAATACCTCATAAGCACCGAATAGGCCCGATGGTGTTACTAGACTCAAGTCATCTAGTGAGGTGTGATACTCAGGATAACATCCATACTTAGTTCTCATGATGGAACATACTGGCAAGTCTATTCCACCACTACAATATTGCCTTTCATCACTTCCTCTATCTAAGAATGTGTAGCTTACAAATTCTGGTTGCGCATATTTTAGAACGTGCTTTGCTACTTTATCTGCAAGGGTATTGCCTGCTCTAGAAGGTAAATATGAGTAAGCTCTATCGTCACCTACGCAAGAAATATTAAATCCAGCTACTATCTTTTCTTGCATCTTTTTATAATTTCTGCTGAGATATGTAATTGAACCAATTGTTTCTGGAATTATAACTATTCTATAAGTATACTTCCTAGACTCCAGACTCAAAATCCACTTAGCTAAAAACGCTGTCACTACTGGGCCTGACAGTTCATTATTAGCCATTGAAGGGTGGCATAAATAACTTGACAAAAATATCTCTTTTTCTGTTTCACCCGGAACTATCAATTCGCCATAGGTTAAGCTTCCATCCTTAAGATCACTATCTATGTATACTCTGTACGTTCCTTTCTGGAGATTATCTCTTTCGTTTTGAGTGATACAAAATCCCCACCTCTCTTTATAGTAAGAGGTTATATACGGTATGGCATCTGGTTGCTCTGGGAGTGAGTAAAGGTATTTCTGTAACTCTTCAAGAGATAGTTCTTTATCAACTGGTGTAGAGTAGCCTACGACATGTAGGTTAGAGGTTTTAAAGTCGCAGATCTTATTGTCATTAGGATCAATTATATATGCGTCCCTAATATTCCATTCTTTTGGCACTTCCCAATCAAAACACTTAGTTCCAGTTGGAACTTCGAAAAAACTTAAGCCCTGCAACTCTAAATCATTTTTAATTATTCTCAATGACTCACGAAAACCATCGCCAGTTATGCTTCGACAAATTGGAAAAAGCTTTTCACAAAGCTTATGCATATCTACACCAATATCTGTCATATTATTGCTCTCCTTCAATACGATAGAGAATGTCTTTTGCTTTATTAGATCTTATAATATCTGCAGTAAAATCATAAACATTTTGAGCAGATACAACTCTTAACCCAGAGCCTTCTTTTGGTCTAGATCCAGTATAAAGACCCTCCTGCCACATCAACTCTCCAGCTGGATTGACATGTGTCAAAACACCTTTTTCAATGTCTCTAACAAAAAGACCATACTCTTTAACTGTTTCATTCCCCAAAGAGTCTACATAATTACCACTAAATATTTTATGATAGCGGTAATCTACCTCGAGCATCTCTTCCACATGATGATAAAAGGTCATACTATTCTGATCTGGCAAATCTAATACAGCTATTTTGCCGTGCATTTCACGTAGTAAAGCAAATGGAGAGTCCGCCCCATAACCACTAAAATTATCAACACCCTCAAATTGATTAGATTTTGCACCGATAACCGCAAATGAGTATATCGGATGACCTGTCCTTACAGATAAAGGATGTTTCCTTGCTGCTTCAGTTAGCACCCCCATATGAGAGGGTGTATTATTAATATCAAACGTAACACCTTCAGAGTAACTGAAGTTAAATAACGGAAGAATCACAGTACCTTTCTCACCCACTGCATATATAAAAGACTCAAGAATATCGTCTGGGCTTATAATAAGCCCTTGATCAGCAAACCTTTTTAGAGTTCTTTTTATACTACTATGTATCAGAAGAGTATCACCTTCCTTAATACCTGCTTCTTTCCAATCGTTGATTAGCTGTTTCATAAAACTCATATTAATTCCTACTGTTTAAGTTATAAAAACCATACTTTTTTCATCCATATGAAGATTCAGCATTTAGACTGTTAACTATCATGAGATTATTAAAATATCGATCTTTGCATAGCACCCTTCATAGTGACCAAATATTTTTAGATAGCTCGTAAGAAGTTATTATTAAAACAAAGTTTCTATCTGTCTTTTTCTGTTAAATAAACATTGAAACTATATGCTTGTTCTCCCACATTTTAATAACAATATCAAATGTAAGAATTTGCAGCCTGATTTACCTTATTAATGTCTTAGTAGCCGCTTATTAGTATCCACTTTGTTTTAAGGCTTATAAACAGTCTTTAAGTTAGCGCGCTACCTATATTAAAGATTGTTTGATATTATTCTAAACTCTTCATGTATATCAACCGTCTTATTTATGAAAGGTTTTATATCCCTCTTCAATTTTAGGTTGTTTAATTGAGAAACAAAAATATTAGGTTCTAAAATATTAAGCTCTTTGAAATCGGTGTATTTATAGTTCCACCATTCTGATGATAAAAGTTGCTCAATTAATGACTCGCTAAACCTATATTTTTTTAATGTTGCAGGTGAGCCAGCAACAATAGAGTAAGGCGGAACATCTTTAGTTACTACTGAACGTGAAGCTATAATAGAACCTGTACCAATTGTAACCCCTTTTTTTATAAGTACACCCTCTCCTATCCATACATCATTCTCTATTGTTGTAAATGCAGAGTTACTAGGTAAATTCGGTGACTTCTTAGGAAAGTCTATACCTAAATCTTTCTCAAAAAAACCATAGGGAGCTGCTTTAGAGTAACAGAAACCGCAAACACTTAACCTATCCATAGGGTGGTTTGATCCCATAAGCTTTACATTTTCAGCAATAGCACAATACCTTCCTATTTTCACTTCCTGTGGTGGAAAATATGATTTGGTATATGAAAATGAACCTATAGAGGATAGTCTTGGGCCAATCCAAATACCTGAATAAGGCTCAACAATTGCTTTTCCATAAGTATTGTAATCTCTGCCAGTTTTTAGCCATGAATCAATATAAGTTCCTCTAGAGTTTAAGAATACTTTCTGATCAATAATTAGCTCGATATGTTTTTTATCCAACTTTATAATTGTACTCACATTTTCTCCTCGTGTTCAGAGCTAGGTATAAATAAAAATCGTAAAACAAGAACGTGATATCCTACTAATAAAACATTGAAATCATTTAACAACATCCTGCTAATCTACCAACTTATTTAGTGATCTACTTGTGCCAACCCTAAACTATCGCGCCCTACTAATATAGTCTTTCTATGCGTTAATCATCAGATTATAATTAAAACCTTTAAGCCCTTTACAGATAAACTAATAAGCTACAAAAAAACTCAAACAAATCAGCACCTTGTTTGAGCATTTAAAAAAATTTTAGCCAATACTGAACAACTAGTTCCAACCATTCAAGAATTATAAAAAAAATAAAAAGCATAATAAAAAAATCTAATAAATAAAAGATTGAATCACTTCAAAAAAACCTCACCAATTCTAAATTAAACCACAGATAAATAGTTTGTTATTAAAGTTATAAAAATATGCTGATTGCAGTTACTCTGATTTCAATCAGCATAACGCATTTAATCAACTCAATGCATATGAATTATCGGCTTTAATACGAAAAGACCTTTAAACACTTTTAAATTCTTGATTTTTATAAAAAGAGTGTGACATGCACATAGCTCGATAACAGATAAAGCCAGTCTTAGTTAATCTGTATTTATTGAAAGTGCTCTTTCTACTTTTTCGGTCATCTGTTTTGCTACCAAGCTCATATTTTCATCACCCTCACGTAAAAATTTAGATACTTTGTTGCTTCGCCATTTAATAGGCCCTGTTTTATCATTTGTAATCGGACGTATAGAGTATTCATTGGGAATAGCGACTTCGCCAGATCCCATATAACACATTAAAAATGCCGCTCTTTTGCGTGTTTCATCACTAGGGGGAGTGTAATTTAAACTTTTAATAAACTCAGCATATTGCTCTCTACTTTCTGGATATAACAGCTCAACAGGATAATCTAAACGACCAAAATGGGAAGCCATTATGACAGGTACGCCTTGCGCAGCTAGTTCTAAACCACTAGAGCCATTGTACAATAACGCTAAGTCTAAGTAAGGCGCTAAAGCATGACCATTAATATCTTTGTGCCCAAGAGTATGTACATTATCTCCTGGTATGGTTTTAATTAAATCCTCGAAACCTTCTACCAAATCAAGTGAAATTTCTGGCCTTATTTCATGAGGGTGAGGCTTGACAAACAATACGATATCTTTATGTTCACTACATATTTTTACAGTATGCGTGATCCAATCTGACATATCTTGATGTGCTGGACCACCATCATAAGGCACACTCAAGTCTACTGGCACCTTCCCAAAGGCACAGATAATTTTTTTACCTTGTTCTTTCATTTCTTTTATGTAATTAATGATTGCAATTTCTTTATCATCTGAAATAGAACCTACTCGATTTACACTGATGAGATCTTTTGCTTTATCTAAGAATTCAGGATTAGAGGAGTTTAATTCATACCATTTCTCAAACTGATCTTTCCTTGCTAAAAATGGTGCTCGATGATCAGGATATTCAGTCATATCAGTTACGCACATGGTGGTTGCAAACTTACTACCTAAATTAGAAAAGTATGATTCATACGCTACACTACTAAAAATGAATGACATCAGCGGATGATTTTTGGACATACAGTATTCACGCATAATGGAGTAAGGTGGCGCATGAGGTTGTCCAGAAATTATGATAACGGGTAAACCCTTTAATACGACATTATCAAATACTTTTTCGGCGGCACGCAACATACTATCCGATCGAAGTAGCTGTATTTTAAATAACTCCATTGCTGCAGGTGATATGTCAGGATAAACAAAATATCTGCGAACATACCGTGAAAGCCACTCATAAAAACCTTGATAAAAATTTATGCCCTCAGCTTCAATAGTCTTGCCTTCCCAATCAATCTTCCAATCATAAAATTGCTTGCCATCATGCATTTCAAAGGGAATGGTACCATCAAGTTCATCTATAAAATCAATACCAGTAGCCTGATATTCAGTAATACCATCACATAAGTTTACAAACGCATAGCCTTGTTTTTTTAATTCAACGATTACCGGTGCCATCATCGCTAATATATTATAATCTCTTAAAGAGGCTAGACAAATGACGCCTTTAGGTAATTTAGGCTGTTGCACAGAATTAATAATACGACTTGCTTCTTGTGAGAACTTAATAGTGTCAATTTCGCGAAGAAGCGCCTTCTTTCTCGATTGAGTTTTCGCAACATTATAAAGCTGCTCGTAGGTATCTAACGAACGACCAAATAAACCTGATTCCCTCAATGTGACTGTTATGAGCTGTTGAATAGCATCGTGGCTTACAATCTCCTTAGGTAGTTTACTGTACTCCCAAAAAAGACCTTTATTTCCATTCTTAAGCTTACTAAGTCTTAATTTATAAGTAGCAATACTCGGAGATTTGTTTTCACTATAACTTGGTAAATGGTTATATAGAACTTCTGCCTCCTCAAGATTACCATTCTTTATAAATGAATTGCCTATTTCGATAAAATGACCAAGCCTACGTCTTATAGTTGCAGCCAAACCTTCATTCAAATTATCAGAGTTGATATCAAACGGAACTTGCAAATTCAAGAGAAGTTCTCGATACGAACTGACAGCTAGGGAGTTTTCCGAAGTCGTACTATGATAGAGCGCTTGATTTATGAACACATCATCAGGAGAAGTATACGCTTCATTCAACAAGTTTAGATAATTCTTAGCTGCGATATCTATTAATAAAGATCTACGATAAACACCCCTTTCCGAACGCACGGGGTTAGTATTTAAAATACCTACTGTTCTTTTCCATATATTCGGACTAAGCTTTTTGACATTAATGAAATTTACGGCTTCATTATAAGATGCAAACTGATTCAGTTTGTAAACAAAACTATAAGTATTAGCCTCTATCCAAACAAATAGCTTCTCAATATCATCATACTGGAGGTTATCTGAAAGAATAGACAAATAATTAATAATAATCTTAGGAAGCATTTCATCATTAATTATAGCTTCATCTAAAAAGCCTACTAGAGAGGTAATTTCATCAAAAGGTCTACTATTTGCTCCTTTATGAGAAACATATAAAGAGTGTAAAACATTATTAAGTAATAAAGGATCTAGTCTTTCACTCAAAGATACAACTTTATTAAGCTCTGATATGACAGTATTTGATATTATTGCCAACTGATCATAATTACACGTGCTCTCTAGTAGAATTGCAATCTGTGGATAATCTTGTAAACTGAAGTTATTGCCGACAACCTTCAATAACTCTTCAGTATTTGCAAGAGTGACACTTTTTGTACTCGCTAAGTAAGCTAGCACTTTATAAGCAGGGCAAAGAAGATCCTGATACTTTAAGGTATTTAAGAGCAGTTCATCGCTCTCTAAGTCAGATACATATTTAAAAAGCAAGGTATCAACTATAAAATAACTAGCTACCTCTAAAAATGAAGACTTTTTATTTGTTATCGGGTGTAAGTATTTGGGATAAATATCATATGCAACCTTAAAAAGCGTAGCTATATCTAATCTAGCTGTACGTCGTTCTATTTTTACCCGATCATCCGTCAATCCCCAATTAGAGTAAAATGGTGTGCCAAACACTACAACCTTCTTGCCGTGTATTAACGCTTCAAATCCTGACAGGGAGCTTATTACGTAAACAGTATCTGCTAAGTAAAAGCTATCATAAAGACTATAGTTTGGGTCAAGTACTTCTGCAATATTCTTAATTGCTTTTAATTCTGATTTCTTTTCATCATTAAAAATATCAGGGTGTGGACGAAATAGAATTCTTTTACCTTTATTCTCTTTTCTTGCTTTTTTAACTAACTCAAAGTTTGATTTTACATCACCACCACTGTATAAAATTGATGCATCTGTTTCAACCTGACCAATTACCAAGACTGTTTCTTCTGGATTTACATCTTTTAACCTCTCAAAATTTTCCTTATATTTAAACGCTTGAGGATTAAAATACTTAGTCAAACGGGCATCAATAAAAAAGCTAACAAGACGCTGGGCATCATTGTGTTCTGCTTCTGTTAACTTTACTGTATTCAGTAACTCTTCTAAGTCAGTCGCTTTATTCTCAAAGTGATTTCCACCAAAATCAAAACATAATGAAGCAGGCCTAGAATGTAGTACACCTGCATTAATCGAACGGAGAAAACCATCCTCAACGTAACACACTTTCAAGGTAGGCTTTCTGATTTTCATTAACCTTAAGTACCTTTCAAATACTTTTTGATTAAATTTTTTCCCCCATATAAATATAGTCAACTTTTCTTCTGGAATTTTATTAATAAAAGTATTCTCGAGTCTATATAGTTTTTCGATAGTTGGCCTCCCCATTAAGAAGGCCGTTTTATACTCATTTAAATAATGACTTACCACATCTCTTTTCCAAGGGTTAAAACCTACTAATAAGGCTACTCCTTTTGCAGATTCAGAATTACTGATCCAATTCTCACCAATTAGTTCAACAGGTAAATCACTCTCATATATAAACGATTTGTTGTATATATCTTGGGCTTTATTTACCTTTTTACTGATAAAACTTCTGGACTTTCGTAACATAGAATCTATACCTTTTAACTTATATCTATTAAGTTATACTTCATATATTTCAAAACTGAGCTAACAGTATTAACAATAAGGGATTAAAATTAATTTTTCTTAAAATCAGATAATAGTTCTTCTGTCACAGCTGTTGCTTTATTAATATCTACAGTAACAGTTGAACCAATTATACTCTCATATAGTTTTGGTGGCAGACCATATCCAGGTCTAATACTACGGATACAATCTGCATTAATCACATCACCCTTCTTCATATCTTTTGCAAAATATAATGAGCGTCTAAACTTAACATTATCTTTCTCACTTTTTTTGAGTTGGTAGTCGATTTTACCCATTGATTCCCATGCAGTTTTAGCACCAATACATAAGTTTTCAAGATCCGCTGGTTCTAACGAAAAACTATCATCTGCGCCACCGCCATTCCTGTCTAGCGTTACATGTTTCTCAATAATAGAAGCCCCCATAGCTACACTCACTATTGCAGAAGTATTATCCAAAGTATGATCCGACAAACCAACTTCACAATTAAAACTTTCTCTCATATCAGTAATTGTGCGTAAGTTATAATCAGATGCTGGTGCAGGATAGCCACTCACACAATGAAGTATCGCTAGTTCACGACAGCCTGCAGCTAGCGCACTATCGACAGCGTCCTGAATCTCTCGCTTGTTAGCCATACCTGTTGAAATAATCATCGGCTTACCCGTTTGAGCAACATACTCAATCAACGGTATATCAATAGCTTCAAAACTAGCTATTTTATACGCAGGAGCATCTAGTTTCTCTAATAAGTCTACTGCAGTGAAATCGAAAGGGGAGCTGAAAATTGTAATCCCAACATCTTTGGCCTTTTGAAATAAGGGTTCATGCCAATCCCAAGGCATGTAGGCTGATTCATAAAGATCATATAAAGTTTTACCTTTCCAAAGCCCATGTTCAATTTTGAATTCGGGACGATTGCTTTTCATAGTGATGGTATCTGGCTTATAAGTTTGAAGCTTTACTGCATCTGCACCTCTCGCCTTTGCCATTTCTATTATTTGAAAAGCTTTTTCAATACTCCCATTATGATTAGCAGACATTTCTGCAATGATATAAGGTGGATAGTCTAGCCCGATTTCTCTATTGTCAATTTTCATTTTATTTTCCTAACAGAAACTCTGAATTTGATGTAGCAATTAGTTTATCTTGATCAAATAGTTCATATCTAATCAAACAATATCTGCCTACTTGTGTGATTAAAGTAGCATTGCCAGTGATTTTTTTATTTGGATAGGCAGGAGCAAGATAGTCAACGTCTTGACCTATATAAGTAGTATTTGGACCAGGGTACTTTGATGCAGCGACTCTTGAAATCTCAGCAAGTAGTATTTCTTTATGGGCGACTCTACTTTTGAAGCCCAAGTTTTTAGCTGCCACATCATCAAGATGCATAGGGTTTTTATCACCAGACAACTCAGAATACTCAATAATTTTTTTAGTGTCTATTTCAAAAACCCATTCGTAAGACTTATCAATATTAGACTTAAAGTCACTTTTAGAAATTTCTTCATAATCTTTTTTTAGAATAGCTAATTGATAGACATCATAAAAACTATCTCCCCTTTTATAGTGTTGCCTTTTTACACCTTCTAATTTAAAGCCATGTTTCTGATGAAAACGTACTACAGGAAAGTTAAAGTCAAGCACTTCACAATACAATTTGTTTAACTTCAAATCCTCAAAAGCATATTTTAATGCTAATCTTTCCATTTCAGATCCGAGGCCTCTAGTGGATAAATCAGCAGAGTAAAATGCCCATGATGCAAAGCTATTATCTCTATCAATATTATTAAATGACACTAGCCCAAGTGGTTTTTGTTCTTGTTCATAGATAAAATATTGATTGGTTTTATTAGTAGCAATAGAGGCAAACCATTTTCTATGATTTTCATAAGGTATCTTCTCATGATTATACATGTTGATTCTGATTTCTTCCCTATTTCTCCACTCAAAGATCATATCTATGTCTCTGTCGACAACTGGACGCAATTTGCCTTTAAACATATTGTAGCTCCTTAATCTTACTAGCAACTCTGGTAGCACCCTCACCGTCTACGAGTGACATTATCCGAGTCTTTCTTTCACTATAGATAATTGAGTCTAGATTTAAAGTCTCAATAAAACTTTGGATCTGTTCATAGCTTAATTCAGATGCTTTTCCCAGATAATCAACTAATGATTTATGTGCTAGAAAACCTAATAACTCATGTTGATTATCAGCTACTTCAACTAAAGCAGAATTTACACCAAGACAAAACCGTTCCCAAACAGTCGATCCACATGCACCAAAAGCGTAGTCACTTTCAAACATTAACTTAGCCATATTTGAAGTTGTTTCAGTAACATTAACCCCTGTACTGGCGAGTTTGTTTTTTATAACATCAAAGCTCGAAGTAGTCATTTTTCCAGTGATAATTGTAAAATTATACTTATGAGAAAATTGTGGTAAAACAGTGGCTACTTTCTCTAACAGTACATAATTACCTATGCCACCAAAGTTAATCAATATATTCCTTAGTTCCGTTTTTTCTCTGTTTTCAGTAGCTCTTAGAGTTTTAAACTCATCTCTTAATAAGGAATATTTCGGACCGAGTAGTCTTAAGCAATTGTTATTGATTAAAGGGTCATATCTAGTTAAGAAGTTACTCCAATAGTTTTGGTCTAATAAAATATCACATTCATGCTTTCTATTTGCTAAGTCATCAATAACAAAAATCTTCGAGATATTTTTTCTGACTAATTTTTGCCATTTATAATCTATAGAATAATGATCAACAATACACCAAGAAAAATCTATATGGCGTGTAACTGCCAAAAAATCTTTAGCATCATCTTCCTGAGTTCTACCTAGCCATGTTGCAGAGTCATCTGTTTTTATACTCTCTAAGAGGGGTGCACTCATAGTGATGACATTAATGCTCTCTTTTTTTACAAGATTAATAAAACTTAAGTCAAAGGGAATCATTACGAATATGATTTGATACCCAGTTTTTTGGAGCTCTTTAGCTAAAGTTATACATCGTTGTAGATGACCAGTGCCGATATGATTGGCAGCATCAACTCTAAAGACAATATTTTTTTCTTTATATCGCATTATTTGCTCTATAAAGCATTTCTGCAAACTTCCAATCCTCAGCGGTATCAATATCTTGGACCAGGCCTCTAGGAATCACAACAGGTGTAGCGCTACTAGAAAAAAAGTCATGTTTCTCCAGAAAAGCATCTTTAGTACCCCAACAAAAATGGGCTGCGTCATGGTAATACTCTTCTAAATCTTGCGACCTCGCATCACGATAATCAGATACCTGACTAATTTCATCATTAATAATAGATAAAGCTCTTTGAATAGGAAATGCATATGACGTTACTCCTATAGCAAAACTCTTGTCCATAGATAGAAGCTTCTCTAAACCTTCAACTATATATCTACTATTAATGAGTGGAGCTGTTGCATATATTAAACAAGCTCGCTCCACTTGAATATCCAGTTTCTTTTCAAGCTCAGTAATAGCATGGATAACTGTATCTGTTACTACAGAAAAGTCTTCTGATATATCATCAGGTCGTATAAAAGGCACCTCTGCACCAAGCTTTGTAGCTATTTCTGCAATTTCAAGATCGTCGGTAGAGACTATAATCTTATCAAAACAACCACTTTTTTTTGCAGCCTCAATAGAATAAGAAATAATAGGCTTTCCACAAAACTCTTTAACATTCTTTCTAGGAATTCTTTTGCTCCCGCCTCGTGCAGGAATAACTGCAATATTAGCCATGATTCAATATACTCCCCAGAGTTTGCGCGATATAAACTTGCTGCTCTTCTGTCAAATCGGGATACATGGGCAGACTAATCGCCTGTGAATAGTATAACTCCGCCTCAGGAAAGTCACCTGCCTTGAAGCCTAGATTTTGTTGGTAATAAGGCTGTAAATGCACTGGAATATAATGTAGGTTGACACCAATATTAGCAGCTCGCAACTCATCAAACACTTCTTTATGAGATTTTTGTATCTGGTTGGTTTTGAGACGTATTACATAAAGATGTAGCCCAGAATATCCATCTGAATGTTGATAAGGCGTTACTATCGGTAGTTCAGCTAATAAGCTGTCATAGTTATTGGCAAGTTGATGACGTTTATCAGTGATAGTGGTGAGACGCTTTATTTGTGAGACACCTAATGCAGCCTGCATTTCAGTCATGCGATAATTAAACCCAAGCATCACTTGTTGATAATACCAAGAACCATCTGGCTCGTGAGTCATCAACTCAGAGTCACGCGTGATACCATGACTGCGTAGCAATTCCATCTTTTGCGCCAAGTCTTTGCTATTGGTAGTAGCTACGCCGCCTTCAGCAGTCGTAATGATTTTGACTGGATGAAAACTAAAAATAGTAATGTCCGAATACTGGCAACTACCTATTGGCTCATTTTTATACCTGCCTCCTATAGCGTGTGAGGCATCTTCAATAATCGCAAAGCCATATTCTTTAGAAAGCTCGTATATGCCTTCCATATCGCAAGGCTGACCACATAAGTGTACAGGAATAATTACTTTGGGTAGCTTCCCTTCTGCTTTAGCAATTTGCAGCTTTTCTTTTAGAGCTTGAGTGGATAAATTATAAGTCTGAGGGTCAATATCTACAAAATCTACAGTAGCGCCACAGTACAAGGCACAGTTTGCTGACGCCACAAATGTAATAGGTGTCGTCCAAACAATGTCATCTTTACCCACACCTAAAGCCAAACAGGCTACATGCAAAGCAGATGTGGCACTATTCATTGCCAGAGCATATTCAACATTGCACTGTTCTTTGATAGCGTCTTCAAACTCAGGAACCTTTGGCCCCTGAGTAAGAAAATCTGATTCTAATACCTCAACAACGGCATTGATATCTTCTTTAGTGATATTTTGGCGACCATACGGGATAAAATTCATTATATTTTACCAATTCTATCTTTATTTTCTTGTATCCAAGACTCAAGCTCTTCTCTTGGCATCCATTCAGTATTGTTATCACTTGAATAAACAAAGCCTTCTGGGACTTTTTTACCATCTTTCACACGTTCTGGTGAATTACCCCAGTTATTGATCGTCGGTAATATCTTAAAGTGCTCAGCGTATTCATAAGTATAGTAGGAGTCTTCAGCGCCGATCATTTGCTCATGTAGTTTTTCGCCTGGTCTGATACCGATAATCTTAGTTTGAGCTTCTGGTGCTACGGCTTTAGCCACATCCATGATATTCATTGATGGTATTTTCTTAACGTAGATCTCTCCACCTTCCATGTCTTCAAAAGCATGCCATACGAGCTCAACACCTTCTTGTAAAGTAATCATAAAACGTGTCATACGGTCATCAGTGATAGGTAGCTCACCTTTCTCCTTAATCGATAAAAAGAATGGGATAACCGAACCACGTGAGCCCATGACATTACCATAACGTACCACCGCAAACTGAGTAGGATGCTGACCACTATAGGCATTTCCTGCTACAAACAATTTATCAGAGGTAAGCTTAGTAGCACCATATAGGTTAATAGGACTACTTGCTTTGTCAGTTGATAAGGCTACTACTCGCTTTATGCCTTTATCTATACAAGCATCAATTAAGTTCATCGCTCCATGCACGTTAGTTTTTACACATTCAAAAGGATTGTACTCTGCAGTTGGTACAATTTTTGTAGCAGCAGCATGAACAACATAATCAACGCCATCTAGTGCCCGATAAAGCCTTTCTTTATCTCTCACATCACCAATAAAGAAGCGCACGCGTGGATCATCTTGAAAAAGCTTAGCCATTTCCCACTGTTTCATTTCATCACGTGAAAACACTATAATTTTCTTTGGATTATATTTTTCTAAAGTCATCGGAATAAATTTATGACCAAAAGACCCTGTACCACCTGTCACCAAAATTGTTGAGTTACTAAGCATTGATGTTCCCCAAATGCATAAAATAAAATATTCATAAAAAAAGACACCCCATTGTAGAGGTGTCTTGGTTTATTTTCAATGCAGCTTTAGTAGTTAATTAATAAATTTACGTCCATTTTTATAGACGAGTGGCCTATTTAACAGATAGATAACCTACCAACCAGTCACTTCTTTTAGCTTCTCACCGATTTTCGCTGGATCACGAGTATACGCAATGCCTGCATCTTCAAAAGCTTTGAACTTCTCTTCTGCCGTACCCTGACCACCAGAGATGATCGCGCCAGCATGACCCATACGCTTACCTTCTGGAGCCGTCACACCAGCGATATAGCCAACCACAGGCTTAGTCACGTGTTCTTTGATATAAGCAGCCGCTTCTTCTTCCGCCGTACCACCGATCTCACCGATCAGGACGATGGCTTCGGTTTGTGGATCGTCTTGGAACAGTTTCAATGCATCGATTTGGTTCATACCAGGGATAGGGTCACCACCGATACCGATACAAGTAGACTGACCAAAGCCAAGCTTAGTCGTCTGCGCGACCGCTTCGTAAGTCAGCGTACCAGAGCGTGAGATGATGCCCACTTTACCTGGCAAGTGGATATGACCTGGCATGATACCGATCTTGCACTGACCTGGCGTGATGACACCTGGGCAGTTCGGGCCAACCATACGCACGCCGTCTGCTGCTTCGATATAACGCTTGGCTTTTAGCATATCGAGCGTAGGGACACCTTCAGTGATGACCACGATCAGCTTCACGCCTGCATCGACCGCTTCTACGATAGAGTCTAAGACGAATGGCGCTGGTACATAGATAACCGATGCGTCCGCTTGTGTCTTCGCCATCGCCTCAGCCATGGTGTTGAATACAGGGAGACCTAGGTGCGTTTGACCGCCCTTACCTGGAGTGACACCGCCGACGACTTTGGTGCCGTATGCGATGGCTTGCTCTGAATGGAACGTGCCGTTTTTACCAGTGAAACCTTGCACCAATACTTTGGTGTCTTTATCAATGAGTACACTCATTATTTGCTCCTAATTATATTCTTGTATATCTGGCTGTCTGTCTAGGGCATCTCTTAGTGAATGATGCTGGATTAAAGATGCCTAATGAACAATGCCTAGTGAACGATGTTGGTTCCCACCGCAGCGACGATCTTCTGTGCAGCATCTGCTAAGCCTTGAGCTGAGATGATCTGTACATCTGACTCTTCTAGTAGCTGCGCGCCTTTTTCGGCGTTGTTACCTTCTAGACGTACCACTACTGGCACTTCTACGCCCACTTCTTTTACTGCGGCGATGATGGCTTCTGCAATCATGTCACAGCGCACGATACCACCAAAGATATTGATTAGTACGCCTTCCACACTGCTGTCTTCTAGGATGATCTTGAACGCTTCAACGACGCGATCTTTGGTTGCACCGCCGCCAACGTCTAGGAAGTTAGCAGGTTTACCGCCATAGAGCTTGATGATATCCATCGTCGCCATCGCAAGGCCAGCACCGTTGACCATACAGCCGATGTTACCTTCTAGGGCCACATAGTTTAGATCAAACTCAGCCGCTTTTAGCTCACGCTCGTTTTCTTGCGTCTTGTCTTGGAGGGCAGCGATTTTTGGTAGACGATACAGCGCGTTTGAATCAATACCGATTTTGCCATCGACACAGACGATTTCGCCATTTTCACGTACCGCTAGTGGGTTGACTTCAAGTAGGGCAAAGTCATTTTCGACAAAGGCTTGGTAGGCACCCGTCATGATTTTGACAAACTGATTGATCTGCTTGCCTTCAAGACCCAACTTGAACGCTACTTCACGCGCTTGATACGGCATGAGACCCACTAATGGATCGACGCTTACCTTAAAGATTTTTTCTGGGGTTTCTTTGGCCACTTCTTCGATATCAACGCCGCCTTCGGTTGATGCCATAAAGGTCACACGGCGCGTAGAACGGTCAACAACCGCGCCAAGATATAGCTCAGTTCTGACTGGGTACATATCTTCTGCAACCAATACGAAGTTGACTGGTTGGCCATCAGCGTCCGTTTGGAAGGTCACTAGATTGGTACCGATCAGCGCTTCAGCCACTTGCTTCGCTTCTTCACGAGTCTTGACCAGCTTGACGCCACCCGCTTTACCACGGCCACCAGCATGTACTTGTGCTTTGATAACGGCAATGTCGGTTGGCGTCTTATCAAAAGCGGCTGCCGCTTCTTCGCCATTACGGGCGATGATGCCTTCTTGGATGGGCAAACCGTAGCTTTTTAGTAGCTCTTTTGCTTGATACTCATGTAGATTCATTGATTGTATCCTTTATTTTTTTACAATTAATAAAAGTGAAAATAAGTGCGCGGCAACATTTGGCTGGCGCACTTGTGACTGCAGCGACAATGATAATAGCGCTAAGTCAGGTTGTGATTCGATCTTACCTTATATACCCCATTCTCAACTATCTAAAACAGCACAGCAGACCCACGCAGCGACTATGATAGTAAGCTACGTGAATCTGATGGGGTTAACTAAATAATAATGCGACTTATATTTTGCGTTACTATTTATACTATTTTTAAGGCTACTTCTTTTTACGTTTTTTGCGCTGAATAGCATGGATAGCACGGCCATCCGCAGAGAGCGCAGCTTCATGTACCGCTTCCGAGATCGTCGGATGCGCAAAGGTCATTAGCTGTAGATCTTCGATACTAGAGACAAATTCCATCGCAATCATACCCTGATGGACGATGTCGCCTGCACCCGCAGAGATAGCATGCATACCGAGTAGACGATCTGTCTTGGCATCAGCGACGACCTTGATAGAGCCTTCGGCTTCACTTTGCGCCAATGCACGGCCGTTTGCCGCTAAGTTAAATGAGCCTGTTTTGACTTCATAGCCAGCTGCTTCCGCTTCTTGCTCAGTCATACCAACCCATGCGATTTCTGGATGCGTATAGATGACGTTGATGATGGTGTCATAGTTGACCTGAGCTTTTTCGCCATGAATACGCTCAACCGCCATCATGCCCTCTTCCATCGCTTTGTGCGCAAGCATTGGGCCACGTACCAAGTCACCGATAGCGTATACGCCGTCAAGATTGGTTTTGCACTGATCGTCAACATCGATCAGACCACGCTCAGTCAATTCGATACCACTGTCTTCACCCAAGAGCTTTTCAGCATAGGCTCGGCGACCCACACACACGATTAGCTTATCAAAGCTTTCATCAGAGGCTTCACCGTTCTTTTCACTAGTGACGACCACTTCATCGCCCTTAACTTCAGCGTTAGTGACTTTGGTATCGACACGGATATCAAGACCTTGCTTTTTCAGCATCTTACCCGCTTCTTTTGAGATGTCTTTATCAGCAGCGGCTAAGAAGTTTGGTAGCGCTTCATAGATCACCACTTCTGCACCTAGGCGACGCCATACTGAGCCAAGCTCTAGACCGATAACGCCTGCACCAATCACGCCCAAACGCTTTGGCACTTCGGTGAAATCAAGCGCACCAGTAGAGTCAACGATACGCTCGCCGTCAGTCTTAGCAACTGGGATATCGATAGGAACCGAACCTGCTGCTAGGATGACGTTTTTGGCAGTGATGGTGGTCTCTGTCTCATCTTCTAGAGCGGTAAACTTAACTTGTTTGTCCGCGCCTTTGCCATCAACCAGCGTGCCCCAGCCTTGTAGCCAGTCAACACCATTGCCTTTTAGCAGTGCCGCAACGCCGCCAGTTAACTGCTTGATGATGCCTTCTTTGCGCTCAATCATCTGCTCTACATCGATGGCCACGTCGCCAGTACTGATGCCATGCTCAGCAAGATCATGCTTGGTCGCCTCATAGCGATGCGAGCTATCAAGTAAAGCTTTTGATGGGATACAACCAACGTTTAAGCAAGTACCGCCAAGCGCAGGCTCGCCTTTGTAAACGCGTTTTTCGATACAAGCCACGCTCATACCAAGCTGTCCTGCACGGATAGCTGCTTCATAACCACCAGGACCGCCGCCGATGACGACTAAATCATAATTGTCTTTCATAATAGGTTCCTATTTATAACTTAGGTTTTAATTTAGGTTTTAGCTTTGCTTTTAAGGTTGATTATCAACTGACTCATTGGGCAGTTTATCAAGGATAGGGTAAATCATTCAGCCATTAAAAAGTAAAAAGTAAAAATCAGTCATCAAATACAAGATCAGCAAACAGTAAATACACCATTTGAGCTCATTGACTGATGACATAGTCGATTCAATTTAAAAGTGTTACAGTGCTGCTAGGATGAATTTTGCGCAGCCTCTGTGTAAGCAGCACGCAAGAAAAATTTATACCAGTAGCACGTTGAAAAATTCATATCTTTTTATCTTGAACTGATGATAATTACCTCTCTCGTCTCTATATGGCTTTGTAGCATATAGCCTACGATAACTCATATTAAATTGAGATTCAGGTTAAGAAAAGCAAAAGCCATCTGTCTCAAAAGCAAAAAGCTTGTATCGACGGTTGCCGATACAAGCTCAGAGGCTTATAGGTCTAGTAAGAGCATCGCTGGATCTTCGACCAGTTCTTTGATAGTGACCAAGAACTGAACAGCTTCTTTACCATCGATCATACGGTGGTCATAAGACAGTGCCAGATACATCATAGGTAGGATTTCGACTCGACCATTGACCGCCATTGGACGATCGTTGATAGCGTGCATACCCAAGATAGCCGTTTGTGGTGGGTTCAAAATCGGCGTAGACATGAGTGAACCAAAGACACCACCGTTAGAGATAGTAAAGGTACCACCAGTCATCTCGTCCAGACCAAGCTTACCGTCTTGTGCTTTGCCGCCAAGCTCACGGATTTTGCTCTCGACATCCGCCATGCTCATGCGATCTGTATCACGTAATACAGGAACTACCAAGCCGCGATCTGAAGAAACAGCCACACCGATGTCATAGAAACCATGATAAACGATGTCATCACCGTCTAGTGAAGCGTTTACTGCTGGGAAGCGTTTGAGTGCTTCAGTGGCTGCTTTTACGAATAACGACATAAAGCCTAAACGTACGCCATGACGCTTTTCAAACTGCTCTTTATACTTCGCACGCATGTCCATCAGCGGCTTCATATTGACTTCGTTAAACGTCGTTAGCATTGCCGTATCTTGTGACGCTGACAACAAACGATTGGCGACTGTCTTACGTAGACGCGTCATTGGTACGCGCTTTTCAGTACGCTCACCAACTGACTCTGCGACTGGGCGACCACTGTCCGACTTGATAGAGCTGTCAGCTTTGAGGGTTGGGCTAGCCATATCAGTCTTGGTTACGCGACCACCACGGCCAGTGCCTTCGACGTTCTTTGGATCAACGCCAGACTCTTTTGCCGCTTTGCGTACTGCTGGGCTTTGATCTTTATGATCGGCTTCTGCAGCGCTTGCGCCTTGCGTAGGCTCGCCGCCATCAGCAGCTTGCTTTGCTTGTACAGGAGCAGCAGGTTGATCTGGATCTACTGCAGGAGCATCATCGGTAGAACCGCTGGCGCCCGCTTCAAACTCTGCAATCAAATCAGCAGACTCAACAGTGTCGTCGACTTGCTTAACAATCTTAGTCACTACACCATCATCAGGTGCAACCACTTCTAATACAACTTTATCAGTTTCGATTTCAGCCAAAAGGTCGTCACGGTTAACTTGTTGGCCTTCAGTGACATGCCATTCAACGATCGTGCCATCGGCAACCGATTCTGGAAAAACGGGGGCTTTAATTTCAGCCATCGATATACTCCTTAGATATGAATATTACTATTTATTATTGAGTCGTGATGAGCAGTCAGTATTTTGGAAGACGGCTCATAAATAATAATGCATATTTATGAGCCATTTACCTATGACAGCTTATTATTGATGATTTAATAATTGCTGACTGTTAATAATATCTGACTGCCACCGCCTGATTGATATACGTTATAGGGATCGATCTTTTCTTTATACTGCTGCTCTGTTTTTTAGCGCTACTTTGCCAGCTCATCGACACTGACGCCTAGACTTTCGGCAACCAATGTTTGTTGCTGCTGAGCATGCAATTTCGGTGAACCAGTGGCTGGTGCCGCACTTGGTGGGCGCGCTACTGGCTCCATCACCTTCGCTCTAGTCGGATGCGGTACCACAATACGGAACATATGCGGCGCTAAATAGTACCAAGCACCTTGGTTAAGCGGCTCTTCTTGTGCCCAGACGATTTCTTTAAGATTGCTGTATTTTTCAATTTCAGCAATCAAACGCTCTTCTGGTAATGGATAAAGCTGCTCAATACGAACAATAGCAATATGTTCTATGCCCAAGGCACGGCGCTGCTCAAGTAGGTCATAATAGACCTTTCCACCACACAGTAATAAACGGGTGATCTTGTCTGCATCATGCTGATCGATCTCTGGCAGTACTGTCTCAAACTTACCCTCTGCTAACTCTTCTAGAGAGGATGTCGCAAGCTTATGACGTAACAGGCTCTTAGGTGACATCACTACCAATGGCACACGGCTTGGACGTATCGCTTGACGACGTAGCACATGGAATATCTGTGCAGGCGTCGTCGGAGTGATCACTTGCATGTTGTCTTCAGCACATAGCTGTAAGAAACGCTCCAGACGGGCTGAAGAATGCTCAGGGCCCTGACCTTCAAAGCCATGTGGCAATAGCATAGTCAAACCACAAACACGCTGCCACTTGGTTTCACCGCTTGAGATGAACTGGTCAATTACTACCTGTGCACCGTTGACGAAGTCACCAAACTGCGCTTCCCAAATAATCAACGCATTTGGAACAGTCGTTGCATAGCCATATTCAAACGCCAACACGGCTTCTTCTGACAACAATGAGTTGTAAGTGGCAAAGCGCGCCTGCTTTTCGCTGATATGAGACAGTGGCACATACATGCTGCCGTCATTCATATTGTATATTTCGCTATGGCGATGTGAGAATGTACCACGGCCGACATCTTCACCAGTAATACGAACCAATACTTCATCGTTATCGACCAAGCTGGCGTAAGCTAAAGTCTCAGCAGCACCCCAGTTCAGAGGCTCTTCGCCAGTCTGCATGGCCAAACGTTGTTCGACCAGTCTTTCTACTTGGCGCTGAAGCTTATAGCCTTCTGGCATCTGCGCCATACGGCGACCATAGCCTTTTAGCTTTTCGATATCGACACCAGTGTCCCAGTCATCTATCAAGTCATGACCGATATAGGGTGTCCAGTCGACAAACAGTGCCTCATCAGGATCACTCACCAAAGAGTTCACCACATAATCACCACGGTCTAGCGACTCACGGTATTGATCTTCGTATTTTTTGGCATCTTCTTCAGTGATGACGCCTTTATCAATAAGCTGCTGTGCATAAATAGCGCGGGTGGTTGGTAGCTTTTTGATCACTGCATACATCAGTGGTTGAGTCGCTGACGGCTCATCCGCTTCGTTATGGCCGTTACGGCGATAACAGAATAAGTCAATGACGATGTCTTTATCGAACTCATGACGGTAGTCAAGCGCTAACTGAGCAGCAAATATCACTGATTCAGGATCATCACCATTCACATGCAAGATAGGCGCATGTACCATTTTTGCGACATCAGTACAGTATTCTGTCGAGCGCAAATCTTCTTGACGGCTGGTGGTGAAACCAACTTGGTTATTGATGACGATGTGTAGCGTACCACCTGTGGTATAACCACGGGTTTGTGACATCTGAAAGGTCTCTTGCACCACGCCTTGGCCTGCAAATGCAGCATCACCATGTACAACGATGGGCAATACTGAATTACCATCTTTGTCGCTACGGCCAGGTTGGTCATTACGACGAACTTGACGCGCGCGTACTGAACCTTGTAGTACAGGTGCAACGATCTCAAGATGCGATGGGTTAAAGGCCAGTGCTAAATGCGCCTCACCACCTGGCGTCATCACGTTAGAGGAGAAGCCACTGTGATACTTGACGTCACCTGAGCCTTTCTCTGGCTGTACTTTACCATCGAACTCATCAAACAAATCGGCAGGGTTTTTACCTAAGATATTCACCAGTACGTTTAAGCGTCCACGGTGCGCCATACCGATCATCATCTCTTTGGTGCCATAATTTCCGGCACGCTGGATGATCTCGTTGACCGCAGGGATGAAGCTTTCGCCGCCTTCAAGGCCGAAACGTTTGACACCCGTATATTTACGTGCCAAGTATTTTTCCAGACCTTCAGCAGCCGTTAAGCGCTCAAGTATAGACAAGCGTTTTTCTTTATCGAACTCGATATGACCAAGGTTGCTCTCAAGATACTTCTCCATCCAGCGTTTTTCGACACTGGTGGTCACGTGCATATACTCTACACCAATATAACGGCAGTAGACACGCTCCATGATTTCGATGATTTCGCGCAGCGGTGCTTCACTCTTACCGATGTTCAAATCACTGGTAGGGTAAATATTATCTAAGTCCGCTTCTGACAGTCCATGATACTCTAGCGTCAGATCCACTACTTCGGGACGTGGATGCAACCCTAATGGATCAAGCTGAGCACGGCGATGACCACGGCGACGGTAAGCTGAGATCAGCTGCTGTACGCCCATTTGCTTAGGATCAGCGCAATCGGCTGCACTGCTACCAGCTTCAGTGTTGACTTTGTTGGCTGTTTGATTGCGTGCAAGCAGTAAGAACTGATCTTTGATCTCATTGTGCTTAGCATCATTAGGAGATTGGTATTGTTCGAAGTAACTTTGCCAATCAGCATCGACGCTATCTGGATCACTGAGATACTGCTCATAAAGGGATTCGATATAGTGGGCGTTATCAGCCGCAAGTTCAGTATGCGCTGCGCCAGATCTTTCTTTAGTTATACTATTCATAATAATCGTCTATTTGATAGATAAATGAATGGAATCGTGCTTATTGTTGTGTAATCTATTTTATGCTAAGCGGACAGGCTATGTCACATGAGTCGGTTGCATGAGCGACTGTCAACACCGATGAATGCCTCAATCTTAATTATTTGTGAACGGACAGTTTTGTTTGTATGCTCGTCTCAAAAAATTAAATTATATATACTGACAGTAGCTATAACCAATTGGTTCCTATCGAAATACTTAATCAATGCTAGTTATTAATCAATGTCACTTAATCAATAGGTCACATGACGTTCAGCTATTTTCTGCTGTTTTTTACGCCTAACATACATTGCTATCTAGGGTAACATGCCTAAATTACCTGATATAGTTTGTTTCTTCAATACTAGGTATTTACCTAATAAATACTCATTATCATCTTTATTTCTCATAGCTACTTACACGGTTATTTACATGGCTACTTATTCGACGACCTCTAAATAAACTTTCAGGCAATCGAACAGGCATATGATAACATTTTTACATACGTATTTTTATTACTACTTAGTAGTTACTGATACAGTTTTGTGAAAGTTTATAGCCAGTAAGCTCAAATTTATAATCCGTTACTGCATATATATGAGCGGTCGTCGCTATTAACAAGTGCCTTAGTTTAATAAACCTTATTCATTACATGATGACAGTCATTATCACAAAAAAACACCGCCTGATGAGCAGACGGTGTTTTATCAACATATTAAGGGTCTATCTATTAAAGCTAGCTACTAGCTTAACCTGCTTGATCGATTAGCAGGTTACGTAGATGGCCAATCGCTCGGGTCGGGTTCAGACCTTTTGGACAAACCGAGACACAGTTCATGATACCGCGGCAACGGAAGAGACTGAATGGATCATCTAAACGCGCCAAACGTGCTTGTGCATCCGTATCACGGCTATCTGCCACAAAACGATAAGCATGTAGCAACGCTGAAGGGCCTAAGAACTTATCAGGATTCCACCAGAACGATGGGCAACTGGTCGAGCAACAAGCGCATAGGATACACTCGTATAGACCGTTCAGTTTTTCACGTTGCTCAGGTGACTGCAAACGCTCTGTTGGCGGTGCTGGCTGATCATTGATCAAGAACGGATGTACTTTTTCATACTGCTCGTAGAACTGGTTCATATCAACGACCAGATCGCGCACAACAGGTAGACCTGGCAGCGGACGCACAGTGACTTTTTCTGGCAGCGTGTTCATGTTGATCAAACATGCCAGGCCGTTTTTGCCGTTGATGTTGACACCATCAGAGCCACAGATGCCTTCACGGCAAGAGCGTCTAAAGGTGATGGTTTCGTCTTGCTTTTTTAAGCGCAATAAAACGTCAAGCAACATACGATCTGACTCTAAAAGCTCAACCGTAAATGTTTGCATGTAAGGGGCTGCGTCCTTGTCAGGATCGTAGCGGTATATCTCGATGGTGCGAGTACCTCGACTCATAGTGCTAACTCCACGCGGTGTAAGGCTATGCTATTCAAAAGTCTTAACTCTTTATGATAATGAATAACGGGCCTTACAAAATCAAAAATTAAATTCGAAAACCGTTCATTAAACTACATAAACCTGTTTAACGAGACGATTAGTAAACACGCACTTTTGGCTCAACGTAATCCACAGTTAGCGGTACCTTACGAACTGGCTTGTAGATAATTTTGTTATCTTCAGCATACCAGATAGTGTGCTTCATCCATTCGTTGTCGTTACGACCGTTTGGTGCAACTGGATCATCTTCTGGACGCTCATAATCAAGTACCGTATGTGCACCACGGCACTCATGACGACTCGCTGCTGATATCATCGTTGCTTTTGCAACTTCGTAGAGGTTAGCCACTTCTAGCGCTTCAATACGAGCTGTGTTGAACACTTGCGACTTATCACCAAGATGAATCTTGTCAACTTTTTCGCCCAATGCAAGAATCTTTGCGACACCCTCATCCATCGACGCTTGTGTACGGAATACACTGGCGTGTGTCTGCATGGTTGCACGAATCTCGTCAGCGACGTCTTGTGCGTTATAGCCATCAGTTGATTCTTGTAGCTTATTCAAACGACTCAAGGTGTAATCTAATACACGTGGATCGATTGGCTTATAAGCGTTGTCCGCATGATAGTAATCTTCAACGATATGCTTACCTGCTGCACGGCCAAAGACTACCAAGTCAAGCAGTGAGTTGGTGCCTAGACGGTTGGCACCATGTACACTCACACAAGCACACTCGCCAATAGCGTATAAACCTTTTACGAGTGTGCCTTCGGTATATAGACCGTCTTCGTCTACTGGGCCTTCAAGATTTGGCACAATCACTTGACCGTTAATCGTCGTTGGGATACCGCCCATCATATAGTGAATGGTTGGAATCACAGGAATAGGCTCTTTGGTGATATCGACGTTGGCGAAGTTTTTACCAATCTCAAAAACAGATGGCAGACGCTTCATGATGGTGTCTACACCTAAGTGCGTCATGTCCATAACAATGTGGTCAGCGTTCGGACCACAGCCGCGGCCCTCTTTGATCTCTTGGTCCATAGAACGAGAGACCAAGTCACGTGGTGCTAAGTCTTTAACCGTTGGGGCATAACGCTCCATAAAGGCTTCGCCATCTTTGTTACGTAAGATCGCGCCTTCACCGCGGCACCCTTCAGTCAATAGGACACCGGCACCATGCACACCCGTTGGGTGGAATTGCCAGAATTCCATATCCTGCAAAGGCACACCAGCACGAACTGCCATACCAAGACCGTCACCCGTATTGATATAGGCGTTGGTAGAGGCGGTAAAGATACGACCTGCTCCGCCAGTCGCTATGACCGTGGCTGGCGCTTGAAATACTGCAACGGTACCTGTTTCTTGCTCAATAGCGATGACGCCATTGATATTGCCGTCTTCATCTTTGATCAAATCCAGCGCAATCCACTCAATAAAGAACTCAGCACCCAGCTTTAAGTTTCTTTGATAGAGCGTATGCAATAGTGCGTGACCTGTACGGTCAGCAGCAGCACAAGCACGTTGTACAGCTTTTTCGCCATAGTTTGAGGTATGACCGCCAAATGGACGCTGATAAATCGTGCCATCTTCGTTACGGTCAAAAGGCATGCCCATATGCTCAAGCTCATACACCACTTTTGGTGCTTCACGGCACATATACTCAATGGCATCTTGGTCGCCCAACCAGTCTGACCCTTTGACAGTGTCATAAAAGTGGAAGTGCCAGTTGTCATTACTCATGTTACCAAGGCTAGCACCGATACCACCTTGAGCGGCGACTGTATGCGAGCGCGTTGGGAATACTTTTGTGATTACCGCAACCTTCATGCCTGACTCGGCCAGTTGTAGGGAGGCACGCATACCTGACCCACCACCGCCAACGATGACAGCGTCATAGTTGAGGGTTTTGATGTTGCTAATGGTATTATCTTGTCTTGTTGCCATTACAATTTTCCTAATGCCTGTTAATGCTTGGGAAGTAATACAAAGATTGGATGACAGTCTAATTGGAGCAGAAAAAGGCATTGTATTGTATAGATACCTAATCACTCCTACTGGACTTTATTTATTCAATCTTCAGCCACTTACTAAAATGTGTATAGCCATCATTTTTTAACAGTGAATTAAACAGTTAAACGGCAACGACACCTAAGCCATTACCCCAAAAAATCATGATGCCCCAAAATAGATATACTAAAATTGCGATAATCATAACAGCTTGTAGCACAAGGCGCTGCCCAGAAGATTGGATATAGTCGGTCAATACCGTCCACATCCCTACCCAAGCGTGAGCTGCCAATGCAATGATTGCCACCAAGCTTAGTAAGCGCATCGGTAGGCTCGTAATGAAACCAACCCACTGCTCGTAAGTCAAATCACCGTTGAATACAAAAAAACCTACCATGACAACGGAATATACCGCCAATACGACGGCACTAATACGCTGCATTACCCAATCGCGCGAGCCTGAGCCAGTAAGACCTGTCGCGCTCTTAATTCCTGTATCATTTTTAATCATTAGAACATCACCCATATAAATGACAGCACGATCAATATAGCGGCAATAACAAAGCTCACAATTGACGCTGTTTTACCTGACTGAAGATCCTCGTTGAAGCCCATATCCGCAAATAAGTGCTTAACACCCATCACGAAATGGTATGCGGTTGCTGCGACAAAAACCCATGCAACAAAACGCACAAGCACATTATCAAAGACAGCGACAAAATCTTGAGGAGAAGATAAAGAGG
Source organism: Psychrobacter sp. H8-1 (assembly GCF_904846575.1). Lineage (NCBI taxonomy): Bacteria > Pseudomonadati > Pseudomonadota > Gammaproteobacteria > Moraxellales > Moraxellaceae > Psychrobacter > Psychrobacter sp. H8-1. Next base: position 2,975,873 of record NZ_CAJHBG010000001.1, read on the forward strand.
TTTGTAAAAGCCACAGCATTACCGGAATCAATAAGAAAAGAACAATTCCTGAGATACGATGTAAAATCGAGGCTCTGGCTATCGGCGAACTATTAACGCTAATCACTTGGCTCAAAGGCAAGTTAATGGGTCGGTTGCTTTTCACAGCGGGCATCCTTTTTGCGGTTATACTCCTGTATCTGCCATGGGGATTCAATGAAACTAAATAACATTGAGTGCCTATAGCACCACACGAGACGAATAAAGTAAGGAAGAGCTAGCTGACTTCGCTAAGGTCCTACTACATATCACTATGAGTTTCAACAATCACTGATACATACTATAATCACTGATACATACTATGTTTACTTACTTTCCAGCTCACTGAGCTCACTTACTTTTTGACAGTCAACAATAGGTGTTGCCTCATCATATAATCATAATGAATCTAGTCATTGTAAGTGGTGAAGTAAGTCAATAATCATGCTTTGGCTGCAACAGCCAACGGTATTATCGTTGATTGCTGAGTATTGTTATCTGGTCTATTTCTAATTGGTCTTTGAAAAAGACATAACTATACTCTAAAACCAATGCTTATCTAAAAATAGATCAAATAACAACAACATTCAAGTCATAAACTATTGTTTAGCTTCTGATTTATGAGCTAACCATCGACCAGCGACTAAAAAATAGCAGCAAATCTGATGCTTAGTAGAGTGTCTTTTGCTAAGTAATTATTGGATATAGCGAAATTAGTGTCAGTCAAATTTTTCTAATTATAAAATGACTGGCCGATAATTACAAATTTATCCCCTAAATAGTGAATATCAGAGTTATTCTCACAAAAAGCCAGATATGCGTAATATGTTTGCTAGAATGTTGCGCATACCTGATCTATTATAAACTCGACTAAGTTTTCCTGTTAGTCATGCACCGTCTGTTTCTGCCAAGCTAAATAGAAAACCTATTCATAGCCTGTTGATAAAAAGAGTCATATTTTATCATAATAGACCGCTTTTTTTAGCGAGTCCAAGAATGAGTGTTTTATAACAAATTGGCAAATAGACATATTTTGATACAAATATTACTGCGGACAAATGCCTTTAAACCATATATCTTGGCTCTCTCACTATGAAAAGTCTTTTCAAATCGCGCTTAATTACTGGTAACATAGCTGAATTACCAAATTAGTTCATTCGTGTTTTTTCATTTGTACTATCAACGATACGAAATTAACGATACGAAGGTTTGTATCGTTAGCACTTTTACTCTAACAAGCTAAAACCAACGGAGAGGAAATTATGGCTGATAACAATGCCACACTAACAGTAGATGGTAAGGATTACCAACTCCCTATTACTAAAGGAACTCTAGGACGCCCAGTTATTGATGTTGCTGCCTTACAAGAGTCTGGTTACTGGTCTTACGATCCTGGCTTTAAAGTAACTGCCCCTGTCGAGTCAAAAATCACCTTTATTGACGGTGGTAAAGGCGAGCTACTGCATCGCGGCTACCCTATCGATCAATTAGCAAACAATGCTGAATATTTAGAAGTGGCTTATGCCCTCATCCACGGCGACCTGCCTAATAGCGAACAAAAAGCAGACTTCTTTGAAAAAATTCGTAAACACACTGGTGTTCATGATCAGCTGCGTAAGTTCTTTGAAGGCTTCCGCCGTGACGCACACCCGATGGCCATTATGGTCGGTGTCGTCGGTGCTCTATCAGCGTTTTATCATGAAGACTTAGATATCAGTAATGAAGAGCATCGTGAGATCACAGCTATTCGTCTGATTGCCAAAATGCCAACACTGGCTGCGATGAGTTATAAATACTCACAGGGCGAGCCGTTCATGTATCCACGCAATGACTTTAGCTATGCTGAAAACTTCTTGTACATGATGTTTGCTACCCCTGGTGACGTTGACTATAAAGTAAACCCTGTTGTTGCAAGAGCAATGGACAAAATCTTTACTTTGCATGCGGATCATGAGCAAAACGCTTCAACGTCTACGGTACGTCTGGCTGGCTCTACTGGCGCAAACCCATACGCTTGTATCGCTGCTGGTATTGCTGCGTTATGGGGCCCATCACATGGTGGTGCCAACGAAGCAGTACTTGAGATGTTAGATGAGATCGGTACTGTTGAAAACGTTCCTGCATTTATGGAAAAAGTGAAAAGCCGTGAAGTGAAACTCATGGGCTTTGGTCACCGTGTCTATAAGAACTTCGACCCACGCGCTCAAGTGCTTAAACAGGCCTCTGATGAAGTATTAGAAGCGCTAGGTATCGATGATCCTAAGCTTGAATTAGCGATGGAGCTCGAAAAAATTGCTTTAGAAGATCCGTTCTTCATCGAGCGTAATTTGTATCCAAACGTTGACTTCTACTCTGGTATTATTCTAAAAGCCATCGGCATTCCAACGTCAATGTTTACTGTGATTTTCTCATTGGCTCGTACCTCTGGTTGGATCAGTCATTGGTTAGAGATGCACAGCGCACCGTTCAAAATCGGTCGCCCACGTCAGTTATATACTGGTGAAGTAAAGCGCGATTTTGTCAAAACTGAAGATCGTAAGTAATTTTGAGCAGATACTAGATATTGAAACAACAAAAATCCCGCCAGTGTGCGGGATTTTTTTATGGAAGATTTATGGAAGAGAAACTTACTCTCGAACTATAGTTAGTTAAGACACTTTAAAAATGATGTAGTGCTGTTGGTATAAATTTTCCTTGCTTGCTGTGTGACTTCGCCACTCCAGAGGCTGCGCAAAATTCATCCCAACAGCACATGGCAAAATCTATTCGCTTTATTTAGGGTCGACTATATCTTTAACACTCTTTTAGTCCTGAAACTCTTGTAGCAGACGTTCATATTTGGCGATCTGCGCATCATAATCTTTGATGGTGTCATTAAACTTTGCCATCAAAGTTTCAAACTCTTGCTGCTGTGTCAGCTTCATTTGCTGCATATCTAATGCTTGCTGCGCTTCTATTTGCTTCCAAACTTGATGCTGTACGATAATCCGAGCCAGTGCTGGGCTTTTTACGCTCAGCCGCTCCGCAATCTCCGTATGTTCGAACAATTGCGGCAACAAGGTTGCGATATTAAGCAAAGTATCTATGTCTTGAGCGCTAAGCGCAGTATTTGCTGGCTGATACAGTGCCTGTGTTGCTTGCTGATAGCGTTCTATGATTTGCGCTTCCGTCAGTACCTCGGGCTCTCTTGGCTCAAGGCTGATGCGCTTTAGCACTTCTAAGTCTCGTTCACCAACCTCAGTGCTGGTATTTATTTCTGTCCCTACAGCGCCTTCTTGAGTAGCTGTATCGGCACCAACAGTAACATTGGTCGATTCAGCGGTGTTAAGTGCCGCTGTGTCATTGGTTTGGCTATCGGTATCAGTGGACTCGGTGCCAGTCGTCGTTTCAGGTGATACAGTCGTTAGTAAGCCATTGTCACTGTCAGGACTATCTGCCGCTTGTAATGACTCATACTCTGCCTGTAATCGTCGCTGTAGCCCTTGCATCTGCACGACGTATGATGGTTGGAATTGCTCGATACGCGCTGCTGCAGAATCGCTGATTGCCACAGGCTTGGAGGCTTCAACATCGGCTTGGGTACTGGGTTGACTATCTGCATCAGAGGCTGATGGTTCTGACGGCTGCTGACAACCCGTCAGCAATAACGCTCCTGCAAGTGTTGCAGCTAACAGACTAGGGATACGCCGTGTCTGAGTAGTCAGCTCAGTAGCGTCATCCTTACGCATAGTGCTTTTCTGACTGTTGGCATCAGACTTTGAGGTTAAACGAGTAAACATCACGGCACCACTCCTTTGTTATAAGCCCAAATAGCAGCTCTTATTTATTATTAATTGATGTGGTTATTATAAGCACTGATAGTAAATACCTGTTTTAGCATAGCGTGTCTTAAGCGCAAGCTGAATATCAAACTGTGAACGAACCGTCAGTGCGATTCGTTAGAGTAGTTGTAAAAGGTAGTTGTAAAAAGGTAGCTTTAAAGAGATACCTTTAACTTATGGTAATAGTATCAACTTATGATAGTAGGATTCTCAGCCGGCGATGCTAGAAATGGAATGCAAGTTTCAAATGCCCGACAGTCCTGGCCGAAATGGCGATGTACAAAGTAATCCTCTACCATCCGTGCTTGCTGCTCAATACCGTACTTAAAAAACGACTGCCCTATTGCTAAATCATAATCATAACGCCGATTGATAAGCGCTCCGCGCACCACCTTTAAGCCTTGCTGCAGTTGCCAGACATGGGTCAGCTCATGTATTAGCCAACGTTGTTTGCTGATTGAGACTTTACTAAAATCCTCTATCCAATCTGCTCTATGAAAATAGATATTGCCATTCGGGCTAACTGCATAGTTTTTTAGTACCCACCAAGCAGTTTTTAGCTGCACAGTATCGAGATCAATGTTGTCTCCAAAGACTGAACGTGCCAGCGCAACCTCACCTGTGCTAAGGTACCGCGATAGCTGCTTATCATGGCTTGATAAATGCCATTTTCGGCTCAATAACTGCTTTATGGTCTGACGTATCATTGTTAATAAGTATCTCCGTCGTTAAGATTGCATGGCAAATGCAGAATAGCTGCCTAACTGCGATGCAAGTAATCGGCTTACTTGTTTATAAGGCATTGATACCATAACCTATTGATTATCATAGTCTATAAATAAGGCTAGCCACCACAAAATAAAAGCATCTAAGACATAAGCTGTACATTTATATGACTGGCATTAACATGGAACTGCGCTAGCCTCACTTATATTGCAGCAACGCTTCGTTAAAAAACAGAGAACTTTATGCCCCCCAACTTTCATACCGATACCCCACTGGCGCAGCGTATGCGTCCGACTTCTCTTGATGCCATCATCGGTCAAGCACATCTGTTGGCTGAAGGTGCACCGCTGCGGCGCTTGGTTGAGCAAAATCATCTGCCATCTATCATCTTGCATGGTGAAGCAGGTATCGGTAAAACCACCATCGCCATGCTATTAGCTGGTGCCGTGGGGCGGCCGTTTCATGCTTTGTCAGCGCTCAATACAGGCGTCAAACAACTACGTGAAGTCTTGGACAGTAAAGACGGTTTGAGCTTTGAATCGCCAGTGGTGTTTATCGATGAGATTCACCGCTTTAATAAAGCCCAGCAAGATGCTCTTTTAGGAGCCGTCGAATCTGGTGATATTACCTTGATTGGCGCGACCACTGAAAACCCATCTTTCAGTGTCAATAATGCTCTACTGTCACGTTGCCAAGTGTACCGTTTAGAGCCGCTTACCTCGGAACAGATTGCTACCGTACTCCATCGCGCGATTACTGAAGATAGCGTACTTCAGCAACTGTCTATCAACTTGCAAGCGCAAGATTTTATCAGTCAATTGGCTCATGGAGATGCCCGTAAAGCGCTCAACCTATTAGAGCTGGCGGTACAGACTGCCGATCCAAAGCAATCACCTATCATGATTGATGATGAATTGGTCGGACGAGTGGCTCAAACGGCGCTGGTACGCTACGACAAAAACGGTGAGCAGCATTATGATATCGTCTCCGCTATGATCAAATCCGTACGCGGCTCAGACCCTGATGCGGCGCTATATTGGATGGCGCGAATGTTGGTTGGCGGCGAGCCTGCAGACTTTATCGCACGGCGCTTAGTGATTTTGGCCAGTGAGGATATTGGCAATGCCAACCCCAATGCACTCCTGCTCGCTGATGCGGCGCTGCGCAGCGTCCAGTCGATAGGGATGCCTGAAGCACGTATTATCTTAGGTCAGGTCGTGGTTTATCTGGCGACCAGCGCTAAAAGTAATAGCACCTATCAAGCAATCAATGCGGCGATGGCTTTGGCAGAAAAAGACGCTTCCCCTGTTCCTCTACATCTGCGTAACGGTGTCACCAAACTGATGCGTGACCAAGGCTATGGCCAAGGTTATGCTTATCCACATAACTATCCCAATCATTATTATCCGCAGAGCTACTTGCCTGATAATCTAGTGGGCACTCGTTTTTATGAATTTGCAGACAATCAGCGTGAGCAGCACAGTAAACAGTTTATGGATTGGTTAAAATCTCAAGCGGCGGGCAATGAATAAAAAGTGTCCTCTAGGCCGCGTCCTCATCAGATATATAGTCAGTCCTATATAAAATAGCGACAAATATTATAACGCCATACACCAATAATCAGATTGATGGCCTAGCAATGAGATGACCAGTCGCAGCCCAAGCCTTTAAAATCTGCCAACAGTAACCATATCAGGATACGAGTAACATTTATTGACGCTTTCCCATCCCTATTAGTGAGCGACTTTCTAGCAACAGCTGCAGCGCTGCAGCTAATCTACTGCTACAATAGGCAAATTAATTTTTATTTTTACACCTTATCTTCCACACATTGATAAATAATAAAACATTGAGACTTTTTATGAATTTGAATACTGTTCCTGAAATTATCGAAGACATTCGCGCTGGAAAGATGGTCATCTTGATGGATGATGAAGATCGCGAAAACGAAGGCGACATTATCATGGCGGCAACCCATGTCCGTCCTGAAGACATCAACTTTATGATTACTCATGCACGTGGACTGGTATGTTTGACCCTTTCGCAAGCACGTTGCCAACAGCTAGCACTGCCGCTAATGTCTGATCGTAACGAGGCAAAATTCAGCACCAACTTTACCGTCTCTATTGAAGCGGCTGAAGGCGTAACGACTGGTATCTCTGCTGCAGATCGTGCGCGTACCATTCAGGCGGCTGTATCATCAGCTGCAAAACCAGAAGACATCGTACAACCTGGGCACATCTTTCCTATTATGGCTCAAAACGGCGGTGTCTTGCACCGTGCTGGCCACACTGAAGCCGGTTGTGATTTAGCACGTCTAGCAGGACTTGAGCCAGCAGCGGTCATTGTAGAGATTATCAACGCTGATGGTACGATGGCACGCCGTGATGATCTTGAGATATTTGCCAAAGAGCATGATCTAAAGATCGGTACCATCGCTGACCTCATCAACTATCGCATCGCTAATGAGCAAACGGTAGAAGAGATTGACACGCATCCTTTTGAGACAGAACATGGCACCTTCACGCTACACCGTTTCCGCGAGTTTGGTGCAGATGAGACTCATATAGCACTGGTCAAGGGTGATGTGAGCGAAGGTGTGAGTACGGTACGTGTTCACGGATTTCATCCGCTGCGTGACTTGTTTGCCGCCAAGAATGACACCACTGGACGTAGCGGCTGGAGCGTACAAGCGGCATTAGAAGAGATCAGTGCTTCAGAGCGTGGGGTCTTGGTATGGATTGGTAGTCATCAGCCGATCGATTTGGGTGACGCGCTTGATAAAGCTTCCGATAATCAATCACTATCGACCATTGCTCAGCAGCCGTATCGTAGTATCGGTGTTGGTGCACAGATTCTGCGCCATTTAGGGGTGCGTGATATGCGCTTGCTGTCATCGCCGATGAAGTTTTACGCTCTATCTGGCTTTGACTTAAACGTTGTGGACTTTGTCCATGCACCCAAATAAAGCTAATATCGAGTTTAAAACTTCCTGTTAGCAAATACAGCATACAAAAAAGGCACGCTCATTTTATTGGCGTGCCTTTTTTTTAACTGCGTTTATAGTCAGCTGAATGTAAAACTGTTATGGAGTTAAACGCGCTACTGGTATAAATTTTACTTGCGTGCTGCGTACCCAGAGGCTGCGCAACTGTACTTCAAAAGATAGCATCCCAGTAGCGTTATGACATTTTTAGAGTGTATCGACGACTATAGACTGCTTCTGACTGTCAGAACTATATTTGAATAATCAAACAGATCTTAATATTAAGACTCAGGCGTGTGACCAAACTCTGCTTCCAAAGCAAACAGTTGCTCGCGCTCAACGGTGGTCCATGGCATTTTTTGTTTGCCATCACTAGCAAAACGTACCAACACCGCATCAGCAGTAGCAACCACTGCTTGCTGCGCCAAGCTATAGTAGCTGTACTCAATGACAATACTGGTATTGCCAAGACGCTGACAACGGACACCAATCAGTAAAATATCAGGATAGACCACTGGACGTAAATACTGACAGCTTGACTGCGCCAGTATGGTCACACTGCCATCAAATGCCCCAATCTTTTGTAAATAAGCGATACGCGCTGATTCAGCATAACGATAATAAACCACGTTATTCAAATGATTGAACGCATCCATCTCACCCCAGTGTATGGCTTGGATATATATCACTGCATAATGTGCAAGCGCTTCTGGGCGGCTTTCACGTGGCAGCTCTGCCGTCAAACTTGATATTTGATTAATAGTAGTCATCATTCACCTTGTTTTATCGTAGATTGGCTATAACGCTGCTGCCATTATCACTATACTCACTCCTATCGAGACTTATCAAGCATTTGTGTCGTCAACAAAGGCGTTGCAGCTGGAGCATTGGCAATCAGCTCATCAAGCCAGACCATGACTTCGGAGATATTATGTGGTGCTTCTTTGGTTAAGCTCTTCTGATGACCAGTCGTGTGCTTATCAGTATCAGTAGAGGGCGTGACAGAATTTGCATGAGCATTATTTTTGGGCAAAGATGTATTTGGCACAAGTACTTGCAGCTGCTTTCGTGCTTGCTGTAGATAACTGGTTAACTGTTCTTTTTCACGCATATTGCTGGCTTGCATCGCCAAGTTTAGCGTCATGATTACTTCATGAATGATGAGCTGCCGATTCGTTACTGTGATCCTTGTAGTGCTATCTCGGCCATCATTTCTAGCATCAATGCTGTTCCCATAATTAGTGCTATGCAAAAACTCTTGAATATCTTGCATCGCAAGGTTTTGTAGCTGCCATGGGCTAGGCTGGTTGCTTTGAGCCTGCAGACGCTCAATGTCTTCGGCCAAGCTTTGTTTGATCACGATGGTTAAAGTCGGTGCAATCTCATTATTGCTTTGCGATAGCTGCCACTGCAAACCTCGTAGCAAATCAATCGCAGCACTATGGTTGTTATCAGCCAGTAGTCTATCGGCTGCCTGTATCTGAATGCGTAATAAGTCCAGCTGGTTTTGTGCTTGACTGCCTGCTTGCGATCTAGGTTCGGGTAGACTTTGCTGACTGATAGCAAAGAGACGATCATCCATCTCATTCAAACGACTGACTACTTGCTCATTGCTGTGCAAACGCTCATTGATTTGATTTTGAAAACGCTGCTGGGAGACATATAACCAAGCCAAAGCGATGATCAATAGCAATATAAACAGCCACTGCAGTCGTGACAATAAGATGCTCGCCTGCCGGCGCTGCTGAACGGCAGCTAGCGTATCAGATGAAGGTTCAAGCTCTGTTGACATAATGCAGCACCGTTATAGATAGTTTTGATTGCTCCTCAAAATGAGCAATCAAATGATAAAGTAGCAAAAATAGTTGTTTATAAAAGCGTCCGCTAGGACAGACGATCACTTTGAATGGCATCTAAAATAGTCGCAGGCGACAAGTCCTCTACACGCCAATGGCGCAGTTGCTTCTCAGCAAGCATATTCGTTAAACGCTCACCTAGTACCACATAATTAAAATCAGACAAGGTCAGCGCAGATGCCTGCTCTAAACCTGAGTCTGATACAGAGGCCTGTGTTTGCGCGACCACGCTTGCCCAATGCTCAAAAGCGGTACCACTACTCACAATGACAACTGGCTTTGACAGTGGTTGCTCTTCATCTCTTGCCGTAAAGCGGCTGTGCCATTGCTGGTAGTTTGCGCTTGCATCGACAGGTAAAGTACGCTCGTACCAAGCGATACTATCAATCTGTACTCCGCGCTCCTTTAGAGTATTCGCCAATAATCGCCGCCCACCAAGCCCGCGCCAAACCAAAAGCTTGTCACCTGCTTGCAGATGTTCAATCTCTGGCATGGCCAGCATACCTTCATTGTTGGCAATAATTGGCTTTAGGACTTGATAGTTAGGGTGTAGCTTGGGATCTTGCAATACTGAAGCTGTCGCCTCTCCTACCGCAATGATGTGGCTGGGTGCTGTGTTAGCGCCAAGCTCATTCGCTATCGTTCCTGATGGTTTATTTGTATCAGCTTGCTGCTTTTCTTGTGCAAGCGCTTGCCACACTGCCAAGCCTGAAGCCGCCGCCGTGGGGCTGACGATGACCAACGCTTGATAATCACCTGCTAGCCAGCGGCGCATCAGCTCGATATCTGCATCACTGACAGCACGGGTTTGCAGTGTCAACATTGGTATATCGACAACCGTCAAACCAGCATTCTGCAAATACTCCGTTAAAGGTGCGGCGCGCTCTACTGGACGGGTATTGATCACCACGGCTGGAGATGATGTTGAGAAGTCCGTTAATTGAGACGATGATGCGCGAGACATAGACATATACTTGCTCGAAACAATGGGTTTGGTTTGTGCCAAACTCAAGAAGCTTGCCTGCGTTTGTTGCTCAACTTTTTGAGTTTGACCATGGATTAAAAAACAGAAGCCATGAAGGTATTCACGACAACTAAGGTCTGTTTATAATTAAGGGTTATAAATTGCTGCCAAGATATCACCTGCACCATCAGCCAACAACATCTTAGCGACATCGATACCCAGCTGATTGGCCTGCTCTTCTTGCTCTGTTTGCGTTCCTGTTAGTGTAATACGCTTGTTAGCTTTTAGCAGTTCGCTGCCATCCGCTTGTCCGACACGGCCGCGCAGCCATAACTGATCACCCGCATCATCGTTGTCAAAATCTGTCGCGTCTGCCGCATGCAGTACTGCATAAGCTGCAATAGGAACCTGGCAGCCACCCTCTAAATGACGGTTCAAAGCACGCTCTGCGATTAGGCGAATACGCGCTTGATTATCATTAAGCGGTGCAAGCAATGCCATTACCTCTGCATCACCTTTACGGCACTCAATTGCCAATGCCCCTTGACCGACTGCGGGCAAGCAGGTGTCGATATCGAGCTCACCACGAATGCGCTCCGTCAGCTCAATACGCTGCAGACCACTGGTCGCTAGGATAATCGCATCATAATCCCCCGCATCGAGCTTTCCTAATCGCGTCCCTACGTTACCGCGCAAGGTTTTTATTTGTAGGTCTGGACGGTAGGCTTTGATTTGACATTGACGACGCAAACTTGAGGTACCAACGACGGCGCCTTCTGGCAACTCATCGATATTACTATAAGTGTTAGACACAAACGCATCTGTTGGCGCGGCGCGTTTGCAATAAACCCCAAGCGTCAGGCCTTCAGGTAGCTGCATCGGTACATCTTTTAATGAATGTACGGCAATATCTGCCTGCTTGTCATACAGCGCCTGCTCAAGCTCTTTGACAAACAAACCCTTACCCCCGATTTTTGCCAGGGGCGTGTCCAAAATCTTATCACCCTTAGTGACAATTTTTAGAAGGTTGATGGTCATCTCTGGATATAACGCTAAAAGTCGGTCACGAATGTGCTCTGCTTGCCATAAAGCAAGAGGACTTTGACGAGTGGCGATGTTTAACGTCTTCAAAGTAGGTTGCTGTGTGGTGCTCATAAGTGGCCTCAATATAATGGGTTCGATATTGTTGATTCAATATTACTGCTGTTAGGACGTCTATAAGACGCAAAAAAAATACCCCTATTTAAGCATAAATAAGGGTCTGATGATATGGCATCTGTGTTTGCATACTTTTTCGTTAAGAGGGTTAATAATTATAATAAGTTGCGAAAGCTGCGGAGTAAGTCGCGAGAGCGGTGGGAACCTTTAATTATTTGAATGTAGAGGTCTGAATAATAAACGCTACTTTTTATCAATATCTACTTTTCAGCGGCCTGTTACATACTTTGTATTTTATCACGCAATGCCGGTAGATGGCGACGGCTAACCGCTAAAGCCTCTTCAATCCCTTTAAAACGAACCTGATACTGTCCTGAGTCTATGGTTTCTAGATAATCTAAATAGCTGAGATTGATAATAGCATTGCGATGAACGCGGAATAAACGCTCGCCAAACTCTTCCTCAAGCTCTTTTAGGGTCTCGTCAATCAGCACGACGCCGTTTTTATGACGGACTTTGACGTACTTTTGATCTGCCGTAAAGTAATAGATATCTTTAAGCTTAATTAACTCAACGCCGCGATGGGTACGCGCAGAAATATGCTCACGTACAGGTCGAGCCGTCGGGTCTTCAAGCTTACGGATTTGGTTTAGCTGAGCCGCATTTAAGTTTTTGGCTTTACTCAGTGCATCCAATAGCTCATCTTTGTTGGCAGGTTTTAATAGATAACCAATAGCATTGGCTTTGAACGCAGTAATAGCATAGTGATCATAAGCCGTGACAAATATAATCGCTGGCGGATGCTCAAGCTCATTGAGTAACTGCGCACAACGCACTCCGTCCATCTCCGGCATGCGTATGTCTAATAAGATAACATCAGGTTGCTGTAGCTTTACCGCAGTAACGGCTTCTGCACCCGTCGTTGCTTGTGCGACCACCTCATATCCTGACTCCTGTACAATCCTGACCAAACGCTCACGAGCGAGTGGTTCATCGTCACAAATGACAATACGCATGTCAACTCCTCTTTTTTAGCATCTTAACGCTATATTAATATTATTAACAATTTTTATCTGACAGTAGGAGGAATTGCATTGCTCACTGATACTTCTCATCCTACGTCTGAAGACCTAATCTGTTGATTCGTTTGCAAATAAAAAATGTTATAAAGTAAAAGTCTTAGTCCATGGGGTATTGTTATTTTCGCCACATTCTACTGTAAACCTAAAATGCATGGTGCTTAAACTAAAAAACATTTGTTTTCTATTTGTTATCTATATATTTGAATTTAAAAAAATACTCAGGCGTCTTGATAGTAACTTATCGCCTTGTGCACATAAAAATTTAAAGATGTTTTAAAAATAAACAGCTACTTTTAGTATGATTACCATGGGTTAGCATTTTTAAAATAGCTACTTAGCTAAGCGATGCAATAAGCATGCCATAGCTAAGAAATAGCTTGAAATTAGGCTTAACAAACGTTACAGGATAAAACTTTTGATTTACAGGTATGAAAGATAAGGCTCAAAGCCCGACGTCATATAGAGGATACTTAATGACCGTGATGATGCGTTCGCTGGTTACCGTACTTTCGATCTCTGAGCTTTCCCCAAAATGGGTTTTTAAGCGCTCAGCTTGCTCATGCAGATCTAGTTGGCGGCGCAAATCATGCGTAATCATCAAGGTCTTGCTGGGTAATTGCACAGTAATGGTGATAGCAACAACGTGCTTTTGCCACGTTACCACAATATCGATATGGATGGTTTCAGTGGTCATCTCAGCCACATTGAGCAGCATTTTTTCGATTACACTTTGTAAGGTTAATGCCGTAATCACCATATCATACATAATATCATCGTCAGGAAGATCCCAACTGACAACCAGCTTATCCGTCAAACGGCTCGACTCAATGGCCAAATAATGCTCACACAGAGCAACCTCTTCTTCAAAGCTAATCTCACGTGGACCATTAAAACTGGCACGAAACAGTGCTGACACATGTTGCAAAAGATCTGCCGCGCGCGGTGGATTAGATTCAATCAGCGATGTCAAGGTGTTGATGGTATTAAATAAAAAATGCGGGGCAATACGCGCTTTGATTAAATAGTTTTGAGCGATGAGTTTGTTTTCAAATGACTGCTTAAGTGCTACTAACTCACGATGTCGATGTAAAAAATATATTAAAAACACTAACGTAAAACCACCAGAAATCACGCCATCAAACAATACATTTAATACAAAAGCGTGATAGTTGTATTCAAGCCAGCCAACGTTGATCATAACCAGCATCACCAAGATCATCATTAACGCAGAGCTGATGATCATGAGCAGTAATATAAACATACTGACTTTAGGGATGCTCATGCGCTTCAGAATAGGACGCAGATAATCAATCAAATATAACGGAGGGATAATCGACAAAATATTTTGAATGACTCGGCTCATAAATTTGAGCAAAAACTCTGACCAAGTTACGAGATCATGACGATCAATAACGGTAACAAACAGCGACCAAAAAACGATATACAGCAGCCACTGCCAAAGCTTCATGACCTCCATGAGTTTGGGAATAAAAAACTCTAAGCGCTCAGCTAGCAAGGCAACCTCATCCTTTGCTATACTTAAGCTCTTATTCTCCTGACTTGTCTTAGACCAATATGAACGCCAACTCTTCAAATTCTAGTAATCCCCAGCCAAATAATCATTCAGGTGCGCTCGATTCTAGCACAAACGCAGCTAAAAACACCGCACAAAATAACCAATCAAGTAGCCAAGGCCAGCAAATGTGGGGTGGACGCTTCAGTGAAGCAACCGATAGCTTCGTTGCCGCATTCACTGCGTCAGTCGGCTTCGATCAACGCTTTGCCCGTCATGATATCGAAGGCTCTATCGCCCACGCTACCATGCTCAAAGAGTGCGAGATTCTGACTAGCGAGGAAGTCGCAACCATTATCGATGGCTTACAGCAAGTGCTCAGCGAGATCGAAGCGGGCGAGTTTAACTGGTCCATTACGCTTGAAGACGTGCATATGAACGTCGAGTCACGCTTGACCGATATCGTCGGCGACGTCGGCAAAAAACTGCATACAGGACGTAGCCGTAATGATCAGGTCGCCACCGATATTCGTCTGTGGTTACGCGAAGAAACTGACAATATCATCGCTCTGTTGGTACGTCTACAAAGCGGCCTGCTTGATTTGGCAGCGCAGCATACCGATACTATCATGCCTGGCTTTACGCACTTGCAAACGGCGCAGCCAGTTAGCTTTGGCCATCATGTGATGGCATGGTTTGAGATGTTATATCGTGATACCGAGCGTCTGGTCGATGCCCGTCGCCGTATCAACCAGATGCCACTTGGTAGCGCTGCCCTTGCGGGTACGACCTTCCCAATTGATCGTACCATTACCGCTGAGCTGCTTGGCTTTGAAGGTATTTGTCAAAACTCACTCGATGCGGTCTCTGATCGTGATTTTGCCATTGAGTTTACTTCAGCGGCCTCTATCTTAATGATGCATTTATCACGCATGAGTGAAGAGATCATCTTGTGGATGTCGGCGCAGTTTAACTTTGTACAGATTCCAGATCGTTTCTGTACTGGCTCATCTATCATGCCGCAAAAGAAAAACCCTGACGTGCCAGAGTTGGTACGTGGTAAAGCGGCGCGTGTCTTTGGACAACTGATGACCTTATTAAGCCTGATGAAGAGCCAACCACTGGCCTACAATAAAGACAACCAAGAAGACAAAGAGCCTCTCTTTGATTGCGTTGACACCTTAACGGGTTCGCTACTCGCTTTTGCTGATATGCTACCAAACATCACGCCAAACATCGATGCCATGCGCGAAGCCACCATGAAAGGCTATGCGACTGCGACCGACTTGGCAGACTATCTGGTTCGCCAAGGTGTGGCATTCCGTGATGCGCATGAAGTGGTCGGTAATGCGGTTGCATTGGGTATTAAAGAAGGCGTTGATTTAAGTGATTTATCACTTGCTCAACTGCAGCAGTTTAGTGACGCGATTGGTGATGATGTGTTTGATTTCTTAACTTTGGAAGGCTCACTTGCCGCCCGTGATCATCTAGGCGGTACTGCACCCAATCAGGTTAAGCTAGCCGTAGCTAACGGTCGTGCGCGTCTAAAAGTGTTTGCATAAGTATCTGATTTACCACTGCATAGTTTATCAAATAAAAACACCCGCCATCCATGCGGGTGTTTTTGTAAGTTTTATCAAGAATGGCAGCTGTTACCGTCTATACACTTGATAGCCTTTGCTAAATCTCCCAAGACCGTTATCATATAGTCAGTTGAAAATAAAACTCTTACATAAATTTAAGCGCGCTACTGATATAAATTTTACTTGCGTGCTGTTATCACAGAGGCTGCGCAAAATTCACCCCAGTAGCGCTATGTTCTTTTTAAAGTGCATCGACTATAGGTTGATATGAATATTCGATTCAGTACCATATCAGTACCATAATAACGACTTAATACCACTAATAAGGAGTACCTCATGACTGAGACTTTTAATCCGCAAGCCAATACAGTTTTTTGCCGCAAATACCAAAAAGACTTGCCAAAAATGCCGCATCCTCCTTTTCCTAACAAAGCAGGACAAGCGCTGCAAGAGACAGTCTCTGAAAAAGCATGGAACGACTGGCTTGAGCTACAAACCATGCTGATTAACGAAAACCATCTGAGCATGATGGATCCTGAAGCCAAAAAGTTTTTGACTGAGCAGCGTAACAAGTTTTTGGACAATGAAGACTACGAACGCCCGCAAGGCTGGACACCTGAGACATAACACACTCCTGTGACAGCTTAAACTAATAAACTTAATACGAGCAAACTTATCGTTTATTAATTATCAATAGATGGCTAGGTTTCATCATAAATTTTTGTTAGTATAAAGCTGATTCACAACACTGACAGACTCGGGGTGCGGTGTATTAAAGGCTCGCTTTACTGAACTTGCTTTATTAAAGTATCTGCCTTTATACATTCGCTGAGAGATCACCCGCCGAACCTGATGCGGTTAGTACCGACGCAGGGAAGTCTTAAGCACTGGCTATACCGATACAAAGGGCGTGCAGAAATGCCTTTATATTACCGTTATTATTTTATGTCGCTTGTTAAGCGCTTAAGGGTGACGGTTAATATTAAGCTGCGTCCACTGATTTTTTAAAACCATCTATTACTAGGGTTAGTAGTAGATGGTTTTTATAAAACTGAGCTTGTATTGATAACCAACGCTTACCCCCGCAGCTACTGGCGGTGTTGCTTTTACTCAAAAACCAACACGCTAGGACAGCATATGACTACTCTAGAAAACAGCTCAAGTACCAACTCTAACTCCACTTTGAGCACTTCTGCTAATATTCATACGCCCGTCAATAATTCTATTGATAATGGGCATAATAGCAAAGCTGACAAAAAAGCGGACGCGCTAAAAACCCCTGCCCACCGTACGTCTACCGACGCCCGTTTTGAAGAAGACGCTCGCGACTTACACCGCATCCTACCCGCCTCGCAAAAAGTCTATATCGAAGGCTCAAGACCCGATATCAAAGTACCAATGCGCAAGATTGAGCTGGCTCCAACGCCTATTCAGAGCTTGGCTGAGGCTGACTGGGAGCAAAACCCGCCATTTTATGTCTACGACACCTCAGGTGTCTATACCGATCCTGATGCCCAAATTGACCTAACCAAAGGTTTACCAAAACTACGCGAAGGCTGGATAGCTGAGCGCGACGATACCGAGCAATTGAGCGGCTTGTCCAGCTCATACGGGCAAGCGCGTGCGCGTGATATCACCACGGCCAATCTACGTTTTGCCCATATTGATAAGCCGCGCCGTGCCAAAAAAGTCAATGGTAAAGCGGGTAATGTCACGCAGATGCACTATGCACGTCGCGGCATCATTACTCCTGAAATGGAATATATCGCCATTCGCGAAACGCAAAAGCAGCATGAGCTGACTGATATGCGTCAGCACGACGGCGAAAGCTTCGGTGCTAATACGCCTACAATAATTACCCCTGAGTTTGTACGCTCTGAGGTCGCGGCTGGACGCGCAATTATTCCCAATAACATTAATCATCCTGAATCCGAGCCGATGATCATCGGGCGCAATTTCTTGGTGAAAATCAATGCCAATATCGGTAACTCGGCGCTCGGTTCTTCTATCGATGAAGAAGTGTCGAAAATGACGTGGGCGACGCGTTGGGGCGCCGATACGATCATGGATTTATCCACGGGCAATCATATCCATGAGACCCGTGAATGGTTGATTCGTAACTCGCCAGTACCCATCGGTACGGTGCCTATTTATCAAGCACTTGAAAAAGTCGATGGCGTAGCAGAAGACCTCACGTGGGAAATATTCCGTGATACGCTGATTGAACAAGCGGAGCAAGGCGTAGATTACTTCACCATTCACGCGGGCGTACTTTTGCGTTATGTGCCTCTAACCGCTAATCGACTCACAGGTATCGTCTCACGTGGAGGCTCAATCATGGCGCAGTGGTGCCTTGCCCATCATAAAGAAAGCTTTTTATACACACATTTTGAAGATATCTGCGAGATTATGAAGCAGTATGATGTGGCTTTTAGCTTAGGTGATGGCTTGCGTCCTGGTTGTTTACAAGATGCCAATGACGAAGCGCAGTTTGGCGAATTGCGTACGCTTGGCGAGCTCACGCAAGTTGCTTGGCAGCACGATGTACAGGTGATGATTGAAGGCCCAGGCCACGTCGCGATGAACCGTATTAAAGAGAATATGGACTTGCAGCTTGAGACTTGTGCAGATGCGCCTTTTTATACGTTGGGGCCATTAACGACAGATATTGCTCCTGGTTATGACCATATTACCAGCGCCATAGGGGCGGCGATGATTGGGTGGTTCGGTACGGCGATGCTTTGCTATGTGACGCCCAAAGAACATCTCGGTCTGCCCAATAAAAAGGACGTCAAAGACGGTATCATCACTTATAAGATTGCCGCTCACGCTGCCGACCTTGCCAAGGGTCATCCGGGTGCACAGGCACGTGATAATGCCTTATCTAAAGCGCGTTTTGAGTTCCGCTGGGATGATCAGTTTAATCTGGCACTCGACCCTGATACGGCGCGTGAATATCACGATGAGACCTTGCCAAAGGACGCGCACAAATCCGCCCACTTTTGCTCCATGTGCGGCCCGAAATTTTGCTCAATGAAAATCACTCAAAACGTGCGCGAATATGCTAAGGGTTTAGAGAGTAAAGTGACGCCAAGTAGCGGTGATCTAAAAGATAATAATCATCGCATCAAGCAAGTTGATACCGAGCTGGTTGGACAAGCCCGAGAAGCGAGCTTAGATGAAGTTCGTCAAGGTATGGCAAAGATGACTGAGAAATATCACTCTGAGGGTCGTCAATTATATAAAGAGGTTTAGGGTAAACTGTTTATTTCTTATTTAGAATAAAAAAGCTCTACTAATAGTAGAGCTTTTTGCTTTTAGATGGCTTATATCAGTAACAAATTTCGTTAAACCTTCGACGCTTTATAAATCTCATCAATAGAAGCATCAATCGTATCAGCAAACTCTTTATCACTTTGCTGTTTGCTCAAGCCTTCGGTAAAAGCACGTGAGAAACTGGCAATCATACCTGGATTCTCTTCAAGTTTATCGCACGCATCATGACGGCTATAGCCACCAGACAGTGCAACTACCTTGAGCACTTTTGGATGATCAATCAGTTCTTGATAAAAGCCAGCCTCTTCAGGTAGGGTGAGCTTTAGCATCACTTGATGGTCATCGCTTAGACGCTCAAGGTTACGTAGGATATCCGCTTTGAGCAGTAGTTCACACTCATGCTTTTTAGCACTATTGATATCTACTTCTGGCTCTACAATTGGCATGAGACCTTTTGAAAGGATTTGTTTGGCAACGTCAAACTGCTGCTGCACCACCAGCTCAATACCATCGACATTAGGCTCATAAATCACTGAGCGCATTTTAGTACCGAACACTGGATACTTTTTGGCTTTATCTAATAAGGCATCCAAATCTGGCATGGGACGCATGACTTGCACGCCACTCATTTGTTCTGCTAAGCCTTTATCTACTTTCAAAAATGGGACAATATTTTTATCTTCCCATAGAAAGTTAGCCGTTGGCTTACCATTGACTTCGCGATCCATCGTATCTTCAAATAAAATCGCACCAAGGACGCGCTCATTATCAAAAGTATCACAGGTCATGATACGCGCACGCATTTCATGTACCAAATCAAACATGGCTTCGTCATTATCGTATTCATCGCCGCTCACGCCATAGTTCTCAAGCGCTTTGGGCGTACTACCGCCACTTTGGTCAAGTGCAGCGATAAAGCCTGAATCGTTTTTTATGCGTTGTAATTGCTTTTGGTATTCCATTAAGTGTTCATCCTATACTTATTAATAAGGGTCAGTTTTTATTGTGATACGTTGTACATTAGATGTTGTATATTAGATGAGTTATAAGCGTTTATACGTCATCGAATCATAAACAACTTTACCACACACCATGCTTTGTGCCTATATTCAGTCAGTTAAGAATAAGCACCTTCCTAGAACAATTGTTGGTATTTTGTAGACCATCACTAGGAGTTAGTATATATACCGCGAGAAGAATATACAAACTGAACCGTTAATTGACGAGCAAATATCGTGTCATCAGCTACTTTTTTTCATTGATTATGCTATTGCAACATCCAACTCAATGGCAGTTAAGCGCATAAAAACTATTTAAGCCAAAAACAGAACCGCCACACAGCTCACTGCGAGTACTATCCCAAGCATGTTTATACGATTAAGCTGCTCTTTGAATACGCCTACACCAATGATAGTCGCCACCGCGATGACACCGACGTTCATTCCCGTAAATACGATACTTGGCGACTCAGACAAAACCTGATGAGCACGCACATACGCATAGATATTACCCATGTTGAGTGCACCAAGTAGCAGCCCTGCTATCAGAGCATTACCCTGCCAACGCACGCGAGTGATGAGCAAGTAGATAAACAAGAGCAGTCCTGCCATCCCAAAACTGACAAATAAAGTCAGCGGAAACGCAGCTCCTTGCTTGGCAACTTGTTTAAATAAAATATCAATAACGCCATAGCCTGCCCATACCCCAAATAGCCATAATGGAGTTCGTAGTGTACGGTTAGGAGTAGTAGCTTTTTTACTAATGTCTTGAGTGCTAACTGCTTGTTGCGGACGGTAGATTAAAGCCGCAAGTGCCAAGAAACCCAGTCCTAACCCCAATATTCGCGTTCCTGTTAGTACTTCACCGAATAGCATAAATGCCGCGATGATAGGAATAATCAGCGATAAACGCTGCGCGGCATCGGTTGCGACCATACCGACCGCCTCAATCGCTCGTCCAAGGATCACAAAGACGGCAGGTAATAAGATGCCAAGTGCAATGATAATACCCCACGCATTGCCCAAAGTACCAATACTGCTAACATCTGGCTTTAATAATAACCAAGTGAGCAAAAAAGCCACAGGATAACCTGCCACGATGGTTTGACGAATGTCTATATTCTTCTGACGCAATACTTTTAATAGTACAGAGACAGCGACGCTGCAAAGCACCGCAATCGTTAAATATATCATTAGCTTCTACCTTATTAAGCCGCAAGTTTGCGTGTTTATTATTCATATAATTTGATTGAGGACACGCCCTAGTGTTGGCGCTATCATCAGTGCAAAATAAAATTGATCTCAAGCAAATAAAATAAAACTATAGAATGTAACAATATATTTCCCATATGGCAATCTATTTATAACCGCTCAAAATATTGGTTCGTACAAAGTGTCTACTGCGTTCAAATTACAATTAGCATGCAGGTGTGATTGCTAAGTTTTGCTAAACTAGCGTGCTGTTGCACCCCTATAAATAATGGCTCAAGAAGCCTGTCACTTTTAATGATGCCAGTCATCTTGATGTATTTCTATTGCCTATGAATGCTCTATTTCGCTTTTTTGAAAACCGCCTGCCAGCCTTTCCTGAATCCCCTATGCCGCTGCCCTCACCCCGTGATGGACTGCTGAGGTTTCTGTGGGCCTGTACCAAAGGTCTGCGTGGCTGGCTCCTGCTGTTTATGATTTTATCCGCAGGTATTGGAATATACGAGGCGATGCTGTTTGCGTGGATTGGTGACATAGTCGACTGGCTTGGCATCTATACACCGCAAAATCTATGGACAGAAAAAGGGGATATGTTGCTGCTGATGTTTGCAGTGATGCTTGTCAGTCCATTTTGGATTGCCTTATCATCGTTTATCCACTTTCAGACCCTACAGGGCGTGTTCCCAATGCAAATGCGTTGGCGCTTCCATCAGCGCATGCTTGGGCAATCGATGCAGTTTTATCAAGATGAGTTCTCTGGTCGTGTCTCTGCTAAGGTGATGCAAACAGCGCTTGCCGTGCGCGATACTGTGATGACCGTCACTGATATGTTCATGTATGTCACGGTTTACTTTATTACCACTGGTGTCATTTTATTTAATTTAGACAGCCTATTATTAATACCCTTTATCGCTTGGTTTGTCTTGGTTGGCCTGACCATGTGGTTCTTTATTCCTAGGCTCAAACGTACCGCAATCGTCCAAGCGGACGCCCGCGCCTTGATGGTTGGGCGTATCACCGATGCCTACGCCAATATCATGACGGTCAAGCTATTCAGCCACTCACGCCGTGAGCTTGGTTATGCCAAAAACGCCATGGGGCAGTTTTTGGGAACGGTGCATGCGCAAATGCGCTGGGTCAGTTATTTAGAAGTATCAACCCACCTTATTAGCGTTATTTTGGTCAGTAGCACGGCGGGTATTGGTCTGTACTTGTGGCAACAAGGCGCCGTTGGCGTCGGCGCGATTGCCGCAGCCACGGCTATGGCGTTACGTCTAAACGGCCTAACGCGCTGGATTATGTGGCAAACCGCCAGTCTTTTTGAAAGCATCGGTACGGTGCAAGATGGCATGCGTACCTTATCTGCGCCGCAAACCATCATTGATAAGCCCAATGCGCCAGCACTCAACGTCACTGATGGTCATATTGTGTTTGACCATGTTGATTTTAGTTATGAAGGCGAAGAAAACACCGACGTCGAAGGTGAGCGTGTTGACGAGATTGAGACTGCCGCCACCGCGCTGAACGCTTCACAAATCAAACTATTAGATAACTTTTATTTGGATATCAAACCAGGTGAGAAGATTGGTTTGGTCGGGCGCTCAGGGGCTGGTAAGTCAACTTTGGTAAATTTACTATTACGCTTCTTTGATGTCGATAAAGGTAAAATACTGATAGATGGACAAGCCATCGATGAGGTCACCCAAGAGTCCTTGCGCGGGCAAATTGGTATGGTCACCCAAGATACCTCACTGCTCCATCGTACCGTGCGTGAAAACATCGCTTATGGCCGCCCTGACGCTAGTGACGAAGAAATCATCCATGCGGCCAAACAAGCGCAGGCATGGGACTTTATCAAAGATCTATACGACGACAAAGGCAACACTGGCCTTGATACACAAGTGGGTGAACGCGGAGTCAAACTCTCTGGTGGTCAACGTCAACGCATCGCCATCTCCCGTGTTATGCTAAAAAACGCCCCGATTTTATTGTTGGATGAAGCCACTAGCGCACTTGACTCTGAGATTGAGTTTGCGATTACCGAAAGTCTCAATGACATCATGACTGGCAAGACCGTGATTGCCATTGCCCATCGCCTCTCTACCATTGCTGCTCTAGACAGACTGGTAGTGATGGATAAAGGTCATATCATTGAGCAAGGTAGTCATGATGAGCTATTAGCAATAGATGGTGTTTATGCGCGCTTGTGGCAGCGTCAAAGTGGTGGCTTCTTAGGTGAAGACAGTTAGTTAATGTAGATTAAAAGGTAGTATTATTCTCATGGAAGCATATGCAAAAAGCATCAGTATTAACGACCAGCAAGCACGCTACTATGATCTAAGCTCGCTCAATAAGTTAGAAGCAACCCTCAATGATCAGCGCCCTTCAGCACATTTCTATGGTGGTAATGGTTTCACAGTCGGCACTTATGAGCCGTTATTGACAGAGCTGACAGCAGGGTTTGATCTTAGCTCTTTGGCGATGCGTGGCTACTGGTACGATGAACCGGCCAATAAAGTGATGACCCGTGAGCAAGATGCCGCTATGCTGATTGAATATCTAGAGAAAACCCAAGACCAGCCCATTGTAGGTATTGGCCACTCGCAAGGCGCAAGCGCGACGGTGATGGCCGCTGCACAGCGTCCTGAATTATTTTCACAGTTATACCTTATTGATCCTGTGACCTTTACCAAGCCGCAGACACTGTTATATAGCCGTATTCCTCGGCGACTACTGATGACTCAAGAGCCATTTAAGAGCACGCGTAAAAAACAGCGCCACTGGACGAGTATCGATGATTACTATCAATACTTGCGTCAGCATCGGGCTTTTAAACGCATCAGCGATGAGCATCTAACCACCTTTGCAAATAACAGCTTAGTCAAAACAGATGACGGTCGCTATACTTTATTATTTAAACCTGAACATGAGCTAGCCAGTTATTTTGGCACACCTTATATCACCAGCGCCCTAAAAAACCTGAACAAAAATAACGTACCCTACACGCTGATACTCGCAAAGCCTTCTGTATTCAATAGTGATAAAGTGCGCAAAAGCTGGCAAGGTGTAGTGCCTGAAAAGCACATCATCACCTTGCCTGAGTACGGTCATCTATTACCCATGGAAGCACCTGAATTATGCGCTCAAATCATTCATGAGCACCATCAGAGTGGCAAACAAGCCAAGTCATGACTGACCTCTTTGCTCACACGCCAACTGAAAACCTATTGCCATACGACGGTAAGGTAAATAATTTAGGCGTGATTACTGAGCATTCTGATGCTCTCTATGAAACATTATTAACCGAGCTACCTTGGCAACCTGATATCGTGACATTGTTTGGTAAGACTCATAGCACCAGTCGTCAAATCGTTTGGATGGGTGATAAAGGCACCAGCTATCACTATTCTGGTCATACTCGCCAAAGCGTTCCATGGTCTGATGTAGTGTTTCATGTGAAACAACATATTGAAAAGCATCTTGCAGAGCTAGGAATCATGGCTGAGTTTAACTCGTGCTTGCTAAACTATTATCCTTCGGGTAGTGAAGGTATGGGCTATCATGCGGATGATGAAAAAGAGCTCGGCTCTCAGCCTGTTATAGCCTCGCTCTCCTTGGGCGCTACGCGTAAATTTGTCTTCAAACACAAAAAAACTCAAGATAAAGTCGAGCTTCATCTTGAGTCTGGTCAGCTTATCGTCATGCACGGTGATACGCAAAAATTTTGGAAACACACCATCACTAAGACCAAAAAGGTCGATGACGGTCGTATTAGTCTGACCTTTCGTCGTATGCTATCGGTTTGATCAAATTTAGCTTAGCCTACTTCCAATACAATCTTGCCAAAAGCATCGCCTTTTTGTAGCTCACTGTGGGCAGCAACCACCTCTGACAGTGGATAGCTCTGCTGTACCTTTAGCACCAGCTTACCATCAGCCAACTGTTGTAAAACTCGCTGCATATCCTCACCATTAGGCTTGACTGCATAGCCGTCGACGCTTAGGTCTTGCGAGCTTCCTGCTTCTTTTAGCTTGTCAACCCAAATGGTTGGCAGTACATTGATACGGCCACCCGACTTGAGTACGCTCAGCGCTCTGACACCCGCCTCATCTCCGACCAGATCTAGCAGTACATCCGCTTGCAGGTCAGGGAAGGCATCGTCTTTTGTATAGTCAATCCAACCTGCTAGCTTATCGACATCGACCAGCTCTGACAGCTTGTCATACTTCTCAGGTGAGCAGATAACGGTTACTTTGATATCGTCTTGTGTCACCTTATCCATGAGTAGCTGGATAACGAGATGACCTACTCCGCCTGCTGGTGCATTCATCACCACATGCTCGCTTTTTTTGATGTCTGCGAACTCTACAAACTGTAGCGCGGTCTGTCCCACACACGGCAAGGCACCTGCAGCTTTTAATGACACCGACTCTGGGACTTTGGCGAGCAGCTTTGCGTCTACTGCCACATACTCAGCATAACAACCACCGCCAAAGCTTAATGCAGCCACTTTATCCCCAACAGCGAACTTATCGCTGTTACTACTAACTACCTCGCCTGCCACATCAAAACCTAAAATGGCTGGCTCGTCATTATCGAATTTTGCTTGACGGATATTGTCCGCACCCCAACCTTTACCTTGGCGCGTTTTGTAGTCAACGGGGTTAATACCTGCATATGCGACTTTTATGAGTACTTGTTCATCGTTAAGCTCAGGAATCGCAACACCCTCTTGATAGCTCATGACATCAGGTTCACCAAACTCACGAATGAGCACGGCATGTTGAGTGGTTGGTAGTTGTCGGTTATTAGTAGATTGAGACATGTAATATATCCTTATATTATTTAGGGTCTGTTGATTATAGATGGCTGTTTAAGATTTATATCTTATACCATTTCCAAAATTAGAGTAACGCGGAGAATTTGTGCAAGTACTACATCTAGTAGGCTTAGCAAGTTTGACAAAGTTAATCGTACTTTTTGGGTTTGGTATTACATAGATATGAGTATGTCGCTAACAGACAATAGACTTTACAGTAAACCCAACTCAGCACTCAGAGGCAGATGATCAGACAGCTTCGACCACGGCTTGCCAGTATGTACCCAAGCATCCTTGACCGAAAGATTGCGTACATAGATACGATCCAAGCTTAATACAGGCAGTTTTGCTGGAAAAGTCGGCAATAGTTGACCATGACAATGCTTAAAGGCTTCTATCATCCCAAGATCACTTGCTAGCTTATCACACGATAGCTTTTTCCAATCATTGAAGTCGCCTGCCAGAATCAGTGGCTGCTCTGGGCTAATGACATTGCGCACATAATCACTAATCGCCTGATATTGCTTGATGCGATCACGCTCAAACAGATTTAGATGGGCGCAGAGCACGACCACTGGCATCTCCCAACCCGGCGGCTGAACCTCACAGTGCAATACACCGCGCTGCTCTAGTCTATTAACCGTTATATTGACATTGTGTTTGGGATCTAGTGGGAAGCGGCTCAGTACCGCATTACCATGGTGTCCGTTTTCATATTCTGAGTTTTTGCCATAACTGTTTTGCAGCTGCAGATATTCTCCAAACCACTCATGCTGAGATTGGTCAGGATACTCATTATATTGTAAGTTGCGCTTTAGATGCTGTCCTTGCACTTCTTGCAGGCACAGTATGTCTGGAGCTACTATTTCGAGCGCCTGCGCAATACCTTGCATTTTGACCTGTCGGTTTAGCGGCGACATCCCTTTATGGATGTTATAACTGGTCAAGATAAAAGAGTCTTTTTTATTCATAGATTTGGCGTTCATAAAGTAGAGGGTTAAAGGCAGATACTCATAGCAGTATAGTATAAAACCTGCTTATTATCTTACCCACCATCATAGACCATCGCTATGCTAAACATGTAGCAAATAACATAATGCCTAAAAAACAATGTTTAAAAACAAGGCATTTTCGTATTATAGGATAACTGCTCACTTAACAAACGGCAAATTTACCTACTTCCAATCTAAAAAAATAACTCATAAAAAAAGCACTGACTCATAATGAATCAATGCTTTTATTTTTGCTATTCCGTACTAATAAGTTTTGAGTTAATAATTAGTAACGCGTTACCAGAGCAAGGGGTTGGTCTTCGCTCATGATATCTTGCGGCATAAAGACTACTTCGCCACCATTATGCATCACGTGCTCGATGATCTCGCCAACCGCATCATCAGTAACGCCTTCTGCGGCTGCATCATCAGCGATCATGAGTGTCTGCGCTTTTTCGTCAATCTTGGCAGGTTGCATGTAACCGCGACGTAAGTATAACGTCTCACCAGCCCCTTGATAGGCAGCACGGTAAACTTCTTGCAAATCAGTGCGTAACATCTCTGCGCCGCGAGCCTTGTCTATTTCACCAAGTGCCGCTTCATGCAATGAAGAACGATAGCTTTCGACGGCTTCTTGTACGCCATCAACGATGTGCTGGGCACTACCATCTTCGAGGTTTGTGACATTCGATACAGAAGCAATAATATTCTCTGGACGATCACAAACTTCTTTGTAGTAGCTAATATTACGAGCATCACCAACAATCACTAGTGGCATTTTATGCTCGCCCCACAGCTCTTGTACACTCTTATCAATACGATTGAAGTACTCTTTTAGATAGCTGTTTTCGTTGTTGGCTGAACGATCAGAGCCACCATCACCTGTCTTATATAAACTATTGTTTTCGATAGGAAATGGAATGCTCTCCATGTTCTTTTGCGCATCATCATCTTTGTCAAACTCTTTGACTACACGATCGTTAGACGCTTCAATCAAACGTGCATGATCACGACCAAGCACCACAGTGTAATAATGGACGGCACTCGCCATATCACGTACCAGATCACGGGTTGCAAAACGCTCACCGATAATGACCCGTTCTTTGGCATCTAGAGGTAAACGCAGTACTTGTACATCATCAGTACTAGCAAAGATAGCTAAGGTATCTAGGTTGTAGTTATGATTCAGATCATTAGTCTTTGCATGAATCTTATCTAAGATAGTCGTCGCTGTAGCTTTATCGTATTCATTTGTCAGACGCTCTTCGACCACTTTTAGTTGGTTTTTAAGGGCGATAGGGTCAGTCTCATTAGCAGGATGAGCGCGGTGGGTTTTTACAAAGACGCTGACAGCTGGGTTGGCTTTGGTCTCACGTAAACTCTTAAGCGTTGCTTTCATAGATAGTACTCCTAATTTTATTATCTTTGGATTTTAGGGAAGTCATCATCAATTAAAATAACACATACAAGATGTCTCATACCCTTCAATCATGTATTTATTTGTGATTTATTATCTTTATAGATAGCCAGTGTTTTGGTTAGTCATTATTGTTGATAAACACTTTTATTGAGATACAATTATTAAAAATATTGTTTACGATAGTTTCTTAGATGTAGATTTTTAAGCAGCTTTAGCCATTCTCTTGTACCTTTAATACCATCATAACAAGTTTACCTTACTCACTGTAGGGGTATTTTGCAAGTAAATGATGACTCTTTGTAAGTGACGCGATAATAGTGTCTTTCTAGTGTCTTTCTTTTGCTGAGGCGACTCCCTACATACTTATTAACAAACACAGTAAGATAAACGAGAAAGCGACTCCACCAGTCTCTGGGTTGTATTTCTATCATGCCATACCCATCTTTTAGATAACCTCGTTTAAAGTATTAAAGCTATAACTAGAACAAAAGCCATTTAACTCACTCTATAAATAAAGCAAACGCTTAAAAAATCAACTATTACACAATTTTAGATAATAGATATTTTATAACTGTACACTTATTACCATTGGATACCCATATGACTGCACTTGATTCAAATTTACACCTTGTTGACTTTACCGCTACAGAGCCAAACGATTTGAAGGTAAAAGTCAATCAAGACATCGATCAGGCCAACGCCTTTTTAGATGAGCTAACATTATCTGAAGATACAAAAACATCAGATATGGGCACTCAGCAAGCGTTAGACGATGTGATTGCCTTTGACCATATCAATCTGGCGTTGGATCGCAGCTGGGGTATTTTGTCGCATTTGAATAGTGTGATGAGTAATGATGAGATTCGTCATGTACATCACGAGCTGCTACCTAAACTCTCAGCCTATGGCACGCGTGTCGGTCAGCACCAACCGCTATTCAGTCGTTATCAAGCCATCGTCAATGACAAAAACTTTTTTGCAGCGCTTGAACCTGCGCGCGCACGTGCTATTGAGTTGGCACTGCAAAGCTTTGAGCTATCAGGGGTGGCGTTACCTAAAGCCGAGCAAGACACCTTTGCTGAGATTCAAAGTAAGCTCTCAACCTTATCGGCAACCTTCTCTGACCATATTTTAGATGCCACGCAAGCGTTTGCCCTACCCTTAAAGTCCGATCAACTGGCGGGTTTGACTGAAAGTGGACTTGCACTTCTGGCAGATGCGGGCAAGCAATATAAAGCTCGAGAGCTTGCTAACGGTACACTCACACAAGCTGAGATTGATGCACTACCAACGCCTTATTATGTCGCAAGTTTGAATATCCCCGTATATCTAGCAGTGATGACCCATGCAGATGACCGCCAGCTACGCGAGACTCTATACCGCGCCTATGTCACCCGCGCTTCAGAGTTTGATACTCATACCAATGCCAAAGGTGAGTCGCTCAATAACGCTGACATCATGAGTCAGATCCTGCAGTTGCGTGAACAAAAAGCACATCTACTAGGCTTTAAGAATTATGCTGAAGTGTCTCTATCAACCAAAATGGCAGACAGCGTATCCGAGGTTGAAGCGTTTTTGCGCAGTTTAGCCGCCAAAGCGACACCTACTGCCAAAGAGGATTTGGCACAGCTACAAGAGTGTGCCCGTGATTATGGCATTACCGAGCTGCAGCCATGGGACAGTGCTTATATTGCCGAAAAAGTAAAACAAAATAAGTTCAGCTTATCGCAAGAAGCCATTCGTCCTTACTTCCCATTACCAAAAGTCATCGACGGCCTTTTTGACATTGTCGAACGTCTCTATGGTATTAAGGTTCGCGAACAAAATGATGAAGCAGCTGCCACGAATAAAGCCCAAACAGTGTCACGCTGGCATGATGATGTCCGTTTTTACCAACTGTTTGATGCAAACGATACATTGCTCGGTGGTTTTTACTTTGATTTATTTGCGCGTAGCGGCAAGCGTGGCGGCGCGTGGATGAGCGGTTTCCAAGCGCGCTATCGTCATGACGAATCAAACTATCAGCAACTGCCAGTCTGCTTTATGGTGGGTAACTTTACGCCAGCATTAGACGGTAAGCCAAGCTTGCTGACACATGATGAAGTATTAACCTTGTTTCATGAGTTCGGTCATGGTCTGCATCATTTACTCACTCAAGTGACTGTCGGTGATGTCGCTGGTGTCAATGGCGTTGAGTGGGATGCAGTCGAGTTACCCAGTCAATTTATGGAGAACTGGGCATGGGAGAGCGATGGCATTGCACTCATTAGCAGTCATGTCGAGACGGGTGAGCCTCTACCAAAAGCCAAACTTGATGCCTTGCTTGCCGCTAAAAACTTTCAAAGTGGCATGCAGACACTGCGTCAAATTGAGTTTGCGCTGTTTGACTTACTCATTCATGCTCACACGCCAGCGCTTGATTATGAAGGCATTCTCGACACGCTAAATACAGTACGCAGTGATATCGCTATTATGGAAACGCCAGATTACAACCGTTTTGCGAATGGTTTTAGTCATATTTTTGCTGGTGGCTATGCGGCAGGTTATTACTCCTATAAGTGGGCGGAGCTGTTGTCTGCAGATGCCTTTAGTAAGTTTGAAGAAGACGGTATCTTTAACCCCATCACTGGTAAAGCCTTCCGCGATACCATTTTATCGGTTGGCGGCAGCTTACCGGCAAAAACTAACTTTGAGAATTTCCGCGGCCGTAGTGCCAGTATCGATGCTCTGCTGCGTCACAGTGGCTTTAGCGACATAATAAGCGCTGAGGCAGCTAACACCCCATCAAATCGCGAGGTCAGCTAATGCGTTATCAGTCCAACCGTCCGAAACGGCAGTTTTTGGCTGGCGTACGCTGTCCAAAATGCCAGGCCTTAGATGCAGTCGTACAGATAACTGTGGTCACGCCTGAGCCTGATGAGTACATTGAGTGTACTCAGTGCGACCACAGCGAACGCCGCCCTGATCCTGACGCGATCAGTGCCAAAAACCATCTCGAAGATCAGCTTACTCGGGATGCAATGACCACAGGTACCAGCGGCACTGTGAAGTTTAAAACGTAGTCAGCTCTATTCGTACCGCGGATAATTTCTATACTATAGTCTCAGAACGACCACTAACCTATCAACAGATAGGTTTTTGTTGTGGGGTTTGCTATAGTATAGAACCTTGTTTCCAACCTATATTGGCCATGGTATGTCTTCCAAAAAACCCCGTCCTATTTTGACCAAAACCTCGAAGTCCGAGTCAGCAGGCGTTGGCTCAAAAGGGCTAATTGCCCTAATAATTTTATTACTAATAATCGTGATTGGTTACTTTGTTTGGCCACGTCCGCTGCCGAGCTCACCAGCAACGACAGAAGAGACACCAACGGAAACTCAGCAAACTCAAGCTGCACAGTCTGCTGCCATGACAGAGAATACAGACACCATCGGTGATACCAACAGTATTGACAGTAGCGTTGTAGTCGATGATGGTAGCGACATGATTGACTTGCAGCTTCCTGAGGCTGCAGCTATTTTAAATGCGCCATTGCCAGAAACCGATAGCCTAGCCAAAGAAGAGATTGATCGCTTAGAGGATGAGCGTAAACGCTTAGCCGAACAAGAAAAACTGGCAGCTGAACAAATCGCTATGAATAAACAGCTAACGGATATGAAAGCTGAGCAAATCGCCTTGCTTGAGCAGCAAATTGCTCAGCTTGAAGCAAGCAAACAAGCTGAAGCTAACGCTGAGTGATGCCATGCTATCAAAAGGAGTATGTACGATGGCAACTGTAGAGCTTACCCATACTCCTATATTGAATAGCAGTGCGCAAATACTGGTGTTGCCAGTAAACACAGCAGGCATCCTCTTAGATCCTGTGCTCATGCGCACAAAAACTTTATTCCCTGACAACCATCAGCGCTATTATCGCGCCTGTCGTGATAATAGCTTAAAAGTCGGCAGCTGCTTACTGCACAAACGTACACTTGAGCACGCCGGTCTTGGTATCAGCAGTAATGGCAACCAACCCAGTTATATTGCTAATCTTGTCACATCTGACCACCCTTATCACCCAACGCGAGCTCGTTGGCTAAACGCCTCATTGATTGATTTGCAGCAACAGCTCATGCCTCTTATACGCTATCAAGGCATCCGCAGGGTTGCACTACTGGCACGCCCTCTCATTTCTTACCATACCCTACAAGCTGATGCGACCGATGCTCTCGACTCATCAAACTCAGTGCCCTTAGATTGGCATGCTGACACCCTGCCCTTGCTGACTCGGCAACTACAAGATCTCCCTAAGCTTCGAATAGATATTCATCTGCCCAATAGCATCTCTTCTTACACCCACTAAACCTTCTATTCAAATGTTTTTTCCTGTAGGTCTTAATAGGTATATTTATGTCGACACATTGACTAAAAAATCACTTCGGCCTAGTATCGAGTATGAAGATTATCGAGCGTAGATATCTCTTACTTAGAACTTCAAACAGGATAATCAATTATGTCAAACAACACTTCAAACAATAAAAGCACTAAGAAAGAAAATGATGCGGTGACAGCGGTAGAGGTCGTAAAAGACGATACCGTCGTGTACGAAGACGGTGATTTTGACGATTATAACGCTGATCATAACTATGATACCGATGACTCTAGCAAAGAACATGAATCTAAAAAAGATAATAAATCTAACAAAGACGACAAGTCCGATAAAGATAGTAAATCTGATCAAAAAAAAGATGAAGACGCTAACAAAAAAGATAAGTCAGAACAAGACGATGCATCTGGTATGACGATGGCTGGTATGTTCCAGTGGGCGTCCAAGCTTAGAGAAGACTTTATGTCCGAAGCTACGGGCATTACTAATGGTGTCACAGAAAAAGCCGCGGCGATGACTCTGCAAAGGTTGATAGCTGTGGTAGATATGGAGCTGGCAGCCTTTGACAAGAGTGTCGAAGTCGCCAAAAAGCTCATAGCCAACGTAGAAGAAGAACGCGCTAAGATTGTTAGCAGAAAAGAAAAGTATCAAGGTATGATTGATAAACTAGATCAGGAATAGAAAATCTCACCAACTAGTTTGTAGTGTCATTAATCCAATGTTAGACGTTTGAAGTAAGCGTTTGGCATTGGATTTTTTATTGCCTCTAATCCGAAAAAACAGACCAGCCCGTTTGTTCTACTAGCAGCTCTAATGCTTTTAGCCCCAGTTTGGAGTTGCCTACAGGATCAAGTCCTGGCGACCAAACCGCGATAGATCCTTTACCCGGCGCTATCGTCAAAATACCGCCACCTACCCCACTTTTACCTGGCAAGCCGACACGATAGGCAAACTCTCCAGAGCCATCGTAATGACCGCACATCATCATCAGCGAGTTAATACGCCTAGACCGCTGTGGATTGATGACCCTGATCCCTGTATGTTGATTGACACCATTAGATACTAAAAATAGGCCGGCACGGGCTAATTGCTGGCAATTCATCGCAATCGAACATTGATGAAAATAAACACCTAATACTTTATCCACATCGTGCTTGAGATGACCAAAGGATTTCATAAAGTGTGCTAACGCTGCGTTTCGGTCTCTATGCTCCATTTCCGATGCAGCCACTTTATGGTCAAAACGGATTGATTCATCGTCTGCCACAAAGTGCACAAATTGCAGAATCTCCCCCAGTATTTCTCTTGGCTCATGCCCCATCATAATCGCATCTACCACTGCAATCGCCCCAGCATTGATAAAGGGGTTTCGCGGTCGACCAGATTCATACTCCAGTATGGTGATGGAGTTAAAGGGGTCGCCAGATGGCTCACGACCAACGTGTGTCCAAAGCGCATTCCCTAACTTGCCAAGGGCGATGGTTAAGGTAAACACTTTGGAGATACTTTGTATGGAAAACAGAGTGCTCGCATCCCCTGCTGCATATACCTGCCCATCAGGTGTGGCGACGGCAATACCAAACTGGTTTGGGTCTATATGAGCCAGTTGCGGGATGTAATCCGCCACTTTTCCACGCTCGGTTTCAAGAGCCATCTGGGCGGCAATGTCGTCTAGAATCTGCTGCATAATAGTGGTGTAACCGTAGTTCTACTGCGTTGTTGGGTAATAATGAGTTTAACTGAATGCATGGGATAGAGATAGAGTAGGAAATATTTTGTTTATCGCTTTGATATTCCACTGTGAATAAAGAGATCTTATAAATAATAACGATTAAAATTCTTATGTTTTGTTATTATTTATTGTTTATTAAGTATTTTTTGGTGGTTCCTATGGGGTTATAGTTATTACAGAACTATCAACCAATAACCAAGTTTTTAATAAACCATTCCCATACCGCATCTACAGCAGGTCGTGACACCGATGTGAGTTTACGAATAAGGTAGTAATCAGGCTCAACGGTTAAATCTAATTCACTGACTTGTACCAAACGCCCCGCAGACAAATCCGCTTGCACGAAAGCCTGACAAGCAATCGCAACCCCTTGTCCTGCCAAAGCAGCATCTAAAGCCAGCGCAGTTTGGTTAAATACGGCGCCTGGCAGCTTATCTGTCGTGCTAAGAAAACGTGGCCAATGACTATGTGAATCATGCAGTAATGGCATCGCTTTTAATTGCTTGAGTGACATAGGAAGCGTGATATCAGCGACAAAGTAAGGGTTAGCAACGGCTACCAGTTTTTGTTTGAACAATAACTGCGTATCAAAAGAGATAGGAAATGGTGGACGGGTAAGCCGTACCGCTATATCTACCTGATCACGGTCGAAATCTGCAATAGATTCAGTAGCGACAGTACGTAAGTCAACGTCAGGAATAGCGGTGGATAGGGCTGAAAGATTGGGCAGTAACAGCTTAGTAGCAAACGTAGGTGTCACACTAATGGTCACCGCCTGAGGTTCTTTGAGTATTTGAGTGGTGGCTTTTTTTAAAATCTCAAACGCTCGTGTGACTTCTGCAAAGTAGATTGCGCCTTGACTGGTAAGAGCAACTCCCTTTGGCAGCCTTTGAAACAGAGCAAACCCCATGTACTCTTCTAATATACGTATTTGCTGAGCGACCGCTCCTTGGGTCACAAACAGCTCATCGGCAGCCGCACGAAAATTCAAATGACGCCCCGCCGCTTCAAATGCACGTAATGCATTCAAAGAGGGTAAAGCACGATGAGCATTTAGCACAACCACCTCTTAGACAATAGATTTTCTACAGTCTAGCATCTTTTAATATCATGCGAGATATCTGCAACCATTAGTTATGATAGATAAACCAATCACTGATGGAGAAAATCATGACTAAAGAAAAAGTTGCGCTTATTATGGCAGGTGGCTCAGGTATGGGTGCGGCGGCAGCTCGTAAGCTTGCTCAGGACGGTTATAAGGTGGCTATCTTATCGTCCTCAGGCAGAGGTGAAGCATTAGCAAAAGAGCTAGGCGGTGTCGGTGTCACGGGTTCTAACTTGGTAGATGCTGATGTACAGCGCTTAGTTGACTTAGCAATGGAGAAATGGGGCCGTATTGATGCACTGGTGAATTCTGCTGGTCACGGTCCACGTGCGCCTATTTTAGAGATCACCGATGAGGACTGGCATCAAGGTATGGAGGTTTATTTTCTCAGTGCGGTTCGTCCGATTCGCCTCGTTACTCCGATCATGGTGACACAAGGCAGTGGCGCTATTGTCAATATTTCCACGACTTGGGTATCAGAGCCGACAGCAACTTTCCCAACCTCGACAGCGTTTCGAGCCAGTCTGGGTGCTTTTACTAAGATTTTCTCCGATGATTATGCGTCACAAGGCATTCGCATTAATAATGTTTTACCTGGTTGGATCGATAGCTTACCTGAAGTTGATGAGCGCCGCGATCAGGTACCAATGCAACGTTATGGGGAAGCTGAGGAGGTCGCTGCAACGATTGCCTTTTTATTATCAGAGAGCGCTGGATATATTACGGGCCAGAGCATACGCGTGGATGGCGGTGTGACGCACTCTGTTTGATAAAGGGTAGTGCTATGTTTAGAGCCTATACAGCGCTAATATTACTTGGTGTGATTTGGGGGTCCAACTTCATTTTTATGAAGTGGGCTACCGCTTTAATAACGCCTTCTCAAACTGTGTTTCTACGAGTGTTGTTTGGGTTTATACCTTTAGCGTTAATCGCATGGCGTAGTAAGGTCATTACTCGGGAGCAACTTGCATATTTACCGCATTTGATCGTTATGTCTGTGCTCGCAACGTCCTTTTATTATTATGGGTTTATTGCTGGTACTGCATTGTTACCCAGTAGTATCGCGGGGTTATTAAGTGGCTCAATACCGATATTTACTTTTGTAGGGGCAGCGATTTTTTTGCCAGATGAGAAACCTACCAAACAGATGGCGCTAGGGGTTGCCTTAGGATTTGCTGGTATCGCATTAAGTGCATGTCCATGGCAAGGCAGCATGAATATATCCCTTATAGGTGTTTTATGGATGCTTGCTGGTTCTTTGAGTGTTGGCGCATCATTCGTATACGTACGTCGTTTTTTATCGCATCTAAAGCTACCGCCATTGGCATTAGCCACGTGGCAGACTGGTATTGCGGTGATGACGCTTGCCGTGCTCATTGATTTTGATGGTATTACTCATATAGCGACAGATGCCCAAGCACTGTGGGGAACTGTACTAGGACTTGGTATATTAGGAACGGGCGCCGCTTTTTTAATTTACTACTTTATCATCGAGACTTTAGGCTCTGTGCGTGCCGCTGGTGCGACGTACATTGCGCCTATTGTTGCTGTAGTCATTGGTGCAATCATAGGAGAGTCTATTACTTATGTAGAAATTATCGCCTTACTACTTATTTTGTGTGGCGTGCTGCTCATTCAGACAGGCAGAAAGAAAGTAGCGCCAGTCAATAAAACATAGGTTAACGATTAGAGTGTCAGAGATATTAAGAGTTACTGTTTATTCTTATAATAAACGTTACCCTAAACAGCCTACATACTAGGTAAAACTGCGATACCCAACACTATAAGTCAAAACCACCTTCCAATTATCTAACAGACCAAAAAAACCGCCTTGAGCATCAACTCAAGGCGGTTTTTTATATCAAGCAAAACTAATTATTCAGCAGTTGAGTTTGAACCCTGCTCGATACCTTTCATAGTCAGCTTAATGCGACCACGGTTATCGACGTCTTGGACGAAGACATTGACCGTCTGACCTTCTTTTAGATAGTCTGATACATTCTCTACGCGCTCTTCTGCGATTTGTGAGATATGTACTAAGCCGTCAGTATTTGGCAAGACGTTAACGAACGCACCGAAGTCTACGATACGAGCAACCGTACCTTCATAGGTTTTGCCGACTTCAACTTCAGCCGTTAATGCTTCAATTTTACCAATAGCGGCTTTCGTCGCGGCTTTGTTTTCACCAAAGATACGAATCGTACCAGCATCGTCGATATCGATGACTGCACCAGTCTCTTCCGTTAGCTGACGAATCATCGCGCCGCCTTTACCGATGACGTCGCGAATCTTATCAGGGTTGATTTCGATAACCGCATAGTTCGGGGCATGAGCGTTGATTTCTGTACGGCTCTCTGGCAATACTTTATTCATTGCTTCTAAGATATGGATACGACCAGCATGAGCTTGCTTAAGCGCTTGCTCCATGATGTCTGAAGTAATACCTTCGATTTTGATATCCATCTGTAGCGCAGTGATACCGTCTTTAGAACCCGCAACTTTAAAGTCCATATCACCAAGATGATCTTCATCACCTAAGATGTCTGATAAGACCGCAAAGCGCTCGCCTTCTTTAACCAAGCCCATCGCAATACCAGCAACTGGTGCTTTGATTGGGACACCTGCATCCATCAATGCCAAGCTTGCACCGCAAACAGACGCCATAGAAGATGAACCATTTGACTCAGTGATTTCTGAGACCACACGGATGACATATGGGAAGCGTTCGCTGTCCGGTAGCATCGCTTGTACCCCACGGCGTGCTAGACGGCCATGACCGATTTCACGACGTTTTGGAATGCCTTCACGGCCAGTCTCACCGACTGAGAAATGCGGGAAGTTATAATGCAGCATGAAATGATCACGAATAGTGCCCGCTAGCGAGTCAATCATATTCACATCACGGCTGTTACCAAGCGTGGTGGTCACCAATGCTTGCGTCTCACCGCGAGTAAATAGCGCTGAACCATGAGTATATGGTAGGACACCAACTTGTACGTCTATCGCACGAACGGTCTCAAGATCACGACCATCAATACGTGGCTTACCAGATAGGATATTATCACGCACGGTACGGTACTTAAGATCGTTATAGATCTCTTTTAGCTCAGCCACAGTATCACTGTAGGTTTCTGACTCTGGATCACCGGCTAACGCATCGATAGCAGCTTGCTTGATTTCGTCAAGCTTAGAGTAGCGCTCTTGCTTATCAGTAGTGGTATAAGCGTCAGCAACCTGTGCACCGAACTGCTCTTTCATGTTGTTTTCAAGCGTTTCATCATGCTTAGGAGCAGTGAACTCTTGCTTTGCAGTGCCAACTTCTTCTGCCATTGAAATAATATTGTCAATGACGATTTGCTGCTGCTCATGGCCATATAGTACTGCGCCTAGCATTTGGTCTTCTGATAGCTCAGCTGCTTCAGATTCAACCATAAGTACTGCAGACTTTGTACCGGCAACTACCAAATCAAGATCGCTTTCTTTGAGCTGCTCAAGCGTTGGGTTTAGGACGTATTCACCATTGATAAAGCCAACACGTGCGGCAGCGACAGGACCATTGAATGGTGCATCAGAGATAGCAAGCGCTGCTGAGGCGCCTATCAGTGCTGCGATATCGGCATGTTGAGTCTTATCTGATGAAACAACGGTAGCCGTGATTTGAATCTCGTTAAGGTAGCCTTCAGGGAATAATGGACGAATCGGACGGTCGATTAGACGCGACGTTAACGTTTCAAACTCACTGGCACGGCCTTCACGTTTACCGTAAGCACCTGGGATTTTACCCGCAGCATACATTTTTTCTTGATAGTTGACAGTCAATGGAAAGAAGTTTTGTCCCTCGCGGGCTTCTGACTTTACTACGGCTGCTACTAGTACGGTGACACCGCCCATATGTACCATGATAGAGTTGGCTTGGCGAGCGACGCGGCCAGTTTCTAGCACGACTTTTTGGTCGCCGTATTGGAATTCACGCTTAATGGTATTAAACATTGTTGGAGCTGTCATATAATTTTCCTAATGATGAATGACGAAATTGATATCAGCCATATAATGCACGATATCTGTCGTTAAAAATTCTGTTGTGTGCTTAGTGAGGCTTGCAAGTCCGGCTTGCACACTTTGCTCTTGAGCACACATTTATTGGTCGTACTTTTGTTTCTTCTTGATTGTTCTACATTCAGCTTTTTATCACTGATCCCTTATCACCGATCATTGTGATTACTGCTGATAAAAAATGCACAAATCTCAATGTTACCCATATCGTTTGGCGCTACCAATGCTTATCAAGCAGGCATAATACTCACACCATAAACAGCAGGTAACCTTAAAAACTTAATAGTGCACTATTTTACAGTGATTTATGAGTATTGACCAATTAATTGCAAAACTAG
This sequence comes from Psychrobacter sp. H8-1, assembly GCF_904846575.1. Classification (NCBI taxonomy): domain Bacteria; kingdom Pseudomonadati; phylum Pseudomonadota; class Gammaproteobacteria; order Moraxellales; family Moraxellaceae; genus Psychrobacter; species Psychrobacter sp. H8-1. Next base: position 3,015,888 of record NZ_CAJHBG010000001.1, read on the forward strand.
CTCAAATTCATTTACTCTTTAACAGTAGATGCAAAAATTTGTTTTTGACCTGACTTTGACTTGATATCGACTCTAAGAGAGAACGAACTTGCATAAAAAAACGGCGTGAAACTATTCCACACCGTTTTTATAAAACTCATATTTTAGATAGATAATAGCAAGTTGGTCTATTAAGCAAAGCTGCAGCAACCTCACTTGGCTCTTATCTATCAACGATCGTTAAATTAACGACGTAGGCCTAACTGGCTAATAATGGTGCTATAACGACCAAGATCTTTACCTTTTAGGTAGTCTAGTAGCTTACGGCGTGTATTAACCATACGGATAAGACCGCGGCGGCTATGGTGGTCAGCTTTATGAGCTTTAAAATGGTCTTGTAGATCATTGATACGCGCGCTTAGTAGAGCGATTTGAACTTCAGGTGAACCTGTGTCATTTTCGCTGCGCTTGTATTGGGCAATGATTTGTTCGCGATCAGTATTAGTTAGCATAAATTTTCTCCGGCAATGCTAAAAGTTTCAATGCTCGCTCAAGCCATGTTTTCTCAACATAGTTAAGCACCTTTGAAACCATAGAATAAATAAAATAGCTCACCTGTCATTCGGGACAACCCTGCATTACTAGAGTTGACCTAGTGGACAGTGAGCACAGTGTTTGAGCTTAGCAGTTTCTGCTATTAGCGTGGCAGCGATTATAACAAAAAACTGCTGAACTAACAGCAGTTTTCACGATTAGTTTCAACAGTTTTGAAAGCATGGCTTAAGTAAGCGCCATATCGATTTAAAGCTTATTTAATTTTATTTTTTAGTGTCACTTTTTGACGTCGTCTTCAGTAGCGTTACCGCCAAGTGCATCATCATCTAACGGCACTGTCGTTGCTTCAGCGACACTATCAGGCACTGAGTCTTCACTAGGATTGATGTCTTCTGCTAATTTTTGTATTTTTTGTTCTTGCGCATCCATATCTTGTTTTGACTTGTCCATAATATCTTCCCTTTTATGAATTTAATAAAGATAAGCCCTAGCCATATCAGCTAGCACCTATCTGATTACTATTGTATCGAAGCTATTTGGTCAGTATCAACCGATCGATATTACTTATCTTTTTTAGCTTCTTCTAAGTTGTCTGCAATACGCTCTGCAGCAGCGTCTGTATCTTTATCATAATTGTCTTCAGTTTGATTTTTTAGTGATGAAATCTCTGATTCAGACTTCTGCTGTTCAAACTTAGTATCATTGGGATTAGGCTGTGTCATAGTTTTTTCCTTTTTTGTTGTCATGATTGATGGTGGGTTGTAAGTAAGCGTGAGGTGTTAATTTTTTTAAATTATGATAAGGCTTTATCTATAGCTGCTACAAAATTATTAATATCATCTGGATTACGCGAAGTAATCAAATTACCGTCTACTTGTACGGTTTTGTCTACAAAGTTTGCACCAGCATTTTCTAGATCCAACTGTAGTGAATGATAAGCCGTAAGCGTTTTGCCTTTAGCGATACCTGTGTTAATAAGAATCCAAGGCGCATGGCAAATGACAGCTAACGGCTTACCAGCATCATTGATCGCGTTTACTATATTATGAGCCTCTTCGTTACCACGTATGGTGTCAGCGTTCACCGTGCCACCTGGTAAAACTAAGGCATCATAGTCAGCAACGTTTGCGTCTTTTGCAAAGATGTCAGCAGTGAAGGTAGCACCTTTATTGACGTCCTGATTCATCGCTTGGACGTCTTTTTCTTCATTAGTGGTGATCAGTACTGTCTTGTAACCTTTGGCTTTCAATTGGTCATTGACGTCTTCATACTCTGCTTGTTCAAAGTTATTATGTAATAAAAAAGCAATTGTTTTCATAATATCCCTTCTCTTGTTATAGAAACATAGGTTGTATGCAACTCTTTTTTTATAGCTTAATTTGTTCTTAATTTTTATTTTATGGATGTTTATTCTTCATAAGTTATCGGTAAGACTTCCTCTGAGATTTTTTTGTTATAGGTAATTATTGTAGTTAGTTATTATTATTTTTATCCAGCTTCCTCTAGCTGACTTAACCACTGTACAAAAAAAGCAGGTTTCACCATAGGCGAAACCTGCAATAAAATGTGACGATATGTGATTAATGTAATGAGCCCGTAAGTTATACCCAAACTTAGTGAGTTAGGATAAATGCTTCCAAACTGTTAGCGATAGTAACGCCTAGACCTTAGTCATAAGCTATAATTGAATTAACTTTTTAGGTTGTAAGCGACCGTTCAAACTGACTGCACCTAAGCCAATGAATTGCCCTTGCTCATCAACCAGACGAATATCGACAGGCACCTCATGTAACACTGGCTGACTATCAGCAGTTTCCTCATCAGTCGTGCTGCTTTGTTGATTAGTGTTTTCAGCAGTTGCTAGCTCTTGGGCAACAGTGGTTGAGATATAATTTTGCAAGCTATCTGTCAATTGATTAATGACGTTTAGTCGCTGACCTTGCCTCACCCGTGCACACTGCTCAGCGTCCAAAGTAAGTTTTGGTTCGATATCAACACAGGCATCTATGGACAGTAGCTGCGACAGGCGATCTTCCAATGTCAACGCCTCTAGCTGCGGTAAAGTAATGGCATCATCTATCAAAAACTTACCTGTTTTTAGACGGCGTAAAGCAATTAAATGGCCTAATGTACCCAACGCTTTGGCAATATCTTCTGCCAATACACGTACATAAGTGCCTTTAGTACAGGTGACGGTTAGCTGCAGTTGCTGTGCATTGACCAGTATTAAAGAGATATCCTTAATGACGATATCTCTAGCTGCACGTTCAATCTCGATACCAGCACGCGCATAATCGTAAAGCTTCTTTCCGTCTTTTTTCAAGGCAGAATACATGGGGGGAGTTTGCTGCTGAGCCCCTGAGAACTGCTGAGCGATACTGTCCAAAAGCGCTTCGTTGAGCTCTGGTACAGCCGCTTGCGCAGTTACCTGCCCATCTGCATCACCAGTATCCGTCTGCTGACCCAGCAAAATAGTTGCTTGATAAGATTTGTCAGCATCAAGCTGATAGTGGCTAAACTTAGTTGCCTCACCCAAACAGACAGGTAATAGTCCTGTCGCCATGGGATCGAGCGTCCCTGTATGACCTGCTTTTTTGCTGTCATGTATGGGTGACTTAAACAGATACTTAACTTTTGACACCACCTGTTGTGAAGTCATGCCTATGGGTTTGTCTACTAAAATGACACCCGAGACTCTTTGTTTAACTGGAGATATCGACATAATGGAAAATTACTCGTCTGCTTCGTTTTGCTCAGTTTTTGTGACGGCCTGACTGATCAAGTCCATCATATAGTTACCACGAGCGGTTACTTCATCATAATGAAAGCGTAGACGTGGAGTGGTACGTGTTTTTAGGCTGTGGCTGAGCTCAGTACGCAAAAAACCTGCCGCTTTATTAAGGACTTGCACACTTTGCTCATGACTACTCTTAGTCATAGCATCGTTCAGCTCAGGTTCCATGATGGTCACGTAAATATCTGCGTAACCTAAGTCTGGACTCACCTTAACACTAGAGATAGTGACAAAGCCTGTCAGGCGTGGGTCGTTCACTTCATCACGAATAAGAACGGCTAGCTCACGCTGAATCTGATCGGCTAAGCGTTGTAAACGTTGGCTCATATTGTTTTCCTGTTTTTAATATTAATGAATCAATAGTATCTGATGGTACAAATATACGATAAAAAAGGCCTAGCAGGATGAACCTGTTAGACCTCAGTACACGGTTATGACGTTAATCTAAGATCAACTTGCTAAGTATATAGCATACTTAGCAATACGCTTAGATAGTACGTGCAAACTCTTGGATTTCAAAGACTTCGATCTTATCGCCTGCTTCAACATCATATCCACGGACGGCCAAACCACATTCCATACCAGTGCGCACTTCATTAACGTCTTCTTTATAGCGACGTAATGACTGCAACTGACCAGTAAAGATGACTTGATCATCACGCAGTACACGGATTGGTTTATTACGATAGATAGTACCTTCAACCACCATACAACCAGCGGCTGCACCAAACTTGCTTGAACGGAATACTTCACGGACTTCAGCAATACCCAAGATCTTCTCGCGATGCTCTGGTGCCAGCATGCCACTCATGGCTGCTTTGACATCATCGATCAGGCCATAGATGACGCTGTAGTAACGAATATCCATATCAGCAGCGTCTGCTTTACGGCGTGCGGTACTGTCTGCACGGACGTTAAAGCCTAATAAGACTGCTTCACTTGACTCTGCAAGAGTGACGTCAGATTCAGAGATAGGACCCACACCTGAGCTAATAACTCTCACTTTGACTTCGTCAGTAGAAAGCTCATTCAATGCCGCAAGTAATGCTTCAAGCGAGCCACGAACGTCTGTTTTTAGAACGATGTTTAGGAAAGACACGTCGCCTTGACCCATCTGCTCAAACATACTTTCTAAGCGCATTTTGTTCTGACGCTCAAGTTGCTGCTCACGCTCACGGTTGGTTCTGAAATCTGCCACTTCACGTGCTTTTTTCTCATCGGTGACAACTAGGAACTCACTACCAGCCGCTGGCGTCTCAGGTAATCCCAAGATCTCAACAGGAATAGAAGGACCAGCTGTTTTGATACGCTGACCACGCTCATCAATCATGGCGCGGACTTTACCGTAGTGCTCACCAGCCAATACTAAGTCGCCTTGTTTTAGCGTACCCTTTTTGACCAATACGCTAACGACTGGACCACGGCCTTTTTCAAGTTTTGATTCGATGACCACACCTTGAGCAGCACCGTCTAATGGCGCTTCTAGCTCCATTAGCTCAGCTTGTAAGCTAATAAGTTCTAATAAGCCATCGATACCATCACCAGTCTTAGCTGAGATACGCGCCATTGGCGTATCACCGCCCCACTCTTCTGATACCACTTCTTTCGCTGTTAATTCGTTCAACACGCGATCTGGATCTGCGCTTGGCTTATCCATCTTGTTGATAGCAACGATAAGTGGCGTACCAGCAGCGCGCGCATGGTCAATCGCTTCTTCAGTTTGCGGCATCATACCGTCATCTGCTGCAACGACCAATACCACAATATCAGTCGCCTGAGCACCGCGTGAACGCATGGCACTAAAGGCGGCGTGACCTGGAGTATCAAGGAAAGTAATAACACCTCGGTCGGTCTTCACATGATAAGCACCGATATGCTGAGTAATACCGCCAGCTTCACCCGTAGCAACTTTGGTCTCACGGATTTTATCTAGTAGTGAAGTTTTACCATGGTCAACGTGACCCATGATGGTCACCACTGGTGGACGTGTTTGCACGTTACTGCTACGCTCATCAACAGCATCCTGCAGATCATCTTCGACCTTGGTATCACTTACTGGTACTGGATTGTGACCCATCTCTTCAACGATTAAGCTCGCTGTCGCTTGATCAATCGTATCTGACTCACGAGCCATCTCACCCATTTTCATGAGTAACTTGGTCACTTCACGAGCTTTAACAGCCATGCGCTGAGCAAGATCTGCTACTGTAATTTGCTCACTGATCTCAACATCATAAACAATTTTTTCGACAGGTTTTTCGAACTTATGCTGCGACGCTTGTGTTGAACGCAAACCGTTTTTACGGTTTTTGAACTCACGCTCATCTTGATTCTTACGGCGACGACCACGAGCACCTGTGCTACTTGCACCGCGCTTAATCTCACGACGTTCTTTTTCAAATGACTCTTCTAGAGCATCACCAACCAAACCTTCAGCTAACGGCTCGTCCTTACGAACTTCAGCCACAGGCTCACGGTCAGTATATTTACCAGCCATTTTGCGCATTTGCTCAAGGGTGCGCTTTTGCGCTTCTTCAGCTTGGACGCGGCGTGTTTCAGCTTCGATTTGACGTAGGCGCTCTTCTTCTTTTTCGCGCACTTCGCGAGCTTTACGCTCAGCTGCCGTCTCCACTTTTGGCTTAGTAGGTGCAACTTTTTTCTTTTCTTTCTCTTTTTCTTTGGTTTTGACTTCAACAGCAGCCTTGCCACCTTTTTTGACCACCACAGATGTAGAGACATCGTCGTTTTTGCCGTCTGACTTTTTACCTGAGCCCAGACTTGCACGCATAGCAGCCAATGTTGCTGCTTGACGTTCTTCTGACTTTTTCTTCGTTTCGGCACGCTCTTCTGCTTCTTTAGCAGCACGAGCTTGCGCCTCAACCATGGCCTTTTCGCGAGCCGCTAATTCTGCAGCGATTTTCTCTGGATCAGGCTTTTCAAAAACTTTCTTTTTGCGCACTTCAACATTGACACTCTTCGATTTACCAGAAGAGCCAGTCACACGCGCAGTGCTTGTCGTCTTAGATTTGAGGCTAATACGGCGCTTTTCCTGCTGGCCATGACTTTGTTTTAAATACGCTACCAGCTTCTCTTGCTCACGTTCGGTGACCATGTCATCCTCTGCGCGCGCAGGCAGCCCAGCATCCTGCAATTGCTGTTGTACAGCACTAGCGGTTTTGCCTACCATTTCTGCCAGTTCTTTGACGGTCTTATCTGCCATTTATTATCACCTACTGTCTATTATTTGCTATATGTTCAATTCAGTTGTTGGCTACAAATGATTGGGTTTGGGCTGATACGCGCGTTGTTTATGATAGCTGATTATTATATTAGCATGCTAAATAACGATTTTTATCGACCCTTTACTATTAATAGCATATCACTAAAAGACAGTGATATGCTCCTAATACCTATTCATTGAACCAAGATTCCCGAGCTTTCATGATCAGCTGACCTGCTGTTTCAGCATCTAAGCCTTCGATACCCTCTAAGTCAAATACCGCTTGCTCAGCTAGATCATCAACAGTAACGATGTCTTTTTGTGCCATTTTATAGGCCCAGCTGACAGTCATACCTTCAAGATCTTGCAGTTCTTGACTTGGCTCTTTCATGTTTTGTTGTTTGACCAGTTCATCGGCGATGACCACTTCTTTTGCGCGCTCTTGAATCATATCAATCGCTTCGTCATCTAAACCTTCGATATCGTAAAAAGTTTCGACAGGTACGTAAGCAACTTCTTCAATGCTGGTAAAGCCAATGTCAACCAGAGCATGCGCTAGATCCTGATCTACTTCTAGACGCTCGTAAAAAAGCTCAACAAATACTTTGGTCTCATTTTCTTGACGTTGCTGATACTCTTCTTCAAGCATCATGTTTAGCTTATAACCTGTGAGCTCTGACGCTAAACGTACGTTTTGGCCTTGTGAGCCAATAGCACGTGCGAGCTGGTCATTAGTGCTGAATACAATGTCTGCTGTGTGCGTATCTTCATCTAAGATAATGCTGCTAACGTCTGCAGGCTCAAGCGCACTGATGATATATTGTGCAGGATCATCTGACCATACCACCACATCAATGCGTTCGCCATCAAGCTCTTGCTGTACCGCTTGTATACGTGTGCCACGCATACCAATACAAGCACCAACGGGATCAATACGATGATCGTTGGTCTTCACTGATATTTTAGCACGAGTACCCGGCAGGCGAGCGACGTTACGAATTTCAATTATTTCTTCAGCAATCTCAGGCACTTCTTTTTGCATAAGCGCTGAAAGCATTTCAGGATGAGTACGTGATAAAAGCAATTGTGCACCGCGATTTTCACGGTTTACATGATATAAGATAGCATTGATGCGTGATTTAACGCGCAGCTGCTCTCGCGGCAACATGTGGTCGCGAGACAAATAGCCTTCAGCATTATCACCTAAATCAATGATATAGCCATCACGGGTTTGTTTTTTGACTTCGCCGTACATCATCTCGCCAATGCGTGGCTCAAAAGCATCTGCTACAAGCGCACGCTCAGCTTCACGGATTTTTTGGATGATGACTTGTTTGGCTTGCGTAGCAGCAATACGACCAAATTCAATGGACTCAATTTGCTCTTCTTTGACATCACCGATCGACCATTCTTCTTGGTCAAGGTCAGTAATAGCAAGCTGACAAGCAGGCATCTCATGATCTTCGTCTGCAACGACAGTCCAGTAACGATAAGTATCATAATCACCAGTCGTGCGGTCAATGGCTACCCGTACTGCCACTTCTGGCTGTTCGGTGTATACTTTTTTCTTGGTCGAAACCACTAAAGCTTCTTCTATTGCTTCAAAGATATCTTCAGGATTTAAGCCCTTTTCATTACTGACGGTTTCAACTACCGTTAAGATTTCACGACTCATGCTATACCTGTCCTATACTTGCTTAAATTTTGTCATTTATGTATTAGCGTTATTTTCTAAGTTAAATTACGTGCTATTTATAAGTGAGTTCATTAATTAATTAGCTAACAATGAACAACACTGATTTAGTTGTGAGCACAACGCATGCTTGACACTATAATAAGCGTCTAAGCAACCACTAAGCATCTTCAAAAACTAAGTTAGCTTTATCAATATTACTAAGTGCAATCTCAAACTGCTCGCCATCTGTTGCCGTTAGTTTGAGAGTCGTAGAGTCCATACCATCCAGTTTTCCCGTCACTTTTCGGCGCTTTTTATCGCCTTGCCCGATCGCTTGTATCAAGCGTAGGCTAACCGTTTGACCCACATAATCCAGCATTTGCTCATCTGAGAAAAACACTCTGTCAAAACCAGGTGAGGACACTTCTAAAATATATTCACCTGCAATGGGATCATGAACCTCAAGAATACCGCTAACTTGATGGTTAACTGCAGCACAGTCTTCAATCGTTACTTGCTTGTCTTGTGCTTTTTCTTCAGGTAAAGATTCAATATAAATACGCAGCAAAGAGCGACGGCCCTGTGGTGCAAATTCTATACCCCATAGTGCCACATCACAAGCAGCTACCGCAGGGGCAATAATATTAGTGAGCTCTGCAACTTTGGTCGAAAGTTTCATAATCTATTTATCGTTTCCTATTCACTTATCTATCGTACTTAATGTAATGCGTGCATTGTTTATTGGTATTGTTTATCAGTTATGCATAGCTAGCCACAATATTCGCTGCTTTGCTTGTCGATATAGCGACAACTTGCTGAGCAAGACCTCATACCCGTTTTGTACATACGAATTTATATATGAGGGTACAACCCTTGAACCTCAAGCTCAAACCATGAATGCTATTATTGTTTTTTAAAGCAAGTGTTTTTAAAGCAAGATTATCACTAAAGGAGTGCAGAATAACAGACAATGTCGCTCATAAATAACTGCGCATGTGACCGATATTATCGTACACTATGGGCGTAGAGCTTAGCATAAGTAGGATAGATACCGTGGTAACACCGACAATCAGATACAAAAAAACCCACAAACATAATGGTGGGCTAATTTACACTGATAATTTAGTGTATCAAAAATCAGTATTAAAAGTGGTAGCGGGGGCTGGATTTGAACCAACGACCTTCGGGTTATGAGCCCGACGAGCTACCAGACTGCTCCACCCCGCATCAATTTAGAATGCACATTGTATGTGAGTTTTATAGACCTGTCAATCTTTATTTAAAATAAACTTTAAATTAGAAATCTCATATCTACAATAACCAACTTAACACTGTGCAGCATAACGCATCACGTAACATATAACTTGGTGCGATTGGGGGGACTTGAACCCCCACAGCTTGCGCCACCACCCCCTCAAGATGGCGTGTCTACCAATTCCACCACAATCGCTTGTTGTTACGTCTTACTACAACCTTCTTTACTAGACTATTTTTATTTTGCTTTACTGCAATGTATTGCTTTATGTCCTGAGGAAGACAATGGCATTAAATCCAGCATCATAAAAACAGGCAAGTATTGTAAGACTTACGCGCCAAAATAGCAAGGGCTACTACAAAGAACGCGCTTACTACTCTCTAAAAAACCTTTAAACCGTCTAACCATCGACTTTTGCAAGATAGCCGTACACAACTTTTACTGAGGATTTTGCGTTAAAGGACGCGGTGACTGCGGTGCTGAGACAGGCGCATCTAAGCGAAACTGGTCTTCGGCTTGTTCACGAGCTTGCACAGCGAGCGTCATACTGGTGATAAAGAAGATCACCGTTAATACAGCAGTGGCACGGGTCAGAAAGTTGGCCGTACCTGCAGCACCAAAAACCGTACCAGAAGAACCGGCACCAAAAGAAGCCCCTGCATCTGCTCCTTTACCATGCTGTATCAAGATCAAGCCAATCATGGCAATCGCCACGATAATGTGCAGGGCTAATATAAACGTAAACATGGTGGCCTCTTTTGCCGTGTAATGACGACTAATAACGAAAAATTAAATCTCAGGGTTTGATATAGATGGTTTGATGCAGATTAAACCATCTATATCAAACCATTACAGTAAATAAGGCGCATTGTACACGATTGCAAGGGTACTGTTAAACCCACTTCTAGCAACTTATCAGCACTTTTTATAGGTTACTTCCTGTGCCAATCAGATATAAGGTTTGTTACTTATTCATAATGCCTGCACTTAGCCCGATTTTTTGGCTCGGCCAAAAGCATCAGCAATCGCTAAAAAGCTATCAGCTTTTAAAGAGGCACCACCAACCAATGCACCATCTATCACAGGGCTGGCGGCAAAGCTATCAGCATTGTCTGCGTTGACACTACCGCCATATAATACAGCAGTCTGAGACAAAGGTTCAGCATATCCAGCTAGGGTGTGTTTAATATGCTGATGAGTTGCGCTGACCTCTTCTAATGTGGGAACTTTGCCCGTACCAATCGCCCAGACTGGCTCGTAAGCAACAATCAAGTGCTTTGCTATCGATGTGGCTAGATGCGCCTGCTCATCTAATAGGGTTTTGATCACTTCCAACTGTGCATCCAGTACTTCTAATGTCTGCTGCTCATCATACTGCGCTTGCGTCTCACCCACACAGAATATCACGCCTAAATCCTGAGTAAGGGCGTTGCTTAACTTTTGTACCAGTAAGTCATTGCACTCTTGATGATATTGACGACGCTCAGAGTGACCTAATATGCTCCATGACGCGCCAGCATCTGCTACTTGCTGTGCCGAGCAATCTCCAGTATAAGCGCCAATGCTATCACTGTGAGCGCTGATGTCCTGAGCGGCCGTGAGTATTGGCGTATCTTTCAAACGCTCACTCACAGCAGCAAGATGGATACAGCTTGGTGCCACCATTAGCTGACAGCCATTGCTACGATCAAATGCGCTGTCTTTGTCATTATCAGCTTTGTCATCGCCGACAGCAGCTAATAATGCTTCTATTAATGTATTTACATCGCTAATCGTTGCCGGATTTTGTTTCCAATTTCCAATTACCCAAGCTTGCATGGCTTATCTACCTTCTATCATTTGTCATTGCCAGGATGGCTAATATGCGGTCAAGTATAACAAATATTCATCAAGTGCTATAGTATAGCGCAACAACCTTATAGTCGTTGCCTTTACGCTGTCTATCATTAAGCTGCCTCTACTAATTAATGCTCAGTGTGACCTAAGACTTAAATAATTATTTTTATGGCATTTTATTTGCTACAGCAGTCACCTCAAACTGTCATGATTCTTGCATGTTTTACTATAACAGCTCAGATAAATTAGAGTATAAGTAATTAATCAACCTACTGGCCTTCTTTTTTTATAGTGTTATTTAGAAGGTGCGATAACCCGATTTAAAGTTATTGTAAGATTTTTAATATATTCGGTACTAATGTTCGGTATTAAGGAGATGGTCTATGTCTAGCATGACCAATAAATTCGGAAGTTTATCACAGCAACTTATCCATGCTGGTGTGGTTAGCGAAGCGCATATGAAAACAGCGCAAGCCGAAGCATTACAACAAAAAATAAGCCTGGTTTCGTATTTAGTAGACAATAAAATGGCCAATGCCTATCAGGTGGCTAAATTGCTTTCGCAAGCGTTTGGCGATCCACTTTTCGATATTAATGTACTGGATAACGATAATATCCCCAAAGACTTGGTTGATCAAAAAGTAGTACGCAAGTTCAATGCTCTGCCTATCTTTAAGCGTGGACAACGGCTATTTGTTGCGCTAAGCGATCCTACCAGAGTCGATGCTATTGATGCCATCGCCTTTAACTCGCAGTTATCGGTTGAAACCGTGGTGGTCGAGGAAGACAAGCTAAAAAAGCGTATAGACAGTGTCTATGCTGATAGCATGCAAAACTTCGATAGCTTTTCTGACGGTGATTTCAATGTTGATTTAGAAGACACCGAAGAAGATAACGAGACCAAACTTAATGACGGTGTGGATGAAGCACCTGTGGTGAAGTTCGTTAACAAAATGCTGGTTGAAGCAATTCGCATGGGAGCCTCTGACTTGCATTTTGAGCCCTATGAAAAATCCTATCGCGTACGCTTTCGGGTCGACGGTGTGATGGAAAAAATGGCCAACCCGCCCATACAACTTGCCAGCAAAATTGCCGCGCGTCTAAAAGTTATGTCACAGATGGACATCTCAGAGCGGCGCATACCACAAGATGGCCGTATCAAATTAAAGCTTTCAAAGAACAAAGCCATCGACTTCCGGGTAAACTCCTTACCTACGCTGTTTGGCGAAAAAATCGTGCTGCGTATTTTAGATCCTTCCTCAGCGATGCTCGGTATTGATGCTCTAGGCTATGAGCCGGATCAAAAAGAGATGTTTATGGAGGCGCTCAATAAGCCACAAGGCATGCTATTGATCACGGGACCCACCGGCTCTGGTAAAACGGTATCTCTATACACAGGTATCAATATATTAAATACGGGTCTGACCAACATCTCCACCGCCGAGGATCCTGTTGAGATTAACCTTGAAGGCGTTAATCAGGTCAACGTAAACCCCAAAGTAGGCTTAACTTTTGCTAATGCTCTAAAGTCATTTTTGCGTCAAGATCCAGACATCGTTATGGTCGGTGAGATTCGTGACCTTGAGACCGCTGAGATTGCTATCAAAGCCGCGCAAACAGGACACATGGTGCTATCGACTCTGCATACCAACTCCGCTCCTGAAACCCTGACTCGTCTGCGCAACATGGGGGTGGCATCATTCAACATTGCCACCTCAGTAAACTTAGTCATCGCGCAGCGACTGGCCCGGCGTTTATGTAAAAACTGTAAAACTCCTATTGATATTCCTAGGCAAAGCTTACTCGAGCTTGGCTTTACTGATGCAGATTTGGACGACCCAGACAACGTGATTTATGAGCCTGTTGGTTGTAGTGAATGCCGTGAAGGCTATAAAGGCCGTGTCGGTATTTATGAAGTCATGAAAGTCAGTCCTGATATTTCCCGTATTATTATGGAAGACGGTAATGCCATTGATATCAAAGATGCCGCGCTAAAAAACGGCTTTCGCGATTTGCGACGTTCAGGTATCTTAAAGGTCTTACAAGGTGTGACCAGTATTCAAGAGATGATGCGAGTAACTTCTGAATAACAGCCAGCATAAATAGCAGCCAATGATATAAAAATGTATAAATTGGGAAAAACTTGAGGGTGAGAGTATGGCACAAGTGAAAACTGACACGCTACTAGACTTTGTCTATGACGGAGTCAATCGACGTGGACAAAAAGTCAAAGGTGAGACCACTAGCCGTAGCTTGGAGCTAGCAAAAGCCACTTTGCGTAAACAAGGTATCACGGTTAAAAGCATTAAGAAAAAACCCAAGCCCTTATTTGCATTCAAAAAATCGATTAAGCCGATGGATATCGCGATATTTTCGCGGCAATTGGCGACCATGATGAAAGCTGGGGTGCCTCTGACCCAGTCGTTTGAGATTGTGGCTGACTCTTTAGATAATCCGAGTATGAAAGAGTTGGTACTACAGATAAAAGCCGATATCGAATCTGGCAGTACCTTTGCTTCTGCGCTACGAAAGCATCCACGCTACTTTGACGATCTGTTTTGTTCACTGGTTGACTCTGGTGAGCAAGCAGGTGCACTTGAAACTATGCTAGAGCGGGTGGCCACCTATAAAGAAAAAAGCGAGCTACTTAAGGCGAAGATCAAAAAAGCCATGAAATACCCTATTGCGGTCATTGTGGTGGCTATTATTGTGACCATTATCCTGTTAATTAAAGTAGTTCCTGTATTCGCAGATTTGTTTGAATCTTTCGGCTCAGAGCTACCTGCCTTTACGCAAATGGTCGTTGGTATGTCAGAGTGGATGCAGTCATGGTGGTTTTTATTGATCATAACCATTGGTGGTGCTGTCATTGGCTTTTCTGAAGCCAAAAAACGCTCGAAAAAGTTTCGTGACTTTTTGGACCGTGCCACATTAAAAGCGCCCATATTTGGCAACATTGCCTATCAAGCAGTGATCGCTCGTTTTGCCCGCACACTGTCTACTACCTTTGCAGCAGGTGTCCCCTTAATCGATGCTTTGGATTCCACCGCAGGCGCGACCAACAACGTGGTGTTTTACAACGCCACTCAGCAGATAAAAAACGACGTTTCAACCGGTCAGCAGCTGCAGTTCTCTATGCGCTCAACCAACCTGTTCCCAAGTATGGCCATTCAAATGGTCGGTATTGGCGAAGAATCAGGTAGCTTGGAAGAGATGCTCGATAAAGTCGCTGTCTACTATGAAAACGAGGTAGATAACGCAGTCGATGGCTTAACCAGCTTGATGGAGCCTTTAATCATGTCGATACTAGGGGTGTTAATCGGTGGCTTAGTCATTGCCATGTATTTACCGATCTTCCAAATGGGCTCAGTGGTCGGCTAGGCTCTGTTGAACATTCAAATATTAGGATTGCTACTTAATGCAATTGATACAGTTATTACAAGACAATATGACAATAGCCTTGGTCGTGTTTGCACTACTAGGGCTCTGTGTGGGCAGTTTTTTGAACGTGGTTATTCACCGCATACCGCTCATGATGGTCGCCAGCTGGCGCCAAGAATGTAGCCAGTTTATGTCACAGCAGGCAGATATGCCGCTCGAACATACCTCAGTGTTAACGCAAGTAGTTTCAGGCGACGCACCGATTACTTTAAGCACGCCGGCTTCACGTTGTCCGCACTGCGCTCATAAAATCAGGTGGTATGAAAACATACCGCTGATAAGTTGGCTAGTGCTGCGAGGACGCTGCTCAGACTGTCAAGCGCCGATTAGTATTCGTTATCCTATCGTAGAGTTTGTCACTGCCCTGCTATCGGCTCTGGTCATCTACCAGTTTGGCGTTACGGCTGCAGGGGTTTCTGCGCTTGTATTGGTATGGACTTTGATTGCGCTCACCGGTATTGATTTTGATACTCAGCTACTACCTGATCGCTTGACCTTTCCACTCGCAGGCTTGGGCTTAGCGGTCAATTCGCAAAGCTGGTTTGTATCGCCCACTGAGTCTATTTGGGGATTATTATTAGGGTTTTTATCGTTATGGGTGGTGGTTAAGATATTTTATCTCATTACCAAAAAGCATGGTATGGGCCAAGGCGACTTTAAACTGTTGGCTGTCATGGGCGCGTGGCTTGGCCCGATGATGTTGCCATTAATCATCCTTCTTTCCTCCTTACTAGGCTCCATCGTCGGTATTATCTTGATGAGAAAGCAAGGTGAGAGCAAACCTTTTGCATTCGGTCCCTATATCGCCATTGCAGGCATCATTGCTTTATTATATGGTTCAGATATTATTAACTGGTATTTGGCAATGTACATATAGATTGTCGATGTAACGACTAGCGCTTACTCAATAAGCGCTTTATCGACTGTTTAGTTAGTGATACATTATTACTAATGTCACTAAGCATGCCAACCCCCTTTTATTTTATCAGCCAAATAAGTCACTATTATGTCAATAAATGATGCGTCAACAAACTCCGATTCAATGTCTCAGTCTGTCTTTACTAATGATCGTCCACAAACCATCAATACTAGCAAAAGCAGACGCTTGGTCGTTGGCTTGACAGGCGGTATCGGTAGTGGCAAGTCTGCTACTAGTGATTGGTTCGCAGAGCAAGGGATTGATATCATTGACGCTGATGTGATTGCTCACGCAGTTGTTGCCAAAGGCAGCCCCACCCTGCGCAAAATTCAAAAAAAGCTTGGAGATTGGGTGGTTAATGCAGAAGGACATATGGACCGTGCTGCTGTACGCACGCATGTGTTTGCCAATCCCGCTGCTCTGATTGAGCTTGAGGAAATTACGCACCCCGCTATCCGTGAGGCGGCAAAAGTACAGCTGGCGGCGAGTACCTCACCTTATGTCATCTTGTCAGCCCCGTTATTGATTGAAGCGGCCGAGGCAGGGCTGGCTAACTTATGTCAACGTATCTTGGTGATTGATGCCAGTGAAGACACCCAACTACAGCGTGCCAGTCTACGCGATGAGCTAAGCATGGTCAAAATCAAAGCCATCATGGCCAATCAGCTTGATCGTAATGAGCGTAATCATCATGCCGATGACATCGTGGTCAATAACGCAGATCTAGCAGCTTTACATCAACAGCTAGAGCCACTGCACCAAAACTATCTTACACTTGCCCAACAGATAAAGTACGCTGTCGATTAACTTCATAAAGCGCCATTCCCGTAGCGACACTGACGTTCAGACTTTGTAGATTCCCATGCTCATTACCTGACATGGGGATATACACCAACTCGTCACAGCTCTCAGTAGTCAAGCGTCGCATCCCTTCGCCCTCCGACCCCATGATTAAGGCAGTCTTGCCAGTCATATCTGCAGCATGTATTGGTTTGGCATCTGCACTCAGTGCGGTGCCAAATACGAAGACGCCCGCTTGCTTAATTTGTGATAATGTCCGTGCTAGGTTAGTAACGCTGATAATAGGCATCATCTCAGCGGCTCCTACAGAGACCTTCGCAACCGTCGGTGTCAAGCTGGCGGCATGATGCTTTGGACAGATAACCGCATCCACGCCCATCGCCACTGCTGTACGCAGGCAAGCACCGAAGTTGTGCGCATCGGTAATCTGATCGAGTACCAACAATAGACAATGGTCATTGGCCGTGAGGGTGTCTAATAAGCCTTCATTAGCAAAGCCTAATGGGCGAGCATGTAAGACAACGCCTTGATGCTGCGGGCTACCACATAATTGCGTGAGCTTGTCTTTTTGCGTTGGTTGTAGACTGACGCCATTCGCTTTTGCAGCGGCCATAATCTCTTGCACATGGCTGTCGGTCTCGCGTCCTTGCTGCACAAACAAGCTCAGTGCATCCA
Source organism: Psychrobacter sp. H8-1 (assembly GCF_904846575.1). Classification (NCBI taxonomy): domain Bacteria; kingdom Pseudomonadati; phylum Pseudomonadota; class Gammaproteobacteria; order Moraxellales; family Moraxellaceae; genus Psychrobacter; species Psychrobacter sp. H8-1. Next base: position 3,033,038 of record NZ_CAJHBG010000001.1, read on the forward strand.
GTGGACGATGCGCAAGTAAGGCTTCAATCGCATGAATACCATAAAAGTAACTGGGTTTTGCCATAATAGATAAACCTAATAGAAACGTTCGAATAAAAGAAGCGTGAATAAAACAATTTTGAACAAAAAAAGAAACAAATAAAATCTATAGGATATTATTTGTTTCTTGATTGTAGTGTGCTTAGCTGTGTGACTATCTGCTTGATGAGCTAGCCTGCTTGATGAGTTAGCTTAACGATTACTGTCTAACTGAAGGAATAATCCTTTTAACAGTCAATAAGTTAATACCTTATATATTTGCTATTATCAGCCCTCTAAATGGCAGACATATTGCACGATCTCATCAGTACGTAAATTGAAGCTACTATTACCTTCGACTACGAAAGACTGGCCAGCACGGTAGTAGCTAAACTCTTCATCACCACTAATCTTAACTTCACACTCTCCGCTAATGATCTCTATACGCTCAGAGGTATTGGTGCTGAACTGATACTGCTCGATGGTATTATCACACGGTAGAATGACACCCAAAGTCTTGTGTCGACCATCCTCAAACATAATGGTATGGCTGGAGCAGCGACCATCATAAGATATCGTCGCCTGAGCATTGACTGTCACATTGGTAAACTGTGCCGCTGACATAGTGGCTTCCTTATCAAATAATTATTGCAAAACTAAAAAATAAGTGACTTATTTTAGGGAGGTTAAGAGATTCACTAGTCACATCAAAGCACTATGGACACTCTTGAATCCTCACTATAGCTATGGTCTTTTAAAGAGCTGCTATTGTGGCACCCGACTCCTAAAATATTGATTTTACTGCCTAATCTTATGATAAAATCCCACTTTAGCGTGATTGAACCATTAGCGCATGCGTTAATATGTGTGTTCAGTGTGGCCAGATATTACGATTAGGTGAGATTATGCTACCACATTATATCTGTAAAGTTTGTTACAGCACGCCTGTAAATCATGATTAATATTTGGGGTCAGTGTGCTTAACTATAGCTTATTAGACAGCGCTTAATACAGCTATTATTACTAATTAATTAGCGTATCTACTTCAGCTTAATCGTCAAACCTTCACAGAATATACGCTTCACCATGGTTATCTTTCATCTTATCGTGATGGATTTGATCAATAGTATAACGTTTCTGAAAACTGGTTTATCCCAAGAGCAAATAGACTTTTTCCACGATAAAATTTATATTAAGCAGATTTTGATACTATATACTGAGCGTTAGTTATAAATTAGCTATACACTAACTCTATAGCAGCCACTACTAATATCCATAGCTATTTAATCCATTTTTACTTTTTATATTGCTCTATTTAAACGATGACTAGATGATTAAACCACATTTAAACACCTGTTATCCGATATTAACCGTCTGCCATGAGAGGCTTTGATGCTGTTATCACTAACCTTATACCAGTTTGCACTCATTAGTGAGCATGAGCTGAGCTTTGCTGAGGGCTTTAATGTCATTACCGGTGAGACTGGTGCTGGCAAGTCACTACTACTCGATGCATTAGCACTATGTGCAGGCGACCGAGCAGACAGCGCGATGGTAAGACATGGTGCTGCAAATGCAGATATTTACGCGCAATTTGATGTAGCAGACAATACTGTGGTGGCAGAGTGGTTTGCCGCGCATGATCGCTCTTTGGATGAGCCAGAAGTGTTGATTCGTAGGCAATTAAGTAGCAATGGTCGCTCAAAAGCTTGGCTAAATGGTACGCCAGTCAGTCTGGCTGAGCTAAAAAGTCTTGGCACACTACTCGTCAACATTCATAGCCAACACGCACAGCAGGCGCTACTCAAGCCACAGTTCGTGGTGCAGTGGCTGGATGAAATGGCGCAGCTGACGACATTAGCAGCACAAACAGCCAGTAGCTATCAACACTATCAACAGCTCAAACGCCAAGCAGATGAGCTAGCCAGCCGAGAAGCGCAGCGCCAAGACCGTATCGAGCTACTCCAAAGTCAACTGGCTGATATCGCACCGCTACTGGCTGTCGATTATCATGATATTGAAGCGGAGCACGAGGAGCTGTCCAATATTGAAGCTTTGATGCAAGAGGCCAGTCATGGCCTGCATTTACTTGACAATGATACTGATGAGCCTGACGTCATGACCTTGCTTGGTCAAGCCATCAAGTTGTGTGACCATCAAATCGGTGTCAGTCAAACCTTTGGGCAAGCATCTGAGCAACTGCATTTGGCACAGCAGCAAATTACTGAAGTGACTGCTCTACTTTCGGACTATGCTGAGCAGCAACTGCCAGACCCTGAACGCTTACAAGAGTTAGACAACCTTATCAGCCTTGGTCACCGCTTATCGCGCAAGCATAGCTTGCCAGCAGTCGACTTAATCGCTGAAGCGAAAGCTTGGCAACAACAGCTAGAACAATTAGAGAACGAGCCCAGTAGCGATGCAATGGCGGCACAAATTGATGACGCTTGGCAAGCATATCTCAAACGAGCAACTGAACTGAATAAAAAGCGCGAAAAAGCCGCACCGAGTATCTGCGCGCAGCTTATTGAACAATTGCAGCCGCTTGCCCTGCCCAATGCACGCTGCGAGTTCGTCTTTACCAAAAAAGCAGACCCTAGCGTCTACAGTGCCCAAGGTTGCTTCGATATCGACTTGCTCTTTAGTGCCAACGTTGGCATGCCAATGCAGCCACTACATAAGATTGCCTCAGGCGGTGAGCTGTCACGAATGGCACTAGTGATGCAAGTATTGCAAGCGACCAATGCCGATAACAATGCCGCCAAACCCATGCTAGTATTCGATGAGGTCGATGTCGGTATCAGCGGCGGCACCGCGCAAGTCGTTGGCGAGCTATTGCGTGCGCTAGGACAGACGCAGCAACTATTAGCCATTACCCACCAAGCACAGGTTGCCGCGCAAGCGCATCAGCATATTTTGGTACAAAAGCATCATCATGAACAAACCCAAAGCGAGTTGGTGATATTGGGTAAAGATGCCCAGGTAGATGAGCTGGCACGGATGTCAGGCGGTGTGACCATCACTGATGTCACCCGTGATCACGCGCGCAGCTTACTGACTGATATCAAATAATCGGTAACGGCGACGCGAATATCAAACCTCTGTTGATTTTCTGCTGACAATCACCATATAGTAGTGTCTCATCTCCTTTAAACTGTGCCTGTATCTATGTCTAAAGCTAACTTGACCCATCACTTCTTGATTGCATCACCTGAGCTACCAGACCCACGGTTTGAGCGCGCGCTGATTTATATCTGTCGCCACGACAAACAAGGCGCACTTGGATTGATGGTGAATCGTCCAATCGAGCAATCACGTGTCGGCAAGCTATTAGAAGACTTAGACATTGAGGTGACTGATCCACAAGTGATGGAAGATTTGGCGCTAGAGGGTGGTCCGATGTACCCTGAAGTAGGCTTTGTGCTGCATACTGGCCAACCAGAATGGGCGTCTTCTTTTGCGATATCAGAGAACGTCTGTATTACCACCAGTCAAGACATTCTCAAGCGTATCGCTGCTGGTCAAGGCGTTGGTCACTACCATCTGTGCTTGGGACATGCCAGCTGGGGCAAAAAACAGCTAGAAAACGAGCTTAAAAATGGCGACTGGTTAGTGTGCCCTGCTGATTTAAACTTATTGTTTGATACCCCATTTGAAGAGCGTTGGCAGTCAGCGGCGGATAAAATCGGCGTGAACTTTGACTACTTAAGCACTGATATTGGTCATGCCTAGCTATGATTAACTATGATTAGTCACGACCAATATCAGACAGTTATTCTGTGGCTAATGAGATCTATTGCTTTTGCTAAAGTCCAACACATAACGTCATACTGAGCGCTATAAGTTCAATGACAACAGGGAAAGCGGCTACTATGGTCAACAATACCTTTAACACAGACACAGATATCAATGCGGAGACGGATATGTCCGCTGAGCATGCTACCAATACTTGTCAAACGGATCCAACACCTAAAGACCATCTGATTTTAGCGCTGGATTATGGTGTCAAAAAGATGGGGATGGCGCTTGGTAATACCATCACCGAGACCGCACGCGCTTTTGATATTTTGGCGATGGACAACGGCCAACCTGATTGGGACAACTTGCTGGGTATCATAAAAGTATGGGGCGTCACGCAAGTATTGGTTGGACTACCACTAAACATGGATGGTAGCAGCTCTATGCTCTCCAAACGTGCGCATAAGTTTGCACGCCGTTTAGCACATCGCATCATGGAACAACACTTACCTGTGACCGTGAAGCTATGTGATGAGCGTCTGACTTCAGTGGCAGCACGTGAGTTGGCATGGGAGCAAGGTTGGATCCAAGATCCTCGCGACCCAATTGATGATATCTCTGCCTGTATCCTGCTGTCCGCCTACTTCGCTGATCCTAATAGCGCCGTTGCGATTAGTGCTATTAAGACAGAGTAAGCAAGCATTGAGCTCAGGCCGTTTTACTATGCAACGCTATGGCATCCGAGCAAGTGCTTTTTAATCGCACACTTATAATCACATACTGATAAACGACTGACTGTTATGATCAATGCCTCAGACCAACCCTTGCAAAGCAAGACGCAACATGGCTTTGCTCCGCTTGCTATTGCTCGTATCAAAGGCGCACAGCGTGCCAACCAAATAGCGATCTATCTCATTTATACCGCTATTCTCGCCTTTATGATCTTTGGAACTATTGCCAGTATCAAAGCATTTCATGACAATCAGCTGCTGTATCAACTGTTTTATAATCTGCCATATGCCTTGATTGCACTCACCATTCCCATTGCCATTTATGATGCGTTAGTGATTTATCGCTACCGCTTAAATCAGCCATCAATGATTGCACTAAGCATCGGTGTCTCCGCCGTAGTATTGATTGGGGGGCTACTATTTGCTGATACCGCATGGCTGGGACTGGCTTGTTGGGTAGGTGTGGCCTTCTTATTCAAGGTAAGCTTTAAACGCTTTTTTAACTTTTTGGAAGCTGAAGCTGACATCATTGAAGAGGCGTAAAGCAGCTAAGCGGTAAATCTTTACTAATGGCTGTATAGCAAACACTTTAACTTTACTTTATCGACTCAAACTAAGACTATGACACCTTCAATATCTGATACCACGATTCAACATCATCTAGATACCCAAGGGCTGATCTGCCCTGAACCGGTAATGATGCTGCATAGAACCATTCGTAAAGCCGATGCGGGCGCAGTGATTGAAATACTCGCCACAGACCCTGCAACGACTCGTGACATTCCTAATTTTTGTCGTCATCTGGGGCACACGCTTGTCCAACAAGAGACGCTTGCTGAAAATGTGATTTTAGACGTCGATCCTGACGAAATCACTGTCGCTGACGATGATAATGCGCCAATAAGTGCCACACTTTATCGTTATTTGGTAAAGAAAAAGAGCGCTTAATAAGACAGCCAAGACTCAGTACTTTATAGAGATCATATTTTCATAAAAGGTAGGCTACGTGTTACAAACAGAGAAGCAGTATGTGCAGTGGCTCGAAAACAAAAACGGCAGCGAAAGCTTATATACAGCCCGCTGGTTGTCTGCAAGCAATCATACGCCGCCTGCGCGGATTGTATTAGTCGATGATAAAACGACGGCGGATGAAGCTTACCGCTTAGCGTGCGAAGGCACGTCACTACTGTGGCGCGGTGATTTTCATAATGCGCGGCAATTACTACAAGCACTCAAACGGCGTATCGAGCGTACCAATGAGCGCTCCCAGCAGCGCAAAATGAAAAAAGCTGCTAAGGCTAATGAGTCTGCCAAATCCACGACTGATTCGGTAGCCATACCTAACCTATTTCATCAACAGCGCCAAATCCAAGCCCAGCGTTCGCGCATATTGAGCCGCTTGTTGTTAGAGCTTGATGCTGATTATGTCAGTAAGTTACGCCGCGCCCCTGATGTCAGTGCCGCCTGTATGGCGGCTTTTGGCCAGTTAGATAAGGCGATGGATGAGTCGTGCGTGCTGTCGTTTCGTGATCTACAAGGGGCGCTTGGTGCAGCGCAGTGGCGCGAAAAAGGTGTACCAATTGAAAGCTTAGGTATATCGATTTACCCGCATTATGGTGTCTTTGCACCAACCCGTCATGAGTACGTACAGCTGCTCCTCGATGCGCCACTACCAGCAGTTAATGATATCGCCTACGATATCGGTACTGGCACTGGCTTGCTGGCGATTATCTTAGCGCAGCGCGGTATAAATCAGGTGATTGCGACGGACTTAAATCCGAGTGCTTTGGCCTGTGCAAATGAAAACTTTACGCGCCAAGGGCTATCTAACGTCCAGTTGCAGCAAGCGGATTTGTATCCGACTGACGCGCCGCTCGCCAATCTGATTGTTTGTAATCCACCTTGGTTGCCTGCTAAGCCCAGCTCGCCTTTAGAGTACGCCGTTTATGATGCCAATAGTGCAATGCTGCGTGGGTTGTTACAGGGCGCACAACAGCATCTAGCCGAGCAAGGAAAAGTCTGGTTGATTCTGTCGGACTTAGCTGAGCATTTGCAACTGCGTACGCGTGATGATTTATTGGGTTGGTTTGCGGATAGCGATTTAGCAGTAAAATACCGTCTCGATACCAAACCTAAGCATGGTCGCAGCCAAGACGACACTGATCCATTGTTTGCAGCACGAAGTGCGGAAGTCACCTCGTTATGGTGTTTGCAGCGTATTTAACAGTCAACTACTGAGTAAATCCCATGAGCCGCGACCGTGCCGTACAACAGCGCCAACCAAAAGCACTAGCCGTCGATGACGAACCATCTTATATCACTGAATTTCGGCAAGCCATGCTGGCACGCGGTCTGGCAACGCGGACACGTAACGCTTATGTCCGCGACCTACGTGCTTGCGAGCTCACCAATCCTATTGCCCTGACGAAATGGCAGCCTGACGATGTGCTGCATTGTCTCTCTACCCTCATCCAAGACGGCAAAACGCCAAGTACTCAAGCGCGCATGCTCTCAAGCTTGCGGCAGTTCTACCTTTGGATGATTGCCAGTAATCTGCGTGAAGACAATCCTTGCGAGCGCATCAAAAGCCCGAAGCTTGGACGCCCCTTGCCAAAGGATTTAAGCGAAGCGGATGTCGATAATTTACTCGCTGCGCCTGATACCAGCACGGCGCTCGGCCTGCGTGATAAAGCCATGCTAGAAGTGCTCTATGCGTGCGGTCTGCGTGTTAGCGAGTTGATTAATCTGTCGCTTGAACAAGTCAACTTAAACTCTGGTTGGCTACAAATCACCGGTAAAGGTAATAAAACAAGACTGGTTCCATTAGGTGAATACGCGACAGACGCGCTAGAAGACTATCTAACTCATGCTCGTGGTGATTTAATCGCTCATTTAAAATCTGGCAATTGCCAAGCGGTATTTTTAACCGCACAAGGCGGTTATATGACGCGGCAAAACTTTTGGTATTTACTTAAGAAATATGCCAAAGTCGCTAGTATCGATAAAGAGTTATCACCGCATACCTTACGCCATGCCTTTGCCACCCATCTGCTCAATCATGGCGCAGATCTTCGTAGTGTGCAGTTATTGCTTGGGCATAGTGACCTGTCTACCACGCAGATTTATACTCATGTGGCGACAGCGAGATTGCAAAAATTACATACCGAGCATCATCCGAGAGGGTAAGAATCGTTAAAACGAAGCACTGCTAACCTGATTTTTTCAGGTTGGCGTCGAGGAACGAGACCCAACGATGTTTGTACCAAAATTACTCCATTTATCGGTGCGCTGAGCGCACCCTCTCTATTCTTCTTAAAACCTCGCTAAAATTCTATCAATCCCTAGCTGCAAACCTGCCCTTTTCTCGCTACAATACCTGCCATAACCTATTACCATTTTAACTATCTATTATCCGAGAATCCCATGAGCCATTCTACAAATCACCGCCCCCCTGCTGACCTATTAAAAAATGCCGAACACTGGCGCGAAGACATTCATTTTCGCCAAGATGTGCTAGGTAAGCCGTTTGACTTTACCACTACCTGGGGCATATTTTCACCGCAAAAGCTCGATGACGGCAGCTTGATGCTGCTTGATTATGTGGACTTTCAAGCGGATGATGATTCGATAGATTTGGGCTGTGGTTATGGTGTGCTTGGTATGACCGCGGCGCGTGAATGTCCGAATGGTCTGCATACGTTAATCGATAAAGACTTTATGGCGGTGGAATATGCGCGTCTGAATTGCGAGAAAAACGGTCTAAAAAATGTCGATGTGCATTTATCAAACGGCTTTAATCACGTGGCAAAAGACAAAGACTTTAGCCTTGTGATGTCGAACTTGCCAGCCAAAGTAGGTAAAGAGCAGCATTATCTATACTTCCTCGATGCCTATGCGCGTATGCGTCAAGGTGGCCGTTTTTACGTTGTGACCATCAATGGTCTGCGCCAATTTATGAAGCGCTCGTTTACCGAGGTGTTTGGCAATAGTGAAAAGGTCAAACAAGGGAAAACCTATACCATTACCATGGCGACAAAGGAATAAAGTATTAATTTAGAAATAAAAATTTTGCTCAGACTTTTAGGTTTAGAAATATCGTAGGCTGCGGCTTTAGCCCAGCAAGAAACTCTGCAAAATTACAACGCTGGGCTAAAGCCGCAGCCTACGCAAACATATTTAAGTAGCTAACAATGTGGTATTAATTGAGCTTTGTAGATTTGACAAAATTAATCGTACTTTTTAGACTGATATTACATCTGCCGCTTAAGCAAGTACCCACCCAAAATCGCACTACCAATAATCGGCAATAATACCATCAAGAGTGGCGAAAAGCCTGTCGCCAATGAGACGAAACCAACCAAGTCTTGGATATAACTGAATAACAAACCAAACAATAATGCCACCACGATTCGCAAGCCTAAGCTATGGGTACGCAGCGAGCCAAAGACAAAGGAACAAGCGACAATAACCAACGATAATATAGACAAAGGTGACAGCAGCTTTTGCCAAAATGACAGCTCATGCTCTAAGGAGCGGTTGCCCTGTTGGCGCATCAATTGGCGATGATCATATAGCTGAGTTAGAGATAGATCCTCCGCCACACGAGTCAACAAGTAAACGGACTCGGGCGCGAATGGCAAGCTCAAGGTGTCTGAGGCGCTCTTGGTTTGGCTGCTCTCAAAGCCTTGATTGATCGTCAGTTCAGTCATATCGTTTAGCTGCCATTCATAACGATATTGCTCACTTGGCTCGGTGCTGGCGGTAGGCACTGCGACACGCCCACTATATTGACCGCCTTCGGCACGAATCGCCGTTTGCAATCTGCCATCATTGTCTAAGTGCCACCGCTTGACGGTGCCGATATTACCTTGCACATCGGCATAATCAATATACAAAATATCGCTGCCGTCAGGTTGAGCATCGCCATCCGTACTGTCTTCCGCTGTATTTTGAAAACGCGGCTGCACCGTCCAATAACCACGGACAGAGGTGACCAATGAACTACTGTCTTCGTCGTTAATCTCTTTTGCTAACTGATTGGAATGCGGTAGTACAAACTGATTGATGCCTAGAGCCAAAAGTACAAAAATCAGCGCAGGTTGCAACACCCAACCGACGATGCGATAGATGCTAACCCCAGCGGCGCGCATGACTACCAACTCGCTTTTATTGGCCAGTAATCCTAAGCCCACGACTGCACCAAGTAGCGCCCCAGTCGGGATAAACTGCTCTAAAAAATAAGGTGAACGATACAGAATATACCTGAGCGCATCTGACATGGTGTAGCTGTCGCTCAGATCTTCAAGCTCAGATAAGTAGGTAAAGAGGATTTGTAATGCCCACAGCCCAACGACGGCAGCGATGATTGCTAGCAGTGCATTGGTCTTTACATAGCGACCAAGCACTTTTAGGTTGGCTGAGCGACTGGCAGTAGATCGGCCTTGCGAGGATTGGGCTTTAGATGTCCAGGAGCGCATTATGCTTGACCTCCATGAGAGTCTTTTGCTGGATGATCGCTAGATCCTAATGCCTTGTCTTCTAGGCTCACGCGTAATCGATGCTGGAATCGACTGCCCCAGTTCATATATAGTGCCAATGCCATGAATCCTACTATCAACCATGCATATGCCCACACGCTGACGCTGCCTTTGCTCACGGCGTTTTTAAGAGAGATAATCCCTAGCGCACAGCTAACAAATAATAAAATAGAGGGAAACAGACGCAACCAACGCCCTTGCCGTGGACGCACTTGCGCGAGCGGCACTGCCAACATAGGAGCGATAATCATCAGCCAAGGCAGGGCAAAACGATAGCCAAGCTCGCCTTGTGCTGCTCGCAAGGTATCGATACTGCTATCTGGCACGCCGCCAGTCGCCACTTGCCAAAGTGCGCCTATCTTTTGGGTTTCAATATTATTTTCAGTGACGATCTCTTTGGAAGATTCAGTCAAGGTAATACGATAACGCTCAAAGCCCACCTGATTATACTTAAGACTGCCTGCACCCACTTCATAGCGACGACCTTGGAACAGATCCAACTGCGTCACGCCGCTGCCACTATTGTCTACTTGCACGGCACGCTTAGCGAGGGTAATGGTATCTTTACTGACTTTTTCATTGCCCGTATCGATTAACGCTTTGGGCAGCTCTGGGATGGGTAGCTCATCAAGTGATTCAGAGTTATTTGCAGTGCTTGAGACGTTTACATCTGTAGTAGGAGGATTTTTAGGAGCGCTGCCTTTTTTGACAGGCTCAGTTTGAATCAGCACCACATCTTGCAGTTGTTTTTTGTCATCGCTGAGACTGCCGACATAGAGATGGTAATTGCCACTACTGATAAACTCCTTGGGACGAATCAAATCAAAGGCACTGGTCAATGCTTGTTGCTGCCAGACACTCTCCGATGAGCGCACACCCCACGGCTTACCTACTACTGACAATGCTGCTTCACCGACAAATAATGCCAGTATTAACGGTGTCATCAGCCGGGCAAGCTTACCACGCGAGACGCCACTGGCATTAATCACGGCCATTTCTTGATCAACATAGAGGCGACCAAACACCAGCATTAAGGCAATAAAAAACGCTAACGGTAGGATAAGCTCCAAAAATACGGCAAATTATAACCAATAATGGTAAATAACAAACCAATATCCAAATTTCCTTCAGCGGCAATGCCAAAGTAACGTATCAAGCGACCACCGAGCATCATCACCACCAAAAACCCCAATACCAAAGCAGTGGTTGAGGCAACTTGACGGGTCATATAACGGCGTAATATCACAAATAAGTACTCTTCACAGTTGGCAGTCGCGCGCTCATCGCAAGGGTCGCGGCATGTATCAGAAAATTTAGTTGAGTTTTCAGCTCTCATAGACGCTTAGGCGTAACCGCTAATGCTAGCATGTTTTTGTAAAAAATGGCTGTGAAATGTGTTTGAAAACATTACCTAAATCTTACTCGTCAGCTATTATTAAATGGAAAGTAATAAGACAAATAAACACATAAACCCCTGAAATCAAATAAATAAAGTTAAGCACTTATTCTTTAGAAAATTTTGTGTGTGGTTCGTATCATTTGATAAGTATCACCCCTATTACTTGTTAGACTTAGTAAAACTCATAACCATACTCACAATACTCACTTAACCTATTACTTACTTAACCTATAATGGAGAATACAATGTCTACTCCCTCTACCCTAATCAATCTTGCTGGCGGACAATTTGGCAGCGTCGATTGGTCAAATTGCGCTATCGTCTTTATTGATTATCAAAACGAATATGTTGATGGTGCACTGCCTTTGGGTGAAGCCGGCGCTAAAGCAGTTGCCAATGCGCGCCTGCTGCTTGAAAAAGCCAGAAAGGAGGCTGTTCCCGTGTTTCATGTGGCGCATCATGGCGAAGATAATGGCAATATTTTTGACCCACTGTCATCTAAGGTCAACTTTATCGAAGATGTAAAACCGCTTGATAGCGAAAAAACCATAACCAAAAAACATCCTAACGCCTTCCATGATACGCCACTGCAAGAGCTGCTAAAAGCGACTGGTAAACAGCAGGTTATCTTTGCAGGCTTTATGAGTCACATGTGTGTCAGCTCAAGCGTGAGAGCCGCCTTTGATATTGGCTTGGAGAACTTTGTTTGTCATGATGCTTGTGCTACTCGTGATTTGCCTGATGCTAAAGGCAGTGCCATAACTGCGGACATCATGCATGACACCGCGATGGCGGCCCTTCAAGACATGTTTGCAACCTTACTATCGACAGATAAGCTCGTTAATCATTAGGGGCTGTATAGATATAGGTATTGGTATAACTAATACAAAATAGTAGTAAGAAGTGTGTGAAATCATTACCTAAGCCTTACGGACAGCGCACTGACTACCTGATATGCTACACTACCACGCACACCTGACTATATATTTTGGCAAAACAACCTCTAATAATAAGCCTTAGTGGAATAGGCAGTAACTGTGCGTCGCTGTGTTGTTTTCAATCATTTAAATTTTAACCACTCTAACAAGGATAATAATATATGAATATTAAATTAACCCAACAATTACCCCAAACTCATACCAAAAAGATTCTCAAAAAAGAAGCCAAAGATAAAGACGAGGCTTGCCTAGTAGTACTAGTCGATGATAAAAAAAATATCCTTGCCGAATCTGCGTTAACGGATTATACAACTCGTATTGAGCAATTAATCGAAGTCTCGCATTTCAATGGCAAAGCCTGTGAGACTGTCGCTGACTACGCATTGGCAGGTGACAAAAAAACCACTAAGCAAAATCCAGTGCAGCTATTGTTGGTCGGTGTGGGTAATGTTGATAAGCTCAACAACACCGTATTACAAAAGATCGCTAAGACTATCTATGACAGCACGCAAAAGCGTGTCGCTTCAATCACAGTCGCGCTTGGTGATACCTTAGAAGACACTCAGTTCGGTCAGTTTGCGCTGAATCTATTGGCAGCAAGCTATCGCTTTGATAAATACAAATCTGAGCAAACCACGCCTATTCTTACAGATATTTATGTACTGGCTGATGCAGCGCTTGAGCCTGCATTGGAATTTGCACAATCTGTCTTTGCCGGTCAAAGCCTAACCCGTGACGTGGCCAATGAACCAGGCAACATTTGCTTCCCTGCTTATATGGCAGAGCAAGCCGAAGCACTGGCAAAAACCTATCCTGACCTACTAAAAGTAACGGTGCTGGGTGAAGATGAGATGGCAGAGCTGGGCATGGATTGCTTCTTAGCAGTCGCTCAGGGCTCTACCAAAGAAGGTAAGCTTGTGCTGATGGAGTATCAAGGTAAGTCAAAATTTGGCGCAAAAACCACTACCAGTAGTGCAAAAGTCAGCGGTGGTCTAAAAGCGCTGGCTGATAAAATACCGACCAAACTTCCTAATAAGAAGTCTGCTAAAAATGCTGACAAAGACAGCGCTGATGATGTACAAGCTACAAACGATGATGCACCAATCGTCTTGGTTGGTAAAGGCGTGACCTTTGACTCAGGTGGTATCTCAATCAAGCCAGGTGCAGCGATGGATGAGATGAAGTTTGATATGGGCGGTTCAGCCGCTGTACTCGGTACCATCAAAGCCTTGTGTGAAGCACGCTTACCAATTAACGTCGTCGGCGCGTTAGCCTGCGCAGAAAACATGCCATCAGGTGATGCAACTCGTCCTGGCGATATCGTAAAAGCCATGAACGGTAAATCCGTTGAAATCCTAAATACTGATGCGGAAGGCCGCTTAGTACTTGCCGACACGCTATGCTACGTACAACGTTATCAGCCAAAAGCCATCATCGATGTGGCAACCTTAACGGGCGCTTGTGTCGTGGCCTTAGGTCATGTGCGCTCAGCCGTCTTTAGTAATGATGAAGATGTACTATTTGAGCTTGAAAACGCCAGCATGCAATCAGGCGATCTCGTTTGGCATATGCCAATGGATGATGCTTATCAATCGCAGCTCGACTCGCCGATCGCTGATATGCAAAACATCGGTGGCAAAGGAGCTGGCGCAGTCACCGCTGCTTGTTTCTTATCGCGCTTCGTCGAAGAAGGTCAAGCATGGGCGCATCTAGACATCGCTGGTACGGCATGGAACTCAGGTAAAGAAAAAGCTGCAACGGGTCGTCCAGTACCACTGTTTATGCAATATCTAAAAAACAGTATCTAAGTGCCCTAAGTATTGGGGCAGGTATGATTTGGGCGTTTGTCTATTCTTTGACTAAATATCACTTGATTTAGGTCTGTTGATTCAATGTCACTTGGTCAAACGCTATTAACCTAGAGTGTTTATCGCATGCAAATTAGCTTTTATGTATTAAGTGAGAGTAAAGCCCAAGACCTCTTGGGCTTTATTTGTCAGTTGACCCAAACTGCACTTAATAAAAGCAACCAGTCGTTATTAATCCTTGCTGAAGAGGATGTCTTACTTGGCACACTTGATGAGGCACTGTGGGCGCGTGATGCCAGCAGCTTCATTCCGCATCAACGTCTTAACAACGATAGCAGCACAGCGACTGACAATACTGCTGATACTGCTGATACTGCTACCAAGTTAGCACCTGTATTGCTCAGCAGCTATATGCCAATCGATTTTGATGGTATTGTGCTCAATATCACTCCTCGACCAGTCAATGACTTTATGGCGGCCGCTGGTAGCGCGAACCCTACTCGCGTGCTTGAGCTCATTAAACCTGATGCAAAAAGCATGCAAGAGGGGCGCAATAAGTACAAGCACTATCAGCAGTTAGAGTATCAACTCACGCACTTTAAAGTGTAGTATGCTTTAAGCTTCTCTTTCTATTTCACGACCAAACCCAAGTGCCAAATGAGCGCTTGGGTTTTTTTATGCCTTTTTAATCTTGCCCAAACCTCCTAAATATAAAGATATTTTAGTCTGTTCACCTACGTAAATACGGTATATCAGTAGGAGAATATACAAAAAAATGCTAACATCCACCCATTTATAATGCTGTTTTTATAATGGTTTTTCTTATTTGATTATGTTGAGGATGGAGTATGCGATCATTGATTGCGATGTACCAACGAATAGGACTGGTGCCGCTGATTATTATCGGCTTAGTGCTAGGGGTTTTAATTGGCTGGCTTGCGCCTAATATCGGTATTGCCTTAGGACTACTCGGTACACTGTTTGTCGGTGCACTAAAAGCTGTAGCGCCTGTGCTGGTCTTTATTTTGGTGATGGCAGCGATTTGTCAGCATCGCAGTGGTAGTGAGGTTTATATCAAGCCGGTGCTGATTATGTATGTCTTTGGCACTTTTTTGGCAGCACTGACGGCGGTTGGAGCAAGCTTCTTATTCCCAACCGAACTGGTGCTCATAAACGCCACTATCGAGCAAGTACCTCCAGCGAACCTAAAAGAGGTCTTGACCAATCTACTCATGAACCTCGTCGCAAACCCAGTCGAGGCTGTCGCCAATGCCAACTATATCGGTATCTTGGCATGGGCATTAATCATCGGCTTTGCGCTACGTCAAGCAGGAGATGCCACGCGCAATATGGTGGTGGACTTTTCTGAAGCTATCTCGCAAGTGGTCAAATGGGTCATTGCGCTCGCGCCTTTTGGTATCTTAGGCTTGGTCGCCAATACAGTGGCTGAGACAGGCTTTGAAGCACTGGCAGGTTATGCGCGTATTTTGATGGTATTGGTCGGCTGTATGCTATTCATTGCGCTGGTTGCCAATCCTATTATTGTCCTCGTCAAAACGGGCAAAAACCCTTATCCACTGGTATTTACTTGCTTGCGTGAGTCAGGCATTACTGCCTTTTTTACGCGTAGCTCGGCGGCCAATATTCCAGTAAACATGAACCTCGCCGACAAGTTAGGTCTGCACAAAGATACTTATTCGGTCACCATTCCACTCGGTGCGACCATCAATATGGCAGGTGCGGCGATTACGATTAACGTGTTGACGCTGGCTGCTGCGCATACGCTCGGTATCGAAGTAACTTTTGCTTCAGCATTGCTATTGAGTTTAGTAGCGACCATTAGTGCTTGCGGTGCTTCTGGTGTCGCTGGTGGTTCTTTACTATTGATTCCGCTTGCCGCTAGCTTGTTTAGTATTCCAAACGACATTGCCATGCAAGTAGTCGCAATTGGTTTTATCATTGGTGTGATTCAGGATTCTGCAGAAACGGCACTGAACTCGTCGACCGACGTGCTATTTACAGCGGCGGCTGATCCAAAATACTCTCGTTAATATTATAAATAGCGTTAAAATTATAAACAGTTAATCACTTACTTGCCAAAAAAACGCCACTTATTAAGTGGCGTTTTTTTTATTGCAAAAGCTGACATCGATACTGATACCATTTCCAAAAGTTAGAGTAACGCGGAAAACTTGTACAAGTACTACTCCTAGTAGACTTAGCAAGTTTGACAAAGTTAATCGTACTTTTTGGGCTTGGTATGATTTTATGTTCAGACTACTTAATATGACGAACTTCCACTTCCACCGTTGGTGCTTCTAGTTCCCACTGACGCTTGAATTGGCGTAGTTGCTCAAGCTCATCT
The DNA here is from genome assembly GCF_904846575.1 of Psychrobacter sp. H8-1. Taxonomy (NCBI): domain Bacteria; kingdom Pseudomonadati; phylum Pseudomonadota; class Gammaproteobacteria; order Moraxellales; family Moraxellaceae; genus Psychrobacter; species Psychrobacter sp. H8-1. The sequence continues at coordinate 3,049,572 of NZ_CAJHBG010000001.1, forward strand.
AATAGTTCAAGGATCAAGCCAATAGCAGGCACGCTGGCTTCAAAGTCACGGCTCAGGCGTGAAGCACGGCGGACGGTCGTTAGCTGATAGCCTGTGAACTGCTCACTATCTGGGACATCATATTCGATGATATTCTCTTCAATCAACGCCAATACCCATTGGTGCTCCTGACCGCACGCAGACACTAGCTCATCTAAGCTCAAAACAATATCGTTTAATTCGGGCGAGTGTTTCATAGTTATCATCCTCGTTATCTCTTTATTTTTATCGCTTTCAATTGTGCATCTTGTTTCCTTATCAACGCCTAACTTATCAACGCTGAATGGATGCATGAGCAAAGGCTTGTTTCAGTTGCTCATAAGCTTGTTTTTCTGCCTCGGTGCTGACATCAGGGTTGATAATATTTAGGGTTAAATAAAGATCACCCGCTTGCTTAGCTGGGATGCCTTTGCCTTTTAGGCGTAAGTTGCTGCCAGATTTACTGTTTTTTGGGATACTAACACCTAGCGTGCCTGCTGGCGTCGTGACGTTTACTTTTTCGCCCAGCGCCGCTTCCCATGGGGCGATATTCACTGTCTGATAGACATCGGCACCTTCTAAACGGATGTTGTCCGTATGGCGAATCTTGACTTTCAAAAACAAATCGCCGTTTTTACCACTGCCAATACCAGCAGCGCCTTGCCCTGCTAGGCGGATTTGCTTACCATCAGTGATACCTTTAGGTATTTTTATTTTGAGGGTTTTATTCTCGTAGTCGACGCTGCCGTTAGGCTGACGAACAGGAACGTTTAGCTTAATACTATAATCATCACCACTATATACAGAGGCTAAATCAACGGTAATCTCTGCATGTTGGTCTTGGCCTTTGCTGTCTTGAGCACCAAAGCCACTACCAAACTGATCAAAGCCGCCCTGTTGTGACTGCCCACCGCGTGCACCGCGCCCAAAAGCCGAAAAGATATCATCAAAGCGAAAGCCGCCATCGCCAAAGGCCTCACCATCGCCAAACTGATCTTTGATATCTTCCCAGCGGAAGCCACCCTGCTGTCCACCAGACTGACCACCAAAGCCGCCGAACCCACCTGCGCCACTTTGACCGGCAAATGGGTTGTTTAGCATGGCGTCATATTCAGCACGCTTTTCTTTGTCCCTGATGGTTTCATATGCGTTATTAATTTCAGCAATCTTATTGTCAGCATCTGGATCGTCGCTGACATCAGGGTGATATTGACGAACGAGCTTACGGTATCTCTTTTTTATCTCAGCGTCTGAGGCGTCTTTTTTGACCCCTAAAATGTCATAGTAGTTTTTTTCTGCCATGTTATTTTTCCTTATTGTATTTATTTACAAAAATTCAGCTAATACATAATATGGGGATGATGGATCAGTATTTCATTTTTGCCTGCTGCTATCATTCATAAAGCTTTATTCACATATAGTCAACTCGAAATAAAATCGATGCGTTTATAGTGTCGTGCTACTGGTACAAATTTTCCTTGCTTGCTGTGCGCTTCGCACTCCAGAGGCTGCACAAAATTTATCCCAGTAGCACTGTATCGGTTTTAAAATGTATCAACTATATGCCATTTTGATTTTGGCATCATTGTTGTTTAACCGCTGTTGCCATAGTGTCAATTCGTGCAAACTAATAGACGCGGCTTTTTAGTTAGAGGCGAAATGACCCAATTATTTATAGAATACCCATATTAACAAGCATATGCACATTGGCAAACTTTGAACTCAAGCGTTTTTTACATATCTGTAAGGAAAGAGCAAGTTATTTATTGTATTATGTGTGCATTATTCGTACTCATAGGGAGTAGGAATATTATAGGCAAGAGTATCTGTCTATCTTATAAACTGCATAAAGGTATTAAATGTCTTATTTAATCAAGTCTTTGGTTGTCACGTTATCGCTACTGCTGAGTACCACAGTCTTTGCCGGTAACACCAGTTACTACGGTAGTAAATTTCATGGCAAACGCACCGCTAGCGGTAGTATCTTCAATATGAATGCTATGACCGCTGCTCACAAAACGCTGCCGTTTGGTACGGAAGTAGAAGTGACCAACAAAAAGACAAAGCAGAGCGTAATAGTAAAAATCACAGATAGAGGTCCTTTTACACCAGGACGAATTCTTGATTTATCTAAAGGCGCTGCTGGTAAAATAAACTGTCAGCTTTGTACCACTACCATGAAGATTCTGTCTTATGGTGATGGTAAATACCGTAAGCAATAATGTAATAAAAAAGGAGAAGCTGGTGCTTCTCCTTTTTTTATGGCTGCTATTCAACTTTTAAGTGATAGTTCAACTTTTAAATAATAGCTGATTCATCATTTATCGAAACCCTTTACTCAAAACTGGCTTCCATCTCTTCTAAAGTCGTCATGGCAAGCAATAGCTTTTCTTCATTGTCGCCATGCTGTTGTTGCAGCTCCGTTTGCTCATCAAGCAACTTTAATAAGTCTGTTTTACGGCTCTCTTCATAAAGGTCAGTATCGGCAAGCTTTTCTTCAAGAGCAATCAGCTGTTTATCAATCTTAGCCAAAGTCTTTTCTGTCTCTTCAATGTCACGGCGGACAGGTGCGGTCAGCTTGCGCTGTTCAGCGGCCAGCTTGCGCTGCCCTTCTTTACTAAGCGTTGGCTGCGCGGCTTTGGTCTTTTCTGACATAGCAGATGCTTTATTGCTTACTTGACTGTTATTTGTTTCACGTGAAACAAACTTCTTACTCTCTTTTTTACTTTTCTTCTTACCAGTGTTTTTCTCTGGCGCATTCTCTTGTTTGCGTTTGTCGCTAAGCCATTTACCATAGTCGCTGATATCACCATCGAACTCTTCAATCTTGCCATCATGGACAAGGTATAGCTCATCGCAGACATTGGCAATCAGTTCACGATCATGCGAGACCAGAACGACTGCGCCCTCAAAACCTTGCAACGCCAACGTCAAAGCTTGACGCATTTGTAAGTCTAAATGGTTGGTTGGCTCATCAAGTACTAGGACATTTGGGCGTTGCCAGACAATCAATGCCAAGGTTAAACGAGCACGTTCACCGCCCGAGAATAGCTTACTTGGCGTATCAATACGCTCACCGCGGAAGTCAAAACTACCCAAGAATGAGCGCAATAACGCGTCGGAAGTCTTGCCCGCCAAGCGGCGTAGCATCTCCATTGGCGTCGCTTCGGCATCTAGGGTATCCATTTGATGCTGATTAAAGTAACCAAGTTTGAGCGTATCAGATACGGTGTAGGTCCCAGACAGCACGCCCAGCTCACCAACCAAGGCTTTGATCAAAGTTGATTTACCAGCGCCATTCATACCGAGCAGCCCAAGCCGTGTGTCGGGAGTTACTTGCACATTGGCATTGTACAATAGCGGCGTATCACTGTAGCCAATATCAGCCTTAGTCAGTTCAATCAGTGGGCTACTCATGTGTGCCGGCTCATAAAACTTAAAGGAGAACGGGTTATCCGCCATCATTGGTGATAGATCCGCCATACGCTCTAGCTGTTTGATACGGCTCTGTGCTTGCTTGGCTTTACTGGCCTTAGCACGGAAGCGACGAATAAAGTCATCTAAATGTGCCCGCGTCTCTTGCTGCTTCTCATACGCCTGCTGCTGCTGCGCCATACGCTCATGACGGGTGCGAATAAACTGCTGATAATTACCGGTATATAATGTGATTTTTTGCTGTTCGACGTGCAAGATGTGACCGACTGTGGCATCTAAGAATGCCTGATCGTGTGAGATAACGATGACCAGCCCTTCAAATTGATTGATCCAAGTCTCAAGCCACAAAATCGCATCCAAATCCAAATGGTTGGTTGGCTCATCGAGCAATAACAAATCTGCACGGCTCATCAACGTCTTCGCCAGATTCAAACGCATACGCCAACCACCTGAAAACCCTTCTACTGGCAGCTCATGTTGCGTCGTATTAAAGCCAAGGCCCGCCATGATTTGTGCCGCTTTGGTGGGCGTACGATAACCATCGATTTCATCAAACCGCTGATGCAACACTCCAATCTGCTCATCACTGACCGTACTCAAGTCGCTCATTGCTTCGTTGAGCTCATACCACTCTTCGTCACCACCCAGCACATAGTCAATCGCCGTTTGCGCGCTTGCGCCAACTTCCTGCGCCATATGTGCCACCTGCCAAGTATCAGGAATGCTCACTTCTCCGCGATCGACGGTGACTTCGGTATCACCTGTGCCCATTTGCGTCAGTAATAAGGCAAATAGTGTAGATTTGCCTGTACCATTATTGCCCGTTAAGCCAACCTTGTGGCCTGGATGCAGCTGAAAGCTAGCACCAGAAAATAATTCACGGCCATCACGGCGAACACTAACGTCTTTAAATTCGATCATAGATTTTTTTCATCTCAATGTATTTTTGGCAAAATAATGTCATAGTAAAGCACACACAGCGTGCGCTAATTGCGGGCTATTATTTCAAACACACTCACTATAGGCAAACAATTAAAAAAGTATTTTAACATCTTAGCGCAGAACTCCCCTACTTCTAAAGTAGTGGGATGAATACGTAATCAGCAGCCCTCTAAGTGATATAATATGGTCATGCCAAAACAAATCTTAAAGGCCTATAAAGTCAGGCTGTACCCCAATGAGGATCAGCAGATATTCTTTGCCAAATCATTCGGCTGCACACGCTTTATCTGGAATAGGATGCTTAGTGACAAGATTAATCATTACAACGAGCATAAGACCGAGCTTAAAAACACTCCAGCTCAATACAAAAAAGAGTTTGAATGGCTAATAGAAGTCGATAGCCTGGCACTGGCTAACGTCCAGCAAAACCTAAGAGCCGCTTATAGTAAATTCTTCAAAGGATCGGGCTTTCCTAAGTTTAAGAAAAAAGGTCAGCGTGACAGCTACACCACCAACAACCAAAAAGGTACGGTATCCATCACCAGTAATAGCGTTAAGCTGCCCAAAATTGGTTATATCAACGCTAAGTTCCCAAATAAAATAAATGGCTTAATCAAGTCAGCGACCATCAGTAAAGAGCCTACAGGTAAGTATTTTGTCAGTTTACTGGTTGAGACTATTGTAGAGCCATTACCAAAAACCTACTCAAACATCGGCATTGACTTAGGCTTAACCGACTTCATCGTCCTATCAGATGGCAGCAAAGTCGCTAATCCTAAGTTCTTATCAAAGCTGCAACATAAGCTTGCGCGAGAACAAAAGATACTGGCCAAGCGTAGAGCAGTGGCCAAGGCCGATCAACGCAAGCTGTCTAAGAGCCGCAACTATCAAAAGCAAAAAGTTAAAGTCGCTAAGGTATATGAGAAAATAAGCAATACCCGAAAAGACTTTCTACATAAACTCTCATTCAATCTCATCAAAAACCACGATGTGATTGCCATAGAGGACTTAAACGTCAAAGGTATGGTTAAGAATAAAAAGTTAGCTAAAGCCATATCAGACAGCTCATGGTCAGCGTTTACCACCATGCTGGTTTATAAAGCGGACTGGTACGGCAAAACGCTGGTGAAAATAGACAGATGGTATCCATCTTCTAAAACCTGCTCAGGGTGCGCTCATGTGCTGACTAAGGCTGAGCTACCATTACAGGTGAGGACATGGAATTGCCCAAGTTGCTTGCAGGACAATGATAGAGACATCAACGCCAGTATCAATATCCTAAACGAAGGATTGAAGCTGTCCACGCTCAAAACCGTCGGTGCGAGGGGGTTAGCTTAGTCAATTTGCCTAACCGCTATTGCAGAATATCGCAAATAAGTATGGGTATTACCTAAGAAACCGTCACCTCTTTAGGTGGTCGGTAGTTCATATCCAAGTATTTACTATCAGCAACCGTTAAATCAATAAAGGACAGCCAGAATGACGCAGGCTATTGACAAATCCACGCAAACCCCCATTATGATATACTGTTAGGACACGATAACTGTGAGCAGCTAAGCTGTTTTTATATCGATAAAAAATAGATTTGGTGTCTTTCCTAGCTTTTTGTAGTCTTATAACAAAACGAAATAATCACAGCAATGATACGACAGTACCCATCCGAGTCCATCACATCGCCACTAATAGATTGTCGTCACTAACGCTGCCAATCATATCAAGACGACGATGGCATTTGATATTAGTAACCGAGGTAGATATGAACACACAAACCAACCAATACGATCCAAGCGCAAGCCAGCCTGTAGATCCCACTGTCTTAAGCCTAACCGATAGCGCGGCACAAAAAGTACGCCGACTGCGTGAAGAAGAAGGTGATACCGATTTGATGTTACGCGTTTATGTGACGGGTGGCGGCTGTTCAGGATTTTCTTACGGCTTTAGATTTGACAGCGACTTAAATGAAGACGATGCCAACTTTGATAACGGTGATGTCACTTTAGTTATTGACTCACTCAGCTATCAGTACTTACAAGGCTCTACTGTTGACTATATAGAAGGGCTAGAGGGCGCACGCTTTGTAGTAGAAAACCCTAACGCCACCACCTCTTGTGGTTGCGGATCATCATTTTCTATTTAGAAGCCGTTTAGTAGAAACTGTTTACCTAGACCCGTATTTAACCTCTCAGCCGTTAGCTTTTTTAATAAAGTTAACGGCTTAATTTTGACCTCTTTCTTATAGTTCCTCGTCATATCTTTTCTATATCCATGCTTAGAGTATTGATCCAAAAATACTCCAACCAGACCGCTCATTCGCGAAAACTAACGCCTTATCGAGAAAAGCCTTACTTTTTCATAAAAATATGCTTAGATAGTAATGTAATTATAGATGTGGTTATAAACAGTAAAGTTAATCTACAATATAAATGGCACATAATTGCAGTGATTACCCTGTCTTTAGTAGAATATTAAGACACTCCAATTAGACAATCCAGTGACGTGCCTAGCTATCGGTGTAGCACGTATAATTTAATAGCGCCTACTGTTTTAGCGCCCATAAGAAGTGCTCAAAGTGATGTGATTATCACCTGAAGAGAACCGTTAATCGTTACGAACTTCGCCCGTTACTGATTGTTAATCTTCTATAGTTTTTACGTTTAAGGAATAATAGTATGGCTAAATTAACACTTGATGCACTAAATGAAATTGATGGCTTTATGGCAGCAGCACTGGTTGATAGCGAATCAGGCCTAGCACTTGCAACATTGGGTACAGGCATCGATCTAGAACTTGCGGCGGCTGGTAACACTGAAGTTTTACGTTCTAAGCGTAAAGTTGCTGACGCTCTAGGTCTGGATGAAAGCATCGAAGATATCCTAATCACCCTAAGCAAGCAGTACCATTTGCTACGTCCATTGGTACGTAACAGTAACTTATTTTTATACCTAGTACTTGACCGTCAAAAGTCTAACCTAGCTATGGCTCGTCATAACTTAAAGAGCTTTGAGACTGAACTTGATTTCTCATAAGCCCGTTTAGAAGAACCGCTTAGTTTTTTATCTTACCTAGATATAATTCTAATCGCAAAAGCATCTACCTATCTATAGGTAGATGCTTTTTTTATATAAGGGCGCGTTGGCTAGCTTATAAAATACTGGCAAAATCGCCTATCCTATACTTGCTAAATACGCACAAACCGTTGAGCTGACCTAAAGTAAAGGTTACTGATTTTGTAATTGTGCATAGTTTTTAACCCTGCTTTGGGCTAAACTGACAAGGTTCTTAACATCGGCCATGACAGAGTACAACCCTTATAAACAAAAGGGGTAAATACAAACGGTGTTGCAATATATCATAACGAATAACAATAGATGACATACTATGAGTGATTTTTCCCAATTTAAAACTCCAGACTGGATGAGCAGTCAACATCTAACTGGAATGCTGCGTGGTATCGAAAAAGAAGGCTTACGGATCAAACCTGACGGCTATCTGAGTCGAGCACCGCACCCAGAGAAGCTCGGATCAAAACTGACGCATCCATTTATTACCACCGATTATTCAGAGAATTTGCTTGAGCTGGTCACTGACCCTAGGAACTCCCCGAAAGACACCTTGATGGTATTGCGCCAACTACATGTACTGGTGTATCGAGCTTTACCTGAAGAAGAGCTGATGTGGCCGCTGTCCATGCCTTACATGCGCTCAGCTGAAGATGAGGATATTCCTCTGGCAGACTTTGGCACCTCCAATACTGGCAAGCTTAAAACTCTATACCGCAGCGGTCTTGGCGTACGTTATGGTCGCCGCATGCAGTCCATTGCAGGGCTACATTACAACTTATCATTTGGTGATGGTTTGTTTGAGTCATGGCAAGCACAAACACCAGAAGCAAGCGATTTGACTCTCACAGAATTCAAAAACGATAAGTATCTCGGCCTGATTCGTAACTTCAAGCGCTTGACCAGTCTCGTGCTCTATCTACTAGGTGCAAGTCCTAACGTCTCCCCTTGCTTTTTGGCGGGCCGTGAGCATGATTTGATACTTCAAAACGACTCAACCTATTATAAGCCTGCCGCCACCAGCTTGCGTATGGGCAGACTGGGCTATACCAATAGTGTGCAAGAAAACCTTGATATTCGTTATAATAATTTACCAGAATATATCGTGGGTCTACGCCGTGCCATTCAAACACCTCATGAAAGCTTCCAAAAGTTGGGCTTAGATGATGATGACGGCAATCCAATACAGATTAATGATCATATTTTACAAATAGAAAATGAATATTATAGCCCTATTCGTCCCAAGCAAATTGCTGATCGCGGAGAGACGCCAACTGAAGCTTTAGAGCGTCGTGGTATCGCTTATGTTGAGTTTCGCGCCATCGACCTTGATCCCTATAGTGATATCGGTATCCGCTTATCGAGCGCCTGCTTCTTAGAGATCATGGCCTTATATTGTTTGTTTAACAGCTCACCTGACTTACTGCCTGCAGAAGATGAAGAGTTGGCAATTAACCTAGAGCGTGTGGTCAATGAAGGTCGCCGTGATGACTTACATATCATCAATGACGGTAAAGAGATTCCCCTACAGAGCTGGATGGTTGAACATCTAAACAACATGCTACCGCTAGCAGCACTATTTGACGCGCACTATGGTGGCAACGACTACCGTGCAGCATTGGCACTCATGCAAGGCAAAGCGGCTCAATCTGAGTCAACCATCTCCGCACAAGTCAACGCTGACAGTGAGCGTTTGGGCGGCATGTGGCAGCTTGGACTGACCCTAGCGCAGCAGCATCGCGGTGCTTTATTGCAGCAAGCTTTTAGTCCAAATACCCAAGCTAAATATGAGGTGTTGGCTGAAAAATCAATCCTGCAGCAAGCCGAGATTGAAAAAGCCGAAACAGAAGACTTTATGGACTTCATACAGCAGTATCGTTAATAAGTCAGCAGGCGGTTTGACCTGCTGCTGTGCCTAAGTAAGTTAGTTAGCAACCATTATCTAAGAGTACGTACTAGATGCAAAGATTCACCACTTATCGCCACTTACAAGTGTTTTTGGTCATTATGACCGTGATCGGAATGAGCTTTGCTTTGTTCTTTTTGCAGCGACATATGGGGTTTTCGCCTTGCCCGCTCTGTGTGTTTCAGCGGATCGGTTTGATGGTGATGGGCGGTTTTGCTTTAATCGCTGCGCTGTTAAATCCCAAATCTATCGCTGTGAAGCTCCTATTATGGATTGGCAGTCTGGCGGGTATTATTTGGTCAACTGGCGTCGCTGCACGTCATGTTTGGCTACAGCATCTACCTCCTGATCAAGTACCCACCTGCGGCCCTGGTCTTGATTACTGGCTAGACACCTTGCCTATGCAGCAGGTTTTCAATGAAGTGCTATCTGGTTCTGGAGAATGTGCCACCGTTGACTGGCGTTTTTTGGGTTTAAGCATTCCTGAGCAGTCGCTGATACTTTTTAGTGTACTATTACTGACTCACCTATTAATACTATGGCGAATCATGCGCCCTATGCTATCTGCTCGTAGATAACATTTCTGGTCATATAGCTCATTCTGGTTATATAACTGTTAATGTGATTTAGCTGATGGTCTTAGCAATATTATAATTTTAAAAATATCCATTAGCCGCTGACCTTTATCAGTGGCTTTTTTATTGTCAAAAGTGACTGCTTTATAACAAAAACCACACATAGTCATCAGGTTGTTCTGTTATCTTGAGCACCGTTTGTCGGTTATAAGTTACCTTCTGTCATAATATCTCTTGTATTTACTGCTAAAATCTTAAGAAATTGCTACGTATCTGGTATCAGCGATTTAGTTTTTGCGATAAAAGCCCAAATAAGAGTAATATTGTGGTTTTGACTTTTGTGACGTTTTTACAACGATGCTGAGCGCGATTAACGCTACCATATAGGTAAGTATTTTTAAATCATGCATATGCGTCGCCATCGTTTATAATTTTTAGCTTATTGTTGGTGTGATAATGAATTTTTTCGGGCCTACTTCTCCACTATTAACTATTTCTATCAAACGCTTCAGTCGTTTGTTATTACCCTTGCCGTTTTGTTTATTGTTGTTAGGCTGTGATAAGCCGTCCACTGCAACCACAGTGAATCAAAAATCCTCTGTACAACAGTCAGCAACCAATGATGATGGCGCTGCTGACGACACAGCCCAGATGGATGATTCTAGTATCGACTCTGCAGACAGTGTAGATGCAGATAGTGAAGATGAAGGCCAGTCGCTTATAGTAGCGGCAAAACCCGATAGTTCCGCACAAAAACGTCGTTCACCAATGATCTCGGAGCCCCAACCTGACAATGCTCTGCAGGCAACCTTAATTGGAGATTATGCAGGTATATTACCCTGCTCTTTTTGTGATGGTGTATCAGTAACCCTAAACTTATTTGCTGATAGCTCTGTACTAAAAACAAGCGTTTATGAGAACCCACAAACGCCAAGAGTCCCTTTGGTTGAACACGGTGTTTACCGTCAGGACAGTAATACCATCACGGTCGTTTATGATAATAAAGACATAGAAAGCTATAATATTCAAAGCAATCATCTGGTTATGTTAGACGACGATAAAAAGCCAAATACTGACTACACCCTAGCACGCAAGTAAGCAGCACACAGGGAGTCAGCGCGTAAACTAATGGCTTTTTTGAGTCGGGCATTGCAGTAGTTCTCTGAGTCATACTTCAGCCTAAAAGTACTATCTTCTAAAGTTTTTTGACTAATTAACGCCTCCCTGTTTGGCGTTTTTTATTGGTCATCTATCGAGGTTTACTTTACAATGAGCGCTGTTATAGTGAGTTCAATTGTCTACAGTAATAAAAAATAAGCAGTATTTACTCGCTAACGTCACTCATTACTCCCTTCTTTTTTAACGATTATCTATCCGAGCGCGGAACATCTATGCATATTCATATTCTTGGTATCTGTGGCACTTTTATGGGCTCATTGGCGCTATTGGCGCGGGCACTTGGGCATGAAGTCACAGGCTCAGACGCCAATGTCTACCCTCCGATGTCTACCCAGCTTGAAAATGCTGGCGTCACTATTCAAGAGGGCTATCTTGTACAGCACCTGCAACCAGCCCCAGATTTGGTGGTGGTTGGCAATGCCATGAAACGTGGTATGGATGTGGTCGAATATATGCTCAATGAAGGCATGCGCTATACTTCAGGGCCACAGTTTTTGTCAGAAGAAGTGTTGCAGTCACGGCATGTAATAGCTGTGGCAGGGACACACGGCAAGACCACAACCACTACGATGCTCGCATGGATACTACACTATGCTGGTATCGATACTGGGTTTTTGATTGGTGGCGTACCCTTAGTGGATACTACTAATACGCGCCTGCAAAAAGTATTTGCACACAGCAGTTATCTGGGTGCAGATACAGTAGATAAAGACTCTGATGCCTCAGAGGCAGAGACGACTTCATCTACGCAGCCAGGCTACTTTGTCATTGAAGCGGACGAATACGACTCTGCGTTTTTTGATAAGCGTTCAAAGTTCGTACATTATCGGCCGCGCACAGCTATCTTAAATAACTTAGAGTTTGATCATGCGGATATCTTTGCGGATCTTGATGCCATTCAAACGCAGTTCCACCATATGGTACGCATGATTCCAAGTACGGGTAAGATTATCATGCCTGCTGCCACCATCAGCTTAGAAGACACTTTAGCAAAAGGGGTCTGGACACCAATCTGGCGTACTGCTGTCACCGAAAAATCTCTCCTTAATGAACATTCAGCCAGTCAGCCAAACACAACAAGCGATGCAATTGATAGTGATTGGCAAGCAGAGCTGATCACCGCAGATGGCAGTCAATTTAAAGTCAGCTTTAATGAAGATGAGCAAGCCACAGCGACCGTCGACTGGGCCATGAGCGGCATTCATAATGTGAACAACGCCTTGGTTGCGGTCGCTGCAGCCTATAATGTCGGTGTAGATGTAGTGACTGCTTGCGCCGCGTTGTCAGCCTTTGCTGGTATCAAGCGTCGCATGGAGTTGATCGGAGATATTAATGACATCTTAGTCTTTGATGACTTCGCCCATCATCCAACAGCCATTACCACTACCTTAGACGGTGCCAAAAAGAAACTGTCGGGCAGACGCTTATGGGCGATTATTGAGCCACGTAGTAACACCATGAAAATGGGTATCCATCAAGACAGTCTGGCGCAGTCAGCAGCACTGGCAGATCATACATTATGGTATGAGCCAGCTGGTCTTGAATGGGGTCTAAAGGAAGTCATTGAAAATGCTGAGCACAAAGGTATTCAACAAGTTGTTTGCAGTACAGATGCCATAGTCGAGCATATAACAGCACACGCAGAGGCTGGCGATGCCATCATCATTATGTCCAATGGTGGCTTTGAAGGTATCCATCAAAGGCTACTAACAGCGTTGCGCGAGCAAATTATTTAGATCTAAAGACATATAATAGCCGCAAAATTAATATGATAGCGCCGTTTTCAGTGAGAACGGCGCTATTTTTTATTCTGACACGCCCTAGTAGTATCCCGATATCTGTTCGTCTCTATAGCTTTGCCTTTGTAACCTTCCATTTACTTATCTTATCTGCACAACAGCAAATAACGGCATTTTCTCACATAGCCCCTACACTGGTAACATTTCACACTTACTTTTTGTGCGGTTCAGTGTTTACAATATCGTTATCAAAATAAGAAACACCTATCTAAATATAAGAATAATTTTTATTCATTTATTAATAATATAAATTAACCATACAAAATTAGGAGAAGTATCATGGGATTCATTTGGATGATTATCGTTGGTCTGGTGGCTGGTCTGTTGGCACGTGCTATTAAGCCTGGTAACGATGCGATGGGCTGGATTATGACCATCATACTCGGTATCGTTGGTGCCATGTTGGGTGGCTTTATCGCCAGTCTTATCGGTATCAATGCCGACGGTGGCTTTATAGGTCTGATATTCTCAGTGATTGGCGCCATTATCTTGTTGTTCTTATATGAGATGATTATGAGCAAACGCGGCGTATAATTGCTTTTGAGATAACTATTAGTACATATTAATAAAAAACAGATTGATAAAAAAAGAGACTTTACATAATGTAAGGTCTTTTTTGTCTGACTCCGTATTTTCTAATTCATTATAAGTAGGCAATGAATATTTGTAGGAGCTTGTGACACACCAGTACACAGATAGATTTGCAACTGTCTTGATTAATGTTACTTTTGCCCTCATTTACCTTATAATAAACCGCCTATTCTACCCGCTAATATCGAGGTGAGCCGTCATGGCATTACTCCCTATCTTAAGCTATCCTGATCCACGCCTTCGTACTATTGCGAAGCCAGTGAAAGAAGTCAATGATGAGATTAAAACCCTCATCGCTGATATGATCGAAACCATGTACGATGCGCAGGGTATTGGCCTAGCCGCCACTCAAGTCGATCGTCATATTCAGCTTATTGTCATGGACTTATCCGAAGACAAAAATGAACCGATGGTGTTTATCAATCCAAAAGTGACGCCATTGGTAGAAGAAAAAGAGCCGTACGAAGAAGGCTGCCTATCAGTACCTGAAGTTTATGACAAAGTAGAACGTCCTAAAAAAGTGCGCATCGAAGCCTTAGATGAGAATGGACAAGCCATTGATAAAGAAGTCGAAGGTTTACTTGCTGTGTGTATCCAACATGAAATGGATCACTTAAACGGCGTCATCTTTGTCGACTACCTATCCCGTCTAAAGCAAACTCGCGCGCGTGACAAGGTACGCAAAGTACTTAAAATACGTGAAAAGCAAGGCGAAGCACAACCCACTAACGCTTAATTGTTTTGCTCATCATGCCCTATTATCCGTCAGATTTTTTGTTTCAGCCTTCTTAGCCTTAAAAAACTTTAAGGCTTTTATTTTTCGCTATTCATACTAATCTGCTATATATCTCTATAATTCTCATCACCCAATCTCAGTAGCCTACTCTTCTTATTAAAGGGTTCTGTATCATGACTATGATAAAAATCGATCAATACTTTGATCAAGCCAATTGGCAAAAATTTACTCAAGCGGCAGAAGGTCGTGAAACACCTTTATTGGTAGTGGATCTAAACCGTATCAAAACTAAATATAATGAAATGGTCGGCTTATTTCCTAATGCAAAGATTCATTATGCGATGAAGGCGAGCCCTGCCATTGAAGTTATTAATTTACTGGCGGAGCTTGGGTCAAACTTCGACTGCGCCTCGATTTATGAGCTGGATCGCGTGCTTGATTGCGGAGTCGACGCCTCTCGTATCTCTTATGGCAATACCATCAAAAAAGCAAACCATGTTAAATATGCTTTTGAGAAAGGTGTACAGCTCTATGCCACTGATTCAGAAGCGGATCTAAAGAACATCGCTAAGCATGCACCAGGCTCTAAAGTATTTGTGCGTATCTTGGTACAAGGCTCAGATACCGCTGAATGGCCACTCTCACGTAAGTTTGGTTGTCATCCGAACATGGCTCTTGAGCTGCTGGTACAAGCGCGTGATTTAGGCCTCGTTCCTTATGGCATTTCATTCCATGTGGGCAGTCAACAAAAAGACGTAGCGGCATGGGATGATGCCTTAGCAAAGGTCAAGTATATGTTTGACTGGATGAAAAATGAAGAGAACATCAAGCTACAAATGATTAATCTGGGCGGCGGTTTTCCAGCCAATTATATCAGCGAAGTTAACCCAGTAAAAGTCTATACCGAAGAGATCCAGCGCTACCTAAGCGATGATTATAACGAAGACGATATGCCTGAGATTATCTTAGAACCTGGGCGCTCATTAGTCGGTGGTTCTGGAGTATTGGTCAGTGAGGTGGTGCTTATCTCACGTAAGGCACATACTGACTTGACTCGCTGGGTGTATACCGATGTGGGCTTGTTCCAAGGTCTGATAGAAACTTTGGGTGAGGCGATTAAATATCCTGTATATACACCAAAGATGGAAACCTCAACCAGCAAAGGGACGGTGGTACTGGCAGGCCCAACCTGTGACTCGACTGATATTATGTATGAAGAAGCAGGCTATCAGCTGCCAGAAGAGCTAGCGATTGGTGATAAGAACTATTGGCTAACTACTGGGGCCTATACCAACTCTTACTCATCGGTTGAGTTTAATGGCTTCCCGCCGTTAGAAGTGATTTATATCGATTAGCACTTGGACTGCTATAGTTAACTGAAAATAAAACTGTTATAGATTAAGATGCGCTACTGGTATAAATTTTACTTGCGTGCTGCGTTCCCAGAGGCTGCGCAAAATTCATTCCAGTAGCGCTATGTCATTTCTAAAGTGTATTAACTATAATACTTTATAGCATAAAAAGAGTGGCACTGTTATTGGCAGTGCCGCTCTTTTTGGATGTCAGGTCAGGTTAATAAATGACTAACTAAAACAAGCTACTGTACCAACAACCAAATAGGCATGCTGTTATTACCATTATAAACACTGTTACTACCATAGCTTGAGGTGCTGTTTTGTGTACTTTGTGAGATCTGGCCAATGTTGACCCACTGCCCACGCGGTACAATAATTGTGCTATTTAAGCCTTGGTGTTTGATAGCAGCATTATTGGCGTAAACATTACCGTTATAGGATGAATCTACGCTTGCTAGCTGCTCCTCTGTTTGCGACAGAGTGACCTCTACCTGCCCACTAGGTAGAATCCTTGGTGTCACAGCAATACCTCGGGTGGTGGGCAATAACACTTGCTGCTGAATAGTAATCCGTCCTGATGGGCGATGATAAGTCGGATAGCCATTAACTTGATAGTTTTGCGTTAATGAGTAGAGTGTGCCAATACTGATACTGGCAGCACTGCCAGATAGAGTTTGCACCTGATAAACGCTGTTATTCTGCTGCTGGGTATTACGCTGACTGATCACGCCTGCACCTGCAATCCCTCTGTTGCTGATGACCACTCGGCCTTGCTGGATATTGCTTTGAACATTGCTATCATTGCCCACGCGCACCGCCACGGTCAATGCTTGCGGCTGACCGTCAATCCGCTTTAACAGCTGCTCTACTGCTTGATAATTGGCAGCGGTGGTTTGTAGGATTAACTTGTCTTGATAAGTAGCAGCGCTTCCACCATCACGGCTGCTATTTAATTGTTGGCGCACGGCTGGCAGTAATGTATCACCGCCATAGGTATGAATAACGTAGGTTTGATAGGTGGCTGCTTGAGCACCAATCGATAGTGATGCTAAGCTTAGAACGAGTATTGTTTGGCGTACATAAGTCTGCATAAAGCCATAACCTGCTAGTATTAGAGGATATTTTTTACTACTCATACACGCTGCCTTGCCTTTATTCCCAAATCAAACACCCGTAAATCAAATTAATAACGAATGATCATTAGGGCGTATTGAAAACTTATGCATTTAGACCCTACTCACTTAGCCCTAAAACGTCCTGCATATTATACTGGCCTGTTTTTTGTTCAATCACCCAGGTAGCGGCACGTACTGCACCCGCTGCAAAGGTCATACGCGCCCGCGCTCGATGGGTGATTTCAACGACTTCACCATCAGCGATAAACATCACCGTATGATCACCAATTATCTCGCCGCCACGTACCGCATGAATGCCAATCGTGCCGGCTTCACGTGCACCAGTCTGCCCTTCACGGCCGTATATAGCCACGTCTTTTAGGTTCTGTCCGCGTGCCTCGGCGACAGCTTCTGCCATCATATAAGCGGTGCCTGATGGCGCATCAATTTTATGCTTATGATGTGCTTCGATAATCTCAACATCAGCACTGCTCCCAAAGGCTTTTGCAGCCATGCCCAGTAGCTTCAATGACAAGTTGACGCCCGTTGAGTAGTTACCTGCATAGACGATGGCAATGTGCTTACTGGCCTCAAACAACACTTGCTCTTGTTGTTCACTAAAGCCCGTCGTACCAATGACCATTGCTACCTTATGCTCAGCACAAGTTTGCATGTTTTGCTCGGTGGCATCAGGCAGACTAAAGTCAATTAAGACATCTATGTCATTGATAGCAGCGACCAAATCATCGACTATCTTGACGTTTAATCGCTCTATCGCCGCTACTTCGCCAGCATCAGCACCGACAAGGCTGGAGCCTTGACGCTCAATAGCCGCACTCAATGTCGTTTGTGAATTATCTTGCACCGCTTCGATGAGCATGCGCCCCATGCGGCCGCCTGCACCGATAACACCGACATTAATCGTTTTATCGGTTGTTTTACTCTGTGATTGTTGATTCATATTTTTATCCTGAATACTTTATTTTTAATGTGTAATCTGCAAAAAAGCTTCTGTTAAGTTTAACAAATATCATAGCACGAATGGTTTTTTATACAGCCAATAAAAAGCCCAAAAGTTTCATGTGAAACCTTTGGGCTTTGCTTGAAATATCACGCCAATCAAGACAGTATCTTGAGCAAAAACTATCTAGTCAAATAGCTCGCCGATCTTTTTGAAGAATGATTTTTTGTGTGGCGACTGTTGGTGCTTGCTGTCACCATCAAGCGTATCTTGGAACTGGCGCAGCAGATCTTTTTGCTCACGAGTCAAGTTCACTGGCGTCTCAATCACCACGCGGCAGATCAAATCACCTTTCATAGTGGTACGCACTGGGGTCACGCCTTTGCCGCGCACCCGTAATAGCTTACCGCTTTGTGTGCCTTCTGCAACCTTGATTTTCACCTTACCATCTAAGGTTGGAATCTCAACTTCTTTACCCAAGGCAGCATCCGTGATGCTAACGGGCACATCCATATAAAGATCTGCACCTTGACGGTTAAAGACATCATGCGGCTTCACACGGACTTCAACATACAGGTCGCCGTTTTGGACACCTGCACCGCCCGCTTCACCTTCACCTGCCAGACGTACACGGTCGCCATCATCTACCCCAGCTGGAATAGAGACCTCTAGCGTACGCGACTTGTCTTTTACGCCGTTACCATGACAGTCAGAGCATGGGTTTTTGATTTGTTTACCTGTGCCGCCGCAATGTGGGCACGCCTGCTGCACGGCAAAGAAACCTTGCTGCATACGGACTTGACCTTGACCATGACAGGTCTGACAAGTCACCACGTCTGAGGCGTTTTTTGCCCCTTTACCATCACAAGTATCACAAGGAGCTGGCGCGGTAAAGCTGATCTCTTTTTTGCAGCCGCGTACGGCTTCTTCTAGCGTTAGCTCAATCACATAACGCAAGTCTGAGCCACGGCGTGAACGCCCACCGCCGCCGCGTGATTGACCGAAGATGTCACCGAAGTTGCCAAAGATATCACCAAAGATATCTTGGAAGTTGCCCGCGCCTGCACCACCAAAGCCGCCACCGCCCATGCCGTTTTCAAAGGCTGCATGACCCATACGGTCGTAGGCTGAGCGCTTATCTTCATCACTGAGAACTTCATAAGCCATTGAGGCTTCTTTGAACTTGTCCTCAGAATCAGGGTCATCAGAGTTGCGATCAGGATGGTACTTCATCGCCAGCTTACGGTATGCTCTCTTAATTTCTTTGCTATCTGCAGTCTTACTGACGCCTAATACTTCATAAAAATCGCGCTTACTCATGGGCTCTCCTATCGTCATCACAGTAACGCCGGCTGACAATCTTATCTACTATCACGCTGGCCAGTTATAACCAAACGCTCATAGTGGTTTCACATGAAACATCCAAACTGATGTCATTAATAATGAGAAAAACTTGAAGATTGTAATTTGAAACGGCGTGGTGCTGTTTAACCAAATCAGTTAGTATAAAAAGTATAATAGTTTGCGCTATTAATGGAGATGACCTACTGAATTATCAAGCGCTACTGTCAGTAAATTACTGACTGCCTGTATAAAACTTATGAATAGCATAAAAAGGCAAATTAAATCTCTCGTGACACAGCAATCCACCGTAACATTTTCATACCTTTGTCAGTCAAAGTCATGCTAGTATTTATCGCCAATATTAATTGTTTAGTTGTATAGCCAGCTGAATGTAAAACGGTTATCGATTTAAACGCGCTACTGGTATATTAAGTCTGCGAAAAGGTACTAAAAGTTATGAAAAAGCTGATCTCGTTACTGATGTTATTAGTCGTCATCGCAGTGGCAGTATATGCTGGTTCACCTTACTACACTGCCTATCAGCTAAAAAATGCTTATGATGCCAAAGACGGTGCAGCCATTGCTGCTGCAATCGATTATGAGCAGCTAAGGCCGAATATCAAAAATCAATTGACCAGTGACTTTGCCAACACCATAACCAGCTACCCACTCGTTGCAGAGCTTGGCGGTGAACCTCTTACTCAAGCAGCCAATAGCTTCATCGAGCAATCGGTGGATGGCGCTATTACCGCGCAAAATATCGAAAGGTTGATCGAAACTCAAGGTCAGGCTAATACTGTCACTAAGGAATTAGCAGCCGCTTGGGCCATCTCTAGCAATCAGATGGATCTCAAAAACCTTATCCAAGATTTGATCATTCATCGTGGAGATATCGATGCTGTGGTCAAACAACAAGTCGAGCAAATGATGAGCAAACAGGCGGCGCAGTTAGAGCAACAGGCAACTCAAGGTACCGATAGTGATAAGCCAAAGCTGAGCTATTGCGGTATTAACTGCTTCACCATTAGCGGACAGATCAAAGGCTATCCTCTCACTATAGAGATGCAGCGCCAGGGATTGCTTGATTGGAAAATCATCGATGTGGTGTTGCCGTAAATACTGCTTGAAAATTTCAGCATAAAAAACCGCCCCATGAGCCAGACTCATGGGGCGGTTTTTATTGGCTATGCTGTTATTAACTGTATTATTCTACACCCAGGAACTCTAAAAACTCAGGGCTCTCAAAACTCGCTTGAAACAACACCCCATCTTCACGATAAATCGCAGGGGTTGGCATCACTGCCAGTCCTGCTGCTTTGTCACGGTTTGGTGTGATGTGATCTGCACTACAACCTGCTGGCGCAGGGGTCATTTGGCCTTTTAACATAGCATTATCTAAGGCTTTACGGCGACTTGACTCATCAGCTTGGCACCAGATTCCACGCATTTGCTCAGGTGATTGCTCATATATTGGATAGCCAATGGTCTTCACCGTGACGCCTTTTTTATTGAGCGCATCCATTTGCTTATGCAGCTGACGACAAAACGGACAGTTCACATCCGTTGCCACGTATATCACTGCTTTTTCAGCCGTGGTTGCTGGATAAGTAATCAGTTGCGACTCATCTAACACGCTAAATACCGATTGGTTTTTTCGTTTTTCAAATTCTTCATCTAATCCCATGAACTGACCATTTTCGATGACTGATATTTCACCATCAGTGATGTATTGTCCATCATCGGATACCAAGAATGGCACCCCTTCTAGGTTTGCGCCCCAAATCACGCCTGGTACTGCGGTGTAATAAAATGGGGTTTTCGCATTGGTATTGAATGGTTTACCTATTTGCGCGCTATCAATACTCGTTGGCGTCTTGCTCGATAGACGGTTTGGATTGGGGTTTTTGATAAGCTCTGCTTGAATGACATATTTACCATCAGCAGTCATATGCAACGGCGGTTGCCCAACGAGCTCTACTTGGTACATATTAGGCAAATTAGACGGGGTGATAGAAGTGATTTGGGTTTTGATACCCGCTTGGGTGAGTACTTGGCGCAGATGGCTGTCGATATCAGCGCTTACTGTGCCTGCTGCTTTGGTGCTCTGGCTGCTTTGGGCAGTATTGTTATTTGCAGGTTTGGTCGCGTCAGGTTGGGCGCAAGCAGTGGTCGCTATTATTATGGCACTCAAGACACTGGCGGTTTTAAATACGGGTAATTTCACAACAGAATTCCTATCAGAATTGATACAAAGCTATCGGTTATGTCGGTTTTCAGACATCGTGGTAGTCAATCCCTATCCGTGCTTACAAGCCGCTGATTTGGATTGACTAAAAAACCAATAATACTATGTAAAAAAGTAGATTAACAAACTACTGAGACTGTAGCACATTGGCAGTTTTTTATAAGAGATTGATAAGTACTGAGTGCTCTATTTTGCAAAACTGCTACTCAACTTTAAGACACAAGCAACATCAACAAACCGCCCGCTTTCGAGTATAGCGATCTGCTGGTGATGGTGTTAAGGAGACTCGATTGTATCTGCTATTAGAACTTTGCGACCTCTTCTGCGGTCAAGAAACGGCTGTCACCTTTATCAAGACCATCTAAAGTGATGTGGCCAATACTGGCTCGATGCAGCTCGACGACCTTGTTACCAAAATAGCCCATCATACGTTTGACCTGATGATACTTGCCTTGCTCTAAAGTAAGGCGCGCATGAGTCTCATCAATAAACTCAAGGACAGCAGGTTTGGTCTCTTCATAATCACCATCGAGCAAGATGCCTTTGGCAACCTTTTGGACTGCATTGGCCTGCGCGTCACTGTCCATCGGATCTGCAAGTGTTAGCTCATAGATCTTGGCGTGCTCGTGCTTGGGACTGGTGACACGGTGCAGCCATTTGCCATCATCGCTAATGAGTAATGCGCCAGTGGTATCAACATCAAGGCGTCCAGCAATACGTAAGCTGTCTAGCTCTGGCACCGCAATCAGCTCGGTGACGATTGGATACTCTTTCGCTTTCAGCGTGCACTCAAAGCCTTCAGGCTTATGCAATAAGATATAACGATTGCCAGTCGCGACTGATAGCGGCTCGCCTGCCCACATGACTTCGTCGTTGGTGATATCGACGTGTAAACCAGGATCTTTAACGATCTGATCGTTTACAGTCACTTCACCAGCGTGCAGTATCTTTTTGGACTCTTTACGTGACAGCTCAGTGGCTTTACTAATAAATTTATCTAAACGCATGTTATTTGCTACCATTGGTTTTGTTATAGTGAATAATAAAAGGATACTGCGCTAAATAGTGAGCAAAATCACAGCAGTATTTATCATGCAAGTTTAGCATATCCAACACAGACCTAGGCGTATCATCGGTTAGAATATGGGGTGTATTTCATTTTATAAAAATAGAATGAAACTCCAGCACCTATCTTTGGGTCGTTATTTTAAATGAGCTAAAACATGAGTTATCAAACCCTGCAAAAAGCAGTCACTGCCCGCCTTGAGATTAAAAAGTCTGAATTTATCGCTTATGCTTACCCTGTCACCTCCCGTGAGCAAGCGATGTTTCACGTGGAACAACTACGCGTGAAGTACCCTGATGCGCGTCATTGGTGTTGGGCGTATATCATTGGTGATCCCGAGAACACCACCAGTGCCGGCTTTGATGACGACGGTGAGCCTAATGGTACAGCAGGGCGACCCATATTAAATGTGCTGCAACATAAGTCCATTGGCAATATTATTATTGTTGTCGTGCGTTATTTTGGCGGTATTAAATTGGGTGCTGGTGGTCTGACCCGGGCTTATGCAAATTCTGCGCAAGCGGCCGTTGATAAGATGACATTGCAGCCTTATGTACCCATGGCGCAAATACAGATATTGGCTGACTTTGCTACCGAAGCCCAATGCCGTTATGTGGTGGAGGATCTAAATGGTCAGATTGATGATGTCGATTATAGTAAGCAAGTTACGCTGACCATCACTATCGCTGAGCAAGACATTGAAAACTTAAAAGAACGATTGGCGATGGATGGGCGGGTGTTAGAAGATGAATAATCACCGCTAGTCTTCAAAATAAATAGCAATAAAATAACAAGTCAAACCAAGAGAGTTACCATGCCAGTACTTAACCTAGCAGAACTGAAAACCCCGCCTATTATCAATGGTAATACTTTTAACTTTGAGCCCTTTGAGCCCTTTGAGCCGCCTTTTTGGCTCAGCAATGCCCATTTACAAACCATCTTGCCTACTGTCCTTGTCAAACATAATCCTGCCTATCGTCGTGAGCTGATACTAGACTCTCATCAAATCAGTGAGGTGGCTTATGATTTCATCGATAATAGTGAGCCGCAACCGCAGCACAATCAACGTTACAAAACGCCATTGATAGTATTGTTTCATGGGATGGAGGGCAGTAGTGCCAGTCATTATGCTCGGACGTTAGCCACTTATGTCGAGCAGCAAGGCTGGCACTTTGTGGTAGGGCATTTTCGTGGCTGCGGCGGTGTGCCAATGTCCAATGAGGTGGTCTATCATGCTGGTGATAGCGCAGAGACCCATCATACGCTGGAAGTACTGGCCGAGCGCTACGAAACTATTTATGCTGTGGGAGTCTCGCTAGGGGGCAACTTATTGGCGCGTTATATGGCAGATTATGCTAATGATGCCATTTGTGCAGCCGCGGCAGTGGTATCAGCGCCGCTTGATTTGGCATCAGCAACAACGGCGATGGAAAACCTGATAGGTCGCAGGCTATATAC
Source organism: Psychrobacter sp. H8-1 (assembly GCF_904846575.1). Taxonomy (NCBI): domain Bacteria; kingdom Pseudomonadati; phylum Pseudomonadota; class Gammaproteobacteria; order Moraxellales; family Moraxellaceae; genus Psychrobacter; species Psychrobacter sp. H8-1. The sequence continues at coordinate 3,073,356 of NZ_CAJHBG010000001.1, forward strand.
ACCCTATTTACTAAACCCTATGCTGACCAAGGTTTTAAGTCAGCAGTTAGATGTTACAGAGCTCAATAAAATTACCGCCAGCGAGCGCATTCAGGAGTTTGACGAGGCCTTTACCGCGCCGCGTTTGGGTTATCGTTCACCTTATGACTACTATCGTCAAGCCTCAGCGATGCCGCATCTGCATAAAATTAGCAAACCGACCTTGATTATCACCGCTAAAGACGACCCTTTTTTGGGTATTAACGCTACGGCAGGTGATGTCTCAAACAGCGTGATATTATACGAGCCGGCGCATGGTGGTCACATTGGCTTTGTCCGTTGGAAAGACAAAGGGTTAGATACCAATTGGGTGCCAGAAACAGCGCTACAGTTTTTTAACACCGCTGCGTCTGCGTAATTAACTGCCCTTTGCGGCAATCCATCCCTGTTTAGTAACCAAGCGTTCACTGAAAATCATTGGTTTTAACCCTGCCAGTCGGTATGATAAGTCACTGTTTTTGATAACAACTTATATAAGACTGACCTATGCACACTTCAAAACCTTCAAACACCGCAAAGCCATTCGCTCCTGCTCCCTTCAAACCGCCGTTTTGGTTGACCAATCCGCATCTGCAAAGCATCTTGCCCAAGTTTTTTGCACCCAAAACGCCTAACTATAGACGCGTCATCAGAAAAGACTCATTGGATGAAACCGATATTGCCTATGATTTTTATGATGCGCATCTTGTAAGCACCTCTACCGAGGCAGATCAGTTAGAAGAAACGCCATTAATCGTGCTGTTTCATGGTATGGAAGGCAGTAGTGATAGCCATTATGCGCGCGCCTTGGCGTATCAGATGCATAGCGAGGGTTGGCACTTTGTGGTCGCGCACTTTCGCAGCTGCGGCGGCATCCCTGCCAATGGACAAGTGTTTTATAATGCTGGCGACACAAGCGAGGTGCATCATATGCTACAAAACTTGCGTGAAAAATACGCCAATATTTACGCGGTTGGGGTTTCACTTGGTGGCAACGCCTTAGCAAAGTATATGGGCGAGTATGGTGACGACGCAATATGTAAAGGCGCAGCGGTTATCTCTGCGCCCGTCGATATGTCATCGGCGGCGATTACCATGCACAACTTTTTGAGTCACCGTATTTATACGCCGTATTTGCTTAACCCTATCATCAAAAAAGCCTTGGCAAACGACATAACCAAAGAAGAAATCGCCTCTATTAAATCCGTCAAGCGCATCAGTGATTTTGATCATATCTTTACCGCGCCGCGTCATGGCTATCGCTCTAACAATGACTATTACCGCACCTCCTCCGCCCTCCCTTACTTATTGAATGTGACCCATCCACTACTATTAATTAGCGCGAAAGACGATCCTTTTATCGGCTTTACCGCCACGCCAAATGACGTCTCAGATAGCGTGACCATTTTGGAGACTGACCACGGTGGGCATATTGGGTATCTGCGTTATCGCTCAGACAGTACTCAACCTGACGCCAAGCAAGCAAACGGTAAACAATCAAAAGCGCAAAAATTCGATATCAATTGGGTGCCCGAAACGGTCAGCGCCTACTTTCAGTCTATTGGTGTCAAGTCGAATAAATAACTATTAACAAGTAGCAATGAATAAATCATAACTATCTTTTTAAACGGTTGAGACCACTTTATGTATCCATTTTTTCGTTATGGCAAAGCCATCGTTCAGGCAGTTGTCGCTAAGACGACAGGCGCTCAACTAGACTTTACGGGTACTAGCGAGATTGAGTTTCGCTGTAGCCTGACAGACATTGATAACTTCCTTGAGATGAATAATGGCCGCGTGCTGACCTTGTATGATTTGGGTCGTACAGATTTTGCCATTCGTACTGGACTTGGCAAGCAGCTGCTCAAACAGCGTTGGGGATTGGTCGTCGCAGGCAGCACGGTACAATACCGCAAACGCATCCGTGCCTTTGATAAGGTCACCATGAAGACTCATATCGCCGCTATTGATGAGCGCTGGATATATGTGGAGCAGTCCATGTGGGTGAAGGGCAAACCTTGCTCATCGGTGTTGATACGTACTGGCGTCACCAGTAAAGGGGGCGTGGTCGATACTCAGGAAGTATTAGAGGCGATGGGTAAACCTGATTGGAAGATGCCGCCAACAGGCTATGTGGCAGAGTGGATAGAAAGCGACGGCGATCGCCCGTGGCCGCCAAAGGATTAATTTTTGTGTAAATATACTTTTGACAGTCTGTCACAACTACTAACCTTAGGGCTACTATTTCATAACATTACATTATATAAATAAATATATTAAATGCTAATATAGGTAGTTAAGTAGTATTCACTCAACAGTGATAAACCCAACAAGGAGAATAACATGGTTAAAACTACAGATTATGTCGGAACGCTATTCGATGACACAAGCAACCCAAACAAGATTACCGTCGCTTATACGATGGCGTTTAAAGCGTTAGATAAAGGTCATTCAGCCGCCCTTATACTGATGGTGGACGCGGTTTATCTTGCCAAACCAAACTCGCTAGACGGTATTGATATTGGCGCGCCGTTTGAGCCTGCTGCCAAACTATTAGAAGCCTTCATCGAAAAAGGTGGACAAGTATTGGTCTGCGGTGCATGCATGCAGCATAATGGTGTGGCTGAATCAGAGATTGATCCTCGATTTACCATCATTAGCGCTGATGATGTGATTGACATGGTAATGGGTGCAAAAGGCTCGTTGCAGTTGACCTAGTAACTATTGATTAGTGGCTAAGGCTAGTAAGTCAGATCAGTAATAAGATTGTATAAGTAAGTAGGTCAGTTTTCTTAGCCATCGTTTTGATGGTTTGGGGGCTGGCCTATTTTTTGCGTTAAATTTTATATTTTGAACTTTATCTCTCGAAATTTAATTATTAATTTTAATCACAGTGTCTGGTTAAGCCCCACCCCTTCTATTCAGCAAATAAATACACATTATCTAACATGCAAGCCGTTCAGCTTTGCTAAAGTAAGTCATGTAAATCTCATAATAAAATAACAAGGACACCCGTCATGACCTTACTAAATGCCTTTGATTTAACCTACCCTATCGTACAAGCGCCGATGGCAGGGGCAACCACACCTGAATTGATTGCTGCTGTTAGTAATTTTGGTGGACTGGGTTCATTGGGTGCTGGCATGACAGCACCAGATGTTTTGAACAGTCAAATTAACACCATCAAATCGCTCACTGATCGTCCTTTTATGACCAATCTAATGGTGTTATCTGAGCATGAATCCAACACCTTTGATACCTCCATTCCGAATTGGCTAAGCCAGTATTATGAAAAAAATAATATAGAAGTCGCGTTACCTGAACGGCCAGCGCTCAGCTTTGCAGAGCAGCTACAAGTGCTCTATGACAATCCTGTTCCTGTCGCCAGCTTTACCTTTGGCATTATCAGCGCTGAGCAAGTTCAGCGTTTACAGAGTCTAGGCACACGCGTCATCGGTACCGCTAATCATCCATTGGAAGCAAAAGCATGGGCAGAGATTGGCGCTGATGCGGTATGTGTGCAAGGAGTAGAAGCTGGTGGGCATCGCGGCGGCTGGTTACCGCAAAGCGCAAACGATCCACTAGGATTATTGACGCTGATTAGCCAAACGCGCGCTTGCACCGATATTCCGTTAATCGCGGCGGGCGGCATCATGAATGGGCAAGCCATCAAGGCTGTGCAAACAGCAGGTGCCGAACTTGCACAAATAGGAACAGCATTTTTGACCACAGATAAATGCGGCATTAATGACATTTATAAAAAGGCGCTACTCGATGCCAGTCAAGATAAGCGCAGTGCTGAGACGCGCTTAACTCGGCTGTTTTCAGGTAAGCAAGCTCGTGGATTATTAAATGATTATCTGCGAGACTTTGGCCAATTTGAGAGTGCTCATGAACTACCGCCCTACCCACAATTAAACGCCATGACCAAGTTTATGCGTACGCATGCTAGCAAAGGCTCTGATGCAGAACATCAGTCTTTATGGGCAGGACAAGGAGTCGCCTTGGTCAGACAAGAAAGCACGATTGAATTGCTAGAGCGACTGGTAAGGGATTTGTAATTTGATTAGCGTAGGCTAGGTTTCTAACCCTGAGAAGCGTTAAAAAATCGTACTGAAATTTTAGCTTTGCAAGGAAAATGCTGGGTTAAAAATCCAGCCTACTATACCTAAACAACTATTTAACTACTTATTGATCTCCTCCCGAAAATTTTTATAATCATCCGCCGTCTGCTCCACTGCTTCTATCATCGGTACATGACCGACATCGGGCATCTTGATAACCTTCGCATGCGGCATCAGCTCAGACATCAAATCGGCAGTTTCAGGCTTGATGATGTTGTCCTCTTCGCCCCAAACGATTAGCGTCGGAATATTGTATTTTGTGACGACTTTCGCGCGTTCTTCGACATTGTCTTCAACGATCTGCTCGAGGATATTTTTATGCAGTTCCCGATTGACTATACTGTCCTGTGCAAAAACTGCTTGCACACTTCTAGGTATATAAGGCGGGTCAAACATCACCAATTTATAGAGCTCAAAATACTGCTCGGTGCTATCGATTACCAACGGATTATCATCAGGGGTAGCATCTTCAAATGCTTCATGTATGCCAGCTGACCAAAATCCAGCACTATCCAGTAGCCATAGACTCTCAACATTTTCAGGATACATGGCCGCATAAGCGACACTGATACTACCGCCCATCGAGTTGCCACCGACATGAATAGCAGATGCCACACCTTTGGCTTGCAGCAACTCATGCAAACGCTGCGCTTGGGCATTAGCGCGATAGTCTGCCGACATCGGCTTGCTAGAGTCCCCAAAGCCTAATAGATCTGGAATAATCAGATGATAATCCTCTAGTTTATCTGCGATACGGGTAAAGTTGTCTTTATTACCGCCAAAGCCGTGGATGAGTATTAAAGGCTCACCTGCCAAGTTGTCATTTTCTAAATACACCATTTTATCGCCCGAGGCTAGGGTGAACGCTTTGGCGTCAAAATCTGATTTATTGCGTTCGTACGTTATCAGTTTTTGCGTCGTGGCAACGGCTAGGCTATTGGGCGCAGTGGTACAGCCCACCATAGAAAGACTGAACAGCGTAGCGAGGCCTAGGCGTTTTAAGAGCATTAGAGCATCCTTGATAGGGTTCATTTATAAAAAAGATTAATCCTAGCACAAGCTTATTTTAAGTGTAAGCAATCATAGCCATTATCCTCATCTCTAAACGGTATGACAATCACATAAAAAACGATAGTCAAATAACTATAGAGTTTACTCAGGGTTTACAGCTCTAATAAAGACGGCACCCGCTTTCTGGTTTATGATAAGCGTTTTCGTTTAATCAGACCCAAATGAACGGTCTAGCGCAAAAGGATAAACATTGAGTAAAAAAAATACCGCCACTGGTAAACAGCGTGACCTCACCGAAGGGTCGATTACCAAAACAATGCTACTGTTTGCCTTGCCAACGCTTGGTTCATCGGCACTACAGTCATTAAACGGCTCGATCAATGCCGTTTGGGTGGGCCGATTTTTAGGTGAGGAGGCGCTTGCCGCAACGGCGAACGGTAACATCTTGATGTTTATCTTGATCTCTTTCGTTTTTGGTTTTGGCATGGCGGCCACTATTTTGATTGGTCAGGCAATGGGTCGCCGTGACGATGCTATGGTCAAAAAGACCATGGGAACAGCGCTGGGCAGCATTATTCCAATAAGTGTATTGGTATCGGCAATAGGGTGGATATTTGCCCCGACGTTACTCGATCTGCTTGGTACACCGTCAAGTGCGGTCGGGCTTGCCTTGACTTACCTGCGGATGATTTTTGTTGCGATGCCCGTCACATTGACCTTTACGCTACTAATGATGGCACTGCGCGGGACGGGCGATTCTACGACGCCGCTTTGGTTTATCATCATATCAGTGGTTATTGATCTGGTTTTGACACCGACGCTGATTTTGGGTCTAGGACCCTTTCCCGAATGGGGTATATTTGGCTCGGCATTCGCAACCGCCGTTGCAAACACGCTGGCGCTTATCGGCATGGTCTTCACCCTGTACTGGCGTGGCTCTGTGCTGACACTTAGCTTACCTGAGCTGCATTTTTTGCGCGCAAACCGAGAAATCCTGAAGTCAATGTTCTCAAAAGGATTGCCGATGGGCATTCAGATGATTGTCATTTCTTCGGCGGCATTGACTATGCTATCACTGATCAACCGCGAGGGCGTACAGACGACAGCAGCCTATAGCGCAACCCAGCAGCTTTGGACATACGTACAGATGCCTGCTATGGCGCTAAGCGCTGCAGCCAGTGCGATGGTCGCACAGAACATCGGTGCCAACCAATGGAGCCGAGTTGCAGGTATCACCCGTTGGGGGCTCATCTTTAACGTGATATTGACTGGTGCTATGATTGGGGTGCTGACCATTTTTGATGAGGCTATTTTGAGCCTTTTCCTTAGTAGTGACAGCCCAGCGGTGCCGATTGGGCGTCATATTCAGTTAATGGCGACTTGGGGCTTTGTCTTTTTTGGGATAGCGCAAGTGCTGTTCGGCACCATGCGTGCAAATGGATATGTGATTTGGCCGCTGATTGTCATGGTGATTTCGATGTATCCAGTGCGTCTTGGATTTGCTTTCGGGCTTTATCCCCTACTCGGAACCGATGCGCTTTGGCTGTCGTTTCCAGCGGGCATGGTAGCCACTGCTGTGATGGGAGGGGGACTCTATCTGTACGGCGGATGGCGCAAGGGTAAAAACCTGCCTGCAGAAGAAGCTGCGCAAAGGTCTGAGGAGTTTCGCGCGCATACAGGCACCAGTGCATCATTTCGTGATATTTTACCGACCACTGTATGGAAACTATCGCCTTTACGCCGTATCACAAGGTTGCGTCGACGACTGCAGAGACGACTGCAGAGACACCGTATGATTAGAAAGAATAAGCGATCATAGCTTGGTGTCAGTATAAGCTTGGCTTGGCGGCTTTTGCTCTTGGGATGGCGAGTAATTATTCATCATACTTACCTATTACTACGAACACCTAACCTAATTCTGTCTTGTACTAGGCTTTGCATTATCCAATAAAAACTCTACCGCCGCCGCTGCATGAATGGCGGTGGTATCAAATACTGGAATTGGACTGTCTTCTTGCTTAATCAGCAGTCCAATTTCGGTACAGCCTAATATCACGCCTTTTGCTCCTTCATTGGCTAAGTCTTGAATCACTTGGCTATAATACTGACGTGAGCTATCAAGAAATTGCCCTTGGCACAGCTCATCATAGATAATCCGATGCACCTCTGCCCGCGCGTCTGTCTCAGGTATTAAAACTTGCAAGCCAGCATCAACAAGGCGCTGTTTGTAAAAGTCCTGCGTCATCGTAAATTGCGTACCGAGTAGCGCTATCTTGCTCAGACCTTTTCGCTTAATCGCAGTAGCCGTGGCATCAGCGATATGAATAATCGGTAGACCAGTCGCAGCTTTCACATCATTTGCAACTTTATGCATGGTATTGGTAGCGATTAATAAGCCTTGTGCGCCAGCCGCTTGTAAACGCTTGCCGCTATTGGCTAATATCTCGCTCATCTCTTTCCAATCGCCTTGGGCTTGCAACTCGCCAATCGGTGCAAAGTCTAAACTATGAATCAACAAATCTGCTGAATGTAATCCGCCTAATTTTGCTTTGATGCCTTCATTTATCAGACGATAATAGCTTTCAGTACTCTCCCAGCTCATACCGCCGATGATGCCTAATGTTCGTTGCTTAGTGGTTCGTTGCGCTGAGTTTTTTTGATCAGTAGACATTTTTTATCCTTATACATGTATTTTTGGATAGCGTTGAAGCTTATTCAATATGCTTGGATGACTGAAAATCATTAAAGCCAAATGATAACAATATAATAATGAGAACGTTATGATTGATACTAACCCTTTTACCTCACCATCATCACGCGATATCATAGTCACCGCCAAGCATTAGTAATGCTTCACTTCGTAATCTATCAGCTCACAACATCACGTTTATAACATTATTTAAGCGTGGCTCTCATCATGCAGGACAACATAACATTATGGCAAAATTTCCTACCGTCAGAATACGCACGCGGCGCAAATACTACCGCCTTATTTTCACCTTTTTAATGGCGCTGATGATGTCTACGATTATCTCGACGGCATTGCTGCTGATCAATATAGGATTTGTCGAAGGCTTCTTTATCACCCTGTTTCATTCATGGAAATTTGCCTTTATGGTTGCTTGGCCAAGCGCTTACATCTGTGCCTATTTGATCCAAGAGCATCTGCTCAGTCGTATTGAGTTTTATTAATTTACCACCCTATCTTTACCCCACTTTTCCACACCTGCTAAATAAAAACAGCTAATATAGACGTCATACGGTTTTTATTTAGAGAGCGCTATGAGCCAATCGCGGCGTACCATCGAGCAACTGCTCAATCAAGGCACCCTGCCCCTAGAGCACGCAGAGACAGCGGCGACGCACTTAGAAGTATTTCCGAGCAAGCGCACTTGGCTGGCATTTTTTGATAAAGCATTACTCATCATTGGCGCAGTAGCGTTGGTGTTGGCACTGGTGTTCTTTATCGCCTACAACTGGATAAACATGGGCAAGATGGGTAAGTTTGCCTTGGTCGAAGGTGCGTTAGTCATCACCATTGCGGCTTATGCGTTATTGGCTTTTAAACGCAAGTTCAAACTTATCCAACAGCTACTTTTACTCATTGCTAGTGTCATTACTGGCAGCTTGCTGGCGCTATTTGGTCAGGTCTATCAGACGGGCGCGGATACGTGGCAGTTGTTTTTTGGCTGGGCGGCACTCATCACTCCGTGGGTAGTCATCGCGCGCTTCCCTGCGCTATGGCTGCTATGGCTTGGGCTGATTAATGCTACTGTCTTGCAATATATCGATGCGGCATTCTCTTTTGACAGCGACTATCCTTATGTCATTCGTGTTGCTACATTGGCATTGATAAATACAGTGATGCTCATTCTCTGGTTGAGATTTTTGGATGGTGATACTCTGATTGACCAGCGCCATCTAACAAACGCTCGCTTGCATTGGAGTACTTATGTCGTTGCCGTACTCAGTACTTACTCTATCACCCATTTTGCTATTATTTATGTCATTGGCAACATCAACGCACTAACAGTGATCCCCACCTTGCTGTCATGGGCAGGCTGGTGTGCATTGATATATTGGCGTTTTTATTTGCGGCAAATCGATGTGCTGATGCTGACTTTTCTTTGTTTTTCTATCATCACTGTAGTCATGTTTTGGGCGGTGCAGGTGCTCCCTAATGATATGAATGCGGGTGTGTTTTTTATACTCACGCCCTTACTGATCGGTATGAGCTCATATGCAGTCGCTTGGCTGCGAAGACTGGCAAGCCTTGAGCACCAGTTTATCGCCAACAAAAACGCTAAAGCCTCACTAACAGATAAAGGGGCAAACCATGACTGATGACTCTCAACAAGCCCTCATAGAGTTAAAACGCATCGGCCTAATCAATGGCAATGCAACCCTTGATAGTCAATCAAGTGAGAACACGCCTTGGTATTTACAGGTGTTTTTTGGCTTAAGTGGTGTGTTTGCAAGCTTGCTGTTTTTGGCATTCTTGACGCTTATTTTAGTTGAAACCAGCATTCTTGATAGTACGGCAGGTATCTTTATCGTTGGTGCAGTGCTGAGCGCTGCAGGTGGGATTATGTTTCACAACGAGCATATACGCCAGAGTCCATTTTGGAATGGTTTGGCCTTTGCGATTAGCGGCGCAGGACAAGTTTATATTGTCATTGCCTTATTTATGGATGGGTTACAGCCACTCGGCTTATGGCTGTTTTTGCTGATTCAAATCATACTCACTACCTTCATGCCAAACTTCGTCTATCGTCTGCTGAGTAGTGCGATAGCGTTAGGATGTCTGGTCTATATGCTCAGTTATTATGGTATACCTGAATTTAGCTTAGGCCTGTTGGCATTGGTCGTGATAATCGCCAATTTGCAACGCTACTCCCTGTTACAGCGAGTCCCTTACAAAACTCGTTTTGCGGCCTTTGATATTAGCAAAGCGGTTGCCTATAGCAGCGCGCTCGTGCTGCTGTGCGTCTCTGTTTACTTTATCGTCAGTGAAAGCACTTATGCTTTTGCTACCTATAATGAAGGGTTTCACTATAACTATTACTTGGCACAAGGGCTACTGACCCTCGCCAGCCTTTACGCTGCTTATCTGATTCTTAGCCGTTATCACATCAAAACCCTATCAGCCGCTGGACTGATAATCGTATCTGCCCTTGCCGTATTGGGCGTGATGTCGATCTATGTCTCAGGACTGCTTGCGACCAGTCTCGTCATCGTTATTGCTATGGCAAACAGCCAACGCATACTATTAGGTGCGGGAGTGTTTGCTTTGGTCGGCTATGTATTTTGGTATTACTATCAGCTCGATACCTCACTGCTCGTTAAATCCATCTCCATGCTGATTATCGGTATTAGCCTGTTACTGATGCGCTGGTTGCTCATTAAGCGTTATTTTTCTGATAAGACTGCCTTATCTAATCGCACTACTGGCAACATTACTAACCGCTCTAATGACCGCTCTATCAGTCAAGATATTAGCCGTAAGGAGCGCCCATAATGACTAATATCAATGATGGACTGGTGACTCAAGACTCCTTAGCCAAGTCACTACCTTGGTGGCAAAAGTGTTCGTTTACGCTTAGCGTTGCCATACTAGGGCTGCTGCTGGTTTTAACCATGATCAATATCAATGTCATGAAGTTTGAGACTCATCTCGCGACAGGTGATAGCGTTTTACTAGAGCTTGCCCCTGTTGACCCGCGCGGCTTTATGCAGGGCGATTATATGACCCTTAGATACGCACTGGAGAATAATGTCTTTACAGCGTTAGAAAAAAGTACCGCCGATGATTCAGCTGACGCTCGCAATATCGTGTCAGCTGATGGCTATGCCATCGTAACGCTAGACGAAAACAATGTGGGGCAGTTTGCACGTATAAGTGATAGTCAACCTGAGGGATTGCCGGCGAATGAAATGGCGATTTACTATCGTATTCGTCTCGGCTCCATGAAACTTGCGACCAATGCTTTTTTCTTTCAAGAAGGTCATGCAGAAGCTTATGAAGCGGCAGAATATGGACTCTTACGGGTGAATGATAAAGGTGAGCCTTTGCTGACTGATATGGTCGATGGCAACTTTGCAGTGATTGAACCGAAGTAATTAACTTTAAAAAAGCGCTCAAACTCAATAATTACACTAGGGCGTTTCAAAGCAAGCAATAACATGACTTAACCAAACTGCTACTGCTAGTAATCAGAGCAACTTGCTACAGTGATTCTTACTTATTTTATGAATAAAATCCTGACTTTAGAAAAATAAAGGAGACTCTTATGCAAGCCTATCTACTGCACAAATCAGGCGGCGTTGACCATCTTATCTTAAGCGAGATTGAGCGACCAGCACCCAAAGCCGATGAAGTGCTGATTGAGACCAAAGCCATTAGTATTAACCCTGTCGATGTCAAGATACGCGAGCTACCTGATCTATTGGATATGGTGTATGGTACTGACAGACCTCTGATTCTAGGCTGGGATATCGCAGGCGTAGTCACCGCGATTGGTCAAGATGTCACTGACTTCAAAGAAGGCGATGCCGTCTTTGGACTGGTCAACTTTCCTGGTCATGGCAATGCTTACGCCGAATATGTCACCGCTCCGGCGGAGCAGCTTGCCAAGATACCTGCCGGTATCTCCTTTGAAGCTGCGGCTGCGACCACGCTTGCCGCTTTGACAGCGCTACAAGCACTAGAGCCTAGAATTAAAGCTGGTGATAAAGTACTGATACATGCAGGCTCAGGCGGTGTTGGTCATTTCGCTGTACAGATTGCCAAACATCTTGGTGCTTACGTTATCTCAACTTCTTCTGCTGACAATAGAGACTTCGTGCTGTCTTTAGGCGCAGATGAACATATTGATTATGAAACGCAAGATTTTGAAAAGATAGTATCGGATCTTGATTTTGTTTTGGATGCTATCGGCGGTGAAGTACTTGAGAAGTCCTTAACGGTCACCAAAGATGGACAATCGATTATCTCTTTACCCAGTCCTGAGTTCTCTGAAACAGTAGTAAATTATGCTAAGCAACATGATATCAACGTCTCGTTTTTTAGTGTGACTTCCAATGGCTCTGACATGCAAACGCTAAAAGAAATGCTGGAGAATGGTACGCTAAAACCGCACGTCTGCAAGACTTTTGCCTTTGAAAACTTAGCAGACGCTCATCGTCAAGTTGAGTCTAATCGGACAGTAGGTAAAGCTGTGGTTAAAGTGTAGCTCTTCTTACGCTTTATATTTTAAACTTATAAAAACATGCTTAAACTAAAGCAACTTAACCAAACAAGCATTGTGATAGACAAGTGAGACTTGTTACTGTTAGTGACTGATAATTGGTGAGGACTTCAAAATAAACCGCACCAATTAGACCTTATCAAAAAACTGAAAAATCAAAAAAAGGATTTATTATGCGTAGCGCAACTTATAACGAATTTGGCAGACCAACTGAAGTACTTAGCCTTGGCGACCGTCCTATCCCAGAACCAAAGGCCAATGAAGTCCGTGTCAAAACAGTACTCGCTTCCATTCATAACCATGACCTACTCACCATTCGCGGTAAATACGGCTTCAAACCTGAGCTGCCGGCGATTGGTGGTAGTGAAGCAGTTGGCGTCATTGATGCAGTAGGAAGCGAGGTAAAAGACCTAAAAGTCGGTCAGCGCGTAGCAGCGGCAAGCGTACAAGCGACTTGGGCAGAGTACTTCGTTGCGCCTGAGCATATGATATTTCCTATCCCAGAAAGCTTAGACGATGAGATGGCAGCACAGCTGATCGCCATGCCGCTCAGTGCCCTTATGCTACTTGAATTCCTAGAAGTAGAGAGCGGACAATGGATCATCCATAATGCTGCCAATGGTGCGGTCGGTAAGTCACTGGCCATGCTCGCTGCTGCCCGCGGTATCAACACCATCAACGTCGTACGCAGTAGCGATGCCATGAGCGAATTAGAAGCGCTAGACATCAAAAACAACGTCAACACCGCAGATGAAGCCTGGAAAGAGCAAGTCAAAGCCATCCTTGGTGACGATAAAATCAGTGCGGCGGTCGATTCTGTCGGTGGCGAAGACAGTGGTGATCTGCTTTCTCTACTTGGCCATTATGGGACGTTTGCGGTATTTGGTGCGATGTCAGGTAAGCCAATGGTGCTCAACCCGACTCACATGATTTTCAAGCAAGCAGTCTTGAAAGGGTTTTGGGGCAGTAAGCTGAGCCAAGAGATGAGTGTCGAAAACAAAAAGCGTCTGGTCAATGAGCTGATAGAGTGTGCCGTTGACGGCAAATTAAGACTGCCTGTAGAAGCGACCTTTGATCTAGCCGATATTATCGAGGCAGTCGATGGCAAGTTGCAGGCGGGTAAGAGCGGCAAGGTGCTATTAAAGCCTTAAGCTTATATTTTTTATAGCTCTTAGTTGTAAACAAACCCTTTTAACTGGAAGTACGCTATGTCTAATAACACAGTTTTCAAAGCCCTAGTGGTCGAAGAAACCAACGACGGTGAATTTAAGAAAAGTATTCAACAGCGCAGTGTCGATGATTTACCTGAGAATGATTTGTTAATCGAAGTGCATTATTCATCATTAAATTTCAAAGATGCCATGTCAGCCTCGGGTAATAAAAGAATCACCAGAAACTATCCGCACACCCCTGGTATTGATGCGGCAGGAATCGTAGTCAGCGACAAGTCTGGCACTTTTTCCGAGGGTCAAGAAGTCGTCGTATTTGGTTATGATCTGGGTATGGATACCGATGGTGGCTTGGCGCAAATGATCTCTATCCCTGCCGATTGGGCGGTCGAATGCCCATCTTCTTTAACGCTAAAAGAAGCCATGATTTATGGCACGGGCGGCTTAACCGCAGCCTTAAGTGTGCAAAAGTTAGAGAAAATGGGCGCAAAACCTGAAGACGGTCCAGTCGCCGTCACAGGTGCAACGGGCGGTGTCGGTAGTATCAGTATCGCGATTTTGAGTCAGCTGGGCTATGATGTCATCGCCTTCTCTGGTAAGCCAGAGCAAAGCGACTATCTAAAAGAACTTGGCGCAAGCGAAGTCCGTCATCGCGATACCATCAATGAAATCGGTGATAAACCTGTCGGCCGCGAACTATGGGCAAACGCCATTGATACCATCGGCGGTGACTATTTGGCAAACCTACTCAAGCAAACCAAAGCAGGCGGCGCAGTTACTAGTTGTGGCTTGGCAGGCGGCGCTGAATTTTCGATGACGGTATTGCCGTTTATCACTCGCGCAGTGTCCCTACTCGGTATCGATTCGGTCTATATTCCCCTGGCGGATAAAAGGGCTATCTGGCAGCGCGTCTCGACCGATATGAAGCTACCTAATTTAGAGAAGTATGCTGAAGAGATTACGCTTGAGCAAACGCCGGAATATTTAGATCGCTTTATGGCGAGTCAGACGGTTGGGCGTTATGTGGTGAATGTGCGGGGTTAATGTTTAGACGTTAGTTTTTAGATGATGGCAGCGCTTCTTTTGGAGTGCTGCCATCGTGGTTTTAGAATAAATAGAATGTTTTTGATATTTAGCTAGTCAATAAAAACCTACTCAACTATGCCAATAAAATCTTGTAGCATAGGCCCCAACTCTTCATCTTCTATGATGCACCAACTTATAAACGCACTGTACGGAGACGCTGGTTTGAGAAGGAGTTTAATGCGCTCAACGGCCATTGTTTTTTCTTCTGGTAAAGCCATTGGGTCGTAGTAATTGTTTAACTCCTTGAAAAGTAGATTGTATTGGTCAAACACTCTTTTTCTTAGGAACGATGCTGAAACTGCTTTGTTAGGTGTATGTTCACTGTTAAAGACTTTGTCTAAGAGTTTCGCTGTCAGTTGGGTTTTGTCGTCGTCATATTGAGCTTCAATTGGAAGATGTTTAGCATATGGTGTTGATGGTGGCAAATGTTTAACAGCTCGAACGACATCAATATTTGGATCACAACAGTCGATAAGATCATCATACTTAGAAAGTTTTATATTGTTGCAGCGTCCACAAGAGAAGTACAAATTATTCCAATCGAACTTTAAATCTTCATCACCTTGATGTGGTACGAAGTGTTCAACATTGATGTCTTGAGGCTCACTAGTTTCACAGATATAACACTTCTTATGGAATACTTTGCTTAACTCTTCCCACACATCTTTAGAATCGTATTTCCGTTTATCAGCTAGCGAAACAGGGATTGATCCATTCCTTACTACATTAAACATACTACTATCCCTTTGCTTTGTTGATTGCTAGTTTTGCTGAATTAACAAAGTAAAGCGATTCAGAATCTAGAGAATCTTCATCTTGAGGTAGCTGATTTAAGAGTGCTTGAATTTGTTCAAGATCAATTGGACGTCTTTCCAAAAGCTCAGCAAGTGCTTCAATGTTTTGTTGAAGTAATTCAGAAATTGGGAGTACACCAAACAAACCTTCAAGCACTGCTTCGTAAGAGTACATAGATAGATCTTCAACTTGCTCTAGTTTTGACAAGTCATAAATGACAGCGTCTTTAACCGATGAAACCACAAACGGTGAATGAGTAGTAACGATGAACTGAACGTTAGGAAAGGCGCTCGTTAAAAACGACAATATTTTCTTTTGTAGCGATACATGAAGGTGGGCATCTATTTCATCAATCATAACGATACCAGTTAATTCTTCTGGATCGATTGCACGTAATGATACCTTAGTAATTAAGTCGGCATAAATTGCCATAATAGAAGAGAATCCAGATGAAAGACTTTGAAATGTGTACGGTTCTTTATGTTTCTGATGAATCTCAAAAGAGAATGAATCAGACTTAAAAACTAGCTTAAGTTCCGGGAGTTTCCTAAAAACTGTGTAACTGCTTATAATCCCCTAACAGGAGAATAAGCAATGACTACTCAATCTGACATCAAGAAACTGGCCGAGAAAATGGCTGGTAGCATGAAAAGCTTCGATGACATCAAAGACTTCCAAAAGCAGCTCATGCAGTCGTTTATCGATACTGCCTTAGAGGCTGAGATGGAAGACCATCTTGGCTACCCCAAGCATGAGAAAGCAGATAAACCAAACAAGCGCAACGGACACACTAAAAAGACCGTCCGCAGTGATACAGGCGATCTTGAAATCTCTACCCCAAGAGACCGTGATAGCAGCTTTGAGCCTGTACTCGTTAGTAAGCATCAAACCCGTATCTCAGGTCTCGATGATAAAATCATATTCCTTTACGCCAAGGGTCAAACCACCACTGAGATCGTAGAGAGCATTAAAGAGCTCTACGATGTCGACATCTCAAGCTCTCTTGTCTCAAGAGTCACCGATAACATATTAGAGGACATCACTGCTTGGCAGAACCGGCCGCTGAGCAGTGTTTATCCTATCGTCTATCTAGACTGCATCGTCGTGAAGATACGTCAAGACAAGCAGATCATCAACAAAGCCATTTACTTAGCCCTAGGCGTTAACCTTAACGGTAAAAAAGAGCTGCTTGGTATGTGGCTCTCAGAGAATGAAGGCGCTAAGTTCTGGCTAGGTGTTCTTACCGAGCTTCAAAACCGTGGCGTACAAGACATCTTAATCGCTTGTGTTGACGGTCTAAAGGGCTTCCCTGATGCCATTAACACCGTCTATCCAAAGGCACAGGTTCAGCTGTGTATCGTACACATGGTGCGTTACTCAATGAAGTTCGTACCGTGGACGGATAAAAAGGCCGTAGCGGCTGATTTAAAAGCCATCTACGGCGCTGATACCCTTGAGATGGCAGAGGCCAATCTTGAGCACTTTGATGAGGTGTGGGGCGAAAGTTATCCGCATGTGGTCAAGTCTTGGCGCAATAACTGGGAGGGCTTAACGGTGTTCTTTAATTATCCTAAAGACATTAGAAAAGCGATTTATACTACTAATGCGATAGAGTCGCTAAACAGTGTGATTCGGACGGCAGTGAATAAGCGTAAGGTGTTCCCATCTGATCAGGCAGCATTTAAAGTGGTGTACTTAGCCACCCAGCAGGCGTCTAAAAAGTGGTCGATGCCAATCCGTAACTGGACGTCTGCTCTGAATCGTTTTATGATTATGTTTGATGACCGTATTAGTAAGCATTTAATCTAAATGGCAGTTACACAGAATCTGGGATGGGCTCCTGCAAACCTATGTCCGTTATAGAGAGTTAACTTATAAACTATGAAAAATAATTATAACCAAAAAAAACACCCAACTAAGTTGAGTGTTTTAACTAAAGAGAAGTGCCGCTAAATCAAATTATTTTTTCTTCTTTTTCTCAGCACGTTTTTTCTCAATCAGGGTTTGAGCGGTAGTATTTTCTTCCCACCAATCGCCCATATCTTGCCAGTAGAGATAAGCCTGCTCTTTACCACCAATTTCGATACCATAACTATTGATACCCATACCGCGTGGTCTAGGATGACGCTTTTTAAGAATTTCATGCGCCACTTCAGGCAAGTTATCTTTTGCGATATCCCACTCTTTTTCAGCCTTATCTAATTTATCTTGATAACAGTAAGCCAGCACCTTACCGAAAGCGATATTTGCAAGCATATCCTCTGGATAGTTGTCGCAAATTCGAATTATTTTCTGATACTCTTCGGTAAACATGTACCATTCTATCAGCGCTTCACGCATACCTAGGTTGTCACTAGGGCAAACTTGTAGCAGCCTTTCTCCCTGCTCGCAGGCTTCATCAAAGCTCATATTGTCAGCATAGACATTTGCCAGCTGAAACAGCGCTCGCAAAAAGGGACGGTTCTCCATGATGCCCCATGGCAGCTTACTTTTTTGCCAATTAAAGTTTTTGGGGAAATACTCTAAGTATAGGCGCATACATTCGCGGCTACTCAATAGTGCTAAAAAGCTGTCATCATGCTGCTCACACAAAAATGCTAAGTTAAAGTAAGCATCAGGGTCATTCATATTCTCTAATACTAAAAACTGAGCAATATCACGAGCCACTTCATAACCTTCTTTCTCCAGCGTCATCTGTATCACTTGGAATGAGGTTGGCGGCTGCTCATCAAAGTCTTGCACAATTTCATGCTGAAATTTGGTCATGACTTCATTCATAATATCGTTGATATCACGACCTCTTTTTACCTCGGCATCTACAAAGGCTTTTATTTTAAGATTAAGCGCTCTACCAGCGCCAAGCGCATTTGATCTATTGTCAGCCGACTTATCGCTAACGTCATCTTCAAACATCCACTCGTTTTGTCCCACATGAACCAGTTTCATAGTCCATCACTCCTTTGCGTTGATATTACAATCATAGCATATGAATAATTATTCCCACTCAATCGTCGCCGGCGGCTTACTCGACACATCATACGTCACGCGAGATACTTCCGCGATTTCATTCATGATGCGATTCGATACTGTCTCGATCAAATCATACGGTAGATGGGCAAAGCGCGCGGTCATAAAGTCTACAGTTTCAACGGCACGTAGCGCGATGACCCACGCATAGCGGCGGCCATCACCGACCACGCCGACCGATTTGATTGGTTGGAATACGGCAAAGGCTTGCGCGGTCTTGTCATACCAGCCTGAACGCTCAAGCTCCTGCATAAAGATAGCGTCAGCGAGGCGCAAGACATCGGCGTATTCTTTTTTCACTTCGCCAAGGATTCGCACGCCCAAACCTGGACCTGGGAATGGATGACGATAGATCATTTTGGCAGGTAAGCCAAGCGTGATACCAAGTTTACGCACTTCATCTTTAAATAGATCGCGTAACGGCTCAACCAATTCAAACGCCAAGTCATCTGGCAAACCGCCAACGTTATGATGGCTCTTAATGACGTGTGCTTTACCTTGATGTGACTTAGCAGATTCGATCACGTCTGGGTAAATCGTACCCTGTGCTAAGAACTCAACAACTTTACCATCGCTCTGCTCGCTCACTTGACGCGCACTATCAGCGAACACGTCGATGAAGGTTTTGCCGATGATTTTGCGTTTCTTCTCTGGATCAGACTCGCCTGCTAGTGCATTTAAGAATAAATCTTCAGCATCAACACGAATCACTTTAACGCCCATGTTTTCTGCAAAGATTTGCATGACTTGGTCGCCTTCGTTCAGACGCAGCAAGCCGTTGTCTACAAATACACAGGTAAGCTGATCGCCGATTGCTTTATGCAATAACGCTGCTACCACTGAGCTATCAACACCGCCTGATAGACCGAGCAAAACTTGCTTGTCACCGATTTGCTCTTTTAACTGGGCGATACGCATATCAGCGATATTATCTGGTGTCCAATCGCCTGCACAGTCGCAAATTTGATGCACGAAACGACCAAGTAGCGCTTGACCTTGTAGGGTATGGGTCACTTCAGGATGGAACTGTAGACCATAATAATGCTTGCTGTCATCAGCCATAATCGCAATCGGACAGCTTGGCGTACTGGCGATGATATCGAAACCTTGTGGCGCTTCAATCACTTTATCGCCATGACTCATCCAGACATTGAGCTGAGTAGTCGCCTTTTCCGTCGTCTTGTCCTCTATGCCATCGGTCAGCTGCGAATGACCATTGACGTTAATCGTCGCTGCGCCAAATTCATGGATATCACTGGCATGAACTTGCCCGCCAAAACGATCTGCCATCGCCTGCATACCGTAGCAAATGCCCAATACTGGCACGCCCAAGTCAAACACGGCATCGTTGATACGTGGGCTATTCTCTGCGTGTACGCTCTCAGGGCCGCCTGACAAGATAACGCCTTTGGCACCAAAATCAGTAATGCGCTGAGTGTCGATATCAAAGGGTAGCATCTCACAAAACACGCCTGAATCACGGACACGGCGGGCGATAAGCTGGCTGTACTGTGAGCCAAAATCGAGAATTAAGATGCGATCTTCTTTAATAGTAGGAACGTTGGCAGCAGTTGTCATAACGTAGTGTCCATCAATAAATAAATTGGTGCGCTATTTTAACAAGTTTAGGCGCATTGATGGCTATTAAATAGTAAAAGAGAGTTCGAAATAATATTTCTCGAAATTAGTCGATAATGATATAATTTTTTATTTCTTTGTTTTGATCGGCGCTTGTTGTTCTCAAAAAGACGACATAATAATTTTAACTCTAGAAGATCATACCTTATGGCCTCAAATATTTATAAGACTACGCGACCATTAACCATCTTTTTGCTATTAAGCATCACTAATACCACTGTCATAGCTAATACTAGTTTAGAGGCTGCTTATTCACAAAGCACTAGCAATAAAAAAAGCTACGCTAAAACAGCGCAAGGCTGCAAAGTTTATCATCCCCCATTAAGCTTCGGTAACCGTGTTACTTGGAGTGGTAATTGCTCATCAGGCTATGCACAAGGTGAAGGAATTGCCAAATGGTATAATGGCAATGAGCACACCAGCAGCTATCAAGGTAATTATGTAGAAGGCAAACTAAATGGCAAAGGTCGTATCGATTGGGAAATAATAACCAATTGTGACTTTGATTATTACGAAGGCGAATTAAAAGACAGTGATGTGATGGGTCGTGGTATCTTCCATTATACCGATGGTAATATTTATGATGGCGTTTTTACCCCTAAGGGAAAACCTACCAAAGCGGTTTTTACTTGGGGCGCAGGTAATGAATCCTATAGTGACCGTTACGAAGGCGAGTTTCTAAACGGCAAGAAACAGGGTAAAGGGGTTTATAGTTGGGGAGAATATAGCCAGTGGGCAGGAGATGTCTACGAAGGCGAATATAAAAATAAGGTGGTGTTCTAAAAAGTATGCCGGCATCAGACGTAACCATAATTGATGTAAAAGAACACCAGATCAAACACTTTGAAGTGATTATCGAGCTTCTTAGAGAAACAACAGGTTTTTCTAACCGCCCGACGCAGTCGGTGTCTAAGACGACAGTTATTACCTTCAATGCCTACCGTATGAGGTTTACCAACTCGTTTGTGGTCAAATTTAAAGGCGGTTATAAAACTGTCCCAGTTATCCATGCTAATCGAGTCATAGCTGACTTTAAGCTGCTTGAGACGAGCTCTTAACTTCTTAGCCGTTTTTAAGTCACGTTTGCCCCAGACATAAGCGACAATCTCATTAGTAGCGCGATCATAAGCATAAATAAGCCAAACTTTACGCTTTTTGCGATACACGTAAGTCCAGAACTCATCAACCTCTAAGCGTTCATAGTAGCGCTTCTTAGGCGTAATCTTATAAACAGATGAGCCTATAGTACTAAGCACTTTACCAATACTAACTGAGGCTATAATAGCAATATCTCTAACACCGCAGCCTCTAACTGTCATGAGCCGTATAAGCTCTTCCACTTTAGAGTGACAGCCATGATAAGTTAAGGCATGGTCACCAATGAATTGACGTTTGCAGTTCTTACATTGATAATTCTGCTTGCCATAGCTTTTTTTGCCATTTTTCTTTAGACTGGGACTGTGACAGTCGGGGCAACTGATATCTATTTGTGTCTTCATAACCTCAAATATATCATCTTGCTTTGACTGTCACCCTCCTTTTATCTCCTCAGCATACTTTTTGATACACCACCAAAAATAATAAACAACATGGCTATGGTGTCTACACTGAAGGTAATGGTACGCGCTATGAAGGTCAATGGAAAAACAACCAAAGATCTGGATACGGTGAAATAGTCCAGTCGGATGGTACTATTTATAAAGGAGAATGGAAAAACGATCTTAGAGACGGTAATGGAGAAATTACTTGGTCAGACGATAGACGCTATGAAGGACAGCACTTAGAAGGTCAACTTCATGGTCAAGGTAAACTATATTCTGATAACGAGCTACTTTATGAAGGTCAGTTCGCTTATGGTCAGCTCAGTGGTCAGGGTAAGATAACCTATAGCGATGGCGGCTGGGCGGAGGGCAACTTTAGCCAAGATAAGCTATCTGGCGAAGGTATTAATGTCAGAGCTAACGGCATTCGTTATGCAGGATCATTTCAAGATGGTAAAGCATGGGGATTCGGCCATTTAACCGCACCACGAGCTGCATTTGATAACGATAAACGCGCTAAAAATGGCGTTTGGCAAGGTGATACATTTGTAGAAAAAGGTTGGTTTTATGACAATAAGTTCAAGTTCCCCTGCGATAGTACTGAACACTGTAAACGAATAGCTGCCAAAGACGCTACTAAGCAAGCATATTTGGCAAATTCAGACGATTATAGTGAGTAGTCACGCTAGCAGTTTAGACTAGCTATTTCTATCACTCACCAGTCGCAAGTATATAAAAAACAGTGGTTTATATTATGATATGCTCAAACGATTAGCATTGCATTTTTCTATAATCATAATAAATTGACAGGTATGTCCCTATGAGCAAAATCAAAGCCCTTATCCGAAAACGCCCTAAATCTGACCCGTCTAAAGCTATTTCAGTAAATTCTGATAACCAAAATACCAATATAGATGCTGCCTCAAAGGGTCATACGGTAAATACCCCAATCGAGCAAACGCGCTGGAATGGCTGGGGCAATATCAATATTAATAAAAAAGTCTCAGCACATGGGGCAAAACTGATCAAATCGCACATTGGTAAAACCAAAAAACTATCATCAGTGAGCTTACAGCAAGTACTTAAAACCGTCCCCAAATCCCGCTTGCCTGTTGCTATGACTGAGCTTGATACCGTATCTGTCGATAACGAAGTGAGACTTAGACACGCCCGTGGGCAAAGTTTTCCAGACTGGATAGCCATGCATGGTGGCGACTTTGAAGTCTTTCCTGATGGGGTCGCTTTTCCTGAATCGACCGCTGATGTCGAATCCTTATTAAGGCTAGCGAGCGAATATGACCTGATCGTCATTCCTTTCGGTGGCGGCACCTCAGTCGCGGGTCATATCAATCCGCAAAAAGGTTCACGCCCCGTATTGACCATCGCCATGAGCAAGATGGATCAGCTGATTGACTTAGACAGTGAGAGCCAAATTGCTACCTTTGGCGCAGGCACACAAGGGCCAGCAGTTGAAGCACAACTAGACGCACACGGCTACCGCTTGGGACATTACCCCCAGTCTTGGGAGCTATCGACGCTTGGCGGTTGGATTGCCGCGCGCTCTAGTGGTCAGCAGTCATTGGGCTACGGGCGTATCGAGCAGATGTTTGCGGGCGGTACGTTGGTCACCCCGCAGGGTGTACTTAATATCGCTGATATTCCGGCGTCATCAGCAGGGCCTGATTTGCGCGAGATGTTGATGGGTACCGAAGGTCGTGCTGGTATTTTTACCGAAGTCAAAATGCGCGTACAGCCGCAGCCTGAGGAAGAACTATTTAAAGTGGCTTTCCTACCCAATTGGGAAGCTGGTAAAGAAGTACTTAGACAAGCCGTGCAAAAAAATGTTCGCTTGTCCATGCTACGTTTAAGTAATGCTGTCGAAACTGATGCGCATCTACATTTAGGCACGTCACCGAGCCAGTTTTTAGCCATTAGCACTTATCTAAAAGCGCGCGGGCTGAGCTCAGATAAGGTTATGCTCACTTACGGCGTATCAGGCGATAAGGCGCAGAATAAATTGGCGCTAACGCAGTTTAATAAGCTGTTGAAGCAGCATGGTAGTGTCACTGGTAAAATCACCGATATTATGGGTAGCGTGTGGGCGCATGGACGCTTTAAATTCCCTTACTTGCGTGGCACCTTATGGGACAAAGGCATCATGGTCGATACCTTTGAGACGGCAACCAATTGGAACAACATCGACGAGCAAATGCAGCAGATGCAAGAAGCGGTGAGAAACGCCTTGTCAGATGAAGGCGAAAACGTTATGGCCTTTACCCATATCTCGCACGTCTATAAGCAAGGTGCTAGTCTTTATACGACCTACTTCTTTAGAGCAGCTAAAGACCACGCCACAACCTTAAAACGCTGGCAAAAAATCAAACAGGCGGCCAGTTTAAGTTTGGCCAATGGTACAGCCACGATATCGCATCAGCATGGCGTTGGCCGTGATCATGCGCCTTATCTAGCTGCTGAAAAAGGGAAGCTCGGCATTCAAGTGACTCATGATATGCTCAAAAGCCTAGACCCTGAACAGCGTATGAATCCGGGCGTTTTAATCGAAGATTAAAAGATTGAGGATTAAAAAGTGGCCTTAGCGCCATTAATTAACTTACGCATTTTATGTCATTGATTCTTTTAAATGTCATGTGAGATAGACCGTTTATGAACCCTACTAAGCAACATCAGCAACGTCAGCAAGCACTAGCGCCTTTATCTCATCGCTCGTCTCAAGTGAAACCTTGGGATATGCTGATTATTGGTGGCGGCATTACGGGTGCTGGGATTGCGCGCGAAGCGGCACGGCGCGGCTTGGCAGTATTATTAATTGAGCAAAAAGACTTTGCTTGGGGCACGTCCAGCCGCTCTAGTAAAATGGTACATGGCGGATTGCGCTATATTGCCTCGGGTGATTATAAGACCACCTTGCTTAGCGTTCGTGAGCGTGAACGTATGCTCAGTGAAGCAAGTGGCCTTGTGAATGAGATGCACTATGTTATGCCGCATTATAAAGGCAAGTTTCCACCGCCATGGATATTCAATACCTTGCTACGAGTTTACGATAGGCTTGCGGGTAAGCGTTATTTTACCTACTTTAAAAGAGAGGCTTTTTTAAGCCTAAATCCGCATATCAAGCAAGATAAGTTTTTGGGAGCCAGTCAATTTAGCGATGCGGTGACCGACGACTCGCGGCTGGTGATGCGCGTACTTGATGAGGCAATTAACGACGGCGCGCAGGCGATTAACTACCTAAAAGCAGAATCGTTGATTACCAATGAGCAAGGATTGGTGGTAGGCGCAACACTCAAAGATACCTCTTCTGAAGACAATGCTCATAGTAATGCTCAAAGTTACGATGTTTACGCCAAAGTGGTGGTCAGTGCCACAGGCGCTTGGGCGGATACCTTACGTATGCAGGCCAGTAAGCAAACTGAGCAAAGCTTTCATAAGCAAATCCGTCCGTCACGCGGTAGCCACTTGGTCGTAAGCAAAGAGCGTTTGCCAATTAAGCAAGCCTATACCTTTTTGCATCCTGTCGATAAAAGAGCGGTATTTGTCTTCCCGTGGGAAAATCGTACCGTCCTTGGTACTACCGACTTGGATCATCCGCCTTTGGACGATAGTGAAGTTGGTATTACTAACGAAGAGGTCGATTATTTATTAACTGCGACTAACGATCTTTTTAGTGATGCCGACCTTAATCGAGAAGATGTCATCAGTACGTGGGCAGGCGTGCGTCCGCTGATATCTGACGGCGGTGACGGTAAGCGCGTGAGCCCTAGTAAAGAAAAGCGCGACCACAGCGTGTGGCTCGATAATAATCTGGTGACCGTCAGCGGCGGCAAGCTAACAACCTTTCGCCTTATTGCTTTAGATGTCCTTGAAAAGTGTCAAGAAGTGCTCGCGCTCGATAAATCTGTCATTCAAAATCAAACCATAAATGGCGATCACGTCTTTAGCGATACCACACCAACCAATCCTAAATTTTCTACTTTACCAAAAGATCTACAACAACGCTTACAAGGGTTTTATGGCCTACAGCTTGATACTCTCCTAGAGCTAGCGCATGACGAAGATTTGGCTTATGTCACCGACAGCAATACCATTTGGGCAGAGATTCGTTTTGCCGCGCGCCATGAGCAGGTTATTCATTTAGATGATTTATTACTGCGACGGACACGCTTGGGTTTAATCCTACCGCATGGCGCAATGACGCCGCTTATCAGCACAAGACTAAAGCAAATATGTCAGCAAGAGCTCGGCTGGAATGAGCAGGAATGGCAACAAGAAGTTGCTCGCTATCGGGACTTGTGGCAGCGCTACTACCATTTGCCTGCGGCTTAGCGCTTTTCTATTATATTAATAGTAATTGCTACTGGTATAATTTTTCCTTGCTTGTTGTGCCTACGCAGACAAAGGCTGCGGAAAACTTACACCAGTAGCAAGCGATAATCATAGTGTATTTTTATTTTGAGCTATCTATCTATTTTTACATAGTTAAGGACGACTATGACCACTACCTTTGATACACCTATTTATTTCTTAGCCATTGATAATGGTACCCAAAGCGTCAGAGCGCTTATCTTTGATCAGTTTGGCACTGAGATTGCTAAAGCGCGCGTTCCTATCGAGCCTTATTTTTCTACTGAGCCTAATTTTGCTGAGCAGCATGCCGACTATTATTGGCAAAAGCTAAGCGAGGCTTGTCAGCAATTGTGGCAAAGCTTCGATATTAAACCTGAGCAAATCGCAGGCGTCAGTCTCGCCACCCAGCGCTATACCATGATCTGTCTGGATAAGGATAAACGGCCTCTACGCCCTGCTATTGTATGGATGGATTTACGCCGCGGCGAAACCAACGATATTGGTTTCCTGAATCCCCTGACCAAAGTCATTGGCATGGGCGAGCTGGTACAAGAAGCACAGCAAAAAGCGCGCTGTAACTGGCTTGCCCATCACGAGCCAGAGATGTGGGCAAAGACTGCCCATTACGTCAACCTATCAGCTTACCTGACCTATCAGCTCACAGGCGAATTAGCCGATTCCAATGGTCACGCTCTAGGCTATCTGCCTTATGACTATAAAGCGCAAACTTGGATGAGACCCAACAATATCAAGTGGCGCTTATTCAGCTGCCGACCAGAGCAGATGCCCAAGATCGTGCCACCAGGGCAAACGCTCGGGCATATCAGTACCAAAGCCGCCAAAGCTACTGGAATTTTAGAAGGTACACCAATGATTGCAGCCGCTAGCGATAAAGCTTGCGAAGCATTGGGTTCGGCAGGTCTCGCTGCCGACACTGCCTGCTTAAGCTTTGGCACTACTGCGACTATTAACACTACGTCGAGTAATTATGTCGAGATCCTCAAGCACATGCCCGCCTACACTGCTGCTGCGCCAAACTACTACAATCATGAGTACATGATTTATCGCGGCTTTTGGATGGTCAGCTGGTTCAAAGAGCAATTCGCCCAATATGAAGCTCAGCTAGCAAAGACGCAGGGGATCGATACCGAAAAGCTCCTTGATCAAGCAGTCAAGGACATCCCAGCAGGCTGTATGGGACTGATGATGCAGCCATATTGGTCACCCGGCGTCCGTCATCCTGGGCTTGAGGGCAAAGGTGCGCTCATTGGTTTTGGCGATGTACATACGCGGGCACACGTCTACCGCGCTATCTTGGAAGGGCTGGCTTATGAGCTCAAACTGGGCTTTGATACTATCGAGAAGCGCACAGGCAAATCCATCAAACACCTGCGCGTCTCTGGTGGTGGCTCACAAAGTGATTCAGCCATGCAGCTCACTGCCGATATCTTTGGTATGCCCGCCTATCGTCCACACACTTATGAAGCTTCAGGTTTAGGCGCTGCTATCAACTGCGCGGTGGGGCTCGGCGTCTATCCCGACCATTTAGCCGCGACGCAAGCGATGACTCATTTGGGCGATGAGTTCTTGCCTATCGACGCCAATGTCCAGCTCTACAAGCGCCTATATAACGAGGTCTATCTAAAAATGTACGAGCGCTTAAAGCCCTTATATCAAAGCATCCAAGATATTACGGGGTATCCTGCCAAGTGAAGCTAATATTAACGTCTTATAGCTTGTTTATTAACTATCACCCAACGCCGAATAAATACGATTCAACCCTTCTCTCAATAGCGCCTCAGGACACGCCACATTAAGGCGCATTTTCAAATGACCCTCAGCACCGTATTTAATACCCGCATTAAGCTCAACTTTAGATTCTCTCAGCTTATCATAGAGCATCTGATCATCCTTACCATACGCTGAGCAATCTAGCCATATCAAATATGACGCCTCTGGGCGCATAATCTTAATATCAGGCAAATGCCCTGCTAAAAAGTCTAGCGTCAACTCGATGTTTTTTTCAATATAAGCCAGCGCCTGCTCAAGCCACTCATCGCCCTCTTCATAAGCGCTTTGCATCACGGTATATGCAAATAAATTCAGCTCATACTCATCATTTAAATTCTGCTGCTGGCTAATTTTTTTAAGTAACACCTCATCCTTAGCAAAGATCATCGAGCCTTTGATACCCGCTACGTTAAAGGTTTTGGTCATCGAGGTTAGGCTGACCACCTTGTGTTCATAGCCTTTTGCAAGCGTTAAAAATGGTGTAAACGTATGACCGCTCAAAGTTAAATCTTGATGAATCTCATCACTGACAATCGCTACCTCATGCTTTTTGCAAAGCAAAAGTAGCGCCTCAAGCTCATCCCTTGTCCATACGCGCCCGCCAGGATTATGCGGATTGCACAGCAGATAAAGCTTAACTTTATGCTCGATAATTTTGGCTTCGATGTCGTTTAAATCCAGATGATATTTCCCCTCAACTTCTTTTAATGCAGATGTCACCAGCGTGCGATTATTTTGCTGGGCCTTGGTCATAAATGGCGTATAAATAGGGTCATTGACCAGTACCGCATCGCCTACTTCGGTAAATACCTTCATCATCAGCGCCAGACTAGGCACGACCCCGGGCGAGAATAAAATATTGTCTTTATCGAGCGACAAGTCATAACGACTGCCATGCCATTTAATAATTGACTCATACAAAGCTTCAGTAGGTTTGGTATAACCTAAGATACCATGCTGCGCAACTTGTTCAACTGCGTTTAAGATAGGCTCAGCCGCTTTAAAGTCCATATCCGCCACCCATAGCGGAATGGTGTCGTCGCTATAATGCCATTTGATAGATCCTGTATTACGTCTGTCAATTATCTCATCAAAATTGTATTGCATTGGCATGCTCCTTAAAGTTTAGTTAATATCAACTATAATCGTTTAAAAATAAAGTAGTACGAAAAACTTGTGCAAGTACCAAATCTAACCTAAATTTTTACTTAGTATGAACTATTGTAGGCTGCGGCTTTAGCCCTGAGAAACGTTAAAAAATTGCACTGCAATTTTAGTTTCGCAAGAGAAATTCTTTAAATAGTATTTCTGTAAAGTAATTTGCAAAAGTAAAATGCTGGGCTAAAGCCACAGCCTACGCAAACTTTTTTATCTTATTTCAACTATATCTTCTCATATCTAATAAATAGCTTAGAAAACTCTTTGAGCACAAATGGTATAAGCGATAATCCCAGCACAATGAGCCAATCTTGCATCTCTAGCGGCTGAACCTTAAAGGCATCGGCTAAAAAGGGCACACTAATGATGATTATCTGTAAAGCAAAACCAAATACCACCGCTGCAATCAAATAGGGGTTTGAGAACAGTCCCAATTGAAAAATAGACTTGGACTCATGGCGCAGCGCCAACGAGTAAAATAACTGCGAGCCTGCCAGCACCAAAAAGGTCATGGTGCGCGCATGAGCTAGCGCGCTTTCAGGAATATTATCCTGCCCTAAATGATAACCCTCCTCGCTCAGCCCAATATAAAACGCCACCAACGCCAATGCCCCAATCAATACCCCGCCCAACATCACTCTAAATCCCGCGCCACCAGCAAAGAAGCTCTCTGTGGGGTCACGTGGTTTGTCATTCATTACCTCTTTATCAGGCGTATCAACGCCCAGCGCAATGGCAGGGAATGAGTCGGTAATTAAATTAATCCATAAAATCTGGGTGGCTAATAAAGGCAGCGGCCAAGCAAATATAATCGCCACCAAGATCGTAATGACCTCACCAAGGTTACAAGATAACAAGAAAATTACCGACTTCTTGATATTCTTATAAATATTGCGTCCCTCTTCGATAGCATGCACGATGGTGGTAAAGTTGTCATCGGCCAAAATCATGTCGCTGGCACTCTTGGACACATCGGTGCCGGTAATGCCCATCGCCACCCCAATATCAGCAACCTTTAGCGCTGGTGCATCGTTGACCCCATCGCCGGTCATAGAGACGATATTGCCATGTGACTGCAAGGCTTTGACGATGCGTACTTTGTGCTCTGGGCTAACGCGCGCAAACACGCGGTAGTTAAGCACTTCTCTGTTAAAGACTTCTTCACTCATCTGATTGATCTCAGACCCTGAAATCGCCTGTGCGCGCTCTGATGCCATATCCAATTGCTTAGCAATCGCAAAAGCCGTATCAGGATGGTCGCCAGTAATCATAACCGCGGTAATACCCGCCTTTTTCGCCTCAGCGATAGAGTCCTTGACCTCCTCTCGCGGCGGATCCATCATTCCGACGATACCGACGAAGACTAAACTCTTCTCCATCTCTTTGGGGTCAATGACCTCATCAACGTTTTTATAAGCGGCGGCCAACACTCGCAGCGCCTTTTCCCCCATCGCTGTTGATGCTTCAATAAAGGCCACTTTATGCGCTTCCGTAATCGCCACCTCCTTGCCATTGTCCAAGACATGAGTACACAGCGGCAGCACTCGATCCATTGCCCCTTTGATATTCACCCGATAAGCTGTGTCCATCTGGTTTAAGGTCGACATCAATTTGCGCTCAGAGTCAAAAGGTTGCTCATCGATACGTGGGCACTGCGCCTCCGCTTTTGATTTAATCAAACCCATCTTTTGCGCATATGCCACTAGCGCAATCTCAGTCGGGTCGCCCGTTTCTTCCTCGCCTTCGATTGAGGCATCGTTACAGAGTAAAAAACTACGTGCCATCAAATGCTCATCGGCGCTTAATTCAACATCAGCTTCAGATTTTATAATATTTTCAGGGATAGTCTTATTACCCATTAAAGTAAAATGCTCTACCACCGTCATGCGGTTTTGCGTCAGCGTGCCCGTTTTATCTGAGCAAATAATGTTCACCGACCCTAGCGTCTCTACCGCTGGTAGCTTTTTGATAATGGCGTTAATCTTCGACATCCGTGTCACGCCCAGCGCCAATACAATCGCCACAATCGCTGCCAAACCCTCTGGTATCGCCGCCACCGCCAAGCTAATGGCAATCAAAAACATATCAAAGGTATCTCGACCCTGAAATACACTAATTACCAAAATCAGAACCGATACCCCAACCGCCATCAGACCCAGCACTTTACCCAATTCATCCAAGCGCCTTTGCAATGGAGTCTCGGTGTCGTCGGCACTGTCCAAAATACTGGCAATCTTGCCCATCTCGGTTTGCATGCCAGTGGCGATAACTACCCCTTCGCCGCGCCCATAAGTGGCGGTGGTCGAGCGAAACGCCATATTGGCACGGTCGCCGATATTGATGTCCTCATTATCGATAACCACGCTTGCGTCTTTGTTCGCCGCCACCGACTCGCCTGTCAGGGCAGATTCTTCAATTTGCAAATTCGATGATTCAATCAAACGTAAGTCAGCAGGGATAAAGCGCCCAGCATCGATAATGACCACATCGCCCGGCACTAATTCTTCCGAATCAATCTCTTGGTTTGCGCCCTCGCGTCGCACCATGGTTTTAGGATTAGCCATTTTTTGTAGCGCTTCAATGGCCTGCTCGGCTTTGTACTCTTGCACCACGCCAATGATGGCGTTGACGAGCACCACGGATAAAATAATAATACTGTCGGTATATTCGCCAATAATAAAAGTAATCACCGTCGCCGCCAGTAGCACATAAATCAAGGCGTCTTGCATTTGCGCAAAAAACATCGCCACAAGGCTTTTCTTTTTCGTGCCCTCAATCTTGTTTTTTCCATACTTCTCTAACCGCGCCGCTACTTGCTGAGGGCTTAGCCCAGCGGACGGGTCGACACCCAATTCATCTTCGACTTGCTGCGTCGTTTTGTTGTGCCACATCATTGCCTCACTTATCGTTGTTATTATCTGTTGATGGCTAGTCCACTATGATACTAAGGATATCAGAGCAAAAATGTAATATTCGTTAACGGTCAGTTTAGGGAGTGGATTGAGAGTTGGCTGATGGATATAAAAGCTCAAAACAAAACTATAGCCATATCTTTTTGTAGACAAAAAAATACCACCGTGTTTGGTGGTTGTGGAGTTTGGTTTGCTTAGTTTGGAGGAAATGGTTTTTGGAGCTGATCCTGCCATTTGCTATTATCTGCCAGTCTAGGCATGTGGCTTAGTTTTAGATATTAGAAAAAGCTTATTACAGACAATCTAGATATAGATTTTGAGTTTATTGGCTCAGCAAATAAGAAAGTGTTCTTTTTTGGTATAAAATAACTGATTACAAACTTATGTCAAAATTCATTTAAAAAAACATATACCTCGCTCTAAAACTAGCCCTACTGCTGTTTAAGAATCGCCATCATACTTCAAAACTCCCAATCACCATCCCCTAAAACCCAATCGTCATCTGCCAATAAATAAGTACCGCGCTCATACTAAAGAACGAGCCCACGGTAGAGACGATGACGATAGCAGACATGCGATCAACCAAGCCATAGTGCTGACCGATGATAGCAATGGTAGAGAACACTGGAGCTGAGGCAAAGAGCACAGCGACATATTTATCTTGCACCATACCGCCAGGTACGAGCATTATGGCAAGCAACACCAGCAGCGGATGCAGCACCAGCTTACCTAAGCCAACGGTGGTAATTTTTGGCAAATCGCCCTTTAGCTCCAGCCCATACAGGCTCATACCGATAACGAACAAGGCAACGGGTGCCGCAGCGCCAGTGAGCATCTGCGCGGTTCCGGCGACCACTTGCGGTACAGGGATACTAAAAATCGAGAATATCACACTGACCACGATAGCGATGATAAGCGGATTACGAGTGAAGTTTTTGCCAATGCCTAGCAGCACGCTTGCCAGCGACTTATTTGAAGCAGGATTCATCTCGGCTATTACAAATAGCATCGGCAGGATTAACAGGTTTTCGATGAGGACGTTCATCGATAAGTAGGCGGCAGCCTTGCTAGATCCAATAACCATGGAGATCACAGCAAAGCCAATAAAGGCACTATTAGAGAACGAGAGCGCAGTGGAATTGAGAGCGGCGGAGACATTATCTTGCCGCCAAATGACTTTGGTCAGCATGATGCCAACCATAAAAGCCATGAACGAGCCCAAAGCGTAGGTAAGCAGATAGTACGGCAGTATGACCTCTCGAAAAGGTGTGCCAGCGATCGCGTTAAACATCAGTGCGGGCAGCGCAATATTCATCACCAGACTACCCATGCCTTTCGCATGCTTGGGATCAATGACTTTGAGGCGTACAGATAAGTAGCCAAGCGCGATGACGATAAAAATAGGGGCAGTGATGTTGATGATGTCTAACATAGTAGTGATCGCCCCTTGTAGGCATTGTGAGCAATGATACAGCCAAGCGATTATAATCAATCAGTCTTAGAATGCATATAAACTCAAAATCTAACGTCCTTGCTTAGCGCCCCTTAAAATCAGCCTCACGCCTTTCAACCATCGCCATCGCACCCTCACGGGCATCTTCTGAATGAAACAAAGGAGGCAGGTAGCTGTGAATATTGGCGATTGCGCTAGCGGCACCATTGCGACTGGCATCTTGCGCTGAGGATAGTAGCCCTTGTACGCCAAGCGGTGCGGCTTGGCAAATCTCTTGGGCGATGGTCAGCGCGCGCTCGTATTCCTCACCATTTGCCACGACTTCACTGACGAGATTCAGCCTATCCGCAGTTTGCGCGTCAAATGGCTTGCCTGTAAGTAGATACGGCATGGCTTTTTGCCAGCCTGCAGCCGCGACGAACCTTACCGTCGCCCCGCCAAATGGCATGATACCGCGCTGCACCTCCATCTGGGCAAAGTTGCAATTGCTACTGGCGATGACCACATCACTATTGAGCATCAGCTCAATGCCTGCGGTAAAGCAGGTGCCTTGTATCGCTACTACCACGGGTTTAGTACGCAGTTTACCGCCTATGCCCCACGGGTCAATCTCGTCATTGTTAAATTCAAACGCGCCTTTGTCCCACTTATCTTGCAGCTCCATCAGATCCAGACCAGCGGTGAAGTGTTCACCATGGGCAAAGATGAGTGCACAGCGTAATTCATCGTCGTTTTCATAGCGAGTCAGCGCTTCGGATAGTTGCTTGATCATATGACTGTCAAAGGCGTTGCGTTTGTTCGCACGATTTAGTCCAATTAAGCAGATATAGCCGTCCGTTTCATAAGTGATGCGATTGTCTGTGCTGTTGTTGCCGTCCGTAGTCATGGTTTTATCCTTTTTATGTTTGTAGCTGTGTAGGGTGCAGTTAATTTAACTTTCTTTCAATATAGACATACGCCCCTTGCAACGCAAGCACCGTTTTAGCGTTGCCATTGATAGCTGACATCAATATCAGTTGACCTGATTTGCGATAAGTGCCACCATTATCCAAACTAAGACATCACTCAGAGCACTTTATGGAATTTTGGCACGGTTTTTTGCTTATCACCAGCGTGCACCTACTCGCTGCCGCCTCGCCTGGCCCTGATTTTGTCTTGGTTTCACAGCAAACTTTAGCAAAAGGTCGCCGCACAGGTCTGATTTGTAGCTTCGGTATTACTTTAGGTCTCGCCGTACATATTATCTATTCAGTGTTGGGACTGGCGACGGTCATCGCCCATTCGCAGCCGCTATTGACCGCTATTAAATGGTTGGGCGGTAGCTATCTTATT
This sequence comes from Psychrobacter sp. H8-1, assembly GCF_904846575.1. Lineage (NCBI taxonomy): Bacteria > Pseudomonadati > Pseudomonadota > Gammaproteobacteria > Moraxellales > Moraxellaceae > Psychrobacter > Psychrobacter sp. H8-1. Next base: position 3,108,023 of record NZ_CAJHBG010000001.1, read on the forward strand.
TATCTCGGTTGGCAAGGTATCCAAGCCAAACCAAAAAAGCCGTCAGATTTAGCAGTCTCAACAAGTTCGGCAAACTCAGAAAATGCAGGCATTGCTGTTTCACAGACCACGCTTGCCAAGCAAGTACCGCCACTTTCTGCTAAAAGCTTGTCTAAGAACCTGTCTCAGAAACAACCCTCTATCAATACCGACTCAACTTTCGCCATTCTACGTCGTGGCTTTTTTTGCAATGTGTTTAATCCAAAAGCGCCAGTCTATTTCGTAGCGATATTTACCCTCGTACTATCACCTGGCATACCGCTGTGGCAGCTGGCCATTTATGGCGTATGGATGATGGTGTTGCAGATGGCATGGTTTAGTACCGTGGTAATGTTGCTCTCTATTCCTGCGATTCATCGACGCTTTCAACGTTTTGAGCATTGGATCGACCGCGTATTGGGTACAGCGATGATAGTATTAGGATTAAACCTCATTTTACGTAGCCGATAAGGCATTTGTTACCCGCGAAATCTGCTAAAATGGTTGGTTATATTCAAACATCAAAGCCCCACACTATGACCAGTAGACCAAATACTAATAAACACAGAAACCGCTCACCTGAGACCGCGAAAAAACTCGGTAAGCTACACCCGCGTAATCCACATCAAGGTCGCTATGACTTTGCCGTGCTGACCCGCGCTTTACCTGAGCTTGCCAAGCATACGATTACCAATCCTAATGGCGAGCCAACGATTAACTTCTCCGACCATCAGGCCGTACGTGTACTCAATCAGGCGCTATTGGCTCATTATTACGGCGTCAAGTTTTGGGATATTCCTGAAGGCTATTTGTGCCCACCTATTCCGGGACGTGCCGATTATATTCATTACATCGCTGACTTATTGGCTCAAACCACGCACATTAATGACGACAATACACCACCTACTGGTAAAGAAATCCACGCCCTCGATATTGGTACGGGTGCCAGTGCCATTTATCCAATTATTGGTAGTCAAAGCTACGGTTGGCGCTTTACCGCGAGTGACATCGACCCTATTTCGGTCAATACTGCAGCCCTTATCTGTGAAGCAAATCCGAAGCTAAAAGGCGCGGTTAAAGTAAAACTACAATCTAATCCTAAGAAATTTTTTGCAGGCATTATTGGTCGTCAAGACTACTTTGATGTGGTCGTTTGCAATCCTCCATTCCATGCTTCATTAGAGGAAGCGATGCAAGCCAATACCCGCAAGCAGCACAATCTACAAAGACATCGCGGTAAGAATGAAAACGAGCAAATAAGCCGACACTCAACCAAGACTGGTAATGCCGCGCAAAACCTAAACTTCGGCGGTCAACATAAAGAGCTTTGGAGTAAAGGCGGTGAGATTGCCTTTCTGACCAAGATGGCAAAAGAAAGCCAAGACTTCGCCGAGCACGTTGGCTGGTTTACCACCCTCGTCTCCAAGTCTGAAAACGTTAAACCGTTGCAGCTATTATTAAAGCAACTCGATGTTGCTCAAATGCGCATCATTGAGATGAGCCAAGGGCAGAAAAACACCCGCGTATTAGCATGGCGTTTTAACACTGACGAAGAATAATCGTTGGTCATATAAATAAAAAGTTTCACGTGAAACCAAAAAAAGTACCGCTCTGGAGTCCAGAACGGTGCTTTTTATTGAGAAACAAGATGAGACAAAGTAGTTTTTTAGGCGAAAAACATAACCTTCAGCCCAATTGCGATAAGCACTAAGCCTCCCAACGCTTCCGCCTTATCTTCTAACCACGTGCCTGAGCGCCAACCTAAATAAACACCGAACAACCCAAACCCAGCAGTTACTAGCGCAATAATCAAACAGGCTAACCACGCATTAAGCGCCAATAAATTAAGGGTAAAGCCTGCCGCCATGGCATCAATACTGGTCGCAATCGCTAGCGTGAACATGGTGCGATGATTGATAGTTTGATGATCATTATTAATAGCCGCAACTGCATTATTAGCGTCGGCTTTTAGGTGAAGCGCACTGTCTACCGCATCTTCTTCATCGCCAGTAAAAACATCATAAAGCATTTTACCACCAAGACCGATAAGTATAATACCTCCTATCCAAGGCGCAGCAGCAGCCAACCAACCTAAGAGTGCCGCTCCTAATAAATAGCCAATGAGTGGCATCACACCCTGCGCAATACCAAAATATAGCGCAGCATAGACCGCTAAACGCCATAAATATTGCTTACTCTGTTTTTGCGACTTAGCGCCCAGTCCAATCGCAACTGCGAACGCGTCCATGGCTAAAGCGATAGCGAGTAAAACCACTTCAATCATTGGTTCTCTACTTTATATTTGATATGGTGAGTATTTATGGTGGTTTGTTTCACGTGAAACCTTTATTCTGATTTATAATTAAATATTAATTTTCAACCCTCTCCCAAAAGCTGTATTTTTTACCATGCTTTTGTATCAGTGCTCTGGTATAGGCTTGAGGCGTAATAAGGTCATTGTAATCTCTATTCATTTTACTGACTAAAAAATCTAACTGAAATAGCTTTTTATAATATCGCGCAGCGTGACCATAGGCTTTGGTGCGAGCATTATCTAAAATATCATCTAATAGACTGCGATAAATAATCACTTGGAGTAAATCTGTCTCGGCTGGCAACTCCTTTAACAGCTGGGTCAGTGTTATATAATGCAAATCGGTAAATTCAGTATGACGTTTAACGGCTATTTTATTAGCAAAATCAACCTCGCCAAGCGCTAACAAAAGCGATATTGCCGTCACTACCTCGTCTTGTTGAGCTGCTAACTCATAAGATTTTTTGCGCCAGTAAGCTTGCTGAGCAGGAGTAGCAATAGCCATAACAGCTTTTAGACGCCTCACAGAAGGTTGTAGCTCAAACGCCTCTCCTAATACTTTTAATTGTGCTTCAATATCGTTTTGTTGTTCATATATTTGATTCAATAATTCCAAGCGCTTAAGCTTGTATTGTAAGTCGTCGCTTTGCCACTCATCCGTCAAGTGGCCTAAAGCTAAATCATAGGCTTCAGCGTCCATCAAAAACTCTATCAAATCAACTAAGTAGCGTGGATGAAGCGGACGTTTAGGATGAATTTCACGATAAATAACCTCAAACAATTCCACATCGCCTAATGCTTTTGCTACCTCTTCAAGCGCACTCTCGATCCTACTTTTTTCCTGACTGATGGTATAATCTACTTCATAATCCCGTTTCTTAAAGCCCTTAGTCGCTTCTTTATGATCTGCTTCCTTTATAAGTATTGCCTCATATTCTTGTTGATAGTCACTTATCAACCCACGTATTTCAGGCTCTGAAAACAACTGACCAATACCTGCTAGTAAGTTATCTTTGGTGCCATAGTCATTATCATCAGCCATTGCTTTTACTTTCTCTAACCAAGCGTGGCTTAATATATCTTGTTCATCGACCGGCAATATCTGCTTTTCTTGCTGATAACAAGTAGCAGCAACCTTCAGCCAAGATGATGTGAGGCTTCGATATAGATCGCCAATCTCACCATATGAGTCATCAACACGTTCTAAACTAGAGTCGGTTGAGTCAATAAACAGCTCAAGCAAATCCAAGCATGCTTTTGGTCGCTCAGGGTAGAGACTCATCACATCATCAGCCAAATAATGTAGCTCAGTCACAAAATCGCTGTATTCCCAGTAATCCAGAAACTTACGCCGCCTTCTAAGCCCTTTTAAGTTCGAAGTGAGTTTTTTGATAAGTTTAGGTTTGTCTGACTGTAGTAGCAGGCGTTCAATCTTTTTGTCTAGCAACTTATCCACTCCATACACGTCAGACACAAAATCAACCAAAGTGGCCTTTGGCAGTTGCGACAGACTTCTTTTTTGTGTGGTGTCTAACATCGTTACTCTCCCTGTTATGTTTCACATGAAACAAAAAAAGCCACCTTGCTGACAAGATGACTTTAAATATTCACTGATAACAGATTAAAACGCAACCTTTAAACTAAATATTAGAAGTTAAATATCTAAATTAGAAACCGTTAACGCGTTTTCTTCAATAAAGATACGGCGCGGCTCGACATGATCACCCATCAGACAGGTAAACATATGATCAGCAGCGATAGCATCTTCGATAGTGACACGTAGCATACGACGGTTTTCAGGATCCATCGTCGTATCCCAAAGCTGATCGGCGTTCATCTCCCCTAGCCCTTTATAGCGCTGGATTGCCAGACCACGACGCGCATCTAGCATCATCTGTTGCCAGAGATAGTCGAAATCACGTATCGGGATATCTTTCGTCGTGCCCGCACTTGCTTCACGACGAATAAACGCGTCATCTTCAAGCAAGGTATTCCATTCAGCAGATAAGCGTAGCAGCTTGCTATATTCGCCTGAATTGATAAAGCTAGAATCAAGCAAGTAATGATGTGCCAATTGATGCACATAAACGGTTATGCGCGGTAGCCACTGTGCTTTAGTGGATAAAGTGTCACTATCAAACCCTTCGCCTTCTTCAGCTTCTACTACTGGCTTCATACCCAATAAGTCAGCAGCAGCAGCATCCATGTTTTTTGGTTGCGGTGCATGAATGTTAACCAGTTCAATCTCAGGACTCAAATCACTACCGAAGTGATCCAACTGAGTTTGCATGGCCTCTTTCCATGCCTCCATAGCAGACTTGTCATAAGTCATATCAGTGCTAAGCTTCGGTGTATGCGTTAATGCATCCAAAATCACTGCTGGGAAACGAATCTGCAAACGTGCCTTGATCAGCTGCGTTTGGTTATAGTCATTTAGTAGCGTCTCAAGCGCCTGACCCGTAATAGCAGGGGCATCGGCACTGATATGTAGCTTAGTATTATCAATTGTCGACGATAATAGATAGGCTTTAAGTGCTTCATCATCTTTTAGATAGAGCTCTTGGCGACCTTTTTTGACTTTATAAAGCGGTGGCTGTGCGATATAAATATAGCCACGCTCGATCAGCTCAGGAGTTTGACGGAAGAAAAAGGTCAACAGTAGCGTACGAATATGTGACCCATCAACGTCCGCATCGGTCATGATGATAATTTTATGATAGCGTACTTTATCAGGGTTATATTCATCAGGACCAATACCGCAACCAAGCGCGGTAATCAAGTTACCTACCTCAGCAGACGATAGCATCTTGTCAAAACGTGCACGTTCGACGTTTAGAATTTTACCTTTCAGTGGCAAAATCGCTTGGGTCTTACGGCTACGACCCTGCTTAGCTGAACCACCTGCAGAGTCACCCTCCACTATGTAGAGTTCTGATAATGCTGGATCTTTTTCTTGGCAATCTGCCAACTTACCTGGCAGACCAGCGATATCCAAAGTCGTCTTACGACGCGTCATCTCACGTGCCTTACGAGCTGCATCACGCGCACGAGCTGCATCGATAATCTTATTAGCAATTGCCTTACCAGCAGTTGGGTTTTCTAACAGATAATCATTAAACTTATCGTGCATTGCTGATTCAACAGCAGATTTCACTTCGCTTGATACCAACTTGTCTTTGGTTTGACTGGAGAACTTAGGGTCAGGTACTTTAACCGATACAATTGCGGTCAAGCCTTCACGTGCATCATCACCGGTCGCAACCACTTTTTCTTTTTTGAATAAGTTCTCACGATCCATATAGCTATTTAGACCACGCGTCAATGCTGAGCGAAAGCCAGATAAATGCGTACCACCATCACGTTGTGGGATATTGTTGGTAAAGCACAATACTTTTTCGTTATACGTATCTGTCCACTGTAGTGCGACTTCAACAGCGATGCCATCATCTTGCTCACTGACAAAATGAAACACTTCATTGATGCCGTCTTTACCCGCATTGATATAGCTGACAAATTCTGACAGACCACCTTTGTGTTCAAACTCATGACGCTTATCAATACGCTCATCAGTTAAAACAATGCGCACACCTGAGTTTAAAAAAGACAGCTCACGTAAGCGCTTAGCTAAAATATCATACTCAAAGATAGTGCCTGTAAAAACATCATTGCTTGGGTAAAAACGAATTTGCGTGCCTGTTTTATCCGTTGCTTCCATCTGCTGAATATCGGCATCAGGAACACCATCAGTGTAAGTCTGATGATAATGATAGCCTTCACGCCAGATATTCATCTCAAGCTTTTTAGATAAAGCGTTGACCACTGAGACGCCGACGCCATGGAGACCGCCTGAAACTTTATAGCTATTATCATCAAACTTACCGCCAGCATGCAGTACAGTCATGATGACTTGCGCAGCAGATACACCCTCTTCTGGATGGATATCGACAGGTACGCCGCGGCCATTATCCATGACACTGACCGATTCATCTTCATGGATAATGATGTCAATCTGGTCGCAGTGGCCAGCCAGTGCCTCATCGATAGAGTTGTCCACTACCTCAAAGACCATATGATGCAGGCCTGTACCATCATCAGTATCACCGATATACATCCCAGGACGCACGCGCACTGCTTCGAGTCCACGCAAGACACGAATATCTTTGGAGCTATAATCAGAAGGTAATCCTTCTGGAGTCAAAGCTGGTGCAGTCGTTTCGACAACCGTTTCGACAACGCTGTCAGACATCAGTTGCTCGTGGTCGTTAGGTAATGAATCACTCATGTGCATTCCTTAATCTAGCCGTAATCAGCCGTTTATCATTAGCTCATCACTATGATGAAATGACGTTATCTTAGATCTAACTTTGAAAGTTGAAACCTTCAGCGTATATGCTTTGCTAACCTAGCGTTAGCCAACACTTCGTGAGAGATTATATAGACTTAAGTAATACTTAAAATCAGCGGATCAGTTTTTGATATTAGCTTTGGCTTTTTTAAATATTATCGAAGCTAAGAAAACAAATGAAACGTATATTTATCAATCATTTAGAAATATACAGATAGTAAAAACCCTCTGCATAACGCTGCAAAATAACTTGCTGAGAATAGGACAAAAATAAAGCCCCATTTTAGCATTTTTTTGGCTCTAAGTCACTGTTTACTGGCAGTTTTATTGCTTTTGATTGCTATCTTAAGATAGTTAATACTGGAGGGTGAGTAATCGTGGATATATGAGAATTGTAGGCTATTAAGGTGGGTTAGATAGATAACTATAATACTATTGAGTTGATGAAACTTGACCTTGTTTCACATGAAACATCTTAGGGTTTGGCCATAGCTCTTTAACCAAAGGTACGATATCGGCGGTCAAGCTGCTCATAAACACCTGACAAGGCAGCTTTGCCAAAGTGGACAATAAAATCTCTATAGCCCTATTGTCTAGCTCTGCTGTAATATCATCTAAGAGTACCACCGGAGTGGCTCTAGCGTTCTGTAGCTCACTAGCTACATCTGCGCTTTGTTCAGCATGGAGTAGTAACGGCAACTGAGATAAGCGCAAAGCAGTTATCAGTAGTTTTTTTTCACCACGAGAAAGTACATTAGCTGCTTGTTCCTTTAATACTGGCAACTTAATAGTATCTATTTGTGAAGCATTATTTGAGTCCCCAGTAGCACTTTTTGAATCGCTGTTTGTAGATTCTGCCGAAGCATTAGAGCGCCAATGCACATGAATATCAGCTCGATGGTTGCCAATACGGGTATATCCCAGTTGCAAATCTTGCTCTAGGCGCTCGTTAAGCTGTACATCCAGCGCCACATTGGTATCGTACCCAGCACTATAGCTCAAGCTTAATTGCTCAGCGTAAGCAGGCAGTAACCGAGCAATACTCTCAGCAAAATAAGGCTGCCATTCCATAAAAATTCGTTCGCGATAATGATGAATAAGAGCAGCATGATTACTAAGCCCTTTATCCCATGACTTTAGCTCAGCAATCTGAACCTGCGTCAGATGATGTGTTTTTTTTAGCAAACTATTGCGCTGTTTTAGCAGTCGTTGATAAGCAACCCATTGCGGATGAAAGCCTTGTTTCATGTGAAACACTAGCCAATCCAATAATTGTCGACGACTGGCACTCCCCTGCTCTAACATATCCATTGTGGATGGATCTATCAGCAACGTTGGCAGTTGTTCAGTTAAGATACTTTGGTTATAGACAGTGGTTTGATTAAGGCGTAACAGTGTTGTTGCATCGACTTGCTTTTGGATAGCCAATGTACTGCTATCATTGAGTTTAGCATGCACAGTGACAGTGTTTTGGTGGTGCTGGATATAGCGCTTGGGTTGATGATGGCGAAAGCTTTTCCCTCTTGATAGTAAAAATATCGCTTCAAGTAGTGAGGTTTTACCACTGCCATTGGCGCCTATAATGACATTGCAAGCAGCAGACTGGAGATCAACTTGGGTCAAGTTACGTAGGTTAGATATTTGTAGACGTTCAATCATAGTATCGACAGCCGCCTATTAAGATCACCTGCGAATTAACAGGCAAAGGTTTAGTCTAAAAAGCATTTAGGCAGGTTTTAGGATGAGATTTTATTGTTAGAACTCGGCTACTAACCATTGGCAAAACAGTCTGATAAACAAAGTCTATCTCATAAGCTAATAATGTTTTTAAAATTAAAAAAAGAGGTGGTGTGTCAAAAAGTATGCTGATTAAAACTTGAACAATTTTTGAAGCCTTTAAAGCCCTATAGAATCAGAGAATTTAGCATAGATTTCTTATTGACTTCTATCGCTAGCATACTTTTTAGAACACCACCTAAAAACTATATACGCATTGGCATAATCACATATTGATGGAACTCATCATTAAGCTGGTTGACCAGCACTGAGGCATTTGATTGGCTCATATGCATTTGCAAATCACCTTGGATAACGCCTAAAACATCTTGCAGGTAAGCTGCGTTAAACGACAACTCCATCGGCTCACCTTGATACTTAGCTTGTATCATCTCGACGGCTTCATCTTGCTCCGCATTATTGGCACGTACTTCTACCATACCGTCACTGGCAAAATTAAACACTACCCCACGTGACTTTTCATTACTCAAAATCGCGACACGGCGTAGTACGTCGGTCATTTTTTCTTGGTTAAATAACGCCAACTTATCTGTGTTACTTGGCATAACACGGCGGTAATCAGGGAATTTACCATCAATCAGACGCGCAGTAAAAGTCACCATCAGATGATCATTTATCTGCCCTGTACTATCCACATCACCAAACGGCAAGCTCACTTGTAAGAATTCACGACCAAAACTAAGTATGACTGGGTTATCTTTGTCGCCAAGCATTTTGCCTAACTCAGAAGCCAAGCGCTCAAGCTCAATGACCGCTTTACGTGGCAAGATAGCCTGCATATTTAAGTCGCTACTGACATCGATGACGCTACGCGCCAATGCCAATCTATGCCCATCTGTTGCCACTGTCGTCAATTGCTGCTGTGAAACGTCAAACAACATACCCGTTAAATAATAACGTACATCTTGGATTGCCATCGCAAACTGGGTCTTATGAATCAGATCAATCAGACGATTACGGCTAATCGTTAAGGGTGTAATATTTTCAGGATTGCCCAAGCTTGGATAATCCTCACTAGGAAGAGTCCCTAAAGTAAATCGGCTTTTACCACTGGTAAGCAAACAGCGTTCATTTTCTTGAGTAGCAAGGTTAATCTGCGCCTGAGCAGGTAAAGATCTACAAATATCTTTTAGTTTTGTCGCTGGTAAGGTCGTCTCGCCTGCTTCAATACATGCACCAGCAGGCAATTTCAATGTCGATGTCAGCTCTACTTCCAGATCAGAGGCAGTCAAAATCAGCTCGGACTCAGAAAGTTGCAGCTTAATATTGCCCAAAATAACCATGTTGTGGCGTTTATCAGCAGCCTTGGCGATCAAGTTAATAGCTTTTAGTAACGACTCTCGATTAATCGATAATTGCATGCTTAGTTACTCTTATTTGAATGATTCTTTTTTATAAATCCAAAATACTGGCTTAATAATACCCTGTCTACTGACTATAATCCATAAAGTATGGCTCTACTCGTACTTTCAATATTATAAACCATATTAATTGACGAAAACATAGTGATGCTGTGGCCTTCTAACCAGCTTGTAACATCAGGGCTAATGTCTTGTAGTCCTTGTCAAACGCTGGGTCTGCAGCTCGCAGCTCGTTCACTTTATCACAAGCATGCATCACCGTCGTATGATCACGTCCACCAAATGACTGGCCAATCTCTGGAAAGCTGTCACCAGTCAACTCACGTGATAGCGCCATCGCTATTTGACGTGGCCGTGCAATACTACGAGTACGTTTACGACCCATGATCTCTTTGACCGTCACATCATAGTACTCAGCAACAACCTTACGAATATTGTCCATATTGACCGCTTGCACGCGCAGCGCGACGATATCCTTCAGCGCATATTGCACCATCTCAAGGGTAATCTGTGCGCCTGTCAAATTTGCATTCGCAAATACCTGATTTAAAGCACCCTCTAAACGTCTGACATTAGAAACCACGTTTTGGGCGATGAACAACGCACATTCTTTAGGCAGTGTCATACCATATGACGCTGCTTTTTTCTGCAAAATTTGCACACGAGTATCGATCTCAGGTGGGTCAACCGCGACCGTCAAACCCCAAGAAAACCGCGATCTAAAACGTTCATCAAATTCAGTCATCTGTGAAGGATGACGATCAGATGCCAAAATCAGTTGCTTATCACCACTAGTAAAGTCAGCAAATAATGTCAAAAACTCATTACTACTTTTGGTCTTTCCTGCTAATACGTGAATATCATCTACAATTAATAAATCTACTTTTTTTAATTTCTTTTTAAAATCTTCTATTTTATTATTTCTTAATGAATAAACCAATTGATTAATAAATTTTTCAGAAGTGAAATAATAAAAACTTTGATTATTTTTTAAATATCGATGTGCTACAGAGTGCATTAAATGCGTTTTTCCCAAACCAGAAGGTCCATATATAAACAAAGGATTATGTCGATTTTTTGATTGGCGCTTTCCTAGCTCATAACAAGCCTTATAAGCCAAGTTATTGGACTTACCAGTGACAAAGGTCTCAAAAGTAAAATCAGGGTTCAAATAACTCAACGATTTAGCATCGGCTGAGTCGACCAGTTCTGCATGACGCATATTGGCTTCAATATCTGCCTTCGCATTATTATGATATATAGTTTCAAAGTTATGATCTGTTGGAGGAGGGGAGGGCTTCTCTTCTACAAATAAAGAACCTGACTGAGGCTGACTGCTCTCGTCCGTACCACGGCCAGCGTTATCAACGCGAACAACCACATCCTCAATACTCCCTTGACTGTGCTTAGCAACCAGTTGTTGAATATCGTGTAAGTGGTTTTTTTTGATATAAGTAACGAAGTAATCGTTTGGAGCAAGAATAACGAGAGTCTGCGCCTCCTGATAGACTGATAATGGTCTTAACCACATAGTGAATACATTATCTTTAACGTGATAACGTAAGTCGTTTAGACACTTATCCCAAATCGTTGCTGTATCTATCATGAAAAGTACTAACCCTTTAATCTAAGAAACAAAAAACCTCAACGCTATAAGCCATACGACACTCAATATGAGTTCTAATTATTATTAGAGAACTTATAGCCCAAAGCGTCTTCAAACCACATATCAAACTAGGGGCTAATCTAACACATATAGCCTGTGGATAACATCCTGTTTTTTGTGGATAAGACTGTGGATAGTTTTGTGGACAACTCAATAGAGCTAGTTATCCATATTCCACCCACAGGTTATCCACAGGATTACCCATAGTCTAATATATTGATAGTTATCAAGAAAACAGACTTATCCTCAGAAATAACAGTGCCCAATAACAACAATACTTATATATATTAATAGTTAATTATTATAGAGCTCGAGGTAAATTGTGGATAACTTTTAAAAATTGAATCTATAAATCAATTTATTTGGTCAGGGGAACTAGAGTTACAAACAGAGGTTTTGACAAAACGAGTGTTCAAAAAAGCGACTTAAACTATCAAGGGACTCATTCATTTGAGTATAGGCCAAATTAGTTTATTGACCATGATATGAAGCAATGGTATAATCCTCCGTTATTACGAATTTAGTCCATTATTTGATAGGTGAGTTATGAAACGTACATTCCAACCAAGCGTGATCAAGCGTAAACGTACTCACGGTTTCCGTGCTCGTATGGCAACTAAAAAAGGCCGTCAGGTTTTAGCACGTCGTCGCGCTAAAGGCCGTCATCGTCTTACTGTGTAATCAGTATATTATGATGACTATGGTTCATAGTACTTGTTGAGTATCTATTTTATCTATAAAAAACAGTAGCTATTGAACAATAACTGACACAGAACCATATATCAAAAGCGCCTACATCGGCGCTTTTTTTGTCTCTGTATTTTGTCTTTTTATTATAAAGTTAATATAAGTTCACATTTAGGTATTCTTATGCCAGATACTCTCTCAGCTACACCCACCTTCCGCTTCACTAAAGAGCAACGCCTACTGACGCCTGCTGCTTTCCGTGAGGTGTTTGATGCACCTGAGCGCAAGTTACACCAAAGCCATTTAATGGCCTTTATACGTACTAATGATCAGCAGCAAGCACGTGTCGGTATGGCTATCACCAAACGTAAAGTACCTACTGCTGTCGCTCGAAACTTAGTCAAACGTCAAATACGTGAACGCTTTCGTCTACAGTCATCTGCATTAGAAAACAAGGATATTGTTTTTATTGTTAAAAAGCCTATTGATGATTTAAGCAAGGAAGAATTAAAAAATCAAGTAAATAATATCTTTAAAAAATTAGAAAAAAATAAAATGAAAATTTTTAAAAGATTGTTAAATAATTTTTTCTATAATTTATTTAATATTTTTATTGTATTCTATCAAAATATAATAAGCCCAATACTTCCTGCTCGTTGTCGATATTATCCGACTTGTTCTAATTATGGTAAACAAGCATTAGCTTGGCATGGCGTTTGGGCAGGTAGCTGGCTGTTAGTAAAACGTATAAGTCGTTGTCACCCTTTAGGAGGGCATGGCATTGATTTTGTACCCCTACCTTTAGCTGATTATAGTTATCACTATTTATCATTAGGTAATGTAGATCTTCAAGGATTAGGTGTTTACCGAGATAACAACAGCTATGTTTCACGTCTCAATCACTTGATGAGGTTAAGATAAAACTCATCGTCGTTGGTTTCTTATACGGCGACTGCTAAGTTACCCACAAGTTATCCACACTGTTAGTATCATTTAAGGCGAATTTTTAGTAAAATGATGCACATTTTATGTAAATGACTCACGATAGCGTTGGTAGTTGCACATGCTGCTGCAATGTTATGGTCATGACACATGCCCCAAATTTTCACTCTAGGAAAGGTTTATGCAAAAGATATTTCGGGTGATGATCATCATTGCGATGTTAATCACCGCTTATCTGCTGATTTTGGCATGGCGAGATGATTATGCCGATGCGCCAGCTGTAGACACGACGCCTGAGGTTGCAACTTCAATAGGTGCTGATATTCCATCTACGACTGGTGCGGCAGGTGATATTCCTGTACAGACGCTACCTGTGGATGCTGATATTGCGACGACGGCGCCTACTAAGGATGCAAGTCTTATTACGGTTACGACCAATCGCTATGACATCAAGATCAATCCAGAAGGCGGCGATATTGTTTATGCAGCGTTGAAGCAGTATGACGCTACATTGGATAGCGATGAGCCTTTTGTGCTGCTAGAAAACAATAGCAATCGTGTTTATGTGGCTCAGTCTGGTCTGATTGGTAAAGACGGTATTGATACTGCGGAAGGTCGCGCTAACTACAGCTATGCTGCTACCAACTATAAGATGCAAGATGGTCAGCAAACGTTATCAGTGCCGCTAACTTATCAAAAAGATGGCGTAAAAATCACCAAGACCTTTACCTTTACTCAAGATAAATACCCCATTGATATTAGCTATCAAATTCAAAACGCTTCTGCACAGCCGTGGCAAGGGCAGATGTTTGCGCAGCTAAAGCGTGATGATAGTAAAGATCCTGGTATGTCTGATAAAGGTGCGCTAAGTATGGCAACCTACTTGGGTGGCGCTTGGGGTACACCTGAAGATCCATACAATAAGCTGAAGTTTGGTAACTTCAGTAGTGATGAATTAAAACTGACCAGTGATAAAGGTTGGGTCGGGGTAGTGCAGCATTATTTTGTCTCTGCATGGACACCTAAGAACTTCACTGGTAAGTTTTTTAGCCGTGAAACTGGCGGTGATTACTTTATTGGTTTCAATAGCCAACCTGTCAATGTCGGCGCCAACAAACAAGCGACCTTAAACGCGACCTTGTATGCAGGGCCAAAAGTACAGTCTGAGCTCAATGAAGTCGCAGTAGGTCTCAACCAGACCGTTGACTATGGTTTGTTATGGCCAATATCAAAAATCTTATTTGCCATACTTGATGGTATTCAGAATATTATTGGTAACTGGGGTTGGTCAATTATTGCTCTAACTATCTTGGTCAAAATTGCTCTTATGTGGTTCTCGAACAAGAGCTACTATTCGATGGCAAAAATGCGCGCTATCGCACCAAGACTAGCTGCGCTAAAAGAAGAGCACGGCGATGATCGCATGAAGATGTCGCAAGAAATGATGAGCATCTACAAAGAAGAAAAAGTCAATCCAATGGCAGGGTGTTTGCCGATATTGATGCAGATGCCGATTTTCTTGGCCTTGTACTGGGTGTTGGTCGAGAGTGTTGAGCTGCGTCACGCTCCATGGATCTTATGGATTCAGGATTTATCGGCAATGGATCCTTGGTTCATACTGCCTTTACTAATGGGTGCGTCGATGTTTGTACAGCAACAGCTAAATCCACAGCCAACTGATCCAATGCAAGCAAAAGTTATGAAGTTTTTACCGATTATCTTTACTGCTTTCATGCTGTTTTTCCCAGCAGGTCTGGTATTGTACTGGACGGTGAACAACTTATTCAGTATGACGCATCAGTATGTTGTCAATAAAAAAGTAGAAGAAGAGCAAAAACAACGTACTGTTAAAGTCCTTGATTGATAATTAAACGATGCTCGTAAACAATAAAAACCATCGCGCAAGCGGTGGTTTTTTTATACGCTCCATACTCACAATTTTTTATGACCATAATAAAACCGTCTAATGAAGATAGCAAAGTACTGCTATCTAAAGTTTGCTTTGTCAGCCTGAGCATAGCCGTCTATAATGGAGCTTTTAGCTATTGAGAGTAACTGTGGATTCTTTAGAGAGGGCGCTAGCCGTACCTGATTTATCTGAAAAGCCTGACTTATCTGGATTGGCCACGATTGCTGCTATTGCCACACCGCTCGGACGAGGTGGCGTCGGTATTGTACGTCTATCAGGCAGGCGGGCTTATGAGATTGCTTGTCAGCTCACAGGCAAGACGGCTTTTACCCCGCGTATGGCCAGTTTTTGCCGTTTCTATCAGGCTGATGGTACGGTCATCGATGAAGGATTGGTGCTGTACTTCAAAGCTCCGCATTCATTCACTGGCGAAGATGTGATCGAGCTACAAGGACATGGTGGCATCATTCTGCAAAACCAGCTGTTAGCGCGGGTGTTTGAATTAGGCGCAAAACAAGCCAGTGCGGGGGAGTTCTCGTATCGTGCTTTTGATAATGATAAATTAGATCTTGTGCAAGCAGAAGCCATCGCTGATGCCATTGATGCGACCAGTGCCGCTGCTGCTAGTAGTGCTATTCGCTCATTAAGTGGTGAGTTTTCACAAAAGATTAATCAACTATTAGAGCAACTCATTCACCTGCGTTTGCATGTTGAAGCCGCGATTGATTTCCCTGATGAAGAAGACGTGGATTTCCTATCTGATGGGGTAATTCAAGACAAGCTTGAGCAAACACAAGCTAAGATACAGCAAGTCCTAGCAACGGCAAAACAAGGTCAACTCTTACGCGACGGTATTCACGTGGTGTTAGCAGGTAGGCCTAATGCAGGTAAGTCGAGCCTACTCAATCGCCTTGCAGGCCAAGAGCGCGCGATTGTCACTGATGTAGCAGGTACCACTCGTGATACGCTGCAAGAGACTGTGGTGCTTAATGGTCTAACACTGCATCTCACCGATACGGCAGGTCTGCGTGATACAGAAGATACTGTAGAGCGTATAGGAATTGAGCGTGCACGTACCGCCATCACACAGGCCGATATGCTGCTGATGGTCTATGATGTCACCCGTGACCTTGAAGAAGAAAGCACCCCGTTGCAGCTTGCAGAGCAGCTATTTGGTAAGCTGCCAGAGGCCAAGCGTCTATTGATTATAGCCAATAAAAGCGACTTATTGAGCGATGATGGCAGTAAAAAAATGACTACTGCCGCGCAAATTGAAATAGAAAATCGCGGTTATGAACAAGTCAATGTTTCATGTGAAACAGGCGCTGGTATCGACACGTTAGTCGAAACCTTGTGTGCTAAAGTAGGGTTTCATCCACCAGAAAATAGCCTCATTGCGCGTACACGGCATTTAGATGCGCTTAGGCGGACGGCTGAGTATTTAGCGGAAGCACATGAGCAATTAACGGTATTTCAAGCAGGGGAGCTTGTTGCTGAAAGCTTGCGCCAAGCTCAGCAGAGTTTGGGTGAAATTACTGGTGAGTTCAGTGCTGATGACTTACTTGGCAAGATATTTGGCAGTTTTTGTATTGGTAAATAATTAATTAATGAGTGATGACTGTTTGCTCTCGGATGACTGCTCTCGCTCTCAACAGTAAAATAAGGAAAATACTATGCACTGCCCGTATTGTAACGCATCAGAAACCAAGGTTATTGATTCGCGTCTTGCTGCGGAAGGTGCACAAGTGCGTCGCCGCCGCTCATGTAGTAGTTGTCAGGAACGCTTTACGACCTTTGAGATGGTAGAAGTCGTCATGCCGCGGATTATCAAGTCTAGCGGTAAGATTGAGCCTTATGACAATGAAAAACTGCGTCGCTCAATTTTGTTACCCTTACAAAAGCGTCCCATCACTATCGATGAGCAAGAAGCGATGATCAGCCGTATTGAGAAACGCGTTAGACAAATGGGTGAGCGTGAGATTAGCAGTAAAGTCTTGGGTGAGATTATCATGAGTGAGCTGAAGACGTTAGATGATGTCGCCTATGTACGCTTTGCCAGTGTTTACCGTGATTTTCAAGATATTGATGCTTTTCAGCAAGAGCTCGCCAATATTCGCCCAAATGAAAAATAATCTCGCTTTTTATTCATTCCTCTCATAAATAAAGCCTATTCTTATGTCGATCCAAAATCACGCGCAAGATGCTCAAGACCGCTACTTTATGATGCTTGCTATCGAACAGGCTAAGCAAGGCCTATATACCACTAGACCAAACCCAGCAGTAGGCTGCGTCATCGTTCAAGGACAAGAGATTGTTGGTCAAGGATTTCATCCCAAAGCTGGTGAGCCTCATGCTGAAGTATTTGCGCTCAAGGATGCTAGTGTGCGGGCAGTGGGGGCTACTGCTTATGTAACTTTAGAGCCTTGTAGTCATACGGGGCGTACTCCACCTTGCGCGCTTGCCCTTGTTGAGGCAGGTGTGAAACGTGTGGTGATTGCGGGTCTTGATCCTAATCCACAAGTGGCAGGACGCGGCGTGAGTCTATTGGAACAAGCTGGGGTTCAGGTTAAAGCTGGTGTACTAACAGAGCAAGCAGAAGTACTAAACCGCGGGTTTTTAAAGGCGATGCGTACTCAAATGCCTTATGTGCGTCTTAAGATTGCCACCAGTCTTGACGGTCGTACGGCTATGGCATCTGGTGAGTCAAAATGGATTACCTCAGCAGCTGCCCGCGAAGATGTCCAGAAATTACGCGCACAAAGTGGCGCAATCATTACGGGCAGTGAAACTATTATTGCTGACAATCCACAGCTTAATGTACGCTCGAACCAATTAGGTATACTACCTGAACAAGTTCCAGCCCCGCTGATAGTAGTGCTCGATAGACGTCAGCGCTTAGAGCACAATCTGCAAGCTGATTATCAGTTATGCCGCCAAGCAGATACGATTTATTGGCGCGAAGATGACTTGATTGCCTTACTAAAGGTCTTAGTTAATGAGCATCAATGCTATGACGTATTGGTAGAAGCTGGTGCTAGCGTCGCAGGCAGTTTCTTAAGCCAACAACTGGTAGATGAATTGATTGTCTATCAAGCGCCCTGTTTATTAGGAGCACAAGCGCGACCGATGGTTGAGTTCAACCCCTTGTCTTTAGTTCAGCAGCTGCGTTTTGATATTCGTAGTCATGAGCAGGTCGGGTCTGATCTTAAGCTAACTTTACAGCCTTTATAAACCAGTTGTTTATGAACAGTTTATCCACAGTCTCTATTAAAACTATACTAGATGTGGATAAGTAAATACCTACAATAGATGTTTCACATGAAACTGTGCATAACTTTGTTTCACATGAAACTTAAAAAGTGCGTTTTATATAGTGCCTTGAAGGTATAGTTATATAAATCAACAACTTGCGATGTTTTTCTAGTATTGATTGAGTTGTAATTAAATAACATCATCCTGTGGATAACTTGATGAGATTCAAGTTTTTCATACCCTATTGGTTGATTTGTTGTTACTTATCCACAACTTATCCCACAATAAGCGCAAAACTAGCCCACGTTTAGCTAAAACCGATTCAAGTATGCTCTAATAAATTACAATAGGCTGTTTCTACAGCTCTAACCACAATACAATAATGATATGAGGTTTATATGTTTACAGGAATTATAGAAAGTGTTGGGTATGTCAAAGCCATGCAACCAGTTGGTGGTGACATTCGCCTGGTCATTGAAGCAAACGATCTGGATTTTAGTGACGTAAAGCTAGGCGACTCAATCGCTTCTAATGGTATCTGTTTGACGGTGGTAGAGTTTGGTTCTAATTATTATGCGGTTGATGTTTCACGTGAGACTATCGCTCGTACCGCGCTAGAAGATCTCAAAATAGGTCATATTGTCAATTTAGAAAAAGCCATGTTACCAACCACACGTTTTGGTGGTCATATCGTCGCTGGTCACGTTGATGGAGTAGGGGTCGTTAGTAAGCTGCAACAAGATGCACGCTCTATTTATATCGAGATTGAGATACCAGAGGAGCTGGCACACTATACGGCGACCAAAGGCTCTATCACGGTCGATGGGATCAGTCTGACGACCAACCTTGTACGTGACAATATTGTTTCTTTAAATATCATTCCGCACACTGCGCAAGTAACCAATATCGCTAAACATTGGCTCGTAGGCAGTAAAGTGAACATAGAGGTTGATATCGTTGCGCGCTATTTAGAGCGTTTATTAAACAAATCGCAAACCGGTGAGATGAATGCGCCAAGCCCGCAAAGCACTATTACTGAAGCTTTTTTAGCAGATAATGGTTTTATGAAGTAGCTGTTATAAAAAACCTCTATCAAGTAAATATTCTTACCAAAAAACATATTGGCTAATAGAAGTAGAGCCTAAGCATTTATTAGGCTTTGCAGCACCTCTTGTAGCTTGTCTTTATTGATAGGTTTGGTCAAACACTCATTCATACCTGCTTGGCGGCAAGCCTCAAAATCCTCTTCCGTATTATTAGCAGTTAAGGCGACGATAGGGATGTCATTGCCTTGGGCGCGTATGATTTGGGTGGCTTGCAGTCCATCCATGATGGGCATGCGACAATCCATTAAAATCAAGTCGATTTTTTGTCGCTGGATATCTAAAATCTCAAGCGCTTGCTGACCATTACTTGCCACCATACTCTCATAACCAAACTTGCTTAATAGTTTGCAGGTGATTTTTTGGTTAGTTAGGTTGTCTTCCACCACCAAAATTATCCTAGATGGTGATGGTTCAGCAATATCTTCTATAGCAGGCTTTTCTTCATTATTGTTATTATTAGCGACAGTTTCTGGCTTTTGGATGCAGATAGGAGGCTGCGTTATGCGTATCAGCTCGGATAATAATAATGCGATATCTAAAGGCTTACTCAAAAAACCATCGAACCGATCAAACAAGTCGATAGGGATACTGCGCTCAGGTTTTATGCTAAACAGTATCTTCGCTAAAGAGTCTGTCTCTTGTAAGTTACTTAGAAAATCAGCACGGCTAGTGTTATCAGTGATGGCTTCATAGCACTCATAGTCTAAAAGTATGACAGGTTTTAGATTTTGTTTGTTTTGCTTTGACTGGCCTAGCAACTGCAACTGCTGATTGGCGCTATCCAAACAGGTATAAGCACTCACAGGTAGAGATAAGTGTTCCCCTAACCGCGTGATAAAACGAGCACAGAGGTCTTGTTTGACGATAGTAATCAAATGGATATTGGTCAGGCTGCTATGAAAGTGATATACCGGCTGATAACTTGGGGCTAGACAAGGCAGATAAAGACTAAAAGTACTGCCCTTATCAGTATCGCTCTCAAGGTGAATAAACCCTCCTAATAGTTGTGCAAAGCTGTTGGATATGGCAAGCCCCAGCCCTGTACCACCATAGTCTTGGCTTATTTTTATATTGGCTTGATTAAAGTAAGAAAATAGCTTGTGCTGATCACACTCTGAGATCCCAATTCCTGTATCTTCAACGCTAAAGCGGATCCATTGGTGCTGTGGGCTTATCTTAGAAGGTTTGTTTGAGATGTCATTATCGAATATCAGCTTTTGAGCATGCGCCTCATTCGTTAAGGCGCGCTCTTGTTTACACTTATTGATACGTTGCATCTGCTCATGGGTGATAGGCTCAACGATCAAAGCTACATAGCCTGAAGAGGTAAATTTCACGGCATTGTCCAACAAGTTCAGCAGGATTTGCCGTAGACGATTACTGTCAGTATTGATATAGCGTGGGCAGTCAGGGGCAAAAAAATACATGAGACTGATTTCTTGCCGCTGTGCGCTACCGATCATCAAGTCACTGATATGTTGACCAATCTTAAAAATATCAGTAGATTCAGCGACGACATCTGCTTTGTTGGCTTTTATTTTTGCCATGTCCAACATATCATTGAGCATTGCCAGCATAGAGTGACTAGACTGAGTCAGAGTGTCGAGTATTTCTTTTTGTTTTGGAGGCAGCTGATGGGTCTCTATCAAGTCCAATGTGCCGATAATGGCATTCAGCGGTGTCCGTAGCTCATGACCGATAATAGATCTGAGCTTATTAAACTCCTTTATTTGCATCTGTAATTGCTGGTTTTTGATGTCTAAGTCATGAGTCTGACTGACAAGTTGCTCCACATTATTTAGTATTGCGGTAAACCCATGTACTTGTCCATGGTCTCCTAACCACGGCGTGATATGCAAATGATAGGCCTGATTGTCTTCTAATCCATAAACCAACAAGGTACGAGTGACGCGCTGCGTTGACAGTTTTTGTAGTATCTGTTGGGTTGCTTTGTCACTACCAGTCACAAAGTCCGTTAAGCTGTAATCGGCACCGCGCTGAAAGGTAGTCGTAAAAACTTGCTCAAAGCGCTGGTTAAAAAAACTGATCTGACCTTGACGTACAATCATTAGCATTGGTAGCGGCGCTTGATCGACCAAACGTTCTAAACGGTGAGTGAGCGTTTTTATACGTCGATGATGGTTGTGAAGCTGATAATGCACACGGCTAAGTGCATGACCCAAGCGTAGGAACTCATGAGAGGTTTTTGTTTTTAGCAGTAGCGGCGGAGTATAAGATTCTTTGGCTGTGTCTGTGAGTGTCTCAGTATATTCTAGTAATAATTGCCAGCTGCTATTGCGTCTGAATAGATAAAATAAAGCGAGAGTAAGTAGCATTATAGCCGCCATGAGTGGCAACCAATATTGATAAGATACCCAGTTGATATTCAGAGGTTGATGACGCAGTGTCACATAAAGCTGATGACCAGTATCAAGGGTGATTTTTCCAGTTAAAGTACTGTTGTTGAGCTCGTATGAGCTATTATCATTGATTGGTAATGCGCGAATAGTCGGAAACGTTATGCTGGTAAACTTGGGTTCATCAGGTCGTGTCTGACGATGAACATAGGTTTGACCTGAGGGCATCATAAAAATCAGCTGATAACTAATATCCTGAAACAATGGGCCTGTTAAGATACTTTCAATATCTAGATTCGTTGGTACCACAAACTCAGTAACTTCATATTTTAAAGTGCTAAAAGTAACTTGGCTATATCGTTGACTGTCATCTTTGAGTGTCAAATACAACATGGCATAATACAAAGCCAACATGATCACTAGCGTCAGAGTATAGAAAAAAAGCAAGCGTCTTAATGACTGAAACTGTTGCATGTGGATATGAGCCTATGCCTGCATGACAGTGGAGTGCGGTGCTACCGTAAGATATGATAATCTCAGGTAGTAAAAGCACTTTAAAAATACGGTGCTGATGAGATGAGTTTTTGTAGCATTGCAGCGCGCTTGCTAGCGGTATGCAAGAAAGCTTTATATGAGTAGCACAAGCTCATTGAGCTATTGATTTTATTTTTCACTTATTATTGTCTAATGTTACCCGTTCTGCTGCGTTTGCTCTTATCGTTAGTGGCTTCTAGATACTTAGACTAAAGGTTTTAAACTGATGCAGTGATTATTTTATAATAACAAATTTTGTGCGCCCTAGTCGTCGTTGAGCACTAAACTCTATATAACTATATAGAATAACATGCAATTATCGTGCCTTTATTTGACCGTGGATTTCGAGTGGCTGTTTTTTAAGCGCCTGTTTTTTGCATGTTTACCCTGTCATAAGCGTTGCTTGATCGTTGAATATCGGATCATTTCTTTGTGTTATCGATTCTAAGTCTCAGTCTGCATCACAATCATGGCGCAACGTCCTAAACTCACCTATAATGTGACGATTAATAATCTAATAATTTAGTATGGTGCTATGACCACAATTGCTTCTGCTTCTACATCCGATAACGTCGTTTCTGATAATACTACTCAAAGTCCTGACAATATTAAGTCAGCCAGCGACCGGTTGCGTGTCATATTTGCAGGCACACCTGAGTTTGCAGCTTCTAGTCTTGAGTCTTTGGTTGCTCAGCAAGAGCAGCTTAATATAGACATTGTCGCAGTGTATACGCAGCCTGATCGTAAAGCAGGTCGTGGACAGAAGCTATCGGCGTCAGCAGTCAAGCAGGTAGCGCTCACCCATCATATTCCTGTCGAGCAGCCTGCTACCTTTAAAAAATCTAGTGAGGAAGGGGTAGCAGCTAGACAAACCTTAGCAAGCTATCAGCCTGATGTCATGATCGTTGCAGCCTATGGGCTTATCCTACCTATCGGTGTGTTGACGACACCGACCTATGGTTGCCTAAATATTCATGCCTCCTTATTACCGCGTTGGCGCGGTGCCGCACCGATTCATCGTGCGCTGTTGGCAGGAGATAGCGAGACTGGCATCACCATCATGCAGATGGATAAGGGTCTAGATACTGGTGATATGCTGTACAAAGTAAGCTGTGCTATCACCGATGACGATACAGCAGCGAGTCTACATGATAAATTGGCTGCTCTAGGCGCAACTGCTATCAGCACCGTCCTGAAAGACTTACCAAGCTATCAAGCACAAGCGATTGTACAAGATGATAATGACGCTAATTATGCCGAAAAGCTGGTGAAAACTGAGGGTGAAATTGACTGGACGCAGTCTGCCACCATTATTGAGCGTCAAATTCGCGGTCTGACCCCTTGGCCTGGCGCTTATACTTTTTTGAATGGCGCCCGTGTCAAAATACTAGAAAGCTTGCCAGTGAATCCGTCGCAGACAACCGCAGAACCAGCTGGGAAAGTCATTAGCGTCGGACGTAAAGCCATTCTGGTGGCTTGCGGTAAAGCCGCTGATCGTGATACTGATATTAATACTAAAGCCAGTACTCTGAGAATCACTCAATTACAATTTGCAGGTAGCAAGCCGGTGAGCGCCGAGCAAGTTTGTCACGGCAATCAGCTCAACGATGGCGACCAATTCGGCCCTGAATCCAATTAATCAATCAATGCAGACGCTCCAATGCGTATAGGAAATGAAGACCAATGAGACATAACGCAACTGCATCTAAAAGCACCAACAGTAGAAACAATAAGAATAAACCTTCTAGCAATCTGAAGATGACAGGCAGTGTGCGTGCGCGTGTGATTCGCACCTTGCTTGCTATTCAGCAAGGTAAGTCACTGGCAAGCGTATTAGATCCACTGCTGAATAGCTTACATGAAGGTGATAAAGGCTTTGCGCACGCGCTGCTACTCACTACGTTGCGCCAATGGTATGCTTTGGATCGTCTGCTTGATAGCTTGGCTGACAATCCTATCGATGAGATAGAAGTCCGTACCACTATACAAGTGGGCTTGGTTCAGCTGCTCTATCTAGAGGTCGCAGATCATGCAGCGATTCATGAGACGGTAGAGGCGGCAAAAGAGATTGAGTTTGCAAGGGCCTCTGGTCTTGTCAACGCAATCCTGCGAAAGGTCGTAAAAAACACCAACAAGTTCCGTAAAAAATGTGACAAAAATCACAGCCTGCCCAACTGGCTCGCGCATCAGCTCAAGCAAGATTGGGGTGCGGAGTATTCAGCATTGACTCAAGGCTTACGTCAACCAGCACCGATGTTTTTGCGCGTAAATACCAGCGTGAGCGCTATTGATGATTATCATCAGCTATTAACAGAGGCAGATATCAGCGCTGAGCTGGTTGAGTTATCGAGCGAATTGCAGTTACCCAATCAGACTGAGCCCACTAGTGCGGCAATAACCACTCAAGCATTAAGGCTGGAGCAGAGTACGGCGGTGAGCTTTTTACCAGAGTTTGCTACAGGGGTAGCAAGTGTGCAAGATCTGCACGCCCAACTTGCGGCACCACTGATTCAGTTGGCACTCAGCCATAAAATAAAGACTGACGATATTGATAATGAATTACACTTATTAGACGCTTGCGCCGCCCCTGGTGGCAAGCTTGCGCACTGGTTAGAGCTATTAACGACAGATAAATCATCATTGTTTCATGTGAAACAATCAGAAGCTGAGCAACAGGCAGAAGTGAAAGCTGAAGCTTCTATTATTAAGCTAACAGCCATCGATAATGAAGCGTCGCGTATCACTCGTATTCATGAAAACTTGCAGCGCCTGAATTTGCAGCAATCAGATTTAGAGCAGACTGAGAATAAAAATATCGAGCTGAATGTTGTCTGCGCTGATGCCACGACATGGCAAGCATCAAAGCAAAAATCAGCTCCAGAGCAAGCAGTTTTTGACGCTATCCTTTTAGATTCACCCTGTACTGCCACTGGCGTGATTCGTCGTCATCCTGATATTAGCTTATTGCGTAACGAAGAAGACGTTGAACAAACAGCACTACTGCAAGCTCAAATTTTAGATAACTTATGGCCACAGCTAAAAGTCGGTGGTTATCTGCTGTATGTGACTTGCTCTATTTTGAAGCAAGAAAATGTCCTCCAGATGCAGGACTTTATCACGCATCATACTGATGCTACTGCCATCGAATTTGCCGAAGCCTGCAATTGGGGTATGGCGCAAGAGATTGGTCGTCAGTGTCTACCAATGGATAGCGATGGCGGTGATGGGTTTTATTATGCCTTACTACAGAAAACGGCTAATTAGATAATAGAGCATTCATCCAATTTTTTAGACTGAATATAAGCAAGTTAAGTATTGAAAAACACCATTTAGGTAGGGAAACACTATGAAATATATCAGTACCCGTGGTCAGACAGCACCGATGGACTTTAGCGATGTACTCTTGATGGGACTAGCGCCAGATGGCGGTTTGATGCTGCCCGAGCAATACCCGCATATTGATAGTGCTACGCTTGATGAATGGCGTACGCTTAGCTATCCAGAGTTAGCATTAGCGATTATGCAGCGCTTTGCTACTGATATTCCAGTCGCTGATTTGCAAGATATCATTGAGCGCACTTATACCGCTGAGGTGTTTGGCAGCGCAGAGATTGTCCCTGTGCGTAAGCTTGAAGACAACCTCTATATTTTAGGATTATCAAATGGTCCGACGCTGGCATTCAAAGATGTGGCGATGCAGTTCTTGGGCAATGCCTTTGAGTATGTGTTAAAGAAAAAAGACGCTCGTATCACTATTATTGGTGCGACTAGTGGCGACACAGGTAGCGCCGCCGAATATGCCCTACGCGGTAAAGAAAACATCGAAGTCTTTATGCTATCACCGCATGGCAAGATGAGCGAGTTTCAACGTGCGCAGATGTATAGCTTGACGGATAAAAATATTCATAATATCGCCATCGAAGGCATGTTTGATGACTGTCAGGACATCGTTAAAGCGCTGCAACAAGATGCTGAGTTCAAAGCTGCTTATAATTTAGGTACAGTAAACTCCATTAACTGGGGTCGTATCCTCGCGCAGATTGTCTACTACTTCAAAGCCTACTTTGCGGTGACCAGCAGCAATGATGAGCAAGTTAGCTTCAGTGTACCGTCAGGGAACTTTGGTAATATTTGCGCCGGCCATATCGCCCGTGAGATGGGACTGCCGATAGGTCGACTCATCGTCGCCACCAATGAAAATGATGTGTTAAATGACTTTTTTAATACAGGCACTTATCAGCCACGCCCCACAGAAAAAACCTATGTGACGTCTAGCCCTTCAATGGACATCTCAAAGGCTTCGAACTTTGAGCGCTTTGTCTATCTCTTGTTGGATAAAGACAGTACGCGAGTCCATGAGTTATTTGAAGGGGTGAAGGCTGGTCAAGGCTTTGATTTGTCTGACTCGATGGATTCGGTCAATTCACGCTACGGTTTTGCAGCAGGTAAGTCTACTCATGCCGATCGCTTGCAGACCATCAAAGCACTCTATGAGCAGCATGGTGAGTTGGTTGATCCGCATACGGCTGACGGTATCAAAGTTGCCAAGGAGTTGCAGCGAGAGGGCGAGGTGATCATTTGTGCTGAGACTGCCTTGCCAGTCAAATTTGCAGAGACGATTGTTGAGGCGATTGGTCAAATAGATATTACCCGTCCCGCACATACCGAAGGCTTAGAGGATTTACCACAGCATGTTGTGGTTTTGGACAATCAGGCAGCATTGGTTGCTGAACAAATCCGTCAGCATGTCACTGCCAATTAGCGTCGTCTGGCATAAGTCAGTTACTGGATTTAAATGAAGATGTATTTAACATTCACAAAGTTTAAGCAGTCGCTAAAGCAGCTATTTTGACGATAAAGGTTACGCTTTTGTAAAAAAATGTCTCATATTGTGCTATGGTGCATATAATTGTAAACTTTATAATGGTGACAGTTGATTACATCTGCGCCAAATGTTTTTGGGACGCGATCCGCTTCGGCTTGACTGAAGCATCGCCCGCGATATATATGACACTTTGTGGATATGCCAATGAAAATGAGCCTTAACTCTATAGCAAAAGCGCTGCTCATCACTGCTTTAAGTAGCACAATGTTGCTGACGACTGCTTATGCCAATAACCCAGCACCCACTGTGAAAGCGGATGCACCCAATCGCTATATCGTCAAAAAAGGCGATACTTTATGGGATATATCTGGACGTTATCTAGAGAGTCCGTGGCGTTGGAAAGAGATATGGGCGACCAATAAGCAGATCAAAAACCCGCATCTTATTTATCCAAATGACATTCTCATCATGTGTATTATTCAAGGCAAGACCTTGATCGGTGTCGATACAGGAGAAGGATGTGCAGGTGTCGAAAAGCAGCTGACTGGTGACGTGGTTGCCAGCACGGTGACGATTACTTCGACAGCCAATAGTATTCCAGCCATTCCAAGATCGGCTATCCAGCATTGGTTAGATAAGACCATCATCGTTAATCCAGAAGACTTTAATACCACCCCTTATGTACTGGCATCCAAAAAACGCAACCTAATCACCGCCAGTGGCGACAAAATTTATACCAAAGGCGTGCCGCTTATCGTCGGTCAGCGTTATGGTGTATACCGTGAAGGTGAGAGATACGTTGACCCCAAGACGCAAGACGTGATTGGTTTAGAGGTCACGCAAGTGGCAACAGGAATGGTTACTAGCGTCGAAGAAAACGGTGTGAGCAGTGTGCAACTCACTGACTCATACGGCAAAGAAGTACGTGAAGGTGATCGTGTATTTGTAGAGCTAGACAATGCTATCCCACCAGTATTTTATCCTGAGCCTGCAACGGTCAATCGTGGCGGCCTCATCGTCCGTGTCATGGACTCCATCAGCTCAGCGGCGAAGGGCAGTGTGGTTGCTATCAACTTAGGTAGTGCACAAGGCGCTAAGCCTGGTGACGTGTTAACTGTTTATCAAAAAGGCCCTTTAGTACGCGATACTAAGGATAATGACACGCCAGTACGTTTGCCAAGTGAAGAGTCTGGCATGGTAATGGTATTTAATACTTTTGATAACATCAGTTACGCATATGTCTTAAGCTCAGAGCTACCGTTGAATGTCGGCGACCAGCTGTTGCCACCCCCATATTTATAAGGGTCTGTTGACCATTCAAATAAGACGAGTCAGCCAATACGAGCAAAAACACGATGTCAAAATCACCTCCTCTATCCGTTGAACAGCGCGCCATACTGGCGCTATGGTATGAGGTGAATGCGTCACTGTCTGCTTATCATAAACTCATCAGTACTTTTGGCGATGCGCAGCTTGCTTGGCAAGCCAAATTGGAAGCATGGCGGCAGTTGGGTATTCATACTACGCACTTAAAGCGCCACGAGCAGCCAGAACAAACACAAGCCAACATTGACAAAATTCAACAGGCACTCACAGAGGGACGCTATAGTCTGCTGTTTGCCGATCAAGCTGATTATCCTATGCAGCTGCTACAGATTTATGATCCGCCGCCACTACTGTTTTATCGAGGTAATAGCGCCCGCTTGAATCAAGCGCAAATCGCTATTGTTGGTAGCCGCAAGCCCACAGCGCATGCGCAAAAGACGACTTTTGATATGGCGCAGTATTTAGCGCAAGCAGGTTATGTCATCACCAGTGGCCTTGCGATGGGTGTGGATAAGCGTGCACATCTAGGGGCACTGGCTCAGGCTGATGCTGAATATCAAGGACGTACTATCGGCGTCATGGGTACAGGTATTGATGTGTATTATCCCAATCATCATGACCAATTATTTGCGCAAATTATCGACCAAGGTGGCTGTATCATCAGCGAGCTATTGCCGCACACTCAGCCGCATAAGCATACTTTTCCAAGACGTAACCGTTTAGTCGCAGGACTGAGCTTAGCAACGATTGTGACCGAAGCGACTATCAAAAGCGGTTCGCTGATTACCGCACGCTTGACATCCGAGCAAGGTAAACAGGTCTTTGCGATTCCCAGTCACATTGACAATAGTAATGCTGAAGGCTGCCATCATTTAATACGTGAAGGCGCGACCTTGATTTACCACCCTCAGCAAGTACTAGAAGATGTTAATAGTCAGTTGGGTTATGAGCGTTATGCATACAAAGCAACAGATATGTCCGCCTCAAATAGCGATCAGACCGCTCATTCTATAGACACGGACAGCAGCAGCTCTATCTCGGCCAGTGGTCAGTCGCCACAGTCTAATATCAAATCTCCTCCCAGCGCTGTCGTCGTACCCGAGCATCTAACCGTCGTTTATGAGCAGCTTGACTGGCATGGACAGGATTTAGATGCGCTATTGGTTGCCACTGAGCTTGCAGCACCGCAACTTATTGGGCAGTTGATGGAGCTTGAGTTACTGGGCGTTATCAGCGTGCAAGGCGGGCGTTATTTACGCGTCTAAAGCCATGCTTCTCCTACCTTCAAACCTTTTTTTGGTAACTTCTCAGCTTTTGAGCTGTATGCAATTTTGGCAGTTTTCAACTTCCGCTATCCTAGTCTTTTTGTATCCTGTGTTATTATAAGTACCTATCTTCTAGCTTCTGAAATATTCAAACCATGAACCAATCTGCGCCACTTATTACTGACTCTGTCATTCAAGCTGCTAAATGGCTCAGTGAAGGTGAGCTACTCGCTTATCCAACCGAAAGCGTCTGGGGTATTGGCTGTGATGCTTATGACCAAGCGGCCGTTCAGCGTATTTTGGATATCAAGCAGCGTCCGCAAAGCAAAGGCATGATTGTCATTACCGACAGTGCAGAGCGTTTAGCGCCTTTATTAGACGCTTTAGATGATGCTCAGCGTCAACAAGTCATTAACAGCTGGCAGACAGATAGTCATACTGATGATCTACAGTATCGGCAAGCGCATACTTGGCTACTGCCCATTCCGAGCACACTTGCTACAACCATTCCTCCTTGGATAACGGGTCAGTATCAGACGGTCGCGGTTAGAGTCATTGCTCATCCAATCATCCGTCAGCTGTGTCAACAGATGGTCAGTAGCCACAATCCATTTGGGCTATTGGTCTCTACCAGTTGTAACCCATCAGGTCATCCGCCTGCTAGTACGTTCGATGAAGCCTATGCCTATTTCGGCGAGCAAATCCGCTACTTACAAGCTAAAACCTTGGGTTATACCTTACCAAGCCAAATCTGTGACGCTATGACAGGCAAAGTCATTCGCTAATGAGAATAAATAAATTTGAAATATTGCTATTCTTTAATTTCAGTCTTGACAGAAATTAAGGAATAGCGCAGTATGAACGAATAACGTCATAAAAACCTGAAAATAGCGAGTACACATCAATCATGAAACTAAATCCTGTGACCGAAAAATTTATCTTACATTGGGGCGAAATGGGCTCGCAGTGGGGTGTCAATCGCACCATGTCGCAGATTCATGCATTACTTTATATTATTGGTAAGCCTCTAAACGCCGAAGAAATTACCCATACCCTAGGGGTAGCACGCTCTAATGTCTCAAATAGCATTAAGGAATTGCAGCATTGGGGCTTGATACAAAAGGTTTCGATACTAGGCGATCGGCGTGATCACTTTACGACCAATACCGATGTTTGGGAGCTGGCTCGTATTATCGTCGTCGAACGACAAAAGCGAGAGCTCGCGCCAACAGTGCAGTTCTTACAGGAGCTGATGGAAAGTCCTGAGTTTGAACATGAGAATAGCGAAGTAAAGGCTCGTATCCGCGAGACTCAAGAGTTCGTTGAGACAGTCACCACTTGGTCTTCTGAGATGCTTAGATTACCGACAAGCGCGCTTAAAAAGATACTCAAGCTTGGCGCTAGTATTAAAAAGGTATTAGGACAGTAGCATTATAAAAGTACTTAACAATAAAAAATTTCAGCATTAATTTCTGTTTTGACAGAAATTAATGTAAAGAATGGCACTTATATAAGCTCTTTTTATTAGCAGCTACAACAAAAGGATTTGTAAAATGAAAGCGAATAAAATACAGAGTAAGAAGAGATCAGCGATCAAACATGCTTTGAGCTCAGTAGAATGGCAAGATTTGCGCCAATTGAGTCGCGTTCAGATTGTTTACAATGTAATTTTGCCCTATCCATTTTTGTTGTTGTCATGGTGGTTTGCCAGCCAGTCTTGGTATGTGTTGGCATGCGGCGCTTCTTATTTCTTTTTTGCTGCAGCCTTTCGCCAAGCTCACGACGGTTATCATCATAGTTTAGGCACCAGTAAACGTACGACCACGGGCATATTATTGTTACTTAGTGTGTTATTGATGACTGGCTTGCACAGTATTCGAGCCACTCACATGGAGCATCACCGCAATCCATTGGGTGACAGTGACATAGAAGGTGCTCTGGCGAAACTATCATGGTGGCAAGCGCTGTTAGGAGGCGTGACTTATCGACTTGATATCTATCGTCAAGGGCTACGTCTAAGCAGCCGTCGCAATCGACGCCTGGCTTGGCTAGAGTTTGCTTCAATTATTTTGGTCGTTATGGCTGCAATCGGCCTTAGCACAGTGACTGCTCCTACTGCTGCACTGCTGGCGCAAGTGTTGGTTTATCACATACTGACGATGACGCTTGCCAACGTGAGTGTCGGAATCATTGCGGTCTGGGGCGTGCACCATGATTGCGATGAGACCGTCGCCCGTACTGAGCGTAATAAGTTGGTCAACGCGCTGACCTTTAACCTACTGTATCACGTAGAGCATCATCTTTTCCCCGCGGTACCATCCAACCATTTACCTGAGCTTGCCAAGCGATTAGATGCGGCAGCACCACACCTGACCAATCAACAGGTATTGCCACGTATGAGTGAGCTTATAAGTTTTATAAAGAACCTCTGGAATAAAATAAAAGACAGATATCATCATAGTAACGATGATGGTGAGTGCCCTATCCGTAAGCGCTTTGCGTAGTGAGGTTAGTAATTGAGTAAGCTCTATTGAAATTAAGAGAAGGTGCTAGATAAATACTCATCAATTATCCATGGCAAACTCATGAGCACTACCAAGACACTATTTATACTAAGTTAACGACTAACGGTTATAGGATAAATATAATGAAAATGAATAAAAGGGTTGAGGCATATCCTTACCTACAAGTGATTATTTTATTTGCAGGACTTGGCAGTGTCATTAGTGGGCTGATTGTGGAGCTGTTATTGCCAGCTGCATTGCTTTACCAAAAGTATGTAAAAGTCGTTTTGATATCACTGCCAAAAAGGAAGACGATGGTTATAAAGAGTTAACTTTAAATAAATGATAAGCAATAAGTATAGGGAGCAAGGTATGAATATTCTCATTAGCGGTGGTTCAGGGTTTTTGGGTAGTGCGTTCAGTCGTGAGCTAATGACACGCTACCGTGCGCAGAATAGAGAGCTGCACATTACTTGGCTGACTCGCGATAGCAGCCAAGCGCATCCTGATGGTGTCAGTATGATGACCTATGATGAGCTTGCAAAGACTGATGAAAGTTTTGATGTGGTTTTAAATCTAGCAGGTGCTGGCATTGCTGATAAGCGTTGGAGCGATGCGCGTAAAGAGCAACTGCTCGCCAGTCGCGTGAAGCCAACAGAGTCGCTACTTGAGTTCATCGCGCGCAGCAGCACCAAGCCAAAACTTTTGGTCAGTGGTTCAGCGATTGGTTGGTATGGTGCCCAAGGTGATAAACCACTGACCGAAAGTAGTGGGTATGAGACGGACTTCTCTCACAAGCTTTGTGATGAGTGGGAGCAATTGGCCCTAAAAGCAACCGAATATGGCGTACCAGTGGCTATCGTGCGTACTGGCGTCGTTATCCATCCTGATGGCGGGATGATCGGTAAGTTGCTACTGCCATTTAAGATGGGCGTTGGCGGACAGTTAGGCGATGGCAAACAAATCATGAGCTGGGTCAGCCGTGAGGACTGGGTAGGGGCGGCTATCTTTATCATTGAGAAGCATCTTGCTGGCAAGTCTCACATTCAGAGTACTGATACCAAACAAGTTACTGACTCAACTTCAAATAGCCTAACGACCAATGACAACAGCTTGCAGACAGCAAATGATACAGCAGCGCTAGTATATAATCTTACTGCGCCCAATCCAGTTACCAATCATACTTTTACCAAAGCGCTTGGGTCATGGCTAAATCGTCCGACATTTTTTAGCTTGCCAAGCTTTTTTCTTAAGCTAATATTTGGTGAGATGTCGACCTTATTGATTGATGGGCAAAAGGTATTACCGCAAGCCTTACTTGATGCGGGCTATGAGTTTAAGCATCTAACATTGCAGCAGGCGTTAGAAGAACAAAACTAGGAAAAGCCAATGTTGTTTCACATGAAACAATATTAGCTGGTTAATTTGCGTTTAATAGTTTATTTGAAACTTTTACTGTGTTTTTGAGATAAATGAAACTGCAAAATAACTTATGGTGCATCCAAAGATTATGGAGTTTTTATGAAATCAATCTCCCTATCTTTAGCGTATAAGGGTTTTGGCGTAAGATAGCCATATCTTTATTTGATCAGACCTTATTATGTGGTTTTTTATCGTTTTTACTCAAATACTAGTCATCATGACCAGTGTTATTGTTTGGTGGTTCATTCAACCAAGTCGTACTTTCAGCAAAGTTGCGCTCATCTTGGCTATCTTTGTTATTAATAATGTGGCATTGGTTTATGGACTGACTGAGTATTGGTATGAGCGTTTTCATGTTTATTTAGTGATTAGCATCTTGCAAGGGTTTATGCTTTATGCTGTTTTTATAGTCGCTATTGGGTGGCTGATTTATAGAAAGCTATTTCAGCGAGCCCTACCTCCCAAGCTTGTACGTTCGTTTGCTGTCGGTGTGTATATGGGGATTGTTGGCTTAGCTGTATTCAATGCTTACTCGCCAGTGGTACATAATCTGACGGTGACGACAGATAAGCCCATGCCACAACCCCTGAAAATAGCCTTAGTATCGGATACCCATTTGGGTCGGTGGTTTGGTAATCGGCAGATACAGAAGATGGTTGCCTTAATCGATGCTCAACATCCTGATGTGGTGGTTATCGCTGGCGACATTATGAATGACACCACCATCGCCTATGACAATACCAACATGCATGAGCGTTTGTCACAACTAAAAGCACCGCTTGGCGTCTATGCTACCTTGGGCAATCACGATTATCAGGGTTATGATGAGCAGATAGCGCGTGCTATCGAAAAGGCTGGTATCAAAGCGCTTGATAGCGAGAGTGTGCTGCTAGATGATTCGGTATGGCTGGTTGGACGCTCGGACGATGTTGACCTTACACGCTTGACAGCGGAAGAACTATTAACTCAAGTAGACACAGACAAACCAGTTATATTTTTAGAGCATCGTCCTGACAATATAAAAGAGATAAGCCCTTTGCCAGTTGATTTGCATCTATCTGGACATACGCATGGCGGACAGATATTCCCACTAACGACACTGATGAAATGGTTCAAACCACTAGCGCATGGTACCAAAAACATAGAAGACACACAGTTTTTGGTGACATCAGGATATGGGTTTGGCCCTGTGCCCTTTAGATTGGGCACGCGCTCTGAGGTATGGATAATTACTCTGCAGCAAGCCGACTAAAGAGGCAGCCTGTGCAGTTGCACATTAGATATATAGATTAAAGTAATAGATGTGTTTATTTAGAAAATCACCGAGCTGTCAAAAAAGACCTGTAGTGTCAGTGATTTTTGCAGAATAAGGAATAGACTTCAAAAAGTAAGGATTAGATACCAGCTCCTGATTTAAATGCTGCTTCATCATAATCTTCGCCATGAGTGACGACGATAGTGCCTTTATCTATATTGACATTGACCCACTTTACGCCTTGTAGGTTCTCAGTATCAGCAACTAATTTATCAGCAGCATCCTTGCTAGTGACTTGAGCTTGGTAGGTTGTTTGTGGCATTGGTTTCTCCAGTAAGTTTTTTGGTTGATTGGTACCTTTTATATAGACGTATTAATAGCTGATTGCTCAGTATTAATACGTCTCTTGACGAACTCATAAAGGTAGCAAAAGACAGCATATCTGTAAATAAGCGACTTTGCCCCTTCAGTATTACGTTATTTCTAGATTGAGTCGGCTCCAAAGTTTTATCAGTGCGAGCTATAGCGTTGAGCATAATCTTCTCAGTCATACTTATTCCATACATACGCACGTTGCTGATGACGATAAATCACTTTTTTCTTTTTGAATTAACTGTTTTATAAAGCGGTTAAACCCATCAATAATGTATCTGGTTTCATAGCCTAGTCTCTTATGCACGCTCATTAAGTTAACAAAGCCATGCGGTGCACCAAGCACAGTATGGGTTTTGACTTCAATATCATGACTGCGCAGCTGTTTTGCATAGGCAAACGCTTCGTCACGCAGGACATCTAACTCGGCAGCCACCACGTAGGTGGGACATACTTGGCTGTTATCACCAAGCATTGGCGAGTTAAGAATATGCTGGCGAGGTAATGGGCTATTCTCCAAACAGGCAGCATCAAATACTGCCACGTCTGCGTGGTCTAGTAGTAGGCCTTCACCATACAACTCCCAACTTGGATAGTCATTTTCGACATCGGTCACTGGGTATAAAGGCATTTGTGCAAGTGGATGGGGCAAATCCTTTAATAGATTGAATGTCTTTTGACCATCCAAACCCAAGTCTGACCACGCGCTCTTCGTTGGTGTGATCACTTGCTGCGCAATCAAAGTTGATAAACCGCCGCCAGCGCTATCACCAGCTAGGACGATACGAGATGACGATGCGCCAAGAGCCTGGCAGTTTTCAGCCAACCAAGCGTAAGCGCTGATGCAGTCTCGTAGTGCTGCTGGAGAAGGGTGTTCTGGTGCTAAGCGATAGTCCACACTAACGACTGCCCAGCCAGTTTGCGCACAGACGGTATGACAAAACTCATGATGCGTATCAATATCACCGATACAAAACCCACCACCATGAAAGAACAACATTACTATCTCGTCAGGATTTTGATTTTGTGCGTTTATAGAGCGAGCGTCTGTATGGCTAGCGCTTGCTTGATAGCAACGCACAGTCATTTCATCCTCGTCAGCATTGGCGATGGTTTTGTCTTGCCAACTTACGGCAGTGCTGTTCTTTTTAGTAGAACACCTCGCTTTGCTTAATATATGGGTGGTATTTTCTCGCCATACTTTTGGCGCTTGCATTGCAACCGCATCGGCCGCAAACTTTTTGCGCAGCTCAGCCATTTCTGTCAGTTGCAAAGGTCTTTTTAGCTTGCTATTCACCGCGAGAATCAAGCGTAGGTGCGCATCAACATGCAAATACTGCTTTGAGATGGGACCTTTCAAATACCTAATTAAGCTTTCTAATAAGGGTGTTGGCAGGTAGCCAAAACCTTTCATCACATAATGCAGTGTATGCTGCTGATAACTTGTCAATGGATTGTGGTTGAGCAGTATTTGTTTGACTGATAAGGGGTTGTCATCAGTGCTACTTTCTTGCTTATCGCTTGCTACTTGACCCAAAGAGGTAAATTTGAATGTCTTTACCGCTTTGTCGAGCAAGGTCTCAAACGATGCTACTGGTAAGCTTGGCATAAAACCTCTCATAAAATTATTGTCAGTATTGGCTGTAATCAACCAGCTGTTACTTTAGCTTAAGTTATATTACTTAAAGCGATAATAAGGCAAAAACAATGATTTTAAGTTTTATTTAGTAATCATTTAGATAGTAATAGTAAAGCATCAGGAATGGCTGAGGTTTTTTGTGGGTATCGTTAGCATCCAAAACTATTTACTGTACTTAGAACTGTGCTTAAAGAGAGACGACTCTCTATCTACTACAAACTACTTATCAAATTACCGCAAAACACTTGCCAAAGTTTGTACGACTTATATTGTCAATAAAAAATACCTATGCTTTAGGCTTGAAATTTAGACTCATGACCTTTATCAATCAGCTATTAGATACTGTTGTGACAAAGACATGATTGAGCCAAATAAGTTGGCATCCAATGAGAGTGTATCCAAAATCATTAAACGTTCGTCAAATTATTAAAAACCTATTATTTTATTAAAATCATAAGGAGCTATCATGAGCGAGCAAGTCCCTAATCACGAACATGACGTAGAAAACCCAAAGGCTGCACAAAGTAATATCGAGCGTGAAGACAGCGTATTAGCAGAAACGCTGAATGAGTTTGATCCACAAAATAACTCAGAAGAGAACACGACCATTGAAAACGAGATCGATATTGATGCTTTCAACGCGCGTATCGCAGAGCTAGAGGGCGAAGTCAAGCAAGCCCGCGAGACCACTGCTCGTGCCAATGCAGAAGCCTACAATGCGCAAAAGCGTATGGAACAAGAAGCAGATAAAAGCAAAAAATTTGCTTTGCAAAAATTTGCCAAAGAGTTGCTAGAAGTCGTCGATAATTTAGAGCGCGCTATTGAAAACGCTGACGATACAGATCCAGTTGCTGAAGGGGTGAAGTTGACTCATAAAGCATTACTGGATGTCTTGAATAAGAATGGCGTAGAAGTCATCGATCCACAAGATGAGAAGTTTAACGCTGATTTTCATGAAGCGGTAGGTATTGATACCGACGCTCCAGCAGATACGGTCGGTACGGTATTGCAAAAAGGCTATAGCTTAAATGGTCGCTTACTGCGCCCTGCTATGGTACGTGTCGGACAGTAGGGTATCAGAGGCGCTAAACCTTATTAAAGCTAAGGATATTCACAAAAATACACACAAAGGCAGGTTTTTGCATCGATATTGACTTGAAAAGTTATAGATGCAAACCGATATAAAGCAATAAGTAACCGCTTATAGACTGTTATTAAAAACTTCGAATAATCAGCTCTATCGCGGATGGACAACTTAACCAGTGCTACTGGTTAGCCACTAATATTAAACATTTACGTATCAAAATAGATTTGGAGTAATAAATTATGGGTAAAGTTATTGGTATTGATTTAGGTACAACTAACTCATGTGTTGCGGTAATGGAAGGTGATAGCGTTAAAATTATCGAAAACGCGGAAGGTACACGTACCACACCCTCTATCGTCGCTTATAAAGATGACGAGACACTGGTTGGCCAATCAGCCAAACGTCAAGCAGTCACCAACCCAAATAACACTTTGTTTGCGATCAAACGTCTGATCGGTCGTCGTTTTGATGACAAGGTCGTACAAAAAGACATCGGTATGGTGCCATACAAAATCGTTAAAGCCGATAATGGTGATGCTTGGGTCGAAGTAAACGGTAAGAAGTTAGCGCCGCCACAGATTTCTGCTGACATCTTAACAAAAATGAAAAAAACAGCAGAAGACTACTTAGGTGAAAGTGTTACTGAAGCAGTCATTACTGTCCCTGCTTACTTTAACGACTCACAGCGTCAAGCAACGAAAGATGCGGGTAAAATTGCTGGTCTTGATGTAAAACGTATTATCAACGAACCAACAGCCGCCGCACTCGCTTATGGTATGGATAAAAAGCAAGGCGATAGCACGGTTGCTGTCTATGACTTAGGTGGTGGTACTTTTGACGTATCAATCATCGAAATCGCTGACGTCGATGGCGAGCAGCAGTTTGAAGTACTATCAACCAACGGTGACACTTTCCTTGGTGGTGAAGACTTTGACTCAGCTTTGATTGACTATCTAGTCAATGAGTTCAAAAAAGAACAAGACGTCAACTTAAAAGGTGACTCACTAGCGATGCAGCGTCTAAAAGAAGCTGCTGAAAAAGCGAAGATTGAGCTATCAAGTGCTCAAAGCACGGAAGTGAACTTACCATACATTACTGCTGACAGCAGTGGCCCTAAGCATTTAGTCATAACTATCAGCCGCTCAAAGCTAGAGAGCCTGACGGAAGAGTTGGTACAACGCACGATGGGTCCTTGTAAGATTGCACTAGAAGATGCTGGCCTTAAAAATGCTGACATCGATGACGTTATCTTAGTTGGTGGTCAGACGCGTATGCCACTTGTACAACAGAAAGTACAAGAGTTCTTCGGTCAAGAGCCACGTAAAGACGTTAACCCTGATGAAGCAGTAGCAGCGGGTGCAGCGATTCAAGGTGCAGTATTGTCTGGCGACAAAACCGACGTATTACTACTTGATGTAACGCCACTGACGCTTGGTATCGAAACAATGGGTGGTGTGATGACGCCAATCATTGAGAAAAACACCATGATTCCTACTAAGAAATCACAAGTGTTCTCTACGGCAGAAGACAACCAGCCAGCAGTAACGATTCAGGTCTATCAAGGTGAGCGTAAAATCGCCAACCAAAACAAACAGCTTGGCCGTTTTGATTTAACCGATATTCCACCAGCACCACGTGGTCTGCCACAAATCGAAGTGACCTTTGATATCAACGCTGACGGTATCATGAACATTTCAGCGACTGATAAAGGTACTGGTAAAGCACAGAGTATCCAGATTAAAGCAGACTCTGGCTTGTCGGATGAAGAAGTCGAGCAAATGGTACGCGACGCTGAAGCGAACGCCGCTGAAGATGAGAAGTTTGCGAACTTAGCACAAGTGCGTAACGAAGCAGATGGTCGTATCCATGCGGTACAAAAAGCACTGAAAGAAGCTGAAGATAAAGTGACTGAAGATGAAAAATCGACAGTAGAAACAGCCATCTCTGAGCTTGAAGCGGCTACCAAAGAAGATGATCACGACGATATCAAAGCCAAGCTTGAAGCGTTAGACAATGCTTTCTTACCGGTCAGCCAAAAGATCTACGCTGATAGCGGTGCAGGCGCTGAAGGTATGGATCCAAACCAGTTCCAACAAGGCGCGGATGCAGCAGATAGTAGCCAAGCTGACGATGATGTCGTTGATGCTGAGTTTACTGAAGTTGATGAAGACAAAAAATAAGCATTAACTGCTGATTGTGAACATAGCTTAAGGAAAAGCGCACTCTATGGAGTGCGCTTTTTATTGTGATATAAAGCTCTATATCACAATAGGTATACGAGAGTGCTGATACTGTCTTAGTTCATTGAATGATAAAAGTGGACATAAAATGAAGCATAAAGCTAGGATTGTAACAAGATATTTCATATCTAGGCCTTTGTAACCCAGTTGCTGACATACGCTTGCAAAACTTAACTGTCGCACTATTAAACACTGACACAGCGTTCGAAATACTTTGTTACTATATATTCATCGTTAGCAAACAAGGCGATGTGGCTACTTTTAGTCAGTAGTAATAAATAAATAACTTGTTTGTCAAAATTCGTTTTAAGGAGATAATAATGAAAACTTTACAAAAAACTTTATTAGCACTAGCAGTAGGTTCTTTAGTTAGCGTAGGCGCACAAGCAGCCGTCTCTTACGGTAGTGGTTATGTTGGTCAGCCATATGTAGGTATCAAAGCGGGTCAGTTTGACTTAGACCTTAATGGTGCAGACAAGCCAACCGCCTATGGTGTCTATGCTGGTTATAACTTCGATCCTAACTTTGGTATGGAAGTTGAATACTTAGGTTCAGACGATGCAGATTATTATAATGGTGACGTAGATGCCAAGACTTATGGCGCTTATGGTACTTACCGTTATACTTTCCCAAACACTGCTCTATATGCCAAAGGTAAATTAGGTGTTGCCAGAACTGAAGTGAAAGCTTCTAGTACTGTTCCACTTAGTAACATCTCAGACAAAGATACTAGCTTAGCTGGTGGTATTGGTCTCGGTTATGCAGTGAACTCAGATTTCAGTGTAGAAGCTGAATATGACAAGTTGGGTAGCGATGCAGATCTATGGACTGTTGGTGCACACTTAAAGTTCTAAATATCTAGTTAGTAACTTATTAAATATAAAAACGATCGCTTAAGCGGTCGTTTTTTTTTGCTAAAAACTCTCTATAAAAACTAATATATTTTGATTAAAGAATGTATGATAGAAACTGTTTACTGATGTTAAAGTTTTAATGACAGTTTGAGCGATATTTTATATAAAAAATAGATGCTCAGTTTCTTTAGTTAACTATTTGTTTTATTAGGAGGGTGTATGAATGTTTTACAGAAGTCTTTGATAGTTTTAGCAACTGCCTCATTAGTAAGTGTGAGCGCACAAGCAGCTATGACCTATGGGAGTTATACGACTCAGCCGTACGTTGGTGTTAAAGTTGGACAGTTTAATTTGGATAGGGATGGCGCTGATATAGATGATCCAACAGCTTATGGAGTCTATGCAGGTCTCTATTTTGATAATAACTTTGGTATGGAAGTTGAATACGTCGGTTCTGATGATGCTGATATCAGTGCTTTTGGTACCAAAGGTGATATTGATGCCAAGACTTATGGTGTTTATGGCACTTATCGTTACGCTTTTGCTAATACCGCACTATACGCCAAAGGTAAACTAGGTCTTGCGAAGACTGAAGTGGAAAGTAATTTCACTGATGGAGGGTCACTATCGACTAGTGATAAAGGTATTGCAGGTGGCATAGGCCTAGGTTATGCAGTTAACCCTAATTTCAATGTCGAAGCAGAGTACGGCATAATGGACAGCGATGTTGATGCCAAACTACTTACTCTAGGTGCTCATTTGAAGTTTTAAGTCTCTGCAAGACAGCTTATTAGCTATGATAAAACGATCGCTCTGGCGGTCGTTTTTTTGTGCGTTTAATTTTTTTAGATAATAGTTTCAATTATATCTCTACTAGGATAATAATAGGTTATATTATTGATTTTTAAGACAATATCTATAACCAAATTGTGGTACATTAAAAGGTAGGAATGCAGAGGAGGGTATGGTAATGATTGAGACTATTTGGATGATTGAGCCTTGGCATTGGCTCGTACTGGGTTTTTTATTGATGATTGCTGAGATTTTTATTCCGACCTTTGCTAGCCTTTGGTTTGGTGCTGCTGCTGTTATCGTTGCTGCCTTAGCTTGGTTATTACCTATCCCTTTATTTGCACAAGTCATTATCTGGTTAGCTCTATCCGTAGTATTTATGTTTGCTTGGGTCAAATATATCAAACCACTAT
This sequence comes from Psychrobacter sp. H8-1, assembly GCF_904846575.1. Taxonomy (NCBI): domain Bacteria; kingdom Pseudomonadati; phylum Pseudomonadota; class Gammaproteobacteria; order Moraxellales; family Moraxellaceae; genus Psychrobacter; species Psychrobacter sp. H8-1. The sequence goes on from NZ_CAJHBG010000001.1 coordinate 3,150,305, forward strand.
CGGTAGATCGTACAAAGGCTGGACTGGGCGGTACTGTAATCATCGGAGAGACAGGTATGATTGTCGTTAAGCCGCAAGACGGTATCTCTGGGCGTGTACGTTTCAATGTGCCTATAGTGGGCGCAGATGAATGGGATTGTCGTACTATTGATGAAACTGTGGAAGTAGGTGATCGAGTGGTGGTGACTGATATTACTGGTAATGAGCTAGTGGTAGCGCCTACCAAACGTATTGCAGCACCTGTCGTTGCTAGTCGGCCCAATATCAATGAGTTAAGATCCAATGAAATGAATCGTCGTAAAGTTGAGCAAAGTAAGCTGAGCCTTAATAAAGAAAACCTTGATAGAGCTCGCCTGAATAAGAAGTTTACAGACAATTGATAGGCTGAAGTCGTTACTTAGCATAACCATTCGTAGGAGCTATTTACAGTACAATCATACAATGGATTAGTAGAGATCAAAAAATGAGACATTGCTGCACTATTCAGAGCAATGGCGCAAGGAGAGAGCTTTATGAATAGTATTATCAATAGCATGAATGGCCTTAGTATCGTTATGCTGGTATTGGCTGCGCTAGTCGTCTTTACGGTATACAAAGGCGTATGTATTGTGCCGCAAGGCTACAAATGGGTGGTTCAGCGGCTAGGTAAGTATCAACAAACTTTAGAGCCTGGATTTAGTATCATTATTCCTTTTGTTGATAGGATTGCCTATAAAGTAACGACTAAAGATATCGTCCTTGATATCCCCTCACAAGAAGTCATTACTCGTGATAACGTGGTTATTATTGCCAACGCCGTTGCTTATATTAATATCGTGCGCCCTGATAAAGCGGTTTATGGTATTGAGGATTATGAGTATGGTATTCGTAATTTGGTGCAGACTTCATTGCGTTCTATCATTGGTGAGATGGATTTAGATAATGCCTTATCTAGCCGTGATGAAATTAAAGCCTTGCTTAAACATGCGATTTCAGAAGATATTGCTGATTGGGGTATCACGCTCAAGACAGTAGAGATTCAAGATATTAATCCCTCACAGACCATGCAGGCGTCGATGGAAGAGCAGGCAGCGGCAGAGCGTCTCCGCCGTGCGACAGTGACACGTGCCGATGGTCAAAAGCAGGCTGCTATCTTGGAAGCAGATGGGCGCTTGGAGGCCTCACGCCGCGATGCTGAAGCGCAAGTCGTACTGGCCAAAGGGTCTGAAGAGTCTATTCGTCTTATTACCGCTGCTATGGGCGATGAAGAGATGCCGATTGTCTACTTGCTTGGTGAGCAGTATATCAAGTCGATTCGTCAGTTAGCTGAGTCTGATAACTCAAAAATGGTGGTATTACCTGCTGATATACTAAGTACGGTAAAAGGCATGGTTGGTGATAAACTAAAAGTTTAACCAGTCATGTTTTAACCATATCTAAGACAAAGAACGCCTAAAAATAGTCAGTTAGCTTATTATGCGCTGGCTATTTTTTTGAGTTGTAATTAGTCAAAATTTTCTTCAATCGGTAGCAGGTGTTGTTATTTTAATAATAAAAACTGTTTAAGGGATGCAAAAATGACCAAGCAAAATGTGAATACAGAACTCATCAATATAGATGACTTTTTACAAGGCAGTCCACTACCTTATGTCGTGCTTGATGACTCGCACACCAATGCTGCTTATCCCGAGAACAAGCTTGAGATTCGAGGCGGCGGCTTTGGCTCAGATGCAGCGGCACATCCAACCAATGCCAATCAGTTTTATGTGCTGGCTGATCGAGGCCCTAATGCTGATTTTGAGGGCATTGCAGGTAAGGGTAAGCAATTTTTGGTACCTGATTATACCCCGCGCATTGGGCTGTTTGAGCTACAAGCCGACGGAAGTATTACCAAGATTAAAGAGATACTGCTTAAAGACAGCAGCGGCAAGCCTATTACTGGATTACCAAATCCAAAAGCGTTGGGCGGAACCAATGAAGTCCCTTACGATGTCGACGGACAGCCGATGACTGTGAATCCAAACCTGCCTTTTGATGAGGTAAGTAATCCCATCAGAACGGATATCAAAGGTTTGGATCCTGAAGGCCTTGCTGTACTCACAGATGGCAGCTTTTGGATCAGTGATGAGTATGGGCCGCACTTGGTTCATTATGATGCGGACGGGGTAGAGATTGCACGTATCAATCCGTTTGCAAGTGATGAGCGCAATAACGTGGTCATTGATGGTAAGCGGATTTTATTACCGCCAGAGTTTACTAAGCGTCGTACCAATCGCGGGATGGAAGCGTTAACCATTACTCCTGACCAGACGACACTGGTCGGTATCATGGAGTCTTCCATGGATAATCCTGATCAATCAGGGCGTATGTCTAGTTTGGTGCGGATAGTCACTATCAATTTAGATTCGGGTCACATAGCGCAATATTTGTATCGTCTTGATAAAGCGCAGCATGTGACCTCGGGCATTGTTGCGCTCAACAGTTATGAGTTTTATGTGATTGAGCATGACCGTAAGTTTCCGCTACAAGATAGTTCTGCGCAAAAACTTATCTATAAAATTAATATCGTTAATGCTACTAATGTTGAGACGATTGCTAGCACAGATAGTATCAAGCAAGACGAGGCAGTAGGCTTGACTGTCAACGGACAAACGCTAGAGCAGCTCATTGCAGAGAGTGAAGACAATTGGCAAGTATTTGAAAGCATAAATATTAAACCAGTTAAAAAGACATTGGTAGTCGATGTTCTCGCAACGTTAGACTACCCACATGACAAGCTAGAAGGTCTATGGTTACGCCAAGATGGCTCACTTGGGCTACTCAATGATGATGATTTTGCGCTGACAGACTCAACGATTATCAATTCGAAAAGTACCGTTGAGCAAAAATATCTGGATAGTGAAAAAACCATAGAGGATGCCAATAGGCTATATATCGTCATGCCTACTGAATATAATTAATCCTAAATAAAAAGTATCATTATTATAACGTGCTACTGATATATTTTCCTTGCGTGCTGTGCTTACGCAGACAGAGGCTGCGGGAAATTTACTCCAGTAGCACTGTATGTCTTTATAGAGGAACGACGGTAGACCAGATTGACTTAATTTAAATAACCACCTTTATCATAAACAACAAAAAAGACCTCAGTTTATAAAATTGAGGTCTTTCTCTATCATTAATAGCGGAATTAAGAGGCCTTAAATGACCTTGGAAAAGCGGTTCTTATGCTTTTTATCAAGATATTCATCAAATACCATGGCTACGTTACGACCAAGCAGGCGACCTTTCGGTAATACACGAATACCAGCAGCGTCCATATCGATGAGCTTGTCCTCTTGCATGGCGCCAAGCTGTTGAATTTCCTCAATAAAGTAAGTGATGGCATCGATACCGAATTTTTGGTTGACGTCTTTAAAGTCGATATAGTCGTGACAGAGTAAATTCATAATCACATATTCACGCAAGCGATCTTTGATAGAGGTTTTGATAATTTTTACCGCAGGCATGACAGCAGGATTGCTCTGTGCAGCATCTATATTGGCTTGATAGGCTTGTAGATCGGTATCGTTTTGCAGGATATAGCGGGTATTGGCATTGGCAATTTGACTGATGGATGAGACCCCAAAGCCCAGCAAATCACAGTCGCCCATAATGGTATACCCTTGGAAGTTGCGATGCAGCTTGCCTTCGCGCTGTGCGACAGCCAACTCGTCATCAGGCTTGGCAAAGTGGTCGATACCGATATATTGATAACCCGCTTCGCTCAGCGTATTGATGGTATTACCAAGCATGGTGAGCTTAGCCGCTGGATCTGGCAAGTCTTCATCTTTGATTTGGCGTTGGGCTTTAAATCGTTCAGGCAGATGCGCGTAGTTGAATACTGACAAGCGATCTGGTGACATCTCGATGATGCGGCGTACTGTTTTATCTAAAGTCACAGGTGTCTGATGCGGCAGGCCATAAATTAGATCAAGATTAATAGAATGAAAACCTAAGTCACGTGCCTCGTTGAGTACATTTTCAATAAGCTCCGCTGAATGCACGCGATTGACTGCGATTTGTACGGTCTCGTCTAAATCTTGCACCCCTAAGCTGACTCGGTTAAAGCCAAGATTGCGTAGGATTTTTAACGTCTCATCACCCAGCTCACGTGGGTCGATCTCGATAGAGTAGTCACCTTCGTCTTCAGGTAAAAACTCAAATTGAGTCTGCAAAAACTCCCACAGTTGTACCATCTCTTCATCACTTAGGAAGGTTGGCGTCCCGCCGCCTAAATGTAGCTGCTTAACGAGTGGTTTATCACTACCATCTGACACAGCTAATAAGCGACGCTTATGTTTAATCTCAGCGATTAAATACTGCAAGTAGTCACCTGAGTCGCTGTTCTTTTTGGTAATAATCTTATTACAGGCGCAGTAGTAGCAAAGATGACGACAGAATGGAATGTGAAAATATAAAGATAAAGGAGCGCGAGCTTCGCGATCTTGAAGGATTTTTGTTTCAAGACCCTCTGGCATTGGTGAGAACTCTAAAGCGGTCGGGTAGGAAGTATAGCGCGGCCCCGAACGGTTGTATTTATTGATAATCGCTTCATCAAAAGTAGGTAGCTGCTTACTAGCTAGACTACCACGAGTACTCGCGTAAGGATTGTTGGGCTCGACAACAGGACGGACGGTGGTGGGTTGCTGCTGATTGATCAGACTTTCTGAGTATTCAGTCATACGGTACTCCTGATGTTACCATCTTACTATTTTAAACGCCTATGAGATAAATATTACTAAACACTTGTTATTGTTGGTATTAATATCTAAGTCTCTATCGTCTAATTGGTAATAAGTGATGGTTGAATAGATAGTGTTTAGTATAGCAAATCCTTGTTAATATTGTGGTGGCTGGTGGGTTTTATATAGGGACTATTTATTGATTGTTTTCCAAAAAATGCTTTAGTTTTAGCTGCTCATTTGGAGTTAGCTTATCAGCGATATCTATCCAAAACACTTCCTTTAGCTGCGTCAATACTTCATTTAGGTCTTTTAGAATAGTGCTTTGACTGGGTTTGCCCAGCTGACGACGAGTATATTTGTGGTCCAGTAAACTATGTCTTACACCATCTTCATCAAGCCTTGAAGCCATAAGCCTAGCTTTAAAAGGTGATTTAGGATAAGTGGATATATACCAGCTACCGACAATCATATCTATTTTAATTTGCGGTAATAAATCAAAAACATAGAGCATCTGCCATTCAGACTTAACTTCGCAGCATAAGATATAGCGCTCATAATTTACTTGGCTATGAGGGAGTATCGGGTTCTCAGTTTGATTATCGAAGCTATCATCTTTAATGATTTTATAGAGGCCATGCGGCGTAGTTTGTATTTGTGGCTCGAGTTGATCATTGTCCTTTTGAGTGTCAGCTTTGTAGTTTTCTTGATTATAGGTAAATAGCAAGGGAGCACTGGGCACTAGACCACCGAAACCCACATCAACCAAATAATTTTGTTCATTAACAGTCACCATTAAAGCCATATGAGTGCGAGCGTTACGCGGCTCGAGTTGATTGTTTATAATCACGATGCCAGTAATGATACGCGCCTCATAACCTAAATGACGCAGCAGCGCTAAAAATAAACTATTGAGCTCATAACAATATCCGCCTAAACGTCGCACAACTAACTTGTCATAGATTGTCTCCTCTTCTAAGTCCACTGGTCTATCCAAAATAGTGGTCACGCTTTGAAAAGGATACTGCGTTAAATGTGCCAACTGTAAACGTTTTAAGGTATCTAAATCAGGAGTAATCGATTGATTAATCTCCAACTCTGTAAAACCCAACTGTTTAAGATAATACTTATAATTAATGTCGCTCATGGATACTCCTAGGCTTTTATATTTGAATCGGCTGCCTTATGTTTTAATTTTACCATTCAAGATCTATTTTTATTCTAAATAATAAAGCACACTATTTGCGCACAGTTAATGAATGCTCTATTATCAATATTCCCTCTATTAGGAAACGCTCATGTCGTTTGCCCAAGTCTATACGCGTTCGGTTGTTGGCCTGCACGCGCCAAAGGTTATTATTGAGGTGCATCTGTCACAAGGCTTGCCTGCGCTTACCATTGTAGGTTTACCCGAAGCTGCCGTACGCGAGAGTAAAGACAGAGTGCGCTCAGCGATTCTTAATTCAGGTTTCCAATTTCCCAATCGCCGCTTGACGATTAACTTGGCACCGGCAGACCTGCCAAAAGATGGCGCAAGGCTAGACTTGCCGATTGCCATTGGCATCTTGGCAGCCAGTGGTCAACTAGAGCCAGAAGTACTGTCAGGGTTTGAGTTTATCGGTGAGCTTGCGCTAAATGGCAACCTGCGTCAAGTGACTGGAAGCTTGGCTGTCGCTCGAGCGATAAAAGCAGAGGCATTGGCGTCAAAGGTAGTACAAGCGTCAAAAATCAATGACCAACAACTGAGTAAGCAGGGACAAACAGTGCAGTTAATCGTACCGATAGATAATGGTGCGGAAGCCAGCCGTGTCGAGGGAGTAGGGATATTAGGTGCTCAAAGTCTCAAAGCAGTTTGTGACCATTTACAATCGCTAGCAGACCCAAGCGGAACTTATGAGTGTTTGGAGACTGTCACGCCCAGTCCAATACAGCAGCATGCGGGTTACAAAGTAGATTTAGCGGATGTCAAAGGCCAGCATCATGCTAGGCGCGCCTTAGAGATTGCTGCTGCTGGTGGTCATTCGCTATTATTTACAGGGCCACCCGGTTCGGGCAAGACGTTGATGGCATCGCGGCTACCGACTATCCTGCCTGATTTAAGTGATGAGGATGCATTAGAGGTTGCCAGTACCTACTCGGTGGCAGACAGCGATTATGACTATGGAACACGGCCATTCAGACAAGTCCATCACACCATATCAGCCGTGGCTTTGGTTGGTGGGGGTTGTCAATTCCAACAATTAATGTCATATTCCAAGAATAGATGTCAAAAAACTATCTTTAGCCCCTCCTATTTGCGCAAAGTTATCTTCAAAAAAATAGCTAACTCGCTACCTAGATTCAGCATGCTAGGGGTCGGTTATGTTTGATGCATTATTCAAGGCTAACGGTAAAAAAGTTAAATACATGGGTATGGTAGATATCAAAAGATACTTTAAGATATGCCTAGGAAGTTACTACAACCCAAAGGCTGAGTACATCGTACTATGGTATGGAAAAATATACTATCATCGTAGACGTAAAACGGTTCAAGTGTACCTCTTAAACTCTACTACCAACAAGCAAGTTGTAATTGGAGTATCGATTAAATCGATTTTGAAGTTGCCCATAGGGTCTATTTGGGTTAATGGTATCTGTAATGAAAAGTACGATTTTGAAACATTATATACCACGTTAGATGCATATAACGATAAGCAACAAGAACGCCCAAACCTTACATATACTAATCACTTTGGTATTTCAGTGAATAAAACCGAGTATATTCTTGAGCCTGATAACTATCCAGTTGATGACATTAAAACAGACTCTAATACCAACCTCGTTGTACAAACTGGTAATACTAAAATAGTTATCCCATCGGTTTTGTTTTTTGTTGCACACTATGGGGTATCAAAAGAAATCAATAAAGCTCTAATTAGTTGGCATAAGCAGGAGGTCGAAGAGAGTTTAAATATAAACGATAATTGTGGTGATCTGATCACGATACCTGATCGATGCGTGATTGCCGACGCTGTATTCTTATTTCATTTAAAAACAGACGCTCATACTAAAAGAATGGTTTGGAGCCTTAATAGTAGGATGCTTAGGAATGACAGGCAGTACCACCCCTTGAAGGTCGAGCCTTATCATAAACAAGAGATTCAACTCAAAATAGCAGGCCTGAAGGTTGATGAGCAGACCATACTTTGTACCGAAATTTTAGGCATGTCTATGCCAAAAGGAAATGCCATAGAGTATAGGATAGACAAACCTAGTTTTGCTGCATACGCTGACGGTGCCGCACCACCAACATCAAAAATTAGACCGCTCTATAACACCATTGAGTCTGATGAGATAGTATTAGAAGCCGAAAGAGATGCCAATAATATAATCACTGCTGTGGTCAGACATAGAATAGAGCGGATAGGGGTTATCAGAGAGCTTGTAAAGGGTACGAATACAACTTTAGATGATGTTATAGGTAACTGTAACTCAGACATCATAAGAGTACCTCAAAACGAGCCTGACGCTTTTGCTGACGGTGTAGATGGTAATGCGAATGGCGATATTGGTAGGTTACAAGTTTTAGCAGAGATAGGTGCAGTCCACTCCGTTAAGAATAATTTTGATCGCCTATTACGCTACGCTCAAGAACTGAAGGTTACTTTGGGTTATGCTCCTGTGGTCATAGACTGCGTAAACCTTGCTCACGATCATATATTTATTGGTGAGAAAGTACGTGGTATGCGTAGTAATAAATATAACTCTGATGTGGAGGTGGTATTCGTTATGCGCCTGATTACTAACCTTGGAGTGTTTTACCTATTCGATTGTAAGAAAAAAGGCAGCCAAACCAGCGGTATTGTCATAAAAGTAATGGATGAGGATGTTTTCATAAACGAGGCCATAAGAAAAGTTTTAGGTCAGTTATTTAGAAATAATGGCCGGTTGTCCGATACAAGCTCAATATCTAAATTTGGCACTATTAGATACTTTAAACATACTAACGGTGAGAGTGCTAATTGGGTTAAGAAAGCGATAGATAATTGCTTGAAGAATAAATAAATGTGAGTGCTCGTAAAATGAAACTTAAAATGCGATGGAGTTGCAAGAAAATTATTCGTATGAATAAACTGACGTTTTACTCAGCATTATTGCTAACAGAGATAGCCTGTAAGTCGAGAGTATGATGAATATTATGGTGCAGGTTTTATTAATGTAAACGAGATGTCATGGTCTTTTGAGCACGCTACCCCCTACCCATTCACTGTACCTTACGGCGAAATTTCATGCGGTTATCATCCAAAATTTGGTCGTGAAGTATATTTTGCACCAAAGGGTTTTACGGATGAGTCCTATATCGGCACACCATTGAATAAAGCGGCCACCAGCTCTCTAAAAAGTGGTGATATGCGTTCAAACGTGCCGTATAGCGTTAAAGATAATTTTGATCTTAGTACAGCTATAAGTACAGGTTTAGGTCTATGTAATCAGTATCAAAACCTATTAGACAAGAGGATTTGAATCAGTTTCAGTAGCTCAGTATTTAGGATTGTATTTCAAGTTATTTATAAACCTTAAACTAAATCAAAATTATGTCTATGTTATTAAAATGTAGGTCTAAGAAATATAAGGAGTTTCATTGAATGCCAGTTATGAATGTAATGATCCCGCCACAGCTAAAACAAAGAACCTTAGAGTTCGCACAAAGTATAATATTAGATAATAATCAGTTTGACAGGTTGTTACCAGCCGATATTAGAAGAGCAGACAATTTAGATCTTTCCAATGCTGTGCGAATACAAAGAACTTATGTAGGTAAGTTAGGAGAGGTTGCATTTGCTCAAGCTCTCATTAATAGAGGTGTACAAGTAGACTTTGAACCAATGTTTGAGATATTTCAAGGACAAGATAATGTAGATGGGTTTGATTTTGAAACTGCTAATAATCAAACAGTGGATATAAAAACAGGTTTTAGATCAAATCATAGAAGACTCATGGTAAATCTCTAGCAGCTGAACGAACCTAAAAACTTTTATGTAGGTGTTAAGCTTAACGCCATAGACCCTGATATAAAGCAAAAAGTTATTAACTTGGACAGTATAGAGAGTGCAACAATATACGGCTATGAGACAGAAAACACGCTTTTAAATACTAATAGACCACAGAATTTTGGTGAGGGCGATGCCCGATGGTTGATGTACTCTAATTTAAGAGATATCAATGAGTTGCTAGCTCAATTTTAAACTTCATTGATGTAGTATCGAGCCTTTCCTAAACTTTGTGTAAGTGTGGCTTACGCCGAATTAGGATTATAATAAGCACATCAAGACGAAATCAAGGACCATAGACATGACTACTGGTACGTCAGAACTAAATGCGCAGGATTTTATTGCAGAATTTGGGCGGCATGAGCTTGTAAGCGATTTTAGCGTAGAAGCGATTAACGCTATTTTAAGCCAATATCAGCGTGTGCAAAGCGAAAGTAATGACTCAGCATCTATTGCTTGGGAGCCGCTCTTTAATGACGCCCTAGAGTGGGATGCTTCGGGTGTTGTTTACGAGCTTAGGAGCGAAGTAAAAGAACATACCAGCGAAATCATCAATATGGTCCGTTCTACTGTTATTAGCATTAGTGCTGATGCGAAAGAAAAGTTTGACAGCTTGCAACATGATTTAAACGATGAGGAATTGCTACAATTTTTACAATCTGAGTTGATGAAGTCGCCCGATTATTTTAATGAGGTTGCGGCCATTCTAGCTCGTGAAAACGATTTCACAAAACTTGATAACGGCAATTATCTCATTTTAGGTGCTTATTGATTTTTGGTTGCTATTAAAGGTTTTCACTTGAGAGAGACGTAATTTTTTACTTATACAGTATACCCAGACTAGGCTGACTTACTAGGTTTGGGAAAGGCTCGTAGTATCGATAAGCATCCTTATCAATACTACATATCTAGCGTAAAGCATTTTTAACGGTCTCTAACAATTTATCAATTTCACTAGGGTTAGGTTTGTTTTTGACCGTCATTAAGTGTTTAATATCAACCAAAACGCCTAAAACAAGCTCATGAGGCTTATTATTTTTCTTCCATTCTGATTTAGCGATACCGACTGCTAAGTAGTTAGCGGTCGTATTAAATAAGTGATGATCATTTCTAAATGGCATCAAAAAAGCATTGTAGACCTCGCTCTCGTCTTTATGATTATTATATATATGCTCTCCATACGTTATTTGCTTATTGATAGAGGATGAATGAGGTAAGTGAGAGCCTAATGCGGTTTCACCATATCTATAGTATAGTCAGTTCAAAATAAAATTGTTATGGTTAGGACAAACATCATAAAACAACTTGGATAAGTCATTTTCCAACCAGCCTTGGCGTAGAAACTTTACCTGAGCCCATTTTTTCTCGATAGGGTTCAGATCAGGGCTGTACGGCGGTAGCCAAAGAATACGATGACCGTGCCTGTTCAGTAGCTTTTGAATGCGTTTATTCTTATGAAATCTGGCATTATCCATGACAATCACGCATTTGGTTTTAAGACTTGGGATTAGCTTGTGTTTGCACCAGTCGTAGAATATGCTGCTGTTAATGTTGTGCTTAAAGTAATCTAGGGCAAACAGCATCTTTTCATATAGAGCACCGATAACGTTGGTTCGCTTTTTACCTTGCCAGTTGTAACTATCGATACAGGGTTTACCAATCGGTGCATAACCATGAGAGCGAATGGTCTCGTGCTCAAAGCCGCTTTCATCCATATAGACGATGGGATAGCCTTGTTGTTTAAAGTTATCAAGCTTACTGTGGTATATCGCTCTTTTGATCGGACAGGCTTTTGGGTGTTCTAAGGTCTTTTTTTGACTGATGCCAAGTCGCTTTAGGGCATGATAAATGCCTGTTTTACTACAGTTTAGACGACGAGCTCGCTCATACTGGTAATCATCGGGATGTTCTTGAACATCATTAAGTAGCACATCATCTGGTATTTTATAGGGTTTGGTTTGCCTGGTTGTTTTGCTATGAACACGTCTCTTCCAGTTTTGTATGGTGGTTGGGCTGGGTTATAGAATTTAGCTGCCTCGGCAAAGGTCATACCCTCGTCTAAGCTTTTTAGTACTTGTTTGCGAAAATCTAGTGAGTAAGTCATGGTCTTTATAATAACAATTGAATTTGATAGTTAGTTTATAACACTTTTAGGTGGGATTGACTATATTTTGCATCTAAAACAATAATATCATCTGCTTTTAGGATGGTATCAGGCTGTAGGGCGCTATTGTTTTTGCCATAACTAAAGAATAGTTCCCATGTAGCCCTAGGGAAATAAATATCTTTATTTTTTATTCCAAAAATACTATCTATTAACCTCTCCCAAACATATTCAAACCTAGTTGTACCGAAGTTAAAACTCTGTTCTTGCTGTGATGTTTTATCTAAAAATAAAATTATATCAAGCATATTTTGAATGAGTCTTTTGTCTCTGTCTTTATGAGTGGTAGCTAGTTTTTCTCTCAACACAGATAAGAACAAGTTTTTATTGAACGTGATTGTTGGTTTTGGAGGTAGGCTGTACTTGTACAACCAACCTAATTTTAAAAAACTTTCATAAACACAGTACTTGCTTATTTCAGTGATTAAGTTTCTATCCGTTTCATTATGCTTTTTAACCTGCATATTAAGGTAAACGACACCGTTTTTTTGCATTATTGGACGTTCATGACGTATGGTACGATTCCAATTTACTCTACCACTATTACTACTTATGTATATTTCATCTTGTTCTACATAATAGCCACCTCTGTCAAGATAGTCATACATGACATCTATATACGCCTGTATAGGAAACGTGTAGTTTGTAGCAGTAGAGGTGTTATCTTGGTTGAGCGAGGCTGACTCGTGATCTTCATAAGTGTGAAGCGTTGAGACTAGAGTTAATATATCATTTCTAACCGTTTCATTATCTTCGCCAATCCGATATCCTAACGGAAATGTAATAGCAATATCGAAACTTGAATCATGTTCATTCCAATTAAATTTTATACCTACAAACTCGTCACCATCTGTATTTGTAGCGTTCCTACAAATTGCTGACAAGTTTCTGTCTATCGTTTGGTGTCCTTCGTTTAACATAACAAATTTACTCAGAAGGCATTAACAGTAGTGTCTTGATATCTGAATTAAAGATATCTAATCTATCATCTGCAATAGAGTTATTAAAACCCTTTATTATTTCATCCAAGCTTTGATAGTTGTTGTTGAATAAGTCGTCTCGGCTCAATTTAAAAGCGTCATCCCATAAGTACTTTAATACCTTCTCAGCGAACCTACTGTTGCTACCGTTCAACCCTATTTCTAACAGTTCCTTTTTAATAAAGTATGCCCCCAATCTTTTGTCTTCTGACGATATTACTGATCGCCTACTAGACAAAATCTGATTATTAACAACCGTGTTAAAACGACCCCAAGATACTGTGGTATCTAAGATAGGCTTATCTTTAAAATTACAATTTTCAATATCATTTTCTATCATTTGCATCTGCCAACGTCTTTGGAATGCTGTATCAAGCGTAAAAACATTTTGGTCAGCGGTGTTCATAGTTGCTAATATAGTCAAGTTTGATGGCAAACGTACTGTCCAATCCTTTGAGCCATAAACCTCTTCTGATATATAAGGGTTAGAAATTGTATATTCACTAATGCCATTAGAATCCCTGTCTAATAGTTGAAAAACCTCACCAAATATAGCAGGTGCATTACCTCGATTTATTTCTTCGATTATTAAATAGTAATGCTCATTAGGGTTTGTATGTGCTTTTTTTAAGATTCTCGTAAACGCACCAGCGGTAAATTTATACTCGACAACTCCATTTTCAAGAGAGGGTAGGATTTGTCCAATAAAATCAGTATTCATATAGTCGGGATGAAAGACAATCCTCTCAAACCTTTGTTCATCATCACAATAGTTTTTAGATATAAAGTGACTTTTTCCTACTCCAGGAACACCATATAATATGATGTTATCGCCCTTTTTATCACTTGAACTCTCTGCACCTGATAAGTTTTGTTTAGCAACCACTGTTGCAGGATCAACTGAGAGTAAGTCTGTATTAAAGTTAGGTAGTTCAAACAGGCTAGTTTTACTACAAAGAAAGTCGATATATTCTGTAGTATCAAATACTTGAGGGTTTTGTTCGAAAGCGAAAACCTTTAAGGCCACTTCACTAATTTTCTCAGGAAGCAGTGTTATGTAATGAGAGTCGATGAGAAGGGTAGGAAGTTGTTTTAGCGCTTGGATTAGCCTATTATCAAACTTATTACCTAAATTCTCAAATTCAGTAATAGTAGACTCATCCTCTCTTAATAGCTTTATTAGCAAAAGCGTATCTAAATACTGATTAAAACTCTCAGTAGTCACCACTAAATATTTATATTCGCTTATTGATATGCGATAGTTACCTTGACTAAGACCTAGCTCAATTAAAATTTTGTACAATAGCATTGCTGGGTAAAGTCGATACTCAGAACGAATGTCGTCAGATTGTTCGTCTATTTTGGAGCTAACAAACATTTTCTCAATTTGTCTTTGGATTATATTTGCGTATAGATGAGTTTTTTCGAAATCACCTAAACATCTATCATTGATCTCTTCAAAGACCTCAGTTATTTCTGCATTTTCGTAACCATTTTTATAGCTACCAGTTGAAGAGTCAAATTCAAGCTTTATTAACCCAAAAAATGCTGCAACCCTCAATGCTCTATAGTTTGTAGAAAAATTAACATCAGGTTTGGCTGACCTCAACACCTGCGTTTGTTCACTAACAAATTCTGCTATATTGCCTCTGTAGCCTTCTTCTTTATACCTTTTCAGTAAAAACACTAGATAGCAAATCAAACCGAACTCTGTAGGTTGCTTTACCAAATACCAGCATTGTAGGTTATCCAGCTCCGCAAGTTTCGTTAGCTTCCTCTGTAGCAGCTCGTTCATAATTAACACTCTGACTTAAAACAATTTGAGCAAAATTAGCCCAATAAAAGGACATTTTTGGTGGCACAGCATTTCCTATCTGCTTACAGACAGAAGTTTTGTTGCCAACAAAAATAAAGTTATCAGGAAAACTCTGTATTCTAGCAGCTTCTCTAGGGGATAGGGTTCTATTTTCAGTAGGATGGATAAACCTACCACCAGCAGGTGTATCGAAACGTGTTGTTATAGTTGGTGCTACCTCATCCCAGCATAACCTACCGTAAGCACCACTATGAACAGATTTAATCGTTTCATCAAGGCTAGTAAAATTCTCGCCATTGCCTATTTTACGCATTCGCTCAACTGCTTTTTCTGAGTGATTTGTTTTTATATGATTAGATATGATTGCAGTTGTTGATGACAAGTATTTTTCGTAGCTTGTAGTGGCCTTTGGGTTATTGACAAATCCATCGACACTTACAGTAGGTAGATTCGCAATAGCGTCTTTGATGTTTACTTTATCAAAGAACCGTTCATTGCTTTGAAGTATTTTTTGTTTAGTGTCTAGCAATAAAGCGTCAAAATCAATTTCATTGTCCTTAATACCTACAATGAACAGTCTTTCTCTCTTCTGAGGGATGCCTAACTCAATGCCCTTTAATATCTTGTAATAAACGTGATATTGCTCACCGTCCATAATTTCTTTATCTGATAAAGCAGTGATAATCTCTCTAAAGATTTCACCTTTTTGCATGGTCATCATGCCTTTAACATTCTCCATGATAAATATTTTAGGCTTAACTGTCTTAACAATATTCAAAAAATGCTTAAAAAGATAATTTCGTGGATCTTCAACGAAATCCTTTCTTATTCTAGCTCCTGCTGTAGAAAAGCCTTGGCAAGGGCACCCACCTATAACGATATCAGCCTCACCTTCAAAGAAATGTTTGTTGTTATCAATATTTGCAATATCATCTACAATCATGTTTGTTTGTGGATGGTTTTCTGAATAGGTTTTTGCTATTTCAGCATCAAACTCGACTGCCTTAGTGATTTCAAACCCATTTTGGATAAAGCCTAAAGAAAGACCACCACAACCTGCGAACAAATCAATTACTTTCATCTTACTTCCCCTCACCAACTCTGTATTTATAAGCAAATGATTTAACGTATTCGCTTTCCTTCTCAGGAAGGTTGTATAACGAATTAATAAAGTCATCTATGTCATGAATTTCGTCTAAGCATAATTTATGCTTGTACTCATGACTTGTCTGTTTAGTGCCAACAAACTTCTTAGTTTCCTCAAGTTTGCTCTCTAAAGATTTAGCAAGTTCTATGCATCGAGCGTAATCCTCTTCTTTGAGGCTACTAGGTACTTTAAAACCATCTAACTCTTTATTGGTTATGTGCCAACAGTCTGAAACACACACCCAATGCCACCAAAATAAAGATGAGTTAAGTATGCAAAATGCTAAGCTTGCCTCCTCTACAGTTTGACAACCGTATTTCTTGTATTCACCGCTATCATGTTTTCTTAAAAAGGCCTTCATCCAAAAGGTAGCTCTCATATTTAAGTAAACAGGAACATTGCCACTAGAGAGAAGGTTTTTGAGGTTTGAAACACAGTTATCTTTGTTAGCTGAAACAGATTCGTATATATGAACATCTAGTTTATTGCCTAGTTTTGGAATAAAATTAGAGTGGTTATACTCATTTTTAATAACTTCAATTTCATTAAACAAGGCTGGTCTTTCATGACTGTACCAGTAGTTGTATTGGCTTGTATGAATAGACACAGCATCAGACTTTCTTGCGATTACAATGCACAGTTTCTGATGAACACCAGTAAAAAGGCAGTCAGGGCGATCAGCATAGCTCAATATATACTGATTCGGCATTAGCTCTAACAGCATATCTCGTATTTTCTTCATTCTAGGCGTAGAAATATAAGAAATTGGAATAACAAAACCAAACGCACCATTTTTGTGCAATGATTTGGCACTATTTAACAATATATTTGCATAAATATTGCCAAACTTTTCAGTCAAATCACCCTGATATTTAGAGTCCTCTACAAATGGGGGATTCCCAAGTACTAGGTCATATTCAATATTCGGCTCTACACTTACAAAATCGTAATTATCATAGTTATCGCTAATTGCTTTAAATATACCTTTGACTGCGCTAACACCAAATTTCTCTAAAATAACCAAAAATATTCTTAGTTTTACCACTAGGGTTGATTCAGGGTTTATGTCATTTCCGTAAATAGTTTTTGCGATTTTGTGTATTTTAGCTCTTGTCAAAGGCAACAATTTATTTTCAGCTAAGTCATATTTTAGAGTTAACGTATTTATAAGAAACTCGCCTGTACCACAAGTCGGATCGTAGCAAGTTTTTTTGAAACAAAAGTCTTTAGCATCCACTTCCTCTAATGAGGTGTCACTTAGATTCTTAGGAGTTAGTATTCCATATAACTCTTTAACGGTATTGCATACAATAAAACTTACTAAATCTATAGGCGTGTAATAAACACCTTTTTTCTTTCTAATACTTTGTTTTTCATTAATCACAGACAAACGACGTTGTACAGTAGGATAGTCAATTGTCGCATCATTCAAATCATTACTTGTCAAATAGCTAGGTTCAATCAACGTAGCTAATTCTAAAAACAAGGCTTTTCTTTCTCTCTCATTGTACTTTCCATATATGTGGTTAGATACAAGAGTATATAACTCGGCTTTCATTAATGTTTTCCTATTACAATTTATACGGCAATGTACAATATTACCTAATGTTACAAATAGAAGCATATATGAAGCAATTAAAATAATCAATGTTTATTACGTGTCTACTACAAATACTATGAATTTTTAACGTGATATCAAGGAGATGGTAGGATGTATTCGTCACCTTTAAGTTTTACTAAAAACGCACTCTCCTTTTCAACAGTCAAGTCTTGTTTTTTCAAAGATACTAGGGTCTTTAAGTCAATATTTACACCATGAAAATACATCATCGATAGCTGTATCCACATCAGTTCATCCTTGTCCGATAACGGTTTAGGTTGGTCATAAAGTATCATCATTTTCTGTTCAATCTCTTTCTTTTTGAGCTTTTGAATATCATCCTTGTTAGGCTTATTGCAAGCCAAGTTCAAACCGTAACTTTTGTTCAAAAAAGCGATGAAACCGTATAATGCGCTGTACTGACCGTGCTTAACTAGCAAATACCCATCCAATTGTTCCTGACTTGGCGTATGCGAGCCTTCGATGTCGTATTTAGTACATAGGTCTATTGCAGGCTGCAAGGCTAATCTGACGGATTTAAGCGAGGTTTTACCCATAAGCAGTTTTTGCTCTAAATATTGATGATATTCAATGATGCAACGAGGCACTTTACCGTCAAGTTTAGCCAGCAAGTTAACAATGCGCTCTTCCTCTGCAATCTGATCTTTAATCTTAGGATCTACCACAACTTGCTTAGTTTTAATCAGCCACCGCAGTACCGTGAGGTACTCACGTAGTCCATTTGGCTTGAACTCATGTACCAGTGATTCATAACAGGGTATCTTGCCCCATAGCTCATCACAGTGAATAAAGAAATTGATGAAATGGGTATGTTTAAGAGTGGCGGTCTTGCTACCAAGCTCGGCCTTGAACCATATTGTAAAAGCAGTATAAGCTTGTCTCATCAGATCGGACGATAAAAGGTAGGAGTTAGTCCTTGTCTCAAGTTCTAATCTTTGTGACCAGTAACAGTCATCACATCTTTTACCCATACCCGCAGGCATAAGCTTATCGCAACTCTCGCAGGGGATCTCACCTAAGTCATGGCATTTTTGACACGCCATATCTTCCTCAGTATCAACAAGCTCTCTATACTTGTGACATCGAGGGCATGCCGCTCTAAAGTGTCCTTGATAGCAGGTGACACACACCGCCTGATCATGAGATAGTTTAGCGTAGCGACTAACGCCTCTTTTAAACTTACCGCACTCAAAGCATTTCTTTTCAGCCTTAAAGTAGCCCTGATAGCATATCTGACAGACTCGTCCATACTCCGTATTAGCTCCATTTTTAACCGCCGCGCCTCCACAACGAATGCAGGGTTGACTCATACGACAAAACCTACAGACGGCAAAGTCCTCTTTTTTATGCAGACGATTTATCTCGCCGCACTGACTACAAGGCTTTTTAACAAACCATATCCGATAACAATTGGCGCAATAGGTATCATCTTTATAGCGTCTTTTTATCTCAACGTTTTTATTACCGCAGGAGTTGCATCGATGTTTAGTCCTCTCTATGCTTGTCATAACTTTCTCTCATCTGCATCTTGCGCTTAAGTCTATTCCATGCCGTCATTACCGCCTTGGGTGAGGCGGGTTGTATATCCTCTGATTGTGCTTTGTATTGCCGCGTAGGTACTCTATGGAGCTGATCGCATACCTCGCTAAAGGCTTTAGGTATAACCGTGTACTTTGACCACTGGAAACTATTTTGGGTAATATTAAGAGCTAAGCAAGCCTTGATCCACTCATCACCGTCAACTTGCAATAGGTAGTAGGCGCACTCAAGCAGTACCGCTCGTTCCTCTATCGGCAAATAATCAAATCTGAGTGCCGTTTTGGGTAGTGATAAAGCGCTAGTATCAATCTCTAGTACAGTCAGTAGCTTGCCGAACATATAGTTGGGATTGTGCAGACCTCGCCTGACTAGATTTATTAAAAATAGCAGGTATTCAAGCCACTGAGCCATACTGACCACTTGCCCCAAAACAATGCCTTGCTTACTGAAAAAGGCCTGATCAGCAAGCAATTGAAACTTATCAAGCGCAGCGCTTGGCGTTATATCTGATATAGCTTTATCTATCTTATAAAGACAGGAATGACAGCGATTGATGAACTGCTGCTCTGGACTTAAAAGCTGGGGCTGATAAGGCTGATTGCAGTACCCACAATCTACCTGCAAGAATGTCTTATGCTTAGTGCAGCAGACAGACCATGTAAAGCGCCATTGCAACTTAAGGTAAGCCTCTTTATCATCGCTCATGCAGTCAGGACAAAAGGGATAACCTAGCCTTGAATAGCGGTTGCGTTTTGATAAGGGTGCTGTCCAAAGTAGAGGTTTTTTGTTGTCTGATGTAACTGACGTATCATCCAAGAAATCGATCAATATTTGATTATCAAAAGTATCGATGTTGTGACCTGCTAGAGTTGCAATATCAGATCTGATTTGCTCATCGATATGATCAAAACCTTTATCAACGTCATACGTCCAAATACGGTACTTAGGCCAGTAGTAGTAGGTAAAGGTCAAAGGACTACATCCGTGCCTAAGCGCGGCGCGTACTAGCCAAGATGTTAAGCTCTCACCGTATAGAAAAGGTGTGGCAAAAGTCAGTGGTTTTACCCAATAATTCTGCGTAGTCCTTTGGTTGGTTTTAGACATGACTTGCCCCTGATACTTTCAACAGTGATTTCTTCTTCACCTGACTCAATGGCGTTAATAGCGCAATCGTTAATTAAACGCTTAACATCGCCAAGGTTGCCTGTACTAATGCTATAGATTAAATTGACCTTTTCAGTCTCAATGAGTTTAGACGGCTTTTTAAGTGGTAAAATCTTCTCAAAACTACCAACCAGACGTTTAAACTCTTTATCATTTGACCATAAAGAAAGCTCAGCGACATCAAAGCGGCTAGCGTGTTGTGGATCGGTATGTAAGATACGAATAGCGTCTTTAGTACCACAAAGCACGATAGGCATAAGCAACTCATTACATAGAAATTTGATCACATTCATGATAGCTCTTTGCTGTCTAGCTGTACCTGTAAGCATTGAATGGACTTCATCAATAATGAGCATTTTGACGTTGGTGTGTCTAAAGGCATTAACAACTTGGTATCTCAATTTATTGGCAGCATCAGTTGGTCTGTATGGCAGCATAAACGCCTCAATAATAGAGATGTACAAATCCTTTTCACTGGCAGTTGGGGGCGCTTGAATTTTGACTATAGGTATTACCAATGTCTCATCAACCGTATAGTTTTCTCCAAATTTGTCATAGAAACGATTTATGATTGTGGTCTTGCCGTTGTTGGAATCCCCAATAAGTAATAGGTTTGGCATACGATGTTGCTTTACATGATTCATCAGCCCTTGCATAACATCGATAACCTGATTAGCGGTGTTATAACCTACCCATCGTGGAGAATGGATAAATTCAATCCTCTCTTTATCGGGTAGATGAGCGATATGCCTAAACTTCTCATGAATATGGGTGTATAAAGATTCGCTCATCAGTCAATATCCTCAAAATATAAGTCGTCATCAGACTCATCAAGTTCTGTCTCTACCTTGTTGTTTAAAATCCTAGTCGATTCTGGCAACGTGTCTAATATATCCACCTCTTCACTTTCATCTGGTTTCAACTTGCCATACATTATTTGCGATTTAGTATGAAATTTTTTACTCTGCTCACTTCTAAGAACCTTTTTAGTCGTATTTTTAGACTCTTCAACTAGGGTCTGCATATCTTGCAATGCTTGATAGATCAATGCTTCGTTAACAGTTCCTGATTCCTGTTTAACTTGCCTATAAACTCTCCTGTACTCCCAAAGGCTAATTGGTGGTAACACTTGATTTGCTAGCGGTACAGAAAAGTATTGTAGTAATTCAGGGTCGTAAAACCATATTCTAGTAATATCCCTTGGATCTCGCCTAAATATAAACTTAGTTTTAATACCATTACCATCAGTATGATTAATGAAGTTGTTTAAGCAAGCATCGTAGTATTGCAAGCCATCTATTGTTGCTCCATTTCTTTGAATAGTACGCTCAACACTTGGCATAAAATCCAGTACCAGTGTATGACGGTCTGATGGAATTGATGGCAATCCAACACCGCTCTCAAACCCATCACCAAATATACCTATGCGCCATTGCTCTTTAGGGCTGCGCTCAATACCTGAGTGTATGCTTTCGTGATAATCCATCGTGACATAGGTAAGGAACCATTTTTCAAACTCTTGCAAGGTTAAACTGGCATGTTTTTCAGAGTTGTATTCGTCTTTTTCTTTAATATTAGAGAAGGTAGTGCCCGGCAATTCATGTACACGTTTCATTATAGTGCCAATTAATCGTTCAATATGACCACCATACTCAGGTCTTGCTACTGGCCTAAATTCAAGATTGATACCATGAAAGGCGCAAGACTTCTGCAAACTCTCAGCTCTAAAATCAGAACCATTATCGACGTGGATTTTTTTAGGCATACCAAAGACATCCCATTTCACATCGGATAATCCAAACTCAAGCAACAGCTCATCTTTTGGTAAAATACTTCGTGAGATGCACATACTAACCGAAGTAACAGAGGGCGCATCTAGTGAAATATAATAGCCTGTAACCATGCGACTATAGACATCAATAGCCACTGTAATGAATGGTCTACCAATAGGTCTTCTATGCTTATCATCAACCAGTATCAAGTCTACTGGTGTGTGGTCTATCTGAATAACACTGAGAGGGTAGTTTGCGTCAGGAAACTGACCTGCTTTAGCGGTGAATTTTTGTTTTGCACGTTTTCTCTGACCACGACCGCGCAATAAGTCTTTCTCTTTGATTTCTTTGATACGGTTACGGATAGTGTTCTTACTAGGTTTTTCAATAAACGTCTAATTAACAATCCTTAGCAAAAAAGCCCTTTCACTAATGCCATTGACTTGCTATCTTGCCTCGCCACTCTTGTATTGCCAAACACTTCTATTTTAAATAATCATTGATGACTTCGTTAATAAGGTTTTCTGTCTCATCATTTAGACGTTTAGCCCCTTTTCTCCAACCTCTTTTTTGATCAATTAAAGATCCAATTGAGCCTGTCGATTGATAAGCGTCAACCCATCGTCTAAGAGTACGACTAGAAACCCCAACTTCCTTAGCTCTTCTCTCATAACCCTGTTCACCTCGATAGTTGTCTTTGCCATACCAGTCGTCCTCCATAATGAGCGGGGTGATAGCTAAGTACTTCTTTTGAGCTTCTTGCCATTCATCATCGCCAATATCATTAAGATCGATGACAACAGAAGTATTTGCACCGTCTATCACGTTATCGAAGTCATGGATTGATAAAACTTGATTTCTCAGTGTTTGCAAGTTTTTAAACACGGCTTGATTTAGATCATCAAGGTACTCGATAAGCTGGTACTCATCATCATCGGTTTTATTACGATAAATACCGCCAAGCACCATTTGAATATGGTTACGGCTATATTTACTGCTAGTGTCGAAGTGGGAACTCATCCTTAGTCCTATTGGTTCGGTTACGATTTCAGTGTTCAACATGCCAGACCTCCATTTGTGGGTCTTTAACGTCATCCCAAATATCAAACCCGATTTTCTTATTTGCCATTAAGTGCCAAACCAGAGCCTGTCCATCAGGTCGGTAAAGCTTAGATTTAAAGTATCTCTCTAAGATGTAGTCAACATTAGTGATGCCACGTTGCTTAATATCAGCGAGTATTACTTCAACTTCTTCGTTGGTAACTCTTATGGTTTCATAAGTCCTCAGAAAGTTGATATTATCAAGAGCCTCATGCCTAATCCTATCTTCATCGAATATGATGAATCTGATACCTTTTTCCTTACAATATCGTTTAGCTGCCTTCCATTTGTCAGACCAATCACGCCAGTTTAGTTGCCACTCTTGTTTTGGTTTAACTTCTGCAATAAACGACTTACCCGATTCGGCATCTAACTCTACATAGTAATCAGGCGTATAACGATAGGTTCTACCGTTTTTATTAAAAGGTATCTTTACAGGTTGAGGGGTAATGTTTTTAACATCTTCCCGAAAAGCATGATAAATAATAAAGTCTCTTTCTAAAGTCGACTCGTAAGCAAGCGGCTTTTTCTTGTAAGAAATGACACCTGAAACACTCCGTCTTGTCGGTTTTATTTTACGAGCTTGATGTTTGAACATTATGACACCTATTTCTGGTAATTTGTAAGAATCTGACACTTATTACTGGTAATGTTTGACATTTAATCTAGGTGATAATTGGATGTAGATAAAGAAATGATGTCTAATTATGACACTTATTGTTGGAGTTGACAGGGGTTCACGTCCCAAACCTGGTGAGATTACCCTTGCAAATAAGGGCGTTTTGTTTCTCGATGAATTACCTGAGTTTGATCGTACAGTATTAGAAGTATTGCGTCAGCCGCTTGAGGCCAAGCAAATAACCATTAGCCGTGCCAACTCGCAGATGACATTTCCAGCGAACTTTCAATTGGTGGCGGCGATGAATCCTTGCCCTTGTGGCTATGATGGTGATGGATCAGGGCGCTGTCGCTGACAACTACAAAAATAATCGATAACTATAAATATAAGTGATAAAACCAAATATAAATGATAATATCTAGAGTCCTCTAGAAAAGAGAATAAGGACTCAATATGAAGCTAACATTCAAGGATAATCATTTCGAAAAAGATAGCCTTTATAGATTAGAAGCAGTTAGAAAAATTCGCAAAAGCGATATATTCAAGTTCCTTACAGTTAATTTTATACAATTACAAGATGGTCGTCAGTTAAGTGAACTTAAGAAGTTGTCTGAGAAAAAAGATTATGACACTTACTTTAATTCTATGGGCTATGACCTTTTCTCGAGATCAATTATTTTAGATATGGAAATTGAGTATCTATATATCTTATCATCAGGTTCTATCTGGAAGGCTACCAGTTCAAGAACGATCAAGAAGGTTTTTGAACCTAAAAAAGCAGAAACTATTGAGTTAGGTAGTGAAAGAGAAGACACTAGCTACAAAGAAATGATGAATGAGTTAGGTGAGTCTGCAAATTTTAAATTTCTTAAGAACAACCATAGTTTATCTTTACTATGTATACCTAACTCTACTTTTAGAGGCGAACCTGTCACAGTCTTAATTCCACATTCTGAAATCGTCAGACATTATTTTGCAGCTTCTAAATATTTTATTCGTCGTTTATTCAGTGAAGACTTAATTGCTGAATTAGCGACACTGGTTGGAAGTGTAGAAGATAATAAGGATTTATGTTCAATAAAGCTAAATAGTAGGCATTTTCTTGATAGTGATGTTCCATTCTTAGCAAGAGCTTTACTGGACGATGATGCTATGAGTGCAATGCGAGAAGTTCATAGTCACGCTTATAGGTATTTAAAAAAGTCAAAGGTCGGCGGTTACTATGACAATGTTACTGAGCTACCTTTGACAACGAACCTACCTTTTTCTGATGGAACAACGCTTGAAGTCATAGGTCACTATGTAAGCAAAAAAGACAGTATTGACAAATATTTTCTAATCCGAAAAATACAGACCTGTCACCATTCTTGGCCATTTAATGAGTTAGAGATTATTAGTGCTGAGACTTTCCCAGATCGTGATAGGGAAGAATATGAGGTCAGAATACCAAAAGAACAAAGTTCAGTTGAGCAAGAAGACATAGAGTTGATGGTTGATAGTGTTTCTAGTGCAGAAGAGACTGAATTAAGAGTTGACGTGGATCAGGAAGGACGCTTCCCTTTTCTTCATGAGTTACCAGTAGAGAAGAAACGAGAGAAAGGAAATAACGAAGAGTTGATCTATAACGCTGTCGGTATTAAACAACTAGAACAGCTTCAAGAAATTTATAATACAAATCAAGGAGCTTTAGGGGAAGAAAACTATAGACAAAATAATATAATTAATCCTGTTCAGCTCGAGCTTAACAGAGAGGCAACTGAAATTAAGTCGTTCACTGACATTTCTAAAACATTCTATGAAATTGAGCTAGAACGGGACGACTGGCGAATTGAAGCATTGCCTACAAATAGAATAAACTGTGCTGAACCCTATGGTGAATTCTCTTTTAAAGGAACCAAATGGTCTATGATCTCTTCTAGGAACAGAAAAGGATTATTATTGGAAATAGAAGTCATAGATGACATAGAAGCTTTTGCAGATGAAGTAGATAACTTTACTGTATATTGCTTGGATATTGAACCCAAGGATGACAGAACATATGGTTTATACCTATTCGCTAGACCTAAGTATGCATTAAGTATAAGTGAGACTGAATTAGAAAAAATTATCGACAAAATAAGTAAGAACAGAGGTAAAGGTATCGGAAAAATTTTGAAATCCAAATTCGAAGTTGTCAAGAGATTGAATCATACTAGCGTAAACGAATCCATCAAAGATAGGATCGTTAATAAAATATATGGCATGACTAACAGCTTCCAATAATTTATAATAAATTTACAATTGTCCATGAGTATGAATAATGAGTAACTACATCGCTGTATTTTTCATATTCCCTATGCTAATGATCCCGATAGCAACACTATGGCTTTGTTTCAAACCTAAATGGTTGCAGTCTACCAATTGCTTGCCAAGCAATCGAATGTTGTTAATCCTATATGCTGTCGTAGCTTGGATTGTAAGCATCTTGATAATAATTATGCTATACGATTGGGATCATCAAACGACAATTCCTGAACAATTAGTAGCGGGTTTAGGTTGTTTAGTATTTGGTTTTGGATTCATATTATTGTTCAGAAAACAGTTAATTACGGAGAAGTGAATTATGAGAAAAATTATCAGTTATCTAGTATCTATTGCTGTATTAATTGCAGCCTCTCCTGCATATGCAGGTGGCGTAGTATGCGCCGATTTTGGTAGCCAAGCTGAAGCTCAAGCTTATTTCGATGCGAAAAAAGCAGGATACAAACGCTTGGATCGTGACAAAGATGGTATAGCTTGCGAAGCGCTTCGGTAGATGACAATGCGGAAAATTGACGAAAAATTTTCAATAGCGGTAATGGTATTTACTGTCGCCGCTTTAGTCGGATACTATGTACTTGGTCTCATAGCAAGAAGACATATCTCTAACGTGAACAGTAGCATTGGGGCTATCGAGCAAGCGCCTGTAATAGTTATAAATATAATACAAGGTTACTGGTGGTTTGGGTACTTAATACTACTAGGCATGTTAACTCTAAGATGGTTTATCAAACGAGCTATGAGCTGATGAGTAAACAGGAGCTAAAAAACCTTCAAAATCAGCTATCAGACAAAATGAATAGAGAAGGGATAACAGTAGATTTTTATAATCATCATGAAACACTGAAACCCACACTTGATGAAATTCAGCGAGCATGTGCAGAGCGTCAAAACACAGCTAATGAGAAAGATTATGAATGGATGAAGTGGTTAATTGCGATTGCTGCTGGAGTATTCTCAGTCATAGTGTCTCAAATTACAAGAATGCCATCAGTGCTCGATAGTCAATCGTTGATCACACAAGGTAATCAACTAACTCTGTTTAAAATAGCTATTATTACTAATGCGTTAGGTATAATTTTTGGAGCTATTTACTTATATATTGATATTAGAAGTGAAAGAGACCTAGTTGATAAATTGAGTATTCAACGATTACACCTCCTTTTAAAGGGAACCAACAGATACGAGAACGTTATACCCTCAGACAAATTTCGTTTGTTCTTTTACTGCAAAAGAATCAGTCTTATTTGTTTTTTAGCATGTATTGGGGCTTGGATTGCATTCATTTGGATAATATAGTTTATCGTAAGACCATACATATTTGATCACTACACTTAATATGAAATTAGAGTGAAGACAAGTTAGGAAGTCTAAAATGGATTCGAAAGTTGTAATTGATCATCTATGGAAGTATTTCGAAATTCATTCACAGCAAAGAATGATGCTCTTTAATTTCTACATCGTGATATGCGGTGTCATAAGCTCTGTTATAGGTTATAGTATTCAATCAACCAAAGACCTTATATCTTTAGAAATTACCCTCTGTATATTACTAATCTTATTTAGCTTTTTGTTCTATAAATTAGATCAACGTACTTCTTTCCTAATCAAACGAAGCGAAAAAGCTTTGGCTGATTTCGAGAATCAATTTAATACTACTAGTATAAATCTGTTCATTAATGATAGTGACGATTTAACAAGTAGAAATACTAATAGAAAGTTAAATAAAATCTTTACTTACGGACAAATATTTAGAGGTGTTTTTGTCGTAATTAGTTTACTAAGTATAATATTGGTAGGTTATCTACTGGTTCAAAGAGTATAAAAATGTCTATAGATTATCAGCTCAGAAAGCTTAAAAAGAGGGTTAGAGGAGTAATTGCAAATAACAATAACACTCCTTCTTTTTCAGGAAAAAACTCATATACGTTCTCTAGAGGTTTTAAGCTACAACGCTCAGTTAATATCGAACTCTCTATAATAGATATTTTGGAAGAAGCTAGAGCCACGCTAGATAGTAATACTTATCTAGATTTTGTAGTATGGACAAAAAAATCTATAGGTTACCAATTGCGTCGGTATCCACGACCTTATGGGGTATTTAAGCAAGACGAAAAAAGACTTGAAGATGGAAAGCTCTTAAATATAGGTCTATCGATTAAGATGATAGATGCTAATAGGAAAACAATTGAAGAGTTCATTACTATAAAGAAAGAAATATATAAGTGTCTACTAGAGAATAACATAGATGCATTATTACAGCATTTAGATCTTATGGATGAAAAATGTAGTGAGAGTCTTTGGTCTATATCGCTTAGATTAACAATCTATCAGTTATATTTCGGTCTAGAAAAACAAAAAAAATATTTAAGTGAAATAAGAAGTCGATCTAGTTCTGGATTGCAACCCTTTATTATACATAGATTGAGTACAAAAAATGAACAAGGAACAGATGTCAATAGGTTCAGAGCCTCTTTGGATAAACATTTCAATGATAATAGCAATCTAATAGATTCCAGTTTAAGAAGCTATTTATCTTATAAACTAAATTCAGAGACTATAAGCGAAAAGCATAATTTGAATGAAATATTATACTATGAGATGAAATTCAACATTGTCGATCAGTTTGAAACCATAAGCACTACACTTAGAAGAAACCTTATATCGAGATCGCTACCATTTTCACACTTCTTAACAGAGAAAGAAATTAACATTGTTGAAGAACTAGTACTTAAAGACTACGATAAGAATATTCTACCTCATATCTTCAATAAAGCTTTTAACCAAGAACAAGGTGCTAATAAAGATGAAATGAACATTCTGAGCCAAGTTAGTGAGCTCCTACAAGATTTATTACTATTTAACAAGAACTATGAACTGAGTTTAAATACTCTTAGTCAATTATGTGAACTTCTATCAAAGAACGATAGTTTTTACTATCTAAAGAGTTTAGTACTATTTTTTGAAGCTTTTGATAATAGTTATATTACTCCTATAAAAAATTATCAGAATTCTCAAGGTGATAAACAGTTCACTTATTATATTCATAGTTCTGATAAAGTTATAAACCTCTATAGTCGACTATTTAACTTAAATAGTTCTACGTTACTAAGTCAAGATCAAAAGACTATAGATGATAAGTTTCATAATTTATTTAACTTGTTAAAGCTTAAATATGATTTTACGAAAGAAATAACTTCTAGCAAAGTAGATTTTCTGAGTAAATTTATCCTTGATGATGAGTTTGAAGATAGGTTAATCACGTTCATACTTGATGATCCTTTTGATATAGCAAATAACTTTTCTAATTTAGGTATCAACTTAATACCTGTTCTAATTGTACTTCATAAGTACAATACAATTTTATTTTCAGATGATCTTCAAAGCGAAATATCATATATTCTTAATACGCAGCTTGAGTTATTAGAGATTAAAGCGCCTTCTGAAATTGATGCTTCATCCATCGAATCTAGTAAAGAACAGCTTATTTATTTCTTTTCTCAAATATGTGTATACAATATATTAGACAATTGTGATAGTTTCGAGAGCTCTAAAGATTTGAGTGAAGAACGTAGAAGGATATTAAGTAATCTTATCAAAATAGATCCTGAAAACTCGGAAGACTATCATCAAGAAATACTTAAGATTACTTCAGAGTTAAAAGTCAAGTCAGGTATTGAGTTTTTAGATGGTAGTCGTATTCATGTAGATGAAGAAGCACTTAAAAACTTAATTATTGATGAGTATCAAAGTAGTTTTATAAGGTATAAAAACCTTGTAGAAGCTGGAATTGGTGTTTCAGAAGATTTTGATGAGGTAATCGATGCTTTTTTAGAGAGTAAAGATAACACCAAGTTTCAAAGTTTATTAACTACACCTAATAATGAAGCTGATAACCTGCTACTTGAAATCATCGATGATATGAAGAACTTGTTTCTACATCATCCAAAGTTTGGTTTGGATGGCTTTTTAAGTTTAAGAATAAGACATAACTCAATTGTTGGATTCGTAAGAGCTGCCCCCGAAAAATGTCATTTAGTAACGAATCAACCATCTAAAGGCGAAGATTATAAATTAAACGAATTCTGGATGTCGAAGACACCTGAAAAGTATCATAGCGATATAAATAGAGTATTGAGACAGTTTACAGATGACTTCGATACCTATTTAGAGGATATAAAAAGTAAGTATATTCAGATTGAAAGTAGTAAATACCCTGAAGGTCTTCTAAAGTTAAAAATTGAAAAAGCAACTCTCGTTTTCTTTCGTCTTGCGATACAAAATTGTAATTTAGAAGAGTTTGTAGTATTGACTTTGAACTTATTTTGGGAGCTTCTAGATCCATCTCTAGAAAGTATTAGAAAGAAGTTTCAAAATGAGTTCTCTGTTAAAGTCTCTGAGATTCATAATAGATTATCTAGTAATCTTGATAGTATTTTCAGAGTAACGGATAAAGAATACTATGAAACCATGAATCATTTAGTTATTGAATCTAACAGAATGTCTTCTGTAAATTTACAAAAGGCATCTGATTGGTTCTTTAAACATAGACTGACATCTAGACCTTTCTTTAAGATAGAAGAATGGTTGGATATCGCTATTGAAGCAGCTAAAGCAAGACATTCTTCTACTCAAATAGTATGTAATGTTGTTGTAGAAAACGATATGGAAGTCTTAATTACAAATCTACTTCCTTTAGCAGATATTATCCAAATAATTGTTGGTAATATTAATGATCATGTACACATGCCTGTAGTATCTTTAGATATTGAAGTTAAATTAGATCATCATAACAAGTTAATTAAATATAGCTTTAGGAACAAAGTAATATATGGGATGGAAGCTAAAAATAAGGAACTACTTAGTGAAATTAGAGAAAATATAGAACACCACAAATATCTTGACAAGATAGCATCTGAGGGTAATTCAGGTCTATATAAAATTGCAGCAATGGTTTTAGTCAATGATACTGATGGAGCTATAAATTTTGGCTATGAGGATGATTACTTTATACTAGATTTACAGCAGCGATTTAATCCTAACAGTGGGTATACGGTATGAGAATTCTAGTTGTTGAAGATGAATTATCAAAAAAGGAAAATATCGTAAGTTTAGTTGAAGAGAACTTTCCAAAATCAATTCTGTTAGAAGCTTATTCAGTAAAATCAGCCAAAATTCTACTAAAAAGTAAAGAGGATTTTGATTGTATTATTCTTGATATGTCATTACCAACTTTTGATATTGGTAGGAATGAGTTTGGTGGTAGGCCTCAAGGCTTTGGAGGTAAGGAGGTCATTCGCCAGCTTTTTAGGGATAATAGATGTATACCAATTGTTGTAGTCACTGCTTACGATTTCTTTAGCAATTTGGAAGGGTCTGATGAAAGTATGTCGGGTATGTCATTAGATGAGCTAAAAAAACAATTAAATAACTATTCCTCGAAGTTGACAATTAGTGTTATCAAATATAGTGGTTTAATAGATGACTGGAAAGAAAAGTTAATAGAGTTTTTACAGGAAATAGATGAAGATATTAATAGTCGATGATAGTGGTGAAAAAACCCGATCAATCTGCAGCACCATTCGGAAGAATTATGATGAGAGTGAGTTAACGATTGATAGCGTACTGACAATAGTAGAGGCGAAAAAGAAGCTAAAAGATAAAGAGGTATTATACGATCTAATGATATTAGATCTAAACCTGCCATTGAATTTTGATTCCACTCCAGATTTAGATACAACGTTAAAATTTGTTAAAGAAATCAATAGCCAAGATAACCTCTATAATTTACCTAGAGTAAGTATTGGACTTACTGCTTATGATGAATTAGAGATTGTGGCTAGGCAACAGTTTCAAAGATGTGCATGGACTATTATAAAATATAGCGATACCGAAGACTCTTGGAAGCAGACCTTGTTAGATATTTTGTCTTATACAGAATCTCTTAATCCTGTCAATACTGTCGATGTATGTATAGTGACAGCTCTATACGATCCAGAAGCCACCACTGTTATGAAGTATATTGACTGGGAATGGAGCCAGCAAACTCCTCTAGGAAGTAGGCTATTTGGGTACAAAGGTTGCTTTACTGATAAAGAAGGTCACAAAAGACATGCTATTTTATGTGCTGTTTCAGAAAAGGGAATGGTACATACTTCTGTTACTACAACTAAACTAATTCAGCTTTTCAGTCCCAAGCTTATAGTGATGACTGGCATTTGTGCAGGTATAAAAGACCAGAGCAAATACGGAGATATAGTGATTGCTCAATCAGCATGGAACTATAATGAAGGAAAAACAGAAAAGATTGGCGGAACTGTACGTTTTCATCCTTCTCCTTTACACTCAAATATTAGAAGGGTTTTAAGTGATAACTTACAAGCTTTTATAAACAATTGTAAGGATAGTATAAATCAAATCAATACTGAATTCGATGATAAAAGTATTGTTAATACTGCTATTGCAATTAATAAAGGAGGCATAGCTACTGGAAGCGCGGTGCTGAATGACGGGCAGACTATCCTAGAAACATATCAAAAAAATAAGAGACTAAAAGGCATAGACATGGAAGTCTCAGCTTTCTATGTTTCTTGCGAAGCAGCTGATTACAATAACTTAGACTTCTTCGCTGTAAAATCAATATCTGATTTTGGTGATGGTGAAAAAAATGACTATTACCAAGAATATGCTTCTTTTACAAGTGCCAAATTTGTCGAAAAATATATTAAAGAGAACCATAGTTTTGACTAAATTCTATTTTCATTATTTAGGTCTTAGTCTACATAGAAAATTCTTATGTTTTAATGTACATTGTGTCTATTTCAATTTAATAACAAATCCAAGGTCTTTTGAAGCCAAAAGGGATAGGTTAGATGCGGAGAATATATAAATCGTTTAGTAATCCCCAACTTCTTGCATATTCTGATGAAGCTTTATAGGCCAGTCTCTTGTTATATAGTATGAGAATATAACACCAGCTTTTCTTATGTTAATAGATAGGTGTTCAGGTTCTGAGTGACGTGATACTTCCATCCTCTCTCTAATACAGTCATCATCTAAATCATATTTGTTAAAAATATATTTGAATAACTCTATCCCATTTTTACTACATAGAATAAATGACATGATCCGTTTTAGACCATCATAGTATAAGTGTGAGTAGTTAAAATCTAGGTTACCTATACTACCATGCCCTTCAACTAGCAATTTAAAGTGTTCCTTATTAGCTTCAAGTTCATAATAGCTAGGCTTTATTCGTGGGGATTCCCTTAAATCAAAAGAGCATTGATTGCACCCTAAGTAATCTAATGGTTCGAAATGTTTATTGTTAGTCTTATTATAGCGAAATAAGTCTATTGGTGAATTGCAGTTAGGGCAGCTATCTAATAAGCATATATCATGAATGTGGCAACTCGTGAGAAATCCTAAACGCCAACAAGCTCTAAAGTAAGGTACTTTGTCTGAAGCAATGCAAGCTGGACAGTATTGTAAGCTGTTCTTTTTCCCTCTTTGGTGAACACCAATCTGTAATAACCATTTCACCTGTTTAGACTCATTTAAATGAGGGTAAAAGTGTTCGCATTTCGAAGACAATAAGTGTTTGAGTAAGTCCTCTTCTCTTATTTCAACGGTATTCAAAAGTGACTGAATACTTCTCCGAGAAAGCTGAACATCAATATCTGACTTCCAAATATCAGTATTTTGAAAAATAATAGTGGATAGCTGTGATGGCTTCATATTGAGATATAGGGCGTTACGAACCAACCAAGACCTTATAAGCTCATTCTTGTATATTGGAAGCAATTGCAACTGATAGGATAGCTCTAGACCTTGATATTTTGTCTTCATCTTAGTTGGTTTAGTAAGTTACGTCTGCTTGAAGGTGGCAGTAGCTTTAATGATTCAAATGTCTCTTGATTAATACAAGGTTGGTCATTCTTGATAGAAAATATAGCTAACTGCCTTAACACTTGGAATGCTTCACCAATCAGACCTTCACTCAAATAATGGATTTGATCAAGGTATGGCTTTTTATAGAGGTAAGAAGCTTCTGGTAGTACTAGGCTTTGTTCGATGGATGCAATGAGTCGAGCAAAGTTTTTCTTATCGTCAGATGTGTTTATTTTCCAGCGTTGCAGTACTTCTACTTGAAATCGATTAGCCAATTGAGTATCTACTTGTATGGCATGAAAAGCATCTTCGATACCAGCGCCAACAATAGGAATTTGAAGCGTATTGCTCAGATCTTTTATAGCGTTAAGAAAGTTTCTTTGAGCGTTATATGAGCCTGCAATGACGTGCTGAATTTCATCAATAATTAGCATTCTTGTTTTTCGCTTCTTTAGCACTCTAATAACTCTTTCTCTTTTAACGCTAGCACTCTCATTTTTTACATATGGAGTGCAAAGCTCTTGTAGTAGACGAATATAGAAGCTATTTTCATCAGGCTTTGAAGGTGCTGAAACCATGACAACAGGTTCTAGTATCAATGCTGTATCTTCATCAATATCAACTTGATAGCGCTTCATAAAATGCTTCAATATTTTGGTCTTGCCGTTGTTAGAATCACCGATAATCAACAGATTAGGCATTCTATCTGTTTTTGGATAACACATTAGGTCTTCTAGGGATTCAAGTATTTCTTTAGCCCTTGGGTAGCCAATCCATCTATCTGTATTAGCGTAGAGGATTTTCTGATTGTTTGGTGCATCTATTAAGCTGCGAGCTTTCTCAGATAAGTGTTCCATTTTTTATTCCTCTACGTCTTCAAATGGTTTGATGTCGAAATCCATGTCATCGGATTCAATAAAGTACGTATCTTCAACATTTTTATTCGTTTCAGCCATCTGTGGAATAGACTCTCTTACTCTGACAGATTCCTTCTGCTTTAATCGCCTCGCTTTCTTAGTTTCCTTTGATGCATTTTCAACTATTCTTGCCATTTTAATTCTAGCTTCAAAGATATCATCTTCATTAGCTTGCTTTAATGAATCAGAATCTGCCAGTTTTCTCTTGATTTCTCTTAACTCCCATAAAGATATAGCTGGTCTACTAGAATTTCTGTAGGGTACAGTGATATAAGCATTCATATCAGGATCATAGAAGAATACTGAACTCAAATCTCTTGGATCGTATTTAACGATGAATTTTTTTGAGTTCTTACGTGTTTTGTCAGGTTGGCGTATCCATTTTCTTAAAAGGTCGTGATAATAAAGTATGCCAAAAAGCTGTATGCCATACTTCTGCACACTTCGTTCTTCATGAGGTAAGAAATCAATTTTGAGTTGCAACTCATTCTCTATTTTGGGGGGTAAACCTCTTCCTAAGGTGGTTTCGTTACCTAATATTCCTTCTTTGTATTTCTCGAAGGGTGTTATTCCAAGCTCAGAGTGAACAGTATGATGATAAACATTCACTACAAGTTCAGTGAACCAAGTCTCTAACTCAAATAGCGTCAATACTGCTTTCTTCTCGGAATCGTATTCACCTTTATCTACGATATTGGATTTTGTGGTTCCTGGGAGGGTATGTATACCAGTATCATTGAAGGTTTTGAACAGCCTTTCAATGTGACCACCATATCTTGGCGTTCCTACTGGTCTTTTAGTTAGATTGATGTGGTATTTCTCGCAAGCTCTTTTTAAAGCCTTAGCATGAAACTCTTTACCGTTATCAGTATGGATAGTATCTATAAGACCATATACAGGCCACTGAGCGTCTATCTTGTGATCAGCTAGCCATTTCTTCTTATCCAAGACAGAATGAGTAATACAACAGCCTGTGAGCAAGGTATTTGGCTTTTCTAACGAAATATAGAATCCAGTTACCATCCTGCTGAAAACATCAATCGCTAGTGTAATTGTCGGTCTGCCTATAGCAAGACGGTTAACGTCGTCAACAATCATGACATCAAGAGGGGTATGATCAATCTGTACGATTTCCAACGGCTTTATAACTTCTGGAAATTTACCCATGATAGGTCGATAAGACTCTTTACCGTTCTTGCCAAGTCTTGTAGATCCTATTTCAGCCGCTGTAAGCTGAGATATTCTGTATCTTAGAGTATTAATATGTGGAGTAACTAATGAAGTACCGTTCAGTTTATTGTACTGATAAATTTGAATCTCCAAGTTTCTGAAAACGTCTGAAACCTTTAATTTATCTGTTGATAGGTACTGTGTTATACACGACTGAATAATCTTCTCAACTTCAGGCTCGAATCGCCCTTTATCCACACGCTTTTTTCTTAATAAGCTTGTAGGATCACCATTGCTTGCTTTGTACTTCTGCAATTGCCTATACAAAGTGGGTTCAGATATCTCTAGTTTTTCAGCAGCTTGTTTGATCTCATCACGTCTATCCTCATAGTCTGATTGAAGGATATTATTAAAAAGTCCAGCTTTATTATGTATTTCAATCCATTCATCGTCTGGAATATTCATCAATTCGATAGATGGTATTATATCTAAGCTATCTTCATCAGTAGGGCTTGAAGACAGTTCAGAAATATGAAATTTATCAGTTTTACCAGTAAAGCTACTACGAACACAGACGTGTTCCATATCTAAAATAGCTGTTATTCTATAGCGAGAGTTACCGTTGAACACTTCTTCGCCTATATTTAACTTGACTGCTTTCATTTGACTACATCCATATAGGTGATTTCATTGTTAAAGGACGAGTTAAATCAGCCTTTATTATCTGATTAGACAAGGCATACCATAAAGTATTTAAGAATTCAGCACGAGTCTCTAAGTTACTAGAACAAACCCTGATAACGTCTTCAGGATTTGTTTCATCAAACCTTGAAACGACTTTCTTGATCATTTCAAGTTGATAGTTCTCGAAACTTCTATGCCTATAAGGGAGTAGGAATGTGGCGTTCTTTAGAAGCGGTGTTCTGATCTCTTTTTCTGACCAAACCTTAAACCGTGTATTCTCTTCAGTGGATAATTCTTTGATAGCTGCTTTAAATTTAGGTTTTAGAACACTCCAATCTTTTTTGATATCTTCTCGATACTTAACCTCAATATAAAGCTTCCTTCCATTGTCATACTGAATGAAGATATCAGGAGTATACTTCCTATCCTTTTTGTCATGAAAATATTCAAAGCTTCTTGGTTGAGATAGATATCTTATTATAGATGTATTAAATTCAATCAGTATAAGAGCATCACGTTCTAAGCTTGATTCGAACCCTGAGTACAATCCATCGTTACTACCGTGAATGAATCCTGTCAGAGTTCTATGATTTCGAGGGATAGTTCTTGCTGGAGAATTATCGTTTAATATTGTAGATTCGGTCACTGTCATGAGATTATCAACTATTTTTGTAGTATTTGACTATAGAACTCCTCGATATTATCAGCTAAATTTGTAGTTGTCAGTCGCTGTCGTCCTGAGCAAATAAAACGCTATCAAGACAAATTATCAGGACCGCTATTAGATCGAATCGACCTACACATTACGGTACCAGCGCTCCCTATTGCAGATTTGCAAAATAGTCAGGCTGGCGAGACATCTCAGCAAGTACGCACTCGGGTGGCAGAGGCACATAAGCGACAAATGTTACGGCAAAAAAAGGTCAACAATGAGCTCAATCCGAGCGAACTTGATCAGTTTATTAAGCTAGGAGAGGGCGAGCAGCAGTTATTACAGATGGCGCAGCAGCGCTTGAATTTATCTGCGCGTGGCTATCATCGAGTATTACGAGTCGCGCGGACGATTGCCGATCTTGCCGATAGTATTAATATTACCAGCGCTCATGTGTCTGAAGCACTTAGCTATCGCAGCAAATAATACTATTCATACCTCCGCTATACCGTAATAATACCGATCGTATTAGACACTTGGATCTACACCTGGCGGATTGGCATGCCTTAGCTTTTCTACATCTTCAGCCGTGACTGTCTCTTTATAATCATTGAGCTCATTCATCACATATTCAGTAACAGCCGCCATCTGCTCGTCATTCATCATGGTATGGAATGATGGCATACCACGGAAGCCGTTGATCAAGATATTGATGGTGTAGTACTTAGATTCCATCTTACTGTTGTTGGCTAGGGGCGGATAGTACCCTGCTCCAAATGCACCTTCACCCTCATGCATATGACAGCCGGCGCATGAGTCATGGTATAGTTTTTTGCCGTCGGTCGTGACAAAGGCATTGGTGCCTTCGAACTTGGCTTCCCATTCTGCAATACTTGGATCGTTTTCCATACTTGGGAGTGAGCTGTCGTCAACGATATTGACTTTGGGTGCTTTGAGCTCTTCACGGGTCATATAGACACCGCCCCAAGCACCCGTATTACGGCTCTCTTGATAGTCAACCGCTTGCGCTGTCTCTTGCTCTTGTTTGCTTGCCACTGTCTCGATGTCACCTGCACGTTGGCTACAACCTGATAATGCAGCACTGCAGCCTAGGCTTAGCAACATGATAGCAAATGCGTTGGATTTCATGCTTTCCATGATTGTATTGTCCATGATTGCCTCTGAATTTTATCGTTATAAGTTGAACCACATTATTAGCTAAACCACAGTGTTATAAGCTGCGATTGCGTTAACTGATAAAAGTTAACCAAGCATTTTAGCTTTTTTATGTAGGCGATTGGCTGTGTCTAAACCAGACAAAATAGCGCCTTCTAACCAAGCAGGGATGTGTGAGCAGTGTTCGCCTGTCAGCACGATACGGTTGTCGATACTGCAGAGTGTATCGTAATGCTGCTTCCGACTGGAATCACTCCAAATGCCATAGCAGCCCAAGGTCCAAGGGATACGATGCCATACTACCGAAGTTCCCGAGCGGAACTCTTTTGGATACTGTGGGTGGATATATTTACCGTAAGCAAGCGCTACATTGATACGCTCTTGCGGAGTCAGCGTATTAAACTTATAAGAAGTGGCGCCGAAGCCGTAAGCACCTAGTAATACGCCTGTGCCATCTTTAAACATATTGCCTGATGGATAAGAGATCTGTCTGATAGGCATATCGGTATAAGTGACACCGCCATAGATCCATTCGTCCTCTTCCCAAAAACGACGGTTGAA
Source organism: Psychrobacter sp. H8-1 (assembly GCF_904846575.1). Lineage (NCBI taxonomy): Bacteria > Pseudomonadati > Pseudomonadota > Gammaproteobacteria > Moraxellales > Moraxellaceae > Psychrobacter > Psychrobacter sp. H8-1. Next base: position 3,189,309 of record NZ_CAJHBG010000001.1, read on the forward strand.
CTCTAGTCCTACTTTATAAGAAGTGTCATAAGGCACTGCCGCCATTGCCTGTTTCATAGGCTTTGAGACATTGATGTCAATCTGGGTCAATACCGTCAGTGGGATATTGCAGATACACCAGTCGGCACGTACGGTCTTAGTTGGGCCTTCTGGATTATTACTATCGACATAATCAACTGTGACCCCGCTATCATCTTGATGGATCTTAGTAACCTTGGCATTGAACTTAATCATATCAGCGCATTCACGCGTGAATGCCTCACCGATTTTTTCCATACCACCGACTGGCTGAAACATCGTAGGCTGATGACTGTAAGTAGTATGCTCACCGTAGATATCTGCCCACATACCTGAGCTCAAAATCTCACTCATCGGTAGGGTCTTTGAGGGTGTTTCATTTGGCATCAAACCACCACCTGGAAAGACACTAAAGCCGCGATGCTTAGTGGTTGCATGGCTAGATCTATAGCGATAGTCTTTATCGAGTACGCCCCAACCTCGTAAGCCTTCGAGCAGTTTTTCTTTATCCTCGCTATTGACTGAGCGATCTAGACCGCCTACGTTTACAGACTTTGATAACAGCTCTGATACGTGACCACGTATGTCGTTTTTGACATCGCCCAAACGCTGCGGTACACCACCAAAGTGGTCGGTACGATGCAAGTAAGCGCGGTCGTTGGTTTGGATAAAGGGTTGCAGCTCTACCCCAAACTTTTTGCAGTAGTGAAACACGGCATAATGATGGCTTGGCAAGCGCCATGGCCCACCATTTAGATAGTTACCTTCTTCAAAGTCGCAAGTGACCTCTTCGCCGCCAAGCTCAGTATATTTTTCACCACCATTTAGAGACCAACAGCGGCCGCCGCCGCGATTTTGATACTCAAGAACTTTGACATCGTAGCCTGCTTTGCGCAGCTCATAGGCGGCAGTCAGGCCACCAAGACCTGCACCGAGGATCACAATACTTGCTCCTGGAGGTGCGCCTTCAAGCTCCATAGATTCTTCAAAAATAGATTCCGAGGCAAACCCCAGTGTGGTCATTGCCTGATACATTGCAGTTGCGCCCGCTGTTTTACCGATCATCGAGAGCAATTGGCGCCGTGTGGGTGATTGAAGCATGTCTTTCATGATGGTGTCCTTTATAGTATGACGTTCGCGCATGTTGGTAAGTACTTACTTTTATTATAGGCTTAGCTTATAGAGTCGTTTTACAAGCCAAGCCTTAGTGCCTTACCTTTTTGCCCTTCATCCATGTCTTGTCATCAGCGTTTCGAACGCTTTTATATCGTTAATAGCCTTGCTGTTTGATTAAAAAACTCAAACTAGCGATGACGTCTAGAGCGTATGATTGCGCGTATAATAAATATAATGACGATAATGGCGACAAGGATGCCTAATATTGCTAGAAAACCTGCATATTTAATCAAAAATGGTCTTTGATCCTCGCCTGCTGCTATACGGTCGACATCGGCAGCTTTTACATTGCTGCTGGTCAGTCCTCCAAAGTTAACGCGTACATAGTTAGCGATACTGGCAATTTGCTCACTGTTTAGATCATCGGAAAACCCTGGCATGATAGGTGAGGTATTGGTACTGCCTTCCACACCGTGGACAATCATATTGACGAGTGCATCAGGCCTTTCACGGCGGATACTGCTGAGACCAACAATGGGTGAGTATTGAGCATCAGGTTGACCGTAGCCGTCAACACCATGACAGCTTGCGCAGGTAGCCAAATATAAAGCTTCAGGTGAGTTACTACCATTTGCTACCTCTGCTTTAGCCTCGGCCAGATAGTCTTTTTGAGCGACAAGATCATGAGTGATTGACTCATTAATCGGACTTGGTAGACGTGATGCATCGACTGCAGTGACCTTATCATCGGTCTGAATGGCAGGTACTGCTTTTAGGTAAGAGGCAATGGCTCCTAAGTCTTCATCTTTTAGGTAGCGGGTACTGTGTGCAACTGCTTCACCCATAGGGCCGCCAGCAAAGGCGCGTTGGTCAAGCTCACCTGTGCGTAGATAAGTGACAATATCTTGCTCACTCCAACTGCCGATACCACTGAGCGCATCTGGAGTGATATTTGGTGCATACCAATGGCCAAGCTGTGCACCCGCCAGATATTTGCTTTTATCGAAGCCCATGGTAGCGTTGCGCGGCGTGTGACAAGTGCCGCAATGCCCCAGATTATTGACTAAGTATTCACCGCGCTGCTGTACTTCTGTGAGCCCTTCACGGTTAGTGGAAGAAGGAATATTGAGCACGTTCCAGCCCAGCATGAGTGTACGAATGTTAAAGGGAAAGGGCAGGTCAGTCTTATAATCAGGTGCCTGATCATAGACAGGTACTGTCTGCAAGTAGGCAAATAGTGCACTAATATCTTCATCAGTCATCCCACTATAAGACGGATAAGGCATTGCAGGATAGAGCATGTGACTGGGCGCACGACCTTTTTGTAGTGCCTTCTTTAGATCGGCTTCGCTATAGTTGCCGATGCCGTAGCGTTTGGATGGGGTGATATTAGTGGCATAGATACCGCCCATTGGGGTTTCGATGGCAGTGCCGCCCGTATAGTCCTCACCGTGACATGCCATACAATCGGCTGCACGCGCGATATAAGCACCGCGGTTGGCCAAATCACTATTGGCTGGGCTAACGTTAGGTAAGCTGGTCGCTTGAGCCATCGCGGCGCTAGAGGTGATACCGATGGCAAGCATCGACAACATCACAGAAAGTGGCTTCATAATATCCTCATATAGCTGGCATATAGTGGCTGACAAAACTAAATATTAATAAAAGTGCAAAGTATCAACTAAACATGAAACAGTGGTTTTTATCAGGTCATACAGTCAGGTGATAATATTAAGAATGGCAGGGAGTATATTCTCCTGTGTACACCATCCTTAGCGTACAAAATGTGGGCATAATCATAATTTTATTACTGTGAGTATTGTTGATGCGCTCTAATTTTGTAAGATATCAATATACGTATGGTGCCTTATGTATTTGCTGAGTTATGTTATATGGTTATTGGCTGTTTTATTATTGCTCGATGAGCAGTTACTAAATGTTTAGCAGATGACTGAATTTATCGAGACAGTGAGAATTTCTAACGACCTATCTATAATAAATTCTGCATCCAAGTATCAAGCAACTTATGTTTACCTTTCCTAAGATAAAACTATTTCGCTACTATTGCTTAATTATTAACTTATTAGATGCATATATTTACAAAAGTTAAAACATCCTACAGAGAAGTTATAAAATAAAGAAAAGTTATTACATATAAAGATATAACCATTAAAAGTATCGTTAAAACCGATTTAATATCAATAATTTAGGGTTTTTGGTTGGTTTTTTTAAGTTTGAATCTAAGGGTTATATGGATAGTATTCAGTATTAAATGATTTCTGTTGACTTTATTTGAGAGTTTAAAGGTACACAAAACATACAAAGTTAAATGTCATCTGAAGTGCTGAATAGCTCAATTCATAAAATTTGAGACAATGCAATATTAAAACTGGAAATTAGTATTAGTAAGGCTGAGTTTCGGCGTACTCGTTATATTTGAGTGTTAAGTCTTAGAGTGTTTCCATAAAAAAGCCCCTCTAAAAGTTAGAAGGGCTTTTGGTATAAGGTGTTTAATACAAGCTTTAAAAAGAAACTACTGAAATTAAAACAGCCCAGTAATATTGCCGGCATCGTCTAAATCAATATGCTCCGCTGAAGGACGTTTGGGTAGGCCAGGCATTTTCATGATTGGGCCGCAAATCACCACGATAAACCCTGCACCAGATGAGATGCTGATATCGCGTACATGAATATCAAAGCCAGTAGGCCGGCCAAGTCGTTTGGCATCATCAGTGAGCGAATACTGGGTTTTGGCGATACAGATGGGCATCTTGTCGAGATTTAATTCTTCTAGGCGGCGTATTTTAGCCTTGGCCAAGCTACTGATATCGATATCATCGGCGCCATAGATTCGCTGTGCAATCGTGCGAATCTTATAAGCAATACTGTTGTCACTGTCATAAGCCAAACGAAATTGGTTGGGCTGATGGCTGCTATCATCAAGTAGCTTAATTAAAGCGTGTGCTAAGTCTTCACCGCCAGCGCCGCCTTTTTCCCATACTTGTGTCAGCGCGACTTCTACGCCTTTTTCTAGGCAGGCTTGTCGCACCAACTCAACCTCAGCGTCAGTATCACTGACAAACTGGTTAATGGCGACGACTACGGGTAGCCCATACACTTCTTGCATGTTTTTGATATGCTTCATCAGATTTGGCAGACCTTACTCAAGTGCTGGCAAGTTCTCAGTCGTTAGCTCGTCTTTAGCGACCCCACCATTGTATTTCAACGCTCTGATGGTGGCGACGATAACGGCCGCATCTGGCGTCAACTCTGATAAGCGACACTTAATATCACAAAACTTCTGCGCGCCAAGGTCGGCTCCAAAGCCCGCTTCTGTAAGGGTGTAATCTGCCAAATGCATGGCAACGCGGGTTGCAATAACGGAGTTGCAGCCATGGGCAATATTGGCAAATGGGCCGCCGTGGACAATGGCAGGCGTGCCCTCGATCGTCTGTACAAGGTTGGGTTTGATGGCTTCTTTCAACAGTACTGCCATTGCCCCATGAGCATTGAGGTCTTTGGCATAAATTGGCTGTTTGTCTTTGCTAAAGGCGACCAATATATTGCCCAAACGCTGTTTCAAATCATTCAAATCTGTCGCTAAGCAAAAGATAGCCATCACTTCAGAGGCGACGGTGATATCAAAGCCATCCTCACACATCACACCGTCTGTAGTTTTGCCAATGCCGCTGATAATGTTGCGCAGTTGCCGATCATTCATATCTACCGCACGACGCCAAAACACTTGCTTTGGATCGATATTTAGCTCGTTACCTTGATAAATATGATTGTCTAGCATCGCGGCTAGTAGGTTATTGGCCGCGCCGATGGCATGAAAGTCACCGGTAAAGTGCAGGTTGATATCCTCCATGGGCAGTACTTGCGCGTAACCGCCACCAGCGGCACCGCCTTTGACGCCAAATACTGGGCCGATGGACGGCTCGCGTATGGCAACCACCGTTTTTTCACCACTGTTTTGCTGCTGATGAATACGGTTTAGTGCATCCGCTAGGCCGATAGTGACCGTGGTTTTACCTTCGCCAGCGGGTGTCGGATTAATGGCAGTGACCAATATCAACTTGCTCTGCTTAGCCTTAGCTGGCATGTCAAACACATCGTCTGGATTTATTTTTGCCTTATAATGTCCGTAAGGTTCGATATGAGTAGCTGATAAACCAAGTTTTTTTGCAATGTCGTTGATGGGTTGTAGGGTAACGTTTTGGGCGATGGCTATGTCGCTAGGTACGGGCATATCAAGGTCTCGTCACAGGTTGGAGGTATGTAGATTAAAGGGTTAGCTGCTTAGTGTGTTAAGTGCTTTAAACACGCCAAAGATTAATCTTTCAAAAGATATTTGACCAATGTAGCAAAGTCATCAAACGCTGCGGTAGGGTTCAGGTCGCGAATGTCTTGCCCATAATTATAACCATAAGACAGTCCAAGCGTATCTATCTTAGCGTTTTGTCCCGCTAATATATCGTTTCTTGAATCACCAATCATGACCGCTTTGTCTTGCATAACACCAAGCTTATCGCAGACATGTAGCAATGGCGCGGGATCAGGCTTTTTTGTGGTCAAGCTGTCGCCGCCTAAGACCATATCAAACAAAGACGTCCAGCCGAAACTCTCTAGTATTTTGGGTACAAAGCGTATGGGTTTATTGGTGACTAGCGCCAAAGTGTAACCCGCTTCTTTTAACTGCCGCAAGCCACTATCGACATTTGGATAGGCAACAGTTTTGCTGTCACTAAGGTTTTTATAGGCATCAAAAAACACTTGCTCGGCATGCTCGGCTTCCTCGACCGTTAACTCATCCTCCAGTACTTCTATCTTGCCTACCAACGCGCGCTCGACCAACATCCTTGAGCCATTGCCCACCCAATTACGTATGGTGTCGAGAGAGTAGGTGTCTTTGCCAAGTGTGGTTAGCATTGCGTTAGTGGCATCAGCCAAATCTGGCACACTGTCTATTAAGGTGCCATCGAAATCAAAAATTAAAAGTTGCTTATCCATTATTCCTCGCTACCTAGAAGTATTGCATTCGTTTTTTAAGTTATTAGATTTAAAGTTTAGGTTTTAATTCTGTATTACCATAGCACAGCAAACTGTCAAAGCTAACTGTTACTAGTGTTTTTAATATCTACTATTCAACCTCTTTATAGCGCTCACGATGTTCCTTTTTCATCTTTAGATAGGTTTCATTTTCGCGGCACAGATCCCATTTTTGTTTAAAAATACGGGCAGATTCTGCTTTGATAGGATCTTCGGTTTGCCGTGGTAGCTCTTCGCGTCCATGCGCCCCGCTTTGACCTTTTTTATCATCAAGCACTGGTCCTTTATACTTTTTGCCGCCTTTATGATTGGCATAACGGCGGGCGCGGGTATAGCCCATTTGAATAAACTTGCGCGCCATATCAGCACCGACGAAGTCATCAGCAGCCAGATAATCTAAAAACATCTGATAAATAGTCTCGCTGCTTTTTGTCGCAATATCGGGAGTGGCAAAGCGCCAGTGCGGCAAGATCTCAGACTTATAAGGCTCCACTAATAACACTCCTTGCTCACCGCGACCGACACGGTATAGCTCAGGCTGTGCCCGCAAGTCTAGGTTTTTATAATCCAAATCATAATCAAACTCTCTCATCGCTTATCCCTATTAGTAATCATGTTTCTAGTATTCAGCTGTCTTATTTATCATTCTCATTGCTATCGAGTATACTGAGCGCAGCTGGCTAAAAAACAGCACAAAAATGTTATGCAACCGTGACAGTAAGCGTTTAGCATGAGAAGAATCCATTATTGGGCAGGTCTGAGCAGGTAAAGGTCATGGCAGGTAATAAAAATATCATAAACAAAGTCAGCTTAGCTGGCTCGGATTTCACGATGTTATTAAAAAAAGCGCTTATGATGTCAGCGCTGCTACTCACAAGTGTCCTAACTACCAATGTCGCTCATAGCGCATGGTTTGAGCGTTTGATTCCGCAAGGTGAGACCTATACGGTACGAGAGATAGATCGTGATTTGGCATTTGTGATTGATGGTTTTATCTATGATGCGCGTACGTCTTGTTTTTTGGCAGTGGGCGATCGGGTGATATTTTTTGAAGGGCGTCACGGTATCGACTATCGCGCGACGATTTATGATTTGGATTCGCGTGAGCGTTGTAATCTACTATTGCGCGGTCGGCTGTATCAGGAGTAACTCGTAACTCCTGCTGATAGTTAGTTATCGACGAATCGATTTTATTCTTAAAGTCTCATTTCCTAAAGTCTCATTATAGGCTGGTTATATCACTTACCATAAAAAGGTCATAAAATTTAAGCATAAAAAAACCCCAAACAGCGATGTTTAGGGTTTTTTAGAATTCTATAAACGAATGGTGGCTCGAGGCAGGATCGAACTGCCGACACACGGATTTTCAATCCGTTGCTCTACCTACTGAGCTATCGAGCCGTCTTCGTTGAGGACGCTATTAAACTAAATATACGCCCTGCTGTCAAGAAGTTTTTGCATTATCTGCTATAAAAACTCAAAAATAATCTGTTATGGCTTAATAAGGTGTTGGCATGAGTCAAATAAAGCTCATTAATCTTTGACACGCAATAGCTCATACTCGCTCATGATACGGTGAATATCCGCATCGACAGGGACAAACTCACGCACGCCTTTTTTGACCTCGGCATCATAGACCAGCTTGATGAACTTGGCGTCGATAGCACGTTTACGATTTTCGCGATGCACGGTGAGATATTGCAAGCGTTTGGCATTGGTTTGGCCATCATCAAAGCAGGCCACTGCGGCAATAGGCTTGTCATTAAACATCCCGACGTAGAGTGTCTGACCACGCTTAAAGCCTTGCTCGACGATGTTTAATACTTCTGCGCCACTAGGCTGCGCATCATCACTATCATACAAAGCATGCAGACGCTCAGACAGCTCATTTTCGCGCGCAGGCTTTTTGATCAGTGGAGCGTCCAAGCTGTTGATGGCAATCGCTTCTAAAGGCATAGTCGGCTCCTATAATATGATATAGCGCAGGATAGTAGGGCAGGCGCGGCCATGATTGATAATATTGAACACATTATTTTAGCAGAATACGATGATTTTGTGCTTGGTTTATGCCTTGGTCGTGGCAGTAGTTGTTGGGGTTTGCTATGATGAGGGTAGTGATTTATAGTCCATCCACTATAAAAATTAACCATACAGACTTATATCATCCTTGTATCTATTTAGGATAAGAAAGACAGTATCTATTTTTTAGCTATCTATGATAGCTATGAGCTTATTTAGTGATATTTTATCGTTCTCATATTTGGAACACGTCAGGCTTATTATTAGGCCTATTTTATTGTTTGCTTTTAACTTATAGAGAGTAGCCATGACAACTGATTCAAACCCAAACTCGAACTTAAACCTATACGGTCGTCCAGCGCGTACTGCGACTGTTGAGCGCAATACTGCTGAGACGCAAGTGACCTGTACTGTCAATCTTGATGGCACTGGACAAGGTACTGTAGACACTGGTGTGCCGTTTTTGGATCATATGATTGATCAAATCAAGCGTCACGGTCTGTTTGACTTAGACATCAAATGTACGGGTGATACTTACATCGATGATCACCACAGTGTCGAAGATACTGGTATTACGCTTGGACAAGCTTTTGCAAAAGCGCTGGGTGAGAAAAAAGGCATTCGTCGTTATGGTCATTTTTACGCACCACTCGATGAGTCGCTAACCCGTGCGGTCGTCGATCTCTCAGGTCGTCCCGGCCTGCATATGGACATTCCTTTTACCCGCTCACACGTGGGTACTTTTGATGTCGATTTATTTAGCGAGTTCTTCTTTGGTTTTGTCAACCATTCATGGATGACCATACATTTAGACAATCTAAAAGGCAAAAACAGCCATCATCAAATCGAATCTACCTTTAAAGCCTTTGCGCGTGCGCTGCGTATGGCGTGTGAATATGATGAGCGTGCATTGAATACCTTACCTTCGACCAAAGAAGCTTTCTAAGGTACAGCTAAGGCTATCAGCCAAGCTTGGCGTATTGCTCATAAAACCTGCGCTTGGCTGACTTGTAGCAAAATCTTGTTTACACCTTAGCAAAAACACGAGATTATATATATTAAAACGACTCAACAATGAGAACCAATTAATGACAAAAGTTGCACTATTAGACTATGGCATGGGCAATTTGCACTCTGCTAGCAAAGCATTATCAGCGGTAGGTGCGGAAGTTTCTATCACCAATGATCCAAAGGTTGTCGCGGCAGCGGACAAAATTGTCTTCCCTGGCGTCGGTGCGATGCGCGATTGTATGATTGGTATGACGGAGGCTGGCATTGATGAGGTCGTACGCCATGCTGTGTTTAATAAGCCTGTCATGGCCATCTGTGTTGGCATGCAGGCGCTATTCGAGCAGTCTGCTGAGAATGGCGGCACAGACTGTCTTGGTATCTTAGATGGTACTGTAGAGGCGTTCGATCCTACATGGAAAGACGAGCAAGGCGCGACCATCAAAGTGCCGCACATGGGCTGGAATACCATTAGCGGTATGGATTTTGATCATCCTTTATGGAATGGTGTTGAAGACAATGCGCACTTTTACTTCGTGCACAGCTATTACTGCGCGCCTGCCGATAGCACGCAAGTGGCTGCTGTTTGTGACTATGGTCAGCCGTTTTGTGCCAGTATTATCCAAGATAACTTATTTGCCACCCAGTTCCATCCAGAAAAAGCCACACCGCAGGCTTGCAACTGTTAAAGAACTTTGTAGAGTGGGATGTGTAGCCAGACCCACCTGACGCTTGTATCTGCTTAGACGCTGGTGTGCGGGTTTATAGGTCTGGTAGCGTTCCCTCTAAAACCGAGCGACCACCCCCAGACTTAGTCCGCAACGCTATCGTCGTTAGCAGGATATTGCTACGGAATTTGCGAACATGCAAACCTCTTGCGTTCGGACGAAGCAGTGCTTGGTTATTCCCTCACTCAGGGCTAAATCACACCCCAAGGCCGATTTAAAAAACTGCCTTTGATTCTTCATAAAAAGCACGCTTGCTAACCTTTGCCAACTATCGAATTGAAAAGTGCTATTCAGCATCAGCATTATCGGTTAGTCTAGAGCATCTCAAGTTTGGAACATCCCAGTGGACTTCACAATCTTTAAAATAAACATCATAGAGATAACCGGACTGGCCAAGGATGCTCTGCATATCTATGTTGGCGTCGGTGTCTATCTGCTATGTCTGCTCGTGCTGCTGCCTATTATCAAAAAGCAAAGTATCAGATCATTCATGGCTTTAATCGTGGTAACGGGCGTTGCTCTATTGGGTGAATATCTAGACAACCGCCATATCATTATACCTAGAGGGTTTTTTGCATTAGGAATGGTAGACATAAAGGCAAGCCTCCATGACTTGGTTAATACTTGTCTGCTGCCTTATGTGCTTTATGCATTGAATAAATGGACGACAATTTTTCATCCAACGGTTTTAGTGAGTGGGTCTTTGAAAAAACGATGATAGATGATTAGCAAATAACACAAACCAGTGATAGAAAAACGGTTAACATAAACGAATCAAAAAGCAAAAGACTCATTTTAAAGATTCTCTGAATCGAATCAAAGAGAGGTCAATATTATGCTTGTATTGAAACCGTGCACACCCTTGCTCATCAAGCGTTTGAACAATAACTGCATATCAAACAAACACCTTTTAATATTAACAGCGCTACTACTAAGCCTCGGTAGCTACCATTCTGCGATAGCCAGTCAAAGCGTCACTATTGATATGCGTAAGCCTATGTCTGCAGCACAATTGGCAGAATACAATCGCGATGGTATTGTCATTGACTACGACAACACTCCTGTATTAAAGCAGGTCTACGTGACCGCCAAAGACGGCGCAATTGCGCGCCAGTTACCGAGTGGTGCTGCAAAAAAGATTAAAGACTATCGTATTGGCACAAAGCTTGATGTCATCGAAGACAATCAACAGTGGTATGGGATTCGCGACAGTATTTTTAGACAGTACGATGAAGACTATGACGGCCAAGATAGGATGCAAATAGAGGTGGTCCGGTGGGAAAAGGTCTATATCAAGAAAGACCAGACTGGATTGCTTGATAGCATAGTACTGATGCCTAAAGACTTGAATATAGTGTCGCATTTATCAGTAGGCAAAAAAGATGAGTCCTTTGAAACTGGCAAAGCGCTTAATGATTACCTGAAAATTGAGCTGATAGATAAAGCATTGTTTGAAAAAAAACGACCGCTGGCTGTTGATTTTTTATCTCATAAAAACGCTATCAAAAAGCGCGACGGCGTGATATCCATTCAATTGGCTAAAGACTCATTAACACTGGTAGATAACAATTTAGAAGAAGATACAGAAAACTATCGCTATATCGGTCGAATTGATGATTTAGACCAGCATCTCGTTGCGGTGCGATATTGGGAGGGTCAAGGTTATCGAATGATAGATCAAGTCGAAGGCCACTTAACACAAGAGTTCTTAGATTACCCTTATATCTCGCCCAATAAAAAATACATCATCTCAGCCTACGCCAATCCATATGAGCAACAGACCGAGCTTGGACTGTATAAAATCGATGGTAGAGAGGTCAAACCTATTATCAGTGCAGGCTTGCAAAACTGGATGCCTACTATGGAGTCAGCAGATATATTTTGGGCGAGCGACGGCTATTTGTATTTGGCAGTGACTCATAGCGCCGCTTATTGGCAGGAAGACGGTAATCTTAATAATCGGTCACAGTATATTAGAATAAAAGTAGTTGATGGTGTTGCTACTCAATAATTACATGCTGCGACATGCTAACACTCTCTTTGTTATCGTATAATTGACGAATCACCTCAAGCGCTTAAATCAAGGACTCATAGATGTTGTTTACAGCGCAAAAAACGGACTAAATATTAGTCCGTGTTTTTGTTTCTATAATTAACCATTCCTACGATAAAGTGCTTTAAGAATTCTTATTTGCCGCCTCATCATAAAGCGCTCTTACCACTTCTCCAATCACTGCAATACCATCAGTGAGCGTCTGCTCGTCCGCAGCGATACTCATACGAATACATTCGTGCGCGTGCTGATAGTCGCTGACATCAACACCAGGGAAGAAGAACTGACTTGGTACGACGAGCGTGCCTTTTTCTTTAAGACGCTCATATAGCTCAAGCGTGGTAATCGGCAAGTCTTTAAACCATAGCCAAAAGAATATCGCACCCTCAGGCTTATGAATCATCAATGGATAATCACCCAGCGCTTCTTTTAAAAGTCTTACCGCCAGTGTTGCTTGCTGCTGATAAAACGGCTTGATGTCGTTGTCCGATAGCTGCTTGATACGATCGTTTTCTACCAGTGGCTTGGCAATGGCTGCACCAAAGCGGGTAGGGGCTAGATTGACCACCGCATTCATGGCACTGACCGCTGCGATCACTTCAGGAGCCGCGACGATGATGCCAGTGCGTACGCCTGGCAAGCCAATCTTGGAGAGACTAAAGCAAAGAATCGTATTGTCATCCCACGTCAGATGCGCATCTGAATAAATGATATTAGGGAAGGGCATACCATAAGCATTATCGATAATCAGCGGTACATCATAGCGTTTGGCAATCTCGGCTAAATGATCCATTTCCTCATCAGTCAACACGTTACCAGTTGGATTAGTCGGGCGCGAACAGCAAATGGCACCGATGCGACCTTCTTTGAGCGCAGGCAAGTTCTCTAATGCCTCAAAATCCACCCGATATTTAAAGAAGCCTTCTTCGCCATCATGAGTGACTTCATCGATATGCGGCAGGACTGCCATGAAGTGCTGACCATCGATGTGCACGTCGCTATAGCCAATGTATTCAGGGGCAAGCGGTAGCAAGATGGATTTGTCTACGGACTGGCTTTCTTTATCTTGACCATGCTCATCAAGCTTATTATCACTGAAGGCCCCGCCGAACAGATTGAACAAGAAGAAAAAAGCATTTTGCGAACCATTAGTTAGGGCGATATTTTCCGCGCTCAGATTCCAATCATAATGACGGTTAAAAAAGCCAACTAAGGCATCAATAAATTCAGCATCACCTTGCGGGTTGGAGTAGTTTGCCATACTAATAATGGCGCTACTATCAGGGTCACTAGCGTTACTGTCATTGCCAAGCGCTTGGTAAGTCTGCAAAAACAACTCATTCACCGCATCAATTTTGGCAGGATTACCACCGCCGAGCATATTGACCGGCTGATCGCTTTTTAGTGCATCGCCCAGATCGTCCATCAATTGTGAGATGCCAGTGGTTTGGGTGAACTTTTGACCAAATTTTGAGAATTTCATAAGATTACCGTGAGGTGTAGGAGGTTATTAATTGATAAAGTGGCGCCATTATAGCAAATGAGGGGGACAAGGTGAGTAAACAACCTTGCTTGGTGCAGACCTGAATATACAAGAGCTTGTCCGATGTCTAACAAACGCTAACACATCGTCAGCCGCAAGCCTTATATAGTAAGTGCTAAATAAAAGAGCTATTACTAAAAAAGGAGTACCTCATGAAAGCCGTATTACTCGATGAAAAAAGATTTGCTACCGACCTAGAGCGACCTACCCCAAAAAAAATAACCGACTACGTCACCTTTGAAGAAACCCCACAAGACAATCAAACCATCATTGAGCGCTGTCGAGATGCCGACATCATGATTAACGGCTCCCTACGTATCGAGCGTGAAGTGATTGAGGCGCTACCCAATCTCAAGCTCATCCAGCTCCTCTCTGTCGGCTCCAACCACATTGACAAACAAGCCTGCGAAGACCACGACGTCAAGCTCCTCAACGCACCGGATTTTGCCAGCGCCACCGTCGCCGAGCACACCATGATGCTACTACTCAGCGCCATGCGTGCCAGTATCCATTATCACAACAAAGTTAAAAGTGGCGAATGGAAGGAGAAGGGGCGAGCCGACATCATCGATGCTGAGGCCATTGACCTCGAGGGCTTAACCATCGGTATGATTGGTATCGGTGACATTGGTAAGCGGATTACTAAGCTTGCCAAAGCCTATGACATGAATGTCCTATGGGCAGAGCGCCAAGGTCGCAAGCCTCGTAATGACAACTACACCGACTTTGAAACCGTCCTGAGCAAGTCCGATGTCATCACCATACATTGCCCGCTCACCGAGGAAACCAAACATCTCATTAACCAAGACACCCTAAGCAAAATGAGCAAAAAACCGCTACTGGTCAACGTCGCCCGTGGCAAGATTGTCGATAGCGAGGCCTTAGCTAGCGCAGTCAAACAGGAGCAAATACTCGGCTATGCTACTGACGTATTTGAAAATGAACCTGCTGGCGAAAATGACCCGATTGTCCAGCTCGCTAATGAAGGTCATCCTCGCATCATTCTAACCCCGCATATGGGTGCAGGAAGCCGAGCCTCGCAAGTCAAACTATGGAAGATAATCACTCGGCAAATCAATGACTTTATTGAAAATAATCAGAGTTAAAGTGGCTGGGATGTGAATTGAGAAGAGTTTGGTTTGCGGTTTTGGGGTTTGATGTTTTGGAGCTAATCTCGCCATCCGCTCATATCTTATATGCCCACTAGCGCGGTGACTAAAGGCTGATAGTGTTCCTGTTGCCTCGATATGAGGAGGGAAACAGTAAGTGTCTGGGAGACACTTACCCCGACGCAAGAGAAAATCTATGATTTTCTGGAAAGCCAAGTCCACGCAAACCAGTGGTCACATAAGTATACCCGCTACTGTCGAGGCTAAACCGCTCTCCAAGGCGAGTATTGGTAGTTTGACAGAGCATTGTTAAAAAATAAGACAAGAATAAATAAAAATTTTCATTGTCTTAGATAAGACACGACAATAGTTGACGTATCTAAACTAGGCATCATTGATTTGCTGTGTATAAGTGTTCAAAATAAAATGAACTTATTTTGAAGGTGAAAGATTTTGGAAACGTTATTTAGAGTAATTGGTGTTCTCATGTTGAGCTTTACAAGCTTATGCCTAGTAGATAGTAATACTAGAGGAAATCCAACAATAAATAAATTTTTTTCTAATATACAAGACAGTTATAACAAATTAAATAAAAATCTTGAAATACTGTCATTTACAGCTGGCCTCAAAGCACTGCGTGAACTTTATGGATGGGCAAGCCTCCTATTCTTTACACTTTTTTTAATCATCAGTAAATTCATAGGTACAGATTCAGGTTATGTGTCCTTCTTAGTATTTGCATTCGTATTTATGAGCTGGTTTTCAATAAACTGGTTTATTGACCATAAGAACACTATATTTAGAAGATCAGGAAATATTGTTTTAGTAATTCTTAGTCCAATAATATTAGGAGGTTTCGATTTATTGACAGGAGAGAACTTAACGTCAGGTTTTTACATTGCGATAGCCGACAGCTTAAGCATTATATTTCCGAGTTTTAGCACTATATTATCAAACACAGGTATGAGTTTTAACAGTCCAATTATATCAAGTGTAATTCTTTCATTAGTATTTTTATTGATTTTTCTGATCTACTATTTAGTTATGTGGATTTTTACTTTACCAATATTTTTAATTGCATTGGTAACTGCAAGCTTACCAATACAATTTGCTCGTGCTACATCTTGGGCTAATAAAGAAAATCCATTTTTCTGGTTTGCTATAGTCATTTCAACCACAATTAGTGTGTGGTTAATAATTTGAAGTGTTCAATAATTCTAGATACTACTTGATAGGATAAATGATGTTATACAGTTTAATAGTGAGGCTTACGAATTAGTCGACTTTTTGGGAAATGGAGGTATGGGTCAAGTATTTTTAATAGAAGAGCAAAATACTAATAGCCAGTTTGCTATGAAAACCCTAACTAACTTTTTACCAGATGATGAAAACTATCGTTCTCTTATCAATGAATGGGAAAAAGCTCAAGAGATAGATCATAAAAATGTTATACGTTATCTCGGTTTTGATAGTGGTAACGCTGCTAACCGTTCACCATTCATTGTTATGGATCTAGCACATGATGGTATAGTCGGTCTTTTATAAATAAGATACAATACTATTAAAACTAAGAGAAAGATATTAATAACGATGACTTATTCTGCAGACTTCCGGGCGCAAGTGATCAAAAGCGTCAAAAACAAAGACATGACTATTCGTGAAGCGTGTACTTTCTATGACGTTAGCAAGACGGCATTACAACGCTGGTTGAAAAACCCAACAATCAAACAATCTCGGGATAAAGCACCCAGTAAAATACCAAATGAAGACTTCTTCAAGACGTTGCGCAATATCCAGACGATTACATGTATGAGCGAGCACAGCGTTTAAATTGTAGCAAATCAGGCATTGAGATTGCCTTAAAGCGTCTTGGTATCAGTCAAAAAAAGACCTTGGAACATCCAAAAGCCTGTCCGATCAAAAGAGCGATATTCCAGAGTAGGCTTGATCACTTTAAACAGCAAGGCTATCCCATTGTCTATATGGATGAAAGCGGCTTTGAGCACGAGACTATCCGCTCTCATGGCTATGCACCGATAGGTACACCCTGTATAGATAGCTACAACTGGCAAGCAAAAAAGCGTACGAATGTCATCGGGGCATTGTATGAAAAAATGCTGTTTGCGCTTGATTACTTTGAGCAGAATATTAACAGCACCATATTCTACAACTGGTGCAAACGAACACTAATCCCAAGCCTTAAAACCAAATGCGTTATTGTCATGGATAATGCTCGGTTTCATAAAAATAAGCGTATCCAAAAACTACTCAACAGACATGGTCATCGTATTTTGTGGCTACCACCGTACAGTCCTGATCTTAATCCCATTGAAAAGAAATGGGCTCAAGCTAAGTTTCTACGCCAAGGCTGGATGGAGAATAATCTGCCTAAGCTATTTCATGATATGGGTTGTATCTCTTTTATTGTGGATTGACTATACTTTGCAAAATTTCTTAGACAAACAAAATGAACTTCTAAAAGAATAAGCTTGTTTGCAAATTTTCCATCAGATTGTCGATGGTATGGAAGCAATCAATTCTGTTCTAATTCATAGAGATATTAAGCCAGATAATATATTTATTGACAATGGTATTTTGAAAATCGCTGATTTTGGGTTAGCAAAAGTGGTGCAAGAAAGAACTCGCTCTAGAACTTTTAAAGGATGGGGGACTGCTCCATATACAGCTCCTGAAGCTTTTCGTTCTGAGAAAAATACTATTCAAATGGATATGTACTCAATAGGTCATGTGTTTTTTCAGATTGCAGGTCTAAGGCATGCTTTTGGTAATCAAGCTGATTGGGAAAAAGCTCATTTAACTATGATACCTCCAGCATTGAATAGTATTAATTCGGGTGGTGTTCTAAAAAGTATGCTAGCGATAGAAGTCAATAAGAAATCTATGCTAAGTTCTCTGATTCTATAGGGCTTTAAAGGCTTCAAAAATTGTTCAAGTTTTAATCAGCATACTTTTTGACACACCACCTTAATTCGAATATATCGCCAAAAGTAGCAAGTGTTGTTGACAGGCTTATTGAAAAAAAGCCAAATGACCGTTATCAGAATTGGAGTGATGTTAGAAAGGACTTACAGGCTGCTACTAGTAATGTAGGTAATAATAAAGAATATGTGAATATTTTACTCCAGAAAAAGTTAAATTTGGACTTGAGAAATAAAGAAGATTTAACTAAAAAACAGATTGAAGCTGAAAAAATTCAAAGACGAAGAGATATATTGAGTTATCAATTTGAACAAGCTATTAAACGCCCAATAGTAGAGCTAGTTAACCAGTTAAATGCCACCTTACGATCAGATGAATCAGTAAAGTTAACTCAAACTTCTAATAAAGGAGATTTTTCTCTTAAATTACCGTTCAATGGAAAAGAAGTAAACATATGGTTTAGCGAAATAGATGAGTCTGATTTTAGAGAGTATTCTAAGGAGACAATGTGGGGTGATAACGTCAAATCGATTACTAAACCCAGTCTAAAAGGTAGACCAGTAATGGCATGGGGAGCAATAGAAGCTTCTAATGGGAGAGGTTTAAATATCTTGTTGGTTGAATCCGAAGACGATGAATACGGCGATTGGTATATTTTGGAGAACTCAGACAATGGATTGTCTCGTAATCAAAATAGACGTGAAACACCTTTTGCATTTAAAAGACAAGAGTTAAGAAAAGAGATTTTTCATGTAGGAGTAATGCACATTTATAATATGCGAGCTAAACTATTAAGTACTGATTCATTGATTAGATTTATAACCCAAGCTCTTTAGTTTTATAGGTTTAAATGTCTTAAACTAACTTTAAGTAAGTAACGTTTTAGCCCTGATAGTAGCGGTTATCCTGACGGGCTAGGCGAGTTGCGGACGTATCGTTTTGAGATGGTCTCGAGGTAACAGGAACGGCTCAAACGATAACGACAGAAAATCATAGATTTTCTCTTGCGTCAGGGCGAAGCAGTGCTTCACTTAATCCTTCCTCACGCCTAGGCTGACAGATAATAGCGGATAGCAGGATTAGCTACAAATAATCCGCCATCAATTCTTACTAAACTTTCAACAATCAAAAAATCCCCTTTAAGGGATTTTTCCTTGCGAAGCTAAAATTGCAGTGCAATTTTTTAACGCTTCTCACCTCATATCATCGCCCGCACCCTTGCCATAATCCCGCGTCCAATCACCAAGCGCACATAGATAATAGCAATGCCAAATAGCAAGGCAACTAACGCCGCACCGCCAATGCCTAAGCTTGCCCACGGCACACTATAGCGTAAGTCAAACCATTGGGTAATCGCAGCCCATGCGCCAACGCTGGCGATAATGACCGCAAATGTCGCCGCACTAATACCAAGCACCCCAAGCTCTAAGATATTGAGCATATACAAGTCACGCTTTTGCATACCTAATAGCCTGAACGAAGCGCTTTCTTGCATGCGATCTTGCGAGGTAGAGAGGAGCGAGCTAATCAATACCATGACACCCGTCAGCAATGCCAGTAGCGTGAAGACATAGACCAAGCGGCTCATTTGTACTACCAGCTCTTGGACTTGCTGAGCGATTGCCGTACCATCGATAGTAGTCACTGCGGGGAACTGGCGTACCAACTCACCTTGCAGATCTGGAATCCCATCGGCTGGTACGTGGGCGGTGGCAAATTGAATTTGCGGTGCACTTGATAATACCGACGGCTCAAATAAGAAATAAAAGAAAGGACTCGGCCCGCGCTCAAAACGTGAACGGATACTGGTAATCTGTCCTGTCAGCTCAATACCTTGTATATTAAAGCGAATTTCATCGCCCATGCCGACACCTAGCATGCCTGCGGCGGTGTCCAAAATAGAGAGCGGCTGTACTTGTTGCAGTGCTGATGACCGCGTTGATTGAAGGCCATCTTGATCGGCAATAGGCGCGTAAAGCTGGTCATCTACTACCGCATCAGTGATGAACTCGGTATCCATCACCGTATCGGCATAGCTTAAATTAAAGACGCGCGTCGGATCATCAAAGCCATCGGCGACTTCGATATCTTGCGCAGGTACCCCATTAGCGGTCACCACGCGTGCGCGAATCACAGGATAGTAGCTTACTGGCGCACCAATGATGGTGTTAATCTCATCGTGCTGGTCACTCTGCACATCTAATAAAAATAAATTGGGCGCATCATCAGGATATGCATTGATAAACTGCGCATTGATGCTGTGGTTGAGCGTGGTAATGAGCGTGAGGACAGCGACTGACAGCGATAGGGTAACGAAAAACAGCGCGGATTGATTGCCTTTGCGCGCCAGATTATGAATGGCAATGCGCTGCATCCAACTGACATTGGTATTGGTCGCCAACTTGGTCAGTAGCCATAGCCAAACCCGTGCCAATAGCCAAAATATTGCCACGAAACCAATTAAACCGAGCAGTATCTGTGCACCCAGTTTTAACGAACCGACTTCATAGGCAAAAAACGCATACAGTCCTATGAGCATCAGTCCATACCATAGGAGCGGTAGGCGTCGATACCAAGGCAAGTTTTGCGATTGTTGGCTAGCACCTTGATTGAGTAAGGTTGCAGGCTTGGTATCATCAAGGCTACTAAGACCGCGCTGGGTGATGAGCAAGGTCAATATTAAAGCGATGATAATGGTTTTGATAATACTAAGTGGATTGATGGCTAGGCCAATATCGGCAGGCAAGATAGCGGATAGATAAGGCTGACCAACTTTCAGCAGTGCAAGACTGAGCACCACTGCCGCCACACAGGCAATGATGGAGGTGGTCATTAATAGGCGATAATAGCTGACTTTGATCTCACCAATCGGCTCGCCCACAGCCAGACGAATCGCATTATTAGATTGTTGCTTGGTGACAAAGGCCGTGATAACTCCATACATTGCCACTGCAGATAGCAGCAATACGGCGATGACCAATAGCTTCAAAAACATCAACACATTATCAGAGATACGCGAGACTGAAGTATCGGCAGAGTCGGCATCAGAAAGCTCAATGTCAGGATAGCCTTCTAATATTTGCTCAAGCTGCGTCTGCTGCGCTGCCATTGACTCGCTATCACCTGCCAGCTCAATACGATAATTGATGCGGCTACGCTGACCCAACAGATTTGTCGCTTCTAACGCGTCCTCTTGCATCATGACCCGCCCGCCAAAGCCAAAGGCGGTCAATGGACGGTCAGGCTCTTTCGTCAGTACATCACTGATCGTAAACTGCGCCTCGCCAATGGTGATGCGATCACCGATGTCAGCGTTTAAGCTTTTGAGTACTTCGGGTGCGACGACCACATTATCTACAGTCAGCTGTTCCCAAAGCGGCAGCCCTGAAGCGAGCTCGACCTCTCCATATAACGGATAAGCAGGGGAGACGGCTTTGACGCGGGCAAGCAGCGTTTGCTCATCATTGACGATCATCGCATTAAACTGATAATCATAAACGACTTGAGTCTCAGCGACCGTTTCTACTTGCGTTAATACCTCGCTTGGAAACGCTTGCTTACTGTTTAAGATCAAGTCGCCACCGACCAGCGCGCGCTGATTGTCAGTGATATAGCTATCAACAGACTGCTGGATAGAGTCGAGGGTCAGGTAGGTGGCAAGCGATAGCGTGAGCGTTAATAAAAACAACACCGGATATACCCAGCGTCGCCACCAGCTGCGACTCAATGCTTGCGAGCCTAGATTGCGAGTAAATAGCTGGCTTATCATGCCACCAGAATAATTTGACTCTTTATCCATAGTGTCAGCGTTTTCAGTAACGGATGTGGGGCTGCTAGCCGCTGGTTTGTTGTCTGTTAACTTATTATTCATTAAGATAAAATCCGGCCATCATGCATGGTAATGACTCGATCTGCCATTTCAGCAAGCGCAGGATCGTGAGTCACGACGACGAGGGCTGAGCCAGTTTGCTGGCGCAAATCCAATAGCAGATTCATGACTTGATCGGCGTTTTGCTCATCCAAGTTGCCTGTGGGCTCATCAGCGAAGACGATTTTGGGACGCGAAACCAAAGCGCGTGCGACGGCTGTGCGTTGCTGTTCACCGCCTGATAGCTGATTGGGCAGGCTGTTGCGTCTGTGACCCAAATCAACGGCTTCAATCAATTCATCCACTCGCGCTTTGTCTGGACGCCGAGCAATATCGAGTGGAAAGGCAATGTTTTCCGCGACTGTCAATGTTGGCAGCAAGTGAAACGACTGAAACACAAAGCCCATTTCACGCTGACGAATGGCGGCAAGCGCATCTTCATCAAGGGCGCTTAAGGTTTTATCAGCCAGCTGAACCGAGCCGCTATCGGGATAATCTAGCGCTGCTAATAGTCCTAACAAGGTGGACTTACCCGAGCCAGACTTACCCATAATGACCACAAACTCGCCAGCATCGATATCAATACTGACATCTTTGATAATAGACAGCGACTGCTCTCCGACTTGCACGGTTTTATTTAAGTTTGCGGCGGTTAGTAAGGCTTGCTGTGTAGAATTTGATGTAGATTCTGGTTTTGATGTTGGTGCAGTCGAATTTGATAAGGTCATTACAGGGTCTCAGTTGACGTATGGTCAGTTATTTACGCTGGCTTTTTAGGTATAGTTGATACACTTTAAAAATGACATAGCGCTACTGGGATGAATTTTGCGCAGCCTCTGGGAACGCAGCACGCAAGTAAAATTTATACCAGTAGCGCGTCTAAATCTATAACAGTTTTATTTTTAATTGACTGTATTATTAAGTCAGTCAAATCAGTTGTTTTCGCTCTCTACAAAGGTTTCAAGCTCAGGCGTTAAGATTGGCAAAATATTATCATTAACGATAATGGTATAGCCATCTTTGGTTGGATGAATGGCATCGGCTTGATTTAGCTCAGGGTCACCGCCTACTTTATCCAAGAAAAAAGGAATCAAAGTCAAATCCATATCTTTAGCGACGCGAGGATATATCGCTGCAAACGACTGCACATAGTCAGAACCCAAATTCTCATAAATCTGCATACCGCCCAAGATAACCTCGCTACCATTATCTTGCAGATGCTTAACTGCCGTACGGATATTGGCTTCAACCGTTGCCACATCGATACCACGCATGGCGTCGTTTGCGCCAATGGTCAAAATAGTGATATCAGGCTGAGTTTGCGCCACCCAGTCCAAACGATTGACAAGCCCAGTACTGGTTTCACCGCTGAGACCTGAATTGACCACTTTGACATTGGTATAACCCATCTGTTTTAACTTGGCTTCTAGTTGCGCAGGGTAGTTGTCATCAGGGTCGACGCCCAAGCCTTCGGTCAAGGAATCGCCAAGCGCCAAGATAGTAATAGGTTGCTCAATCGCTACGACATTCTCTTGCTCAGTACTTGTTTCACGTGAAACTTCATTAGTAGCATTATTAATTACTTCTACTTGAGGCGCATCTACGACAGGGTCGTTCGCGTCAGCATTAGAATCAGTATCAGCAGCTGGACTACAGGCCATCAGTGCTAAGCTAGTCAGTAGCGCTAAGCTAGTCAGTAGCGCTAAGCTAAGTTTCTTTGATAAAAATTTAGATAAATAAGGCTTTGTTAAAGGCAATGACATAGTGGTTCCGTTACATATTTATTGGCAGTATGTGCTTTATATTAGGGCAGGCTTAATATTCACAAGTAGTTGATACTATGACCAAACTATCAAACACCTTAACAATTTTGATAACGGCTGGCTGTCGAAGATTGGTTAGCGTTATTCAGAACTTTTGCTACCCAAAAACTCACTTATAGTCTGATAAGTTTGCTGGCAAATGTCAGGATTGAGATTTTCCATATTTAGATAAGCATGAATGACCTTATCAAAAATCATGTGCTGCGTATCAACGCCAGCTTCGCTAAGTTTGGCGGCATAGGCGACGCCTTCATCATATAAAGGATCAACCGCTGCATTGATAATAAGCGCGGGTGGCTGATGTGCCAGCTCATCTCGACTGGCAAATAGAGCAGATTTTGCCTGTCTATCTTCACCGTGCTGAAAATACTGATCAAAATACCAGCCGATACGCGCTCGACTGAGCAAATAACCATTGACGTATTTATTAATAGAAGGGCAGCTCATGGTAAAGTCAACACTTGGATATATCAGTACTTGCGCGCTGATATCATTTATTACGCCTGACTCTATTATTCTAGGGTCGCGTAGCAGATTAGTCACCAAAGCTCCACCATGACTGTCTCCTGCTACAACAACCTTCCCTGCCGCACTAATTTTACGTCTGGTCAGTAGTTTATTTAATCCAAGTAAAGTAGTACAAGCATCGTTTTGGGCGCAAGGATAAGGGTTTTCTGGTGCAAGGCGGTATTCTGGCGCAATAATAATGTGCCCTGTATGCTTTGCCAGACGGCATAGGATTTGATGATAAACAGAGACCCTACCCGCGGTACCACCACCACCATGAAAATACAACATCACGGGAAATGGTGTCTGTTCAGTCTGCTCTATTGAGGCGTCAGGCAAGCTGGGATAAAAAAGGCGCACCGGTACATGATAAGCAGGCACATCATAAGCATCGCCAGTTGCCGCATCACAGTCAATGATGTCATCGACTATTAGCGCCATATCCACTGTCTCAGTGACAAAGGTATGGGTTAGATTTGCCAAACCGTCCCGAGCATTAATGGCATTAGGAACACTGCCTGTTTGTATAAATGCGGGTAGCACCTGCTCATTTAATACTTGTAGATAGTTAGCAACAGCGGGTAATAGCTCAACTTGGCTTTCAGTATCAGTTTTATTTTGCTGGGTAGAGTGACTCATCTTCATTCCTTTGAGTTTATAAGTATTCGAGCGTGTTTGATAAATGACAAATCAACACTGCTAGTGACTGCTGTTAGCGACTGATATATCAAACACATCTTAAACTAAGCAGGCCGACCATCGACCATCACTGGACGGCTGATCATCCAAGCAAAGACCACATTAGCAATCATTAATATCAGCATGATTAATAATGGTAAGTCCCAACTGTCTGTCGCTTCATGTAGCCAACCCGTACCGAGTGGGCCAAAAAAAGCAATCAAATAACCCACAGTTTGTGCCATACCTGACAGCTCACTTGATTGATTGGGCGTATAAGTACGCATAGAAAACAGCATCATACTTAAGGTAAAAATCGCCGAGCAACCCATACCCATAAATGCTGACCACAACCAAGCCAAGTCAGGCGACAGGTAGCTGACCCCAAATATGCCTATTACATTTAAAACAGCTGCCAATATGGCTAAGGCTTGAATAGGGCGGCCACGATTAATAAGCCACGTCAAACTTAAAATAGCGACTGGTGCCATAAACTGGAATACTGCGTTCATTTGCCCCGCTTTCACCGCTGAAAGCCCTTTGCTAACCCAAATAGAGGGTAAGAAACTGGCGACAGTATAAAATAGCAAAGATTGAAGACCCATAAAAATAGCGATTTGCCAAGCAAAGGCGTTGCGCCAAATGGATATATCAGATGAACCCTGAGGTATTAAAGTGACGGGCTGATGATTGGATGAACCCAAGCGCAAACGCAAAAGCACCCAAATAACAATGGCAAAAAACCCCAAGATTGACCAACCACCAAGCGCCCATTGCCAGCCCACATACTCAGACAGTGGTAGCACCACACCAGCGACGACTCCAGCGCTCACCGTCATCGTGAGACTAAATAAGCCGGTAATGAGAGGAATGTGATTGGGTGTGCGCTGCTTGATCACTGGCGCCGCTAGCGTATTGGCAAATCCGATGGCTAAGGTAAGAATTATCGTACCACTCAAAAACCCAATCCAAGTCGGAATGACTGAACGCACTACCATACCTAAAGTGAGCAGTGCAATCATCGCAATCAATGTATTCTCAAGCCCAAAACGCTTGCCAATAGCAGGCGAGATAAACGACCCTACCGCAAAGCCTAACATCGGCACTGCACCTAACCAACCGATTTGAGTCTCAGAGATATTTAGCGCCTCTTGTACAACAGGGGCAATGGAACCGAGCGCAACGATAGGCGCACGCATATTGGTCGCCAGCAAGATGATGGCGCACAGTACCAACCAAAAAGTAAACTTTTCAGAGGGCAGCTTAAATGGCTTTGCGGTATTTGAGTGAGACTGAGATTGCATATTAGAGGGGGTAGACATAGCAG
The DNA here is from genome assembly GCF_904846575.1 of Psychrobacter sp. H8-1. NCBI lineage: Bacteria > Pseudomonadati > Pseudomonadota > Gammaproteobacteria > Moraxellales > Moraxellaceae > Psychrobacter > Psychrobacter sp. H8-1. The sequence goes on from NZ_CAJHBG010000001.1 coordinate 3,215,098, forward strand.
CACGACTATTAGAGTTAGATTAAAAAAAGATACGTCATTAACAAGCGCTGAACAGACCAGACTCTAACCACCGCTTATGAAATAACACCAAAGAAATCTCACCTAGATGGTGACTGACAGAATGAATCAGCATTAGGAATATACTGGCAGAACACCAGTCAAATACTAAGCTTACCACTCTATTAGATAGAGTCAGCATAGTAAATGGGTATTTGCTTTAAAAGAATGGGATTGTGCAATTTAAAATAGCGCCAGTCACTTTTAAGGTATCAAAAGGACTTGACGCTATTATAAGAAGAGAGAGTAAGTACACACTACCAGAGAATGGTAACAAGCGAGGCGTTTATACAGACTTGCCCAACTGTGCCGCTTTTAGCGCGTTTTCTTGTTGTTCAGCGATGATAGAGTCGCATTTATTAGGATCATTCCCGCAAAACGAGCAGTTTTCATCGCCCATCAATTTGGCAACGCCACCACAAGAGCCTCTAAGTGGCTTTTTTTTGACCATATAACCGATACCCATAAAGACAAAGAACAATACGAATACGGTAAAGGTAATAGCGAGCATAGGAAGTAGTTGGCTAAGCATAGAGGGATCCTCGACTTATTCAGCCTACTATTTATTGCAGACTGTTATTGGATTTATCCCTCTATTCTACCATAGTTGCTTGGTCTAGATAATGTCTAGCTAAACAAAGCTGTTACAAGTTTACATAACATGCATAGCGATATAGGTAGCAGCACCTGCCAAGTAACCCACAAGTGCCAGAGCGCTGATATGTTTGAGATACCACATAAATGATATTTTCTCCATACCCATAGCTGCCACACCCGCTGCTGAACCAATGATTAAGCAGCTACCGCCAACACCTGCACAGTAAGCCAAGAAGTGCCAAAATGCACCGTCTTGTAAGAACATGCTTTGTCGTGCCAGCTCATCACCAGTCAGTCCTGCCAACGCAGAATCGGTGAGTAGTGGATACATTTTCATCGCACCTGCTACCAGTGGCACGTTATCTACCAATGATGACAACAGACCGATTAATATGTTGATAACATATAAGTTGCCAAAGGTATCATCGAGCCATGTCGCCATATCGATCAAGTGACCAGCGGTGGCGAGTGCAGAGACTGCCAATAAGATGCCTAAAAAGAACAAAATACTAGACATGTCGACTCGGGTAAGGACGCCAACGACCGTCATTTGCTGTTTGACATGCCATTGGTCATGACGATGCACCAGCTCAGTAAACACCCAAAGTACCCCAACACCGAATAAAATACCCATATAAGGGGGCAGCTGGGTCAAGGTTTTGAACACAGGTACAAAGGCCAGTGCGCCAAGACCCAAAGCCAAGATGCTGATACGCATCTTGGGCGTCACAGCATCAAGCGGATTGGGTTCAGCTGCACTGCTTTCTCCATTTGAGTAGGCCTCGAGGAGCTTTACTTGCTTCTCTTCTATGCCGTTTATCGCCATAGCGGAGGCGACCGTGTACTCGCCAAGATAGTTGACGTTTGAGGACTCAATAGGGGCTTTCGCAGGTTTTGGTCTGTGTACCTCTTTACCTCGGAACATAAACGTCAGTATCAAGAGTGGCACAATAGCAGCGACCAAGCTTGGAACGATTAAATTAACAATGATGTGACTGGCAGTGATTTGATTACCAATCCACAGCATGGTGGTGGTCACGTCGCCAATCGGTGACCAAGCACCGCCAGCGTTAGCACATACGACGACCGTACCGACAAACCACAAGCGCATTTGTTTATTTGCTACTAGCTTACGTAGCAGTGAAACCATGACAATGGTGGTGGTTAAGTTATCTAAAAGTGCGGAGAAAAAGAAAGTAAGTGTGCCGATTGTCCATATCAAAGCGACTGCGTTGGTCGTATGAATGCGGTTGGTAATGGCTGCAAAACCATCATGCGCATCAACCAACTCAACGATGACCATAGCACCCATCAAGAAAAACAAAATTTCTGCAATCTCTGATAAGTGATGACGAAGCTCAGTATTTAAGAGAGCGGTGGCGCTAAGACCATCGGTGAGTTGATTGGTAAGTAACGTCTCTGATCCAATCACGAGCAATGTCCAGACGATAACTGCCGTTAATAGGGCAGAGGCGGCTTTATCGACATGGAGGTTATGTTCTAGAGCAATAGCTATATAGCCCAAGACAAAAACTACCGCCATCAATGAATAGATCATTGGATATCCTTAGTGTAAGAACACGGTGACAACAGTTATTTAAACGGCTATATTGTACGTCAGTTACAAATATTAAGACAGCCAGTAGGATGACTGTAGGAACTACTCATGAAATAATACGTGGGTATCATCAAACATCATGAATCACGCTAAGCTTAGAAATCAGCAGTGTCTATTGGTGAATTATAAATACAGTGCTACTGGGATGAATTTTATGCAGCCTCTGGAGTGACGAAGTCGCACAGCAAGCAAAGAAAATTTATACCAGTAGCACGCCGTAAAAGCTGTACTCTTTTTATCTAGGACTCACTATAGTTGATTGACTATACAACCTCTAATCAACCTGATCAGCACGTAAGGCCTTCATCGCAGGTGTCTGTACTACCTGCCAATCCTCTAGCTTATCAGCAGGTGCGTCTGGTTTGACACCATCAGCCAAGACGACAAATAGTGCCGCTAAGTTTTGCTCTTTAGCGACGCTTAATGCTTTGCTATAAGGCATGGCTGTGAGCGCCGTTGTCCAAGCATCGGCAAGAGCTACCGAGTCGGCAGCGACCGTTACCGAAGGCGCGCCGCCAGCGATAGGCTCGCCAGAGGTTGGGTCGATTGTGTGGCTATAACGTTTGCCTTCTAAGAGCACCGAATTACGATAGTTTCCAGACGTTGCTAGATACATCTGATTACCACTTTTCATCGGCTGACGGATAGCTGAGATGGTTTGACGCTCACTTACAGTGCTTCCTTGGATAGGCGCATCAATCGCAATCTGCCACGGTTGTTGTTGACCATTGACACCAGAGGTCGCAATCTCACCGCCAATCTCAACCATATAGTTGCGGATTTGATAGTCATCTCTAAGTACATCAGCGATGACATCGACGCCATAACCTTTAGCTACGGCAGAAAAGTCTAATTCCACGCCATCTTTGGTTTTATACAATTCTTTGTCTTCTTGCACCACGCTGTCAAAGTCTACCAAAGCCTTTGCTTGCGCAATTTGTACAGCGCTTGGCGGGCTTTGCAAACGATCAACGGTCATGGTGCTACCAAAGCCCCAAACATCAATGAGCGGCATCACTGTCGGATCAAACGCGCCACTAGACTGTTGGTACACTGTTCGAGAGACGTCTAGGACATGACTAAAATCCGCGTCAATAACGATCGGTGTATTTTTAGCCAATTGGTTGAATTTTGAGATGGTAGAGTCGCTTTGATAGGTCGACATGCTGTCATTGATTTGTCGCAGCCGCTCATCAATCGCTGCTTGAATGTCTGCCTCATCGATATCTTCTGGCAGCTGATAGCTGATATGGTAGCTGGTACCCATGGTCTCGCCGCTTAAATAGTTATAACCAGGCGTTTGCTGACAAGCACTGAGGCTCAAAGCAGCGCCAATGCTGATGACACTAAATAGGGCGGTATTATTAGATTTATGGAGGGACGAGAGGGACATTAAGTTTTTCATAAGTGCTTTGATATCAGATAAAGGTGAGTGTAAGTGCAAATGAGTTGGCCTATTTTACACCTCTTGCCACTAATAGCTATAAAGTAGAGCCAAACTCATATAAAGAGCGGTTTTTTATTTTACTTGTGACTCACGGATGAGTTTATACAGTTTTGGTGGTGATATTCGATTGACTCTTGTCGCCAGTTTTTCTTTGCTGCCTGCGACAATAATATATTCTTCGCCTTTTGTCAGTGCTTTGACAGCTTGATTAGCAAATGCGCTAGCGCTTAAGCCTTTATCGGTGGCGTCATCCATGGTGCCTTGCGTGCTACCGTCTCCTGTCAAGGCATTGATAGAGATATTGGTTTGAATAAACCCTGGGAATACAGTCGCGACTTCTATTCCTTGATCGTGCAGTTCAGCACGCAGACTGTTTGCCCACATATGAATGGCGGCTTTGGCAGCGCCGTAAGCACCGCGATATTGAGTACCTAAAAGGCCTGCTACGCTGGATATCATCACTATTTTCCCGCTACCTTGAGCGAGCATATCTGGCAAAACCAATCGGGTCAGACGCGTTTGTGCAAAGTAATCTATCTCCATTATTCGACGCTCGACTTCCTCGGTGGTTTCCATGATAAGAGAACGTTGACTGACACCCGCATTATTAATCAGCCAATCTATTTTCCCTGCTTGTTTTTTGACCGACAAGTAAGCTGCTGTTGCTTGGTTGGCATCGCTGATGTCAAAAGGCACAATGATATGTTTGTTGGCGCGTTTACAGCGTTTTTTAACCGCTTCTAGTTTTTCTTCATTACGGCCACTTAGGATAATCCTTGCGCCTCGTTTGGCAAAGGCAATGGCTAACGCTGCACCGATACCACTGGACACACCAGTTATCCAAATGGTTAAATCTTTATACTTGGTTTTCATAAGAGTCCTTTCTTGTTGTCACTAGGGCGTGTCCTCATTTTAAAAATGGAGATAAAAATGAGATAAATTGCCGTCAAACAAGGAAAAGAGCGTAGATAATATCGGGATATTACCTAGCTATTTAACGCTGTTTGGCTAGGTTTAGCCATTTTTAGCCCATTTAGGTATCCTTCGATTGAATTGAGGACGCGCCCTAAGACATCATTTTGATAGTGATTAAATTTAGCCCATAAAAAAGAGCCTCAATAGAGGCTCTTAATTTAACATAAATTATCATTTTGATATGTTTGCTTAGCTTTAACCGCCGAAGTCATCAAGCATGATGTTTTCGTCCTCGACACCCAAACTGTGCAACATGTCGATTACCGCCGCGTTCATCATCGGTGGCCCACACATGTAATACTCGCAATCTTCTGGGTTTGGATGATCTTTCAGATAGTTTTCGAGTAACACGTTGTGGATAAAGCCAGTTGGACCTTCCCAGTTGTCTTCGGGTAAAGGATCGGACAAGGCCACATGCCACTCAAAGTTATCAAATTCTTCTGCTAGTTGATCATAATCCTCAACATAGAACATCTCACGAATAGAGCGTGCACCGTACCAGAAGCTGATCTTACGCTTAGAGTGCAAGCGTTTGAGTTGGTCAAAGATATGTGAGCGCATTGGTGCCATACCTGCACCGCCTCCGACAAAGATCATCTCAGCATCCGTATCTTTGGCAAAGAACTCACCATAAGGGCCTGATACCGTCACTTTATCGCCAGGTTTTAAGTTGAACGTCCATGACGACATTTGTCCTGGTGGTATGCCTTTAGGACCACGAGGTGGCGGAGTTGCAATACGAATATTAAATTTGATCAAGCCTTTTTCTTCAGGATAATTGGCCATCGAATAGGCACGAATGACCTCTTCGTCCACTTTTGAAACCAAATCAAATAAACCGAAGTTGTTCCAATCTTCACGATACTCTTCAGGAATGTCAAAATCTTTATAATGCACTTCATGCGGTGGCGCTTCTAACTGTACATAGCCACCAGCACGGAAGTTAACTTCCTCGCCATCTGGAATTTTTAGCACCAACTCTTTAATGAAGGTTGCAACGTTATCATTAGAGATAACCTCACACTCCCATTTTTGTACATCAAAGAACTCAGGATCAATCTCGATTTGCATGTCTTGCTTTACAGGTACCTGACAAGCCAAGCGCATATGGTCGCGAATCTCACCTTGCGTAAAATAGCCTTCTTCGGTGGGCAAGATAGAGCCACCACCTTCAATAACGCGGCAGCGACACTGAGCACAGGTACCACCACCACCGCAAGCGGAAGATAAAAAGATACCTTCACTAGCAAGGGTTTGTAGCAGCTTACCACCTGCTGGTGTCACTACATCATTTTCGGGATCATCATTGATACGTATTGTAACGTCGCCTGAACTGACCAGTCTTGAGCGTGCCGCCAAAATAATGGCAACCAAGCCCATGATGATCAAGGTAAACATAGCAACGCCACCAATCGCCGTAGCATAATCCATGATATGTATCCTTAATCTATGGGGTAGGGGTGCGGGGGCATTAATTTATTGCTGTACCCGAACGCCTACCGAATAAATGAGTTAAATAGGTCAAATAGCTAAATGGGGTCTTAGGCTTAGGTCGTTAATCGTTCTATCAACCAACAACGCTAAGCTTAGCGGTCTAAATGGACATACCACCGAACGACATAAAGCCGAGCGACATAAGGCCAACTGTGATAAAGGTAATACCAAGACCACGCAGCGGTGCTGGGATGTCTGAGTACTTTAACTTTTCACGAATACCAGCCAATGCGGTGATAGCAATTGCCCAACCAAAACCTGCACCTACGCCATATACCACAGACTCACTAAAGTTATAGTCACGCTCAACCATAAACAGTACGCCACCTAAAATGGCACAGTTTACAGTGATTAGTGGCAAAAACACGCCAAGTGCGTTGTATAAAGCTGGAACAAACTTGTCCAAGAACATCTCTAAGATCTGTACGGTTGCAGCAATCAGACCAATATAACTTAGCAAACCTAAGAAGCTGAGGTCGATATCAGGAAAGCCTGCCCATGCTAGTGCGCCGTCTTTTAGGATGAACTGAAACAGTAAGTTGTTTAATGGCACAGTAATGACCATGACCACGATAACAGCGACGCCAAGACCAATAGCCGTTGATACCTTTTTTGATACTGCCAAAAAGGTACACATGCCTAGGAAGTAGGCCAGTGCCATGTTCTCAATAAAGACTGAGGTTATAAATAAACTAATATAGTGTCCCATTAGTGACCGCCTCCATGTGCCATGCCTTTAGACTGCGGCTTCATCACAAAATCAGCTTCTTCAACCTGTTCTGGTTTCCAGATACGAATAATGGCAATGAACAAACCGATAATAAAGAACGCCGAAGGTGGCAGTAATAATAGACCGTTTGGCAAATACCAACCGCCGTCAGTGACTGGCTGCAAAATGGTAATGCCAAGCCAAGTACCAGCGCCTAATAGCTCGCGGATAGTAGCAACAAACAATAGCACTGCAGAGTAGCCAAGACCGTTACCGATACCATCTAAAAAGCTTGGTACAGGTGGGTTACTCATGGCAAATGCTTCTGCACGACCCATGACGATACAGTTGGTGATGATCAAACCAACGAATACTGATAGACCCTTACTTACATCATAAGCGACCGCTTTTAGCACCTGATCGACCAAGATAACCAATGAGGCAATGATGGTCATTTGTACGATAATACGGATACTTGATGGAATCTGCTTACGAATGATAGAGATAAAGAAGCTTGAAAAAGCCGTTACCAATGTCAATGCCACACACATGACCAACGCATTGGACACACTGGTGGTTACCGCCAAGGCTGAACAGATGCCTAGGATCTGCAAAGCAATAGGGTTATTATCAAAGATTGGCGAGGTTAAGATACTTTTAGTGTCAGCCATGTTATGCCTCCTTGCCGTTTGCTACTGGTGCTGCCAGCTCGGTTGTCGATTGCGCAGCTTGTACGTCAGCATTATCAATAGTTTGACCACTCTCTTCACGTAGAGCGTCTAAATAAGGTTTATAACCTTGCTCACCCAACCAGAACTGAATCATGTTGCTGACGCCGCGACCAGTTAGCGTCGCGCCACTGATTCCGTCGACCCAGTTGTCTCTTGGTGTACCAGCTTTAGAGACACCAGTGGCAACATCACCATTTTCATCATAAGAGTGGATACCACTCCATTTGGCACGCCACTCTGGCTCTTCGATACGAGCGCCAAGGCCTGGAGTTTCTTTATGCTCATAAAAACTGATACCTTTGATGGTATTCATGTCGCTTTCAAGGGTTAAGAAACCATAGATAGTACCCCATAAGCCGTAGCCTTGGATTGGTAGTACCACCATTTCAGGTTGACCAGCATCATCGCTTTTGACATAGACTTTGGCGTACTTAGGTACACGGCCAATACCAGCAGGGTCGTTGTTACCTAAGTCTTCGCTTAATGCTTGATTTTTAGTCGCTTGACTAGCGTCATAAGCATTTCGATCAGGAATACCAACATCTAATAGTTGGTCATCGTCTAAGTAGTTGCCTTGATTTAAGTCAACAATCTCGACGTCAAAATCTTTAAAGCGTTCAGCAACGTCAGCAGCGGTATCAGATGCAGGATCAAACATACCAGCGGCTACTAAGATGTTCTTATTACGGTCCAAGCGCGCGTTTTCAACTTGTGCCGGCTTGAGACCGACGGCGACAGCTGAGACCAATACGGAACACACCAAGCATAGCGTCAAGGCTACGCTAATGGTTTTTGCATTATTACTTTTGGGCTTGGACATAGCGAACCCTCCGTGCTGTTTGGCGTTTGATATTTGCTTGAGTCACAAAGTAGTCAAACAATGGAGCAAATAAGTTAGCAAATAGAATGGCAAGCATAATACCTTCTGGGAAGGCTGGGTTGACGACACGAATTAAGACTGTCATAAACCCAATCAAGATACCATAAGCCCAACGGCCCTTATTGGTATGTGCTGCCGAGACTGGATCGGTTGCCATAAAGACGGCACCAAAAGCAAAACCACCGATGACCAAATGCCAATAAAACGGCAGACTCATCATGAGGTTATCTTCTGAGCCGATCATATTGAATAGTAAAGAAGTGGCGATCAGACCGACCACACAACCTGCCATAATGCGCCATGATGCAATGCGCGTCCATAGTAAGAACACCGCACCGATTAGAATGGCAAGCGTCGAGACTTCACCGATACTGCCTTGCATATTACCTAAGAATGCATCACTCCAAGTGATGGCATTACCATAGACGTCGACGAAATCTTGAGGAACTACACCAAGTGCCGCGAGGCCAAGCGGTGTCGCACCTGAGAAACCATCGACTGCCGTCCATACAGAGTCACCAGACATATATGCTGGATACGCAAAGTATAAGAACGCCCGACCTGATAGGGCAGGGTTAAGGAAGTTTTTACCCGTACCGCCGAATACTTCTTTTGCTACGACGACACCGAAGATGATACCTAAGGCAACTTGCCATAAAGGAATATCTGGTGGTAGACATAGCGCATACAGTACAGAGGTCACAAAGAAACCTTCGTTTACTTCATGCCCACGAACCACGGCAAATATAATCTCACATAAGATACCTACCGCAAAGGTCACAAGGTATATCGGTAAGAACTGCATTGCTCCGTAGACAAAGCTTGCCCAGATACTGTCTGGGTTATAGCCTGCCATGCCAGTGATGATGGTACGCCAGCCCTCAGGTTGTAGACCCAATTGAGCGATGGCGGTCAATGCTTGATGACCGACGTTGTACATACCCCAAAACATCGCTGGGAAAGTACATAGCCATACGGTAATCATAATACGTTTAAGGTCAATACCGTCACGTACGTGCGAAGATGCATAAGTCGTTGAGCCTGGTTGACGCAAAAAAGTGTCAAACATCTCAAAGATGGCATAGTATTTTTCGTGTTTGCCACCTTTGGTGAAAGACGGCTCCATACGATCGAACATATTGTGTAAAAATTTCATCGTGGTTAGCCCTCCAGCTCAATGCGCGTTAAGTTATCACGCAAAATATCACCGAATTCATATTTGCCAGGAGAAACGAAGGTGCATAGTGCGACATCTTCTTCGTCTAATTCAAGTACGCCCAATTCTACTGCAGAGACGATATCCTCTACGATAAGTGCACGTAAAAGTTGCGTCGGCAGATAATCTTGCGGCATGACCTCTTCATAAACCCCAATAGGTACCATCGCTCGTGGTGAGCCGTTACTGGTCGTGGTAAAGTTGTACTTTTTGCCACCAAAAAACTGTGAGATATAGATAGGGAGCTTAGAGAAGCGGTTTGCACCTGGTGTAAAGAAGTGAAACGCTGGGCGCTCACGGCCTTCAGGCAACACACTGATCTGATTATGAAAGCGACCAAGATATGCTACATTGTCATATAGTCTGCGACCAGATAGTACGGAGCCTGAGATAATACGGTTCTCGCCAGCAGCTAGTTGGCCTTTGGTCAACGTAGTGACGTCAGCACCACGCTCGGTAACAACCAAATGCGGTTTATTGACGGCAGGACCTGCTAGGCTAACCATACGCTCTGTATACAGGCGACCGGTCGTAAACAGCTTGCCGATAGCGATCACATCTTGATAACCAACTGTCCAGACGGTAACGCCGCGACTGATTGGATGCAAAAAGTGCACATGCGTACCGGCAAGACCAGCTGGGTGCTTACCCGAAAAGCTATGGTATTCAGTCACATTATTAGCGGCTGTATGCGGTGCTGGTGTTGGCTTAGCATCACCATAATGACAAACAAAGGTCTTAGGACTCAGTGTTGATAAGACAGCTAGACCGTCATTAAATGCTTGTATTTTGTCGTTGATTAGCAGCATCGGGTCAAACGCTAATGGATTGGTATCCATGGCGGTGACAAAGATAGCATGCGGACGAGCACCGATTTCGGGAGAGCGGCTATAAGGACGGGTACGAAAAGCAGTCCATTCACCAGAGGCGATCAGTTGGGTTTCAACAGCTTCAGCGTCTAAGTCAGCAAGTTGCTGGGAGTCATAGCGCTGAAACTCAATTTCTTCACCGTTTGGGTCAACCTCAATCACGAGACTCTCAAACACACGGCGCTCACCACGATTAACAGCGATGACTTTACCAGCAGCAGGAGCAGTATAAATAACGCCGACTCGTTTTTTGTCTTCAAAAACGGGCTGACCTTTTGCTACGATGTCACCTTCTTTGACATTCATCGTGGGCTTCATGCCCACGTAATCGTAGCCAACAACTGCCACATGTGCGGGTCTGTGCTCTGATATCTCGCGGGAGGGCTCACCTGCGATGGGCAAATCCAAACCTTTTTTGATGGTAATCATAAGCGAAAACTTAGTCCATAGTCTAAAACGATACCAGACGTCCTGTTTGGTACAACGGCAGTATCAACAGCAGCGGTGCTCAAAACCTCGCATCATCAGTAGCCTGTGGCAAAACTGTGATGAAGCCCTTACAACACTATGCTTAAGATTGACTGCTACTAAGAGTATTAACGCTGACCTTAGACTCCTTAACAACACGTTAATGTCTTATTCGAATGACCAAAGTGGCGACTGGCTACCAAGATGCATAATAGAGTTGTCCAATCAAAGCTAACACTTAACGCTATTAACCTTAATATAAACAGCCTTACCATACCTTTTTATAGAAAATCTAAAACTTGTCGTATCTTAACCACCAAATATCATTTACCTGTCTATTTATAAATAGGCTACAGATTTTGATACATGATTGTTAAGACTCAGAAACAAATACAAATTTACCTAGGATTATACGCTAAATTAACCTAAAATTGCCAGTTACTAATTGAATTTATCCAATGGTTGTTCCGATATCAGTGACTGAAACTGGTAATAATCACTGCATAGTTATGTGTGAATTGGTATCATGCCTAGTCTTGAGGGCAAACTTAAGTTGTTTTTTACCTTAAAACAGAGTTGGTTTATATGTAACTTATAAATGGTAATTCTTGATAATTGTTGTTTCTGTTTTATTTCCGCTATTAAAAGTATTTTATAAGGAGTGCTGTATGTGTGCTGCACCTGTAATTATTCCTGCTATTGATCTAAAAGATGGTAAATGTGTACGCTTGAAACAAGGCCGAATGGAAGACGATACGGTATTCTCTGATGATCCAGTAGCCATGGCGGCACGTTGGGTAAAAGAGGGTGCGCGTCGATTACATTTGGTTGATCTCAACGGTGCGTTTGAAGGTGTGCCTGTGCATAAGCGCGTGGTGCATGACATCGCCAAAGCTTATCCGAAGCTGCCGATCCAGTTGGGTGGCGGCGTGCGCAATCTAAATACTATTGAGCAGTACATTACTGCTGGCCTTACTTATATTATTATCGGTACCAAAGCGGTTGAAGATCCTGAGTTTGTTGCTGAAGCCTGCCGTGAATTTGCTGGACATATCATCGTTGGCATAGATGCAAAAGACGGTTTGGTGGCGACTCATGGTTGGGCAAATGTTACCGATACCAAGGCAACAGAGCTTGCAAAACGCTTTGCTGATGTTGGTGTCTCTTCTATCGTTTATACCGATATTGCTCGTGATGGCATGATGCAAGGCGTCAACGTCGAACAGACGGTAAACCTAGCACGTGAAGGTGGCCTGCCAGTTATCGCTTCAGGTGGGGTGACAGACATGCAAGATATTGAATTACTAAAACCTTATGGTGATTGCCTTGAAGGGATTATTACTGGACGCGCCATCTATGAAGGCACGTTGGATCTTGGCGAGGCGCAAAGTTATTTAGACAGTTAATCCTGTGTTTAGATAATCAATGCGTGGACGACTATTGTCAATATGGTCGTCTATGTTGATGGCATAGACGACTGTTAACAAAAACTTTATTAAAACAATATTTTATTCAAGGATGCTAATGCTGGCTTTTTTTGACCAACTATCCACACGTGGGCGTTTGCTGGCTTTGAGTCAACTGCTGCTAGTAGTCATGAGCATCTTTTATGTTTTACCTGCTCACGCAGCTGGTGAAGAGATCATTGATAGCGCTGCTGCACTAGACGTTGACGACAGCACTTCAGCAAGCGTAGAGGTCAAAGAGCCAGTAACAGACGCAGGAGAGAGCACTACTGTAGACAGTACAGAAACGGATAGTACAGAACCTGCGGATCTTGCACCGATAGAACCAGCACCCATAGAGCCGGCACCAGTGATTAGCGGTGAGAGCACCAACAACGCCCAAATTGAAACCAAACCAACGCTACAAAAAGACAATGACATTCGTCAACGTATCAGCGGGATTTTTTCCGAGATTGATGGTTTGCAGGCAGTCAATGTCAGCGTGACCCAAGGTGTGGTGACTTTGACGGGTGAAACCCCAAATGAAAAAAAAGCCCAACAAGCCATTAATCTTACCAACCGCCTAACGGATGTCGTGACGGTTGAGGATAATATTGTTCGTACGCTTGATGTACAGGACAACGTCTCAACCGTTTATCAAGGGCTGAAAAACCAGCTGACAAATTTGGTTAAAGCCTTACCTTTACTATTGGTCGGTATTGTCTTATTTGGTTTGGTAGCTTGGTTCGGTAGTTGGCTGTCCAAGCGCCAAGAAATCTGGCAGCGCTTGACGCCCAATCCTTTTGTGGCCGAGCTGTTATCACAAACCATCAAAGTCATTTTTATTATTTTTGGGTTGATATTAGCGCTCAGTTTGATAGGCGCAGAGACCATCTTAGGGACACTGCTAGGCGGTGCAGGGGTCATCGGTATTGCCGTTGGTTTTGCTGTAAAAGACTCTATTGAAAACTATATTGCTTCTCTTATGCTCAGTATTCGCCAACCCTTTCGTGCTCGTGATCATGTAAAGATTAATGAACATGAAGGGATAGTGGTACGTTTGACTTCACGCGCAACTATCTTGATGACACTAGATGGTAATCAGTTGCGCATTCCTAATGCTGAGGTATTTAAAGGCATTATTTTGAACTATACCAAAAACCCCGAACGTCGCTTTACCTTTGAGCTAGGGGTGGATGCGAATGATGACCCACTGGCCGCTATTAAGGTCGGGCTTGATGCGATTTGTACCTTAGAGTTTGTTTTGGACAAGCCCAAAGCCAATGCTGTCATTACTAATGTCGGTGATTCCAATATAGTGCTTGAGTTTCAAGTTTGGGTTGATCAATCAGAAGCAGACTTTTCTAAAGCACGTAGCATCACTATTCGTGAAACCAAACATGCTTTAGAAAATACAGGATTTAGCCTACCAGAACCGATTTATCGCTTGCGTTTTAATAATAAGTTAGAAGAAGCCTTTGAGCATATTCAAGGCGGTAAGGGCGCTGGTTCTGATATGACGGTCACGCCAACAACTGATTCCACCGCTACTTACAAAGCTCATGATAAAGATAGTGACGTCGATGATGAGGATAAAAAGCAAGCCAAAGCACGTGCCAAGCAGATACTACAGGGACAAGATGCTGAAGAAATGTTTGATGCCCGTCCTGATGCCAAGCTCATGGAAAAGGTCGAACAAGAGATTGCAGAAGGCTCTGATGAGACGGATTTATTGAATAGCAATAGCCCACAAGAGTAAGGTATGAGCTTTAGGCATAAAAAATGCAGGCTTAAGTGACAAACCTAACGTCACAAGAGAATCAGCATGCAAGCAAAAAACTTAGTTATCATCGCCTTGATAGGTATTGTCATGTTGCTGGCTTTTAATGTCATCAATGGTAATCTTCATAAAAATAACAGACAGGCTATCGCTAGTAGTAATGCATCAGCGCAATCTACGACTATCTATTCTGATAGCTCCTCAAATCATTCGTCAGACGTGGCAGCAAAACCTCTAGGGGAGCAGCCAAAAGCCATTATAGACAAAGCAACTACACAGATTAATAACGCCCAACAAGTCGATAGCGCACGTTTTGAACAAGTGGATAGTACACAGTAAATAAAGCAGTATGACGAAACCTGACACACAAAAAAGGGGCTAAAGTTAACTTTAGCCCCTTTTTATGGTTCAATTTATGATTCAATAATTTACGAGCTTTTTTTACTGTTACTGCGGCGACGCTTTTTCTTCGGTACGCTCGACTCGGGCTCAGATTGATTCATTTCACTGGATTTTAATTTGGCTGTCAAATCGAAGTCGATCTGTAATAAATCCATATTCACGCCAGCGACTTTTACTTTTACCAAATCACCAAGTCCAAATAATGAGTTTTTATCTTTACCGATCAGTTGCTGCTGCTTTTCATCATAAACAAAGAAGTCGTCACCAACGTTTGAGATGTGCACCAGACCGTCAATGTATAAGTCGGTTAAGGTCACAAACAGTCCAAAACTTGTCACAGTAGTGATCACACCATTGAACTCTTCGCCTACATGGTCTTTCATATAATGACATTTGAGCCAAGACTCTACATAGCGCGAGGCTTTTTCGGCGCGGCGTTCGGTATCTGAAGTTTGTGTACCTGCACCATCCAAAGAGAAGTCCATAACAGGTTGCTGGCTATTTGTGACTTTTGCTTTAATTGCACGGTGTAACATCAGATCAGGATAGCGGCGAATAGGCGACGTAAAGTGGCTATATTCATCATAGGCTAAGCCAAAGTGACCGATGTTATCTGGTGAATAATTAGCCTGCATCATTGAACGTAGCAGCATGCTATGAATACTAATGGCGTCGGGTCTGTCTTTAGTCGCTTCGATAATTCGCTGATAATCGGCTTGCGTTGGATTTTCCTCTGGGAAGGGTAAACCAAAGTTCTTTGCATATTCATGAATACGCATTGACTTTTCACCATCAGGCTTATCATGGTTACGATATAAGACTGGTAGCTCGTTTTTCAGGGTAAAATTCGCCGCACAGGTATTCGCCAGTAGCATACACTCTTCGATAAGCTTCTGTGCGTCACCGCGAGTACGTGGCAAGATAGCAGCGATGCCACCCTTTTCGTTGAACTTAATATAAGTCTCAACCGTCTCAAACTCCATCGCATGACGTTGTTCACGCTTTTTGACGAGCAGCTCATACAGCTGATATAGGGTATCGACAGACTTTTTGACGTCTTTGTTTTCTGTCAATGATTTTGGAACACTGTCATCTTTTGGGTTTTCAAGATAACTATTCACCTGCGTATAGGTCAAGCGTGCTTGTGAATGTATCACTGCAGGATAGAACTCATAGCCTGTGACGTTACCGGCGCGAGATACCTTAATGTCAGCCACCATACATAAGCGATCGACCGAAGGGTTCAGTGAGCACAGTCCATTGGACAGAACTTCAGGTAGCATCGGAATGACACGATGCGGGAAGTACACAGAGGTGCCGCGCTCATAAGCGTCTTGATCAAGCGGAGAGTTGGGTGTCACATAATGGCTGACATCCGCAATGGCCACTAGCACACGGTAGTTACCACCAGCGCGCTTCTCTGCAAATACCGCATCGTCAAAGTCACGTGCGTCTTCACCATCGATAGTAATCAATGCAACATCACGTAAGTCTTTACGACCTTTTAGATCTTTTTTGCTCGGTTCTCTATAGTCATTGGCTTGCTTCAGTGCCGCTTCGCTAAACTCAGATGGAATATCATAATTGAGTAGCGTCGTTTCAATAATAAGTTCACGATCGTTTTCATCACTAAGTACTTCAGTGATTTTTCCAGTTGCAAACTCATGCTGATTGGGCCAATCGATGACATCTACCTTGACGGGAGCACCTTGCTTCGCTTCAAGTGCTTGTACGTTTTCGTCAGTAACGGTAATGGGCTGATGATTATTTGGGCTACCAAGCTCAACACAATATCCTTCTTCATCACGAGCTAGAGTACCAATGAACTGATCTTGATGACGCTCAGTAATTTCAACGATACGCCCTTCGGTACGGCCACGGCTGTCTATCGAAGTACCGACAGCATTTACCTTATCACCATTGAAGACCCAACGCATTTGCTTTTCATGCAAAAACAAGTCTGGCATATCAGCCAATACCACAAAACCAAAGCCTTTTGCATGGGCAGAGACTGTGCCGCTGACGACATCTTGTTGCGTCACTGCACGAAAGCGAGAAGGACGCCCTTCGCGGTTAATCTGGCCATCACGTACCATCGCCTTTAGACGATTGGCTAAGGCTTCGATTTGATCTGAATCATCAATATTGAAAGCTTTTGCCAGCTGTTGATGTGTCGCTTCGCCATATTCTGTAATCGTGCGCAATATAAGCTCACGGCTAGGGATGGGGTTGACATATCTTTGTGCTTCAGCCGAGGCGTTTGGATCATTCCAAGTCATAAAATACCGTATCTGTTTTTAAAATTATTAATAGGGGACATCTTAACACGAACCACGAGGGTTAACACGAGTGACGCAGCAATAACTTATGTCACTCGTATCATGGATAGGCGTTTGTCGCTGTTTTTGCTTCATAGTGACATACGTTAGATGTCGATATCAGTGGTACTCGATTTATCTGTAATCTTTTTACTATCCAGTTCTTTCGACACTTCAAGCACTGTAGTTTGGTTCGATTTATCTAAATATTTTTGGGCTTTATCGACTTCGGTGGTCAAAGTATTTACCGTCTGTTTCATGTTTTCTAGTGCTTCAATCTTGTAGTTGCTGATCATATCCATCGTATCATAGACATTATTGAAGGCATTTTGTAGTTTATCAAGCTCAATAGTACTGCTGGTTGCTTGCTCATGAATCTCACCTGATTGGCGTTTGAGCATGGCAGAAGTTGACTCAATCAGACTGCTGGTTGTCTTGTTCAGCGCAGTGATTTGATCAAGTACCAGCTTTTGATTGGTCATCGCTTGAGCAACGACAACGGCCGTACGTAGTGCCGATATCGTAGTGGTGGTAGCGCGATCCACCCCTTTGATCAACTCTAAGTTGTTTTTACGAATGGTATCAAGTGCCAGATAACCCTGGACGTTCACTGCTAATTGCGTTAAAAAGTCAGTGTTTTTTTGACGTACATAAAACAACATCTCTTCTTTAATAATGCGCGCTTTTTCTGGGTCAGTTGCTTCTATTGCATAGACTTTTTGCTCAAGCTGTTCATCTATTTTTTTACCAACATAGATGTATTGACGAATAGACTGCATCAACTCCCACATATTGACTTTTTCTTGCTCAATCATGGCATTGTCTTTAAGCAGTTCGTCCTTACCATTATAAAGGCTAGTGACCACGGCATTGATATGCGACTGTGCTGATTCATATTGGCGGAAGTAATCTTGTACTTTATTACCAAAGGGTATGAGGCCAAATAATTTACGTGAGCTGGTCAGCTCTTTTTTACTCGGGTCTAAGTCCTCTACAATACCGCGCAGCTCAGTAAGCGACTTAGCAATAGGCGAGTTATCAAACAAGCTATCGTTCAAGCTTTTAGCTGGTAGCTCTAGCATGCGGTTAGATACTTGCGCTGATTCACGTATCTCTTTGGTGCCCAAGTTATGAATGGACTGCACGTTTTGTTGAAACTCAGGACTATGAACAGAGTTGGTAAGGACATGGTCAACAAAAGCATCAACCTTCGCATCCAGTTCTGGAATCTGGCTTTTATCCAAGGAAACCATCTGATCCGCTTCACTTTTCTGTACTTCTTTCACGGGTGCAGGTGGGGTCAAAGAGATACTAGGGTTAGTAGCGTTTTCTGGTGGCGTCAATTCTTGCATAAAATTTCCTGTAATAACTGAGATAAGAAGTATGTTTGCTTATAGGTATTCGTTATCGTTGTATTAGATACATTGCTAAATAGCATAGCCCTTTAGACTACCGTGTAATGACTAAGTCGTGAAGATGGATTTTGTAAAATACAGTTAGAGAATAATTCTTATAAAAGGTTGTTTATCTCATCAGTGTTTACAAACCAGTAGGATATAGCATTATACTCGTGCTATTTATAAGTATCCCAATACCAAAAAACCACCAATATCCCGCAGCATATTGATGGTCAAAAACTTAGATATTTATGCTAGGTAACAGTACGCTATCCAACTTTACTATCTTTTCTTAGTAGGCCCTAGCAGCATGCCCATTTGTCGACCTTCCATTTTTGGATGTTGTTCGACGTTTGAGATCTCAGCGGTATCTTCAATGATGCGTTCGAGCTGTTTGCGACCAAGTTCTTGGTGTGCCATCTCGCGACCACGGAAGCGGATACTGATTTTCACTTTGTCCTGATCTTCTAAGAAGCTGACAATTTTACGCAGTTTGACCTGGTAATCCGCTTCATCAGTACTAGGACGCAGTTTCATCTCTTTAAGCTGGGTCTGCTTTTGGTTCTTCTTAGCTTCTTTTGCTTTTTGCTTTTGATCATAGAGGTAACGTTTGTAATCCATGATCTTACATACTGGCGGTTTGGCATCAGGAACTAGTTCGACCAAATCTAAATTGTCATCACGTGCCGCTTTCATCGCGGTATCGATATCGACTACGCCCATTTGTTCGCCGTCTTCTTTAACAAGACGGACTTCTTTGACGCTGATATCTTCGTTGATGTTCAAACGGTTTGACTGTTTAATAGGTATTACTCCTCATCTGTTTTTTGATTCTGTCGGCCTTTTTCGGCGACGGCTGTCTGTACTAATGTGATAAATTCAGAAACACTCATCACGCCTAGGTTTTCACCTTCGCGGGTTCGGACGTTGACGCTGCCTGATTCAACTTCTTTATCCCCTAATACTAGCATATAGGGGATACGTTCTAATGTTTTCTCTCGTATCTTAAATCCAATCTTTTCGTTACGCAAGTCACTAATAGCCCGCAGACCTGCATTTTTTAGTTCACTAACGACATTTTCGCAGGTTTCCGCTTGTTTGTCAGTGATGTTCATCACCACAACTTGTTGCGGCGCAAGCCATACTGGCATCCAACCCGCATAATGCTCAATCAATATGCCGATAAAGCGTTCAAACGAGCCTAATATAGCACGGTGCAGCATGATAGGCGTTTCACGCTCATTTTGCTCATTGACAAACTCAGCATCCAAACGCTCAGGCATATTGGGGTCGACCTGAATAGTACCACACTGCCAAACACGACCTAAACTGTCTTTGAGACTAAACTCAATCTTCGGGCCATAAAACGCGCCTTCACCTGGCAAGTATTCCCACTCAAGCCCTGAGCTATCAAGCGCGTCAGCCAAAGCTTTTTCAGCAAAATCCCAAGACTCATCGCTACCGACACGCGTTTCAGGACGAGTGGACAGCTTCATCTCAATATTTTCAAAGCCGAAGTCTTCATAGACAGCTAAGGTAAGTTTAATAAAGTCAGCGACTTCTTGCTGAATCTGGGCCTGCGTACAAAAGATATGCGCATCATCTTGCGTAAAACCGCGTACGCGCATCAAACCATGTAATGAGCCTGATGGCTCGTTACGATGACACGAGCCAAACTCTGCCATGCGTAATGGCAACTCACGATAAGACTTTAGGCCTTGATTAAACACTTGCACGTGACAAGGACAGTTCATTGGTTTTACCGCGTAATCACGGTTTTCACTCGACGTGGTAAACATATTAGCGCCGTAGTTGCCCCAATGCCCTGAGCGCTCCCACAGGCTACGGTCAACGATTTGCGGTGTCTTAATTTCTTCGTAGCCATTATCATACTGCACTTTGCGCATATATTGCTCAAGCACTTGATAAATCGTCCAACCATTAGCGTGCCAAAACACCATACCCGGCGCTTGCTCTTGCATATGAAACAAATCTAATGCACGACCAATCTTACGATGGTCACGTTTTTCCGCTTCTTCAATACGCTTAATATAGGCCTTTAAATCTTTTTTATCCGCCCATGCTGTACCATAGATACGTTGTAGCTGTTCATTCTTGGCATCGCCGCGCCAATAAGCACCCGACATCTTAGTCAGTTTAAACACTTTCAAGAAACGCGTATTGGGCACATGCGGGCCACGACACATATCGACATATTCTTGATGATAATAAAGCCCTAATTGTTTCTCTTCAGGCATATCATTGATTAATTTGATTTTGTAATCTTCGCCGCGTGCCTTAAAAATCTCAATCACCTCATCACGAGGTGTCATTTTTTTGATGACATCGTAGTCTTGTTTAATCAACTCCATCATACGCTTTTCGATCTTTTCCATGTGCTCAGGCGTAAATGGCGTCTCACTATAGATGTCGTAATAAAAGCCTTCATCAATGACAGGTCCAATGACCATTTTGACATCAGGATACAGCTGTTTGACGGCATGACCGAGTAAGTGCGCACATGAATGGCGAATGATATCGACACCGTCAGCGTCTTTTGGGGTTACGATTTCGACTTTTGCATCAGCAGTGATAGGATCAGAAGCATCTACCAAGCGCCCATCTACACGCCCAGCGACAGTCGCCTTAGCCAAACCTGCCCCGATACTTTGCGCCACTTCCATAACTGTGGTATTGCCTTCGAACTCTTTTACGCTACCATCGGGTAAAGTAATCGCTACCATAATTTATTCACCTGTTTTTGGATCCGTTGGCAGTGATGATTGCAACTATCAATCATATGACCGTAAGATCGCATCAATTTTATATCCACGAATCGTGATATGCTGTGATATGTACATCCCTTAAATACGCTTAACCTGTATCCCGCGCTACTATAATATGGACAAACCGCTGCAGTAGACCAGTCGTTGCAGTTTAAAGCGCAGCAGCCTGACCTTTAAATACAGTTAACTGACCGTGCGAGTAAGTAATGCAATAAAAGCGCATATTATAGCAAAAACCTTCTATATACACCAGATAGCAAGGGGTAGCGTATACAGTTACTTTTATCATTATTAAAACATATGGCAGTCTTCGGCGCCGACTGTCTTAGTAAGGTATGATTCAATAGTAATCAACAAGCCTATAAAGCTTTAATAACAGGCTAGCGCAAATCAGGCTATATAGAATACAACTAAATAACTATATAACTATTGGCAATGACATCTAATAATATAGTGAGAGAGCCAGAGATGAAAGTAATAGAAATAAAGATAATAAGCCTAATCTGTATAAAAAGGTTTTAATATCAATTAAGTAAGAAGTCCTATATAGGGGTGTTAGCAATTAAATTCAAATAACTTGATGGAAGTGCTTGACACCTGCTGTAGAACGTCTATAATACGCAGCTCATCAGGACAAGGCAGTGCTAGAAGCGAGAGCTTATAACCGTCTAACCTGTTGAAGTTAAATAAAATAACAGCTTGACAACCCAATCCATTGTGATATGATAGTCGGCTCGCCAATCAAGAAAAGACGTATTGTCTAAGTAACAATTGGTCAGATATTTTATACAGAACACTTATCTACTGGACGACAGAGATAAGCACTATTTAAAAGCATAACTAAAGAACAACTTGTGTGGATTTTTGCTGACACAGAATGCTAAAAAATAAAGTTGTGAGGCCTCGTTTATCTGGGGACTTATAACTATAAAAATTATCATTCTTTAAAGCAAGAAAACTCAAAGTTAATTCATTACGAACATAATTTAGAGCGACGAGCCAGAAAAGAATGAGCCAAGATTAGGAGTCATCTTACTATTTATAGTGAAGACTTCAAGCAAGATTAAACTGAAGAGTTTGATCATGGCTCAGATTGAACGCTGGCGGCAGGCTTAACACATGCAAGTCGAGCGGTAACAGGAGAAGCTTGCTTCTCGCTGACGAGCGGCGGACGGGTGAGTAATACTTAGGAATCTACCTAGTAGTGGGGGATAGCTCGGGGAAACTCGAATTAATACCGCATACGACCTACGGGAGAAAGGGGGCAGTTTACTGCTCTCGCTATTAGATGAGCCTAAGTCGGATTAGCTAGATGGTGGGGTAAAGGCCTACCATGGCGACGATCTGTAGCTGGTCTGAGAGGATGATCAGCCACACCGGGACTGAGACACGGCCCGGACTCCTACGGGAGGCAGCAGTGGGGAATATTGGACAATGGGGGCAACCCTGATCCAGCCATGCCGCGTGTGTGAAGAAGGCCTTTTGGTTGTAAAGCACTTTAAGCAGTGAAGAAGACTCTAGGGTTAATACCCCTAGACGATGACATTAGCTGCAGAATAAGCACCGGCTAACTCTGTGCCAGCAGCCGCGGTAATACAGAGGGTGCAAGCGTTAATCGGAATTACTGGGCGTAAAGCGAGCGTAGGTGGCTTGATAAGTCAGATGTGAAATCCCCGGGCTTAACCTGGGAACTGCATCTGATACTGTTGAGCTAGAGTAGGTGAGAGGGAAGTAGAATTCCAGGTGTAGCGGTGAAATGCGTAGAGATCTGGAGGAATACCGATGGCGAAGGCAGCTTCCTGGCATCATACTGACACTGAGGCTCGAAAGCGTGGGTAGCAAACAGGATTAGATACCCTGGTAGTCCACGCCGTAAACGATGTCTACTAGTCGTTGGGTCCCTTGAGGACTTAGTGACGCAGCTAACGCAATAAGTAGACCGCCTGGGGAGTACGGCCGCAAGGTTAAAACTCAAATGAATTGACGGGGGCCCGCACAAGCGGTGGAGCATGTGGTTTAATTCGATGCAACGCGAAGAACCTTACCTGGTCTTGACATATCTAGAATCCTGCAGAGATGCGGGAGTGCCTTCGGGAATTAGAATACAGGTGCTGCATGGCTGTCGTCAGCTCGTGTCGTGAGATGTTGGGTTAAGTCCCGCAACGAGCGCAACCCCTTTCCTTAGTTACCAGCGGGTTAAGCCGGGAACTCTAGGGATACTGCCAGTGACAAACTGGAGGAAGGCGGGGACGACGTCAAGTCATCATGGCCCTTACGACCAGGGCTACACACGTGCTACAATGGTAGGTACAGAGGGCAGCTACACAGCGATGTGATGCGAATCTTTTAAAGCCTATCGTAGTCCGGATTGGAGTCTGCAACTCGACTCCATGAAGTAGGAATCGCTAGTAATCGCGGATCAGAATGCCGCGGTGAATACGTTCCCGGGCCTTGTACACACCGCCCGTCACACCATGGGAGTTGATTGCACCAGAAGTGGTTAGCCTAACCTTTTAGGAAGGCGATCACCACGGTGTGGTTGATGACTGGGGTGAAGTCGTAACAAGGTAGCCGTAGGGGAACCTGCGGCTGGATCACCTCCTTATAGACGCATTCGGTCAGCAAGAATTCACAACAAGTTGTTCTTTAGTTTAGTTTATTAAGAAGATACAGGGCTTTTAGCAATTTGCCTTTAAGCAAATTACTCTTGCGCTCGGATCAAAGCAGTGCTTTGATGGTATCCTCGCTCAGGGTCTGTAGCTCAGCTGGTTAGAGCACCGTGTTGATAACGCGGGGGTCAGTGGTTCAAGTCCACTTAGACCCACCATATATATGGGGCCATAGCTCAGTTGGTAGAGCGCCTGCCTTGCACGCAGGAGGTCAACGGTTCGACTCCGTTTGGCTCCACCACTATAAACGACATGCTTTAGATAGAATATTTAAATACGTATAAATAGAAACAAGTGATTCAGCCAAGATGGCATTGATTACTTCTTTCTGTTTTATACAGAATCTGTGACTCGACGAGAGCACAGAGACTATTTAAAAACATAGATATGAGTCTGGGTTAGTGATGACATGTTCACGTGTCGTCACTAACCTTAATAACTCACTACTTAACGACATCAGTTGTTATCCCAGTAGTGAGTTATTAAAAAAGTAAAGAGAACTGAATCAAGCGTAAACATAGGTGATATCGTTATAATTACGACAGACAACACTTAGTAATCAAACTCTTTAAGAGTAAGACTACTTGGGGTTGTATGGTCAAGTAATTAAGCGCACATGGTGGATGCCTTGGCAGTCAGAGGCGATGAAAGACGTGACAGCCTGCGATAAGCTTCGGGGAGGCGGCAATATCCTGTGATCCGGAGATTTCTGAATGGGGAAACCCACTTACCATAAGGTAGGTATCTTGTACTTGTACAAGAAGCGAACGAGGGGAAGTGAAACATCTCAGTACCCTTAGGAAGAGACATCAATTGAGATTCCCCTAGTAGCGGCGAGCGAACGGGGAGAAGCCGATTAATGCTAATGTAGAAGAACAGCGTGGGAAAGCTGACCATAGTAGGTGATAGTCCTGTATTCGAAACATTAGCGTTAACATATTAAGTAGAGCGGGGCACGAGAAATCCTGTTTGAAGATGGGGGGACCATCCTCCAAGGCTAAATACTCCTGACTGACCGATAGTGAACCAGTACCGTGAGGGAAAGGCGAAAAGAACCCCTGTGAGGGGAGTGAAATAGAACCTGAAACCGTGTGCGTACAAGCAGTGGGAGCCACCTTGCGTGGTGACCGCGTACCTTTTGTATAATGGGTCAGCGACTTATATTCTGTAGCAAGGTTAACCATTTAGGGGAGCCGTAGGGAAACCGAGTCTTAATAGGGCGTCTAGTTGCAGGGTATAGACCCGAAACCGAGTGATCTATCCATGAGCAGGTTGAAAGTGCCGTAACAGGCACCGGAGGACCGAACCCACTGTCGTTGAAAAGCCAGGGGATGACTTGTGGATAGGGGTGAAAGGCTAATCAAACTCGGTGATAGCTGGTTCTCCCCGAAAGCTATTTAGGTAGCGCCTCGGACGAACACCATTGGGGGTAGAGCACTGTTTCGGCTAGGGGGTCATACCGACTTACCAAACCGATGCAAACTCCGAATACCGATGAGTGATATCCGGGAGACACACAGTGGGTGCTAACGTCCATTGTGGAGAGGGAAACAACCCAGACCGCCAGCTAAGGCCCCAAATTCCTAGTTAAGTGGGAAACGAGGTGGGAAGGCATAGACAGCTAGGAGGTTGGCTTAGAAGCAGCCATCCTTTAAAGAAAGCGTAATAGCTCACTAGTCGAGTCGGCCCGCGCGGAAGATGTAACGGGGCTCAAACTAGGAGCCGAAGCTGCGGATTTGAATTTGTTTTCAAGTGGTAGGGGAGCGTTGTGTAAGCCTGTGAAGGTGTGTCGTAAGGCATGCTGGAGGTATCACAAGAGCGAATGCTGACGTGAGTAACGATAATGCGAGTGAAAAGCTCGCACGCCGGAAGATCAAGGGTTCCAGTCCAACGTTAATCGGGGCTGGGTGAGTCGACCCCTAAGGCGAGGCCGAAAGGCGTAGTCGATGGGAAATCGGTTAATATTCCGATACTTGTTTATGATGCGATGGAGGGACGGAGAAGGTTATGCCAGCCTGGCGATGGTTGTCCAGGTGGAAGGATGTAGGTTTATAGCTTAGGTAAATCCGGGCTATTTCATACCGAGATCTGATAGCAAGCTGTACTTGTACAGCGAAGTGGCAAATACCATGCTTCCAGGAAAAGCTTCTAAGCGATAGTCATAAACGAATCGTACCCTAAACCGACACAGGTGATCAGGTAGAGAATACCAAGGCGCTTGAGAGAACTCTGCTGAAGGAACTAGGCAAAATGGTACCGTAACTTCGGGAGAAGGTACGCTGCTGATGGTGAAGGACTTGCTCCGTAAGCTATTGGCAGTCGCAGATACCAGGCTGCTGCAACTGTTTATTAAAAACACAGCACTCTGCAAACACGAAAGTGGACGTATAGGGTGTGATGTCTGCCCGGTGCTGGAAGGTTAATTGATGGGGTTAGCGTAAGCGAAGCTCTTGATCGAAGCCCCAGTAAACGGCGGCCGTAACTATAACGGTCCTAAGGTAGCGAAATTCCTTGTCGGGTAAGTTCCGACCTGCACGAATGACATAATGATGGCAGCGCTGTCTCCAGCAGAGACTCAGTGAAATCGAAATCGCAGTGAAGATGCTGTGTACCCGCGGCTAGACGGAAAGACCCCGTGAACCTTTACTACAGCTTTACATTGAACTTTGACCTGACTTGTGCAGGATAGGTGGGAGGCTTTGAAGCAGACACGCTAGTGTTTGTGGAGCCAATCTTGAAATACCACCCTGGTCATGTCGGGGTTCTAACTCAGGTATAACAGTACCGAGGACAATGTATGGTGGGTAGTTTGACTGGGGCGGTCTCCTCCTAAAGAGTAACGGAGGAGTACGAAGGTGCGCTCAGAACGGTCGGAAATCGTTCATAGAGTATAAAGGCAAAAGCGCGCTTAACTGCGAGACCCACAAGTCGAGCAGGTACGAAAGTAGGTCTTAGTGATCCGGTGGTTCTGTATGGAAGGGCCATCGCTCAACGGATAAAAGGTACTCTGGGGATAACAGGCTGATACCGCCCAAGAGTTCATATCGACGGCGGTGTTTGGCACCTCGATGTCGGCTCATCTCATCCTAGGGCTGAAGCAGGTCCTAAGGGTATGGCTGTTCGCCATTTAAAGAGGTACGCGAGCTGGGTTTAGAACGTCGTGAGACAGTTCGGTCCCTATCTACCGTGGGCGTTGGAAATTTGAGAGGAGCTGCTCCTAGTACGAGAGGACCAGAGTGGACGAACCACTGGTGTTCGGGTTGTCATGCCAATGGCATTGCCCGGTAGCTACGTTCGGATGGGATAACCGCTGAAAGCATCTAAGCGGGAAGCCTACCTCAAGATAAGATTTCCCTAAAGAGCCGTTCAAGACTAGGACGTTGATAGGCAGGGTGTGGAAGCGCAGCGATGCGTGTAGCTAACCTGTACTAATTGCTCGTTTGGCTTGACCATACAACACCCAAGTGGTTTGTATACAAGTCTAATTATTTCGATATCACCTTAATCCTTGGTTCAGTTGGATTAAGATGACACTAGTCATTAAAACAAACACAGACTCATATCTAACCCCCTTTGCTGACGACAATAGCATGATGGAACCACCTGATCCCTTCTCGAACTCAGAAGTGAAACATCATAGCGCCGATGGTAGTGTGGCTCCGGCCATGTGAGAGTAGGTCATCGTCAGCTCTCTATTCCCTAAAAAGCCCCCTTTGCTTACGCAGAGGGGGCTTTTTTTATGCGCGGGATTATAATTTAGAAGGTTCTGATTTATATCAAATACCCAGCGTTGGCATTCCACTGCTGAGTAGATTTAAAGATATCTTTTTACTTACCTTCTCCTATAGTTGATGTAATCTCAGTCTAAGAAGACCAATCTTAGTTATCATTTTTCTTTAACTGTTTAACTGTTTAACTGTTTAACTGTTTAACTGTTTAACTGTTTAACTGTTTAACTGTTTAACTGTTTAGTCTTGTATCCAAATTAAATAATACTTCCATTGTATATCTCAAGAATAGATCTGCTTTATTGGGGTTTATTAAAATGAGCTATTTCAATCAGTTATAGTATATAAAAAATAAAGGTGGTGTGTCAAAAAGTATGCTGATTAAAACTTGAACAATTTTTGAAGCCTTTAAAGCCCTATAGAATCAGAGAACTTAGCATAGATTTCTTATTGACTTCTATCGCTAGCATACTTTTTAGAACACCACCAAAATAAAAGCTAGGATTAGCTTGACCCCCTATTAAAACCGAGTATAATGCGTTCCAGTCGAAAGGGAAGGCAGATTGGAGTGGATTACCACTTATTAATAAATAATAGCGTAGCTATTAACCAATCAGCTGATAGTTTGCAGTTTTATCTGAACTACCTAGGTAGCTGGATAAAAACCTTCAAACTAAATAAAATTATCCCTTGACTTAAGAATTAAAGCGTCTATAATACGCAGCTCATCAGGACAAGGCAGTGCTAGAAGCGAGAGCTTATAACCGTCTAACCTGTTGAAGTTAAATAAAATAACAGCTTGACAACCCAATCCATTGTGATATGATAGTCGGCTCGCCAATCAAGAAAAGACGTATTGTCTAAGTAACAATTGGTCAGATATTTTATACAGAACACTTATCTACTGGACGACAGAGATAAGCACTATTTAAAAGCATAACTAAAGAACAACTTGTGTGGATTTTTGCTGACACAGAATGCTAAAAAATAAAGTTGTGAGGCCTCGTTTATCTGGGGACTTATAACTAT
This sequence comes from Psychrobacter sp. H8-1, assembly GCF_904846575.1. Taxonomy (NCBI): domain Bacteria; kingdom Pseudomonadati; phylum Pseudomonadota; class Gammaproteobacteria; order Moraxellales; family Moraxellaceae; genus Psychrobacter; species Psychrobacter sp. H8-1. The sequence goes on from NZ_CAJHBG010000001.1 coordinate 3,243,713, forward strand.
AAAAATTATCATTCTTTAAAGCAAGAAAACTCAAAGTTAATTCATTACGAACATAATTTAGAGCGACGAGCCAGAAAAGAATGAGCCAAGATTAGGAGTCATCTTACTATTTATAGTGAAGACTTCAAGCAAGATTAAACTGAAGAGTTTGATCATGGCTCAGATTGAACGCTGGCGGCAGGCTTAACACATGCAAGTCGAGCGGTAACAGGAGAAGCTTGCTTCTCGCTGACGAGCGGCGGACGGGTGAGTAATACTTAGGAATCTACCTAGTAGTGGGGGATAGCTCGGGGAAACTCGAATTAATACCGCATACGACCTACGGGAGAAAGGGGGCAGTTTACTGCTCTCGCTATTAGATGAGCCTAAGTCGGATTAGCTAGATGGTGGGGTAAAGGCCTACCATGGCGACGATCTGTAGCTGGTCTGAGAGGATGATCAGCCACACCGGGACTGAGACACGGCCCGGACTCCTACGGGAGGCAGCAGTGGGGAATATTGGACAATGGGGGCAACCCTGATCCAGCCATGCCGCGTGTGTGAAGAAGGCCTTTTGGTTGTAAAGCACTTTAAGCAGTGAAGAAGACTCTAGGGTTAATACCCCTAGACGATGACATTAGCTGCAGAATAAGCACCGGCTAACTCTGTGCCAGCAGCCGCGGTAATACAGAGGGTGCAAGCGTTAATCGGAATTACTGGGCGTAAAGCGAGCGTAGGTGGCTTGATAAGTCAGATGTGAAATCCCCGGGCTTAACCTGGGAACTGCATCTGATACTGTTGAGCTAGAGTAGGTGAGAGGGAAGTAGAATTCCAGGTGTAGCGGTGAAATGCGTAGAGATCTGGAGGAATACCGATGGCGAAGGCAGCTTCCTGGCATCATACTGACACTGAGGCTCGAAAGCGTGGGTAGCAAACAGGATTAGATACCCTGGTAGTCCACGCCGTAAACGATGTCTACTAGTCGTTGGGTCCCTTGAGGACTTAGTGACGCAGCTAACGCAATAAGTAGACCGCCTGGGGAGTACGGCCGCAAGGTTAAAACTCAAATGAATTGACGGGGGCCCGCACAAGCGGTGGAGCATGTGGTTTAATTCGATGCAACGCGAAGAACCTTACCTGGTCTTGACATATCTAGAATCCTGCAGAGATGCGGGAGTGCCTTCGGGAATTAGAATACAGGTGCTGCATGGCTGTCGTCAGCTCGTGTCGTGAGATGTTGGGTTAAGTCCCGCAACGAGCGCAACCCCTTTCCTTAGTTACCAGCGGGTTAAGCCGGGAACTCTAGGGATACTGCCAGTGACAAACTGGAGGAAGGCGGGGACGACGTCAAGTCATCATGGCCCTTACGACCAGGGCTACACACGTGCTACAATGGTAGGTACAGAGGGCAGCTACACAGCGATGTGATGCGAATCTTTTAAAGCCTATCGTAGTCCGGATTGGAGTCTGCAACTCGACTCCATGAAGTAGGAATCGCTAGTAATCGCGGATCAGAATGCCGCGGTGAATACGTTCCCGGGCCTTGTACACACCGCCCGTCACACCATGGGAGTTGATTGCACCAGAAGTGGTTAGCCTAACCTTTTAGGAAGGCGATCACCACGGTGTGGTTGATGACTGGGGTGAAGTCGTAACAAGGTAGCCGTAGGGGAACCTGCGGCTGGATCACCTCCTTATAGACGCATTCGGTCAGCAAGAATTCACAACAAGTTGTTCTTTAGTTTAGTTTATTAAGAAGATACAGGGCTTTTAGCAATTTGCCTTTAAGCAAATTACTCTTGCGCTCGGATCAAAGCAGTGCTTTGATGGTATCCTCGCTCAGGGTCTGTAGCTCAGCTGGTTAGAGCACCGTGTTGATAACGCGGGGGTCAGTGGTTCAAGTCCACTTAGACCCACCATATATATGGGGCCATAGCTCAGTTGGTAGAGCGCCTGCCTTGCACGCAGGAGGTCAACGGTTCGACTCCGTTTGGCTCCACCACTATAAACGACATGCTTTAGATAGAATATTTAAATACGTATAAATAGAAACAAGTGATTCAGCCAAGATGGCATTGATTACTTCTTTCTGTTTTATACAGAATCTGTGACTCGACGAGAGCACAGAGACTATTTAAAAACATAGATATGAGTCTGGGTTAGTGATGACATGTTCACGTGTCGTCACTAACCTTAATAACTCACTACTTAACGACATCAGTTGTTATCCCAGTAGTGAGTTATTAAAAAAGTAAAGAGAACTGAATCAAGCGTAAACATAGGTGATATCGTTATAATTACGACAGACAACACTTAGTAATCAAACTCTTTAAGAGTAAGACTACTTGGGGTTGTATGGTCAAGTAATTAAGCGCACATGGTGGATGCCTTGGCAGTCAGAGGCGATGAAAGACGTGACAGCCTGCGATAAGCTTCGGGGAGGCGGCAATATCCTGTGATCCGGAGATTTCTGAATGGGGAAACCCACTTACCATAAGGTAGGTATCTTGTACTTGTACAAGAAGCGAACGAGGGGAAGTGAAACATCTCAGTACCCTTAGGAAGAGACATCAATTGAGATTCCCCTAGTAGCGGCGAGCGAACGGGGAGAAGCCGATTAATGCTAATGTAGAAGAACAGCGTGGGAAAGCTGACCATAGTAGGTGATAGTCCTGTATTCGAAACATTAGCGTTAACATATTAAGTAGAGCGGGGCACGAGAAATCCTGTTTGAAGATGGGGGGACCATCCTCCAAGGCTAAATACTCCTGACTGACCGATAGTGAACCAGTACCGTGAGGGAAAGGCGAAAAGAACCCCTGTGAGGGGAGTGAAATAGAACCTGAAACCGTGTGCGTACAAGCAGTGGGAGCCACCTTGCGTGGTGACCGCGTACCTTTTGTATAATGGGTCAGCGACTTATATTCTGTAGCAAGGTTAACCATTTAGGGGAGCCGTAGGGAAACCGAGTCTTAATAGGGCGTCTAGTTGCAGGGTATAGACCCGAAACCGAGTGATCTATCCATGAGCAGGTTGAAAGTGCCGTAACAGGCACCGGAGGACCGAACCCACTGTCGTTGAAAAGCCAGGGGATGACTTGTGGATAGGGGTGAAAGGCTAATCAAACTCGGTGATAGCTGGTTCTCCCCGAAAGCTATTTAGGTAGCGCCTCGGACGAACACCATTGGGGGTAGAGCACTGTTTCGGCTAGGGGGTCATACCGACTTACCAAACCGATGCAAACTCCGAATACCGATGAGTGATATCCGGGAGACACACAGTGGGTGCTAACGTCCATTGTGGAGAGGGAAACAACCCAGACCGCCAGCTAAGGCCCCAAATTCCTAGTTAAGTGGGAAACGAGGTGGGAAGGCATAGACAGCTAGGAGGTTGGCTTAGAAGCAGCCATCCTTTAAAGAAAGCGTAATAGCTCACTAGTCGAGTCGGCCCGCGCGGAAGATGTAACGGGGCTCAAACTAGGAGCCGAAGCTGCGGATTTGAATTTGTTTTCAAGTGGTAGGGGAGCGTTGTGTAAGCCTGTGAAGGTGTGTCGTAAGGCATGCTGGAGGTATCACAAGAGCGAATGCTGACGTGAGTAACGATAATGCGAGTGAAAAGCTCGCACGCCGGAAGATCAAGGGTTCCAGTCCAACGTTAATCGGGGCTGGGTGAGTCGACCCCTAAGGCGAGGCCGAAAGGCGTAGTCGATGGGAAATCGGTTAATATTCCGATACTTGTTTATGATGCGATGGAGGGACGGAGAAGGTTATGCCAGCCTGGCGATGGTTGTCCAGGTGGAAGGATGTAGGTTTATAGCTTAGGTAAATCCGGGCTATTTCATACCGAGATCTGATAGCAAGCTGTACTTGTACAGCGAAGTGGCAAATACCATGCTTCCAGGAAAAGCTTCTAAGCGATAGTCATAAACGAATCGTACCCTAAACCGACACAGGTGATCAGGTAGAGAATACCAAGGCGCTTGAGAGAACTCTGCTGAAGGAACTAGGCAAAATGGTACCGTAACTTCGGGAGAAGGTACGCTGCTGATGGTGAAGGACTTGCTCCGTAAGCTATTGGCAGTCGCAGATACCAGGCTGCTGCAACTGTTTATTAAAAACACAGCACTCTGCAAACACGAAAGTGGACGTATAGGGTGTGATGTCTGCCCGGTGCTGGAAGGTTAATTGATGGGGTTAGCGTAAGCGAAGCTCTTGATCGAAGCCCCAGTAAACGGCGGCCGTAACTATAACGGTCCTAAGGTAGCGAAATTCCTTGTCGGGTAAGTTCCGACCTGCACGAATGACATAATGATGGCAGCGCTGTCTCCAGCAGAGACTCAGTGAAATCGAAATCGCAGTGAAGATGCTGTGTACCCGCGGCTAGACGGAAAGACCCCGTGAACCTTTACTACAGCTTTACATTGAACTTTGACCTGACTTGTGCAGGATAGGTGGGAGGCTTTGAAGCAGACACGCTAGTGTTTGTGGAGCCAATCTTGAAATACCACCCTGGTCATGTCGGGGTTCTAACTCAGGTATAACAGTACCGAGGACAATGTATGGTGGGTAGTTTGACTGGGGCGGTCTCCTCCTAAAGAGTAACGGAGGAGTACGAAGGTGCGCTCAGAACGGTCGGAAATCGTTCATAGAGTATAAAGGCAAAAGCGCGCTTAACTGCGAGACCCACAAGTCGAGCAGGTACGAAAGTAGGTCTTAGTGATCCGGTGGTTCTGTATGGAAGGGCCATCGCTCAACGGATAAAAGGTACTCTGGGGATAACAGGCTGATACCGCCCAAGAGTTCATATCGACGGCGGTGTTTGGCACCTCGATGTCGGCTCATCTCATCCTAGGGCTGAAGCAGGTCCTAAGGGTATGGCTGTTCGCCATTTAAAGAGGTACGCGAGCTGGGTTTAGAACGTCGTGAGACAGTTCGGTCCCTATCTACCGTGGGCGTTGGAAATTTGAGAGGAGCTGCTCCTAGTACGAGAGGACCAGAGTGGACGAACCACTGGTGTTCGGGTTGTCATGCCAATGGCATTGCCCGGTAGCTACGTTCGGATGGGATAACCGCTGAAAGCATCTAAGCGGGAAGCCTACCTCAAGATAAGATTTCCCTAAAGAGCCGTTCAAGACTAGGACGTTGATAGGCAGGGTGTGGAAGCGCAGCGATGCGTGTAGCTAACCTGTACTAATTGCTCGTTTGGCTTGACCATACAACACCCAAGTGGTTTGTATACAAGTCTAATTATTTCGATATCACCTTAATCCTTGGTTCAGTTGGATTAAGATGACACTAGTCATTAAAACAAACACAGACTCATATCTAACCCCCTTTGCTGACGACAATAGCATGATGGAACCACCTGATCCCTTCTCGAACTCAGAAGTGAAACATCATAGCGCCGATGGTAGTGTGGCTCCGGCCATGTGAGAGTAGGTCATCGTCAGCTCTCTATTCCCTAAAAAGCCCCCTTTACTTATGTAGAGGGGGCTTTTTTTATGTGGCTTCCTATCCATTACTCAGCTTTCGTTGCTATACTTACTGTATTGTTACTATATAAAGTATGGAGGTCATAAGTTGAGAAAACCACGATTATTTATTGCTTCTTCAGTTGAAAGTATCCCAATTGCTGAAGCCGTTAATGTGAATCTAGATCATCAGTTTGAGGTTACTATTTGGACAGGTGGTACGTTTAAACTCTCATCTTCAACTATCGAAGATTTAGTTGAGAAGTCCTCTACTGTCGACTTTGCACTGTTTATTTTTGCGCCAGATGATGTAGCTGTAATTAGAGAGGAAAAACAACATATAGTTAGAGACAATGTAATATTTGAACTTGGTCTATTCGTTGGTGCTATTGGAAAGGAACGTTCTTTTATTCTTAAGCCTCGTGATATAGATATACATCTACCAACAGACTTATTAGGTGTGACTCCTGCTGACTATGATGCTAACCGTTCAGATGGTGATTTAGTTTCTGCAACTAATAGAGCTTGCTCATTAATCAAAACGGAAGCTGCTCGTTTAAGTATTTTAAATCGTTCTAGTCTTTCTGAATCGAGAGCAATTATTGCTAACCCATCGAATTATGAGTTGAAAGAACAAGATTATAAGTTTTTAGCTTCTTGTCTTCAAAGTCAGGTTACTAATCCTATTGGCTTACCCTTTTATATGATAAGTAATCAACTCAATGGAATAGATGATTCTGCTCTTCAGCTTTCTCTTGTGAAATTAGAGCGTATGGGTTTATTAAGTAAATCTATAGAAATAGATCATCAAGAAGGCTATGAGTTTTACGCGTATTCAATCACTGAATTAGGTGTTGATGAGCTTTTAGAAAATGAGGAGTATCTTCAACCAAAAACTTTTAAGACATCTAATAGTTTTAATGCTGATATCCCTTTCTAAATCAATTAGATGCACTTAAAGACTAATTCTCTGCTTTGCTAAAAACTGGTCACAAGATAGAGCGGATATCATAAGGAAAGTTATGAGTAATGAACTAGAAAGTAGACTGGTATTCATTGATACGTCAGCATATGAGAGCAAAAACTATCAATTTAATGAATATGCACTAGGTAAGCTTTGCGATTATCTTGAGTCGAAAAGAATCCATCTCTTGATAACTGAAATTACGATAAATGAAATAAAAGCTCATTTATTCTCTAAATCAGAAGAGTCAGCTAAAGCTATTAAAAAAGTACAAAAGGAAGCAATGTTTTTAAGAAATACTCCTGATCTTCCTTGCCACGGTATTTTCTATAAAGTAAAAACAGATGATATCTATAAAGCAGCTTTACAAAATTTTGAAGATTTTCTAGATAGGAGTTCGGCGGAGATTGTTGATATATCTAATGTCAATGCTACCGTTGTTTTTGAAAAATATTTTAATTCAGAAGCTCCATTTGGTGTAGGAAGTAAAAAATCAGAATTTCCTGATGCGTTTGTTTTAGAGGCTATATCTAAAGTAAGTGAAGATAGAGGACATATCTTATACGTTATTAGTGATGATAAAGACATGGAGAAATACGCTGACCATCTAGACAACCTAATTCATTTGAAAAGAGTTGATGATTTTCTAGATTTAGTTGTGAGGAAGGAAAAAGAGCTAGAAGAGCCTGTAAAATTTGCAGATAGTGTTTTCGACCAATTAAAAGCTGAAATAATCACTTGTGCTAGAGCGAAAATCGATGAGAGTGAGTTTTACTCTGACGAGGCTATTGGCTTTGATGATGAAATTTACCAAATAGATATTAAGTCTGTTTGTATAACTCACAAGAATATTATTTCAGTATCTATTGAAAATGTTGAATACGAAATAGATTTTGAAGTTGTCTTAGAAGCTCGTTACTCAATCATAGATTATGATCGTTCACCCTGGGATCCTGAAGACAAAAGATATATATTTGTTCTATACAACGATATAACGAGAAAACATCAAGAAACTTTCTCAGCTTATATAAACATTGACTATATGGACGGTATAAGAGCAAATGCAGAGATAGTAGAGTTATATTTTAATGATTCAGCATTTGAATTAAATGAAGAAAGTAGCGAACTACTAAATATTAAATCTCTAGACATAAATGGTGAATAGATAATAATTACTGCAATTGAACGTTTTCGCTCAACTTTTTATTCTAGCTTACAATTCTCAAAAAACTCATCAATCTCAACCACAGGCTTAAAATCAAATCCTAGTCGCATTTACTCAATTTGTAGCTTACTATCTACTATTAATTTGAAAACCTCTTAGTGCTATTAAATATTTATATCGTGCGACAGTATGCGCTTGGAACGACACCTTATTCAACCAAAGTAGTCTTTCTCACAAAAAAAGCCCGTATTAGCGAACTAATACGGGCTTTAACACTCAATAGAATATTTAACAAATTAGGCTAACATTAAGCACCTTCACCAAATTTACCACTCTGGAAATCAGTGACGGCTTGCATTATTTCCTGCTGACTGTTCATTACAAAAGGACCGTATTGAACAATCGGCTCACGTAGTGGGCGACCAGTGATTAAAATCACTTTAGTATCTTCTTCACTATCGGCTGTGATGGTAACGCCATCAGTATCAGCGTTATTTGCGAGAATTGCCATAGTCTTAGTCGGCACCTCTCGACCTTCAATATCTACTTTACCGCGATACACAAAGGCAAATGCATTATGATTGGCTGGAATGGCTTGGCTAAAGCTGGTTCCTGCTGGTAGATGTATATCTAAATAAGTCGGCTCAGTAACTTCGCGGGTGACTGCACCTTCTACTCCGTGCGATGTACCCGCAATTACAGTGACTTGAGCGCCGTCTTCGGTAGTATATTTAGGCAAATCATCATTTTGGAAGTCTTTATACCAAGGATCATTCATCTTGTCTTTGGCCGGTAGATTAAGCCAAAGCTGGAAACCTTCCATCGCACCGTCTTCTTGTTCAGGCAGCTCTGAATGGATCACACCACTAGCCGCCGTCATCCACTGTACCCCGCCATTTTGTAATAACCCTTCGTTACCAGCACTGTCGCGATGACGCATACGGCCAGTAATCATATAGGTAATGGTTTCAAAACCGCGATGTGGGTGATTAGGGAAACCGGCGATATAATCATCTGGATTATCGCTTTTAAAGTTATCCAACATCAAATACGGGTCGAGGCGTCTTTGTAGCTGCTGCGTGAGTACGCGAGTGAGCTTAACACCAGCGCCGTCTTGGGTATCTACCCCAGCATACAGCTCTTGCACTTGACGTGATTGGGTGACTTTATCTTTTACGCTATTCGCTATGTTGTCATTCATTATTCTCTCCTGCTTTTTTTAACAATAGTTGATAACAGTTTTGTTTTATCAATCTTCTGTTAACTATTTTGAGGGTGGAGATATAAATTTCAATAGGGGATTGTGTAGTAAAATTACATTGATGCTAGTATTCGTTAATCAGAAGTTAAGTCTTTCCTTTATCTATTAAAATAACTCACCTGTTTCCACTACTTCTTCAAAATCAAATCCTAACTGCTCGCCTTTACGTTGTCTCATCTGCTCGATACGTTGCCTGCGACCAGAAACTAGCCGTAGCACCTCACGACGCTGCTCTGTGGTCATGTTATGCCATAATTGACGCTCAGGACGACTGCGCAAGCAGCCAAAGCAATAGCCTCTTTTATTGCTTTGGCAGACACCAATACATGGATTGGCAATCTCGAACAGCTCAAACTGTTGATTCATGGCGGCTCCATCGCTACTCTCGTCATTCCTTGGACTTGCATCATATTATTGTCACAATACTATTATGTCGCAAATACTGAATAATAGTGTGCCATATAATTATTACTGTTTTTGCTGAGCCAGTGCTATGCTTAGCGCTTATCGTCTATATATAGCAATCATAACAAAATTAATAAGTGAGATAATAGGTGAACATTATTTATATTCATGGGTTAGACAGTGGTGCTAACTCTACCAAAGGGATATTGTTAGAAAACTATTGTCAGCAGTATCATTCTGATATCAATGTAGTGCGCCCTGATTTAAATAAGACACCTGATCAGGTTTTCAGGCAAATACTGTCATTAATCGAAAGTTTAAATAATAATGATGATGCGCAGCTTAAAACCTCAAATACGGTATTGGTAGGCAGTTCATTGGGTGGTTATTTTTCTACCTTAGTTAGCAATCATATAGGCTGCCCAGCGTTATTATTAAATCCTAGTACTCAGCCGCATGTTACTTTGCAGCGTTTTGCTGATGAGTCGATATTAGCTCGCAATGACAGGAATGAAGTATCCACAAACAAGGTTCTTTATACGACAGCAGGTGGTTGGAATATCACTTATTCAGATTTGCAGTGGTTTGCAGAGCATCAGCTAGCAGCTGTTAATTATCCTAATAAAATCGCTGTACTAATTAAAGAAGGCGATGAGTTGCTTGATCCTAATTTATCTGCCAAGTTCTATCAACAACATGGCGCTAAGGTGATTTTACAAGCAGAGGGCGATCATCGATTTAGTGACTTCGGCGAGCAATTACCGATGGTGATTGATATGCTACGGCAGTTGCTTTAGGTTTATATAAAACAGGCATAAAAGCTGCTATATAAAGAAACGGTAATAAACGACATTAGATGACGTAAGCGACTGACTATTAACGTCAACGTCGCTGTTTTTCGTTATAATGGTTTAATAGATTTAATTGTACGTAAATATTCAAGGATGCATTTGTGAGTCAATATAATGCGCAATCGTTAGAAGTTTTAGAAGGTCTTGAGCCAGTTCGTCGTCGCCCTGGGATGTATACCGATACCACACGTCCTAACCATTTGGCACAAGAGGTGATTGATAACTCAGTTGATGAAGCACTGGCTGGTTATGCAAAAACTATTAAGGTGCAATTGCACGAAGACGGCTCGTTGTCCGTAGAAGACGATGGTCGCGGTATGCCAACCGATATTCACCCTGAATTTAATCAATCTGGTATTGAGATCATATTGACGCGCTTGCATGCTGGCGGTAAGTTTTCGACATCAAATTATCAAGTTTCAGGCGGTCTGCATGGAGTTGGTATCTCAGTCGTTAACGCGCTCTCAACGCGAGTTGAAGTCACCGTGTGGCGAGATGGTACCCAGTTTGATATGGTGCTTGAAAATGGCGCACCCGTGACACCGTTGACAGAGTCCGTCAGCTCAAACAAGCGTAAGCGTGGTACGAGAGTGCGCTTTTGGGCGGATAGCAGCTTCTTTGATACGCCAAAATTTAATATTAAGCAGCTCAAACACAATCTAAAAGCCAAAGCGGTATTGGCAGCAGGGCTGATCATTGAGTTTGTTGATGACATCCATAATGAAAAGGTTGTATGGCAGTTCACTGATGGTGTGGTTGAATACTTAACAGAGCAGCTCGATGGGCTTGAGACTTTACCGTCCGAACCTTTTTATTATAATCATGATGCCAAAGATGGTGAGCGTGCAGGTATTACGTTTGCTTTATCTTGGTTACCTGAAGGTGGCACGCCTATTCAAGAAAGCTATGTAAACCTGATTCCGACTGCCCAAGGTGGTACCCACGTCAATGGCTTGCGCACGGGCATCCTAGAGGCGTTACGCGAGTTTTGTGAGATTCATAATTTATTGCCACGTAGCGTCAAGCTGACGGCAGAAGATGTCTGGGATGGGGTGAACTATATCTTGTCGCTTAAGTTTTCAGAGCCGCAGTTTTCTGGACAAACCAAAGAGCGTTTATCTAGCCGAGAAGCTGCTGGAGCGGTGCAGACTCTGGCCAAAGATGCTTTTAGCTTATGGTTAAATCAGCACGCAGATATAGGTACCCAAATTGCAGAGCTGGCGATCAATAAAGCGGGTCGTCGATTAAAATCTGCCAAAAAAGTGGCACGAAAAAAAATCACGCAAGGTCCTGCATTACCGGGTAAGTTGGCTGATTGTCGTGGTGATTTGCGTGACGGCGCAGAGTTGTTTTTAGTAGAAGGGGACTCTGCTGGCGGTAGTGCGAAACAAGCGCGTGATCGTCATTATCAAGCGATACTACCGCTACGTGGTAAGATTCTAAATACGTGGGAAGTATCCTCCGATACGGTGCTATCTAGCCAAGAGATTCATGATATCGCCATCGCTATCGGTGTTGACCCTGCTTCTGATGATTTGTCTGAGCTGCGCTACGATAAAATATGTATTTTGGCGGATGCTGACTCTGATGGTCTGCATATTGCGACCCTCATCTGTGCTTTGTTCGTCAAGCATTTCCCAGCACTCGTGGATGCTGGACATTTATTTGTGGCGATGCCGCCATTGTACCGCGTGGATGTGGGTCGTGAGGTGCATTATGCCTTAGATGAGCCTGAGCTTGAACATATTTTAGCGGGCGTTCCTGGTAATAAAAAAGCGCAAATCACTCGCTTTAAGGGTTTGGGTGAGATGAGTGCAGAGCAGCTACGTGAGACTACCATGAACCGTGATACACGTCGTCTGGTGCAGCTCGATATGGACGATATGGTATTGACCAATAGCGTGATGGATATGCTACTCGCCAAAAAACGCGCCGCTGATCGCAAGTCGTGGCTTGAGAGTAAAGGTAACTTGGCAGATATTCCTTTATGAGTGCTGGTTAATAACAGCAGGTCATATGTGTTGATATTGCTATCTTGGTTTGTAACCTGTGGACGAATCATAACCTTATAAAAGGCTGCAAAAGTGGGTCTAGTGGCGCTAGGTTAATGTTATGATACCGATACCTTTAATTACTATGCGGTGCCGTTATGACATCCAAAACTACCAAATCCTCTAAGCTATCGTCTAAACTTCCATCTAAGCTCCCTAAGCTTCAGAAAAAAGATTTAGGTAACCTAGTACCAAAACGTGGTAATAAACTGGCTCCTACTGTGGCGTCGGCTTTGTTAAAGGCATCTGGTTGGCGTACGGTTGGAGAAATTCCCAATATTTCGCAAGCAGTCGTTTTGGCGCTGCCGCATACTTCCAATATCGATGGTGTTTATGCTATTCCTAGCTTGTTTGCGCTAGACTTAAAGATCAGTATCATGGGCAAGCATACTTTATTTAAAATACCGGTGTTTGCTCAGCTACTACGTTGGATAGGTATTATTCCCATCGATCGTGGTAACAAAGGCTCAGTATTGCAAGCCAGTATTGATAAATTCAAGACAGGAGATCCGTTGTTTTTAGGGCTGTCACCAGAAGGGACGCGTGAGTATACTGAAAAATGGCGAACGGGCTTTTATTATTTAGCTGTTGGCGCCGGGGTGCCAATACTACCGGTAGCAATGGACTACAAAACCAGAGAGATACGTTTTATGCCGTTGGTATATCCTAGTGGAGATATTGAGGTTGATTTACCGAAAATATATGCTCATTATCGAGGTGTTGTCCCAAGATATCCTGAACGTTTATCGCAGCCACTACAGGATGTGAATAAACTGCTTGATTGATGTTTGATTAATTCATAACAACTTTCGCTGAGACAGTAGTTAATGTATTCATAATTAAAAACCCCCTCACATTAAAATGTTAGGGGGTTTTTATCTGTGGCTTATAGAGTCTGGTTAGCTTTTAAAAGCGCTAACTCCACCATCGACAGGTAGGCTAATGCCAGTGATCATTGCCGCATCATCACTTGCCAAAAACAAAACAGCATCTGTCACGTTAGCAGGTGTTGCTGTTTTTCCAAGCGGGCAGTGGGTCACAAAAGGGTTGTGACTGTTATCCGTTGTAACTAAACCAGCAACGACTGCATTGATACGTACACCCTTTGGGGCGTTTTCTAAAGCCAGTGCTTTGGTGATGCCCGTCAAGCTGTCTTGTTCCGCATTGTAGGCTTCTATACTCCAATCATTTGGCATATCCGTTAGCGTTGATACATTGACGATATTACCTTTCGTTTTTATCAGTTCTGGAATGACAGACTGGTGAATACCGACTTCAGTATCTATATTTACCATCACGTCAATACGTTCATACTTATCCAGCACATGCTTTATCAATCCTGCAATTTGGACTGGTTCATTGACATCGCTGGTTACGGTAAGGTGATTACCTGTATTTATCCATGTAGTATCCTGTGGCAGGTCTTCATAGATATATTCTAAGATGTCATGATTGATGCCGACGAGTATACAATTAGCGCCTTCTCTGGCGAGCCTAATCGCAGTTGTACGACCAATATCTGAATCTGCACCAGTGATAATAACGGCTTTATCATTAAAACGTTTCATGACATTCAATCCTTGCTATCATAAGATTATGAGTATGTATGGTAAGTCTAATCAGCATGGCTTCGAATATGGTTTCAAGCAGTTTTTATGTTATAAAGCGTGAACCATGCTGCTATCTCTTTCTTTCATCATAGCAAGTCAAGGCTCTGAAAGCGACAGGAATGCGCTTGTGTCTGGGGGTCTTTTATTATGACCGCGCTTACAAGTATCTACATAGGTACATATGTGGCTACTTATACCCGCGTAAATCTTTTTGTTTATGCTTTAATAAAAACCAATATCTACTGATATCTAGCTAATAATAAGAGGCTTGTATTGTGCCCGATTCTAGTATTACATCACCTGATCTGACAGCTACTAATAATGAGCTTAGCTATTACTTACAAGTAGATGCGCCAGAAATCGACTTACCTGCACCGCTTGCGCTAGATATTCCGCACACCTCTCAGCAGTGCTTTTATATGTTGCCATTAGGCAAACTGCAATTGCTAGAGCTGACAATATATTTGTCCGCCGCTGCTACTAGTGAGGATATCGAAGCAGCGCGTGTCTCTGCTCTCAAGTCAGCATTGGCTTGGCAGAAACGTGGTTTGCAAAGACATAAAGAAAGCGGTTTTGATACCGCTGAAGTGCTCGTACTCGATATCCAGCTGATAGATGAAACCTTAGCTATTGCTTGCGGTAGCGAGGAGAAAGGCGATGCTGAAAAAGCGTATGAGCAAAAAAGCGCAGCACTGCAGATGACATCCATGCCACATAGCTTCGGCGCAGGCTACTTTATGGAAGAGTTGGTATTGGATATCAACGATGACACACAGGTGCTACAGGTATTTAGTTGGCAAGACTGGCAGATGCTTGTTGCGACTGCTCAGACTCCGAGTGACATCTGGCGATTTTTGAGATATCACTTAACAGAGATAAGGCAATCATCTATTACGGGCATGTCCAGATTTGATACCGAAGACGAGCTCATCAAACGCTTTATGGGCAGTGCTGATTTACTTTCACAGGCTATTACTGTAGACAATGCATTGATTAAATATGGTATTCAGGATGAGCCAAACTCTGCTCTGGTTACGATGAGTCTTGCGCAAGAGCGTAAAAATGCGACGACGCAGATGTATCATGAACATAGGCTGCAGGCTGCAAAATTATGGTCACAGCTCAGTATACAGATGGTTGATTTGGCGGCCACCAAGCCTATGCAAGAAGAAGTGAGTAAAACAGCGAGGCTCAGATCTCAGTGGCAACAGCAGTTGTTAGACGAGTCATTATTTTCACGTCATGAACTGGTTCGTACCCTGTATATGTATCCTAAGCAGTCGCATGCGATGAGAGAGAGTGGCTATGTGGTTCATCAGCACTCTTACGAAAGTTTGGGCCGGCATTATGTGTTGATATTCTATGGAAAGACCGCTGATGGACAACAAAGTAAAGCTGCCATTCAGCCTAATTTACAGAAGGTGGCACAAGATGTCGCCACACGCTTACCGCTAGCAGAGCTACATCATGTGATCGTATTGGGCATAGAGTTTGTATCTGATGCGGCTGACACTTATATGGATATTGATTTGTGGATTCAGCCTTTGTCTCCAATGAGTCAAAAAGAGCGTCAACTCACTAAGCAGCTACAGAGAATGCGTCAACAGCAAAGCCGTCAGACTAAAGCATCTGCTCAAAAGAGTGTTTCTCATAGGTCGCTCTCTACTAAGACGCCAATACAGCACACATTAGAAGGTATGCAGATGAATATAAAAGTGCCATCTCGTGACGATGAATAAAGAGCTATATCTGATATGAAGTCTGAAATATATCGCAAAAAAAAAGACAGCCTAGGCTGTCTTTTTATTGCGAATAGCTTACTGATTAAGACTTAGTTTAAGCCGTTATTGTTGTCGCTATTTTCGACATGAGTAATATCTACAGCGTCAGTACCGATTTTATTGGTATCGACCGTGTCTGTACGCAAGTCGCTAGTCGTTGTGCTGGTAGCGGCAGGTGTATTATCACGAACTGAATCAGCGACTTTGTCTTTGGTCGTTGAGCTAGGCTCAAGCGCAGACTTTGCTTTTGCTTCAGTTTGTTCTTTATCCATCTTATCTTGCATCTTACGTAGGAAGCGTGCTGCTGCTTCTTGACCACCAAGACCAAATGATAGAGCAAATGCAACGGCTACTGCACCCAATGTTAGACCAAATGCTAGGTTAACAATAGAATCAGCAATACCCATCGCCTTTAGACCCATGGCAAGTACTAAGCCCATGATCAGTACACGTACGATGTTTGCTAGGAACTGTGAGCCTTGTTCAGAGCGCTCAACGACACCAGCAATGATATTGGCAAGCCAAAAACCAATGAATAGGATGATCGCGCCTAAAATGATGTTGGCACCGAAAGCAATGAACATCGTGATGATGGCTGAGATAGGTTCAAAACCTAATAGATCAGCAGCTGCGATAGAGGCAAATAACATTGCGAAGAAGATAATCGCATAACCAACTAGGTCAGAGACTCTCTTATCGCCCATGGTTTCTTGCAGGCCAACTTTGGCAGGCAATTGATTGATCTGAGTGTTTTCGATCAAGCCTTTGATGATGTTAGCAATCATACGTACTACATAGAAAGTCACAACCAAGATAGCTGCTGCCATAAAGATGTTTGGCAGTGCTTCCATGATTTTATTGAGCATGTTCGTCGCAGGACGCGCGATGACTTCAATTTTTAGAGCATTCAATGCAGCGATAGTCGTTGGAATAATCACCACTAAAAATGCTAAAGAACCTGCGATATTAGGTAAGCTGTTTTGCTCACTTACGCCAGCTTTTGTAGCAAGTGACTGCACATCAAAGGTAGAAACCAAGTTGGTGACGATGCCGCGTACGACTTTGGCGATGATGTAACCCACCACAAAGACCACACCAGCAATAAGAATGTTAGGGATAAAGCTAAATATTTTATCAACCATATTGCTTAGTGGTGCGAATAAACCATCAAGCTCTAATTGACCTAGAACCATCGTCAATACAACCAATAAGATGAACCAATAAACCATATCAGCAATCGTGTTACTCATAGGTTTGACGCCAGCTTGTGCGCTTAAGCGTTCATCCATTGAGGTTTTTGATAAGGCAGTGTTAAGCGCAGTACGTGCGACAGTAGCAATGACCCAACCGATGACACCAACAGCGATAGCGCCGATGAGGTTAGGAATAAATGCCAGTACTTGGTTCACCATATTGGCAAACGGTGCTGAAATAGAGTTTAAGTTTAACTGGGTCAGCGCGCCTGAAATGGCAATAATAAAGATAAACCAGAAGATAACTTTAGAAATAATACCCTCTAGGTCGTAACTTTTACCCGTTGACGAGTTCATGCGCTGATTGAGATTGACCTTGGCCAATACATTGCGTACAAGCGCTGCAATACCAAGCGCGACCAGCCAACCGATGACGAAAATCAAAATGGCTCCAATGATGGAACCGATAGGTCCACCAAGGTAGCCATTGAAAGATGCAAACATTGGATTCATCTTATGCTCCTCTAAGTATCATGTGACAGTGGTGAGATATGATGTGTTCACAAAACAGCATACACATGACTATTTAAAAATAATGTTGTTGTAATTGCAATAGATCGCTCATGTAGTAAGTAAAGGTTTATAGGTAGTGCAAATATAAAATTTGCTTATGAAATAAAGGTTTATGCTCAAGAACCTATCAGTTGCTTACCACACATAACGATTTAGCTTAACTGATATAATAGTGTAGTTAAAGATAGAAAGCTTAACCTCACGCTATAATTGTGTGATAAGTTGTTATTTTAGAGATAAATATTAACAAAGACTGTACATTGAACGGATAATTTTTTCGTAATCGTGGCTCCTAAAACCAGTATTTGTTATGATGGCAACCAAATCAAATCATGAAAATGTTTTTACCACTCGTTTTTCAACTTGAGAGTATTCTATGAAAAAAATCACCACTTTAACCATCAGTGCGCTAGCCAGTGCTATGCTATTAGTGACAGGCTGTAGTACCAATAATGGCAATCAAGAAAGCGCAGCAAAAAGCGTTTCGGTTACTGAGCAAAGCTCAGCGACAGAAAAAGTAGGCTATAGCCTAGGCTTTATGATGGCAGAAGGTAATAAAGAGGCCGTACAAGACTTAAATCTTGATACTTTTGAACAAGGCTTCCGCGATGGCTATGAAGGCAAAGAGTCTGCTTTGACCCAAGAACAGATGGAAGAAGTGCTCATGACCTATCAACAAGAGCAAGAAGAGAAGTTTGTACAAGATATGCAGACCAAAGCCGAAGATAATAAAGCTAAAGGCGAAGCATTCTTAGCAGAAAACGCTAAAAAAGAAGGCGTGCAAGTCACTGATACAGGCTTACAGTATAAAGTGTTAGAAGCGGGTACTGGTAAATCACCAAAAGCGACGGACATCGTTGAAGTCAACTACGAAGGTAAGCTGATTGATGGTACGGTATTCGACAGCTCTTATGAGCGTGGTGAGCCTATCGAGTTCCCATTGAACCAAGTCATCGCAGGCTGGACAGAAGGTCTACAGTTGATGAAAGAGGGCGGTAAATACGAGTTCTATATCCCAGCAGACATCGCTTATGGCGAAGCAGGCAATGCGGGTATCGAGCCAAACAGCACGCTAATCTTTACCGTTGAGCTGCTATCAGTAAAATAAAACTGGCAGTAAAATAAAGCTGTACTAAGCGTTAATGACACACAATGAAAAAGCCCTCAGTTTTGAACTGAGGGCTTTTTTTACATGGCGTATCTGTGAATAGCTACCACTAGCTGTGACAGCTAAAGAGTTTTTTGAAAGACTTTTGAGTTGCGACTGTTATCGTATTTCTCTCGGCGTGATGCAGGTAGGGCATTGGCATCGACTTCAACAAATCCATGCTCGACAAACCAGTGCGCAGTACGCGTGGTCAATACAAACAGTTTATGCAATCCGTGACTCCGTGCTTGCTGCTCTAAAAAGGCAAGCAAGTCGTTGCCGCGGCTACCGTTACGGTACTCAGAGTGTACGGCGACACAAGCGACTTCTGCGGAGTCATCGTCTAATGGATATAATGCGGCGCAGCCCAAAATCATCCCGTCACGTTCAATGACGCTATAGTTGTCAATTTCTTGCTCTAGGCGTTCTCGTGAACGTGCTACTAAGATTCCCTGCTCTTCAAGAGGGGCGAGTAGTTCAGTGAGACCGACCACATCATCAATATTTGCATGGCGGATTTCTTCGTAAGGGTCATGACTGATCAAGGTGCCAGAACCATCACGAGTAAACAGCTCTTCTAACAGCGCGCCGTTTTTGGCATAAGAGATAATGTGGGTACGATGAACGCCTTGACGGCAAGCATTACTGGCACAGTGCAAAAAGTAATTAATCTCACTGTTTAAGTCGCGGTCACGTAAGAAGCGATCGACTTCATTTGGAATCATTTCACGCAATAAGCGGTCACCATCATTAATACCTGCTTCTTCGCCTAATAAAATCAGCTTGTCAGCGCCAAGTGCTACTGCTGCACTAAGGGCAACATCCTCGCCCAACAAGTTAAAGACTTCACCAGTAGCTGAGTAACCCATGGAGCCTAATATGACAATATGGTCATGGAGCAAGTTGTTTTTGATAGCATCGACGTCTATTGAGCGCACTTCACCAGTCATCTGATAATCAACGCCGTCACGGATGCCATAGGGGCGCGCCGTCACAAAATTGCCAGAAATAGCATCGATACGTGAGCCGTACATAGGCGAATTGGCCAAGCCCATTGATAGCTGAGCTTCAATCTGCAGGCGAATAGCGCCAACTGCTTGCAAAATAGAGGGCATGGCCTCACGCGGAGTGACGCGAATGTCTTGATGTAGCGGCGAGGTGGCGCCTATTTCTTGAAGGTTTTTCTCAATCTGTGGACGCGCACCATGTACCAATACCAGCTTGATACCCAAGCTGTGCAACAAGGCAAAGTCATGGATAAGAGTGCTGAAATTTGGATGATTGACCGCTTCGCCACCAAACATAATCACGAACGTCTTGCCGCGATGAGTGTTAATGTAAGGTGCAGAGTTACGGAACCAATGGACGTATTCAGGGTTGATCTGTGGAATGGCGCTAGTAGTCATAGTAGGAGCAGTAGTCGTTAGAATAATAAAAGGGAGACAATAAAAAAAAGCTTGTCGCTAAGGATTTACCATAGCAAAAAACGCCAGTATGGGCTATCTTTTATTTCAGCGATATTGATAGGGGTTTATAGAGATTTTTATATACACAACCTCAACACTGGGTTAGTGTACCACTAAAGGCTTTTTGCTATGCTAAGTGCTATTGTCTTAATGGTAAACAGCGTTATGATATAGTCAATCAACTATTAAAGAGTGACAACCTCAACCTTATGAAGTATCACATATACATCTACACTTGGTTGCTTTTATCCTCTTTTAAATCGAATCGGCTATAGTTGTTAGCCTTAAGCTCCTATTAATAGAAAGCCTCTTGTTTTTGAAATCATAATTTGACCAGCACCGATTTATCGATATATCAACTAGGAATAATGAATACCATGAAAAAAAGCAACCAGTTAGCCAATCCGTTCACCGCTTGGGCCGGTCATCGTTTGTTTCACGTCGTTGCCGGTACGCTTGTCGGTGCGATGGCGGTAACGCAAGCTACAGCGATGCTACCCACGCCAGAGCCTGCGCTTGATAACGCGACTACCATGCAATCGACTAACAATAGTAATTCAAGCGCACAAGCCATTAATACCAAAATTACGGCTTCTTTGATCAGCGTTGATGCAAATGGACAGGAGCTATTAGTACCTGTTACTGATAAGACGCGCCTGCAATCGGGTAATGTCCTAGAGTATCAAGGGTTTTTTACCAATACCAACCCTGATCGAGTACGCAAGATGACGGTCACTTTGACCATCCCTGAGCAGGTTGAGCTGCTGCGCGCTGTGTCTCCTGACTTTCCCTATGGTAGTGTCGATGGCAATACCTTTGCGCGGATGCCATTACGTACGCGAGTGGACAACCAGCTGCAAGAAGTTGATCTAAAGCATTACACAGCGGTACGTTGGGATCTAGAAGGCGTGGGTCTAAATGATACGGTAGTGGTTAAATACCGTGCAAAAGTGAAATAATACCAACCCCCCAAAATGCGATTAACATTGTCAAACTTGCTAAGCCTACTAGGTGTAGTACTTGCGCAAGTTTTCCGCGTTACTCTCATTTTTGGAAATGGTATAACACTCATACTGGATAGTTAAGTAATATAAAAAAAGCACTGCAATTGATAATTGCGGTGCTTTTTTTAGCACGATTTAGGATGTGCGAGAGTTGGTTGTATAGTTAATACACTTTAGAAATGACATAGCGCTACTGGAATGAATTTTGCGCAGCCTCTGGGAACGCAGCACGCAAGTAAAATTTATACCAGTAGCGCATCTCAATCTATAACAGTTTTATTTTCAATTGACTATAGACGTTGTCAAAGTGTGGCGTATTTACTGTTAGATTTTTCTTTAATCAGCTGCTTAATAGCGTTAATTTGTGGGGCGGTGGCTTGCGAGCCAGCGGAGATAAGTATGCTACGCTGACTGGTGTCTATTGAGCTAATGTGACCGACATCGGGAGTAATGACAATATCAGCACGCTCCCGCTCATGACGCATGGATGAGCTGTGGTTGGTGGCTGCAAGAGTGGCGTTAGAGGCTAGGTTGTTTTCAAGCAATGCCCAAAAGCTACTTAATGAGGTAATAGCAGGCAAGATATTGTTGGTCTTGCTCTTTGTGCTCGGTGAAGGCGCAGTCACGTCGACAGCAATGACAATATCCGCACCTAAGTCACGAGCGCTATCGACAGGGACTAGGCTGACCACACCGCCATCAATATATTTTTTGCCCACTTTTTCAGGAATGCGCGGCGCGATGAAAATATTAGGCACGCTAGATGACGCTTGTACCGCAAGCCCTGCATTACCAGTGGTAAAAACCGCCTTTTTTAACGTCTGCTTCTCTGCCGCGACCGCTGCAAAGCGCATCGGAAAGTCTTCTATTGCGCGTCCACTGACTTTTGCGTTAATGAAGTTTTTGAGTTTGATACCTTCGATAAAGCCTTGGTTGGAGAAGACAAAGTCTGTCAACTCGCTATCAGGGGTGTTCAATGCTAATTGTTCAAGCTGCTGTGGATTGTAACCACTGGCGTATAGGCTGCCGACTAAACTACCGACGCTAGTGCCAACGACCAAAGTTGGCTTAATGCCATTTTCTTCTAACGTCTTAATGACACCAACATGAGCAAAGCCTTTGGCGCCGCCGCCGCCCAATACCAAGGCCACACTAGGTGTTTCTATCACAGGCTCTGGCGCTGCTGGGGTCAGAGTGCTACAAGCGCTAATACACAGCCCTAATGTGATTAGCAGGCTGATACGAAGTAGTATGAAACTATGATATTTGTAGACAGAGACAGAAGCGGACATAAAAAGACCTTATAAAATCGCCGTAAGCTAGCATCAGTGCCATGGTCGAATAATCAAAAAACCCTGATAAATAGCTTAGCATAATCAATGGTGTTGTCAGTTATAATGATATAAGTTCACTATTTTCATAGTTTGTTGATTATTATACTGTTTGGATATGGTTTAATGATTAGGCTTTAAGAAAAACAACTAACTATAAAGTATTCAACCATACAGAATTTAAAAATAATATCGTTAGGATCTTTGATGCCAATATCGGTTAACCAAACTTCAACCACTTTTTCAGCGCCTTTAGCAGATCATTTGCGCTCTGAGCTGCCAGTTTCGGCACTCGATATGCCAGTGACGGCGCTAGCGGGTGTCGGACCAAAAGTCGCAGAGCAGTTGGCACAATTAAATATCAAACGAATATTTGATTTGCTGCTGCATTTGCCACGTGATTACGAAGATCGTAGCCGACTGGTATCGATAGCCGATGTCGGTCATGGGCAAGCCGCGTTAATCACTGGGCGGATAGTACACGTCGATACCAAGCGCAGCGGTATGACAGTCATTGTCGATGATGATACTGGCACGATATCGCTGCGTTTTTTTAAGGTATATCGTGGCCTTGCGCAGACCATGAATCTGGGTACAAGACTGCAACTGTTCGGCGAGGTAAAAGTCAGCCGTTACGGTAAGCAGATGCATCATCCAGAGTATCAAATTATCACTGATAACACAGTTATGACTGATACGGGTCTGCAGCCAATCTATCCGAGCGTCAAAGGCTTGCACCAGAATAAGCTACGCACCTTGATTAAATTGGCATTGCAAACCGTCCGTAGTCAAGGTCTGCCGATGACGCTATTTACGCCAGAGGATTTTGCGGTGGTAGCGGACTTGCCATTAGCACCGTTTGAGCCGACTGCATCATTGGTAGCAGAGCCAGAATATTCGGAAGATATATTCTCAACTCTGGCTCGTAGTGTACCTGACAACACGATTGGTCATAGTGTCAATAAAGCCAGTAGCACTGCATACAATACAAGCAGTGAGGAAAGCCATAATATCAATACAGTCGCTGCGAAAACGGCCAATAATAATGTCTATAACTTGACGATATTTGAAGCCTTAGTATTACTGCATACACCGCCTACTTATACCGATGCAGGGCAGCAGTATAAGCTACTCACTCAATTAAGCGCGCGTACGCATGCTGCCTGTCAGCGTCTAATTATTGAAGAGTTGACCGCGCATCAGCTCAGTCTGTTATATCGCCGTCAGCAATTACATCAGTATAAAGCGCCCAAATGTGCCACCCAAAGTCCATTGGCTGATAAATTATTTGCGGCACTGCCTTTTGACCTCACGGGCGCACAAAAAAGAGTGATGAAAGATATTACGGCTGATATGGCGACTTCTATCCCAATGCTAAGACTAGTGCAAGGCGATGTGGGCGCAGGTAAGACTCTAGTTGCAGCAGGCGCAGCGGGCTATGCGCTCGATAGTGGCTGGCAGGTGGCGGTCATGGCACCGACTGAGATACTAGCCGAGCAGCATTTATTAAACTTTAAGCAGTGGTTTGAGCCGTTAGGTATTGGTGTGGGCTGGCTGGCAGGTAAGCAAACCACCAAGCAGCGCCGTGAAGCGTTAGAGGCCGTGAGCGAAAACACCGTGCAAGTGGTCGTTGGCACTCATGCGTTATTTCAAGAGCAAGTGCAGTTTGCCAAGTTAGGACTGGTCATCATTGATGAGCAGCACCGCTTTGGCGTTGAGCAGCGCATGGCTTTGACCAATAAAGGCGTGGCCAATAGTACGCCGCATCAGCTGATCATGACCGCGACCCCGATTCCGCGTACGCTAGCGATGAGTGTTTACGGCGATATGGATACCTCGATCATTGATGAGTTGCCACCAGGACGGACGCCAATTACTACGGTGACAATTGATCGCAACCGCCGTGATGAAGTGATAGAACGCATTGCGATCAATTGTGAGGCGGGTAGGCAGGCGTATTGGGTTTGTTCGCTAGTAGAAGAGTCGAGCGTACTCGATGCGCAAGCCGCCGAGGC
Organism: Psychrobacter sp. H8-1; assembly: GCF_904846575.1. Classification (NCBI taxonomy): domain Bacteria; kingdom Pseudomonadati; phylum Pseudomonadota; class Gammaproteobacteria; order Moraxellales; family Moraxellaceae; genus Psychrobacter; species Psychrobacter sp. H8-1. The sequence continues at coordinate 3,267,979 of NZ_CAJHBG010000001.1, forward strand.
CACTTATGAAGACTTAAATGAGCGTTTGGATATTCGCATTGGGCTGGTACATGGCAAAATGAAATCCGCTGACAAACAAGCCATCATGCAAGAATTCAAAGCAGGTAATCTTGATTTGTTGATTGCTACAACGGTCATCGAAGTCGGAGTTGATGTACCAAACGCATCATTAATGGTCATCGAAAATGCTGAACGCTTGGGTCTGTCGCAGTTACATCAGTTGCGTGGGCGCGTTGGTCGCGGCTCGACCAAAAGCTATTGTGTATTGTTATACCAAAAGCCGTTGTCGGAAACTGGCACTGAGCGTTTAAATGTATTACGCGATAGCACCGATGGCTTTGTCATTGCCCAAAAAGACTTAGAGCTGCGTGGTCCAGGTGAATTACTTGGCAAACGGCAAACGGGTAATGTGGGCTATTATTTGGCTGATTTGATTCGTGATGAAGAGCTGTTTGCCATTGCGCAGCGTTTGGCGAAGCATTTAATTGCAGACCCCACGCGTAAAGCGGATGTCAGCCAACTGATACATCGCTGGATGCCTGAGGCCAGTCGTTATACCAATGCTTAAAAGAGAGTGAGGTAAATAAAAAAGAGGACAGCAAGTGCCATCCTCTTTTTTGTCTAGAAATAGGTGTCTTTAAAGGAGACCATCCCAGATTCTGTGTAACTGCCATTTAGATTAAATGCTTACTAATACGGTCATCAAACATAATCATAAAGCGATTTAAAGCAGACGTCCAGTTACGAATAGGCATTGACCACTTTTTAGATGCCTGCTGGGTTGCTAAGTACACCACTTTGAATGCTGCCTGATCAGACGGGAAGACCTTACGCTTATTCACCGCCGTACGAATCACACTGTTTAATGATTCTATAGCATTGGTGGTATATATGACTTTTCTGATGTCTTTAGGATACTCAAAGAACACCGTTAGGCCCTCCCAGTTATTGCGCCAAGACTTAACCACGTGCGGGTAATCCTTACCCCAAGTCTCATCAAAGTGCTCAAGATTGGCCTCTGCTATCTCAAGCGTATCCGCACCGTAGATGGCTTTTAAATCAGCCGCTACGGCCTTCTTATCCGTCCACGGTACGAACTTCATTGAATAGCGCACCATGTGTACGATACACAGCTGAACCTGTGCCTTTGGATAGACGGTGTTAATGGCATCAGGGAAGCCCTTTAGACCGTCAACACAAGCGATTAAGATGTCTTGTACGCCACGGTTTTGAAGCTCGGTAAGAACACCTAGCCAGAACTTAGCGCCTTCATTCTCTGAGAGCCACATGCCAAGCAGCTCTTTTTTACCGTTAAGAGCAACACCTAGGGCTAAGTAAATGGCTTTGTTGATGATCTGCTTGTCTTGACGTACTTTGACGACGATGCAGTCTAAATAGACGATAGGATAAACACTGCTCAGTGGCCGGTTCTGCCAAGCGGTGATGTCGTCTAATATGTTATCGGTGACTCTTGAGACAAGAGAGCTTGAGATGTCGACATCGTAGAGCTCTTTAATGCTCTCTACGATCTCAGTGGTGGTTTGACCCTTGGCGTAAAGGAATATGATTTTATCATCGAGACCTGAGATACGGGTTTGATGCTTGCGCACCCACGCGAGCACAGCTCTTGTCTTGCGCTCGGGCGAAGCAGTGCTTCGCTATTTCCTCGCTCAGGTTCAAAGTCACCATGACGGTCTCTTGGGGTGGAGATTTCAAGATCGCCTGTGTCACTGCGGACGGTCTTTTTAGTGTGCCCGTTACGCTTATTAGGTTTATCCGCCTTTTCATGCTTGGGATAGCCGAGATGGTCTTCCATCTCAGCTTCTAAGGCAGTATCAATAAAGGATTGCATGAGCTGCTTTTGAAAATCTTTGATGTCATCGAAGCTGTTCATGCTACCAGCCATTTGCTCAGCCAGTTTCTTGATGTCAGTTTGGTTAGTCATTGCTTATTCTCCTGTTAGTGGATTATAAGCAGTTACACAGTTTTTAGGAAACTCCTCTTTAAAGAAAGGTTCAGAAGAAAATCTTATTTATCTTTCTTTTCTTTATCTTTCTTTTCGCTCTTGGTTTTTTTCTCAGGCTTTTCTTTTTTTGCCTTCTTTAGCTCTTTCTTAAGATCTTTAAGCTTTTTCTTTTGCTTATCAATCTTTGCTTCAGTGTCTTTGATATCTTTTTTAAGGTCTTTTACTTTCTCTTTATTAGCCATGATGGACTCCTTGATTTATGATTTAAAGTGCTGGGTATTCAGCGTCTTAACATCAGTATAGAATCAAAGCTACTTGACTTAATAATGATATTACCATGATTATGTCATGGATTTAATAACGTTATTAATAAATACTAGCAGATTGTTAGCAGAACACAAGATTTTACTGTAGGGCGTATGTAAAATGAATGACAGCTATCTATATCTACCGTCTCAAGCCGCTCACTTCTACTCTCATTATTTAATTGATGACACGCCCGAAACGCACGCCCATATTTAGATAAACAGGAGTAGATCATGACCGTCAACGACCAAACTATGTATGAAGACAAATCTTTTTGGTTAAAAGATTATGGTCAGTATGATCCTAATCCTACGCTTACAACTGACATAACGGCTGATGTGTGTATTATCGGTGGTGGTTTTAGTGGTCTGAGTACGGCTTATGAGTTTAAGAAAATCAATCCTAATGCGACGGTCGTTGTTATTGAAGCGGCGATAATCGGCTACGGTGCTAGTGGGCGCAACGGTGGCTTTAGTATGAAGCTATTCGGTCTCGAGCCTGAGATAACAGTGCTGCGATGGGGTGAGCAAAAAACCATCCAAGCGCATCAATATATGCTGAAAGCGGTAGATCATGTGCAGCAACTGGTGCAAGAGCATGACTTTCAATCTGATTATCAGCATACTGGTATGTTTCGAGTCGCCTATTCTGATAGGCAAGCCAAAAGACTGAGCAAGACCTATGAGTTGTTTCAAAAGTTAGGTCTAGATAGCGATATGTCATGGTGCAAAAAAGAGGCGCTGGCTCAAGAATTTAAAACCGATAAGTTCCTCGCAGGTATGTATGAAACACAGACGGGTCTACTAAACCCTTGCAAACAGGTGCGAGAATTAAAAAGAATCTGTTTGCAGATAGGCATCGATATCTATGAAACGACGCCGGCGATAGACATCCAAGAATCCAGAACCATCAAAGTAACGACACCCAAGGGCAGTATCACCAGTGAAAAACTGGTCATTGGTACCAATGGCTATTCACGCAACGTGCCTAGTGTCAGCCTAAAAAACCAGCAACTTCCTGTTTGGACGTATCAAGTGGTCACGGAACCTCTGACTCAAGAGCAATGGGACTCTATTGGCTGGCATAAGAGACAAGCGTTTGAAGACAATAGGCAACTGGTACATTATTTTAGGCCGACAGCAGATGGACGCATCACGATGGGAGGCGGGCGCGTCGATGTGGCTTATGGCAAGAATATGGATAAAGATAGCAATCCAAAAGCGTGGCAGCACTGTGAAGATCATCTTAAGTGGATTTATCCGCAATTACAGGAGGTCAAAATCGCTTATAAATGGGGCGGTCCGACTTCAGTTAACTTAGATATGACCCCAGAGATTGGCTATCTAAACTCCAAAAAGATTATTTATACCTGCGGTTGTATAGGTCATGGCGTCTCTTTAACTCACTTAAATGGTAAGTTAATCGCGCAATTACTCAGTGAGCAAAATAGTGATCTGACTGACTTTTGGATCGTCAATCGAAAAGCGATTCGTCTGCCAGGGGATGTATTAAGCTGGTGTAGTGCAAAGGCGTTGACTGGGGCATTGACCTTAGTAGACAAATTTGAAGAGCGTGGCTTATAGGGTGTCTGCTTGTAAATGGCGACCTGATAAATGGCTACTTGAGAAATGATGACCTGCAAATTTTAGAGGGGCAGCAGAACCTACCTATGATTCGTTAGTACTCACAACCTTCTGCATTCACAACCCTTTGCATTCAAATAGTTTGACCGATACAGGCCACCTTTTGAGAGTAACTAATGATTGACCGCTCGTTGCGATACTATAAAATACTAAAAAGAATAATAATATCGATTGGTTTTTTTGCCAGTCTAGTTGCAACCACTTCCAACCCTTAAAGAATAAAATTTTTATTAATGCGCGTATTTACAGAGACTGACTATGAGTGACTTTCAAGACCCTAACGATAAGCAAGCGGTTCAGCCGCCTATGCCGCCAGAGCCGATACCTGAGTCTGAACTGCCACCCTATCGTCAGACAGAGGTGCCTGCTAGTCAGCCATCGTCAAAGTTTCCTGTATGGTTTTTACCAGTATTGGCAGCGGTGCTGGTGATTGGTGTATTGCTAGGCAGATATTGGGGTGGAAGTACGGATGCTGAGGTAAAAGCAGTATCTTCGGGTGCACAGAGTGATAATGCAGCTACGGATAGCACTGCTAGCGAGCAAGCCGTATTGTCAGTTGAGACAGTCATGCCTAGCCAAGAGAGTATCGGCAACACGCTAACGGCGGATGGGACAATCAGTGCCAAAGACACCGCGAATGTCAGTGCCAAAGTCAATGGGGTTGCCATTGAGCGTATCTTGGTTGAAGAGGGTGATCAGGTCAAAGCGGGTCAAGTACTGGCGGTATTTGATACAGATGCTATGGAGCAGCAAGTGGTACAAGCACAAGCAGACGTGGCAGAAGCTGAGGCCACACTTGCCAATGCCAGTGCTGATGCGGCACGTGTACTGCCGCTACTCGATATCGACGCTATCAGCAAACAAGAAGCTGATCGTTATCGCACCTCAGAGCTGCGTGCTAGAGCCTCGCTACAAGCGTCAAAAGCGCGCTTGAGTAATCAGCAGCTAAATCTTGAAAATGCCAAAGTTGTCGCGCCAGTCAATGGGATTATCAGTGACAAGATGATTGAGGTCGGTATGGTCGCGGGCGGTGAGCCACTATTTACCATTATTAAGAACGGTGTTTTGGAATGGCGTGCAGATATCGATCCCAAGCTCATCGGTGACGTGACTATAGGTACGCCAGTGCAGGTCAGCTTACCAAGAGATCAGTCAGTGATGGGACAAGTAAGCCGCATCGCGCCAACCGCAGATAACAATCGCCAAATCACTATTTATGTGAGCTTAGCTGCCAATCCAGCGGTACGTGCTGGCATGTATCAAACGGGCGAGTTTATGCTGGGCAGCGCAAGCATGCAAACGGTGCCCAATAGCGCCATCGTCAGTAATGATGGTTATGATTATGTGATGCTAGTGACAGACGTGAAAACACAGAATGATAAAACGCTTGGGCGTATCCAGCAGCAGCGCGTGACGTTGGGAGAGCGCATCGGTGACAGCGTGGCGCTTACTGAGCCATTACCTGCTGACAGTAGACTGGTCAAGCAAGGCGGCAGCTTTTTGAATGATGGCGATTTGGTGCGGATTGTTGATGGACTCAATGAAAATGTCAACACAGCAACCAATACAGCGCAGGCGCAATCATGAATTTTAATGTGTCGTCGTATTCGATTAGGAACCCATTGGTCGCGATTTTACTGTTTGTGCTGTTGACGATGGGCGGTGTGTACGGTTTTTTGCAAATGAAGGTGCAGCAGTTTCCTGACATTGATTTGCCTGCGGTGGTGGTCACAGTGACCTTACCAGGTGCAGCACCTGCCCAGCTTGAAAACGACGTTGCCAAAAAGATTGAAAACCAGCTCACCAGCATCAACGGTATCAAGCATATTCGCAGTAGCCTACAGACAGGCGTAGCGACTATCTCGACTGAATTCATATTGGATAAAGACATTCAAGAAGCGGTCGATGATGTGCGCTCAGCCGTCGGTGAGGTGCGTGGTGACTTGCCAGCAGCGGTTAATGAGCCCATCATTACCAAGGTCTCAACCTCAGGATTTCCCATCGTTACCTATACGGTCTCGGCTGATAATATGAGTGTTGAGGACTTATCATGGTTCGTCGATGACACCATTACCAAGCGTTTATCTGATATCCAAGGTGTTGGCTCAATCAGCCGAATCGGTGGTCTTGAGCGTGAGATTACTGTCGCAGCCGACCCCATTGCCTTAAGTGGCTTGCAGTTTTCTATTATTCAGCTGTCGCAGCAGATCGCAGGCATTCAGCAAGACAGCTCAGGCGGAGAAGCTGAAGTCGGCAAGACCACGCAAACCATCCGTGTACTAGGAGCAGTTGAGCGTGCCGATGAGCTGAATGAGTTGCAGATTGCCGTACCGACTGGTGGCACGCAAGCGCTAGGGCGTATGGCCGAAGTGACAGATGGTCCTGCTGATAGAAGCTCTGTTGCCAAGCTCGATGGGCAAACCGTTGTGGCATTTGATATCACCCGCTCGCGCGGTGCCAGTGAAGTTGAAGTAATGGCGCGTACCGATGAGGCGCTCGCACAGCTGAGTGCAGATATGGGCAATATCACTATCAATAAAGCCTACGATAGAGCCACGCCAGTCGCCGATGACTATCAAGCGTCATTACGAATGCTGATTGAAGGCGGTATTTTAGCTGTCGTGGTAGTTTTCTTATTTTTACGCAATATTCGCGCGACCATTGTGACTGCTGTGGCGCTGCCATTATCAATTATTCCCACCTTTTTGGGGATGTATCTGTTTGACTTCAGTCTCAATATTATCTCGTTATTGGCCTTGTCTTTAGTCATTGGGGTACTGGTCGATGATGCCATCGTTGAGGTCGAAAACATCATGCGCCATCTGCGTATGGGAAAAACGCCGTACGAGGCGGCCATGGAGGCAGCGGAAGAGATTGGGTTGGCGGTTGTTGCGACGACCTTTACCTTGATTGCAGTGTTTTTGCCCACGGCCTTTATGGGCGGCATCGTTGGACAGTTCTTTCGGCAGTTTGGCTGGACGGCTGCTTTGGCGATATTTGCCTCACTGATGGTCGCACGTCTGATTACGCCGATGATGGCAGCCTATGTGTTGCGCCCTGAAAAGAAGCAAGTTGAAAAACAAAGCAAGGTCATGTCGTGGTATCTCAAAGTCGTATCATGGACGCTGCATAAGCGTTGGTTGACGATGGCGGCAACGGTGGCGTTGTTTATAGCCTCACTTGCATTGGTGAAGCTGTTACCGACTGCCTTTATTCCTGATGACGATGTGAATCAGACACGAGTCGCGGTTGAGCTGACACCTGATGTTGAGCTTGAAGATACCGAGCGCGTAGTCGCACTAGCAGATGCGCGTATCTCAGAAATGCCAGAAGTTGAGAGTACTTTTACCACGGTAGGGCAAGCGCAAGCGGCTATGGGGCCGAACGCTAGCGGTAGTGGTAATATGGCAAAAAACATCGGTAGCTTAGATATTGTGCTGACACCAAGAGCCGAGCGCGCCTCCAAGCAGGACATAGAAAAACGCATTAGCGCCATATTGTCAGAAATACCGGGCGCGCGCTTTACCATTGGTCTCGCAGTTGGCGGTGAGACTGGATATAACTTCTCCTTGACCAGTACCAGTCCACAAGTGCTAGAGCAGACTGTGCAACAGATTATGACAGACATACGCGCATTGCCTGGCGTTGGCGCAGTCACCAGTGATCGCAGCTTACCGCGGCAAGAGCTGACTGTCACTCCTGATCGGTTAGCCATGGCAGACAAAGGCGTCACCACCCAAGACATCGCTGCCACCTTACGTATCGCTACAGTGGGTGATTATGAGCAGCGCTTATCTAAGCTGAATTTAGACACGCGGCAAATTCCTATTGTGGTGCGCCTGCCTGACATTGCCAAGCAAAATGTCAGTCAGTTAGAAGGCTTGTATGTTCCTAGTGCGCGACCAGCAGGACAAGGAGTACGTGTCGGTGAGGTGGCAGACCTAAGCTTTGGTACAGGTCCTGCCCAAATCAGCCGACTAGATCGCGAGCGGGCGATTAGTATCACTGTACAGCCTGAAGATGGAGAGCTTGGCGACTTGGTACAGGCAGTCAAAAACACCCCGACCATGCAGAGTTTGCCGGCTTCGATTACGGTGATTGACCAAGGTCAGGCAGAGAATATGGCTGAGCTATTTAGTGGCTTTGTCATCGCCATGTCGGTGGGTATCGTTTGTATCTTAGGGGTGCTGATTCTATTATTCGGGCGTTTATTGCAGCCCTTCACGATTTTGATGGCATTGCCGCTATCGATAGGCGGGGCATTTGTGGGATTGGTCATTACGGGCAGCAGCTTATCGATGCCGTCGATGATTGGCTTTATTATGCTGATGGGTATCGCCACCAAAAACTCTATCTTGCTGGTGGATTATGCACTGATAGCCCAGCGCCGTGGCCTTGAGCGTTTTGAGGCAATCATTGATGCCTGCCGCAAGCGTGCACGTCCTATCATTATGACGAGTATCGCGATGGGGGCTGGCATGTTGCCATTGATATTTGGTTGGGGTGAGGCTGATCCTACCTTCCGTCGCCCGATGGCAGCGGCTGTCCTCGGCGGGCTAGTGACCTCTACTTTATTAAGCTTGGTGGTGATTCCAGTTGTTTATACTCTAATGGATGACCTGTCGGCGTGGTTTGCTAAGTGGCTGATCCCGCATGGTAAAAATGAAGACAGTCCAGCTGCTGATGAGTTATAGTGGATTGACGATATTTTATTGACGATATAAATAGTAGGTCAGCAGTATGGGTGCATTTGAAGCTAATGTTATGACAAATAATATGATCGCTAAATGCCATTAAGCATTACCCACAAAGGAATATAATCATGAGTCAGCTTTCATTTTCGCCACTAGTATCCTCTTATCGTAAGTCTCTGGGCGCCTTGCTATTATCTATGTGCGCTATGATGAGCAGTCATGCGGCTACCTACCACATTGACCCCACCCATGCTAACGTGCGCTTCGCCATTGATCACTTTAATACCTCTACCAATACGGGCGGATTTTATAACATCACAGGGCAAATAGAGTATGATCCAAAAGCACAGACAGGTGACGTTTCATTAGTCATTCCAATGAATTCTATCAATACAGGAAATAAAGCTTTTGATTTAGCTTTAAAAAGCCCGGACTTCTTTGATGTAGAACAGTTCCCATTGGCTTACTTTCAATCAACTAAGTGGCACTTTGGCGATGCAAAATCAGGCTCGCAAGTCACAAAAGTTGATGGCAATTTAACTCTAAATGGTGAGACACATCCCGTCAGTCTCACGGCTACCAAATTTAATTGTTACTTTAATATTATGCTGAAAAAGCCAGTCTGCGGTGGCGACTTCACCACTACTATTGATCGCACACAATGGGGTATTAGCAAATATGTATTACTCGGTATCACCAAAGATGTCAGCTTAGATATCCAAATTGAAGCGGCGAAGCAGTAGATCGAGCCACAAGTTAAGCTTATCGATGCATCGGGTTTGATGATTAAGTTAAACTGTTTAAACATAAAAACCCCTGCTATTAGTAATAGCAGGGGTTATTTTTACGTCCAATATGATGAGGCTTTATTACTCGCTCACATTGTTATTTTCCACATTGTCATTTTCCACGAACGATAAACCTATTCGACCGTGACGCTCTTTGCCAAGTTACGCGGCTGGTCAACGTCTGTGCCACGCATGACTGCTACATGATAGGATAATAGCTGTATGGGCACACTATATAGAATAGGGGCTAGCGTTTCGCAGACCTCAGGGACATACACTATGTGCAAGCGATCTTCTTCAACCATTTGACTGGCATCACTAGCGAATACGAACAGCTCACCATGACGGGCATGAACTTCTTGCATATTGGCTTTGAGCTTATCGAACATGCTGTCCTTGGGTGCAAGAACGACGATGGGCATGTCCTTGTCAACCAATGCTAACGGGCCATGCTTGAGCTCGCCTGCTGCGTAGCCTTCTGCATGAATGTAAGAGACTTCTTTAAGCTTAAGTGCACCTTCTAGAGCGATTGGAAATTGCAAACCGCGACCTAGAAATAAGCAACTGGTTTTGTGCTCAAAGCTTTCGCTCATCGCCTTAATAGGAGCATCAAGTTTTAAACTGGCATTCAGCTGGCCAGGTAGCTTTTGTAGGTTCTCTAACAAGTATGCCAAACGCTCATCATCGATACGTTGTTGTACGACGCCGACTTTCAGTAATAACAGCATGAGTGCGACTAACTGAGTGGTAAAGGCTTTGGTAGATGCCACACCAATCTCAGGGCCTGCAAGCGTTGGTATAGATATATCTGTTTCGCGCACTAAGGATGAGGTTGGCACGTTACATATTGCTAATGTCACTAGCCCTGTTGGCTTATTTCGTTGAATCTCACGCAGCGCAGAGAGGGTATCAGCCGTCTCGCCAGACTGTGAGATACAAATCACTAGCGAGTTATCAACGACAACGGGATTGCGATAGCGAAATTCATTAGCGATTTCAACTGAACACGGTAAGCGCGTCAGACTTTCAAACCAATATTTGGCGACCAGACCAGCATGATAGCTGGTACCACATGCGATGACTTGTATATGACGAATGCTTGCAAGCTGGGCTTCATGGCGATGCAAAAATTCAGCACGTAATTTAGGCGACTTTGAGGTTGCGCCGCTATCGATAGCCATCTCGATAGTACGAGCGACCGCATCAGGCTGCTCATAAATCTCTTTGAGCATATAATGCTTAAACTCACCTTTGTCAGCACTGAACTGCGCAGCATCAATCTCATTGATAGCGCGATTTACCTCGACACCGTCGGCATAAACCTGAATACTATCGCGGGTTATCTTGGCAATGTCACCTTCTTCTAGATACATAAAGCGATTGGTCACTGGCAATAGCGCCAACTGATCTGAGGCAATAAAGTTCTCACCAATACCCACACCAATGACCAAAGGAGAGCCTAAACGAACAGTAATCAATTCTTCTGGGCTATCAATATGGATAATTCCAAGGGCGAATGCACCATGTAACAATGGAGTGACGGCACGTACGGCTTCTAGCAGGTCAGACTTGTCTTTATAGATATCATGGATCAGATGCGCGACTACTTCAGTGTCGGTCTGTGAGGTAAACTCATAGCCTTTTGCGACCAAATCTTCCTTGAGCTCAGCATAGTTTTCGACAATGCCATTATGTACGACGGCGATTTTACCTGAGACGTGCGGATGAGCGTTGCGCTGTGCAGGCTCACCATGGGTCGCCCAGCGTGTATGGGCAATACCGATATGGCCGTTAAAGTTTTCTGGATCGTTAGCGACGGCATCAACCAATTCTTGTACTTTACCCACTTGGCGCTCACGGCGCAGTTCACCATCACGAATGACAGTCAAACCAGCGGAATCATAACCGCGGTATTCGAGGCGCTTTAAGCCTTCAAGTAAGATATTAGCGATATTACGCTCAGCAACTGCGCCTACAATTCCGCACATAGTTATTCCTTAAATTTGGTTTTTAATGTATCAATGCTTCGATGTCTGTTTATGTCTGTTTAATAAGCAACAAAAATGAGATGAAGCAGCACCACAAAATTTGCCGCACTGCTTCTATTTATTCAAACACTATTAGTAACGATCTGACTATTTTGAGTTTTTGGTCGGACGCTGGAAATCTGCTTTTTGTACTTGACGAGCACGGCCCAGAGCCAAGGCATTATTATCAACGTCATTGGTAATCACAGAACCTGCGGCTACTGTGGCAGTATCACCGATCGTTACTGGTGCAACTAGGCTAGAGTTAGAGCCGACAAACACATTGTCTTTAATAACTGTTTGCGATTTATTCACCCCATCATAATTACAAGTAATGACGCCAGCACCGATATTGACATTCATACCTACGGTTGAATCGCCAACATAGCTTAGATGATTGACCTTGCTGCCATGACCAATGGTTGATTTCTTAATTTCTACAAAATTACCCACTTTAGTGTTATCGGATAATATGGTCTCAGGGCGCAAATGCGCAAAAGGACCAATATCAACCCCAGCACCGACTTCGGCACGATCAATCACACAGTAAGGTTTAATATGGCAAGCATTGCCAATCTGGGCATTTTTAATCACGCAGCCTGCTTCGATATAGACATTATCACCTAAGGTACAGTCGCCTTCAAATACCACACCGACATCTACAAACACGTCCTGACCTGCGGTCAACGTACCACGAATATCGACGCGAGTAGGGTCGGCAAACTGGACGCCCGCTTCTTGTAAATCGGCGACCAGTTTTCCTTGCCAAGTGCGCTCTAAACTTGCCAGCTGTTGGCGGTTATTAACGCCTTCAATCTCAAAGGCATGCTCAGGCTCAATGGCAGCAATGCTAACACCGTCAGCGACTGCCAATTTGACGATATCAGTCAGATAGTATTCTTGTTGTGCATTATTATTTGATAGCTTTGGCAAGTATTTATGTAATAAAGCATTATCGACGCAATAAATACCACTATTAATCTCTTGAATTTGCTGCTCATCGGCACTGGCGTCTTTTTGCTCGACGATTGCTTGGACATTACCTGCAGCATCACGTTTGATACGGCCAAGTCCAAACGGATTATCTACCGTTAGTGTCAGCATTGACATGCCATCGGTATTGGCGGTCTGCAGTGTGGCTAATGTCTGACGGCTGACTAATGGCACATCACCGTATAAAATAAGACTTTGCCCGTCTTTTGGAAGTTGCTCTAGGGTGACTTTAACGGCATGCCCCGTTCCTAGCTGTTCAGTCTGTGCAACCCACGTAATCGGTAGATGCGCATACTGGCTATTCATTGCTGTTTGTACTTGCTCACCGCCGAAGCCATGTACCACAATGGTTTTCGCTACAGTCAAGTTGTCACAAGTATCTAACACGTGACCGAGTAGTGGTTTGCCTGCTAATGTCTGTAAGACTTTTGGCTTAGCAGACTGCATACGCGTACCTTTTCCGGCAGCAAGAATAATTACAGAAAGGGAAGATGTCATAAAAGCCCTATGTTAAATGTAACAAATATAATTTTATTATAGCGCAAATGTCGGGAAAGTCCATATTCCTTTAGGTGAATATTTACTGACCATACATTTATCGCCTTAAGATAGCTTGATCAAAACGCAGTTATTTAGAGCAGTATACCTAGCATGACGACAAGCCATACGGCCGCTGCCATAACTCCAGCGATGATATCATCGAGCATAATACCCAGACCGCCTGCGACTCTCTTGTCGGCCCAACCAATCGGTGGTGGCTTAATAATGTCAAAAAACCGGAACAGTATAAAGGCGAGGATAAGCGCAATGATAGACAAACTTTGTGAAATATCTTGCCAAAAGGTATCTGTCGTCACACTCATATAAGAAAATGGTAACAAGGTAATCCAGATACCCGCCCACTCATCCCAGACAATATGTGGGTCATCATGGGTCTGCATTAACTCGGAAGTACGACCGCATATCCAGATACCAATGATGCAGGATAAGAGAGTGATGATTAAAAACGGCACAAAACCCAAGCTCATCAGCGGTATGGCGACAATAAATCCACCAACAGTGCCCCAAGTACCGGGTGCACGGCGGGGCAAACCACTGCCCAAACCAATACCTAACCAATACACCACACGGTCAAGCATACTAGCATCTGCTGGTAGAGGCGGGCAGTCATTGGCTTTACGGATATCGGGCTTAGATAAATCATGTTCAGTCATGGGTTAGCCTGCAAAATGTTGGTAACCAGTAAGATTTGGCCATGTGGAAAATGGCGTTGGATGAGACGCTGTTACTCGCTGTCCTTGATACCATAATTCAGGAAGCACGGTTTTGGAGATATTGGCAGCAGTAACTGTATTGCTTACTGGACTGTTTGCAAAATCACTGTTTGTTAGGTTGCTTGCTAGCGCAATGACTTCACCGATACAGGTGACAGGAGTATTGCTGCTACTAATAGGGAGCTCAATATCAGCAGGCAAGGTAAATGCTAGCTCGTAATCATCACCGCCAGCCAATTGACATAATAAGCGCTCTGCTAAATCAACGCTGGCGAGTGCTTTGCTGCTAGGTATATGCTCAAGATTAATTTGCATACCAACGCTGCTTTGTTGACAGATATGTCCAAGGTCTTGATAGATACCATCAGAGATATCTATCATCGCAGTTGCGCCAATCTCTGCCAACGCTGTACCTAGTGCAATACGCGGGGTCGGCATGTGCAGACGATGTGCTAGCTCTTTGCCGATAGCATTATCAGGATGTTGCAACGCATAATTAGCATCACCAAGTGTGCCTGATACATAGACTTTGTCACCGACTTGTGCCCCTGAACGATAGACTGCTGGGGTGTCTGCGGCCAATATTCCTTGAGCGCTGATGCTGAGCACCAAGGTATTATTGCGGGTGGTATCACCACCAATAAGCGTCACTCCAAACAGTTGGCAGGCGTGAAATAAGCCTTTGGAAAATTCTGTGAGCCATTGTTTATGGGCAAGACGTTCAGGTAATGCTAACGCCAACAGAATACTGTGCGGCGTCGCACCCATCGCGGCAAGGTCTGAGACATTGACCGCTACGGCTTTATAACCAATTGAAAATGCCAGTTTATGGACTTCATCCCAATCGGCACTAAAGTGTCGACCTTGAACCAAGGTATCAATACAGCTGACCAAGCGTGAGCCTGCAGGCAAGCTTATCACTGCTGCATCATCACCAATGCTCTTTTCAATACCAGCAGCTGGTGAGTGCTCGGCTTGTAATTGCAAGAATACTTGCTCAATCAGCTCAAATTCATTCATGATTCGTCTTGGCTTTTGCTATCAGTGTTAGGAGCATCGGCACCGACTTTGTTGGCGCGGTCGCGTTTAACGTTAGTTTTATTGGCACTAATACGTGGCTTCGCTGGCTTACTGTCTGCAGCTGCAGTCTCTTCTTTAGCAAGGCCTTTTTCTTTTATAGCTTCTGCTGACTTGGCCGCTGCTTTTTGTGAGGTGCGTAGATTGGCCTTAGTATCGGCTTGTACTTCCGCATCACGTAGCTCAACAGCCATTCTGTCAAGCACAGCGTTAATCAGCTTATGAGCGTCTGTCGCACCGAAGTGATTATTCAGCTTCATGGCTTCATCAAGTACTACTTTATAAGGAACCTCAAGACGGTTTTGTAGCTCATAAGCACCAATCAGTAAGATGGCGTGCTCAACGGTATCGAGCTTATCGATTTCGCGATCCAAATGTTGGCTGATCAGAGCATCTAGCGCTTCGATCTGCTCTGGGATATCACGCATCATTTCGTGATAGTAGCCGATGTGTACGGTATGCATGGCATTGGTTGCACGGGTACGCGCGGCGATGTCATGTGGTGCATTGGCCTTCCAGCCTAGCTTGCCGTCTTTGTCAAAACGATGATCCGTAACAAGCCATTCGTATAGGCCTTGCATCGCAAAGCGCCTTGCTTTACGCACAGCGGTGTGACTGGTCTTATAAGAAGACTCACTCATCTCGAAGTTTTGTTGTTCCGCACCGTTACTGGCCTGATCTGTAGTGGCAGTATTGCTTTGTGCAGTTTTCGCAGCGCTAATGGCGCGCTTGAGTTGGTCAGTCATAGGGGGTCAATACCTAGTTTTTAATTAAAAATAGCATAATATATGTTAAATAGTCATCGACTGACGGCTTTGACAGTCGGATTTTGCAGCTCAGCTTTGTAGCAATACTACCAGCTTTATAGCACTACTAATAATATTGACGCTGTGGTTATTTAAAAAAAATTATCGAAACCACAGCGCCAATGAACGCTTAACTAATCTATAAAATAACGTTTTGATTAAGCATCATCGCTATTATCACTATCGTAGTCATCATCAATGTCTAGCTGTGATAAAACAGCCAGCATTTCAAGCACGACCATGGCAGCTTCAGAGCCTTTATTACCCGCTTTGGTACCAGAACGCTCAATCGCTTGTTCAATGCTATCAGTTGTGATGACGCCGTTCGCAACAGGGATATTATAGTCAGTAGCGACATTGCTTAAGCCTTTAGCTGACTCGCTTGCAACGAAGTCGAAATGCGGCGTGCTACCACGGATGATAGCGCCCAAAGCAATGATGGCGTCAAAGCGATCAGACTCAGCAGCGCGCTGGGCAACCAGTGGCAGTTCAAACGCACCAGGCACACGAATGACCGTAATGTTGCTGCCCAATACGCCATGACGTAGTAGCGCATCGATAGCGCCATCTACCAATGACTCGACGACAAAACCATTGAAACGACCAACGACGATACCAATGCGAGCATCTTCGTTTTGGTGTAGGTTGCCATCGATATGGGTAATGTCATTGCGCTGCTGTTGTAAATTCGACATGAAGATATCCTATTTTTTGAAAAATTTATTGATTTAAATGCCAGTAATTATTAAATGCTTAATAGCTCAATGAACTAAAAGTAAGTAGTTGACTATGATAGCATTTTTTTGATGTATTTGTAGCTTACAAAGGTGTCACAGGCGCATCTGTATTCCTTGCGCTGCCATGTATTCTTTGGCTTCCTGAACGGTATACTCACCAAAATGAAAAATACTGGCTGCAAGCACGGCATCGGCGCCACCTTTGAGGACACCGTCAGCCAAATGCTGTAAGTTTCCCACACCACCAGAGGCGATGACAGGCACATTTACTTGGCTAGTAATCTGTTGCATCAAGGCCAAGTCATAGCCTTTTTTGGTGCCATCACCATCCATCGAGGTGACCAATAATTCGCCAGCGCCCAGCTCGGCCATTTTGATGGCCCAAGCAACCGCATCGATGCCAGTTGGCTTACGTCCACCGTGAGTGAAAATCTCCCAGCGCGGTATGACAATGCCATCAATCTCAATATCAGCGACACGCTTGGCATCGATCGCAACGACGATACATTGGTTGCCAAACTTTTGCGCCGCTTCACCGACAAACTCAGGCGTAAATACCGCCGCTGAGTTGATCGCTACTTTATCTGCGCCAGCGTTCAGCAGGTTACGAATATCTGCTGTTTTACGTACACCGCCCCCCACTGTTAATGGGACAAACACGGTCTCTGCCATACGTTCAACGGTATGATAAGTGGTGTCACGCTCATCACTAGTCGCTGTAATGTCCAAAAAAGTAATCTCATCGGCACCTTGTTCGTTGTAGCGCTGCGCTACTTCGACAGGGTCGCCAGCGTCTTTGATATCGACAAACTGTACGCCTTTTACCACTCGACCATTATCCACGTCCAAACAAGGGATGATACGCTTTGCTAACATAGGGGCTTTCACCTTATAATCAATTCATTTATAGGCGCTAGTCTAGCAAAATCACCACCATATCAGGCAGGTTTTCGCAAGATTAATACGCTTTTTGTTAAAGTTTGCTTGTATGTGGTGTCATTATTACCATTACTATCTAAATTCACCTCTAATTACTTGTTTTAAGTGAGATGTCATGTCTGTCTATACCCAGTTAACCGATGATCAGTTTGCCAGCTTTTGCCAACGTTTTGGTGTGTCTTTCGCCCGCGCTATTCCTATTACCCAAGGTATCAAAAACTCTAACTGGTTTATTCAGACAACTGACGATAAAGAGGGCGAGCATTCTTATGTGTTTACCTTATATGAGGAGCGTCCACCTGCCGATGTCGAAAAGATGGCGGTTATTCTCAATCAATTAGATGGCAAACTCCCTGTAGCCGCGCCACTGGCTATTATCGACTCAGAGGCTAACGAATCAGAAGCTGTTAAAACCGAAAAACGCTACGTCATCCATTATGAAAACAAAGGTATCACGCTTGTGCCGTGTCTGGCAGGCGCGCATCCGCAGCAAACCACGCAAGCGATGTGTCATGATATTGGTGCCGCTCTAGCGATGCTCCATGAGACCCTGCAAGCACTGCAGCCAAGCGAGCAATACGGTGTGCCTTTGTATCCATGGACAGAAGTGCGTGATCGTGAGATGCAATTCATGCCAGGTGATGAAGCCAAACTAATGAGTGATATCTGGCAGTCTTACAGTGATCTACCACTTGCTGATCTACCAAAAGGCTTGTGTCATTTGGATATGTTTGCAGACAACACCTTATGGGATTTGACCAAAGGGCATGAGAAACTCACTGGGTTATTGGACTTTACCGAAGTCAGCGTCGAGCATTATGTGATGGATATTGCCATTACCATCAATGACTTTTGTACCACGTGGGGCGATGCAGAGCAGGATGAAAGAGTTCACTTTGACCGTGAAAAAATGACGGCTTTTTTACAAGGTTACGAGTCTAAAAAAGCGCTGACTGATAATGAAAAACGCGCGTTACCTGTTATGCTAGCAAAAGCCGCTGTGATTTTTTGGCTGTTACGTCTGAACGTCATTCATTACAACCGCACTGAAGGTCGCACTGGCGACAATATCATGGTCAAAAACCCTGATTTGATGAAACGTCTGGCTGCTTATCATTGGTCACATGTCGAAAAAGCACAACACACTGTTTTTGTACTCCTAGAGACTAATCCTGCTAATATGGATAACGCTGCTAATCAAGTAGTAGGCGTATTTAGCAGTTCCATGCAAGCTGAGCAAGCACGTGACAATCTAAAATCTGATGGCGAGTTTGTAATCAAAAAATATAAGCTGGATCAGTTAGCATAAGTTATTTCGTTACTCCTGCACCAAAACTGTATCAAAACCTCAAAGGTGATCTCATGACCAATCAAGTCGACAACTGGCACAAACTGGCACGCTATGACACCAATATCCAAGGTGAGCTGCACGCCAATCTGCTGCGTAATAATGGCATCACCGTCTCCCTGCAAGCATTAAGTGCCATCCCAGGTATGAACTCTGGCATCGTACTTTGGGTGCAAGATGAGGATTTGGCGCAAGCACAGCGGATTTTAGATAATATCGATACGGATACTACGGCAGAAACGCTGCTAGATAACATGAGCGATGCAGATCTGGGTATTAATACAGCAGATACGCAGATCAATCGTGGTACGCAAGACAGCTAAAGTCATTAATAGTAACAGTAGTGACAATCGAGATAGCTAAAACAATCAAAGTGATAAAGGCGGAAAAGCGTAAATGTGTCAACTTTTAGGAATGAACTGTAATGTCCCAACTGATATTGGTTTTAGCTTTGCAGGCTTTCGCAAGCGTGGTGGTCTGACCGATAGCCATGAAGATGGCTTTGGCATTGCGTTTTTTGAGCGCAGCGAATGCGAGTCGGCACATGCCTCAACGGGACTGCGCTTATTTCATGACAACCACCCGAGCCATTTATCGCCAGTCGCTGACTTGGTCAATAGTTACCCGATCAAAGCAATGAACGTCATTGCTCATATTCGTAAAGCCACGCAAGGGCAAAACTGCTTGGCCAATACCCATCCTTTCGTCCGTGAAGTGTGGGGCGAGCAGTGGGTATTTGCGCATAACGGCCAGATGAATAGCGAGTTTATTAAACGCTGTCAGCGCCTGCAAGATAATGGTAATGCCTCACATTGTCAGCCAGTCGGTAATACCGACTCTGAAATGGCGTTTTGCTATTTAGTAAATCGGCTGAAAAGTACCTTTAAATCACGCCCTGACGATCAAACGTTGTTTAACTTTCTGACCACCCAATGTCGCTACTTATCTGCTAATGGGTTATTTAATTGCCTAATATCGAATGGTCGTTGGCAGCTGGCCTATGCTGGTAGTTTGTTGTTTTATCTCACACGCCAAGCGCCATTTGGTGAAGCAAAACTGGCGGATGATGATCTAGTGATTAACTTTGGTGATGTGACGACAGACACTGATAAGGTGACGATTTTGGTCACCGTACCTTTGACTGAAAACGAGGAGTGGCAACAGTTGGCTGTCAATGAATGCTTAATCTTTCAAGACGGTGAAATACTCTATAAAGACAGTCCAAGCCAGCGTAAGTTCTTAACCATCGATGAAGGGATTGCGATAGCGAGAGCAGTTGGGGCGAGTGTTTAGGGGATTAGGGTAAATAAACCCCACAACAGCGTTTAAACTTCTCACCTGAACCACAAATACAGGGCTGTTTCTGCGTCACGCTCATCGCTACCGTCGGGTCAAGAAAGTACCAATTCTCATAATGCTCACTTTTCTTGTCAGTAGTCTTATCCGCTACTCTTACAAAAGCCGATAGCTCATGGTGGGCTTGCAAGTTGTCAGCTGTACTATCAGAGCTATTAAAATAAGCCTTAAATTCAACCTGCGCATGACGCTTACCCAGCTTTGGCGTGTGCGCTACGATTTCTAGTCCTGCCCAATCCGTCTCTTTTGCCCACGCTTCAATCGCCTTGATATCGAGCAAGCTTTGCTGTGCGGGCAGGGTAGTCTTGACGATATATTCTGGAATGACCAAGACAAACGCACTGTAGCGCGTGCGCATCAGACGCTCAGCAGAATATTCATTTTTACAGTCAGCTTTATCAGTTTCTTTATTCAGTAGACCATCATGGTAGGGCTGGCAGCAGTCTTGATAAGCCAGCGCTGAGCTTGTAAAGTCTGGTGATGGATTGATTTGACATGGGCAGGTTTGTACAGGAATTGACATTATTTACTCGCATTATCATTTATATTTTTAGCGGCTTTATAAATTTCAATACAGCATGTTTTTTATCATTTCTGGCCATAGGCCGAGTTTTAGCTTTGCCCATGGGGCAGGGTCACGTAGCTGTTGCCAAAACGGCTCAAGTGGTGGCGCAAAATAAACCAATAATGCAAGTATCACATAGAGTAGCAGATACCACCAACGGTCTTTGTGCTTATAAAACTTCATTGCCGTGCCCGATGAGCGCTTCATTCTCATGCCTGACAAGTTAACGCTATATAGCTCATCCAATGCTAAGTGCACCATCGCACCGCCAAATAAAAACAGCCCATAAAACCAACTGGTAGTGAGCGAATACTCTAAACCAAAATAGCTTAAGCAGGTGAGACCTAGCCCCAGTATCGCCATATAAGGCACAGAGTGGATGACACCGCGATGCACAGTCATATTGGTAAAAATATAAAAAACCACATAACGCATGAAACCGTAGCCTGCTAGCCAGAGCGCTATCAACGCCAATAAACTAAACTCACTGCGCCAATGCATTACCAGTGCAAAGGCAAAAACAAAAGAGGCCACATTGAAGCCAATTTTGATGGGCGTAGAGTTGTCTGAGTCAAGATCAGGTAATAGACCGCCTATGGTGCCAAGCGCTACGCACATCAAAAACCCTGCGTCATCGATGAAGCCCGCTTTATAAACCGTCAAGCCAAGCGTACCACTTACGATGAATGCACCGTTTAAGTGGGTGTTAAAATTTGCCATAAAAACTCATCATAAAATATAGTCAATTTAAAATAAAATTGTTATAAATCTAAACGTGCTACTGGGATTAATCTTGCGCAGCCTCTGGGGACGCAGCACGCAAGTAAAATTTATACCAGTAGCGCTATGTCATTTTTAAAGTGTATCAACTATATCAGCGCACACTGCCGCTTATAAGCAGTAAAAAAGCGGCCTATGATACCATGATGCTATCTTTCATACTCATCACTATCCGCACAATAGAGAGCCTTTATATGACGTCTATTTCCGTATTCAAAGACAGCCAACCGTCACATTCAGCCACGCCCACTATGCCCACTTCTATAACAGAAGCTCTGGACTCAAGCTTTGCTGACATTGACTGGCAAGCACCGTGGTTATGTCATTTAAGTCAGCTAAATTATTTGAGTGAAATTATAAAGCAACTGAGTGCTTTGAATCAGCGAGTAGACACTTCAGCGAATGACCACAAACAAGCTGACATCATTGCTGATACTTTAAATACCGCGTTAAAGCAGCAAAGCGCAGCTCTGCAAGACACATTGCCGAGCACCAAACCTGCACATGATAATCGAGCGCATACGCTTACCTTTGTCTCGCAAAATGCGTTGCCAGAGGGTGAGGCTTATGAGGGTTTTATCGCTACGACTGGCAACATTCCGACGCGTGATAACTTGCACGACTTATTTAACGGTAGCATCTGGTTGACGTTTCCCAAGACCAAAGCCTTGCTCAATTACTATCATATGCTCGAAATTGCAAGACAGGGCGTAGGAGGGACGCGTGGCAGAGTACGCGACACTATTACGGTATTTGACGAAAACGGTGTGATATTAGTGACCGCAGATCCTAGCATTGGTGAGGCGTTAATTGATTTTGATTGGCAGGCAAGCTTGGTTGTGCCGCGTGATAAGTGGGACAATCCAACACAAGTTAGTAAGCAGTCTCAGGCTGCGGTCTATATTTTTGGTCATGCATTGCTCGAGCAACTGCTGCAACCGCGCAAGCCTTTGTGCGCGCATAGTATCGTTATCAACGTCTCGCAAGATTTCTTTGCCTTATCATTGTCTGAGCGCATGATATATTTAGATGATAGAGTGGCCGCGCACATGGATGAGCTATTGTCACAGGATGAGGTGACACCGCGCAAACTTGCGCCATTACCTATATTGGGCGTGCCGCACTTTTGGGCAGCCAATGCCAATACTGAGTTTTATGACGACAGTTATGTTTTTAGGAGTGGCCGCCGTCGGCAAGCGTAACTACTTAAGGATCCTCTAAATATATGTTTCGGTTACGATTGTGCCACGATTTGTTAACCAGTTAGTGTTAACAAGTGTAGGGTAATTTGTTATGGTAGTAGGTGCTAATGTTCATAAGCAGGGATATGCTTATGGTTCTACTAGAACTTATTGAACATCGGCACAGATATAAAAGATATAAAGCAGGTATATAGCGCAGTAGTAAGAAAGTGCTATTAAAAATAAATAGCCGCTATATACCAAACATATACTATTCAATTAAAAGTGGTTGAGTTCATTAAACTGCTTATTCAACCATTTTTTATTTCAGTTATTTTTAGTCCAACTAGCCACCTATCATAAAATTTTATAACGGTTTTAAGCAATAACAAAACCATAAATCCATATAACAATAGATAAGGAAGCCACCCATGAGTGATATTTTTAATGTAAAAGACACCATTTCGGTCGACGGCAAGGAGCATGCTTACTATAGTCTGCCCAAACTTGCTGAGACTTATGACAACATCAATACGCTACCGTTTTGTATGAAGGTCGTATTAGAGAACCTATTACGTAACGAAGATGGCGGCCAGTCTGTCGGTAAAAACCATATCGAAGCGGTTGCCAACTGGGATGCAGCAGCAGAGGCTTCAAAAGAAATCGCCTTTATGCCAGCGCGCGTGGTATTGCAGGATTTTACGGGTGTACCATCAGTCGTCGATTTGGCAGCGATGCGTGATGCGGTTGTTAAGCTTGGCGGTAAAGCTGAGCAAATCAATCCCTTTATCCCAAGTGAATTGGTCGTTGACCATTCAGTACAGGTCGATGTGTACGGGCGTGAAGACTCGCTTGATTTGAACGAAAAAATTGAATTTAAACGCAACAATGAGCGTTATGAATTCTTGCATTGGGGCAAGCATGCCTTTGAAAACTTCGTGGTCGTACCACCCGCTACTGGTATCGTGCATCAAGTTAACCTAGAGTATTTAGCACGCGTCGTCATGGCAGCAGAAGTCGATGGCGAGCTGACTGCTTATCCAGATACTGTTTTTGGTACTGATAGTCACACCACGATGATTAATGGTATCGGTGTGCTTGGTTGGGGTGTGGGCGGTATTGAAGCCGAAGCAGCAATGCTAGGCCAACCTTCTTCGATGCTCATTCCACAAGTCGTCGGCTTTGAGATGACGGGCGAGCTGTCTGAAGGCGTCACGGCAACTGACTTAGTATTACGTGTGGTTGAGATGTTGCGTAAGCATGGCGTGGTTGGTAAGTTCGTCGAATTTTACGGCGAAGGCTTACATCAAATGCCACTGGCGGATCGTGCGACGATTGCCAACATGTCACCAGAATATGGCGCAACTTGTGGTATTTTCCCGATTGACCAAATGGCGATTGATTATCTACGTCTATCAGGTCGTGATGAAAATCAGATCGAATTGGTTGAGAAGTACGCAAGGCACAAGGTATGTGGCATGATGCCGATACTCAGCCAGCGACTTACTCAAGTAACTTGCATCTAGATCTCAGTACAGTGCAACCTGCGCTTGCTGGTCCTAACTTACCGCAGCAGCGTATCAACCTATCTGATATGCACGAAAAATTTGGCGAAACTCTAAAAGAGATGACCAAAGGCCGTAAAGTCGAAGAAGATGCCAAAGTGCGTTTTGATGAAGAAGGCGGTAAGCAAGAGCAAGCTGAAAAGCTAGCAGCCAAACCGAATCCGTTCTGCGCGGATGGTAGCACCTCATGTACTATCAAAATTGAAGATGAAGAGTATAAACTGCGTGATGGTTCTGTTGTGATCGCAGCGATTACCTCTTGTACCAATACTTCAAACCCTGCCGTTATGATTGGTGCAGGCCTAGTCGCTAAAAAAGCAGCGGCTAAAGGGTTGACAGCTAAGCCATGGGTCAAAACCTCTCTTGCACCAGGCTCAAAAGTTGTGACTGATTATCTCGAAAAGTCTCAGCTAATGGATGAACTTGAAAAAGTAGGTTTCTATCTGGTTGGTTATGGTTGTACTACTTGTATCGGTAACTCAGGTCCGCTATTAGATGCGATTGAAGAGGCTATCGAAGACAATGACTTGGTTGCCGCAGCCGTACTATCAGGTAACCGTAACTTTGAAGGTCGTATTCACTCACATGTGAAAGCCAGCTATTTAGCTTCACCACCACTGGTTGTCGCTTATGCACTAGCAGGGACGGTCGATATTGACCTGACGACCCATCCACTAGGTCAAGATTTAGAAGGTAATGATGTCTTCTTAAAAGACATCTGGCCAACCTCGGAAGAGATCAACGAGCTGATTGCCAATAACATCGATGCTGAAATGTTCCGCAAAAACTACGGCGAAGTGTTTGACGGTAGTAAAGCGTGGAATGCCATTAGCTCAGCAGATAGCCAGTTGTATCCGTGGAGCGAAGAGTCTACTTATATCAAGAACCCACCGTTCTTTGATGATATGACCATGGAGCCAGAAGGTATCCTAGATATCGAAGGCGCGCGTATCCTAGGTCTATTCGGTGATTCAATCACTACTGACCACATCTCACCGGCGGGTAACATCGATGCCGAATCGCCTGCTGGCAAGTACTTGCAAGAGCGCGGTGTAATGGAAGCCGACTTTAACAGTTATGGCTCACGCCGTGGTAATGACGCGGTCATGACTCGCGGTACCTTTGCCAACATCCGTATCAAAAACACTATGATGGATGGCAAGGAGGGTGGTTATACGTATTACTTCAAAGACGACAAAGCCACGCTACAAGACGGCGAAGAAATGGCCATCTATGATGCGGCAATGAAATATAAAGAAGATAAGCGTCCCCTAGTAGTACTTGGCGGTGCAGAGTATGGTTCTGGCTCTAGCCGTGACTGGGCAGCGAAAGGTACGATTCTACTTGGCGTAAAAGCGGTACTCACGACCTCGTTCGAGCGTATTCACCGTTCAAACCTAGTCGGTATGGGCGTGTTGCCATTGACCTTTAAAGATGGTGAAAACGCAGATACTTACAAGCTTGATGGTTCAGAAGTCATTAGTATCACTGGGCTTGACAATGGCGAGAGCAAAACTGCCAAAGTGACTGCTACTCGTGCTGATGGTTCAGAGGAAGTGTTTGAAGTGAATGTTGGTCTGCAGACGCCAAAAGAGCGCGAATACGTGCGTCATGGCGGTGTATTGCACTATGTACTGCGTCAGCTCGCTGCTGAGAATAAAGAAGCTGCGTAGTGATTGATTAGAGCTAGAATGAGAGAAAGCCCAGTCGTAATGACTGGGCTTTCTTGTGTGGGGTTGTTTTTTGAATGTCGCGTGCAGCGTAACTTACTGATTCTGCACATGCCATTCAATTTCAGGTTTGTTATAGCCGCGAATCACTTCACCGTTAAACAACACCAGAGGCACACCGCCACCACCTAAGCTTTGGTACTGTCTATAGCCCTCAGCAGAGCGTTCTATATCGTATTCACAGTAGTCGACATTGTGCGAGGCGAGCAATTGTCTGGTCTGCTCGCAGTAGCCACACCAGACGGCACCGTACAAAACAATGTCATTGCTCGCTGATGCGTCACAGGCGACAGAGTCTGGAGTAACGGTACTAGCGTTTATAAGGTAGACACTACTAATGAGCACAATAGCACCGAGTACGAACGAAAACACTTTTACAAAACCCATGTCACACCTATTCAGTCCTGTTTTTCACTCTTGCGTTTCAAGCTTATATTGACGAGAGTATAGTAGGGATGAAACATGAAGTCTAATCACTGCGAAAACCCATGACGAGAAGAGAGAGCATTTGGTTATTAAATAGAGTTTTTATAACAGGCTTGGCGGCAAGCGAGGGGAGTTTATACCAGCAGAACGCTATCTTAAACTGACTATTATAGATATTAAAGGAAGTTACCTTTGGACAAGATTTCAACGAGTATTCAAGCCTTATCGGTAAGCAGCTTGATACCCAAGCCAATAAATACCACGCCACTTATTTTATTTAAAACAACTTCGATGGATGGGTTTTCCCTCAGGTTTTTACTCAATAGTGAGGCCAACAACGCCAAACATGAGCACCATATAAAGCCCGTTGTGGCAAAAGTCAATCCCAAGATTAAAAAAGACAACATGCCATGAGCGTAACTCGAGTCAATAAACTGCGGAAAGAATGCTAAAAAGAACAAGGCGACTTTTGGATTAAAAACATTGGTGAGCACGCCTTGCTGGTATATTTGCCAATGGTTTGTAGATTTAGCAGTTGCGAGCTGCTTATCTTCAGACAAACTATCTGCTATCAAAGGCTGCTGTTTACTCGTTAGCATCTTAAAACCCAAATAACATAAATAGCTGGCACCGATATACTTGACGATCATGAATGCTGTTGGTGAGTTGGCGAGTAATACTGACAACCCTAGCGAAGCCAGTAAGGTATGCACTAAAATGCCAGAGGTAATGCCTAATACAGAGTAAAACCCCGCTGTCTGTCCTTGAGCCATACTCCGTGTGATGATGTACATGCTATCTGTGCCTGGCGTCAGGTTGAGCAAAATGGCTGCTAAGATAAACCCCAGGTAGTTCTCAATACCAAACATCGCCAACCTGCCTTTTAAATATCATAAAAAAGCGGGTATCAGAAGAAAAAAATGCTCTTCTGATACCCGCTTAATCAAAGCATTATTTAGTGATCTTTATCAACCTACTCCAGATTACTTTTGGTCAGAGAAGCTTCTCGCGCCTTTTTTCTCTGCTCTGAGCTTGGTCTTTCGAGCAAAACATAGAGCACGATACCGATGATGATCGCGTAAATCGTTGACTGTGCTGCAGGCATGGCCAGAGTGACCGCTACAATACCAGCAACCCCGCGCTCAGCAGAGTTTTTGAGCTGTTCGATACCAACCATAATACAAATATAAGCAGTCAGCAATAGCGTCAATGACAGCGCAATAGGCAACACAGGCTTAAACAGCGTGACCAGTGGCAGCATAAATATAGCAATTAGACCTGTCCACCAGAAGGTACCGCCACCACTATAGATAGAGTCCATCGCTTTACGCCCTAGCGCATAGCGCTCCGCAAGCGTGGCATGAGCAGCTGTCCAAATAGGCCCAGCAAGTCCTGGCCAAGGTGCAAATAGCGCATGCACGCCATTACGGATACCTGTGACCACGTGGATACGAGTGATATTGGTCTCGATTTTTTCGTCAGGGCGGATACTATCGACCCGTTCGCTCAGCGCTTTACCCACCAAGATATCACCAAAGGCAATGACATAAGCGATCATCGCTGTAGGAAAGGCCAATAAGAACACGCTAATATCAGGCATACCGACGTTAAAGATGAGGTAGTCAGTCATCAAACCAAAGTTTGGCTGAGTGATGCCCCATTCAATATTGGGCAAAGGATATTCACCGATGATCCAACCGATGACCATCGCGATTAACATACCTGAGATCATACCTAGATTGGCGAACATCTTGGCAAGGCGGTTGTTCTGAATTTTATCTTTAAAAGAAACTGAGAACAGCACATAAGCGGAGATAATCGCCCCAATAATCAGGGAGACTGGCGTGGCTTCAACACGGCCACCGACTTTGATTTCACCCATCAAGGCGGCGATACCTGCACCAATGATGATACCGGCTTTTAGAGAGTTGGGAATAAAACTCACCAGACGATTACCAAACCCAGTCAGACCCAACACAATAAAAATTAAGAATACCTCAATTTGTAGTACAAACATTGCTTGTACCGCTTGAGGCCCAGGTTCAAACGCTTGCAGATATAAAAGCACCACAGGAATAGCGGGCGTAATCCAGCCAGGTACCAGTGGTACACCAAGCAATGATGGCAATAGATACATCAGCCCTGCGACCACACAAAACGCCAGTGCAGCATCATATGGCATGCCCAGATACTGCTCTAACAAGGGAATCATACCAAGGCTGACCACGAACATGAACAGCCCCTGAATCATCTCAGGGATTTCCCAGCGGTAATGCACAAAGGGCAGGCGTATTTTGAACGGGCCGGCAGGCCAATAAGGCTGTTCTTCACCGTATTTACGAACGATAGCCATCGTCTTAAGTCCTTTTAAGTGAGTTTTGCGATATAAACAATATTGGTCTAGAGTAGAAATTATTGCTTTTAAATCATGATAACTTTAAACCATGAGAATATGATAATAGGGGTTTTGCAGTTGGCGAACAACGTTTAAATGACGTTAAATTAAGGTGATATAAAGAGAGGCAAGGTGGAGCCAATAAAAAGCATCACAATTAGGGCATATCGAAAGCTCAATATGAGCTGATTCAATAAGATCAAATGCTGGCATTGGTTTTAGATTTTTTGGTCGGAGTATGATACGTGGTAAAAATAAAGAATGCAATAATGTTGACAGTCTAAATAACGAGTAATTGGCAAAAAGTAAAGAAAATGAGATAAGTTACTATTTATCAGCAGTTTGCTAGGGTTTTATGAGTCTGACCACGCTTTAGGTGATGTCTGTAGTTGGCTTTTGCCGAGAGAGTTTCCTAAAAACTGTGTAACTGCTTATAATCCACTAACAGGAGAATAAGCAATGACTAACCAAACTGACATCAAGAAACTGGCTGAGCAAATGGCTGGTAGCATGAACAGCTTCGATGACATCAAAGATTTTCAAAAGCAGCTCATGCAATCCTTTATTGATACTGCCTTAGAAGCTGAGATGGAAGACCATCTCGGCTATCCCAAGCATGAAAAGGCGGATAAACCTAATAAGCGTAACGGGCACACTAAAAAGACCGTCCGCAGTGACACAGGCGATCTTGAAATCTCCACCCCAAGAGACCGTCATGGTGACTTTGAACCTGAGCGAGGAAATAGCGAAGCACTGCTTCGCCCGAGCGCAAGACAAGAGCTGTGCTCGCGTGGGTGCGCAAGCATCAAACCCGTATCTCAGGTCTCGATGATAAAATCATATTCCTTTACGCCAAGGGTCAAACCACCACTGAGATCGTAGAGAGCATTAAAGAGCTCTACGATGTCGACATCTCAAGCTCTCTTGTCTCAAGAGTCACCGATAACATATTAGAGGACATCACTGCTTGGCAGAACCGGCCGCTGAGCAGTGTTTATCCTATCGTCTATTTAGACTGCATCGTCGTCAAAGTACGTCAAGACAAGCAGATCATCAACAAAGCCATTTACTTAGCCCTAGGCGTTAACCTTAACGGTAAGAAAGAGCTGCTTGGTATGTGGCTCTCAGAGAATGAAGGCGCTAAGTTCTGGCTAGGTGTTCTTACCGAGCTTCAAAACCGTGGCGTACAAGACATCTTAATCGCTTGTGTTGACGGTCTAAAGGGCTTCCCTGATGCCATTAACACCGTCTATCCAAAGGCACAGGTTCAGCTGTGTATCGTACACATGGTGCGCTATTCAATGAAGTTCGTACCGTGGACGGATAAGAAGGCCGTAGCGGCTGATTTAAAAGCCATCTACGGTGCGGATACGCTTGAGATAGCAGAGGCCAATCTTGAGCACTTTGATGAGACTTGGGGTAAGGATTACCCGCACGTGGTTAAGTCTTGGCGCAATAACTGGGAGGGCCTAACGGTGTTCTTTGAGTATCCTAAAGACATCAGAAAAGTCATATATACCACCAATGCTATAGAATCATTAAACAGTGTGATTCGTACGGCGGTGAATAAGCGTAAGGTCTTCCCCTCTGATCAGGCAGCATTCAAAGTGGTGTACTTAGCCACCCAGCAGGCGTCTAAAAAGTGGTCGATGCCAATCCGTAACTGGACGTCTGCTTTGAATCGCTTTATGATTATGTTTGATGATCGCATCAGTAAGCATTTAATCTAAATGGCAGTTACACAGAATCTGGGATGGTCTCTTTGCCGATTATACCAAACTTTATTTCATAATAAACAGCTATTTTTCTCATTTGACTGTAGTTCCGCTCATCTTTACTACTACTTTTATAGTGAATTCTAAATAAAAAGAGTACAGCTTTACGGCGTGCTACTGGTATAAATTTTCTTTACTTGCTGTGCGGCTTCGCCACTCCAAAGGCTGCAAAAAATTCATCCCAATAGTACTTTACTTATTTTGTAGTGGGTCGACTATATAACCAGGCCGAACCCTAACTGCCGTATTCATTGCATCATGGCTTTAATCGTCATAAGATATGGTTAACATTGCTGAATAAACTGCCGCGTTCTATGGAGAAAAAAGTGAAAGCCATTATATTGTCATTACTCATCATGTTTGGTCTGACCTCTCATGCTATTGCTAAAGATGCACTATCTGTCACCCCACAAGCGGTTTGGAACATGGTGCAAGAAGATGCTGACGAGGTATTATTCGTTGATGTCAGAGACCCTGTAGAGATCATGTTTGTCGGATTTACCGATGCGGTAGATATCAACATTCCATTTAAGAGCGTTGATCGCACTCAGTTCAATGAGGAAAAAGCTGTCTTTGCCATGCCCAGTAATCCAGACTTTGCCAGCGAGGTTGAAAAAGCACTCAAGGCTAAAGGTTTGGGCAAAGATGATCTCATCGTTACTATGTGCCGCTCGGGTTCTGCTCGCGGCAAGCCCAGCGCTGACTATCTGTTAAGCCAAGGATTTACCAACGTGAAGTATATCGATCATGGTTTTCAAGGGGATAAGATTGAAGACGGTGAGAGAGAAGGGTTTCGTCTGAAGAACGGTTGGCAGAATTCTGGATTGCCTTGGTCATCGAAGATTAATCCGAGTAAGATCAATAAGCCGTAAGCTTTTTAGATACTTTAAATGGTATTGAGATATAAAGGTGGGTTAGCGACAGCGTAGCCCACTTCGCTAACTAAAAGCTACTAACGAATCGCTAACAGCAGCTTTTCAGCTTTTGATTTAAAAGATAACAGACATAAAAAAAACCCAGTCACCGTATGATGACTGGGTTTTTTAGTGTGCGCTTATTAGTCTAATCCGATGCTGAGCAAAAGTGCTAATAAGTGACGCCGAATAGTGGCGTCCCCAGGGGGATTCGAACCCCCGTTACCGCCGTGAAAGGGCGGTGTCCTAGGCCTCTAGACGATGGGGACGCATAGAGTGTCATAACCAAATGGCTACAACGGTACTTCACAATATCAGAGTGTTTATAAAAAGCCTTGCCTAGGTGCTGATATCGTCCTACTAGCGAGTATTTATATCAAGTTTCAGCAGTGCTGAGCTTCGTTATAAATAGTATGGTGGAGCTAAACGGAGTCGAACCGTTGACCCCTTGCATGCCATGCAAGTGCTCTACCAACTGAGCTATAGCCCCTCGCTAAGAGTGAGCACATTTTAGGGAAGACTGGCAGTGTTGTCAACAACTATTTCAAAAAGAGTTCATAAATGTGCTGAAAAGTACCTAGAAGTTAAGGATTTACTCTTTTTTATAATATTTTGAAGGTGCCTTGAAGGTGTTTAGGATAAGCATTGCTTACGCTCAAAACGATATTCTGAAAATTTTCTCAGGCTTGAGTGGGTGCAAAACTCAGTAAACTGTCGTCATTGAGGTTTTCGTCAGTAGGTGAATGAGAGCACGTATCTAGCAAGTCGGAGAGGTGATATGATGAGTTGATCAAAGAAGTGTTTGAAGGTTTAGAGTGGTTTTTATTGGGAGGTGCATTCCGTACAGCCTACGTGACTGCATTAAGATTCGATTATTTTAAATCATATAGTCAATCCACAATAAAAGAGATACAACCCATATCATGAAATAGCTTAGGCAGATTATTCTCCATCCAGCCTTGGCGTAGAAACTTAGCTTGAGCCCATTTCTTTTCAATGGGATTAAGATCAGGACTGTACGGTGGTAGCCACAAAATACGATGACCATGTCTGTTGAGTAGTTTTTGGATACGCTTATTTTTATGAAACCGAGCATTATCCATGACAATAACGCATTTGGTTTTAAGGCTTGGGATTAGTGTTCGTTTGCACCAGTTGTAGAATATGGTGCTGTTAATATTCTGCTCAAAGTAATCAAGCGCAAACAGCATTTTT
This sequence comes from Psychrobacter sp. H8-1, assembly GCF_904846575.1. NCBI lineage: Bacteria > Pseudomonadati > Pseudomonadota > Gammaproteobacteria > Moraxellales > Moraxellaceae > Psychrobacter > Psychrobacter sp. H8-1. The sequence goes on from NZ_CAJHBG010000001.1 coordinate 3,300,479, forward strand.
TCATACAATGCCCCGATGACATTCGTACGCTTTTTTGCTTGCCAGTTGTAGCTATCTATACAGGGTGTACCTATCGGTGCATAGCCATGAGAGCGGATAGTCTCGTGCTCAAAGCCGCTTTCATCCATATAGACAATGGGATAGCCTTGCTGTTTAAAGTGATCAAGCCTACTCTGGAATATCGCTCTTTTGATCGGACAGGCTTTTGGATGTTCCAAGGTCTTTTTTTTGACTGATACCAAGACGCTTTAAGGCAATCTCAATGCCTGATTTGCTACAATTTAAACGCTGTGCTCGCTCATACATGTAATCGTCTGGATATTGCGCAACGTCTTGAAGAAGTGCTTCATTTGGTATTTTACTGGGTGCTTTATCCCGAGATTGTTTGATTGTTGGGTTTTTCAACCAGCGTTGTAATGCCGTCTTGCTAACGTCATAGAAAGTACACGCTTCACGAATAGTCATGTCTTTGTTTTTGACGCTTTTGATCACTTGCGCCCGGAAGTCTGCAGAATAAGTCATCGTTATTAATATCTTTCTCTTAGTTTTAATAGTATTGTATCTTATTTATAAAAGACCGACTATATAACAGTGGTCTAAGTAGATTATGCATACACAAATAATACCTTGACTCATACCATTGGTGCTTTTTTAGGCGCAATCGGTCTCATTCTGCTTTTGCTAAAAGACAGCTATAAGACAAAATTTAGCCAAGTTGGCATTTTGGTTTATGGCTCATCTATTATTTTATTATTCACAGCGTCGGCAATGTATCACTGGGTGACCAACCAACGTCTAAAACAAAAACTCAGAGTTTTAGATCATGTCAGTATTTATCTATTAATAGCAGGAACTTATACGCCCGTACTGGTGATAAATTTATTAGATGGTAATGGAGTGTTTTTGCTCATTGCGGTTTGGACTATCGCGGCAGTGGGTACCATCATGAAGCTGTTTTTTACCGGAAGATTTGAGGTTTTTTCGACCTTACTGTATCTCGTCATGGGCTGGCTGATTGTCATAGATTTTTCGGCGCTAAAAGAGGCAGTACCTTTTAATGGTTTGCTATACCTAGCTGCTGGTGGGCTGTTTTATACGGTGGGTATCATTTTTTATGCCATTGAAAAAATACCTTATAACCATGTTATTTGGCATTTATTTGTCTTAGCTGGGGCTGTTTGTCATTATTTAATGGTGTTAAATTATGTGGTTTAGGCCATAAAAAAACGTGGGTTTTGCTATTGCGCTACCCACGTTAAGCGTATCTTTATACAAGCTATTTAATAAGCTTACTCACCATCAGCCAAAAAATCTGGCAACTCTGCCGCTTGCTTTTCAAGCTTTTTTAATTTCTTTTTACCCAAGCCGCCAAGTACCTCAATGCCATGACGCAAGCGAATCAGGGTCATATCAGCGCCGATAATCCACATAGAGTTCATGACTGGTGTCGATGAGGTGCTACCAGCAATGGCGACGAAGAAAGGCGCCATAAAGTCACGCATTTTGATATCAAGATGGGCAGCAAGGCCTTTTAGCGTGGCATAGATGTTTTGTTCAGACCAAGTAGGTAAGGTCTCTAGCTGCCACAGCGCCAGTTGCAGCATCTCTATGATTTGCTCAGGAGTAAGCGATTTATGAGCAAAGCTCTCAGCAGTGATATCAGGTAGGTTTTGGAAATAAAAACCGCTCCAATTGACCGCATCTGAGAGTAGCTCGATACGAGGCTGGATAGCCGCAGCGATAGCCGTGAGCTTGTCGCTATCATTGGCCCAAGCAAGGATTTTGTTCTTCAGCTCTTCAGGTGTTAGGGCGCGCAACCATTCCGAATTGAGCCAGTTAAGCTTTTCGATATCAAAGATGGGGCCGCCAAGTGACACACGCTGAATGTCAAAGCTTGCGATCATCTCATCCAAAGTGAACTTTTCAGCTTCATCAGGCATTGAGTAGCCCATACGACCCAGATAGTTGAGCAATGCTTCTGGAAGCACGCCTGCATCACGATAGTAAGTGATCGAGGTGGGGTTTTTACGTTTCGACAGTTTGGATTTGTCTGGATTACGCAGTAGGGGCATGTGACAGAGGACAGGCATCTCCCAACCAAAATACTCATAAAGCAGTTGATGCTTCGGCGCAGAGTTGAGCCACTCTTCACCGCGCATGACGTGAGTGATTTCCATCAAATGGTCATCGACGACATTGGCCAGATGGTAGGTTGGCAGACCGTCAGTCTTGAGCAGCACCTGCATATCGACTTGTGACCAAGGAATCTCAACGGTGCCGCGAAGCATGTCATGTACCAGACAGATGCCTTCGGTTGGCACGCGCATCCGAATCACATGTGGCTTGCCTGCAGCGATGAGTTGCTCAGTTTTTTCTGGAGGTAGGTGAGCACAGCGACCATCATAGCGTGGGGTTTCGCCATTGGCCATTTGCTCAGCACGCATGGCATCCAGCTCTTCGCTGGTACAAAAACAGCGAAACGCATGGTCGCTTTCTACTAGCTGCTCAGCGTGTTTTTTGTAAATGTCGCTACGTTCACTCTGACGATAAGGTGCATGAGGGCCACCGACATCAGGACCTTCTGCCCAGTCAAGACCGACCCAACGCAATGCATCCAAAATCATTTGCTCGGACTGCTCAGTTGAGCGCGATTGATCGGTGTCTTCGATACGCAAAATAAACTCGCCGCCGTGCGATTGTGCGAAGGCTAAATTAAACAGTGCGATATAAGCCGTGCCGACATGCGGAAATCCAGTCGGTGACGGGGCGATACGAGTACGCACAGGACGTTTTCCGCTAGTAGCAGTCGTAGGTTGAGTTGATGTTTGTATCATAAAAATCTCAGAATGTTGTCGTTAATGAATAGGGCAGTGAAAAAAGGCAATGCTAAATGTCAATCAGAGGTTTGAATAAAAAATACAGATGAAACAATAGCCGTTTATATAGAAAAATAGCGTAAAATATATCGCTAGTATAACAGAGAGATGGGATATTTTTAACGAAAACCCCTTCTAGCGCTTGACTACCAGTGTATCCTTGCGATAATAATGCTAGGCAAATCATAACTTGTTTATTTTTATCTGATTTTTTACTATTACTGGCCTTGTTGGTCGTCATTTATTGAGTTGTTTGTGTCCCTATCGAAATCTAAGTCAAAATCTAACGTTAGCTCTTCTTCTGCCGCCGATACCTCTGAATCGTTGACACTATCTTCTTCTATGGGTGAAGCTTCTGCTCACGCCATTGCTAAAGAAAAAAGTCAGGAGGGTGCTAGGGCTGACGAATTGAGCTTTGTGCATGACGCTGTGCTGCTAGAGGAGACTGTCGCAGCGTTACTGGGTGTCAAGTCATTAGCAAAACAAACAGACAAGATAGAAGACGCAGGCAGCCTAAGAGCAAGTGGTATCTACGTCGACGCCACCTTTGGGCGCGGTGGTCACAGCAGATTGTTATTATCGCAATTAGCCGATGATGCACAATTGATCGTCTTTGATAAAGACCCAACCGCCATTGCCGTCGCTCATGAATTGGCAAGTATCGATAATCGCGTCACAGTGGTTCATGACAGCTTTGCGACATTGACCGACAGCTTAGCCGCTATGGGCATCCATCAGGTTGATGGTTTGATGGCAGATTTGGGTATCTCATCACCGCAAATTGACGATGGCAGCCGCGGCTTTAGCTTTATGCGTGATGGCGCTGTCGACATGCGTATGGATACCAGCCGCGGCCAGTCTGTCGCTGAGTGGCTTGAACAAGTCGATGACGAAACCTTGGCCAATGTGCTCTATGAATTTGGTGAAGAGCGTCATAGTCGGCGCATTGCCCGTGCCATCAAGCAGATGGATAGCTACGAATCCACGCTTGAGTTGGCAGAAGTGATAAAGGTAGCGCATCCGAAATGGCAAAAAGGCAAGCATCCAGCGACCCAGAGCTTTCAGGCCATGCGTATTTTTATCAATAATGAGCTTGGCGATGTCGATGACTTTTTAGCACAAAGCATTCCGATTTTAAAGTCGGGCGGACAGCTGGCAGTCATTAGCTTTCACTCATTAGAAGACCGCCGTATCAAGCAGTTTTTGCAGCGTCATAGTAAAGGGCAGTATCCAGAAGACGAGAATTTGCCGATGCCGCCACAGCGCCCACGCTATTTTAGCAAGCCAAAACGGATTGCACCGAGCAAAGCTGAGGTCAGCCATAATCCACGTTCGCGCAGCGCTTGGTTACGCACAGCGACGCGTACGGATGTCAGCTATCAGCCTGTTGTAGAGTCATGATGTGTCATAAACGCTGTAATAATTACGCAACTGTTAAAAAGCTGTAAACATTATCTGTTAGGCTAATCGGTTGGTTTTCATCTGTATTTTTAGTCTTTGTGATAAGTCAGGTATTAGAGTTATCCTTTGTTGATGGTAATGATGAGCATAAACGTAACCTCACCCATCTTTTATATTTAAGTTCACTTTTTTGAGATCGTCATGGCAATATCTGACAAACCCACCAACCGTCGTGCCGCTTCATCAAACAATACCGATATCGGCGAGTTGTTCGTGCACCGCTTTAGTGTGGTGAACATTTATGTGGTGGTATTGCTGCTGCTAGCAGGCGCCATTGTGTGGAGCGGTATTCAGACTGCCAAAGACGTTCAACAATACCATCAAGACTATAGAACGTTGCAAGATATGAAAAAGCAAGAACGCAAGCTGCAAGTAGAACACCAACGTTTGTTAATTGAACAGCAAACCTTTAGTGCCACCCCGCAAATCGCTAGCCGAGCGGTCTCTGAATTGGGCATGTATTCACCGACGCTAAAAGACAAGCTCATTATCCAACCGGGTGCGGCGGCTCCTGTCGCGGCAATTGAAGCCATGCCACCTGCTGCAACTTCTGAAGTAGTGGAGGCTGGCAATGAGTGATAAAAAACCGACTAAGCCTGGCAAAGGCACAGCCAAAAATACCAGAAAAAAGTCAGCCAGTGGCAAGGTTATCAAGCCTTTACGCCCTGCCAGCACTGCTAAGTCAGATACCACATCTACAAACACGAAAGCCAATCCCAAAGCGAAAAAAGGCACTGCAAGTAATCGTGCCAAGCTGCTCGGCCGTCTAAAAAAGAATAAGACTCAAGGGGCATATACCAGTGTCAAGAATCGCAAGAAAGTGATTTTTACCAAGGCTTCTGGTGCCTCATCACGTGGTGGGTTTGAAGACGATAAAGGTCGCTTTATTACCATTTGGGCGATTGCGCTGATCATATTAGGTTTGTTAATAGGCCGTGCCTATTACATACAAGTGCTAAATGCGCAGTTTTATCAAGAAAAAGGGGATGAGCTCATCACCAGTGTGCGCACGCAGGCATCCTATCGCGGCATGATTACGGATCGTAATCAGCTGCCGCTTGCCATCAGTGCGCCACTGTCCACTGTATCATTCAGCCCGCATGACTATGCGCGTGAGTACTATGAGCTAAGACGCATACAAATCGAAAATCCTAATCAGCCACAACTCCAAGCGCGGGTAAAAGAGCGCTTGGAGAATATGGATCTGACTCGTCTGGCGGCGGCGGCCAACATACCAGTGGATAAGTTACAACAAGCAGCTGGTATCGATGCTAGCGTCGATGTGACGGATGAGGAAGCCGTGAAGGCGGCGTTACCATCAGGTGCAGGGTCACACTATCTGCCGCTACTTAATAAAGTGCAGCCAGAAATTGCCCAAGGTGTCAGCTCGCTCAATTTCCCTGGCGTTTATGAGAGAAACTTCTTTCAGCGTTATTATCCACAGCCACAACCAAACTCGCAATTGTTAGGGTTTATGGGGCAAAACGCCAATGATCCTGAAGGTGGCTATGAAGGTCGCGCTGGCATTGAGCGTCAGTACGAAAAAGTGCTGGCCGGCGATGACGGTAAAGTTTTGGTGCTAAAAGATGCTCGGCAAAATAGCCTAAAAGAGATCAAACAGCTTGAGCCAGAAATTGCTGGTCAAGATGTCGCGTTGACGATTGACTCGCGGTTGCAGTACTTACTATATAAAGAGCTTGAAAAAGCAGGTCGCTTACAAAAAGCGCGTTGGTCGAGCGGAATAGTCGTTGATGTACTGACTGGTGAGGTGCTAGCCCTATCGACTTGGCCGTCCTTTAACTCAAACAACCTCAATGAGATGACAGGTGAAAACCAGCGTAATCGTGCGCTACTTGATGTGTTTGAGCCTGGTTCAGTGATGAAGCCGTTTACAGTAGCGGCGGCCTTGGACTCTGGTAAATACACTGCCAACTCTTTAATCGATACCAACCCTGGCTCTATTCGCGTCCGTGGCTATACGATTCGTGACCATAATAATCTAGGTATGATTAATATGGCCACGCTACTACAGAAGTCCAGTAACGTCGCCTCGACCAAGATTGCGCTGTCGCTACCGCCCGATGCGATCACCAATATGCAAAAGCAGTTTGGCTTTGGCGCAAAAACCCCTCTACAGTTCCCAGGCGAGGGCAGTGGATTGGTGGTGACACCAAAAGAAAAAGAAACGGCTAGGCGGGCAACCGTGAGTTATGGTTATGGTCTACAAGTGACGTTGGCACAGGTCGCTCAGGCTTATGCAGCATTGGCTTCGGGCGGGGTGATGCATCCCTTAACGCTTATCAAGGATGGTGAGAAGCCACCCAGTAAGCGTATTATGGAGCACGAGCAAGCGATGTCGATTGTGAAGATGCTTGAGGCGGTGACAGTGCAAGGTGGTACAGCCAGAGCTGCGGCTATCGATGGCTATCGCGTGGCAGGTAAGACGGGTACTTCACGCCGAGTGAATCCTGACGGTGGCTATTATACTGATCAGTATCGCAACGTTTTTGCGGGTATGGCACCAGCGTCGAACCCTAGATTGGTGGGTGTGATGCTCATCGAAGACCCTCGTGGTCAGATTTATGCAGGTTTGACGGTCGCGCCAGTCTTTCATAATGTTATGAAAGAAGCCTTACGTCTGTATAATGTGCCCCTAGATAAGCCGCTACAAACTGAATAATTAACAATAGAACGGGTGTATAGTGAGTCCTAGATAAAAAGAGTACAGCTTTTACGGCGTGCTACTGGTATAAATTTTCTTTGCTTGCTGTGCGACTGCGTCACTCCAGAGGCTGCATAAAATTCATCCCAGTAGCACTGCATTTATTTTATAGTGGATCGACTATATCAGTGTTTATCATTTATAAATACTGATTGAATCAGTATTGACTGATTTTTTGGCTGTATTGGTTGTTGTCGATATTTATAAATACTTAACAGACGCTAATAATAATTTTAATTTTTTCACCGTTTAGGATTTACTTATGACCACATCATCACAGCACGCCGTTACCTTGCAGCAGCTTATGGAGAGCAGTCGTGGTGATGCGTTAGGTCTACAGTTGTCACAGATGGTCAAAGGCTTAGAGAATCCAAGCGATATTACCAATATCGCTTTTAGTAACATACGTTTAGACAGTCGCCAAGTCGCGACTAATGAGGTGTTTGTACTGTTACAAAGCCAGTCAAAAAACTGTCAAAAAAGCCGTGAATACGTGTCACAGGCCGCTAAAACAGCGGCATTTATCTTAGCAGAAATTGATCCACTGGCGTTGTTTAGTAGCAGTGATCGTCAACTTGATGACACTCAGCCCAGCGCACAGCAGCAACTAGCAGCGCTGCCTTGCCCTGTCATTTATGTGCCCGATATCCGAGAGTTTTTAGGTGAGCTGATTCAAGCTTGTCTGCAATCTCAGCAGCCTGTCGCCCTGCCGACGGTCGTTGCCGTTACTGGTACTAATGGCAAAACCACAATCAGTCAGCTGGTGGCGCAATTAACCCAGCTGGCAGGCATGAGTAGTGCAGTGATGGGGACAGCGGGTAACGGTAAGCTGGGTGCGCTCGTACAAGCCAGTCATACCACGGGTGACGCACTGGCAGTGCAGCAATTTTTATATCAGATGGGCGCTGAGGGTGCCGAAGTACTTGCGCTTGAAGCCAGCTCCCATGGTCTGGATCAGCAGCGCTTGCAGGGTGTGCCAGTCAAGGTAGCTATTTATACCAATTTGAGCCGTGATCATTTGGACTATCATGCTGATATGGCAGAGTATGCCGCTGCCAAGGCAAAACTGTTTGATAAGCGTCATTTTCCGACATTGACTCACGCCATTATCAATATCGATGATGAGCATGCTCAGGTGATGTTAGAGACTGCTCAGGCGAGCGGTTTGATTGTTTTCACCTACAGTTTGTATGCCTCAAAAGACGCCAGTTTTGTAGCCTCTGCTATTACGCCAAGCTTAGAAGGGGTAGACATCAGCTTGCACAGTCAAGCAGAAAGTCAGCTTGAAGATAATCAATTTGCCAATAAACCGCTTAATCAGATAAATATTGTCAGCCCTTTATTAGGGCGTTTTAATGTGGCCAATTTGCTCGCTGCGATTGCGGCGGCAGTCGCTTTAGGTATAAGTCTTGAGCGTATTGCGACTTTAGTGCCACAGCTACAAGGCGCTATTGGCCGTATGCAGCGGGTGCCATCAAATGATGGCTGCTTTATCGTTGACTATGCGCATACGCCTGATGCCTTGAGTCAAGTATTAGACAGCCTTAGAACCCATTGTCATGGGCAGCTATGGGCGGTATTTGGCTGCGGCGGTGATCGTGATGCTGGCAAACGTCCGTTAATGGCACAAGCAGGGCTAGCAGGTGCTGATCAAGTCATACTGACCGCCGACAATCCACGCAGCGAAGATCCAAATGCCATCCTGCAAGACATGCAGGTTGGCATGGATGACGAGCAGTATCAACGCACCCATATCGAACCTGCGCGCCAAACAGCGATTGCATACGCGGTAAGTCATGCCAGTGCTGATGATATCGTCGTCATCGCGGGTAAAGGTCATGAGACTTATCAAGAAATTCACGGTGTACGTCATGATTTTGACGACAGTATTATCTTGCAGCAAGCACTGCAGCAAGCAGGACGTATTTAATTTATAAGTTGAGTGCAAAATTTACTTTTTTGTCTGTTTTATTTTCTATAAATAGAAAGATGATGACAGCAGACAACATGCGATAAGACAAAGATAAGCAAAAGATAAGCAAGTCACCATACAAGGTAAAAACTATGACAGCTGATAATGATAACAGCAGCCAGTCGCAAGGGCTTTATGTCTGGCAAGCAGATAATTTGCTCGCGGCAACAGCGACGCTTGAGAGCCGCTGGCACTCTGCACCAACAGCGCCAACGAAGACAGACGTTAATGTCACCAGTAAGCGCATTACCACCGATACCCGCACCATCAAAGCCGGCGATATCTTTTTGGCATTGAGTGGCGATAATTTTGATGGACATGATTATATCGATGTCGCTGCAGAAAAAGGTGCGATTGCTGCTATTGTCTCGCGTCCGATAACTACCTCCGTTGCTAATAAAATCCCGCAGCTGATCGTCAGCGATACCCGTTTGGCATTGGGTCAACTGGCCGCTTTTCGTCGCCAGCAACATCAAGATCTGACCGTGATTGCTATTACTGGCTCTAGTGGCAAGACCACTTGTAAAGAGATGCTGGGTAGTATCTTTGGTCGCCTAGCGCCAACGCTAATCACTCGCGGCAATTTGAACAACGACTTGGGCGTACCGATGATGCTGCTTGAGTTATCAGACCATCATCGTTATGCGATATTAGAACTTGGTGCCAATCATATCGGTGAGATTGCTTATACCACTGAGATTGTCCGTCCTGATGTGGCTTGTATTTTAAATATTGGTACAGCGCATTTGGGTGAGTTTGGTAGCCGTGATGGTATTTGCCAAACCAAAGCAGAGATTTATCATGCCTTAAGTGATACGCAATTTGCGATTGTTCCTGATAAAGATGACTATGCCAACCAGTTACGCCGTATCGCTGAAAAATATACCTCACAAGTGATTGGTTTTGGCAATACTGATGTCAGCGCCAGCCACCTCGATGTTGAGCCTGAGCGCAGTGAGTTCAAATTGCATGTCGGCGGTCAGGTTCAGGATATCAATCTACCATTGGCAGGTGAGCATAATGTCAATAATGCGCTTGCGGCGGCTGCCTGTGCTCATGCCCTAAAGATCGATATCGCTGATATCGTCATCGGTCTCGAAAACTCGCGCCCTGCCAAGGGTCGCCTGAACAGTCAGCTGCTAGGTATGCACCGTTTAATCGATGATACTTATAATGCCAACCCGCACTCCGTACGTGCAGCTGCCAAAGTATTGGCGGCGCAGACGGGTACGCAAGTAATGGTGCTCGGTGACATCGCTGAGCTTGGTGAGGCGGCTATCAGTGAGCATCAAAGTCTCGGTCGTACCATTGCAGCAGCAGGTATCAATGTGCTGCTCTGTGTAGGTGAGTATGCCAAATATAGCGTGGCTGGCGCGGACGAAATCGGCGGCATTAGTGCACATGCATTTGATGATAAGAGCAGTCTCTTGCGGTACTTGCAGCCATATTTGGACGAGCAGCAAGCTCAGCCTTGTACTGTGTTGTTTAAAGGCTCTCGTTCCATGGAAATGGAAACACTTATTGATGCGCTAATAAAGGAGTAAGCGGTGTTAGTTTGGTTGTTTGGCTGGCTTGGCCAGTATTATACGCCGTTTACTGCGGTTTCTTCGTTGACACTGCGGGCGCTATTGGCCGTTATCACCGCGCTTGGGTTCAGCTTGCTGTTTGGTGGCCGTGTTATCCGGCATTTGCGTACACTCAAGTATGGTCAGGCTATACGCAACGATGGACCACAGTCGCACCTTGTCAAAACGGGTACACCTACCATGGGCGGAGTGTTAATTTTGACCTCCATTGGCGTGTCCACCTTGTTATGGGCGCGCTTGAATAATCCCTACGTTTGGATTTTGCTGGTAGTGATGGTCATCTTTGGAGCGGTTGGCTGGGCTGATGATTGGCTCAAAATCAAACATAAAAACCCTACAGGTTTGATAGCCCGAAAAAAGTACTTTTGGCTGTCAATGGGCGCCCTATTCGTAGGCGTTTCTTTATATTATATTGCCACTCAGCAACTGGATATCAGTACGACCCGTGAGATGCAGGATTTATTATTGCCCGTCTTTAAGAATTGGATCATTCCATTCTCCGCTGTGCCTTTTGGCATTGCTTTTATTGTCTTCACCTATTTTGTGATTAATGGCGCTTCTAATGCGGTCAACTTAACGGATGGCTTGGACGGTTTGGCTATCTTGCCAGTGGTTTTAGTTGCTGCAGGCTTGGGAGCGATGGCCTATGTATCAGGTGACATACGATTCTCAGAGTATTTATCGGTTCCTTATATTCCCTATAACTCTGAGGTAATTATTGTCTGTGGCTCGATGGTAGGCGCTGGTCTGGGCTTTTTATGGTTCAACGCTCATCCTGCACAGGTATTCATGGGAGATGTAGGGGCATTGGCACTGGGCGCGATGCTGGGTACGATTGCGGTGATGTCACGCCAAGAGATTGCTTTTGCGATCATGGGTGGTCTGTTCGTTGCCGAAGCCGTGTCAGTCATACTACAAGTCGGCTCCTATAAACTGCGCAAAAAACGTGTGTTCCGTATGGCGCCATTACATCATCACTTTGAAGAGATTGGCTGGAAAGAAACCCAAGTGGTGGTGCGTTTTTGGATTATTGCCATTGTACTGGTGGTATTAGGTTTGATGACTTTAAAACTGCGTTAAGCTGCAAATATTCGACAGTATATGAAAAGCCATTTCTGAAGCATCAGGGATGGCTTTTTTGTCACTTATGCATAGCAAAATTTGCTAAGATGCTAGCCATATTTGTATGACTTTGAGATACCAGTGTCCTTATTTATTTGCCCACTTTGTCAGTCACCATTAACACCCGCTGCAGATACGTGGCGCTGTGACGGTAGCCTGAGCCCCAAGCAAACCTCGCATCCATTTGATGTGGCACGTCAGGGTTATATCAATCTACTGCCAGTGCAACAAAAAAAGTCTAAAGCCCCCGGTGACAGCCAAGCGTCTATCGATGCGCGTCAACGGTTTTTAAATGCAGGATATTATGAGCCACTACAGGTATTCATCTGTCAGCAAATGGCACAGCTGCTGGCGCAAGATAATCTCATTACTGAACCAACAATTGAGCAGAATAAAACAGCCGCCAACTGGCTGGATATTGGCTGCGGCGAGGGCTATTACACGCAGGCGATGGCGCAAACGGGGATGGATGTCTTAGTCGCTGCTGATATCAGTAAGCCCGCCGTTGCCAGTCTGGCTAAGGTGAGTAAAACGGCAAATAGACTGTGGTATCAGCAAAGCGATGAGCAAAAAGGCACACAAAACAATACGCCAAATAAAATGGCCGCTATTTATCCACTAGTGACCAGTGCTGCCAATTTGCCACTAGCGCCGCATAGCATGGCAGGTATTAGCAGTATCTTTAGTCCGATATTGCCAGAAGCCTTTGCAAAAGCTCTGCAAGATGAGGGTTATTTACTCATTGCTAAGCCTGATGTCGGGCATTTAACAACCATACGCGAGGCGTTATTTGATAGTGTCCGTGAGCACGACTCTGATAAGTTTTTGCACGAGCTAGCGCCGTATTTTACCCTTATAGCAACACATTACATCAATACGGAGTTATCACTGTCGGCAGATGCCCTCGCTGATTTATTGACCATGACCCCTTATGCGTATCGTGCGCGTAGTGAGAAGCGTCAAGCATTACTGGCAACAGCTAAGACGCAAGCCTTTGACACCGAAGCCAAATTTGTGGTTTATATCTTGCAAAAAATACCATCTACAGTATCGGCCCCATAGTAGCGACAATATTATTCCAAATCCGATAGGATAACGGCCAGTTTTTTACCTGCTCAAGTAGTATTTGTTCAGAGTCTGCGATGTACTGGTATTGGCGCTCAACAATCTTGGCAGTCAGCGCTTCATCGCTAAAAACCACGTTGTTTTCATAATTTAAATCAAAACTACGCAAGTCTAAATTGGTTGAGCCAATGAGACCAATCTCTCCATCGACGGTCAAGGTCTTGGCGTGAAGCAAGCCTAGCTTATACTCATAAATTTTTATTCCTGCTTCAAGCAATTGCCAATAAAAGCTGTGACTGGTGGCGGCGACGACGAAAGAGTCATTGTGCTTGGGGAAAATCATCGTCACCTCTACACCGCGATAAGCCGTAGCGCATAGGATGCTGACTAAAGAGTAATCGGGGACAAAGTAGGGGGTCGAGATAATCAAGGTGCGCTGAGCTTGGCTAATCAATGCGCCCAAAAACTGCGGCGTCGTCCCATGACGTTGGGTTGGGCCATCAGCGAAGACTTGCGCGGCAAAGCCTTTTATCTCTCTATCCTCTATCTGTTTATCCTCTGGTTGTTTATTCTTCAACTGCCCAGCTTCTTGTGTCTTTTTATCAGAATCAGAATCAGTATCAGTATGATAAATAAAGCTGTCTAGCGGCGTATCAGGGTTTTTGATCAGCCAATCGCTGGCAAATAACATCTGATTTTGCGCCACTACAGGGCCTTGCATACGTAGCATGATATCTACCCATGGCGCGTACTTTGGCTTTACGCGAAACTCGGGGTCGGCGCAATTGCGGCTGCCAGAATAGCCAATCTTGCCATCGATTACCGTGATTTTGCGGTGATTACGCAAATCAATACGGCTAAACAAGAATACCTTTATGAGGTTGCGAATTGGTAGCGCCACACTGACCTCTACGCCTGCGTCCTGCATCTCTTGCCATAGCTTGGAGCGCACTAGCTTACGTGAACCCATCCCATCGACCATCGCCCGACAAGTGACTCCGCGCCGTGCCGCTCGCATCAAAGCTTGAGCCGTATCAATACCCATCCCATCGACGAGCCAAATGTAATACAGCACATGAATCTGTTCAGTCGCCGCATCGAAGTCGGCAATCATACGTCTGCGAGTCTCATCGGCATCTGCCATCAACTCAGCATGATTGCCCACTGTGGTATGAAAGCCTGTGATATTAGCCGCATAAGCAAAAGCAGCCCGATACTCAGGTTTGACGGACTTTATCAGGGCGCTATCATTACCGAGTACTTCAGGATTGTGCTTATGCAGATCCTCAATAATTTGCTGCGATTGCTCTGTGAAGCCGCGACCCAGACGCAGCTCGCCAAACATCCAATAAACCAGCACGCCAAGATAAGGCAAGATAAATAATACCACCAGCCATGCTAAGCGTGCAGGAGACGTAAAGTCTTGGCGGGCAAGCACGCGCAAGGAAATGAGTATTATTAATATAAAGTGAATGGTTAGCAGGATGTCTAACAGCATAAGGGCAATCCGTTGTTATTATTTGAGGTATAAACAAACCTTACTACACATCAATTATAATTCAATGCTGTCTAGGTACGGTTGGCATCGCCATTTGGGAAGTTGTCATATTCAGAGGGAGAGAAGAAAAGAGGCTGATATCACCTAAAGAAGATTTAGGTCTGTAGACTAGATATGTTCAACACAGCTTAATAGAAAAAAGCGCATCAGAGTCAACGGATGCGCTTTTATTATTCAGGTTAGACAGTTTTTCGTTTTTAGACGTTATTGGTTCATATTTCTATTTTGGTTCTGAATATTTTTCTTTTGATTCATATTCATCTGCCCACCTTTATGCATGCGATTGTTTTGATTCATCATATGACCGCCTTGATGCATACGATTACCATGATCCTGATTCATCATACGGCCATCTTGGTTCATACGCTGCGATTGTATTTGGCTAAGTTTTTGACGCTGCTCAGGAGTCAGTACTTGCATCATCGCATTGTGGTTCTGTATGCCAGTACCACGGTTATTCTGCCTAATAGCCTGTATCTGAGCTTGCTGACTGGCAGTTAAGTTAAGCTCAGTTGCCATGTTAGATATCATGTTTTGTGACATTTGTGCTTGGCTATAGTGTTGCATATTCATATTATGGTGTGGAGCAGGATTCGCCATTCCTCCACCCTGAGCGCAAGCAGCGATAGTAAATAAACTGGAGACAGCGATTACTGATGTCATTAATAATTTTTTCATGATTTTTTCCTTATATCTTGCATTATTTTTTAGTTATTATTTTAAGTATATATTTAATGATGAAGGGTGAGTGGATGGGTATCGTCAATCCTAAATAAAATCGATACGTTATAGTGGTGATGCTTTTTTCTTAGGGTTTTTATTTAGGATTGACTACGATTGATCCAAATAACTTCACTACCTCTAGTATAGGCTATATATAGGTTACGAGTGTTTGAGAGTTATGAAGAAGGGTAACTGCCAGCACTCAATTGTATATAGTGAGCCTTTTTAGTAAAGCCGTGGAATACTAGCGGATTCAACGTAAAGTAGTTAGTAGCGACGGCTTGATTGGTCACTTGACCAGATAAAGTGCTAATAGTGCTGATTTCGCCACCTTGTACAGATTTGCCATTGAACAGCATAGCCCCTTTGGGCGTGACTTTGATATCTGCCGTTACGGTTTGACCATCGACTATTGCCATTAGTTTTGCACTACGCGCTTTGGTATAGATGTTGAGCATCGTGGCTTCAATTGGGTATTGGGTGACTATAGTCGTGTCATCTGTAGTGCCCATCGGTGCGCCGTTAATGGTGACACAAGCGCTCAGGCTCAGGCCAAGCCCTGCTATTATCCCTAATCCTAAGTTTTGCATAGTTCGATCCCTATTTGAATGTTGAAAGTTATTATTATAAACAATAACTATAATCGAATTTTGAAGCAATAACATCCTTGTCATTATTAATCTACTATAACTATTAATTCAGTTATACATTAATTGGCTGAGGGATTTTTTTAGTTAATAGGTAATGAGCAACGATACCGATACAAAGGCCCCAAAAAACTGAACTTAATCCCAAAAACTGCATGCCAGAGGCTGTTGCCAAAAAGGTAATCAATGCCGGTTCTCTTTGGCTCTCATCTTTCATAGCCACAGTAATATTGGCTGAGATAGCACCTATCAGTGCCAAACCAGCTAGAGCGGCGATCAGCTCTTTAGGCAATAAGCTAAATACCAGTACAATGCTACCAGCAAATACCCCACCTAATAAGTAAAAAACACCATTAGCGACACCAGCGATATAGCGCTTTTCTTTGAGCTCGTGCGCATCTTTTCCCGTACATAGTGCAGCAGTTATCGCGGCTAGCGTAATGGTAATACCGCCTATAAAAGCAACGGCTAATGAAGCAATGCTAGAGCCCATAACAATAGGTTTCGCTGGCGTGTCATAACCACTTAAATTCAAGATCGCCATCCCAGGTAAAAACTGCCCTGTCAAACTGACAAGGATAAGGGGAACAGCAAGGTTAAACGTTGAGTTCCATGACCATTCTGGCGAAATAAAAACAGGAACCGTCATTGTAAAATCAACATCAACAGGATTCATCTTGCCAAATACTAAGCTTAAGATAATGCCACACAACAATACCCAAATCATCGTATAGCGCGGTGACAGGCGTTTGGCTAATAGATAACAACCCAACATACTAAAAATGATAACTGGCATAGTGTCAGTGGCAACGAACAATGCCAAACCGAATTGAAATAGTATGCCTGCCATCATACCTGCGGCGATACTGTTAGGGATCCACTTTAGAATTTTATCAAAATAACCCGTCACGCCGACAATGAAAATGACAATGGCTGAAATAATATAACCAGCAACGGCCTCATTAATACTCATCTGTGGAAATAAGGTCACGAGTAAAACCGTTCCTGGCACAGACCAAGCGTTTACTATCGGTGCTTTATATTTGATAGAGAGGTAAATACTCGGTATCGCTGCGCCTATCGATATCCCCCAAATCCAAGACGCCATCATCGCCTCTGATACTTGCGCCGCTTGTGCTGCTTGAAAAAAAATCACTAACGGTCCAGCATAAGCAATGAGTACGGCTAAAAAACCAGCAACAGATGCTGAAAGTGACCAGTCTTTTTTTAAATCTTGTATTATAGTTACCATCTACGTTCCTACAAACTCTATAATATTATCAACTGATTATCTTGAGGGTAAACCTGAAATCGTTTGACAGTCACTTCTCGTACAAATCACTATCAGACAACAGAATTTTTCCCACGAAAATCAATATAATATTATAGCATGCCAACCGATATTATTTATATAATGATACATAATTTATCGTTATATAAATAATAATATCTAATTTAAGAAAGTAAATGTAAGCATAAAAGCCATCACCGCGCACACAAAAGCCACCCGATCGTAATTGGATGGCTTGGATAGGATAAGGCAGCTTATAGTAGCGGTATCAATGCTAGTTAAAGCACTGCAATAATCTAAACCACTGCTAGCTCGTCTTTTTCACCCAGCTCATACAGAGCGCCAGCACGACCGACAATCAGCGGATCAACATAGCCGATTTGCTCTTTGTCTTTATTGTCATACGGTAGCTTATTGAGTAAATAGCGCATAGCATTGACTTGATGGAATGTATTTAAATAAATAAAATATATTTTATGGTGGGGTAGAACAGAATAGTAAAACAGAGGTTTTGATTAAGCAGAGTATATAAGATTGGCGGTGAAGGAGGAAGTCTAACTTTATATGTAAGTAATTGATTTAACTGACTTCATTATAAAAACCTATCTTCTTAGACCAACAAATAGACCAACAGGTTTGTAGTGTTGGATGCAAGGTAAAAAATGGGATTTACATTACTATTAATTGTAAGTAAATGTTTTTTGTCATCACTACGATAATTCAATTATACATCATAACCAAAAAAGTGTTTTTGGTAAATATGGTGTCTCATATCCAGTGCTATATAAAGCTCATCATACTAATCCAAGATCTACATATACTTTTAGCTATTAGACAATAAGTAATATCAGATGTGTTTGAGAAGGTTTAGTACGGCTTCAATATTAGCGATATATATGCATACTGAATTTTCAGTATGCATTTTTTTATTTATATGTATCTAAGCTACTAAATGTATGGATATCTATATACAAAAGTTTGATGTTGATTTGTATTATGTTACAGTAATATTAAAGGACTAAGAAAATGAACTATAAAAATAATCTTATTTATCAAGGCACACAAGATATTGCTTTTGTCGATGTTATCGGTCTTATCTAAGGAAAGCAGAAAGGAAAGTTATTTAACTAGATATTAAATAGACAATAGTTTATTTTTACAAGGATTGGTAATGTTGGTTTCATGAACAAGGAGAAATGTTATGTCAACGTTTAATACATACGATTTCGATGTACTTTTACAGATATCGGAAAGAGAAATTAATGACCAGTTAAAGGCAGTTTTTTTGAGTTGTGATGGTGGTATTCCATCGGGTATTGATCGAAGCTTTGATATTAATGAATCCTTATCAGTTAGAGCTTGTGTAAATTTTGATATACCAACGATAAAAATAACTGGATCTGCTGGTGAAATCAAAATAACAATTCCTTTTTCTAACTCTCAGTTAATGATTGATAATAATTCACTTGGGCCATCTTTCGGTGGAAGCATTACTATTATAAATAGGATTGCCGTCTTTAATAATGCTAGATCAGCCTCAATTGGATTAAATTTCGGTAATGGACTTTCTGAAGTTGATGTTCATATTGACAACCTAACGATAAGGAACTTACTAGATTCTTATAGCAATAATGAGTCCTCTAACGGTCTTTTAATTGAGACAGTGAGTAATGAGCTAGCAAGTATTGGACGCATTGATTTTACGAATATTCCATTGGGATCCTATATTACTGATACTTTCCTACCTTCGAACGTAGAGGCTACTACTGCCATTTCACCGCAAGGCAACTGCCTTATACTTGCCTTGCAAATGGCATATGATAGGGAAGGTGATATCAGTCAGCTTAATTCATATTTAATCTCAAGTGGACATTCAGCAGCTATTATCATCAGTAGTTATTGGTTTTTGGCTCATGTAATACGACCAGAAGTAGCAAAAGCTCTTGGAAAGTCGGTTGATTATTTTGATAAACCGCTACAGCTTAATCAATCAATATTACTTCGAACTAAAAAATCTAATGTCAAGATTACAAAAATGCAAGCGTCTATTGTTGGCGAAAAGTTGCGAGTGGCAGGTAATATCGAAGCATCTAAATTTCGCTTCCCTATAAAAGCAAGTTTTTTTATTGACATCAGTTTTGAGATTGATACAAATGGGAAGTTGCAGCCTACTGCAAGTGAACCTAAAGTTAAAGCAACTTTGGGTGCAAAAGCTATTAAGGATGAAATTAAGAGCGCACTCCGAGGTTTGACGTCCCAATCTTATTCTCTTGGTGCCATTGCAGATGAGTTTGAAATTGCGAGTGCGCAAATTACAGATAATCTGATATTAGCTGCAGATTTTAAAAGAGCTGATATGCCAGAAAACACTCCACTTGTTTCAATTAAGAGGAGTTGGACAGAGGCAGCAGGAGCATTGATCTTATCGAGAGTTCCTGGGAGGTTCTCCCAAGAGGTTGTGTGGCATGGTGAGTTTGAAGCTTCAGTTTGTAGAGCTGCCTTTCCTATTAATTACGAGTGGTTCTTTAATCAAGAAGCTCTTGTAGAAGGACAAAACAACCAGATTAATACAAGTCATGGAGCTCTCATCTATAGTCTTGATGCTAATAATAGGTCTAAAGTAAATATTGAAGCTACGAGCGTTGGACAGCGTATCAACGGGAAACTTTGCGTCAAATTAGTTGATGGAAAAGGTAGAGAGCTATCTGATTGTATCAATATCAGTAAAAGTGGGTTTGCTACTCGGGATGATGGTAGGCTAGAACCAGTATTACCAGATATTTTTAACGACTGGGTAAACCCAGTTCCAATAGACCCAATGCAAAGGGTAAAAATTAACCCTGATATATTGGCATCGTTAATGGCTCGTGAAGGCGTAACTACCCTTGAAGGGTTAAGAAAACATCTAAACTTGTCGCATGCTGAGGTAGCTGAACGTCTAGGGGTATCGGAGTCTGAATATATTCAATATGAAAAGAAACAAATGCTACGCTAAACATTTTCTAGAAAAGTCCTAAAGTTTTTAGGAGTTTTTTAATGGTAACTATCAAAGTATGGGGAGTTAAGTCTTACGCAAGACTTAACTCGTTTTACTTTTGTTGGCTTGGTAATCTTTTCAGTAAAAAAGCACTTTTTCAAAAATTCTAATAACTAATAGCAAGCCTTATTGATGGCTTTTAGGGAGTTTCCTAAAAACTGTGTAACTGCTTATAATCCATTAACAGGAGAATAAGCAATGACTAACCAAAACGACATTAAAAAACTGGCCCAGCAGATGGCTGGTAGCATGAAAAGCTGAGAGCATCCTACATTTTGTGTAATTATTGATGAAAGCCACATAGCTGTTACACAGAATATAGGATGCTCTCCATTATTAAGCTTATATACCTATAGAATAGATAATTCTAGCCAATATGGAGGTGTTTTTCCTTTAGAAGCTTGAGAACGTGGCTGAAGAATACGCAATTCATATTTACCTGAATATGGAAGCTTGTAATAACCTTGGTTATCTAGTTCAGAGGAATATTCTCCTACATTGACAGAATCTGATAAATTCTTATTAAATAAATAAGAATCTACATTCCCTCCCGTTGTTTTAACAGAAAGCTTTTGGTTCTTTTTGGCATAAAATGTATAGGAATCGTACTTACTACCCTTTAATTTCCCATAATAGTTAGCTGAACTAGCGCCTTTTTTAAATTGAACATCAACAGTTTTAGCCACTGCATCTGAAGATGCGGCCATTACTGTAGGACTTACCATTAGAACAGGAAGCGCAATTAGAATAGCAGCAGTTAAGTTTTTCATATTTTAAACACTCAAACAGTAAAAAAACGATTTTATCTTACTCCACACTGTCAACCTTTATAGATATGTTATATTAGTATTACTAATATAGAGAGTACGTTGGTAAGTTACTGAATAAGGCCACCTGTAACGACCCTAACTTCTAGTCCTACCGTAAACCTACCTATGGTAGTAAAAACCTGAATTTCATCACGTAAACAAAGAGAACACTGCTAAATAGTGGTGTTCTCTTATTATATTTAAAGGAAAAATTATGCGTTCTTTGCTTCTAACGACAATGTGCTTAACGGGCAGCTTAGCTCTAGTGGCTTGTAATAACCATCGTGCCGACACCACGGATCTGAGTAAGCAGCCTACAATAGAAGTGCCGGTAGCGTCAGCGGCATTTACTGCTTTTGGAAACACCGCTAAAGAAAAAATTTGGCGAATAGTGATTGAAGGAAATGAGCTAAGTATAGAGGCGAATTTCTTAAAGCCAACGACAGCAACAGTTATCGTGGTGGGTTCTGGTTCTGTCAATACTGAAGGTGTCGAATACGCGAGTACTATCAATGGACAGCCTATTGTTGTGAATATAAAAAATAACCTTTGTATCGATGACAATGGCTATCAAAATGAACTTACTGCAATATTAACTTACGCAGGCGAAGTATATCAGGGTTGTGCCGTTGCCGGTGCAATAGAAATTGCGCCCACATAGAAGATAAGCCTAACCTATGAATAAACCATTGAAAAAATTTAGCCTAGTATTCTTACCATCATTTTTGTGGGTCGTATTAACTGGGCTAGGATTTGGCTCTCAAAGTCTATCTAATTTGATTGAAATTATAGGAATTTTTATAGTATCCGTGCTGTGTTTATTTATCCCAGAACGATTTATAAAATATCAACACCTTCTTCTAATACTCTTAATAATCACTGCCTTAGTGCGTTTTTTAACCCCATATATACCGGAATAATATTAAACCAGTTGGCTATCTGAACCGCCCCGACTATATCGGAGAGCGTTTTATTTGAGTCAGGCAACTTTGCCTGACTCATTAAGACGATCATAATATTGCTTTTCAAACTCAAAAGGTGATACATAACCAATCGTACTATGCATTATCACATGAATTACCCGCGTTCCAACAAAGGTAATAACGCCAGAATCAGCCATCTGATCAGTATAACGAATAGATAAATACTGAACGCCTCTATCACTACGATGAATAACGTCTTTTGGGTTGTTTCTGTCTGCAATGGCTTGATTTAACGCTGCCATCACCATATCGATGTTCATACGATTAGACACCTTCCAGCCAACAATACTACGGACAAACACATCTATAATAAACGCAGTATACCCCAAGGGAACCAGCTATTTCACGCCTCAAACGTATTAATAGACCACTTAAAACAGACTGGTATAATGGAACCACTTATAACAGACTATTTTAGGTGTTTATGTTTATTAGAGCGTATCTACGAGCGTCTACCAAAGAACAAGATGCTAAGCGTGCCAAAAGCGACCTCATAGCATTTGCCAACGAGCATGGCCACAAGATTGCCGCCTTCTATGTCGAAAACGAATCAGGAGCTATCTTGGTGCGACCCAAGCTTATGCAGCTGATTGAAGATGCTCATAAGGGCGATGTTATCTTAGTTGAGCAGATTGATCGCTTAGCGCGTTTGAACCAAGCTGACTGGGATACTCTCAAAAGAATGCTATCAGAAAAGAAACTATCTATCGTATCAAAAGAGCTACCTACCTCATATATGGCGCTTCAATCTGAAAGCAGCACTGAATTTATGAGTAGTGTACTGCAGGCCATTAATTCGATGATGCTGGATATGCTCGCTGCTATCGCTCGAAAAGATTATGAGGATCGCCGTAACCGTCAGATACAAGGTATTGCTCGTGCTAAGGCAGAAGGTAAGTATTCAGGACGCAGGAAAGATATCGAAAAGCGTAAGATCATCGCTAGTCTACTCAAATCAGGTCATAGCTATTCTGAGATACAAGGTATGACCAAGTGCTCACGGCATCTGATTGCTGATGTGGCCAAGGAAAGACCGGAACTTATCATTGCTCATTAAGTAGATCCACTACGGCAGTCTACTATGAATAGTTTATTAATGGATTAATGAGCCTTTTTAAATGGTTCCGCTGGGATATTTCTAATCTTAGATTAACACATGAAGTGCAATATCAAAGAGCAGGTGAAAAAGAGGCCTAGATGCGCTAGCATCAAAGTCTTTATCCACCGACCAAAGTGAGATTGCAACCATGAACTATACGCATCTAAGCCTAGGGGAACGATACCAGATTTATGCCCTTATAGGGGCAGAACATAGTATTAATTTTATAGCGCGGGCGTTAAACAGAAGTCCCAGTACCATATTAAGAGAAATCAGACGCAATAAAAGCCTGCGCGGTTACCGAGTCAATAACGCTCATAAGAAAGCTTGTGCAAGACGATCAAACAATGCGCTCAGCATCATCGCTGACGTATGGGACTGGGTCACAGACAAGCTTAAAGAGAACTGGAGTCCCCAGCAAATAGCAGGTGTTCATGGTGGACTCAGTCATATGAGCATTTATCGCTATATATGGACAAACAAGCGTAAGGGCGGCAGGTTATGGCAGTGTCTCAGACGTAAAGCCAAGCCTTATCGGCAGCGTCTAACCGCTGAGACTCGAGGCCGTATCAATGACAGAGTCTCTATCCATGAGCGCCCTTGTATTGTTGAAGAACGCTCACGTATTGGTGACTGGGAAGCGGATACCGTTATCGGTCAGCATCACAAGCAAGCGATTGTCACGCTCGTTGAACGTAAAACGGGGCTGCTGAAGATGAAGCGTGTGGGTCATAAAACAGCACAGCAAGTATCAGAGGCAATGATAGAACTCTTAGCGCCAGTGAGTTTGCAGGTTAAGACCATTACCTCTGACAATGGTAAAGAGTTTGCTCAGCATAAGAAGGTGAAACAAAAGCTCTTTAGCCCTTTCTTCTTTGCCGATGCTTATGCGTCATGGCAGCGAGGAACCAACGAGAATACCAATGGCCTTATCAGAGAGTACTTGCCTAAGGGTTGTGACTTTAGACAAGTCTCTGATGATGAGATGCAGGACATTGAGAACAAACTAAACAACAGACCAAGAAAACGCTTAGGGTTTAAGACGCCTATGCAGGCGTTCTATAATATTAATTAGCGTTGCACTTGGTGTGTTAATCTAAGTTTTTATTATCAATAATGGTGGGTTACGCTACCGCTAACCCACCCTACAAAACACTTCTCCCTCATTTATTATCTATAACAATCCCATCAAAATAACCACGCATACCGCAGCGCGACTCTCGGTAGTCGTTATTGATATCTTTGAATAACAGCTGAGTTTTGCCTTGATAGATGGCCGGATATAAACGCAGCTCAACGGTCTTACCCGCTTGATAATCGTTTAATACCCAATGGTTCTCTGACCACATGGCTTTTTCATTATCGAGACTGCACGAATGAGCATTGGTGAAAATTAAATCTCCATCAATGATGGCAAAATAAGGTTTGTCAGAAACTTTATGAATAGAAACTGCATTGGTTACCTTACCCGTATCTTCCCAGCGCTGAGTATCCGGGTTATACATGGAGATATTTACCGTAGTGGCAAATTTACCAAAGGCTGTTTTATTGGGTAGCTCAGAAGCGCTTAAGCTTTCTGCATCGCCCCAAGTTACGCCATTGAGACTCTTTTTACCTAGATATTCTTGATATTCTCTAATGAGGCAGGCTTCGCTTTGGCAAGTGTTTCGCTGAAACTTCAACCATTGCCGCTGAGCATTTTTAGTGATAACTCTATGATTTTGGCTATAGTCCTCATTATCAGCACTCGCTAACTCGGCTTTATATTTTTTTGCCATATTCTCATCAAGTTGTGATAGCTCAGAGTTACTACAGACCGTTTTTTCGATCCAGGTACTGGCTTTACCGCAATCAAAGCTGGCCGAAAAAGCTGGCATGGCGAGTAGACTAGAACTTAGAAGACCGATAGCGGTTAGGGTGGTAAAGTTGAATAGTTTCATGCGGCTCTCTCTGTTTAAAATACGTGTTTTGAAACATAAAAATTATAGGGGAGTATTTTATTTGCTACAGTCAATCCACAATAAAATTAGTACAACCCATATTATGAAATAGTTTAGGTAGATTATTCTCCATCCATCCTTGGCGTAGAAATTTAGCCTGTGCCCATTTTTTCTCAATAGGGTTTAAATCGGGACTGTACGGCGGTAGAAATAACAAGCGATGACCATGTCTATTGAGCAGTCTCTGAACGCGTTTGTGAAAGCTAGCGTTATCCATGACAATCACGCATTTAGTTTTAAGGCTTGGTATTAGCGTGTCTTTGCACCAGTTATAGAAGATATCGCCATTGATGTTCTTCTCAAAGTAATCGAGTGCAAACAGCGTCTTGTCATAGAGAGCACCAATAACGTTGGTTCGTTTTTTACCTTGCCAGTTGTAACTATCGATGCAAGGGGTTCCAATAGGTGCATAGCCATGAGAACGAATGGTTTCAGACTCAAAGCCGCTTTCATCCATGTATACAATAGCAAGGCCTTGAGCAATGTATTTGTTAAGTTTGCTTAGATACTTAGCTCTCTTTATGGGGCAAGCTTTTGGATGCGCCAAGGTCTTTTTTTTGACTGACACCAAGGCGTTTTAAAGCAGCCTCGATGCCCGACTTGCTACACCCAAAACGCTGTGCTCTCTCGTACAGGTAATCGTCTGGATGTTGTTCAACATCTTTTAATAATGCTTCGTTAGGTATTTTACTGGGTGGTTTATTGCGAGTGAGTTTGATACTAGGATCTTTGAGCCAATTCTGTAGCGTGTCTGATACTCATACCTTGTTGTTTAACACTTTTAATCACTTGAGCACGAAAATCTGCTGAATAAGTCATAATCTTTTTACTTTTCGCTTGTTTTAAAACTAATGTACCACTTTTATAAAGGCTCTACTATATGTCCTATATTTGATGTATATCTGAAAGGCCAATATTTATACAGTACGCAGGAGTTAATTTATAGCATTTTTAAGGAAGCCAACAGACCATGTACTTTGGTTTTTAGTAAAAGCTCAAAATCCTAAGTGCTTAACAATCTAGGTAATAGTTCTATAAACCATTATCTTTAATAAACTCATCAATAATTGTATTCCAGTTGCTATAAAACTTCTTAGCAAGAATAGATCCATTATGATTAAGAGTATAACGCGTGATACTACTTTCATATGGGTCTTCTGGGTTTGTATATTTATACATATCCATTTTCCCTTTTTTGTAATAGCAGTCATCATAATCGGCATCACTCCAGGTTTGAATTTGTGGAGCATCATATTCAGGTTTTACAAGAAAGTTACCCGCTTTATCTATAACTCCCCATTTACCAGTTTCATAGTCGCCAACTCTGACAGCAGCCAGTCCTTCAGAAAACAGACAAGCACTATCCCATTTTGCTTTAATTGATATATTTCCTTTTAGATCAACAAAGCCATACTGAAAACCTTCATTCCAATGGTTATCTTCAGTATATAGCGCGAGTCCGTCCGAAAAAGAACTAAGGTAGTTAAATTTAAATGGAATAACAACATTGCCTAAACGGTTAATAGCGCCATATTTGTCGTTTTGATTAACTACTATAGCCAATCCATTTTTGAAATCTTGCGCGTCTTGATATTTGTAAGGTATTACAAGTTCACGTTGCTTATTCATATAACCATATTTACCATTCCTATAAATGGCTACCAAACCCTCGCTGAAACTTTTGAACTCAGTATAGAGAGCACCATCTAAAACTTCATGCTCAATAGGTATTACTAAATTACCTGTTTCATCGATAAAACCCTGTAGGTACTTATAACCGCTCTGAACTTCTACAAGAGGTCTCGCTATTTCGCCAACATATGCTAGGCCTTCAGAAAAATCTCCACAATGTTCATATTTTTTAATAGGTACAACTATTTCCCCTATATCATTTTTATACCCACAATACCATTCGTCATTAGACTGTTCATAAAATGGCGTCAGCTTTGCTGATGCAGTTGTACAAAGCATCAAAATTATCCAACTAACACTAACTGCTTTAACTAAGCTTTTACTCATTAAATAACCCTCAAGAGCAAGTAAAGCGCTTTTACTTACTATCCATTTGATATGCCGTCTTAAATTTTTTGATCAGGAGTAAGCTCTATATCGGTAATCGTACAGGTCTTAGTACTTTCGTATTCTTCCATATAAGTATAACCAAGCTTAACCTTAGCCCTGACGTTGGTTATGCCATAATTATAGAGTAGAGCGCAATCACCCGTTTCACAATAAGCACTAACTACCTTTCCATTTAGCAGCATGTCAGCATGATACCCATCGCTAAGATCTACACTTTTGATAATGACTGAAGCACTACCACCTTTAGTGCAAATTGTTGGCAACACTTTAATAGGACCGGGATAAACTGCCCCATCGCTGATCTTATTACTTGCAAAGCCAAGTGGTGAAGTAAGAAGAACTATAGATACTAATAAGAATTTTTTTAGGGTAGATAGTTTCATGACATAACATCTTATAATTAGGTATTTGATAGTTTCATGGAAATACTGATCTTTCGATAACGGTGGTGTCACAAGATTTGAAAAAGTGGTGGTGTATCAAAAAGTATGCTGAGGAGATAAAAGGAGGGTGACAGTCAAAGCAAGATGATATATTTGAGGTTATGAAGACACAAATAGATATCAGTTGCCCCGACTGTCACAGTCCCAGTCTAAAGAAAAATGGCAAAAAAAGCTATGGCAAGCAGAATTATCAATGTAAGAACTGCAAACGTCAATTCATTGGTGACCATGCCTTAACTTATCATGGCTGTCACTCTAAAGTGGAAGAGCTTATACGGCTCATGACAGTTAGAGGCTGCGGTGTTAGAGATATTGCTATTATAGCCTCAGTTAGTATTGGTAAAGTGCTTAGTACTATAGGCTCATCTGTTTATAAGATTACGCCTAAGAAGCGCTACTATGAACGCTTAGAGGTTGATGAGTTCTGGACTTACGTGTATCGCAAAAAGCGTAAAGTTTGGCTTATTTATGCTTATGATCGCGCTACTAATGAGATTGTCGCTTATGTCTGGGGCAAACGTGACTTAAAAACGGCTAAGAAGTTAAGAGCTCGTCTCAAGCAGCTTAAAGTCAGCTATGACTCGATTAGCATGGATAACTGGGACAGTTTTATAACCGCCTTTAAATTTGACCACAAACGAGTTGGTAAACCTCATACGGTAGGCATTGAAGGTAATAACTGTCGTCTTAGACACCGACTGCGTCGGGCGGTTAGAAAAACCTGTTGTTTCTCTAAGAAGCTCGATAATCACTTCAAAGTGTTTGATCTGGTGTTCTTTTACATCAATTATGGTTACGTCTGATGCCGGCATACTTTTTAGAACACCACCGAAAAAGTAATGCTGCTCATTAAAACGAGAGTACAACCTTTGTCATACTACGCTCGATTCATTAATATCTGCAATAGCTCGACATTGATGTAGTAAGAGCTACGCCCGACTTTCTCTTTTTGTAGTAGCCCAATATCAGTCAGCTCATCTAAGTATTTAGTCGCGGTGGTGCGCGATACCTCTAACTCAGTCATCACAAACTCTATTTTGGTATAGGGGTGATTAAATAGGTTGTTCAATAGTTCTTGGCGATAGATTTTGGGCTTCTCCTCGCGCATTTTGAGCTTATATGCTTGTATCAACGCCTTAATATCTTTAATTAAAGTGATGGTTGATTTAGACGTCTCTTCCACACTATCAAGCATAAATAACAGCCAACCTTCCCAGTCGCCAGTATCTCGAACGTGCTGTAGGTAGTGATAATAATCAGCCTTATGTCGAATCAGGTAATGACTGAGGTATAAAACGGGCAAGTCTAGTAAGCCTTGCGCCACCAGATAGATAATATTTAAAATCCTCCCTGTGCGCCCATTACCGTCATAGAACGGATGAATACTCTCAAACTGATGATGAATGACCGCCATTTTTACCAGTGGATCAAGATCGCATATCGCATCATCATTTATAAAAGTGGTTAGGTTATCCATGAATGCTTTGATGTCGTCGCCGTGTTGAGGCGGTGTATAGACAATATCACCTTGGCTATTTTTAAGCGTCGTACCCGGCAGCTTACGAAACCCTGCAACGTTTTTCTCTAATTCTTCTTGAATCGCTAGAATATCACTTAAGCGAATAATGCCACTTTTTCGTACCGTATCGAAACTTGATTTTAGCGCCTGCGTATAGTTCTGCACCTCTTTGGTCGCAAGGCTTTGGTTGACTATATCAAGCTCAGCTTTAAACAGCTCATCATTGGTAGTGACAATATTTTCTATCTCAGAGCTGTGTTTTGCTTCTTGTAGAGCTAAGGTATTGATTAAGATCGCCTCATTGGGAATGGATGAGACCACACCTTTGAGTTCAGCCAAATATCGATTGGCTGATGACAGTTTTTTAAGAACTGCTCTGGTCTCTAGCGCTTCCATGTCAGGAAGTGGTAAAGGGATAATCTGATACTCGTCCATGGACACCTCTTTGGATATGTATAATATTTCAGCTTTTCTATACATGTTATATATATACGTATAGAAAACCAGCTTTTCTATACATGTTTTTTTGAGATATATAAATTTTCTGATTTATTAAACTGATTCAGTATCGCTCAATGACACCCTTAGTAATTTTTGAGCCTAATGACTGACAAGAAATTATAATTTGCCTCATAGGTAGGTTAGTGCGATAGTTGTTCACTGAACGTTCTGGACGGTTGTACTGTACAGGTCTTAAAAACGTACTTGAACACTAGGTGAATAATGAACATATCAGTGACGAAAGCGGCAAAAGAATGGGGTATATCAAGAACTACGATCTATCAGAAAGTCAATGATGGTGAGCTTTCTAGGACAGCAGATAAAAAAATAGACGTTTCAGAAATGTTGCGCGTGTTTGGTGAACCAATCTCTAAAAAACGTACTGAACGTTCAGTGGACACTGTTCAAAGTACACCTCTGAACAGTCAAAGTGTTCAGTACAATACGGACATTGAACACCTATTAGCGCTTGAAAAGCTCAAGAATGAACACCTTAGCCAACAAGTAAGCGATCAAAAAAAGTTAATTGAAAATTATCAGCAGCAGATAGGACAGTTGAACAAAACGCTGGATAAAGCCAATGCCAGTATCCAAGATTTTGCTCAGGTGAGACTACTAGAATTTAAGCAGGCTGAAATGAGTGATGAGCCGCCACTTGAACAAGAGCAAGAAAAAAAAGATGATTCAATCGTCGCGACGGCTAAGAAAAAAAAACGGTGGTTCTTTTGACTATAATGGGTGTTAGAAAAAGTATTAGTGCTTAATCTTTGGTAGATAGCTCTCTAAAGCCTTATTGGGCTTGTTAAAGGAGACTTTCCTGAAAAGTGTGTAAGTATTGCTATAAGCTGAATGACAGCTACACAGAATCTGGGATGGTCTTTAGTAAATTACCATCTTTATCGAATAGGCAATCGACCACAACCAGAGGAGTAGTATCCACGCTATCTTTAGCGTAGTAATGCGTTGTAACTTTGAAATTACCGTTATTTAATAGTCTGTAGTCTGTATTTTTGCGGTTAATCTCCATAGACTTAAGGTTTCTAAGCATAGGTTTTGTCTTTTCTTGGCACTTCGTTAGCAGTGCAATCTTTGATGTTTTGCGAGCTTGTTCGAGTTCAGTGTCTTTTTCTTCATAAAATGAGTTACTGTCGCTTTGAATCCAAATATAAAGTGCTGCAAATGATGTAATAATAGACAAACCTGTCAGCGTCTCTTTTTTCATGATATGACCCGTTTATTAGTAACATATGAAGATATTTACCAATATACAATCATAGTTCATTAACCCATACAGTACACCACAAAAGTGTTTATTCAATCAATTTACAATTATAACTAATATTCTTATTGGTCTCTGTCATCATTAGGAAAGAGCACAGTCTACACGCTTTCAACTTATGCTATACCGCTGCTAGTTAAGACCACTCTTTTAAAGCAGTCTCAACGAAACTTAAGCGATCTTGACCAAAAAACATCTCACCGTTCACGAAGAAACTAGGCGCACCAAAAACACCTCGCGCCACAGCTTCCTCAGTGCTATCTTTCAAACGCTCCTTGACCTCAGTCTCACTAATACGAGCCATAAAATCAGTCACGTCAATGCCTGCCTTGGTCAAAACCTCAGCCACTACTTCTGGTGATTCCATGTTTAGCTGTTCAGACCATAAAGCGTTAAAAATGGCTGCTAAATAAGTCTGGAACTCAGGTTCTTCCAAGTAAGCGGTCGCACCTCTCATTAAATGCATCGTATTCAACGGGAAAAATGGATTGAAGTTAAACGGCACCCCATAAATATTTGAAAAACGCTTAAGGTCTTTGAGCATATAAGCGCCTTTAGCAGGAACCACAGCTGGTGACGCATTACCAGTGGCTTGAAAAACAGCACCAAGCAGCATAGGCCGCCAAATGATTTTAGCGTTGGTGCGCTGTGCAATACCCTCTAATTGTGTCCATGCCAAATAACTGGCTGGGCTGCCTACATCAAAGAAAAACTCTACTTTTTTACTCATCTCAAAGTACTCCTGACAAAATATATTAAAAAGTTTCTAAAAAGTCTCTAACCATGGGCGTAGATCAAGCTCATGCGTCCAGCTGTCTCTCGGTTGACAATGCAATTGCCAATACTGCTCAGCGATATGCTCAGGATTTAAGATCCCGTCGTGGTCTTTAAGTGCATAGCGCTCAGGAAAATTGTCGCGAATAAAGGCGGTATCAATGGCACCATCAATGATAGGGTGCGCCACATGTATACCTTTTGGCCCTAACTCTCGAGCCATACTTTGCGCCAAAGCCCGTAAAGCAAATTTAGCACCAGCAAAAGCAGAAAAACCTTTACTACCTCGTAAAGAAGCCGTCGCGCCAGTGAAAATAATCGTACCCTTTCCACGGGGAAGCATTGCTTTTGCCGCCTCTCTACCTGTGAGAAATCCAGATAGCGCTGCCATTTCCCATACTTTTCGGTAGACTCTTTCTGTGGTGTCTACAATGGAAAAATGGACGTTCGCACCAATGTTAAATACCACCACTTCAATCGGCCCAATGTCTTGTTCAATATGGGTAAACAGCTCAACCATCTCTTGCTCTACACGCGCATCACAACCAAATGGCTTTGCTATTCCACCAGCGGCTTCAATATCACTGACTAGCGAGCTAAGTTTGTCGACACTCCTTCTGGTCACGCATAAGGTAAAACCTTCTCTTGCAAAACGTCTCGCAACAGCGCTGCCAGTGGCATCGCCTGCGCCAATTACAACTGCTACGGGTGCTCTATACATCTCTATTTCCTTATAGGTTCCTTTTTAGAACTAACAAAAATATAGCTTTCTTTTCAGAGACTGTCAAGCTAATCTATTACTCACACATGTAGGAGGTAACATATGCGTTGGGATGAACTTGATAAACAGCCTTGCTCAGTAGCTCGCACTTTGGCAGTCATTGGTGATCGTTGGACGCTAATGATTTTACGTGACTGTTTTTTAGGTGTCAGACGTTTTGATATATTTGAGAAACGCTTAGGCATCACACGTCATGTCTTGTCTGACCGGCTTCGTAAGCTGGTTGAATTTGACGTTCTGAAAAAAGTAGCCTATCAACAGCAACCACTGCGCGAGGAATATCGATTGACAGAGCGTGGTTTAGATTTGCATTCAATCGTTTTAGCATTGGTTAGCTGGGGAGACAAACACATGGCTGATGAACGGGGTGCGCCGCTGCTACATAGACACAATAAGTGCGGCCAAATAATGCATTCCGTAACGGTATGTTCAGAATGCCATGAACCAATTAATGCACGGGATATTAAGGTTGAAATAGGACCTGATTGGATAGGTGACGATGAGCTTACTATATGAAGAGAGTGTTCTGCCAAGCGGCTTTGCAGTTGCTGAGATATTGCCATTATTGTCTACTATCTGTTTAACTGCTTGAGCTTTAAGGTAGTTTCTGTAGGCCCTGATTTTTTTATGCATGATAAACGCCTGTTATGATGCTTAGTCTACCAAGTTCATCTCTACGGTCTTTTCAGCATAGCTCAATATCAATATCGGGGTGGCTCATTTGAATAGGCAGGTTATTCAATAAAAATCTATCAGGCTTAGCTGCCTGACTCAGAATGTTAAGTCTCCGACCATCTCAGGACAGTTCAATAGAGTTATTCTGTAGTAATTTTAAAGGCACTACAGCATCCGCTTTAAGGTGTTATCCTTTTTAATGTAATGATGATACAAAGCCATAGCAGTGTGGACAATGATTAGTGCTGTCAGCATCCAAGCCAGTGGTGCATGCAGTTGACCCAGCGTTGCCGCCCAAGCAACCTTTTCACCTTCAGCAAAGATATCAAAGCCGAATGCGGTTAGGCCATAGCCTCCACCAATCATTATCATGATTCCAGCTAGCGGCAGCAGTAACATACACGCGTAAAGCAAACCATGACCAGCGATAACCAGCTTGGCAGTGGTTGGCTCGTGTACTGGACGTTGATGGCGTTGCGAAGCGACCCACATCAGTCTCAGGACAACTAATACGAGCAATAGAACACCAATAGAAACATGCCAAGGCACTAACGTCTGACCGATCCAATGCTCGCCGTCGCTGATACGGTCAGTGAACTTAAGTAACTACCAGAAGATTAATACTGTCATACTCCAGTGAAAAAATTTGCTAATGCGACCATAGCGCTCTTTCGAATCAATATTCATAACCTTTTCTTCTTGTATTGGCTGTGATGCTCAATTAAGCCCATTCGATAACAAGCGTCTCTTTGCCAGCCATACGTAGCAAATGATCACTGACAACTTGCTGTAATTTTGGCAACTGCTCGGTATCACTTTTGAGTGTTACTATCAGTAAGTCAGTACAATACATCTGACAGACACCCATGGGCAGCTCAATCTCACCTTTATCTGAGCTTAGGGTAACGGGCAGCTTATGTGCCCAGTGCTTGCACAGTCGATTCATTATTTGCTGCGGATTTTGTGTTTGTATCGTTGCGCTAGATGTTAGCATAATTAAATACCCTTATTATTAATGATAGAAACTTACCGTCTAAAACTCGTTAAGCAATACTTTCTACAATACCACCTTCAACCCGTAGTGCTGAACCCGTGGTTGCGCTCGCTTGTGTTGAGGCAATATAGACACTCATGTTGGCAATTTCTTCAGGGGTTGCAAAACGCTTAAGTAGCGTTGATGGACGGTTCTCATCTAAGAATACGCCTTCCATCTCCTCCGCTGAGACGCCGCGCTCATCCGCCAGTTCTTGCATCATGGCTTTTGCGCCCTCGGTTCGAGTCGGTCCTGGCAAAATACTATTCACTGTCACACCGCTGCCCGCTAACACTTTGGCAAGACCACGTGATACGCCTTGAATAGCTGCTTTAGTCACGCCGTAGTGCACCATTTCAGCTGGGATATTCAATGCCGATTCACTAGAGATAAACTGAATACGACCCCAACCTTTTTCCTTCATTGCTTTTGCATAATGCCGCGACAGACGGACACCGCTCATGACATTAATTTGGAACATCTCCTCCCAAGCATTGTCATCAATATCAAAGAAAGGGGCGGCGCCATAAATCCCTAGATTGTTCACTAAGATATCTACTTCTGGCAAGGTGTTGATAATTGTCTGACAGCCACCAGCCGTCCCCGCATCAGCAACAATGCCTTTTATATTATTGGCATCATTAACAGCATCAGCTTGTTGAAGCTGTTTGATCGCCTCATCAACGCCAGCTTGATCGCGACCAACGATAGTGACTTGTGCGCCAGCTTTGGCAAGACCTGTTGCAATAGCGAGGCCAATACCCGCAGTTGAACCTGTGACGAGTGCTGTTTTTCCATTAAGGTCGATGTTCATAATATTTCTCCGTTTATAAATAATTTTTGTCTATGTATGTTTGCTGCTTTGTGAGTATCAGTTTATAAAGAATTAAATGAATATCAGATTAATAAATTTAGCCAAACTGAAAGGCTGAAATCTGAGTTTTTATGACTTGCTGAGAATATGTTTTCTTACCTCTATCTGTTCCTGCTGCCCCTACGGCAACCATTAAAGGTAGCAAATGCTCCTCCGCACCTAATAGATGAGAATCCAATGCATGAGGTGCCTCTGGCCAATTAGCAAGCGCTGCAAAGCGCTCATCTGCATTAGCTGCAACTGCTGTCGTTAGCCACTCGTCAAATATTACTGACGGTGCGGTAAAACTCGAATCACCATAGCCGCGCATATTATGAAAGCTCATACCACTGCCTACGATCAACACGCCTTCATCACGTAGTGAGGCAAGCGCTTGGCCCGCTCTTAGATGTACTTTTGGGTCTAAATCATGACGCAGAGATAGCTGTACTACTGGAATATCGGCGTCAGGGAACATCAGTTTCAGTGGAATAAACACCCCATGATCAAAACCTCTGGAACTGTCCTGCTTATTGCTTAAACCAGCATCGATGAGCAAATGACCAATTCGCTCAGCCAGTACTGGCGCACCAGCTGCTGGATAAGTCAGCTGATACGTATGCTCAGGGAAGCCAGAGTAATCATAAATCAGCTCAGGCTGCTTGCTGGCAGTAATACTAAACTCCCGCGTTTGCCAATGGGCACTGACTATTAAAATAGCTTTGGGACGCTCTGGCAAACCATTTGAGCTATTAGTTAAAAAGTCAGCCATCTGATCCCAAGTGTCTGCTGGTTGCCAATCCATAAAAAAACAAGGCCCGGCACCATGAGGTATAAACAATACAGGTTGCTTGACTGTGGTTGATTCATTATTCATGAACTTTACTCCTTTATCTTGCTAAATATGTTCAGGCCCTGTGGGCACGATTCCATTGGGATTTAACGCTTTGATAGAGTAATAGCCTGCTTTGATGTGCTTGATACTCACCGTCTCTGAAATGCCATCAAGCGCTAAGATTCGTAGCATATAAGCATGTAGAGAACTCATATCTTTGATCAAGTTACGGTTGCATTTAAATAGACCGTGATAAGCGGCATCAAAACGTACTAAAGTCACAAACAGTCGAATATCTGTTTCCGTCAGCTGCTCACCAAATAGATAATGACGACCATCACTCAGGCGCGCCTCAAGCATATCTAAGGTGTCAAATACTTGCTGATAAGCTTCTTCATAAGCCCCTTGTGTCGTCGCAAATCCTGCTTTGTATACGCCGTTGTTTAAATTCTCATAGATAACTAAGTTTAGGGCTTCGATATCATCAGCAAGCTCTTTTGGAAACAAGTCAACGTAATTTGGCACGAGTTCTGTAAAAGCGGTATTTAGCATACGTAAGATATCAGCAGACTCATTATTAACGATAGTATTGGTTTTTTTGTCCCAAAGCACAGGTACAGTCGCGCGTCCGGTAAATTGAGGGTCTGCTTTGGTATAAAGTTGATGAGCAAATTGGGCATGATTAATAGGATCACTGTCAGCACCGTCAAAGCCACCAAACTGCCAGCCTTGATTGCCAAGCTGCGGATTGACCACGGTAATATCGATTATATCTTGCAGACCTTTTAACTGACGTGCCATCAAGGTACGTGAGGCCCAAGGGCAAATCAGCGCTACGTATAGATGATAGCGGTCTTTTTCTGCTTTAAAGCCCCCAGTACCCGTTGGTCCTGCTTGTCCATCAGCAGTAATCCAATGACGGAACGATGAGGTTTGACGAATAAAACGCCCTTGTTCGTCTTCTGCTTGTACCGGTTGCCAGTCTTCAGTCCAATTGCCATTGATTAACATAATACTTACTCCTAGTCAGATGATTGCTTTTAAAAAGCATGACCCTACTTTACCATCAACATAAAAAAAGAGTAAGATAGGTGATATTGATTAATTAACAACATATCGTTGATAATGGCTTTATTGTTCAATTTCGATAGTTAAAGAAAAACAGGGCAAAATATGGATAGAATCGATGCGATGCGTGCCTTTGTAGCGGTGGTGACCGAAGGCAGCTTTACTAATGCGGCAAATACTCTGCAACTGTCACCTCAATTGGTGAGCAAATATGTCTCTAAGTTGGAGGAGCAGCTAAATAATCGTCTGCTGAATCGTACCACCCGTAAAGTAAGCCTCACCGAAGCTGGTAGTCATTACTTTGGTCATGCGCAGCAGATTTTATTGAGTATGGATGATATGGAGTCGCAACTAAGTGGTTTGCAGCAAAACCCTAAAGGTGTGTTGCGCATAAGTGCGCCAGTATCTTTTGCTTTAAAACATATGGCTAAATTAGTCACTGACTTTCAGATCCGTTATCCATTGGTCACAGTCGATCTACAATTGACTGATCGTAAAGTCGATATTGTTGAAGAAGGGTTTGATATTGCACTGCGTATAGGTCAACTGAAAAGCTCATCACTTATTGCGAAGGAAGTGGCACCTATTCGTGTGGTTCTGTGTGCGTCGCCTGAATATTTGAAAAAGCATGACACACTCGATAAGCCTGAAGATTTAGAGAATCATCGCTATTTACATTATAGCTATATGAACATGGACGCGAAGGAAGAGGTCTACCAATTATTAAAGGCGAAGATTCTCAAGCAAGGTAGTGAGTTTCTTAGTAATAACGGTGATGTGTTGGTAGAAGGAGCTATTGAAGGTGCAGGATTGGTATTACAGCCGACATTTATTGTCAGTGAAGCAGTTAGCAGTGGCAAGCTGGTGATAGTATTGCCTGAACTTGAACCTAAACGCTTAGGTTTATATGCCGTCTACGCCCATAGAAAGCTACTACCGCACAAAGTCAGGTGTTTTATCGATTTTATGGAAGGCTATTATGGAGCGCCGCCTTATTGGGATGAGTCTATAGCCAAAAGCCAGTCGCTCAGTAATACGTGAGGCACTGGATAACTAGCTTCTCCTAAGATAGATGCGGCTTGCTATTTTTTATGCTACTACACTTTACAGCGGTTGAGATATTGCTGTTAGTATCCGCTTGTAACTATCCCCTAAACTAACACAGCGATTATTTTATTGGGACGTTATGAATCCACGTATTTTTTAAGTCCAGCGCAAGCACATATCACTTGGATTCTAAAGGGCGTTGATGGTATTGAAAAAGACTATGAGCATTTTTCGCCACCATTTTTGTTAGCCTTGGACGAGGTGTATAACAAAATTCGCAATCTAAATTACCGCTACATGCCTGCTGGTACGTTGTTCCCTGAAGAGGTGCAGCAGTACGACCTCTATATCATCCGTGAAGCATTAAGTAATGCCATTGGTCATCAAGACTACCGACTAGGCGGACGTATCACAGTGGTTGAAAAAGAGGACTCAACGCTGATTTTTCAAAATAGCGGAGCGTTTATTCCTAAGACTATTGAAAATGTCTTGCTACAAGACGCGCCTGAAGCGAGTTACCGTAATCCGTTTTTAGTCAATGCCATGGTCAGTCTAAATATGATGGATACCATCGGTAGCGGCATCAAAAAAATGTATCAGATTCAGTCCAAACGCTTTTTTCCATTGCCAGATTATGACTTGACCCGTGAAAGAGTACTCGTAAAGTTCACAGGCAAAGTGCTTGATCAAGAGTACGCTAAACAGCTAGCGACCGTCGATAATCTCACATTACACGACATCATAGCGCTGGATAAAGTACAAAAAGGGCAGTCGATTACTGAAGAGGAGGCGGAGACGTTACGTAAAAAGTCATTGATTGAAGGACGAAAAAACAGCTATATCATTGCCGCTGATTTTGCCAAGCATACTGAGCAGCAGGCAGAGTATATGCAAATGCGTGGTTTAGATGACATGCATTATCAAAGCTTGATCATAGAGTACCTCAAGACATTTGAGCGAGGTAGGCTAACTGACTTTGATAAAATGCTGGCTAATAAGTTACCGCAAGTGCTAGACGACAAACAACGTAAGAACAAAGTACGTAATCTATTGCAGAAAATGCGACGTGATGGTCTAGTGACCTCTAAAAACCAAACTTGGTATCTTGCAAATAGCTAGGTTTAGCTAAAAGGTAGCTAGATGCAGCTAAGCGTAGCTAAAGGCGGCTAAACGTAGCTAGGTCAAGCTACGTAAGTATTCTAGAAGTAGCCTAATAGCTGCCTGAGTCTGTCATTTCTCCAGCTTTCTGCTTCTTTGTAAATATATTCGCTTATGATGTATCGCGATATATCGTTTATACAGTAAGGTGGGTTTTTACCTATACGCTCTTCGCCAACGTCGATATCGTCTAATTGATAGTATAAATCAGGATCTTGTAACCATATAGCATAGATCTCATGCTTACTCAGCTCTTCGAGCTGCGATGAGACAAATTGTAAAATCATATCATCGTAATAACTCCAGAAAATAGATTCCTCTTTCTGACTTTGATAGCAAACGTCATCCCATAGGTTTTTGAGATAGCCCATATCTAAAGCGGTATCAAGGCTTTGCATCCATCTGATAGTTTGTCTAGTAATCTTCTCTGAGAGGTTTTTAGATAGTGCAGCAGCAATATCCAATGCCATTTCTTGCTTTAAGTCCATAATAAAAGTCCGTGTCTAATCGCCTTATACTCATAATTGCCGCTATGTTTTATATTGCATGCTACTAAACTACTAGATCAAAAAGAAGGAAAAAAATAAGCTGCACTAAGCAACTTATTTTGTATTATCATTTAGCAAATCCTAGCAGCTATCTTACTTTCAATCCACTGAGCAACTTCACTTTCAACCCAAGCCACACGTCCCTTTGATAATTTTACCTGAACAGGGAAGTTAGGGTCATAACGATTTGATCTTTTATCGAGCATATCGTAAATCGTTGTACTGCTAAGCCCTGTATAGTGCACGACTTGCTTGAGCGGTAGCATACGCGGTATTTGCGGCATGCTTGGTACTGTTACATTTTTATGAGTGCTTGTGTTTAACTGTTCCATGATTGAGCTCCTTGTGAGTAATTGAGAGCATTTCCTCTCATACAGTTAGGGAGACCTATATTT
The DNA here is from genome assembly GCF_904846575.1 of Psychrobacter sp. H8-1. Lineage (NCBI taxonomy): Bacteria > Pseudomonadati > Pseudomonadota > Gammaproteobacteria > Moraxellales > Moraxellaceae > Psychrobacter > Psychrobacter sp. H8-1. The sequence goes on from NZ_CAJHBG010000001.1 coordinate 3,340,421, forward strand.
TTTTACTGCATCCCATGCCGTCCGACAGTTAGCCTTTGATGTAGCTAATAAAAAAACAGAGCTGATTACTCAGCTCCTTTTTATGCCGCTTATCTGTCTTAACCGCTTTAACTCACAGCCGTTACACTTTGCCGTAGTCCCTGCTCAATGCTACTCACCTCATGAGTGGCTAGCCCATTTTGCCTGTGTTCTTGCTGCTGTTGATTAGTGTCACTACTCTCGGCTGGATAAAACTCTTCAATAGCGGCAAGTGCCTCATCACTATCGATCTCAAAGGCTGAGTTCACATACCCTTGTTTGGCGACTTCCTCCAATGCCGCTTGATCAAAGCCGTGTTCACTCAGCTCACGATCAATCGCTCCAGCGTGTTGTACTGCATCCTTAAGCGTGACGCCCTCACGCAAGGTTAAATCCACAAAGTAGATGGGCGTACGATAGCTTTGGGTGGTGCTTTTACCTCTTAGGGTTAATTGCAGCGGTAGACACGACAGTTTATTGCCTGAGACCGCGGCAAAGTAGCTTAAGCGTGCGGCAAGCGTTCTAATACTATTAAAGCCTGTGGTGCGAAAGATAAAGGTACCCAACTCATCGTCTTCACTGAGATTCACGTAAAGCCGCCCATAAGGCTTACAAGCGCCACCTTGCGCCAATGGGCAACGATCAGGGGATGGACAAGGCAACTTCTCAACGCCGTTACTTGTGCGACGCTGACACTGCTCACCGTCGCCCACGCATAACGGTCTGCCTGTCTGTCTATCAAACAAAGTGTATTCAGCTCGCAAGTTAAGCTCAGGATCGTTAAACAACATCCGTACTGGTATTTGTCTGAGCTTATCGGTTGTACCCTTACGCAGCTTTGCATCTAGTGGATGATTGACCCAGCCATCCTTATTCTGCACTTGGCTGGTAATGGTGAATTGATCGTCTTTGGCAGGCAGACGTTTGCCATCTTTTTGAATAACACGTCCTATGCTGATTCTGCCTAAGACGGGTGGGGTTATCGTGAGACCTTTAATCATGGTGGTATTCCTTAAATTTAATAAATTGGTTAAGACATAAAAAAGCCCACCGATTCTGGTGGGCTGTTATGGGCTTATTTTCGTTGTTTGATAAGTGGATTGATTTGTAGTTAATGAGATAAGTACCTAGTCGTTTAAGATCACAAAGCGTCTGCTACCTTGGCGAGTTTTACTAAATTTATCCATCAGCTCAGGATGCGCTTTGATCACCGCTTTGCTATCAAGACCAATACTGTCTTTCGAGCGCTTCCAAGAGATCGCACCACTTGAGAACACCGCAATCTCATTATCAGCAATCAGCGTTTGCAGCTGGTGCTTCACCTGATCATGACGCTGCTCTAACTCTTGCATGTAGTCACGATAACTCAGTAATTGCTCAAATAACTTATTGGCACCGTCGTCATCCGTCAGATCAATCTTGCTTGACGGCTTAGGGCTTGGATATAGCAGTTTTAGTGCTTTGGCTGCAGATTCAGAATGATCAGGGGTGGGCGGGGTGTCGGTTTCTACATACTGCCAGAACAGACGCTCATGCTCGATGATGGATTCAATCAAGCGCTCGTCACGCTCAACTTTATAAATCTTAGCCTCATGCCCACAGAGCAACACACAGATGTGCGCTGCAGTTTTACCTGTAACCGCTAACTGATGCTGTACTTGGCATGTGACATATAACGGCACGCCATGCTTCCACAGCTTAGCGCCATGTTCACCAGCGGTTTTACATTCAAGTATCTGCACTTCGTCACTACCAGTAATGGCATAGTCTAAATTGGCGAGCATAAAGGCTTTGTCAGGATCAGGATGCTGCAAGATGGCATTAACGCGCCGTACCTTATTGCCTGTGTGTTCTTGGTAGTATTTGGCCACCATGGGCTCTAAAGTATTGCCCCAATACAAAGGCGAGTACCCTTCAATGCTCTCATCGATGTCTGAGCTCATGCGTCCTGTCTTAATCATCCATAGCTCCAGCATGGATAAATACGGATGGATACCACAAGCAGCAGCGGCATCACTACTGCCAATGCCTTGCTTGCGAACGGCTAACCACTCTTCACGGCTTAAGTCTTTGGTGTTGATCAGACGTTTGGCCGTGGTTGAGGTATTAGACTGAGCAGGTTTATCAAAGCTATCGTTTTGCTTTGTTTTCACTACTGAGGGTTTAAGCTTAACGGTTGCACGCTTAGCCTGTCTTGGCTCAGTGCGATTGGTGTTGTGTAAAGCGATGATGTTCATGGTAAATTCCTTAGATAAATTGATTATTGGTTTTTAGTTGATTACTGATTAATAAGAAACAAACGGCATAAAAAAACCACGCCCTTGAGCGTGGTTTAATCATTAAGTTTCATACGTTGATTTAGGCGATCATCAGTAGCGCTTCCTCTAAGCTCTTATCTTTAAGCTTAGCGCCAGCGCCAAACCATGCGGAATCGAGCCTATGATCGGTAGACATCGCACGGCGCTCATGGTCAACATATTCTGTCATTGCCGACAGCAAGCCATAAGCGGTATCACGTGCAGAATCAAGATCTGCACCGCGACCTTGACCGTTAAACATATTCATCACCTGATTCATCGCTCGAGCGTTAGGCACCGCATCCTTCTCTTTCTTAGCACTGTTAAACAGAATGATGTCGTTGTCCTGATCGTTGAACACTCGGTTGAGATAGTTTGCCGCTTCTGCCTGAGTGACACGGCGCTGGGTTAACTGCTTCATCTCATACACGTGCTCGTTCCACTGCTTAACAGAAACGCCTAGTTGCTGCTTGACCTTGTCCGCATCAAACGACGTAGAGTGCGGTACTTTCACCACACCACCGCTGCCATCAGCGAGGCTTACCGCTAAAGTGTTATTACAAACTACACGAATATTAGTGAACTGTGCTGTGGTCGCTAGAGTCCCATCACAAGCGGTTGCTAGCAAAAGGTAGCCATTACTCACATCGCCACCCTTTAGACTCATAGACTGACCTGTACGAGCAAGTGCCCACATCTTACGACCACCCTTTAAGATGCCAGCAGTCTCAAGCTCGAAGTGCGATTGTTCAGTGAGATCACGATAGAACTCTAAAATCTCACGTGGCTGCACTTCTTGGTAACGTTGACTGACCACGGATAACGGCTCTAAGTTATCTGAGCGATACAACACTTTGTTGCTGTCAAAGGGCATGATAAGACTTTGACCTTTTTCATTGTTTGCCATATAGCTGACGTCCGATGATTCGATACGCCAATCCATACCAGCTTCTTTAGCCCAGACCTCGATAGGCTGATTCTTAGGTAGTTGACTGCCAAGACCGTGCCAAGGGGTATCGCCAACGTATGCCATACTTTCTAATAGATGTGCCATGATTAATTTCCTTTTTATTGATAAGTTACGTAAATTGATGATTGATAGTTAGTTGATGGTTGAAAAAATATGCGTACAGTCATTACAGCGATGCTGCTTATTGACCAGCATCGGTAAAGCGCTATGAGGCTTTGCAAGCTCGATGACGGTTGCGATTGCAGTACCTGCAACCACACCGATCACAGGATGGACTTTGAATAATTTACATAAACTGACACCAAGGCCGATCAGTGCAGCAGGTGATAACAGCTCTTCGATAAGTGGATGGCTAGTACTATCAGTCATTACATAAACAGAGGATGACTGACAGTGTGGACATACTGGTTTCATAAGGGCTCCTTTTATTGCGGGCATAAAAAAGGCCTGCACGAGGCAGGCCTTTGATGGGTGAAGAAGGATAAGCATTAAAACGCTAATGCTCGATCTCATGACTGTAGTATGTATCTGAAATTAGTTTGATATAAGCATACCAAGCGCTAGTTAGCTCTTAGGGTAGCTACCGCGACCAAAGCTACGCATATTCGGTAGCCATGCTTTAAGGCGCTGCTCGTACTTGTCAGGTCGAGTTAAGTACAGCGCTGTATAGAAAGCGTTTTTTACTTCCAAGGGCTTATTTCCGTGAATCATAGCAATACCACGCTGACCCTTACGCTCATAATCTTGTTTACGTTCAGAGGTATTACCATTGGTGGACCATCCTAAACCTTCTGTTATCTCAAGCCACCTCTTACCGACAGCATCGCCTAAATACCAGTCTTTCTGCCGCTTATCACCGTTATAGATCAATAACAGGTGACAGTGCAAACCACCGTTATCAACACCTTGCTCTATAGCCCAAGCATAACCCCTTAAATCCTCGAAACAGCCTTTATATTTATCAGCTATCTTTCCAGCCTTTCTTTTCTTTTCTATTTCTCTATCTCTTTGGATAGCCTTCATAAGCTGATTCATGAAATCCTGAAAGGTTTCAACGTCGACAAGGTGCGCAAACTCTGCTTTTATTTTGATATCAACCCTCACGATAAGCACACGTGCGTACTTTTCTAAAAAATAACTCATATATTTTTTAAGTGATTGGCTATTGCGCTGCTCTTGAAAAGCGAAGTCCGTAAGGGTAGTAGTAAATTCGTACTGATAAAAATTTAGCGCATGTAAAAACTTTTGTGTCATAGCCTTATCCCAAAAAACCTCATTGGGATAGTAATTATCGCAAACAAGATAACAGCTGCCCATAAACCATTTTATCGAACTGGTATATTCTAGTTCGTCATTGAAGAGCAATGTCATTGACTGATAGTAAAGATTTAGTTGCTCACTAACTTGTTGAATACTGATTCGAATTTTGGGGTTGAGTATGTCGCTCACAAGCTTATCGACTTTAGCGACTACTATCTCATGGCTTAAGTTTGGGATGGTCATGTTATTTTCCTAAAATTATATGTTCATAATCTTAGGCAAAGAGGTAATTTGTTATTTTTATTATTAAGGGTGATTAGTGAATATGCTTATAGCTTATATTGTATTAATAATATTAATAACCGGATTTTGATGCTTGTAAATATCACGCTA
>NZ_CAJHBG010000002.1:0-2388 GCF_904846575.1 Psychrobacter sp. H8-1
AGGTTTGATATCCATCTTTACTTCTGTGCAGCATTTAGATGGTTATACGATGATGAACTTAGCGGGTTGGGCACAGGATATTACTATCTTAAGACCATGGCATGCAGCAGCACGTATCGAACAAGCGGACTTGATTTATCAGCTGCATATAGTCCTAGGTATTACCCTTATCATGATTTTCCCATTCACACGACTGATTCATATCATTAGTGCGCCAGTTTGGTACTTTGGTCGCCGCTATCAGATCGTTAGACAAAAGAAATCACAGTAAGACAATAGTGACAGAAACACTGGTAATAGAAATAGTCACAACTGTGATACAGCATTGAAGTTCTGAGGGGGATACCATAAGGTTCATTTAAAATGAATCTTATGGTAATATTCTGATTGTTCAACTTATGAAAGTTTAATGACTGTCTAAAAATTCCAATCAAGGTTGCTAGCGGTAGTCGTACTTTAACCTAAGCCCTGAACTTAAATATTTAATAAAGATTCCCTAACTTATCAATGTGATGATTCACTAAGAGAGACATAATGGCCTCACCAAAAACCATAGAAATCGTAAAAGCAACGGTACCTGTACTTGAAGAACACGCCTGCGATACCACCGACCACGACTGCTAATATTTGTTTGTTCCCTGCACTGATGAATCTGTCATACAAAAAGTGCGGGGTTAACATACCGAATAGATGTCCCAAAAGCACCACAATGATACCAACATGGAACAGGTTACTTGCCCAGCGCATGTTTTTGGTTCTTAGCGTCTGGGTAGAGCCTGTCTTCCACGAATACTGAGATAAATCAAAACGTACCCAAGTACCAACAATAGCGATAGCCAATGCAATATAGGGATAGACGCCAAAAAGGAATATCTGCAGCCAATTTAGATTGGCTAAAGACTGTACACCAGGATCTGCAATATTCATGTCCTTTCTCCTTATGATTGTTTGACCGGCTGGTTGGTTTTAAAATCGACCCAATGCACAGGGGCATCAACCATATTTGCTGCAGACTTATTAACGCCAGCTTTCGCAGCAAGATTTTGGGTACTCGTCTGTGAGGGGCAGCGCTCTTCTTGTTGCGCATCTAAGAAGGTGACGACTTCTTCTTCCCATTCTTTATCTAAGGCATCAAAGCTGTCATCACGCTTCTCTTTACTGACTTTTTCTTGATACTCCTCCACCACATCGAGCGGCTTGCCAGCAATCTGCAGTAGCGCATTGAAGCAGCCCTGATAGACACTGCCGCGATCGACAAGCCTTGCCGCCAATAAAGCAATGATATGACTCACATCAGCAATATCCATACGAATCTGAATATCATCGTTAATGACGGTCGCCTGATAGGCCAAAAACTCTAAATATAAAGGCAGATAATCTGGTAGCTCTTTGATACTAATGTCAAACCCAGCATCGGAGTATTGATTCATCAAATCGACCATGGCTTGCCCGCGGTCGCGAGACTCACCATGGACATGCTCAAACAACCAAAGCGATAAAGAACGACCACGCTCAAACAGACCATCATAGCGCGCTTGCGCTTCAAGAGAGCCTGTCTCTATTAAGTCTTCAATCAAGTCGATGATCTGCGTGCGCACGTCTGGGCTAATCAAAGTCGATGTCGCCACAATCTGTGCACAATCAGCGAGCGTGTCGCCAGTAAACAGCTCATTACTTGGATAGTCTATGAGTAAGCTCAACACCTTTAATAGCTTAAGCTCCGAGGGTCCGATAGTAGCAGGAGCAGTAGGCTCGTTTACTACGCTGTTCATAGACTGAGGATTATGTAACTGAGTAGCTTGCATCTTACGACTCCCACTTTTGTACAGTGTCAATAAAATCACGACGGTTGGCTTTGCGTTGTCCAAACATACTGTTGTCAGAATGCCCCGAACAGCCTTCACCGAAGCTAAAACCACAGCCATTACGCTCTGCAAAGGCATCACTTAACGCTTCTTCACGATGCGCCGTTGGGATGACAAAACGGTCTTCATAGTTGGCAATCGCCAGATAACGGTACATCTCTTCAACTTGCAGCTTGGTCAGACCAACATCATCTAAGATGCTTTGAACTTCTTGCTTTTCGACCAGTTGCATACGCTTGTAGCTACGCATGGCAAGTAGACGCTTTAGTGCCAAACGTACTGGCTCTTCATCGCCTGCTGTGAGCATATTGCAAGATAACGCAGTGGAATACGTAAGCTGTCTACATCTGGAATCAAGCCGTCCATACCGACTTTGCCAGCTTCGGCCGCATTCTGAATCGGTGACAATGGCGGTACATACCAAACCATTGGCAAGGTGCGATATTCAGGATGTAGCGGCAGTGCCAGTTTCCAGTCCATCGCTAGCTTGTAGACAGGTGAGCGCTGGGCTGAATCAATCACC
>NZ_CAJHBG010000003.1:0-1657 GCF_904846575.1 Psychrobacter sp. H8-1
CTCGCCACCGTGGCCTTTTTCATACAGGTAGGTTCTGTCTTCTGCAAGGTGATAGACCCCAACGAAATCCTGTCCCATACCGATCGGCCAAGTGACTGGAATACACTTAATCTTCAGTACGTCTTCGATTTCACTGAGCAGCTCAAGTGGCTCTCGAATTTGGCGATCCAGCTTGTTTACAAAAGATATAATCGGCGTATCACGCATCCGGCACACTTCCATCAACTTGATGGTACGTTCTTCAACGCCTTTTGCCCCGTCGACCATCATCAGCGCACTGTCTACTGCTGTCAATGTGCGATAGGTGTCTTCACTGAAGTCGGCATGACCTGGGGTGTCTAGTAAATTGACGATATGATCTTGATATGGAAACTGCATGACCGAAGTAGTGATTGAAATCCCACGCTCTTGCTCCATGCTCATCCAATCGGAAGTCGCATGGCGATCGGTTTTGCGACCTTTGACCTCGCCTACCACCTGAATGGCTTGACCCCATAGCAGTAGCTTTTCGGTCATGGTGGTTTTACCAGCATCAGGATGCGAGATGATGGCGAAGGTGCGACGTTTGGCAACTTCTTTGCTTAATTTTTTGGGATCTACGCTCATAATTTTGGACTTCGACGGTTGTGTGATTTAGAAATTAATCTAAATAAATAGAATAAATAGTGCGCTTATTGTAGCGGATTTAACACAGAGATGCTTATTTCAGGCATAAAAAACACTCTCTAAACCATAACTAGAGAGTGTTGGCATTGCTAAAAACGGAGGTTATTAAATAATACTGCCTTTTAATAGTAGCGTTTGATTTCTCTTTCTAAAAAGTCCGCTGCCACCTCATTTACCAGCGTGCAGTCCACCACCCCGTTAAAACTATTTTCATTAGGCTTAGTAGTACCACTAGCCACATAGCTGGCTTGATAAATAGCATCTTGATGGTCAACGCCGTTATATATGTATTCTGGCTCATCATTGGTAGCAAAAAACTTCACTTGAGCAGCCTCCTGCTTATTGTTTGTCCCAACTTTTACTATGGTAGTACTGAATTGACGATTGTCGCTGAACTGATTTTCGGTAGCATCGATCCATTTATCAAGGTCTTTATAGCCCGTTTTGTTTTGAGCATTGAATACAAAAAATGAACGCTCACTTGTCGTTACAGGTATATAGCAAACTGAGCCAGTTGGAAATGCAATATCGTTTGGTATTTCTTTATAATTGTTTAAATCAGTAAATATACCGCGACGACCGCTGAATTTATTACCCGCGTTGTAATCGCGTGCATCAACGCCTGATAGGTCCAATGTACGATAAGTCGTTTCATAATTAAGCTTTTTATTACTGTTGATTCGGTATACAGGCCGTTTAACGGTACGCCTACTGACCTCAATGTATCTGTCTTCCAGTGTGCCTTCAAAGTTATTTGCTAACACTGTCGATGACTCTAAATCATCAATGATTTGGCTATAACTCCCAATGATGTTGGTCTTTTTAATGTCACGCGCGCCATTACTGTATCTGGTATCTAAACGAGCAATCGCTTCTCTATTGGTTTGACGGTCAATGCCCTTATCAAAGCTGCTTACTGTAAACTCATTGCCACTGCCTGCCAAAAATACCGTTATCTTCATCGTTGCAGCCAACGAAAGTAATGGCCAAT
>NZ_CAJHBG010000004.1:0-1650 GCF_904846575.1 Psychrobacter sp. H8-1
TAATGTTTCTACAGAATGTAACAACTTGCTGATTAATAGCTAAACGGTGATAGAAAGGCGCCTATACTACAGTGCGCTCCCTGCTTTGTCCTAATGCCCTGATCTGTAGTTTATATTGTCTATCATGAGATGACTACTTTTTTACCAACAGACTCTATTGGTAGATCTGCCAAGCAAATCAGGCTGTCATTGCTGATGCCTGCAATGAGGTATTTGCCCGTACTAGGGTCATATTTAATAACATCTATCGGCTGACGCGTCAGACGCTGATTTTGTTTGATGATCCAAACATTGGCAGTCAAGGGTGTCAGTGGCTGATAAGGAGGAGTCTTCAGAGAGGATAGATCCACATCTTGAATCGCTTGTTCCGGAACGATATTACCGACAGCGATTTGCCCATAATCGACGCGGCCTATGACTTGCATGCCTAGCTTTAGCTTATCGCGGCTGGCCTCGTTTTTGACCACACTCACAGAGACCATCAATTCATCTGGCTGCTGCTGACTCGTGCTCAGCTTGCTAACTTGACCTGTAAAAGTTTCTGAAACATCTTTAGCAGTGAAGTTGACTGTCTGACCGACCGAAAGCTGAGACTCGGCTTGCATAGGTAAGGTGGCGGTAAAGCGTAAGTCTTTATCATTGCTTAAGCGTAGCAAAGGTTTGCCAGCAGCAACCTGTTGCATGTTCTCCACATATAGCGTGTCCACGCGCCCTGAAAAACTAGCATACACTACAATAGGCGGCTGTGTTGACTGTTGTGAGCTGGCTATATCCTGATCCTGTGCATCAGTAGATTTATTGTTATCTACATTAGCATCAATTGCTATGCTAGCGTTATTCGATGTTTCAGGCACAGGAGTGTTATTGGTATTGTCATTGGTTTTTGATTCATCGGTGGCTGTCTCATTGAGCTTACCATCAGCGCTGCTCGCGCTACTATCATTTGCTTTGCTTTCTTGTTTACTTTCTTTCTTACTCTCTTTTATGTCATCAGACACTTGCTCTGCTGAGCTTTTTTTAGTTGCTGTTGGCTGCTCAGGCTTAGCCTCTGAGTCTGAAGGCGTGGTCTTATTGCTTCCTACACGTTCATGTTGCTGTAAGAGTAGTAAAGGCGCGCCATCCTCTACCCATTGACCTTCTTTGACCAGTATTTTTTGTACGCTGACATCACGAGTGGTGACAAATCGCGACTGCTGGTTTGGCTCAATGGTGCCTTGCAATCCAAGACTGGGCTGATAGCGTGAAGGTTTGATATTCAGTATATAGTCTGATGACATGGTGACACTGTCAGCATCAATAGTTATAGGCGAGTTTGCCTGCTCACTGTCTTGAGAAAGCTGTTGATTATCGCTAGGTGAGGGTGGCTGACAAGCACTGACCAATAAAGCCGCTAGCAAAAAAGTACTATATTTAGAGTATTTAGAAAGTCTCATAGTTGTCATTATCGGCCATCATCATAAACGTTATTTTATTATATAGACAATAGCAACAAGGTGCGATAACTAAGCATTATAATCTTGGCATTTCTATATTGGCATTGTTATGTTGACATTATTATATGGGTATTATCATCTTGGGGATAATAGTCTTCTATTTGTCTTTCAACATGAGTGACTTATGACCGTTAGTGGAGATAGGGAAGATTTAGGT
>NZ_CAJHBG010000005.1:0-1384 GCF_904846575.1 Psychrobacter sp. H8-1
TGACAGGTTTATGAATATAACCTGTACGCTCAGCAGGCGGTAAGTGCTCGTGCTCCCACACCATGACTGCCTGCATACAAGTCTCACGTTGTTCGACCGTTAGTCGTCCACCATCAGGCCATTTACCTAACTCAATGGCGACACGAAACTTCTCGACCACTTCTGGGGTTAAGCTTGCCAATATTGTTTGTTTGTCCATGTTATCTACTCTCCACCGCTGTTTTTAGCTAATATCATTTATATAACAGATATGTTTACTCATCATCAATACTATCATCATCGTCATCAGGGCTTCACGAGATTATTGAGTCGCATATTGACAGGTAGATAAAGGGCTGCTGCGTCGCCAGACAAACACGTCTAAATATGACGTATGATAGCTGATATATGGGGTCAATTACGACAGTTAACAACGATAATTGATAAACATGCTAGTCTAAGCGCTCATTTATCGCTATCATTGCGCTGTACTTTAAAGTTATGTCGAGTCGTTTTATGGAAAACTCAGCGCAGTCAGAAAGATTGCCACATCTACATCAATCAGAGCTTTTTCACGCTATCAAAAACCCTGCTTTTCGCCGTATTGGTCTGATGGGGCGTGCAGGAAAACGCAGTGTCACCCAAAGTCTTGTGCAAATTGCCCAAACCATCAATGAGATGAAACTGACGCTGATTATGGATGTGCAGACGGCCAACTTGCCTACTTTAGACCTGACTGAAATTGAATCAGTTAAGATCGTCAAACGTAGTTTGATTGGCGAAATTTGCGACTTAGTCATTGTGGTAGGCGGTGATGGCTCCATACTCCATGCTGCAGAAGCGCTTGCCCGTTACCGAGTGCCTGTATTGGGAGTTAACCGTGGTCGTCTGGGGTTTTTGGCTGATGTAAAGCCTGATGAGGCCGCTTTTAAATTACGCCAAGTATTGATGGGTGATTATCAGCTGGATCATAGATTTTTATTAACGATGGAGATACGTGAGGGCCGAGAGATTATTCATCAGGATATGGCGCTCAATGACGTGGTATTGCATGCAGGTAAGTCTGTGCATATGATTGATTTTCAAATGAAAATTGATGGACAGGATGTTTATCGCCAGCATAGTGATGGTTTGATTGCAGCGACACCCACAGGATCAACCGCTTATGCGCTCTCTGGTGGCGGGCCTATTATCCATCCGAGCATGGATGCCATCTGTTTAGTACCCATGCATCCGCATACGTTGTCTAGCAGACCGATTGTGGTCAGTGGAAACAGTGAGGTCTGTATTAGGATTCACGAAGACAATCGTACCCAACCTATGGTCAGTGCTGAAGGCAAAGCAAGTATGCCCTTGGAGCAGGATCAGCGTCTGTATATCCGCAAACATCCAGACAAGCTAACCT
>NZ_CAJHBG010000006.1:0-1095 GCF_904846575.1 Psychrobacter sp. H8-1
TGCTTTTATGAATAGAGTCATTAGCAATGATGTCATCTATTTAAGCCACCATCGCATAATGGCAATTTAGTTAAGTTTCATTAGAATATCTAGTAATCATTATGCGACGGTTGTTATCTCTATTTCATAACATTTTTGTATAGCCCAAATTTAACGCGGAATCTGACGAAGGGTAAGGATTTGCTCACTACGACCAAAAGGTCCGTGTACATCATGTAAGACTGCGCTGGTTATACCAATACCGTCATTACCGTACTGTTGTACTGCTTCAATATGGGCTTCTTCTTTGTGCACATTGACTACGGATATACCTTGCATGGTGTAATAAAACCGTGATGCTCTTATTTCTGCCTGTTCTTTTTCGTAACCCAAGTTTTCAAAAATCATCGCAATAAAAGTGAGGCGATGACTATCAACTTCATTCAGAATTTCTTGCACCGCTTTATCGTTTTGTGACCAATTGCGAATGGCTAGCTCTAGCGCTGCAGCATTAGTTTTGCTATGACGTTTATACGGAATTAAGAAGAGTTTTCTTAGTCGTTCTTTTGGCGTTAACTCTATATCACTTAAACGCTCGATAATGGCAACTGTTGAGCGAGTGCGCCAGTTTGATAATAGTTTTTCAAACAGCTCTTTTCGACTACTAAAATGCCAGTAAAAACTTCCTTTGGTGACTTTTAGCTTTTTGGCAAGCGGCTCAACTCTAACTGCAGAGATACCAGATTTGGCCAGTTCAGACTCAGCGATATCTAACCAGTCTTGAGCAGTGAGTTTGTTGGGTTGACTTGGATTCTTTTTTGTTAAATCCATGCTGTTAGGACCTCTATGTATTAAAAAAGAGTCAATCATAAATGACTCACTCTTATAAAAGTTATTTTAGTATGTTTGACAGGTTCTAATCATTGCGAATGATGCTTACGAAGTATCAATAGTCTGACTTTACTATAGCGTTTGTAATAGCACATGATCATACGTATATAAAGCCAGCAAGCCGCATCAGATTTGCCATATTTTATCATTTTAATCAATCTAAGTCTTATTCTAATAAACCTTCTTTCTCCTCTTTCTCTAGTTTTATTTAGTGTCCAACAACCT
>NZ_CAJHBG010000007.1:0-1057 GCF_904846575.1 Psychrobacter sp. H8-1
TTTTAGTAAAAGAACCAGCTTTAAATTTGTAGCTAATCATAATACCATCTAATTTAGGCAGTATTTGGCCTATGAAATCTGTATTCTGGATGAAATACTACTCGTTCAATTTTACTAGGGTCACTACAGTATTGAGTTTCGATAAGGTGACTTTTACCAACTCCAGGAGCACCATAAAGCAATATATTTTTGCCGCTCATATTTTTAGATATAGTGTAATTAGCATTGTCAGAACGAACCATGTTTTGACTGTCAACAGTGTTGTCAAGGCTATCTACTTCATAAAGACTTTTAGTGGAACCTAGAAAATCAAGGTATATGTTGGGATCTAAAGTATACTCTTTTAATTTTCTCTCAAAGTTAACAACCTTTTGAGTAACTTCTACAAGTTTTTCTAGGTTTAATTTTATTTTATTATTTTCTATATGTAAATTTTCAAGATATGGGATAACACTCAGTAAGTGATTAAAGTTATTAGATTTATCAATGTATTCTTGTAGTTTATTTTCTAATTCACTGTCATCTGAGTCTCTATATAATTTAATTAATAATAATGTGTCCAAAAAGTCAGTATATTGTTTAGTGGTCACTATGAAAGTTCTGTACTCAGTTATAGAAACTTCGTGGGTACCTGTTGCGATACCAAGCTCTAAAAGTATCTTATAAAGTAATAAAATAGGATGTAAGCGAAACTCACTACGAGCTTTCCCAGATGCAGATTCACGATCAATAGAGGAGCTTAAATAAATTTTTTCAATTTGGCGATTAACAATATCTTGATAAGATCTAGTATTTTCGAACTCTCCTTTGCAACGATTAGTAATCTCTGTAAAGGTTGCTGTAGGCTCTTTTTCTGATGCTAGTCTTGCATGAGAAACTAAACCGTAATACTCTCCAACATTTGTTATTCTTGTACCGCTAGACAATGTTATACCTTTTGAGGATAGCCTCTTATTCTCTTCATTAATTTCCTTATTAACAAAGTCCTCTATTTCTTTTGGGGTAGTGAAACCATTTTCCTTGGCTAGTTTTATTCTTGAAATAATATAACAAACAT